>CAVXNB010000004.1:0-1674497 GCA_963763085.1 uncultured Acidimicrobiaceae bacterium
TCCACCAGATGCTCGAAGAGATGGACCCGTCGCTCGAGCACAAGAACCGGGTGATGCCCGACGACAGAGCTCGTCGCCAAGAGGAGAACACTCACCCTCACCGAGATCGAAGGACGCTGCCGGGCACTCGAGTCGTTGGTGAGCTCGCTCCTCGAGGCGAGCCGTCGGTGCTGGAGGCCGAGGAGATGTCGGGCTATGACGGCTCGGCCGGCCTCGATGCCACGGTCGTCCCGCTCTACAGCCGCGGGCCATCCAAGGGTTCGGGGACCTGTGCGAGTGATCCCGACGGGGGCTGGTATGTCCGCGACGGAGATCACCGCGAGGAAGAGGACCACAAGGGGCGCAGGCGCAGCAAGGTCGCCTGGGCGCTCGAGGCGACGATCGTCACCATGGCCCGCCAACCCGGTGCGGCTCCTCGGCACCCGAACCTCGCCGTCGGGCTCATCATGGCCCGCCCGGGCGAGGACCCGGGCAGCGTCGGCGTGCGGGCGCTCGCCTCGCTCGCTTCTCGCGGCTACAAGCCCGGGTTCTTAGGCGCCGACCGCGGCTACACCCAGGTGCTGGCCGAGCACTTCCACCTGCCGGTGCGGGCCATCGGCTACCGGATCGTCATGGACTACAAACAGAACGACCTCGGCCGCCAGGCGAACTCGGGCGGGGCGGTGCTCGTCGACGGGTGCTTCTACTGCCCGGCGATGCCAGAAGCGCTCGTGTCGGTGAGCGGTGACAACCGGGCGGGGACGATCGACGAGGCGACGTTCACCGCCCACATCAGGGCGCGGGCTTCTTATCGCCTCGTGCGCAAGTCCGGGCCGGACAACGACGGGTACGAGCGCTACTCCTGCCCGGCCGTCGGCGGCCACCCGCACGTCGTCTGTCCCCTCCGACCAACCTCGTCAGCAGCAGTCGGCAAGATCCCGGTGCTCTCCGCACCTCTGCAGCCGCCGAAGGTCTGCACCCAGCAGGCGATCACGATCGCCCCCGACATCGGGGCGCGCCACCGCCAGGAGCTCGCTTTCGGGACCGAGGAATGGGCCCGGGTCTATGCCACCTGCCGCAACACGATCGAGGGCTGGAACGGCTATGTGAAAGACGCCGCGCATGAGGACCTCGCCGAGCCGTCACGACGACGCGTGCGCGGCATCGCCGCCCAGAGCATCTTCTGCGCTTTCCTGCTGATGGCCCGCCAACCTCCGCAAGATCAGGGCTTACCGCGAGCTTGTCGCCGACCAGCGCACCAGTCAGATCGCCGAGCGGGCACGCCGGCGGCGCATGAGTATCGCCGATTACCGCGGCCCTCCCTAGCGCCGACACGCTCGGCGGCCAGGATCGACGCCGGTGAACCGGCGCGCCCTTTGCCGGGCTTACGCGCTCTGACCGCACCCCGGACGTCGTCGGCGGCAGTGATACAGCCTTGGTGCATGCTGGCGGGGCGTTTGGTGAGAGTTTTGTCGTTGAGGAAGGGTCACTTTTGTCGGTGACCCGAGGAGGAGAGGTCTTCACAAGTGCCTCTGACCTGCCCGAGCGTGGTGACTTGGAGACGCTGATCACGCTTTAGCTCCCTGGCGACCACACTTCGTCCACAGGGGGTCTCAGGATCGGCGGGAAGTCCGTTCGTCGGCTTCGAGGGCGGCCACGCCGAGAGCCTCGAGTCTCGCGACGAGCTCTCGGAGGCGCCGGTCGTTGTCGATCCAGACGCGGTACTCACCGGCCTGGTCCCCGCTCAGCCAGCGGCCGACGGTCTTCGCCGCGACCTTGCGGGTCCAGTGCCAATAAGGCCCGTGCAGCTTCGGCGGATCGCCGTGACAGGCGCAGTTGTCCCGCCCACAACGAGTGCGACGTTCGCCGATCGATCCCGGCAGGACACGGCCGCTGCGGGCGATCTCGGCCAGCTCTTTTGCTATCTGAGCCGCCTCGGCGCGCTGGCGAGCGTCCACACCTGAAGCCTGCCAGGGGGGATCCACCATCTCGGTCATATCCTACGGTATATCTACCTTATGATCGAGTCCGGGCCGGCGCTTGCTCTCGAGGTAATCGCCACCTGGTCGCCGAGGCGGCGCTCGGAGCAGGCGACCGTGTTCGCGAAAGTCGTCGTGGCCGAGGTGGCCCCGAAAGGTCCTGCTCGGGCACGGGCGCTGTTGTTGGCCTGCTCGGGGTTTGCCGACTGGGGCCTTGCGGTCGGGATAGAGCCGAACCTTTCCTCGCTGTTCAACGAGGCGGTGATCGAGCGTCACGTCGCGACAGCCATGTCAGGTGACCCGCCTTCGTCCCGGCGCACGAGGCGGGCCAACCTTCGCTTTGTCGCAAGAGCACTCAAGATGCCGCTTTGGCCGGACCCGTCCCCGATCGGGCGGGGAGGCCCTGCAGCCCCGTACTCACCAGAGGAGATCAGAGGCCTACTTCGCCCTCGCCCGGCGCCAGATCACCGCCAGGCGCCGGGCCATGGAAGCGATGCTGTGCCTCGGGCTCGGGGCCGGCCTCGACGGGGTGGACATGAGGTATGTCACGGGCCGCCACGTGATCGCCCGCTCGGGCGGCCTGGTCGTTGACGTCGAGGGGACCCGGGCCCGTGTCGTGCCCGTGCTCAGTCGGTATCAGGCGATGCTCGGCGTGTGCGCCGAGTTCTCCGGTGATTCCTACCTGGTCGGCGGCGTTGTCCCGACGCGAAAGAACGTCACCACCCCCGTGCTCGCCCGGGCGAGTGGCGGCGTCGGCCTGAAGCGTCTTTCTGTCTCGAGGCTGCGCTCGACCTGGCTCGCCGAGCACCTGGAGCGCCTCGGCCTGCACGGTCTGTTGGATGCCGCCGGGCTCAAGTCGTCCCAACGCCTGTTCGACCTCGCCTGTTCGATCCCCGCCATGAGCGAGTCCGAGCTCGTCGTCCTCCTCGGAGGAGCGAGCTGAGCTCGCGCCTTTCCCGCCTCGAGTCCGTGCTCTTCGACTCGGGCGTGGCCGAGATGTTGGACAAGGCACTGCCGACTGCCGGCCCTCGCCGGCAGCTCGGGGCCCACACGGTGTTGGTCGGCCTCTTGCTGTCGGTCACCACCGCCAAGGTGGCCCACCTCGCGTCTGGTTACCGGGCCCTTTGCGACCTGCCCATCTCAGACCAGCTACGCCTCGGTGTGGCCCGACACACTCCGAACGGGCTGCGCACAGCCAGCTACCGGCAATTCGAGCACAGCTTCTCGGTCATGATGGCGCCGATCGACCCGAGCCCTGTGCCCTCGTTTCGGGGTGTGGCACCTGGCGGGCGTGCCGAGCACTTGGCAAAGCGACGCAAAGGGGTCGAGTCCGCCGTCAAACAAGCCATGCTCGTCGCACTCACCGACGCCATCTTGGAGGCGAGCGTGCCCGAGCCCGAGAGAGCCCGGCGCTGCTTGGCTGTCGACTGGACCGATCACGAGACCTGGGGCCGCCCGAAAGACAAACAGAGCGGCCAGATCTCCGCTGACCCCGATGCGGCCTGGGGACACGCCAAGCGCAATGCCCCCGGTGCGAAAGACGGGCTGTTCTTCGGCTACTACGCCCAGGTCGTCGTCATGGCACCCGAAGAAGGCTCAAAGGGCGACCCTGAGTTCATCTGGCGGGTGGTGCTGAAAAGCGCCAGCGTCGAGCCCGCAGACGAGATGGTCGGGCTGCTGGAGCGCATGGCCGGCACCGGTGCGGGCCCGAGCGACGTCCTCGCAGACTGCGGCTACTCGTTCAAGACCGGCTTCGCCACGCGACTGCGAAGGATCGGGGCCGAGCCTGTCATGGACCTGCACCCGTTCGACCGCGGGCCGAAGGGCACCTTCGAAGGAGCCGTCTGTGCGAACGGGAGTCTCTACTGCCCGGCGGTGCCGGACCGCCTCTTGTCGCTCGGACCACTCGAACGGGGCGCCGCAACTCGCGTCGTGCTTGACCACGACCGATCCTGTGGCGAGCTCGATCGCTACCGGTTCGCTCCGCCTGCAAGGACCCGACGAGGACGGCTACGAGCCGCGTCCTGTGCCCCGCCGCGGCCGGCAAGCTCAGATGCCCTCTGGTCGAGTCGTCCCTCACCTTGTCCTTTGTCCGCCCGAGCGTCACCGATCCACCTTTGTTACCGCCACGATGCTGTCGCCAGCGAAGCATCACCGTGCCGCCGAACGTCAACGACAAGACCCGCCAAAAGCACCCCTACCCGAGCCCGGCGCATCGGCGCTCCTATGCCCGTCGGACCGTGGCCGAGCGCGCGTATGCCCGCCTGGCCGATCCGGCCGGGGAAGGCATCCGCCGCGGCTGGTGCCGCCTGTTCGGCACGGCGAAGAACGCCCTCATGTACACACTCGCAGCTGTCGCGCAGAACATTCGCATCGAACAGTCCCGCCAACGCCGAGAGCAGGCCGAGGTCCGACGGGCCGCATCAGGGGCTGTCGGTCAACGAAGGCGCCGGCGCCGGCGCCACGAGCCGAGCCCGCCAAGCGAACCTCTCCTGAGCGACGGACCGGCTGTCCCCGGCTAGGAGAATCCGCCGTCAACGCACCTCCGGTGCGTCATCGAGAGGCCAGACGGGACGAAGCTTGACTCGCCGCGCCGAGAGCCAGTGAGGAAGCCTCCGAAGGTGTTCGGCGCAGCCGTGCGGTCCTGAAATCCCCGGAAAAGGCCATGTTCACTGGTATCTTGTCGAACATAAGCGCCGGTTTCTTGTGAAGACTATGTCGGAGCGGGCGACGGGAATCGAACCCGCGTTCTCAGCTTGGGAAGCTGATGTTCTGCCGCTGAACTACGCCCGCGATGTTTGTCTCACGATAGCCGAGCAGCCCAAAGCGATCGCGAAGCGCCCCCACCCTGGTCCCACCCGTTGCGGACGGTGAGCAGCGAACTGCAGGCACCTCGAGCCGCTGATCCGCCACCGCTGTACAAGTAGGTTGGCTGACGCCTCATCGTTTCTGAAGGGTGGGCTGACGTGAAAATCTCCCGAAACACCTATACGGCCTACAGCATCGGATGTGCTGTGGTCTGGGCGATCATCCTGGTTGTCGTTGGAGCGACCGCGAGCGAGGAGACGAAGGAGAGGATCCAGACAGTCGCCAATGGTTGGGCCTTGGGTTGGATGTCCGCCTCGATCGCAAGGTATGTGTACCCACCACCCCGGAAGTGGACGCGACTTGCGGACGCCGATCACTCGACCCCGCCCTTCGACGTCTCCAGCTAGCTCGTTTCCAGCCGCCGGCCTCACATCTCGTCGTACAGCGCCTCTCCCCGCCGCAGCCGCGTTGCGATCCGCACGACCTGCGGCAATTCGCGGCGTGTGGGCGTATGAGCAGCGAGGAACCTGCCCGTCCCCGCCAGGATGAGCGCCGCCTGCTCGGAGCCCTCGGGCCAGGACGCCACCTGGCGGACGGCGGCCTCGTAGGTCTGGAACCAGTGGAATTCGGCGTCCTCGGCCAGCAGTGCCTTGCCGAGCGCGGTCACCACGGCTGCCTGGTCGCCTCCGGACCTGAGCCAGCCGTAGACGATGGAACCCGCCTCGTCGACCATGCCCTCGCGGTCGAAGCAGGCGCTCAATTGCGACAGGTCCGGACGCTCCTCGGAACGCTGGCGGGTTCCGGGCAGGCGAGCGGCCGGCACGTTGAGGAAGCGGTCGAGATAGACCCTCATCGCCCCCTGGTACACGCCTCGCATCAACTCGGGCGTGGAGCTCCGGCCCACCATCTGGTGGACGGCGTTGGCGGACGTGAAGCCGTGGTGGACGACGTCCCAGTCGCCGTGGTCGTTCTGGGTGTGGAACCGGGTGAGCCGGAGCGCCGCCGCGTAGGCGACCGCACGCGCCAGCTCCTCCGCGCTCGCGCCGTTCGCGGCCGCCACGTCGAGAGCGGCGACGATCTCCCCCGGATCGTCGCCGAGGACGGCCCACGCCAAGCCGTCGACATCCTGAGCATCGGCGCCGGCCCGCCCTTCCGCACCGGGCCAGTGGTCCTCCGGTCTCTCCTGGCGGGCGCTCAGCAGCTCGACCAGCGGGTCCGGGTGGCGCCATTCGCCGGTCTCCTCCGCCCGCGACGCGGCAGCCGTCTCGTGCGCGAGCGTGGTCAGGATCGTGCCGGCCTGGTCCCACCCGAGATGGTCCAGGATCTCGAAGGCCTTGTTCGTGAAATCGATCGTGTGGCCTTCGTCGACGAAGAGGTGATCGGTGACGGCCGCGCCCATGAGTGCAGCCATCTCGGAGCTCGCCGAACCGCTCGCTGCGGCCGTGGCGAGGACACGCTCGGCCGCGTCGCCGTTGCGGGTGTCGACGAAACGCCGGTACCACGACGTGAGCCGGTCGGCCGGGAGCGCCGTTTCGAGAGGCCTGAGCGGAAAGCGCGGCGGCCGCCCGACCGTGTCGCGGGAGACGAACACGAGGCCGTGCACCAGCGCCAGCGCCCGGTCGGCCGGGTCGAGCCGGCCGAGAACGTTCGCCATCGCGGTCAGGACGGTCAGTCCCGAGCCCCATCCGGCCTCGCGGTTGCGGACGCCGAAGTCGACGCCCGCCCGGATCGCCGCCAGCGCTCCTTCGTCCGGGCCGAGCACCTCGAACAGGCCCAGCACCGCCTTGGCCATGACGAGGGTGAACCCTTGCTCGAGTCCTTCTTCGAGCCGGTGCAGATGATGGCCCGCAGGGTCGGCACGGGGCCGGAGGACGACGATGACGTCGCTGCCCTCGAATTCCACCCCGTGGGCGCTCACGTCGTCCGCGAACGGGTCGAGCGTGCCCCCCGAAGCCAGGTCGAAGCGGGCGTGGTGCCAGTGGCAGGTCAGGAGGCCGTTCTCGACGCTGCCCCGGTGCAGCGGGAAGCCCATGTGGGGACAGCGGTCGTCGACGGCGAAGGCCTGACCGTCGCTCCAGAAGACGCAGACCGGCTGCGACCCGACTTTCCCGGTCAGGCATCCCTTCGCCTGCAGCTCGTCGATGGTGCCGACTCGGCTCCGTTGCACGTTTGTCCCTCCGGCTCATGGGATCTACCGTCACGGCAACCATAAGAGATGAACCTTCGTTGAGCTCAAGGGAGTCGCGACAAGAGATGGTTGACCCACCCGGGACGACCCGCGCCGTACGGACACCCACGTCCGCCGATCTCGCAGCGGCGTGGCAGGTCGTGCGCGAAATCCTCCCGCCCACCCCGCTCGTGTCGAGCCCGCTCGCGCCGGACAGCTTCCTGAAGCTGGAGACCTTCCAGCCGATCGGGGCGTTCAAGGTGCGCGGCGCCCTCGCCGCGATCTCTGCGCTGGAAGAGGGCCGGCGGGTCGTGACGGCGAGTGCGGGCAATCACGGGCTCGGCGTCGCCTGGGCGGCGGCGCGACTCGGGCGATCGGCGACGGTCGTCGTCCCCGAGCGCGCATCGCCGGCGAAGGTGGCGGCGCTGCGCGCCTATCCGGTCGAGCTCATCGAGCACGGCGCCGGCTACGACGATGCCGAGGCCTACGCACTGGAGCTCGGCGCACGCGACGGAGCAGCCTTCGTCTCGCCCTACAACGACCCGTTCGTCATCGCCGGCCAGGGCACGATCGGCTTGGAGCTGGACCACCAGAGCGACGGCGAGCTGACCGTCGTCGCCTCGGTCGGCGGCGGCGGCCTCCTTTCGGGCCTGGCGCTCTGGGCGCGCACCCGGGAAGGGATTCATCTCGCCGGCGTGGAGTCGAGTGTGACCGGCACGGTCTCGGCGGCGATCGCAGCCGGCCGGATCGAACACGTGCCGATAGGTCCCACGATCGCCGACGGCCTTTCCGGGAACCTCGAGCCGGGATCGGTCACCCCCGCGATGCTTGCCGATGTCCCGCTCGTGTCCGTTGACGACTCGGAGATTCGAATGGCCATGCGCTGGCTGTTCGCCAACCACGGCCTCGTCGCAGAAGGCGCCGGCGCCGCAGCCGTCGCCGCCGTGCTCGCCGGCAAGATCGAGCCGGCCGGTCAGCTCGTCGTCGTCATCTCCGGCCGCAACATCGCCGCCGACCGCTACGCGGACGTCTTGCGGGAACCCTGACCCGCGCCGCCGGCGACTGCCACGGCGCAGCCCGCTCTAAGCGCCGCCGGCCCGCAATTGAACAGCGTGTCCGAGCGCCGCACCGAGCGCCTCCCACCGAAGCCCGGCGCCGCCGGCCCCACCCTTGGTGTAGACGAATTGGTCGTTGTCGGTCGTCGGGCTCTGGTAGTCGTTGATGCCGGGGAAGGACCCCGGCACGTACACGACGATCTGCGTCGTCAGCATGCCGCCGACGAAGGTCTGCCCGGACATCGAAGGCGACGTGACGGTCATCGTGGTGTCGTCGGTGACCTTGAACTTCGGCGCGTCGACGTACTGGACCTTGGAACCGACCCCGATCGCGAAATCGACCTTGTAGACACCGGTCAGGCCGAGTCCGGTGATCTTCACGACGGTGCCGCCCGCAGCCGGACCCGTGCTGGGTGAGATCTTGTCGACCTCGGGCGCGTCGTAGGTGAAGACGTCGGCGTCCTTCGGCTGGGCGATGCTCGTGTAGATACGCGTGCCGGGTCCCGGCAACGAAACGACGATCTGCGTCGGCAGCTTGTTGGTGGCGAACACCACCTTCACGCCTTCCTTCGCAACGTCGGGCAGGTGAACGGTGATCGACGTCGCCTTCACGCCGATGATCGTGGCGGGGTACATGTCGTGGTTGTTCGGTCCCGAGGTGACGATGAACTTCACGCTGTCGTCCGAGCTGAACCCCCGACCGTTGATGTCGATGGGAACCTCGCCCTTGAGCGGCCCGTGGTCCTGCGACAGGCTCGTGATGACCGGCGCCGTGAAGAGGTAGCGGTCGACCGAGGGTCGGAAGCTGCTCGAGTACTTCGTGCCGTTCTTGCCGAAGATGTCCACCTGGACCTGCGTGGCCTCCTCGTTGTTCGAATCGAGAAACGCCCCGTCCTTGGCCACATCCGGGACGACCGCCGTCAGCGATCTGCCGCCGGCGGCGACGTCGAGGATCTCCGCCCGGAACGCGTGGTCGGGACCCTCGGTCTCGGTGTCGATGAACCACACGAAGTGCGTCCCGGTGAAGCCCTGGCCCTTGACGGTGATCTTCTCACCGCCGCTGAGCGACCCGCCGTGCGCCGACAGCTCGTCGACCCGGGGCCCGAGGAACGTGTAGGTGTCCTTCGCCGGGTCGAGGGCGCTCTCCAGGGTGCCGGCGCGGCCGTTGGGGACTCCGACCCGAACCTCGGTTGCGAGCTGGTCGTCGGTGAGCACCGGGTCGAGCGAGGTGATGTCCGGCACCTTCAGCTTGAGCTCGTGGTCGCTCACGAATCTGAAGCTGTCGGTGTCCTCGATCTGGACGCCGCCCGCCGGCGACCGGAACTCGAACGAGACCGAGTCGGCACCCTTGAAGCCCGAGCCCGAGATCGTGATCTCGTTGCCTCCCTTGAGGGCACCGGAATTCTCCGCCACGTGGTCGACGACCGGCCCACCGAAGGTGTAGTTGTCCCCCGGGCCCTTGAAGCTCGATGCGCTCGACGTGTGCACGACGATGTCGGTCTCGAGGCCGATCTCCTTGCCGCGGAGATGGCTCCTGACGTCGGGGGTGACGACGTCGCAGACGTCCTCGCTGTCGCACGTGAAGCTCTTGGCGGGGATCGCTTCGCCGCCGGACTTCGGGACGAAGTCGATCGCGTTCACGTCGAGCAACTCGAAACCATGCACCGCGATCCGCTCGTCCCCCACCACCGGGCCCTTGTCGGGGGTGACCGAGGTCACCGCCAGACCCCTTTGCTCGATGAAGGTCTGGTCGACGCCGCTCGCGTCGACGTAGCTGCCGACTGCCGTGCAGATGGTGGGCGCGTCGCACGAGACGGCGTTGAGGGTCCTGTTGTTCTCGATCGCGCGGTCCGTCAGGACGACCGACCATGACCGGCCGTCCCAGTTCTCGATCACTCCCTCCTCGCCGACCGCGGTGCAGGCTCTAGCCGACTGGCACGACACTCCGATCAGGCCCGAGCCGAAGAGACGGATCGGCGAGACGGACCAGGTGGCTCCGTCCCACGTCTCGACGAGCGGCCGCTCGCGGTCCTCGCTCACGTTGAAGTACTGCCCGACGGCGCGGCACAGCTCGGCGGAGGTGCAGGAGACGCCGTCGAGCTCGTTCGCCGAGGTGCCGACATTGGCGCTCGGCTCCACCGCCCAGTCGGCCGTCTTGGTGGTCTCCGCCAGCGTCTGGCCGAAGGAGTCGTGGTGCGGCGTCTCCTGGCCGACGGCGGCGCAGAACGCCCGCGAGAAGCACGACACGGATCCGAGGTTGTTGAGGTACGTGCTGCCGTTCGGGCTCGGCCTGATGGACCAGAAGCCGCCGTTCCAGGTCTCGACGAGCGTCCCGTCGAGGTCCTGCTTCAGGTTGATGTAGGTGCCGACCGCCGTGCACTCGCTCTCGGAGCGGCACGAGACGCCGTGGAGGTAGCTGTCGGCCGCGCCGGGCTCGTTCGGGCTAGAGAGGATCGTCCACGACCCGCCGTTGAACTCCTCAACGAGAGTCTTGTTCTCCTGCAGGTTCGAGACGTACCCCACCGCTATACAGAAGCCGCCCGCCGTGCACGACACACTCTGCAGGTAGTCATAGGTCGATCCGGAGACGTTCGGGCTCGGGACGATCGACCACGTGCTGCCGTCCCAGGCCTCGCTGAGAGTGTGGATGCCTTTGCCGTCCCCCGCCGACCCGACCGCCATGCAGAACGTCGAGGACACGCACGACACGCCGACAAGCTGATTGGAGCTCCTGCCGTTGGTCAGGTTCGGGCTCGGCACGATCGACCACGGACTCGTCGGGTTCGCCGGCCCGGCCGGCCCGACCCTCGGCACCACCGCCGCCGACACCGCCGGCGCCACCCACGCCAGCGTCGCCGCCACCGTCAGGGCGCAGACGGCCGCCGCCAGGCGGGGATGGGCGCGCGACGTCGGGCGGTACGACCGTAACTCTTTGTTCCCTCGCATACGCGAAAGTTAGCCGACCCGACCGGCGAGCGCTATGGGCGCACCGGGTGCTCAGTACCGGTAGGCGTCCGACTTGTACGGGCCTTCGACCGGGACACCGAGGTAGTCGGCCTGCTCGGCGGTGAGCGTCGTGAGGTGCACGCCGAGGGCGTCGAGGTGCAGGCGGGCGACCTTCTCGTCGAGGTACTTCGGCAGCACGTAGACCTTGAGCTCGTAGTCCTGGGGCTTGGTGAACAGCTCGATCTGCGCCATGACCTGGTTCGTGAAGGAGTTGGACATCACGAAGCTCGGGTGGCCGGTGGCGTTGCCGAGGTTCAGCAGACGCCCCTCCGACAGGATGATGACGGCGTGGCCGTCGGGGAAGACCCACTTGTCGACCTGCGGCTTGATGTTGACCCGCTCGATGCCGGGCACCTTGGCGAGGCCGGCCATGTCGATCTCGTTGTCGAAATGGCCGATGTTGCCGACGATCGCCTGGTGCTTCATGCGGCTCATGTGCTCGGTCGTGATGACCGACTTGTTGCCCGTGGCGCTGACGAAGATGTCGGCGGTGCCGACCACGTCCTCGATCGTCGCCACCTGGAAGCCGTCCATCGCCGCCTGCAGGGCGCAGATCGGGTCGATCTCGGCGATGATCACGCGGGCGCCCTGGCCGTTGAGCGACTCGGCGCAGCCCTTGCCGACGTCCCCGTAGCCGCACACGAGCGCCACCTTGCCGCCGATGAGCACGTCGGTCGCGCGATTGATGCCGTCGATGAGCGAGTGCCGGCAGCCGTATTTGTTGTCGAACTTCGACTTGGTGACCGAGTCATTGACGTTGATGGCGGGGAACAGCAGCTCGCCCTGCTCCTGCATCTGGTAGAGCCGGTGGACGCCCGTCGTCGTCTCCTCGGTGACGCCCTTGATGCGGTTGGCGATCTCGGTCCAACGCCGCGGGTCCTCCGCCAGCGACCGCTGCAGCACGCCGAGGATGACGGCGAGCTCCTCGCTCTCTGCCCCCGCCGGGTCCGGCACGGCGCCGGCCTTCTCGTACTCGACGCCCTTGTGCACGAGGAGCGTCGCATCGCCTCCGTCGTCGAGGATCATGTTCGGGCCGCCGTCGGGCCAGCGCAGCATTCTTTCGGTGCACTGCCAATACTCCTCGAGCGTCTCGCCCTTCCAGGCGAAGACCGGCACGCCCTTCGGATCCGCCGGCGTCCCGTCGCGGCCGACGACGACCGCGGCGGCGGCGTGGTCCTGGGTCGAGAAGACGTTGCAGGAGGCCCAGCGGACCTCGGCGCCGAGCGCCACGAGCGTCTCGATCAGCACGGCGGTCTGCACGGTCATGTGCAGCGAGCCGGAGATCCGGGCGCCGGCGAGAGGCTGCACGTCCAGCTGCTCGCGGCGGATCGCCATCAGGCCGGGCATCTCGTGCTCGGCGAGCTCGATCTCCTTCCGGCCGAATTCGGCCAGGGACAGGTCCGCCACTTTGAAGTCGAAGCTCATGGGTTCTCCTTGCTCGGGCCGGCCGCGACAGCGGTCAGCAACTGTGTGTGCTTCTCCTGCTCAAAACGAAGCCATTCCCCCGAAGACACCTCCGCCGGCCGCACGGCTTCGGAGCTGAGCCAGGCTTCCACGGCGTCGCGGAGCCGGCCGTCCTCACGCAGGCGTACGGCGAACCCGACGTCGCTCAGCTCGATGCCGAATGCGGCGAGCAGCTCGCGCAGCGTCCGGAGTCGCTGCAGCTCGGCGGGACCGTAGAGGCGGTAGCCCGAGGGGGAGCGCCCGGGTGCGACGAGACCGGACTCCTCGATGTAGCGCAGCATCCGAGCCGACCAGCCGGTGGTGGCGGCCGCTTCGTGAATCGTGAGCGTGTCGGATCCCACAACCCGTAACCCTAACATGAGCCTGGCAAGGTTGTCACCCGGGATTCGCAGCGCGCCGGCGACTAACCTGCTCGGGGCCATGATCCTCTCCGACGTGACGATCCGTGAAGAGCTCGCCGCCGGTCGGATCGGCATCGATCCCCTCGGGGACGGCTGCATCCAGCCCTCCTCGGTCGACCTCCACGTCGACCGTTTCTTCCGCGTCTTCCGCAACCACAGCCTGCGGGCGATCGACGTCAAGGAGGACCAGGAGGAGCTCACCGAGCTCGTCGAGATCCGCGACGACGACGTCCTCATGCTCCATCCGGGTGAGTTCATCCTCGGCGCGACGGTCGAGCGGGTCCGCCTCCCCGACGACCTCGTCGGCCGCCTCGAGGGCAAGTCCAGCTTGGGGCGCTTGGGGTTGTTGATCCACTCGACGGCCGGCTTTGTGGATGCGGGCTGGGACGGCTACCTGACGCTCGAGCTCTCCAACGTCGCCAACCTGCCGATCACCGTCTACCCCGCCATGAAGATCGGCCAGATCAGCTTCCTACGGATGACGACGCCGGCCGACCTGCCGTACGGGTCGTCCGCCCTCGGCTCGAAGTACCAGCACCAGCGCGGCCCGACCCCGAGCCGCTACTTCGAGAACTTCCGCGACCGCCAGTCCTGAGCAGCCAGGAGGACACGTGCTCACGAGGTACCCGATCGGCATCGCCGCCACGTTGATCGCCCTCTCCATCGCCGGCTTGCGCCTGGCCTACCTGTTCCGCCTCGTCCACTCCGGCAAGCCGGCGCCCGACCGGCTGAGGCGCTGGGGAAGAAAGGCCGAGGTCGAGGCGACCGAGGTCGTCGGCCAGCGCCGGCTCCTCAAGTGGACGGTGCCCGGGCTGGCGCACGCGTTCACGTTCTGGGGCTTCACCGTCCTCATCCTCACGATCATCGAGGCGTACGGCGACCTGTTCCAGAAGAACTTCGCCATCCCCGGCATCGGCCATGCCGCCGTCGTCGGCTTCATCGAGGACTTCTTCGCCTGTGCCGTGCTGGTGTCGTTGTCGGTGTTCACCGTCATCCGCCTGCGCAATTCCCCGAAACGAAAAGATCGCGCCTCCCGCTTCTACGGCTCACACACGACGGCCGCATGGATCACGCTCGGGATGATCGCGCTCGTGGTCATCACGCTGCTGCTGTACCGGGCGGCCGCGACCAACACCGGCGACTTCCCCTACGGCTGGTGGGCATTCGCCTCCCACGGCATCGGCCGGGCCCTGCGCCCGCTCGGGCTGTCGGCCAATCAGACGCTCGAGACGGTGTTCCTGGATCTGAACGTGATCGTGATCGTGTCGTTTCTGGTTTTCGTCGTGTACTCCAAGCACCTTCACATCTTCATGGCACCCTTGAACGTCGCCTTCTCCCGCCAGCCCACCCGGCTCGGCGCCCTCGACAAGACGCCCGAGATCGACATCGAGACGATGGACGAGGACACGATCTTCGGCGCCGGCAAGATCGAGCACTTCACGTGGAAACAGCTCCTCGATCTCGTGACGTGCACCGAGTGCGGCCGCTGCCAGAGCCAGTGCCCGGCCTGGAACACCGGCAAGGACCTGTCGCCCAAGCTCCTCATCATGGATCTGCGCGACGAGTTGTTCCGGGGCGGCAAGCAGGCGCTCGTGCCCGATGTCATCACCGACGACGTGCTCTGGGCGTGCACGACGTGCGGCGCCTGTGTCGAGCAGTGCCCGGTCGACATCGAGCACATCGACGCCATCATCGACATGCGCCGCTACGAGGTGCTGATCGAGTCCCGCTTCCCGACCGAGGCCGGCGCCATGCTGCGCAACGTCGAGAACCGGGGCGACCCCTGGGGCCTCGGCGCCGCAAAACGACTCGAGTGGACCGAAAGCCTCGACTTCGACATCCCGGTCGTCGACGGCACGATCCCCGACGACGTCGAGTACCTCTTCTGGGTCGGGTGCGCCGGCGCCCTCGACGAGCGGGCGCGCAAGACGACCCAGTCGCTCGCGCGCCTGCTGCGCCAGGCCGGCGTGACGTTCGCCGTCCTCGGCCCGGCGGAGTCCTGCACGGGCGACCCCGTCCGCCGGCTCGGCAACGAGTACCTGTACCAGGTGCAGGCGCAGCAGAACATCGAGACCTTGACCGCCGCCGGGGTGAAGAAGATCATCGCCTCGTGCCCGCACTGCTTCAACTCGCTCTCGAAGGAGTACCCGTCACTCGGCGGCAACTTCGAGGTCATCCACCACTCGCAGCTGCTGGCGAAGCTCGTGGCCGACGGCCGGCTGCGCCCGAACCGCTTCGACGCCAAGGTCACCTACCACGACCCGTGCTATCTCGGCCGGCACAGCAAGATCTACGACCCGCCCCGCTCGGTCATCGACTCGGTGCCGGGCGTGGAGTCGGTGGAGATGGGGCGCTGCAAGGAGCGAGGTTTTTGTTGCGGCGCCGGCGGTGCCCGCATGTGGCTCGAGGAGCGTCAGGGCAAGCGCATCAACCTCGAGCGGACCGACGAGGCGCTTGCGACCGGCGCCGACGTCGTGTCGACCGCCTGCCCGTACTGCCTGATCATGCTCGACGACGCCGTCAAGGAACGAGCCCGCGACGACGTCCGGGTGCTCGACATCGCACTGCTGCTCGAACGCTCGATGGAAGTGGCGGCCGGCGCGCCGGGCGCGTCTCCTGAGACCGCCTCTCCTGAGACCGCCGGCCCGTAGGGCGTTCCGCCCGCCCGCAGGGCGTTCCGCCCGCCCTGAACTCGAAGCGCCCGCCCCACGAGGCCGCTCCGTCAGTGCACGCCGGCGGCTGGCTCCTTGTCGGCCGACCGCAGCCGGGAGGCGGTCGCGGCGAGCAGCTTGCGTGTCGTGCTCGGCGAGTCCTTCAAGATGGCCTCGAAGTCCTGCTGCCCGATGGCGAGAAGCTTCAGGTCGGTTGCCGCCTTCACCGATGCCGTCCTCGGCAGGCGGTCGAGCAGCGCCAGCTCGCCGAAGTACTGACCCGGACCGAGCTCGACCACCTTGCGGCCGTGGCGCGTGACCGTCGCCTTGCCGTCGACGATGAAGTAGAAGACGGTCCCAACTTCGCCTTCCTGGACGATCGTCTTGCCCGCCGGCACCTGCTCGGACTTCACCTTGCGCTCGATCGACTTCCGCTCCGCCTTCGAGCACGCGCTGAAAAGCCACACACCGCTCAGGTCCACCACGTCCGAGCCTCGGGGCATCAGCGGAAGCGTATCCGGGTCGGCCCCCGGGAGTCCGGGGCTTCCCGGACATATTGCAATTTCTGTCCAAACTTGCCTCCGAAAAGATGACCGGTCGCAACCTAACCTGGAGGCAAGTTTTTTCGAATTTATGAATGTCCCGCCGTGGCGCCCCGTCGGCGCCCCGCGCGCGCACGCCTCGCCGGCGCCAACCGGCCGGAGCCTCAGGACGGCCCGGCCTGTCCGGCGACCACGGCGGTAGCCGCCGCCACGGCGGCCGGGTCGCCGAGGTAGCGGCCCTCGATGAACCGGAGGCGGTCGTCCAGCTGCACCACCCGCGGCCACCCGGTCGGGACCTCCAACCCGACGATGTCGTCGTCCGAGATCCCCTCGAGGTACTTCCACAGCGCCCGGATGCTGTTCCCGTGCGCCACGACCAACGGCGTCCGGCCGGCCATCAGCTCGGGCCCGAGCGCGTCCTCCCAGTACGGCACCACGCGCTCGACCACGTCCGCCAGGCACTCGCCGGCGGGAAGAACCGATGGGGGGACGTCGCGATAGCGCGCATCGTGCACCGGGTGCCTCGGGTCGTCGAGCTCGACCGAAGGGGGCGGGGTCGCGTACCCGCGGCGCCACAGCTTCACTTGCGCCAGGCCGTACTTAGCGGCCATCTCCTTCTTGTTCAGTCCCTGCAGCGCCCCGTAATGACGTTCGTTCAGGCGCCAGCTCCGGCGCACCGGCAGGAAGGAACGCTCGAGCTCGTCGAGGGCGAGGTTCGCCGTCCGCACCGCTCGCGTCAGCACCGACGTATGGACCGTGTCGAGCTCGAGACCGGGTTCCGCGGCGAGGAGCCTGCCGGCCAGCCGTGCCTCGTCCTCGCCGGCGGGGCTCAGGTCCACGTCCGTCCAGCCCGTGAACCGGTTCTCGGCGTTCCAGGTACTCTGGCCATGGCGCAGGACGACGAGCGTCGGCATCGGACTGAGGCTACCTTCCGCCCTCCGACCCAGAAACCAAGCCCCCCGCCCCCGCCCCACCGCCCCCTCCATGGGCCGCCCGAACGCCATCCTCCCTGTTCAGGATGTCTGATAACCCGAACTTGACAGCTTGGCACTCAACATAGCTATACTACCTCTTGTACGAAAGACGTGCGGGCGCCGTTTGAAGGTGGCACCCAGAGGAGTGGAGGATTTTCAGAATGTCCAAGGCCGTCGGAATCGACCTCGGTACGACGAACTCGGTGGTCGCGTTCCTCGAGGCGGGCGAACCCACCGTGATCCCCAACGCGGAGGGTGGACGGACCACGCCTTCGATCGTGGGGTTTGCGAAGTCGGGCGAGGTACTCGTCGGGGAAGTCGCAAAGCGCCAGGCGATCACCAACCCGGATCGGACGGTCCGGTCGGTGAAGCGTCACATGGGAACCAGCTGGACCATCGACATCGACGGCAAGGCCTATACGGCCCAGGAGATCTCCGCCCGCATCCTGCAGAAGTTGAAGCGGGACGCTGAGGCGTTCCTGGGCGACACCGTCAACCAGGCCGTGATCACCGTCCCCGCCTACTTCGACGACGCCCAGCGGACCGCTACCAAGGAAGCCGGCCAGATCGCCGGGCTCGAGGTGCTCCGCATCATCAACGAGCCGACGGCGGCTGCGCTCGCCTACGGGCTCGACAAGGAGCGTGCCGACCAGACGGTGCTGGTGTTCGACCTCGGCGGCGGCACGTTCGACGTGTCCGTGCTCGAGATCGGCGACGGCGTCTTCGAGGTGAAGGCGACCTCCGGCAACACCCATCTCGGTGGTGACGACTGGGACCAGCGCGTCATCGACTGGCTCGTGAAGACGTTCAAGGACACCGAGGGTGTCGACCTCTCCAACGACAAGATGGCCCTGCAGCGCCTGAAGGAGGCAGCGGAGAAGGCCAAGATCGAGCTGTCCGCCGTCCAGGAGACGACGATCAACCTCCCCTTCATCACGGCCACCAACGAGGGACCGAAGCACCTCGATCTCAAGCTCACGCGGGCAAAGCTCCAGGAGCTGACGGCCGACCTCGTCGACGCCTGCAAGGGGCCGTTCGAGCAGGTCATCAAGGACGCCGGCCTCACCGCGAGCGACATCGACCACGTCGTGCTGGTCGGAGGATCGACGCGCATGCCGGCGATCTACGACCTCGTCGTGCAGCTGGCCGGCAAGGAGCCGCACAAGGGCGTCAACCCTGACGAGGTCGTCGCGGTCGGCGCCGCCATCCAGGCCGGCGTGCTCAAGGGCGAGGTGAAGGACATCCTCTTGCTCGACGTCACGCCGCTCAGCCTCGGCATCGAGACCAAGGGTGGCATCACCCACCGCCTCATCGAGCGGAACACGACGATCCCGACCAAGCGCTCGGAGATCTTCACGACCGCGGAGGACCACCAGCCGTCGGTCGAGATCCACGTCCTGCAGGGTGAGCGGGACATGGCGATGTACAACAAGACGCTCGGCAAGTTCCAGCTCGTCGACCTGCCGCCGGCGCCCCGCGGCGTCCCGCAGATCGAGGTCGCGTTCGACATCGACGCCAACGGGATCGTCCACGTCTCGGCGAAGGACCTCGCCACCGGCCGGGAGCAGTCGATCACCATCACCGGTCAGACGTCGCTCCCGAAGGACGACATCGAGCGGATGGTCCGTGATGCCGAGCAGCATGCGGCGGAGGACCGCCAGCGCAAGGAAGAGGCCGAGACCCGCAACAACGCCGACGCACTCGTCTACCAGACCGAGAAGCTCCTGAAGGACCAGGGCGACAAGGTCCCCGCCGACGAGCGGGAGCGGGTCGAGAGCGCGCTGAAGAGCTTGCGCGAGTCGCTCGGTGGCACCGACGCCGACCAGATCCGGCGCGACACCGACACCCTCCGTACCGCCTCCCAGGCGCTCGGGCAGCGGCTCTACGAGCAGGCGGCCCAGCAGCAGGCCGGCGGTGGCGGGGCCGGCGGGGCCGGAAGCGACGGCTCCGGCAGCTCGAGCGATTCGAGCGGGCCGGCCGACGATGAGGTCGTCGACGCCGAGATCGTCGACGAGCCCGGTACGGCGGCTTCGTGACCCGCGAGGCACGCGACCCGAAGCCGTCGGCAACCCGCCGTGGCGGTGTGCCTGGGCCGGACGCGCAAGCGAACGGCTCAGGCGAGGCCCACCCGGGTGAGGACGAGGCCGCAGGCCCCGATGAGAACGAGGCCGCAGGCCCCGATGAGAACCAGGCCGCAGGCGACGACGAGCACCACGACAATGAGATGGACGAGGAATTGAACCTGCCAATCGACCCGCTGCTCGATTGGGGTAGCGACCCCAGGGATGCCGAGAAGGATCTCGCCGCCCTGGCCGAGGAGGCCCTCGTGGCCGCCGAGCGCGACGAGTACCTCGACGCGCTCCGGCGGCTGCAGGCCGACTTCGACAACTTCCGCAAGCGCTCGATGCGCCAGCAGACCGAACTGCTCCAACGCGCCAACGAGGGCTTGATCCTCCGGCTCCTCCCGGTGCTGGACGCGCTCGACCTGGCGACGGCGCACGTCCGCTCCCAGGAGGAATCGAGCGACGCGGCGAAAGCCCTCGAGCAGATCGACTCGCTGCTTCGCGACATCCTTGCCCGTGAGGGCGTCGAGCGGATCGACGCCCTTGGTTTGCCCTTCGATCCCACGGTCCATGACGCCGTCGGGGGTGACGGGCCGATCGTCGCCGATGTCATGCGGGCCGGCTACCGCCTCAAGTCGAAGGTGCTGCGGCCGGCGATGGTCGTCCTCGGGGCCTGAGGACCCCGCTATGGCAGCCCAGCGCGACTGGTACACGACGGACTACTACAAGATCCTCGGCGTCACGGACAAGGCGACCGACAAGGAGCTCCAGCGCGCCTATCGCAAGCTCGCAAAACAGTTCCACCCCGACAAGAACCCCGGCTCCGAGGACCGCTTCAAGCAGATCTCCGCCGCTTACGACGTCCTCGGCGACCCCGAGAAACGCAAGGAGTACGACGAAGTCCGCCGTCTCGGTCCTCTCAGCAACCTCGGGGGCTTCGGCGGGTCCGGCGACGGCGGCAACGGCACCTTCAACTTCCGCGTCGACGACATCTCCGACATCTTCGGCGGCTTGTTCGGCCGCGGAGGTCGCGGCTCCAACCGCGGCACGCCCGGAAGCGGTCCCCGTCGTGGCCACGATCTCGAGGCGGAGCTTCACCTGTCTTTCCAGGAGGCCGTCGACGGTGCTGTCACGACGGTCAACGTCTCGAGCGGCATGCGCTGCTCGACCTGCGGCGGCTCGGGCTCACGCCCGGGCACGATGCCGGTGGTGTGCCCGCGCTGCAACGGGCTCGGCGTCCTCAACGACAACCAGGGCATGTTCTCTCTGTCCACGCCGTGCCCGCAGTGCCAGGGCCGGGGCACGATCGTCGTCGATCCCTGCCCGACCTGCCACGGCTCGGGACTCGAGCAGCGGCAACGACAGGTGAAGGTCAGGATCCCCGCCGGAGTCGAGGACGGCCAGCGGATCCGCGTCAAAGGACGCGGCGAGCCGGGCGCCAACGGCGGGCCGGCCGGCGATCTCTACGTGACCGTGCACGTGGCGCGTCACCCGCTCTTCGGTCGCAAGGGCCGCAATCTCACGCTGACGGTGCCGGTCACGTTCCCCGAGGCGACCCTCGGGGGTCAGATCACCGTGCCCTCCCTCACGGGCCCGGTCACCCTCAAGATCCCGGCGGGCACCCGCCAGGGCCAGACGTTCCGGGTGAAAGGCCGTGGAATCACGACTGGTTCGTCGATCGGCGACCTCCTCGTGACCGTCGACATCGTCGTCCCGTCCGAGCTCACCGACGACCAGCGCAAGGCGGTCGAAGCCCTTGCGAGGACGTTGGACGGCTCGCCGAGAGAGCACCTGGGGGTCTGATCGTGGGCTTCGAACCCAGCGACGCCGGCTTCTCCGAGCGCTCGACGCGCGCCGTCTACGTCATCTCGGTCGCGGCCGAGCTCGCCGGCGTCCACCCGCAAACGCTTCGCATCTACGAGCGCAAGGGCCTGTTGGATCCGGCCCGCACGGGCGGGGGCAATCGCCGCTACAGCGAGGCCGACATCGCCCACCTGCGTCGGATCCAGGAGCTGACCGCCGTCGGATTGAACCTGGAAGGGGTGCGACGCGTGCTCGCGCTCGAGACCGAGATCGCCCTCCTACGCTCCGAGCTCGAGAGCACCCGCCTCGAGGCGCGCCGGGCCGTGGAGCAGACCCACCGCCAGTACCGGCGCGAGCTCGTGCCGGTCTCGCAGAACCGTTTGCCGGCCCGAAGGACGAGGTAACACAATGGCTTTCGACCCCAACCGCTGGACGCTCAAGACCCAGGAGGCGGTCCGCGACGCCCTCGCGCTCGCGAAGACCTCGCACCACGCCGAAGTCGGACCCGACCATGTGCTGTCAGCGGCGCTGTCACAGGACGGCGGCGTCGCCATCCCCATCCTCGACCGCCTCGGCGTCGCGCCCCTCTCGGTCCGCAACCGGGTCGCCGACTCGCTCGCCAGGATCCCGAAGGCATACGGCGGGGCCGAGCCGACGCTCAGCCGTGACCTCAACGACGCCTTCGAACGGGCCGACGAGGCCCGTCGCGAGATGGGCGACGAGTACCTCTCCGTCGAGCACCTGCTGCTCGCAATGGCGGACCGGCTCGGGGTCAGCCGCGACGATCTCCTCAAGGCGCTGCAGTCGGTCCGCGGCAGCCACCGGATCACGTCCCAGACGCCGGAGGAGCAGTACCAGTCGCTCGAACGCTACGGCCGCGACCTCACCGATCTCGCCCGGGAGGGCAAGCTCGACCCGGTCATCGGCCGCGACGACGAGATCCGCCGCGTCATCCAGGTCCTGTCGAGGCGCACGAAGAACAACCCCGTGCTCATCGGCGAGCCCGGCGTCGGCAAGACGGCCATCGTCGAGGGCCTCGCCACGCGCATCGTCGAAGGCGACATCCCCGAAGGCCTGCGGAACAAGCGGGTCGTCGCTCTCGACCTCGCCTCCATGGTCGCCGGCGCCAAGTACCGCGGCGAGTTCGAGGAGCGCCTGAAGGCGGTCCTGAAGGAGATCTCGGACTCCGAGGGCGAGATCATCACGTTCATCGACGAGCTGCACACGATCGTCGGCGCCGGCGCCGCCGAGGGCGCCATGGACGCCGGCAACATGATCAAGCCGATGCTGGCGCGTGGCGAGCTGCGCATGATCGGGGCGACGACGCTGGACGAGTACCGCAAGTACATCGAGAAGGACGCCGCTCTCGAGCGGCGGTTCCAGCCCGTGATCGTCGAGCAGCCGTCGGTCGCGGACACGATCGCCATCCTCCGCGGGCTGAAGGAGCGCTACGAGGTGCACCACGGCGTGCGCATCCAGGACGCCGCCCTCGTCGCCGCCGCCGTTCTGTCCGACCGTTACGTGACGGGCCGTTTCCTGCCGGACAAGGCCATCGACCTGATCGACGAGGCCGCCAGCCGCCTGCGCATCGAGATCGACTCGATGCCGACCGAGATCGACGTCGTCGCCCGCCGCGTCCGCCAGCTCGAGATCGAGCGCATGGCGCTCGAGAAGGAGACCGATCCCGCCTCGGTCGAACGCCTCTCCCGGCTGGAGGCCGAGCTGGCCGATCTCCAGGAGCAGCAGACGGCGATGACCGCCCACTGGCAGGCGGAGAAGGACGCCATCGCGGCCATCCGCGACCTCAAGGGGGAGCTCGACGTGGCCCGGCAGGAGGCGGAGCGCTACGAGCGCGAGGGCGATCTGGCCAAGGCGGCGGAGATACGGTACGGGCGGTTTCCTGAGCTCGAACGCCGGATTCAGGCGGCGACGGAGAAGCTCGCCGAGCTTCAGTCCGAGCAGAAGATGCTGAAGGAGGAGGTCGACGCCGAGGACATCGCCGAGGTCGTGAGCCGGGCGACAGGCGTCCCCGTGTCGCGCCTCATGGAGGGCGAGGTCCGCAAGCTCGTCGAGCTCGAGAATCTGCTGCACCAGCGGGTGATCGGACAGAACCAAGCGGTCGAGGCTGTAGCCAACGCCATCCGCCGCAGCCGCGCCGGCCTGTCGGACCCGAACCGGCCGATCGGGACGTTCCTGTTTCTCGGCCCGACGGGCGTCGGCAAGACCGAGCTCGCCAAGGCACTCGCCGAGGTGCTCTTCGACGACGAGCGGGCGATCGTCCGGATCGACATGGGCGAATACCAAGAGAAACACAACGTTTCCCGCCTCATAGGCGCCCCACCCGGTTACGTCGGCTACGAGGAGGGCGGCCAGCTCACCGAGTCCATCCGCCGGCGCCCGTACGCGGTCGTGCTGCTCGACGAGATCGAGAAGGCGCACCCGGACGTGTTCAACATCCTCCTGCAGGTGCTCGACGACGGCCGCCTGACCGACGGGCAGGGGCGCACGGTCGACTTCTCGAACTCCGTGCTGATCATGACCTCCAACCTCCGCGGCGACCCCTTCGATACGTTCAAGCCCGAATTCGTCAACCGGATCGACGAGATCGTCCGGTTCCGCCCGCTCGGCCGCGAGGACCTGTTCGCCATCGTCGGGATCCAGCTCGGAACGCTCCGGCGCCGGCTCGAGGACCGGCGCATCACGCTCGAGGTGACGCCGGAGGCGGAGATCTGGCTGGGTGAGCACGGCTACGACCCCGACTTCGGCGCCCGCCCCTTGCGACGGGTGATCCAGCGCGAGGTCGGTGACCCGCTGGCGCTCGCCCTGCTCGAAGGCCGCTACAGCGAAGGCGACACGGTTCGGGTCGAGGTCGAGGACGACAAGCTCGTCCTTCGCTAGGCCGCCGTGCGCTGCTCGGGGCGAGCCTCGGGGGTTGCCGGGCGAGCCTCGCCGTGGGTTGCCCGGGGCAGCCTCGGGGTGTATCGAAAAGTTGCCCAAACTTGCTTCCGTTAATGATTGCGACCAGTCGCAATCTCGATTGGAGGCAAGTTTGATAAGGAAAAGGAACTACCCGGCCTCCCGGCGAACGGCGTGGCCGGATCCCAACGTGCCTCGAGCTGGTGGCAGCCGGCGGCTGCGGCGCCCCCCGCAACTGGGAGGGCACCGCAGCCGGGCCGTGCCAAGGATCAGAAGGCGGCGATGCCCTCGCCACCGGCCGCGTTGGCGACCTTGACGCTCCCGATCTCGGTGAGCGAGTGGTCGGGGTTGATCTGGAACTCGTCGACGATCCCGTTTCCACCGGTCTGCACGTAGAGGTACTGGCCGCCGGCTGAGCCGGAGGCGTCGACCGTTCCCGCGTCGGTGCTGGTCTGACCGAGCAGCGTGAGCTGTCCGTTCCCGCCGATCCGGTAGCCGCTCACAGAAGCGCTGCCGGCGTTCGACGCATAGAACGTGCCGGCCGACCCGCGCCACCCAGCACGTCGCAGACTTGACCGGTGCCGACCGAGTCGATCAGCGCGATCGTCCCGTCGCCGGCGAGGGCATACGTCGCAAGGGCGTTCGTGCCCGCGTTGGCGATCACGAGGTGGCCGGCGTTGTCGAAGGAGATGGCGAATGGAACCGTGCCCGCTTCCTTGTTGACCACCGCGCCCGAGGAGAGATTGCCGTCGTGACGAACCGAGTAGACGTCGACGTCGTTGCCGTTCATCTTCGTGGTCACGATCAGCTGCGAGCCGTCAGGCGAGAACGCGACCTGCCCCGGCGTGTTGGTGAACTGCGGAGTGGCCGTCGGGTCGAGTCCGAGGGCTCGGTTCGACTGCCCGATCGGGAAGACGAAACCGAACGCGATGCGGAAGCCCTGCACCGACCCGCCGTTCTCGGCGTTGAGGACGTAGACGAGGTCGCCGTGGACAGCCACGCTGACGGGGAACGTCCCACCGGAGCCGAGCACCTGCCTGAGGTGGAGCCGGTCGCCCCGGACCGAGAAGACCGAAATCGTGTTGCTGCCCGCGTTGACAGCGAACAGCAGGGCGTTGTCGTGGTCGTAGGTGAGTGCGCCCTGCGACGCGAGGTGGTCGACGACCGAGCCGGAAAGGATGCCCCCAAGCCCGTGGGTGTCGTACGTGCCTGCCAGGGTGAGCGTCCCGTCGCCGGCCCGGTCGTACGCGACCACCTGGTTGCCGGCGGTGTTGTCGGTCTGGACGAATACGACGTGGTCGGCGCCCCCACCGAACCGCGGAAAGTGGTGAGCCGTGGTTGCGCCGGCCGCCCCGGCGAATGCTGCCGCGGAGGCGATGGCGACGGCTGCTACAGAGGCAAAACGGGCGAGTGCTTTCATCCGTACTCCTTCAGTCTGGGATAGGCGTGTGCGAAGTGCAGTCCTGCGGGAGCCCGAGGCGTTACATCGGGCGGTGTGCGAGGCCGGCAAGATGGTTCGATAGTCGAACCATCTTGGTATAATGGAACTGTGCAACCCCCCCGATCCACGGAGACCACGAGCACGGCAACAGCCGTGCTCGGCGCCGCCCGCCTCGCCCGGGTGCTCGACCGGGCATCGGGTGACCTCGGCCTCGCCCACTATCGGGTGCTCAGCCTCGTCGCCGCCGGCGACGAGCGGGCGTCCCGGCTCGCCCAGCGCCTGACGCTCGGCAAGCCCGCGGTGAGCGCGTCCGTCGACGCGCTCGTGGCGCGGGGCCTGCTGACTCGCGACACGGTCGCCGGCGATCAGCGGGCAATCCGCCTCCAGCTCACCGACGAGGGCCGGCTGCTCCTGAGCCAGACCGAGGCCGCCATGGCCGCGCGGCTCGAAGACGTCGTGCGGGCCACCGACGACCCCGCCATGACGATGCGGGCCCTTGAGATGCTGGACGGGGCGATCGACCGCCATCTCGCCGAGCGCCGCGCGGCCGCCGGAGGGAAGTGAGCCGGATCCCGGAGACCACTACCGCCCACCGCCCCGGCTGGGTGCGCCGGCTGTGGCCCTACCTCATGCGGCACCGGCGCAACCTCCAGATCGCGCTCGGCGGTGCGCTCGTGGGGAGCGCCGCCCAAGCCCTGGTGCCGCTGATCGAGCGCCAGATCGTCGACAACGTCATCTTGAACCACCGCTCGCCGCTGGCCCCGTGGCTGGCGCTGCTCGTCGGCCTCGGCGTCCTGACGTTCGTCGCCGCGCACTTCCGGCGCTACCGGGGCGGCCGCGTCGCGCTCGACGTGCAGTACGACCTGCGCAACGAGATGTACGAGCACCTCCACACCCTCGACTTCGCCGATCACGACCAGATGCCGACCGGTCAGCTCGTCGGCAGGGCGAACTCCGATACCACGCTCGTACAGGGGCTCCTGAGCTTCTTCCCGATCCTGAGCGGCAACGTCCTGCTGATGCTGGCGTCGCTGGGGATCATGCTGGTGCTTTCACCGCTGCTTGCGCTCGTCAGCCTCGTCGTCGTGCCGACCTTGCTCGTCGTCGCCTACCGGATGCGTTTGCAGATGTTCCCGGCGACCTGGGACGGGCAGCAGAAGGAAGGCGAGATCGCCCAGGTCGTCGACGAGGACGTCAACGGAGTCCGGGTCGTGAAGGCGTTCGGCCAGGAAGACAGGGAGATCGGCCGCATCGTCACGGCGAGCGAGAGGCTCTACGGCTCTCATATGCGGGCCGTTCGGTTGCAGGCGCGCTACACACCGCTCCTCCAGATCGTCCCGACGCTCGGCCAGGTCGCCGTGCTCGCGCTCGGCG
The DNA here is from genome assembly GCA_963763085.1 of uncultured Acidimicrobiaceae bacterium. Lineage (GTDB taxonomy): Bacteria > Actinomycetota > Acidimicrobiia > Acidimicrobiales > Bog-793 > CAVXNB01. The sequence goes on from CAVXNB010000004.1 coordinate 26,624, forward strand.
GCTGGCTGGCGCTGAACCACCACATCACGATCGGTACGTTTCTCGCCTTCTCGACCTACCTGGCACAGCTGGCCTCGCCGGCCCGGATGCTCGCCGGCATCCTCACGACGGCGCAACAGGCCAGGGCCGGCGTCGATCGGATCTTCGAACTGCTCGATCTCGAGCCCGCGATCGTCGACGAGCCCGGCGCGATCGAGCTACCCCCGCTGCAAGGCGAGATCAGCTTCGACCACGTCGACTTCACGTACGCCGACGGCGGCGTGGCCCTGCAGGACTTCGACCTTCACGTCGCGCCGGGCGAGACGGTCGCGCTCGTCGGGCCATCCGGCTCGGGCAAGTCGACCGCCCTGATGCTCGTCTCGCGTTTCTACGACGTGAACGCCGGATCGGTCCGCGTGGACGGCTACGACGTTCGAGACGTCACGCGTGCGTCCCTGCGCCGGCAGATCGGCGTCGTGTTCGAGGAGAGCTTCCTCTTCTCAGCGTCCGTGCGCTCGAACATCGCCTTTGGCCGTCCGGACGCGTCCGACGCCGAGATCGAGGCCGCCGCCCGAGCGGCGGGGGCACACGATTTCATCGAGCAGCTCCCGAACGGGTACGAGACGGTCGTCGGGGAGCGGGGACTCACGTTGTCAGGCGGCCAGCGCCAGCGCCTTGCGCTCGCCCGAGCACTCCTGTACGAACCCCGCATCCTCCTGCTCGACGACGCCACGAGTGCCGTCGACGCCAAGGTCGAAGAAGCCATCCACTCCTCGCTCCGCGACATCATGCGCGGGCGCACAACTCTGCTCGTCGCCCATCGCCGCTCCAGCCTCCACCTCGCCGACCGGATAGTCGTCGTCGACGGCGGCCACGTCGTCGACCAGGGCACCGACGAGGAGCTACTCGGGCGCTGTGCGCTCTACCGCTCGATGTCGTCGGGCGACGAGCCAGAAGCCGACGTCCCGTCCACCGCCATGAACGGCGCGACCGCCCCCGATGCGCCACGAGGGCCGGCGACAGACCACACGCCGGCGGGGCGCCTCACGCCGCCGGCGGCCCCGACCGCGCCGGCGCCCCGCCTGGCCGTACCCACCCTCTCTGCCTTCCGGCCTCCTGCGCTCGGACCGGGCCTCGCCGGCACCGGGGGCCACGGTCGGGGCGGCTGGCGCTCGAGCCTTGCCCCCTCGCCCGAGCTCCTCGCAAAAGTGGCGGCACTCAGGCCGGTCCGGGACGTTGCGCAAGTCGACCTCCAACAAGAAACGGCGGGCGACACCACGACTTCTCCCTCTTCCACCTTCTCAAGCGCTTCCGCGGAGCACTCGGCCTCGGGCTGCTGCTCGTGCTCTTCGACACGCTCGCCTCGCTGGCGGGCCCGTACCTCGTGCAGGTCGGAATCGACAACGGGGTCGTGGCCGGCTCGCGCTCGGCGCTGTTCGTCGCCTCGGCCCTGTATCTGGCCGTGGCGCTCGCGGATCTCGTGGACTCGGTCGCCGAGACGTTCGTGACCGGCCGCACGGCCGAGCGAATCGTGCTGTCGCTCCGGATCCGGATCTGGTCGAAGCTGCAGGGCCTTTCGCTCGACTACTACGAGCGCGAGATGGCCGGGCGGATCATGACCCGGATGACGACAGACGTCGACTCGTTCGAGACGCTGGTCGAGACGGGCCTCATCTCGGCCGTCGTCAACATTTGCACCTTCGTAGGTGTGGGAATCGCCTTGTTCTTCCTGAACTCCGAGCTCGCTGTCGCGACGCTGGGGGTCATCGTGCCGCTCGTCGCCGCCACCATCGTCTTCCGGCGCAGGGCGGCCAGGACCTACGAGCTCGCAAGAGACCGCATCGCGGCGGTGAACGCCAGCTTCCAGGAGAGCCTCTCCGGGGTGCGCGAGACGCAGGCGTTCGTGCACGAGGAGGCGAGCATCGCCGAGTTTCGGCGCCTGGGGGCGGCCTACCTTCACGCGCGTGTCCACGCGCAGTGGCTCGTCGCGACGTACTTCCCCTTCGTCCAGTTCCTGGCCGACTGCGGCGACGCCATCGTGCTCGGCGTCGGCGCCGGGCTCGTCGCGAGCGGTCATCTCACCACGGGAGCGCTCATCGCCTTCCTCCTGTACCTCGATCTGTTCTTCTCCCCGATCCAACAGCTGTCCCAGGTCTTCGACTCATGGCAGCAGACCCGGGTCTCCGTGGAGCGGGTCGGCGAGCTGATGTCACTCGACACCCTCACGCCGGCGGCACCCCATCCGGTCGTGCCGCCCCGGCTCAGCGGTGCGGTCAAGTTCGAGGGGGTCCGCTTTGCCTACCCGTCGGGCAAGCCCGGGAAGGACGGCGGAGGCCCGCCGCCCCTGGCCGAGGCGCTGCGCGGAGTCGACCTCGAGATCCGGCCCGGCGAATTCGTGGCCCTCGTGGGTGAGACGGGAGCGGGGAAGTCGACGTTGGTGAAGCTGTTGGCCCGTTTCTATGACCCGACGGCGGGAGCGGTGCTCGTCGACGGCACTGACCTTCGGTCCTACGACCTCTCGGCCTACCGCCGGGAGCTGGGCTACGTGCCCCAGGAGGGATTCCTGTTCACGGGCTCGATCCGCGACAACATCGCCTACGGCCGGCCGGGCGCGAGCGACGACGAGGTCGAGGCTGCGGCGCGGGCCACCGGCGCCGACCGCTTCATCGGCGAGCTGCCCCAGGGATACGGGACCCTGGTCTCCGAACGCGGGCGGTCACTGTCGTCAGGCCAGCGCCAATTGATTGCCCTCGCGCGGGCGGAGCTGGTCGATCCGGCGATTCTCCTCCTCGACGAGGCAACCTCGAATCTCGACCTCGCCACCGAGGCGCGGGTGGCGGCGGCGACCGACCGCGTCTCCCGCGGCCGGACCACAGTCGTGATCGCGCACCGGCTGCAGACCGCCCGGACGGCCGACCGCATCATCGTCCTCGCCGACGGGGTGGTCGTCGAGGACGGCACCCATGACGAGCTGAGTGCCGCCGGCGGGCCGTACGCAGAGATGTGGGAGGCCTCGGACCTCGGACCCGTGCCGGCTTGAACGCGGCAAGACTGGCTCGATGGCGCCCGCCCCGCACGGCCAGCACGGCTCGGACGGCCACCACGCCCCGCTGCGGCTGAGCCGCCCGGGCCGGCCGCTCCGGCTGGCGGCGGCGACGGTAGCCGCCATCTCGATCGCGGGGCCGGCCGCCTTCGCACGCCCGGCCGCCGCCGCCCGCACCGCCGCCGCCCGCACCGCCGGCGCCCGCCCGCCCGCCACCGCCCGGCCCCCGGCGCCGCCACCACCCGCCGGCCGAGCTTCCGCATCCCGGCGCAAGCCGACCAGCTCATCGTCGTGTCGAGCCCGACCTACGACCCGCCCGGCTATCTCGCCACCCTCCAGACCTTCCGGCGGGCGAACGCCTTCTCGCCCTGGGAGCGCGTGTTCCCGGCCTGGCAGGCCGAGACCGGCTTCGGGCATCTCCGTGACGTCCGGCACGAGGGGGACGGCTCGACCCCGACGGGGGTCTTCCCGTTCGGCCGCACGATGTACGGCAACGACGCCAATCCCGGTGGCCTGCACGACGCCTACCACCAGCTCGTCTGCGGCGACTGGTGGGACGAGGACCCCTACAGCCCGCACTACAACCGGTTCGTGCACGTGCCGTGCGGCTCGACGCCCCCGTTCGCGTCCTGGTCCGAGGCGCTCTGGACCGAGACCAATGCCTATCCGTACTTCGCGGTGATCGACTTCAACGACCACCCGACGGTCTCGGGCAGGAATGCGCCCGGTTCCGGGATCTTCCTCCACGCCTGGGTGAACGGCCCGACCGCCGGGTGCGTGGCCCTCCCGCTCGGCGACCTCGTGCCGGTGCTGCGCTGGCTCGACCCATCCAAGCATCCGGTCATCGAGATCGGCACCGACTCCGAGGTCGGCCGGGTGCCGCCCGCCGGCCCGCCGATCACGTGGTCGGTCGCGAGGGCGTCCTCCTCGGGCTACTGGCTCGCCGCCAGCGCCGGCGGTGTCGCGCCTTTCGGCCGGGCGCGCCAGTGGGGCAGCCCGGCGTCGAGCCAAGTGCCGCTCACGGCCCCGGTCACAGCGATGGCTGCGACCTCCGACGGCGGCGGCTACTGGGTCACGACCGGGAGTGGGCACGTGTATCAGTATGGAAATGCTGGTTTCTTTGGGTCGCCGTTCCGGGAAGGGCGCCGGAGCGACCTCGTCGGGATCGCGCCACTACCGGACGGCAAGGGTTATTACGTCCTCACCGCTGACGGGGGTGTGGACGCCTTCGGGAGCGCCAAGCCGCACGGGAGCCCTCTCGCCGCCGGACATCCGACCCGGACGGTCGCCATCGCCACCACGCCCGACGGCAGGGGCTACTGGGTGCTGGCGGCCGACGGCTCGATCGCCGCCTACGGCGACGCTCGGTCGTTCGGGAGCCCTGCGGCGCGCCATGTGCATCTCGGCTCGCGCCTCGTCGGGCTGGTGCCGACACCCGACGGGCGCGGCTACTGGGTCGCGACTGCGGCGGGCAATGTGCTGCCGTTCGGGAACGCCCGGTTCTTCGGGTCGCCCGCCGGCCACCTGTCCGCCCCGGTCGTCGGCGTCACGGCCTTCAAGTCCGGCTACGCGCTCTATGCGGTGCCGGCGTCGCTACCGGCCCGTCCGCACGCCTACCTGTATGGAGGGCCGAGCTAGGAGAGCGCCGCCACGTATCGCTCGTGGAGCACCTTCCAGTGGTCGAGCGGCCAGTGGTCCCAGTCGACCGGCCGGCCCGCGAGAGCGTCCGCCAGGAAGTCGAGGTGCGAGTGCCAGCCGGCGAGAAGCAGCGCCAGGTGCTCGTTCGGCGCCGGGATCGTGCTCGTGAAGATGAGCAGGCAGCCGGTGCCCTCGCTCGTCAGCTTCCACCGCAGCACGCCGTGAATGTCGGAGTCGATCTCGAGCAGGGTCGGCGCCTCGAAGACGGTGATCGTGCCGTGGAGAACGGCGCTGTTGCCCTCCTCGTCGGTGTTGAGCCAGCGCAGCTCGACCGCGCCGCCGACGACGGGGTCGATGTCGACGCTCCCCAGCCAGCCGATGAGCTCGTCAGGCTCGGTGAGCGCCGCCCATACCCGTTCGATCGGATACGCGAGCTCCCGCTCGAAACGCAGCACGTGCAGCCCGTCCCGTGTCTCCACCGTCCCGTCGGCGGCCCCAGGCTCATCCATGCGGTTCCTCCTTCTTCCGGTCTGACGATACCGTTGCGTCCAGGTGGCGCTCGAGGGGACGTTGCCGAACCCGAATCGCGGAGGACCCGGAGGTGCCGGGAGACGCCGGGCTGGCTCATCTGGAGCGAGTCGACACGGGCCGCCTGCGACCACGTACACTGCGCGAGCCCGAACCCGAGCGGACACCGCCATGGGAACGGGCCAGTTCTCGCAGCAACACCGGAGGCGTGACGTGCCCGCGACCGTGGTGGTCGGAACTCAATGGGGTGACGAGGGCAAGGGCAAGCTCACCGACCTCCTCGCCAAGGACATGCACCTCGTCGTTCGCTACCAGGGCGGGCACAACGCCGGCCACACGATCGTCGTCGACGGCGAGACGTTCGCCCTGCAGCTCATCCCGAGCGGCGTCCTCTACGACCACGTCGTGCCCGTGATCGGCAACGGGGTCGTCGTCGAGCCCACGGTGCTCCTCGCCGAGTGCGCCACGCTCGAGGCGCGGGGCGTCGACATGAGCCGCCTCGTCGTCTCAGGCAACGCCCACCTCGTGATGCCGTACCACATCGAACTGGACCGGGTGACCGAGCGGTACCTCGGCAAGAACAAGCTCGGCACCACCAAGCGCGGGATCGGTCCCGCCTATGCGGACAAGGCGGCCCGGATCGGGCTGCGCGTGCAGGACCTGCTCGACCCGAAGATCTTCCGCGAGAAGCTCGACGTCGTCCTCAGGGAGAAGAACGCCATCCTCGCCAAGGTCTACAACCGCCTTCCCCTCGACGCCGACCAGATCGCCGCGCAGTACCTCGACGAGGTGGCTCCCGCCCTCGGACCCATGATCGGCGACTCGGTGCAACTCGTGCACGAGGCGCTCGGCGCTGGGCGGCAGGTGATGCTGGAGGGGGCACAGGCCACGTTTCTCGACGTCGATCACGGGACGTACCCGTTCGTCACCTCCTCCAACCCCACCGCCGGCGGAGCCTGCGTCGGCACCGGGATCGGCCCTCGGGACATCGACCGGGTTCTCGGCATCGCCAAGGCCTATGTGACCCGGGTCGGTTCGGGCCCCTTCCCGACCGAGGTCGGCGGCGAGGAGGGCGACATGCTCGTCGACCTCGGCCACGAGTACGGGACGAACACCGGTCGCCGGCGCCGGCCGGGATGGCTGGACCTGGTCCTGCTCCGGCACGCCGTGCGCCTCAACTCCCTGTCGGAGATCGCGGTCACCAAGCTCGACGTCCTGTCAGCCTTCGACGCGGTCAAGGTGTGCGTCGCCTACTCCGACGGCGACGAACTGTACGAGCACGTCCCGTACCACCAGTCGGTGCTGCACCGCGCCCGGCCGGTGTACCGGGAGCTGCCCGGCTGGCGTGAGGACCTGTCCGGAGTGAGGACCGTGTCCGAGCTCCCGCCGGCCGCCCGCGCCTACCTCGGGGTGATCGCCGATTACACCGGCGTGCCGGTCACCTACGCCGGCGTGGGTCCTGGCCGGGAGCAGTACGTCCGATTCGCCGCATGAGCCGGGGCCGGGCCGCCACGGTCTGCGTCGTCGGCTCGGGCGGGCGCGAGCACGCGCTCGCACACGTGCTCGCCCGCAGCGCCGACGTCGTCGTCACGCCGGGCAATCCCGGTATCACCGGGCGGTCCGCGGAGGGCTACCGGCTCGAGTCGACGCCGGCCCCGCCTGAGGAGATCGAAGCCGACCTGTTCGTCATCGGTCCTGAGGCGCCGCTCGTCGACGGCCTCGCCGACAGGCTGCGTTCGCGGGGCCGTCTCGTCTTCGGGCCCGGAGCCGACGGTGCCCGCCTCGAGGGATCCAAGGAATTCATGAAACGGTGCGCCTCCGAGGCCGGCGTTCCCACCGCCCGCTGGGAGGCGTTCTCCAAGCTCGACGACGCCCGCCAATACCTCCGCTCGATGCCGGGGCCATATGTCGTCAAGACGGACGGGCTGGCGGCAGGAAAGGGCGTGCTCGTCACCGACGATCTCGACGAAGCCGAGCGAGATGTGGCAGCAAAGCTGTCAGGGAAGGCATTCGGCAAAGCCGGCCAACGGGTCGTCATCGAAGAGGCGTTGCAAGGCACGGAGCTCTCGCTGCTCGTCGTCTGCGACGGCACGCACGCCTTGGCGTTGGCCCCCGCCCAGGACTACAAGCGCGTCGGCACGGGCGACACCGGGCCGAACACGGGCGGCATGGGTGCCTTCTCCCCGGTGCCGTGCGCCACGGCGGCGACCGTCGAGGTCGTCCTCGACCGCATCGTCGAGCCGACGCTGAGTGCGCTCAGGCGGGCGGGGATCGACTATCGGGGCGTGCTCTATGCCGGGCTGATGCTGACCAGCGAGGGGCCACGGCTGATCGAGTACAACGTCCGTTTCGGTGATCCGGAAGCCGAGGTGGTGCTGCCCAGGCTCGCTACGGACCTGACCGACCTCCTCGCGGCGGCCGCTGCCGGCTCGGCCGGCTCAGGCGGCTCGGCCGCCCCCGCCGGCTCCGGCTCCGTACGCTTCGTCGAAGACGCAGCCGTGGCGGTGGTGACCGCGAGCGGCGGCTACCCCGCCGCGCCGCGCACGGGCGATCCCATCGAAGGGCTGGACGCTGCCGGTAGCGTCGGGGGCGTGACCGTGTTCCACGCCGGGACGTGCCGTGACGAGACGGGCGTGCTGCGGACCGCCGGCGGCCGGGTCCTCGTCGTGACGGCGCTCGGCGCCACCCTCGAGCAGGCGCGGGAGACCGCCTACAAGGGCGTGGCCGAGATCGGCTACGACGGCATGCAGTACCGCAGCGACATCGGCGACGGAGTCGAGGTTCGACCGGCGTGATCCCGCGCTATTCGCTCCCGGAGATGGCGGCGGTCTTCGCCGACGAGACCCGCTTCGGCCTCTGGCTCGAGATCGAGCTGCTTGCGGTGGAGGCCTGGTCCGAGCTCGGCGTCGTGCCAGCCGCGCACGCCGCCGCCTGCCGCGCCCGTGCGCCGAGGGTGGACGCCGCCTTCGTCGCCCGCGTCGCCGAGCGCGAGGCCGTGACGGACCACGATGTCGCGGCGTTCGTCGACGTCGTGCAGGAGTCGATCGGCCCACCCGAAGGATCGTGGATCCACTACGGCCTCACGTCGTCCGACGTCGTCGACACGGCGCTGTCGGCGACGCTGGTGCGGGCCGCCGACCTCCTGCTCGAAGCCGTCGGCGACCTCGTGTCGGTCACGAAGCGCCGCGCCTACGAGTTCGCCGAGGTCCCGATCGCCGGCCGCACGCACGGCATGCACGCCGAGCCCACGACTTTCGGCACCAAGCTCGCCCTCGCCTGCCTGCAGGCGGACCGGGACCGCACGCGCCTTCGCCGCGCACGCGAGTCCGTCGCGGTCGGCAAGCTCTCGGGAGCCGTCGGCACATACGCCAACATCGAGCCGGCGGTCGAGGCCTACGTCTGCAGCGCGCTCGGGCTGCAGCCCGTTCCGGCCACCCAGGTCATCGCAAGGGACCGCCACGCCGAGTACCTGTACGCCTGCGCCGCCCTCGGCACGACCGTCGAATCGCTCGCGACGGAGATCCGGCTGCTGCAGCGCACAGAGGTAGGTGAGGTCGAGGAGCCCTTCGGCGCCGGCCAGAAAGGCTCGTCGTCGATGCCGCACAAGCGCAACCCGATCACCGCCGAGCGTCTCGTCGGTCTGGCCAGGGTGTTGCGTGGCTACCTCGTCGCCGGCCTCGAAGACGTGGCGCTCTGGCAGGAACGGGACATCTCCCACAGCTCGGTCGAGAGGATCGTGCTCCCGGACGCGAGCCTGGTCGCCTACTACGCTGCGCGGAGGATGACCCGCTTGATCGACGGCCTAGTCGTCCACCAGGATCGCATGCGCGAGAACCTGCTCGAAGGCTCGTTCGGCCTGGTCTTCTCCCAGCCGGTGCTGCTGGCGCTCATCGGCTCGGGCCTCACCCGCGACGGCGCCTACCGCATCGTGCAGCGCGACGCCCGCACCGCCCAAGAGGAGCGGCGGTCGTTTCGGGCCGTGCTCGACGCCGACCCCGAGGTCGCGGCCGCCCTGGGCGGTGCCGAACAGGCTGCGAAGTCGCTCGACGAGGCGTTCGATCTCGGCCGGTCACTGGCGCAGGTCCGCCGCACGTTCGACGCGCTCGAGCAGGTGGCGGGATGACCCTGCCGCACCTGTACTCCGGCAAGGTCCGCGACGTCTTCGACGCCGGCGACGACCTTCTGCTGATGGTGGCTTCTGACCGGATGTCGGCCTTCGACAAGGTGTTCGCCGAACCCGTACCCGACAAGGGGCGTGTCCTCACGGCGATGACCGCCTTCTGGGCCACCGAGCTCGAGCATCTCTCGCTGACGCATCTCGTCGCGACGGACCCTGCCGCCTTCCCCGAAGCCGCCAACGACATCCCCGGCTTTCCGCCTGAGATGTTGGCGGGCCGCGCCATGCTCGTGCGGCGTGCCGAGATGCTGCCCATCGAATGCATCGTGCGCGGCTATCTCTCGGGCTCGGCCTGGAAGGAGTACCAGAAGAGCGCGACGATGCACGGCACCGCCCTGCCGGCCGGTCTGCGTGAGTCCGATCGCCTCCCGGAGGCGGTGTTCACGCCCTCGACGAAGGCGACCGATGGCCACGACCTCAACATCAGCTACGAGGAGGCGGCCGACCTCGTCGGGACCGACACGGCGATGAAGGCGAGGGCGCTCAGCCTCGCCGCTTACGAGCGGGGAGCGGCGCGGGCATTCGGGCGCGGCATAGTGATCGCAGACACGAAGTTCGAGCTCGGCTTCATCGACGGAGAGCTCGCCATCTGTGACGAGATCCTGACTCCGGACTCCTCGCGTTTCTGGGCCGCGAGTGCCTGGGCACCCGGCACGACGCCGCCGTCGTTCGACAAGCAGCCGGTGCGGGACTGGGCCGAGAGCACCGGCTGGGACAAGGAGTCGGCGCCCCCGCCGATTCCGGCGGAGGTCGTCGCAGCCACGCGCACCCGCTACGTGGCCGCCTACGAACAGATCACCGGACTTCGGCTCGCCGACTGGTACGGCGCCACCACGTGAAGTTCACCGCCGTCGTCGAGATCACGGGCCGGGAGGGCATCGCCGACCCGCAGGGCCAGACCATCGAGCGGGCGCTCCCCGCCCTCGGATTCGAGGGCGTCGAGAACGTGCGCGTCGGCAAATTGATCCGTTTCGTCCTCGAAGCTCCCGACGAGACCGCCGCACAGATACGGGTGGCGTCGCTCTGCGACCGGCTGCTGGCCAATCCCGTCATCGAACAGGCTTCGATCCGCTTCGAAGCCGGCCCGAACGGCTCGTCCGAGCATTCGAAGCCGGTATGAGCCGGCGCCTCGCGGTCGTCTACTTTCCGGGTTCCAACTGCGAGCACGACGTCGCCGCGGTCTGGACCTCGCTCGGTGGCACGGCCGAGCTTGTCTGGCACACCTCGACGTCGCTCGGTGACGCGGACGCTGTCGTGCTGCCCGGCGGGTTCGCGCACGGCGACTATCTCCGGCCAGGCGCGATCGCCCGATTCTCGCCGGTCATGGCCGCCGTCGCCCGCTTTGCGGCCGAGGGTGGGCCGGTGGTCGGGATCTGCAACGGGTTCCAGGTGCTGACCGAGGCGGGCCTGCTTCCCGGGGCGCTATACCGGAACGCGGGGCTGCGTTTCCTGTGTAAGACGGTGGAGTGCGAAGTATCGTCCACCGACTCAATTCTCACTATGCGGACACAACTCGGTCAGGTGCTGCGCCTCCCGATCAACCACTACGAGGGCAACTACACCTGCGACGCGACGACGCTACGCGAGCTCGAGGACGAGGGTCGCGTGGTGCTGCGCTACCGGGGCGAGAACCCGAACGGCTCGGTGCATGCCATCGCCGGGATCACGAATCGAGAGCGCAATGTCGTCGGTCTGATGCCACACCCCGAGCGTGCGAGCGACCCGATGCTCGGTTCAGCCGACGGGCGATTGCTGCTCGAGTCCGTGCTCGATGCTTCGGCAGCAGGCCGCCGATTAGAGGTCGCGTACGACCTTGATCCGGATGCGAATGCGGTACCCGCAGCCGGATCTGCTGTGTCCTAGGACCGGCGACTCCAGTGAATCCCGGCCTTCTGGAGGACATCCGCAGAGACGCCCGCCTCGCGCCAGGTCGCGTAGTCGATCCCCTTGCGATAGCCGTAGTCGGCCGCGACCAGAATGAAGGCCTTCTCGAGCTCGGGAAGGTCGTCCTCGGCCTCGGCGCTCGCTCCTTCGATGCGGCGCTCGAGGTTGCGCCGCTCCTGGATCAGGTGAACGCGCTGCAATGGATCGGCTATCGCGAGCTTGGCCTCGAGCTCTTCGAGGCGCACTTTCAAGGCGTCCGCGCTAGTGGAGCGGCCGCGCCGCGGCTTGGACCTCTCGAGAGCGACAAGGTACCGGCGCACTGCATTTCCCTGGCGACGACCTTCGGCAAGCGCGTCTTTGTGGGACGCGGAGAGACCCGGCTTGGTTGGCTTCTTTCTTGGTGGCATACAACCAGTATTGCCCATAGCGCACCCTTTTATCCAATGCGACTTTGCCGGGCATCTTCACCTACCGTTATCGGGCACACGCGATGAGCCCCGAGTCGGCACTTCACCGATCGCTCGGACTGACCGACGACGAGTACGAGTCGATCGTCGTGCGCATGGGCCGAGACCCGAACCACTTGGAACTTGCGATGTATTCGGTGATGTGGAGCGAGCATTGTTCGTACAAGTCGTCGAGGGTTCACCTTGGCCGGCTGCCCTCCGAGGGCCCCCATGTACTCGTCGGACCGGGCGAGAACGCGGGCGTCATCGACGTCGGCGACGGCGTCGCGATCGCCGTGCGGATCGAGAGCCACAACCATCCTTCGGCGGTCGAGCCGCAGCAGGGGGCGGCCACGGGGGTCGGTGGGATCCTGCGTGACGTCTTCACCATGGGTGCGCGGCCCATCGCCCTCATGGACCCGCTCTTCATGGGCCCGCTCGAGGACGCCCGGAGCCGTTGGATCTTCGACGGCGTCGTCCGGGGCATCGCCGGCTATGGCAATTCGGTGGGGGTGCCGACCGTGGGCGGCCAGCTCTGCTTCTCGCCCGGTTACCGCGGCAACCCGCTCGTCAATGTGCTCTGCCTCGGCGTGCTGCCGATCGAGCGGCTCGTCTTGGCACGCGCCACCGGCGAAGGCAATCTGGCGGTGCTGCTCGGGTCGCTCACGGGCCGAGACGGGATCGGCGGGGTGAGCATCCTCGCCTCGGCCGGCCTCGCCGCCGGGGACGGGGGGGCTGCCGCCGCCGGGGACGGGGGCGCTGCCGCCGCTGGGGACGGCGACGCCGGCAAGCGCCCCAGCGTCCAGGTCGGCGATCCCTACGAAGAGAAACGGCTCATCGAAGCCTGCCTCGCCCTCCTCGACGCCGGACTCGTCGTCGGCATCCAGGACCTCGGCGGTGCCGGCCTCACGTGCGCGACGTGCGAGACCGCTTCGAGAGCCGGCCTCGGGATGGACGTCGACATCTCGGCCGTCCCCTGCCGCGAGGACGGGATGAGCCCCGTCGAGATCATGACGAGCGAGAGCCAGGAACGCATGCTCGCCATCGTCGAGCCGGGCAACCTCGCGGCGTTGACCGCCATCTGCGACAAGTTCGAGATCCGGGCGAGCGTGGTCGGCCACGTCGTGGCGGCACCGCCCGACGGCGGCCCGGGTCGACTCCGCGTGCGCGCCGGAGCCGGCGGCGAGGTCCTCGGCGAGGTCACGGCCAGCTCGCTCGCCGACGACGCCCCCCGCTACCAGCGCCCGCTCGCGCCACCGCCCGATCTCGAGGCCCGGCGGCTGCGCGAACCCGCCGGCCGAGTGGAGAGCCGGGATCCGGGTGCCGATCTGCTGGCGCTCTGCTACGACCCCGCCTTCGTGTTCAGCCAGTACGACCACCAGCTCTTCCTGAACACCGTGCTCGGCCCGGGCGAAGCCGATGCGGCCGTCCTACGACTCGCCGGGCCCGGAGTCCCCTGGACCGGCAAGGGCCTGGCGCTCTCGACCGACGCCAACCCCGGCTGGTGCGCGATCGACCCGCGAGCGGGCGCAGCGGCCACGGTCGCCGAGTCGGTCCTCAACGTCGCCTGCGCCGGCGGCCGGCCCGTGGCGCTCGTCGACTGCCTCAACTTCGGCAACCCCGAGCACCCGGCGGTCATGTGGCAGCTCTCCGAGGCCGTCGACGGCATCGCCGAGGCCTGCCTGGCTCTAGGCGTCCCGGTCGTCGGCGGCAACGTGTCGTTCTACAACGAGAGCGCCGGCATCGACATCGATCCGACGCCGGTCGTCGGCGTCGTCGGGGTCATCGAGCGTCTCGAGCGCCGGCCACCAGGGGTGGCAGCACCGGCGGGCGAGACGCTCGTGCTCCTCGGCGAGACCGTGCCGCTCCTCGCCGGGTCCAGGTGGGCCCGTGAGCTCCACGGGGAGACCGGCGGGCGGCTGGCGCCGCTCGACCTCGAGGCCCACCGCCGGTTGTGCGACACCGTCCGCGAGCTCGTCGTGGGCTCGGAGAGCCCGGGGGCGCCGGCCGGCGCCCCAGCCGGCGGCCCGGACGGCCCCGGCGGCACAGCCGGCACAGCCGGCCCCGCCGGCCCGGGGGCGCCGGCCGTCTCGGCCGTGCACGACGTGAGCGACGGCGGCCTGGCCCTCTGCCTGGCGGAGATGGCGGTGGCGGGCGGCACTGGGCTTTTCGTCGCCGGCATCGCGGGCACGGCTGAGCTGTTCAGCGAGTCGCCCTCGCGGGTCGTGATCTGCACGCCTGATCCCGCCGCCGTCCTGGCCGTGGCCGGCAGAGCCGGCATCGCCGCCCGGGAGCTCGGCCGCACCGGAGGCGAGCGCTTCGTGGTCGACGGTCTCGTGGATCTTCCCCTCGAGGCGATGGTCGCCGCCCGCGCGCAGCGGCTCCCCGCCGCCGTCGAGCTGGGCGGGCTCTGACCGTCAGCTGTCGCGCTGCAGAAGAAACGTGCCCGTCGACCGGCTCACGAGACGCCCCTCCGCGTCCTCGATGCGCGCTTCGGCAAAGGCGATCTGCTTCGTCTGGCGCATGACGGCGCCCCGGACGGCAAGCCGCTCCCCGGCCGCCGCCGGCCGCATCGTCTCCGTCTTCAGCTCGAGCGTGGCGCGGCTGCGGTCCTTGCCGGGCAAGCCCGCGTTCACGGCGAAATTCATGGCGGCGTCGAGCACGACGGCATGGACGCCGGCCTGGACGATCCCGTGCGGATTGCAGGCGAGCGGCTTCGGTTCCCAGGAGGCGCTCGCCCATCCGGCCCGGTCGTCGTCCTCGATCCCGTAGTCCTCGAACGAGACCCCGATCTCCGCGAGTATTGGCATCCCACCGTCACCCAGCCACCGGCTCATATCCTTTCCTGCAGGTGGACCTTCGAGACCGACGGAATCCGGGGTGTCGCTCGCCACGAGTGACAACCGTAGTCCTGGCGACAATCCGGGGGAGGAGTGAAGAGGGTCGCGGTATCGGCAGTGGTCAGACCCAGGTAGGGAGATCGAGGGTTGACATTGAAGCGGCATCGGTCATAGATGCAACTACCGGCCGGCAGGAGAAGGGGGATCTTCTTTGACAACTGAGCGTCCCGGCGAGCTGGACCGGCGCACCGTCCTCAAGCTCCTTGGCGGCACGGCCGCCCTCGGGGCGGCGCCGAGCGTGCCCCGCCTGCGGCTCCTGTCGGGAAGCCCGGCAAGGCGTGCCTTGCTGAGCGGGGCGCTGCGCCCGGCTCTGCCGGCGGCACCGGTCCCGACCCGCCGGGTCTTCGTCTACCGCCGCGACGACTTGCTGGACCTGCGCTTCGACCTCTACAACCTCGTGCTCGACAACGCGACGCCGCGCAGGCTCGTACGGCTGGTCCCGACCGATCCGGCCTTCGTAGTGGCGGTGTTCCCCTTCCAGCAGGTGGCCGAGGAGGCCGTGCAGAGCCCACCGGCTCCGCCCTGGCCCGACCCGCCCCTCCACGCCGTCGCGCCCGGGCCGAGCCAGCTCGCGTTCGGGGTGCCGAAGTCCGTGACGTCGCTGCCGTTCACCCTTGACGGCCTCCTCGAGTGGACGGGGCTCGTTCCGCAGCTCGAGGCGGTCGCGAGGTACGTCAAGGACGCCACTCCGGCGGCGCCCGGCGTGCTGGAGACCTTCATCGAGGCGCCCTGGAACCTCTACCTCTCCCCCGACCAGTTCGGTCGCTGGCACCACTCGCCGGCGCCCGTGAAGCACGGGATCTGGACCGAGCTCTGGCAGACCCGCCTCGGCGTCGGCAAGATCGAGCCGCCGGCCTCGGTGCCGCAGATCCGTGCCGTGTGGACGCCGGGTTGGCCGGAAGTCGGGCCCGCCAATCCATTCGTCATGCCGCTCGCCCCCGATGACCGCCGTGACATCGTGACGCTCACGTGCGGGTTGAACTTCCCCGGCGTGCCGACCGTGCCCGGCAAGTCCATCCCCGTGAAGCTGTTCATGCTGACGCCGCTCGGGGCCTCGCTCGACCTCGAGGGATCGTGGGACCAGCTGAGCGTCTCGTCCCTGACCGACTGGCGCCACCGGATGACGACCGGACGCGACAGCTACGTGCGGATCGTCCGCTCGGGCTACCTCTTCCCGTTCGCGCTCCGCGCCGTGTGGATCACGATCTCCGACCGCGAGTTCCAGGTGTCCCCGTCCGGCGACGTCGTCGCGTATCTGGTCCAGCGCGAGTACGTCGAGATCACCCAGCCGACCCGCACCTACGAGGGCCACTCGCCCGAGCCGTTCGCGGGCCGGCGCAACCCGCTCCGCACGATCACCGCCAAGACGCTCGCCTCGCCGCCGCTCGACCCGCCGACCTACGTCCCGGGGACGACGCCGACCGACCAGGCGTTCTGGGTGCGCTCCCACGGCGCCGACGTCCAATTCTCGTTCGTCGGCGTCGACTGGGAGGGCCGCACGTTCGACTTCAGCGCCGGCGTGATCTGGGTCGACGAGCTCGACGCCGACAACACCGGCGTCAAGAACCCCGTGGCGAGCGAGTACTCGAGCGCCGCCAACCTCTCGCGGCGCCAATCCGCCATGAACGGCCAGCTGGTGGCGTTCGCGGACGTCACCGGCGCCAAGCCGGGCTCGACGGCCCAGCACGTGGACACGCTCGAGTTCGGCGGGCAGACCATCACCAGCCCGCTGCCCCTGACGCCGGCGTGGTACCCCTACTTCGCCACGGCGAACATCCGCCTTCCCGCAGCCGAGCAGATCGCCGGGACCGGTGGTGGGAGCCTCCCGCTGCCGCCGCTGGTCGAGTTCCCTTCGCAGTTCTACAACAACGGCTTCCAGGCCGGTCTGCCCGAGATCTTCCTCCAGGTGACTAAGCAGGCCCAGGGACTCAACATCCCCCCCAACCTCGCCGGCGGCATGGCGACGCCGAATTTCACCATCGACGGCGTCGCCCGCGATCTCGGGCCTGTCGCCGACACCGCCAAGATGCTCCTCGGCACGTTCGACCCGAAGTCGTTCTTCGGCACCCTCGAGGCCAAGATCCTCGGCGCCATCAGCCTCGCCGACATCATCCAGGCGGTCACGGGGGCCGATATCGCGGACAAGGCGCCGAAACTGAACAGCGCCCCGGTCTACCCGAACAACGACAACACCAAGCCCCCGACGGCACTCCAGACCACCCTCGACTGGACTCCGACGGTCCAGGACGGCCCGGACAAGATCTTCGAACCGCTCGGCGACAAGGACAGCACGCTCACGATCCACGTGAAGATCTACACGCCGATCGCCGATCCCTCCAAGACCACCATCGACATCGACGGGCAGCTCGTCAACTTCAATCTGAACCTGTTCGGCGACAGCGCGCTTTTCATCACGGTCCATTTCACCAAGGTCCACTTCACGGCCAAGACCGGTGCCAAGGCGAATGTCGACGTCAACGTCGACAAGGTCACCTTCGCCGGCCCGCTCACGTTCATCAACGAGCTGGAGTCCCTGTTCGCGTCGCTCGGCGGCCCGAGCATCGACCTCGAGCCGACCGGGGTCACCGCCAGCTACAGCCTCCCGCTCCCGAGCATCGGCATCGGCGTGTTCGCGATCGAGAACATCTCGCTCAGCGGCTCGCTGACCATCCCCTTCGACGGCACTCCGATCCGTCTCCAGGTCGACTTCTGTACCCGCGACAACCCGTTCCTGTTGTCGATCATGTTGTTCACCGGGGGCGGTTTCTTCGGTATCGGGCTCGGGGCGGACGGCATCGAGCTGATCGAGGTCTCGCTCGAGTTCGGCGCCTCGATCTCGCTCGATCTCGGCGTCGCCAGCGGTGGCGTGTCGATCATGGCGGGGATCTACTTCTCGCTCGCGGCCGCCACGCCGCCGGCGACGGGCGAGGTCGTCACGCTGACCGGTTTCCTGCAGGCGAGCGGCAATCTCGAGGTGCTCGGCATCATCAGCATCTCGATCGTCTTCTACCTCGGTTTCACCTACATGGACCCGGGCAAGTGCACCGGTACGGCGACGGTGACGGTGACGGTGAAGGTCCTGTTCTTCTCGGCGTCGGTCAGCATGACGGTCACCAAGACGTTCGGGGGCAGCGGCGACCCGACCTTCGCCCAAGCCATCAGCGCCGCCAACTGGGACACCTACTGCGCTGCATTCGCCTAGGCCAGGAGAGCGAGCACCATGCCTTCCCAGGAGCTGATTTGGACGGCGCTGCCGAACGGCATCGTGCCCGGCCACCCGAAGAGGCTGCGACTGTCGGTCTTCGTGTCGCCCCGTCTCTCCGCCGGCGGGTCGCACCCGGAGCTGCACCTGTTCCCGGACTTCCTCGACTGGCCGTCTGCGGCGATCACCTGGAAGGTGACCATCGGCGGCAAGAACGCCGGCGGTCTCGACGTCGTGAGCCCGGCACCGCGCTCGGACCTCTGGAAGACCCTCTTCCCGCCGAAGACCTACGTCGAGTCGTACACGTCCCAGAGCCTGAACGGGCAGCGATTCCACTCGTACCCCGCCTGGTACGTGCGCGACTTCCATGTCTCGACCTACGCCCTCTACGCGCAGTCGAGCACCGAGTACCCGACGATCGAGACGTTGTTCAGGGAGGGGCCGGACAAGGAGCCGGCCCCCTACGGCAGGATCCCGTTCAACTTCGAGAGTGAGTCCGAGGCGCTGAAGGAGCTCGAGGGCCTGTACGGGAACGCCCTCCACGGCGCGCTCATCCCGTCGCCGACGCCGAACCCGAGGCTCGACCTGACTCAGGCGAAGGCGTTCCTGCAGCCGCTCACGGTCCCGAAGGACCCGGACTACTACCACATGAAGCCGACCCCGAAGCCGACGATCGACTTCCACCGCATGATCTCGATGCTCGGCGAGTACCCCCATCTGCTGCGGCTCTTCGGCCTCGTGCACGACCTCGAGGTCGACCTGCCAAGCGGCCTCCTCCTCCCAGCGGTCCAGGTGAGCGCGACCCCGACGTGGACCCCGAAGCTGACGCCGGCGTCGGCCACGACGAACGTGGTGCCGACGACAGGGGCGACGCTGCCGAAGTTCCTCGCGCATCCGAGGACGCCCAACCCCGAGATCATCCAGGGAGTGCTCCGGCTCAGCGACACCGCCGCCGGCGGCCAGCCGGCGTTCCCGGTCGTCGAGCTCGAGCTGGACGGCTCGACGCTCAAGACCCTCAACTTCGCCCAGAGCGTCGCCGGCACATTCGACCAGTCGCCCGAGACGACCCCGCAAAGCTGGGCGCTGCCGGCGCTCCGGTCGGCCGGGCTGGCGCTCGCCCACACGGGCCAGGCGCTCGACTTCGGCGAGACGATGAGCAACCTCGACTCGATGAACGCCGCCGTGGCAGCCAAGACGCCGATCTCGCTCGCGGCGGAGGACGTCACCCGCGGGTTCCGCATCGACGTCTGGGACCACCGCACGAACAAGTGGCACCAGCTCTGCGCGCGGAGCGCGGCGCCGTCGCCGGCCCCGGGCGGCTACGCCATCGGCAAGGCGCCCCACACCGAGGTCATCCCGGTGCCTGCGGGCGACGAGGGCTGGGTGGCGCTCAGCGTCGCCGGCGGCCCCCAGGGCGGGGCCAACGACTCCTACCTGCCCGAGATCCTGCTCCGCTGGGCCAACTGGAGTCTCGTCGCCCCCCGGGTCGGCAAGCACCTGTCGGACAAGCCGGCCGACGGGCTCCAGTCGGATCAGAACAACCCCCCAGAAACGGACTTCCCCCTCCAAGTGGCCTACGCGGCCACCCCCGGCACCCTGCCCGTCCTGCGCTACGCCCGCTCCTACCGCTTCCGCGCCCGGGCGGTCGACCTCGCCGGCAACAGCGTCGCATTCTCCAGCGCTCCGACCACCTTCTCGTTCAATTGGGGGACCAAGCCGTTGCGGTACGGCCGCCTCGAGCCGGTCGTGAGCCCGCCACTCATCCCGCACGACCCGAGGACGGTGGGCGAGCACCTCGAGCGGCTCGTCATCCGGAGCGAGTTCTGGTACACCCCGAACTCGACGGTCCTACCGTCCAGCCGGCACGTCGTTCCCCCGTCCACGACCGAGGAGATGGCCGAGGCGCACGGGATCCTCGACCTCCCGGGCGGTGCGGGCCCCGACCCGGCCAAGTACACCGTGGTGGCGCCCCGCGCCGGGCTCACCTATGCGACGCCGTCGGTCCTCTCGTCGCTCGGCGGCCTCAAGGACCCCGACGCGCTCGACCAGCCGTACTATCCGGTCGACCACCTCGAGGTTCCCTACCTGCCCGACGTCATCGCCCGCGGGGCTCTGCTCCGGGGCCTTCCCGGCAGCGCCGGACCGATCGACGTCTCGTTCGCGAACACCCCCGGCACCTGGCCGGTGGCCGAGTCGTTCCGCCTCCTCGTCAACGCCGGCCACGGGGCACCGATCCATCCGACGGCGGGCAACGACCACACGCTGACGGTCTTCGCGCCGAAGGCGACGTTCGCGACAGTCCGGCTGTCCTGTTTCCTCGACCCGGTCGACCTGCAGTCCATGGGCTTGTGGGAGTGGCTCGAGGAGCAAGGCCTGGCCACGCCGGCGCTGGCGGCCATCGCCCGCTCGGGACGCCACTACATGTTCACGCCCTACCGGGAACTGGTCATCGTCCACGCCGTCCGCCAGCCCCTGACGCCGCCGCAGTTCACGAAGCCGCACATCTCCCGCGGCTACGGGAAGACCTTCGCCCTGCTGTCGGACACGATCAAGGTCGACTGGAAGAGCAGCATCAAGGTCGACGTCCTCTCGAAGTGGGAGGAACCTTTCGACGACGGTGTGAACCCGCTCGGATCCGGTCGAGATCGCGCACAACGCCCCGGTGGGCGAGATCCCGCTCGGCACCGCGCAGCCGCCGCCCCTCTCGGTGAAGACGCCGGCCCCAGGGCTTCGCCACGACTTCGGCGACACCAAGCACCGCGAGGTCTTCTACGAGGCCCAGGCGACCACGAGATTCCTCGAGTACTTCGTGCAGACCGAAAAGGTCGCCCTGCACGGGACGGCGCCGACCGTCGTCAACGCCGGCGGGCTCGCCACGGGCGCGACGACCGTCAAGAGTCTCGGCACCCCGGCTGTCACGTTCCAGCCGACCGTCGACTACATCGAGGACGACGCCGCCGGGACGATCGCACGCACGGCGACGAGCGCCATCAAGCTGCACAACGGGGTCGCCCACGTCGACGTGAGCTTCGTACCTCCGCCGGTGATCCGTTCGAGCCTCGAGAAGGTCGTGCCGCCTGCAAAGCCGACCGGCTACCCGTTGTCGGTCCCGAGCTCGGCCCGGCCGGCCGCCCCGGACGTGCGCTACGTGCTGCCGCTGTTCGCGTTCGGCACCGCCACGACGCCGACGGCCGTCAAGAGCCTGCGCGCCGGCAACGCCGTCCGCGTCTACCTCGGGCGCCCCTGGTGGTCCTCCGGTGAGGGTGAGCTGCTCGGCGTCGTCGTGTACCCGGTCCCGCCGGGGATCTTCGCGCCGAGCGGCTACCCGCCCACGTTGGAGCCGTTCGTCACCCGGTACGGACGCGATCCCCTGCGCCTGACGAACGCGGTGCGGATCCCGACCAGCAAGGACTTCCCGCTCGCGAAGACGATCGGCACCAAGATCGACCTGATCGAAGCGGCGTCGACCAAGCCGCTGGCGTTGGTGGACGTCGTTGGGCACGAGGTCGGTTTCGATACGACCCATCAGCTCTGGTACAGCGATATCGAGATCAACACCTCCGCGCCCGGGCCCAACCTCGGGCCCGACCTGTTCTCCTACTGGCCGTTCGTACGTCTCGGCCTTGTCCGCTACCAGCCGGCGTCGCTACGGGGCGTCGAGGTGTCGCGTGTCGTCCAGGCCGATTTCGTCCAGATCGCCCCCGACCGCCTGGCGACGCTCACCTTCCCGTCCGCCAACAAGGTCCGCGTCACCGTCACCGGTCCGGGCTACATCACCGGACCGGTCGAGGGGATCGGCCCCATGACCGCTACCGTCGAAGTGGAGATCCCGGGCGTCACGGACCCCGACCTGCGGTGGACCGCCGTCCCCAAGTCGACGGTCACGCTCCTGGCGAAGATCGCCACGGGCGCCGAGGTCACCTGGTCCGGAGAGGTGACCCTCCCGGAGACGCGGGGAACGCGCCCGTTCCGCATCCGCATCGAAGAGGCGGAGCTCTACGTCGGGCCCGGAGCCGGCCTCGCCCCGCAGTACGAGCCACGCGTGACCTACAT
Organism: uncultured Acidimicrobiaceae bacterium; assembly: GCA_963763085.1. Taxonomy (GTDB): domain Bacteria; phylum Actinomycetota; class Acidimicrobiia; order Acidimicrobiales; family Bog-793; genus CAVXNB01. Next base: position 48,474 of record CAVXNB010000004.1, read on the forward strand.
CGAGACCCTGCAGATCTGAGGGCCGCCCTGCCGCCGGCCGCGCCGGCGGGCCGCCGCCGCCGGCGTCCGACCCACCCGCCGGTATCGTGACGCCATGACTACCGCCGTCATCGTCGACGCTGTCCGCACACCAGGTGGCAAGAGAAACGGCAAACTTTCCGCCTGGCACCCCGCCGACCTCTCGGCCGAGGTGCTGAAAGCGCTCGTCGCCCGCAACGACCTCGACCCTGCACTCGTCGACGACGTGATCATGGGCTGTGTCATGCAGGTCGGTGATCAATCCGTGAACATCGGCCGCAACGCCGTCCTCGCGGCCGGCTTCCCCGAGTCCGTCCCGGCGACGACGATCGACCGCCAGTGCGGCTCGTCGCAGCAGTCGCTCCACTTCGCGGCCCAGGGCGTGATCGCCGGCGCCTACGACATCGCGATCGCGGCCGGCGTGGAGTGCATGACGCGGGTCCCGATGGGCGCATCGATCGGTTCCGGCGTCGGCTTCCCCTTCGGCCCGAGCGTGTTCGCTCGCTACGAGCCGGTCGGCGGTCTCGTCAACCAGGGCATCTCGGCCGAGATGATCGCCGAGCAGTGGGAGCTGTCACGCGAAGACCTCGACGCCTTCGCCGCCGGGAGCCAGCAACGGGCGGCCACGGCGACGGCCGAGGCGCGCTTCGACCGCGAGCTCGTCCGTATCCCGATCAAGGACGCCGAGGGCCACGACACGGGCGAGATTCTCGAGTCGGACGAGGGCATCCGGCCCGGGACGACCGTCGAGACGCTGGCGACGCTGAAGCCCGCCTTCAAGCCCGAGGGCGGCAAGATCACGGCCGGCAACTCCTCACAGATCACCGACGGCGCCTCGGCCGTGCTCGTGATGAGCGAGGAGAAGGCGGCGGAGCTCGGACTGACCCCGCGGGCACGCTTCGTCGAGTTCGCCGTGGTCGGCGTCGACCCGGTGACGATGCTCACCGGTCCGATCCCCGCCACTGCCAAGGTGCTCGACCGAGCCGGCATGAAGCTCGACGACATCGACCTCGTCGAGATCAACGAGGCCTTCGCATCGGTCGTGCTGGCGTGGGAGCGGGAGCACCACCCCGACATGAGCCGGGTGAACGTCAACGGGGGCGCCATCGCCCTCGGGCATCCGCTCGGCGCCTCAGGCGCCAAGCTGATGGCGACCTTGCTGTGCGAGCTCGAGCGGACCGGTGGCCGCTACGGTCTCCAGACGATGTGCGAGGGCGGCGGGCTCGCCAACGCCACGATCATCGAGCGCCTGGGCTGACCTCTGCGGCTCGCGGTGCCCGCCCGGCGCCGCGGTGCCCGCCGGCCGCCAGCCGGCCGCGACCGCCCGGCGTCAGTGGTACTGCGTGGCCATCATCGCCCCGACCACGATCCCGACGAGGCCGGCGATGAGATACCAGTTGCTCGTACCGCCTGGGAAGATGCCCACGTAGTTGCCGACGATCAGGAGCAGGCCGGCGACGAGCAGGATGAGCAGCATCGGCCCGAACCAGCGCGGGCTACGCCGGACGCTTCTCGGGATCGGCGCCGTGTAGCGCTTGTTGACCTCGCGCTCGCGCTTGGGCGCCGTGGTACGGCCACCCTTCGCGGGAGTGGTCCGGCCGCCTTTCGCGGGACGCTCCTTCGAGGAGGCGCCGTCGTCTGACCCTCCGCGTGCCTTGGCCACGACCTCCGAGGATACCCAGGATTCGCCCGACCGGTAACCTCGGGCCGATGGGGATGCGGGTGGCGGTCGTCGACAACTACGACAGCTTCGTCTACAACCTCGTGCAGTACCTGGGCGAGCTCGGGTCCGAACCGGTCGTCGTCCGGAACGACGCCGTCGACGTGGCCGGTATCAGGGCCCTCGAAGCGGACGCCCTGCTCGTGTCGCCGGGACCGGGCCGGCCGGAGGACGCCGGCGTGAGCTCGGCCGCGATAGCGGACCTCGGATCGGAGGGCTTCCCCGTCCTCGGGGTCTGCCTCGGCCACCAGTGCATCGGCCAGAACTTCGGCGCGAGGATCACACGTGCGCCCGAGATCGTGCACGGCAAGTCGTCGGCCATCCACCACGACGGGCGGGGCGTCTTCGCCGGCCTGCCGGAGGTGTTCGAGGCGACGCGGTACCACTCGCTCGTCGTCGACGCCGACTCGGTGCCTGAATGCCTCGAGGTTTCTGCCTGGACCGCCGACGGCCTCGTGATGGGGCTGCGCCACCGGACCCTGCCGATCGAGGGCGTGCAATTCCACCCCGAGTCGATTCTCACGGGCGCGGCCGGTCACGACCTTCTCCGCAACTTCCTCAGTCTCGCCGCGACCGCCCGTTCCCCCGCCGGCTGAGCCGCCGGAGGGCCGGCCGCCGGGGCCGGGGGCGGCCGCAGGGGCCGGGCGCGCCTGCTGAGCTCGCGGCCCCTACGAGGTCCCTGTCGGTCCGGTCGGTCCGGTTACCCCGGTCGGGCCGCCCGGCGTCGTCGTGGTCGTGGTGGTCGTCGACGTGGTCGAGGTCGTGGTGGTCGTCGACGTGCTCTGCTCGACGAAGATGGTCACCGTGCTGCCCGGTGTCAACTGGGTTCCCGATGAAGGAGTCTGGCTCGTGACAAAGCCCGCCTGGAATCCGGGCGTGGCCACGTCGATCACCATGGGAACGAGGTTCGCGGCCTTGATCAGCTTGATGGCCCGGGCCTCCGTGATGGGCGGGTTCTGCGCCACGAGCGGCATGATCGCCGCCGGGCCCTTCGAGACGATCAAGCCGACCTGGGACCCCTGAGACGCCGGCGTGCCGGGCGGCGGGTTGGTCGTGATGACGTCGCCCGACGGCACTGGCGGAGTCGCGGTCGAGAACTCGCTTCCGCCCAGTACGACGGTGAACCCGAGCGCGGTGAGCGTGTCGCGGGCGGAAGTGATCGACTGGCCCACGACGCCCTTTGTCGGAATCGTCACTTTCTGGGTGCCGCGCGCAACCGTGAGCGTCACCTGCGTGCCGAAGGGGTACTTCTGACTGCCGGCCGGGCTCTGGTCGAGAATCGTGCCCTGGGGGATCGCCGCACTGCTGGGTACTTGAGGCACCACAACGACCTTGAAACCTTCCGCCTGGAGTTGCGGCTTCACGGCTGACAAGAGGTCGCCCTTGAAGAACCCCAGGAAGACCTGCTTCGGCGGCGGCGGTCCGATCAGCACGGTCAGGTTCACGTCGTCGCCCTTCGTGACCAAGGTGTTGGGCAAGGGGGACTGCGACTTCACGAGGCCCTTGACCGCCAAGGGGCTGAAGTCCCGCTTGGCGATCACCGGCACCAGGCCGGCCGCTCGCACATGCTGCTCGGCTTTGAGATAGTTCTGGCCGACCACGTTCGGGGGATGGAACGAGGCAGCGGCACCGAAGTAGCCCAGCGAGCGGCCTCCGAAGTAGATGAGAGCACCGAGTGCCGCCGCGAGCAGGACCGCCGCGGCAGCCCACGGCACGAAACGGCGTTTCGGAAGCTCATCCTGGCCGCCCCCGTCGGGCGGCCCCGGGACCTGCTCCTGTACCTGGGTCGGCGGGACCGGTCCACCGGATTGCGCAATAAGCAGCGTCTGATCGGGGACGATCGCAAGGGTCTGGGCGCCCGCATCGCCTTGCGGCATCGGTGCGAACACCGGCTGGCCGCGCATGAAGCGCTCGAGATCGTCGTGGAAGTCCTGCGCCGTGGCGTACCGGCCCTGCGGCTGCTTGGCCATCGCCTGCATGATGATCGCCTCGAGATCGCGCGGCACCCGGGGCTCGATCTCGCTCGGGAGAGCTGCGGTCTCCGAGACGTGCTTGTAGGCGATCGCGACCGGCGTGTCGGCCGTGAACGGTGGCCGTCCGGTGACCATCTCGTACAGGACCACGCCGAGGGCGTACACGTCGCTGCGGCCGTCCACGCCGAGGCCCTGGGCCTGCTCGGGCGAGAAGTAGGTGGCCGTGCCCATCACCAGTCCGGTCTGGGTGACGCTCTCGCTGGCGCCGATCGCCCGGGCAATGCCGAAGTCGGCGACTTTGACCTGCCCGTCGGTCGTGATGAGGACGTTTCCGGGCTTGACGTCCCGGTGCACGACGCCGTGGCGGTGCGCGTAGCTGAGGGCCTTGGCGATGTCGGCGGCGATGGCCGCCGCACGCGTCGGCGCCAGCGGCGCCTGGGTACGGATGATCGCCGAGAGGGGCTCGCCGTCCACGTACTCCATGACGATGAAATACGTACGGTCGGCCTCGCCCCAGTCGAAGACCGGGACGATGTTCGGGTGCGACAGGTTCGCCGCCGCCTGCGCCTCACGGCGGAAGCGCTCCACGAACGAGTGGTCCGACGACAGCTCAGGAAACAGCATCTTCAACGCCACAGGTCTGTCCAACAGCAGGTCGTGCGCAAGGTAGACCTGGGCGGTCCCGCCGCGGGCGATCTGGCGGCTGAGCTCGTAGCGGCCGTTGTAGACGGGCGGTGGTGAGTCGGACATGGTCGGGGGCAGCCTATTCGTCGGACCGGCACGGCCGGGGACACGGTCGGGGGGCACGGTGCTCATTGCTGCATCGCCAGGGCCTTCTGCAGGACGGCGGCGGCCGACGGGGCCGGCGATCCTCGCACCGGTGGCGTCGTTGGAGCAGGAGTGCCCGGGCGGCGTCGGGACGATCGCCGCGACGGCGACGGTCGGCACCTGGCCCGTCCCGGCCGGCCCGGTTGCGATCAGCCAGTTGTAGGTTCCGCAGCCCTGGGCATTGATCTGGGCGGTGCCCGTCTTCGCCGCGATCGGCGGGAACTCGCTGGCCGGGAACAGGCCGTAGGCGGTGCCGTCCGGGTTCTGGGTGACGCCGAGCATGAGCTGGCGGACCATCTGCGCCGTCTTGGCCGAGGTGGCGCGCCGCCACGCACGCGGCTGGTAGGTCTTCACGACGTTGCCCTCGGGATCGGTGATCTTGTCCAGCAGGTGCGGGACCATGATGACGCCGTCGTTGGCGATGCCGGCGGCGACGAGCGCCATCTGCAGCGTCGTCGCCGTCACGTTCTCCTGCCCGATCGCCGACTTCATCAGCCCGGGTGTGTCGCCCACGAAGTCCCCCGGGGGCGGGAAGTTCGACTTCGCCACCTCGCCGGGTACGCCCGGCCGGGCTTTCGGCAGGTCGAGCGGAGGTGTGCGGTTGAACCCGAACGCCACCGCCTCGTTGTAGAGCTTCTCGGCGCCGAGCTCCTTTCCGATCAGGGCGAAGGAGGTGTCGCACGACTGCAGCAGGATCGCTGCCAGGTCGGTCCCCGACGTCGGGCAGTACTCCCCGCCGAAGTTCTGCAGCGTCAGGCCGTTCGTCTGGGGGAGCACTATGGAGCGCACCGGAGTCCACTTCTGCAGCGCGAGCCTCGGCTCCTGGTCGTAGATGGCGGACGAGTCGATGACCTTGAACGTCGAGCCGGGCGCCTTCGCGACCTGGGTCGGATAGTTGAGCAGGGGATCGCCCGGCGAGTTCACGAGCTTTTCGTAGTTGCGGTTGACGGCGCTGTAACTGTGCACGGCGAGGAGGTTGGGGTCGAACGTCGGGTTGCCGTACATGGCGAGGACGGCCCCCGTCCGCGGGTCGATCGCGACGACCGAGCCGGTACGGCCGGCGAGTGCCTCCGCAGCTACCTGTTGGAGCGCATAGGACACGGTCACGGTGACGTTGTTGGTGATCTTCTGACGCAGGATCAATTGCCCGAGCTTCGTGATCGGCGCGTTGTGCGAGGAGAGGAACAGGTTGTACTCGAGCTCGAGCCCGGTCGCGTTCGTGTCGGCGACCGACTCGTAGCCCGTGACCCCGGCGAACAGCTTGGCCGTGGCCTGAGGGTAGACGCGGAGATACTTGTACACGTCGTGGGTGGGCTTGGAGTACGCCAGCACGACGCCGTCGGAGCTGTAGATCTTGCCCCGCGCGAGCAGGTACGTATCGACCGGGTTGTGCACCGGCGCATGTTGCTTGATCGACGCCGCCCGGCGGACCTGGAGGTTGTTCAACTGCAGGAACAACAGGGCGAAGCACACCACCAGCACGATCCCGAGCCAGCGAATTCGGCGGTTCATTGCAGGAGCCTCACTTCTTCGCCCGGGTGGTCGTCGTCGTCGAGTTGGCGCCGGTCGTCGTGGTCGTGGACCGGGCGACCGTCGTCGTGGTCGTGGTCGCCCTCGACGGTCGTGGTCGTGGTCGTGGTCGCCGGCACGGTGGTCGTGGTCACGCTCAACGGAGGTGTGCCGCCCCCGATCGTGGTCGTCGTGACCGGAGGCAGCGTCGTGGTGGTCGAAGTCGTGGTCGTGGTCGTCGTCTCGCTCGCCCGTTGGACGAGGATGTCGTGCACGAAGTGGCGAGCCGCCTCGTAGGAGTTCGCCGTCACGCCTTGCCGCAGGTACGGAAGATCAAGAGCGAACAGGCCCGACGACGAGATTCCCGTCCTCTCCACCACCGCCGGCTTGAACCACAGGATGCCGCCGGGACGCCCCTGGAAGATCGTCACCTCGCCGTGATCGATACCCACAAAGAAACCAGCCTGGTTGTACCAGACCACCACCCCCGCCGTGCCACCGAGGACGGCTGCGAACAGGAGCACGAAGAGCACGACGCGGAACGTCACGATCCGGTCCCGCTGCTGTCCTCTCTCTCGCTTTTCCTTCGGCACGAGGAGCAGCGGCCGGCTGTGCGCCACTCGCGGCGCGTCTTCGGCCACGGGGATCTGCGCCGTCTCGAGGGTGGCCCCCGTGGGGCCCGGGGGCGTGCCGCGGCTCCGGCTGCGCGCCGTCGCGGCTCCGGAGTTCTCGCCCGGCAGCACGGCGATCGCCTCGGTGATCTCGAGCGTGCCTGCGGGAGACGCCGCCGCCGGCGATCCCGCCGCGCCAGGCGCTGGCGCCGGCACCACGATCACCTCGCCGCTTCCCTCCGGCCGCTCGCCGGCGAGAACGTCGAGCACCACGACCGTGATGTTGTCCGTCCCGCCACGGCGCAGCGCCAGGCGAACGAGCTGGGCCGCCGACTTGTCGATATTCGGCTCGTCCAGCAGGACCTCGGCGATCTCCTGCTCGTCGAGCTCGTTCGTGAGCCCGTCGCTGCACAGAAGAAGGCGGCTGCCGGGCTCGAGGTCGAGCTCCCAGCAGTCGGGCTCGATCCCGGGCTCGATCCCGAGCGCGCGGGTGAGGACGTGGCGGTGGGGGTGGACGGCGGCTTCGGCGGGCGTCAGCTCGCCGTTGCGGACCATCTCCTCGACCACGCTGTGGTCCTCGGTCAGCTGCACGACGCGGCGCTCCTGCCGGTCGACGAGGTAACCCCGCGAGTCGCCGACGTTGACGAGGGCCAGGCGCAGCTGTCCGTCCGGCTCGTCTCCGACGAGGGCCGCCGCCGTCAACGTCGTGCCCATGCCCCGAACGTTGCGGTCGGACCTGCTGCGGCGGTAGACGGCGTCGTTGGCGACGCGGACGGCCGCGATCAGTCCGTCTGTCGTCCGATCCCGTTCGAACGCCGCCAGCAGCTCCTCTACGGCAACTCGGGCGGCGATCTCGCCGCCGAGATGACCCCCCATCCCGTCCGCGACCACAGCCAGATCGGCGCTGGCGAGAGCGAGGTCCTGGTTCGCCGTCCGCAGGTAGCCGGTGTCGGTCGCGACCGCCGTCCGCAGCCAGCTCATCGCGCCACCTCGAGGATCGTGCTCCCGACCTTCACGCGGTCGCCGCGGCGCAGCCGAACCGGCGACTCCAGACGTTCGTCGTTGAGCCAGGTGCCGTTGGTGGATCCGAGGTCCTCGAGCCAAAGCTCGCCGCTGCGCCTGAAGACGCGGGCATGGATGGAGGACGCGAACGTGTCGTCGTCGAGCGGGACGGCGCAGCCCTGCGAACGGCCGACGGTGACTTCCTCGCCCAGCTCGAAGACCCGTCCGCGACGGTGCGGGGGATCGACGACACGAAGGCGCAACGCCATCGCCTTGTCGGCGGCGGTGGGAGCGGCGGCTGGCGCCTGAACCGGCTGTTCGGCCCGCGAACGCCGCACCTCGACCCAGACCATGCGTGCCGCGTACACGAAGAAGAGCCAGATCGCGGCGAGCAGGAAGTAGCGGAGAATCTGTAGGAGAGCGTGGGGCATGAAGTCCTGATCGGCTAAGAGGGCTCGAACCTCAGAGCCGTCTTCCCAACCGAGATCACGTCGCCCGGCGCGAGACGGTGCTCGCGCACGGGCACGCCGTTGACCCGGGTCCCGTTCGTCGAACCGAGATCCACCACGAGGACGGCATCGCCCTCCCGGCGCACCTGGGCGTGCCGGCGCGAGACGTTCGGGTCGTCGAGGACGATGGCGCACTCGGGCAGGCGCCCCATCGTGATGACCGCCGGCCCGATGCCGACACGCCGGCCGTCAGGAAACACAAGCCAGTCGCTCGGCCGGTCGTCGCCCTCCATCAGCTCGCTCTCGATCGCGAACGTGCTCACCGAGAGCTCGGGGTCGAGATGGAGATCGACCCCGACGGGACCGACGAACTGGTAACCCTCGCGACCGGCATGCTCCTTCACCGCCGCGACCAGCTCACGCGGGAGCGAATCGCCGAAGGCCGCGAACCGCTCGAAGTCCGGAGGGGCGAGAAAGAGGTTGAATTGGTTGGGCACGATGAAGCCGTGGATGCCGACCGCCCGGCGGAGGTCCATCTCGCGCGTCAGCCGGCGACCCAGCTCGACGGGCTGGAGCTGGCCCCGGAAGGCCTTCGCAAAAGCCCCTTCGACCAGTCGCTCGAGGCGGCGCTCGAACTGCTGCAGTCCCATGGTGCAATCAGCCTACCGGGCACGTGAACTGGGCTGATGGCACCTCGGCAAACGCATTCGGCCGCGGCCGGACCTCCGAGGTGAGTGCCGGCGGTGGCGGGGCTATCGTCGCGGGACCGGGCGAGTGGCGGAATTGGCAGACGCGCAGGATTCAGGTTCCTGTGTCCGAAAGGATGTGGGGGTTCAAGTCCCCCCTCGCCCACGGCTCCGTTGTGGTGGTCACAACGTTCTCCCTTGTCACCGGCTCGTCACGCCGGCGGGGTGCTCTCGCTTCCCCCAGCTCGGAAGTACGCCGCCGGCGTCATCCCCGTCTCCCGCCTGAACGCGGCGACGAACGCGCTCACCGACTCGTAGCCCACCTTGCGGGCTGCGTTCGCCACAGACTCGCCGCCGGCGAGCCTCACGATCGCCGTCTGCACCCGCAACAACGCCCGCCAGCGGCCGAACGGCACGCCGGTCTCCGCAAGAAACAACCTCTCGAGCGTCCGCCCGCTCGCACCCACCTCACGGCCCCATTCCCCCACGGTCCGACCATCGGAGGGGAGCTCCTCGAGGCCACGGGCCACCTGGCTGGCGCGTTCCTCGACAGGCATCCGCACCTGCACCGTCGTCATCGGCACCGGCCGCATCACGTCGAGGAGCAGTGCCTCGGCGTGCTGCCTGCGGTCACCGCCGACGGCGGGGTCCTCGAGGTAGCCCAGCAGCTCGGCGACGAGCGGAGGCGCATCGACCGGCGTGCATTCGCGCCAGTCGATCCCGCAACCCGCCGGGCTCACGTAGGCCGCGCGCATCGTCGCGGTGCCCGCGGACAGCGTCTCGTGGCGTACGCCGGCCGGGATCCAGAGCGCACGCGTCGGGGGCAGCACGTACGCCGTCGCGTCCGTACGGACGGTGAGCACGCCGCTCGCCGCCCACGCGAGCTGGTGGTCGGCGTGGGTGTGCCAGTCGAAGACCGCACCGCGGGGCATCGGGAAGGTGATGACGGTCACAGCCGAGGAGCGGTCCTCGGCGCACGCCGCGTCCTGTCCGTCCAGCGACACGAGATGGCAGCATACGGCCTAGGCGGCCGCCCGCCCGGTGCCTAAGGTGGCCTCAGAGCAACCAGGAGGGTCCATCATGACGCTGCCGTACGAAGATCCGCTCGTGATCCGGGCTCTCGCCGAGCGCGTCGTCCCCGAACCAGCCCGGCGGGGCGAGCCCGGCGGTGACCCATGTGGCATCTGCACGGGCCAGGCGACCGCGCCGGTGTGGACTGACGACCACTGGACCTTGCACCCGCCCGTCGGCGGCAGCCTGCTCGGCGCGGTCTGGCTCGCCAGCAGGGCGCACGCCGACTCGTTCTCCGACCTGCCGGACGAGGTCGCCGCCACGTTCGGGCCGGTGGTCGCCCGTGTCGAACGGGCGATCCTCTCGCTCGGCGACGTCGCACGCGTCCACCTCTACCGGTGGGGAGACGGCGGCGCCCATTTCCACGTGTGGCTGATCCCACGGCCGCTCGGCATGCTGGAAGGCAGGGGCATGATGCTCCCGCTCTGGGAGGACGTCCTGCCGAACGTGCCCGACGACGAGCTCAGGGCTGCGGCCGAGAAGATCGCGGCCGCGATGTCCTGATGCTTCGGGCCTCGCGTCGGGCTACGAGCCGTGCTCGCCGGCCCGCAAGCCGCCCTACCCCATGGTCTTGGACCCGTCCAGGGACTCGCGGATGATGTCCGCGTGGCCGGCGTGCTGGGCGGTCTCGGCGATGATGTGCAGGAGGACCCGCCGGGCGGACCAGCGCGCTCCGGGCTCGAACCAGGGCGCCTCCGGCAACAGGTGGGAGGCGTCGAGATCGGGCAAGCCGGCCACGAGCTCGTCGGTGCGTCGGGCGACCTGCTCGTAGCGCTCGAGCAAGCCGGCGAGTGTCTCGCCCGGCTCCATCCGGAATCCCGCTGTCCAGTCCGAAACGTCCACCTCCCCGGCTCCTGACGCCATGGCGGCCGGCCCGCCGACGATGAAGTCGACCCAGCCCGACTCCACCGCGGCGACGTGCTTGATCAGCCCGCCGAGGCACAGCTCGCTCTCGGTGGTGCGCGCCGCCGCCTGCTCGTCGGACAGCTCGCGGACGGTGAATCGCAAGAACCTCCGGTGGGCCGCCAGCGTCTGCAGGAAGTCGGCGCGCTCAGCCTCGATCGTCATTCGGTGTGTCCTTTCTCCTCGGTTTATTGGCTATCGGGGACACCGTACGGCGCTTAGCGGTCATTTTCTGACCTGAATAGCGCAAAACTATGCCCCATGGCCAACACGTCCTCCCGCACCCTGCGACTGCTGTCGCTCCTGCAGAATCACCGCTACTGGCCCGGCGCTGACCTCGCCGACCGGCTCGGGGTGTCCGTGCGGACGCTGCGACGCGACATCGACCGGCTTCGCGAGCTCGGCTACCCCGTCGACGCCCAACGCGGCGTCGACGGCGGCTACCAGCTCGCGGCGGGTGCCGCCCTGCCGCCGCTGGTCCTCGACGACGACGAGGCGGTGGCCCTGGCGGTGGGCCTGCAGACCGCCGTCCAGAACGCCACGATCGCCGGGATGGCAGAGTCGGCGGTCCGCGCCCTCACCAAGGTGGTCCAGGTCATGCCACCGCGGCTGCGCCGGCGCGTCGACGCCCTGCGTGCGATGACCGAGCCCGCCGTCTGGGGTCCCGCCGGCCCGAGCGTCGACGCCGGCGTGCTCATCTCGGTCGCGCAGGCCTGCCGTGACACCGAGCGCCTCGAGTTCACTTACACGGCGGCCGGCGGCGAGTCCAGCGCGAGGCACGTCGAGCCTTACAAGCTGGTCCTGCTCGGGCGCCGCTGGTACCTGGTCGCCTACGACCTCACGCGCCAGGACTGGCGCAGCTTCCGGCTCGATCGGCTGGCCGAACCACGGGGCACAGCCGCGCGCTATCGCCCGCGGGAGCTGCCCACCGAGGACGCGGCCGCCTTCGTCCGAGCGGGTATCGCCAGCCTGCCGGCTTCCTACTCGGTCGAGGCGGTGGTGCACGCGTCCGCCGGCGCCGTCCGCGACCACATCGGCCGCTGGGGCAGCGTCGAGGACATGGGGGAAGGACGGTGCCGCCTGCGGATGACCACCGACTCGCTCGACTGGCCGGCCATGGCGCTCGGATCCGTCGGGGTGGACTTCGAGGTGGTCTCGCCGCCCGAGCTCGTCGAGTCTGTGCGGGACTGGGCGCAACGGTTCAGCCGCGCCGCCGGCTCGAGCGGAAACGCCTCGTCATGTGCTTAGGTGAGCCCTGACTGACACGGACGACGGCAGCGGGGAGGTCCTTGTGGCAAAAGGCGAGCGGTTGGAGTCGAAGGATCCCGAGCAGCTGGCCACCGCCCTGTCGAAGGCCGGCGTCGAGGCGGTCGCGCTCACCTATGTCGACAACAGCGGCATCACCAGGGTCAAAGGGGTCCCCCCGCGCAAGCTCGCGGCGGCGGTTGCCTCGGGAGTCGGCATGTCCCCCGTATTCGACGTCTTCGTGATCGACGACTCGGTCACCGCCAGCGAGACGTCGACCGGACCCGTGGGCGACCTCCGCCTCCACCCGGACCTGAGCCGGCTCGTGAGGCTCGCCGCTCAGCCGGGATGGGCCTGGGCACCGGTCGACCGGCGCACCCAGACCGGCGAGCCGCATAGCCGATGCCAGCGCAGCTTCGCCGCCCGGATGGTCGAGCGAGCAGCCGCTCAAGGGCTCGAGGCATCCATGAGCTTCGAGATCGAGTGGGTGCTCGACGCCGGCACCGGCGACGACCTCGTACCGGCGACCGTGGGCCCCGCCTACGGGATGACGCGGGTCATCGAGCGTTCCGACTACCTGCGCGACGTGGTGCAAGCGCTGCGCGAGGAGTCGGTCGGCGTGGAGCAGATCCATCCCGAGTACGCCGCCGGCCAGTTCGAGGTGTCGATCGACCGGGCGGCGCCGGTCGCAGCCGCCGACGACGCCGTGCTCGTCCGCCAGACGATCCGCGCCGTCGGCGCCCGTCACGGCCTCCGGACGAGCTACGCCCCGAGCGTCGTCGCCGGCACGGTCGGCAACGGCGGCCACCTCCACTTGAGCCTCTGGCGCGACGGCCGCAACCTGTTCAGCGGCGGAAACGGTCCGTATGGTCTCGCCCCCGAAGCCGAGGCCTTCCTGGCCGGAGTGCTCGAGGAGCTCCCCGCGCTGCTCGTGATCGGAGCACCGAGCGTCGCCAGCTACCTCCGGCTCGTCCCCCAGCACTGGGCCGGCGCTTTCCGGTGCTGGGGGCGCGAGAACCGGGAGGCGGCGGTGCGTCTCGTGACCGGCACCGCAGGAACCGAGTCACGCGCCGCCAACGCCGAGGTGAAGTGCTTCGACGCCAGCGCCAGCCCGTACCTCGTCGTCGGGGCGGTGCTGGCCGCGGGACTTGCGGGCATCGGGGCAGGGTTTCGCCTCGGACCAGAGACCACCGGTGATCCGTCCTCGCTCAGCGACGACGAACGGGCGGTGCTGGGGGCCGACCGGCTCCCGACCAGTCTCCCCGAGGCGCTCGAGCACTACGAGAAGAGTCAGGTCCTCGCCGAGGCCTTAGGCCACGAGCTGTACGAGACCATCGCTGCGGTCCGCCGTGCCGAGATCGAGCTGTTCGCGACGGCGAGCCCGGACGAGGTCGCCGCCGCCACGCGGTGGCGGCACTAGGACCGCCGAGGACAGTCGGGGACAGTCGAATTTCGCGCCAAACTTGCCTCGCATCGAGATTGCGACTGGTCACAATCTTTCGCGGAGGCAAGTTTGCAACTTTTTCGCGATGACCCCGAGCTCCCCGCCGGCGCTCGGCGCCCCCGCCCGGCGCCCGGCCCCGCCCGCGGCTCGGCGCCCGGGCCTCAGGTGTTCTGCGGGAACCCCAGGTTGATGCCGCCGTGGCTCGGGTCGAGCCAGCGGCTCGTCACGACCTTGCCCCTCGTGAAGAAGTGGACGCCCTCGGTACCGTGCGCATGGCTGTCGCCGAACAACGAGTTCTTCCAGCCGCCGAACGAGTAGTACGCGACGGGAACGGGGATCGGGACGTTGACGCCGACCATGCCGATCTCGACTTCGTTTTGGAAACGGCGGGCCGCGCCTCCGTCATTGGTGAAGATGGCGGTGCCGTTCCCGTACGGGTTGGTGTTGACGAGCTCGAGTGCGGCCTCGTAGGTCGGGACGCGCAGCACCGAGAGCACCGGCCCGAAGATCTCGTCGGTGTAGAGCGACATCGCCGGCGTCACCTTGTCGAACAACGTCGGGCCGAGCCAGAAGCCGTCCGCGTCGCCGTCCGGCGTCGTCTTCCTGCCGTCGACCACGAGCTCGGCACCCTCCTCGACGCCGGCGTCCAGGTAGCCCGCCACTTTGTCGCGATGTGCTCTGGTTACGAGCGGGCCCATGTCCGTTTCGCGGTGCCCGTCACCGATCTTGAGGCCCGACATCCGCTCGACGATCTTGGTGATGAGCCCGTCGGCTACCGGCTCGACCGCGATGAGTGCGGACACGGCCATGCAACGCTCGCCGGCGGACCCGAAGCCGGCGTTGACAGCCGAGTCGGCCGCAAGGTCGAGATCGGCGTCCGGGAGGACGACCATGTGGTTCTTCGCTCCCCCGAGTGCCTGGACCCGCTTGCCGGTCCGGGTCCCGTTCTCGTAGACGTAGCGGGCGATCGGGGTCGAGCCGACGAACGAGACCGCCTTGATGCCGGGGTGCTCGAGCAGGCGGTCGACCGCAACCTTGTCGCCCTGCACGACGTTGAAGACCCCGGGCGGGAGCCCGACCTCAGCCCACAGCTCGGCCAGCCAGATCGACGCCGACGGGTCCTTCTCGCTCGGCTTGAGCACGACCGTATTGCCGCACGCGATCGCGATCGGGAAGAACCACGCCGGGACCATCGCCGGGAAATTGAAGGGGCTGATGATGGCGACCGGGCCGAGCGGCTGGCGGATCGAGTACACGTCGACGTTCGTCGACACGTTCTCGGAGTAGCTCCCCTTCAGCAATTGCGGGATGCCGCAGGCGAATTCGATCACCTCGAGTCCGCGAGTCACCTCGCCCAGTGCGTCAACCAGGACCTTGCCGTGCTCGGAGGTGACGATCTCGGCCAATTCCGACGCTCGCTCGGTGGCGAGCTCCCGGAATGCGAACAGCAGCTTGGCTCGCTGAGCGAGGGACGAGTGCCGCCAGGTCGTGAACGCGCTCGTGGCGGCGGCGACGGCCTCGTCGACTTCGGGGGCGGATGCGAAAGCGACCTGTTTCGTGACCTGTCCGGTCGAGGGGTTGTACACGTCGCCGACGCGCTCGGGGATCCCGTCGTGGGACTTGCCCCCGATCCAGTGGTTCACGAGGGGAAGCGAGATCACAGCGAGGCTTGTCATGGAGCGATTCTCCCCCCTCAAGCAGGCGATATCAACAGTGCCAGCCCGAGAGCGGCCGCGTACCGGTGGCCGAGCGCGAAGCCGGAGCCCGCCGGCGCTTGGTCCAACGTCCCTCCGACGTCCCCCCGCCCGATGACGACGTCGTCGGGCAGCGCCCGCGTCAGCACACCGAGCAGCTCGTCGTCCGCGGCCGGCCCGCCCACGATCAAGACCTGACGAGGGTACGAGCCCATCAGACGGAGAGCCCGCTTCAGGTTCGTAGCCAACACGGCCTCCTTGAGCCTCAGCCGCAGCGATCGCCATTCGGCCGGAGCGTGGCGGCGGTCGAAGGCAAGGAGCCCTGTTGGTCCCGGCACGGCCAGCATGCCCGTCACGGCCGGAGCCGCCGGCCGCTCCAGGAAGCCGCGAGTCCCGTCCTCGGCCTCGTAACGCTGCCCCGCTTCCACCCGAACGCTCGGGCCGCGCTTGACCCAGTCCGCCGCCGCCAATGGCAGACCCAGCGTCTCGGCGACCGCCATCGTCAGCATCTCGCCGGCCCCGGCCGCCACGACCTCGCTCTCCGGCGCCATGGCATCGATCGTGCCGGCGCCGATGTCGATCACGAGCGCATGAGACACCGCCCCGGGCGTCGTCAGCGCGCCGACGCGGGCGGCTGCGGTTTCGCTCGGGGCGCAAACGACCGGGATGTCGAGCAGACCGGCCATGCGATCCGCCGGCGGATCACCGGTCGTCATCCGAAGCAGCGCCGCGACGACGAAGGCGCGCGACGCCAGGCTCCCCTTGCGCTGGCCGGCGGTATCTGCCACGGCGCCGAGGTCCACGGCCCACAGATCGTCGACATGCACGGGCCGCACGGCGCCCGGGACGGCGAACGACGTCACGCTTCCGGGCGGGGAGCCGGCGAGGCGAGGCGCAGCCTCTCGAAAGGGTTGACGCCCGTCCGCGGTCTCGATCCAGCCCTCGTCGCGGGCGTCCGGAGCCGCCCGTCGCCCGTCGAGCGCGACGACGGCGTTCGAGCTGTCGAGCAGCAACCGGCTCAACGCGGCCACAGCGTCGAGATCGGCTCGCTCGCTGAGCGCGAATCGTGCCGCCAACGCGACCGGATCGGAGAGAATCCGGAGCGGTCGTCCGGGATCTCGCACCTCGACTCCGACCAGGGCGCTCGTCGCGAGCGCTCCGGTGTCGACGAGGTCGACGACCGGGATGTCGGCGCCGAGCCGATTCGAGACGAGCACGCCCTCGTCTCCAGGCACGAGCACGGCGCCGATCGGCCACCCCGCGTCTCGCAGCCTCCCGAGACTCTGCGCCGCCACCCGGTAGTGCAGCCCCGCCGGCAGGAGAACGACGAACGGTCCGTCCGGGTGGCCGTCCTCGCCGGCGCCAGGTGCGCCCCGGGCGGCGCCAGGTGCGCCCCGGGCGGCGCCGCCGGCGCCCCGGCGAGCGCCTCGAGCGCCTCGAGCGTCAGCGGCGTTCCGATGCAGGCGCCGCGGCCGCCCGGGGTGCCGACCGCCGATGCCACGAGGCGGAGCCTCCCGGTCGCCGGAGCGAGCTCGGGGACGGACAGCGTCGAGGTCTCGACCGCACGAAGCGGCGCTACGACGCCGGAGTCGACCGACGTGCCGAGCGCACGCTCCAGCCGGCGCACGAGCGCGGCCGCTCCCTGCAACGACTCGAGCGAGCCTTTGCGCCCCCGGGTCGGGAGGCGGTCGGCTCCGATCACCTCGGGCCCGTGGGCCCCGTAACGGACCGCCACGACTTCGGTTGTGGCGTTGCCGACGTCGATGCCGGCGACAACCGTCACCGGCGTCAGCCCACCAGCCCGCGCCGTCCGTAGACAGCCGCCGCCTCGCGGACGAGCGCGCCCGTGCGTGGCAACCCCCGCTCCGAGAGCGAGGCCGCCAGCTGTTCAAGCTCGGCTTGCGACGACCGCCTCGGCCGCAGTGCCTCGTAGATGCCGAGAACTTCGGCATCGCTCAGGCGCGTGAGCTCGGCGGCGCGTCGCAGATTGTCGGCCAGTTGCGGGTTCTCGTGTCGCTCGGCGACCTCGGCTTGGAACTCGAGCGTGCTCGGGTGGATCCGTAGGTCCGAGACGCCGAGCTCGCCGCGGCGGACGGCCGCGAGCGTGAGCTCGCCGGCGGCCCTGCCCGACAGCGCCCGGAGCTGAGCGTCCCGGGCCTCGGGGTGTGCGCCGGCGCCCGCACCCTCTGCGCCGGCGCCGGCTGCGCCGGCGCCCGAGGCGCCACCGGCGCCGTCGCTCGTCACCGAAGCCCCTCGAGCGAGAGCTCCTCCGGCGGGCAACCGTCACGGACCCAACGCCGCTCGAGGGCCACGAGCGCGATGACCTTCGTGTGGTAGCGCGCCTCGATCGCCTCGTCGGTGTACGGATTCCGGGCAGGGTCGGGCGTCGAGCCCTTGGCGTGGCGGGCGGCGTTCGCGCCGAGCAGCCGGTACAGCGCCGGCGTCACGACCGGAGCCGTCGAGTACAGCTCGAGGTTGGCGAGCGGGGGGAGATCCCTCCGGTGGATCAACGCCGTTCCCTTGCCCTGCAGCCCGATCCCGATCCCCGAGCCGGAGAGCCTGGCGACGCTGAGACCGATGCGTCCGAGGTCGACGGCGTCGTTCACGCGGACGACCCTGCCGATGCAGCCCTCCTCCTCGAGGCCGGCCAGCAGCTCGCCGATCACGTCGACGACGAGCTGGCCGGACAGCGTGCGCCAGACGTCACGACCTACGGCCGGCGAGACCCCGATGATGACGTCACGCGGGTCCTCTCCCGGCCGGGCCGGCCCGAGCGGCCGCAGAAGTGGCGATGCCCAACCTGCCTGCTCGGCCGCCAGATCGTCCACGCCGAGCGCCTGGCGGATGGCGTCGATCTCGAGCTGGCGTGCTGGCGCCGGCTCGTAGCCGGTGCCGGGGCCGGCGTAGTCGTTCGGATCGGTCACGAGCGACAGCACGCCCATCTGCTCGTCGAAAATGGCAGCCGTCTGCAGGTAGTCGCCGCCGACCCGGGCGCGGGTGAGCGCCAGCACCCGCTCGGCCTCCTCCTCGAACCCGGTCTCGTCGAGGGCGGCCACGATGTCGACGACCGTCATGCCGGCGTCTCGGATCGCCTGGGCGGCGGAGAGGACGGCGAGCGTGTCGGTCTCGCCGAGATCCTTCGATCCGGCTGCGTCCACCGCCAGTTCGAGATGGGCGTCGCTGAAGTCGGCGAGGCCGAGGTGCCGGTAGACCGCACGGCAGGCCTCCGCCGCCCGGCGGCGTACCGCCGCCACGGCCTCGGGCGTGACGGTGCGCAGGCCGCCGTCGATCCCCCAGTCGCGCTGCATGATGAGGAAATCGTCGATGTCCTCGGCGTTGAAGTTGCTCGGGCCGAACATGTTGTCGTAGCGCTGGATCATCCCGAAACCACTGAAGACGTAGTCGGAGCCCGCCAGCACGATCGGCAGGGTCCGGGAGGTGCGCCGCATGTCCGACTCGCTCATGAGTGCGTCGTTGCCAGAGCAGGACTCGAGGTTGCGCATCATGACCATGACGTTCTCCGCCATGAGCGCCCTGACGCCGCGCGGCACGGCGCCGGCCACGCTGGCGGCGTCGATGCCGCCGTTCTGCACGCCTTGGGCACCGATAGCCCGGGCCAGCGACACGCAGCGTGCCTCCAGGTAGAACATCGACTTGCGCTCCGCCCCCGCCATGAGCGCCTCGGCCCCAGAGCCGGAGGACACCCGCATCTTCATGCCCCGCGACGCGTAGGCGGACGTGAGGAACGCCTTCGACCACGGCGTGTCGTCGCCGTCCACGAAGACCTGCTCGGTCCCGTAGAGCGAGATCGTCTCGGCGTAGGACGTGAGGCCCCGCATGCCGAGCTCGAGCTCCAAGGCTTCCTCGACCGAGCACTGGATGAGGACACCCGCAGACGCCGCCGCGGAGCCGATGAGACAGGCGACGGCGTTGCTCGGCGCATCCGCCAGGACCGGCACCGTCGTCTCGATCTCGCGGAAGCCGAAGGCGGCTGCGGTGGCGGCGTCCGCAGCCAACAGGAGCGGGTCGTCGAGGCGGTTCGTCACGTGCGCCTGGTTGCTCGGCGTTCGCCGGGCACGCAGCTTCGTCATCGCCATCACGAGCTCCGCCGGCCGCAGCAGCGCCAGCACGCGCGCCAGCTTCGCCGGCGTCGTGCCGGCGGAAAGCCGGACGACCTCTGCGCGGCTCACGCCGGGGTCGACGAGCATGCGGGCGAACGCGACGTCGTCGATCGCCATCGCCTCCGCGGCGACCCCGAGGTCGAGGCCGTGGCGTGCGATGTACTCGTCGATCGAGTCGAACTCGTCCTCGGCGACGCCGTCGAGCTCGACGACCCGCCCGTCGTGCACGACGAGGCTGGGCTCCGGGTCGAACGGTGAGCGCAAGGCGACGAGCCCGAGCTCGACGTCCTCGACCGCGAAGCCGTCCAGGTTCACGCGCTGGGAATCCATGAAGCGGATGCGTCCTACGACCGCCTCGCCGGCGCCCGTCATTTCGCGCCCCACGAGATCAGCGCGAGGGCGCGCGGTAGACCGGAACGGAGTCCCCGGCAGACTCGGCGGACTCGGCGGACTCGGCGTCCGCCGCGGCGTCCTCGCAATCGGCCCGTGCCTTGGCGTCGTCCATCCCGCGGTAGGAGCGGCCGGCGCAACAGTTCCTGCCGAGCAGATCGAGCCAGCCGGACACCTCCCGCGCCGCGTCCCGGACGTGGTCGACCGGCCCACGGTGGTTGCCCATCGGACATCAGGCAACACCGCCCCAAGCCTCGTGTCAAGGCGCCGAATGCAGCTCTACTGGCCGGAATTGGGTCGTTGGTCATAACGTGTCGTTTACTGAGCCGGGCAGCTCATCCGACGGGCAGAGCAAGGGGGACCAACGTGTTCGAAACAATCCTCGTGGCCATCGACCACTCCGACCACTCGCAGCACGCGCTGTCGGCCGCCAAGGATCTCGCCACGCTTGCCAAGGGCAAGGTCCGCGTCGTCCACGTCCGGGAGATGTCCATCGGGAAACCGGGCCCGGTTCCCAAGGAATTCACCGACGAGGCGCAGGCGATCGTCGATAGCGCCCTCAAGGTGCTGGCCGACGGCGGGGTCACCGCGACGGGGGTCGTGCGGAGCTCGCATACCGGTCGGGTGGCGGCCGAGATCATCGAGGAGGCCGACGAGTCCGGGTCTTCGGTGATCGTCATGGGGACCCGGGGCCGCACGGACCTCGAAGGACTCGTCATGGGCAGCACGACCCACAAGGTGCTCCATCTGGGCACAACGCCGGTCCTGGTGGTGCGCTGAGCCGACGGCCAGAGGCCGGCGTGAGCAGCTCGGGCCCGGGAAGCGGCCTTCCGGCGAGCTGCGACGTCGTCGTCATCGGCGCCGGCATCCTCGGGCTCGCCTCGGCCTACGAGCTCACCAACGCCGGCGCTTCTGTCGTCGTCGTCGAGCGGGACCGCGTCGGGGCCGCACAGTCCGGCCGGAATCTCGGCTTCGTGCGCCAGCAGGGCCGCGCCGCGGCCGAGCTCCCCATCATGATGGCGGCCAACCGCCGCTGGCAGCGGCTGTCGGAGGAGCTCGGCGCCGACCTCGAGTGGCAGCAGGGCGGCAACCTCAGGCTGACGAACGACCCGGCCCAGGCCGCCCGGTACGAGGAATGGGCGAAGCTCGCCGCCGGCCGCGGCCTCGACACCCGGGTGGTCAGCGACAGCGAGATCCGGTCGATCCTCTCGGCCGGCGCCGGCGACTGGCTCCTCGGGATCTTCACGGCGAGCGACGGCCACGTCAATCCCGTGGCGACCTGTCAGGCCTACGAGAGCAGTGCTGCGCTCGCGCGGGGTTCGGATCGTGGAGGGGCTGCCGGCGGAGTCGATCGTCACGGCGGGCGGACGCGTGCGGGGGGTGCGCACCCCGCTCGGGGAGATCTCCGCCGCTACGGTCGTCCTCGCCGCCGGGAGCGCCAGCACCAAGCTCGCACGCTCGCTCGGCATCGAGATCCCGCAGCGATTCGTGCGCCAGACCGTCGTGCTGACCGAGCCGGTGGCACCGGTGACGCGGACCGCGGCCTGGACCGGTGACCTGTTCATCCGCCAGGACAAGTCGGGCTCGCTCCGCCTCGCCGGAGCAACCAGAAACCAAGTCGTCCTCGACCCCACCTCCCTCCGCCACACCCGCCTGTACCTCCGGAGCTACCTCGCCAACCGGTCGCAGCTCCGCCTGCGGGTCGACCCGAGAGGCCTCGCCCGCGCCGCCGCGAGGCTGGTGGCCTCGGCCGGCAGCGACGTGGCGATCCCGGCGCCGGACGGTGACGACGTCGCCTTCTGCCTCGAGCGGATCAGGGGCTACTTCCCGGAACTCCCGGAAATCCGGCTCCTTCGCGCGTGGGCGGGGGAGATCGACGCCACCCCTGACGCCCTGCCCGTGCTGGATGCGTCAGCCGGGCCGTCAGGACTCGTCGTCGCGACGGGCATGAGCGGCCACGGTTTCGGGGTCTCCCCTGTCATCGGCGAGATCGTCGCCGCGCTGGTGAACGGCAAGGACGTCCCGTTCGACCTGAGGCCTTTTCGCGCCAGCCGCTTCCACGACGGGTCGCCGCTCGAGCCGGCGCATCTGCTCTGAGCCGGAGCGCTCAGGCGCGCCCGTCCCGGGCCGCTTCGACAAGGCCCTCGAACACGGGGAAAGCCGGATGGGCCGCCCCGAGGCACTCCGGGTGCCACTGCAGCCCGACGATGAAGCGCTTGTCGGCGTACTCGACCGCTTCCACCATGCCGTCGGGCGCCCAGGCCACGGGCACGAGCCCGTTCCCCGGAAGAGCGACTCCCTGGTGGTGCATCGAGTTCACCGCCAGCTCCTCGCCGACAAGCTTGGACAGGGTGCTCCCGGCGGCGATGCTGACAGTGTGGGACGTCCCGGTCCAGTGTTCGAGGTCGAGGTGCCGGAGCGATTCCGGCCGTTCCGTCGAGATGTCGACGACGAGCGTGCCGCCCAGAACGACGTTCAGGATCTGGATCCCGCGGCAGATCGCAAGCAGCGGAACGTCGTTGTTCACCGCGTAGTGAACGAGCGCGGTCTCGTACTCGTCCCGCTCGTCGTCCACGCCGTACACGCGCTCGTTCGGCGTCCCGTCATAGCGGGCGGGATCGACGTCGCCGCCACCGGTCAAGAGAAACGCATCGCAGAGGGCGAACAACCGCTCATCCGGCTCGGCGTGCACGGGCAGGATCACCGTCGTCGCCCCGGCTTGTGCGAGCGCGTCGAGGTAGAGCTCGGGCGCCGACTCGTGCGGCGTATCGCCATAGCCCGAATGGGCGATCTTCGGAACCGACGTCACGCCGACGATGGGCTTCAATGGGACCTCCCTGTGGCTGTTGGCGCTCGTGAAAGACGGTAACGCATCGCGCCGCCGGGACCGACACGCGAGAGCCTTTTCTGGCAGGTCGGGACCGGCCGATAGGATGGTGTTGCCCTTGTCTGACACGTTTTGCCACGGACAAGGGCTTCGTCACGCTCACGAAGCGGGGAGCCCACATTGGACATCCGACCAGACGGCCATGTTGACCCCGAACAGCTCGAGGAACTGTTCAGCTCGGGACGCGTCGACACAGTCGTCTGCGCGCTCGTCGACCTATGGGGACGCCTCATGGGCAAGCGCGTCACGCCCCGCACGTGCCGCAACCTGCTGCACGGCGAGCGCCTGCACGCTTCCAACTACCTGTTCACGGTCGACATGGACATGGAGCCGCAGCCGGGATTCGCGCTCACCGACTGGGAACGAGGATTTCAGGATTTCTCGATGGTTCCCGACTGGTCGACGCTTCGCCTCGTGCCTTGGCTCGACCGCACGGCGCTCGTACTGTGCGACGCCGTGCAGGAGAACGGCGAAGAGCCGGTCGAGGTGTCGCCGCGCCAGATCCTGAAGCGCCAGATCGAGCGCGCGAAAGCGCACGGGCTGAAGGTCTTCTGTGGGTCTGAAGTCGAGGTGTTCTTCTTCCGCGACAGCTACCGCGACGCCTGGCTGCAGCTTTACCGCGACATGCAGCCGATGTCGTACTACCGGACGGACTACCACCTCCTCCAGACGACGAAGGACGAGTGGCTCATATCCCAGATCCGCAACGGCATGGAGGGTGCCAGAGTCCCGGTCGAATCGTCCAAGGGAGAGTGGGGCCTGGGCCAGCACGAGATCAATCTCGTCTTCGCCGACGCCCTCGAGATGGCCGACCGGCATGCGATCTACAAGCACGGCATCAAGGAGATCGCGGCTCTCGACGGGCTTTCCGCCACGTTCATGGCCAAGTGGTCGGCGAGGGAGGTCGGGTCCTCGTTCCACGTCCACTCGAGCCTCTGGGACCTGGAAGGCATCGAGCCCCTGAGCGCCGACGCGTCAGACCCGAGGCGGGCTTCGGAGACGTTCAGCCACTACCTCGGAGGCCAGCTCGCGACGGCGCACGAGCTCAGCTGGATGTTCGCCCCGTACCCGAATTCCTACCGACGCTACGTGCCCGACTCGTTCGCTCCGACGACGATCACCTGGGGGAGCGACAACCGCACGTGCGCGTACCGGGTGGTGGGCGAGGGACCGTCGTTTCGGGTCGAGAACCGCGCACCGGGGGCGGACGCCAACCCCTACCTCGCTTTCAGCGCCACGATCGCGGCCGGGCTGCACGGCATCGACGGGAAGCTCGACGCCGGCGAGCCGTACGCCGGCAACGCCTACACCTCCGACGGGCCACACCTCCCGGCAAGCATGGAGGAGTCCGTCGAGGCCTTCTCCACGAGCGCGGTCGCGCGGGAGGCATTCGGTGACGAGGTCTGCACCCATCTGCTCCAGGTCGCGCGCCTCGAGCAGCAAGCCTTCGAGCGGTACCTCTACGAGACCGAGACCGACCCCAACGGGGGCGTCACCGACTGGGAGCTTCGCCGTTATTTCGAACGGTGCTGAGGTGAGCGGGCCCGTCGCCCACCACGGCCTGCTCGGCCGGGCGACGCGCACCGGAGCCTTGAGAGAGCAGGCTGTCTCCACGCATCGCCTGATCGAACGCGCCGTCGCCGAGGGCCGGGACGAAGACGCGGCCGACCTGGCCCGCTACACGCTCGTCGAGATGGCCGAGCCTTTCGCGCTGTTTCCCGGCTTTTTCGACGCCGCGCAACGCTTCCTCCTCCGTGAAGGCGTTCCGGACGCCGAGCTGCGCGCGGCCGGGCCCGACCCGGCCCAGCCCAGCCTCGGCGAGTCGTGGCGCGCCTACGAGAGCGCCGTCGAGGACTTCGCAGCGGCGTGCGCGGCCGCAGGCGCCGGCACCGGCGCCGGCGGGACCGCCGCCGCCCTCGAGGCCTACCAGGCGGCCGTGGCGAAGTGGCGCCAAGCGCACGACGACGGCTGCGACCGCGTGTACCGCTACGCCGATCTGTGCGCGAAGCATTTGGGGGAGGAGCGCGTCGAAGACTTCTGGGACGAGCTGATGGGCGGCTTCTACGCCACGCGCGACAGCTTCGACGTCGACCGGGTGCCATGGCGCGACTCGCTCGAGATCCTCGCGGTGGACACGGCCGAGACGTTCCGTGGCCATCTGTCGGGCCCCGGGCGGCTCGGCGACATCGAGATCGTGGAGGAGGCTGACCGAATCGTGTTCCGTTTCTCGCCGTGTGGCACCGGCGGCCGGACGTTCGTAGACGGAATGGACGACGGCCCGGGCGCCGGCGGCGACGAGGGCCTCGGCGCCGGCGAGGTCGGCGAGAGCGGCAACGCCCCCCGCTTCGGCGTCACGACCCGCCCGCACGACTGGTCGTGGGGCAAGGCCGGCGTCTGCCTGTATTGCGTGCACTGCTGCCAGTTGCAGGAGCGGATCCCGATCCGCCGGTTCGGCTATCCGCTGCGCGTCGTCGATCCGCCGCTCTGGCCACAGGGCCGCGGCGAAGGCCGTTGCACGTGGACGATCTACAAGGATCCGTCGCAGATTCCGGCCGAGGCCTACGAGCGCGTCGGCGAGACGAAGCCGGCCGTGCTCGGCTCCTCCGCCCGCTCGGGCCGCGACCGCCCGTAGCCGGGGCGGGGCGGCGGAACGCTCAGTCGATGCCGGTGTTCACCATCCGGCCGAGCATCTCGTACTTCTTAGGGCTGCGGGCCTTCAAGACCAGCGCCAGCAGCAGCCCGACCACCATCCAGCCGAGACAGAGCCAGGGGATCGCCTGGACGAAATCGACGCCACCGCCGCCGATCGCCGAGAGGTTGTGCCATAGGAGGTAGAGCACGTAGCCCATGGCACCGACGCTGAGCACCGGGAAGACCCCGGTCGTCCAGATGATTCCAGCCGTCCTTGTTCTCCGGTTGGCGGAAGAACGTGATGCACGCGATCGAGCAGATCAACTGGTTCACCAGCACGGTGAAGGTCGCGATGATGGCATACCAGCCGAAGAGCTCGTAATAAGGCGCCACGGCCCACCCGCCGAACGGCTTGACGAAGGCCTGCCACGAAGGGAAGGCGTACCAGCTGACGATGAAGGCGCCAGTCAGAACAGCGACGATCACAACCGTGACCGCGTTCGCGATGTACGGGCTCTCCCAGCGCTCGTGGGTCCGCCCGAGAGCCTTGTTGAATACACCTTCCCGGCCGATCACGTACAGGTAGCGCGAGGTGGTGTTGTGGAAGGACAGGGCGCAGGCGAACGACGACGTCAAGATCAGCCACTCCATGACGTCCTTGAGCCAGACACCCACGAACTTCTGCGCCACGCCGTAGTAGAGGTTGCCGCCGTTGACGGTCGCCTGATGCACGGAGGGCAGGAGGCCCCAGCCGACGATGACGGCCCAAGCGGAGACCATGAAGAATATGCCGCCACCGATCACGCAGATGAAGAGCGCCTGGCCACCGATTCGCTTCGGGTTCTTGGACTCCTCGGCGTAGTTCGGGATGGTCTCGAAGCCGACCCAGGACCAGACGGCGTAGAAGATGCCGACGCCCGGGGCGATACCCCGGAACGCGTTCGATGGGTTGATCGGAGCGGTCGTGATCCCGTCCGGACCGCCGCCCTTGGCGAACACGGCCACGATCATGACCGTCAGCACGAGCATCTCGAGGATGAGTGCGACGCCGAGGATGCGCGTGTTGAGCCGGACGTCGAAGTGCCCCAGGATGCCGATCAACGCCAATGCCGCGAAGGCGAGAATCGGCCAGGGAATCGACACGTGGAAGAACTGCTTGATCGTGATGTTCCCAAAGTACGAGAACGCACCGAGCAGCGAGCCGACGATGACGGCATAGGCCATGACCGACGACCATCCTGCGGCCATGCCGAGCGGGCGCCCCAACCCACGGCTGATGAAGCTGTAGAAGCCGCCACTGGACGGGACCCGCTTGAGCATCTGGAGATAGCCGACGCAGAAAAGGGCGAGCACGACGATGCCGATCTCGAACCCGGCGGGCGCGCCGATGCCATTACCGAGGGAGATCGCGAGCGGGACGTTGCCCAGCTGTCCGGTCAGTGGCGACATCGCCGCGAACGAGATGAACAGCACTCCGCCGAGCCCGACAGCGGCCTTCTTCAGGTGGCTGATGTCGGTTCGCTGCGAGATGTCGAGCGAGTTCGCGTCACCCCCTTCGACCGCCGTCGTCGTGCCCCCGCCGTTGGCGGCTGTGGTGCCTGCGCGATCCTCGATGTCCATAACTCGCCCCCCGTTCTGGCTTGGACTACGGCGCGAACCTTAAGACCAGGCGGCAGAACTGTCAAGGGTTCGCTGCGCTCGGAACGCCCCGGTCAGCCACGCCGGCCGTGGGGCCACTTGCACCCGAAGGTCAAAGGTCTATAGTTCAAACCAAAGGGACCAAGCGTGAAGGAGACGGCGATGGCGGAGCGGGAGATCGAATTCGGTTTCGTGGTCACGGCCGCCGGCGCACCAGGCTCGTCGGACGCGTCGATGTACGACGCCTTCCTCGAGGACTGCGAGCTCTACAGCGCTCTCGGCTACCGCAACGCATGGCTTCTCGAGCACCATTTCAGCGACTACTTCCCCACGCCGGACCCGATGCTGCTCATGGCCCATCTCGCCGGCCGCTTCCCGGAGTTCTCTTACGGGACCTGCGTCCTCGTCACCCCGTGGCACGACCCGCTGCGCCTCGCCGGCCAGATTGCCATGACGTCGCTGCTCACCGAGCACGACATGCACCTCGGTCTCGGGCGCGGGACGGCCAAGTACGAGTTCGACGCCTTCGGTCTCGACATGTCGCAGGCGCGTGCCCGCTTCAAGGAGACCTGGGAGATCCTCGATCTGGCGTTGACGGGAGAGCCCTTCAGCTACGAGGGCGAGTATCTGAGCGTCCCGAAACGGATCCGGTTGCGACCGCTCCCCAACCGCGAACGGATCCACTTCTACGGCGCCATCGGGAGCCCGGACAGCGCCGCCATCATGGGCGAGCTCGGGCTGCTGCCCCTGTGCACCTCCATCGGCGACCTCGAGAAACAAGCCGCCTCCCTCCGCAACTGGGAAGCCGCCAGCGGCCGGCGGGTCGTCGACGTGTCGTGCCCGATCATGGTCGACTGCATCGTCGCGGACACCGACGAGGAGGCCATCGAGGAAGCCTGCGAGTTCAAGCCGCGCTACATGCAGGCCCAGATCGACCACTACACGCCGGAAGTCACGGACTGGGAGAACACGCCCGGTTACGAGGCCTGGAAGCAGATCTTCGCCGGCATGCAGGCGCGGACCAAGCCCGAGGGGATCAGGCCCTGGACCAAGTGGCAGCTCATCGGCTCCGCGTCGACCGTCGCCGCCAAGCTGCAGACGTTCGTGGACATCGGGTTCAACAATTTCATCTGCCAGTTCTCCACTCCGGGCGTGCCCGTCGAGGTGCGCCGCCGCTGGGCTTCACGATTCGCCCAGGAGGTGGCACCATCGTTCTCGCCGGCGTTCCCGGCTGGCCGGGTGCACGCGACAGCTCCTAGTAGGCCGGCCGGGGCTCGGCCACCGGGCTCCGGCCCGGCGACTGGCTCGGGGAGACGGACGGATCGGGGAAGGGATCTCATGGCAGAGACAGTGGAGGGCTTCCTGGCGCGGCAGAGACCGCTCGTCGACCAGACGCGCCGGACCCTGCAGGAGAGCGGCATCGAGGTCGTCGTCGCCGGCTCCAGCGACCTGAACGGGATCTTCCGCGGAAAGCGGGTCCCCGCCGCACGATTCGTCGAGCACCCGCTCAACCCCGTTCACGTCTCGGACTTCTTCTGGGCCATCGACAGCGAGGAAAACGTCATGGAGCGGGAGGCGGGCTACCCCGGTTGGTGGCCGTCGTGGGATCTCGGCTTCGGTGATGTGCTCCCCATCCCCGACCTCGCCACGCTGCGCATCGCGCCCTGGCTCGACCGGACCGCCGTCGTGCTGTGCGAGCACTTCTTCCACGACGGCTCGCCGGTCGAGATCGCTCCCCGGCTGATTCTCAGGCGCCTCGTCGACCGGGCGGCGGAAAGGGGACTTCTCCCGAAGTTCGCAGCCGAGCTCGAGTTCTTCCTGTTCAAGGAAGACGAGGCGAGCCTCGAGGAGAGCGGTCACCGGTCGGCGGCACTCAAGCCCTTGAACCTGCGCCTCGGCGCCTACAGCATCTTCCGCGGCACGACGGACGAGCACGTCATGCGTCCGCTCACGAGGCACTTGGAGCAATACGGGATCCCGGTCGAATACTGGAATCCCGAAGGCGGAGCCGGTCAGCAGGAGGTGAACCTCCTGTACTGCGATCTGCTCGAGGCGGCCGACCGGGCGTTCCTCTTCAAGCACGCGGTGAAGGAGATGGCGGCGGCGCAGGATCTGCTGGCGACGTTCATGGCCAAGACGCTTCCCGGATGGGGGTCGAGCTGCCACATCCACCAGTCGCTCTGGTCGGGTGACAGGAACCTCTGCTGGGAGGAGGACGCTCCCGGACACATCTCGGACATCGCTCTCAGCTACATCGGTGGTCAGGTCGCCACCCTGCAGGAGATGACCCTGCTCTTCGCGCCGACACTCAACTCCTACAAGCGGTTCCAGCCCGACGCCGGCGCCGGCACCACGGCCTCGTGGGGCTTCGAGAACCGGACCTGCGGCGTCCGGGTGATAAACGAGAACGCGGACGGCATGCGCGTCGAGAACCGGGTCCCGGGCGGCGATGTCAACCCGTACCTCGCCATGGCGGGCTGCATCGCCGGCGGCCTCTACGGGATCGAGAACGGGATCAAGCCGCCGGATCCGATCACGCACAACGCCTATCACGATGCCTCCATCCCGGCCGTGCCCACGTCGCTCGAGCGGGCGATCGAGGCGTTCGAGGCGAGCGAGGTGGCGGCCGAGTACCTGGGCGCCGAGTTCGTCCGCTTCTTCGCCGCCACGCGGCGCTGGGAGCTCGAGCAATTCCGGGCCGCGGTGACGGACTGGGAAGTCCGTCGCTATCTGCAGTTCTTCTAGCCGGGGGTGTCGGGGGTGTCCACATGAAGCGGTCAGGCAGATGACCGACGTCGCGCTCGTGACCGGCGGCACCGGAGGCATCGGCCGCGCCATCTGCGCCCGCCTCGCCGGCGCCGGCTACGCCGTGCTGGCGGGCGACGTCGGCGTCGGCGACCCGCCGGCGGAGACAGTCGCGCCGGCCGCGGCCGGCGACGTCGTCGACTACCCGATGGACGTCCGCTCCGACGCGAGCGCGGAGGCCGCCGTCCAGGCGGCGTTGCGGATGGGCAAGCTCACCGGTGTCGTCAACTGCGCCGGCGTGCTCCGCGAGGCCCGGGCCGACGTCATGCCGCAGGAAGAGGCCGACGCGATGTGGGCGGTCAACGTCATGGGCGCCGGCCGCGTCACCCGGGCGGCGTTGCCCAGCCTCGGAGCCGGAGCGGCCGTCGTGAACATCTCGAGCATCGTCGGGGCGATCGGCCGCTTCGCCGGAACCGCCATGTACTCGGCGAGCAAGGCCGGGCTCGAAGCCATGACCCGGGTGCTCGCCTGCGAGCTCGCACCCCGCCAGATCCGGGTCAACGCCATCGCCCCCGGCTACATCCGCGTCCCGATGGCGCCGTCGTGGGCGTCGATGTCCGGCGGCGAGGACGTGCTGATCGGTCAGGTCCCGCTCGGCAGGCTCGGGGAGGTCGAGGAGATCGCCGACGTCGTCGAGTTCCTCCTCTCCGACCGGTCCTCGTACGTCACCGGGTCGGTCATCCGGGTGGACGGGGGCGTCTCCGCATGGTGAACGAGCCCAACGAGCCGGCGCCGAACCGGGACGGCGCCAACCTCGTCGCCTTCGACCGGATGTGCCGGGCCGAGCCGGTCCTCGTCGACATCCAGCCCGCCGGCGACGTGGTCCCGGGCATGACGCCCGACACGATCCTCGCCTCCGGGCCGCGCCTGGCGTGGGAGGACTACAGGGGCGGGGCCCGCAACGCCATCATGTACGGGGCGCTCTTCGAAGGGCTCGCCTCCGACGTCGAGGACGCGGAGCGCAAGCTCGCCGCCGGCGCGATCAAGGTCGAGGGCTGCCAGGACCACGGCTGCATCGGATCGGTTGCGGGCATCTACACCGCCTCGATGCCGGTGTTCGTGGTGGAGAACCGGGCGTTCGGGAACTTTGCGTTTTGCAATTTCTACGAAGGCGAGTCCCGCCGGCGGCTCAACTACGGCGCCTACGACGAGGGTGTGCGCGATCAGCTGCACTTCCTCGCCGAGGTGATCGCGCCGACGCTGCGCGAGGCCGTGACGCGCGCCGGCGGCATCGCCCTCAAGCCGCTCATGGTCCGCGCCCTCCACATGGGCGACGAGCTGCACAGCCGCAACGCCGCCGCAACGCCGTTGTTCGCCCGCGAGCTCTACCCGCATCTGCTCGCCGTCGCCGAGGCGGGCCGGCGGCCCGTGGAGCAGACGCTCGAGTACCTGGCCGGCAGCGACTATTTCTTCCTGCGCCTCTCGATGGCGGCCAGCAAGGCGACGGCCGACCCCGCCCACGGCATCGAGGGCTCGAGCGTCGTGACGTCGATGGCCCTCTACAGCCGGGGCGTCGCCATCCGCGTGAGCGGGCTCGGCGACCGCTGGGAGCTCGGCCCCTACCCGCAGGTGAACGCAAAGATGTTCGAGGGGTTCACGACCGACGACATCGACTGGATCGGCGGCGAGTCGATCATCAACGAGACCGTCGGCCTCGGCGGCTTCGCCCAGGCGGCGGCGTTCCCGCTGCAGAATTACCAGGGCGGCTCGCCGCAGGCGATGGTGGAGATGAACCTCGCCATGTACGACATCACGGTGGGGGAGCACACGGACTACAAGATCCCGTTTCTGCAGTATCGAGGCACGCCGACCGGGATCGACGTCTTCCGGGTCGTGAGCACCGGCATCACGCCAGTGCTCGACGTCGGCCTCGCCGGTCGCGGCGGCGGGCAGATCGGAGCCGGCATCGTGCGGGCGCCGATCGAGTGCTTCGCGAACGCCGTCGCCAGCTACGAGTCGCGCTACGGGCCGGCGTCGACGGCCGGCGGTCAGTAGCGGGCGAACCAGCCGGCGATCCGGGCGCCGACCTCCTGCGGCTGCTCGAGATGGAGGAAATGGCCGCACCCCGGGAGGATCTCGGCTTCGTAAGGACCGGCAAAGGCGGCCTCGGCACCGGCCGCCATCTCAGTGCCGACACATCCGTCGCGCTCACCCATGAGCAGCAACGTGGGCGCCACCACCGGTCCTCGCTCCACCAGCGCGCGGAGATGGCGGAGCTTGGGGTCCTGCAGTTGTTTGTCGAAGAGGGCCCGGTAGTAGGCGAGCGGGTAGCGGAGGCCGTTGTCCCGTTCGAACACGTCGAACACCTCGCGCAGGTGGCTCTCATCCACCTGCCAGCCTGGCGACCATTCGTGCCATAGAGCGCGGATGAAGTCCCAGTCGCCGGCCGCGACGATGTCGTCGGCGAAATCGCCGGCGAGAAACAGCCAGATGTAGAACGAACGCTTCAACTGCTCGAAGTTGCCCGCGCGGTTCCGGCGAAGAGCCGTCGTATGCGGTATCGCCAGCGTGACCGCGGAGCGGACCGCCAGATCGGTCGCGGACGCGAGCCCGTAGGCGATGTCGGCGCCCCAGTCGTGGCCGACGACACGAACCTCGCCGAGCCCGAGCGCATCGATGAGGCCGATGGCGTCGGCGAGCAGCGTGCCCTGGTCGAAGTAGCGACCGGCCCCGGTCGGCCAGTATCCCCGCAGCCACGGGGCGATGCACCGGTACCCCTCGCCGGAAAGCAGGTCGATGAGCGGCCCGAAGGTCGTCGCGGTGTCGGGGAACCCGTGCAGCAACAGGACGGGATCGCCCTCGCCGGCCTCGAGGTAGGCGATCCTGGGTCCATTCGGAACGTCGATGGTCCCGACGGTCGGCTCAGGCGTCGGAATCGGAGCCGTCCCCTGGTGCGAGGTCGGTCGAGATCGCCCGCTCGGGGCAGTTGCGCGCCGCCTCGAGCACGCGGGCTACGAGGTGTTCGGGCACGTCCGCCATGATGACGACCGAGTAGCCGAGCTCGTCGACCTCGAAGACCTCGGGCACGAGCACCTGGCAGCGGTTGTGACCCTGGCACCGGTCCGGGTCGACGGTGATCCTCACTGATCGGCCTCCGAACGGCCGTCTCTGAGCAGGAGTGGGCCGACGCCCCACCACGGCGTGCCGGGGTCGGCGAGCTCGAATTCGGGAATGCGCCGGAGCAGGGTCTCGAGCCCGATGCGCACCTCGCGCCGGCCGAGGTTCGAGCCGAGGCAGCGGTGCGCCCCGATCCCGAACGCCAGGTGCGGGTTGTCGCCGCGGTCGATCACGACCGTGTCGGCGTCGGCGAAGACCTCCTCGTCGCGGTTCCCGGACCCGAGCAAAAGGAGAACCCGGTCGCCGGCGGCGAGCTGTTGTCCCCGCACCTCGACGTCCTCCCGCAGCGTCCTCGCCATGCCCTGCACCGGTGCCAGGCAGCGGAGGAACTCCTCGGTCGCCTTGACCATCAGCCCCGGCTCGGCCACGAGCCGGCGCCGGTCGTCGGGATGCTGGGCGAGGTGCCAGAGCGCCGCCCGGATCGACCAGGCCGAGGTCTCGAGTCCCGCCACCAGCAACAAGAAACAGTAATCCGCGAACTCATCCTCGCTCAGCCCCCTCCCGTCGATGCGCCCGGACAAAAGGCATCCGACGAGGTCGTCGCGCTCCGGCTCCCCGAGGCGCTCGAGCCGGAGCGCGCGGAAGTAGGCGTACACCTCCTTCGAGGCGACGACGGCGTCCTCCGGGTTCTCCGTCCGGCCGTACATGGTGCGCTCGACCCAGTCCTGGAAGCGGTCGTAGTCCTCTTTCGGCAGTCCGGCCATCTCGGCGAAGACGACCATCGGCAGGATGCGCGCGTACGACAAGCTGGCGTCGAACACGTCCTCGCCGGCGAAGTCGTCGATCAGCTGTTCGGCCACCTCGCGTACGAGCGGCTCGAGGCGCTCGATCCTGGCGGGGGCGAACGCCGGCAGGAGCATCCGGCGGAACTGCTGCAGGGCCGGCGCGTCGATGTCGAGCGGGATCAGCGGCCGCTCGTTGCCGAGCGAGGGCAGGAGCATGCCCTGCTCGACGGAGAACGCCTTCGGATTCTGCTCCGCATCCCAGATGTCCTCGTATTTCGTCAGGAACCAGAATCCGCCATAGCGCTCGCTGCGCCCGACGGGGCACTCCGTCCGCAGCGCCCGGTAGGTGGAGAAGATCGAGTCGAGGTCCTCGCCATGGTGCCCGAAACTTTCCGGAGCTGTGCTCATCGGTGGCCGCCCACGATCTATTGGGTGAGGTATCCGCCGTCGACGACGAGGTCCGCGCCTGTGACGTAGGCCGAGTCGTCGGAGGCGAGGAACAACGCCATGGCGGCGATGTCTTCGGGCCGGCCGAGGCGCCCGAGCGGGATCTGCTTGATGAACCACTCGCGCCGCGCCGGGTCGGCGAGTCCCTCGGCGGTCAGCGGCGTCTCGGTGACCCCGGGGCAGATGGCGTTCACCCGGATCCCGTGGCGCCCGAGCTCCACCGCCAGCGCCTTCGTCAGCATCCTGACCGCGCCCTTCGAGGCGTTGTAGTGCACCTGGGGATGCCCCGAGCTGGCGAGCACGGCGATCGCCTCGATCGAGGCGAGATTGACGATGCTCTTCGTCGTTCCGTCCGGCGCCGGATGGTCCACCATCGCCCGGGCGGCCGCCTGGCTGAAGAGGAACGTCCCGGTCGCGTTCACCCGTTGCACCTCCTCCCACTCGTCCAGGGGAAGGTCGAACAGGTCCGAGCGGCGAACGATGCCCGCACTGTTCACGAGGACGTCGAGCGAGCCGAACTCCTGCACCGCGAACGCCACCGTCGCCTCGGCGTCGGCCTGGCTGCTCACCTCGGCGCCGGCGGTCCTCGCCCGCTCGTTGCCGACGTAACCCGCCTTGGCCAGGGCGGGCTCGTCGCGGTCGGCAGCCACGACGAGGGCACCCTCGTCGAGAAACCGGTGCACGATCGCGAGCCCGATCCCCGACGCGGCACCGGTGACGATCGCCACCTTGCCCGAGAGTCGCCCGTCAGTCACATGACCACCTTTCGCTTCAGGGGGCGCTCGGCGCCGCCATCGACCGCCCGAGGGAGCGACCAGCTTCCTCGAGAGCCAGCCTGGCGGTGTCCAGCGCCCGGGTACAGGAGAGGAACCCGTGCGGCATGTCGTCGTAGCTGGCGAGCTCCACCGGGACGCCGGCCGCGCGGAGCCGGTCGGCGTACGCGAGCCCCTCGTCGCGGAGCGGATCGCGGCCTGCGACCACGATGAGCGCCGGCGCCAGGCCGTCCAGGTCCGTCGCGAACGCGGGCGCTGCGTACGGCTCGGGCTCGTCGGCGCTCAAGCCGAGATAGCGCGGCCAGTACCACTCCATCTCGCTCCTCGAGAGAAACGGGTCGTCGGCGAACTCCTCGAACGACGGCGAGGACATGCGGGGGTCGAGGCCGGGATAGATCAGCATCTGGGCGCGCAGCGCCGGGCCTCCGTCGTCGCGGGCGCGGAGAGCCACCGCCGCCGCCAGGTTGGCGCCCGAGCTGTCGCCGGCGACCGCGACCCGGGAAGGATCGCCCCCGAGCTCCCCGCCCGAGGCGGCGAGCCAGCTCGCCACGGCCCAGCAGTCCTCGAAGCCGGCGGGATACGGGTTCTCCGGCGCCAGGCGGTAGTCCACCGCCACGACGATCGCGTCGGCGGCCCGCGCCAGGCTGCGGCACATCGAGTCGTGCGAGTCGAGGTTCCCGAACACCCATCCGCCGCCGTGGAAGAACGCAACGAGCGGCTCCCGCCCGGCCGGCCGCCCGCCGTCCCGCCCCGCCGGCCGCCCGCCGTCCCGCCCCGCCGGCCCCGAGTCGCCGGCCCGGTACACCCGCACCGGGATCGGCCCGGCCGGCCCGGGGATCGTGCGCTCCTCGGTCGTGCCCCAGTCGTTCGGCTCGGCCAGCGACACGAACAGCTCGGTGAAATTGCGACGCCCGTCCGGGAGCGGGAGGCTCATGCTCGACGGCCGTCCCGCCGCGATGAGATCGTTCAGAAGAGCTTCCACCTGCGGATCTGTGGCGATGGTCGGATTCTTAGACCTATCGTCCGGGCTGTCAAGCTCCTGCCGCTCAGGTGGTCGCGGCTGCGATCTTGTGCAGGTCCTCCCTCGTCGTCTCGATGTGCGCGGCCACGGCCTGCTCGGCCGAGTCGGCGTCGCCTTCGCGGATCGCCGTCAGGATCTGGCCGTGGTGGAGCTGCGCCGTGCGGAACACGTTGTCGGTGATCGTGTCGACCGGGACCCAGATTGCTACGCGGGCGTCTTCGATGGCTTTTCGCATCCAGTCGTTTCTGGCCGCTTCGGCGATGCCGAGATGGAACGAGGAGTCGGCAGCCCGGAACCGACGCGTCTCCCAGCCCTCCTCCATGGTCCGGAACGCGCTCGAGAGCCGTGCGAGATCCGCGTCGTCGCGGCGGATCGCCGCCAGCCGGGCCGCGCGGCACTCGACGGCGAGGCGGAAGTCGATGATCTGCTCCAGCTCCCCGAGGCGGGCCCGGATGAGCGGGGCGAGGCGCTCCTCGGCCTGCCCGCGGTCGAGCACGAGCACGCCGCCGGTTGCGCCGCGGCGCGTCTCGAGGTAGCCCTCGCCCTCGAGCACGCGGATCGCCTCTCTGACGGTCGTGCGCGAGACGTTGATCTGCTTGGCGAGCTCACGCTCGGGCGGCAGCTTGTCGCCGGCCA
This sequence comes from uncultured Acidimicrobiaceae bacterium, assembly GCA_963763085.1. Classification (GTDB taxonomy): domain Bacteria; phylum Actinomycetota; class Acidimicrobiia; order Acidimicrobiales; family Bog-793; genus CAVXNB01. The sequence goes on from CAVXNB010000004.1 coordinate 84,818, forward strand.
CGAACGTGCCGATGTGGATGGCGCGCCGGATGTGTTCGACGACGAGGCCGTACACCGGAGCGTGCTCGACAGGCTCGATGCTGTGCTTCCTGTCCGGGCTGTCGTGACCGCCCGCCTCGAGCGCCATCGCCTCATGGTTGCACAACGCGGAGTTGTCTCGCCTAGTGAGACGAGCGAGGCGGCGGGGCACGCACGCCGCCTAGCCCACAGATGCGAAGCGCACGTCCTCTGCAGCCCGGAGCTCGGCCGCCCGTTCCGAGGCGGCGGCCGCCGCGGCCGTGGACCCCAGCTCGTCGAGAACCCGGGCCTCGGCCAGCCAGTTGTAGGGGCTGGTCGGCTTCAGGCTGATCCGTTCGCTGAGCAGCACCCGGGCGACGTCCGACCGCTGCGCACGCAACGCCGCCTCGAGCAGCGTGCGCTGCACGGCGTCGCGCTGGGCATGGCTGCCGCCGAACAGGTTGACGCGCTTTCGGATCGGCAGCAACAGCTCGACGACCTCGTCGTAGCGGCCCTTGCCGAACGAGGCGATGGCCTGGCAGACGGGGCGGCCGACCTCCCGAGTGAACATGACGTTGCTCTCGGAGGCCGGCGCCGACCGCAGGTAGGCGTCACGGGCCTTGATCAGCGCGTCGGCCTTCTCGATCTCGCCGGCGCCGACGTAGGCCATCACCGCGTGCATGTCGTTGAAGGCGTAGTGGGCGGTCCGCATCTTCGGGTCCCAGCCGTCGGCGAGAGCGCGCCACCTGGCCGACTCGTCGGCGCCCTCGAGATAGAGCCTCCACAGCAGCGACGACGCGTCCAGCATCTCCATGACCAGCCCCTCGGACCGGTCGTTGAACAGGACGCGGTCGTAGATTGCCAGCGCGACATCGGGCCGACCGGTCTCGAGGGCGTAGATGCAGTAGTGCCACCAGTTGTGGACGTTGAAGAAGTTGCCGGTCGACCAGTTCTCGGTTCGGTCGTCGAAGTACCGGAGGCCCTCGCCGAAACGGCCCTGCATCTCGAAGGTGTGCACGACGGCGTGGATGCCCCAGACGTCCTTGGCGTTCAGCTCGACCGCCTCCCGCCCGACGTCCTCGCTCCGGTCGTAGTGGCCGGCCTCCTCGAGACCGAAGGCGAACATTCCGAGCACGAACGAGTAGTCCTCTTCGTCCGGCGACCAGGCCGTGAGCACGCCGGCGATGCGGTCCCGCAGGCTCGTGGCGTTGCCGGTGAAGAAGTCGACCTGATGGCCGACGGCGAGGGCGAGCGCGTCGAGGGGGTACCGGTCGGAGATCTGCTGCAGCAGCTCGCCGCTTCGGATCATGTCCCCGTCCAACCAGACTGTCGCCGCCTCGAGGTGCCGCCGTTCCCGGTCGTGCAGGCGGGACTGGTCGACGCCGGCCAGCCAGCTCGCCAGCGTCTCGCGCGCCGCCGCCACGTCGTCAGGCTCGGTGCCGAGGACGCCGAGATAGCCCTGCAGCGCCCGCCCCATCGGAAAGTCGGGCTCGACCTCGAGCGCCCGGGCGGTCTCGTCCGCGACCGCGGGGCGGAAGTGCAGGAGGGCGGACACGGCGGCGTCGAAGTGGCCGACCGCCTCTGCACTTCCCGTCAGTGGCACGCCATGATTGTCGAGGGTCATTCCTGCACCTCCCTGTCCTGGGCTCGCAGCTCGACCACGCGCCCGGGGGAACGGGCCGCGCGCGTGATTCCACCTCGGCCGGGCGTCCGCACGACGATACGGGTGCGCTCGGCCCGGAACAGATCGTGCGAGTACTCGATCGGCTTGCCGTCCTCGTCGACCGTCGTCCGCCTGATCGACAGTAGCGGTGACCCCGGCTCGACCCCGAGGAACGACCCCTCGTCCGCCAGCGCCGGCACGACCTCGATGCGCTCCACAGCCTCGCCCGGGCGGGTCCCGTAGTGGTCCTCGAGCAGCTCGTACATCGACCCGCCGAGTGGGAGCTCCAACAGCCCGGGGAACCGGTCGGCGGGGAAGTTGGCGTGCTCGACCGAGATCGGGCTGCCGTCGGCGAGCCTGATCCGAACCAGGCTCACGACGAGCGCCCCAGGCGCGAGGCCGAGCTCCTTCGCGACGGCGTCGTCGGCCGCGCCGAGCCCGGCTTTCACGACCCGCGTGCCGGCGGTGACCCCCTGGGAGCGGAGCATGGCGGGCACCCCGACGATGCGCGACAGGTCCCGCTCGATCTTCGACTGGCTGACGAAGGTCCCGCCGCCCCGCCCGGGCACCCGCCGGACGACGCCCTCGTCGTAGAGAGCGCCGAGCGCGTGGCGAAGCGTCGAGCGGCTCACCCCGAGCGAGGCCGCCAGGTCGCGCTCGGACCCGAGGCGTTCCCCCGGCCGCAGGTCGCCGGCGTCGATGCGGGCGAGCAGGGCACGCCGGACGTCGGCGGCACTGGGCTCGGCGGGAGGGGCCGTGGCCACCATGGCTCAGATGTCTTCCATCGCCGCCAGCGACTCCGGCAGCACCTGCCCGCCGTCCACGACGATCGCCTGTCCGGTGATGTACGCCGCCTCATCCGTAGCAAGAAACAAGGCCGCGTTCCCAATGTCCTCCACCGTCCCCAGCCTCTTCAAGGGGATCGAGGCGGTCATCGCGGCCTCGTAGCCCTCGCCGAGCTCGTCGAGCCCCTCCGTCGCGACGTTGCCCGGGAGCACGGCATTGACGGTGATGCCGCTCGACGCCAGCTCGATCGCCGCCGTCCGCATGAAGCCGAGCTGGCCGGCCTTGCTGGCCCCGTAGTGCGACCAACCCGGGAAGCCCGTGATCGGTCCGGTGATCGAGGACGTGAGGATCACCCGGCCGTGACCCGAGCGCGCCAGCGCCGGCATGCAGGCCTGCACGGTGAGGATGCAACCCTTGAGGTTCGTGCCGAAGACCTCGTCGATGTCCGCGTCGGTCATCTCGGCCAGCGTGTGAGCCGGGAAGATGCCGGCGTTGGCGCAGAGGACGTCGATGCCCCCGTGACGCTCATCCGCCGTCGCTGCGACCCGCTCGCAGTCCTCCCGGCGTGCGACGTCGGCCAGCACGTAGGAGGCGTCGCCGCCCTCTGCCGCCAGCTCGGTCACCGTCTGGCGTGCGGCCTGCTCGTCACGCCCGACGACGAGGACCCGGGTGCCGGCGCGTGCGAAGACCCGGGCGATCCCCTTCCCGATCCCCCGGGTGGCGCCCGTCACGACGACGCTTCGTCCCTCGAGTGGTGTGAACACGCTGCCTCCTTCTCAGGCGAATCGACTCAGGTAGCTCTCGGCCAGGTCGCAGCTGTCGAGTGTGTAGGCCGCCCCGAGCTCGCGTGCGATATCGACGGCGTTGTGCGATCCGATCCACGCCACGAGCAGGAGGCGCCGGAAGAGGATGAACGTCCAGATCTCGGCTTCGTCCTCGGGCGAGATCTCCCCGAGCCGGCGGTAGCCGCGCAGCCAGCTCTCCACGAGCTCGGGTACCTGCGGGCGGTGCTCGAAGAAGCTCACGGTCGTGCCGAGATCGTAGAGGTACCAGCTGAAGCCGCAGTCGTCGAAGTCGATCACGCTGACGGACCCGTCATCGACGAGCAGGTTCGCGAGTCGCGTGTCGGCGTGGACGAGGCCGTAGCGGTCGCGACCGGTCCCGTAGGCGGCGAGCCGGCGCTTCAAGGTGGCGTCGAGTCGCCCGAGCACCTCGCGCTCGTGCGCGCCGACCCCGACGCCCTCCTGCCAGCGCCCCCAGCGCGCCTCGCTGCCGAAGGCGGCGTCGTAGTCCCAATGGAAGCGGGCGAAGTCGCTCGGCCGCGTCCAGTCCCGGGAGTGGCGGTGCATGCGGGCGGTCAGCTCGCCGAGCGCCTCGAAGCTGTCGGTGTCCTGCTCGAGCGGTTCCACCCCAGGAAGAAACTCGAACATCACGCAGTAACGCTCCTCCCCCGTCCCGGCGTCGGTCAAGGCGACGACCCGGTCGCCGTTCGAGGCCGGCACGACCCGCGGCGTTCGCACGCCGGCCTCGGCCCGCAGCGCGTCCATCCAGGCGAGCTCCGACGCGATCTCCTGGCGCGTGTGGTAGCGGAGGCGGTGCACGCGCAGCGCCTTCGGGCCGGCCACGGGGTCGTCGACCCTGTACGTGGCGTTCTCCGAGACGTTCAGCAGCTCGACGGTGGCACCGGGATCGATGTCGAAGCGCTGGACGGCGAGGCGGGCGACCGAAGTGACCCTCTCCAGGACGTCGCCGTCCGCGGACAGATCGTGGACGGGCGCAGGCTCGTCGGGGCTCAGTGCTCTCTCCCCGCCACCGATCCCAGCACGCGGGTGATCTGCTCTTGGGCGCGCAGCACGTCCTCAGTCTGCCCGCTCAGGTAGATCCGCCCCGCGACGCCGATCATCGACACGTCCACGAGCGTGACGTCGGGTGCAACGCGCTCCGCCTCGTTGGCGGCCACGGCTGCGAACAGCGCCGGCGTCATCTCGTACACGAGCAGCGTCTCGCCGGGCAGGATCATCGAGGCTTGGCGGTTGCGGTTGATGATGACGGCGTGCTGGTCGGTGATGTCCTCGATCACGTCGGAGTAGAGGGTGCGGGGCCGGAGCTGGTCAGCTGCGCTCGCGTGCAGGCCGTCGAGGATCGCCTGGCCGGCCCGCTCCACCTCCGCCAGGTCGCTGCCGTGGATCTCCAGCACGCCGAACTGCCGCTCGACGAACAGGATGCCGGGCTCGACGCTCGGCACGGCCCGCAGCGCCAGGTCTGTCACCCGCTCGATCGCCAGCCCGGGGGCGACCTCCACGATGAGGGCGTGGTTGCCCTCGAACGGCGGGTAGCCCCGCGCCCGGGTCGGCGTCGCCATGTAGGCCGCGAATTGACGCTGCAGGTCGCGGACGAGCAGGTAGACCCTGAGCTCCGGGGCGGGTGGGGGCGACGCCGGTGACGTCGCCATGCTCATTCGCTCCCGCCGGCCTTGAAGTGCTTGCTGAGCTCGGGGTGCGGGCGAGGGATGACGTGGACGGAAATGAGCTGGCCGACGCTGCCGGCCGTCTCCGCGCCCGCCTCGGTCGCCGCTTTGACGGCGCCGACGTCACCGACGATGGTGACGGCGACAAGGCCGTCACCCACCTCGTCGCGGCTCACGATGGTCACGTTCGCCGCCTTCACCATGGCGTCCGCGGCCGCCAGCGCGGCGACGTAGCCCTTGGTCTCGATCATGCCGATCGCGTGGTTGGACATGTTGTCTCTCCTGTCTTGATGGTCGAATCGCCGCCCGGCCGGCCGGAGGCCGGTCAGGCGCCCTTCTTCTGCGCCCTGGCTCGCGGCGCCGGCGAGGCCCGTTTGGACGGCCCGGCCTCCTCGGCAGGGACGTCGATGGAGCCGACGATCAGAGCGTCGATCGGCGGCGCCTTCCCAGGAAACCAAGCCGCTGCCACCGAACCCTGCGCGACCAGCACACGCTCTCCGATCCCGCTCCCGAGGACGTCGAAGGCGACGAGCCGGCTGCCGCTCCCCTCGAGCTCGACCTCGAGAAAGGCGCCGTTCGGTATCTCCTTCAGCCGGCGCGTGGACCACACGTTGCCGACGACCGTGGCCGTGATCATGAGTGCTCCTTCTCGACTGGGACGCCTTCGGCGCGGGCCCGGTCGCGACCGAGGGGCGTCAGGACGGCGTGCGGACCGAGGACGATCTTCGCGCCGGACCGCGCCGCCTCGCGGACGGCCGCCTCGGTCACCGCCCCCTTCTCGATCCGGTGCACCGGCCGGAACGAACCGGGCGCGGCCACCGGCGCAAAGCAGAAACGAAGCCTCCCCGCCCGCAAGTCCTCCCGCCTCTTGGGGTTCTCGAACAGATGAAGCAGCCGGCTCACGAATGCGGCCAGATCGGCGTCGGTGCGCAGCATCACCGTCTCGACCTCGCCTGAGGAGCCCGACGCCGCACCGGTTCGGGGCGGGCTCGCCTGCCAGTCGGGCGCCGCCTGTGCCCTGCGGGCCTGCGCCGTGCGGGCCTGCGCCGTGCGGGCCTGCGTCGTGCGCCAGCCCGGGCAGCAGATCGCTCAGCGCCTCGCGCACGAGCGCCCTCAGGCCTTCGGACGTCTGCAGGTCGCTCATCGCAGGCCCTCGAGAGCGGACTCGGCGGCGCCGGCGGCCTGGCGAACGTCGGCCTCGCGGCCGGCGAGGTACACGCGCCCGGTTGCGCCGATCATGCGGTAGTCGACGACCTTGATCTGCGCCGCCTTCTCGGCCTCGTTGGTGGCGAGGATGGCGTAAGAGGCGGGCTGCATCTCGAGGACGAACAGCGACTCGCCCGGGAGTGCCATCGAGCCCAGCTTGTTGCGGTTGATGAGGAAGGCATGTTGGGCGTCGAGCATCGTGACGATCTTCGACGCCAGGATCTGCGGGCGTGTCGCGTCCCGCGGCGGCGGCGCCGAGCGCCTCGAGCACCGAGGCGCCGGCGGCCTTCACCTCGTCGGTGGTCCCGTGAATCTCGAGGTAGCCGAACTGCCGCTCCACGACGAGAATGCCGGCGCGCACCTCCGCGTGCTTGAGCGCCACGTCGGTGAGGGGCTCGATGTCGAGTCCGGGCGCGACTTCGATGATCTGCGCGGCGACGTCGCTGCGCGGCAGGCTGCCCCGGACCCACGTGCCGAGATACGACATCGTCTGCGGCTGCAGGCGGTCGAGGAAGATGAAGGAACGGAGCTCGCTCACCGTCACGCCTTCACGATCCGGCCGAGCTCTTCGAGAACCATGCGACGGATCTCCTCCCGGAGGCGCTCCGCTTCGGGCGTCATCGCCTCGCGGCCGGTCGCCGGAACGCCGGCGTAGGGGCCGGCGAGGGCGGCGCCGGCGAGGCGCCGGCCCGGGCCGCCGGACCTTCGGCGACGAGATTCGACGCCAGCGGGTAGGGCGGCACGTGCCCGTGGGGACGCTCCCAAGGGGTGAGCCCGGCGAAGTTGCCGAACGGCTCGCTGGCGTCGGAGTTGTACGCGACCTGGGTCCACTGCGTCAGGTGCTTCGGCTGCAGGTTCTCGGCCACCGAGGACCGCCCGAAGTAGCCGGTCCCGACCGTCATCGTCGGCGCCAGGTTCGTCTCGATCCCCGAGCTGCCGAGGCTGTTGCCGACGTTGACGACGACGCGCAGCACCCGCACCGAGGCGCTGTAGTCCATGATCGTCCTCGGGTTCGAGCTGTGGATGGCCGCCGAGTGCCCGGGACCCGTGATGCGGAGCACGGACCGGGCGGCGTCGATGCCGCGGCTCGCGTTCGGCACCGTCACGAAGCCCAGGATCGGGCAGAGCTTCTCGTGCGCCAGCGGCTCCTCGGGGACGACGAGGTCGAACGGAGCCAGCAGGATCCGGGTGTCGCCGGCCACGCGGACGCCGGCCTCGGCGGCGATGAAGGCCGCATCCTTGCCGACGAAGCGCACGTCGAACGAGCCGTTCGGGAACACGAGGTCGCGCACGCGGTCCCGCTCGTCGTCCGCCAGCAGATAGGCGCCTTCCCGGTTCAGGTGGCGGAGGAGGTTGTCGCGGGCGGCCTCCTCGCAGATCAGAACCGACTCGTTGGTGCACAGCACCGAGTTGTCGAAGCTCTTCGAGTCCACGATGCGCTTGGCCGCCAGCGCCAGGTCGGCCGTCTGGTCGACGAGAACGGGGACGTTGCCGGGGCCGACGCCGATGGCCGGAGTGCCCGAGCTGTATGCGCTTCGTACCACGGCGGTGCCGCCGGTGGCGACGATGACGTCGGTCCGGTCGTCGGTCATGAGGGCGTTGATCAGCGGCACCGACGGCTCGTCGACGACCTGGATGACCCCTTCGGGTGCGCCGGCCTCGACGGCCGCGTCCGCCAGCGTGCGCGCCGCGTCCGCGCAGACCCCCTTGGCCATCGGATGCGGGCTCACGATGACGACGCTGCGGGTCATGAGGCACAGCAAGGCCTTGAAGAACACGGTCGCCACCGGGTTCGTGGACGGCGTCAGCGCCAGCACGACGCCCGCCGGCCGGGGAATCTCGAGGATCTTCACCGTTGGATCGAAACGGGCCGACACGTAGTCATGATCCCGGTACGCCTCCACGATGCCCGTGCTGCAGGCGACGTTCTTCAGCGCTTTGTGCTCCACGACCCCGAAACCGGTCTCGCTCACCGCCCATTCTGCGTACTCCCGGGCCTTGGCGGCGCCGGCCCGCGCTGCGGCTGAGACGATGCGATCCACGCTGTCCTTGTCGTAGCGCGAGAACGCGAGTGAGGCCCACTGGGCCTGTTGCAGCATCGCCCGAGCCCGGGGAACGCCGGCGGGCTCGGTCATGAGATCGACGACGATCTCGGTCACGTCCCGACCTTCCCGCTCTTGCGGACCTCTTGCCACGCCCTGCCGATCGCAACCTCGGTCCGCCCCAGCAGTTCCTCGGACAGCTCGGGGGTCATGAGGATCCCCGGCTTGTACTGCAGCACCCTCGGGTCGAGGGTGGAGAAGATCGCCCAGACCCCGCCGTCGTACAGGTGCTTCATGACGTACTTGGCGCCCTCCGGGTGGGCGAACTCGAGGCCCATCACAAGGCCGTTCTGCCGGATGCCGATCATCCAGTCGGGATAAGTGGCCTGGATCGACCGCAGGCCGCGCCCGATGAGGTCGGACACGTAGTGGACCATCGACCGCGTCTCCGGGCGGCACGTGATCTCCAGGGTCTTGAGCGCCGCCACGCAGCCGAGCTCCGCGCCGCCGAACGTCGAGATGTGGCCGAAGCCGTCCTCGCTCAGCCATCCTCCGGCAGCCTCACTGACGAGAACGGCGGAGATGGGGTAGAGCCCGCCCGAGATGCCCTTGCCGGTCACGAGGATGTCGGGTTCGATCCCGTGCTTGGTGATGGCCCAGAGCTCACCGGTGCGCATCAGCCCGGTCTGCACCTCGTCGGCGATGTAAAGGGCCCCGTACCGCTCGCACAGCTGCTTCACGCTTTCGAGGTAACCGGGATCGGGAAGAGGGAAGCCATACGTCGCCGGGATGGTCTCCATGATCACGGCGGCGACGTCCCGCCCCCGGAGCGCCTCCTCCATCGCCGGCAGGTCGTTGAACGGCACGTGCGGGAACTCCTCGGGCCGGTCCGACAGGAACAGGGCGGCGAACCTGTCGTCCCCCGTGGCCACCGCCAGCCCGGTGTGCCCGTGGTAGGCCTTCACGATCGAGACGATCTTGCGCTTCTGCGTGGTGTGTCGGGCGGTCTTGAGCGCGATGTCGATCGCTTCGCCCCCGCCGCTGCCGTAGACGACCTTCGACATGTTGGCCGGAGCCGTCTCGACGAGCGCCTCAGCGAGCGCGGTTCGGGCGAGGGAAGGGAAGTGATGGTTGCCGATGTCGAAGTGCTGCATGGCCGCAGTCACCGCCTGCACGACCTCGGAGTTGCGATGACCGAGGTTGTAGGTCCCGCCGTTCAGATGGACGTCGATGAGCCGCTTGCCCGAGACGTCGTAGATGAAGTACTCCTCCCGCCGGTCGATGACGAGCGGGACGCCGGAGTCGCTCCAGAACTGAGTCTTGTCCGGGTTCCAGAACTCCTTCGACTTGGCGAGCATCTCGCTCTTGGAGGCAAAGGCGATCATCTGGGCACTCACGGGAGAGCCTCCTCATCGGTTCAACCGAAACTCTACCAAATCTGACCGTTATCTGTCAATCGGTTGACACCCGCTCTCGATCTGCTCAACCAAAAAGGGCCGGCCGGGAGCGCCGGCGCTGTCTCCGGCGCTGTCTCCGGCGACATTCAATTTCAGTCGCAAACTTGCCTCCGTTAATGATTGCGACCAGTCGCAATCTCGATTGGAGGCAAGTTTGGAACTTTTTTCGAACATCGCCGAGCTCTCCGGCCGTCGACCGGCCTCAGCGCTCGGCCTACTCTTGCGCCGATGACGACCACGCGCTGGGACCGGTACACCGATTTCATGCAGGCCCGGGCCGCGGCGAAGATCGCCACGGTGGACGATGCGCGCCGGCTCGCCCAGCGCAGGGTGCCGCTGGCGGTCTTCGACTACATCGACGGTGGCGCCGGGTCGGAATCGACGCTCCGGGCGAACCGGAGCTCGATCGAAGCGGTCCAGTTTCTCCCACGGATGGGGATGACGAAGGGTTGGCCGGCGCCCGAGCTGACTACGACGGTGCTCGGCACCGAGGTCGCGATGCCGATCCTGCTCAGCCCGATCGGCTTCACACGCATGATGGATCCGCTCGGGGACGTCGCCGGCGCCCGGGCTGCCGCAAAGGCGGGCACGATCTTCACCGTCAGTTCGATGTCGGGCCACACGATGGCCGAGGTCGTCGCAGCCGCCACGCAGCAGCCTCCCTGGTTCCAGCTCTACTTTCTCGGAGGCCGGGCCGGAGCCGAGCAGCTCGTCGCCAACGCTCAGAAGGCCGGCTTCGGCGCCCTCGCCGTCACCCTCGACACCCAGTTCCCCGGCAACCGTGAGCGCGACCAGCGGATCGGCCTGCATCCGCCGCTCAAGCTCGACCGCCGGACGATGAGGATCATGGCGCCGCAGGTCGCGGTACGCCCGAGGTGGCTGGCCGACGTCGCCCACGATCGCTTTCAGCTGACGCTGGTCAACGCCGCGTCGCTCGGCACCCCCGAGGAGCCCATGTCGGCGGCGGACGCCCTCTTCCACTGGATCGCGACACCACCGACGTGGGAAGACTTCAAGTGGCTCCGCGAGCTGTGGCAGGGTCCGATCCTCGCCAAGGGGATCGTGACCGGTGACGACGCCCGTCGGGCCCTCGACCACGGTGCCGACGCGATCGTCGTGTCCAACCACGGAGGCCGCCAGCTCGACTCCGTTCCCGCCGGCCTTCCTGCCCTCGTCGAGGTGGTCGATGCCGTCGGCCCTGACGTCGAAGTGCTGGTGGACGGCGGCTTCCGGCGTGGCGCCGACGTCGTGAAGGCCATTGCCGCCGGGGCCCGGGCCGCCATGGTCGGGCGCGCCTGGGCGTACGGTTTGGCCGCCGCCGGCCAGCCCGGCGTCGACCGCATCCTCGCCATTCTGCGTGAGGATCTGGATCGCACGCTTCGGCTGCTGGGGTGCGCTTCGGTCGCCGATCTGAACCGGAGCCACGTGCGCATTCCGAAGGACTGGTAGGCGACCCTTCGCCGGTTCGGTACAACCGGGCCAATAACCGGGTACTCTGAAGGTGCACCGGTCGCCACCACGCAAGGCTGTGTGCTGTGCTGGTATCCGTCACTGGACTCCCGCTCTAATGTGCGTGGAGCAAGAGGAGTTTCAGAGATGGCAGTAGGTACAGTGAAGTGGTTCAACGCCACCAAAGGTTTCGGGTTCATTGCACCCGACGGCGGCGGCGAGGACCTCTTCGTTCATCAGTCGGAGATTCAGGCGCAGGGCTACCGCGAATTGCTCGAGGGCCAACGGGTCGAGTTCGAAGTCACCCAAGGCAAGAAGGGCATGCAGGCCAGCAGCGTCAGGGCAATCTGAAGTCCTACGCCCGAAGCTGCAAAGCTACGGGCGACGACCGCAGGAGAAGGAGCTCGACGTGGCTAACAAATCGCCACAGAAGTCCTCGGGCAAAAAACCCGGGAAAACACTGAAGGAAAAGCGCGCCGTCAAGAAGGCGAAGCAGGCGCCGGCGAAGATCGGCACCAGCAAGCCCGCTTGACACACGAGCCAGACACAACTCGCCGGCAACCTTCGGCGAGGCATTCGGATACCGCGGGCGCATTTGCGCCCGCGGTATTTCGTTCATCAGGATGTGGCCCATGAGCGACGTCTACGACGACGCCGGCCCGGTGGCCGAGGCGCCGGACCCCTTCGTCCCACCCGACGCCGCGGACGAGGTGTCGCTCGACAGCGAGGTCGACTACGACGACGAGCAGGAGGAAGACCAGCTTCCGCTCGATGTCGCCGAGGCCCGAGAAGCCGGCGTTCTGCTCGACGATCCCGAGGCCCTCGGCGAGGACGAGGACGATTTGGGCTGAGGGTCAGGCTCGCAGAGCCGACCGGCAGCGCCGGCCCGGCCTAGTAGCGGGACATCCAGGCCGCCGCCGAGGTTGCCGCCCCGCCGGTCGCTGCGCGGGCTGCTCGCGCTCCGCCGGACGGCAGGTGCGCGGTCGCCAGCACACCGTCGGCCGTCACGACAGAGGCGAGTTGGATGTGGCCGGTCCCGGGCGGGAGAACGACGCTCCAGGCCCCGTAGCCCTTCTCGAGCCAGAACGTGCCGAGCGGAACCGTGGTCCCGTCCGCCAGCCGGATCTGGCAGGTGGCCTCCCCGGACCACGAGCCGTCGTCGAGGGTCATGGAGAGCCAGCTCGTTTGGCCCGAGTACACGACGACCTCGCCGAGGGCGCGGCCTGCGGAGACGAGGGATGCCGTTTCGAGGTGGCCGCCGGGCTCGGTCCCGAACGCGGTCCGCGCGACCGGAGGGCGCGAACCCGCGCCGCGGACCAGCCAACCCGCCCCGACGCCGGCGGCAGCCAATAGAAGAAGGCACGCCAGCACGAGGGCTGACTGCCGGAGACGCCAGTGCCTGCGCACGAGCCGGCGGGTGGCGCCGCCGGTGCCGAGGCGCTCCATGAGCCTCACCTCGAAGCCGAGCGGCGGCTCGACACCGGGCACCACTTCCAGGAGCGAGTCCGCGGCGAGCGACAGCTGTTCCATCTCGGCTTGGCATCCGGGACAGGACTCGACGTGGGCGAGGATGTGGGCGCGCTCGCGCCCCGTCATCGTGCCGAGTGCGAGTTCCGCCAGCTCGTCGGCATACCGCTCACATTCCGGCCGGGAGCGTGCGTCGTCGTTCATCGATTGCTCCCTTCGCTCGTCATCGTCTCGCGCAATCGCTTGAGGCCGGCACGGACCCGCGTCTTCGCCGTGCCGAGCGGGATGTTCTCCGCCACGCCGATCTCGGCAGCGGTCATACCGTAGAAGTAAGCGAGCACTAGAGCCCGGCGTTGCTCAGGGCGCAGCGCCGCCAGTGCCGCCCTCACGCCGGTGGCGGCGTCCGACCTGACGGCGGCGTCGTCGGGCATTGTCTCGTTGCTCATGAGCCCGAGGTTGATCAGGTCGTCGGGATCGGTGGGTACGGCGCGTCGGACGCGGAGCGCGTCAATCGTCAGGTTGCGGCCGATCGTGAGCACCCACGTCGAGACGGCGCCGCGGCGGGCGTCGTAGACCGGCGCGTGCCGCCAGGCCCGGACGAGGGCCTCCTGTGCTATGTCCTCAGCCATGGCCCGGTCGCCGAGCATGCTGAGCGCCAGGCCGAACACCCTGCCCTGGTATCTCCTCACGAAGGCCAGGCCCGCCTGCTCGTCGCCTTGGGCCATGCCCGCGAGCAGCGCCTCGTCGGAAGGGCCGCTCGATGGCTCCCGCGTGCGTCTCATCCCCAGGGATACGGCCGAAAGGACAGGTGGGATTGCCCCCGTCCAGGTCCCGGCCCCCCAGCTGCCGCCGGTGTTCGAAGAAGTGGCCCAATCCGGGAGAGGTCGATCCACGTACCTTCCATGATCGCATCTCCCCACTAGCGCAACCAGCGCCGGCGAGGGAGCGCGCGACCGCCCGGTGCAGCAACCTCGCGACCCTGCGCAAACGCCCTCGAGCCGGTAGATTCCTGCGGTGAGCAGCGCCCACGGATCCGCTCGACGACCGCCCCCCCGGCGCCGGCATTCGGCGGCCGTGTACCGGCGCCGGCGCCTCGCCGTCGGCTCGATCACCCTCGCCGTCGTCGCCGGGCTCGTGCTGGTCTCGGTTTTCCTGAGCGACGGGGGACCCGGCAAGAAGAGCGGGTCGAACTCGAGCTCGACGACGACCACGGGGGCCTCGACAGGATCGACGACGTCGACGACACAGCCGCCTGCGGTCGGGGTCGGCATGCAGACCGTCACCTGGACCGACACGAACCCGACCGCCGGACTGGTGGTGAATCCCGTTCCGGGAGGCAGCGCCGGCCCACGGACCCTGGTGACCCAGATCCTGTACCCGTCGGTCGGTGGCTCGTTGACGAGCCCGACCGCGAACCAGAAGCCTGATTACGGGGGCGGCCCGTACCCGGTCATCATCTTCGCCCACGGATTTGACACCCTTCCTGCCACGTACACGCCGCTGCTGATCTCGTGGGTGAAGGCTGGCTTCGTCGTGGTTGCACCGACCTTCCCCGACGAGAACGCCACCGTTGTGAGCTCGCTCTCCACGCTGGCGGAGAACGAGATCGCCGAGTCCGACATCGTGAACGAGCCCTACGACATCGCCTCCGTCGCCGGGCAGGTCGAGGACGCGGCGAGCGGTGAGGCGTCGAGCCACGCCGTGTGGCTGAAGGGCCTCGCCGCGCCAGGCAAATTGGCGCTCGCCGGCCACTCCGACGGTGCCCAGGCCGTGGCGGCACTCGTCTACTCGGGGAACTACGCGTCGACCTATGCGGCAATGACGACCCACCCGTTCGCCGTCGTCGTCCTGTCCGGATCGGAGCTGTCCGAAGGGGGCACCTACGCGCCGCCGACCCCCGCTCCACCGATGCTCTTCGTGCAGAGCGCCGTGGACGGCTGCAACCTGCCCCAAGAGGCGGCGACCTTGTTCCACGATGCCGGCGGCGGATACTTCCTCGAGCTCACGATGGCGCACCATTTCTCGCCCTACATAGGCCTGGGACCGGCTGCACCGATCGTCGAGAGGGTCACGGCGGCGTTCCTGAAGGCGGCGCCGGACAGCAGCGACCCTGAACGCGTTGACCCTGTCGGCGACCTCCTTGACGGGGACGACGCTGGCGAAGCTCTACCCACCGTCGAAGCCTCCGACGCTTGCCTCGTTGCCGCTCCCGACCCAGACCGAGCTGGCCGCCGCGTGCGCGGTGCCCAGCGCGCCGTGATCCGACCCGCGCCCCCGGTCCGCCTCGTCGGCGACGGGCTCGAGGTGCCGTGTGTCGACGGCGCCTCCCGGCCCTATCTCGGCTTGGACTCGGCGGCCTCGACTCCGGCACTGCCGGCGGTGGCCGACCGCGTAAGCGAGTTCCTGCCGTGGTACTCGAGCGTCCATCGCGGCGCCGGCTACAAGTCCCAGGTCGCCACCGCTGCCTACGAGGAGGCCCGCGAGGCGGTGCTCGCATTCGCCGGGAGGTCGGGCCCCGGCGATCTGGCGATCATCTGCCGCAACACCACCGAGGCCATCAACCATCTCGCCTACCGACTGCGGCTCTCGGCCGACGACGTCGTCGTCACGACCGTGGTCGAGCACCACGCCAATTTGCTGCCTTGGGCGAGGGTGGCGGAGCGGCGTTTTGTGGAGTGTGGCATCGAGGGGACGTTCACGCCCGAAGCCGTCGTGGCGGCACTCGACCGGGAACCGAAGCCCCGCCTGCTGGCGATCACGGCCGCCTCAAACGTGACGGGCTGGCTGCCACCGCTCGACGTCGTCATCGACGCAGCGCACGACCGCGGCGTGCCGGTGCTCGTGGACGGGGCGCAGTTGGCCGCGCACGCCCCGCTTCCCGAACGGGCCGATTTCCTTGTGTTCAGCGGTCACAAGATGTACGCCCCCTTCGGCGCCGGCGTCCTTGTCGGCCCGCGCCACGCGTTCGAAGAGGGGGACCCCTACCTCGCCGGCGGTGGGGCCGTCGAGCTCGTCGACCTCGACGAGGTCGTCTGGACCGAACCGCCCGAGCGCGAAGAGGCGGGATCGCCGAATGTCATCGGCGCCGTCGCGCTGGGAGCCGCCGTGGGCGAGCTTGCCGCGATCGGCTGGCCGGCGATCATCGAGCACGACCGCACGCTCGCCGCCAGACTCCTGGCGGGCCTGCGGGACGTGCCCGGCGTGCGTGTGCTCGGGCCGGCCGGCCACGGGTCCGCCGACCTCCCGCCCGCGGCCGCCGGGTCCGCCGGCCCTGGCCCAGTCGCCCTCCCCATGGCCTCCTTCACCGTCGAGGGCGTCCCCCACGCGCTTGTCGCCGCCAGGCTGAGTGCAGAATTCGGCATCGGGGTCCGGCACGGCTGCTTCTGTGCCCACCCGTACCTCGTACGGCTCCTCGGCCTCGACCCGGGCGAGGTCGACCGCTTCCGGGAGGCGGCGCGCCGTCACGACCGGAGCGCGCTTCCGGGTGCCGTCAGGGTCTCGGGCGGCCTGGGCACGACTGCCGGGGACATCGAGCGTTTCCTCGCCGCGCTCGCCGTCGTCGCCGGTGACCCACCACCGGTTCCCTACAAGATCGATTCGTTCACGGGCGACTACTGGCCACCAGGATTCGACCGCGCCGATGCCGCATTTGGATCGGGCGCCGGCTGCTCGAGGAGCTGAGCGCCGCCGGCCGACGCTTGTCCGGGCCCAGACTCTCGCTTACACCAGGTAACACGGCAGTGACCAGTACAATCCGCGCTGTGCTGCCTGAGGTGGGAGGTACTGCCGCCGCGTCGGACCAAGCGGTCCTAAGGCAGACTCTCGGCGCTCTTTCGGCTCTCCTTCCCGTCGGCATCTTCGCCGCCGACGCGGACGGCCGGATCTGGTACGCGAGCCAGCGCGTCAGCGAGGCAATGGGGGTCTCCCAACAAGAGACCGCCGGCCCGCTCCTCTCCATCCACCCCGAAGACCTTCTGAGGATCACCGAGACCTGGCGGGGCGGCTCGGAACGAGCCAATCGTCAGGTCACTCTCCGGCTCATCGCAGCGGGCCGGCCGGTGAAGTCGTTCGAAGGACAGGCCATCGCCCTCGTCGACCGGAACGGCAAGGTGCAGAGCTTCGTGGGCTATGTGACCGGGTACGTAGGTGATGCGGCCGGGGGAAGCTCGGGGTTCGCGAGTGCGCGCCTGCTCGAGTCACTGCTCGACAAGTCGAGAGAGATCGTCACCGTCTTGGACACCCAGGGTCGGTGGCGCTACTCGAGCGCCGAGGCCTGGCGGCTTCTCGGCTACCGGACCGATTTCGACCCGGTCAACGGGATCCTGGACCTGCTCCACCCTGACGACCGCGAGGCCGCCACCGAGTGGTTCTTCGACGTGCTGTCGGGATCTGAAGACGCCGCCGACTCCTTCGAGGCAAGGGTCCGGGCTCCCGACGGCGCCTGGCGATATCTCGAGACGATGGCGGACAACCTCGTGTCCGACCCGGTCGTTCAGGGCGTGGTGCTGCATTCACGGGACGTGACCGAGCGCCGGCAGACGCGCATCGAGCTCGAGCACGCAATGCGCCGGCTGACGACGTTGATCACGAACTTCCCCGACGCGGCCCTCGTCGAGGACGAGCGGCGCCGCATCGTCATCGCCAACCGTGCCTTCGCCGACCTCATCGGCTTCAAGGGCGGCTTGGAACAGATGGTCGGCGAGCGCATGGAAGAGGTCTTCGGCAGCTTCCGGGCGGGCTTCATGCACGACGAGATCGAACGCGCCGGCTGAGATCGTCGCCGATCGCCGCTCGGTGATCGGCGAGAGGTACTCCGCTGCCGACGGGCGCACCTACGAGCGCGACTACGTCCCGATCTTCCAAGAAACCGACTACCGCGGACATCTCTGGCTCTTCCGCGACGTGACGACGCGGGCCAAGGCCGAGGCCGAGCTGGCGGAGCTCGTCTCCGCCCAGCAGGAGGAGAACAGCCGCCTGCAGGAGCTTGACGCCGTAAAGGCCGAGCTGCTCTCGGTCGTGTCGCACGAGCTCCGGTCCCCGCTCACCTCGATCGTGAGCTTCAGCGAGCTCCTCTCCGAAGGGCTCGGCCGTGACTCTGTCTCCGATCAGCAAGAGTTCGTGGAGATCATCGAGCGCAACGCCAAACGACTGTTGCGTCTCGTGGGTGACCTGCTGCTGCTCGACCGGATCGACTCCGCGCAGGCTCCGGTCTCTGAGATGACCCTCGTCGACCTGCCGAAGGTCGTGTCCGACGCCGTCCTCGCCATCTCCCCCCAAGTCGAGGAACGCAAGATCGCCCTCGTGACGAGCACGACGACCGGTTCCGCCCTGACCGGCGACGCCGGCCGGCTCGGCCAGCTCATTGACAACCTGCTGTCCAACGCCGTCAAATTCACGCCGGCTGGCGGGCGGATCGAGGTGATCACCGAGCCGACCGCGGCGGGTTGGGTCGTCGCCGTGGCAGACAACGGCATCGGGATACCGGCGAGGGAGCAGGAGCTGCTGTTTGCCCGTTTCTTCAGGGCCACGAACGCACGTGCCCAGGGGACACCCGGGTCCGGGCTCGGCCTCTCGGTCGCCAAGGCGATCGTGGAGCTGCACGGGGGCACGATCTCGGTGTTCAGCCGCGAGGGGTCGGGGACGACCTTCACGGTGACGCTGCCACGAGTGCCTCCGGCCCAGGCCGAGGCACGTTGAGGAACCCTCGCCTCCTCGGTGGCTCGAAGATCCTCGTCATCGAGGACGAGCCGGACATCGCACGTGCGGTGGTCGCACTGCTCGAACGGGCGAGCTACCAGGTCCTGCTGTCGGCCGACGGCCACGCCGGCTTGCGGATGCTGCACTCGGCCAGACCCGATCTCGTCATCTTGGACGTCGGGCTGCCGGGAATGGACGGCTGGAACGTGCTCGAGCGCATCCGGGACCTCACAACGGTGCCGATCATCATGGTCACCGCCCGCACCCAGGAGGGCGACAAGGTACGGGGCCTCCAAGCCGGCGCCGACGACTACATGACCAAGCCGTTCTCCAACCGCGAGCTCGTGGCACGCGTCGACGCCCATCTCCGGCGCGCCACGACGCCGGCGAAAAGCACGGTCGACCGTTACTACAGCGACAGCCGCCTCTCCATCGACTTCCTGGCGCACGAGGTCACCGCCGACGCGACTCAAGTCGACCTGACCCCGACCGAGTTCCGGCTGCTCACCGTGCTGGTGCGCCATCCCGGCCAGGTCCTGTCGCACGATCAGATCCTCGACCTCGGCTGGAACGACCCGACGAGCACCGGGCCCGACCGCGTGAAGTTCGCTGTGCTTCGGCTCCGCCGCAAGCTCGGCTGGGACGACCCCGAGACGTGCCCGATCGAGGCGGTCCGCGGCTTCGGCTACCGGTACCGGAGGCCTGAGCCGGCCTGAGCCGGCCTGAGCCGCCAGCAGGCGTGCGCCGCCAGCAGGCGTGCGGGCGCCAGCCGCCGGCAGCAACCGCAACCGTGTCGCAACCGAGCGGCAACCGGCCGCTCTCCAGCCCAGCGCATACTGCTGCAATGCACCGCTCGTTCGGTGGGAGCGCAAGCCGGAACATCCGGCTTCCACACGAAGGGGGACGTCTGATGGCATCAGTCCTTCGTTCGCCAATCGCTGCGTTTCCGTCCTCGAGCGTGACGGCTCGCCCCACCAGAGTGCTTGTGACAGGCGCCGGCACCCCGGCCGCGGTGGCGTTCATGCAAGCGGCCGAGGAGACCGGGGTCGAGCTGTGGGCCGCCGACTCCAATCGCTACGCAGCCGGCCTCTACCTGGTGCCTGCCGAGCGGCGCGTTGTGCTGCCGCCGGCGAGCTCACCGGAGTTCGGGGACCGCCTCCTGATGCTCTGCCGCGCGCTCGCGATCGACGTGATCGTGCCCATGCTCGAAACCGAGCTGCTGCCCATCGCCTCCATCCGGTCGCGGCTCGCTTCCACGAGGATCGGCGTCCTCGCCTCCCCCGGAGCCGTTGTCGCGTCGTGCCTCGACCAGTGGCTCCTTGTCGAGGCGTGCCTCAAGCACGGGGTGCCGGTGCCCCGGACGCGGCTGCTCGACCGCCCGATGGCGCTCCGAGGCTTCGCCCGGCCGTTCACGATCCGGCGCAGGCTGCGCACCGGTAGGGCCGACGCCACGGTCGTCGGGGAGCACTCCGTCGCGCCGACCGTGCCCCTCGACGGCAGCTACATCCTGCAGGAGTACCTGACCGGAGACGAGTACGCGATCGACGTCCTGGCGTATGCCAACGGCCACATCGCTGCGGTCGTGCCACGCTCACGGCGAACACGCTCGGGCATAGCCGTCGCCGGCTCGACCCTCGTCGATCCCGAGCTCGAGGACCTGGGACGCCGCACCGCCCGCGCACTTCAGCTCAGGTCGGTCGCCAGCATCCACGTTCGCCGCGACGAGACCGGGGCGCCGAAGGTGATCGAGGTCAGCCCTCGCTTCCCGAGCGGCATGCCTCTCACGATCGCGAGCGGAGTGAACATGCCGGCGCTCGCCCTCGGCGACGCGCTCGGCAGGCACCCACCACGCAACGTCGAGCACCGTCAGGTGTCGATGATCCACCACTGGGATCAGCATTTTCTCGAGACCAGCGACCTCGAAGACCAATCAGAAACCATGGTCCGGTGAAACCGCTCCCCCCGCCCCCCGTCGACCAGTGCGACGCCGACCTGGGACCGACGACGGTCTGGGGAGGCCGGCCGGACTTCTTCCTGGCGGCAGTCGTGATCTCGAGTCGGCCGGTGCATCTAAGAGATGCGGTGGACCTCGAGGCTCTCGAGCACGCCGTCCCGCAGCGTGATCGTGCGGGCGTGCTGCGCCGGTACGCGAGGTCCTGGAAGGACCACACCGGTCAGATTTAGCGGATCTGTCGCCGACAACTGGACGACGATCCCGTCCAGCGGGCGCTTGGCGACCGTGCGCAGCTGCTCGGCGGCTTCCGGCAACGCGAACTGCTCACCGGTGAATCCGGCCACGAACCGCCCGCCCAACACGACGCCGCGCGCCTCCAGCCGGCGCAGCGCCCAGAGGATGTCGCGCCAGGCGACGGCGAGGGACTCGCGCCAGACGAGGTCGCGGAAGACCACGCCCCAACGGGCGAGAAGCTGGCCGGCGACGGCTTCCGCCAGCTCGTCGGAATCGAAGTCGGATTGGCCGTCTGCGCCGGCGAGCCCGTCGCCCAGCAAGGACCATCGTCCTCCCGAGACGGCCGGTCGCACCCGCGGGCGCACCCGGCCAGGCCTCGGCAACCCTGCCCTCGACTGGCCGGCAGGGCGCAGCGCCGACCCAGTTCGCCCAGGAAACAAACCCCCTCCCGCCAGACGCCCCCGCCCCCCCAGCAGCGCCCGCACGGCCTGAAACCCGTCAGCGGTGAGCAGGCCCCGGGCCATCCCGTCCCAGAGCGCCTCGGCAACCTCGCCCGGCATGCGCCCCGTGAGCTGGCAGAGGTCGGTGACGAACAACGCGCCGTGGCTCCGCAGGGTCTCGACGACTTCGAGGGAGGCCCCGACGCTCGGCGGGTCGGGCATCGCCCCGTCCCGTGCGGCGGCAAGGAGCCAGTCGAGGTCCTCGCGCCGGTACAGGCTGATCGGAGTCGCCGGCGACGGGGTCGCGCCCCCTCGGCGCGGCGGGCTGCCCGGCGGATCCGCCACGCGCAGGCCGAGCCGGCCGAAGGCGATCTCGCCCCGGGCGCACCACTCGTCGAGAAGGGCGGGCTGGTAGCCGGCCACCCGCGCCGGCAGGATGGCCGACTCCCAGGCGTCGACCGCCGCCTCGTAGCCCTGCAGCTGCTCGACGACCTCGACGACGCCACCGGACCCGAGGAGCCGATGGCCCTGCCCGACGTGGTGCCAGGACAGCAGGAACCGCATGAAGTGCTGGGGGCTGACCGCCTCGATCGATCGCCGGGACGAGTCGCGCATCGCGCCGTGGATGCGGGCGAGCAGGTGCCTGGCGCAGTACCGCTCATCCGATTGGGCTTCCTCTGGCCCGCCGGCGCCCGCGACGCGACAGCGAAGCACGGACCCCTCGGCTTCGAGGCGGGCGACCGCCGAGCGAAGCTCGCCCGGCTCGCCCGTGCCGATCGAGGCGGACAACTCCTCGATGGTGACCGGGCCTAGGACGCCGAAATGGCCTCGTGCGGCCACGACCAGCGCCTCCTCACGAAGGGTCGGTTCGAGCTCCGCCTCACCCGAGAGCCGGTGGTCCGGAACGAAACCGGCGTCTCCAGCCAACGCCTCCGCCACCCCCCGGCACTCGGTGGCGACCCAGCGGGCGCCGGCGTCGGGCAGCTGCACCACCATTGCCCTGCCTGAGCCGGCGAGCGAGGCCATCCATTCGTCCCATTCGGACCGCGGGGGCGCCAGCACGAGGGTGCACAGGAGGTCGTGCAGTTCCTCGGCGTTGCGCAGCTCGGGCCGGGCCTGATCGGTGATCCTCGCGACCACGTCCGGATCGAGCGCCGAGAGGTCGTGGGCCTCGAGCGGCAGGCCCCTTCGCGTCGTGACGGCTCTCGTCCGGCGCTCCTCGAGCGGTGCGTCGTCGAGGAAGGTGTACGGGCGCCCGTTCAAGATCTCCTCGGCGAGCACCGACGGGATCACCGTGTCGACGCAATGAGCGAGGATCTCGCCCGAACGCACCCTCGCCAGCACCTCGGTCAGGCCCTCCAGGTCCATCGCCTCGGTGCAGCAGTCGTCGAGCGTCTGGCGCACGATCGGGTGGTCCGGGATCCCGATCGGCCCCGACACGTTCTCCTGGCAGGCGGCGAGGGCCGGGAACACGGCCGCCATCAGGTCGTCGGCCTCCATCCGCTGGATTGCGGGCGGGACCCGCCGGCTCCCCCGGTACCGCGGCGCGATGAGCGACCTCGTCAGATTCCACCGCCACCGGGACGTGAACATCGGCGTCGGCAAGACGGCCTGGACCAGGGTGTCCCGCACGGTCGCCGGTGACAGGTAGCCGAGGACCTCGTCCAAGGGGAAGGAGTGCTGGGGGCCGAGCGACAGCACGATGGCATCGTCGTTCGCGGCCGCTTGCAGCTCGAAGTCGAAGGTCTTGCAGAAACGTTTCCTCAGCGCCAGCCCAAGCCCCCTGTTCACTCTCGCCCCGCGAGGCGAGTGGACGACCAGCTGCATGCCACCGGTGTCGTCGAAGAACCGTTCGATCACGAACCGGTCCGTCGTCGGCAACGCGCCGAGCTCGGCAAAGGCCGACGCGAGGTAGGCGACGACCTGCTTGGCCACATCACGATCGATCCCTGCGAGCTCCTCGACGAGAGCGACCGCCCGCTCCTGCCCGCTCGGGCTGCCCTCGCCGCTCCCGGCGCCGGCCGCCCGGAGCGTGGACTCGACCGCGAGCCTCAGCGCCGAGACCGCCTCGGAGAGCTCGGCGGTCCGGCCCGGCGCCTCCCCGAGCCAGAACGGCACCGTCGGTGACGCCCCTTCCGCGTCCACGACCCGGACGGTGCCGCTCTCGATCCTGCGTATCCGCCACGTTGCGCTGCCGAGGAGGAAGACGTCGCCAGCCATGGACTCGATGGCCCAGTCCTCGTTGACGGTTCCTACGAGCGCCTCCTCCGGCTCGAGCACGACCCGGTAGTCGGCGACGTCGGGGATCGCGCCACCGGACGTGAGGGCCGTAAGGCGGGCACCCCGCCGCGGGCGAAGCACGCCGTTGACCCGGTCGCGATGCAGGTGGGCTCCGCGTCGGCCGCGCCCGGTGACCACACCCTCGGACACGAGCTCCACGACCTTCTCGAAGTCCTCGCCACTGAGATCGCGGTACGGGGCGGCCCCGCGAACGAGCGCCAGCAGTTCCTCCTCGCCGCAGCCGTCCGGATCCGACGCCGCGCACTCGGCCACCAGCTGCTGCGCGAGCAGATCCAACGGCGCGACCGGCGGCCTGATGGCATCGAGATCGCCGGCCCGGATCGACGCCAAGAGCGCGGTGCACTCGACCAGCTCGTCTCGGGTCAGCGGGTAGAGGCGCCCCACCGGCACGCCTCCCACGTGGTGCTGAGCGCGCCCGACACGCTGCAGGAACGTCGCGATGCTCCGAGGCGACCCCAACTGGCACACCAGCTCGACGGGCCCCACGTCAATGCCGAGCTCGAGCGAAGCTGTCGCAACGACTGCCCGGAGATCTCCGGCGCGAAGGCGCGCCTCGACCCGGAGCCGGCGTTCCATCGAAAGGCTCCCGTGGTGTGCCTGGACGGTGTCCTCCCCGAGCCGCTCGCCCAGCTGATGGGCTACCCGCTCGGCCATCCTGCGGGTGTTGACGAACACGAGCGTCGTCCGGTGCTGTTCGATGTGGCCGGCGATCCGCTCGAGCACCGACGCCATCTGCTCGAGTGTCGACACGGCGCCGAGCTCGTCGTTCGGCAGCTCGATGGCGACGTCCAGCGGCCTTCGGTGACCGACGTCGACCACTTCGCACAGCGGCTCGCCGTTGGCGAGCGACCGATCCGGTCCGGCGCCGACAAGTAGTCGGGCGATCGTCGAGATCGGCCGTTGCGTCGCAGAAAGCCCGATCCGGACGGGCCGGCGCCCGTCAGCCGCGGCCGGCCCCTGTGTCTCGCCGCTGGTCGAGGCCACGAGCCGGTCCAGGCGCTCCAGGCTCAGTGCGAGGTGGGAGCCTCGCTTATCCCTGGCGAGGGCGTGGATCTCGTCGACGATCACCGTTCTCACCGTCCGGAGCATCTCCCGGCCCCGCGCTGAGGTAAGGAGCAGGTAGAAGGACTCGGGCGTCGTGACGACGATCTCGGGACGATTGCGCAACATTGCGGAGCGCTCGGAGGGCGGGGTGTCGCCGTTGCGGACCGCGACCTGGACGTTCGGTGGTTCCAGTCCAAGCTCTCGGGCGACCTCGGCAATCTCGGCCAGGGGCTTGCGAAGGTTCTCACTCACGTCGACGGTGAGCGCTCGCAGCGGAGAGACGTACACGACGTCGGTGCCCCTGCGAGCATCGCCCGACTCGGCGGCCCGATAGCACCGGTCGATCGCCACCAAGAAGGCTGCCAGCGTCTTGCCCGATCCGGTCGGCGCCGCAATCAGCGTGTCGACACCCGAGGCGATCGCCCCCCAACCGGCTTCCTGGGCTTCCGTGGGCCCACCCGGATAGCGCCGGCGGAACCACTCGGCGACAGCCGGGTGGAAGCCGGGCGCCACGCTGCTCGCGCCGGCGCCCGACGCTCTGTCGATCCGAAGCACGGTCTTGGATGTTATCCGAACACCTGTTCCCTTGTCTCGGGCAGTGTCGCCGGCCACCGCGGTGCGCACCTGTCGATAGTCGAAAATTGTCCCAAACTTGCCTCCGTGAAAGATTGCGACTGGTCGCAATCTCGATCGGAGGCAAGTTTGCGGCGGAATTAAACTTAGGCCGGGCCGCCCGGACGCACTGGCCCGGCCCGCCCCGACGCACTGGCCGGCCCGCCCGATGCATAGAACCGGCCCGCCCGGACGCACTGGGCCGGCCCGGTGCCTAGGCAAAGACCCCGCAAGTGGACCAACATGTCGCCATGGACATGCTCGTCGTCGTCGGAACCGACCAGCCACCCGACCGACTGGTCGCCCGAGCGCATCACGTCATCACGCTGCCTCTCGCCGACGTCCCGCCAACGCTGATCGCCGACATCCGGGCGCGTATCCCACGGCGCGTGGCGGTCGTCGGACCAGGCGCGGCCGAGGTCGCTGTGCACCTGCGCCGTGCAGGGCTGCCGACCGAGTTGCACACCGACGAGGACCTCTCGGACCGAAGGGACCTGCTCGGCATAGAGATCGTGCCCCTCACCGATCGTGGGGCGCCGATGGAAGTCGCCGACTCGCTCCTCGACCTAGTCGGCAACACCCCCATGGTCCGTCTCGACCGGATGGGCCGTGACCTCCCCTGCCCCTTGATCGGCAAACTCGAGTTCCTCAACCCGGGTGGGAGCGTCAAGGACCGGCCGGCTGCGGCGATGGTCGAGAGGGCCGAGCGCGAAGGCCTCCTCAAGCCGGGGTCGACCATCGTCGAGGGCACCTCGGGCAACACCGGGGTCGGACTTGCCATCGTGGCCGCGCGGCACCGGTACCGCTGCATCTTCGTCATGCCGGACAAGATGGCTCCGGAGAAGATCGGCCTGCTGCGCGCGTACGGAGCCGAAGTCGTCCTTTGCCCGTCGGCCGTGGCCCCGGACCACCCCGACTCGTACTACTCCGTGACGGCACGCCTCGCCCAGGAGATCCCCGGCGCGTTCCACCCGGACCAGTACCACAATCCGGCGAACCCCGAGATCCATGAACGGACGACAGGTCCTGAGATATGGAGGCAGACGGGCGGGCGGGTCAGCCACTTCGTCGCCGGCATAGGCACAGGCGGGACGATCTGCGGCATCGGCCGCTACCTCAAGTCCCAGAACCCCGACGTCCAGATCGTGGGAGCCGACCCCGAGGGCTCTGTCTACTCGGGTGGCTCGGGCAGGCCCTATCTCGTCGAAGGGATCGGCGAGGACTTCTGGCCGACCACCTACGACCCCACGGCAGTCGACCGGGTGGTGATGGTAAGCGACACCGACTCCTTCCTCACCGCTCGTCGTATGGCGGTCGACGAGGGGATCCTGGCAGGAGGCTCCACGGGCACGGCCGTCTGGGCCGCTCTCCAGCTCGCGCCGGACCTCCACCGGGACGACGTCGTCGTCGTGCTCATTCCCGATTCCGGGCGGGGCTACCTGTCCAAGTTGTACAACGACGAGTGGATGTCGGACCATGGTTTCCTGAGGACGAGCGGGCACACGGTCGCCGAGCTGCTCGAGCGCAAGGGCACCGCGCTGCGTGGACTTATCCACGTTCACCCGAGCGAGACGGCCCGTCAGGCGGTGGCGGTGATGAACGAGTTCGGCGTTTCGCAGATCGCGGTCATCCAGGCCGATCCCCCGCTCGCGGCCGCAGAGGTCGTCGGTGCCGTCCACGAGCGGGACCTCATGCAGAGGGCGATGCACGACCCCGAGATCCTCGACCGACTTGTGGCCGACGTCATGGGTCCGCCGCTGCCCTCGGTGGGCAGCGGGGAGACCGTGGACCTGGCCGTGCGCCGGCTTGAGGAGTCGCCGGCCGTGATCGTGCTCGACAACGGGCACCCGGTGGGCGTCATCACCCGATCGGACGCACTCGCGTTTTTCGCCCAGACAGGCTCGCCGAGAGACGTGCCCCGATGAGCGGGCACGATCAGGCCCCGAAGAGCAACGGGGAGAGCCCGGCTGCGAGGAGCCTGGGCTTCGCCACCCGTGCCATACACGCCGGCCAGGAGCCCGACCCGCTCACGGGGGCGGTCGTGACGCCGATCCATCTCGCCTCCACGTTTGCCCAGCAAGCCGTCGGCAAGCACCAGGGATTCGACTACGCGCGCACGAACAATCCGACACGCGCCTCGCTCGAGACGACGATCGCCTCGCTCGAAGGTGCCAACCACGCCTTCGCGTTCTCGAGCGGCATGGCGGCGGTCGATACCGTGTTGCGGACGCTGAGGCCGGGCGACCACTTGCTGATCCCGAACGACGCCTACGGCGGAACCTACCGTCTCGTCGCCAGCGTCTACGCCCCCACCGGCGTCAAGTTCACGCCCGTGGACCTGCGAAGCCCCGAGGCGGTCCGGGCCGCGTGGCGCAACGAGACTCGCCTCGTCTGGGTGGAGACGCCGAGCAACCCGAAGCTGCACATCATCGACATCGAGGCGGTCGCCGCAATCGCCCACGCCAAAGGAGCGCGCTGCATCGTCGACAACACGTTCGCGACCCCGTACCTCCAACAGCCGATCGGTCTCGGCGCCGACGCTGTCGTCCACTCGGCGACGAAGTACCTGGGGGGACACTCGGACGTGGTCGGCGGACTGGTCGCCACGAGCGACGAGGAGCTGGCGGCACACCTCCGATTCGTCCAGAACTCGGCAGGTGCGGTCCCGGGCCCGTTCGACTGTTATCTCGTCCAACGCGGGCTGAAGACTCTCGCCGTGCGGCTCGACCGCCAGTGCACGAACGCACGCTTGGTCGCGGTGCACCTCCTCGCCCATCCAGCCGTGAGAGAGGTCTACTACCCCGGGCTCGCCCAGCATCCCGGTCATGCGCTGGCGGCGAGGCAGATGCTCGACTTCGGAGCGATGGTCTCGTTCACGCTCCGGGGAGGCGAGGCGGCGGCTCTCGACGTCGCCGGCGGCACTCGCCTGTTCACGCTGGCCGAATCCCTCGGGGCGGTCGAGTCGTTGATCGAGCACCCCGCGCAGATGACCCACGCCTCGGTCACCGGCTCCGAGCTCGAAGTCGATCCCTCGCTCATCCGGCTGTCGGTCGGTCTCGAGGCAGCCGAGGACCTCCTGGAGGACCTCGACCGTGCGCTCGCGCTCGCCAGCCCGGACTCGACATGAGCCTCGGCGAGCTCGCCACTTTTTCGACGCTTTCCTAACCCGTCGGTAACATCGACCCATGGCCGTCAGGAGCGTCGGCGTGATCGGGTCCGGCATCATGGGCGGCGGGATCACCGAGGTCGCTGCGCTGGCGGGTTGCCGGGTCGTGCTCCGTTCTCGTGAGCAGACGACGGCCGACGGAACCATGGCCGCCATCGAGCGGTCGCTCGACCGGCGGGTCGACAAGGGCTCCCTCACGGTCGAGGAGCGCTGTGACGCCCTCGCGCGCATCACGCCGACGTCGGACCTCGGGCTCGTCGCCGACTGCGATCTCGTCATCGAGTCGGTCGTCGAAGACCTCACAACGAAGAAGGGCCTGTTCACCGAGCTCGACCGGACGTGCGCCCACCACACGATCATCGCCACGAACACCTCGACGCTTCCGGTCGTCGAGCTGGCGGTCGAGACACGCCGGCCAGCCCAGGTGTGCGGCGTGCACTTCTTCAATCCGGCGCCGATGATGTCGCTGGTCGAAATCGTGCGACCGATCACGGCGAGCGACGAGACCATCGAGGCGGCAATGGCGTTCGCCGTCGCGTGCGGGAAGACGCCGGTGGTGGTGCAGGACCGGGCGGGATTCGTCGTGAACGCACTGTTGTTTCCTTATCTGAACAACGCCGTGCGCCTGCTGGAGGCCGGCGTCGCCACCAAGGACGACATCGACACCGCGATGACCGGGGGATGCGGCTTCCCGATGGGTCCCTTCAGCTTGTTGGACCTCGTCGGCCTCGACACGAGCGTCGCCATCCTCGACGCCCTCTATGAGGAGTACCGGGACGCGAACTTCGGCGCTGTCCCGCTGCTGCGCAGGATGGTCTCCGCCGGCCTGCTCGGGCGCAAGTCGGGCCGCGGCTTCTACGACTACCCGCGCTGACGAGGTCACGCAGACGATGAGCCGCGAGCCCGACAAGGCATGGTTCATGCGGACCTACTCGGGGCACTCCTCGGCGAAGGCTTCGAACGCCCTCTACCTGACGAATCTCGCCAAGGGCCAGACGGGCCTGTCGATCGCCTTCGACCTGCCGACGCAGATCGGCTATGACCCCGACGCGCCGCAATCGCAAGGCGAGGTCGGCAAAGTCGGAGTCCCGGTCGCGCACGTCGGGCACATCGCCCAGCTGTTCGAGGGCATCCCGGTGGCGGAGATGAACACGTCGATGACCATCAACGCCACGGCGCCCTGGCTCCTCGCTTGCTACGTCGCCAACGCGGAACGTCAGGGCGTCGATCCGGCTCTCCTCGCCGGCACCACCCAAAACGACCTCGTCAAGGAATACCTCTCCCGCGGCACCTACATCTTCCCGCCGGCCCCGAGCCTGCGCTGCACCGTTGATCTCGTCTGCCATACGGTCCGCCACGTTCCGAGGTGGAACCCGATCAACGTCTGCTCGTACCACCTCCAGGAGGCAGGCGCGACGCCGGTCCAGGAAGTCGCGTATGCGCTCGCGACCGCACTCGCGGTCCTCGACGGCGTGGTCGAGTCCGGTCAGGTCGGACCCGATGATCTCGGCGAGGTCGTGGGGAGGATCTCGTTCTTCGTGAACGCGGGGATGCGCTTCGTGGAGGAGACCTGCAAGATGCGGGCGTTCGGCCGGCTCTGGGATCGCCTCTGCCTCGAGCGCTACGGCGTCACCGACGAGAGGCTGCGCCGTTTCCGGTACGGCGTCCAGGTGAACTCCCTCGGTCTCACCGAATCCCAGCCCGAGAACAACCTTCAGAGAATCGTGCTCGAGACGCTCGGCGTGACGCTGTCACGGGACTACCGTGCGCGGGCGATCCAGCTCCCCGCCTGGAACGAGGCGCTCGGGCTCCCGAGGCCGTGGGATCAGCAGTGGTCGCTCCGCATCCAACAGGTGCTCGCCTACGAGACCGACCTGCTCGAGTACGACGACATCTTCGAAGGGTCAAGGGTCGTGGAGGCGAGAACGGCCGAGATCGAACAAGCCGCGTCGGTCGAGCTCGAGGACATCCTCGAGCGCGGCGGCGCGTTCGCAGCGATCGACGAGCTCAAGTCCCGCCTCGTAGCCAGCCAGACCGAGCGCCTGCGACGGATCGAGTCCGGAGAACAGACGGTCGTCGGCGTCAACTCATTCACCGAGTCCGAGCGCTCCCCGCTCTACGCGGCGGCGAGCGCCTCGTCGTCGGTCCTCGTCGTCGATCCGGCGGTGGAGGACGAGCTCCGGCGCGACGTCGTCGAGTGGCGGGCGAGCCGGGACGCCACCGCGGTGAAGCAGGCGGTCGAGGAGCTCCGTCGCGTGGCAGCGTCGCGCGCGAGAACCTGATGCCCGCCACGATCGCGCTCGCCCACGCCGGCGGCACGACGGGTGAGTGGGCAGACGTCCTCCGAGACGAATTCGGCGAGTACCGCGGCCCGACCGGCATCACTGGTGGCGCCGGCCACCGTGGAGGCGAGCTCCGCAAGGCCGCCGAGCACGTCAAAGCGGTCCGGGGCGGGCCGCCGCGGCTGCTCGTGGCGAAGCCCGGCCTCGACGGGCACTCCAACGGCGCGGAGCAGATCGCTGTGGCGGCGCGGGATGCCGGTTTTGAGGTGGTGTACCAGGGGATCAGGCTCAGCCCTGACCAGATCGCGGCGACCGCGCACGACGAGGACGTCGACGTGATCGGCATCTCGATCCTGTCCGGCAGCCATCTCGAGCTCGTGCCGGAGGTGCTCGCCCGCCTTCGCGCCAGAGGTGTCGAAGCCCCCGTCGTGGTCGGAGGCATCATCCCGGAGCAGGATCAGCGCACCCTCCGTGACCAGGGCGTCGCCGCCTTCTACACGCCGAAGGACTTCGTCGTCGGCGACATCCTCGCCGAGCTCGCGGACCTGGCCGCAGCGCACCGCGAGAGCATCTGAGGTCTTCGCCCGGGCGCCGGCGCCGGCCCTCGTCAAGATGACGTCGTCCGCCCACTTGCGTGACGCCAGAAATGACGTCATAGTGATGTCATGACACAGTCACTCGCGGCAGCACCAAGAGCGGCGGCCTGAGATGCGCAAGCTCTGGAAGCATCGCAACGCCCGCCGCTACATCATCGGTCAGTGCTTCTCGCTCTTCGGCGACACCGCCCTCTTCCTCGCCATGGCGATCTGGGTCAAGGTGCTGACCGGGAGCAACGGCGCCGCCGGGTTGGTGTTCTTCGCCTTCGCCGTCGCGGCGTTGCTGTCCCCGCTCGCCGGCATGGTCGTCGATCGGCTCCCCCGGCGTCCGCTCCTCCTGTGGAGCAACATCGCCGGGGCCGCGGTCGTGCTGCTGCTCCTCTTCGTCCACGGCCGTGCCGAGCTCTGGCTCATCTACCTCGTGGCCTTCCTGTACGGACTCGTCTACACGTTCCTCAGCGCCGGCCAGTCGGCTCTGTTGAAGGTGATGCTCCCCGACGAGCTGATCGGCGACGCACGGGGCGTGCTGACGACGGTCCGGGAGGGCCTGCGACTGGTCGGCCCGCTGACCGGAGCAGGGCTGTTCGCGGTCGCCGGGGGCGGGGTGGTCGCGATCGTCGACGCGGCGACGTTCCTGATCGCCGCCGGCAGCCTGCTCCTCGTGCACGTCGAAGAGACCAAGCCGGTGCCGGAGGAGGTCCACTGGTTCGTCGAGGTGACCGCCGGCATCCACCACATCTGGAACACGATCGTGCTGCGCCAGATGGTCATCGCCGGCGGGATCACGCTGCTCGTCGTCGGGTTCTTGGAGTCGATCTGCTTCGCCGTCGTGAGCCAGGGCCTGCACCGCCCGCCGACGTTTCTCGGGGTCGTCATCGCCGTCCAAGGCGTCGGCGCCGTCTTCGGAGGGCCGACCGCGTCGCCGATCCAGAAACGGATCGGCGAGGGCCCGCTCATGGGCCTCGGGCTCATCCTGCTGGCCATCGGGGCGGGCCTGTTGACGATCCAGAACCTCCCCGGCGTCCTGGCCGGCGCGATCTGCCTCGGGGCGGGCCTGCCGTGGATCGTCGTGGCTGCCTACACGATGCTGCAGCGACGCACGCCGCTCGAGCTCCAGGGCCGGGTCTCCGCCGCCGCCGACACCATCCTCTCCACCCCCCAGATCCTGTCGATCGCGCTCGGCGCCGAGCTCGTCGGGATCGTCGACTACCGGATCCTGCTGGCGATCATGGCGGGGACGGTGCTCGTGGCGGCGGCGTACCTGATGAGCCGGCCCGAGCAGTGGGTGAAGCTCCCTCCGGGCGGAGACGCGGACGCGCCGGCGGCCGAGCCGTCAGCCCCCGGCGCGGACGGGCCGGGGCAGGATCGGGAAGCAGCGATCCTCGAGCCGCCCGAGCGCGTAGCCCGGGTACATGCCCCAGAAGAGCCCACGGCACTTCTCGGACCAGGCGAGCGCTTCGGATGAGGACAGCCGGCGGTGGACCTGCAGGATCCCGCCCTCGAAGACCCGGTACTCGGCCCAACTGCCCGGGAAGTCCTTGACGCAGGCGACTTCCACGTACGGGACGTCACCGGTGGCGGCGAACCGCCGGACCCGGTTGCGGTGCGTATGGCCGGCGAAGTACCCGGCGATGGCCGGGCGCCTCGCGATGACCTCGACGAGTCGCTCGGAGTCGTCCGGGTTGATCCCGAAGTACGTCGGCGCCCGGCTCGACGATCCCGGCTTCCAGGCGTGGTGGTGGCCGAACACGAGCACCGGCCGGTCCGCCCGGCTGCCCAGCTCGTCGAGCCACTCCAGCTGGTCGTCGCGGAGCTGGCCCGAGTCGCGGCCCTCGATGACCGTGTCCAGCACGGCGAGGATGACGCCGGGCAGTGCCAGCTCCTGCCACGGCTCTGAAGCAAAACGCCGCCCCGTGAACGCATCATGGTTCCCCCGCACGTGCAGCAACCGGTCGTCGAACGAACCGAGATAGCACTGCAGGAACGCGTCGTACTCGGCGACGAGCCCTGACGCCGTCAGATCGCCCTTGCGCCACGACCGCCGCGGGCTCGATCGCCGAGATCTCGGCAACCGCCGCCCGGCTCATCAGCTCCGGGTACGGCGTGGCCCCGTCCGGGGACGAGTTCACGACGATGAGGACCGAGCTGGCCGAGCGAACTCCTGCAGCTTGTCCTCGATCTCCGACGCACTCGCCCGCGAACATCCCGGCGCCCGAGAGATGGGTGATGGCGTCGGCGAGATCGCCTACCTTTCCGCACTCGGTCTCCCCGAAGTGGACGTCGTTGACGGTGGCGAACCGGCACAGCAGCTCGCCGGGCGGGCGCTCGAGCGTGCGGGCCTCGATGCCGTGACGGACCACCGGCGTGCCGGGCTCGAGGCCGCTGATCAC
Source organism: uncultured Acidimicrobiaceae bacterium (assembly GCA_963763085.1). Taxonomy (GTDB): domain Bacteria; phylum Actinomycetota; class Acidimicrobiia; order Acidimicrobiales; family Bog-793; genus CAVXNB01. The sequence goes on from CAVXNB010000004.1 coordinate 118,068, forward strand.
CTCGTACCCGGGCCCCGGCCAGCTGTCGTCGCCGGACCCCTTCAGCTTGTCCGGCGAGTGGAGATGGAACACGACCTCGTCGTCGGCGACGGTCGTGAGGTCCCAGACCTCCCGAACCGCAGTCATCGCTCGTCCTGCTCGGCCCACGGCCGGTCGCGGCGAAGGGCCACCGGGCGTTGCCACCATCGCCCCGAGAAACGCCACACATACTCCGGCCCTCCCCGCGCCCGCCGCCGGCCCGCCGATCCGGGCCCGCCGGCCCCCGTCGGCGCGCGCCTGGGCCAGCACGTCTCGACGGCGGCGGCGATGGCGGCGGCGACCTCCGGGGGGCGCGCTGAGCGGTCGACGGCGGAAGAGCCTCCCGAGGCCGGCCCGACGGGCTCAAAGCGGCACGTTCCCGTGCTTGCGCTTGGGAAGCTCCTCTCGCTTCGAGGCGAGCAGCTCGAAGGCGCGGATCGAGCACGCGGCGCGTGTCCGCCGGGTCGATCACGGCGTCGACGTATCCCCGCTCGGCGGCGATGTAGGGGTTGGCGTAGCGCTCGATGTACTCGTCGACGAGCTCGGCCCGGCGCGCGACCGGGTCGGGTGAGTCCGCCAGTTCGCGCCGGTAGACGATCTCGACGGCACCCTGGGGACCCATGACGGCGAGCTCGGCCGACGGCCAGGCGTAGGAGAAGTCGGTGCCGATCGACTTCGAGTCCATGACGACGTAGGCGCCGCCGTAGGCCTTGCGGGTGATCACCTGGACGCGGGGCACGGTCGCCTCGCAGTAGGCGTAGAGAAGCTTCGCCCCGTGGCGGATGATGCCGCCGTACTCCTGGTCGGTGCCGGGCATGAAGCCCGGGACGTCGACGAAGGTGACGAGCGGGATGTTGAAGGCGTCGCACGTCCGCACGAAGCGTGCGCCCTTCTCCGAGGAGTCGATATCGAGCACGCCGGCCAGCACGCTCGGCTGGTTGCCGACGATGCCGACGACGCGTCCCCCGATCCGCGCGAAGCCGCACGTGAGGTTCATCGCCCAATGGGGGAAGTACTCGAGGTACTCGCCCTCGTCGACGACGGCGGCGATGACCCGCTTCATGTCGTAGGGCTGGTTCGGGCTGCGGGGCACGATGTCGCGAAGCTCGACGACCTGGGCGTCGGGATCCTCGGGCTCGTCGAGAGCCGGAGGCGTCTCGAGGTTGTTCGACGGAAGAAACGACAGCAGGTAGCGGACGTCGTCGAGGCACGACTTCTCGTCGGCGGCGACGAACGTCGCCACGCCGGAGCGGGTGGCGTGGCTCATGGCGCCGCCGAGCTGCTCGAGGGTGACCTCCTCGCCGGTGACGGTCTTCACGACGTCGGGTCCGGTGATGAACATGTGGCTCGTCTCGTGCACCATGAAGATGAAGTCGGTCATCGCCGGCGAGTACACGGCGCCGCCGGCGCACGGACCGAGGATCACGCTGATCTGAGGGACGACGCCGGACGCGAGGACATTGCGGTGGAAGATGCCGCCGTAGCCGTGAAGCGAGACGACGCCCTCCTGGATGCGCGCGCCACCCGAGTCGTCGAGACCGATGATCGGCACCCCGACCGACAGCGCCAGATCCATGACCTTGTGGATCTTCTCGGCATGCGCCTCGCCGAGTGCTCCGCCGAAGACCCTGAAATCCTGGCTGAACACGCAGACGCGCCGCCCGTCGATCATCCCGAAGCCGGTGATCACCCCGTCGGTGTAGGGCCGCGAGCGCTCGAGCCCCATGCCGTGAGCACGGTGACGCACGAGAAGGTCCATCTCCTGGAAGGAGTCCTCGTCGAGCAGGTAGTCGATCCGCTCACGGGCGGTCATCTTGCCCTTTGCCTTTGAGCCTCTGCCCGAGCGGGATCCCGGACTGAGCGCCTCCGCTTGACGGGCCTCGAGACCGGAGAGACGAGCGGCCATCGAGCGGTCGACGGTGGGTTGCTCAGGCATGGCGCGAAGGCTATCGGCCGGCCGGCGGCCGCACGTCCTTGGCCGGCGACCGCGCGAGCTACTGCGAAATGTCCGGACCCTCTACGCTGCCCGGCGTGAGCGACGATGACCTCGTGCGGCGGCTCCGCGCCGGCGACGAGTCCGCCTTCGGCGAGTTGATCGACTCGTATCACCCGTCGATGGTGCGTTTCGCCCAGACGTTCGTCTCGAACCGGGCGATCGCGGAAGAGGTCACGCAGGACACCTGGGTGGCGGTGCTCAAGGGGATCGACGGATTCCAGGGGCGCTCGTCGCTCAGGACGTGGATCTTCCGTATCCTCGCCAACCGGGCCCGCTCGACGGGAGCACGCGAGCGTCGCACGGTCCCCGTGGACCCGGAGTCCGCGACGGCCGTGGACAGCCGGCGCTTCGACGCCGGCGGCTCGTGGACCGACCCGCCCGCCCACTGGTCCGAGGCGGTGGACGAGCGGCTCTCCACCGAGCCCCTCGTCGCCGAGGTGTGGGCCTCCATCGCTCGGCTTCCCGAAGGCCAGCGTGCGGTCGTAACGCTTCGCGACGTGGATGGACTGTCAAGTAAGGAAGTATGTGACGTGCTCGGGATCAGCGAAGCCAACCAACGTGTGCTCTTACACCGTGGCCGAAGCCGGATCCGTGCCGACTTCGAGGTCGAGGTGGCGGAGCGATGAGACTGCCGGGCTCAACCGGGGCCTCGTCTGCCGGCAGGCCGTCGAGCTCATCTCCGACTATCTGGAAGGCGCCCTGCCCAAGCGCGACCGGGAACGGCTGGAAGCACACCTTCGAGCCTGCGACGGGTGCGACGAGTACCTGCGACAGGTGCAGGCGACGATCCGGATCCTCGGGAACGTGAAGCCGACTGATCTCGACCCTGAGACCCGGCGGGGTCTGATGGACCTGTACCGCCAATTCCGGGAGGAATGAGCCCTACCCGCCGGGGCGCCTCCGCTCGGCTCGGCGGCCGGGGACATTCCAAAAAGTTAAAAAACTTGCCTCCGCTAAAGATTGCGACCGGTCGCAATCTCGATTGGAGGCAAGTTCGCGTAGAAATTTGCAATACCCCGAGCCGACCGAGCCCCAAGCACGGCGCAAACCGGGGCCGCCCCCGGGCGCTACGGCTGCGCCGGCCCGGACTCCTGCACGAGCTCGATGAGAGTCCCGAAGGCACTCCGCGGGTGCACGAAGGCCACCGTCGTCCCGCGGGATCCGGGCCGCGGCGCGGAGTCGATGAGCCGGGCGCCGGCTGCTCTCATGCGCTCCATGGCCGCGGCGCAGTCCGGCACGCGGTAGCCGACGTGGTGGACGCCCTCGCCCTTCTGGTCGAGGAACTTCGCCACAGGTGAGTCCTCCGCCGTCGGCGTGAGGAGCTGGATGTAGGACTCGGCCACCGACAGCAGCGCCTCCTCGACCTGGTCGCTCTCGACCCGCTCGCGATCCGCGACGCGGGCGCCGAGCGCAGACCCGTACCAGGCGATGGCGGCGTCCAGATCGCGCACGGCGATCGCGACATGGTCGATCTCCGTCAGGCCGTCGCTGCTCACGCCTCGAGCCTCCGGAAGACCGTTATCTTGTCCTCGCCGACCCTCTCGCGGAACATGGGGTCGTCGATCCCGAGTCCGTCGCTCGGCGCCAGGCAGCGGACGCCGATCTTGCCTTCGTGCAGATTGAAGTGGACCTGTGCCGCCGCCTCTCCCACCTCGGCGAGCGGGTACACCGCGGACAGGATCGGCTGGATCCGTCCCCGGGCGATCAGCTTGTTGGCTTCCCAAGCCTCTTTGTAATTGGCGAAATGACTCGACTTGATCGTCTTGAGCTTCATCCAGAGATGACGGTTGTCGTACTCGATCATGTAACCGGACGTGGCGGCACAGGTGACGATCGTGCCGCCGCGTTTGGCGACGAAGACCGACGCGCCCATCGTCTCGCGGCCCGGGTGCTCGAAGACGACATCGGGATCCTCGCCGACGAGCGACCGGATGTCCTTGCCGAGACGCCGCCACTCGGACTCGTCCTGGGTGTGCCCGTCGCTCCAGAAACGGTACCCGGCCGCACTCCGGTCGATCACCGCCTCACATCCGAGCGCCTCGAGCAGCTTCACCTTGGAAGGTGACGACACCACGCCGACGGGGATACCTCCGCCGTTCAGCACGTACTGCACCGCATAGCCCCCGAGGCCTCCGGTCGCCCCCCATATGAGGACGACGTCGCCTTGTTTCATCTGGGCACCGTTTCTGCTGACGAGCATGCGGTACGAGGTCGAGTTGCAAAGGGCGTTGGCGGCCGCTTCCTCCCAGCTGAGATGCGCCGGCTTGGGCATGAGCTGGTTCGCCCGGACGAGCGCCAGGTCGGCGAGACCACCGAAGTTCGTCTCGAAGCCCCAGATCCGCTGGTTCGAAGCCAGCATGGCGTCGTCGTGAGCGTCGGGATCCTGGGCGTCGACGTAGTTGCAGTGGACGACGACCTTGTCACCGGGATGCCAGTTGCGGACGGCGGATCCGACGCGGACCACGACGCCGGCGGCGTCGGAGCCGACCACGTGGTACGGCAGGTCGTGGCGTTTGCCCCAGGCGCTCTCCCGGCCGAGGCGCTCGAGGAAGCCGAACGTCGGCAACGGTTCGAAGACCGAGGTCCACACCGTGTTGAAGTTGATCGCGCTGGCCATGACGGCCACGAAACACTCGTCGGGAGCGAGCTCAGGGGTGGCGACGTCGTCGACGTGCAGCGAAAGCCTCGGGTCCTTCTGGCTGTTGGGGAGACCGGCGAACATCTCCGTCTCGCTCTTCAGGATGAGTGCCGCACGGTAGTGGTCGGGCAACGCGATCGAGGCGAGCTCCTGCCCGCCCGCACCGCCAAGGATCGCGTCCCGGAACCGCTCCATGGGCGGGAACTGTAACCGCAGCACCACTCGTATCGAAAAGCCCGGCCGCCGGTAGGCTCGGGAACATCAGGCGGCGAAGACCGCCATCACCCACAAGACTCCGGAGGTTCCAATGTCCGGTTCAGTGATCGTTTCCGGCGCCCGCACCCCGATCGGCAAGCTCGCAGGCGCACTCGCCGGCTTCACGGCCATGGATCTCGGCGGTTTCGCGATCGCTGCCGCCCTGGAGCGGGCGGGTATCGATCCCGAGGCCGTGGACTACGTGCTGATGGGCCAGGTGCTACAGGCGGGACAGGGCCAGATCACCGCCCGCCAGGCCGCCGTGAAGGGCGGGATACCGATGGTCACGCCGGCCACGACGGTCAACAAGGTCTGTCTCTCCGGCCTCAACACCATCCATCTCGCCGATCTCATGATCCAGGCCGGCGAGGCCTCGGTCGTCGTCGCCGGCGGCATGGAGTCGATGACCCAGGCGCCGTACCTGCTTCCCGGCGCCAGGGCCGGCTATCGCCTCGGTGACCAGAGGGTTGTGGACTCGATGATGCACGACGGGCTGTTTTGCGCGTTCGACCAGGTCGCGATGGGTGCTGGAACCGAGACCTTCGTCCGGGCGGCGGAGATCTCCCGCGAGCGGCAGGATGCGTTCGCCGCCATCTCCCACGAGCGGGCCGCCAAGGCGATCAAGGACGGGAAGTTCGCCGAGGAGATCGTCTCGGTGTCGGTGCCCCAACGCCGGGGGGATCCGATCCTCGTCGACACCGATGAGGGAGTACGGCCGGAGACGACCCTCGAGTCCCTCGCCGCGTTGCGTCCGGCCTTCGACAAGGAAGGCACGATCACGGCGGGCAACGCCAGCCAGATCTCGGACGGGGGAGCGGCCGTCGTGGTCATGTCCAAGGACCGTGCGAACGAACTGGGCGTCACGCCGCTCGGCGAGATCGTGGGCTACGGGCAGGTCGCCGGCCCGGACACATCACTTCTCCACCAACCGTCCCATGCGATTCGAGAGGCGCTCCGCCGCTCCGGGCTCGAGATCGGCGACCTCGATCTGGTCGAGATCAACGAGGCATTCGCAGCCGTTGGTCTGGCCTCGATGGACGACCTGGGAGTCGCCGGCGACATCGTGAACGTGAACGGCGGCGCCATCGCACTCGGCCATCCGATCGGCATGTCCGGGACCCGGCTGGCGATCACGGTGCTGTACGAGCTGCAGCGGCGCGGAGGCGGTCTCGGTGCAGTCGCCCTTTGCGGCGGTGGCGGCCAGGGGGACGCCGCGTTGCTCCGCTCGATCTCGTAACAGCCGGCCTCGTAACAGCCGGCCTTCGGGCGTTCAGCCGCTGAACTCCCGCCGGCCCTCCAGGGCTCGCCCGAGGGTCAGCTCGTCGGCGTACTCGAGGTCGCCTCCCACCGGCAGCCCGCTCGCGATTCGCGTCACCTTGACGCCGAGGGGCAACAGCAGCCGCGCCAGGTACATCGCCGTCGCCTCGCCTTCGAGGTTCGGGTTCGTGCAGAGGATCACCTCGAGGACGCCCGCGACGCCGAGCCGTTCGAGCAGAGGGCGGACCCGCAGCTGCTCGGGGCCGATCCCGTCGATGGGGCTGAGCGCACCTCCGAGCACGTGGTACGTGCCACGGAATTCCCGCGTCCGCTCGACGGCGACGATGTCCCGCGGGTCCTCGACGACGCAGATGATGGTCGTGTCGCGTCGCGGATCGGAGCAGATCGTGCAGAGCTCGGTCTCTGCGACGTTGAAGCACCGCTCGCAGAGTCGCATGCGGTCCTTCACCTCCACGATCGCCTGGGCGAGGCGGAGGGCTTTCTCGCGGTCGGTCTCGAGGAGATAGAACGCGATCCTCTGGGCCGAGCGGGGTCCGACGCCGGGAAGGCGTCCGAGCTCGTCGACGAGTTCTTGAATCGGCGCGGCCAACACGGTCCGGTCAGGCCTCCGGCTCGTCGTCGATCACGCCGTCGTCCCCGTCGGGATCGCCCAGATCGTCGTCTTCGTCATCCTCGCCGTCGCCGCCGGCGCCGAGACCGCTCGGACCGCCGAGCGCGCCGAGCGCGCCGAGATCGATGCCCATGCCGAAATTGCCCATAAGCCCCTCGAGGTCGACGCCGCCGAGGAGACCCTCCAGATCGAGGTTGCCGACAAGCGCACCGAGATCACTCAGATCGACGCCTCCGGCAAAGGGCGGGTCGACCGGGGGCTGGATCTCCGATCGGAGCTGGGTGATCCGGCCCAGCGCGTCGCGGAGAGCCGCGAGCACGGCGTCCTCGAGAAGCGCCGGGTCTGCCGGGTCGACGATCGATGAGTCGATGTGCACGGACTCTGCTTCGAGCGACCCCCTCAGTCGGATGACGACGGCACCGCCAGCCGCGCTGCCTTCGACGACGGACGCATCGATCTCGGCCGCCCGTGCTTCGAGGTCGGCACGGGCGGCTTGGAGCTGCGAGAACAGGTCGCCCAGGCCACCGGTGGAGGGAGTCTCCTCGTCCATCCTCAAACCTCCTCAGCCCCGGGAAAAGCCTCCATGAGCCGATCCTGCGCCCACGAGACAGCGTCGCCGGCGACGTGCTCACCATGTGGGTCGAGATCATTCGGGTCGAGCATCTCGTCTGCAGCGTCTTCGAGCTCCGGCCGAGGGGTCGCCGGGACCGCGTGCCGTCCAGCGGCGAAGACCGGGCTCTCGCCCGGCAATGCCGGCGCGAGCAGAGGCGGCGTCGCCGGGCCACGGCCGTTGCCCGCCGGCGCCGTGGCACCGCCGGCACGTGACGAGCCGGGGAGCTGAGCACCTCCGACGTCCGATTCCGCGACGAGGCGCAGACCGATCGGCCGGCTGAAATAGCGTCCGAGTGCTTCCGCGACCTCTTGGGACTGCGCCTCGGCCCGGTCGACGTGGGCGGAATTCGGGAGAGCAAGAACGGCCGTCGTTCCCTCCGTGGCGACGAACCGGCCGACCGCGAAGACGGCGCGGACCCTCGGGCGGAGCTGACTCAGCACGTGGTCGCCCCAGGCAGCCACGAATTCGTCTCGGGTCGGCGGCGGTAGCTCGCTCTCGGGCGGGGCGGTTATGACGGCCTCGGCGCTCTCGGCGCTCTCGGCTGTCTGCGCCGTGGTCAGCGCTGCGGCCGGTGCCGCCGGTGCCCCCGGTGCGTCGTGCGGCTCAGCAGCGCTCGCCGGAGTCGGGCTCGAAGCGCCCGGTCCGAAGGCTCCAAGCGCCGGCAGCGATCCGAAGTCCTGAGCCGCCGTGACCGTTTCTTGCGGGTCGGCCGCCGGCGCAGGGACGGCGGCCGGCGGAGGCGGCGGCGGCCGGCGGCGGCGGCCGGCGCAGCGGCGGCGGCGGCGGCGGCGGCGTGGCGGCGGCCGGCGGCGATTGCGAGGCAGGAGCCGGCTGGCCGAGATCGTGCAGCCGGCGCTCGAGGCGTTCGATCCTCTCCAGCAGCGCGGCTGGGTCGTCGTCGGCTTCCGGGTGCGTGAGCCGGACGAGCGCGACCTCGAGCGTGATCCGCGCATCCAGGGCGTCCCGCATCGCGACCATGGCGGTCCCCAGCACCTCCATCGCGCGGACGGTTCGAGCGGGTCCGATCAGGAGGACCAGCCCACCCTGGGGAGATGCTTGGCCCGACACCGCCGGCGCCGACTCGCCGTCCCGGGCCACCCCGGGCGCGACCGCGGCGAGGAATTGGCCGCGCAGCTCGTCGAGGAGCTCGGTGGCGATGCGCGGCGCATCCCGCCCGGCGACGTGTGCGCTCTCGACCGCCTGCAGGGCACGTCTCGTGTCTCGCTCCGCCAGTGAGACGAGCAACTCGTACAGAAACGGGCTGTCGTCCTCCACGACCCCCGACGCCACCACCTGGTCGAGCGCGGAGAGGGCGTCTCGCGCCGACCCGCGACCCCGCCGGACGGCCGCCTCGACCGCGGTCTCGGGCAGCTCGAGCTGGGCGTCGCTCGCGATGTCCCCGAGGAGCGACACCAGTACCTCGTTGTCGAGAAGGTGGAATTCGTAATGCTGCGTCCGGCTGCGAATGGTCGGCAGCACTTTTTGAGGGTCCGTGGTGGCGAGCACGAAGACGACGTGGTCGGGAGGCTCCTCCAGCGTCTTCAACAGCGCGTTCGAGGCGGCCTGCGAGAGCATGTGGACCTCGTCGACGATGTAGACCTTCCAGCGTCCCGGCGTCGCCAGCGACGCCCGGGCAACGAGGTCCCGCATGGCGTCGACGCCGTTGTTGGACGCCGCGTCGAGCTCGTGCACGTCGAAAGAAGCCCCCCTGGCGATGTCCAGGCATGAGTCGCACGTCCCGCACGGCTCGCCGTCGACGGGACTCGTGCAGTTCAACGCCTTCGCAAGGATCCGCGCGGTCGAGGTCTTTCCCGTGCCCCGCGGGCCCGAGAAGAGGTAGGCGTGTGCGACGCGGTTGTCCCGAACCGCGTGCCGGAGGGCGTTCACCACGTGGTCCTGACCTCGCACCTCGGCAAAGCGCTGCGGCCGATAACGCCGGTACAGCGACTGATAGTCGACCACGATCGGGAGCCTACGACTTGTCGAGCGACGGGATCGCGGCTGCGGGCCGGGAACCGGGCCTGTCGATCGACGGGCCGAGCGCCTCGATCGCGGGGATGACCCGGGCAGGCACCGGTGTGTCGAGCACGAGCGAGCTGGTCGTACGGTCGATCCCTCGGACCTCCAGGATCCGGTCGAGCACCTCGGCCAGATGAACGTTGCTGAGCGCGACGACCCTGCACAGCAGGTCGCCGTCGCCCGTCGTGCGATGGACCTCGAGGACCTGCGGAATCGAACCCAAATGGGCTGCGACGTCGGCGCCCCTTCCCTGCGCGATCTGCAACGTGACGTAGGCCGCGACGTGATAGCCGATCGCCGCAAGGTTGACCTCCGGCCCGAAGCCGGCGATCACACCCGAGCCCATGAGCTTGTCGAGACGGGACTGAATCGTGTTGCGGGCGGCGCCGAGTCTCCGGGAAAGCTCCAGCACCCCGGAACGCGGCGAAACGGCAAGCGCAGCGATCAGTCGACGGTCGAGGTCGTCAAGGACTATGGATTGAGCAAATTGCTGTGCGATAGCAGGAGTATAGGGCCATTCCGCTCAGCAAATCGGTCGTGTGTTGACACTTGGCACTTAAAGACGTTGCATGGAGTGCATGACCATGACCGTGACAGAACCAAAGTCAGCGCGCTCGCCAGCCGAGTCGCTCACGGGCTGGGATCACCTCGAGCTCTGGGTCGGTAACGCGCGGGCCGTTTCGCACTTCCTTCAGGCCGGGTTCGGCTTCGAGTGCGTGGCCTACTCGGGACCTGAGACCGGTGTTCGCGACCGGGTCTGCTATGTGCTCGAGCAGGGCACGATCAGGATCCTCGTCACCGCCGGCCTCGACTCCGAGTCGGAGATCAGCCGCCACGTCCTCAACCACGGCGATGGCGTGCGGACCGTTGCGTTCGCGACGACCGACGTCGACGCCGCGTTCGAGTCGGCCGTCCGGCTGGGTGCCAGGGACGTCGACACACCCCACGACCTGAGTGACGACACCGGCTCGGTGCGCACGGCCTCCATCGCCACCTACGGAGCGACCCGCCACTCGTTCATCGACCGTCGCGGCTACGCCGGCCCGTTCGCGCCGGGCTTCACGACCGAAGGCCTGCCTCAGGTCCGGATCGGGAATGCCGGTCGGTCTGGTGGCGATCGATCACGTCGTCGCGAACGTCGAGGAAGGCCGTCTGGACGAGTGGTGCGCATGGTATGCGAGGGTCTTCGGCTTCACGGAGCTGCGGCACTTCGACGCCGACCAGATCTCGACCGAGTACTCCGCATTGCGGTCGACGGTCATGTGGAACGGCGGGGACATCAAGCTCCCGATCAACGAGCCCGCCCAGGGCCGGCGGAAGAGCCAGATCCAGGAGTACCTCGACTCCTATCACGGCCCCGGCGTCCAGCACGTCGCGCTCGCGACCACCGACATCGTCCGGTCCGTGGACGAGTTGAAGCGCCGCGGCGTGCGCTTCCTCGTGCCGCCTGCGACCTATTACGAGCACGCCCAGTCGCGCTGCGCCGGCCTCGAACTGCCCTGGGACGAGCTCGAGAGACTAGGCATCCTCGTCGACGTCGACGGCGGAGGGTACCTCCTGCAAGTGTTCACGGAGACGTTGATGGATCGACCGACTTTGTTTCTCGAGATGATTCAGCGCGAAGGGGCAACGGGGTTCGGCGAGGGCAACTTCAAGGCGCTGTTCGAGGCGATCGAGCACGAGCAGGCGCGGCGCGGCAATCTGTAGTCGGGCCGGCCGGCCCGTGAGGAGGTTCTGACCGTGCCGCAATACCGGCGAGTTGGCGATGTCCCGCCAAAGCGCCACACTATGCACCGATCGTCAACCGGCCGCTTAGCCGAGGAGCTCATGGGCGAGGAGGGATTCTCCGGGGCCTCCTCCTTGCTCTATCACCGCTTCTCGCCGAGCGCGATCCTGAGCGCAGAGTCCGTCGTGATCCCACGGGAGTGCCCCGCGCCAAACGACGCCCTTCTCCCCCTGCATCTCCGCCTCGGGAGCTTCGGCGAGGCCGGCGACCCCGTCACAGGCCGGCGGTCGCTGCTCGGCAACGCCGACCTCACCGTCTCCTGGGTGCATGCCACCCGATCGAGCGAGCTGTACCGCAACGCCGGCGGCGACGAGGTCGTGTTCATTGCCGAGGGCCGAGCCGAGCTCGAGTCGGTCTTCGGACGCCTCGAGGTCGCCGCGGGCGATTACGTCGTCGTGCCGGCCTCGACGACGCATCGCTGGGTCGTGGCGGAGGGGCCGGTGCGGATGCTGGTCATGGAGGCGAGCGGCCACCTGACGATCCCGTCGCGATACCTGACCGCCACCGGCCAGCTGCGTGAGGGCGCCCCGTTCTCCGAACGTGACTTCCGAGGGCCGGACGAGCCGCTGCTCGTCGACGGCGAGGAGGTGCCCGTCCTCATCCGGCACCGGTCGGGCTGGGCGCGCCATGTCCACGCCTGCCACCCGTTCGACGTCGTGGGGTGGGATGGCTGCGTCTACCCGTTCGCCTTCTCGATCAAGGACTTCGAGCCGATCGTGGGGAGGCTCCACCAGCCGCCGCCGGTGCATCAGACGTTCGCGGGGCCGGGTTTCGTGGTGTGCAGCTTCGTGCCACGGTTGCTCGACTTCGATCCAGATGCCGTCCGGGTCCCGTACCACCATGCCAACGTCGACAGCGACGAGGTGCTGTTCTACGTCGACGGCGACTTCACGAGCCGGGTCGGCTCAGGGATCGCCGCCAACTCGCTCACGTTGCACCCCGCCGGCTTCGTGCACGGACCCCAGCCGGGAAGCGTCGAGGCCGCGGCAAATGCCAGTCGGACTGACGAGACTGCGGTCATGATCGACACGTTTCGCCCGCTCGGGGTCACTTCGGCTGCGTTCGGTGTGGCCGACGACCAGTACTTCCGCAGCTGGGCCCGGGGAGTGCGACCGGCCGACGGGTGAGCAGATGCTGCGACCTCTCAGTGCCGGCGTGAGGCTCGAGACGGCTCACTCCGCCGTCAGGCGGGCGTACTCCTCGTCGTCGTAGCCGTCGAAGAAGGTCGTCAGCTCGTCGATGAGGCGGTCGAAGGACTCGGCCGCGAACAGGACCGGTTGGTAGCGCGTGATGTCGTAGTCGAGCGTTCCCATCGCCTGGATATCGAAGTCACGGATCTCGGCCGACCGGAAGGCCTCGATCTCGCCGAAGGAGGAGAGCAGGCCGGCGCCGTAGGCGCGAAGCTCGCCGTCCTCCCACAGCACTCCGAATTCCAGGCTGAACCAGAACACCCGGCTGAAGAAGCCGAGCGACTCCTCCGTCGTCGCTCGGAGCGACGCGCGGCCGGCCGCCTCGTAGAGATCGGCAAAGCGGTCGCCGGCGAGCATGTTCGCGTGGCCGATGATCTCGTGCACGATGTCGGGCTCGGGCGTGTAGAAGGGAACGGAGTGATGCCGGATGTACTGCGTCGAGTGAAACGTGCGGTCGGCGAGTGACCCGTAGAACTGGCGCGTCGGGACCAGTCCCGCCACCGGCGTTATGTGAAAGCCGGTAAGCGAGGCGAGGCGCTCGTCCACCTCTCGCAACTGGGGAACGCGGTCGGCCGGCAGCACGAGGCGTTTGGCGGAATCCAGGTAGGCACGGCACGCGTACTCCTCGTGTTTGGCTGCCAGCTCCGAGGAAACGATGTGCCAGACGTGATCCTCCTCCGGCGAATATTCGACGTCAGGAATGGGATCGGGCCGGCGGTAGAACTCCGCGACTTCGGCGATCGCCGCCCGCCTCGCCCGGTACTCCATGTCGGTGACTCCGGGATGATCGTCTGGGAGCTCGAGAATCCGGGGCTCCGACTTTGCGGTGGCCATCCCTCAATTGTCCGCCCGGAACCCAGGTTGCGCAAGAGCGGCCGGCCGGCGGGACCCCTTGCATGGTTCTGGCGCAGCCGTGCGCAGCAGCCAGGTCCCCTGCGGCACACAGACGAATCCGCTGAGAGCTGCTGCCTTCCGGCCCTGACTCGATTCACGGTCGCCCGTTGCGCAGAACCCGGCTACTGCGCGCGGCGGCGCCAGCAAGTGCAACGATAGCGTGCTTGAACTATCCGGAGGGGTGCGAGAGCGGCCGAATCGGCACGATTGGAAATCGTGTGACCTGAAAGGGTCCGTGGGTTCAAATCCCACCCTCTCCGCTCAGACACCACCTCCTCGCTCGCTCGCTCAACTCAATCAGCCAGACCAGCCACACCACCTATCGCCATCATGCTGGCGTGAGGGTCACTGTTTTGTTCTTTCGCTGTAGCCAAAGTTCGGCCTAGCGGCGTAAGCGGCAGGGGCGGTGAGTCACTCAGCCACGGTGAGGATGCTTGAGTAGGTCCCCGCGCGAGCCGGACAGCGTCGTCGAGGTCCAGGGGGCTGGCGTCGCCGACGGTGGCGCGCACCGGATCGAGTGCGCCGGAGAGCGACGGCGAGGGACGGCGGTCCCCCCGCTCCCGGAGCCCGGCCGCCGTCGCGAGCAAGCGGCGAGTTCGGTGTCACTGCCCGTGCTTGCAGCGGAGGCGATGAGGCTGGCGGTCTCTAGGCGGATCGCGAGGGGAAAGACGGTGGCCGTTGCCTCAGCGGCGTCGAAACCGGCGAGGGCTCGGTGGGCCGCGGCGGCAAGGTCGCCCCGGGCAAGAAGCGCCCACGCAAGCACGGCTCGGATCAGCGGCACTTCCCGTTCGACGCCTAGTTTGCTCGCCTCGAGGTCGGCCTGCATACCGATGTCGACGGCTGCGTCGAGATCACCGTCGGTCAGCGCGAGGCCGGCGGTGGCCGAGAGCAGCACAACCCGGGAGATTCGTCGCACCTCGGCGTGCATCGGCCGGGCTTCGTCGATGTAGTCGCGGCACTGCTCGTAGGCGCCGACCTGCCAACAAACCATCGCCGCCGTCGGCATCGCGAGCGCCAGCTGCTCGGCCGACCCACCCCGGCGGCAAAGTTCGATCGCGTCGTGAGCGAACGCGGCAGCGGCGGGGTCGCCTCGTTCGGCCAGGACACTGCCCATCCCCATCGCCGCCGATACCTGCAGGTCGGTGTCGAACGGGCCTGCGGCGGCGATTGCTCGGCGAACATACTCGATCGCCTCTGCTCCGCGGTCGAGGTCGTCAAGGAGCCCGGCAAGATAGATAAGGGCGTGCGCCGCGTAGGAATCCTCGACCCCGGCGAACGTGTCCACCGCTGTGCGCAGCTGCTGTACGGCATTCACCGTGTCGCCCGACCAGTAGCTCAGGTAACCCAGTGCATAGGTGGCATAGGGCGTCCACTTGTGAGCGGGCTCAACGGCGAGCAGGCGTCCCAGCCAGAAGCGGCCCTCCGCGACGTTCGTAGCCGCGAAGTAGCGATGCAACCGGAACGCGAGTTCCAGGCACTTGCCGGCATCGGCGCGGCCGTCAAGGGCAGCCCCGAACAGCGAACGGATCGAGCCGAGCATGTCCGAGATTTGGTCCTGAAACTGCGCAGGAGCGGCGCGGGCGTCCTCGGGCAACACTGCCCGCGCCGCGGCTGCGAGATGGTCGAAGGCGGCCCACTCCTCGCCACCGTCGACCAGCAGTTCCCGCGCGTAACGGTGCAAATGGTCGTCCTGGTGGTAGCGCCACCGCGGTCCGGAACGGTCGACGGCCAGCAGGCTGCGGGCGGTGAGCTCACGCAGGATACGGACTACTCGAACCTCGGCGATCGACCCGCCAGCGACGACTTGCCGCACGAGCGGCAGCCCGGCAGGACCGTCGAGGACGGCCAGGCGCCTGAACACGGCCGCCTCCTCGACATCGAGGAGAACGTAGCTGCTGCGCGCCACCGAGCGCAGTTGGTCGTCACCTTCGACGACGACCTCGTTGAGGTGATCGAGGAAGTCGCCAACGGGCATCGCGGCCAGCTGCGCGGCGACAAGCTCCAGTGCAAGCGGCAGCCCACCGCAGCGGCGCACCAGCGCGGCGACGTGCGGGCGACGCGGTCGTCGAGGTTCAGGCCGCCACCTGCCTCACGAACCCGGTCCAGCAGCAGCCGGACCTGGGCGTTGGCGAGCAGCGCGGTCTGGGTCGTCAGCCGCCGGCAATGGAAGCGGCTCGACGGTCAGGATCCGTTCGCTGTCGATCGCGAGCGGCACCCTGCTTGTCACGACCAAGGTGAGTTGCGGGCAAGCGGCGAGCAGTTCGGCCGCCAGCGAGGCGACGCCGTCAATGACGGCCTCGCAGCCGTCCAGAACGAGCAGCAGCCGGCCGAGCGGAGCGAAGTGCTCGGCGAGTGCGGCGCCGGAGGCGTCCGTGCCGATCGCTACACCGACCTCAAGCGCGACGGTAGCCGCGACCAAGGTGTCCTGCGGCACCGGAGCGACCGAGACCCAGAGCCGGCCCCCGTCGAAGTCGCGGAGCGCCGCGCCCGCAGGGCCAGCCGCGATTTGCCGACACCGCCGCGCCCGGCCACGGTGACTACCCCGGGGCTGGCCAGCTCCTCGCCGAGGCGGGTCAACTCTTCCTCGCGCCCCACGAACGTGGACGTGATCGACGGCAGCCTCGCCGTGGACATGATCGGCGGCTCGCCCAGGGCCCTCACGTAGACCTCGACGGTCTGAGCGCTCGGGTCGATGCCGAGCTGGTCGCCGAGGATCGCCCGGCATTGCTCGAATGCCCGCACGGCGCCGGCCCGATCGCCGGAGCGGTCGAGCGCGCCGATCAGGGCACGGTGCGACCGTTCGTCCAAAGGGTCGGACGAGACGGAACGCCGCGCGCGGCGGCGATCGCCTGGTCGTGCTCTCCTAAGGCGCCGGCGGCGGCGACGATAAGCTCCAGGCCTCGAACGGCGAGAGCGTCGACAGCCCGCCGGTGCGGGTGGATCCAGTCGGCATCCTCGGCCGGCAGCAGTTGGCTGCCCGCCATTCGAGACACCGGCTCGGCCAAGTCGATCGCCGCCTGCTGCCGGCCCTGAGCGATCAGGTCACGGGCTTGGCGTAGCGCCTCGTCTGCGCTGTCGACGTCGGTCTCGACGCCAGCGGCGAGACGGTACCCGGCCGGTGCGGTTGCGATGAGCTCCTGCTGTCCGCCGCCGAGCGGCGCACACGCTGCTCGCAGCCCACGGACGACCCCTCGCAGAGCTACCTGCCAGGTGGCGGGAAGATCATCGCCCCAAATGATCGACGCCAGCCGATCGGCCGACAGGTGCTGACCGGCCAGCGCCAGCGCAACGAGCGCGACACGGGCGCGACGCCCTCCGAGCGCCTGCCCCGCCACTGACAAATCACCGTTCACCACGCGGACAACGTCAAGGACGTCGACCCGAATGTGCCCAGACAATGGGATGTGACGACCCTCCTCCTGCGACGGCGCCGACAACCAACCGGCAACCCTATCGGCGTTACCGAGCCGTTACGCGGCTCGGTCAAGCTGAACACCTCGCCGACCCGACTCGAAAGGCAGTCCGATGTCTACACGAACCCCACGCCCTCCCACCCTCTTTCCAGACGGAGGCGGTCGGTGCCGTTTGGAATTTGGCGCTCCCGTCGATTAATCACGACCGTCGGCGTATTGATGGCTGCTTCTTGCGTGGCTTCGGCTGCAACAACTGCAGGTGCCTCACCCTCGGCAGGTCCTGGACCGACGACCAGGCCGGTCACGCTGACCACGGGCTACACCTTGTCGGGTACGACGTCGCGACGAGCGCGTCCGGGACGGCGTAATCGGTTGGATCGCGAACACCTCAAAGTCCAACGGCGCCACCAGAGCGGTTCACTTGTGCAAGGTGAAGCCTGGCACGACCTCATGTTCGGCGGAGTGCAGGTGGTCGACGCCCTCGGCGACTCCTCGGCCGAGGGGCTGCGCGTGCTGGTACACAGGTCGGGCAGGGTCGCCCTCGTGTGGTTCTACGAAGGCGTGTCAGGCGGTCAGATCGGCCTCGCCTCTACGAACTCGACCGGCACACTTCAGCCCGCGATCGATGCTGGCGGCGCGCCCACGGACGGCCAGTTGCTGGATGCTGAGCTCGCTCCCAACGACCGCTTGTGGACCGTGGCGGGCCCATCCGACGGCAACGGCATGCAGGTCAGACCCGGTGAGGGCACGGCGGCCATGAACGTGAGCACGCCTTACCCAGTCGGCTTCGCGGAGCTCGCATTTACCGGCACAACACCGGTCATCGCAACGCAGGAAGCTGGATACATCACCAAGCCCGCCGGCTACACCTACGAGTCCCATGGTTCGTGGTCGGCAGTCCACAATGTGGCCGATACGTGGACCGGGGGAGCACGCGTGGGCCTGGCGCAGACGCGATCAGGTCTACGGCTCACAGCGTCCGCCGATAACTCGGACTACCAGCCCGTGGTCGCGGTATGGACGGGAGCCGGGTTCTCGAAGCCGGCCGAGACAGGCGATCACAATCCTTGTAGTCCCCGGAGCCACGATACGGTTGCGGACGCAAGCGGTCGATTGGCCGATGTCTCTTACGAGTGCAGCGCCATCGCAGTGACGAACCTGCCAGACACACGCCATGCGGCAACTGTTCGTTTCTCTGCGGATGGCGTCATCAACGCCACGGACCCGCGCTTAGCGACCACGCCGAGGGGGCACGCTTTGGCGGTCTGGTCGGTCGCCGCCGGATCGTCGGATCGGCTCTTGATGGTGCCGGTGCTGCTGTCGGACCTGAGCACGACGAGGACCAAGGGCTCATCCGCGGGCTCCGTCAGCGTCACCGGCCCGGTCTCTTGTCTGCCTGCCGACGACATCGGCGTGGGTGTCAAAGGCAAGCCCGCCAAGAACTGGCACGTCGACCGGCAATCGCTCACTCTAGGCAGTAAGACTGTGCACGCGACGTTGAACGGCGCCTCGTTGACCCCAGGCAAGACGTACACCTTGCGCGGCCACGTGACCTTCACCAATGGCAACGTGAACAAGTCCGTGACCGCCGTACTCACATTCCGCCGCGTGCCCCGCGCCCTGACTCCCCCGAGCAGTGTGCGGTCCCCCTCGTTCGACAAAGACGAGCGACGGTACAGGGCTTGATCGCGGGGGACGTTGCGTCGACGGTTGCGGCTTGTGCAGCGGTGTCGACATCATCGCCGCGACCGCGATTTCCCAACCCCGCGTCCGCCGGCCTAGTCGGAGAGTGACGAGCGGCTCTGAGCGACAGCGCGTTCTTCATCGGCGCCGGAATCGCGAACCATCTCGGGCTCGAGGTGGGCACGAGCCTGAGCAAGCACCGGCGCCGCGCCAAGCCTCTCGAAAGTCGCCGAAGCCTCGATCGCAATCCTCGCCGAGTCGTTCACCCTGCCTCGGCGGGCGAGCCACTCGGCGAGGTCAAGCTGGACTCGTGCCGTCCAGTACGGGTAGTTGAGGTCGCGAAACCCCTTTTCAGCCGCCTCAAGGCCCGCCTCCACGTCACCGGTGTCGCCTCGTGCAGCACTGACGAGCGCGCAAGCACGGTGAAGCTGAGCCCGGAGGAAGGGCGGGGTCGCCCCGGGCGGCCGGGCCGCGACGACGTCGACGAGTGCTTCGGCTTCTTCGATTGCCGGCAGGGCCAACGCGGCGTCGATTGCAATTGGCAGGCATTCGCGAAGGGCTACCAGCCCCTCGGTTCCTTCATTCGAGCCGGAGGTATTCAGTACCCGCCACGCTTCATCGAGAGCCGTCCGAAAGTCACCTTCGGCAAGAGCAAGGACACTCCGCCCATAGCCATGGCCGACCTTTGCCTGTAGCGGTGCGCTCTCTGGCGGCTGCTCGAAGTGGGCGACGTGTTCGCGGGCGCTCTCGATTCGACCCCGCAGCGCGTCGAGGTATCCCAGGCTCAGGTGAAGCCACGGGGTCCCGGGCTGTGGGAAATCGCTCGACCCGAGAACATCGGTACCGAGCTCCTCGGCCTCGTCGAAGCGCCCGAGGATGATGAGCACATCCATGAGGCTGTGGGCGAAGATGGTCTCTTCGGATCTCGCTCCCAATCGACGGGCGAGACCGAGCGCGGCGTGCAGGTGTTCTTCCGCCCCTGGGAGATCGTGAGTGAATAGGAACCACGCCAGGTTGTTCTCGGCCGTCGCCTGGAACTCGAGAACGTGGCGCTTGGCCACGGCCAAGCTGCCCTCGAGAAGAAGCCCGGCCTCCTCGACTCGCCCTTCTCGTCCCAGCAGATAGGCCTTGAAATTGAGCGCCACGGCGAGCGGTTTGGCGACCTCGTGTTGCTGGCTGAGCACCAGCGCATCGTCGAGTCGTGCAGACGCCTCGTCGGATTGCCCGATGAAGGCGAGAGCTGCGCCTGCAAACGCCTGCAGCTCGGCCACGACGGCGGGCGGGAGCGTGTCGGGCCAACCGAGGAGAGCGCCTGCCTGATGAGGTCGATCGACTCCTCGGTCCGGCCGAGGTTGTAGAACGCGTCGGCTAACGGCGCCGTGACCCGGGCGGCGTCGTTCACACGTCCAGCCGTGGTGTGGGCGGCTATAGCCGCCGCGAGATGAGAAGTCGCACGGTCGTAGAATCCGCCGAGGATGGCCATCCGCCCGGCCTTCTCGGCCAGCTCTGCCTGTAATGCTTCGTCCGTGCTCAGCTCGAGGGCGGTCGTGTAAGCGATCTCGGCAGCGTCCGGGGCCCCGACGGACTCGGCTCGTTCGGCGGCCGCACGTAGGCGGCGGCGGCCCGCGCTCGCAGCTCGTTGGTATCGCCATCGTCTCCGCCGGCCCTGTAGGCGTCGTGAAGGTGTGCGCGATGACTTCGGCCACCTCGGCGCCCTCGTCGGGGAAGGCCGTCCGCAAGTGCTCGGCGGTCCTGAGGTGCCGGGCCTTGCGCTCGACCCGTGTCAACATGTCATAGGCGACCGATCTGATGAGTGACTGAGTAAAGGCGTACTGGCCGCGTTCGGGCGAGAACTTGTCGGCCCGGACGGTCAGCACCTCTTTTCGCACGAGTGAGCTCAACAGCTCCCCGAGCTCCGCCGGGTCGATGTCGGAGACGGCCTCGACCGCCTGGCGGGGAAAGCTCCCGCCGAGGACCGAGCACTCCTTCACGAGCCGTCGCTCTTCCACCCCGAGGGCATCGAGGCGCGATGCGATGAGGGCCGTCAGCCCAGGCGGTATCTCGAGCTCGCCGAGCTCGCTGCGAAGGTGGAGAAGGCCGTCGTCGCCCTTCTCGAGGACGCCCTTGTCGAGCAGTCCCCGCACCGTCTCGATCGCGTACAGGGGGATTCCCTCGGCACGCTCGACGATGCGTGCTCGCGGCTGTGGCAGGTCGGTGACGAGGCCGTCCAGCACCTCGCCCATGACCTCGTCAGACAGCGGGTCGAGCGGGAGCGTCGTGACGCTCCGGCGAGAGAGCACGAGGCCTCTCCGGTCGGTCCCTTCCGGGCCGCGACAGCACGAGGAGGAAGATGGCGTGATCGCCGGACCACTCGAGGAGGTGGTCCAAGAACTCGACCATGCCCGCGTCGGCCCACTGCAGGTCTTCGATGACCATCACGACCGGCAGGTGCTCCGCGAGGCGCTCGAAGAAAAGTCGCCAGCCGGAGAAGAGCTCTTCCCTCGCGAGCACCTTGGGCGTCGGCAGCCCCAGCAACTGGCCGAGGCGGGGGCGGATGAACTCCTGGTCGGCGGGGTCTTCGATCCAGCGCTCCAGGCCGGAGCGAGCCGCTCGGCGACGACGTCCTGTGGGTCCTCCTCGCCGATCTGAAGCGCGCCCGGACCATCTCCGAGAGCGCCCAGTAGCTGACCCCCTCCCCATAGGAGAGGCAGCGCCCGGAGTGCCAGAGCACAGTTCCTGCCAAGCCGTCGATGTACTTGAAGAACTCCCATGCGAGGCGCGACTTGCCAACTCCGGCGACGCCGGAGACGAGCACCATGCGCGCCGAGTGCCGGTCTGCCTCGCGTGGAAGAGCTCCTTGACGAGACGAAGCTCGTGGTCCCGTCCGATGAAGGGCGCCTCGATGACGTCCGAGCGCTCCGTGCCCGCAACCGTGGCGACGACGCGGGTCGCCCGGTAGAGCCGGACAGGCTCGGACTTGCCCTTGAGCTCGTGCTCGCCGGCGTCGCTGTAGGCGATCGCTGCAGAGGTCGCAGCCCGGGTCACCTGGTCGACATAACAGCACCCCGGCGGGGCAGCCGACTGGATGCGGGCGGCCGTGTTCACACGGTCGCCAATGACGAGGCCCTCCTCGGCCGTCTCGGTCGTGGCCGCGTTACCAGTCACGATCCCGACCCGTACCTGGAGGTCCGTCTGGTGGTCGGCCCCGTACGCGGCGACGGCCGAAACGAGCTCGAGGCCGCCCCGGACCGCACGCTCGGCGTCGTCCTCCTTCGCCACCGGGGCGCCCCAGACCGCCATGACCGCGTCGCCGATGAACTTCTCGACGACGCCGCCGTAGCGGCCGACGATGGACCGGGCGACATCGAAGTAACCGGAGAGGAGCTCGCGGACTTCCTCGGCGTCCCGTTGCTCCGAGAAGGGCGTGAAGCCGACGAGGTCGCAGAACAGCACCGTGACGTGGCGGAGCTCGGTGGTTGGCGCAGTGGCATTCTGCGATTGTTGAGCCGTCGGGACAAGGGCGGCCGGGGCGCCTGAAGCGATCCGAGCTCCGACGGGTGACCCGCAGTCACCGCAGAATCGCCTGCCCGACTCGAGTAGCGCTCCGCACGCGGCGCACTCGAGAGCTAACGATTCGCCGCAGTCCCCACAGAAACGCTTGCCGTCCGAGTTCTCACCCCCGCACGCTGAGCAGCGCATCGATCCCCTCCTCTCTGCTCGAAGGCTACGACGCCATCGGTGGAGGTGTATCCGCCAGGACCACTGTTGCCTGGTGACCCGTCACTGTCCTCAATTAAGTGCGCGGTCGAGGCTGTAAGCAGCGCTGATCAGTGCGAGGTGGGTGAGCGCCTGGGGGAAGTTGCCCTGCTGCTCTCCTGCCCGGCCAATCTGCTCGGCGTACAGGCCGAGGTGATTCGCGTAGGTGAGCATCTTTTCGAACAGGATTCGTGCTTCGTCAAGTCGGCCGGCGCGGGTCAAGGCGTCCACATACCAGAACGAGCACACGGTAAATGTTCCTTCTTGACCGCGAAGCCCGTCGGGACTGGCCTCCGGGTCGTAGCGATACACCAACGAATCCGAGACCAACGTCGCAAAAAGCTGGTCCAAGGTGGAGAGCCACTTCGGATCCGTCGGGGAAATGAACTTAGCGAGCGGCAGCATCAGGACCGAGGCGTCAAGGACGTTGCTGCCTTCGTGTTGAACGAAGGCTTGACGCTCGCTCGACCAGCCAGTCTGCATGATCGCCGAGTAGATGTCGTCGCGGACACGGCTCCAGCGCACCTGATCGGCGGGCAGGCCGCGATGAACGGCGATGCGGATCGCCCGTTCGACCGCTACCCAACACATCAGCCGGGAGTACAAGAACTTCTTGCGGCCCCCGCGGGTCTCCCAGATCCCTTCATCGGGCTGGTCCCAGTTATCGCAGACCCAGTTCGTTCTCGCCCGGACTGCCTCCCATTCGTCCGAGGAGAGCGGTTGCACCCATTTGTCGTAGAGGTAGACCGAGTCCATGAGTTCGCCATAGATGTCGAGCTGCAACTGGCGCGCGGCAGCGTTGCCCACCCGCACGGGTGCCGATCCCCTGTAACCCTCGAGACCTGGCAGCTCGCGCTCTGTCAGGTCCGTCCGGCCGTCGATGCCGTACATGACCTGCAGGGGTCCGGTAGGGCTCCCTTCGGGGGCGGCGCAGCGAGTCAAGAAGTTCATGAACACGCTCGCCTCGTCGCGAAATCCGAGCTGCAGCAGTGCGTGGATGCAGAACGCGGCGTCGCGTATCCACACGTAGCGGTAGTCCCAGTTCCGTTCCCCGCCGAGCTGTTCCGGCAGGCTGGTGGTCGGGGCGGCGATGATCGCCCCCGTCGGGGCGTACGTCAACAGCTTGAGCGTCAATGCTGACCGATGGACGACCTCCCGCCACCGCCCCCGATAGCTCGACGCAGAGATCCAGTCCCACCAGAAGTGCACCGTCGCCATCAGCTGTTCGAGTGTCTCCTCCTTTTGGCCGACCCTGAACTCGGTGGAAGAGCCAACCTGCTCCAAGGAGAAGACGGCGACCTCGCTCTCTTTCAGAGTGAACTCGGTGACCGCGTCGCGCTCGTCGATTGCCAAGGGTTCGGTGGAACCGAGATAGAGAGATAGCTCGGGCGACGTGAAGAGCACGCCATCTCGGACCACCGAGACA
Organism: uncultured Acidimicrobiaceae bacterium; assembly: GCA_963763085.1. Taxonomy (GTDB): domain Bacteria; phylum Actinomycetota; class Acidimicrobiia; order Acidimicrobiales; family Bog-793; genus CAVXNB01. The sequence continues at coordinate 141,643 of CAVXNB010000004.1, forward strand.
GCGTGGGGTTGAGAGCCGTAGTTGAACCTCGGGGCGGCCCGCATCCGGAACGGCACCGTGCCCCGCACGCACTGCACTCGGCGGATCAGGCGCTGCCCTTCGCCTGTCGACGGGTCCTGAATGAGCATGAAATCCTGAATCTCACCGACTCCCTCTTCGGCGAAGAACCGAGTGATGAGCACGTTCGTGTCGGGAAGGTAGAACTGTCGTGTTCGGGCAGGGATCGCAGCCGCGAGCGCGAAGAAGCCACCCTGACTGGCGTCCAGCAGCGAGCCGAAGACGCTAGGCGAGTCGAAGGCGGGCAAGCAGAGCCAATCGATGGTCCCGTTCGTCCCGACGAGAGCGACGCTGTGCAGGTCCCCGACGAGTCCGTGTTCGGCGATCGGCAGATACTCGTCGCTCAATCCCGCGCTACCGCTTGGCATTCCGACCCGCCCGACCCGAGATCCGGAGGAGCAGCAGCACCCTTCGATGTCACGTTTTCAGCCACGCCAGCAGGTCTGCATTGATCGTCTCGGCTTGCGTGGTGGGCATGCCGTGCGGGAAGCCCTTGTAGGTCTTCAGAGTGCCGTTCTGGACGAGCTTCGCAGATAGCGGTCCGGAGTCGGCATAGGGGACGATCTGATCGTCATCGCCATGCATCACCAGCACCGGGACGGAGATCTTCTTCAAGTCTTCGGTGAAATCGGTCTGTGAGAACGCAACGATGCCGTCGTAGTGCGCCTTCGCGCCGCCCATCATCCCTTGACGCCACCAATTGTCGATGACTGCTTCCGAGGCTTTGACGCCCGGCCGGTTGAAACCATAGAACGGTCCGGCCGGCAGATCGCGATAGAAGATGGAGCGATGGCTGGCGACTTGTGCCTGTAGTCCGTCGAATACCTCTTTGGGAAGGCCACCCGGATTGGATGCGGTCTTCACCATCAGCGGGGGCACTGAGCTTATGAGTACAGCCCTTGCCACCCGACTTTCGCCGTGTCGCCCTATGTAACGCGCGACCTCGCCGCCACCAGTGGAATGGCCGACGTGAATAGCGTCGGTGAGATTGAGATGCGCCGTCAGGGCGGCAAGGTCATCTGCATAGTGGTCCATGTCGTGGCCGTCGCTGGTCTGGGAGGACCGCCCGTGGCCGCGCCGGTCGTGGGCGATGACGCGATAGCCGTTCAGGAGAAAGAACAGCATCTGCGTGTCCCAGTCGTCGGCCGACAAGGGCCATCCATGGCTGAACACGATCGGCTGGCCGCTTCCCCAGTCCTTGTAGAAGATCTCGGTGCCGTCGGTGGTGGTGATTGTGCTCATGTGCTTGCCTTTCTAGGCCGTACAGGCCGGTCTTGACGTTGGCACCCCGCTCCGAAGGTCATTCTCGGTGCTACCACCGGAGCGCGAGACGGGGGCGCCGGGATTCCGGCGCCCCCGTCCTACGAACTGAAAAGCTGACTCAGAATTTGGCGAGAGCCCAGAGGAACGCCGGTCCGACGGATCCGAGACCCGTCATGCTGTCGAATCCCTTGGTGGTCGTCAGCGTGACGGGGCGGGTGGCACAGTTGCCCGTACCGTCGCAGTAGGTCTCCGGTCCCTGGTAGTCGAAGGTCCGAAGGCTCACGACGTAACCACTCGAGCTGTCGACCGTATTCGCGTAGTCGACGCGGATGACTGCGGCGGCGTTCGGGTTGGCCGGAGCGAGTATGTCGCTGAATGCCGTCGGATACTCCGTGTACGCCTTGTACAGCGTCGGGTTGAGGAACCCGAGCGCAACCCCCGCGGCCTGGTCGGCGTCAGCGATGACGCCGGCGAGCAAGGGCGAGGCGAGACTGGTGCCGCCCTCCTTGAACTGGTCGTAGTAGACCCCGTTCGGGAAGGTCTGGGTCAGCCCGATGAGCATGCCCGACTGGGCGTCGGCGTCCATGGAGATGTCCGGCTCGACGCGGAGCGGGACGGGCCCGAACAGGGCCTCGTTCCGCAGTGCGAGCGGGCTGGGCACGACGCGGGCCTGGTAGTAGGGCTGGAGGTAGTTGTAGCTCGTACCGCCCCCGCCCCCGGCCTGGAAGGCGAGCGCACCCGTCGCCGTCGTCGAGCTGCACGAGGTCGTCTTTGAGGCGCAGAGTACCTGCTTGCCGGTGGACCAGCCGTACTCGGCCACCCGAGAGTTGCTCGAGTTGACCTCGAGAGTCGTGCCGCCGACGGCGGTGATGAACGGACTGCTGGCGGGGTAATCCGGCGCCGCGAGCCCGGTGTCGGCGAAGTTGTCGCCGGAGTCGCCGCTCGAGAAGAGCACGCTCACGCCGGTGGCACCGGCGAAGGTGAACGTGTTGTCGAATGCCGCCTTCGTGGCGGCGTCCGTGAACAGGTCACCGAGCGTGTCCCCCCACGAGTCGCTCACCACCGAGGCACCACTCGTGACGGCCGTCTGCAGGGCAGCGAGAAGGCTCGTGTCCTGGCAGTCCTGCGCGCCCACGAAGACGATGTCCGCCCCAGGGGCCATGGAGTGGGAGGCCTCGACGTCGAGAGCCTGCTCGTCGTACCATCCGCTCCCGCCGCACTCCGCCTGATCGTCCACCGAGGCCGGAGCCAGGTTGAAGAACTGACTCGACTTGAGCGGGTAGGCCGGGTCGTTCATGCGGAAGTACCGCTGGGCGTCGGACAACAGCGTCGGTGAATCGTAAGCGTCGACGATCGCGATCGCGACACCATTGCCATCGTTGCCCCTGGAGATAGCGCCGGAGAGTCCGTACGCCCCGCGAAGCTGGCGCGGCAGGTATCCGCAGATGTCGTACGGCAGCGGAGCGGTGTAGGGCGCGTACAGCGAGGCGGCGTCCTTGGTGTCGATCTTCTGCCCGAAGTATGACGAGCACGGCTGCGGGTTACGGAAGCCCGCGGGTGGGGCCGGCTCCTGCTTCGGCTTTGCGATCCGGCTCACCTGGTTGTGGGATTTGCGCGCCAGGTCGGTCGTAGCGACGTACTCGTTCACGCCCACTACTCCTGACACGACGCCGGCGAGCGAGGCGGGAATGGACAGGGCTCCCTGCGCCAGACGCACGGTACGGCCGTTGACCTCGTAGTAGCCGAGGCTCACCCCGAATGCGTGCTCAACGCGTGACGCCGTGCCTGAGGCGGATACGAAGAGCCGGTCCTTCGGCACCGCGCCGACGACGAAACCTTCCTTGCGCAACCAGGTCCTGGCCTTGGCAACCTCGGCCTTGCTCACGCCGAAGCGGGCTTCCCATTTCGCGTCGGACAGGTAGTGGTGGTACAGCGCGGAGCCGGGCTCGGAGACTTCCCGGAGGAACGCTCTTGCCCCGGCAGGGCTACGAAGCGACAGCAGGAGGTCGAACCCGACCCGGCTCGTCGCTGCAACCTTGCCCTTCGGATGGGCGCGCTCCACGGCGGGCGCGACCGACCCCCGCAGTTCGACACGATGCGGGGCCGATCTAGCGGTGTTGGCGGAGGCGGCGGAAGGTCCCGCCGCTGCGGCCGCGACAGATACGACGAGCCCTACCGATCCGAGTAGGGCCCACGTTCGAACAGCTTTCATTTTGTCCTCCCTCGCGCGACGTTGCGTGTCCTGGCAACCTACCCACGATCGGCACTCTCACGCAACGGCAATTTCGGCCTCCACCGGAGCGGCATCGCACCGGTGACGGCCTGACATTCGGTGCCGGTGCGCCGCGGTCACCCGAGCCGCTCGGTGAGGTGCTCGCCCACCCGGATGGCGTTGGCGATCGCTGTGAGCGCCGGGTTCACGGCTCCGATACTCGGAAAGAAACTGGTGTCGACGACATAAAGATTGTCAACCTCGTGAGCTTTGCAATCGCGGTCGAGCACGGACTCGCCTGGGTCTGAGCCGAAGCGGCAGGTTCCTGCCTGATGGGCGACGCCCGCCACCGGAATGTTCATCTTCATGTAGAAGCTCTTGTCGAGCACGTGGTGCGCGGCCATTCCGGTGTGGTTCAGGATCTTTTTCAGCTCCCCGTACAGATCGTCGGCTTCCCGTATGTTGTTCGGGGTATAGGCGAGGTGGATGAGACCGTCGCCGTCGACCGTGACGCGATTGTCCGGCTTCGGTAGATCCTCGGTGGACAGCCAGAAGTCGACCGCGTGCTCGGCGACGTCGGCGAGCGACCAGTGGGGAGCGAGCATCGTGAGCTTGGGCTCCTCACCCTTCATGGCCGCCGCGTTGGACTTCCCGACCATCTGGATGTTCCCCAGCGGGAACTCCCGGCCGTCACCGGCCAGATAGAAGTCGTTGATCGCGAGGGTCTTTTGGAAGGAGGTGTCGTTGGTCTCCTTTCCGAGCGCGACCACCGCCTTGGAGTTGTGGTACATGTAATTTCGCCCCACCTGGCCGGAGCCGTTCGCGAGTCCCCCCGGATGGGCATCGTTGGCCGAGCGCAGGAGGAGCTTGGCGCTGTTGGCCGCCCCGGCGGCCACTGCCACGATGTCTGCCTCGTAGCGTTCCTCCGCGCCGTCGCGCTCGACCACGACATTCGTGACGGTCGCGCCGCTCGCATCCGTCTCGAGCTTCACCGCCTCGGCGTTCACGAGCAGCGTGACGTTCTCCATGCCGAGCAGGGGCCGAACTGCGATGACTTCGGCGTCTGCCTTCGCGTGGACCATGCAGGGATAGCCATCGCAGGAGGCGCAGCGGATGCAGAGGCTGCGCTCCGACTGGGCCTCGTCGAGCAGGATCCCGCAGGGGGCCCAGAAGGGGTGGTAGCCCTTCGCCGCGAGAGCGTCGGAGATCTCTTGGATGCGAGGCTCGTGAGTCACCGGCGGCCACGGGTACTGCCGCGACCAGGACCCTTCCGTGGGGTCCTCTCCGTGCTTGCCGTGGACCTGGTAGAGCCATTCCGCCTTGGTGTACCAGGGCTCGAACTCGTCATAGGACACCGGCCAAGCGGGGGAGATCCCATCGACGTGACGCATCTCCCCGAAGTCCTCGGGCCGGAGACGATAGAGCGCTGCCCCATAGAGCTTGGTGGCGCCACCGACGTAGTAGTGGACCTGCGGTTGGAACGACTGGCCGTCGGAGTCGAACCAGGTGTCCTTCGAGATGTACCTCCCTTCTATGAACACGTCGTCAGGCGACCAGTTCTCCATCTCCCGGGGAAGAAAGTTGCCCCGCTCCAGGATCAAGATCCGCTTGCCCGCGCTCGCCAGCGTGTGGGCGAGCGTCCCGCCCCCGGCGCCGGTGCCGATGATGATGACGTCGTAGTGCTCTGGCACGATGTCTCCTTAGGGTCGGCGCTGGGGATTCACGGCTCTTCGTCGTCACCCCAGTCGATCTGGCTACCCTCGGACTGGTTCAACAGAGCAGAGGTGCGGGTCTTGGAGAAGTAGTCCCAGCCCCAGGAGATGAAGGCGTCGATCTTCTGGCGGGTGCCGCTCAAGAGCGCGGCATGAACCCCGAGCCAGGCGGCGAAGGCGAACGTGCCGTGCAGCTCGTGGCGGTGCTCGCCCACCTCGGCCACGGCGGCGCCGCGTCCGATCATGGCCATGATGCCCTTGTCCTTGTAGTGGAAGGCTGTGGTGTGCTTACCCTCGAGGTCGGCCAGGATGTTCTTGGCCGCCCACTGGCCGGACTGCTGGGCAACCGACCCGAGCTGGGGAAGTGTGTTCCCGTCGTGGCCGGCGATGTTGGCCGTGTCACCGAGGGCATAGACGTGGGGATGGCCGGCGACGGTGAGGTCCGGCTCCACCTGAATCCGACCGCCCCTCCCGCGGGGAAGTCCTGAGGTCGCGGCGACGTCGGGGGCCTTGATCCCACCGGCCCAGACCACGGTGCGGCTCAGGATCTCGCTGCCGTCGGAGAGGACGACGCGGTCGGCCTTGACCTCCGTTGCGCCGATACCGAGCCGGATTTGTACCCCGTCCTTTTCGAGCACCTTCGCCGCGTACTCATGCGCCCGGTCCGAGAACGGGCCGAGCACGCTGTGGCCGACGTCTACGAGGACGATCTTCATCGCGCCGGGTGGAAGGCCGTGATACGCGAGCGGCAGCTCGTGTGCAAGGTCGGCTAAGGCGCCGGCAGTCTCCACGCCGGTTGCTCCAGCGCCGATGATGACGACGTTGAGGGCGCCCTTTGCGAGCAGTTCGGGGTTACGGTCGGCATCCTCGAGAACCGCGAGCAGTCTCGTGCGCAGGCGGTTGGCGTCGTCCATCGTGTAGAGAGGTATCGAGTGCTCCGCTGCCCCCGGCGTGTTGAAGAAGTTCGGTTGCGAGCCCATCGCCAGCACGAGGTAGTCGCCCGTGAACGTGAGGCCGGCACTCGTGGTCAGCGTCAGCGTGTCCGGGTCGATCGAGGTCACCTCGGTCTGCTTGACATCGCAGGACGGATGCTTGAGTAGGACGCCACGCAGGGGCCGGGCGATGTCGCCCGGAGCCAGCTGAGCAGAAGCGAGCTGGTAGAGGAGCGGCTGGAACTGGTGGTAGTTGTTCTTGTCGATGAGCGTTACCCGCACATCCCGCTTGCCCAGCTCCTTCGCGCAGGCGATCCCGGCGAATCCGCCTCCCACGATCACGACCGACGCGTCGGCGAGCTTCTTCTCCGTCATCGGATCAGGGATCGGAGCTACAAGCCGGGGCTGGACTGCATTATGCCGCCGTCGACGAAGACCGTCGTTGCCGCCATGTAGCTGGCGCCGTCGCCGGCGAGGAATGCGACGACGTTGGCGATCTCCTCCGGCTGGGCCATGCGGCCGATCGGGATCGCGGCGTTGAGCTTTTTCATCGCCGCCGGGTCGTTCATCGTGGCTGCATTGATCGGCGTCGCCACCGCTCCAGGTCCGACGCCGACGACCAGGACGCCGTGCGGAGCGAGCTCGACGCCGGCGGTGCGGGTCAGCATCCGCATGCCCCCTTTCGAGAGGCAGTAGGCGGTGTTGTCGGGCATCGGCCAATCCTCGTGGACCGAGGTCATGTTGATGATCCGTCCGCCCCCGCCCTGGGCGATCATCTGCTTCGCCGCCAGCTGGGTGCCGAAGAACGCGCTCTTGAGGTTGATATCGAGAACCTTGTCGTACTGGGCCTCGGTCGTGTCGAGCACCGACGTACGGGTCTCGACCCCGGCGTTGTTGACCATGATGTCGAGCCGGCCGAACGTCTTGACCGCGGTATCGACCAGGGTCTTCAGGTCTTCGACCTTGCTGACGTCGGCCTTGACGGCGGTCACCTTGTCGCCGAGTGCGCGGACCTGCTTCTCGACGTCCTCGGTCGCGGCCTCGTCGAAGATCCAGTCGACGACGATGTTCGCCCCTTCGCCGGCGAGCGCCAGCACGACGGCCTTGCCGATACCGGTATTGCCCCCGGTGACGATCGCCACCTTGCCCTTGAGTGTCACGCAATCTCCCGTCGTCGAAACTCCATGAGAAATCCCGAGCGAAGCCGAGGACGTCTTGTGTCCGCTCGGCGACTGCTGGAACCATAAACCGCATGGCCGCCCCACGCCACACCCGATTCGGATGATTCCCTACGACCCGCGGTTGCTCCACCTCGCGCGAGCCGCACGCATCTATCTCGTCGTCGCGGTCGCCGTCGGGGGCCTCACGGCTCTTCTCGTCGTCGCCCAGGCATGGCTTCTTGCCACCACGGTCGCCGGCGCCTTCATCCACGGGAAGAACCTCGGCCAGCTGCGGGGTCCCGTGGTACTGCTCCTCCTGGTCATCCTCGCGCGGGCTGGTCTCGGGTGGGCGTCCGAGCTTGCCGCGAATCGAGCCTCGGCCTCGACGAAGTCGGACTTGCGCAACGCCCTCGTCGAGCGGATCGCCCTCCTCGGGCCGGCCGGGCTCGACAGGGACCGGACCGGCGGGCTGGCGACACTCGCCACGAAAGGAGTCGACGCGCTGGACAGCTACTTCGCCCGGTACCTGCCGCAGTTGTTCCTTGCGGTGATCGTGCCGCTCACCGTGGTCGTCGTCGTCGCCGGAAACGACTGGATCTCGGCGATCATCATCGCTCTTACGGTGCCGCTCGTCCCGGTCTTCATGATCCTCGTGGGCGCGTCCACGAGGCAAAGGACCGAGCTCCAATTCAGAACCCTCCAACGCCTTGCCGGACACTTCCTCGACGTCGTCGCCGGACTGCCGACCTTGAAGGTGTTCGGCAGGTCCAAGGCCCAGGTCGCGGCCATCCGTGAGAGCACGGATCGTTACCGGGAGACGACGATGGCAACGCTCAGGGTGGCGTTCGTCTCCTCGCTGATCCTCGAGCTGCTCGCCACCCTTTCCGTTGCGCTGGTGGCGGTGGCGATCGGTCTGCGGCTGCTGGGGGGCCACCTCGAATTCCAGACCGCGCTGTTCGTCCTCGTTCTCGCACCCGAGGCGTACCTGCCGCTGCGGCTGCTCGGTACGAACTTCCACGCCAGCGCGGAGGGGATCAAGGCCTCCGAACAGGTCTTCGAGGTGCTCGAGCGGCCGCTCCCGGCCCGGGGCAGCCGCTTGGACCTTCCCGGCAAGCCGTTGAGCGCACTCTCGGTCGAGGCGCTGGCGGTGACCTATCCGGGTCGCCGCGCTCCGGCTCTGCAGGAGGTCTCCTTCACCGTGGAGCCGGGCGAGGTGTTGGCGCTGGCCGGCCCGAGCGGCTGTGGCAAGTCGACTCTTCTCGGCGTGCTCCTCGGACTGGTGCGCCCGACGGCCGGCTCAGTTCGCATCGGTGGTGTGAGCCTCGACGAATTCGAGCCCGATGCCTGGCGGTCGCTGTTGGCCTGGGTGCCGCAGCGGCCCCACCTGTTCGCGGCGTCGATTGCAGCCAATGTCCGGATCGGGCGGCCGGACGCCACCGACGAACAGGTGCGTCAGGCGCTCCGCGACGCGGGTGTGGAGGACGTGGTCGACCGGCTCCCCGAGGGACTGGCGACCCGTCTCGGCGAAGGCGGGGCGGGCCTCTCGGCGGGTGAGCGCCAACGTCTCGCGCTCGCACGGGCGTTCGTGCGCGATGCCCCACTCGTCCTGCTCGACGAGCCGACGGCGAACCTCGACGCTCAGACCGAGGAGGCCGTGCTCCAGTCCGTTCGCCTCTTGATGAAGGGTCGCACGGTCGTCATGGTGGCGCATCGCCCGGCTCTCATCGCCGGCGCCGATCGAGTGGTGCGGCTGACGCCCGCGCGAGTGGCGCCGTGAGCTCCCCGCCGGCGGTCGTCAGCGACGAGAGGGAGGTGCCTGCCCCGATCGGGCGAACGCTGCGCATCGCCCGCCCCGCCGCTGGTCGGCTGATCTTGGCCACCCTCCTCGGCGCTGGAGCGATCGGCGCCGCAATCGGCCTGATGGGCACTTCGGCCTGGCTCATCTCGAGGTCGGCTCAGCACCCCGCCGAATCCGTCATCGCGGTGGCCGTCGTGGCTGTCCAGTTCTTCGGGCTGTCCAGGGGTTTCTTTCGATACGGGGAAAGGCTGGTGGGCCACGATGCGGCGTTTCGCGCGCTCGCCGAGTTGCGGGTGCAGGTCTACCAGCGGCTCGAACGCTTGGCACCCGCCGGGCTGCCGGCGTTCCACAGTGGAGACCTGCTCGCCAGGTTCGTCGGCGACGTCGACTCCCTGCAGGACCTGATGCTCCGGGTGGTACCGCCATTCGGAATCGCCGGCCTCGTAGGGGTGGCGACGGTGGCTCTCATGTGGTGGATACTGCCTGGGGCGGGGCTGATTCTCATGCTGGCGCTGCTGGCAGCCGCAACGATCGTGCCGTGGTTGACCGGGTTGCTTGCCCGCCGGAGCGAGTCAAGGCAAGCCGGCCTGCGCGGAGAACTGGCTGCATCGGTGATCGATCTCGTCGAAGGTGCCCCCGAGCTCGTCGTCTACGGTGTCGCCGGCGCCCAGGCACAGAAGATCCGCGCCATCGACGGCGAGCTCACGGCCGCCGCCGCCGCGTCTGCCCGGACGAGTGGCATAGGGCTCGGACTCGCGACGCTGTTCGCCGGGCTGGCGACCTGGGGTGCTGTCGTCGTGGGAATCCCTGCTGTTCGCGCCGGCCGGCTCAACGGGGTCCTGCTGGCGGTGATCGCACTGGTTCCGATGGCCGCCTTCGAGCTGGTGGTTGGCCTCCCGGTGGCCACCCAGGCGCTGCAACGGACCCGGCGCTCGGCGGCTCGGGTGTTCGACGTGATCGATGCGCCGGTACCGGTGACCGACCCGGAGGCGCCGTTGTCAGTCCCACCTCCGCCTTATGAGCTCGGCGCCCACGGTGTCTGGGCTCGGTACCCCCGCGCCTCAGTTCCGGCGCTGCGCGGAATCGACCTGGAGCTGAGCAGCGGCCGGCGGGTGGCCGTGGTGGGGCCGAGTGGAGCCGGCAAGTCGACGGTTGCGGCGGTGCTGCTTCGTTTCCTTGCTTACGAGGCAGGTGCGGTCCGAATCGACGACACGGATCAGGACCGGCTTGCAGGTGACGCCGTCCGCACCGTCGTCGGACTCGTCGGCCAGGACGCGCATCTGTTCGACACCTCTCTCGCCGAGAACCTGCGCATCGGTCGGCGCAGCGCCACCGACGCCGACCTCCGAACCGCGCTCGCCGGGGTCGGGCTGGCAGGTTGGCTCGACGAGCTGGCGTCCGGTCTCGCCACCGAGGTCGGCCGTCAGGGCTCCCGGTTGTCGGGAGGCCAACGCCAACGGGTGGTGGTCGCTCGTGCCTTGCTGGCAGAGTTTCCCATCCTCGTGCTCGACGAGCCGGCCGAGCATCTCGATCCCCGCGGCGCTGACGCGATGACGACGGACCTGCTCAGACTGACCGACGGGCGCTCGACCTTGTTCATCACCCACCGGCTGGCCGGCCTCGAGTCCGTCGACGAAGTGCTCGTGGTCGACGACGGCACCGTCGTCGAGCGGGGCAGCCACGACGGCTTGCTCCAAGCAGGGGGGCGTTACTCCCAGCTGTGGTGGGACGAGATGAAGACCGAGCGCCGTGTCCTTTCGAACGAGGAGCGGTCCGGATCCGGCGGCCCTGCCTTGCTGCCCGGCGACGGCGCGACCGCATGAACGGCCTCGGCATGCGGGGCCGGCTCAGGTGTCGGCTGGGGCGTGTTCCTCGGACTCGATGATCCGCGACACGGCGTCGATGAGTGCCAGATGGGTGAAGGCCTGGGGGAAATTCCCGAGATGCTCGCCGGTCGTGGTGTCGATCTCCTCGGCGTAGAGCAGCAGCGGGCCCGCGAACAGTAGGAGCTTGCTGCACAGGGCCTTCGCGCGAGCCATCTCCCCGATCATCACGAGTGCGGCGACGAGCCAGAACGAGCAGATCGTGAACGTTCCCTCCTCGCCCTCGAAACCGGTGTCCGTGTTCTCCACCCGGTAGCGCAGCACGAGGTCGTCCTGGGTCAGCTCGTCGGCGATCGCCAGCACCGTTGCCTTGACACGTTCGTCGTCCGGGGGCAGGAACCCCATGATGGGAATGAGCAGCAATGCCGCGTCCAGGTCATCGTTCGCGTAGTGCTGGCGGAACCTCCCTCGGTCGTCGACGCCCTTCTCCAGGATCTCGGCCTTCATGTCGTCGGCCGCCGTTCGCCAACGAGTGGCCCGCTCGTTGTCACCGCGGGCGAGAGCGAGATTCGACCCCCGATCGACCGCCACCCAGCACAGCACCTTGGATGCGGTGAACTGCTGTGGGTCGCCTCGAATCTCCCAGATGCCCTGATCCGGGTCGTTCCGGTGCTCGATGGCGGCCTCGACGAAGGTCGTGAGGCCCTCCCAGACCGGCGGGGCGATCTGGGCTGCGTTCTCGCGGAGGTGGATGTCGAGCGCGTCGAGGAGCATGCCCCAGACGTCGTTCTGGTGCTGGTCCCAAGCTCCGTTGCCGACCCGGACCGGCTTCGATCCCCGGTATCCCGAGAGATGATCGAGCGTCCTCTCGGTCAGGTCGCGTTCACCTCCGATGCCATACATGATCTGCAGCTGGAATGGAAGGTTCAGGTCCCCTCCGCTGATCGCCTCGATCTCGAAGGCGAAATACTCCGCCGCCTCCCAGAAGAAGCCCAGCCGGTAGAGCGAGCGGAGCATGAAGGCCGAATCCCTGATCCAGGTGTAGCGGTAGTCCCAGTTGCGTGCCCCGCCCAGGGTTTCCGGGAGAGAGGTCGTCGACGCCGCCATGATGGCGCCGGTCGGGGCGTAGCTGAGGCCCTTCAACGTCAGCGCGCTGCGCTCGAGGAAGCGCTTCCAGGGATGATCGGGGAAGGTGCCCGTGCCCAGCCAGTTGCGCCAGAACTCGACCGTCGACTCGACGTCGGCCGATGCGTCCTCGAAGCTCGTAGGGGCGGACCCGTTCCACGAGAGCGCGACATAGCAAGATTCCCCGTCTTCGAGCGTTGTCCTGCCGTAACAGCGGGCGCCGGTGGCCCCGAGCTTCAGGCTGCTCGTGAGCGTCAGGGACAGCTTGTCGTCGGGGGGCCGGACCACCATGGAGTGGTAGCCGTCGCCCTGGTAGCTCCAACTCCCGACGTTCAAGCCGTACTCGAACAGCGGCAGGCAGGCGGCCGCGATCTCCACCCTGCCTCCGATGCAGGTAGCGGTCCGGAGCAGCGTCCCCACCGCAGCGGCATCGGTCGGCGCCCGGCGGTAGTCCTGCCGACGCCCGTCCTCTCCGACCGGCCGGATCACGAGCAGGTCCTCGACCACGAGCCAGCCCGTGGGCGTGTGCCAGGTCGTCTCCATCACCATGGTGCCCGGCGTGTACCGGCGCTGGTGCGGAACCCGTGTCTTTGTGGGCCCGAACTGGAAGAAGCCGGCGGAACGGTCCAGAAGGGCTCCGAACACGCTGGGTGAGTCGGGGCGCGGAAGGCACAGCCACTCGACCGAGCCGTCGGGTGCCACCAGGCAACTGTTCTCACAGTCGGAAAGGAAGCCGTATTCGGCGATTGGGGGGAACGTGGTCACGACATCTGCTCCTTGTTATTGGGGATTGGCGGAACGGTGACCCTCGGAGACGACAGGCGTGCCTTGAAGATGTGATAGCTCCAGGCCTGGTAGGCGAGGATGAAGGGAACCGCGATAGCGGCTATGACGGTCATGACCTCGAGGGTGTAGGGCGGCGAGGAGCTGTTGGCGATCGTAAGGCTGTAGGCAGAGTCCGTGCTGGAAACCATGACGCGGGGATAGAGCTCGACGAAGATGGAGCCGACCGTCGCCGCCATGCCCGCCGCGGCGGCACCGAAGGCCCATCCCTCCTGCTTGGTGCTGGCCAGCCAGGCGGCGGCGATCACCGCCAGGGCCGCCACGACGTCGGTCCAGTTCGGGAGGAAACCCTTGCCGAGCCCGAGATGGGTCCAGGTGACAAATCCCCACACGACCACCGCGGCAACCCAGCCGACACGGCCGGAGAGCCGCGCGACGCGGTCGTGCAAGTCACCGGTCGTCTTCAGCGCCAGATAGGTGGTGCCCATGAGGAGCGACATGACCACGAATGTGACGCCGGTCCAGAGTGCGTAGGGACGAAGCAGGTCGACGAAGCTCCCGGTGAAGTTGTGTCCGCTGTCGATCGGAAGCCCGTACAACAGGTCGCCGAGGGCGACGCCGATCAAAAAGGGGATCAGCGCGCTGCCGATCGTGAGCGACCACCGGAATGCGGAGCGCCAGCGCCGGTCGTCGACCTTTCGCTGGTACTCGAACGACACGCCGCGTGCCATGAGGGCGAGCAACAAGATGACCAGGGCGAGGTACAGAGTCGAGAACATCGTCGCGTACCAGGAGGGAAAGGCGGCGAAGATGACCGCGCCGGCAACAATGAGCCAGACCTCGTTCCCGTCCCAGAACGGCCCGATCGAGTTGACGAGGATGCGCCGTTCGGTGTCGTCCCGCCCCACGAACGAGTGCAGCATCCCCACGCCGAAGTCGAAGCCCTCGAGGACAAGAAAGCCGACCCAGAAGACGATGTCCAGCAGGAACCAGAGCGTGCTCAGGTGCATGGATCGACCTCAGTAGACCAGCGCCGGGAGCTCGGCGCGCTCGGACTCCTGCCGCGAGTCGGGGAGTCCCTCGCCGGGCGAGCTCCCCGTGCCGCCGGAGCCGTGTGCATCACCCTCGGTCTCGCCGGCGGAACCTCCTTCAAGGCTCTTGCGGCCGTAGTGAACCATGAGATAGCCGTCGACGACGCCGAGAGCGAGATAGATCAGGACGAACGCAACGAGGGAGATCCAGATATCGGTCGTCGTCACCGACGGCGAGACTCCGTCGGCGGTCTTCATCAGCCCCTGGACGATCCACGGTTGACGCCCGCTCTCGGTCAGCAGCCATCCGGCGGTGTTCATGAGGAACGGAGCAACGACAGCCCAGGTGGCGACGCGTAGGAACCACTTCGAGTCCTCGAGCTTGCGCCGGTGCAGCAACCACGTCCCCCACAGCACGATGAGGAAGACGAGCGCAGCCAGATAGGCCATCACCCGCATCGACCAGTACTGGATGAAGACGTTCGGGATGTAGTTGCCAGGGCCGTATTCCTTCACGTACTGCGCCTGCAGCTGGTTCAGGCCCTGTACCTCGCCATCCAGGTGATTCGTCGCGAGCACCGACAGCAGGTCGGGGATCTCGAGAATCTTCGTCGGCGTCATGTCGTCGTTGCCGCCCCCGACCTGGAACGCCGAGAAGGGGCAGTGCGACGGGCAGGTGTTCCACAGCGCCTCGGCGGCCGCGATCTTCATCGGCTGGTAGCGACCCTCGATGACCCCGAGCTCACTGCCCACGAACAGCGCCAGGACGATCGCCGGGATCAGCACGGCCATCGACACCGTTGCCGTGCGCCGGAACGCGTCGACCTCGTCCTTGCGCTTGAGGTGCCAGGCCGACACAGCCAGCATCACCAAGGAGCCGGTCACCAGCGAGGCGAGCACCACGTGGGTGTAACCCCAAAGGAAGACCGGGTTCCCGAACAGGGACCATATGTCGTTGAGCTGCGGCTGATGCTGGGAGTTGAGCACGTAGCCAACCGGGTGCTGCATCCAGGAGTTCGCCGCCATGATGAACGCCGCCGACAGCAAGGTCGCCCCCGCCACCAACCATATGCATGCCAGGTGCAGCCTCTTGGACAGCCGGTCCCAGCCGAAGATCCAGATCCCGAGGAACGTGGACTCGAGGAAGAAGGCGAACAGGCCCTCCATCGCCAGCGGGCCGCCGAAGATGTTGCCTACGTAGCGCGAGTATGCCGACCAGTTCATGCCGAACTCGAATTCCTGCACGAGCCCGGTCACGACTCCCACGGCGACGTTGATGAGCAGCAGGGTTCCGAAGAAACGGGTCAGCCGTCGATAGGACTCCTCTCCCTTCCGGTACCAGGTGGTCTGGAGCAACGCCACGAGAAACGCGAGCCCGATCGTCACCGGGACGAAGAGGAAGTGGTAGATGCTCGTCGTTGCGAATTGCCACCGGGCGAGGTCGGTGCTCACGCGTCGCGGCTCCTTCCTCAGCCTTCCTTAGCCGGCGCAGCTGACGAGAGAGCCACGCGCCTCCGGGGCGGACGTTTCGGGTTTGAACTTAGGCGCGCCTCGGCGTCGCGAGACTCACCCGGAATGGGTGAATCTCCCGCAGATCGCGTCTACTTCAAGATGTTGACCGCCCGGGCGATCACCAGTCCGAGGACGGCGAGCGAAGAAGTCGCCTGCAGGGCCATGACGAGCTTGGCCCACCGGGCGAGGGGCATGACATCGGTCGGGCTGAAGGCCGTGGAGTTGGTGAAGGCGAGGTAGAGGTAGTCGAAGAACTCGGGGCGCCAGTCCGGGGGTGTCACATGGGGGTTGAGGTGCTCGGGGAAGGCGAGATCGGGGAACTCCCGGGGAGTCAACAGCCGCGCTTCGGGACCGCCCCCGTCAAGTTCCCAACAGACGAAGGCGAAGGCGATGATCCCGTAGAGCCAGATCAGAAAACCGGCGCGGAGAAGCTGCGTGGCTGAATTCGTCTCGGGACCGCCCTCGACGAGGTCGACGATCAGCCGGGCGGTGACGCCGGCGGCACCGAGCACGAGAATCAACACCAGCGCCCCGGAGATGAGACGGACAGCAAGCGTCCCGCGGTCGATCCGGCCCGGATCGGCGATGACGAGGGCCACGGCCAGGAGTAGCTCGATTGCCGGGATCAGCCATCGTGGGCCCAAGGTGAAGCGCCGGGGCAACAGCAGGGGAATGGTGACGGCCACGGCCAGGGCGACGAGCATCGGCCATCGCTTCTCTCCGCGGATTCCGATCGTCGCCACGTAGTGCTGCCGGATCGCCTCAGCCCAGGATCTTCGCCGTTGCTGGGTTCACGAGACGGCGTCTCTGGAGGGCGAGGGGCCTGAACGCGCGTCGACAACCGCGTGTGGGCCGGGATCGCCCCGCAAGCAACCGAGGAGGTTGTCGATCGCGAGTTCGCGCATCGCCGCCCGGGTCTCGACCGTCGCCGAGCCGATGTGCGGGACGACGATGGCTCTCGGTTCGGTCAGGAGCGGGTTGCCGGGCACCGGCGGTTCGTCCTCGAGCACATCGAGCGCGGCGCCGGCAAGCCGGGACTCTGCAAGAGCTCGCCGCAACGCCTCTTGGTCGACGATTCCGCCGCGGGCGGTGTTCACCAGGTAGGCGGTCGGCTTCATCAGTCCCAATTCCTCGGAACCGATCAGGTGATGTGTACCGGCGTTGAGGTCGACATGCAGAGAAACAAAGTCCGCTCGCCGAAGCCCCCTCCCCAGCTCCAGCTCGCGCACGACTCCCTCGATCGGCGTCAGGTCGTCCCGGCGGTCCCAATAGGTGACGCGCATCTTGCACGCGAGGCACCGTCGGGCGACCTCCTGGCCGATCCGTCCAAAGCCGACCAGTAGCAGGTCCTTTCCGCCCAGGTCGTGACCGAGGGGCGGTTCGCGCCACTGGCCGGAGCTTGCCGCCCGGATCGATTCGGGCACGCGCCGCGTCAGCATGATCATGAGACCGAGAACAAGATCGGCCACCGCGTCACTGAGGACGGGAGTCGTCGTGACGGCGATCCCGCGTTCTCGAGCCGCCGCGAGATCGAGGTGGTCGGTACCTACGCTGACGGTGCTCACCGCGCGGAGGTTCGGGGCTCGCCTGAACAGGCTCCCGTCGATGACCGTGCGGCTGTTCACGAGAAGACCCTCGGAACCCAGTACCGCCGCCTCGAACGCTTCAGGGTCCTCGACCGGGGACAGGAAGGTGACCTCGCACTGTTCTCGCAGCCGGTTCAAGCTCGCCTCTGGCACCTGGAAGGTCACGAGGACTGCCGGCTTGGTCACAGATAGGCCGCTTGCGAGCTCTGATGGCCTTCGGGGCGCACGCCGCCAAGTGCGCTGGCTGCGGCCGTGGCGAGCAACCGGGAGTCTGAAGCGACCTCGACCATGAGGAACCCCTGCTCGAGTCGCTTTGGAGCCGTTTTCGCGTTGCCGGCGATCCCGGGCACCACGCCGTGACGTTGACAGGCCTCGCGGATCCGGGACAGCGCTGCCGTGAAGGACTCGTCGGGATTGTCAGGACCTGGTTGCAGGCCCAACGTGACGCTCAAATCTGCCGGGCCGACGTAGACGGCGTCGACACCCGGTACCGAAACGATGTCGTCCACGTCCTCGACCGCCCGCGCCGTCTCGATCATGATGATGCAACAGACGGTGTCGTTGGCATGGGTGAAATAGTCGGATCCACCGACGTAGCTGGCGCGTAACGGGCCGTAGCTGCGCGCACCAGCGGGCGCGTACCGACAGGCCCTCACCGCCGCCTCCGCCTCCTCACGGCTGTTGACCATGGGCACGATCACCCCTGAAGCGCCTGCATCGAGGCACTTGCCGATAATTCCCGGCTCGTTCCACGGGACGCGAACGAGGGGCGTTACGTCCTTGCCGGACATGGCCTGGAACATCCCGACCATCTGTGCGTAGTCGATCAGCCCGTGCTGCAGGTCCACGCAGAGCCAGTCGAAGCCGGCGTGGGCGAGGATCTCGGCCGAGAAGCTGCTCGGCAAGGTGAGCCAGCATCCCAGCGCCGGTTCGCCGTGTTCCCATTTCTTCCGCAGGTGGTTCTGCTGCACGAGCGCTCCTTTTCTTTCCGTCAGCTCACTGCGCCACTACAGCCGATGCCGGCCGGATGGAAAAATCGCGCGAGACAGCGGGTCGCCTCAGCTTCCAGATGACGGCGTCGAAGGTGAAGTGCAGGGCGCCGACCGAATACAGCACAGCGTTGAAGGCCGAGCCGTGCACGAGGCCGTGCACCGCGAATGCCACGGCGGCGATGCCTCCGAAGTACAAGAGCCGTCCGGGGGCAGTCCGCCCGACCCGCCCGAGGAAGCTCGCAGCGCCGGCGCCGTCCCCGGCCGAATAGCGGCGGGCCGCCGTCCGGTAGACGATGACGCCGTACTCGATCGAGTGTGCCGAGACGTAGGCGATGAAGCCGGCGGCCGGGTCGACGACGATCGACGCGACCAGCGCCAGCGAGGAGACCTGGTAGATCCACTTGGCGGGGTTGGCCTTGGGGCCGGCGGCCTGCTCCTGGCGGACGATTGCAACGATCACGAGGATCACCGCGATCGTTGCGGCGGCGAGCAACCACCGGGCCTCGGGACGCAAGTCGATCAGCAGGTGCACGCCCTGGGCATTCATGGGGTCGAGTCCGGACCGCTCGACCAGGCCTGCTGTTCCCGGCATCGCCGCCACGGCGAGCAGAGCCGCAACCATCGTGACGTAAGCGAACGCCCGGTCGAGGCGCGCCGAGCCGTACCCGCTCTTGCCAGCGTAGATCCGCTGCAGCCCGTAGCGCTGCTGGAGCGTGTGCTGCAGGTTCCATGCCGCAGCGACCGGGACGACGATGGCAAGGTTCGCCGTCGCGGCGACGACCGCGGCCGAGACCGCTATCACGGGAGCCCAGACGAACAGCCGCCTGTGGAGCGCGAACTGGCTGCCGTCGCCGTAGACGAGGCCGAAGGTCAGAGGCTGGTGGAGGAACGAGACGAGGAGCGCCACCACGACCCCCACCTGAAGCAGGTGCTCCGAGGACGGACCCGTCCGCGCCAGCAACACGTGCCAGAAGAGGAAGACGGGCACCCAGCACAGCGCCACGAACAGGTCCCAGCCGGCGCCGTAGATCCACACGACACGTCGACCACCCCGATGACCAGGCACGGAAACGGGTTGGCCGGCGGTGACGACGGACACGACGGGAGTCTATGACGTCACGAGCGAGACCTCCGGTGGCCGACGGGACGCCGATCGTGTACGACTGCGCTCGCGGGCACGAGGAGAGGAGACGGCGTGAGCGAGTCGAGGGTGTCGGGCGGGGCTGCGGCGCAACGGGTTGGTTTCGTCGGGCTGGGAACCATGGGATCGGCGATGGCGGCCAATCTCGCACGGAGCGGCTTCTCGCTCACGGTCTGGAACCGAACACCGGGTCGCGCCGACGCGCTGCGGACGCTCGGAGCCGCAGAGGCCGGTAGCCCGCGGGAGGTCGGGCTCGCCAGCGATCTCGTCGTGACCTGCCTGCCGGACTCGCCGCAGGTCGAAGAGGTCCTCTTCGGAGACTCGGGGCTGGCCGAAGGGCTCCGCGAGGGATCGCTGCTCGTCGACTGCTCGACGATCAGCCCGCTGAGCGCCCGCGAATTCTCTGAGCGCCTTGCCGCCCAGGGCGTCGCCATGCTCGATGCGCCGGTCTCCGGCGGTTCCGAGGGCGCCGTCGCCGGAACGCTCACGATCATGGTGGGTGGAGCGGAGTCAGATGTCGAACGGGCCGACGGGGTGCTCCACGCCATGGGCCGGACAATCACCCACCTGGGACCGATCGGCTCCGGACAGATCGCCAAGGCGGTGAATCAGGTGATCCTGGCCGGTGCCTACCTGGCGGTGGCGGAGGGCGTCGTTCTCGCCGTCAAGGCTGGCATGGACCCCGGCCGCGTCGTGAAGGCGCTCATGAACGGAGCCGCCGGTTCGTGGGTCCTCGAGAACCGCAGCGGCCGGATGATCGACGACAGCTATCCGCTCGGCTTCAAGCTCGCACTCCATCGCAAGGACCTGCGGATCGCTCTCGATCTGTCCCGGAGCGTCGGAGCGACGCTGCCGGTGGCTGCGCTCGCTGCCACCCTCGAGGACGGTCTGATCGCACAAGGCCACGGCGACGACGACAATTCCGCGCTCGCTCGGGCCATCCGCCAACTCTCCGGGCTGTAGCGTGCTGCTGACTTGCTCCTGCCTACGATCCTGCCGCTGAGAATTCCGAGGAGGTCCAACGATGGCGCAGAGTGCCGGACTGCACGAGCCCGAAGACCGGCTTTCGGCCGGGACGATCGACCGACACCGGGCGGTCGTATCCATCCAGGAGGAGCTCGAGGCGGTCGACTGGTACGACCAACGGGTCGAAGCGACCACGGACGTCGAGCTGGCCGCCATCCTGGCGCACAACCGTGACGAGGAGAAGGAGCACGCCGCGATGATGCTGGAGTGGCTGCGCCGTCACGATCCTGTTCTCGATCGCCACCTTCGTACCTATCTGTTCACGGCCGACCCGGTCACCGAAATCGAGGTCGAAGCGGCGGCGGGCGGCCCGAGCGCCGACGAGACGAGTGGTTCGTTCGGAATCGGCAGTCTGAGAGGAGAGTCCCTGTGAACCATCTGCTGCGTTCCCACGCCCCGATCACCGACGCCGGCTGGAGCCGGCTCGACAGCGAGGGCCAGCAGCGACTCGTACCCGCCCTCGCCGCCCGCAAGCTCGTCGATTTCGCCGGCCCCCTCGGTTGGGACCACTCGGCGACCAACCTTGGAAGGGTGTCCGACATCGACGCGCCCGCCGCGGGCCTGCAGGCGTGCCAGCGGCGCGTCCTGCCGCTGGTCGAGCTGCGAGCGCCGTTCTCGATCTCCCGGCAGGAGCTGCTCGACGCCGACCGGGGGGCGGTCGATTCCGATCTGACGGCGCTCGACGAGGCGGCGCGCCGCATCGCGATGGCGGAGAACTCCGCCGTCTTCCACGGATGGGCCGAGGCCGGGATCGTCGGGATCACCGGCGCCGGCACGAACCCGCCCATCGCCCTCGGCGCCGACTACGCCGGCTATCCGGGGCACGTTGCCAAGGCGGTCGAGACGCTGCTCGAAGCCGGCATCAGCGGTCCCTACGGGCTCGCGCTCGGTCCCACCGAGTACACGGGCGTCGTGGAGACGACCGAGCACGGCGGGCTGATCGTCTTCGACCATCTCCGCCAGATCCTCGGCGGTCCCATCGTGTGGGCCCCCGGCGTCGCCGGCGCCGTGGTGCTGAGCCTTCGCGGGGGGGACTTCATGTTCGAATCGGGCGAGGACCTGTCCATGGGATACGACCGTCACGACGAGGACAACGTCTATCTCTACATGGAGGAGAGTTTCAGCTTCCGCGTGGCGACGCCGGAAGCCGCCGTCGCTCTCACCTCTGCCTCTTCCGACTCCTGACCACGCCCGCTCAGCGGGAGGTGCGGAACGCCTCGACACCCTCGGTGGTCGGCACGATCACCATCGCGTCGCCGACCGCCGGCGTCGCGAAGTGCTCGAGCGAATCCGTCGGCCTGCTGAAGACGGCGTGCCCCGTGACGGGGTTCATCGCGTACAACATCGCGCCGTTCCAGTCGAGCGCCCAGACCAGACCGCCGGCGACGATCGGCGGGCCGTTCGGACTGCCGGACTCGGGTGACCACGCCCTGCGAAACCTCATCGGCGACGTCGTCACCTGGATCGCCTCCGTGCCGCTCCCACAGGCTGTATAGATGAAGATCCGGGCGCGCTTGCCCGTCCCGATTACGTCGGAGGCGTTGGCGCCGAAAATTCCACCCCCGGAACAGACCCGGCCCGTGAAGGCCCCGCGGCCGATGCCGCCGAGGTGGCCCTCCCTCATGAGATACCCGAAGTCGCCGGAGCGGGACGGTTTGCCGGCGACGAACAGGAGCATGGTTCCGGGCACGCTGATCGGCCCGCCCGATCCGAGGTCCCAGTCCTCTTCGTTGAGCTGCACCCAGTTGCTCGGCGCCCAGTACCCGAGCCGGTGCAGGGTCGGCGACAGCTCCACCACCGAGTTCCCCTCGTCGAAGTCGGAGAGCTGGTTCGAGCTCCCGTTGCCGGTCGCGACGTACAAGTCGCCCTTCGGCGAGACGACGGCGCCGTTCGTCTCCCAGATCGCCCCCTCGCGCTGAGTCGGAACCCGGTAGACACCGAGCGGGCCCGTGCCGGCGATCGAGGAGTCGACGACGTAGCCGTGGTACTGCCCGCAGTCGCCCGACAACCCGCCGAAGGCGACGTAGAGACGGCCGTTCGCGAGCGTCAGGGCGGGACGCTCTTGCTCGGCGGGGATGTAGTAGAAGTTCGGGTTGTTGGGATGCGGTGGGTCGATGTCCCGGTGCCAGAGGACGCGGTGACTTCTCAGCCCGATCGCGACGAGCCAGTGGCGGATACCCCGCCAGCCCTTGTAACCGGCCAGCTCGGTCTCCTCGGCGACGAAGATCTCATGGGTCGCGGCGTCGATGACCGGCGTGCCGGTGATGCCGAGGGGGTCGATGTCGCCGCAGCCGCCGCCGAGCGTCGGCGCCGAGTCGATGACCGAGGTGCTGACGGAAGTCCCGACATGAAGGCGCCAGAGCACCCGCCCCGTCTTCGCAGCGATCGCGTAGACGGAATCGTTCTCCGTCGCCACGTACACGGTCGCGTCGTAGACGAGCGGCTCTGCGTAGACGCCGCCACGGAACGAATCGTCGTCCCAGGCCGGCTTGGAGGACATGTTCTTGATCGGCGGGTCGACGAGGTCGCGGCCTGACCGGGCGTTGTCGTAGTCGTACGTCAGAAGGTCGCCCATGGAGGCGGGGGCTTGCGCCGCCCGCGCCCGATGAGTTGCGTGAAGATGATCCGCGCCCGAAGCCGATGGGGACTCCGAGGCGCCGGCGTAGGCCGCCGACAGCAGGGACACCCCCGCCGCGAGCATCAGGACCGCCGGAACGCGGGTCTTGCCGGCAAAGCGCAGTCGTCTCACAACGCCGCGAGCACCGACTCTGCCGAACTGACGTCCAGCTCGTCTCCCGGTTCCACATACAGGGCAGTGACCACGCCGTCCTCGATCACGGCGGCATACCGCTCCGAACGTGTCCCGAGACCGAAGGCGGACTCGTCCTTATCCAAGCCGATCTCGCGGGTGAACGCCCCGTTGCCGTCGGCGAGCATCACGAGCGCGTCCCCGACGTTCTGTTGGCGTCCCCAGGCTTCCATGACCCAGGCGTCGTTGACCGAAAGGCAGGCGATGGTGTCGACTCCCTTCGCGCTCAGCTCCTCGGCGCGGAGAACGAAGCCAGGAAGGTGGTAATCCGAGCAGGTCGGCGTGAACGCACCGGGCAGGGCGAACAGCACGACCTTGCCTTTGCCGAGGACGTCGGCGGTCCGAACGGGCTTCGGGCCGGAGCGGCCCATCGTCCAGACCTCGACATCGGGCAGGTGGTCACCGACTGCGATCATCGTGGCGCTCCGTTTCGAGGGGTAGAGGCTCGAAAAGAGCCTAGGTGTACCGCGTGGTCGCCTAGCGCCGGCCCTGCTGTTCGAGCGTCGACGGGCCGACGTTGCTGTCGAGCCAGCTGTTGAGCGGCCGCGACGCCCGCAGGAACTCGACGATGCGCTTCTCGGCCCCCGCCTTGCCCAGCCACGCCCCCGGCGGCCATTGCTTCCAGCTGATGACACCCTTGTTGCGCAACAGGTCGATGCGCGGGTGGTCCTTCGGATAGCCCCTGGGAGCCGTCTTGAGGACGTCGTGCCCGCCGGCCTCGATCCCTGCATCTCGCAGGACCGAGAGCAGATCCGCGAGCGATTGCCCGGTGGAGTCCGCAGCGACCGCCTGCCGGTACCGCTCCAGCTGGTCGGGAGCCATCATCCACATGCCGCAGCCGGCGCCGAGGCCTTCCGCCGACAGTTGGATGTAGCCCCCCAGCTCGAGGCTGGCGGCGATCGACGTCTTGTACGGTGCCTTGTCCGCGCTGAACCGCACGTCCCGGTAGGGGCGGAACACCCGGCCGGCGCCGAATTCCGGGGCAAGATCGGCGAGCAGCTCGGTCATCGGCCGCAGCACCGCGTTCTCGTAGACGGACTTGTTCTCGTTCCAGTAAGTCTTGGAATTGTCGGCTTCGAGCCCTTCGTAGAAGTCGATCGCGTCGCTCGGCCACCCGCTGAAGCTCACCGCCGGAGCGTAGCGAGACCGCAGCCCGTGTCGGGGTCGGACGCCGGAGCGGTTCGGCCGGCTCAGGCCGGCGAGCCCCCGTCGAGCACGGTCTCGACGAAGAGCTTCGACACGGCTGCGGCGAGCCGGTTGGGATCCTGCTCGGAGATGCGATCGGCGAGCCGGCCGCTTATCAGCAACGCTGCCAACCCATGCACCATTGACCAGGCCGATATGGCGACCACCTCCGGATCGCGACCTCGCAGCCTTCCTTCGGCCCTGCACCGGTCGATGGTGCCGATGAGCAGCGCGTAGGCAGCGTCGCCGGCGGCCTGGAAGGCCGGGTCCTCCAGGTCCAGGGCGTCGAGACGGAACATCACCTCGAAGTGAGCCGGATGCTCCACCGCAAAACGGACGTATCCCCGCCCGATCGCCTCGAGCACCCCCGGCCCGTGCTCGGGCCGTGCGGACGCGATCTCGCCGACGACGGTGGCGGCGAGCCGCTCGTAGCCCTGGGTCGCGAATGCTGTCAACAGTCCCGATTTGTTCCGGAAGTGGTGCGCCGGGGCGCCATGAGACACGCCTGCCCGGCGGGTCACGTCACGCAGGGAGAGCGCGCTGACGCCATGGACCTTGACTGCCTCGTCCACGGCTTCGAGGAGCGCCGCCGGCAGATCCCCCGGTCGGTCGCGCACGTCCAGCATCTTGCCACCGGCCCGTCATGGAAGTCCGGGCCCAACCGGCACCTGGAAGGATCCGGCCTAGGCCGTCTCCGTGACCGCAGCCTCGAGGCCGAGCACGCGGACCGACTCCTCGCGCATCTTGAACTTCTGGATCTTGCCGGTGACGGTCATCGGAAATTCGTCGACGAAGAGCACATACCGCGGAACCTTGAAATGCGCGAGCCGTTCCCGGCAAAAGGCCCGAATGTCGTCCTCGCTCGCCTGCGCGCCCGGTCGGAGCCGGACCCACGCACAGAGCTCCTCGCCGTAGCGGGCGTCGGGGACGCCCACGACCTGTACGTCGGCCACGGCTTCATGGCCGAAGAGGAACTCCTCCACTTCCCGGGGGTAGACGTTCTCCCCGCCGCGGATCACGAGGTCCTTGATGCGTCCGACGATGTTCAGGTACCCCTCGGCGTCCATCGTGGCGAGGTCTCCGGTATGAAGCCAGCGACCTGGGTCGATCGCCTCGCGGGTCCTCTCCGGGTCGTCCCAGTAACCGAGCATGACCGAATAGCCGCGGGTGCAGAGCTCGCCAGCTGTGCCACGGGGCACCGTTAAGTGGGTCATCGCGTCGACGACCTTGACCTCGATGTGGGGATGGACCCGACCCACGGTCGCGACGCGGCGCTCGATGTCGTCGTCGGCCCGGGTCTGCGTCGACACCGGCGACGTCTCGGTCATCCCGTAACAGATGGTCACCTCCGCCATGTGCATCTCCGACACGACCCGTTTCATGACCTCTACCGGACAGGGCGACCCGGCCATGATCCCGGTGCGAATCGACGAAAGGTCGTAGGAGCGAAAATCCTCGAGCGCGAGCTCGGCGATGAACATCGTCGGGACGCCGTACAGCGAAGTGCACCGCTCCACCGCAACGGCTTGAAGCGTGGTCGCGGCGTCGAAAACGGGTCCGGGGATGACTATGCACGCGCCGTGCGTCGTCGCGGCCAGGTTGCCGAGGACCATGCCGAAGCAGTGGTAGAAGGGAACCGGGATGCAAACGCGGTCGCGGTCGCTGTAGCCGCACAGCTCGCCGACGAAGAAGCCGTTGTTCAAGATGTTGTGGTGCGACAGCGTCGCACCCTTCGGGAACCCGGTCGTGCCCGAGGTGTACTGGATATTGATGGGGTCGTCGAATGAGAGCTCGCCGGCCCGGGCGCTGACCGCCATCGCCTGCACGCCGGCGGTCGCGCCCGCCGCCGCCTGGCCAACAGCAGCCTCCGAGCCCGCCATGGCCTCCCACGTGGACGACCCGAGATACACGACCGCTTCGAGGCCGGGGAGATCGCTTCGGACCTCGTCGAGCATCGCCGCAGTAATTGCTGGTCTTGAACGAGGTCGCCGACACCACGAGCCTGCAACCGGACTGGCGGAGCACGTAGCCGAGCTCGTGGGTCCGGTACGCCGGGTTGATGTTCACGAGGATCGCTCCGATCCTCGCCGTCGCGTATTGCAGGAGAACCCAGCTGGCGTTGTTCGGAGACCAGATCCCGACCCGGTCCCCCCGTGCGATGCCGGAGCCGATCAGGCCGAGCGCGAGCGTGTCGACGTCGTGGTCGAGCTCACGGTAGGTCCAGCGCCGGCCGGTCTCGCACTCGACGAGCGCCTCTGCGTCCGGGAACGTCGCGGCGGAGCGACCGAGATTCGCTCCGATCGTCTCGCCCAGCAGCGGATGCAGAGATACTCCGTGGCTGTACGACAGCTCGAGGTGCTCTGTCGGCATGGGCCACCTCCGGAAGGTCTCGACCGCTCGTCTGGAACCGCTCCCGACAGGCTACGCGCAGGCAGCGTGGCCTCTCGAAGCGGTCGTTCCAGGTGAACTGATCACACCTGGTCGCGACCCCGGACGCAATCGCCTCGTACGATGGAACGTATGCGCGTCCCGCAGCGCCGCCCATCGACGCGTCCTGACGAGCGGCCGCAGTGGCCGCCGACCGGCGAGCCGCCGGCGGTCGAGCCCACCGGGCCGGCGTCCACCGGGCCGGCGTCCACCGGGCCGGTGCCCCTCGGGCAGCCGCCGGCGGTCGGCCGCCGGTCGATCCCCTTGTCCCTGCTGCAAGCCACACGGCCGCGCCAATGGGTGAAGAACCTGCTCGTCTTCGGCGCCCCCGCCGCCGCCGGCGTGATCTTCCACCTGGGCGTGTTCGGGCGGTGCGCCGGAGCCTTCGCGATCTTCGTCGGCGCCTCGGCGTCGACGTATCTCGTCAACGACATCCTCGACGCGGACGCGGACCGGCTGCACCCGGTCAAGCGCAACCGGCCGATCGCAGCCGGCGAGCTCCCGGTTCGGGTCGCCTGGATCGCGGCCGGCGCTCTGCTTGCAGCGTCTTTGGCGGGTGCAGCCCTCCTTTCCGGAGGGGTGCTCACCGGCGTCGTCGGCGCCTACGTGGTCATCAGCTTCGCCTACTCGTGCGGACTGAAACGGATGCCGCTCATCGAGATGGCGTGCGTGGGCTCCGGCTTCGTGTTGAGGGCCGTGGCTGGCGGTGCCGCCACCCACGTGCCTTTGTCCCCGTGGTTCCTGCTCGTCACGTCGTTCGGCGCCTTGTTCATCGTCGCGGGCAAGCGCAGCTCGGAGCACGAGGTCCTCGGTGAAGGCCGTGCCGTCCATCGCGCCGCCCTCGGCGAGTACCCCGCAGGGTTCCTCCGCACCACTCGGACGTTGGCGGCTTCGGTCGCCGTGACGGCCTATTGCCTGTGGGCTTTCGAACGGGACAACCACCTCAGCAAGAGCAGCCGCGGCGTGCACCTCGTCTGGTTCGAGCTCTCGATCATCCCGTTCGTGCTCGCCGTGCTCGCCGTCGAGCTCGCGGTGGAGCGCGGCCGTGGGGGGGAACCCGAGGAGCTGGCGCTCAGAGACCGGACGCTTCAAGTCCTCGGCGTCGCCTGGATCGTGTTCCTCCTGATCGGCATCTATTCGTGAGCAGCTCGAGGCACGGCGAGCTCCTGGTCGGCTGGGGTCGGGCCGCCCCATCGGCGGCGTGGGTCGTCGACCCGCAGCGTGCCGACGAGGTCTCGGCGTACCTCGCCGAACCTGGGCACCACCTGCCCCGCGGTCTTGGGCGCTCGTACGGGGACGCGGCGCAGTGCGCCGGCGGCACTGTTCTCGACTGCACCGCGCTCGACCGGATCGTCGACCTCGACCCGGCCGCGGGCCGGGTCCGCGTCGAGGGCGGCTGCTCGCTGGACGCGTTGCTCCGGGTCATCGTGCCCCGCGGCTTTTTCGTCCCGGTGACGCCCGGCACGAGATACGTCACGGTGGGCGGCGCGATCGCGAGCGACGTCCACGGCAAGAACCACCACCGGGACGGGACGATCAGCGCGCATGTCGAAGGGCTCGAGCTCGCAACCCCGACCGGCCGCCTGCAGTGCGGGCCCGACAAGGATGCGGAGCTGTTCTGGGCGACCGCCGGCGGGATGGGGCTCACGGGCGTGATCACCGACGCCACGCTCCGGCTCGTGCCGATCGAGACGTCCCGGATGGTCGTCAACACAGAGCGGGCCGCTGACCTGGACGCCTGCATGGCCCGGATGACCGAGACCGACGCCGAGCACCGGTACTCGGTGGCGTGGGTCGACGGCATGGCCCGCGGGCGCCAGTTGGGCCGGTCGGTGATCACCATGGGCGACCATGCCCGCGTCTCGGACCTCCCCGCCAAGCTCCGTGCGGACCCGCTCGGCTTCTCTCCGCGCCAGCTCCTGACCGTGCCCGTGACACCGCCGTTCTCGCTGCTGAACCCCGCCACCGTGTCGGCGTTCAACGAGGCCTGGTACCGGCGCGCGCCCCAGGCCCGCGTCGGGGAGGTCCAGAAGATCTCGACCTTCTTCCATCCCCTGGACGGGGTCGGCAGGTGGAACACCCTCTACGGGCCGCGTGGGTTCACCCAGTACCAGTTCGTCGTGCCGTTCGGTTCCGAGGACGTCGTCCGACGGGTGCTGGAGAGGTTGAGCTCGGCGCGGATGGCTTCGTTTCTCGTGGTGTTGAAGCGATTCGGGGCCGGCGGGCAGGGACACCTCTCCTTCCCGAGCGCCGGCTGGACCCTTGCCCTCGACCTGCCTCTCGGGACGGCCGGCCTCGCTGAGATGCTCGACGAGCTCGACGAGCTCGTCGCCGCAGCCGACGGCCGCGTGTACCTGTCGAAGGACGGACGCGTCAGGCCGGAGGTCCTCCACGCCATGTACCCGCGCATCGCCGAGTGGGCCGAGGTCCGGCGCAGCGTGGACCCCGCCGGCGTGCTCGAATCGGACCTGGGTCGGCGACTTCGCCTCGCCGGACCTATCGCCGGACCGGCCCGGAAGCCCGCCCGAACCCGGGACCGCGGCAGGTGAACGACGTCACCGGCATGCCACAGACGGTCGTCGCGGTCGGCGGGAGCGCGGATGTGTCCCGGGCGATCCTGCGCGCCCTCGCCGGGCGGCGCCTGAGCTCGGCGCTCCTCGCCGGAAGGCGCCACGCCCCCCTCCAAGCAGCCGCCGAAGAGCTCCGCGCCCTCTCGGTCGCCACGGTGGAGACCGAGCAGCCTCGACGTGACGAGGATCGCCGCCCTCGAGGACTTCGCAGACGAGGCGGTGCGGCGCGTCGGCCATATCGACCTCGTGCTGATCGCGGTGGGCGAGCTCGGCACCGCGGAGCTCACCGAGCTCGACGCAGCCACCGTGGCTTCGCTCGCGACGACGAACTTCACCGGGCCGGCGGCGGCGATGACCGCCTTCGCCCGCGTGCTGTGCGCCCAGGGGGACGGCAGGATCGTCGTGCTGTCGTCGGTCGCCGGGTACCGCGTGCGCGCCGCCAACTTCGTCTACGGGGCGGCCAAGGCCGGCCTCGACGGCTTCGCCCTCGGCCTCGGCGACGCCCTGGCCGGGAGTGGGGTGGAGGTGATGGTGGTGAGGCCTGGTTTTGTGAGGACGAAGATGACCGCGGGCCGCAAACCCGTGCCATTTGCCGTCGACGCGTCCGACGTCGCCGACGCCGTCCTGCGCGGCCTCGAGAGCGGAGCCGACGTGGTCTGGGTGCCCGGCGTCCTCCGCTACGTGTTCGGGTTCCTCAGGCTGGTGCCACGCTCGCTCTGGCGGCGGATGCCGGGCTGAGACCCGGTCAGGCCCCGGACCCGAGCGGGCTCGGCCGGGCCGAGAGGGCGAAGAAGTCCCTCTCCCAGTAGCTCATGAAGTAACGGTACGCGCCCGACATGTCCGTCGCCGGCAACAGGTCCCGCGCGTTGCCGACCGCGGCGAGGCCGTGCGGGGAAGCGGGGTCGAATGTCGCGAAGTTCACCCACTCCGAGTTGATGTCGAGCTCCATCGCCCGCACTGCGCCGGCGCGCGCCAGCAGGCGAGCGAGGTCGACGGCGTCAAGGTCGGGGCCGCCGACGTAGACGAGGGCTCCGTCCTTCGTCACACCAACGCCGGAACGAGAAACATAGACCGAGTTCCCCAGCACCGTCCCCCACTGCTGCTTCTCGTTCGTCGCCAGTCCTGGCGCCGGCTTACCGCCGTCGACGAGCAGGCTCAGGTTCTGGCGGACGGCCACCACGTTCGGGCTCATCTTCACTTCGGAGCCCCAGGCGCCGACCGTCGCGGTTCCGTTCCTGTAGATGACGAACGACGCCGCGCCAGGCACGAGTGGGCGAACCATGACGCCCTGAGTGAAATAGCCGCCCTGCGAGTCGCCGAGCCGGAAACCGCCGTTGAAGGCCGCCACCAGCGTCGACTCGGCGTCGGTCGGCAGCGGGGTGTTGTACTTGTAAGGCCCTCCTCCCGGGATGTAGCTCCCGGAGTAGAGCCTGGCGGTGACCAGCCTGGTGTCGATCCAGGCGACGCCGTCCACGACGGTCGTGTGGACCGCGTCCGGCCGCATGAACGTCGTGTAGATCGCCGGCATCCCGTACACGGGCCGGCCGGCGGGCACCCACCTGCCTTCACCGGGCAGCGGATGCTCCGGGAACGGTGCGAGCGCGGCCGGTGCGGCCAGCGCCCCCTTGCGCACGCGGTCGCTCACGGGGCCGGTCAGCCGGTGCGAGTTGGCGGTGACCGGGGGGAGGGCATTGCTGCGCCGGCTGACCGCCGACGGGCGGCGCATGATGCGAGTAGTAGAGGTTCTCGATCCAGGTGACCAATCCGCCGGCGCCGTGATCCCTGGACCACTCGGCGAGGCGCGCAGACGCGCCGCTGCCGAGCGACGGGTTGGTGAGCGCGCTCCCGAGCGATACCCAGATGGGCGTCAGCAGCAACAGGACCACGAAGGAGGCGACGCCGACCGAGTGGCGTCCGGCGAAGGTCGGGCGCTGGCGGCGAGCCTGCCTGCGCCGCTGCTTGCGCGTCCGGACGTAGTTGCGGTGCGCGCGCCACGACGGCAGGTGGATCCCCGGCCGCGTGTCGCGCCTGTGCCCGGCGGCGGCCGGCGGCCGGCCGCCGGGTGCGCGGCGCCGATCCGCCGCGCCGACCGTTGCGCGTCGAGGCCGTTGACGACTCCGGAGAGCGGGTCTCGGCCCTGGCCCGGCCGGCGAGTTCGTCGCCCGATCGGGCCTGCCCTCGGCGGGCGGCGGGACCCTGCGCGGTCGAACGGGTGACGCGCCGAGAAGAGGGTGAGTCGAGCGTCACCCCGAAAGCATTGCCGAACTTGGCGCTGTGCCGCGAGCACCCGGGCCGTAGGTCCCCGATCCCGAGCGGAACCGTCACCGTAAGTGCAGGTCGGGCCACTGAGAGCACCTTCGCGGACTCCAGGCGCAGCCCAGAGCCCCAGGGTCCCGGTAACCTTGTTGTCGTGCGCATCTGATCCCCGCCTCGACGCCAGCCCACCACCCGCCGATTCGCTTGGGGATTCGCACATGCCGCAACACCACGACCGCACACGCTCTCCCGCACAGAACCCGACTGCGGCCGCGCCGGCGGTCACGCTCGTCGCACAAGGCGTCACGAGACACCACGGCGCCCAGCTCGTCCTCGACAACGTCGAGGTGTCGGTGGGACCGCGGACGAGGCTGGGCATCCTCGGACCGAACGGAGTCGGGAAGAGCACGCTGCTGCGGATCCTCGCCGGCCTCGACCAACCCGATGCCGGCCGCGTGACACGCCTGCCCTCGAACGCGACCGTCGGCTACCTGACCCAGGAGCGCGAGGTCGTCGAAGGAGAGACGCTCGCCGGCTATCTTGCGAGGCGCACCGGTGTCGCCGACGCAGAAACGGCGTTCAACGCCGCCGCCACGGCGCTAGGGCTGCCCGGCGCTGCGGGCGGGGCCGACGAGGCCTACGCCGCCGCCCTCGAGCGGTACCTCGCGCTCGGTGGCCCGGATCTCGAGGCGCGGGCCGGGGCCGTCTGCGCCGAGCTCGACCTTCCCCCTGCGCTGCTCGGGCTCGCCATGTCGCAGCTCTCGGGTGGCCAGGCAGCTCGGGCCTCGCTGGCGGCGCTGCTCCTGTCGCGGTTCGACATCGTGCTCCTCGACGAGCCCACCAACGACCTCGACTTCGACGGCCTCGATCGGCTCGAGGGATTCCTCGCCAACCGCGGCGGTGGGCTCGTCGTGGTCTCCCACGACCGGGCGTTTCTCGAGCGCATCGTCACCTCGATCGGCGAGATCGACGCCGGCTCGCACCGGCTGACGCTGTTCCGCGGGGGCTGGCACGCCTACCTCGAGGCCCGCGCCACGGCCCAGCGCCATGCCGAGGAGGCGCACGTCGCCTTCACCGCCGAGCGGGACCGCCTCCTCGCCCGCGAGCGCCAGCAGCGGCAGTGGGCCGTTACCGGAGTGGCGAAGGCGACCCGGAACCCGAGGGACAACGACAAAGCCCAACGGGACTTTCGCATCAATCGCACCGAGAAACAGGCGTCCAAAGTCCGCTCCACCGAACGCGCCCTCGAACGCCTCGCGCCCGTTCCGAAGCCGTACGAGCCGTGGCTCCTCCATCTCGAAATGGCTTCCGCGCCGCGCAGCGGCGACGTCGTCGCCCGGCTCGAGGGCGCCGTGGCCGTCCGTGGGAGCTGGCACCTGGGGCCGATCGATCTCGAGCTCGGCTGGGGTGACCGGCTCGGGATCCTGGGTCCCAACGGCGCCGGAAAGACGACGCTCCTCGGGATGATCCTCGGGACCCTGCAGCTCGACCGCGGGGAGCGGTGGATCGGTCCGGCCGCCGTGTTCGGAGAGCTGGGCCAGGCCCGTCGCCGCTTCGCCCCGGGCGAGCCGCTCGTGAAGGGCTTCCTCCGGGCTTCCGGGCTTCGAACCGGCGAGGCGCGGTCGCTTCTCGCCAAGTTCGGTTTGGGAGCCTCGGAGGTGGAACGGCCCTTCGGGACCCTGTCGCCAGGCGAGCGCACGCGAGCCGAGCTGGCGCTCCTGATGGCCCGGGGCACGAATTGCCTCGTGCTCGACGAGCCGACGAACCATCTCGACCTTCCCGCCATCGAACAACTGGAGTCTGCTCTCGCGAGCTGGGACGGCACGCTCGTACTCGTCACCCACGATCGGCGGCTTCTCGAAGCGGTGTCCCTCACGCGCTCGCTCGAGCTTTCCAACGGTTCCCCGGCAGTGCGCCAGTCCCGGCCCGGCTCTACGCTCCCGGCGTGACCGACGCCGAAGCCATGGCTCTCGCTCTGCGCCAGGCGGTGGCTGCCGCCGAGCACGACGACGTGCCTGTCGGAGCCGTCGTCCTCGTCGGCGGCGAGGTCGTCGCCCAGCGCCACAACGAACGTGAGATACGCAAGGACCCGACCGCGCACGCCGAGGTCCTCGCTCTCCGAGACGCCGCCGAGGCGCTCGGGACCTGGCGCCTCGACGAGGCCACCCTCGTCGTCACGCTCGAGCCGTGCCCGATGTGTGCCGGGGCGGCGGTCCTCGCCCGGTTGGACC
This sequence comes from uncultured Acidimicrobiaceae bacterium, assembly GCA_963763085.1. Classification (GTDB taxonomy): domain Bacteria; phylum Actinomycetota; class Acidimicrobiia; order Acidimicrobiales; family Bog-793; genus CAVXNB01. The sequence goes on from CAVXNB010000004.1 coordinate 175,274, forward strand.
GCCTCGTCTTCGGCGCCTTCGACCCCAAGGCCGGCGCCTGCGGCTCCCTGTACAACCTATGCGCCGACCCCAGGCTCAATCACGAGGTCGAGGTCGTCCCCGGAGTCGGCGCCGATCCCGCCGGAGCGCTACTGCGCGACTTCTTCGCGAGCCGCCGCGACGTCCTCGGCTGACCGGGCCCGACTCACACCCGCCCGATTCACACCCGCCCGATTACACCCGCCCGACTCAGACCCGCCCGACTCACACCCAAGCGACCGGCGCCGAGCTCACCTCGAGACGCGCCTCCTCCCGCAGGTAGCTCTTCTGCCGGGCGGGCGTGTCCGCGTCGATCTCGCGGCCGAGCCGATGGCCGTCGAAGATGGCGTCGGCCAGGAGCCGGGGCGTGACGCAGTCCCCGATGCGATAAAGCGGCCTGATCCCGGGCTCGTGTGCCTCCGTGAGGGCTACGGAGACCTCGTCGAAGAGCCGGTCAACCGACACCCGCTGCGTCACGAGGACGAGGCCGTCCGCCTCGAGCTCGACCGGCACCCCGAACTCTCCCTCACCGACCGCGGCACCCGCCCCGTAGCCCAAGAGCCGCGTGGAGCGGTGGAACCGGACGCCGATCTCGTGGAGACGATCCCGCAGCAGGGGGCCCTCCAGCGTCTCGGTGCAGAGCGGGGCGATCTGCTCGAGGCAGGTGACCAGGTCGACGTCGTAGCCTTCCAGGGCAAGCAGCTCAGCCAGACTCGGACCCACGAAGTACCCGTCGCAGTCGTAGACGATGACGCGATTGCCCGGGGGCCGCTTTCCCTCGAGCATGATCTGCTCAGGGGTCAGGCAGGTCGGGCCGCCGGCATCGGCGCCCTCGAGAGGCCCTCGCGTGGCGCAGTTCAGGCCGTCCCGGGACCACTGCGATCCGGTGGCGATCACGACGATGTCGGCCCCGTACTCGATTACCTGCTCCGCGCTCAGCGTCGCGCCCAGGATGATCTCGACGTTCTTCAGCTTTGCGAGCTGGATCTGCCGGTAATTCACGACCCGGGCCCATTCACCGAGGCCCGGCAGGCGCGGGATCCAGCGCATGCAGCCGCCGATCTCCGGCCCGCCCTCGACGACATGGATCCGGCTCATCCCACGCTTTCCGAGGACGACGGCGCACTCCAATCCCGCCGGACCCGCGCCGACGATGAGGACGTCCTCGCCGGCGTTGCGGGCCTTGGAATACCTCTCCGGGTGCCAGCCGCGGCGGAACTCCTCCCCGGCCGTCGCGTTCTGGGTGCACCCGAGCTGACCGCCCCATGCGGAGCGGCCGGTGCAGGCATTGCACCCGATGCACTCGCGAATGTCGTCGAGGCGCCCCTCCTCGATCTTTCGCGGCAGGAAGGGATCGGCGATCGACGGGCGGGCGGCGCCGATGAGATCGAGGGCGCCGCTGCGCACGATCTCCACCATCTTGTCGGGACTGACGTGCCGGCCGACCCCGACGATCGGCTTCGACGTCGCCTCGCGGATGCGATGGGTCCACTCGAGCTGATACCCCTCCGGGAAGAACCGCGAGGCGCCGGAGTCCTTCGACCACTCGATGACACTTCCGACGTGGACGTCCCAGAGATCCACGAACTCGTCTGCCATCTTCACGAAGCCCAGCGCCTCGTCGACCGAGATGCCCGGGCCGCCCAACGAGTCGACGGCCACCCGGACCGCGATGGCACAGCGCTTGCCGACCGCCGCCCGGACCGAGTCGAGTATCTCGAGCCAAAGGCGCGCCCGATTCTCGAGGGATCCCCCGTACTCGTCCGCGCGCTTGTTGTAGTAGGGGGACAGGAACTGGCCGAGCAGGTAGGTGTGCCCCCCGTAGACGTAGACGATGTCGAACCCGGCGCGCTCCGCCCGCTCGGCCGCCTTCACCCAGTCGTCCCGCAGCTGCTGGATGTCGTCGCGGTCCATCGCCTTCGGCACCGAGAGGGCGGGAATCGTGAAGTCCCCCGCCAGCTGGGATGGGCCGACCGACGGGGTACGCGAATCCCGTCGCACTGAATGGGCGCCCCCGTGGTGGAGCTCCACTCCGGCGAGGGCGCCGTGATCGTGGGCTTCGTTGCACATCAGGCTGAGAGCCGCCACGTCGCTCTCGTCCCAGAGACGGGCCGAGAACAGCGGCGCCTCGTCGGACTGCTCGCTGATGGAGCAGAACTCGGTGCAGACCGCAGCCCAGCCCCCTTCGGCCTTGACGCTCCGATGGCGGGCCTGGGACCAAGGCTTCGCCACTCCGAAGCCGGTGCAATGGGGAACCTGGTAGAAGCGGTTCTTCAGCGTCTTCGGACCGATCTGGACCGGCTCGAAGAGGACGTCGTACTTGCTGTCGCGCGCCATCGGTCTCCTCTTCTGTCAGACGTTGATGCCGGCGGGCCCGAGCTTTCTCGCGATCCACGTGCCGTCGCCCTGCTGCCCGAGCAGCTTGCCGTCCCGCACCATCACCTTCCCGCGGAGGATCGTGGTCACAGGCCACCCGCTCACCTCCCAGCCCTCCCACGGCGTGTAGTCGGTCTCGTGCAGCTCCGATGCGGTCAGTCGACGCGGCACCGTCTCGAGCAGCACCAGGTCGGCGTCGCTCCCCACCGCGATCGCCCCCTTGCGCGGGTACATCCCGAAGATCTTCGCGGCGTTCGACGACGTGATCCGCGCGAATTCCTCGAGGCTCATGCCCCGTTTCACGACCGCCTCGGTGTACATCACCCCCATGCGGACCTCCACGCCGGCATGGCCGCCCGTCACGTCATCCACGGTGTGACCGCGAAGCTTGACCTCCAACGAGGTGCACATCTCGTCGGTCGCCACCGTTTGAATCGTGCCCTGCTTCAGTCCCTCCCAGAGAGCAGCCTGGTCCTCAGCGGACTTGAGGGAGGGGTAGGTGTGGAACATCGCGCCGTTCGGCCGGCGGTAGTCGTCCGAAGTGAAGGAGAGATAGTGCTGCAGCGTCTCCGCATACACCGGTAACCCGGCTGCCTGTGCCTCTCGGACCGCCCTGACCCCCTCCTCGGCGCTGACGTGCATGAAATAGGCGCGGCCGCCCACGCGCTCGAGCAGGTTGATGAGCCTCCGAAAGGACACCGCCTCGGAAAGGCTGTTGTGAGCCAGGTGGACGTTCTCGAAGGACCACTTGTCCTCGTGCGCCAAGCGCCGGTACGAGAACATGACGATGTCGTCGTCCTCGGCGTGCACGGCGAGAAGGCCGTCATGGCGGCCGACCTGCTCGAGGATCGCCCAGATGTCCCCCAGGCCGATCTTCTGTGGCGGCCGGCTCGGTGTCGTGTTCGTCATGAACACCTTGAAGCTCGGATAGCCGGCCGCAATGACCTCCGGAATCTGCTCGATCACGTCGAAGGGAATCTCGCCTTTCATGATGCAGTGGTAGGCGTAGTCCGTGTAGCTCTTTGCAGACCAGTCCCGCTCCTTCTTCGCCAGGCTCTGCTCCAGCGTCTCGCCCGGCACCCACGTGGCGAAGTCGAGGATCGTCGTCGTGCCCCCGTGGATCGCCGCCAGGCTGACCTGTTCGGGTGGGTAGCACATGAGGCCTTCCTTCGCGGCGGTGGGAATCAGCCACGAGGTGTGGACGTGGGGGTCGATCCCGCCCGGAACCACGATCTTCCCGGTCGCGTCGACCTCCTCGGCCCGGTCGGGCGGTGCCGAGTCGTGATCGAGCAGCATCACGATTCGCCCGTCTTGAACCCCGACATCCAGATAGCCCACACCCGCCGGGGTGACGGTCAATCCGTTGCGGATGAGCAGATCCAGCATCCCTAGCCTCTCTCAAGCACAATTGCGGCGGTGTCGCCGCCGGTTCGGTAGGTAAGGCCCGGCAACCTGACCCTCAGGAAAACCACATCCGCTTGAAGTCGTAATTGCCCAACGACTGACCGGTTTTGGCGGTATGGGTTCCCATGACGTTCTTCGCATACCCGTCGATCACAGGATAGAAGTAGGGGATGATATACCCTCCTGTGTTGTACTCGATGGTCTGCATCTCGTAGGCGATCTCGCGCCGTTTTGCGAGGTCAGTCGTGGTGATGCCTTCGTGATACAGCTGGAAGAATCTCGGATTGTTGAAGTGGGTCTCGTTGTACGGGGCCGTTGGCAACGTGCCCGACGCGACCTGGGTGAAGTACGGATACCCCGTCCACCAGTCCTGCGCAAACGTCCACTTCGTGTAGTTGGGACCGAAGAATTCGGTGACCGGGGTCTCCCTCAGGTTGACGGTCACCCCTGCGCCGATCGCCTGCTGCTTGAAAATGGTTGCGGCGCCCTGCATTCCCGGCGCTATCGGCGACGACACCAGAGTCACCGAGAGATTCTGCTGGCCGGCTGCCCGCAGCAGCGAGCGCGCCTCGCTCAGATCCTGCTCACGCTGCGGCAGCTCCGAGTCGTAATCCGGATCCTCGATGGAATACACGTCGTTCCCGATCCTGCCGTATCCCTCGAAGAGCACCCGCAACATCTCCTTGCGGTCGATCAGCAAGCGCATCGCCTGGCGGACACGCACGTCGCTGAAGGGAGCCTGATCGACCCGCATCGTGAAGGGGGTCCAGCCGCCTCCGCCGGCGATCAGGAGCTTGCCGCCTTGAGAGGTGACGGTCTTCATCGAGGCCGCCGACAGGTACTGGATCAGGTCGGCCTGTCCGGCCGAGAGCGCATTCACCTGGGCGGACTCGTCGCTGAAGTCGGAGATGACGACCTTGTCGACATAGGGCAGGCCGTCCTGCCAGTAGTCCGGGTTCTTCGTGAACGTGCTCTGCACCCCGGGCGTGAACGACTCATAGCGGAATGGCCCGGTGCCGACCGGCCGGTGGGGGTTGAAGTCGGAGGGCACGATGAAGAAGAACGGGCCGGTCGCCAGCGCCTCCTGGAGGATGGCAAAAGGAGTGTGGGTGGGAATCTGCAACGTCAGCTTGTCGAGAATCTTCGCCCCGCCGAGATCGAGCGCCGCGATGAGCAGCGCACCGGGCTGCGGGAACTTGGGGTTCGTAATCTGCTGCAGGCTGTACAGCACATCCGCGGCTTCGAGGTCCTTCCCGTTGTGGAACGTCACTCCGTCCCGAAGGCGGATCGTCCATACCGTCGCCTGAGGATTCGAGCTGACCTCGGTCGCCAACTCGAGGGCCGGCACCGCATTGTCGTCCAGGCCTATGAGCTGGTTGTAGAGCTGGTAGAAGCGGGCGGTGTCGAGGGGGTTCTCCGGGTTGAACGGCGTGAGCGAGTCGCTGCTGGCCCCGCCGGTCAGCGCGGCGGTGAGTGTGCCGCCACGGCGCGGGGACTGGGGTTTGCTAGTGCCGGATGGCTTGGCTGCTCCGCTCCCGCACGCGGCGGCCAGGCTCCCGACACCCGCGAGAGCCACGCCGGCGCCGATCCGTCGTAGGGCTTCCCTGCGGGTGACCGTTGCGCGGTCGGTTACCGGTTCCTCCGGGCTCTCGGCAACCGTCTCGTCGATCACAGGTCGGCGGTTCTGTCTCACTGGTCATTCCCCCCTGTTGTTTTTCTGTTGTTTTTCTGTCCCTTTCGGGGTGCTGAGCGAGCGGAAGCCTCAGCCCCGCCTGTTTCCGTCGGAGTTCGCTGCCTCGTCTGCCGCAGAGCGCAGGAGCTCGGAGCGCGCGCCCTGCTCCCGGTAGGTATGGGCAGTGTTGGTCAGGTGTTGGCTCATCGCGGCGGTCGCCCCGGGCTCGTCACCCTGCACGATGAGTCCCACGATGGCCCGATGCTCTGCGATTGCTTCGGCGCGCCGGTTCGGCTGCAAGATCGACTGGCGACCGAGGAGCCAGAGCTGGCCCCGCAGGCTGTTGAGAATCCATGCCACCCGCGGCAGTCCGGCACACTCGGCCATTGTCAGGTGCAGCTCTTCGGCGAGGTAGATGAACTCCTCGTCGTCGTCGATGCACTCCTCCTGCCGGTCGATCATGGCGGTCAACGGGCGTACGAGGGAAGGATCGTTCCGGGCGATCAAGGTGCGGACGACGTAGGACTCCAACATCTCCCGCAGCGCCAGGAACTCCTCGATCTCTGCAGCTGACACGGCGCGCAGCCGAAAGCCGCGTTGGGGCAGGATCTCGACCAGCGATTCGGCTTCCAGCTGGCAGACCGCCTCCCGGACAGGGGTGCGGGAGATGTTGAGATGCTCCGCGATCTGGCCGATCGAGTACAGCTCGCCCAGGACCAGGTCCCCACGTTGAATCGCCAGCCGCAGGGCTCTGTAGGCCTGCCGGCTCGCGGTGGTGTCACGGCCGCTGGCGATTTCAAACTCCTGCATCGTGCCGGTCAAGCCAGGCGCTCCCTGCTTCTGAGATACTAGTATCCTAGTATCAGAGGGCCTGGTCAAGCGGGCAAGGGCCCTGGGCGGAGAGACTCGGGGCCGGAGCGAGCCTCGGGGTGTATCGAAAAGTTGCGAAAACTTGCTTCCGTTTAAGATTGCGACCGGTCGCAATCTGATTTGGAAGCAAGTTTGATCAAGAAAAAAGCAACACGACCCGGCCTCCTGGCGACGCCGGCTCGGACTCGGCGCCCTGGGGCGCTGCCTGGGTCAGCGCCGCTGACCGCTAGAGCGCATCCAGCACCTTGACGCTGTCCACGACCTGCTCGAAGCGGACGACCTTGTCATCCCGGACGGTGTACCAGTGCACGAACCGGGCCCTGAAGGCCCTGTTGGTCGCCTTGTAGGTCCCGTTGTACCAACCGCGTGTCACGACCTGGTCGCCCTCGCTGATGATCAGCTCGGGCTCAGCGGTGAAACCGTCCCACTCCAGACGATCCCGCGCGAGCACGCCGTCGACGACGGCATCTCGCCCGCGGTAGGTGCCGCCGTAGATGTATCCCTCCGCTTCGATCCATTCGACGGCAGGGTCGAGCGTGTCGAGTACCGCCGTCATGTCGTCTGCGGCGAAGCCTTCATAGAGACGCTTCACCACATCCACTACGGTCATCTTGTTGGCCCTTCCGGCACATGCATCCCGCCAAGGTACCAATGGGGTCGAGGGGTTCGCACCCTCGTATTTGTGATGTCGAGGACTCAGAAGGGGAAGTCTCCATGAGCGAGCGGTTCGCGAATCGCACGATGATCGTGACGGGCGGAAGCTACGGCATCGGCGCCGCAGTGACACAGCTCTTTCTCCGCGAGGGTGCTCGAGTCGTCGTCGTGGCGAGAGGCACGAGAGAACCAGATCTGGAGTTCGAAAGGTGGGGACCGGACAGAGTTCGGTCCGTGACAGGAGACCTGAGCGAACCGGAAACCAGTGCTGACGCGGTGAAAAGCGCCTTGAATTGGGGCGGACGCCTCGATGCTGTCGTCAACAACGCCGGCATGGACTACACGGGAGAACTGCTCGCGGCGCCATTCGAGGATGTGCAGCGGGTCTTTGCCGATCAACGTCTTCGGTGTGATTTTGATGTTACAGGCCGCGGCAAATGCAATGAAGACGCTCGGCGGCGGGGCGATTGTGAACGTCACGTCGCGCTTGGCCGTCTGCGGTGTTCCGACAATGGTCGTCTATGGAGCTTCAAAAGGGGCCGTGCTCAGCTTGACCCGCGGTGCTGCTGTAGAGCTCGCGCCATTAGGGATCCGCGTCAACGCTGTCGCTCCGGGATTGACCGAAACACCGTTGGTGACTGCCTGGCTGAATCGGCAGGATGACCCCGCGGCGACACGGCGTGAGGCGATGGCGCGGATTCCACAAGGACGATTCGGCGGGCCCGAGGAGGTCGCATCGACAATAGCTTTTCTCGTATCTGACGAAGCGGCGCACATAACCGGTGCGTCGATTGCGGTGGACGGAGGGTATACGGCGGCCTGATGGCCCACTTCGATAGAGTGACCGCGATGACCTCCGCACCGGTGGCTTCGCCGCGCGACCTCATTGGCTATGGCCGGCACGAACCCCAGGTCCGATGGCCCCACGACGAGAAGCTCGTGGTGAACCTCGTGCTGAACTACGAGGAAGGCTCCGAGTACTCCTTGCTCGACGGCGACACACACAACGACGGATGGGGCGAGTACGGGGCGGAGGTCATCGAGGGTGTGCGAGATCTTGGTACAGAGACGCACTTCGAATTCGGGAGCAGGGTCGGATCTGGCGTCTCGCCCGGCTCTTCGACCGCTATGGCGTGCCGGTCACCGTCAACGCCTGCGCGGTGGCGCTCGAGCGCAACCTCGAGGTCGCGAACTGGATCCAAGAACGGGGCCACGACGTCATGGGTCACGGCTGGCGATGGCGGGAGTACTACGCGGCGGACCGCGAGACCGAGGAGAACGACCTGCGGCTCGCCCTTCAGACGTTCGCTCGGGTACTCGGCGAGCGGCCGCTCGGCTGGAATGTCCGCTCAATGCCGAGCGCGAACACCCTCGAGCTCTTGGCGACGAACGGTTTTCTCTACAGTTCCGACCCCGCCAATGACGAGATCCCCTACATCCGCAACGTCGGCGACAAGCAGATGCTCATCGTGCCCTACTCGCATGTCTACAACGACGAGCGGTACTTCATCGCGCCGACATTCTCGACCTCGCGCCATTTCGCCGAGACGCTCGAGGCCGCCGTCGACTACCTCTGCGAGGACGTCGACCATGGAGCAGCGCCGAGAATGCTGACCGTCGCCCTCCACGCCCGCTGGAGCGGTCAGCCGAGCCGCACTGCGGCTGTTCGGCGATTCATCGAGTACGTCCTCGGCCGGAGCGACGTCACTTTCATGCGGCGCCTGGACATCGCACGGTGGTGGCTCGACAATGCGGCCAGCTGGCAGCCGATCTAGTCGAGCGCCGACAACGCCGACGGCACGCAGGGTCTCGGCTAACCTGACCTGCCCGGAGGGATGCGAGAGTGGCCGAATCGGGCGGTCTCGAAAACCGTTGTGTCCGCGAGGGCACCGTGGGTTCGAATCCCACTCCCTCCGCTAAATCGGTAACCGCGCCTTTGGGGTTGACTCCTTCGGCGCCGACGTACTGCGAGACGGGGCCTCGATATTGCGTTGGAAGCGGTGCGGAGATTATCCTCACATCGAGACTACGAGCGCCGTAGCGAGGGGCGGAGCGGGGGGCCGTGTGATGGTACCGATTAATTGGAATTTCGAAGCTAATCACGCGGGCGCGGGCGCCCTACGGACGACGTCGAGCTGCGCTCTGTCTCGCCGGAGCGGCCGTCGTGGCTGCAGGTCTGTTGAGCGCTGCAATGCCTGCCATGGCAGCAACGCCCCACTCGCTGAAAGTCGTCATCCACGGAAGCGGCGCGGTATCAAGCAAGCCTGCGGGGATTACCTGTCCCCGGAAATGCACCGCGAGATTTGCCGCGGGCACAAGCGTTCGTCTAATTCCGAAGGCGAAGAGCGGTTCTAGGTTCCTACATTGGAGCGGCTCCTGCACCGGTACCGGAACTTGCAAGGTGAAGATGTCCGGCCAGAAGGCCGTCACGGCGCAGTTTGTGACTAATGGGCCTGTAGCGGTGCCGGGCCCCTACTCGGGCGCCGACGTCGGCAGCATCACGTTCGACGTAGCGCCGGGCGGCAGGACCATGTTGAACGTGTATGTGCCTACGACCTTTTTGAACTGCACCCCCTCGGGCACCATCAACGACCAGTTTGAAATGTTGCAGGTAGCGATCAAGTCGAACGGGTCGTTCAGCGCGACGACATCCCAGCGTGGCGTGCTCTCGGGCAGCAACGCGAAGTTCACTTATACCCTCGCCGGGCATTTCCAGCCGGCGACCAGGTCAACTCCGGCAAGCGCGGCCGGAACGTGGCGAGAGAACATCGTGTTCGCGAGCGGGACCTTGGCGTCGTGTACATCGAACAAGCAGACTTGGACGGCAACGCTCTTTCGGGAACCAGCCAAGAAGAGGATCGTCGCACGGCCGGGCCCCTACTCGGGCGCCGACGTCGGCAGCATCACGTTCGACGTAGCGCCCGGCGGCAGGACCATGTTGAACGTGTATGTGCCTACGACCTTTTTGAACTGCACCCCCTCGGGCACCATCAACGACCAGTTTGAAATGTTGCAGGTAGCGATCAAGTCGAACGGGTCGTTCAGCGGGAGGGTTCCCAGCGTGGCGTGCTCTCTGGCAGCAATGTGAAGTTCGCCTACACCCTGGCGGGGTCCTTCGAGGGCCAGACGCCAGCCGGAGTTTCGACAGCGGCCGGAACGTGGCGCGAGAGCGTGGTGTTCGCCAGCGGCACGACCTCAGCGTGCACCTCGAACAATGAGTTCTGGAGTGCAACGCTCTCTCCCGAACCGGCCCAGAAGAAAATTCTGGCAAAGCCGGGCTCCTACTCGGGCGCTGACGTCGGCAGCATCAGTTTCAATGTCGGGCCGGGCGGCGGGAGCATGATGAGCGTCGCTGTGCCTACCACCTTTTTGAACTGCATCCCCGCGGGCACCATCAACGACCACTTTGAAATCCTGCAGGTCACCATCAGGTCGAACGGGTCGTTCAGCGCGAAGACATCTCAAACTGGCCTGCTCTCCGGCATCAGCGTAAAATTCACCTACACCCTGGCGGGGTCCTTCGAGGGCCCCACCCCTGCCGGAGTTTCGACCGCGGCCGGAACGTGGCGCGAGGACGTGGTGTTCGCCAGCGGCACGACCTCATCGTGCACCTCGAACAACCAGTTCTGGACAGCGACTAAAACCTAAGTGGGTCCCGGGCTCCCCGAGGAGGGTTGCCTGTGCCAGAAGAGAGCGGCCCGTCGCCGGCGTCAGGTTGCTTCGGCGACGGTGCACCCTGCCCGCCAGCCACCTCAGGCGAGCGCCTGCAGGGCTGCCGTGAGGGCCCTCAGGTCATGGCCGGCGAGTGGGATCCCCACGAGCTGAGCGATGCCTTTCAGGTGGAGCCGTCCCGCCGCTCTCTGCCTACGCCGTCCCTCCTCGGTCAACCGGACCAGCACTCGTCGCCGGTCCTGGTCGTCGTGCCAGCGATCGACCCAGCCCAGACCGACGAGCCGGTCGACCAGCCGGGTCGTCGACGCACGGCTGATCAGGACGTGGTCGGCCAACTCGCTCATGGCGAGCGGCTGGCCGGCTCGCCGTAGCTGGAAGAGAACGTCGTACTCGTCCAGGCTCATGCCGGCGCCGGCCCGCAGTTGCGCGTCGAGCCGCGAGATGAGGTGCCGGTGCGCCACCAGCAGGGCGGTCCAGGCGCTCAAGGTGTCGGGGTCAGGATTCTGCACAGATGGAATAGTTCCACATGGACGGGGTTGCACGCAGCGAGAGCCAACAGAACACGCCCGCACCAGAAACGGAGTCACACGATGAGCACGACCCTCGAGATACGCCGGGCTGCCACCCGACCACGCACGAGGCTCGGCTGGCTCGACAGCAGCCACAGTTTCAGCTTCGGCGGTCACTACGACCCCGCCAACACCCACCACGGCCTGCTGCTGGTCTCCAACGACGACCGCGTGGCGGCGGGAACCGGCTTCAGCACGCACCCCCACCGCGACATGGAGATTGTGACCTGGGTCCTGTCCGGCCGTCTCGAGCACAAGGACTCGGAGGGCAACACGGGCGAGCTCTACCCGGGTCTGGCACAGCGGATGAGCGCCGGGACCGGCATCTGGCACTCGGAGATGAACCCGTCGAGCACAGACGAGGTCCACTTCGTCCAGATGTGGGTGCTGCCGGACACCGAACGGGTCGATCCCGGTTACGAACAGCTCGACATCAACGGCGAGCTCGACCGGGGCGGACTTCAGGTCATCGCGTCCGGCAAGGGCGACGATGCCGCCATCTCGATCCGCCAGCGCGACGCCGTGCTCTGGGGCGGCCGCCTGAAGGCGAACGAGTCGGCCGCTGTGCCCGACGGGGGCCACGCCCATCTCTTCGTCGCCACCGGCGCCCTCGACCTCGAGACGGTCGGTTCGCTCGGCGAAGGCGACGCTGCCCGGCTCGCCGGCGCCGGTGAGCTCAGGATCACCGCCGGCCCTGACGGCGCCGAGATACTCATCTGGGTCACCGCCTAGGCCGCCGCCGGCGCCGGCCGTTTGCAGCCCTGAGTCTCACCGTTAAGTTCCAGTCACCAAGACCAGCCCGGAGGTACCGGCCATGCCTGCTGTCACGATCGACGACACCAACGAACTGCCGCACATCCCACTCCCGCCTTCGTCGGCCCTGCAAAGACCAGTGAAGTCGGTGACGACGGCGCCGAGAGGGTTCGAGGGCGAGGGCTTCCCGGTGCGGCGGGCGTTCGCCGGCGTCGACCTCTCCGAGCTGGACCCGTTCGTCCATCTCGACCAGATGGGTGAGGTCAACTACGCGCCCGGCGAGCCGAAGGGCACCCCGTGGCATCCTCACCGGGGATTCGAGACCGTCACCTACATGATGGACGGCATCATCCAGCACCAGGACTCGACCGGGGGCGGGGGCATCATCCACGACGGCGGCACCCAGTGGATGACGGCCGGAAAGGGCATCCTCCACATCGAGACGCCTCCCCACGACGTCGTCGCCGCCGGCGGCTGGTTCCACGGGCTGCAGCTGTGGGTCAACCTCCCGCGGGCGAAGAAGTGGATCGATCCCCAGTACCAGGATCTCGACGGTGGGGCGGTCAGACTGCTGACCTCGAACGACGGAGGAGGCCTGCTGCGTGTCATCGCCGGCGAGATCGACGGGCGGAGCGGCCCCGGCTCGACGCACACCCCGATGACGATGGTGCACGCCAGCCTCGCTGCCGGCGCCCGGGTGGTGATTCCGTGGCCGGCGAACTTCAATGCTCTCGTGTACGTGCTCGGCGGGGAGGGCGCCGTTGGTGCCGAGCGCCGGCCCGTCGAGTCGGGCCAACTGACTGTGTTCGGACAGGGAGACGCGCTCACGGTCGAGGCGTCGCCCCGCCAGGACACCCGGACCTCGACTTTCGAGCTGCTGATCCTCGGTGGCGTGCCGATCCGCGAGCCCGTCGCCTGGTACGGCCCGTTCGTCATGAACACCAAGAGCGAGATCCAGCAAGCCTTCGAGGACTTCGAGTCCGGCCGTCTGGGCACCGTCCCGGCGGTCCATCCCCTCGCTCCCACCGACGAGGTGGAGGAGCAGATCGACGCGGCGCTCGACTGAGACCGCTAGCGGGCGCGGTCCGGCAGGCCGGACCCGACAAGTGCCCGATCCCATCCCGCCGCCTCGGCACCTGCCTCGTAAGTCGACTCGAGAAACAACAACAGTGCGCCACCCGGGTCCCCCGCCCCACGCACGTCGGCATAGTCGAGAACGAAGAGCCCGAGTGAGGCATCCCACCGGCCGGCCGCAAGCTCGGCCCTCTCGATGCCTTCCGGCTGAGGGACGGTGAACGAGAAGTAAGCCGGGCGGGGATACGTCTCCGAGCCGGCCCACCAGCCGCACTCGATCTGGGCCCTGTCCATGGCGTTCCGGCGGATGTAGCCGACGTCCGGGCCGGGCGTGATCCGAGGCCCGTTGAGCCGGATGTCGCGCAGGTCGAGGGTGCCCCACATCAGGCCGATCGGTGCCGTCGGACCCCAGTAACGTGCGTGGTACCGCCGCATCACCTGCTCTGAGCTCACGAGGGCGCGCCACCACGCGTTGGCCAGTTCGGGGTCATAGGGTCGGTACTCGTTGTCCTCGTCACAAGGGACCGGCGACGGAACCTCCTGCGGCGTCGGGTCGATGACGGCGTTGACCTCCACGTCCGCCAGCGATGCGAAGATCTGCCGGTACACGTCCGCCACCGAGCACGCCGACAGGCCGAACCCGGTTGCCGCTCCCCAGCTGGTCGACACGTCGATTCGGTGATCAACGAGGTCGAGCGCGACCGCGAACGTGCCGTCGCCGTTGGGTATCGGGCCTGTCGTGACGCCGCGACTCGTCACCCACAGGGCCACGTTCGCCCACTCCGGCTCGAAGGGCGTCGCGAGCTTCAGCTTGCCCATTATCTGGGCGGTCATGTGCAGCAGGTGCCCGGTCGGCGCCCACTGCTCGTACGACAGCTCCGGCCAAGGCTCGTATGACGTCCTGGGCATGGCGTTCTCCCTCCCCGGCGGCGCTCGTCCAGCGCGGGCTCGAAGCCTACGAGAACCGTCGAGCGACGGTCTGATCTAACATCCCAGCACGCCGGCACTCGTCGACGGCCGTTGGGTTCCCCGACAACCATGCGTACATCCACCTGCCCCCCTCGCTACGCAGTTCTCGTCCCACTCTTGCTGACGGCTGCGCTCCTCACTTGCTGCAGCGCTGCCGCCGGTCGGTCCTCGCCGACCACGTCGAAGTCCACGACCTCCACCACGGAGCAGGTTTCCACCACGACGGCCACGACGAGCACACCGCCGCCCACCGATCCCCCGACGACGACCTCCTCCACGACGACGAGCACGACGACCACGACGCTCGTGGCAACGACGGTGACCGTACCGGGCAGCTCTCAACGGTTCACGAAGTATCCCCTCGTGGCGGACGGCCCGCCCCTTCCCCCGCCGGCGAAGCTCGCACCTCTGCCGGGAAACACCGAACAGCCCGGCGAAGGGCAGTGGCGCCCGGCCGGCCGCCGGGTCGACGGCAGGGCGGCGGTCTACGAGACGACCCTCCAGGAACCTGGCAGCCCGGAAGCTACGGCCGGCGTCGCCTGGATGGACCTGAGACTGCTGAGCGCCACGTTGTACTCCGGCCCCGAGAGCCCGGGGGACGGGCCGTGGCTCTACAGCGCGCCGGTCCAGGGGGCCCAGGCCCAGACCTTGGTGGCCGCATTCAACGGCGGCTTCAAGATCAAGGACTCCGAAGGCGGCTACTACGACTACGGCCAGACCGTCGTACCGCTCCGCAACGGATCTGCCTCCTTCGTCATCTACGCAAACGGCACCGCGACCGTCGCCGAATGGGGACGCGACGCCGTCATGGGGCCGGACATTGCCGCAGTCCGTCAGAATCTGACGCTGCTCGTCGACCACGGCGAACCCGTGCCGGGCTTGAATCCGTACGACAACTACGTGTGGGGATCGACCCTCGGCAACAATCCGCAGGTCTGGCGATCAGGCGTCGGGGTCACCGCCGACGGCGCCCTCGTCTACGTCGCCGGCCCTTCGCTCAACATCGTCCAGCTCGCGCAGATCCTGGCGCACGCGGGAGCAGTCCGGGCGATGGAGCTCGACATCAACCCGGCTTGGCCGACGTTCGCCACCTACGCCCCGGTGCCGCCGAGCGGGCCGGCGACCGCGTCGGACGGGACGGATCTGATCGCGGGGATGGAGGGCGCACCGTACCGTTTCTTTGAGACGCTCTGGCCACGGGACTTCATCACCCTGTCGGCTCGGCCCAGGCCCGCGCCCTGAGGTCAGGCGCCGACGTCGAGCACCACCTTCACGTCTTCGGGGTACCGCACCAGAGCTTCGGCGAACCGGTCGAGTGGCACTCGACGCGTGATCAGCCTGGCGAGCCAGCTCTGGTCGGCCTTGCTGAGGGCGGCGGCGGCCTGCTCGTAATGGCGGCGGTTGGCGTTCACGGAGCCAACCACGCCCCCGTTGCCGAGGACCATCGTCCGGTTGGCCAGGCCCGCGTCGACCTCGAGGTTGCGACCGGTGGGAGACACGCCGGTCAGGCAGACGACGCCGCCCAACCCGACGTGCTCGATGGCGTCGAAGACGAGGATGCCGACGCCCGTGCACTCGAGGATCACGTCAGGGTCCTTGCAGGCATCGGGGATCGAACCGAGATGGTACTGAGCACCGAGGGCGCGCACGAGGTCCGGCTTGATGCCTTCGGTCACCTGGTCGATGACGTGAACCTCGAGCCCGCGCTGGACACCGAGGAGCGCTGCGAGCAAGCCGATCGGGCCGGCACCAGTGACGACGACCGTGCGCGGCTCCCAATAGGCCCGGTTCCCCACCCGCTCGGCCTGCTCCCACGCCTTGGCGAGGACGCTCGTGGGCTCGAGCAGCACGCCGAGCGACCCGAGACTCTCGTCGATCCTGACCAGATCGTCGGGCTCGGCCCGGTACCGCTCGCGCATGAAGCCGTCCAGCTCCTTGATGCCGTGCTCGACATAGCGGCCGTTGCGACAGAAGTCCCACTCGCCGCGTGCGCAGCTGTAGCAGGGGACCGGGTCCGGCCGGCGCACGATCCCGACCACGAGGTCTCCCGCGCCGAGCCCGGACCCCGCCGGGGCCGAGGCGACCCTGCCGATCGACTCGTGACCGAGCACCAGCCGCTTGTGCCCCGGCGGCGCCCAGCCGTACTCGCCCTGTGAGATTTCCAGGTCCGTGCCGCAGACGCCGACCGCGATCGTCTCGACCAGGACGGGCCCGTCTGCAGCGGCGGGTTCCGCAAGCTCCTCCAGCGCTGCGGACCCGCCCGTGCCGGGAGTGACCGTCACCGCTTTCAAGCTCGTCCTCCTCCTGCCGGCACCGTCCGCCCGCGGCGATGGGCCCGAAGCACAGCCCTCATCCTCCGATCGACGGGCGCTTGCGACGCGCCCTCGAATTTCGCGCCCCCGCCCCTCATCGGTCGCTTGCCGGCGATCCGGTTCGCATGGCTGAAGCCGTGGTCGCGCCCGAGAAGACCGACTGTCGTGTTGACGAGCGAGACATGCGAGAAGGCCTGGGGAAAATTGCCCACGAGGCGTTTGGCGATCGGGTCGTACTCCTCGGACAGGAGGCCGAGGTCGTTGCGCAACGACAACAGCCGCTCGAAGAGCTCGACGGCGTCGTCGTGCTTGCCGATGAGGTGCAGGTCGTCGGCCATCCAGAACGAGCACGCCAAGAACGCGCCCTCGCGGCCCGACAGCCCGTCCACGTGCTCGGACTTCTCCGAGTCGTACCGGCTGACGAAGCCGTCCGTCGTGAGATGCTGCCGGATCGCTTCCACCGTCCCGACGACGCGGGAGTCCTTCGGCGGGAGGAACCCGACGATCGGGATCATCAGCACGCTCGCGTCGAGCTCCTGGGAGCCGTAGTACTGGGTGAACGTGTTGCGCTCGGCGTCGAAGCCCTTCTCGCACACTTCGGAGTGGATCTTTTGGCGGAGCGCCCGCCACTTCTTCACGGGCCCGTCGAGGCCGTAATCCTCGACGTCGTGAATGACCGCGTCGACGGCCACCCACGCCATGACCTTCGAGTGCGTGAAATGGCGCCGCGGCCCGCGCACCTCCCAGATCCCGTCGTCGGGACGCTTCCAGCCCGACTCGATGAAGTCCATCAGGGTGAGCTCGAGGTTCCAGGCCGGCCCCGCCGGCTCCAGGCCGGTCCGTCTTGCCTCGTGCAGCGCCCCGAGTACCTCGCCGTACACGTCGAGCTGGTACTGACCGGCGGCGGCGTTGCCGACCCGCACAGGCGCGGAGTCCTCGTAACCGGGGAGCCAGGAAATGACCTCTTCTCTCAGGTTCCTCTCGCCGGCGGCTCCGTACATGATCTGAAGCTCGGAGGGGTCGCCCGCCACCGCGCGCAGCAGCCAGTCGCGCCATTCGGCGGCCTCCTCGCGGTATCCCGCCGCCATGAGGGAGGAAAGCGTGAGCGTGGCGTCGCGCAGCCAGCAGTAGCGATAGTCCCAGTTCCGCTCGCCGCCGAGAGACTCCGGGAGCGAGGTCGTCGCCGCGGCGATGATCCCGCCGGTCGGGGCATAGGTCAACGCCTTCAGGGTGATGAGCGATCGGACCACGGCGTCGCGCCACTCGTGCGGCTCGAAGTTGCTGAGATCGGCCCACTCCTGCCACCAGCGCTTGGTCTCTTCGATGGCGAACTGCGCGGCGACCGGACGCGCCACCTCGCCGTGGGACGGGAAATAGGTGAGGGCGAACGGGATCTGCTGGCCCTCGCTCACGCTGAACTCGGCAACCGTGCGCATGCTCTCGCCGCGGGTGGGCACCGTCGTCCACATGGCCAACCCGTCCGGCCCGGCGATCGCGACGAGCTGGCTGTCGACGGTACGGACCCACGGCACGATCGACCCGTACTCGAAGCGGATCTCCAGATCCATCCGCATGTCGACCCGGCCGCTCAGGCACAGCACCAGGCGGACGACCGTGGGATTGTCCTCCCGGATGGGCATGCAGTCCGAGATCCGTACGGTTCCCTCCGGCAGGTCGAACTCGGTCTCGAGCACCAAGGTGTCGTCCACGTACCGCCGGCGCGTCGCCAGCAGCGGCTCGCCCTCGCCCGGCAGGGGACTCGCAGCCGGAGCGATGCGCCAGAACCCGTGGTTCGTCTTGCCGAGTAGGTGGGCGAAGCAGGCGGCCGAGTCGAAGCGGGGCAGGCACAGCCAGTCGATCGATCCGTCGCGGCCGACAAGGGCGGCGGTGTGCGTGTCGCCGATCAGGCCGTAGTCTTCGATCCGGAGGCTCACCGCTCCATCATTGCCGACCCTCGGCGATTCGCGGGCGATCGGCGCCCCTCATTTCGGTACGCACTCGCCGGTGCTGGCGTGCGTGGCGGGCGGGAGCGCCTCCGCCCGGTGGACCCGCTGGATGACGCCCGGCGAGGCGAGCGCGTAGCCGATGTGCGAATTGGTGGGCGACCTCGAGAAGACGACGCCGATCACGAGCCCGTTCGGCTCGACGAGCGGCCCGCCCGAATTGCCCGGCCGCACGATCGCCTGCACCACGTACACGGCGCGAACCGTCGGCTGCTCGCCGTAGATGTCGAGGCCGGTGGCGAGAATCTCGGAGCGCACGCCGGCGCGATCGACCGCGAAGGGCCCGCCTTCGGGATAACCCAGCACGACTGCCCTGGCGCCGCGTCCCACCAGGTTCGGGTCCAGCGAAAGCGCCGGCCCGGGGAGTCCCGGCACGCGCAGGACGGCGAGGTCGAACTCCGGATCGAAGAGCAACACGCTCACATCGGTGTGGTCCATCCCGGCTGCATCGAAGACCGATATCGAATTCGTGCCTGCGACCACGTGGGCGTTCGTGACGACCAGGTCGTGCGCGACGATGAAGCCCGAGCCTTCCTGCTCCTCACCGCAGCCGAGGGCCACGACCTTCACGGTCGAGGGCCTCGCTATCTTCACCGCTGCCTGCACCTGACCGCTCGTGGGGTAGGCGACCGGGCCGGCGAGCTGGATGAATCCGTCGGCGACGAGTTGCAGGCCCTCGTCGCTCAGGAACCGCTCGACCGGCGCCAGCGCCGTCGGGATCGGCGGCATGACACCCGTGACGGTCCGGATGATCCGAGAACCTTCGATCTGATCGGAAACCAGCGTGAACTGGCTGTTCACCAGGATCGAGGCCACGACCCACAGGACTACGACCAGGCCACCGACCGCAACGATGGCGCCACCCGCGGCATCAACAGAGCCGAAGCGCGCCCTCCTCAGGCGTCTCCACAGCCCCGCTCCCACGTGCCGGCCGGCGGCGGCGAGCACCGCGGCGGGCACGAGCAGGAGCAGGAGGGCGACGAAGGTCTTGGCGTGCTCGCCGCTCACGTGGGGACAGATGAGCAGGACCAGGACGACCCCGACTGCCAGACCGCCCAGCGCCCCCCCGTACGAGAGGACCTGCACAGCCGCTCCCAACCGCAGCCCACGGATCGCGGCCGCGAGGATGATCACGATCAGGATGTAGTCGAGAGCGTCCACGTGCGGGGCCGATCAGATCCTGATCGGAGAAGCGGGACGGCAGGGTGCAAGTGGTGCCTGGCCGTCCCTGCTCTGCACCGGTCGGTCCATAGGTTGGGCTGAGTGTAGGCGCTTGCCCGCAACCGAGTGCCGCGACGGGCTGGGGAAAACTGCCGATGTTTGGCCGCGTTCCGAGCTCGCGACGACCTCGTTGCGGGCTTCGGACAACCGCGTTCCAGTTTCTCGACGACGGCGTGCCGGCGCGGACTGGAGCAGACTGGGGGCGTGGCTCGATCTGCCGGCAGCCGGCGCACGCCTACCCGCAGACGCCGCGTCGGTCTGATACGACGTGACGCCTCTGTCCACGACCACCACCATCGCGACGTCCAGGGGGGCGGCGCACGAGCCGCCGTCTTCGGGATCAGTGACGGGCTCGTGACGAACATCTCGCTGATCCTCGGCATGTCGGGCGCGAATCCGCCCGTGGGAGTGGTGAAGCTGGCGGGCCTGGCCGGGCTTCTCGGCGGCGCGTTCTCGATGGCCGCCGGCGAGTACATCTCGATGAAGGCTCAAACCGAGTTGTTCGAGCGCGAGCTCGAATTCGAGCGTCAGGAGATCCACCGCCGGCCCGAGGGGGAGTTCCGGGAGCTCGTGAGGATCTACGAGAGTCGCGGCATCCCCACCGAGCTCGCTACCCAGGTCGCCCGTCAGATGATGTCCGATCCGCAGACTGCGCTCGAGACCCACGCCAGGGAGGAGCTCGGCATCCGTCCCGACTCGCTCGGCAAGCCCCTCCAAGCGGCCGGCGCCTCGTTCGTGACCTTCAGTCTGGGCGCTCTTATCCCGCTGCTCCCGTTCTTCTTCGCACATGGGACGAAGGCCGTCCTCGCCTCGATCGCGCTCAACGGCGGTGGCGGCGGTGGCCGTCGGGGCGGCGCTGTCCATCTTCACCGGACGCTCCTGGTGGAAGTCGGCCTTCCGCCAACTGGCGATCTGCGCCGCAGCCGGTGCCGTCACGTACGGTGTTGGGGCAGGGATCGGCTTGAGCACGGGTTAATTGACCGCGACTCCGGCGCCGACTCAGATCCGAGGCGAACCAAGCTCACCAGAAGGGGGCGTAATGGCGGCGGTTGCGGTGTACGTCGTGCGCCACGGTGACGCTGAACCGCGGGAGCGATGGACGGCCGGCGAGCTCGAGCGCCCGCTCACGGGCCAAGGCGTTAGGGAGGCACGCGCCCTGGTCGACCGGTTCGACACCGGCCCGCTCGGGACACGCCTGCGCGAGTTCGGAGCTCCGAAGCCGGAACCGAGGCCGACGCTGCTCGTCTCGAGCAGCGCGGAACGCTGTCTGGCGACCCTGCGGCCGCTGGCGGGCGCGTGCGGCCTGCCGATCACGACGGCCGTGTATCTGGCGGAGGGATCCGACGGGGGAGACGTCCTGGCGCGGATCGAGGAGCTGGCCGTCGCGAACGACGGGGTACCCGTGCTGTGCACCCACGGTGACGTCATCTGGGCGATCATCGAGCTCCTCGAGACCGCTGGGGTGCCCCTCGCCGGCCCGATGGACGTGAAGAAGGGCTCGATCTGGGTGCTCGAGACGGCCCCGGGTTCGATCACCTCGGCGAGATACATCCCGCCGGGCAAGGTGTAAGGCACCGCCGGTGAGCGAGCAGCAACTCGAGTCGAGCGCACCCGGAACCGCCGGGCAGGCCCGCGGCCACACCGCCGGCCTGCTCGCTCTGGTCGGTGGGGGCGAGTGGCGGGCAGGCGCCGGCTTCGACGCCGAGCTGCTCGAACGCTCAGGGGCGGCCGAGGTTCTGATCCTCCCGACTGCCGCCGCGTACGAGCATCCCGAGCGGGCGGTGGCGACGGCGGAGCAATGGTTCTCGGCGTTCGGATCTCGCGCTCGAGGCTTGATGGTGCTCCGCCACGCGGACGCCAACGACGAGGCGAACGCGGCGGCGGTCCGCGACTCGGCCTTCACGTACCTGTCGGGCGGCTCTCCCCTCCACCTCCTCTCGGTGCTGAAGGGCTCGCTCGTGTTCGACGCGTTGGCGCAGGCTTGGCGCCGAGGCGCCGTTGTCGCCGGCTCCTCGGCGGGGGCGATGGTGCTGGTCGACCCGATGGTCGACCCGCGCGGCGGAGCGTTCACCGTCGGGCTCGGGCTCGTCGAAGGACTGGCCGTCGTCCCGCATCACGACTCGGGCACCTCGCACCACTTCTGGCGCACGCTCGAGCTGGCGCCACAGGGAGTCCCGATCGCCGGCATCCCCGAACAGACGGCGCTCATCCGGGAAACGGACGGATCCTGGCGGTCGGCGGGCGACCAGCCGGTCGCCGTGTACGTCGACGGAGTCGAAGCCGGCCTCGAGGCGCTCCCCCGCTAAGACTCGAGCTCGCTGATCGTGACAGATTCGATGAGGACTCTCTCACTCGGGCGTCCCGAGGCGCTCCCGATCGCGTCGACGGCCGCGACAACGTCCCGCCCGGAGACGAGGTGGCCGAAAAGCGAGTAGAGCGGAGGCAGACGCATGCCGTCGGGTCCGGAGATGACGAAGAACTGGCTGCCGTTCGTGTTCGGCCCGGCGTTCGCCATGGCGAGCGAGCCGAGCTCGTAGCGCCCGGCCTGCGGCAGCTCGTCCTCGAAACGGTAGCCCGGGCCGCCGGCGCCGGTCCCCTCAGGATCGCCCCCCTGCAGCACGAAGCCGGGGATCACGCGATGGAACGCGATCCCCTCGAAGTAGTGATAGCGCGCAAGAAACACGAAGTTGTTGACCGTTCTCGGCGCGCTCACCGCATCGAGGGAGAAGAGCATCGTGCCCTTCGAGGTGACCATCTCGGCGGTGTAGCGCTTGGAAAGGTCGATGCACATCGGCGGTGGCCCGTCAAAGCGCTGCGTCTTCGGCGCAGAGCCGTCGGCGGGGGGGCATTCGCTCGGCATGGGGACTCCGTTTCTGGTCGGATGTTCGCGGCCGGCTTCAGCCGGAGACCTGCTTGACGGTGACGCTGAGAAGATAGACCTTGACCGTCGGCGTGCCACTGCTGGACCCATAGGCTCCGATCTTCTCCAGCACGCGGCAGTCCGGATACGACCTTGCCGAAGATCGTGTAGTTGGGCTCTCCGTTGAGCGTGGTCCGGCCGCCCGGAAGCACGAAGAAGAACTGGCTGCTGTCGGTCGTCGGACCGGCCGAGTTGGCAAGCGCCAGGTCGCCGACCTGGTAGCAGGCCGCCTGGTCCGGCTTTTTCGTGCAGCTCGCCGGCGGCGTGTTGCCGGTGTACTCGTAGCCGGGGAAGCCGTGAGGCCCGCCGGACCCGGTGCCCGTCGGGTCGCCGCCCTGCACGACGAATCCCGGGATGACCCGGTGGAAGAACGTGCCGTTGAAGTACTGCCAGCGGGTGAGGAACACGAAGTTGTTCACTGCCGCAAACGACGACGCCGCAGGCATCCGCACGATCATCTTGCCGACGCTCGTGGTGAACGTGGCGTCGAAGACCGAGGTCCTTGCGATGCACGCCGGGGGCGCCTTCGTGAACCACACGACACGCTTGGCGGACCCGCGGGCGGGCGGGCACGTCGGGACCACGGCCGCGGTCGTGAGCGGCTGAGTCACGGGCGTGGCGAATGTCGTCGACGTGACCGTGGTCGAAGTCGAGGTCGAGGTCGAGGTGGAGGTCGAGGTGGAGCTCGTGCCCGGCTTGGTCGTCGTGGTCGAGCTGGCGTTCTTCTTGCCGGACCCGCTCACGAGAAACACGATCAAGACGATCAACGCCGCCACGACACCGAGAGTGAGGCCGCGCCTCAGGTACCGCCGGCGCTTGCGGTCCTTCTCGATGACGGCTTGCTTCTGCTCCCGGGCGGCGCGCTCGGCGCGCCCTCTTCTCGGATGGCACGAGGCGACACGCTACTGAAACCTCGGGGGTGGGCGCCCGTCGGCCCGGGGAGGAGCTTGGCTGGCAGTAGCTTGGCCGGCGTGAGCATCGTCGTCCAGAAGTACGGCGGAACCTCGGTCGGCGACGCCGACCGGATCCGTGCCGTGGCGGACCACGTCGCCCGGTCGCGGCGCACCGGCGCCGAGGTGATCGTCGTCGTGAGCGCGATGGGCAAGACAACCGACGACCTCATCCGGCTCGCCGAGGACGTCAGCCGCGTCCGGCCCGGTCGCGAGCTCGACATGCTGCTCACCGCCGGCGAACGTATCTCGATGGCGCTGCTGTGCATGGCGCTCGCGGAGCTGGGCGTCCCGGCACGATCGTTCACCGGCAGCCAGGCCGGCATAATCACCGACACGACGCACACGAAGGCACGGATCCTCGAAGTGCGTGGGGATCGTCTGCGCGAGTCCCTCGCCGACGGCATCGTCCCGGTCGTCGCCGGCTTTCAGGGAGTCTCGAGCGCCCGCGACGTCACCACGCTCGGACGAGGCGGCTCGGACACGACGGCCGTGGCGATCGCAGCCGCCATGGGCGCCGATCTCTGCGAGATCTACACCGACGTCCCGGGGGTGTTCACGGCCGATCCCCGGGTTGTGCCGAGCGCTCACCGGATGCCACGGATCTCGTTCGACGAGATGCTCGAGATCGCCTCCTCGGGCGGGCGGGTCCTGTCGCTCCGCTCGGTCGAATTCGCCCGGAACCACCGCGTGCCGCTCCACGTGCGTTCCAGCTTCACGTGGGAGCCAGGAACCATCGTCAGCGAGGAGGACCCGTCCATGGAACAGCCCATCGTCTCGGCGGTGACGAGCGACACGTCGGAAGCCAAGATCACCATCACCGGTGTCCCGGACCAGCCGGGCATCGCCGCCTCGTTGTTCCGCGGGCTCGCGGACCGGGCGATCAACGTCGACGTCATCGTGCAGAACACCTCGCACCACGGCACGACCGACATCTCGTTCACCGTCCCCCGGGACGACCTGAGCGCCGGCCTCGAGGTCGCCGAAAAGCTCATCCCGCAGTTGGGGGCGGTCTCCATGATCGCCGACGACGACGTCGCCGAGATCTCGGTCGTGGGCGCTGGAATGAGGACCCACCCCGGCGTGACCGCGACGATGTTCGAGACGCTCGCCGGCGCGGGGATCAACATCGAGATGATCTCGACCTCGCCGATCCGCATCTCGTGCATGGTCCGCGCCGAGCTTGCGGAAAAAGCGGTACAGGTCCTTCACGCCGCCTTCGGCCTCGGGTAATAGCGCCGAGGGACGGCCGGTACAATCAGGCCCATGCGAGTAGGGATCTTCGGCGCCACCGGACAGGTGGGCGGGGTCATGCGGACCGTCCTCGCCGAGCGCGGCTTTCCCGCCGGCGAGGTGCGCTACCTCGCCAGCGCGAGGTCGGCCGGACGGACGCTCCCCTGGGCCGGCGACGCCGTCGTCGTCGAGGACGTCCTCGAGGCCGACTTCGCCGGCATCGACATCGCCCTGTTCGCCTGCGGCAGCAAGGCATCGCTCGAGCTCGCCCCCCGCGTGGCCGCCGCCGGCGCCATAGTCATCGACAACTCGTCCGCTTGGCGGATGGACCCGGACGTCCCGCTCGTGGTGCCCGAGGTCAACGGCGAGGCCCTGCGCTCGATCCCGAAGGGGATCGTCGGCAACCCGAACTGCACGACGATGGTGGCGATGCCCGTCCTGAAGCCGCTCCACGAACTGGCCGGGCTGCGCCGGGTCGTGGTCTCGACCTACCAGGCGGCGTCCGGCGCCGGGCTGGCCGGAACCGCGGAGCTCGACGAGCAGGTCCGGAAAGTCGCCGACGGCGCTGTGGCGCTCGCGCACGACGGCAGGGCCGTCGAGCTGCCGGCGCCGGTGAAGTTCGCCGCTCCCATCGCGTTCAACGTCATCCCGCTCGCCGGCTCGGTCGTCGACGACGGCAGCGGCGAGACCGACGAGGAGCAGAAGTGGCGCAACGAGAGCCGGAAGATCCTCGGCCTCCCCGGCCTGCTCGTCTCGTGCACGTGCGTCCGCGTGCCGGTCTTCACCGGCCACGGCATGGCGCTCAACCTTGAGTTCGACCGGCCGATCGGCCCGGACGAGGCGCGCCGCGTCCTCGAGGGCGCGCCGGGCGTCGAGGTGTCCGACCTCCCGACGCCCCTTGATGCCGCCGGCCGCGACCCCTCGCTCGTCGGCCGGATCCGGCGGGACGCGACGGTGCCCAACGGCCTCTCGCTGTTCCTCGTGGGCGACAATCTGCGCAAGGGCGCGGCGCTGAACGCGGTGCAGATCGCCGAGGCTCTGGTCGCGATCAGAGGCTGAACGCCGGCAGGATCTGGCTCGGCAGAACGCGCCTCGAGGGAAGCACGACGACGTACGGGCCGCTGTCGCGGATCTTGTACGGGATGTGGTGGAGAACGCACCACCGGACGATCTCGGGCACGCTCAGGCACGTCTGAGCCGGGGAGTTGCAGCCCGGATCGATGGCGACCGTTCCCGCCTCGGCGCCGGCCGCAGGCTTGCCGGCCGTGCTCACGAAGATCCACGCCGGCGCCGGACTGGCGGCGACCGCGGCGTAGTAGGGCGGGTAGCGGATGAAGATGGGGCCGGCCGGGCTCACGGTGATCTTCCCCTGAGCCAGGAACGCCACGTCGTACGCGAGCCAGTACCCCGTGAAGGCGTCGCGGACGTGCCATCGGATCAGCGACGCCGCGAGCGCTGTCGGCAGGTTGTTCGGGTTCGTGTGCCACGAGAGCCAGGACGTCCGTTCGATGGCCGGCAGAGCTGGTTCGGGGTGGTACGGCAGGGCGTCCCGCGCCGCTCGTAGCGTCAGTCCCATCCCGCCCACGAGCACGAGCGCGGCCATGATCGCGGGCGCGAACCGCTGCGACGGGATCAGCCACGCTCCGATCTGGCAGACGAACGAGGCCAGCGCCAGCGCGGCCGCCGGCGCCAGGAAGACGGCGTAGCGGCCGTCCTGCCAGTACCAGGAGAACGGCTGAGCCGCATAGAGAAACGGGAACGCCGCGACATACAACAACAGCAACCACCCACGTCCGTGCGCCGCCTCGAACACGAGCCAGCCGACGAGAACCACGATCACGATGTTGACGAGGTGGGGCGTGATCGTCGTCGGGCCGATCCACTCGCCGGTCATGCGGACGCGGAGACCGAGAACTAGCGGCACGACAGAGCGGTCGAAGATGCCGAGGTGCCACCAGTAGGCGGCGCCCGGGCCCGGCGGTGCGGGCTGGGGAGGGCTGTTGAAGGAGTTGAAGTGCTGGAGGAGGTTGTGCCACCACCACGGCAGTGAGCCGACGATCGCCGCCACGACGCTCGAGACCAGCCAGACGAGCCGTACCTTCGCCTGCCGCTGGACGATACGAGCCAAGAGGTAGACGCCGGCGGGGGCGAGAAAATAGGCGATCTCGGGTGTGGCCCACCATCCCACGCCGGCGGCGAGCCCGAGCGCGATCCAGTCGGTCGTCCCGCCCTCGCCGTCGCCGATCCGCAGCACCGTCAGGAGAACGGTCAGACCGCAGACGAGCACGAGCCATCGGAAACCGTCCTCGACCGTCGACGACGTCAGGTAGGTCTCGGGCCACACCCAGAACGCGATCGCGGCCACGGCCCCGACGGGACTGCCGAACATCCTGTTGCCGATCCGCCACAGGAGCACGAGCGACCCGGCGCAGATAAGCACCGCCGTGAAGCCGAGCGTGAACGGCGAGCTGCCGAAGATGGCGAACATCACCGCCACGACGTAGGCCTCCGGGCCGCCGTAGTTCTGGCCCCAGTAGAAGGCGAAGAAGTGCCCGTGCAGGATCTCGCGTGCCATGAGCCCGACAACGGCCTCGTCGGAGTTCATCGGCCCCCGGCCCAGTGCGTACAGCCTCAGCAGGAGGCCCAGCACGAGCGCCAGCACGACGACCGCGGTCAAGGCGGGGGACGAGCTGAAGCACGCTGCGAACCGCCGCCACGGGGTCGACCGGCGTTGCGGAGCTTCCTCAGTCGTCGCGGCGGGCGGGACCAATTGGGCTGGCGGGTCGAGTAGCAAGCGGGACAAGGCTACGTCAGCGGTCCTGGTCACCTGAGCTTTGCGAGATAGGGGCTGAGCAGCTTCTCGATCTGTTTCGCGGCGACGTCGACCTCGACGTTCACCTGGTCACCCGGCACCCGCCGTCCGAGTGTCGTCACCTCGGAGGTATGGGGGATGACGGCGACGCTGAAGCTGTCCTCCCCGATGTCGAAGATGGTGAGGCTCACGCCGTCGACGGCGACCGACCCTTTCTCGACGCAGTAGCGGATGAGGTCGGCAGGGATCCGGACCCGGAGATCCGGCGCGCCGGCCAGCACCTCGCCGACCGCGTCGACATGGCCCTGGACGACATGACCGCCGAGACGGTCGCCCATCCGGACCGGGCGCTCGAGGTTGACGGGGTCCCCCGGCCGGAGAAGAGCCAGGGTCGTCCGCCGGCCCGTCTCGGCGGTGACGTCCGCCTCGAACAGACCGGGAGCCCGGGCCACGACCGTCAGGCAAGAGCCGTTCACGGCAATCGAGTCGCCGGTCGCGAGCCCCTCGAGAACGACCGAGGCACCGAACCGATGCCGGCCGGCGCCGTCGTGACCCTCGAACGTGCCGACCTCCTCGATGAGACCCGTGAACACTCGGCTCCTCCGTACCTGGGCCTGCCTCCGGGGACAGGAAGGGCGAGCGTATCAGCCACTTTCCGCCGAGCTACGGGCGGGCCGTCTCCTCGCTCGCCGCCGCGCTCGGCCACCTTTCCTCGCGCACGGCCTCCAGAAACGACGCGTGATTCCGAGTCAGCTCCCCCACACTGTCGCCCCCGAACTTCCGGAGAGCCTCCGACGCCAGGACGAGTGCCAAGCATCGTCTCGGCGACGACGCCCATGGCGGGCACCGAGGTGACGTCGGTCCGTTCCTTGAAGGACACCGTCTCCTGCTTGGTCACGACATCGACGGTCTTGAGCACGGGGCGGTTCAGAGTCGCCAGTGGCTTCATGGCGGCCCGGGCGGTCAGGAGCCCCCCGATGGAGATGCCGCCTTCGATACCGCCGGCCAGCGAGGTCTCACGCCGGTACTCGCCCGAGCCGGCGTCGAAGAAGATCGAGTCGTGGCCGCTCGATCCCCGGCGCCGGGCGACCTCGATGCCGTCGCCGATCCACACGCCCTTCACGGCCTGGATGCTCATCAACGCCTGGGCTATGAGCCCGTCGAGCTTGCGGTCCCAGTGCACATGGCTGCCGAGGCCGACAGGGACGCCGTAAGCGACCACCTCGACGGTGCCGCCGAGGGAGTCACCGTCCTTGGCGGCGGCGCGGATCTCGGCGATCATCGCCGCCTCTGCCGCGGGGTCGAAGCATCGCACCGGCGACGCGTCCACGGTGGCCAGGTCGCCCGGGAGCGGGCGGAGGCCCGCTGTCGCCTCGGCGCCCCCGATCTGGACGACGTGGCTCACGATCGCGACGCCGATCCGTGCGAGCAGGGCCTTGGCGCATGCGCCGGCGGCCACCCTGGCGGCGGTCTCGCGCGCCGACGCGCGCTCCAGCACGTCGCGGGCATCGCCGAAGCCGTACTTCTGCATGCCGGCGAGATCCGCGTGGCCGGGACGAGGCTGGGTGAGCCGGCGGGACGGTTGCCCAGGCTCGGGCGACATCTCCTCCTGCCACTTCGGCCACTCGGCGTTGGCGATCTCGATCGCGACCGGCGAGCCGAGCGTGCGCCCGTGACGGACGCCACCGACGAGGTTGATCTCGTCGGTCTCGAACCGCTGGCGTGGGCCCCGCCCGTACCCGAGGCGCCGTCGGGCGAGCTCGCCGCGGATCTCCTCACTCGTGATCGGCAGTCCGGCGGGAAGCCCCTCCAGGACGGCGACGAGCGCCCGCCCGTGAGATTCCCCAGCCGTCAGAAGGCGCAGCACATTCCCAGCCTACGCCGGGGTTCCTCCGTGGCCGGGCCCTACGACGGCTCAAGTCGCCAGGTTTCCTGTCGAAAACATACCGATGGCACGGCATCTGAGAGTTGCACCGGCGGACTCCGGCTCCGAGCCATCGTGGTCGGCACAGCAGCTCGCGGAGTTCCACGCCGCAATCTCGTCCCACCCCGACGAAGCCGGCGTCGGACGGACTGCGGTGGAGCTCGTGACCGAGGCCCTCGCCGGCGAGGCCGCGGCCCTCGTCTTGAACGGTGCGGTCATCGTCTCGCTGGGTTTCCCCGCCGGTCAGATTCCGAGCGAGGACATCGTCGAGCTGACCGCTCGCCGGCGGGGGTTCCTCGATGTCCCCGAAGTTGGCACGTGCGCCTCCGTGACGGTCCCCCTCGGTCAGCAATCCGCCGACGCCCTCGTGATCGCCCGCGCCGGCAGGAGGTTCAGCAGCGAGGAGCTGCGCACGCTGGACAGCATGGGGTACGTGCTGTCCCTGACGCTCGGCCGGTTCCGCGAGGCCCGCGCCTCGGCGCAGAGACGACACGACCTGCTCAAACAGATCTCCGCGATCCAACGGTCGATCTCCGAGCGAGCTCCCCTGCACGAGGTGCTCGACACCGTCACCCACGGCCTCGCCGAGGTGCTGGGCGACGAGTTCGTGTTGCTCTACGGCGTCGACTCCGACGACGAGCACACGATGTCGGCGAGATCCACGTACGGCTCGGCGCCGAAGATCGGTCGTGACCTGCGTATCGGCGAGGGGGCCGTCGGCCAGGCCGTCGTCCAGGACCGGCCGGTCGTCGTCCAGGACTACGCCTCGTCGCCGGTGGCCAGACCCGACGTGGTGAAGGCCGGAGTCCGAGCTGCGATGGCGGCGCCGATCCACGAGAACGGGTTCGTCGTGGGCGGGCTCGTCGTCGGATCCCGCCAGCCCGCACGCGTCTACAGCGTCGCGGACCAGGAGATCCTCACGATCTTCGCCGAGGCAGCCGGCCTCGCCGTCGCCGGCGCGGCGGCGGTCGACGCCTTGCAGGAGGCGACCGACGGCGCGCATCACCTGGCCCAGCATGATCCGTTGACGGGACTGGCGAACCGGGCCCGTTTCGTTGACCGCTTCGAGCACGCCCTGAAGGTGCGACGCCAGCCCGGCGCCGAGATCAGCGTCCTCTATCTCGACATCGACGACTTCAAGTTGATCAACGACCGGGTCGGCCACGCCGAAGGCGACCGCCTCCTGATCGAAGTCGGGATGCGGGTCCTGGGAGCCGTTCGCGCCGGCGACACGGTCGCGCGGCTCGACGGAGACGAGTTCGCCGTGCTCCTCGAGAACGCCAGCGGGGTGGCAGAAGCCGAACGGACCGCGATCCGGATCCTCGAGGAGGTCAGCAAGCCGATCCAGCTGACCGAGGCCGAGATGTCCGTGACGCTGAGCCTCGGTGTCGCCCTCGCCGGCCCTGACGAGACGGACCCCCAAGAGGTTCTCCGCAACGCAGAGGTCGCCATGTACCGGGGCAAGAACGCCGGAAAAGCCTCTTTCGTGATCTTCGAGGATGCGATGTACGAGAGCCTGCTGGACCGTCTCGACGCTCGAGTCCGACCTTCGCCGGGCGGTCGAGAACGGGGACCTCGAGGTGTACTACCAGCCGATCGTCGACCTCGCCACCGAGCAGGTCGTGGGCGTGGAGGCCCTCTCCCGCTGGCAGCACCCGACGCGGGGCTTCGTGCCGCCGGCCACGTTCATTCCGCTGGCGGAGGAGGCGGGGCTGATCGGCGACCTGGGCCGCAGCGTCCTGCAGCAAGCCTGCTCATGGATCGGCGGCTGGCAGCAGACCCGCCCGGACGAGCCTCTCTTCTATGTCAGCGTGAACATCTCGGCGCGCCAGCTGCAGCGTCCCGAGTTCACCGGAGAGGTCGAAGCGGCTCTGGCGGGCGGCGGGTCTCGGGGCAGCCTCGTTCTCGAGATCACCGAGAGCCTGCTCATGCAGGACACCGAGGCGACCTTGGCTCGGCTGCACGACCTGAAGTCTCTCGGTATCCGGCTCGCTCTCGACGACTTCGGAACGGGATACTCGTCGCTCAGCTATCTGCGCCGCTTCCCGATCGACATGCTGAAGATCGACCGGTCCTTCGTCTCCGGACTGCGGGCCGGCAGCGAGCCGCTGCGGCTGGTGGAGGGGATCATGGCGCTCGGGAACACCCTCGGGCTCGAGACCGTGGCCGAGGGCGTGGAGGAGCTCGAGGAGTTGGCGGCGCTGCGCTCGGTCGGCTGCGAGGTTGGCCAGGGCTTCTACTTCGCGAGGCCGATGGGTGTCGCTGACCTCGAGAGCTACCTTTCCGGCGCGTTCAGCCCCGCCTAGCCGTACGTCGGGGGCCCCTCCGACCTCCGACCTCCGACCTCCCGCGGGGAGGTTTCTTTTTTCTCAAAAAACTTGCCTCCGTTAAAGATTGCACCCAGTCACTAACTTCGAGGCAAGTTGAAAATGAAAGTGAATAGTCCCCGAGGAGCCGCCGCGGGCACGACCGGGGCTGCCGCGGCCACGACCGGGCAGGCCGCGGCGAGCTACACCTCCGGCAGCGGGGCGAACAAGTCGACCGGGGTGCCGTCGGGGTCGTGCACGACGGCGTAGCGCATCCCCCAGAATGCGTCCCAGGGCGGCAGGTGACCCTCGTAGCCGGCTCCGGTCAGGTCTTCCCAGGCCTCGTCGACCTCGGCGGGGGTCTCACAAGCGAAGCCGAGGGCAACCCGGTGCCCTCCTCCCGTGGGTGAGCGCCAGCCGGGATCGAAGGAACGGATGACGTCCTCGGTGTCGAAGGCCAGGCGCATCCCGCCCATCTCGACATCGACGTGCGGCTCTCCGTCCGCCGAGGAAGGAATGTCGAGGCCGATACGGCGGTAGAAGGCGAGGGTGGCAGGCATGTTCGAGACAACGAGCTCGATGATCGCCGGGCGCAGCTTCATGTCGGGAAGGCGGGATTTGAACCCGCGACCTCAGCGTCCCGAACGCTGCGCGCTGCCAAGCTGCGCCACTTCCCGTCAGCCGACAACCGTCATCGCTCGCCGCCGGCCTGATTGGTCATCGTAGCCGCTGGCGCCTGCACGACGACCTTGGCGACCCTCCTCCGGTCCATCTCCGTGACCCGGAAGGTCCAGCCGGAGAAATCGAGCGTCTCGCCCTCCTCGGGTATCCGGCCGAGGGCGTCGAGGAGGAAGCCGCCGAGCGTCACGTAGTCGCCCTCGGGAATCGGGATGCCCAGGTCCTCGCGCACTTCGTCCACGCCGCACGCGCCATCCACCAAGAAACGGGACTTGTCCACCCGCTCGATTCCCGGCGACGAGGACCGGTCGAACTCGTCCCTGAGGTCGCCGACGAGCTCGCTCACGAGGTCGTTGATCGTGAGCACGCCGGCGACTCCGCCGTATTCGTCCACGACGACCGCGAATGCCCGGCGCGCCTTGCGCATCTCGGCCAGGATCTCGAGAGCCGGCCGGGATTCGGGGACGAGATAGGGCTCGCGGACCCGTTTTGCGACGTCGAGGCTCTGCGACACCGCCCCGGCGCCGGGGTCCGCCCGGACCCCTTCGATCCCGAGCAGCCCGGGATGGAAGAGGTCCTTCACGAACAGGACTCCGAGCAGGTGATCGAGATCGTCCTCGTACACCGGGAAGTGGCTGTGTCCCGAGCGACGCACGGCGCGGGCGACATCGTCGAGGCTGACCGGCACCGCGAGCGCGACGACGTCGACCCGGGGCGTCATCACCTCCCGGGCGGTGGCGTTGCGCATCGAGTCGAGGCCCTTGCGAATCTGCAGCTCTTGTTCGGACACCTGCGCCGACGGCTGATGGCCGTGTCTTCGAACCTGGCGACGGAGCTTCATCTCCCGCGGCCCGCCGATTCAGGGAAACTAGAGGTCAGCGGCGAGTGGGAGCGGCTTGTAGGAAGCGTCATAGAACGTCCGGTCGTCCAATACCGCCTTGGCGGCGCGCCGGATTCGTATCGGGTCGAGGGGTTTGACAAGCCAACCCTCGGCCGCGGCCCTACGCGCCAGGAACACGTCCGCCCGCCGGTCGAGAAGGATCACGACCGGGACGTGCGGGATCCGTCCACCTGACTCCTCGAGGTGGAGATCGAGGCAGATAGCCATGCCCCCCATGTTGGTGACCTGCAGGTCCGTGATCACGAGATCGGGGGGGTCCTCCTCGACGGCGGGCCGAACCTCCTCGCCGGTGCGCAGCTCGCGGATCTCGGTCTCGTCGTCCTCCAGCGCCGACCGCAGCTCCTCGAGGACCGAGTCGGAGTCACTGACGATCAGCACGACTGCCACGACCGGAGACTAGTGGCCCCCCGAGCAGGTGGCGAGCGACGATGCGAAGCCCTTCGAGATCGTGCACGTCCTCTCTCAGAAACGGAACCCGTACCACCGGAGCCGGCGCGACCTCCCAAGCCAGTTCGCCGACGTACCGCTCCTCGCGCCTCGCGACCACGAGGAATTCCGCCAGGTTCCGCCGGAGCTCCGCGTAGGCCAGGGGGTCCGCCTCAGCGGGAGGGCCGGCCCAACCGGCACCGGCGACCACTTGCGGTTCCGACGCGAAATTCGGGAAGAGGCGGTTCACCACCAGCGCGCTCACAGGGATCGAGCTCTCCGCGAGGCGCCGGGCGAAGAATCGCGCCTCGTCGATCGAGTCCTCCCGCGGCGCCACGACGAGCACGAACGACGTGCCCGGGTTCGCCAGGAGCGCCTCCACCCGGCGGGCCCGCTCCCGGAATCCCTCCTCCATACCCTCGAACGCGCGGAAGAAGGCGATCGCGTCCTCGACGATCTCGGACCCGGCGACCCTGGAGACCGTACGCAGCAGCGCCTGCGCCGCGACGGTCATCGCCTTCATGTACGCCCGGGTCGGCATGAGCAGCAGCCGGAAGACCCGGTTCTCGAGGAAGCTGTAGAGCCGGCGCGGAGCGTCGAGGAAGTCGAGGGCGTGCCGGGTCGGCGGCGTGTCGACCACGACGAGGTCGAAGCCGCCCTCCTCGTGCAACTCGTACAGCTTCTCCATCGCCATGTACTCCTGGGTGCCCGAGAGCGCCGACGTCAAGTTCCGGTAGAGGCGGTTCTGGAGAATCCGTTCGGCTTGCTCGGGGGACTCCGAATAACGGCCGACGAGATCGTCGAAGGTCCCCTTCGCGTCCAGCATCACGGCCGACATCTCGCCGCTCCAGGGACCATCGATCCGACGGGGCGTGTTGTCGAGATTGTCAAGGCCGAGCGCGTCCGCCAGACGCCTGGCCGGATCTATGGTCACCACACAGGTCTTCCGGCCCGCCTCGGCCCCCGCCAGCCCGATCGCGGCCGAGATCGTCGTCTTACCGGCTCCGCCCGATCCACAGCAGACGATCACGGACCGCTCGGTCACGAGGTCGGAGAGGCTGGCAACTTCCGCATCCGGCTCGCCGGTCATGCTGCGTCTTCGACGCTGAGCGCGTCGATTGCCGCCCCGAGGGCCTGCGAGAGCGCCCCGAGTTGCTCGGGACCAAGATCGGCGGTGAATTGGTACGGAAGGGCCAGCTGCGCCAGCGGCAACCCGGCGGCGAGACGGGCCACCTGGGCAGCCTGGAGATTCTGGCGGGTCTCCCGGAAGGCCGCTGCGGCCGACAGCCGGGCGGCCTCGGCTGCGCCCGGAGCTGGTTCGCCGGCGGCCAGGGCAGCCGCCACGGGATCGGTGCGGAGATGAGTGAGCACCGGGTAGCACGCGTTCACCACGACCGGCGCGAGGGCGACACCGACCAGGTCCTCGAAGCGGTACGCCGTCTCAACCAGCTCGTTGACCGGGGTCTCCTCCGGCAGGCTGACGAGCATGACCTGGCACCGGGCCGGGTCGCGCAGCATCTCGACGACGTCCTGGGCCTGGGCGCGAAGCGGGCCGCCTCTGGCGGCGTCCATGAGCCCGAGGGCACTCGTCAGAAACGTGACGGCGTGGCCCGCCGCCGGCGCGTCCAGCACGATCAGGTCCCAGACGCCAGATCGCTCGAGCTGCTTCACCTTGCCGAGCACGAGGATCTCGCGAATGCCGGGAATGGCCGTCGCCACCACGTCGAGCACGCCGGTCGAGACGAGCCGCTTGGCGACCCGGCGCATGCCGTGCTCCTCCAGATATTCCAAGAGCGCGTCGTCCGGCGTCAGCACGCGCCCGCTCACACGACCGCCGCCGCGCCCGTCCCGCCGTTGCGGCTCGTAGAGGACCGCCTCCTCGTACTGGAAGTCGGCCGCCCGTCCGAACAGGACGGGCAGCCCGCCGGCACTTTCGAGCTCTATGACGAGCACGTCGAGCCCGATGTCGGCGGCCATGCGGCCGAGCGCCGCGGTGACCGTGGTCTTGCCGACGCCACCCTTGCCGGCGACGACCACGACCTTGCTTTGCCGGCAGAACGCCTCGCGATCCATTCGCGGCGACACTACCGCCCACCCCTGCTGGTCAAAGGCATAAGAGCCCCTTGTAACCGCGGTGGCGGCGGGGATAGGGTCGCGCTGCAGCCAACTAGCGTCGAAACGTCGGCCAACGGGGGGCTTGAGCGGACGGCGCGGGCAGGAGAACCGGGGTGTCGCGGCTTGGCCGGCGCCGGCGGGTCGTGGGCAGGATGAGGAGGGGACCGTGATCGCCAATCGCGGTGAGGAAGTGTGGCCAGCCAAAGCAGCATGTAGAGGTCCGCACTCGGTCGTGTTCTTCCCACCTTCACACCCGGAGCGCAAGGACGAGCGCATTGCGAGAGAACGTGCTGCCAAGGAGATCTGCCGGCCGTGTCCGGTACGCCAGGAGTGCCTCGACTACGCCATCAGGATCCGCGAGGCCCACGGGATCTGGGGTGGCCTGAGCGAGGCCGAGCGAAAGCAGATCATCGACCGGGACGTCAGCGGCACACGGGCGGTCGCGAGCGCCTGACCGTCAAATCGAGAGCGTCAACGTCCGGGCCGTGCCGGGCGAGCCCGGTACGTTGGACGAGGTGACCGAGCCCGAGGTGCGCGACGCGGCCACGGTCGTGGTCCTGCGGGACGCGCCGTCGGGGACGGGACACGCGACACGCACCCGCCTGGAGGTCCTCATGGTGCGCCGGCGGGCGGACTCCTCGTTCGGCGGCGGCGCCTACGTCTTCCCCGGAGGCGCCGTGGATCGCACGGATCGGGATCCGGACATCACGATCCTGTCGGCGTCTCTCGACGATCGCGAGGCGAGTCGGGTGCTCGGGGTCGACTCGGGCGGCCTCGGCTACTTCGTGGCAGCAGCACGCGAGTGCTTCGAGGAAGCCGGCCTGCTCTTCGCCGGCGACGGGAGCGGACTGGTGTCGTTCGCAGACGCTCCGATCCGGGAACGTTTCGGGCGCCACCGGAGCAGCCTGAACGCCGGCGCCACGACCCTGGCGGCGATCTGCGCTGCGGAACACCTGCTCCTGGAAGTCGAGCGCTTTCGTTACTTCAGCCACTGGATCACGCCGGAGGGTGGACCTCGGAGGTACGACACGCGTTTCTTCGCGGCTTTGGCGCCTGAGGGCCAGATCGCCCTGCACGACGACGCCGAGGTCGTGGCGAGCGAGTGGATCGGGCCCTCCGTCGCCCTCGAGCGGCATCGGGCCGGCGACATCCACCTCTTGTTCCCGACCGTCAGGCACCTCGAGACGCTCAGCAGCTTCTCGAGTGCCCGGCAGTTCTGGGACGCGGCCGATTCCGAGGTCCAGACCATCCAACCCCGGATCACGGTGGACGGAGGGGTCGTGCGGTTCCTGCTCCCCGACGAGCCCGGCTACGACGATGCGACGGGTCTGCCGCCGGGGATGGACTTCCCGGACCGGCCGGTCGGGGCCGGCCATGACTGAGCAGGGCGGCCCGGGCGCACCGGTCCCGGGCGCACCGGTCCCGGGCGTCGTCGATCAGGTCGACCCCTACGTCAAGCGCGTCACGGCCCCTAATCCTTCGGTCATGACCGGCCCGGGAACGAACACCTACCTCGTCGGCGACGACGTCGTGGCAGCCGTCGACCCGGGACCGCTGGACGAGGCACACCTGGATCGGGTCGAGCGCGCGGCGGGCGGCCGGATCCGATACGTCCTCGTCACCCACACCCATCCCGACCACGCCCCCGGGGCGGCCGCCCTCGCGGCCAGGAGCCGGGCTCAGCTCGGCGGCTACGACGCCCGCGACGGCTTCGTGCCGGACCTCGAGCTTCGAGACGGCGACGTCCTCGAGCTCGGCCCCGTCCGGCTGAGGGCCCTGCATACGCCCGGGCACGCCTCGAATCACCTTTGCTACCTGATCGAGCAGGCCGGAACCGGCGACCGCCCGGTGCAGCGGAGGCTCATGCTGTCCGGCGATCACATCATGGGCGGCTCGACGGTCGTCATCTCCCCGCCCGACGGCGACATGGCGCAATACCTCGACAGCCTCCGCTGTCTCCTGGACCTCGATCCCCCGATCGAGGCCATCGCCCCCGGGCACGGCCCGATCCTGGAGAACCCCCGATCCGAGATCGAGGCGCTGCTGGCACACCGTCTCGCCCGCGAGCAGGCCGTCTCCGCCGCTTTGAGCCAGAGGGGCCGGGCGACGGTGGACGAGCTCGTCGCGGCGGTCTACCTCGACGTGGACCCCGCCAGGTATCCGATCGCGCCGCCGATCGATGTGGGCCCATCTCCGCAAGCTCCGCCAGGAAGGGAAGGCCTGGTCCGACGACCCGGAGGACATCGAGGCCACGTGGACGGCGCCGGCCCCCTGAAGTGGGACCGGCTCAGGCGCCGGCGGGTCCGAGCGCCTGCTCGACGCGCTCCAGGAGCCGGGCGCTGCAGCCGGTCATCTCGACGAGCGGCGCGATCTCCGTTGCGACGCGCGCGGCGAGGGCGGCGAAGACTTCCGCGAGCTTCCCGTCGCTCCCGAGCGCCACCGGCACGCCCACGTCCCCGCCGGCGGCGAGCCCGGCGTCCAGCGGCACCGAGCCGACCAGTGGCACCCCGATGTCGTCGGCGAGCCGTTGTCCCCCGCCTTCGCCGAATATCGCGTGCGTCTCACCGTTCTCGCACGTGAAAGGGGACATGTTCTCGATGACGCCGGCGACGCGGAGATGACCCTTGCGCGCCATGTCCGCCGCCCGGCCGGCGACCTTCTGGGCGGCCTCGTTCGGCGTCGTGACGAGAAACACCTCCGTACGCGGCAACATCCTCGCCAAGCCCATCTGGACGTCGCCGGTACCGGGCGGCAGGTCGATCACGAGGTAGTCGAGCGCCCCCCACCGGACATCCTCCAGGAAGTGCTGGACGGCCCGGTTGAGCATCAGCCCGCGCCACATGATCGCATCGTCCTCGCCCGAGAGGAATCCCATCGAGACGACCTTGAGGACACCGGGTCCGACGGCGCGCTCGACGGGGATCATCTTCCCCCCGTGCGCCTCCAGCGCGCCCTCCATCCCGAGCAGCCTCGGCACCGAGTGGCCCCAGACGTCGGCGTCGAGCAGGCCGACGACCAGCCCACGGCGGGCGAGAGCGACCGCGAGGTTCACACTCACCGACGACTTGCCGACTCCGCCCTTGCCGGACGCGATCGCGAGCACCCTCGCAGACGCGGGAAGATCGGTCGGGACGGCGCGGTCCTGCGCCTTGAGCCGAGCCTGCGACATCAGCGCCGCCCGCTCCGCAGGATCCATCACGCCGGTGCGGACATCGACACGCTCCACGCCGGGAAGGGTCTTGACCTGGCGCTCGACATCGGTACGGAGCTGGTCGCGGAGCGGGCAGGCGGCGATCGTGAGGGCGACCTCGACAGTCACCGCTCCGCCGTCGACCTCGATGCGGCGAACCATGCCCAGCTCGACGATGTTCGCGCCGAGCTCGGGATCGATGACTCCGGTCAGCGCTGCCCGGACCGCCTCTGAAGTCGGCGCCGGGGTGCCCGGCGAGGGGGTCGACCCGGCGAGCGGTTGGCCTGACGTGCTCACGGTATGATCGAGCCTACTGGTGCAGTGTCCGGGAGCCTCCCGGGCTGCTGCACCCTAGGTTCTGCCTGGAAGGAGGCCCGCAGTGAGCCTTGCGACGTCAACGGTCAAGCTGGGTCAGCGACCCAGCCCAGTGACGCTCACCGACGCGGCAGTGGCCAAGGTGGCCGATCTGCTCGCCCAGGAGGGAGACGACAGTCTCGCGCTCCGCATGGCGGTACGGCCGGGCGGGTGCTCGGGCTACAGCTACGAGATGTTCTTCGACTCCGAGATCGCCGACGACGACATCGTGCGCAGCTTCGGGACCGTCCGCGTCGCGGTCGACCCCGAGAGCGCCGAGCTCATCAAGGGCGCGACCCTCGACTACCGCGACGGGCTGCAGGAGGCCGGCTTCCACGTCACGAACCCCAACGCCTCTCGGACCTGCGGCTGCGGCTCATCGTTCAGCTGACCTGAACGCCCTCCCGACCATGGCGAAGCCGATCGGACCCTACACACCTGTCGTCCGCGCCGGCCCGTGGCTGATCTGCTCCGGCCAGCTCGGCCTGCTGGACGGCTCGCTCGTGGACGGTGGCGTCACGGCGCAGGTGACCCAAGCGCTGAGGAACGTCGCGTCGCTGCTGGAGGGCGAAGGAAGTGGGCTGGACGCTGTTGTGAAGACGACGGTGTTTCTCACGGACATGGCAGATTTCTCCACCATGAACGAGGCCTATCTCGCTGCATTCGGAGACCATCGGCCGGCGCGGAGCGCCTTCGCCGTTCTCGGCCTTCCTCTCGGCGCGCTCGTCGAGATAGAGGCCTGGGCATTCACGCCGGGACCGCCCGCCACCTCGGCCGGCTAACCGTGCGCCTGCCGCGCCGGGTGCTCGGCGTCGCATCGGTGTGCCTGCTCGGCATCATCGCCGGCTGCAGCTCCGCCGCGACCACGAGCACGACGACCACCGCCGCCGGCCCCACCACGACGCTTCCGCCGCTGCCGCCGCCGCTCTACGCGTACGTCACCACGGTCGGGACCGGGGCCAGCATCGGCCTCGGCCACAGCGTCGTCGCGATCAACATCTCACCGGAGGGCGGCGGCTCGCGGGCCCGGATCGGCGTCGGCACCTATCCCGATGCGATCGCCGTCACGCCGAACGGCCGGCGGGCCTACGTCGCCAACTACACGTCCAACACGGTCACGCCGATCGACCTCGTGACCGGCAGGGCGCTGCCGTCGATTCAACTCGGCCCGAGTGCCGGGCCGGCCGGGATCGCTGTCACCCCCAACGGGAAGATGGTGTACGTCACCGACGCCGGCGCGATCGGAACGATCGGGCACAGCATCACGCCGATCGTGGTCGCAACCGACAGGCCGCTGCGGCGGATCACCGTCGGCCCCGGACCGCAGGGCATCGCCATCACGCCGGACGGCCAACGCGCCTACGTCGCCGATGCCGGGGCGATCGTGTCCGGCCAGACCGGCCCGTTCGGCTCGACGGTCACACCGGTGGACCTGAGGACCGGCAAGGCGTTGCGCCCGATCACGGTCGGCAACGCACCCACCGGCATCGCCATCACGCCGAACGGCGCCACGGCGCTCGTGACCAATCTCAACTCCGGCAGCGTGTCGCCGATCAGCACCGGCAGCGATACGGCCGGCGCGCCGATCTCGGTGCAGGGAGCACCGATCGCGGTGGCGATCTCGCCGCTGCAACCCACGATCGCTTACGTGGTGGACGCCATCTCGAAGCAGTCGAAGACGGGGAACGTCACCCCGGTCAACCTCGTGAGCGACAGCGCCGGAGCGCCGATCCTCGTCGGCAAGAACCCGCAGGCCATCACGATGAGCCCCGACGGCAGGACGGCGTGGGTCGTCTGCTTCGACACCAGCACGATCGTCCCGCTCAGCATCGGCACGCACCGGACCGGGCCGGCGATCCGGGTGCCGGGAGGCCCGTCGGCGGTCGCAGTGGCGGCCCCGCCCTCGTCGACGGGAACGCGCAAAGCCCCGCCGGCGAAGAAAAAAGAAGAAAGCCTCCTAGTTCGCCGGCCTCAGCGGTCGTGGTCGGCCGGGAGCCACCTCACCGTCCCGAAACGGTATCCCACGCTCCGGACCGTCTCGATCAGATGCACGTGTTCCTCCCCGAGCTTGGCGCGCAGCCGCCGGACGTGGACGTCGACGGTCCTCGCTCCCCCGAAGTACTCGTATCCCCACACCCGCGACAGCAGGGCCTCACGCGTGAAGACCTTTCCCGGCCGAGCGGCGAGAAAGCGCAGCAGCTCGTACTCCATGAAGGTGAGGTCGAGGGGACGACCCTGGATGGCGGCCTGGTAGGTCTCGAGGTTGAGGGCGAGGGGGCCGTAGACGATGAGGTCGTGTTTCTTGCCGCGGCCGGTTCGCCAGAAGAGGTGTGCCAGCCGAGCCTCGAACTCCTCGGCGGTCGCCGTCGCCAGCACGAAGTCGTCGAACAGGTCCTCGCGCAGCTCGAGCTCCTGCAGGCACGCCGGCGGCAGGACGAGCAGCACCGGCTGCAGTGGGCTGTCGCCCTTGCGGAGAATCCGGCAGGCGACGAAGGCCGCACTCGGATCCTCGACCGCCGAGACGACGGCGCCCGAGTAGCCGTCCTCGGGCTCGTCGCGTTCCGCCAGAGCCGGGTCGGGCACGGCACGCCACGGGTAGGCGGCGCGCTCGAGCGCGTCCGACAGCCACGCCGACGGCGGATCGGGGTAGACGAGCAGCGGTTCCATCGCTACGAGGCCGGCAATTCCCGTTCGACGATCGCTAGAGAGCTGGAAGGTAGCGGGCAAGCTCGAACGGCGTCACTTCGCGGGTGTAGGCCTCCCACTCGGCCCGCTTGTTGCGCAGGAACCACTCGAACACGTGCTCTCCCAGCGTCTCGGCGACGAGCTCCGAGCCCTCCATGGCGACGAGCGCCTCCTGCAGGCTGGACGGAAGCGGGCGGATGCCTTCGGACGCGAGCTCCTCGGGCGACATGGTGAACAGGTTCGCCGCCGCCTCGGGGGGTAGCTCGTAACTCTTCTCGATCCCCTGCAGGCCCGCCGCCAGCACCATTGAGAACGCGAGATACGGGTTGCAGGCCGGGTCCGGGGAGCGGTACTCGAACCGCGTCGACTCGATCTTGCCGCGCTTGGCGATCGGCACCCGCACCAACGCCGACCGGTTGTTGTACGCCCAGCAGACGTTCACCGGCGCCTCGTAGCCGGCGACGAGACGCTTGTAGGAGTTCACCCACTGGTTCGTCACCGCCGTGATCTCGCGTGCGTGCTCGAGGACGCCCGCGATGAACTGGCGGCCCACCTCCGACAGCCCTCGCTCGCTGCCCGGGTCGGCGAACGCGTTCCGGTCGCCCTCGAACAGCGAGAAGTGCGTGTGCATGCCCGAGCCCTGGACACCCGACAGGGGCTTCGGCATGAAGCTGGCGTGCACGCCGCGTTCCTGCGCGATCTCCTTGACGATGAGCCGGACGGTCATCACCGTGTCGGCCATCGTCAGCGCGTCGGTGTATCGCAGGTCGATCTCGTGCTGGCTCGGCGCGTCCTCGTGCTGGGCGTACTCGACGGGGATGCCCATGTCCTCGAGGGTCAGCACGGTGCGCTTTCGCAGATCGGTCGACAGGTCGGCAACGGTGAGCTCGAAGTAGGAGCCGGCGTCGAGCGGCTTCGGCCGCTCGCCCGGCTCGCTCGGGGCGAAGTAGAAGTACTCGATCTCGGGAGCCGCGTAGAACGAGAACCCACGGGCGCGGGCACGCTCCAGCGTCCGTCGCAACACGTGCCGGGGACAACCTTCGAACGGAGAGCCGTCGAGATTGGTGATGTCGCAGAACACGCGGCGCGACCGGTGAGGAGTCACCTTCCCGCCCGATCCGAAACGGCAGGATCTGGAACGTCTTCGGATCCGGCTTTGCGAGCACGTCGCTCTCCTGCACGCGGCTGAAGCCGTCGATCGCCGACCCGTCGAAGGTCATGCCCTCGTCGAGGGCGTTCTCGAGCTCGGCCGGCGTGATGCTGAAGGACTTCGGGATGCCGAGCACGTCGGTGAACCACAGCTGGATGAACCGCACCCCGCGTTCCTCGACCGTCCGCAGCACGTACTCCCGCTGACTTTGCATGGGGTCCTCCGATCCTCGCGCCCCGCGCCGGGCGCGCGAATCAGTGTCGCAGGTGGGGAGGACGCCGAGCCAGCAACCGGGACATGAGCGGTCTCGTGAGAAACCTGTTCACACGCCGTTCATTTTCGAGCAACGATCCGGAAACGATGCTTTGCCAAGCTGTCCGAGGCCCGTAGCGTTCAATTGTCGCGCCCGGACGTGGCGCCCCCGA
The DNA here is from genome assembly GCA_963763085.1 of uncultured Acidimicrobiaceae bacterium. Taxonomy (GTDB): domain Bacteria; phylum Actinomycetota; class Acidimicrobiia; order Acidimicrobiales; family Bog-793; genus CAVXNB01. The sequence continues at coordinate 218,910 of CAVXNB010000004.1, forward strand.
GGAGGAAACCGTGCAGGACCGGACTGCAGCCGATGTCGTCAAGCTGACGAAGGACGAGGGAGTGGAGATCGTCGACATCCGATTCTGCGACCTCCCCGGCCTGATGCAGCACTTCTCCGTGCCGGCCCATGAGCTGACCGAAGACGCCTTCGTGGACGGGTTCGGCTTTGACGGCTCCTCGATCCGTGGGTTCCAGGAGATCCAGGAGTCGGACATGATCCTGCTGCCGGACCCCGCCACCGCCGTGCTCGATCCCTTCCGCCAGCACAGGACCCTGAACCTCAACTGTTTCGTGCACGACCCGGTCACGCTCGAGAGCTACACCCGGGACCCCCGCTACGTGGCGCTCAAGGCCGAGCGTTACCTGCAGACCACGGGCATCGCCGACACCGTCTACTTCGGTCCGGAGGCGGAGTTCTTCATCTTCGACGACGTCCGTTTCTCACAGGACCAACGCTCGGCGTTCTACCAGGTCGACTCGATCGAGGGCATCTGGAACTCGGGCCGAGACGAGAAGCCCAACCTGGGCTTCAAGCCGCGCTACAAGGAGGGCTACTTCCCCGTCCCTCCGATGGACCATTTCCAGGACCTGCGCTCGGAGATGATCCTCGTGATGGAACGGTTGGGAATCGAGATCGAGGTGCAGCACCACGAGGTGGCCTCGGGAGGCCAGGCCGAGATCGACATGCGCTACGACACCCTGCTGCGCATGGCAGACAAGCTGATGCTCTACAAGTACGTCGTGAAGAACGTGGCGCGCAACGCCGGCTACTCGGCCACCTTCATGCCGAAGCCGCTGTTCCAGGACAACGGGTCGGGCATGCACTGCCATCAGTCGCTGTGGCGCGGCGGCGAGCCGCTCTTCTACGCCGAGACCGGCTACGCCGGCCTGTCCGATCTCGGCCGCTGGTACATCGGCGGACTGCTGAAGCACGCGGCGGCGGTGCTGGCGTTCGCGGCTCCGACGACGAACTCGTACAAGCGGCTCGTGCCCGGCTACGAGGCTCCCGTCAACCTCGTGTACTCACAGCGGAACCGCTCGGCGGCGTGCCGGATCCCGCTGTACTCGAAGAGCCCGAAGGCGAAGCGGGTCGAGTTTCGCTGTCCGGACCCGGCGTGCAACCCCTACCTCGCCTTTGCGGCCATGCTGATGGCGGGTCTCGACGGCGTGCAGAACCGGATCGAGCCGCCGGACCCGATGGACAAGGACCTCTACGACCTCCCGCCGGAGGAGCTGGCCAACGTGCCGCAGGTTCCGTCCTCGCTCGACGAGGCGCTGCGGGCGCTCGAGGTCGACCAGGACTTCCTGAAGGCCGGCGGAGTCTTCACCGACGACCTCATCGAGACCTGGATCAGCTTCAAGCGGCTCGCCGAGATCGACCAGGTCCGACTGCGGCCGCACCCGTGGGAGTTCATGCTCTACTACGACATATAGCCTCTGCACACTAGCGCGTTTCGCCTGTCGGACATCGAATAGTTTGCTCGAAGCACGTCTATCGGGTGGCGCAGAGCAGCAGGAATCCGACCCCACGCCTGGGGCAGGCGCACCGGACTCGGCCGGGAACCGCTGCGGCGGTTCGGTCGTCTAACGGGTGTGAAGTTGAGGTGGTTGCTGTTGGCGGTGCTCGGGCTCGCCGCCGGCGGATGTGGCATGTCTCGGGTTACGCCGGTCCCGAGCGGGACCAGCCCCGGCGGTGGCGCGTCCACTGTCGCCGCCGGCCGCTCAGCCCCAAGCTTTTTGACCCTAGAGATCGACAACATCACCAGATTGCTGCAGCTGCGACGCCTCAGCGACGTCCGAGCTCCAACAACCGTCATTAGCTCTGACCAGTTCGCGGGCGCGATCGAAACGTCGACCACCTCGGCGCTGGTGGGCTTGTCGAGCAACTGCAACGCCACCCTCGAGCGGGTCAACCTGATCACCGGCGACGTCCGCGTGCTGCGCCGCCTCCACCAAGCAGTCAGCGGCTTCGCTCTCAGCCCGAACGGCGCCGAGCTGGCCTACATCACCTACGCCCACTGCTCAGTGCCGCCACCGTGTCCCGGCGTGTGCAGCGGGGGCACGACCTTCGGGCCGGACACGCTCGCCGTACTCAACTTGAGCACGGGCGCCGTCTCCGAGACCACGCTGGTGGGTCCCGACCCCCACCCGGTGGTCGCTCAGCCCAGCTGGAGCCCCAACGGCAGACAGGTCGCTGTCTCCGTCTTGGAGGGGACGCCCGCGCAGGTGGCCGTCGTGAACGCGGCCCATCCCGAATTTCGCACAGCCCGGCTGCTCCCACGACCCGCGGGCTGCGACGACGACCCGATCGCCTGGACAACCCTCGGGATTCTCACCGACGAGAGCTGCGGCGACGGCACCCCCACATCGGTCACTCATTTCATGGCAGTCACCGATACCGGCAAGACCACCCGCCGCTGGGCCGTACCGCCCTGCACCTACGGGGTCAGCGCAGAGCAGGCGGCCGACTCGACCAAGATCGTGGTCGACACCGATGTCGGATACGGCACGTGCAGCCCTCAGGCCACCTGGACGGCGCAGTTTTGGACCATAGACGGCCCCAAGCTGAAACCGCTCTTCGCCATCCCAGGTGCCGGGTTTGACGTCGGCCTGCCTTAGTCGCGCGAACACCCGTGAGTGCGCGCAGCACTGTGTTGGTGTTCACGTCGAGAACCGTTGCCAGGTCCTTCGCAAGAGGCAACCGTTCGCCTGGTCGAGCCTCGCCATCGGCGATCGCCCGCAGGAGGTCAACCGCGACCTGCTCGTAGAGCGGTGTCTCTCGGGAGGCGTCTACGTGGACGAGTTCCATTGTGCTATTAAGCTTAGTTTCATCGGATCCAGCTGCGAAGCGAGCTCTCCAGTGACCCAGCTCTTGTCGCCTCCTCTGCGAGAAGAACCTGACCCCGAGGCGATCATCAAAGAGGCACGGCGTCTACGCCGTCGGCGGTGGATCATCGGAACCGCCATCGCCGTTCTCGTGATCGCGAGCACGCGACGGTCGCCGTCACGCTGTCGTCGCAACACGGACAGTCGCCGCCGCCTGTGACGTTCGAGGGCCCGGCGTCGCTCCTCCCCGGTAAGGCGGCGCTCGACCACTCGATCCTCGTCTCGCCAGCAGGACTGTCAGGCTCCCTGAGCGGAGGTAGCGGAGCGCGCCAGTTGACGGTCGTCGATCCCGCGAACGCTACCTACCACGCTGTGCAGCCATTCTCCCGCAACACCTTATTGACGTTTCCGTGGTTGGCGAGTGGTGACGAGGTCGTGGCCGTCAACGGCCTCCAATTCACGGACAGCATCCCGCAGGTCGGGACAGCCGTCGCCTTCTCGCCAACGCGCCCGAGGTCGATCCGGACGCTCGGTAGGGCCTCGTATGTAGTCGACGCCTATCCGCCCGGAGGCGTATGGCTGGTTGTCGACCCCGCCTTCGGCAATACGCCCGCCTCCGAGGCTGGTTGCACGGTCGAGGAGGTCTCCCTTTCCGGACGAGTCCTTGTCGGAACGCGTCCATATCTGTGCGGTTGGACCATCGACGGTCCGGCGCCGGCGGGGCTTCTCGTAACAGCGGCCCCGGTACCGCCGCAGGGCGTAGAGAATGCGCCGGGAGTCTTGAGCGTATGGAACCCAGCGAGTAACCAGGTCGTGGCCAGGTACGGGCACACATCGCCGAATATCCAGGTTGACGGTGATAGCGGGAAGTTCATGCTCTGGAACGAATGCAGCTCCACTCCGTGCGCGCCCGACAGCTTTACAGACCTCGTTACGGGACAAACGTCTGTGCTCCCACCGGTGGCCAGCGGCTGGCAGCTGGAGTCAAGGTACCTCTTGGCCCCGGACGGCTCTTTCGCCGCTGCGGTCGCCATCTCCGATGCCACCGAGGCCGCTCTCAGAAGCGGACCGGTGATCAGTCCGCCATGTTGCTATTACGGGGTCCGGGCGATTCCGAGTGAGATGCTCGTCTACAACCTGCACACGGACAGTCTCGTGGAGTCTCGCCCACTCATGGCGGCGTCCGATCTTCTCGGACACTGGTCTGCCGACAGTGCCTACCTGTTCCTCACCTTGGACCTCGGACACATCGAGGCTGTGCCGCTTTGGTCGGATGTGGCAGCTATCCGCGTAACCGCCGTAGCCGGCGAAGGGATTGGCGCGCGTGTTCCGTCGGAGTCGTTCCTGCCATTGGCAGCCAACAAGTAGGAGCCCGCAGGCCGGAACTACGGTCATCGTGGGCTTGCCCGACCTGGAGGGCCCGACTCGTCCGGCTTGGCGCCTGTGGGGCTAAGCATGAGCCACCACAAAACCCTCTACCGTGTGAATCGCCCACGAATTAGCCCTCCAAAGCTCGGTGTAGGATGCAAATGTGCGTTCGTTGCGGTCGGTTGCCCTTGTGATCGTTGGTTCCGCGGCCGTGCTCCCCATCCTGGCATCTATGCCTGCTGGTGCATCTACCGGGCGAAGCTCCGGTAGCTCTCTCATGAAGGAGACCCTGAAGGCGGTCGCTCATGAGCACTCAGTTCACATCGCGGCCACGACCAAAGGTAAGGCTGCCACAGGTAAGCAGGCAACAGTCACCATAGTCACTGATGCGGGAACCGCCGTAGGAATCCAACACATAACGTTCGAACAAGGAGGTCGGTCCGGCCACGAGATAGTTGAGGAGGTCAAGGGCATCGGCTACTTGCGGGGCGATGCCTTTACTCTCCAGAGCTTCAACGAGTTCTCCAAGTCGGCTGCAAAAAAGTATGCGATGAAGTGGATGTCAGTGACGAAGTCCGACTCGGGGTTCGTCACCTTGACTGCTGGAGTATTGATGTCAACCATCCCCGCCGAAATCGAGATGCCAAGTCCTAAGCTGCTTGCAGGCACATATAGGGTCGCGGGAGCGAGGGTGAAGGCTCTCCGGTCGAAGGTGGTAGAAGGGTCCTCGACGTTTACGGGCACTTTGTTTGTCGAAGCGACCGGAGAGCCGCTCCCGGTCGAACAGAAGTTCACCAGCACAGGCGGCGGCAGTGTCGCTAGCTTCAACAGCTGGAATCAGCCAGTCCATGTCAAGGCCCACGCTCGTCAGTACCTTTGCCATAAGTAGCGGTCTGCCCTTGGCGCTCTTCGCCAAGGGGACATGCTGTCAGGCCTCGGTGAAGTGCCCCTAGCTGGTTGGACGCGATCATCGAGGGCTACAACAGGGACCTACCGGTTGGCGGTTCCGTCGCCCGCCGGCGTGGACGACGATCATCAGTTCATGCTCAAGATTGTCGTCGACGGAACTGTTCGCACAGCACCGTCGGTTGAGGGCGAGCCGACCGAGGAGATCATCGCCTGGATGCTGCAGGAGGTCTATGGCGAGTTCATCGAGCGCACCATCGGGGAAGCCTGGCCGCGTCTGTCGAATTCACGCACCCACCCTCTCGTCCCCGAGCACGAGCCATAGGCAGTAGCGGTGCCGGCGCCACTAGCGAGGGCGAAATTCTCCGCTTCACTGAGTGCGGCCAGAATTGTGGCTACCCGCTGTTGCAGCAGGCTCAGCACGCGAACACAACCCTCGGTGGCGCAAGAGCCAGCCGCATGCCCGCCGGACAGTCGGAGACAGCACCAGTTCGTCGAAAAGCGCGACAAGCTCACCTACTTCGACGTAGAACCGGACGTCGTCCTCGGTACCTCGCGAAGGACCTGCTCGTAGACACGGATTCGGTCGGCCCGCTGGCCAAGGTCGTACATGATCGCCGGCTCACTCCATCGGACGTGGAACGGCAACTCGACGATGAGCGCCGCTTTCGGTACGGAAGGGTCACCGACGTCCTCCGGTATCGCGACGGGACGGGCAGCGGGTCTGAGCCAGGGATTGCGAGTCCTTGCCATCCCCAGATTTTACGGTCGTTGGCCCAGGTCATGAGGTTCGAATCCGGTCGAGGCGGCACGATACATAGACCTGAACAGCACTTTTGCGCTGATTCTTGGCCTGATGTGCGCGTAATGTCCGCAGTTCAGAGCTGGCTAGACCGTGATGACCTCTGTCACGGCCTACCCTTTGAGCGAGAGGAGGCTCTCGTGACCTTCGAACGAATCACCGTCAGCGCGGCTCAGATGGGAGGCCAGCCCTGCATCCGTGGGTTGCGGATCCCGGTGGCAACTGTTGTGGCCATGGTGGGGGACGGGATGAGTGTCGATGAGATCGTCGCCGCTCTTCCGGTCTTGACGCCCGAGGACGTGAGCGAAGCCCTCCATTACGCGGTGGCGGTGCTCCAGGAGCGAATATTGCCGCTGCTCGACCAGGCTTGAGGTTGCTCGTCGATCAGTGTCTGTCTGCCGAGTTGGCGGAGAGGCTGTCCGCCGCCGGTCACGGTTGCACGCCGACGTTGTCCCATCGACATGACTGCTCTACCTCAACTTGCAAGCTGATCTAGCTCTGTGGCTAAATAATCACCTGGACGAACGCAGAAGAATCCATCAAGGAGGCAGTATCGAGCGGCAAATCTCCTGGAGCGTACGAAGCCCGTCATCGGCGCAAGCCCTGGACCACACACCCGATGGTTGTTCCCGCGGCCGCCTACTGCCGGTCGAACGTGCTCGCACCCGGTCCTCGATCGCGGATCTGACGCGTCGGAAAATCGCTCGTGCAACGCTTCGGCTGTCAGATAGCGCCCGGATAGATCTTCTCTGCCTCGGCCACTGTCGGTCGTCGAGTCCGATCGTCACCGCGTGGCGAGTTCTCGTAAAGCGCGCCGCATCGCGGACATCGGAGCAGGATCATCCGGCGGGATTCGTCGCTTCCGATCTGAACAACGTGGCCGTAGAAGCGGTTCTGGTCGTCAGCGCAGAAGTCGCATCCGAAGTCGACCGGGGAGGACTTGGCGGTCACATCTCATCATGACCGCTGTGCGTCGACTCAGGTATCCGCCAGTCGGCACCTGCGATCCGGGCCAGCCCGCAAGGACGACCATGTGCGGTCGCTTCGGAGATTGCTGGTCTACTGAAGGTGATGCGATCACGGCCCGAGCTCCCGAACGGTTGGTCGTGGCCGATCAAGCGCCGGCAGAGGTCGAGACGCTCTTTTCTGGCGTCGGACACGTTTATTGGTGGGGATGGTCGCGAAAGCGAGCGGCCACTAAAGGCAGGTCCACGCGCCTGTTTCTGAGATGTCTGCCATGCCCCAACCGGGCCTCACCATCGTCGCTGTGCCGTTTCAATACCGGCAAGCGACAACCCCTCGGTGGCGCAAGAGCCAGTCCGCCCATGCCCGCCGGACAGTCGGAGGCAGCACCAGTTCGTCGAAAAGTGCGACAAGCTCACCTACTTCGACGTAGAACCGGACGTCGTCCTCGGTACCCTCGCGAAGGACCTGCTCGTAGACACGGATTCGGTCGGCCCGCTGCCCAAGGTCGTACATGATCGCCGGCTCACTCCATCGGACGTGGAACGGCAGCTCGACGATGCCCGACGCTTTCGGTACGGAAGGATCACCGACGTCCTCCGGTATCGCGACGGGACGGGCAGCGGGTCCGAGCCAGGGATTGCGAGTCCTTGCCATCCCCAGATCGTACGGTCATTGGCCCAGGTCATGAGGTTCGAATCCGGTCGAGCGGCATGATACATAGCCTCTGAACAGCACTTTTGCGCTGATTCTTGGCCAGCCTGATGTCCGCGAAATGTCCGCAGTGTTCAGAGCTGGCTCGACCGTGATGACCTCTGTCGCGGCCTACTCTTTGAGCGAGAGGAGGCTCTCGTAACCTTCGAACGAATCACCGTCAGCCCGGCTCAGATGAGAGGCCAGCCCTGCATCCGCGGGTTGCGGATCCCGGCGGCAACTGTCGTGGCCATGGTGGCGGACGGGATGAGTGTCGATGAGATCGTCGGCGCTCTTCCGGACTTGACGCCCGAAGACGTGAGCGAGGCCCTCCATTACGCGGCGGCGGTGCTCCAGGAGCGAATGTTGCCGCTGCCCGACCCGGCTTGAGGTTCCTCGTCGATCAGTGTCTGTCTGCCGAGTTGGCGGAGGGGCTGTCCGCCGCCGGTCAAGATGCCGTCCACGTGTCCGCCTACAAGCTGAGCCGCGCCGACGACACGGAGATCCTTGGTCCCGCCATTCGCGAGCTCACATGAGAGCCTGAATGCAGGTCCGATGGCGAGCCGAGGTCTGCGAGGCATAGAGCAGTTACGGTCCGAAAAACCGTTCGACAGCGTGTGGATCCTCTGGCAGCACGATGATCTCATCGATCTTGTCTGCAACGTCGAATGCCAAGAGGAACATGATGCGTCCCGCGAATTTCGCGTCTTTCCATCTGCATCTGGATATCGGCCCAAGCGGCTACGTGATGTTCGCCAACCATCCAGTCTTCCCACTTGATCGCCTCGAATGTTCCCTTTGTCCGCTCGACAAGATCGCAGAGATGCCCGGCCACCTCCGCGCCTCCCGAGAACACCCGAGAAAGGGTGCTGACTCCCGCGACCCGGTAGGTCACTACAGGCGAGAGCAGCCCGATCGCCTGGTCGAGGTCACGGTGACCGATATGCATCACGAACCTTTGCGCGGCCTCAAGACGAGTTGGATTCGTCGGTTCGGACATCGCTTCTCCATTCCGCTTCATCGACTCGGCGAGGTCAGCGGATGAGTCTACGGGCGGCGCCGGCGTGTGTTGAGCGGAGGGCGAAAGCCGGGAGTGGCGCGGTCGGACGACCAGGGAGCAGGCGGCGCGAACGTCAGCGACGCAAGACCGAGAAGTACAGCGTCATAGTTGACCCTCCAGCCCGCGAAGTCGCGCCACATCCGGTCACGATCGCTCCGCAGCGCGGCACCCGCGGCGGCGAAGCGGTCACAGGCGGCGTCGAACTCGGCGCGGTTGATGGCGATGGGGTCGTCCGGTCGGGGATCCGGCTCATATGGCAGCGCAAAGAAGTCGGAGATCCTTCGTAACGAGATATAGCCGGTCCTGATGCAGAGCTCGGCTTGCGGTTGGCGCTCGAGGTCGATCGCGGCGACCAGTAGTGAGGCGGCGTCGAGGACGGCTCCAGCCGCAGTGACCCACGACCGCTCAGGCTGGGGCGAGCGGAAGAAGACGAGGCTGGGCGTCGAGACGTGTGTCTCCTCTATGTCGGCGAACCATCGCGCCCAGTCCCGCCAGATGTGTTTAGTGTCCGCCAACCCGTCGATCCGAGCGAGCCGCTCGATCATCTCGAGCGCATCGGGCGGCGAACCGGCTTGTGTCTCGAGCGAGGTCACCATCACCTCCCGCCTCGAGTACGAGTTGTAGATCGACGGAAGGTAGGCGATCAGGAGGGCCACGAGCCCGAGGCCAAGCGCAGCCTCGATGAATGCCACCGCCGTCTGGGGCAGGGACATCGGTCGGACGAAGCCGAGGGTCAACAGCGACGACCCGCTCTCGGCGAACGCTGAGTGGAACGATGGCGCTCCGAGTGACCAGTCGATCAGCATGCAACCAGCAATCACGAGCGACAGCCACGCGATCGGCAGCATGAGCAAGCCCGTCGGCGCGTACGCCGCGAGCACCGCATCGCGGCGACGGAAGTCCTCGATGTGCCGGGCCCGCAGAAAGAACGGGATCCTCGTGAGGGCGAACATCAAGCGAGTGAGCAGCACTGGCGTGGCCCTCGGCACGATGACTGTCATCACGGCGGCCACGATCGCCCACGTCACAACTGCCGCTCCGGCAAGCCCGACGAGCGCGTGGGCGAGATCGCTCATCACCCGAACGGTACGGCTGCGCAGCTCAAGGGTCAACGAAGGGCCCGCGGCCATGGTTTTGCCGAAAGCTGGAGAGGCGAATACTCCGGTACACGTTGTACTGGTTGACGGTATATCGGCATACGGACTATAGTCGAAGCGTGGCCGATGATCGAACCCCCTCCGAACGGCTCGGTGCGTTCGGTCGGTACGCCGGCCCCGCTACGTTGATCCTCTCCAGCCTGGCGGAGGGGGCCAAGCACGGGTACGCCTTGACCAAGGACATCGAGGCCTTCGCCGGAGTGCGGCTCGCACCGGGCACCCTCTACGAGGCTTTGAGCCGGCTCGAGGGACAGGGTCTCATCGAGCCGCTCGAGAGCTCCGACCGCCGGCGGCCCTACCAGCTGACCGCCGTAGGCGCGGAAGCCCTCCGGATTCATCTCGCCGCCCAAAGGCGCGTCGCCGACGTGGGGCTTCGCCGATTGGCGCGGAGCTGGGGCGCTGCATGAGAGAACGGTCCGAAGAAGTCACACGTCAGGCCAAGCGCCTGCTCCGCTGGTACCCGAAGGACTGGCGCGCCCGCTACGGCGACGAGTTCGCCGAATTGCTCGTCGCCGAGATCCGCGAGCGACCGCGCTCGCTGAGACGCAGCGCCGACGTCGCCTGGAGCGGGCTCACTGCAAGGCTTACCGACGCGGGGCTCGCCGGTCAGGCGATCGAGCGCAGCGACCAGGTTCGAGCCAGCTTGGCATCCCTCGGTTGTGCGTTGGGTGTCTTCCTCGCGTTTGGCGTCGCCATGTGGTCGCAGTTGACCATCGGCTGGCAGTGGTCGGAACCAGCCACCAGTGCGACTTATGCGGCGATGGTCCTGATGTCCGGAATCATGCTTCTCTTCTGCATCCTGGCGGTGTTCTCTGCGATTCCAATCGCCTTTTACGTCGTCGAAAGTATCGCCCGCGGCCGATCGCAGAGGCTTGTGCGTCCATCGCTGCTCTTGCTCGCCGGTGCCGCGTTCCTGATCATCGGCAGTCGTCACTTCGGGAATGGCTGGCCAGGTACCGGCGGCCACCATTGGGCACAGCAGGGCCTCGTGCCCGGCGGCGTGGCCGCATTTACGTGGGCGTCGACCCTCTCAGTCACTTCGTACTGGGCCCACTTAGGCGCGCTGGCCTCGTTTCCCACCCTCGAGCTCGTATGGATGGCGCTGAGCCCTGTCGCCATGGTCTGTCTGGTGGTCGGGGCGGCCAAGACTGTCCGCAGAGTGGATCTGCCGCCGCGAACCCTGCGCTACGAGGCTTGCCTGGCTCGCGTCTCCGTCTGCGGCATGACCGCATTTCTCGTGGGGTCCTGCGTTTGGGTCATCGACGGTGGTCCTGGGCCGAAGAACCTGTTCCACACTGGGGCCATCGACATTGCCGCGCTCGTGATGATGGCCGCGGCCGTGGCTGTTGCCTACCGAGCTGCACAACGAGCCCGCCATGGCGGACTTCTCCTCAGCCGGCGCTGAGTCCGATATCGATGCGCGATCAGAGGCGCACCCGCCCGAGCGAGGCCGTCACCGACTATCAGCCGGTGAGTCACCCGGCGTCAGAACGAAGGCTCAGCCGGCGACGCTTGCTCGTATGCGGGCTCGGCGGTATCGCGGCTGTCGCGGCCGCCGGTGCCACCGCCATAGAACTGGTCTCGCACGGGATCCTCCCTGGAAAGGAGGTACTCGACGAACTCGACGGGGCGTGTTCGGTGCTCAGCCCGCCGCTGATCTTTTCGCCCTTGGGAGCATCGATCTCACACTCCTTCTACTCTCAGGCTCGCAGGCGAATCGTCGGGTACACGATCGCCTATCCACCCAAGCATCGAGCAGGCAGCACGCTGCCACTCGTGGTCATGCTTCACGGGTTCGGGGGAAACCACGCAAACGCGGTGGTCGGAATGTCACCGGCACAGGCGGTGGCGCTCCATTTCGGCCGAGAGCCGCTCGCGCCTATGGCGATGGTGACCGTCGACGGCGGCGACGGGTACTGGAACCCCCATCCCGGCGACAATCCCATGGCCATGGTGATCGACGAGCTGCTCCCGCTATGCCAGCGGCTTGGCTTGGGGCGACCACCACAGCGGATCGGCACAATGGGCATCTCCATGGGCGGCTACGGCGCTGTCCTGCTGGCCGAGAAATACCCGCATCTCATTGCGGCGGTAGCCGCGATCAGCCCCGCCATCTGGACCAGCTACGACGAGGCGCGAGCGGCCAACCCCGGCGCCTACGCCTCGGCCGCGGACTTCGCCGCTGACAACGTCGTCACGCACGCCGACGCGTTGACCGCGACTTCTGTCCGCGTCGCATCGGGAGACTCCGATCCTTTCCACGCAGGCGCGGAGGCGCTGGCGAGGTCCTTGGCGCCGGGTGCCGTCGTGGACTTCACCAAGGGTTGCCACACGGGCGCCTTCTTCCTCGCGCAGGAGCCTCCTTCGCTGGCGTTTCTGGCGCGCCATCTCACCTCGTAGCCCGCGCCGGCGTACGCCGCCCAGCCGGTCGGCGGCGCCCGGCCGATTGGCGCCGCACAAGCGCCGGGTGCCTCGGTCTCCTATCCTGCTCGTGCATGCAGCAGCGGTGCCGCGAGAATCATCCGGTTCGCCTTCGGGCGGATTCGGATCGCTCCGGGGCTACCCCGGGGACGCCGCTTTTACCTGGGCATTCCATCGCGCGCGATGGGTCCGCTCCACGGACGACCCCGCACGCACGACAGGACTCGTCGCGGACCGCTGCTGCACTCTTCGATGGCCAACCGCGCTCTGAGCGTCGCCAGAGGGCTGGCAAGTGCCTTCCTGGCAGGCGAGTGGGATCCGCCGCTCATGACCCGCCGGGGCCAGCGTGCCGTCGGCCAACGGAGAGTCTGGGTCCGCGATCTCGCCCTCGCTGCTCGCCACGAGTACCCTTCGCCACCCCGTGACCGGCCCTACGAGCTGGCAAGGTTCCTGGCCGCGTGCCCACCTCTCACCAAGGCGTTTACTCTCGCCGGCAGGCGCTGCGAGCCGCCACCGAGCATTCGTCGGTGGTTCTTCGCTCCGACTGCCATGGGCGACGCGCGCTGGCCGGTCACAGGGCTCGACAACCTCGCAGACCTGCGAGCGATGCTCGGGCTGTCCATCGGAGATCTGGCCTGGTTCAGCGACACCAGCCAACTCGAAAAGACCGTCGCCGACGAGCGCCTGCGGCACTACCGCTACCGGTGGTCGCAGAAGGCGAGCGGCGGCGTGAGGTTGATCGAAGAGCCGAAGCCGCTTCTCAAGCACATCCAGCGTGTGCTGCTCCGCGAGATCCTCGACCAGATCCCGGTGCACCGAGCGGCCCAGGGGTTCTGCCGCGGCCGCTCCGCCGTCACTTACGCCGCTGGCCACGCCGGGAAGAGCGTGGTCCTCCACGTTGACCTCGAGGATTTCTTCGGTTCGATTGCGGCAAGTCGCGTCTTCGGGATCTTCCGCCAGTGCGGCTACCCCGAACCTGTCGCTCATACCTTGACGGGACTCGTGACCAACACGGTGTCGCGAGCCATTTTGTCCACGGTACCCCGACCGGCGCCTCCACCGTTGTTGACGGCGCACCGCCGGCTCATCGGCCATCTGGCGCACCCTCACCTGCCGCAAGGCTCTCCCACCTCGCCGGCGATCGCGAATCTTGCTGCGTTCGGTCTCGATCGTCGTCTGTCCGGCTTGGCCGTGGCGGCAGGGGGAACGTACTCGCGCTACGCCGACGACCTCGCGTTCTCCTGGTCGATCCGCCGCAGCAACGAAGAGCTGGATCGTTTCCTGGCCCTCGTCGCTCGCATCGTCGCCGAGGAGGGATTCCGCGTCAACCCGCTCAAGACTTCAGTGCGACGAGCGGGCGAACGACAGCGACTGGCAGGGGTCGTTGTCAATGCGCGCCCGAATGTAGAACGGAGGGAGTACGAGTCGTTGAAGGCGACCCTTCACAACGCTGGGCGAACGGGGCCAATCGGACAGAACCGCCGGCAACATCCTCGATTCCAGGAACATCTCGCAGGTCGGATCGCCTGGGTGAATCAGCTGAGCCCCGCGCGGCGCACGGCTTCTCGCGGCATTCCAACGCATCGACTGGAACGAGGCCCTCGTCTCACCGTGAATGATCAGCGTCGTGGGCACCCGGGACGGCCAGGGCGCAGCCCTGAGAAGAGCGACCGCGGTCAGCGGCGGTCGTTTCCGACCTCGTGCAGGAACACATCGCAGACGGACGGGCCGCTCCCAGGATGCGTCACAACCGGGCGTTTCTTGACTGAGGAGGCTGCGAACGATGGCGACTGCGGAGTTCAAGGGATCGGTCGATGTCGACATCCGCGACTCGGAGCCGGACTGGTCACCGTTCGAGCCTCTGAGGGCCCCGGATGGGGCACCGAACATCGTCTACGTGGTTCTCGACGACGTGGGATTCTCGGCCCTGAGCTGTTACGGCGGGCCTATCGACACGCCGAACATTGACCGGATCGCGGCCGAGGGTGTGCGCTACACGCAATGGCACACAACGGCTCTGTGCTCGCCTACACGGTCGTGCTTGTTGACGGGCCGAAACCACACCCGTAACAGCATGGCCTGCATCACCGAGCCGCCATTGGCCGCCCGAACGCGAGCGGGGCGAGCCCGCCGGGGAACGGGATGGTGTCCGAGATCCTTGGTGAGCTCGGCTGGAACACCTACATGACCGGGAAATGGCACTTGTGCCCCGAGGACGAGATGAACCTGGCGTCGACGCGAAGGAACTGGCCGACAGGTCGCGGCTTCGAGCGCTTCTACGGGTTCCTGGGAGCGGAGACGAACCAGTGGTATCCGGAGCTCGTCTACGACAATCACCCGGTGGCTCAGCCAAGGACACCGGAAGAGGGGTACCACCTCACCGAAGACCTCACCGACAAGGCCTTGGAATTCATCAAGGATGCCAAGTCGATCGCAGTGGAGAAGCCGTTCTTCCTGTATTACGCACCGGGCGCGTGCCACGCCCCCCATCACGCTCCGAAGGACTGGATCGACCGCTACAAGGGGCGCTTCGACATGGGCTACGAAGCGATCCGTGAGCAGACGCTGGCTCGGCAGAAGGCGATGGGGATCGTCCCACCCGAGAGCGAGCTTCCGCCCATCAACCCGATCGGCACGCCCGAGACCCGGACCGGCCCCGAAGGAAAGCCGTTCCCGATAATGGATTACACCAAGCCTTGGGACTCGCTGTCGGGCGAGGAGAAGCACCTCTTCTCGCGGATGGCCGAGGTGTACGTGGGATTCCTCTCTCACGCCGATCACCACATCGGCCGGCTCCTCGACTACCTGGAGCAGACCGGACAGCGTGAGAACACGCTGGTGATAGTGGTCTCGGACAACGGGGCCAGCGGTGAGGGTGGGCCGGATGGCTCAGTGAACGAGATGAAGTTCCTCAACGGCATCCCCGACGACCTGGCGGAGAACCTGGCCAAGATCGACGATCTGGGCGGCCCGAAGACCTACAACCACTATCCGACGGGCTGGGCCATGGCGTTCAACACCCCATTCAAGATGTGGAAGCGCTACGAATTCAATGGCGGCACCAGCGATCCCTGCATCATGTCGTGGCCGCAGGGGATGAAAGCGCGTGGCGAGATCCGAGAGCAGTACCACCACGCCGTGGACATCGTGCCCACCATTCTGGACGTGCTCGGAGTGGAGAGTCCCGAAACGATCAAGGGGTATGTGCAGAGCGACTTCGACGGTGTGAGCATGCGCTACAGCTTCGGCGACGGCTCGGCGCCGACGGCGCGGAAGACGCAGTTCTACTCGATGCTCGGCTCCCGGGCCATCTGGCACAACGGCTGGAAAGCAGTCACGACGCACCCGGCAATCAGTGGGTGGGGCCACTTCAACGACGACGTCTGGGAGCTCTACCACACCGATGTCGATCGGGCAGAGCTTCACGACCTCTCCGCCAAGCACCCCGATCAGGTGCGCGAGTTGGTGAACCTTTGGTTTGCCGAGGCCGGAGCCAACCACGCCTTTCCGCTCGACGACCGCTCCGCCTTCGAGATCTTCATGACGCCAAGGCCACTGTTGTCCGCGCCACGGAAACGCTACGTCTACTACCCCCACGTCGCCGATGTCCCCGAGTCGCAGGCGGTCAACGTACGCAACCGGTCCTTCAGCATCGCCGCCCAGGTGGACATTCCAGCTCCGGAGCGCAAGGAGTCCTGTTCGCTCACGGCGCCCGGTTTGGCGGCCACGCCCTCTACGTCAAGGACAACCGGCTTCACTACGTCAACAGCTTCGTCGGCAGTCTCGAACAGATGATCGTGGCTACCGAGGACGTTCCCACGGGCGAGGACCTGATCCTGTCCGCCGCCTTCGAGAAGGACGGCGAGGACGCGCCCGGCGTCGCCAACGGCGTCCTGTCCCTCTACCACGGCGAAGACAAGGTCGGCGACGGCCGGATCAAGAGCCAGCCGGGCAGTTCGGATCGGGGGCGAGGGCCTTTGCGTCGGTCGCGCACGCGGTGCCGGCGTCACGGAAGACATCCCGGCGGGCGGACGAGGCCGCTCACCCGAGGCTCCATCACCCAGGTGACAATCGAGTCAGCGGGAGGCTTACATCGACTTTGAACGCGAAGCACACGCCATGCTCCTTCGCGAATAGACCTGGCAAGACAACAGTCTGGGATCCATACGGCACCTGCGTAAGCGCCGTTCCGACAGCGACCGCCCGTTCGCCGGAGGCTTTGAGAGCCGCTGGGCGCTGTGCGACAATCTGGGCGTGGGGCTCGTGGGGGCTCAGGACGCCGGTGCTTGCGGCGGATCAGGTCGGTTTGCGCGTGGGCCGGCCTCGTGAGTTTGCTCGCACCAGCGGTCTTCTTGAGCGGTTACGGAGCTCGCGTTCCGGCGCTCCGTGTTCGACCCGGTGCGCTGTCGGGGCCTCCTCTGGCGCTCATCGCCGCAGTCGGCTGGCTGGGCGCCTATTGGATCACGATCCTCGAAGGCATCAGTCCCTGAGGAGCTTGCCGTTACATGACAACCGTGGAGACAGTGACGGGCTCGGTCAGCGTCGAGAGCCTCGGCACCACACTGATGCACGAGCACGTCTTCGTACTGACGCCCGAACTTGAGCAGAACTATGACTTGGGGTGGGATGAGGAGGCACGGGTAGCTGACGCCATCGAGCGCCTGAACGACCTGCACGTCGGAGTGGACACGATCGTCGATCTGACGGTGATTGGACTAGGGCGTTACATTCCCCGCATACAGCGGATCGCCGCTGCGACCGATTTGCGGATCATCGTCGCAACGGGTCTCTATACCTACAACGACCTTCCTCGGTACTTCGAGCTCCGACGGGCCGAAGCCATGGCTGAGCTGTTCGTGCGCGACATCGACGTCGGAATTGGTGAGACAGGCGTGCGTGCCGGAATCCTGAAATGCGCGACCGACCAAGCAGGCCTGACTCCTGGGGTCGAGAAGACCCTTCGAGCGGTTGCAATGGCTCACCGCAGAACAGGCGTCCCAATCTCCACTCATACCCATGCGGCCAGCCAGCAGGGACTGGCGCAACAGCGCATCTTCACTGAGGAGGGTATAGACCTCAGCCGCGTGGTCATAGGTCACTCTGGCGACACCGAAGACCTGGCTTACCTCGACGCGCTCATGGCAGCAGGTTCGTACATTGGCATGGACCGCTTCGGTATTGACTCGTACCTGTCACTCGAGCAACGCGTCAATGTCGTCGCCTCGCTTTGCGAGCGGGGCCGGGCCGACCGGATGGTCCTTTCGCAGGATGCCTCGTGCTACATCGATTGGTACAACGAAAGAGTGCTCCACGACACCCTTCCGAACTGGCACTTCCGGCACCTGATGTGGAATGTGCTGCCCGCCCTGCGGACACGCGGCGTCACCGAGGAACAGATCCACCAAATGCTCGTGCTCAACCCGAGGGCGATTTTCTCGAGTCGCAGGCGGGTACTGATCCGTCGCCGGCGCCTCGGGCTCCTGAAGCTCCTCGGCTTGCCTCCAGAAAGATTGTGACCGATCGCAACCATTAACGGAAGCAAGTTTGGAAAGAAATTCGATATCCGACTCCGACCCCTCCAAGCCGACCCGACTGACCCGAAGATGCTTACACTTGCGGCCGGCGGAACCGACCCCTCACGAGGAGTTCGTCGAATGGTGCGAATTGCGCTGGCACAAATGGACTGTGCGCTCGGGGAGGTCGACACGAACCTCGAGCACGCACGCGCCCGGATCGGCGAGGCCGCCGAACAGGGTGCCGACCTGGTCGTGTTCCCGGAGTTGACGCTGCACGGCTACGCGCTCGGTCAGGTGGAGGGTGACCGTTCGATAGAAGCGGGTGACCCGCGCCTGGCGAGCCTCACCGACTCTGGCCCGGACGTGCTGGTGGGGTTCCACGAGGACGGCGGGGTGCGGCGCTACAACTCGGCTGCGTATCTCGCGGCGGACGGCGTAAGACACCTGCACCGCAAGCTGTATCTGCCGAACTACCTGGCATGGGAGGAACGCAAGCACGCCAGCCCCGGCCAGTTCGTCCGGGCCTTCGACACCCGCATGGGCCGCGCCGCCACGCTGATCTGCAACGACGCCTGGCAAGCGGCGCTGCCGTGGCTGGCCGCCCAGGACGGAGCGGAGTTCTTGCTGGTGCCCGCGAACAGCGCCCTCGGCCTTCAGCCCGAGTCGCTCGACGTCATCGACTACTGGAGCGAATTGCCGAGGTCAATCGCGCGGATGCAGCAGTGCTGGGTGGTGTTCTGCAACCGGGTCGGGACCGAGGCAGGAGCGCGGTACTGGGGTGGCTCGCGCGTGCTCGACCCGAGCGGGGTGGTCGTGGCCGAGGCCGGGCTTTGGGAGCCCGAGCTGCTCCTCGCCGACATCGACGTGACCGCGGCCCGGCGCCGCCGGCACGAGCTCCCCCTTCTGGCCGAGGCGCGCCTGGGTCTGATCGCGCGGGAGGTGGCCCGGCTCATCGACGAGGGCGGTGATGCCTGACACGCTCATCGAAGCCCCCGGTTCCACCACGCCGGGTTAGAGGCGGCTTGAAGCTTCACCCACTCGAAATGGTGACGAGCAGAAACGACGAGCAGCGGCAACGAGCCCGCGCCCACCCACGCCCACCGCCGCGAGCCGGAAGGCACCTCGAGGGCTATCGATCCGGCCGACGCCGCGGCCCAGCCCCACAAGATCGCGTTGTAGACCGGAATTTGCCGAGGGGAGAGACCCTCCGCCGCGGTTAGCACCGGCAGCCCACCCGGGCCGGCCTCCCAGGGCCACAGGATGAAGTGGACCGCGGCCCCGGCCAGGGACGCGCCGGCGAACGTCGCCAGCAGCGCATCGGTTCGACGGGATCCGCGAACTGCAAGTGCGGCCCAGCCCGTGAGCTGCGCGGTCCACAGGGCCGCGGCCCAGTCGAGGCCGAGCTCCGGCTGCCAGACCAGACCGACGCCGCTTCCCAGCTCGTAGCCGTGGTGCGCCGCCGTTCCCAGCGCAGCCGCGAGTGCCAGGGGGCGGCGCACCCTGGTCACGTCAGGTTGCCTTCCGCCTCCAGGCGCCCGCCCGACAGGATGATGACGGCGACTCTACGGGATCGAGCGACTTGCTCGGTGCCCAGTGTCGCTAACGTCCACACGCGATCGTCGAGCCTGGCCAGATCACGGCGGAGGTCACCACTGTGGGACACGAACTCGAACGCGGCGAGGCGACCGAGCGGCACACGCCGGACTGGATCCTGCTCGCTCTTGCTTGCGTCGCCCAATTCATGGTGATCCTGGACGTCTCGGTGGTGAACGTCGCCCTGCCGTCCATCGGACGCGACCTGCACTACAGCACGACGGGACTGCAGTGGGTTGTGAACGCCTATGTGCTGACCTTCGCTGGTTTTCTCTTGCTCGGGGGTCGCGCGGCGGACATCTATGGCCGGCGCCGGGTCTTCCTCTTCGGGCTCATCCTGTTCTCCGCAGCCAGCCTCGTGGGCGGGTTCGCACAAGACTCGGCGTGGCTGACCGCGGCCAGGGCAGTTCAGGGGATCGGAGGAGCCGTTCTGTCGCCGGTCACGCTGACCATCATCGTGACCACATTCTCGCCCGGCCCCAAGCTGGCGCGGGCGCTGGGGCTGTGGGGTGCCACGAGTGGCGCCGCCGGAGCCGCCGGCGTCCTGCTGGGCGGCATCCTCACCGCCGAGCTCTCGTGGCGCTGGGTCCTGTTCATCAACGTCCCGATCGGAATCGCGGCGGCGCTCGTGGCCGTCGCCTATCTGACCGAGGCCCGGGGCACGACACGCCAGCGCCTCGACGTCGGCGGCGCCATCACGGTGACCGCCGGCCTGGCCGTGCTCGTGTACACGATCGTCGGGACCGACCAGCACCCGTGGGCGTCCAGTCGTACGATCACCGGGCTCATCGTCTCGGCCGTGCTCCTGACCGGATTCTTCGCCTGGCAGCTGCGCAGCCGGGAGCCGCTTGTCCCCCTCGCCCTCTTCAAGGTTCGCAGCGTGACGGGCGGCAACGTGGTCATGCTGCTGGTCGGGGCTGCCTTCTTCTCGATGTGGTATTTCCTGTCGCTGTACCTGCAGGACGTCCTCCACTTCGGACCGCTGCGGGCAGGGTTTGCCTTCCTGCCGATGGGCCTGGCGATCATCGCGGGGGCACAGGGATCCTCGAGGCTCATGTCGAAGACGGGTTTCCGGCCGTTGCTCGTCAGCGGAACGGCGTTCGCAGCCGGGGGCTTCTTCTGGCTCTCAAAGATCGGACCGACCAGTCACTACTGGACGGCGGTCTTCGGCCCTGGGGTCATCATCGCGTGCGCCCTCGGGATGCTGTTCACGCCTCTCGCCGCCGCCGCCACGTCAGGGGTGCCGCGTTCGGAGGCCGGTCTCGCCTCCGGCCTGCTCAACACGTCCCGGCAGATCGGGGGATCGCTCGGACTCGCCATCCTCGCCACCTTGGCCTCCACGGTGACGCATTCGCAGCTCAGCCAAGGCGTGGCCCTCGCGGCAGCGACGACCGACGGCTTCGCTCGGGCGTTCCTCGTGGCGAGCGTCATCCTTCTCGTGGCGCTCTGCGCGACGGCCATCGTGCCAGGACGCCCGATCGCGGCGACCAGCAACGCGCCGGCCAGCGAGGCGCCGGCGGTGAGCCCGGCGGCCGGCGCCGCCCAGCAATCAGAGGCCTGAGGCCACAGTGCAGGACGTCTGGGACATTCTCCAACAGGGAGCTCCCGGCGACGACGCCCTTGTCGTACCTGGCGGACCCCGGTTCAACTACCAGGAGCTGAGGGACGAGGTGCAACGGGCCGCCGACGGACTCGGTGCGCTCGGAATTGGGCACAACGATGCGGTCGCCTCCGTCTTTCCCAACGGAGCCGAGGCGGTGCTGGTGTTCCTGGCCTCCGCCCTCGCCGGCTGCGCTGCTCCGCTCAATCCCGGTTACACCGAATCCGAATTCTCCTTCTACCTGAACGATGTCAGCGCCAGCGTCCTGCTCGTCCCTCCCGGCAAGGCGGAGGCCGCCAGGAGCGCCCGGCCGACGGGCACGAGGGTCGTCGAGACGTCGCTCGACCCGGACGGCAGGCTCCGCCTTGAGGCCGAGACGCAGGCCGGTACCAGCGCCGGGGCCACGGCGCCGCGGACGGCGACACACCCGGCGACCGACGACCTCGCCCTCACGCTGCATACCTCGGGAACCACCGGCCGGCCGAAGCGCGTGCCGCTGCAGCAGAGGCATCTGGCCGCGTCCGTCACCAACATCGTCGAGACCTACCGGCTGGAGCCGAGCGACGTCTCAGTTTGCGTCATGCCCCTCTTCCATGTGCACGGACTGGTGGCCTCGACGCTGGCGACGTTCGCCTCGGGGGGCACGGTGGTCGTGCCGGCCCCTTTCAACCCGCTCGGTTTCTGGGGCGTCGCCGCGGAGCACGGGGCCACCTGGTTCTCGGCCGTCCCGACCATGCAGTACATGCTGCTTGCCCGGGCGAAGTCGCTGCGCCCGGCTCCCACGCTGCGTTTCGTGCGCACCTGCAGCGCCGCCCTCTCGCCCGAGCTGATGGCGAACGTCGAGCAGCAGATCGGGGTGCCCGTGCTCGAGGCATACGGCATGACCGAGGCCTGCCACCAGATGGCCTCGAATCCGCTCCCGCCCGGCGAGCGCAAGCCCGGCTCGGTCGGGCTGCCGACCGGAGTGGAGGTGGCGGTCGTCGACGAGGAATGGCGCCAGCTGCCGGGCGACATGCCGGGCGAGGTGGTCGTCCGCGGACCGAACGTGATCAGCGCCTATGCCGATGCCCCCGAGGCGAACGCCGTCTCGTTCAGGGACGGCTGGTTCCGGACCGGTGACGAAGGCGTGCTCGACGGCGAGGGGTACTTGACCCTGATCGCGCGCATCAAGGAGCTGATCAACCGAGGAGGCGAGAAGATCGCGCCCCGCGAGATCGACGAGGTGCTGCTGGGCCACCCGGCCGTCACCGAAGCCGTTGCGTTCGCCACGCCTCATGCGGCGCTCGGCCAGGACGTCGCCGCCGCCGTCGTGCTCGGCGCTCCGGTGACCGAGGCCGAGCTCCTCGCCCACTGCCGGACGAAGCTGGCCGCGTTCAAGGTGCCCCGGACGATCCGGATCGTCGACCAGCTGCCGCGCACCGCCACGGGCAAGCTGCAGCGAGCCAAGGTCGCCGAGTCGCTCGGCCTTGGCGAATGAGGCTGGCGATTGTCGGGGCCGGGGCGATCGGGGGGTGGCTCGCCAGCCAGCTGATCGGCGCCGGCGAGGAGGTCACGCTCGTGGCCCGGGGCGCGACCTTCGCAGCCATCAGCGAGCACGGGCTCTCGATCATCACGCCGGAGAAGACGTTCGTCGCTGCACCCGAGCCTCGAGGAGAACATCAGCGCCGTGACCGGGGCGGACGTGGTCTTCCTCGCCGTGAAGGCCCACGCACTTACTGCGCTCGCCCCGGCGCTCGGCGCGGCGCTCGGGCCCGACTCGTGCCTCGTGTCGCTCCAGAACGGCATCCCCTGGTGGTACTTCCACGGCCAGCCCGGGCCCTTCGCCGACACTTGGCTCGAGAGTGTCGACCCGGGCGGGGTCATCGCGGAGCACCTGCCGGCGACCCGGGTGGTCGGCTCGGTCGTCTACCCGGCGGCACGGGTCGTGGCTCCCGGGGTAGTCGAGCACATCGAGGGGCATCGCATCTCGATCGGGGAGCCGGACGGCTCGACGAGCGAGAGGTGCCGGCAGATCGCCGCCGCGTTGACCCGGGCGGGAGTCCGCTGCCCCGTGCGGGCGGACCTGCGCAGCGAGCTCTGGCTGAAGCTCGTCGGCAACGCCGTGCTTAACCCGCTGAGCGCGCTGACCCGGGCGAGCCTCGCTGCCCTCACCTCCGACCCGCTCGTCCGGCCGCTCGCGCACCGCGCCATGGAAGAGGCCGCGGCGGTGGCCGGCTCGGTCGGCGTCACACTCGCACTGTCGATCGATCAGCGTCTCGCAGCTGCGGCAAAGGTAGGTGAGCACCGGACCTCGATGCTGCAGGATCTCGAGGGGGGCCGCCGCCTCGAGCTCGAGCCGATCCTCGGCGCCGTCGTCGAGATCGGCCGGCTCACCGGCGTCGGGACGCCGACGTTGGACATCCTGCTCGCCTGCACGGGCCTGCTCGCGCGGTCCACTTCGGGACCTCCGGACTGAAGTCCCAGCTCAGTCGACCAGCTCGCGCAACTGCGCGATGAGCGACGCCACAGTCTGGTCCCCGGTCGGGATGGGCGAGACCTGCAGCTGCGTCACGCCAGCGTCTTTGAAGGCCGCTATCCTCTCGGCCACGAACGAGGCCGGTCCGCAGAGCGACATGCCCGCCAACAGCTCATCGGGTACCAGAGCCTCGGCTTCGGCCTTCTTGCCCGACAGATAGAGATCCTGGATCTCGGCAGCCTCGCGCTCGTAGCCGTATCGGCAGGCGACGTCGTTGTAGAAGTTCCGGCCTTTGGCTCCCATACCGCCGATATAGAGTGCGAGCATCGGCCGGAGCGACTCCGTCGCTCGACGGACTTCGGTAGCGTCGCCGATCGCGAGGGGGCCGCCCGCGCAGATCTGCAAGGAGCCGAGGCTCGGCTCGCGCCTGGCCCGTCCTGCCGCGAGGGCGCCGCCCCACACCTGGGCCGCCCTCTCGGGAACGAACAGAATCGGAAGCCATCCGTCCGCAACCTCCGCGGTCATCTCCACGTTCTTCTCGCCGAGCGAGGCGACCCAGATCGGGATGCGGGGGCGGACCGGCCGGGCGATGATCTTGAGGGCCCTGCCCAGACCGGTTCCCTGCCCAGGCGGCAGCGGCACCGTGAAGTAACGACCCTCGTGCTCGAGGGGCCCCTCGCGCGCCCAGACCTTGCGGCAGATCTCGATCACGTCGCGGGTGCGGGCGATCGGTGCCGAGTAGGGCACACCGTGCCATCCCTCGATGACCTGCGGGCCCGAGGCCCCGAGGCCGAGCTGGAAGCGGCCGCCCGACAATGCGTCCAATCCGGCCGCAGTCATGGCGATCAGAGCCGGCGTCCGGGTGTAAATCGGGAGGATGCCGGCGCCGATCTGGACGTGCTCGGTCTTGGCGGCGAGGTAACCCATGAAGCTCGGGCCGTCGAAGCCGTAGGCCTCGGCGACCCAGACGAAGTCGAGGCCGACTTTCTCCAGCTCGGCAACCTGGTCGGCTGACTCGCGGAAACCCTCGGCGTAGCTGAGCATCATGCTGATCTGCATCGGACCGACATTCTTCCAGAGCAGGCGCCCGGAGGACCGGCAGAAGGGACCGCCGAAGCTCTAGCGTCGCGTAGCTAATGGACGCTCAGCGGCGGCTGTCTGACCGGGGTAGGCAGATCCTCAGCGTCGTTTCGGTGCTCCTCGCTGCCGGCCTCGCCATCGGGTTGGCAGCGCACGCGGTTCACGGCGACCAGGTCGACATCGACGTCTACCTCATGGGAGGCGCCCACGCCTCGAGCCCCCACCTGTATTCGCTCCGGCTCGCGGGCACGAATCTCTTCTTCACCTATCCGCCTTTCGCCGCCATCGTGTTCATCCCTCTCGCCCACACTCCCCGCGATGTCGCCCGGATACTGTGGGCCCTGGCCAACGTCGCCGGCATGATCTGGCTTCTCTACGTGAGCATTCGGGCTCTTCGCCCCGAACTGCCCAAGGCCCGGTGCCGGTCGTGGGCTGCCCTGCTCGTCTTTCCGGCGCTCGCGCTCGACCCGGCGTTGGTCGACCTCTACCTCGGACAGCTGAACGTGTTCATCGTGGCGCTGGTCATGGCCGACCTGGCTCTCGATTCGAAGAGGCTTCCGCGAGGCGTGCTGACAGGCCTCGCGGCGGCGATGAAGCTCACGCCCCTGATCTTCATCCCATACCTTGTCCTGACGCGCCAGATCCGAGCCGCCTGCTGGGCTGCCGCGACCTTCCTGGTCTGCGGAGCGGCCGGGTTCGCGCTCGCCCCGCGCGCATCCTGGCTGTTCTGGACGAAGAACGTCTTCATCCCCTCCCGGGCGGGAAACCTGCTCTTCATCAGCAACCAGAACCTTAAGAGCGCAGCGCTGCGGCTCGCTCACGGCACCGTGCCGCCGGCGCTCCTCTGGTCGGTCACGATCCTGGTCGGCCTGCTCGGTCTCGGCCTTGCGGCGTGGGCGTATCGCGAGTCGTCGTCTGTCCTCGGGATCCTCGTCACCGCGGTGACCGGGCTGATCGTGTCGCCGATCACCTGGTCGCACCATCTGGTCTGGGCCGTGCCGGCGATTCTCTGGTTGGCCCTCGGCGCCGACGCACCGGTCGCGGGCAGGAAGTGGGCCGTCGCCGCCACGCTCTTCTTCTGGGCCGGCCCCATCTGGTGGGTGCCCTCGCACGACCGGGGTCTGCGCGAGAACATCTGGGAGCTGTTCATCGGCGACTCGTACTTCTGGGCGATGCTGGCCTTCCTGGTCGGCATCGCGGTCCTGCTCGCGAGGCGGTGGCGGCTCGAACGCCCGAAGGTGCCTGCAGCGGCCGCGCAAGCTCTCCAGACCTGAGGGCCCTGCGCGCCGGATCAGTCCCAACGCCGGCGGCGCTACCGGACGTCGACCGCGTCGATGCCGAGCCGCGAGGTCCCGGGATTGTCGTAGAACTGGATCCGGACGTCGGAGTGTGGACTGGTCGCCGTGACGCACGCCGAGACGTGCGTCCACCGGCTATGGCCCGGGAGCGGACCGAAGTCCACC
The DNA here is from genome assembly GCA_963763085.1 of uncultured Acidimicrobiaceae bacterium. GTDB lineage: Bacteria > Actinomycetota > Acidimicrobiia > Acidimicrobiales > Bog-793 > CAVXNB01. Next base: position 244,814 of record CAVXNB010000004.1, read on the forward strand.
GTCGAGGACTGGTTGGCCGATCGCCCGAGGAGCCAGATCGTCAGGTTCCCGCTTGCTCCCGAACGCTTCCCGGCGGTGACAACCTCAGCGTCCGCGCAGAAGCTCTCGCCCGCGATGACAGGAAACCTGACGTCCTGGTAGACACCGCCGCCGAGCCGCGAGGTGCTGGTGACTCCGAAGCCGCTGCCCGCGTAGGGCCGTGTCGCGAACTTGCCGGCCGGCTCGATCGCGAAATCGGAGTCGCGCCCGGCGCGCCAGTGGCGGACGTGGGCCCGGTTGAATCCACCGTTCGCGACGAACGACTGATGGACGTCAACGGCGTCGATGCCGAGCTTGGGAGTCCGCGGAGCGTCGTAGAACTGGACGCGGATGTCGGAATGCCGGCTCGTCGCGGTCACGCAGGCGGACACGGGAGTCCACCCGTTTCTCGCCGGGAGTGGGCCGAAACGGATCCTCGACGACTGCTCACGCGTGCTCCCCCGCAGCCAGATCGCCAGCTCGCCGCCGGCGCCCGGGCGCTTGCCGACACTGACCACCTCGGCGTCCGCGCAGAAGCTCTCGCCGGCACCGATCGCTAACGGGATGTCCTGGTAGATGCCTCCGCCCACGAGCGAGGTCTTGGTGACTCCAAAGCCGTTGCCCTCATACGGGCGCGTCGCGAGATTGCGGGCCGAGTAGACCGCGAGACGCGCGCCGCGCATGGTGCGCCAGTGGCCGCCGTCGGCGGGATTGAACCCGCCGTTAGCGACCAGCGACTCGTGCACGTCGACCGCGTCGATGCCCAGTGCGGGCGTCTTCGGGGCCTCGTAGAACTGGATTCGGATGTCCGAGTGCGCTCTCGTCGCGGTCACACAGGTCGATTTTCGCGTCCACTGGTTGCCGCCCGGCAGCGGCCCGAACCTGACCCCGGAGGACTGAGTACGCGAGGTGCCGAGAAGCCAGATGGTCATCGTGCCCGTGGCTCCCGAGCGCAGGCCGGCGCTGACCACCTCGGCGTCCGCGCAGAAGCTCTGCCCGGCGCTGACCGGGAACGGGATGTCCTGGTAGATGCCTCCCCCCGCCGCTGAGGCGTACGTGACGGCGAAGCCGTTGCCCTCGTAGGGCCTCGTGACGATCCTGCCGCGCGACATCATCGCGAGATGCGATCCCCGTCCGGTGCGCCAACCGCCGCCGTCGGCCCGGTTGAAGCCCCCGTCCTGCACGAGATCGGCCTCGCCGGGAGTCGGGGCGCCCGCCGGAATAGCGTTCGGCGACTGCAGCCACTCGGTCACCGCCATGCCGAAGTCCGGCTCGACGATGTTCCCGACGACACTGAGGGTGTTCGTCCCGTTCCCGCCGTTCATGTTCTGCTCGAGAATGCTGATGGTGCCGTTGCCGTGCACCACGTTCGTCGCGGTGACGACCGCGGTGTGTCCCTCGGTCGATGTCGGTTCCAGACTCAGGACGTCACCCGGGAGAGGCACGCTCGCGCCGTCATTGGCGATCTGCTCGAGATCGCCGCCGTCCGCCTTGGTGTAGTTGGCGACGACCCCCGAACCGTTGGCACCGTAAGGGCGCACCCCGTACTCGAGGTACAGCCATCGCATGGACAACTCGACGCACTCCCATTCGAGCTCTCCCCAGGCGCCCGGGAAGAAGCTGACGGCGACGTCCTCGCCACCGCGGTTCACCCCCGGGCCGCAAGCCGTGAGACCGTCCCAGCTCGAGAGAGGGAATGACCCGGGATGGTTGTTGACGTCGCAGACCCCGCTCCACCATCCCGGGGTCCTGACCGGCGGCGGGTCGACCGATTCGTGCGGGACCGCGATCGCCGGTCCCATCGCCCACGAGGAGTCTTCTGTCGCGGCAACCGACGACCCACGACGCGCCAGCGTGCTCGCCTGCACGAGATTCTTCGCCGAGATCCAGGTTCCCGCCGTGAAGTCGGCCTCGGCCCGCCGATCGCCGGGCAGCGGGCCGGCGGCGCGGATGACCCAGAGCTGCCCGCCGGCGTCGGTCAACCACGACACGACCTCGGTCGGCTGGTGGCGGCGACCGAGGCCGACATCGACGACACGGACGGAGCCCTCGACCCGGTGCCCGAAGACCTTGGCCGGAAGCTGCAGAGATCGAACCAGACGTCCGGCACCGATGGATCGGTACGCGGCGAGATCCTGAGGATCGACCACACCTATGCCCTCGGCAGGCGCAGGCGATCCGTAGGAATAGGCGCGGATCGAGAACTCCCGGTAGGGCACCTGGGTCACCGCGGCCGCACCCTGGAGGGGAGCACCGGGCTTCGAGGCGACGAAGGCTGCTTCGGGAAGCGACGGTGAGTGCACCACGAGGCTGACGCCGGCCACGACGACGCCGGCCGTACGGGAGGCTTCGACGGCCGGGGCACCGCCCGCCCTGGCGACCGCTTCCACCAGAGGGACGACGAGCGCGCCCGCCAGGGTGATCCCGGCGGCGATCGCCGCGATGGCACAACTCGGTCTCTCGAGGCGCATGCCGCCCCCGCTCGTGTCTAGGCGACCCGGTTCGGTTGCGGGACAGTATGTCACGAACTGGCTGGTCCGCCATCTGGCAAGCCGTTCGCGGCTAGCTGAGGGCCGCCTTTTCGGAGCGTTCCGAGTACCACCGCTCGAACTCGTCCGGCCGCAGCGCCGGCGCCCACAGGTGCCCTTGGCCATAGCAGCATCCCAGCGAGATCAGCTCCTGAAGCTGACCGCTGGTCTCGACTCCCTCGGCGCAAGGCTCGAGGTCCATGGCGCGGGCGAGACTGACGATGGCGTGAACGATCGACGAGTCCTGCGGGTCGACACCGAGCCCATCGACGAACGAGCGGTCGATCTTCAGCACCCTGAGCGGAAGGCGCTTCAGATACTCCAGAGACGAGTAACCGGTCCCGAAGTCGTCGATTGCCGCCAGGATGCCCCGCGCACGCAGACTTCTCAGGACCTCGATCGAAGCCTCGACGTCCTCCATGAGGATGCTCTCCGTGATCTCGATGCTGATCGCCGCACCCGGAGCGTCGTGCTTGGCCAGGGCTCTCTCGCAGATCGTGACGACGGCGGGCGCCAGCTGGCGCGACGACAGATTGACCGAGACCCAGAGTTCTTCTGCGCCCGGGAGGTTCCGGCGCCAGCGCATGATCTGGGACACGGCCTCGTCGATCACCCAGTCGCCGATCGGCGCGATCAGCCCGGATTGCTCGGCGACCGGGATGAATTCGGCCGGAGGCACTGAGTCGCCGTCGGGGCGGTCCCAGCGCAGCAGCGACTCCATCCCGACGGTCAAGCCGGTGCTGAGCGAAACGATCGGCTGATAGGCCAGGCGCAGCTCGCCCCGGTCCAGCGCGTGGCGCAGCGAGCTCTCGAGCTCAAGGCGTCGCGCCGCCCGCTGCCGTAACTCCGAGTTGAACAGCTCGATCCGGGCCCGGCCGAGATCCTTGGCGCGGTACATGGCCGCGTCGGCGTCCCGCAGCACGGTCATCGGGGTGTCCTCCGGTCCCGCCAGGACGAGCCCGCACGACGCGGTGATGAACAGCTCGTGCCCATCGACCGTGAAGGGGTCGTCGAACATCCGCATGACCCGCGTGCCGAAAGCCTCCGCCTCGGAAGGATCCTCGATGTCCTCACAGATCATGACGAATTCGTCGCCGCCGAAGCGTCCGACGGTATCGGGGGCTCGCGTGCCGGCAGAGAGGCGTTTTGCCAATTCGATGAGCAGCTGATCGCCGGCCGAGTGGCCGAGGGTGTCGTTGACGAGCTTGAAGCGATCGATATCGGCGAACACGATCCCGACCCGTTGGTCGTGCCGTCGTGCCCTGGCGAGCGCGCCCGCAAGCCGGTCCTGGATGAGCAGCCGGTTCGGCAGGCCGGTGAGCGGGTCGTGCAGCGCCAAGTGCTCGAACGCCTCCTCGGAGCCCTTCCGCTCGGTGATGTCCTGGATCTGCGCGAAGAAGTACTGCGGCGTGCCCTCCTCGCTTCGCACAAGCGTGACGTCGACGATCGCCCAGACGACCTGGCCGTCCTCTCGAAGGAAGCGCCGCTCCACGGCTGTCGTGGTCAGTCCCTCGTCGAGCATCCGGTCGCCCACGACCTCGTAGGACGCTGGCGAGTCGTCGGGATGGGCGAAGTCATCCGCGCTATGGCCGACGATGTCGTCGCTGCTCCTCCCGAGCATGGCGCACAGGGCCGGGTTGACCCGCGTGATGTAGCCCTCGAGATCGGCCATCGCCATGCCGAGCGCGCCCCTCTCGAAACCCAGCCTGAACTGCTCCTCGGCCGCCCTCCGGGCGTCCTCGCTCTCGTGGTACTCAGTCACGTCGATCAGGACCGCGACGATCCCGTCCATGCGGTCGCCGTCCATCATCGGAGTCACGCTTGCAAGTACGGGGAACCGCCTCCCGTCACGTGCGCCCATCCAGACCTCTTCGGAGAAAGCCGCGCCCGCCTTCAGCTGCTCCAGCAGCTCCAGGCCGCGGTCGGGGTCGAGCTCGGTGCCGGTGGCCTCGAGAATGTTCCGGTCGAGGACCTCGTCGGGTGACCAGCCGAACATGTCCTCAGCGGCCCGATTCCAATAGACGACGCGGAACTCGGTGTCGGCTCCGACGACCGCCCGGCCGAGCTGTTCGAGCATCCGCGCCGCCAGGCCTGTCGCCTCTCCGCCCATCGCTGTCCCTTCGATGCCGCCCGGCCCCCGAAACGCTAGCCCCCGACGTCCGAGGATCCGGGGACGCCGGCGGGGGCGGCTCGAGTCCGGCAGCGGCGGCTCGCCGGCGGCGGCTCGCCGGCGAGGCGCTCCTAGGCTTGGGCGCCTATGGCCCCTGAGAATGAGCCGCCAGCGGGCCCGCGGGCGGTCACCGACGCCGGTGCGGCGCCGAGGAGCTACCGCCAGATCCGGTTCACGTCACCGGCTGGGGCGACCGAGCTGCTGCTGGTGCGTCACGGGGAGTCCGAGGCCGCCGATCCCGATCAGCCCTTCCCCCTCGTAGACGGCAGGGGCGATCCGGAGCTGTCGAGTACAGGTCGATTGCAGGCGGCGCTCGTCGCCGACCGTCTGGGGGCAACACGCATCGACGCGATCTACGTCACGTCCCTGCGACGCACCGTCGAGACGGCGGCTCCTCTCGCTCAGCGGCTCGGCCTGGCGCCGGAGGTCGAACCGGCGCTGGCCGAGGTTCGCCTCGGAGAGTGGGAAGGCGGTCGCTACCGTCAGCGCATCGCCGAGGGCGATCCTCTGGCCGCCCGGATCTTCGAAGAAGAACGCTGGGACCTGATTCCCGGCGCCGAGTCCAACGCCTCGATCGCCGCTCGCGTGGGCTCTGCGATCGGGCGGATCGCCGAGCGGCACCGAGGTGGGCGCGTCGTGTGCGTCGCCCACGGCGGCACGATCGGAGCCGTTCTGGCTATCGCGACCGGTTCACGGCCGTTCGCCTTCATCGGCTCCGACAATGCGGCTATCTCGACCATCGTCGTGGCAGGTTCCCGCTGGCTGTTGCGCGGCTTCAACGACCGCTCGCACCTCGACTGAGCCGCCCCGCGGGGGTGCCTGGGTCGATATGACCGCGGCCCGTGCCCAGTCGCAGCGGGCTCAGCAGGGAACGGGGTCGTAAGGCTGTGACTGGGTGTTGTAGATCGGGCTCTCGCCGCTCGGAGTCGGTGCGATGGTGGTCACCGTGGTCTGCTTGACCGACGTGGTCGACTTGCGCAGTGGTCGACGTGGGAGCCCCGCCGGCCGCGGCGCTCGTGCTCGTCGTGGTCGTGGACGTCGCCGACCTGGAGCCGTGCCCGTTGGCGCCGAATGCCAGAAAGGCCCGGATCATCGTCTCGTCGGACCTGGCAGCCGGCAAGAGCACGTCGGCGCCTCCCGAAGTGATGTACGGCCCGACGGTCGGCAACGTTACGGCCTTGAGCGAGCCGGGTGGGAAGTTGTGGAACTCGGTGGCGAGACTCACCAGCGTCCTCTCGGTCAGGGTCTGGTCGATCGTGAGGTTGTGGGCTGCCGAACTGATGAAGCCGTTCAGGGCGATGGGGTTGGTGATCTCGGCGTTCAGCTGATGGATCACCGCCCGGAAGAAGGCCTGCTGGTTGCGGATCCGCGTGAAGTCGCTGCCGTAGTCCTGGTCCCAGACGCCGGGGCTGACCTCATATTGGAGATGACGGCTGCGCACAAGGGCGAGGGCCCGGCCTCCGTGGACGATCTGGCATCCTGTCGAGGGGACGTTCAGGCCGGACAGCGTGTCCTTCAATGGATACTTGAAGTCGAGATGGATGCCACCTATCGCGTCCACCATGCTCTGCAGCCCGAGGAAGTTCACCTCCACGAAATAGTTGATGGGAACGTGGAAGTCCTGCTCGATCGTTTGCACGAGCAACGACGGCCCGTCGTTGAAGGCGACGTTGATCCGATTCTGGCCGGATACGTATTGCACGTGGCCGGGGATGGTGACCCAGGTGTCCCTGGGAATCGACATCATCTCGATCTTGTGGGTCGCAGGTACCACCCGGGCGAGGATGATGACGTCGCTGCGCTGGCCGCCCGAATCCGAGCCGCACGACCCCGGCTCCCCGAACGCTGCGCACTGTCCCGGCGTGTCGACGAACGCTCGTGAGTCGGAACCGACGAGCAGGACGGTGAAGGGTGTTGCCGGCTTGCCCGGCTTGGCGTCCGGCACCTTGTTGAGGTGGTCGACGTGCACCTTCTTGATCTGGTGAAACTGGTAACTGAGGTAGAAGTAGCCTCCGAGCCCGAGCGAGACCGCCAGTAGCACGACGGCTGCGCTGCCGATCATTACGCGCTTGGGCCAGCGTCTCCGCTTGGGCCGGCGGGCGCGGCCGGCTTTGGCTCGTGCCGCGCCGTGGAGCGTCGCCGGCGGCAGCGCCGTCGCTGGGGGGAACGTCGGCCACGGGGTTGCAGGCTACAGCCCGCTCGCTTGGAAGAGCCGGCAGGCCCTGGCCTCCGAACGTGTGGCGGACCGTGACGCGCGAAGGTGGCGGGCGGAAAAGGAGGATCGCGATGAAGGAGCTCGTCGGCAGCCGGATCCTTTTGCCCTCGTTCGAGCGGTGGGGCGACAAGGTCGGGTTCCACGATGGCGACTACCACGCGACCTTTGCCCAGCACGCGGAACGGGTGCTGCGTCTCGCCGACGCCCTGAGGCGGGAGCTGCACCTCGACCGAGGGGCCCGCTTCGCGGTCATGGCCGCCAACGGGCACGAGCTCCTGGAGCTGTACCATGCCGCGTTTCTCGGCGGCGCCACCATCAATCCGCTCAACCTGCGGCTTGCCCCAAAGGAGCTCCAGTCCATTCTTGCGGACTCGGCCACCGAGGTGGTCTTCGTCGACTCGTTGTTCGCCGGTCATCTCCTGCGCAGCATCGAGCCGATCCGGAAGGAGCTTCCTCTCAGGGCCATCGTCCTGATCGGTTCGGGCGAGTCCGCGCACGACGTCGGATACGAGGAGCTTGTAAAGCTCGGCCGTCCCATGGCTCCGTCCGAGCCCGAGGAGGACGATCCCGTCGTTCTGATGTACACGGGCGGGACCACGGGTCTCCCGAAAGGCGTCCTGCTGGACCAGCGAGCCGAAGTCCTGAATCTGTACCACATCGCCATGGCCGTGGAACTCGACCCCGACCGTGTGTACCTCCACCAGACACCGATGTTCCACGCGGCTTCCATGGGAGGGATCCTCGGAGTCCCGGCAATCGGTGGGACGTCGGTCTTCGTCCCCCTTTTCGATCCGGTCGCAGTCATGGACCTGATCGCCACCTACCAGGTGGACTGGACGGTGATGGTGCCGACGATGATCGCCATGCTCCTGGACCATCCGAAGTTCCGTGCGGAGAGCCTGGCCTCGTTGCGCGACCTCGTCTACGGGGCCTCGCCGATGCCGAAAGCCCTGCTCGAGCGCATCCGGGCGACGCTGCCGGCCGTCGCTCTCTGGCAAGGGTACGGAATGACGGAGTGTTCGTCGATCCTCACGATGCTGACCGATGCCGATCACCGCGCCGGCGGCGACCGTCTGCGCTCGGCCGGCCGGCCGGTGCTGGGGGTGACCCTGTCGATCCAGGACGGCGACGGCAACGCGGTCGCGGCGGGCATCGAAGGCGAGGTGTGCGCGAGGGCTGGAAGCTTCATGCGCGAGTACTGGAACCGACCGCAGGAGACCGCTCAGGCGTTCCGGGGTGGGTGGTACCACACCGGAGACGCCGGCCACCTCGACCCCGGGGGCTATCTCTTCCTGGTCGACCGCGTGGCGGACATGATCGTCACGGGAGGCGAGAACGTGTACTCGATCGAGGTCGAGAACGCCATCTCCGATCACCCGGCCGTCCTCGACGTAGCCGTGATCGGAATCCCCGATCCCACCTGGGGCGAACAGGTCCACGCGATCGTGGTTCTCCGCCCCGGCGCGAGCGCCACGGAAGAGGAGATCAAGGAGCATGCCCGGGCGACCATCGCCCGTTACAAGGTTCCGAAGTCGGTCGAATTCCGGACCGAGCCGCTTCCCCTGTCGGGCGCGATGAAGCCGCTGAAGCGCGAGCTCCGGCGCCCTTACTGGGAGGGAACGGAGCCGGCCCCCGGAGGGGTGGCCGCTCGACCCTCCGACATCTGAAAACGGTGGCTCCGGTCGAGTCTTCGAGATCGAAACCGCGGCAGTGGACCCGCCGACATTGAAAAACGTTCCAAACTTGCCTCCGCGAATGATTGCGACCAGTCGCAATCTCGATTGGAGGCAAGTTGAAAAGGATTTTCATACTTGCCGCGGGCGCCGAGGCACACTCCGGCCACGCCGGCTCAGACCCGAGCCAGGTCTCCGAATTTTGCGTAGTTGGCGATGAACGCCAAGTGGGCCGCTCCGGTCGGGCCATTGCGGTGCTTGGCGACCAGCACCTCCGCCGTCCCCCGGTCTGCGGAGTCGGAGTTGTAGACCTCGTCGCGGTAAATGAACATCACCACGTCGGCATCCTGCTCGATGGCACCGCTGTTGTGGGCGACGAGGCCATTAGCAAGAAAGCTGTGCGTACCCGGCACGGATGCGTCGAAGACCTCCGACTCGCCGTCGGCGTCGATGGCGATGATCGGGTCCCACGACACGACCCGGCTCCGAGGATCGCAGCGTCCGGTGGCAACCCTGTGCCCAACGGCGAGCTCCTCCACCCGCGTCCAGCCGCCTCGCGTCAAGAAGGGGTGGTTCGACGTCGCACGAACCTCGCGACCCGATCCGAAGCGGATTCTCGACACCGGCTTCACACCTGTCGACCAGGCACCGGCCATCACGGACGGCACGAGCTCCCGGTCCTCGCCGAGCGACCAGACGGGGACGTTGCGCTCGTTCGAGCAGCGCGAGCTTGCCGATCGTCGTGGGGGTGTTCGTGTCGGCTCGAGCGATCGACGTCTCTCCCGACAGGCATTCTCGGAGATCCGCGAGCATCGGGCGCTTGTCGGCCCGTGCCTCCAGACCTCGCGACAGCTGGCTGAGCGCCACGACCGGCAGCTGCAGCTCGCGTGCCAGGATCTTGAGACCGCGGGAGATCTCGGAGATCTCGACCTGGCGGTTCTCCGCCGACGACCGGCCCGTCATGAGCTGGAGATAGTCGATGACGACGAGGCCGATGCTGTCGGACGACCGCATCCGCCGAGCCTTGGCGCGTATGTCCATGATGGTCACGTTCGGGTTGTCGTCGATGAACAGCGGTGCGGTATCAATTCGGCCGATAGCGCTCGAGATCTTGGGCCAGTCGCTGTCGAGCAGGCGGCCGTTGCGCAGCTTGGTGACGTCCAAGCGTGCTTCGGCGGCGAGGACACGCTGGGCTATCTCGAGGTGGCTCATCTCGAGCGAGAAGAACAGGACCGGCACTCCGTGATTCGACGCTGCGTGCGTCGCCAGCCCGAGCGCGAACGCAGTCTTCCCCATCGAAGGCCGGGCGCCTACCACGACCAGGTTGGAAGGCTGGAGGCCCGAGAGCAGGTGGTCGAGCTCGCCGTAGCCGGTTGGGACGCCGGTGATGGTCTCGCCCCGGTCGTAAAGGTGATCGAGACGTTCGAGACTCTCGGTGAGGAGGTCCTTCAACGAGCGCACGCTGTCTGAGCTGCGCCGTTGTGCGACATCGAACACCATGGCCTCGGCCTGGTCAAGTGCGCCGGCGACGTCGACCGGGAGCTCGTAACCGATCTCGGCGATCTCGTGGGCGACTCCGATCAAACGGCGGAGCAGCGCGTGCTCTTGAACGATGCGCGGCGTACCGGCCGGCACTCGAGATCGCCGGCGTATTGGCTTGCAAGGCGATGAGCGCCGCCGCGCCGCCGGATGCGTCCAGCACGCCGAGTCTCCGAAGCTCCTCGGGAACGGTGATCGAGTCGGCGGGCTCGCCCCTCGCGTACAGCGAGGTGATTGCGTCATAGATGTGAGCGTGTGAGGGCTTGTAGAAGTCCTCGGTCGTCACCTGCTCGACCACGACCGCGATGGCGTCTCGCGAAAGCAGCATGGCGCCGAGCACGGACTCCTCGGCGTCGAAATTGTGCGGCGGTACTCGCGATCCGGCCGAGGCGCCCCCCGTGGGTGACGTCATACCTGGCCGGCGCCGCGTTGAGTCGGCGACGGGATGCAAGGCGACCATTACGACCCCCAGGATTGCCGACCGAGCCTGGGGGTCGCTAGAGCCGGATCCTGTGGATTAGCTGGAGAATGACCGGGGAATCCTGTGCACGGAACGTGGAGAAGAACTCCCACCACGTTGCGAGCCACGAGCGCATCGTCGCATCCAGGTGTATCACCGCCGTCTCGGCGGTCAGCTCGGTCCCCTTGCCCCGGACCGCCCGCGTAGACGGCGCGAGCCCGTCAGTTCGAGCTCACGACCTCGAACGTGAGGCGGAATTCGACCTCAGGATGGAGACGGACACCGACCTCGTGGGTCCCGAGCGTCTTGACCGTCTCGTCCAGGACGAGGCGCCGGCGGTCGAGCTCGACACCGGACTGGCGATTCACCGCCTCGATGATGTCGGCTGCGGTGACGGACCCGAACAAGCGGCCTTCGCTCCCCGAACGAGCCTCGATCCGAAACACGATCGGGACGAGCTTGCGGGCAATGGCCTCGGCGCTCTCGCGGTTCTTGGCATCCTTCAGGTCGCGTGATCGGCGCATGGCGGCAGCTTGGCCCTCGATGCCGCGGTTGGCCACGATCGCGCGGCCTTGCGGTACCAGATAGTTCCTGGCGAACCCGTCAGAGACCTCGGTGATGTCGCCGCGTTTGCCGACGCCGGGAACATCGGCGCGCAGCACGACCTTCACGGCTCACCAGCCTCGTCCTCGAGGCCGACGGGCACGAGCTCGTCGTCCCGCTCAGCCATCTCGCCGGGAGCCCCGGAGTCGTCGACCACCGCATCGAGGGAGGGCCCTTCTCGCGACTCCGGCCGCGGCCCGCCACGGCCGGCTCCACCACCACGACCAGCCCCTCGTCCGCCGGGTCGCTCGCTCGTCGTCCGCTGGGTGAACGGGAGTAGTGCCAGTTCACGGGCCGTCTTGATCGCGAGGGCCACCTCACGTTGATGTTGGGCGCAGTTTCCGGACACCCGTCTTGCCCGGATCTTGCCCCGATCCGACATGAACTTGCGCAGCAGGTTCACGTCCTTGTAGTCGACCCAGGTGGCGTGCTCCTTGCAGAAGATGCAGATCTTCTTCTTCGTGCGCCGGCCCGTCTCCTTCGGAGCGCGGCGGGTGCCGCGGTCCCGGTCATTGTTCCGCGCCATCTAGAAAGGCTCCTCGTCGTAAGCGGCGAACGGCTCGCCGCCAGCCTGGGCCGCCGGCTGGGCCGCCGTGCGCGGGGCAGTCCCGCGACCGCTCCCTCCGCCGGAGGAGCTGCCGTCACCGGGCCCCCGCTTCTCGTTCTTGACCACTTGGGCGGTCGCCCAACGGAGGCTCGGGCCCAGCTCGTCTGCCACGACCTCGACCTTCGACCGCTTGTCACCCTCGGCGGTCTCCCAGCTGCGCTGCTCGAGGCGACCCGTGACGATCACCCGTGCTCCACGCGTCAGCGTCTCGCTGACGTTCTCGGCCATCTCGCGCCAGCACACGACGTCGAAGAAGGACGTCGCCTCCTCCCACTCCTGGGTCTGGCGGTTCTGCCAGCGGCGGTTGACGGCGAGTCCGAAGCTCGCGGTCGCCTGCCCGTTCGGCGTGAAGCGCAATTCAGGGTCACGAGTGACGTTGCCCACCAATGTGACGGAGTTTCCGTTCGACATCTCATTCTCTCCAGTTCGCTCAGCTCGCCGCTTTGGCCCGCGCAGCCTTGCGCTCGGCGGTCTCCCGCCGCTTCGCTTCAGCTCGGAGGGCACGCCCACTCTGCTTGTCCGGCTGCCGCATCACCTTGTGGCGAAGCACGATGTCATCAAGAGTCAGCATGCGGTCGAGGTCCGCCACGAGGGTCGGCTCGGCCGTGAACTCGATAAGCACGTAATAGCCCTCGGTGCGATGCTTGAGCTCGTACGCGAATGTTCGGCGGCCCCAGCGCTCGGCCCGCCCGGGGTTGCCCCCGCGGTCACGCACGAGCGCCGTGATGCGATCGAGACTTGCGTTGATGTCGCCGTCCTCAAGGCCGACATCGAAAATAACCATGACTTCGTAGGGCCGCATTGCGGCCTCACCTCCTCCGGACCCGGCGCGCCTGGCGCTCGGGGCCCCGCTTCGAAACGGGGCAGGGGTAATAGGGACCCGATCATGCTAGCCGAGGCCCGCTGCGCCCGGGCAGGTCGTCTTCCACGTTCGCAGCATCGCAGGCAGTTGTATCAGCCGAGCCGGAGTCGCCGAGCCGGGGCCGCCAAGCGGGGCCGCCGAGCCGGGGCCGCCGAGCCTGAGTCCGCCGAGCCGGGGTCCCCGAGCCGGGGCCGCGAAGCTGACAGGGCCCGCGCTACGCACCCCTGATCAGGACGGCAGCTCGGCGAGCGCCTCGCGCAGCTCAACCGATGCGTGATAGGTCTCGGTCTCTGAGGGGTAGCGGCCCGCCCGCACATCGGCCCCCCAGGCCCTCACGGCCTCGGTGGCGATACTGCCCAGCTCCGCGTAGCGGCGGACGAACCTCGGAGATTTGCCCTCGGCGAGCCCGAGCAGGTCGTGCAGCACCATGACCTGTCCGTCACAACCGGGCCCTGCCCCGATGCCGATCGTCGGCACGTCCACGGCCGCAGTGACGCGCTCGGCGAGCACGTCCGGCACTCCTTCCAGCACGATCGCAAAACAACCCGCCGTCGCCAGCGCCTCGGCATCCCTCAGAAGCTCCCCGGCGGCGCTCGCCTCCCGCCCTTGAACCTTGTAGCCGCCGATGGCGTTGATCGACTGCGGCGTGAGTCCGAGATGACCCATGACCGGTATCTCGGCGTCCAGGATCGCCCGCACGGCGTCCACCCGGCGGCGCCCACCCTCGAGCTTGACCGCGTGGGCGCCGGCCCGCACGAGGACGGCTGCGTTGCGGACCGTCTCGCTCGGCTCGAGGTGGTAGGTGAGCCACGGCATGTCACCCACGAGCAACGCGCGCGCGGCTTGGAGCGCGCCACGGCCGCCACATGATGAGCGAGATCCTCGATTCCCACATGCAGCGTGTCCTCGTGGCCGAGGACCACCTCGGCGAGCGTGTCGCCGACGAGGATGACGTCGACGCCGGCCTCGTCGACGACACGACCGAAGGGCGTGTCGTACGCCGTGATCATCACGATGGGGTCGGCCCCCCGGCTGCGCTTTCGAGCGCGGATATCCGGTGCCGTTACTTGGCCTGCCATGTTCGGACCTCCTCCCGTCCGGCGCACTCGTGCTGCCGGCGGTCCATCAGCGGTCGATCAGTGGTCGATCAGTGGTCGTTGCCTCCTGCGGCGAAGACCCTCAGGAGATGGTTCCAGCTGCACCCCTTGCAGACTTCGACCACGTAGCACGTTACGTCACTGCTGCGCCGGGCGGTCTTCGAGAGCTCGCGGAGATCGGTGAGCGGCAGGCCGCTCGGAGGAAGGCCGGGGCCGAACGCGAACGTGACGTGGACGAGTCGCTCTTGTTCGCAGATCGGGCAGTCGGTGTCGGTGTGTCGTCCCAGGTTCTTCGCGACACGGAGAAGCTCGGGTTGAGCGTCGCAGACGTCGACCCTGCCGAGCCGGCCGCGGCGGTACTCCTTGACGATCGACTCGCGCATGAGCCGGTACTCGATGCGGCCCGGGCGCGGGGGTCCCCCAACCCCCCAGCTCGACTGTGGACCGCTCCGGACGCTCGGCATGTCGGCCAGGCTACAGTCCGCGCCGCCCCGCATCCGACCGTGAGAGGTCGGGCCGACCGGCAAGCCGGCCGCGCCACAGGAGCCAGAACACGAAGGTTGACGGACCGAGCAGCAGGACCTCGACGACCAACTCCCCGCCGCCGAAGAACGGCAGCAGGATGAGGCCGAGGTCCCATAGCGCGTGCACGACGATGAAGGGCCACAACCTCCGGTACCTCCGGTAGACGAGAACGCTCGCCAACGCCCAGGCGAGGATCGGGAGAACTCCCCAGCCGTAGTACAGGTGGTAGGAGATCCGGACCAGGACGGCGATCGTGACCACGGCCGCGGGCGAAAGACCCCGCTGCTCGAGACGTCTGACGAGGTACCCCAACACGACGATCTCCTCCGCGACGCCGGCCGTGAGAGCAGTCGCGATCCCGACGATCGAGAAGTACCCCGGCAGATGCTGCGTCGGCGGCGTGATGCCCCGGACGTTGGCGGCGTGAAGGAGGACGGCGACCCCGGCCTGGGGGACCAGGAAGCAGAGCAGGAAGACCGGAAGCAGGAGCGCGAGATCCTTCCTGGCATCGGAGCTGTCCAGCCCGATCGCGCGGCCACCGCCTTCCCCGGAGACCGACAGGAGGTAGATGACCAGTGCGGCTGCCGCCAACGGTTCAAGCGTGAGGACGAGGTCGATCAGAAACGACAACGTCGGGTGACCAGCGATCGGCAGAGGGAACCGGCCGGGCGTTCCTTTGTGGACCGCCGCCTGCACGAGGACCGCGACCGCGTTCAGCACGTACGGGAGCGGGAAGATCGCGAGCACGATGACGAGCTCGACCGTCAAGCGCCGGCGTATGGATCTCCCGACAGGTTCGGCGGCCGGGCCGGCGGCGGCGACACCGGCGGGACGGGCGGCGGCGGCACCGGCGGCGGCCGGGCCGGGGGGACGTTCGGCGGCGCCGGCCGGGGCGGCGGCGGCGGGACGGGCGGCGGCAGCAGTGCCAGCGGCCGGGCCGCCAGGAACCCCTGGCCCCTCGGGGGTGGCCGACGTGAACGCCGTCCAGTTCCGGCCGTCCCACCAACGCAGCGGTGCCATGCCCCACGGGTCCCGGTACCAGGCGGCGGGCGGAAGCGTGCCCGGGCCCACAGCGTCACCCACGGTCGCGGAGCGTAGTTCCAGGCTGGCGCAGGCCCGAGAGCTTCCGCTACGATGCACGCTCGACATATCGCATCGATATGTCGAGTTGATATAGTGAGGACTGTGCTCGAACTCGCGATACTCGGCCTGCTCAAGGAGCACCCGATGCACGGCTATGACCTGCGCAAAAGGCTGCGCGGGGATTTCGGCCTGCTCTCGAGCCTGTCGTTCGGGTCGCTCTACCCGGCTCTGGCACGCCTCGAGGCAGCCGGAGCCGTCCATGAACTGTCTCCGGAGCGGCACGCCCCGGCTGCTCAGTCGTCCGGAGCGTGGGCCTTTCCGCATCCCGGCTCCATCGCCGGAGAGAGGGCCGCCTTCCGAGCACGCCTCGCTTCGCGGCGCTCGGCGCCGGCGCGGGCCTCCGGGGGCACGCGGGGTCGCCGTGTGTACGAGCTCACGGCGCGAGGCGACGAGGTCTTCCACCGATTGCTCGAGACAGAGGAGCCCAAGCCGGAGGACGGCCGCGCGTTCGCCTTGCGTTGGGCGTTCGCCCGCCACCTCACGCCTCAGGCTCGACTCCGGCTTCTCCACCGCCGCCGTGCTCAGCTCGTCGCGGTGCGGGACGGCTCCCGTCGAGCGTTCGAGTCGCCGTCGCGGCCACTCGACCGGTACGAGCGCTCCCTCGTGGAGCACGCCGTCGAGGTCACGGAGAACGATCTGACCTGGATCGACCGTCTCATCGCGGCCGAGCAGGTGGCGCTCTCGGCCTCGCCGGCCTCGCCGGCCTCAATGTCCCCAGTACCGCCAGTCCCGGCCGCGGAGGTTCCGCCGGCCGCGTTGCACGAACCGGTCGCTGACGCAGGTCGCGCACCGGAGTACGCCAGAGAAAGGAGCGAGCCATGACTCGGTCGGCCCACAAGATCAAGGTCGCCCTCGCGGGGATCGGCAACTGTGCGAGCTCGCTCGTGCAAGGGGTCGAGTACTACCGCGACGCCGACCCGAGCGACCGGGTGCCCGGTCTCATGCACGTGACGCTCGGGGGCTATCACGTCGGCGACACCGAGTTCGTCGCCGCCTTCGACGTCGACGCCGCCAAGGTCGGACTCGATCTCTCCAAGGCCGTCTTCGCCTCGAACAACAACACGATCCGCTTCTCCGAAGTCCCCGCTCTCGGCGTCACCGTCGAGCGTGGTCCGACCCTCGACGGGCTCGGCACCTACTACCGCAAGAGCGTCGAGGAGTCGCCGGCCTCACCGGTGGACGTGGCCGACGTACTGCGCCGCAGCGGCGCCGAGGTGCTGGTCGCCTACCTCCCGGTCGGCTCCGAGCAGGCGCAGAAGCACTACGCGACAGCGGCCCTCGAAGCCGGCGTGGCGTTCGTCAACGCCATCCCCGTCTTCATCGCCAGCGACCCCGAGTGGGCCGACCGCTTCGCCAAGGCGGGCGTGCCGATCATCGGCGACGACATCAAGAGCCAGGTCGGCTCCACGATCGTGCACCGGATCCTCACGCGCTTGTTCGAGGACCGAGGCATCGTGCTCGACCGCACCTACCAGCTCAACGTGGGCGGCAACATGGATTTCCGCAACATGTTGGAGCCCGAGCGGCTCGAGTCCAAGAGGATCTCGAAGACCCAGGCCGTCACGAGCCAGATCGACCGGGCGCTTCCGAAGGACTCCGTGCACATCGGCCCTTCGGACTATGTGCCGTGGCTCGAGGACCGCAAGGTGGCCTACATCCGCATGGAAGGCCGCAATTTCGGGGACGTGCCGCTCAACCTGGAGCTGAAGCTCGAGGTGTGGGACTCGCCGAACTCGGCCGGCGTCATCATCGACGCACTGCGCTGTGCCAGGCTCGGCCTCGACCGGGGCCTGGGCGGCCCGCTCGTCGCTCCGTCGGCCTACTTCATGAAGTCGCCACCGGTGCAGTTCCACGACGACGAGGCCTACCGGATGATCGAGGAATTCGCGAACAACCGCTGAGCCACCCGGCTCAGCCGGAAGCGCGCCGCTCCGCCCACCAGGCATCGAGACGGCGCAGGATCTCCTCCTCGCCCAACAGCCCCTCGTCGAGACGGATCTGAAGAAGAAACTCGAGCGCGGCGCCGACGTCGCGTCCCGGCGGGATCCCGAGGTGCGCCATGACCGCCACCCCGTCCACCTCCGGCCGGATCGAGTCCAGCTCCTCGAGCTCGCGCAGCTCGGCCAGCCGCCTCTCGAGAGCGTCCATGCGCTCGCCGAGCTCCCGCGCCTTGGCCTCGTTGCGGGTCGTGCAGTCACAGCGCGTCAGCTCGTTCAGCCGGCTCAGCAGGGGGCCGGCGTCGCGGGCGTAGCGGCGCACGGCGGAGTCGGTCCAGCCCATCTTGAAAGTGTGGAACCGCAGGTGGAGCTCAACCAGGCGTGCGACGTCGTGGATCTCGGCGGTGGGATAGCGCAGCTCCTGCATGCGTGCGACCGTCATCCTTGCCCCGACGACGTCGTGGTGATGGAAATGGACACCGCCGGGACCGATCTCCCGGGTCCGCGGCTTGCCGATGTCGTGGAACAGGGCGGCCAGCCTGAGAATCTTGTCGGGACTCGTCTTCTCGACCACGGCGATGGTGTGGGCGAGGACGTCCTTGTGCCGTTGGATCGGGTCCTGCTCGAGCGCAAGCGCAGGCAGTTCGGGGAGGAACTCGGACGCCAGCCCCGTATCGACGAGAAACCACAATCCGGGTGTGGGATTCGGCAACACCATCAATTTGTCCAGCTCGTCCCGGATCCGCTCCCTGGACACGATCCCCAAGCGTGAGCCCAGCTCCCTGACGGCTACGACCAGCTCGGGGTCCGGCTCCAAGCCGTAACCGGCGATGAACCGGGCCGCGCGCAGCATGCGGAGCGGATCGTCCGAAAATGACACCTCGGGGTCGAGCGGGGTGCGCAACCGGTGAGCGGCGAGGTCGGCGATGCCGTTGAACGGATCGACGAGCTTCAGGCCCGGCAGGCTGAGCGCCATCGCGTTGACAGTGAAGTCCCGACGCGACAGGTCCGTCTCGACGTCGTGGCCGAAGGCGACCTCCGGCTTGCGGGAGTCGGGTACGTAGGCCTCCGCGCGATGCGTTGTGATCTCGAAACGATGCCCCCCGAACAACAAGCCAATCGTCCCGAAACGCCTTCCCTGCGTCCACATGGCCTCCGCGATGTCCGAGACCAGCGCCTCGATCTCGTCGGGCGTCGCATCCGTCGTGAGGTCGATGTCGACCTCCGGCCCGGGTTCGACACCGCCGGGACGGCCGACGATGCCGTCGCGGACCGGTCCTCCGACGAGGTAGACCTGCTTGCCCGTAGCGTTGAACCGCTCGGCCAACGGCAGTGTCGCCTCGAGGACCGGCCGGAGCCGCTCGGGGATCCCGTCGTCGGGGCTCACCCGGCGAGCGCAGCCCGGTGGTAGCGGTTGGCTTTGGCAACGACCTCGCGGGCGTGCTCGCTGATCTCGCCGCGCGAGGCGGGCTCGGGTCGGTACTCCGTCCCTCCGAGCGCAGCTACGCAGGCACCGACGGAGGCGGCCAGCGACGTCAGGTCGTAGCCGCCCTCCAGAAACGCGATCAGGCGACCGGCCGGCACCAGGCGCACCGCCTGGGCCGTAAGGTCCACGAAGTCCCCGGCCGTGAGACCGAGGTCGGTCAGGGGGTCGGCCCGGTGCGCGTCGAACCCCGCCGAGACGAGCAACCAGTCCGGTGCGAACTCCTCGGCGAGCGGGACGACGACCTCGTCGAAGGCGAGGCGGTAGGTGTCGCCCGCGGTCCCCGCTGGGAACGGCAGGTTCACGGTCGCCCCTCGCCCGGGGCCGTCTCCCGTCTCGGTCAACGAGCCGGTTCCCGGATAGAAGGGGAATTGGTGGAGCGACACGTAGAGAACGTCGGCGCGCTCGTAGAACAGGTCCTGGGTCCCGTTGCCGTGGTGGGCGTCCCAGTCGAGCACCATGACGCGCTCGCCTTGGGCGGCGAGCAGACCGGCCGTCACGGCAACGTTGTTGAAGAGGCAGAACCCCATCGCACGGGCGCCGAGCGCGTGATGCCCCGGCGGGCGCACGGCGAGAAACGCCGCCCCGCCTTCGCCACGCCGCAACCGCTCGACTGCGTCGGGGCCGGCCCCCGCGGCCCGCAGCGCCGCGTCGAACGAGCCGGGACCGGCGACGGTGTCCTGGTCGACGTGGCCGCCTCCCCTCCGGCAATGGTCCTCGATGCTCTCGATATACGAGCCGTCGTGGACGATCTCGAGCTCGGCGCGCGTCGCCCTGCGAGGCTCGAACGGGACGACCAGCTCGGCGGCGGGCGAGGCTTCGACGCCGGCGAACACGGCGGCCAGCCGCTCGGCACGCTCCGGATGCCAGCCTCCGGTGTCGTGGGCGGCGAATTCCTCGTGACGTCCGAGCAGCACCACCATTCCACGACGGTATCGCCAAGGCGAGCGAGGCGCGGCGGTGCGGCGACCGGGAGGGGGCGCGGGGCTGGATTGCGCAGCCTGCAGTTTCTCAGTCGCCGCAGATAGGCTCGCAGCGTCTCGCATGCCCGATCGGAGGACTAGACCGCCGTTGCCGTCCGCTTCATGGGTCAGCCACGCCCGGTCGGCGTCGGTTCCGCTCCGGCGGTTCTCGGCGCGCGTCGGGCTCGTCCTGGTCGCCGTCCTGGTCGCGCTGGGGATCGCCGTCGAGCCGGCGCCGGCGGCCGCGCAACAGAGCGGGACCGGCGTCATCACGCTGACGTCCCAGGACCCTTGGGTGGAGTCCTCGAGCACCCCCATCCGGCTCGGGCTGAAGGTTCACTCGTCCGTTCCGGCCTCGGATCTGTCGGTGAACATAGGGCTCTACGCGGAGCCGCCCGACGGATCCGGGCTCACGAGCCGTGACGAATTCGACGCCACGCTCAGCGGACAGACGTCCGGTCTGCTGCAGATCTCGCTCCTGCAGTTCTCGATCGGCGAGCTCGCCGCCGGGAACGGCAGCCTGGAGCTGTACGCCGGCGGTGCCGGGCTGCCTGGCACGATCCCGGCGAAGACTCCGGCAGGTCGGGTATTCCAGCTTCCCTGCCCTCAGGACTACGGGGGCTGCGACGGGGTCTACCCGCTCCAGGTGTCCCTCGAGGACACGCTGAGCTTCCAGACGCTCGACATATTCACCACCTACCTGATCGTCGCCCCGCCGCAGGTCGCTTCGCAGAAACGGCTCCGTTTCTCGTTCATCGTGCCGGTCGGGGCACCGCTGGCGCTCACCCCGGCCGGAACGGCGGCGGTGCCCGCACAGACGCTTTCTCGGATCACCACGCTCGCCGGGGAGGCGTCGAATTGGCCGGGCGCACCGCTGACCCTCGACCTCTACGGTCAGACGCTGCTCGCCCTCTCCCGGAGCCCTCACGCCGGCCTCGTCGCCTCGGTCGCCTCCGGTGGCGCCGCCAACCTTGTCGCTGCGCCATTCAGCGCCGTGGACCCGACCGATCTCGTCGAAGCCGGCCTCGGTGGCGAAGTGGTCAATCAGTTCGCCCGCAGCCGCGCTGTCTTCGCAAAGGACGGCGGCGACGCCGACCCGTCACCGGTGTACGTGGCGACGTCGTCGGTGGGCACCGACGGCCTGTCGGCTCTCGCCGCGGCCGGCCTCAAACAGGTCGTGGTGCCGGAGGCCAACCTGCAGTCGGGCGGGCACAGTGGAGCGACGGCGACGTGGCCTTCGACGCTGACCAGTCCGTTTCGGATCGCGGGGTCATCCTTCGAGGGCCTCCAAGCAGACAGCGGTCTCGCGGCCCATCTGAGCGGCCCCGGGAGCTCGGCGCTGCGAGCCCAGCAGCTCCTCGCCGACTTGGCCGAGATCTACTTCGACTCGCCGAACTACCCGCAGACGAGGGGCGTGGCCCTCACCGCGCCGCTGTCGTGGACTCCCCAGCCGGGATTCCTCAACGCAACCCTTCGCGGCCTTCAGTCGAGTCCGATCGTGACGGCGGTGCCCGTCAGTGAGCTCTTCCAGACCGTGCCGACAGGAACGTGCGGACAGCCGCCGATCGGCGGCACCGGTTGCTCGGCCGCCGTCCGCACGATCGCCGAGCCGACGGGCCAAGACGGCGGGGGCATCACGTTCAGCGACGTTTCGACGGCCCGGGCGGAGATAAGCGAGCTCGCCTCGGTCGAACCCACCGCCGCCGCCATCATCCAGAATTACAACGACGCCGTGCTCCTGGCCCAGACGGCCGGGCTCGACTCCGACGTCCGTCAGGAGTTCCTGTCGGCCTCGCTCGCCACGATGCGATCGCTGGGCTCGATGCTCAGCTTGCCGGCCGCGAGGACGTTCACTGTCACGTCTTCATCGGCCAGATTCCCGATCACCGTCACGTCGAAGTCGCCCGCGACGCTCCACGTCGTGCTGTCGATCTCGGGACCGAAGCTGAGCTCGCCGACCACCACCCGGCTCGTGCTCCACCGGGGCACGACCGGGTTCATCGTCCGCGTGACGACGAGGACGTCGGGCGATTCGAACGTCCAGCTCGAACTGCTCTCGCCGACCGGCGGCGTCGTGTTGGCGCACCAGCAGTCCACCATCCGCTCCACGGCGATCTCGGGAGTCGCGATCGGGCTGACAGTCGGAGCCGGTGCGTTCCTGCTCGCCTGGTGGCTACGGTCGGCGTTGCGCCGCGGCCGGCGGCGCGCGGGCAAGCATGACCGCGTTCGGAGCCACGAACCGGGAACGGGCTCGGTTCCGGAACCGGCGTCGTGAGGCGAAGGCGACCGCCCTCCTACGGCAGCGGAAGCCATCGGACGATTTATCGGGGGCGACTGCCACGCACCTTGCCGGGAATCCCGGCCCCCGCCGGCCTCACGCGGACGCGAAGCCCCGTGCCGGGCGACCCGGGAGCGGGCGCGCCGGGTGCGGGGCCTTCGGAGCCTCCCGGGACGCGGAGCAGCGTTCGCGTGGGCGAAAGTGGCCGGCCCGGTCTCGGAGCCGCCACCGCCTACGTGGCCGTCGGCACGCTGCTGTCGCGCGTCACGGGTCTCCTGCGGATCCTCGCCGCGATCTACGCCCTCGGGTACTCGAACCTGTCCGACGCGTTCAACCTCGCCAACAACACGCCGAACATCATCCACGATCTGGTGTTGGGCGGGATTCTCACGGCGACGTTCGTCCCGGTCTTCGTCAACCACCTGGCGACACGCTCCGAGGAGGAGGCCGTCGACTCCATCTCTGCCGTTCTGACGCTTTCGGCGTGCGGCCTCGTCGTCGCGACCGTGCTGCTCGCGATCAGTGCTCCGTACATCATCGACCTCTACACGATCGGCAGCCACCAACCGGGGCTCGCGGCCGAGCGTCAGGTCGCCACCTCGCTTCTCCGTCTCTTCTCGCCCCAGTTGCTCGCCTACGGGGCGATCAGCTTGATGAGCGCGGTGCTGAACGCGGTTCGCCGCTTCACGGCGCCGGCTTTCGTCCCGATCCTCAACAACCTCGTCGCCATCGCCGTTCTCCTCGCATTCGCCACCGTCGGGCACACCCACAGCCTCGCCGAGGTGCACCGCGACCACGGGCTCCTCCTCCTGCTCGGCATCGGCACGACGCTCGGTGTCGTCCTGCAGGCCGTCGCCCTCCTCCCGAGCATGTGGCGGTGCGGACTGCGGCTGCGAGTGCGCTGGAAGCCCGACGACCCCGCCGTGCGGACGATCATCGCCCTCTCCGGCTGGACGCTCGGGTTCGTGATCGCGAATCAGGTGTCGGTCTTCGTCGTGTCCGCGCTGGCGGTGAGCATCGGATCGGCGACTTTCACGGCCTATACGTACGCTTTCACGTTCTTCCAGCTGCCGTTCGGGATCGTCGCCGTCTCGGTGATGACCACGATCGCCCCGGTGCTGGCGGCGCGCTTCACGAGGGGGGACAACGCCGGCTTCGCCGAGCAATTCGGCCTCGGGCTGCGCCGCATGCTGGCGGGCGTGCTCCCGGCGGTCGTCGGCTATCTGCTGCTGGCCCGGCCTGCGATCTCGTTGATCTCGCGCGGCGCGGGCAGCGCGCAACACTCAGGGGGAGCGCAACTCACGGCGTCGATGCTCGAGCTGCTCGCACTCGGCCTGCCCGGTTACTGCGTGTACCTGCTCACGATCCGGGCCTTCCAGGCGATGCGAGACACGCGGACGCCCTTCTTCCTCTACCTGTTGGAGAACGGGTTGAACATCGCCCTGGCGTTCGGGCTGCGCAGCTCGCTCGGTGCGAAGGGCCTCGCCCTCTCGCTCTCCCTCGCGTACTCGGTGGGGGCAGTCGCCGCTCTGGTGGTCCTGCGGACGAGAGTGGGGGGCCTCGGCGGCTTCACCGTCGGCCGGTACCTGCTGCGGACGGTGGCCTGCTCGCTCGTCATGGCCTTCGTCGTCGCTCTGGTTCTTGCGGGCGTCGGGTCGGATCACGGCCTGGGCCTTGCGGTACGTGTGACCGCGGCCATCATCGCGGGCGTGGTCAGCTACGGGTTGGCGGCGGGACTCGCCGGAAGCGTTGCCGGCTGGCAGACTTCGAGGCGACGGCGCGGGGGTGCCGGGAGGGGGGCTCATGGCCGCGATCAGAGTCGTTACCGATAGCGCGGGTGATCTTCCGGCCGTGCTCGTCGAGCAGCACGACATCCGCATCGTCCCCCTCGATGTCCGACTCGGCGACTGGGGGCCCGAGGAGATGAGGCTGATCGAGCCCGCGGAGTTCTGGCGGCGCTGTGCCATGACCACCTCGTTGCCCGAGACCTCTGCGCCATCCCCCGGCGCCTTCGCGGAGAGCTTCCGCCAAGCCGCGGACGACGGGTGCGACGGTGTCATCTGCCTGACGCTCTCGTCGGCGCTCTCCGCCACCTATCAGGCCGCCTGTGCCGGCGCCGAGGAGGTTCGGGACCGGATCGACGTCCGCGTGGTCGACACCCGTTTCGTCACGCTCGGCGAAGGCATGATCGTGCTCGAAGCGGCGAAGGTGGCGGCCGAGACGAAGGATCTCGGCACCACGCAGGCGGCGGCCACCGCCATGATCGAGAAGGTTCGCGTGCTGGGCGCGCTCGACACCATGGAGAATCTCCGGCGCGGGGGCCGGGTCGGGTCGGCGAAGGCTCTGCTGGGATCCCTGCTCTCCATCAAGCCGATCATCGAGATCCGCGACGGCGTCGTCGAGGCTGAGTCGAGGCAGCGGACACGCACCCGCTCGCTCGAGTATCTCGCGACCAAGGTCAAGGAGGCCGGCCCGCTCGCGGGCCTGTGCGTGGCGCACGCGGCTGCCCCGGACCTCGACGTTCTCCTCGCGATGCTCGCGGACGCCCACCCCGCCAACGAAATCCTCATCAGCTACATCGGGCCCGTCATCGGGACCCACGCCGGCCCCGGATGCATCGGCGTCTGCTACCGGCTCGTTTGACCGGTTGACGGCTAACCTGGCTCGAATGATCGCTGAGGAGCCTCCACGCGAGGACTGGGCAGCCCAACTCACCGAGAAGCTCGGAGAGGCCGTGGGCGTCGTCCGCGACGAGACCGTCGGGCGCGTGCAGAAGATCGTCAGCGCCGTCATCTTCGGCGTGCTGGCCGTCTCCCTGGTCGTCTTCATCGTCACCATGCTCGTGGTGGGGCTCGCCCGCCTCCTCAACGAGGAGGTGTTCGACGGCCGGGTGTGGGCGACCTACTTCCTCATCGGCGGAATCTTCGTCGTCGCCGGAACGTTGATCTCGACGATGCGCCACAGCCGGAGCTAGCCGGCGGCACGAAGGGAAGATGCGGTACTCATGGAATCCGGCACGACACGCGACCTGGTGGTCCTCGGCTCGGGCCCTGCCGGGCTGACAGCGGCTATCTACTCGGCCAGGGCGGACCTGGCTCCGCTCGTCCTCGAGGGTGAGCCTTCCTCGTCGAGCGACCAACCTGGCGGCCAGCTCATGCTGACGACCGAGGTCGAGAACTACCCGGGCTTCGCCCATGGGGTGCTCGGACCCGAGCTGATGGTCTCGATGCGCGCCCAGGCAGAGCGATTCGGCGCCGAGATCGTCACCGAGAAGGCGTCGAGGGTGGACTTGACCTCCACGCCGATCGGGGTCTGGGTCGGCGATCCGGACGCGCCCGAGCCGACGGTGAAGACCAAGGCGCTCATCATCGCGACCGGCGCACGGTCGCTCCTGCTCGGCCTCGCCAACGAGGCCCGCCTGCTCGGTTACGGGGTATCGACGTGTGCGACCTGCGACGGATTCTTCTTCAGGGACAAGCGGATCGTCGTCGTCGGTGGTGGGGACTCGGCCCTCGAAGAGGCGCTGTTCCTCACGAAGTTCGGTGATTCGGTCACCGTCATCCACCGTCGCAAGGAGTTGCGGGCGTCCAAGATCATGCAGGATCGGGCGTTCCGGAACGAGAAGATCACGTTTCGGTGGGACTCGGTCGTTACCGAGATCATGGGTGACGAACGGGTGTCCGGCGTGCGGGTGGAGGACGTCAACACCGGCGAGGAGTCCGAGATCGACGCCGACGGTGTCTTCGTGGCGATCGGTCATGCGCCGAGCACCGAGCTGTTCGTGGGTCAGCTGGAAATGGACGACGGGGGCTACCTCGTCAGTCACGAAGGCACGAAGACCGCCGTCCCGGGCGTGTTCGCGTGCGGCGACGTACAGGACCACGTTTACCGGCAGGCCGTGACCGCTGCCGGATCGGGCTGCATGGCCGCGATCGATGCGGAGCGATACCTGACGTCGCTCCAGCACGGCTGAAGACAAAGAAGACAAGGAGATTTGTCATGGAGGATGTCATAACCGTCACCGACGACAGCTTCGACGAGGCGGTCGGCCTCTCGGACATCCCGGTAGTCGTGGACTTCTGGGCTGAGTGGTGCGGTCCGTGCAAGATGGTCGCGCCCATCCTCGACGAGATCGCCGGCGATCACACCGGCAAGCTCAAGGTGGCCAAGCTGAACGTGGACGACAACCCGCGGACCGCCCAGCGATTCCAGGTGATGAGCATCCCCACGCTGTTGCTGTTCAAGGACGGCGAAGCCCAGGCGCGCATCGTCGGCGCCCGCAGCAAGTCTCAGATCTTGTCGGAATTCGAGCCACATCTCTGAGGAAACACTGGAATCGCCGGGAGGATCGCCCGCCGACGGCAGCGCCGGACGGTCGTCTTCTCGTACGATGTACCAGATGACCGAAGTGCTACCGAGCCTGTGCCTATGAGCCGGGCGCGACCCGCATCGGAACCGGAGGGTCTCCTGCCGCTGCGAGAGGGCGACTCCGGTGAGGCCGTCGCCGATCTGCAGGAGCGACTCGGGCTCCTCGAACTGAACCCGGGGCGGGACGACTCCGGTGTTTTCGGGCCGGGGACCGCGGCCGCGGTGCGGGCGTTCCAGTCCCAGCGTGGTCTCCGCACAGACGGCGTATGCGACAAGCAGACGTGGTCGAGCCTGGTCGAAGCCGGCTTTCGTCTCGGCGACCGGCTCTTGTACCGGCGCAGCCCGATGCTGCAGGGAGACGACGTTGCGGACCTACAGCGCCGCCTGAGCAGGCTCGGCTTCGACCCGGGAGGCGTCGACGGGATCTTCGGCGACAGTACGCATCTTGCTCTGTCGGAGTTCCAGCGCAACATGGGGCTCGTCAGCGACGGCATCTGCGGCCCCCGCACGCTGTCCGAATTGACCCGCGTCGCCCCTCCCGTGGGGAGCGTCGACCTCGTGTCGCCTCTGCGGGAGCAGCTGAAGGTAGCTGCGTTGCCGGCCACACTGCGTTGCAAGAGGATCGCCGTCGGAGAAGAGGGGGGCTTCGCCACGGGCGCGGCTGCGGTCCATCGTGCCCTCGTACTGGCCGGAGCCCGCTCGCTCGAGCTGCACCAGCCTGACCCCTCGACGCAGGCCTCCGCGGCCAACGCGGCGGAGGTCGACTGCTACATCGGCCTTCGTCTGCAGCCTGGCCACCGGGCAGCCAAGACCTACTTCTACCGGGGCTTTCGCTACGAGTCGGCGGCAAGCCGGCAGCTTGCCGAGCTGCTCGTGGGCGCGGCGGCGTATCGGCTCGGCCTGAACGACGCCGGCGCCCACGGCATGGCGGAGGCCATCCTCCGACAGACGACGATGCCGGCCGTCGTGCTGGAGCTCGGAGCGCCGGAAGAGGTCGGGATGCAGACGTCGCGCCTCGCCGAAGCCGTCACGGAGTCACTTGACCTCTGGCTGTCCCTGAGCTCGGCGCAAGGTGATCCACAACCTCATGCACAGGTTGTGGATCAACTTGGACCAACAGTAGAGGTCGAGAGGGTAACGTACCGGTAAACTTCGGGTAACCAGCAGATCGGCAAAAGTGCCGCTGAGCTGGGATTATTAACCGAATTTTGAGTGCGCCCAACCCCTTGTGATCCTAGTCACAGCCTGGGGATTACCGCCCAGCAACCTGAATTGGCCTGTGGATGTCGATCTCAGGTTGAGGTTTCTCCGATGATGACCCGGTAGATGCGCTCCAGATCGTCCAGCGTGGCGAATTCGATCACCAGTTTCCCCCGCTTGCCGCCCATATCGACCTTCACCCGCGTGTTCAGGCGCTCCTCGAGGAGCTCCTCGAGATCATGCACGCCCGGCGGGCGAAGCGAGCGAACGGGCTTTGCCGGTCCGGAAGACCTGCCCTGATCCGCGCCGGCGCCGGTCCGATTGCCCGCCTCGTCCACTGCTCCCTGGAGCCCGTTCTCCTCGGCCGCCTCCCGGAGCGCGTCGCGCACGACCTCCTCCAGCGAACGAACCGAGAGGCCGCGCCGGATGGCATCGTTCGCGAGCCGCTCCTGCAAGATCCGGTCCGGTGTCCCAAGCAACGAACGGGCGTGGCCGGCGCTGAGCTGGCCGTCGCGCACGTATCTTTGGACGGTCGGCGGCAGCTGGAACAGGCGCAGTGCATTCGTGACCGCCGCCCTCGAGCGACCGACCTTGCGCGCCACTTCTTCGTGCGTGAGGCTGAACTCCTCGATCAGTTGCTGGTAGGCCCCTGCTTCGTCGAGAGGATTCAGATCCTCCCGATGCAGGTTCTCGACCAACGCCTCTTCGAGGCTCGTCGCATCGTCGGCCCGATGGACGAGCGCCGGTATCGACTGGAGGCCGGCCCGCCGGGCAGCTCTGAACCGGCGCTCGCCTGCGATCAGCTCGTACTGCTCGGGCCCGATCTCGCGGACGAGCACCGGCTGAAGAATGCCGACGGCCTTGATGGAGTCGACGAGCGAGGACAGGCCCTGCTCCGAGAACTGGTGACGTGGCTGGAAGGGGTTGGGCCGGATTCGAGCGAGAGGCAGCTCGCGGAGCATCGACCCGGGTGGGCTGCCCGGGGTTGGTGGAATAAGAGCTCCGAGGCCCTTGCCGAGGCCGCTACGCCGGGCCACCGCTCACCTCCTTCGCGAGCTCGCGGTAGGCGATGGCACCGCGGGACGTAGGGGAGTGGACCGTGATCGGCTCGCCGAAGGACGGGGCCTCGGAGATCCGGACCGTACGGGGGATCACGTTCTTGCACACCGCGTCGCCGAAGTGCGTCCGCACCTCGGCGACGACATGATCGGCCAGTCGGGTCCGGGAGTCGTACATCGTCAGGACGATCGCCGACACCTCCAAGTCAGGATTGAGGTTGCCGCGCACGAGCTCGACATTTCGCAGCAGTTGGCCGACGCCCTCCAGGGCGTAGTACTCGCACTGAATGGGCACCAACACCTCGCTCGCAGCAGCCAGCGCGTTGACCGTTATCAGCCCGAGCGATGGCGGGCAATCGATCAGCACGTATGCAAAGTCATCCCGGATCGGAGCCAGCATCCGCTTGAGCCGAAGCTCGCGGCTGAAGGCGGGAACCAGCTCGATCTCGGCTCCTGCAAGATCGATCGTCGCCGGCGCCAGGAACAGGTTCTTGATGTTCGTCGGCTCGACGCAGTCTTCGAGAGGCACATCGTGGAGCAGGACGTCGTACATGGAGTAGTCGAAATTCCGCGCTTCGATCCCGAGCCCGGTTGTGGCGTTGCCCTGAGGGTCCAGATCGATGATCAGCACTCTGTAACCGAGATCTGCCAGGGCAGCGCCAAGGTTCACGGTCGTCGTGGTCTTCCCGACGCCACCTTTCTGATTGGCCACCGAGATCACTCGCGGCAAGGGACGAGGAAACCTCGCCGGGGACGCCGGCGGCGCAGATTCGATCAGGTTCGCCTCCTTCGGTGCGTCCGGTACCGCTCGTGGTTCTGTGAGCTCGACTGCTTGTCTCCGGTCGTCTTGGTCGCCCATCACACCTTCGGTTCGAGGGAGTTCTGTTCCACGTGAAACATCAGCGAGCGCACGACAAGGGCCATCGGTCGGCCGTCTAGGGCGGGCTCAGGCGAGCATAACGCAGCGGCCCATTCCGGGGCTTGAGTTCTCCCCGCTCTTTCAGCTCCCGCACACCCGTTCCCGGTCACGGACGGCCCAGCATCCGCTCGAGCCTCGCCGCCACCGGCCGGTAGCAGGAGACAGGAATGAGGTGAACCCCCTGGAAGGCGCCTGTCTCCTTGATCTCCCAGAGCAGGTCGCAGGCGGCCTCGACGCCGGCGCCAGGGTCGCTGTCCACGGCCTCGGCGAGATGAGACGGGATCTTGATGTCCGGGATCGTCCGCGCGAGGTTCCGTGCCATCGACGAGCTGGCCAGGACGATGACGCCGGCGTACACGGGCACCTCCGGTCGTACCTGCTCAACCCAACGCAAGAGCGGTTCGACGGAGAATCCGACCTGCAGGAACAGGAAGTCCGCTTCCCTCTTCCAGTTCGGAAGCGCCCCAAGACCGGCGACCGCACCGAGACGAAGCCTCGTCGCTCCCGAGAGAGCCGGGCTGCGCTCGAGTGCCCGCGCCTCGCTCAGCATGGCGCGGACCGTGAGCTCGCTCGTGCGGGCACCCGAGCGGGGCTCGTCTCCGTAGACGAACAGAAATTGGTTCACCCCGTAGGCCGCAGCCGTCAGCAGGTCCCGCTGGAGCCCGAGCAGATTGCGGTCTCTGGCGTTCAGGCAGGCGATGGAGCTGCCGCCCATGGCGTCCACCTCGTGCGCGACGGCGACGCTCGAAACCGTGGCCCGGCCGATGTGGTTGTCAGGAATGAGAAACGCGCCCGCAACCGAGCTCAGAACGCCGATCTGGTGCCGGACGTGTTTAAGATCCGGCCGGGTCGGAGGCTCGATCTCGCAGACGAGCTCGAACCCCTCCGTCTTCATCGATCTCACCTTACGTGAGATCGCGCTCGGGGTGAGCGGTTCTTCTAGGAGAAGAGCGGCCGTTTCGCGGGGATTCCCGATCGCCGCGGGTATCGGTCCGGGCAGGGTCGCTGTTGTCTGAGGATGGCGAACCCGAACGCGCCACGCAGCTCGAGCTCGAATCTGAGACCCAGTTCCGCGCAACCCGCCTCCGGCCAGCGACCCTCGACCGGCGAGGGGACTCCTGCCGGAGCCCCGCCGCCGCCGCTCACGGGAGAAGCCGGCAAGGATGGAGGCGGCTCCGAAACGATCAACCGGCCGCCGACCTTCAGAAGCGGAGCCGCACATTCGGCAGTGACTGCGGGCTTGCCGAAGCTGCGCGCCACCACCGCCGAGAAGCGAGCTCGAAACCGCTCGTCGCGCCCGACTTCCTCGGCCCTCGCGGTGACGATCTCAACCCGCGCGGCGATGCCCAGCTCCTCAACAGCCCAACCCAAGAAGTCGACGGAACGGCGAGCCGAGTCGAGGAGGACGAGCCGGAGGTCTGGAGCCTGTACCGCGAGCACCAGACCCGGTAGCCCGCCTCCGGCCCCGAGCTCGAGGACCGACCCTTCGAACGGTTCGAGGAAGAGCGCTTCCAGGAAACCTTCGGAGTGAGCGATCTGGCTCTGGAGCGCAAGCTTTCCGATAAGTGATCGCTGCTGAGCCTCGGCCAGCACCCGGTCGAGGCGACCGGCAACATCCGAACCCGTCATCGATCGGGAGTCCCGGCCGGGCCCGCCATCGGGCGCCGGTTCGTGCCGCGAGCCGCTAGCCCAGATCTGCCGACTCCTCGGAAAGATCGCCGTCGTCCGCCTCTGAAGCGAGCGAGGGCTCGGGGGCAGACTGGGCCGAGGCGGGGCGGATGACAACGTACCGCCGTGGCTCGACTCCCTCGGACGTCGTCTCCAAACCTTCGAGATCGTTGACGGTATCGTGAACGATCTTGCGGTCCGACGGAGACATCGGTTCGAGCGCTTCGGGTGACCCGGTCCTGAGGACGTCGGCTGCCGCCTCCGTGACGAATTGGCGCAACGCCGCGGCCCGGCGTTCGCGATAACCGCCCACGTCCACGACGATCCTGCTCGTGTGCTCTTCGGTATGCCTCTGGACGACGGTCCTCGTCAGCTCCTGAAGCGCTTCGACCGTCGCGCCCTTCGGGCCTACGAGCAGACCTAGGTTCTCTCCCTCGACACTGATGTAAATGCCGTCGTCCTCGGTACGCCGAACCGTCGTCGTGGCGTCGATACCGAACCTCGCGACGACATCCCTGACGAAACCACCGGCGAGCTCCTGCTGAGTCTCGATGCTCATCCGCGCCTCCTTCTGTGATTCATCCACGCGACCGCTGGTAGTCGAGGCTTCGCCGGCGGACCCGTCGGAAGCGCTCGATCGTCGTCGGCCGCCGCGGCCGCGAGAACGTGATCCATTCTGGCCAGGTCCCTGCTCCGAGCGCTCGCGCCCCTTCTCACCGGCAGTGCGGACATCAGCAGCGGCTCCGGCTTTGGCGCGATTGCTGTCGCCACGGTCCTTTTCGGTCGTCTTGCGCGCCGCCCCGTCCGATCGGCCGGGCTGGCGCTTCCCGCGCTCACCACTCGTGGCGCCGGTGCCCGAACGCCGCGACGGCCGCTTGGCGCGAGGCTGAACCGGGCGAACCCGCGCCCTGATGCGGGCGCTGCTACGCCTGAGACCGAACATGGCCGATCTCGGCTCTTCCACGACGACGACCTCGGCGTCGGCCTCGGCGACTCCGAGCTGGTCGAGTGCGGCCTCGACGGCTTCTTCGACCGTCCTGGCGGTCATTTCCACCCACTCCATCCGAGCTATTGACCCTTTCGCGGACGCTTGTCCCTGGAGCGGGGCTGCGGCTTGGATCCGCCTGATCCGGACTGGCCGGTCGCGCCGCGGTTGAGTCGGCTTCTTCGCACCAGAGCCGTTTCTCGAGCCGTTCTGGCCTACTTGAGGCTTCGAGCCATTCGGTGAACTGCGCTTTTGTCCATTCGTTCCAGCAGGCCTGGGCTTAGGGGCGGGCTTGGCCGTCTCTTCGATCTCAGCCGCGGCGCCGCCTCCTTCCGCGGCCTCGCGCATGCGCTCGAGGAACCCCTTCTTCGGCCCTCCGTCACGTGGGCTGCTGCCGCCCTTGCCGGGAGATTTGGCGTCGCCGTTCCCACCTCCGGGCGCCCCGGACTGTTTACGTCTGTTCAGCTCCTGGATCGCCTCGACGATCTTCGGGTCGTGCTTGTACATCCATTCCTGCTGCGCGACACGGAAGAGACTGGAGACGATGAAGTACACACCGACGCCCGCAGGAAGTGCGATGTAGAGGACGAGGAAGATGAGCGGCATGAATTTCTGCATCGACTGCATCTGGGGATTGGCGGCGTTCGCGGCCGGGTTGCGGGTCGTCACCTGCCAGATCGAGACGTACTGCAGGCCGACCGCGATGAGAACCAGCAACGCGTACGGGACGACGTCCACCCAGGACCCCTGGTGGGTGCGCACGGAATCTGCGAGGTTGATCCCGAGAGCGTGCATCTGGCCGCCGGCGAGAACGAGGTCGTGGTACATCCGGCTCGTCTTCGGAATGTTCTGCGGAGTCGAGATCAGGACCTGATGGCCGTGCACGAGTACCGGCTTGCCGGCGGAGTTGACAACCGGGCTCATCTTCGAAAGTCCGCGAACGACGTCGTAGAGGACGATCAAGATCGGGAATTGGAGGAACATCGGCAAGCATCCGCCGGTGGGATTGACCCCGTTCTCCCGATAGAGGGCCATCACCTCCTCGTTCATCTTCTGGCGCAGCTCCTGGCGCTCGGCCGCCGGGGTGCCGGGCTTGGCCTTGTATCGGGCCTGGATCTTCTTCATCTCGGGCGAGAGAAGCTGCATCCGCATCATGGAGCGGGCGCTGGCGCGCGTCAGAGGGAAGACCACGATCATCACCGCGATGGTGAGAAGCGCTATCGCGACCGCGTAGTTCGGGATCAGCCCGTAGAAGAAGGCCAGCACGTAGCCGACGACCACGAAGATCGGGTGCAGGACCGTCCCGATGATGGAACTGCCCGCTTTTGCCGTGTGAACGGCGGCAAAGACCATGTCGGGCCTCAGCTCGGAACCGGATCGAAGCCACGGCTGCCGAACGGCCGGCACCGCGCGACACGCCTGACTGCGAGCCAGGTCCCCCGACCGGAACCGTGGCGTTCAATGGCCTCGATCGCGTAGGAAGAGCAGGAGGGTACGTGTCGGCAGGGTGAAGGCCGGCCTCCGCGAGCTGCCTGGTAAGCGTGTAATAAGAGAATCAGAAATTCTCGCGGAAACGTTCGGCTGCGGCCGGTCGGCGGTCACCCATTCACCGCCTGGCTGGCCCGCTGCATCGCTTCGATCACTCTGGCTCTCAGTTCCTGGAACGGAAGACCACGCACCAACTGGTCGACGCCCACGAGGTATGTCCCCGCAGGAAAAGACGCCGTGCTTTCGGCCACGACCGCCCGCAACCGGCGACGGCACCGGTTGCGCTCAACTGCCGTCCCCACTTTACGTGGGACTGCGAACGCCACCCGCCGTGCTTCATCGGTCTCCTGTGCCGGCAAGAACTGTACTCTCACCGGCCCCGACCAGGCCCGTCGCTTCGAGCGCCGCAGCTCGGCGAAAGTCCGGCGACCTCGCGCCCGGCCAATCCGGGAAGAGCTGCCTGGAGAAACGGGAACTGGCAATGCATTGCCTCTTGTCGCAGGGGTTCGAATCGTCGCTGCCGGATGGGTCAAGCCGACAGCCGGACCCGTCCGCGACGGCGGCGGGCCTTGATGACCGCACGACCCGCGCGTGTGGACATGCGGTGACGAAAACCGTGTTTTCTCGCCCTTTTGCGCGTGTTCGGTTGGAAAGTCCGCTTCATCTCAGCCTCGTTTCGTCGTCCCGGTGTCGCTTGGATGAAAGAGTGCCCTGACTGCAGGTCAAAGCAAGCAAACAAGTGCCACCCGGCTCGCCAAGACAACATTTGCCCGGCACGCGAGAACACAGGTCCACCCAAACTACTAGGACCGGTGCATCCAATTTAGCGCACGATCCGCCTCTCCGACCATCCGGCGGTCCCCGGGCAGGCGGCGCAGCGGCGCTGTACGATTCCGGCACCCTGCGTGGCTCGCTCCGCCGTCCACACCTGTGGATGCTGGTGTGGAGAACTTCTCGACCGGAGGGGCTCGAGCTGGTGACAGAAGCACAACAACTGTGGAATGACTGTTCGGACTCCCTGCGTTCGCAGGTGTCCGAGGCGACTTGGCGGGCCTGGTTCTCCTCGATCCGCCCGATCACCGTCGCAAACGGCACGCTCGTGCTCGCCGTGCCGAGCGCGGTGGTGCGCGACCGCCTCGAGGGCCGTTTCCACGGCCTGATCAACGAGGCCCTTCTCGACAGTTCGGGAAAGGAGGTCCAGTTCCGCTTCGACGTGCAGATCGACGAACCGGGCCTGGACGACCCCGAGCCGCGAAGGGAGTTCGAGCCGGTCGACCGCCGCGTCGCGCTGGATCACATTTCAGCGGGTTTCGTGCATGGCAACGGGAGCGTGATCGGAGTTCCGGCACGCCCGAAGGACGGGCGAAGCGCCGACGACGTGCCCCTGAACCCCAAATACACCTTCGACGCCTTCGTGATCGGCCCGTCCAACCGCTTCGCCCACGCAGCCGCGTTGTCGGTCGCCGAGGCCCCCGCCCGCTCGTACAACCCCCTCTTCGTGTACGGCGCCGCTGGCCTCGGCAAGACGCACCTCCTCCAGGCGGTGGGGAACTACGTCCGTGAGAATTTCACGCGGATGCGGGTCGGCTACGTCTCCACCGAGACGTTCATGAACGAATTCGTCGAGACCCTCCGCGCCAAGGACGACATGGGCGCCTTCCGTCGCCGCTACCGCGAGTGCGACGTGCTTCTCATCGACGACGTCCAGTTCATGGACAAGAAAGAGGCATTACAGGAAGAGCTCTTCCACACGTTCAACTCGCTGTTCCAAGCCTCGAAGCAGATCGTCCTCACGTCCGATCGCGCACCACGCGACATCTCGACCCTGGAAGACCGCCTCCGGAGCAGGCTGCTGTCGGGCTTGACCACCGACATCCAGCCGCCCGAAATCGAGACCCGTATCGCGATCCTCCGGACCAAGGCCGACCACGAGCACGCCGTCGTCGGTGACGACGTCCTCGACTTCATCGCCACGATGGTCAAGGACAACATCAGGGAGCTCGAAGGAGCGCTCATCCGCGTGACCGCCTACGCCAGCTTGAACCGACAGCCTCTGACGAGAGAGCTCGCCGAGTCGGTCCTGGCGGACTTCATCGCCGCCAAGCAACC
This sequence comes from uncultured Acidimicrobiaceae bacterium, assembly GCA_963763085.1. Classification (GTDB taxonomy): domain Bacteria; phylum Actinomycetota; class Acidimicrobiia; order Acidimicrobiales; family Bog-793; genus CAVXNB01. The sequence goes on from CAVXNB010000004.1 coordinate 280,709, forward strand.
CCGCCAGATCACGGCCCGCCAGATCATCGAGACGAGCGCCGACCATTTCGGCTTCACGGTCGAGGAGCTCATCGGGCCGAGCCGTCGTCGCCCCCTGGTCATCGCACGGCAGATCGCGATGTACCTGTTCCGGGAGCTGACGGAATTCAGCTACCCGGCCATCGGCCGCGAGTTCAGTGACCGGGACCACACCACGGTCATCCACGCCGTCGAGAAGATCTCCGGGCTCATGAAGGAGCGACGCCAGGTCTACGACCAGGTCACTGAGCTCAGCGTTCAGATCAAGAACGGTTGACGAGCTGTGGGTAAGCCATCTTTGATGGGGGAGGATCGGTCCGACGATCCCCAGCCCGGATCGTCCGCCGGCCGTCGCCTGTGCATTCGGGGGATGACGCCTTCGGAAGTACGACCTTCGTGACCAGCGGCAAGCCCGTGTTGTCCACAATCCCCAGGCCCTATTACTCCTGTTGTCTTTCTTGTCTAATTGGAAAGGGGTAGAGCATTCCGTGAAGTTCCGTGCCGATCGTGACACGCTTCTCGACACCCTCGTCACCGCGGCAAGGGCGACGAGCGCCCGCACCGCGATCAATTTCGGCGTAGTCGGATTACGACTTCACCTGCGTGGAGACCAGCTGGAGGTGTCCGGGTCGGATCCCGATCTCGTGATCGAGGCCCGTTGTCAGGTGGCCGGCGACACCGACGGCTCGGTGCTCGTCCCCTCCCGGCTGGTCGTCGACATTGTCCGTTCGTTCGAACCGGGAGCGGTGGCCGTGGCGGCGACCGACGAGGATGTGCGCTTCTCGTCCGGTCGGGCCGAGTTCGTGGTCCGGGTCGCCATCGGTGCCGAGATCACCCGTCTCGGCGTGCCGGAGCAGGAGGGAATCGAGATCCCGGGTGGCGTCTTCGCCGACGGCCTCCGCCAGGTCGTCCGGGCGGCGCTCGTCGACGATTCACGTGCGCCGCAGCTCACGGGCGTGCTCATGGTGGCCACCGAGACCGGGCTCAGACTGATCGCCACGGACTCTTACCGTCTCGCGTTTCGGGATTTTGCGGGCATGAAGGCCGTCGAGGCCGGCGGTCAGGTCCTGGTCCCCGCGAAGGCGCTGGCGGAGGTGCAGCGACTCGCCTCGGGCGGGAAGGGGGATGGGGAGCGCACGATCACGTTTCGCTACAGCGACCTCGACGCCGTCTTCGATGTCGCCGACGTCCGGATCACCACGCGGCTGCTGCGCGGCCAGTTCCCCGAGGTCGAGCGGCTCATTCCGGCGTCGTACGCCTACCACCTGATGGTTCCGCGCAACGATCTGGAGGCCGCGCTCCGCCGGGTGCGCCTCGTCGTCCGGGACACGAAGGACGCGACAACACCGGTACGCCTTGCGCTGCACGACGGCGGCGTCGAGCTCACGGTGCTGACGCCCGAGAGCGGCCGTGCCGAGGAGAGCATCGAAGGAGATTTCCAGGGCGAGGATCTGACGGTGGCGTTCAATCCGAATTACCTGCTGGACGGCGTGGAGGCCGTCCGTTCCGACACCCTGGTGCTCGAGGTGAACGACCCGGGCAAGCCGGCTCTGGTCCGCGGCCAGGGCGAAGACGAGTACCGGTACCTCCTCATGCCGGTGAAGGTGTCCTGAGCAGGCTGAACTCCCCGATGGACGAGACGGTGGTCCTGCGGCTGGAGCTGCGGGATTTCCGGAATTTCAAGGCCGTAGAGCTTCGGCCTTCACCGGACGGCTTGACGGTGGTGCAGGGGGACAACGGCGCCGGCAAGTCGAGCCTGCTCGAGGCGATCGTGTATGCGTCGACTTTGCAGTCGTTCCGCGGCGCTCCCCGCGAGGCGATCGTGCGGCAGGGCGCGGCCGGCGCCAACATCAATTGCGACGTCCTCGCCGGAACGAGAAACGTGGAGATCGCGATCGAGATCGTCCCGGGACGCCGCGACCGCGCCTGGCACAACACCCAGCGGGTACCGGGCGTACGGGGCCTGCTCGAAGTGCTGCGTACGACACTTTTCACGCCGGACGATCTCGTTCTCGTCAAGGGACCGCCGAGCGGACGCCGCGACTTCATCGACCAGGTGCTCCTCTCGGCGAACCCGAGGCTCGGGAGCGACCGCGCGGGTCTCGACCGCGTGCTCCGGCACCGCAACGCGCTCTTGCGCCAGCTCGGTGGCCGCCTCGACTCCGAGGCCGCTGCCACGCTCGACGTCTGGGACGACCGGATGGCCCAGCTCGGAGAGCGGCTCGCCGGCTCCCGGGCCGAGCTGACCCAGTCCCTGGCCCCCTACGCCGCGGAAGCCTTCTCGACTCTCGCCGGGGAGGCCGGCCGCTTCGAGATGCGTTACGTCCGCTCCTGGGACGGGTCCTTGAGCGACGCGCTGCGGGCGGCACGGCGCGAAGACCTGCGCCGGGCGACGACGACCGTCGGCCCGCAACGCGACGAGCTCGAGTTGTTCGCCGGTGGCCTCGACGCCCGCACGCGGCTTTCCCAGGGGCGCCAGCGATGCGTGGCCCTCACGCTGCGGCTCGCAAGTCACCACCTCATGACCTCGGTCACCGGAGCCGCACCCGTGCTCCTCCTCGACGACGCCTTCTCAGAGCTCGACGAAGGAACGGCACGAGCGCTCGTCGGTGAGCTGCCCGGCGGCCAGGCGCTCTTGACTACCGCCGGCGCGCTCCCTCCGGGTGCGTCTCCCAAGCTCGTGGTTCGTCTTGCCGACGGTAAGCTCGAGGCGTGACTGGCGGTTGGGCGGGGCCTCGCCAGGAACCTCGAAACGGCGCCGCGGCGCCGCCAGCCGAAGGCGAAGCCGGGGGCGGCCCGACGGTGCCGATCGGCTCCGCGGTCGACAGGCTCCTGCGCCAACGAGGCATGGAGGACGCCCTCGTCCTAGGGCAGGTGGCGAGCTGCTGGGAAGCGGTCGTCGGACCTGAGGTCGCTCGCCAGGTCCGTCCTCAGCTCGTTCGTGGCCGCGAGCTCGTCGTCGCGGTGGATCATCCCGCCTGGGCGACGGAGCTGGAACTCGCCGGATCCGCGGTGCTCGGGCGGCTCGCCGAACAGCTCGGCGAGACCGCGCCGCAACGGCTGACAGTCCGTGTGGCGCCCGGCTCACGCAGGTAGACTGGAGGCATCGTCGGGAGCCGTACCCCTACCGCAACAAGGTCCGTCCCTGGCCCGATCCACCGCCACCGTTGGAAGGTCGCGCCCATGGGCTCGGGACAGCGGTAACCAAGAGGCGCCATCAGCCCGACGGCATGAACGACAAGAAGGAGCATGACGACGTGGTTTCAATGCCGGTGACCCCCGCCTCGTACGGGGCCGAGGACATCACTGTGCTCGAGGGTCTGGAGCCGGTCAGATTGCGGCCGGGCATGTTCATCGGCTCGACCGGCCCCACGGGTCTTCACCACCTGATCCGGGAGCTCGTCGACAATGCCGTCGACGAGGCGATGGCCGGGTACTGCACGCGAATAGACGTAAGCCTCCTCGCCGACGGCGGTTGCCGGGTAGCCGACAACGGGAGGGGCATTCCGGTCGATCCCATGCCCGGGTATCCGGACAAGAGCGCGGCAGAGGTCGTGCTCACCGTGCTGCACGCAGGCGGAAAGTTCGGGGGCTCGGGGTACAAGGTGTCCGGTGGCCTCCACGGTGTCGGTGTGTCGATCGTGAACGCCTTGTCGACCCGGCTCGTGCTCGAGATCGACCGGGACGGGAAACGGCATCGGATGGAGTTCGCCGATGGTGGCAACCCGAAAGGGCCGCTCGAAGTCACCGGACCGTCGCCGAGGGGCAGAACGGGCACCGTGGTCACGTTCTGGCCGGATCCGACGATCTTCGAAGAAACAGAGTTCCGCGCCCAAACAGTCCTCGAACGCCTCCAGGTCATGGCCTTCCTCAATCGGGGCCTCGAGATCCGGTTCAAGGACGAACGACCCGAGCACCTCGCGGAGGAGACGTACCGCTACACCGGCGGCATCGTCGATTACGTGAGGCACCTGAACGCCTCCAAGGAGTCGCTCTTCCGGAAGGTGGCCGCTTTCACACAGGTTGAGCCCGACCAAGAGGTCGAGGTCGCCCTGCAGTGGAACACCGGCTATTACGAGAGCATCTACTCGTACGCGAACGGCATCGCGACTGCCGAAGGCGGCATGCACGAGGAGGGCTTCAAGAAGGGGCTCACGAACGTCGTGAACCGGTACGCAAAGCAGCGGAACCTCATCAAGGAGACAGCGGACAATCTCTCGGGTGAGGACATCCGTGAGGGACTCACGGCCATCGTGTCAGTCAGACTGACGAATCCTCAGTTCGAGGGCCAGACCAAGGGCAAGCTGGGCAACGTCTCCATCAGGTCGCTCGTCGAGAAGACCATGAACGACAAGCTGGCGGAATGGATGGAGGAGAACCCGAAGGAAGCGGGCCAGGTCGTACAGAAGGCGCTGCTCGCGCAGCGTGCGCGCATGGCCGCGCGTCAAGCCCGCGACCTCACCCGGCGCAAGAATGCCCTGGACGGGGCGGGCCTTCCCGGCAAGCTCGTCGATTGCTCTTCGCGTGACCCACGCGAGTCCGAGCTGTTCATCGTCGAGGGACTTTCGGCGCTCGGTACAGCCCAGGACGCACGTAATCCGCGGACTCAGGCCATCTTGCCGATAAGGGGCAAGATCTTGAACGTCGAGAAGGCGCGCGTCGACAAGATGCTGAAGAACACCGAGATCCAGGCGCTCATCCTGGCGGTCGGCGCCGGCGTCGCCGACGACTTCGACCTTGCAAAGATCCGCTATCACAAGGTGATCCTGCTCGCCGACGCCGATGTCGACGGTTCGCACATCCGCACCCTGCTCCTGACGTTCTTCATGCGCCAGATGAAGGCGCTCATCGAGGCGGGCCACGTCTACGTCGCCCAGCCGCCGCTGTACTCGACTCTCGTCGGCAACTCGAAGGTCTACCTGAAGGACGACCTCGAGCGGGCCCGCTTCATGACCGAGCATCCGAATCACACCAAGGAGTTCCAGCGCCTGAAGGGGCTCGGCGAGATGGACTTCACCGAGTTGCGGGACACGACGATCGACCCTTCTCTTCGGTCGCTCCTGCAGGTGACGATGGAGCAAGCTTCGATCGCAGACGACATCTGCTCGATCCTCATGGGCGACGACGTCGACGTGCGCCGCTCCTTCATCCAGACTCATGCCAAGGACGTCCGGTTTCTGGATATCTGACCCCTGGGGGGTGCCCGGCTGGCTGCGGCCGGCGGGCGCCCTTGACTGAACACGAGTAGCGGAGGCAGTTCGACACATGGCACGAGGCAACGGCAACAACTCAGGCGCGCCCGGGTCGCGGGCGCCCGGCGACGACGGCAGCAGCGCGGTCGGTGCGATCGAGCCAATCGAGATCCAAGAGGAGATGGAGCGTTCCTTCCTCGAGTACTCGATGTCGGTCATCGTCTCGCGTGCCCTGCCGGACGCGCGCGACGGCCTCAAGCCGGTCCACCGCCGGATTCTCTACGGGATGTCCGACACCGGGCTCCGGCCCGACCGGCCTCATGCCAAGTGCGCCAAGGTCGTGGGCGAAGTCATGGGTCGGTTCCATCCCCACGGAGATACGGCCATCTACGACGCCCTCGCACGGATGGCCCAGGACTTCAGCCTCCGGCATCCGCTCATCGACGGTCACGGGAACTTCGGCGCGCCGGGGCCCGAGGCCGGACCGGCGGCCATGCGGTACACGGAGTGCCGGCTGGCCCCGCTCGCGCTGGCACTGCTCGACGGAATCGACGAAGGCACGGTCGATTTCATCCCCAACTACGACGGCAGCGAGGTCCAGCCGGTCGTCCTTCCCGCACGCTTCCCGAACCTGCTCGTCAACGGCTCCCAGGGCATCGCGGTCGGGATGGCGACCAATATCCCGCCGCACAACCTCGGGGAGATCATCGACGCGACGCTGCACCTGATCGAGCACCCGGAATCGACTCCGGATGAGTTGATGCAATTCGTCAAGGGCCCTGATTTCCCCACCGGGGCGCTGATCCTCGGCCGATCCGGGATGATCGACGCCTACCGGACCGGGCGCGGCTCGGTCAAGATGCGGGCGGTGGCGGAGATCACCGAGTCGCGTTCGGGAGCCGACCAGATCATCGTGACCGAGATCCCGTACCAGACGTCGGTCGGGGGCATCGAGCTGAAGATCGCGGATGCGATCGAATCCGGCGACCTCACGGGCATCAGCGACGTGCAGAACGACTCTGCCGGGCGCGTCTCCCGACTCGTCATCACCTTGAAGCGGGATGCGAACGCGAACGTCGTGCTGAACAACCTGTACAAGCACACGCCGTTGCAGACCAGCTTCGGGGTGCACATGTTGGCCCTCGTCGACGGCGTGCCGCGCCTGCTCAACCTCGCTCAGGCTCTCACCGCCTATATCGCCCACCAGGTGGAGGTCGTCACGAGGCGGTCGGAGTTCCGCTTGCGCAAAGCGCTTGCCCGAGCGCACATCGTCGAGGGACTGCTACGTGCCATCGACATGCTCGACGCGGTCATCGCGACGATCCGTGGCTCGGATGACCGCCCGGCGGCGAGGGCGAACCTCATGAGCGAGCCATTCGGCTTCAGTGAGGAGCAGGCGAACCACATCTTGGACATGACGCTCGGCCGGCTGACGCGTCTCGGGCGCAGCGAGCTCGAGACCGAGATCGCCGAACTGAGAACGACCATTGCCGAGCTCGAGGCGATCCTGAGCGATCCCGTCCGTCTGCGCGCCGTGATCTCAACCGAGCTCGAGTCGATCAAGCGACAGTTCGCCCAGCCGCGACGAACTCGGGTGATCCACGATCCCGGTGAGCTCTTCGTCGAGGACCTGATAGAGGACGAAGAGCTCGTCGTCACCCTCACCCGTGCCGGGTACATCAAGGCCGTCCAGTCCGACGCATTTCGCGCACAGGCCCGCGGCGGGCGCGGCGTGCAAGGCACGAGGCTGAAGGAGGAGGACCTCATCGACCAGGTCCTTCACACGACGGCGCACTCGCATCTCCTGTTGTTCTCGAATCGCGGCAAGGTCTACCGCCTGAGGGCTCACGAGGTGCCCCTGAAGGAGCGCAACGCCCGTGGGACCCCGATCGTCAATCTCCTGCCCCTCGAGCCATCCGAGAGCATCCAGGCCATCGTCGAGACCCGCACCTTCGATCCCGACCAGTACCTCCTGTTCGCCACCAAGAGCGGGCAGGTGAAGAAGACCCCGTTCTCCGAGTACGACAAGTCGCGGCGGGAAGGCTTCATCGCCATCCATTTGAACGACGGCGACGAGCTCGTGCGGGTCGTCCGCACGGGCGGTGAGGACGATCTGCTGATGGTGAGCAGGAACGGCACGGCGATCCGTTTTGCGGAATCGGAGGTGCGCCCGATGGGCCGGAGCGCAGCCGGGGTTCGGGGCATGCGGCTACGAGCGGGCGACGAGGTCGTCTCCTGCGACGTGGCTCGCGACGGGGTGGACCTCCTGATCGTCACGGACGCCGGCTACGGCAAACGGACGAAGCTCGACCACTTCAACGCCCAGACCCGCGGCGGCCAGGGTGTTCGGGGCATCAAGTTGACTCAGCGTCGCGGAGCGGTCGTCGCCGCGCTCATGGCTTCGCTCGAAGACGAGATCATCGTCGTCTCTTCGGCCGGCGTGATGATCCGCACCTCGGTTCGCGAGATCGCGGCTCAGGGGCGCGATGCGACCGGGGTCCGCGTCATGAACCTCGACGAAGGACAGACCGTGGCCGCTGTGGCGAAGGTCCCGCAGGAGATCGAGGTCGCCGGCGACCAGCCGAGGTTGCCGATCGAGTGACCGCCCCTGCTGCGGCGCTCCAGTCGGCGCTTCGGCCCTCAGTCGTGCCGGGCCAGGAAATCGCCGACGGCGGCCATGTAGAGCTCGCGCTCCTCGATGAAGGGTGTGTGTGACGACTCCTCGAGCATGACCTGCTCGGCTCCCTCGATACCTCCGACGAGCACCTCTTGAAGCGCCGGGGTCGCTTCGTCGTGGCGACCGGAGATGACCAGCGTGGGAAGTCGGATCTCGTGTAAACGGTCGATGACCGACCAGTCCTTGAATGTGCCCACGACGTGGAACTCGGAGGGGCCGTTCGTCGTGCCGTACACGGTCGGGTCCTCGCTCAGGGCGTTGAAGGTCCGCCACATCTCGTCCGGCCAGGGATCGGCCCTGCACAGGTGCCGGGAGTAGAACACGAGGCACGCTTCGAGATACTCGGGATCGTCGGTCGTTCCTGCATCCTCGTGACGCCGGAGCGCATCCTCGACGTCAGCCGGAAGATCGGCTCGGAGCTTGTTCGCCTCGACGGAGAAGCCGCCGAAGGAAGCGGCCGTGTCGGAGAGCACGATCGATCGCAGCCCGGGCGGCTGTGTGAGGGCGTGCTCCTGCGCGAGCATCCCGCCCCAGGACTGGCCGAGGATGTGATAGCGGTCCCCGACGCCGAGATGATCGATGAGATTCGCAAGTTCGCGGACGAACAGGTCGACCGTCCAGAAGTCTGCCCCCCGGTCCCGAAGGTGGGTCGAGCGCCCGTTGCCGAGCTGGTCGTAGAAGATGACGGTGCGACCCTCGGAGGCCAGGTCGGCCATGTTGAGGAGGTAGTCGTGGGTTGCGCCCGGGCCGCCGTGCAACGTGACCAGAGGCGCCGGACCGGCGCCGGACCTAGCACTCTCCAGGTCGCCGACCACCAGGTACCAGGTCTCGTTGCCCTCGAATGCGGCCCGGCCCTCGATTACACCGTCTCGATCCACGGTCGTCATGCGGTCAGGGTAACTTCAGCCGGAGGATCGTGCCCATGACGGTGCGCGGGCTTCGGATTGGTGACGAGCTTGGTGTAGCGTGACCGTTTCGTCGGGGCTATAGCTCAGTCGGTTAGAGCGCAGCACTGATAATGCTGAGGTCGCAAGTTCGATTCTTGCTAGCCCCACTGCCGGTTCGGGCGAGGTCGTCCTGGCCAGGGGTCCTTTTCCGCGCGGCGGAGACGACGTTGTACGGCGCGGCCGGCGGTGTTATTTTCGAGCGATGCTGCGGTCTCGGGGGGATGGCTCGGGCCTTCGTGTAAGGCTCGGGCGCGACGGTTACTTGCGGGCGTGGGTGCTTGTGACAGTCCTGCTGTTGCTGGGTCTGGCGTTGGCACCTGCGTCCGGTGCGGGTGTGGCAGGCGCGAAGCGCAACACGTCGCTGAGGGTGAAGGCACCCCCGGTCGCCGCCGGCTTGTACCACAGCCTTGCGGTGACCTCGAGCGGCGCGGTGCTCGCCTGGGGCTGGAACATAGTCGGCCAGCTTGGCAACGGAACGACTAATGGCAGCGATGTGCCGGTGAAGGTGAGACTGCCTCGCGGCACGAAGGTCACCCGGATCGCCGCCGGGTTCGCCCACAGCTTGGCGCTGACGTCCACCGGCGCGGTGCTCGCCTGGGGCAAGAACTACAACGGCAACCTCGGCAACGGGAGCACGACAGACAGCGACGTGCCGGTGAAGGTGAGCCTTCCGGCCGGGACGAAGGTAACCGGGATCGCCGTCGGTGGCGAGCACAACCTGGCGGTGACCTCGACCGGCGCGGTGCTCGCCTGGGGCTACAACGCCTACGGTCAGCTCGGCAACGGCGGCACGGGATCCAGCGATGTGCCGGTGAGCGTGAGCCTGCCCACGGGCACGAAGGTGACGGCGGTAGCCGCCGGCGCATCGCATAGCCTGGCGCTCACCTCGACCGGCGCGGTGCTCGCATGGGGCTACAACGCGCACGGCGAGCTCGGTGACGGCAACAGGACAAACAGCGACGTGCCCGTGAAGGTCAGACTGCCGCGTGGCACGAAGGTAACCGCGGTCGCCGCCGGCGGCTACTACAGCCTGGCGCTGACCTCGACCGGCGCGGTGCTCGCATGGGGCTACAACGCGGACGGCGAGCTCGGTAACGGCAACAGGACCAGCCGCGATGTTCCGGTGAAGGTGAAGTTGCCCGCGGGCAGGAAAATGACCGCCATCGCCGCCGGCGGCTACCTCGAAGGAGTGGGCCAGGACACCGCCGGCCCCGGCCATAGCCTGGCGCTGACCTCGACCGGCGCGGTGCTCGCCTGGGGCTACAACGCGGAGGGCGAGCTCGGTGACGGCAACAGGACAAACAGCGATGTTCCGGTGAAGGTGAAGTTGCCCGCGGGCAAGAAGGTGACCGGCATCGCCGCCGGCGAACTACACAGCCTGGCGGTGACTTCTGCCGGCTCGGTGCTCGCCTGGGGCGGCAACAACTTCGGCCAGCTCGGTGATGGGAGCTACGGAGGGAGCAATTTGCCGGTGCGGGTGAAGCTCGCGCAGTCCGTACGCGCGCGCAACTCGCCCGATCCGCCCCCGCGCAGCCCGCCCCCGCTGCGCCGGCACGACCAGCAAACACTTTGAGCACTAATTTGGCCGGCTACAACTTCGCCAATTACATCGGGGTACCGGGGGCTGTGAGCGCCATCATTGTCGTGCCCAAGCTCAAGTGCAAGGGTACGCCAGCGCCAGGGCGCTCGATTTATGCCGGCGTCGGGATCCAGTCGGTGAACTCGTACGCCCGTCTCTACCTGGCTTGCACGCCGCAAAGCGTGGCGCGTTACTACCCATCGCTCGTGGTCAATGGCACCATCAAGAACTTCGCGGGCGATGCGGCCCACGCTGGAGACACGATCGAGTTCGCCGTGTCCCAGAGCGACTCGCAGGTGACGGACTCGGTTATCGACTTGACGCACAAGTTCATCGTCACCCGCAATGGCACCGGCAGTGGCACCGGCGAGGGCATTCTGGCCGGCGACTTTCCGGTGGTTTCCGGCTCGACGACGTTCGGGGTGCCCAATTTCGGCACCATCGCCTTCTCCAGCGCGCTGATCAATGGATACCCCTTCGGTTCCGCGAGAACTGGACTGCAAGCCGACAATCTCTACGCGAGCACGACTGGCCCGCTCCAGATCAAGACCACCCGTTCCGCCAACAACAAGGAAGCGTTCGCGACCGTCTTCAGGCACTCCTGACCCCGGCTATCGCGAGACGTCCCATCGGGTCCCAACAATCGGCTCTGCAGCCCAGTCTGAGACCGCAGGCTCGATGTCGCGACGGTTGTCACCTCTAAGCTCCTGACCAGGGACTTCTTCTACGATCGCCCAGGAGCGCACGAAACGGAGGCCGAGTAGGGGAGGTGCCGTCAAAATGGATCGCCGCGGTGCGCTCAAAGCCTGACCGAGTCCCCTGTCCATGAACGGCCTCGACCCGACTGCCTCGACGGCTGAGAACTACAGCCGCTTCGCGCGCCACGAGGCGGCGGGCCGCTCGCCTCTCTATGAGGAACTGGCCTACGCCGTCGCCAACGATGCTCTCGTCCTGTCCTTCCTCGCCGAACTTCCCCGGCCCAAGCGCCAGCCGAACCTGCTCTTCGCCGCCGCCCGGTACATCCTGGGGAGCCCGCCGGACCCTGCGTCGCTACGGTTACTGGTGGCCGAGGATCCAGTGCGACTTGCAACAGTCATGAGAACCCGGCGCACGCAGACCAACGAAGCCGCCCGCTGCGCCTTGCTGATGCCGGCGCTCGCCGAGTTGCCTCAGCCTCTGGCACTCCTCGAGGTGGGTGCCTCAGCCGGTCTCACCCTGCTGCCCGACCTTTACTCCTACGACTACGAGGGCTATCTGGTCGCCGGCACGGATCCTTCGGCACCGACTTTGAAATGTCGCCCGAGTGGCCCCGTTCCACTCCCGGCGCAAGTACCGGATATTGCCTGGAGGGCTGGGATCGACATCAACCCTTTGGACGTCAACAACGCCGAGGACGTGGAATGGCTCTCGTGTCTGGTCTGGCCGGGCGAGGCCGATCGCGCCGAGCGACTCCGCGCCGCTGTCGCCGTCGCTCGGACGCATCCTCCGACCTTGTATCAGGGCGACTTGGTCGAGGATCTCTCGCGGGTCGCCCGGCAAGCGCCCGCCGGCACGACTCTCGTCGTGTACCACTCCGCCGTCCTTGCGTATGTCGAGGAAAGCCGCCGGCGCGAATTCGCCCGGGCCGTCGGTGAGCTCGGCGCGGTGTGGCTGTCAAACGAGGGACCCGACGTCCTACCGGGCCTCGCCGGAGGAGACGTGGACCCTCACGGCTTCCTACTTGTGGAAGGCGGGGCAAGCGTCCTTGCCCGCACCGACCCGCACGGCACCTGGCTCGAATGGGTGAGGCCATAGTCAGGGAGCTCCAGAGGGCAACGCGCGGCCACACTGGTCGTGCTTGACTCGTGAGGCCACCGCCCGTCGGCGGCTCAATCAGCGACTACTCGGGGAGGACCCGCATGAACTACGTGAGCAGCAACCCGGTGCAGCTGAGCATCGAGAGACAGGAAAGGTACTCGAGGGGCCTGGCCGTGCTCGGTTGCTTCCTTCTCTACGGGCGCGTCATCGCCTTGATACCAATCCTCATCATCCTCTACGTCTTCGGGATCGTGGCGTTCCTCGTGGCTTGGATCATGCAGTTCGTTGTTCTCTTCACCGGCGCCTACCCCGAAGGGGCTCACAGCTTTTTGGCGGGCTACCTGCGCTGGTACGTCCGCGCGATGTCGTTCTTGTTCGGCCTCTCCGACAAGTACCCGACAACGATGCAGCCATGAACTGAAAGCCTTCTTTTTTCTGCTGTTTCGGCCAACTCACCTGCTGATCCCCAGCAAATACGGGGATTCTCCCAAGCAATCGCGCCCCCCGACGTGTAGGGTGCAGTCAGTCCTCAGTAGGGACGCCCGGTTTCGCTAGGGCAACCGCCTTGAATGTTGCCGCACGGGTGCAGGCTCGACGCCTCTTCTGACCAACACGAAGAGGAGAAACATGCCTTTTGCCCAACCACGCCCCCTGCCACGCGCAACCGCGCGTCTACAGACGGGTCGCGCATGCAGTGGAACCTCGGCCGTCCTGTGATCCGGAATCCCTTAATCGGCCGCAGGGTCCGACTGGACCGCTGCAACAATCCTGAGAGTCATGTCAGGCCGGGTTCGCTCGGCACGATCGGATTCGTCGACAGCCTCGGCACGGTCCACGTGAATTGGGACGACGGAGAGGACCTCGGGCTCGTGCCTGGCAAGGACCGATGGACACTTCTGACCGACGACGCAGCATGGCCCTCGATTCTCGCGATGCCGAAGACTGCGCCCAATTTGGCGCCGGCGATGCCTCTGATACCCCCGCGTGGCTGAGCGACGCTCAGCCGTTGATCGGGCCTTCTGACGAACGGAGGCTCGTGGCCGAACGACCCGACCGGTAGGCAAGGATCTCGCCGGCGACGGCGACCGCCGTCTCCTCGGGAGTGCGGGCGCCGAGGTCGAGCCCCACCGGGCCATGGATACGGTCGATGACCTCGTCGTCCAGCCCGTTCCCCCTCAGGCGTTCGCGCCGGGCCGACTGCGTGTGCCGAGAGCCGAGCGCGCCGACGTAGCAGCCGGCCTCCAGGCCGGCAGCCAGCGCGGGCGTGTCGACCTCGGGGTCGTGCGACAGCACGACGAGGGCGTCGGGGCGGCCGAGTGATCGAATTCGCTCAGCGGTGACCTCATTCCAGGTGTTTTCGATGGCGGCAGACCAGCCCAGCAATGTTCCCTGGGCGGCGAGAGCCTGGGCGAGTTGGCCTTCGCCGACGACGACGAGCGTCGTGGAAGGGAAGTAGGTCTCGACGACGACTCGGGCGTCGTCGTGTAGCTGGACTTGGGTCGAGTCGCGTCCCAGGCGGAGTGCCTGGCGTCCCGCCTCGGCGGCCTCCTCGTCAAGGGCGTGCGCGCCGAGCGAGCCGTGGCGCTCGAGTGCGCGAACCCCCGGATCATCCACGAGCAGGAGCGCGTTCGATCCTGCCTCTGCGTCAACTCGGGTGACGAGAGCAACCGGCCAACTGTTCTCGAGTGCCGCCCAGAGCTCGGCGGGAATTGTCGCCGCGTCCGACGCGAGCACCGTGGCGAGGCCGCCGCAAGCAAGGCCGGCTCCTACGGCCTCCTGGTCGCCGACGCCGAGATCGAGGAGAACCGAGGACGTGCCAGCCGTCATGCTCTCGGCGATGGCGCCGTTCGCCACGCCACCGAGCAGCGATCCGTCTGCCGGCTCGTCCTGGTAGACGGCGACCGCCTCGCCTGCTCTCCGCCCGCCGAATCCCTTGAACTCGACTACGCGACCTACTTGAACGCGTCGCCCAGAGGCGAGCGCTTCGCGAACCTTGCCGGCGATCTCACGCATGACTTCAGTCTCGCACTCTCGAGGGCGGCGCCTTCTCCGTTTCTTCCTTTCTCCGTTTCCCCGTTTCCCGCCTAGCCCGAGAGGGGGCATCTCAAATTCTTACAAAACTTGCCTCCGAGAAAGATTGTGACCGGTCGCAATCTGTTCCCGAGGCAAGTTTGGAGCAAAATTCGACATGTCCGCCCGCCGCCCGCCGCCGCCGCCCGGCGCCCGACTCAAATCCGTTCGAGCGCATCTCCGTCGAACAGTGGCAGGACTCCGAGTTCTTCCATATCCGCCTCCATCTCGGATTCTGTCGGAGGGACCCACGACGACGAGACCGCCTCGAGCGCTGGACGCACCACGCGGGCATCGCTGGAGGTGATGAGGAACAACTGGCGCCGTTGGAGGACGTAACGGACGGCCCGCGAGATGGCGGAAGGATCGAGAATCGGCTCGTACCAGCTGAAGCGCGGTCCCGCGTCCGCGTTCCATCGTCTCCGAGCCGCCGACTTGATCGTCTGAACGGCAACGTCGCGCTCCGCACAAGTTTCGAGCAGCGCCTCGACGGCGCCCCGGTAGGAACTGTCCTGCATCAGGACGAAGTTGTACGGCAGCAGCACGCTGTCGTAGTCGAAGCGTTCCAAGCTGCGGCGGTGCATCTCCGCGATGCGCAGACCGTGCCCGGTGACCCCGATGTAGCGCACGAGGCCTTCGTCCCGCGCACGCACCAGCGCCTCGAGTGCGCCGCCAGGCCCGTGGGCGACCTCCCACTCGTCCTCCTCGACCAAGTCGTGCAGCTGAATCGAGTCCACGCGGTCGACGCCGAGCCGGATGAGGGAACGCTCGAGACTTGCCCGAGCCTCGTCGCCTCTCCGCTCGGATGTCTTCGTCGCCACGAAGAAACCATCCCGGTGCCGAGCCAACCACGGTGCTATCCGCAGCTCGGAGTCGCCGTAGTCGGCGGCGGTGTCGATGTGGTTGATCCCGAACTCGAGGAGCACCCCGAGCAGGTCGTCGGCGGTGCCCTGGCTCATCGTGTCGAGCCCGGCCGCGCCGAAGACGACTCGGCTGCTGAGGTGGCCGGTCCGCCCGAACGACGCCTTGTCGATCATCTGGATCTGAACGCTATCTGAATCTCACCTGACGATCCGGGTGCCCTCGATCGCTCATACGATCGCTACGTGACCGACTCCCTGTCCCCTGCTCTACAGGCCTTCGTCGACGAGGCGCCCTTCGTGCGCGGACCTCATATCGCCTTCTTGCGTGGGGCGGCCGCGGACCTCGCTCCCGGGTCGACCCTGCTTGACGTCGGCGCCGGCGACGCGCCCTACCGCGAGCTGTTCCCCCACGTCACTTACGTCGCCTGCGACTGGGAGAACTCGATCTACACCCCGGACCGGCCACTCGACATCGTCGCCCCCGCCGGGAGGATTCCCCTCGAGGACGCCAGCGTCGACGCGATCTTGAACACCCAGGTCCTCGAGCACGTATCGGAGCCATGGGCGGTGCTCGAAGAGTTCCGCCGGGTGCTCAGGCCCGCCGGCAAGTTGCGCATGACCGCCCCCCTCGTCTGGTATCTGCACGAGGAACCGTACGACTACTACCGGTACACCTCGCACGGGCTCCGTTTCCTGCTCGAGCGGGCGGGCTTCCGCGATATCGAGATCGTTCCCTTGAACGACGTCTTCTCCACGCTGGCTCAGCTCGTCTCGCACGTCGGCTGGATGATGGGACGCGACTCGGACGGGTTCGACGACCATCGCGACCTCGTCGCCCGGACGATGGGTCAGCTGGCACCTTTGATCGCGTCGTTCTCGAACTTCGACACGAAATGGATCCTCCCGCTCAACTACTCGGTGGTGGCATCGGCTCCGTCGGCCTAGCGTCGTCTCACGACCGGGAGCTCGCAGCTCGCAGGGAGGACCCACATGGACGTCAAGACAGCGATCGCTGAGATCCTGCGGGACGAGGGAGTTGCTTTCGCAAGCTGTTTCCCCGACAACATGCTGATCGACGCGTTCGTCGCGGCGGGCATCAGGCCGGTGGTTTGCCGCTCTGAGCGCGTCGTCCTGAACGTGGCGGACGGGTACGCCCGTGTGGCCGGGCCGGGTCGGTTCGGCGTCGCGGTCACCCAGCACGGCCCGGGCATCGAGAACGCCTACGCCGGCGTCGCCCAGGCCTTCGGCGATTCGGTGCCCGTGCTGGTCCTTCCTGGCCGGCAGGGCCGGCTCCACAACTCCGCTCCGAGCGACTTCGACGCAGTCGCGAACCTGGCCGGCGTCACGAAGTGGGCGGCCGAGATCGTCCTCCCGGAGCAGGTGCCGGTCGTGATGCGCCGGGCGATCACCGCGCTGCGCAACGGAAGGGGGGGACCCGTCCTCGTGGAGGTCCCGGCAGGCATCGGCAGCGAGGAGGTCGATCGGTCCCGGTTCGCCTACGTGTCGCCCAAGCCGCACCGCACGGCGCCCGATCCCGCCGACGTCGAGGAGGCGGCGGAGGCGCTGATGCGCTCGCGTCGCCCGGTGATCCTCGCCGGCCAGGGCATCCACTGGTCGCGGGCATATGACGAGCTGCTGGCGCTCGCCGAGCTGCTCGACGTCCCGGTCGTGACGACCGTGAACGGGAAGAGCGCCTTTCCGGAGGACCACGAGCTGGCGCTGGGGACCGCCGGTCTGTCGCGGACCGGCATGGTGGTCGACCTCCTCGGCGACGCCGACGTCGTGCTGGCGGTAGGGACGAGCCTGCGCGACTGGTGGATGGCACCCCGCCTGCCACAGGACGCGGTCGTGATCCACGCCACGCTCGACGAGCGCGACCTGAACAAGGACCGAGCTGCGCACCACGCCATCTTCGGGGACGCGAAGCTCGTGCTCAGCGCTCTGGCGTCGGCGACGGAGGACCGGATCGGCTCCGGCGGGACGAACTTCGAGCCGCGACGCGACTCGATCCGCCGGTCCAAGATGGCGTGGCAAGCGCGGTGGGCAGCGAAGCTCAACTCCGACCAGGTCCCCCTCAATCCGTATCGGGTGATCGCTGAGCTGGGACGGCGCCTGGATCCGGCGACCACGGTCGTAACACATGATTCGGGGAATCCCCGTGAGCAGGCAACGGCGTTCATCGAGTCCCGGCCGCGCTCGTACGTGGGCTGGGGCAACTCAACACAGCTCGGCTACTCGCTGGGGCTGGCCATGGGGGTCAAGCTCGCCCTGCCGGAGAAAGACGTCTTCAACGTGATGGGCGACGCCGCGTTCGGCATGACCGGGCTCGACCTCGAGACTGCCGTCCGGCACGAGATCGGCACCATCACCGTCCTGCTCAACAACTCCGCCATGGGCAACTACGACAAGTACATGCCGCTCGCGATCGCACGGCATCAGGCGAGCCGGTTGGGAGGCGACTACGCGGACCTGGCCCGGGCGCTCGGCGCGTTCGGGGCCCGCGTGACCCATCCGGCAGAGTTCGCCGGAGCCTTCGCCGGCGCCATCGAGAGCGCCCGCGAGGGAAAGCCGGCGCTGCTGGAGTTCATCACCATGGAGGAACCGGCGATCTCCGGCGACGAGCCGCGGGGCGGCTAGGCCGAGAGCGGGTAGCTCTCGGGCCGGACAGCCGTTGAGCATGGGATCGCTGTGACCTACGACGGCGTACCGTAGATGCATCATGACCTCCGCTGTCGAACACGGATCCGGCTCAGGGGTAGAGTTCGCCGACGTGCAGTCCGGACCCACGATCGGCGTTGACCGCCCGCCCAGCTGGATACAGACGCCCGATGGCGCGCAGCCGAGTGAGCTGCGGTACCAGGCGCGCCAGCGGGCGTTCGACCTGCGCTGGCAGATCGAGGATGGCGTCGAGTCCGCCGGACCTGCTCTCGACGAGCTGATCAGGACGGCCGAACACCGCGAATGGCCCGAAGTCGTCAGGGCGGGTCTGTACTCGGCCGTGCACCGTGCCCGCATCGCCAACGACGGCACCCTGCCGGTCGCGATAAGGCGGCTCAGAGAACGGGCGGATGCCGACGGCGACCCAACGACGATCGCGCTCGCCCTCACCTTCGAGATGGAGGGATGGCTCAATCGCCAGGATCCCGGCTGGTCGGCCGCAGTTGACCGGGAGCTCGCCAGAGTCACCGTGATGCTCGAGGCGGCGGACGGCTGGGCGCTCGAACGGGTCGCAGGCCACAACCGCTGCGCGATCATGTACGGCCAGAGGCATCTTTGGGAGCTCGCGGACGAGCAGTACGCCGTCGCCGAGCGTCTCCTGGCCGAGTGTGAGTCCACCCGCCACACAGCCGCCTTGCTGTTCAACCGAGCCGAGGCGGAGCTCGACTGGGCCTGCGTGCTGAGGGAGATCGGTGACCTCGAGGGCGTCCAGGCTCGGTGCCGGACGGGCGCGGAGGCGCTGTTGGCCACGAACGACGTCGTCATGCCCCCGAGCTGGCGTTCGGAGCTCGTCGTGATCGGGTTGCTTCTCCGCGCGGTCGGCGGCGAGGACGAGAGCGAACGTGCCCGCCAGCTGATCGAGGAGCACGCCGGCGGGACCGACTACGCCGGCCATCTCCACCTCGTGATCGCGCTGGCGTCGGACCGCGTCGGGGTCGCCGAGGCTGCCAAGGCAGCCCTGCTGGCGGCCGAGCTCACCGATCCGGTCACGATGCCGTCCGTGCACGACCTCGCCCTCTGTGTCGCGTCCGAGCTCGAAGCCGAGGCCAACGGCGGCGACACCGCCGGCCTTCGCTACGGCAAGCGCCAACGGGAGCTTCGCTGGGGGACCCGGCTCTCGACGCTGGCGACGATGAGGAACCTCATCCAGACCGAGCGCCTTCGGGCAGAGCACGCGTTGTTGCGAAGGGACGCCTTCCTCGACGAGCTCACCGGCCTCGCGAATCGACGAGGCTTCCACCATTACGTCAACGGCCTCGTGTCACGCGACGTCGAGAAGGTGGCGATGCTGCTACTCGACGTGGACGACTTCAAGTCCGTGAACGATCAGTACGGTCACGCCACGGGTGACGCCACGCTTGCCCGCCTGGCACGCATCCTCGCCAACAGTGTCCGGCCGGGGGATCTGGCCGTTCGCATCGGGGGCGACGAGTTCGTGATCCTGCTGGCTGACACCGAGGTCGACGTCGCCCGGGAGCGGGCGCACGCCGTCCTCGTGGCGATGGTCGCTGAGCCCTGGTGGGAGATCCATCCCGACCTGCAGGTCACGATCTGCATCGGCATCGCAGCCGAGCACCCGTCGAGGATGGACGAGCTGGCTGCCCGCGCCGACGCCGCCCTCTACAGGGCGAAGGCGGCCGGCGGAGCGAGGTACGCCACCGGCTGAGCCGGCTCAGCTCACCGCTTGCCCGCGCGGCGCCGGATGGCCTGCGGGTCGAGCAGGGTGAGGGCTCGCCCCTCCACAATCAGCCATCCCAGACTCCGCAGCTGGCGCAGGCCCTTCACGACGGCTTCCCGGGACATTCCCGCCCATTCCGCCAGCTCCTGTTGGTTGATGGGGGCGTCGACCTCGATGTGGTCGCCGTCAGGACGTCCGTAGCGATCGGCGAGCTGTGTGAGGCTGACGCAGAGCCGGCCGAGGGTGTCGACCGTGCCGAACTCGACCTGGCGAAGCGAGGCGTCCCGGAGCCGGGCGACCACGAGCTGCAGGATCTCGCCGGACACGCGAGGGTGCTCGTCGAGGAACTCGCGGAAGTCCGCGAAGCTCGTCACGTCGACCTCGACCGGCTCGAGTGCGACGACGGTGGCCGAGCGTGGCCCGCCGTCGGTGGCACTCACTTCCCCCAGGAGGCTTCCGGGGTCGAGGACCGCCAGGATGATCTCGCGATTCCGGCGCCGCACGCTGACTTTGACCCGCCCGGATCGCAGCACGAACGCCTCGTCTCCCGGTTCGCCGGCGCGAAAGATGACAGCTCCCCGGGCATACGACTTCCGCCGGCTACGGGCCTCGAGGCTTTTGGCCTCAAAGTCCGTCAGCCGGCGGAGGAAGTCGCCTTCAGCCGGATCGGCCGGGGGCATTTCAGCCGGATCGCCCGGAGTAACCGGTCTGTGTCATCGCTGGCTCCCTCCTGGTGGGTGCTCCTCGTGCCCCCGGGCCAAGCGTATGGCCGGATGCTCACGATTACGAGTACGAGCACGGGGTGTACTCGGACCCACACAGGTCGGGAACGACTTCCGCCGGCTACGGGCCTCGAGGCTCTTGCCTCAAAGTCCGTCAGCCGGCGGAGGAAGTCGCCATCGGCCGGATCGGCCGAGGCTAGGTGGATTGTTCAGGGGCGACGGGTGGCGTGGCGCGTAGCAGGCTTCCGTACGGCGCCGCGATGGCCACCCGCAACCTGCTCGGCGCTCTCGTCTTCGACCGGAAGGTCCTCGTCGAGCTGATGCTCTTCGGTTGTCTTGTCTTTGTCCATGACTTCCTCCTGGGTTCGGAACTTCCCGTGCGTTCGGGATAGACAAAGCGTACGGCCGGTCGTTCGCGATTACGAGTCCCCAAGTGTGAGGATTCGTACTCACCTCGGTCTGCGGCCGGATCGGGCAGAAATTCCGGGTAAAAGTTCTGGCAGGCAGACTGTCACGTTGTCGAGAACTGCTGAGTGTAGAGGTAGAAGTACACACCCTTGCGTGCCAGCAACTCGTCGTGGGTGCCGTGCTCGATGAGCCGGCCGCGCTCGAGCACGACGATCACATCCGCGTTGCGGATCGTGCTCAGGCGGTGCGCGACGACGAAGGCCGTGCGCCCCTCGAGGAGCCGGTCGATGTTGCGTTTCACGATCGACTCCGACTCGGTGTCGAGTGCGCTCGTCGCCTCGTCGAACAGCAGGACGGGCGGCTTGCGGTACAGGGCGCGGGCGATCGCCAGTCGCTGTGCCTGACCGCCCGAGAGAGGCAGGCCGCGATCTCCGACGGGGGTGTCGTAGCCGAGCGGGAGGCGCTCGACGAGCTCCGCCAGGTCGGCGACCTCTGCGGCCCAACGGACAGCGTCGGCATCCGGCATCTCGTCGCCGAGCGCGATGTTGTCGCCGATGGTCGCCGCGAACACGTACGACTGCTGGAGTACGAAGCCGACCTGACGCCGAAGATCGCCGTAGCGCAGGCGTTGGGAGTCGGTCCGGTCGAACAGGATCGTACCGGTGGTCGGTTCGAGCAGGCCGGCCAACAGGCGAAGCAGAGTCGACTTGCCCGATCCCGATCGCCCGACGATCGCCACCGTCGTGCCCGGCGCGACGTCGAGGTTGATCCCCTCGAGGATGGGCTCGCTCGCCTCGGGCGGCTGGTAGCCGAGATTCTGCAGCTGCACGCGGCCCTCGAGCGTCGGCACGGCGAGCAGCTCGGCCTCGTCGGGCTGCTCAGGCTCGTGGTCGAGGACGTCCGCGATCCGGTTGAGGAGAACCGTCGAGACCTGGACGTCGTCCCAGATGTTGAGGAGGAGCACGAGCGGGCCGGTCACGAGGAGGACGAGGACGGTGAAGGCGACGAAGCCCCCCACGCTCAGCCCGTTGGGCTTGACCTGGAGCGCGGCAAGGGTGACGAAGAGGCTGTACATGACGAGCGAGATCAGCTGCACGGCGGACCCGAAGGCGGCGATCGTCCGGTAGGAGGCGATCGTGCGCCCGGTGAGGTCGGCGAAGGCTCGCTGCAGCCGGCGGCGGAGGCCGGCCTCGGTCCCGGTCGACTTCACGGTCTCGATGCCCTTCAGCAGGTCGATCTGGTCCGAGGAGTAGCGCCCGTAACTGTGCTCGATCCCTGCGTACAACGGACGCAGCCGCGTGGACGCGTAGCGCATGGTCAGCGCGTAGAGGGGAGCGGCCACGAGGAACAAGACTGCGAGAAACGGGGACAGGACGAACATGATCGCGACGCCCACGATGACCTGGGTCGCGGCCGAGAGCGCCTCGACGCCCTGCTCGATGACCAGGCGACGGATCTCGCGCGCACCGCTCAGCCGGCGTTCGATGTCGCCGATGCGCCGGGTGGCGAAGTACGTCATCGGCAGCCCGAGCAGCCGAGTCGTGATGAAGTCCAGCGTGTCGGTGTCGAAGCTGGCGGAGGCCCGCACGAGGACCAGCCGCTGGAACAGCACGGCGACGGTGCCGCCGATCGCGAGCCCGAGCATCGCCAGGCCGAGGATCTCGATCGTGGAGGACGAATTGTGAGCGATGACCGCGTTGACGACGTGCTCGACGACGAGCGGAAGGGCCACCTCACACGCCGCCGCCACGAGAGCAAGGACGAGCGCTGCGATCAGCGCCCGGCGATGCTTGAACACGAACGGCACCAGCCATTTGAGATGCGGTGCGCCGGTCGGCACTTCGGGGATCGTGCCCGTCGGCGTGATGCGGGCCGCA
Source organism: uncultured Acidimicrobiaceae bacterium (assembly GCA_963763085.1). Classification (GTDB taxonomy): domain Bacteria; phylum Actinomycetota; class Acidimicrobiia; order Acidimicrobiales; family Bog-793; genus CAVXNB01. The sequence goes on from CAVXNB010000004.1 coordinate 303,255, forward strand.
TAGCCGTCCCAGTGGCGGTCGAGCTCCTCTCGGTCCATCCGCTGCAGGCCCAGGGCCGGGTCGGCGACCTGGACACGGCGGTCGCCGACCTCGACGAGTACGACCCAGTGCTCCGAGTCCCAATGGAGGATCGCCGGCAGATTGAGGTCGTCGAGGCGGTCCCGCGACACCTTGACAGGCTCGACGTCCAGGCCGATCCGCCGGCCGGTGACGGCGAGCGCGCGCAGCGTCGTGCCCGACTGGTCGGTCCCCGCCACCTCCCGGAGCCAGGGCATGGGCACGTCCACGCCGTGCCAGCCGGCGACCATCGCCAGACAGGCGACACCGCAATCGGCCTCGTCTACCTGCTCGATCACGGCGAACTTCCTCTTGCGGCGGCTCCGCCGTTTGCCCTGCCCGGTGCCCGGCGGCATCTCGAGCTCCGCCAGCCTCGAGGCCGGATCCTCGGTGATGCCACCTGGCAGGATCTCCTTCGCGAAGTCGAGCGGGACGCGGGCTTCCTCGAGATAGTTCCTGCCGGCGGCCTGCTCGTTGACACGCCGGGCGAAGGCCGGGTACTGCTCCGACAGGCGTCGGAAGGCGTCGCGGTCGAGCGCCAGCAGGCGAGCGTCGGAGACGGCTCGCACCGTGGCGACACAGGGCTCGCCCGTGACGAGGGACCGCTCGCCGAGGATGTCGCCGGTCCGCATGAAGCCGATCGAAAGCTGGCTGTCTCCCGTCCCGGTCGTTGCCTCGAGCCGCCCGTCCTCGACGAGGTACATCGTCCCGCCCGGCTCACCCTCGGTGACGAGGACCGTCCCAGCCGTGACCTCTACGGGCCGAAGCTCCGGGTACATGGCGGAGGCGGCCTCGAGCGACAGGTCCTCGAACGCCGCGTGCGTGCGGAGGAAGCGGTGCAGCATCTCCACCCGCGCCTGGTCGCCGAAAGCGCCACGGATCTCGGGATGCAGCTCCAACAGGGCGTCGAAGACGACGCGGTCGAGCCACAGCGCGGACACGGGCTCCGAGGCGCGCACCGTGGCCGTGCGAGTGGTCTTGTCCAGGATCGCCGTTTCTCCGAACCAGTCGCCCGGCGCGAGGCGCGCCAGGGTCATCTCCCTTCCGTCGTGCACCACCAGCACGCGGGCGCTGCCGGCGGCGAGCACGTACATCCCGTCTGGCACTTCGCCCTCGGCCACGATCGTGTCGCCGAAGCCGAATGTGCGCAGCTGGAAGAGCCGGCTGACGAGCTCGCGGAGCGCCGGCTCGAGCCGGGCGAGAAACGGCAGGCGCTCGAGGACGGTGTGCCCGATCGCCGTCGAGCGTCGTCACAGGACGTCGGACTCCCGGATCCTGCCCAGGCCGACCCGGTCGAGCGCCTCGTCGAGGAGTTCGGCTGCTGCCGTCTCGCGCGCCGCCTCGTCCTCGAGGGACGGCCGGCGCCGTTCGCGCAGCCACAGCACGGACCACTTCCCGTCGCCCGCCACCGGGCCGACAAGCTGGTCGGGGACTGCGCCGTCGAGCAGCGTTGCCGTCCCGACCGGCAGCGAGTCGTGACGTTCGAAGTGCTGCAACAGAGGCGTCCCCACACGTGCCGCGAGGCCGGCGGCGTCGAGGCCGTCCTCGCGGGCGCACAGGAGCGCCTCGTTCGCCGCCTCACGACTGTTGAGAAGCAGCTCATCGAAACTGACCTCCGTCCAGTCATTCGCGTGCTCCAGCACCCGGGCTTCGATGGCCTCGGTCGTTGCGCAGCGTTGCGCGGCCACCTCGAGCGAGAGCTGCCGTGTTCTGATCGACCGCAGCCTTGTCGCGCACCAGGAGGCGCCGAAGTCCGCCAGGACCTCGAACGAAGCCATGATCCGGGTCGCCTCGGCGGTGAAGTCGGCTTCCGCGACCTCGAAGTCCTCCCCGACCAGCCTGGCAGCCATCCACTGACGCGCAGCGAGATCGGCAAATTGCTGCCACGACCCCCCGCACGCGAGATCGACAGCGATCGCACGGCGCTCGGTCTCGTCGCAGCTCCTGTCCGACGGGGCCGGGGGGCGGCGACAGAGCTGGGGGCGGCAGAGCTGAGCGAGCCGGGGGCCTCGCCGGCGGCGAGGAGGCGCTGGAGGTGGGATTCCCAGTCCTCCATCGTGAGCTCCCGGGCGGCAAGCCAGGCCCGCAGATCCTGTCCGCTCTCGAGCTTCCTCGCGCGCCGGAAGGCGACGGCCTCGGCGCGCACTTCCTGGGCGGGCACGGCCCGGCCCTGCTCGAGGGCGGCCAGGCCGCGCCGCGTCGAGGAAGCTGCCTCCTCGAAGAGTCCCGTCGCGATCCCGAGCAGCAACAGGTCGGCGAACGTCCACGACTCGTCGCCGAGCACGGCTGCCTCGTCAGCGAGCGTTGGCCACATGGCGCCGAGTATTGCCCGGCGCCAGCCCCCCGCCACGCCGGAGCGCCGGCTGAGGGGCCCGCCGACCCCGGGTCGGACCGGCTGGGCCGGGCTATCGGGTGGCGAGCAGGCTCATGACGGCGGCCATGCCGATGTTCACCCCGCGGGGGTCACCGACGAGGCCGCTCTCCATGCGGTTCATGACGTAGGACACCGTGAGGCGCGTCTCCTGGTCCATGACGACGACGGATCCTCCGTAGCCGCCCCAGTAGCAGGCCGTCGGGCCGATCGGAAGCAGCTCATTGCTCAGGCCGTAGCCCATCCCGAAACGGAGCGGCACGCCGAGCACGAGGTCGATCCCGTCCGACTGCACCTCGAAGATCGGGTCGCAGCCCTTGGGCGAGAGCAGCCGGGTACCCCGCGCTTCGCCGACGCCGGCGACGATCGACTGGACCGCTCCCACCGATCGGGCGTTGCCGTGACCGTTCGCGGCGGGGATCTCGGCGCGACGCCACCACCCCTCTCGGGGCAGCGTCGCCTCGACGCGCGGGTTGGCGAGGGTGCGGAACGCGAGGCTGTCGGGATCGATCCCGGTCGTGTCGATCGGCGGCGGCGGGATGACGAACGAGACTCGCCGGTCGTCCTCAGCTGGCAGGCCGATGTGGAAGTCGGCTCCGAGCGGCCCGGCGATCTCGTCCGCGAAGAAGCTGCCGATGGACGCGCCCGTGATGCGCCGCACGATTTCGCCGATGAGGAAGCCCTGGGTGACGGCGTGGTAACCGGACGCTGAGCCGGGCTCCCACCACGGCTCCTGCGCGGCGAGGAGCGAGGTCACCTTCTCCCAGTCGGCCAGATCCTCCGGCTCGAGCGGCTCGGTCCAGCCGGAGAGGCCGGCTGTGTGGCCCATGACGTGACGGACCTCGACGCGCTCCTTGCCGCCGGCGGCGAACTCGGGCCAGTACCGCGCGACCGGCGCGTGGAACTCGAGCTCGCCACGGTCCGCGAGCACGAGCGCGCACAGAAACGTCATCGTCTTCGTCGTCGACCACACGTTCGTGATCGTGTCGCGCTCCCAGGGCTTCGTCCGGGCCTCGTCGGCGTAGCCGCCCCAGATATCGACGACCGGCTCGCCGTCGAGATAGACCGCGACCGAGGCGCCCACGTCGGCGCCGGCGTCGAGGCTCTTCGCGAAGGTCGTCCGCACGAGCTCGAAGCGCTCGTCGCAGGTCCCGCCGACGTCAGCCATGCTGGCCTCCTCCTGTCGCTCGGGTCGCAGACGGCTCCCGGGGCTTGGTTCCGCGGACGACCGCCGCCTCGTTGACGACGGGCAGAGCCTCGATCTCGGTGAGGCCGGCCTTCGCGAACATCGAGGTCCAAGCGGACATCGAGACGGGGCGTTCCTGGAACCGGAAGACGAAGCGGCCGCCGTTCTTGGCGATCCGCCACCACCCGCCCGGGCCTTTGCGGAGCAGGTACGAGAGCTTCGAGCCGATGATCTCCCGGTCCCGGGCGTCGCCGCCGCGACCGAACATCATGTCGCCGATGACGATCCTGCCGCCCGGCCGCAGCCACTTGAACGCTTCGTCGACGGCGACCTGCTTGTCACGGTCCCGCAGGTGGTGCAAGGCGTAGTTCGACACGACCAGGTCGACCGAGCCCTCCGGAAGCCCGAGGCGCTCGATCGGCACGGCCCTGCCCTCGACGTTGAAGACGCCCTGAGACAGCGCGTTCTCCCGCAGCAGGGCGATCATCTTCTCGCTCACGTCCACCCCGAGCACGGTCCGGCAGCGTTTCGCCAGCGCGAGCGTCACCTGCCCCGAGCCACAGCCCAGGTCGACGGCGAAGGCGTCCGGAGCCGGATCGGCCTCGCTGAGCACCCGCTCGACGACCTTCACCAGTCCCGGGTTGTTGCCGGCGCCATGGTCCCAGCTCGCCGCACGGCGGGTCCAGAAACGCTGCTGGCGCGCGATGTTCCGATCGGCGCTCGACGCCGCCTCGCGGCTGGATCTCACGAGTTCGTGGGACTGAACGTGTAGGCGACCGCGTACGCCAGAGCGGGGATGGTGCCGACGGTCTTGCCGCCGGAGGTGACCACGAGCGACGCGCCGCCGGCAAAGGCCTTGAGGACCGCCGCACCACTCGCCACGCTGACGAGCTTCGACGTGCCGCCCGGGATGACCGAGTTGAACAGGTAGGCGCCGTTCTTGACGGAGGTCACGACGACGTCGCAATCTCGGGTTGCCTTGATGTCGAAGCTGAACGAGGCGCCCGGAACGGAGTAGGCGACCGCGTTCGCCGTGGCGGCGGTCCTGGTCATCTTCCCCGAGGACCCCTGATTCGTCGACGGCGTGGTCGTGGTCGTGACGTGGTGGGAACCGGGGCCCGAGCCTGCCGGCTGTCCGGGCGTCGCGACCACGTGGCGGATCGGGTCCATCCAGACCGGGTGGTAGTGCTCGACGATCAGTCCTGCGACGGCGAGGAGGACGAGAAAGGCCAGCGACCAGACCGTCACTCGGAGATAGGTCGGCGCGGGGAGCTTCCGTTTCGAGCCCGGGTACCAGATCGAACCGTCGGGCAGCAGCACCCCGTAGGCGGGAGCGACAGGGACAGCGGGGATCTCGGCGGTGACGGCCGTGGTTCCGCGGGTGTCCGTCGCGCCGTCACGGGACCGCCCGTCGTTCGGCGCGATAGGGGTGACCGCCGTCCGGCTCGTCGCCGACACAGCGTCTGGGCGCCCAGCCACTACGTGCCTCATCCTCCAGTCGTTCTTTCCGAAACGCTACCGCGTCGCCCCCCCACCTACCTACCACTCACGCCTTCCCGCCTGCGATCCGAGCTCCCCGGCGGGCTAGGCCCCGAAGAGGTGGAACACATGGTCGAGCGACCACGCCTGGTTCGCCTGGGCGAAGATGCACACCACTGAGGCCAGGGCCATCATCGAATTCTGTCCCTGCTCGGCCCAGTCGTGGATCATGAGGACGAAGTACAGGACGTTGAGCACCAGGCCGGCCGCGAGGGCGATAGGGGTCAGGAGACCGACCGCGATCCCGAGGCCGATCGCCAGCTCGGAGAACACCACGACGTACGCCATCACCTTCGGCCGCGGCGCGACCACTTTCTCGAAGCCGACCTTCACGAACCCCCACCGGTGCTTCTCCGCTACCCCCTTCGCCCACGCGATCCCCGTCCCGCGCTGGAGCCAGCCCTTCTTGTCCTTGTGTCGCCAACTCTCGAGCCACCACAGGCCGAGCCCGATCCGGAGCACGGCCAGCCATTCGGCGCCGCCGAGACCGATCGACTTCACCGCACGGACGACGCTCAGCATCGGTCGGGAGTGTAGGCCGTGCTCAGTAGGGTGATGGCACTTGCCATGACCGCCATCGACCAGTCGGCTCCGATTGCCCCGCTTCCCCGCGCGGGCGGCGAGATGATCCGGACCTCGCAGCTCACGAAGGTCTATCCGGGCGCCGACTTTGCCGCGGTCGACAGACTCGACCTCGTCGTGCACCCTCGGGAGATCTTCGGCCTCCTCGGGCCGAACGGTGCCGGAAAGACGACCACCGCCGGCATGTTGACGACCCGGGTGGTCCCGACCTCAGGGGAAGCGCACGTCGCGGGGATCGACGTCGTCGCTCACCCGGCGCGGGCCAAGCAGCTGATAGGCGTCGTCTCCCAGCAGAACACGTTGGACCGTGCGCTCACGGTGTGGGAGAACCTCTACTTTCACGGCCTGCTCTTCGGCGTCCCGGCGCGAGTGTCCCGCCGGGTGGCCGACGAGCTGCTCGAGCAGTTCGTGCTCTCGAAGTGGGCCAAAGCGAGCGTGTACGCCCTGTCCGGCGGTATGGCACAGCGGCTGATGGTCGCCCGGGCCATCTTCCACCGGCCGGCGGTGCTGTTCATGGACGAGCCGACCGCGGGGCTGGACCCTCAGAGCCGGCTGGCGCTGTGGGAGATCCTTGGAAAGTTGAACGAACAGGGCCAGACCATCTTGTTGACGACTCACTACATGGAAGAGGCGGACCAGCTCTGTGACCGCGTTGCGATCATGGACCACGGCAAGATCCTCGCCCTCGACACGCCGGCCAAGCTCAAGCAGAGCATCGACGTCGACACGGTCGTCACCGTGCGGGCCTCGGGCAGCCCCGAGGAGCTGGCGGCGTTGCTCGAGTCGAAGATCGAGGGCGCTGTCCGTACCCGCCTCATCGAGGGTGGACTCGAGTTGTTCGTCCGCAACCCCGGCCACGGTCTGCTGCCACGGGTGGTCGACGTGGCCGAAGGAGCGGGCATCGTCGTGAACGACCTCTCGGTGTCCGAGACGACCCTCGAGACGGTCTTCATCTCGCTGACCGGCAAGGAGCTGCGCGACTGATGGCGACGACCGCAACCTCGCCCGACCCTGCAGCGGGCGGCAGGGCACCGTCGGGGCCGTCGCCCACGGCCGACGAGATGCGGCGGTCGCGGCGGCCGACGCCGCCACGTCCGGCGAGCTCATCGCTTATCGAGCCCAGATAGGCCTCGGTGGCATTCGTTCGACGGCCGCTGCGAGCCGGACGGCGCTAGGCGCGCTCATCCGGCGCGACGCCGTCGTGCTCCGCAAGGACGTGGTCATCTTCTGCCTCCGCACGGTCATCCAACCGTTCTTGCTGGTGTTCGTGTTTCTCTACGTATTCCCCACGATCGGCCAGGGCGTCGGCAGCTCCGGTCACGGACCGGCCGCCGAGGCCGCCGAGTCCGCGTTCGCGACCGTGCTCGTGCCAGGCGTCGTGGCGATCTCGATCATGTTCCAGGGCATCCAGGCCGTCGCCCTACAGATGTCGCAGGAGTTCGGCTACACCCGGGAGATCGAGGACCGCGTCCAGGCGCCCTGCCCGATCTGGCTGGTGGCGATTGCCAAGGTGCTGTCCGCCTCGGCCCAGGGCCTGCTTTCGGCCCTGCTCGTGTTCCCGATCGCCTATGTCGTGCACGCCCCGGGTGTCGAGGCCCATCTCAGCTTCCACTGGTGGATCCTCGTGACGATCATCCCGCTCGCCTGCCTGGCGATGTCGTCGCTCGGACTGCTGCTCGGCACCGCGTTCGAGCCGCGCAACATAGGCCTCATGTTCGGGTTCATCGTGCTGCCCCTCACGTTCCTCGGCGGCATCTACTACCAGTGGACCCGGCTCGCCCCCGTGCACGTCGGCGGGTTCCACTGGTTGCAGGTCCTCGTGCTGGTGAACCCGCTCATCTACGTGTGCGAGGGGATGCGGGCCGCCCTGACCGACTCGTCCCACATGCACCTGTACATCATCTATCCGGTGCTGTGCGGGTTCTTCGCCCTCTTCCTCACGCTCGGGCTTCGCAATTTCCGCAAGCGGGTCCTGTCCTGAGGCGTCAGCTCGCCAGGTAGCGGACGATCGACTCGACGACGCAGCACGGCTTGTCGCCTCCCTGCCGCTCGATCGTGATGAGGTTGGTCACCTGGACGCCGCCGGCGACGTCCTCCACCGAGAGGATCTCGGCGCTCGCACGGATGAAGGATCCGACGGGTACAGGCGAAGGAAACCGCACCCTGTTCGTCCCGTAGTTGATCCCCATCGCGATCCCGCGGACCTCGATGAGCTGTGGCATGAGCGCGACGGTCAGCGACAGCGTCAGATAGCCGTGGGCGATCGTGACCCCGAACGGCCCCTTCGCCGCCCGTTCGACGTCGACATGGATCCACTGATGGTCGTCGGTGGCGTCGGCGAACTGGTTCACCCGTTCCTGGGTGATCTGGAACCAGTCCGTGGGACCGAGGCGGCGGCCCTTCGCGGCCCTGAGCTCGTCCAGGTTTTCGAACACCGTCACCTCTGGCATGAAGCCTCCGTTTCGTTGGGAACGACTAGCGCGCGTTCGGCCGGAAGCCAGTCCAGCCGGCGTGCGGGCGGCGGAGGGCCGAAGCGCCGGGACCGTAGTTGTCGGCCAGGGTCGCCTCCCGGGCGGCCTCGGCGTCCAGACGGGCGTCCTCGCGTGCGGACTTGCGGTCCTCGGCCGCCATCCACTGGAAATAGATGGGGATCACGGCAAGGACTGTGAACAGCTCCGACAGCACCCAGAGGACGCCGGCGCCCGAGTGGCTGCTCGAGAGGCTGTACATCGGCGCGATGCTCCGGTGAGCGCCGAGCAGGGCGATGGCGAGAAACGACTCGAGCGGCACGCCGATCAACAGGTTGACCATCCGCAGGGGGTAGTTGACGTTCCAGCGGGGAATCGGGTCGAGCCCGACCATCGGCCACCAGAAGAGGGCTCCTCCGAAGAGGAAGCCGACGTTGATCATGTCCATCAGCCACATGTGCTCCATCGCGAAGCCGATCAGAGGCGTGAGGAAGAAGGCGAGCATGCTTCCGTAGTAGAGGAACCACACCACGATGGGGTGGGTCAGGGCGGCGAAGAAGGGGCCGTGCAGGATGCGTAGCCAGGACGTCTTGGCGCGGCGACTCGAGGTTTGCAGGATCAGCGTCATGGGTGCGCCCATCGCCAGCAGCGCCGGGGCGATGATCATGAGGAGAAGGTGCTGAAGGACATGTGCCTGGAAGTAGGACCCGGTCAAGGTAGCCACCGGCGACTGAAGGGCTAGATCGACCGCAAAGAGCCCCGAGAGGAACGAAGCGGTGCGTCTCGGCTTCCACTTGTGTCCGCGCGCGGCAAGCGCCCAGTCGGCCCGGAGGTACCAGACACCGGCCGCCACGCAGGCGGCGAGCACGAGAAGCGGGAAAGGGCCGAATTGCCAAGCGAGCAAGGCGGAGTGGATCCCGAAATGGACCCTCTGCATTCCCATGTCGGGCACAACTCAAGGCTGCCGCGAACACGCCGCCCCCGCAAGCGCGGACCGGTCGTCCGAACCTGCGCGAACATGGGCCGGGTGGCGAAGGAGCGCGTCGAGGTGACCGATGTGGAGGCCTCGGCCGTCTGGTACCGGCCGTCGCCGAAGCTGCGAGCCCTGCGACGCCTCGAGGTCGGCCTCGTCGCGATGCCGTTGGCCGTCGGCGGGGCCGTTGCCGCTGTGCTCTGGGCTGGAGCGGCCGCAGCGGGCGCCGTCGCCGGCGGGGTCATATTGCTCGCGCTGCTCGCCGAGAGGGCGCTCACCCGGCGCTACCGCTCGTGGGGCTATCTCGAGCGCGCCGACGACCTTCTCGTCCGGCGCGGCGTTCTCGTCAGGAGGCTCTCGGTGGTGCCCTATGGACGTATGCAGTTCGTGGACGTCACGGCCGGTCTCCTCGAACGGCTCTTCGGGCTTGCGACGGTTCGTCTTCACACCGCAGCCGCCGCGACCGATGCCCGGTTGCCGGGACTGGAGGTCGGGGAAGCCGGGCGCCTCCGCGAGCAACTGACCCTGCTCGGGGAGGCCCGCGCTGCGGGGATCTGAGGCAGCGCCGCCCCCGGACGCTCAGCAGCCGCAGGATCGGACGACCACGTCGCCGGCTTACCGTCTCCCGGAAGGGGCGCCACGGTGGGGGGAAGGGGGGACTGCTGCAGTGCTCCCGCGCACCTGGCAACGCCTGCACCCGCTCTCTCCCATCGTGCGGGCCGGCCCGTCGCTCTTCGGCATCCTGCTCGTGCTCGGCACAGCAGCTGCGTTTCGAGGTCGGCAAGGCGATCCCGTATTCAATTACGTGATCGTGGGGATCGCCCTGCTCGGCGGTGTCGTCACCTGGGCGGTGACCCGCTGGAGGGTCGACGGCGACACACTTCGAGTCGAGACCGGGCTCATCCGCCGCCAGTCGTTGCAGGTGCCGCTGTCGCGGGCGCAGGCGGTCGATGTTGTGGAGCCCCTGCTCGGTCGGGCACTGGGCCTGGCGGAGGTTCGCGTCCGGACGGGCGGCGCTTCGCACGGAGATGCTCGGCTCTGTTATCTCCGGGCGAGCGAGGCCGTCTATGTGCGAGCCGGCCTGCTCGCCATCGCGCACGGGGTACACGAGGCGGCGCCCCCGCCACCGGAGCAGCGCCTGGTCGCGGTGCCGAACGAGCGGCTGATCGGAGCTGCCTTCTTGACCGGGGCGATCCCTGCCAGCTTGGCCGCGATCGTCGGCTTGATCGTCCTCGGGACCGAGGAGCCAGCCATTCTCATTGCAGCCGGCAGCGGCTCGATAATCACATTGGTGACGCTCGCCGCAGCGGCGTGGCGCCGCATCTCGATCGAATGGTCGTTCACTGTCGCTCTTGCTCCGGACGGGCTCCGGATCCGATCGGGTCTCTTGTCGCGGGCTGCCGAGACCGTGCCCCGAGGGCGGATCCAGGCCGTACGGATGATCGAGCCGCTTTGGTTCCGTCCCTTCGGGTGGTGCCGTCTCGAGTTGCACCTTGCGGGCGGCGTGAAGGGGGGCAAGCGGCAGTCGCCGGCGAGGATGCGCCGGGCACTGCTGCCCGTCGGCCCGCTCGCGGACGCCGAGCTTTTGCTCGCAACCGTCCTTCCGGACCGGCAGGCCGTGCTGACGGCGCCCCCCCGCCGGGCGATGGTTCGGGCGCCGCTCAGTTACCACTTCCTCGGCGCCGGAATCGGGGACTCGTGCGCCGTGGCGACGTCCGGCCGCATTCGCCGTGTGACCGTCTGGGTGCCGCTCGCCAAGGTTCAGAGTCTCCGCGTGGGACAGGGCCCGCTCCAGCGGTCCTTGAGCCTGGCGTCGGTTCACTTGGACGTCGCCGGCCGGCACGGCCGCGCCACGCTGCGCGACCGGGCGGCGACCGAAGCCGTTCGACTTCTGGAGGAACTCCCGGACCGATGCGCGTCGGCGAGGGTCGGACATGTCACCCTGGCGGAGCCGGCGGAGCCGGCGGAGCTGCCCGCCGCCGCCGAGCGGCCCCGACCGGACGCGTAGGCTGAGGCCGAAGGGGCTGTAGCTCAGTTGGCAGAGCACCTGGTTTGCAACCAGGGGGTCAGGGGTTCAAGTCCCCTCAGCTCCACCATGACGCTCCCGCCTGCCCCACTGCGACCGGCGGCTTCCGAGAAGCAAGCAAAGGATCAGCTTGCTGGCGCCGCTGTCAGTCCTCTGACGCGGCCCAAGGCGTACGACCAGCCATCGGTCTTCCGACCTGAGAACCTTTTGCGCGAGGGACGACGTCAGCTCAAGCGACTCGACATCATGGTTCCTGAGGTCTGTCTGTTGGATCCCGACGGTGACATCGTTCGGCACCTGGCAAAAGCTGGCACGGCTTCGGAGCACCTCGGGTGGGCCTGCTACCACACCACTCTGTACCTTTTCGATCTCGACGGCACCGAGGTCGGGGTCATCGGTTGCGCTGTCGGTGCTCCCTTTGCCGTGCTCGTCGCAGAGCAGCTCGCCGCATCTGGCTGCCAGCTTCTGATCAGCGTCACCTCGTCCGGGTCCATCACGTCGAGTCTTGAGCCGCCCCATTTCGTGCTCATCGAGAAAGCGTTACGAGATGAGGGTACGAGTCACCACTACCTTCCCGCGAGCCGATGGGCGTACGCACCCGAAGGTCTCTTTTCCCAGCTCGATGGCGTGCTTGTCAATCTCAGCCAACCGGTGATCAGCGGATCGACCTGGAGCACCGACGCCCCTTACCGCGAGACGGCCCGCGCCATCGAAGAGGCCGAACGCCTTGGGATCATCGCCGTCGAGATGGAAGCTGCCGCTCTCTATGCCTACGCCGCCGCCCGCGGCCGTGAGGTTATCTGTGTCGCTCATGTCACCAACTCCATGGCGGCTCATGGCGACGACTTTGAAAAGGGCGAAGCTGCCGGGGTTCACGCCGCGCTCGAGGTCGTCGGTGCAATCATCCATCTCCTGGGCCGCGGCGCAGCCGACTCCGAAGCACGCGATCCGAAGCCGTAGCTGCTAGGTCGCTGTTGGCCGCCTGGCTGGACGGCGGCTTGACAGCGGACCATCCGTTAGGTCTAACTTACAGTTAGTGGACACTTACCAAAGTGACGAGGGTTGGGGCGCACTCGGGGAACGCACCCGGCGGGCGATCCTGATGACGCTGGCCGAGCGTCCTCAACCAGTCGGCGAGCTGGCCGCCGGCCTGCCTGTCAGCCGCCCGGCGGTCTCGCAGCACCTCAAGGTGTTGAAGGACGCCGGACTCGTCGTCGAGCAGGCAGCAGGCACTCGCCGCATCTACCGGCTCAACGCAGCCGGTGTCGCTGCGTTGCGCGATCAGCTCGACACGTTCTGGAACCGCGTCCTGACCGGCTACCAGGACCTCGTCGACCAACCAACAGAGGAGGATCAATGACCCCTGACGATCAAGCGGTCGTCCGCCGAGAGGTCGTCGTCACAGCGCCGATCGCCCAGGCGTTTGCGACGTTCGTCGAGCGGTTCGGTGACTTCAAACCGAAGGAGCACAACCTCCTCGGCGCGCCCATCACCAGCACCACATTCGAACCGAAGGTCGGCGGGCACATCTTCGACCGCGCCGAGGATGGGAGCGAATGCCATTGGGCGCGGGTCTTGGAGTACGACCCACCCGACCGCGTCGTGTTCAGCTGGGACATCAGCCCCTACTGGCGGCTCGAGACCGATCCCAGCAATACCAGCGAGGTCGAGGTCAGATTTGTCGCAGAATCCCCGGATCGGACGCGCCTCGAGCTCGAGCACCGCAACATCGATCGACATGGACCCGGTTGGGAGGGCATCCGCGAGGGTGTTGAGGGCGACGCTGGCTGGCCGTTGTATCTGGCTCGGTACGCGGATCTGTTGAACACGGTGGGCTGACTGGGGGCCGATCACGGCTGATCCACCCGTCTGTTCACTGCCGGGTCAATGATCCTTGCCGGGCGCCTTTTCCATCGCCTTTCCCATGGCCTTTCCCGGGGCCGTGGCCTTTCGGTCCGGGTGGCGCCGGCGTCGGTGTGGTCGTTACGGTCGGCACCGTCGTGCCGAGTACGACAGCGAGACGGTTGATCGCGCTTCGGAGGTGACGGGTCGATCCCCCGGTGATCTGACCGCTAGCGACGTCCTGGTCGAAGCTCTGCACGAGCTGATCGAACTGCTGGACCTGCTGAGCGGCCGGTTCGGGCTGTTCAGAGTACAAGAGCGGTTGCAGTTGATTGTTGAGCTGCTGGCCGGCAGCGGGCGCGACGGTGCCGTTCGTCACTCCGGCGTTGAGCGCCGCGACGACACTTCCAGCGGCCGACGCGACCGAGGGAGGCGCGAGGATCGTGGTCGTAGTGGTCGATGGTGCTCGAGGAGGTCGTGCTCGAGGAGGTCGTGCTCGAGGTCGATGACGCAGTCGGCGCGCCGCTTGGGCGAGGCGGCCCCGAAAAGACCCCGCCGAGGGACAGGCCGAGGAAGAGCACGAGGATCACGATTCCAACAGCGACGGCGGCTGTGCCTCCTCGAAGCGATCGACCGAAGTCGCGGCGCCGAGTCGATCCGGCCGGCGCGACCTTCGTCGCCGCGATGGCGGTTGTGGTCGGGTCCAAACGCGCGGTGTCACCGGCATCGAAGACCGGAAGGAGCATCGTCGGTCCTGTCATCGACGTCTCTTCGCCAGCATGTCGTGGACCCCAGGCCGTCTGTGAGCGCGGGCGCCGAGAGCCTCGATGCCACCTGCTCCGCTGGCAGACGGTCGGTGGAGCGTCGCCGCGTCATCGATCCGAGTACATCCCGCCACGAGGCATCGATCCCGCCAGGAATCACTGGATCGCGCTGGAGACGGGCCGCGGTGATCTCCGACGCGGTCCCCTCGAACGCGCGCCGACCGCTCAGGCACTCGACGAGGACGAGGCCGAGGGCGTACACGTCGGCCGGCGGGCCGATGACCCCGCCCTGCACCTGCTCGGGTGCGAGGTAGGCCGGGGTGCCTAGCGTAAAGCCGACCGCGGTCATCCCGGTCGTATCGACGAGGCGAGCGATTCCGAAATCGGCGAGGTGGGCGTCGCCCTTCTCGTCGAGGAGCACGTTCGCCGGCTTGACGTCGCGATGCACAATGCCCTGTCTCGTGCACGTAGGCGAGCGCCGCGGCGACGCCGGCACCGACGCGAGCAGTCTCGTGATCCGATAATGCGCCGCGCGTGAGGCGGTGGGCGAGCGTTTCGCCCTCGATGAGCTCCATCACGAGGTAGGGACGATTGTTGAGCTCGCCCGCGTCGAGCAACCGCACGAGGTTCGGGTGCGCGAATCGCGCGAGCGTTCGCACCTCCGCGGCGAACCGCTCCTCGTCGGCACCGTCGGGGTCGCGAAGCACCTTCACGGCGACCGGTCGGTCGAGGCGCACGTCGATCGCCCGATAGACCGAGCCCATTCCTCCACGACCGACGAGGGCATCGAGGCGGTATCGCTCGTCGAGGAAGCGGCCGAGGAGAGGATCGGCTGTAGTGCCACTTCGGAATTCCGGTGAGCGCGGCATGACCCTATTGTCGCGAGCCACGTGCCATAGACGGCCTCTCAGGCTCTGAGGCGTCGAGATCCTCTGTGCGGACTGCGGGGCACGGTGGACCGCGGCGAAAGGGTGACGGCGTGTGGTGATGCGTCGCGTCGTTGCGTGCAGATTCCAAATTCGCGAACAACGACCAAATCCGCATGTGACCAAGTGACCACCGATAGCGATTATCGAGGACTTTATCGAGACAGGTGCCGGTGGCATTCCTTCCGGCATGAACGGCGACCGTGCGGGTACGATCAAGTGGAACTTGCAGGGTCCATTGCCATCGGACGAGAGGAACGCCGATGCAAGTTTCCGCGATATTGAAAAGCAAGGGTCCGTCAGTCGCGACGATCGGCGGGGATGAGAGCGTGGCGGCGGCGGTGGCCGAGCTCGCCCGGCGCAACGTTGGAGCGCTTGTCGTTTCGAGCGACGGTCGCTCCGTTGACGGGATCATTTCTGAGCGCGACATCACACGCGCGCTCGACGGCGTCGGAGGCGCGATTCTCGACAGAGCCGATACGGATGATCATGTCGAGCAGGGTGCAAACCGTCTCTCCTGATGACGAGGTCGAGGCCCTCGCAGTTCTCATGACCGAGCGCCGCGTCCGGCACCTTCCCGTGCTGAGCGACGGCGTCCTCGTTGGGATCGTGAGCATCGGTGACGTCGTCAAGAGTCGGATTGAAGAACTTGAACAGGACCGGGAGGCCCTGTTCAAGTACATTGATGCCCGCTAGAGCCGTCTTCGATTCTTTGCGTCGAATGACCGAGTTCCTGACTCCCACCGATCTAAGGCACAACCGGGGGCTCATTTCCGATCCCGAGGCCTTCGCCCATGACGCCAACGCTGCATCGTGGTTGTTCCTCTGCGGCGATGATTTTGCGGCGATGGAGGGAGGTATGTCCTACGAGGACGTCCAAGCGGCGGTCGCATCCTCGGCCAACATCGTGTCCGACCCGCCGCATGTCATGGACATGGACCTCGCTCGACAACAGATTGCAGCACTCGACCAGCTGCCGCGACCAACCCTCGTGACGTGTCGCACCGGCCCTCGCTCCTCTGCCGTCATCTACCTCTACGCCGGTCTCAGAGCCGGCGCCTCGGCAGAGGAAGTGCTGGCGCGGGCCGAAGCGGACGGCGCACCTTTCTGCGGGTCCGAGGATCTCAGGGCGTGGGTCGCACAAGGGCTCGACGAGCTTTCCTGACGGGCACGGCACGCATTCTCCCGCGTCCGGCTCATGTCCATGAGCGCCGCTGCGCCGGCGGGAGCCTTGAAATTCGGCGATCAGCCGCGTCCTCGCCGCGCACCGAGGATTGCGATGGTGCTGAACAACCCGTCGAGATCCGAGTAACAGCCCTGCAGGTGGCGGGCGCCGCCGCCCGTGTCGGTGAACGCCGCCCGAGCGTGCAAGACCCTCGTGTTGTCCATCAGCACACAGTCACCCGGGTCGAGGCGGAAGGTCAGCTGAAGCTCCGGCCGGCTGATCACCTCCGCGAAGCTGCGGTAGGACTCGTAGAACGTGACGAGGTCGTCCTTCGGGAGCCGTAGAGCCTGCATCGAGCGATTGTTGAACCTCACGCCCCGTACCCGGCCGCGGGAGTCGGTCTCGATGAGGGGCCTCTCGGCGGTGAGGGTCGTCGAGGCGTCGGACCATGCGAAGGGAACGAGCGTGGACGTAAGGACCTCGAACGCGCCCGGATCCTCGGCACGGAGCGTGGCCGCCGCCTCGAAGCCGTCGACGAGAATCGACTCGCCGCCCTCGACGGCGTTGCGCAGGCAGTGAAGCAGCTGCATCGTCGGCACCGGGTCCCGGTAGGGGTTGTCGGTATGGGGGCTGATGGCGACCTCGGTGAACGCCAGGTTGCCCGGGGCGAGCTCCACGCGGACGTCGAAGAGCTCGCCGTAGTTCGTCTCGCGCACGAACCCGAAGGTTCGCGCGATCTCGATCACCGTTCGCTCGGTCGTCGGCGCCCCGCGCACGATCGCGAAGCCCAGGTCGGCGACCTCACGAAGGAGGCGCAGGCGCTCGCCGCCGTCGCTGCAGTACTCCGTCCACTGCGTCGTGGGAAGCCCGTCCGCGAAATCGGCCCCGCGCCAGAGCCGCTTGTCCCGCTCGGTCCGCCCATCGCCCGGCGCCTGGCCGGCTCGCTCCGACAGCCACTGACGGGAGAAGACCGAGCAGTGGGCGTCCGGAGTGAAGGTGACGGTGACGGTGTCCTGGTTCTCTTCGACGGTGGCGACCTCGAGCCCGTCGGGGAGATCGGTGATCTGAAAGAGTTTCTGGCCGCTCAAGGGGTCCCGGCAGTCCCGGCACGGGCAGTTGTCGCGTAGCCAGATCGCCGGGAAAGGCACCGCTGTGGCGGATGCTCCGTCTTCGGTCGGTGGCATGACAGCTCTGTCAGCCCGGTGGATCTTCCCCGGTGAGCCCGTCCACCGACTCCCGGAGAAGGTCGGCATGGCCGACATGTCGGGCGTACTCCTCGATCAGGTCGATGAAGATGCGCCGCAGGCTCGGTGCCCGACCGTCTGGCCAGGTGCGGCGCGCCAGCTGCCCCAGCCCGCCCTCGTCCAGCGCCTCGGCGACCGCCGCCCGGGAGCGGGCCACCGCCTCCTGCCAGAGCGTCATGAGCTGCTCGGGGGTGTCCTCGGCGGCCGAATGCCATTCCCAGTCCGGGTCTGCGTCCCAGTCCACCGTGTCCCAAGGGGGTCCGAACTCGCGTCCGCGCAGCCGGCGGGAGAAGTACTCGTCCTCCACGAGAGCGAGGTGTTTGAGAAGCCCGCCCAGGGTCATCGACGAGTCACCGACGGTCGCCGTCAGGCCGTCGGCGTCCAGTCCGCCGCACTTCCAGGCGAAGATCGCGCGCTGGCGCTCCAGCGAGCCCACGAGGGTGGCGGTCTCGTCACCCGCCACGGGTGGCTCTGGCCGCCCGCCGCCGTCCAGGTCTGTCACAGGCGGCGAATCTACCGGCTGTGTGAGCCCGATGAGCGCCGGAGCTGACCTCCGACTCCGGCAGTCCGAGAGAGGTTCTTGAACTCGCCCCTTTGCTAGCCTCCGCGCAAAACGTGCGAGGAGTACGGAGACGACATCCGATGACGACCGAACCGACTTACGTCCCAGCCTCGAACCGGTACGACTCGATGATCTACCGACGCTGCGGTCGCAGCGGCCTGCTCCTGCCGGCGATCACGCTCGGGCTGTGGCAGAACTTCGGCGACGATCGCCCCTTCGACCTGAGTCGTCGCATCGTGCTGCGCGCCTTCGACCTGGGCATCACGCACTTCGACCTCGCCAACAACTACGGACCGCCGTACGGAGCGGCCGAAATCAATTTCGGGCGCATCCTGCGAGAGGATTTGGGGACTTACCGGGACGAGATCGTCGTTTCTTCGAAGGCTGGATACGACATGTGGCCGGGCCCGTACGGCAACTGGGGTTCGCGCAAGTACCTCCTGGCGAGCCTCGACCAGAGTCTGGGACGGCTCGGACTCGACTACGTCGACATCTTCTACTCGCACCGGTTCGACCCGCTGACTCCGCTCGAAGAGACGATGGCAGCCCTGGACGCAGCCGTGCGCGCCGGCAAGGCGCTGTACGTCGGGCTGTCGAGCTATCCAGGGCAGCTGACGGAGACCGCTGTCGGGATCCTGCGGGAGATGGGCACGCCCGTCGTGGTGCATCAACCGTCGTATTCGATGTTGAACCGTTGGATAGAAGCCGACCTGCTCGATGTGCTCGAGTCGACCGGGCTCGGATGCGTTGCGTTCTCCGCGCTGGCGCAGGGCCTCCTGTCCGAGCGCTACCTCGACGGGGTGCCAGCCGGCTCACGGGCGGCGCGTGGCGGGAGTCTGAGCGAGGCCATGCTGAGCGAGGAGAATCTCGCCCGGGTGCGGTCGTTGGCCGAGATCGCCCATGCGCGTGGGCAGTCGCTTCCACAGATGGCAATCGCCTGGACCTTGCGGGACCCACGGGTCACCGCGGCGTTGATCGGAGCGAGCAGCATCGAGCAGCTCGAGAGCAACCTCGGGGCCCTGGCGAACCTGGAGTTCTCCGCGGATGAGCTCGCCCAGATCGATCGTTACGCGACCGAAGGCGACGTGAACATCTGGCGGCCGGCCGGCGCAGGCGGGTAGGGCCTCGGCCGCTCACTGCATCAACGGGCCGGCCTGGGCAAAAGTCCAAGGATTGCCCTCGATGTCGGCCACTTCGTAGGCACGCGCTCCGTGCTGCCAGATGTCTCGAAGGATCCTGGCCCCGCCCGCCTTGGCGCGCGCGAAGTGCGCGTCGAGGTCGTCGACGAATACCCAAGGGGTATGAGTCGCCGGGGTGTCTGCGCAGCGCTCGCCGGAGCGCTTGAAGACCATGAGCGATGCGTTCCCGACACGAAACTCGATCCACCCGCGCCCATCACCCCCGCCCACCTCCGGGATGTTTCCCTCCGGCTCGAGACCGAAGACGTCCCGCAGCCAGCGTGCGGCGGCGGCCGGATCCGCGTAATGCACGCCCACCGCGAGCCGGGCCAGTCGGAGAGGCTCGTGCGGGAGCCGATCCCGCTCGGACACCCATCGGCCGAACCACACCGGCGTCATGCGGACCCAGGACGTGCCGCCCCGGTCCGTGCCGCCGTCGGGGATGGTGGCCTCCACCCGGACAATGGTCGTGCCGCCGTCGCTCGGTTCGAATCGGACCTCGGTCTCCACGTCGTCGAGCGAGCTTTGCCATGCCAGACGTGAGCCCGGCTCCCACACCGTGATGCGCGCCAGCTCCAGCCCTTCACCGTTCGTGCGGTCGTAGACCTCGATGATCCGCCCCCCGAGTCCGGGCTCGATTCGCTTGCCGTAGGCACGCGAGGAGTCGTAGAAGTTGATCGGGCCCTGCACCCACCAGCAGTCGATCTCCTCGGTGAAGACGGAGAAGGCCGTGGCCGGGTCGGTCTTCACCTCGACGGACGAGGAAACCGAGCGATCCGTAGTCATCGCGTTCTTCCTTCCACGTGGCGCTGGAACGAAGCCAGCTGCTCGTCCCAGTGGGCCTTGACCTGGTCGAGCCACGCCTCCAGAGCCGTCATCGCCTCCGGGCGAAGGGCGAACACCCGGGTGCGGGCATCCTCGCGGGGTCGTTCGTCTGCCACGACTCCAGCTTCGAGGAGCACGCGCAGGTGCCTGCTCATCGTCGGGGACGAGGTCCCCACCGCCGCAGCCAATTCGCCGGCCCGCCGGGGCCCCGACCCCAACAGCTCGACCACCGAGCGGCGAGTCCGGTCGGCGAGCGCGTCGAAGACCTTGTCGACCGGAGTCGTGAGATTGTCAACCATTGAGGACAATAGTTAACTCTATCGACAACTATTGTCAAGACCCATGCGGAAACGTAGCGAGGGGGCAGCTCGGCGAAGCTCAGACGTCGAGGAGCCCCCGCACGTAGGCCGCCTGCCCGACGTGCTGCAAGCTGTCGTCCGCGACGCTGACGAGCCGAACGCCGAGGGTCACCGGTGGGTCCCACCGCCGGTCGACCACGCGGTCGAGGTCCGCCGGCGTGAGTGTCTCCAGCATCGCCCTGACACGGACGTCGACCGCGTCCAGATACTCGAGGAGCACCTGCGGTCGTTCCGGCCGGACGGCGAGGACCTCGGCGGGATCGTGCCCGTAGCCGGTGTTCGACGGCTCCGGATCGAGCCCGAAGCGACCTGCCCAATCCCCGCTGACCCAGATCTGCTCCACGTCGAGGAACTCGGAGACGTGGTGGTCCTGCACGCGGCTGAGATGCCACACCAGCCACGCGACCGTGTTCGCGCCCGGCGCCGGAGGTCGGGTCAACTGGTCTAAGTCGAGGCCCTCGACGGCCTCACGGGCCAACGGGGGAACCCGGCCGTAGAACTCGAGCAGGAGCGAGGCGATGTCCATAAATGGGATTCCATCACAACGCGCCCTGCCGCGCGACACGACTGGACCGCGATGGCAGCGGAGCGTCAGGCGCCGGGCGCCGGGGCGCGTCCTTAGGCGCCGGGCGCGCCCTTAGGCTCCGGCTCGGTGGACCGATTCGACCTCGTCATCTTCGACTGCGACGGAGTGCTCGTCGACAGCGAGCGGCTCGCAGTCCGCGTCGAGTCAGAGGCCTGCTCTGCTCTCGGTTGGAACCTCAGCGAGTCCGAGATCGTGGATCGTTTCCTGGGCCGCTCGGACGCGTACATGCAAGCGGAGGTGGAACGGCACGTCGGCCGGGCCGTGGACTGGGAGAACGAATTCGAGCGGCGCTACCGCGAGGTGTTCGAGCGGGAGCTGACTCCGGTGGAGGGAGTCGTCGAGGCACTCGACCGGATCACGGTCCCGGTCTGTGTCGCCTCGAGCGGAAGCCTCGAGAAGCTGCGGTTCACGCTCGGTTTGACGGGCCTCTACGACCGTTTCGCGGGTCGCATCTTCAGCGGCACCGAGGTGTCCCATCCCAAGCCGGCGCCAGACGTGTTCCTCCTCGCCGCCAGCCGGCTCGGTGCCCAGCCCGGACGATGCGCGGTCGTGGAGGACAGCCCATCGGGCGTAACGGCCGGCCTGGCGGCGGGGATGGCGGTCTTCGCCTTCGCCGGCGGCATGACGGAGGCGTCGAGACTTGGTCGAGACGGCGTGACAGTCTTCGACGACATGCGGAAGTTGTCGGAACTGCTGAGCAGTTGAGGTGGGCTGGGCTCCTGGATGCGGGCGCCGGCCGGGCCGGTTTCGCCAGGACTTTCACGCCGCTTGTAAGATCCAGCTGGTCGATTCGGGTGGCGATCGCACCGAACGGGGGGAATCGGGAACATGAGAAGATCCTGGTCGGGGGCCTTCTGGGGCTCGGCGACGGCCCCTTTTGGGTCGCCCGCCCGTGAGACGAGCCGGGAGCCGCTGAGGTGAGCACCGTTCACTTGGATCCGGGCGGCCAGGCGCGAGAGGCCTTGGCGAGCGCCGTGGCGAACTTCGGGCCCCAGATCCTCTCCAATCCCCAGATGCTGGAGAACGTCTTTCGCGACCTGCTGCCCGACTCCCCGCGGGAGGTCAGCATCCTCGTCACGGCCGCCCAGGCGGACGTGGCGACGCTGCTGCAGGATCGCGTCGCCCAGCACATGGACCCCGACACGGCTGTGCGGCTGACCGCCAGCGTCCTGGGCGAGCGCCGGGCGCTCGACGCCACGGCGTGTCAGTGGGCGACTGCGGAATTCGCCCGCGCCCTCGGGTACACCATCACCGAGGCGGCCGCCATGACCCCGACGGATCGGCTCGCCGACGACGTGAGCGACGTCCGGGGCTGGGGGCAGGAGTCGATGGCGGCGCCGGCCGAAGGCGCTGCACTCGCCGGCGGCGCGGCCGCCGGGGATGCGCCGGCCGGTGCCCAGCCGGCTGGTGCCACGCCCGCCGGCGGCGCCACGCCCGCCGGCGCCACGCCCGCCGCCGGCTTCGGCGGCGCCGGCGAGGATGACCGGACCCGGACCCAGGGGATCGGCCAGCCTCACGAAGGCGGCCTCTTCACACCAGCGGCCGCGGCCGGCGGCGCAGCGGCGGCGGCCGGCGGTGGGGCGGGAAAGCCCCCGGTCGATCGCCGCCGACTCCTGCTCGGAGCCGGGGCGGTCGTCGTCGTGGTAATCGTGGTCGTCGTGGTGCTGCTTGCCGGGAACAAGCCGAAGCCCTCCTCCGACGTCACCACCACGACCAGGCCCACGACGACGACGCACACCACCTCTCCGCCGACCACCAGCACCCAGAACAGCACGACCACGACGACCCCGGGTCCGGTGGGGCTGACGGCTCTGACCCAGCTGGTGCCGGGCGATGATCAGGACCCGTCGACCTGTAGGCACTACACGGTCACCGACCAGGAGGCGCCGTTGATCCACAACAGCATCCAGTGTGCCGACCCTGACCTCAGCACGAGTATCTTCGCCTTCCAGTTCAAGACGTTCGCCGACTACGAGGCGGCGTTGGAGAACGTGAACAGCGACGAGAACTTCGACCCGCAGACAGTGGCGCAGGAGTGCCCGGCCGGGTCCGCAAGCCAGGGGATCCAGTCCTATTCCTTCCAGGATTTCCCTGCCCGGGACGGTCAGGTCGTCGAGTGCTTCATCGAGACGTCCGGCAGCCTCGACGGCGACCTGACGTATCTCTGGACGCTGCCGACGGAGAACACGTACATGTTCACGACCGAGCCCGGCGGTCGGGCCGAGTACTCGGCGATCGAGCAGTGGTGGGCCGAACAGACGGCGGATCCGCAATTTTGAGCGACGCCCCGCCGGCCGTCTCAGCCGTGATGCCGGGGGGCGGCATCGCCCGCCGTCCCCTGCATTGCTTCATCCTGGCCGACTGCTCCGGGTCGATGAAGGGCGAGAAGATGCAGGCGCTCAATTTCGCCATCGCCGACATGCTGCCCCACCTGGCAGCGTGGGAGCGCGACCAGGAACAGGCGGCGATGTTCGTCCGGGTCATCGCGTTCGCCACTGAACCCACCTGGCACGTGGCCGAGCCGACATCGCCGGCGAGCCTCCGCTGGAGCCCGCTCGCCTCGGTCGACCGGGGGTTGACGAACATGGCGCCGGCCTTCGAGATGGTGGCCGAGGCCCTGGTACCGGGCCAGCTCGAACGACGGGCCCTGCGGCCCGCTCTGCTGCTCATCACCGACGGCTTCCCGACCGATCCTCCGGAACGGTTCGACGCCGGCCTCGAGACATTGCTGTCCTCTCGGGCCGGCAAGGCAGCCCTGCGACTGGCGGTCGCAATCGGCCGCGATGCCAAGTCCGAGGCTTTGACCCGCTTCATCGGAGACCCGACCGTGCCGGTCCTGGTCGCCGACAGCACCGACCAGATCGCGGAACGCCTGGTCGTCGCCTCGCTGGCCGTGTCGCGGATGTCCGAGGTCGGTGCCGATCGGCAAGCCATCGCGGGCCAGCTTCTGCAGCCCCCGCCGCCTGCCGAGCCGACCCCCCTCGATCTCGACACGATCGTCTGAACCGACCGCACGCCGACGATGGGCCCTGATTCGCCTCGCTTGGCGCACGACTGGTTCCTGAGCGGCACCTCCGCAATCGGTGCTGCCCATATCGCGCGTTCCATGCCTTGCCAGGACGCGTTCGTTCTCGTCGCCCCATCGTCGCCGGGGGATCCGGTCGTCGCCGCCGTGGCCGACGGGCACGGCGCTCGGCGTCATTTCCGAAGTGCCGCCGGCGCAGCCATCGCGGTGGAGGTGACGCGCAAAGCGGCGCTTCGCCAAGCGGAGCGGTTGGCGGCGATGACAACGGCCGCCGAGGTCGAGACGGCCCTGCACGCCGACCTCGCCGCCGAGATCTTGCGCGACTGGCGCCAAGCCGTGGCCGACGACGTGGAGCGTGAGCCCTACTCGCCCGACGAGATCTCGGCGATGGCGGTCGCCTGGGATGAAGCGGAAGTCCCGTACGGCTCGACCTTGCTCCTCACAGTGATGGCGGGGAGATGGCTGGGCTGCCTCCAGATCGGCGACGGTGACGTCCTGCTGCTCACGCCCGACGGGAAGGCCTCTCTCCCCGTGCCAGGCGACCCCAGCCTCGACGGCGTGCGGACCACGAGCCTGTGCCAGCCCAACGCCCTCCAGTCCTTCCGCGAGGCCGTGCACGATCTGGAGACGGACCCGCTCCTCGCCGTCTTGCTGGTGACCGATGGTTACGGCAACGCCCAGTTGGCCGACCCGTGGTACCCCGGGGTCGGGGCCGACCTCGCCCGTATGCTCAGGCACGAGGGGCCGGACTGGGTAGCAGAGCGCCTGCCGGAGTGGGCGCAGCTCTGCGCCTCCTCGGAAGGCAGTGCAGACGACACGACCATGGCCCTCATCGTGAGTCGGGGCGAGGCGACGCCGGGTGGAGCACCGGGCTCGGTGCCCGCCAGCCAGGCGCGCACCGTCACGGAGAGCTCGTAGCCGCCCGATGGACCAGCTCCCCGGCCCCGGCGCCAAGCTCAGGATGGAGCGCGCCGGCACCATGCTGACCGTGGAGAAACGCTTGGGGGAGGGCGGCCAGGGTGTCGTCGACCGGGTGCTGATGAACGACACGCCGTTCGCGGTGAAGTTCTACCGGCCAGGCCCGCGCACGGCCGAGCAGCGCCAGGCCATCGAAGAGCTCGTCGAACGGGGGAGGCCGCCTCATCCCGCCTTCGTCTGGCCGATCGACGTGGTCACGTGCGACGGGATCGACGGCTTCGGCTATGTGATGCCTCTGATGGAGCCCCGCTTCACCTCCTTCGCCCAGCTGTTGAGCGAGCCGGTGCAACCGCCGTTCCGGGTCATCACCACCATCGCCCGCGAGCTGGTCGACGCGTTTGCTGCGCTGCACTCGTCGGGGCTGTGCTACCGGGACATCAGTTTCGGCAACTTGGCTGTGGATGCGGCGACCGCCCAGGTGGCGATCCTCGACAACGACAATGTGGGCACCGACAACGAGCGGATCTTCATCCGGGGGACGCTTCGCTTCATGGCACCGGAGATCGTGCGCGAGGAGGCCCTGCCCTCGACGGTCACCGACCTGCATTCGCTGGCGGTGTTCCTGTTCTACCTGTTCGTCCACGGACACCCCCTCGAGGGCGCCCGCGTGGAGTCGACCTACGACTGGGAATCGGGCGAACACCCTTCGGAGAGCCAGCTCTCGGTCCGTCACTTCGGAACCGAGCCCCTCTTCGTGTTCAACCCGGACGATGCCTCCAACCGCCCTTTGCCGGGCGACCCGATGCTGACCTGGTGGTCTCTGTACCCCAAGTTCTTTCGCGACGTCTTCGTGCGGGCCTTCACGACGGGACTGCAGGACGCCAGCCTGTCGGGCAGGGTCACCGAAGGAGTGTGGCGCCGAACGCTCCTCCGCCTGCACGACAGCGCCTCGATGTGCCCCGGCTGCAACGCGGCGATGTTCTGGGACCCGGACGAGCCCACCGCACCCTGCTGGAACTGCCACGGGGTGCCCCCCGAGCCGGCGATCCTCGACGTCAATGGGAACAACCTGGTGCTGTGCGAAGGAGCGGCGATCACCAACCACCACCTGACCCGTGACCGGGACTACAGGGGAATCGCCGGCGTGGTGGAAGCGCACCCCCAGCAGCCCGGTCGGCTCGTGCTGCGCAACTTGTCCCAGCGAACGTGGTCTGTCGTCCCCGATGGCGAGGAGCCGAAGAGCGTCGCTCCCGGCCAGAGGTTGGGCGTCAGGGAGATGACGATCGACTTCGCCCCCGGGAGCGGCCGTATCCGGGTTCCGTCAGCCAGGCCGGCCTGACCGCCGGCCCGGCCCCGGCCCGCCCCGCCGGCCCGAACTGCACGTGGAACCGCCGGCCTGGCCTGCCCGCCGGACCGCCGCGGCCGCCGGCACGCACCCGGCTCAGCCGGCCTTGGACCGCCGAGGCTGGCCGATGGGGTTTACCCGCGCCCATGTCCCCCCGAGACAGAGCAGGGTCAAGCCGGCGAGCGCGCCCATGTCCACCACCCATGTGGAGGCGTCGTGGCGGTGGCTCGGGTCACAGAAGCTGGCGCCGACCCGTAGCGGCCCGGTCCCGTTGCATCCATCGCCTTGCAGCAGATCGAGGTTGGCCGTCGACGCCGCCGCCGAGTAGCCCCAGTGCGCCGAGGTCACGTAGCTGAGCTGCTCGAGGCCCGGCGTGGTACGGACGTTGAACAATCCCCCGGTGAGCAGGAACTGGGCGAACAGGATCACCGGCAGAATCGTGAGCGCCTTGTCGGCGTTCGTCACGAGCGCGGAGATGAGGAGGCCGAGAGCCATCGCGGCCACCCCGCTCAGCGCCGCCACCAGGAACAGCTCCACCCGGCCGGACGACAGCACCGCACCGTGCGCGGGACCACCCTGTCGCGCCGTGCCGATGAGGACGAGGAGAAACGCCTGCACGATGGTGAAGGCGCCGAGGACGAGGGCCTTGGAGAGCACGTACGCGGAGGCCGACAGGCCGGTGGCGCGTTCTCGCTCCAGGATCGGCCGCTCCTTGACGATCTCCCTGATGGAGTTGGAGGCTCCCAGGTACGTCGCAGCGAGGATGAGGGCGATGAGGACGCTGCCGGCGGTCGAGTGGGCGTTGGGGTTGGTCTCCGACAGCGCGCCGTGGCCCAGCACGGCCAGCATCAACAGGCCGAGGATCGGCGCCTGCAGGAACAGCAGCAGGGAATTGCGCCGGTCGCCGGCGATGACGGCCAGGTAACGGCGGACGAGCGAGCCGAGCTGGTGCCCCCAGCTCGAGTTGGAGGCGACGGCATCGGGCGCCCCCGCCCCCATCTCCTCGAGCTGTTGGGCCTCGAGCGGGGCGCGCACGTACTGCTGGCAGTCGGGCGACTTCGCGAACGTCTCCTTCGCCAGTCCCGGCTCACCCCGATCCAGGTGCTGGAACACCTCTGCGTACTGCTCGAGGCCGAAGAACTGCAGGGTGGACTTGGCAGGTCCGAAGTAGGCGGTCTGCCCTCCGGGAGCCAGGAAGAGGATGCGGTCGCAGAGGTTGAGGCTCTGAATGCTGTGCGTCACGGTGACGACGGTGCGGCCGCCGTCCGCCAACTGCCGCAGCAGCTCCATGACCGATTTCTCGTAGCCGGGGTCGAGTCCCGAAGTGGGTTCGTCCAGGAACAACAGCGACGGCTTCGTGAGCAGCTCGATGGCGACGCTCGTGCGCTTGCGCTGGCCACCTGACAGCTTGGACACCTGCAGGTTCGCCCGTTCGGTAAGCCCCAGCTCGGCCATCACCTCGTCGACCCGACGCCGGCGGTCTTCGGCGCTGACGTCGGGCGGGAACCGTAGCCGGGCGGAATAGCTGAGGGCCGAGCGCACGGTGAGCTGGGGATGGAGGATGTCGTCCTGCGGGACATATCCGATGCGGTTGCGCAGTTCTGCGTACGCCGCGTAGACGTCCCGGCCGTTGTAGAGCACCGAGCCGCGATCGGCGGGGTGGTAGCCGGTGAGGGCTTTGAGCAGGGTCGACTTGCCGGCGCCGGTCGGGCCGAGCACGGCCAGGAAGTCGCCGGCCCCGAGAGGGAAACTGACCTGGTCCAACAAGGCCCGCTCTCCCACCAGCACCGACAGCTCCACGGCCGCAAAGCTCACCTCGCCTGTGTCGACGTACTCCTGCAGGCGGCCGTCGGTCAGGCACAGGAGATGGTGACCGATGCTGACGATCGAACCCTCCGACAGGGCCTGCCGCCGCCGGACGCGGTGGCCGTCGACGAAGGTGCCGTTGTGACTCTGGAGGTCCTCGATCTCGTAGCGCCCGTCCGGGCTCACGTGCAGCTCGGCGTGGTGGTGGGACACGAGCAGGTCCGGCAGGACGATGTCGTTGTCCTCGGCCCGTCCGATGCGTACTCGGCTCGTGACCTCGTAGACGCTGCTCAGGCGGCCGATGCTCATCTCGCTGTCGGCGCCGCGGGCAACGTCGCGGACCGGCGGCGTCAGGGGCTGCGCTGCCGTGCCGGTCGCCGACGCCTGCACGGCCGGCTGGACCCGCGCCGCGGGTTGGATCGGCGGTGAAGGCGAGGGGATCAGCCGGAGCGAAGCACCTTCCCCGGGAGTGCCGAGCGAGACGACAATCGGCCCGGCGAGCACGAGGCGTGTGACGCGGGCCCCGTCGACGTAGGTGCCGCCGCTGCTGTGATCCTCGAGCACCCAGCCCACATCCGGATCGAAACTGACCGTGGCGTGTCGCCGCGACGTCCTGTCGTTGGCCACGACGACGTCCGAGGAGCCCTCACGACCGATGGTGACCGGACGCGACCCGTCGAAATGCGTCGACGGTCCCGGTCGGCAGCTGCTCGACGGTGAGCTCCGGCGGCGTCGCCACGTCAGGACCGCGCCGGGACGTCTGGGGCACAGGTGCGTGCTGCCCGAGCACAGGCAGCGGACACAGCGTTACATTATCGACGGCGATGGCGTCCCACAACATGAGCGAACGGGTCGCGGAGCTGATCAGCACCCATCGGCGGAATGCCTCCGAGCCCCTGGAAAGCGAGCTGTCCGCCCTCGAGTCCCGGTTGGCGGAACCGGTCCGCGTCGCCGTGGTCGGGCGGGTCAAAGCGGGCAAGTCGACCCTGGTCAATGCGCTGCTCGGTCAGTCGGTGGCACCGACCGATGTGAGCGAGTGCACCAAGCTCGTGACCTGGTTCCGCTACGGGCATCCCCAGCGCGTGGTCGCGGAGCTCGAAGGCGGGGGCGTCCGGGAGGTTCAGCTCACCTCGGAGGGCCGGTTGCCGGCCGAGCTCGGCACCGGTGACGCCACGGTGGCGGCCGTGCAGGTCTACCTCGCCAACGACACGTTGCGGTCCATGACCCTGATCGACACCCCCGGGATCGGCTCGGTGCACGATGACCTGAGCTCCTCGACGCGGGAGCTGCTGAGCGCCAGCCGCGACACCTCGGCGGCCGCAGCCAAGGCGGATGCGGTCGTGCTCCTGTTGAGCCAGGCGGTCATGGAGGACGACCTGGAGGCGTTGGCTTTGTTCCAGGCCGCCGACACAGGCGGCCGCCGCGCCACGGCGAGCAACGTGGTCGGGGTGCTCAGCCGGGCGGATCAGCTCGGCGACGGGAGCGTCGACTCCTGGGAGCTGGCGGCCGAGTTGGCTGCGGGCTACGCGCAGCGGCTCCGCTCCCAGATGGCGACTGTCGTCCCCCTCATGGGCCTGCTGGCCGAGACCGCCGAGACCGCAGCCCTCACCGAGCTCGACGCCCGCCAGCTCGCCGCCCTGGCCGCCATGGACCCGGACGAGTTCGAGCGGCTGCTCTGGTCGGCCGATCGTTTCGGGTCCGCCGAGGCGAGCGTGACGACCGAGAGCCGTGAGCACCTGCTGGCTCTGCTGGACCTGTACGGAGTGCGGCGGGTCACCGGGCTCGTCCGGGGCGGGCTCAGCGGCGCAAGTGCTCTGCGCCGCGAGGTCTCGAAGCTGTCGGGTATCGCGACCGTGAAGCAGACGATTCTCGCCCAGTTCCGGGAACAGGACACCCTTCTCAAGGTTCGGTCGGTGCTCGAGCAGCTCCACGCCCTGACCTTCGCCCGCACGGCCGACGAGCACGCCGCCGCCCGGTTGCGGGCGCTGCGGACAGACGTCGAGGCGTTGAGGTTGGCGCCGGCCATGCACCACATCGCCGAGATGGAGGCCGGCTACGACTGCGCCGCCGGGCTCGTGGCGCTTCCGTCCACGATGCTGGAGGAGGCGACTCGCCTGTTCGGTTCCGGCACCTTGGCCGAGCGCATTGGCGTCGACGGGGCGGACAAGGACCAGCTGGCCCGCAGTGCCGAGGAGGGTATGAGGCGCTGGCGCTGCCAGCTGGCGATCTCCGCCTCCCCGGCGGTGGCTCGTGTCGCCCGCGTCGCCCACCGCACGTACCAGCTGGCGTGGCAGGCGAGCTCGTGACTGCGCCGGAGGGCGGGCCGCCCGACGGGGTCGGGCCCTGGCAGCTGAGCATCGACCTCGGGACGTCGCGCACGAGAGGTGCCGTCTCCGACCGCCAGAGCGCGAGCCTCCTCGAGCTGGGATCGGACGGCCAGCGCTGGATGCCGTCCTGTGTCTTCCGGGCGGAGGACGGGCAGATCCTCGTGGGTGATCCCGCCCGCCGGCTTGCGGCCCTGTTGCCGGAGCGGTTCGAGCCTCAGGCCCGGCGCCTCCTCGGCGCGGCGGAGCTCTTCCTCGGCGACGGTCCGGTGGCCGTCTCCGACCTGGTGGCGGCGGTTCTCAAGTACGTGCTCGAGACGGCGTCCCGTGCGAACGGCGGCGTGGCTCCGAGCCGGGTGCTGCTGACTTACCCGGCCCAGTGGGGCGAGGGCCGCAAGAGGGCGCTGCTCGATGCCGCGGAGGCCGCCGGCATCCCTGAGGCGGACCTGGTCACCGAAGTGGAGGCGGCGGCGCAGCCCGCCTTGGTCGAGACCGAGGCGGGACGGTACGTTGCGGTGTGCGACCTGGGCGGCGCCCGCTGCGAGGCGAGCGTCCTCTTGCGCACAGGCGAGGGCTTCACCCTCGCCGGTCCGCCCGCCGATCGGGATCCGCTCGGCGGCGACGACATCGACGAGCGCATCCTCTCCTACTTCGGGCAGTTGTTCGAGTCGGAGCGGCCCGACGAGTGGCACGCCCTCAGCGCGCCCGCTGACCCCCGCAGCCGTCGTCAGGCACAGGAGCTGCGCGACGAGGTCCGCCGGGCCAAGGAGGCCCTCGGCGGGAGCGAGGCGTGCGAGCTGTCCATCCCCGGCATCTCGTCCGAGGTCCAGCTGACGCGCCACGAGCTCGAGCCGCTGACCGCCGATTTCGCCGAAGCGGCGGTCGACCTGCTCCAACGGGCGCTCGACCAGTCGAGCGTCACCGCCGGTGAGCTCGAGCGTCTCTATCTGGTGGGAGGATCTGCTGCCTTGCCCCAGGTGCAGGACGCCATCTGGCGGCGCTTACAGCTGCGCCCTCTCGTGGCACCCGACCCTGGCGGGGCCGTCGCGATTGGCGCCTGCACCTCGGTCGGTGTCCGGCGCCGACCGTCCGCGCGGCCGGCGGGCGGATCGCCCGGTCCCGCCCGCGGGACTGTGGCGGACTCGCCGGCCTCGCGGCCACCACCACCGCCGTCGCAGGCGCGGCCGGACGACGGGACTCTCGCCTACACGCCGGCGCTGGCCATGGCGCTGGACGCCGCGGACTCAGAGGGTGTGTACGAGTGCTCAGCGTTCGTTCGCTTTGCTCCCGCTCCCGGCACGGAGATGGTCGTGCAGCTGCAGGACGACCCCGCAAGAGTGCGCACGAGCGAGGACCTCGCCGCTCAGCTCGGGCGCACCGGCGCGAAGCACCCCGACCTGAACGAGACGTGGTCGGGACCGGTGGCGGTGGCCGGAGCCGACGGATGGGGCGTGGACTACGGCGAGCGGGACCAACCCGACCGGATCGCCCTCACTCGGCGCTATCTCGTGGCCGACGGGCGCGCGCTGGTCGCGACCGCCTCCGCCGGCCATCGCGCCATGCTCGACACAGTGGCGAGGAGGCGGCCCCCGCCTCCCGCCGACCGGTTCGAGGTCGGGTGGACCGCTAATCGACGACCGGACTGGACGGTCACCGAGCAGCTCGTCTTGCGTCGGGTCGGCACCACATACTCGGTGACCGCGATGTGCTTTACCGCCGTCGAGGCGCTCGACGCCGAGGCGTGGACCGAGAGCAAGCTCGCCGCATTTCATCGGCTTCCCGGGGCGGAGCCCCCGAGCCGCACGCCCGGGCGCGTCTGCGGCCCGCTGGATGGTGAGATCGTGACGATCCGCTGGCAGGACGGGGGCCGGGCGATGCGCACGAAGATCGGGCTCGCCGTGAGCGGGCGGCAAGGTTTCTCAGTCGCGATCACCCTGCCCCGCGAGGAGCAGGCGCTCTTCCCGACCCTGGTCAGGCATGCGCAGCTTCATTCCGACGCCAAGGTCTGACCGCTCACCGTCGCAACCCGCCAGCCGGCCCACGGACGAGTCGAGTCAGGCCGCCGGCGGGCGGCCGCCGGCCTGGCCGACGGCTCGCGAAGCCGCCGTGACTGCGGCGCCCGCGCACGTCTCGAGGTCGTCGTCGCACAGCCACCGAGAAACGAAGCCCGCGCAAAAAGCGTCCCCCGCCCCAGTCGAGTCGGCGACCTCGGCCGCCAGCGCCCCGACCGCGACGCGGCGACCTTCCGAGGTGGCCACGAGCGCCCCCGCAGGACCGAGCTTGAGCGCGACCACCGGATAACGAGCCGACAGGGCGTCGGCGATCGCGTCCGGGTCGTCGAGCCCGGTCAGCAGGCGGCCCTCGTCGAGGTTCGGGAAGACGAGCTGTGCCCCCGAGGTCCATTCCAGGAACGCCCGGCGCCCGACGGCTCGCAGCCCGGCGGCCGAGGCGGGGTCGATCGAGACGGTGATCCCGGCCGCGATCGCCGAGGCGCAGAGCTGGAGGACGGCGTCCCGGCTCCCCGGCTCGAAGAGGGGATATGCGGACACGTGAAGCAGCCGGCAGCCCTCGAGCAGCTCCGCCGGCAGGTCGGCGGCCCCGAGCGCGCGGTTGGCGCCGCGGTCGGTGAACATCGAGCGTTCGCCGTCCGGGGACACGAGCACGACGATCGTGCCCGTCGGGAGGTCCTCGTCGTCGGTCAGCCGGGTCTCGACGCCGGCCCGCTCCAGCGCCTCCCGGTGGTCCGCGCAGTCCGCCGCACCGGCCCGGCCCGCGAAGCGCACCTCCACGTTCAGTGCCGCCATCCAGGCGGCCTGATTAGCGCCCGAGCCGCCCGGCGACCGCTCGATCTGCGACGGCGTGTCCGTGCCGGCTTCGAAGGGTCCCTTCGGCCGTACGACGACGTCGTTGATGACGTCGCCGACGACGATCACCTGAGGTGGCGTCACCCGCCGGTCTCGGACCAGGCGTCGGCTACCCGCGCCGCCAGGGCGACGTTGTTCCGGACGGCCCAGACGTTCGCTTCGAGGCTGGCGCCGCCGGAGGCCACGAACATGTGGTCCAGGAGGAAGGGCGTCACCGCCTTGCCCCGGACGCCCTCGCGCTCGGCCGCGGCGAGAGCGCCCGCCAGCAGGGCGTCGTGGGTCGCCGGGTCCAGTTGGTGTTCGAGCGGCACGGGGTTGGCGAGCACGATCCCACTGACCAGGCCGAGGCGGTCGGCGGCCCGCATCACCGCCGCCACTTCGGCCGGGTCCGAGACAGCCCAGTCGAGGTCGTTGCCGGAGTCGGCGACGTAGAAGCCGGGGAACCTGAGCGTGCGATACCCCACGACCGTGACGCCGAGCGTCTCGAGTCGTTCCAGCGTCGCGGGGACGTCGAGGATCGACTTCACGCCGGCGCAGACGACGGTGATGGGCGTCCGGGCGAGGGTCCCGAGATCGGCCGACTCGTCGAAGCTCTCGGAGGCGCCGCGATGCACGCCGCCGAGCCCGCCGGTTGCCAGGACGCGGATCCCGACGAGCCGGGCCAGCGCCGCCGTCGAGGCGACGGTCGTCGCCGCGTGGCGCCCTGTCGCGATCGCGAGCGGGAGCTCGCGGACGCCCACCTTGGCGACGTCGGCGGTGCTGGCGAGAGTCTGAAGCTGACCGGGGTCGAGCCCGACACAGGGCCGGCCGGCGAGCACCCCGACGGTCGCCGGGACGACGCCGGCCTCCCGCAGGATCGACTCGAGCTCGAATGCCACCTCGAGGTTGCGCGGCCGCGGGAGGCCGTGGCTGATGATCGTCGACTCGAGCGCCACGACGGGGCGCCCCGCGTCGATTGCCGTGCTCACCTCCGGTGCGACTGTCACGGCCGGCTGCGAGGTCATGTCACCCATGATGTCGCGCGGATGGGCGTTAGCGTCACGGCGGTGGGAGGAGATCGCTGGGCGGCCGGGGTTACCGTCGTCGGGTTCGACGGCGACGACACGCTCTGGCACAGCGAGGACGCCTTCGCCCGGGCCCAGGAGCGGCTCGTGGACCTGCTCGCCGCACATGCCACAGGTGAGGATGTGCTGGCGCGGCTCCAGGTGGTCGAGCGGCGCAACCTGGAGCTGTTCGGGTACGGCATCAAGGGGTTCACGCTCTCCATGATCGAGACGGCCATCGAGGTGAGCGACGGCTCCGTGCCGGTGGCCGACATCGAGCGGATCCTCGCCACCGGCCGCGACATGCTGGCTCGTCCCGTGGAGCTGCTGGCGGGCGTGGCCGAGACGCTGCCGCTCGTCGCCGGGAGGTATCGCATCGTCCTCGTCACGAAGGGCGACCTCCTGAACCAGGAGAGCAAGATCGCGCGTTCGGGGCTCGGCGACTCCTTCGAGGCCATCAACATCCTCACCGAGAAGAGCGTCGACTCGTACTCGAGGGTGCTGCGCCGGCTGGACGTCGCGCCGGAGCAGTTCCTGATGGTGGGCAACAGCGAGGCGTCCGACGCCGAGCCGGTTCTGACGCTCGGCGGCTGGGCGGCTCTCGTGCGCTACCCGCTCACCTCGCTGCACGAGCTCGGGCGCACGGCCGACCGGTCATCGGGGCGCCTGAGCACGCTGGGCTGCATCGACGAGCTGCCCGCCCTCCTCGGAATCGCCGGCAACGCCTCGAGCTCAGCCGCCGTCCAGTAGCCCGGGAGCGCCCGGGAGCAGTGCCCGCCCTTGGCGTAGGCCGCCAGGCGGTCGCGGTCGCCCGGGACCAGCATGCCGACGACGTCGTGAATCCCGCCAGGGCCGACCGCATGCAGGGCACGGTCCCCGCTGCTGCGCCGGGGCGGCAGGTGGGAGGAGACGAGGACGAGAGGCGCGACAAGGCGGCTCGCCAGCACGCTGGCGCGGCCGAGAGCCTTCCAGAGCGTGTCGGTGCGGACGAGCCCCGCCCGAGTCGAGGTGAAGGCTCCCGTCACATCGAAGTACCAGGGCGCCCCTTCGGCGTCCTTGGCGACGACGCTCACGCTCAGGCCGAGGCCCGGGACCTTGGAGTTCCTGCGGACGATCTCGAAGCCGGAGTCCTTCAGCA
The DNA here is from genome assembly GCA_963763085.1 of uncultured Acidimicrobiaceae bacterium. Taxonomy (GTDB): domain Bacteria; phylum Actinomycetota; class Acidimicrobiia; order Acidimicrobiales; family Bog-793; genus CAVXNB01. The sequence continues at coordinate 338,371 of CAVXNB010000004.1, forward strand.
GGTCGGCAGCGAACACCTGGGCGGCCTTGCCCTCGTCGCCGGCCGCAGTCCGGGTCTCGCCTGCGCCGTTCGCGGCCGGGCTCGAAGAGGGCAAGCGGCGCCCGCCGGCCGGGGACGTCCCCGCCCAGCGCGGCGAGCGCGTCGGCGACCCGTTCGTAGGCGAGGTCGACATAGGCGGCGTCGGTGTCGTAGCCGGCGTAGCGGCGGCCGGTCCTGACCGCGGCCACAGCCGTGCTCCCCGACCCGAGAAACGGGTCCAGGACGAGGTCGTTCCTGAACGTGTACAGCTCGATCAGCCGCTGCGGCAGCTCCACAGGAAACGGAGCCGGGTGCCCAACGCGTCGCGCCGACTCCGGCGCGATGCGCCACAGGTCCAAGGTGGCGTCGAGGAACTCGTCGGTGGAGATGGAGGCCTCGTACGGCAGTCCGCGCGCGCGCCGCTCGTCCACGTCGACGGCTCGGCTGAAGCGTCCCTTCGAGGCGATCACGACCCGTTCGGTCACGTCGCGGAGCACCGGGTTGGTGGGTGAGCGGAACGACCCCCACGCGCACGAGCCGGAGGCCCCCTCGGCCTTCGCCCACACGATCTCGCCCCGGAGCAGCAGTCCGATGTCGTCCTCCAGGATCCGGGTGACGTCGCCTGCGAGCGACCGGAACGGCCGGCGCCCGAGGTTGGCGACGTTGACGGCGATGCGCCCGCCGGGCTCGAGGACCCGTGCGCACTCCGCGAACACGTCGCGCAGCATCTCGAGGTACTCCGCGTAGGAGGCGGGGATGAGCCCTTCGCCGAGGGCCGTTTCGTACTCCTTCCCGGCGAAATACGGCGGCGAGGTCACCACGAGGGCGACGGAGTTGTCCGGCAGCTTCATGTCGCGCGCGTCCCCGCAGACGAGTGGCTCGGGCGACTCGAACCGGCCTGCGACGGTCTCGTCGACAGAGATCTGCTTCGGGTGGAACCGGGCGTAGAAGCTGCTGGCGTCGTGGCTCTCGCGACGCCCCACCCCGAAGCTGCTCGTTGCCGTCCCGCGTTCCGCGCGTTCCCTGCGGCGGTTCACTGGCATCCTCGGTGCAAGGTAGACCGGGGCCGGGGCGGACCGGTGGATGGTTGCGGGCGGGGCGCCGGCCGCGGATGGTTGCGGCCTGGCGCCGGCCGGTGGATGTTTGCGGGCGGGGCGCCGGCCTGGCGCCGGCCGGGGGCGCCGCCGGGCCCGGCGGGCGCCGGTCCCACTCCGACGTGCAATTCCGGTTGCTTGTAGCGTTGACGGCATGCCCATCGCGGTGTCGTCCTTTGTGCTCGATTCCTTCCACGAGGATCCGCCGTACGCGGAGGATCCCGGCGTCGGGTACTCGCGCATGACGATCGCAAAGACGTTCCGGGGCGACCTCGAGGCTCAGAGCACCGTCGAGATGCTGTCGGTGCGGGCCGAGAACGGCGGGGCCGGCTACGTGGCCCTGGAACGGATCGCTGGATCTCTGAAGGGCGTGTCGGGAACCTTCGCCGTGCTGCACGTGGGCACGATGGCCGGCGAAAGCCAGTGGGCGCGGTGGCCGGTCGTCACAGGTTCGGGGACCGGTGACCTCGCCCGTATCAGCGGGGAGGGCCGGATCGAGATCGCGCCCGACGGGGCGCACCAGTTCCACCTCGACTACGAGCTGTCCTGAACTAGCTCGGGGCAAGGGCGTGCCCGAATTCCACCGATTGGCGGTCGTGAACCGTGGCGAGGCGGCCATGCGCGCCATCAACGCCGTCACCGAGCTGAACCGGGCCGGCGAGACCCTGACTCCGATCACGACCATTGCGATCCACGACGTGGCCGACACGAGGGCCTGGTTCGTCCGGGAGGCCGACGAGCACGTGTGCCTGGACCCGGGACCCGGAACCCACGCCGCCGGCCCCACGACTGCGAGCGCCTATCTCGACGCCGAGCTGCTCATGGCTTCGTTGCGCGCCGCCAGGGCGGACTCGCTCTGGGTCGGCTGGGGCTCTCAGATCGAGTACGACCGGCTCGCGAAGGCGTGTGAGCTCGCCGGGCTCGTGTTCATCGGCCCGCCGAGCGAGACGGTCCGCTTCCTCGAGGACAGGGCGGCGGCGGGACGGCTCGCGAAAGGGCTCGGCATCCCGGTGGCACGGACGAATCGCCTCGACGAGGGCCGACGACGGGTCGAGGTCCAGGTCGTGGCGGACGCGTACGGGAACATCTGGCCCGTCGGCGCCCGCGACTGCAGCATCCAGCTCGGTGGCCGGAAGTTGCTGACCGAGTCCTCGTGCGCAGCGCCCGGCCCGGTTGTGGACGAGGAACTGCGCGAGGCGGCCGTCAAGCTCTGCCGGGCAGCGAGCTACTCGGGTGTCGGCTCGGTCGAGTTCCTGCTCGAGCCGGAGAGCGGGTGGTTCGAGTTCGTGCAGTTCACGACCGGGCTGCAGCTCGAGCACCCGGTGACAGAGGTCACAACCGGGCTCGACCTCGTCAAGCTCCAGCTTCAGCTCGCCCTCGGCCTGAGCCTGCACGGAGGACCCCCTGCCACCTGGGGCCATGCCGTCGGAGCGGTCGTGTGCGCGGAGGATCCGGAGCAGGGGTTCGCGGCGGCTGCGGGCCGCATCGCTTTGTTTCGACCGCCGGCAGGCGCCGGCATCCGGGTCGACACCGGAGTGGCGGAGGGCGACGTCACCTCAGGCGGGTACTCCTCGCCGATCGCGAAGATCATCGCCTGGGGCCGCGACCGGCAAGAGGCCCTGGACCGCCTCGAGCGGGCGCTCGCCCAGTGCGCAGTGATCGTCGAAGGAGGCACGACCAACCGTTCGTTCCTCTTGTCGCTGCTCGGCCAGCCGGAGCTGCGGAGAGCGACGTTCGACCACCGCTGGCTCGAACGCCTGGTCGAGATCGACGGCCATGTGCCGCCTCTCGATCCGGTCGCCTTGCTCCACGCAGCCGTGGAGGCCTACGACACGGAGCACGCGACCGCGCAGTCGTGGTTCTACGCCACCGCCGCCCGCGGCCGGCCCGAGACCCCGCGCTCGATCGGCCAACGTGTGGAGCTGCGCTACCGGGGCGCCGCCTACCCCCTCACGGTCTTCCGCCTCGGCCCGGGCGACTACCGCATCGATACTGGACACGGCAGTGCCGACGTGCACGTCGACCGGTACGGGCCTTTCGAGTCCCACCTGACCTGCGGCGAGCGCACCTACCACGTGTTGTCGGCCGCGAGCGGGCCGGACCGGCTCGTGGAGGTCGACGGCGTCGCGCACTCGGTGAGCCGCGAGGGCGAGGGTGCGGTCCGTGCAAGCGGGCCGGCCTTCGTCATCGACGTGCTGGTCGAGCGGGGCGACGAGGTCAGCCAAGGTGATCCTCTCGTCCGGCTCGAGACGATGAAGATGGAATCGGTCGTCCGAGCCCCGTTTCCCGGAACGGTCCGTTCGGTGGAGGTGACGGGCAACATGCAGGTCGAGGCCGGTGCCCCCCTCGTCGTGCTGCGGCCCGTCGAGCGGCCGAGTGGCCGGAGCTGGGCGAGCGAGCCGGTCGACCTGTCGGCGATCTGCGTCGACGGCGACGGCGACGAGCCGCCCTACCAGCGGCTCAGGCCCTACCTGCTCGGCTACGACCTCGATGAGTCCTCCGTGCGGCGCCTGCTGGAGGAGTACCGCAAGTTCCGGGCTTCCAGGCCTGTCTCGAGGGCGCTCGACCCGGAGGAGGAGGATGCACTGGCCCTGTTCGTCGACATCGGACTGCTCTTCCGGCCGGCGCCGGACGTGGCCGACAACGTCCAGGGCGACGAGCCGCCGGAGGAGTCGTCGCCGAGCACCCAGGAGCACCTGCTCACGTATCTCGCGTCCCTGGACCCGGACCGCAGCCGGCTGCCCGGCGGCTACCGCCGGCGGTTGCGGCGGGCGCTCGCCCGGTACGGCGTCGACAGTCTGGAACGGACGCCGGCGCTCGAAGAGGCGCTGCTGTGGATGTTCCGCTCGCTCCGCCGCTTCGAGGAGACGGCGGAGGTGGTCACGACGATCCTGCAGAGCCGCCTCCTGGCGGCCGCGGCCACGGCCGGGGCCGATGTCGCCTCCGACGGCCAGCTCGGCGGCCAGCCCGGCGGCGACCGTGTCGCGGACAGCGCCGCGGCCCAGCAGTTGCGGGCGCTCCTGCTCCGGGTCGCCGGCGCCGCCGAGCTCCGGCAGCAGACGGTCGCCGACCTGGCCCGCGAGCTGCGATTCCGCTACTTCGAGGAACCTGTCCTCGAGCAGGCCTTCCGGGCGGTCTACACGGAGACCGACCGGCTGCTCGACGCCCTGCGGGACGACCCGGCGGCGCCCGGGCGTGCGAGCTGGATGGAGCAGGTGGAGTCCTGCCCGCAACCGCTCCGCGCCCGGCTGCGGCAGCGCTACCAGAGCGCCGACGTGCCGTACCGGAAGGTTCTGCTCGAGCTGCACCTGCGCCGCTATTACACGATTCGCGCGCTGCACGACCTCGTGGCGGACGGCGGCGACGCCGGCGACGGCGACGGGTCCCTGCTCTGCTCGGCCGACTTCGAACACGAACAGAAACGGGTCCACGTCCTCGTCGCCTACACCCCCCTCGACAAAATGACGGAGGTCGCGGCTGCGATCGCACGCCATGCGGAGCGCGTCGAACCCGACCGGCTCCTCGTGGTCGACCTCGTGACGTGGCGTGGCGGAGCACCGGAGGAGGCCGAGTCGATGGCGGCGGACCTGCAGGACCGGCTCACGCGCTGCGACTTCGGTCGTGAGCTGCACCGGCTCGATATCGCCGTCACGAGCGAGGGCCTGGTCGCCGAGAACTACCGGAGCTTCCATTTCACCTACCGCCAGCACGCCGGCGTGTTCACCGAAGAGCTCCTGTACCGGAACCTTCATCCCATGCTGGCGAAACGCCTGGAGCTGTGGCACCTGTCGGAGTTCTCGCTCGAGCGGCTGGCCTCGGTGGAGGACGTCTACCTGTTCCGCGGCGTCGCCCACGACAATCCCGACGACGAGCGGCTCTTCGCTGTCGCCGAGGTGCGCGACCTCACGCCGGTGCGCGACGAGAGCGGCAGAGTCGTCGCCCTGCCGCATCTCGAGCGGATGACGCTGCAGGCCCTGGCGGCGATGCGGACGGCGCTTGCCCACCTGCCCACGAAGGTCCGGCCGTTGCGCAACCGCGTGATGCTTCACGTCCGGCCGACGTGGGACCTGCCGCCGGCGTTGTGGCAGGACATCGCCCACTGGCTCGCACCGCTGACCGTCGGGATCGGTCTCGAGCGGGTCGTGGCGCAGGGACGCATGTCGGAGCCGGGCGCCACCGAGCCGCGAGAAGTTGTCGTCGAGGTCGAGAACGTCAGCGAGCAGGGGGTGTCGGTGCGGGTGCACCCGCCGGACGACGAACGGGTCCGGCCGCTCACGGCCTACGGGCAGAAGGTGCTCCGTAGCCAGCGCATCGGGACCGTCTACCCCTACGAGCTGCTGCGGCTGCTCACCATGCCACAGGGCACGGTCGCCGACCTCCCGCCCGGCCGGTTCGTCGAGCACGACCTCGACGAGGACAACCGCCTCGTGCCGGTCGAGCGCCCCGACGGCCACAACAGCGCCCACGTCGTGGTCGGGGTCCTCACGAATTTCACGACGAAGGTTCCCGAAGGCATGGCACGGGTGGTGATCCTCGGCGACCCCACCAAGAGCCTCGGCTCGGTGGCGGAGCCGGAGTGCCGGCGCATCTGCGCCGCCCTCGATCTCGCCGAGCAGATGTCGGTGCCTGTCGAGTGGTTCGCCCTGTCCGCCGGCGCACGCATCGCGATGGACAGCGGCACGGAGAACATGGACTGGGTCGCGGCCGCGCTCCGCCGGCTCATCGAGTTCACCCAGGCCGGCGGGGAGGTGAACGTGGTGGTCGCCGGTATCAACGTCGGAGCTCAGCCCTACTGGAACGCCGAGGCGACGATGCTCATGCACACCCGCGGCATCCTCGTCATGACGCCCACGAGCGCCATGGTGCTCACCGGCAAGCAGGCGCTCGACTTCGCCGGCGGGGTGTCGGCCGAGGACAACTTCGGCATCGGCGGTTACGACCGCGTGATGGGGCCGAACGGCCAGGCGCAGTACTGGGCACCGAGCCTGTCGGCAGCCTGCCAGGTCCTCCTGCGGCACTACGACCACACCTACGTGGTCCCGGGCGAGCCGGGCCCGAGGCGGGCGCACACCGACGACCCCGCCGACCGGGACGTCTCGACGTCGCCGCACGCCAGGGTCGAGGGCACCGATTTCGAATGGGTGGGGGAGATCTTCTCCGACCTCCACAATCCGGACCGGCGCAAGGCCTTCGACATCCGTTCGGTCATGAGGGCCGTGAGCGATCAGGACCACGAGCCGCTCGAGCGCTGGGGGAGGTGGGCCAGCGCCGAGAATGCGGTCGTGTGGGATGCGCACGTCGGCGGCATGCCTGTCTGCCTGCTGGGCGTGGAGTCGAGGCTGTTGCCGCGGCGTCGTTTCGTGCCGGCGGACGGTCCGCTCTCGTTGACCGCGGGCACGCTGTTCCCCCAGTCGTCCCGCAAGATCGCCCGGGCCCTGAACGCCGCGAGCGGGAACAGGCCGGCGGTCGTGCTGGCGAACCTGTCCGGTTTCGATGGGTCGCCGGAGTCGATGCGCCGCTGGCAGCTGGAGTACGGCGCCGAGATCGGGCGTGCCGTCACGAACTTCCGGGGCCCCATCGTCTTCGTCGTCATCTCCCGCTATCACGGCGGTGCCTTCGTAGTCTTCTCGAAACAACTCAATCCCCGCCTCGAGATCGCCGCCCTCGAGGGATCCCGCCGCGTCGGTCATCGGCGGCGCAGCCGCCGCTGCGACGGTGTTCGCCCGCGAGGTCGCGAAGCGCGTCGAGGACGATCCCCGCATCGCCGGGCTCCGGGCGGAGCTGGAGGCAGCCCACGATGGCGACACGGTGAGGGTGCGGGCGGAGTTGGCCCAGGAGCTGATGGGTGTGCGGGCGGAAAAGCTCGGCGAGCTTGCGGCCGAGTTCGACGCGGTGCACGATGTGCGGCGCGCACAGGCGGTCGGGTCGGTCGATCGGATCATCCCGGCCCGAGAGCTGCGGCCCTACATCATCGACGCGCTCGAACGGGCCGGCAGGGTCTCCGCGCCCTGAATCGGGAAGCACCTACGGACATGGGAGGAAGCACGGCCATGACGGACTCGCTGCGAGCAGAGACGATTCGTATAAAGGGCCACGGCGGCGACGAGGTCGAGGCGTATCTGGCCCAGCCGCTCGACGAAGGCCGTTTCGGGGGTGTGGTGGTGATCCACCACATGCCGGGCTACGACGAGTCGACCAAGGAGATCACCCGGAGATTTGCGGCTCACGGCTACCTGGCGATCTGTCCGAACCTCTACTTCCGCGAAGCGCCGGCGGCCTCCCCGGACGACGCGGCGGCGATCGTACGGGCCCAAGGGGGCGTGCCCGACGAGCGGCTCGTCGGAGACGTTGCCGGCGCCATCGACCATCTCAAGTCGCTCGGGTCCTCCAACGGCCGCTTCGCGACGATCGGCTACTGCTCGGGCGGACGGCAGTCGTTCCTCGCCGCCTGCAGCCTGCCGCTCGACGCGGCGGTGGACTGCTACGGCGCCTTCGTGGTCGGCACTCCGCCGGCCGGCATGCCGCTCAAGGTCGGCCCGATCGTGCACCTGGCGAAGGACCTCTCCTGCCCGTTGCTCGGCCTGTTCGGCGCCGAGGACCAGTACCCGACGCCGGAGCAGGTCGCAGAGCTGGAGGAGGCGTTGAAGGAAGCCGGCAAGACCTACGAGTTCCACATCTACGAGGGCGCCGGCCACGCCTTCTTCTCAACGGACCGGCCGAGCTACCGGCCGGAAGCCGCCAACGACGGCTGGCAGCGGATCTGGGACTTCTTCGGCCGCTACCTCGCGTCCGGCGCGGCGTGAGGGCGGGGGTCAGCGCAATGTGCACATATCACACCGAGCAACTCGCGCTCAGCGGCTCCGGCAAGGGACCGGAGGGCTGGTTCACGCTCTCCGACGCCACGGTCTACTTCGACCACCCGTCGCACTACCCCGCCGAGCACAGCCTGAACATCGATTTCCTCAGCCTGGGAGGCGGCGCGCCCTCGAGAGTGGCCGTGGAGCTCGATCCAGTCTCGGCCGAGGGTCTCGCCCGGGCCATCCTGGCCGCGCTGGAGACGGCTCCGCAGGTTCACCCGGCTCAGGCTTAGGGCCGGCGCCCCGTGTAGCTGGCGGGCCGGCGTGGCTGGCGGGCCGGCGTGGCTGGCGGGCCGGCGTGGCTGGCGGGCCGGCGTGGCTGGCGGGCCGGCGTGGCTGGCGGCGGTGGCCGGCGGCCGGCCGGCCGGGAGGGCGTCAGGCGGTGAAGGCCGCCCGTGCGGCCGCGCTGCCCTGGGCTGCGGTCTCGAGATAGCGGAACGTGCCCTCGTCCAGGAACTCCTTCGCCGCAGAGGCGGCGGCACCGAGTGCCACGAAGGCGAAAGCGCTCCCCACCGAGACGCGGGCGACGCCGGCGCCGGCCAGCTCTTCGACGCTCGGGACTCGAGAGAGGGCGAGGACGTTCACAGGACGGTCGAGCGAGCTGACGACTTGGCGGATGTCCTCGAGCCGCGTGAGCCCGGGCGCGTAGAGGACGTCGGCGCCGGCCTCCTCGAAGGCCTGCAGGCGTGCGATCGTGTCCGGCAGGTCGGGCCGGCGGTGGAGGAAATTCTCGGCCCGCGCAGTGAGGACGAGCCCGGCAGAGCCGTGCGCTGCCTCTGCTGCGGCCAGGACCCGCTCTCGCGCGAGGCCGATCTCGTAGATGGGATCGGCGCTGTCTCGGGTGCTGTCCTCGATCGAGCACCCCGCGAGGCCGGCTGCGATGGCGCCGGCGATCGTCTCGGCCACTCCCTCCGGCGAGTCGGCGAAACCGTTCTCGAGATCCGCCGACACGGGCAGGTCGGTCACCTCCACCACCGAGGCGGCGTGAGCGAGGGCCTCCTCCCGGGTGACGGACCCATCGAGTCGTCCCAGGGTGGCGGCGTGCCCGCCGCTCGTGGTCGCCAACGCGAGGGCGCCGAGCGACGCGAAGAGCCTTGCGGAGCCTTGGTCCCACGCGTTCGCGAGACGAAGCGGGTTGCCGGGCTGATGAAGGGAGCGGAAGAGGTCAGTTTTTTCCTTCTGGTTCGCCACGCCGGCCGCTCGCGAGCCTCAGGTCGTCTTGACGATGAGCACAGCGCACGGCGCCGAGTGCGCGACGGCGTTCGGGACGCTGCCGAGGATCCGTTTTGGGCCCTTCATGCCCTTGTTGCCGACGACGATCAGCTCCACCTGCTGGTCTTCGGCGATCGACACGATCCGGTCGGCGACGGTGCCCGAAGTGGCGTGGGTCTTCGTCTCGATCCCTTGCGCCCGGGCGTTGGAAGCGATGCCTTCGAGCAACGTGTCCGCGATGCTGAGCGTGTCGACCGAGCCCGGGTAGGCGCCGCTCAGCTCCGTGACGCGGAGGGCTCCCTTCGAGCCTGACTGGTATATCGACACGACGTGCAACGTCGCCCCGAAGGTCTTTGCGAGCTCAACGGCGACCCGGACAGCCTCGCCGGCGGTCTCGGAGCCATCTGTCGCGACGAGCACCGACTTGTACATTCCTAGCTCCCGTCGTCGATGATGGACGATGGTAGTGCGATGTGCAGCCGCGCCGCGGTGACGGCGCGACAATTGCCCGTCCGGTGATTGCCTGTCCGGCGACCGTGAAGGGACCGAGCCCATGGATCTGACCGTGGTCGCGACCCCCGGCTATTTCGCGACGATGGGGGCCGAGTACCTCTATCTGCAGCGTCGCGCCGCAGAGCGCGGCCCGAGCGCGGCCGATTACGAGCGGCGCGACACCGTCGCGAGCTTGTCGATGGGCGTCGGCAGTCTCGTCGCCCCTTTTGTCCTTCCGCGGCTTCTTCGGCCCGTGACGCCCGGCAGGGGCCGGTTCGGGACGGCGTTGCTGATCGGCGTGGCCGGCGCTGCCGCGGTCACGACGGTGGCGGACCTGCTCGGGCGCCTCGACGAGGGTGATGTTGAGCCCGTGGGCGAGGCGACGCCGGCGGGGCAAGCGGGGAGCCCGGCCGCCGCCCGTACGGCGCCGCCGGCCGCAGCGGGGCGCCCGGCCGCCAGCCGTACTGAGCCGCCGGCCGGTAGGAAGCCGCCGCCGGCCTGCAGCGAGCGCGCACCTCGGCCGCAACCGGGAACTGGGCCGCCGGTCGCCAGGTTCGCCGGCGGATCGCGCGGTCTGCCCGCAAGGTCGCCGGCGTCGCCGGCGTGGCTGCGATCGCGGGCGGTGGCGTCGCGGTCTGTTCGACATTGGCATCGCGGACGACCCTCTCGCGCATGTGGGACCGCCGGCTCGTCCGCGATCTCGGCACTGGCCCGCTTGCGCTGGCGGCGGCCGTGCTGGGCTGGGACTTCATCTACTACTGGAACCACCGCCTCATGCACGAGAGCCGCTTCATGTGGGCGATACACGTCGTGCACCATTCGAGCGAGCGCTACAACCTGTCCACGGCGCTCCGCCAGCCGGTTGCGGAGGCGTTCGGCACTTTTGTCCCTTACAGTTCGCTGGCCCTGTTCGGGATCCGCCCCTCGCTGATCGGCTCGGCACGGAGCATCAACCTTCTCTACCAATATTGGATCCACACCGACGCAATCAACCGCCTCGAGCCCGTCGAAGGGGTTCTCAACACGCCCTCGGCGCACCGGGTCCACCACGGGAGCAACGGTCGGTACCTCGACCGGAACCACGGGAGCATCCTCGTCGTGTGGGACCGGCTGTTCGGCACATACGAGGAAGAGGACGAGCCCGTCGTCTACGGCCTGACGAGCAACATCAACACCTTCCGTCCCAGCCGGATTGCCACCCACGAGCACCTCGAGATGTTGGCCGACGTGGCGAGCGCACGGAGCTGGCGGGATCGCATCTTCTACGTCGTGCGTGGCCCCGGCTGGTCCTCGCGCCGGAACGCAGAGCGCGGCAGGCAAGGCTCAAAGGTCGACGTAGATGTCGATGTCTTCGACCTCGGAGAAACCGAGACCCGCGTACACACGCCCCGCCCCCTCCGAATCGCACTGCAGATGGGCGAAACGGGCGCCCTGATCGAAACCGCGCCCCAGAAGCCAGCTCGATAGCGCCGCCGCGAACCCCCGTCTACGGGCAGCGGGCAGCACGGCGATCCCCCCGAGGTAGACCGTCGGGCCGGCTTCGCCGTCGCAGCGCAGCGCGTAACCGGTCGCGACCGGGACCCCGTCGAGCTCGCCGATGGCCACGTCAACCTCGTCGAAGCCGAAATGAGGCTCCATCCACGCCCGCGACGCCTCCGAATCCGCACCGAACGCCCCGGCATCGACCATGACCGAAGCTCCGAGATCGCCCTCGCCGCCTTTCCGGAGCTCGAGCCCGGCCGGCATCGCCGTTCCGGAGAAGGCGCCGGCCTCGACAGCCATGATGTGCTGCGTCAACAGGAGGCGCCCATGCGGCCACGGCGTCCCCGCCGGGAGCAGCGCGCCCCAGGGGACATCGCGGGCGCGATACCACGCCCTCGCTTCGGCGACGTCGGCGTGCCGTGGGTCGGTCACACACGCCGCGTTCAGGTACCCGAAGGGGAGGCCGCTCGCCATCAGCCTCCATCCGCCGAACGTCGCCGCACCGCCGCCAAACGGTTGCCGCAGCCGGCCCTGGGTCTGCCAGGCGTCGGCATGGGCCGCATAGACCTCGGATGAATCGATCATCAGCCTCACAGTACGAGGATGGACCACGCCGGCCGCGCTGCCCACGCCGACCGTTCTGCCCACGCCGGCCGTTCTGCCCACGCCGGTCGCGCTGCCCACGCCGGTCGCGCTGCCCACGCCGGCCGCTCTGCCCACGCCGCGGCGCCAGGCCAGCAGCCGGCGTCAACCTGTGGCGAACAGGGTCTGTTCGGCGGAAGCGGGCTCGGCGGACGCCGGCGGGTCGTGCTCGGTCTCCTCGCCGCCGGCGTGCGGACGGTGGCCGGCGGGCGGTGGCTTGGGCGGCGGCGGCCGTAGGGGACCGGGCCCGTCACGTCTCCCGTCGGGGTGCACCCACACCCAGGCCCCGGGCCCGCCTTCCAGGGCGTAGCCCTCGTGGGTCTTCAAGAAGTGGTGGTGGTGGCAGATCCTGGCGAGGTTGTCGAGCTCGGTCGGGCCGCCGGCGACAAAGGGGATGACGCGGTGGTCCCTCTCGAGGTTGTAGGTCGCCCCGCAGCCTGGCACCACACAGCGCTCGTCGCGCTCTATGAGCGCCGAGTTCACCTTGGCGGGAACTGACCGGCCGAGGTTGCAGATCGTGTGCACGTCGGTGCCGCTCGTGACGAGCAGCTTGGCGAGCGAGTCGCCGAGCAGCTCGCGTGCGGTCGCGACCGAGACCGGGCCGACGCCGGCGACCTCGCACAGCTCGCCCGGGCCGGTGTTGCCACGGCGCAGCGCCGCCAGGTCGACGCGGAGATGGGCCAGGAACTTCGGTCGGTCGGCCTCGGTCACCGTGGTGCGGGTGACGAGCGCCACGAGGGCGTCGGCGAGATAGGCCTGTGAGGACTCGCGGACCCCGGCCCGGCGCGCCGAGGCGAAGATGGCGTCCGCCTCGGCCCGGAGCCGGGACAGCAGGAGGCCCCCGGCCTCGGGGGTGAGGCGTGCCTCGAGATGGAAGGCCCCGTCGTCGCCGGTGAAGCTCCGCAGCCGTCTCGTCGCGTGCAGGCGGCGGGCGCGGGCGGCCTCGTCCTCTTCCGAGGCCCGGGCTGCCTTCACCCGTGCCGCCCGGCGCTTCAGTGCCTCGAGGTTCTCGCTGCGGGCGGCCTCGAGCAGCTCCGCGGCGGCACCGGGGTCGACCACGGCCGCACCGGCCACCTCTTTCACCTGGGCGGGGGACAGCTCGCCTGAGCGGAAGGCCTCCTCCACCTCGGGCAGGGCCTGCACCTGGGAGGCGGCCTCCAGCACCGACAGCGCCGAGCCGATCGAGTCCCCGGTCTGCTGCGCCAGCCACTCGCCGGCGTGGCGGTGGCCGTCGGTCTCGAAGGCGCCGGTCTGAGAAACCCTCCTCGCGCACAGCGCCTTTCCGGCCGCCGCCAGGTGCTCGAGGCGTGAGAAGAACCCGACGAGGACCTTTGCGTCGCTGCCGTGCAGCGCTTCGGGATCGAGCTCGTGCACGAGCCGGCCGAGCGCCTCTTCGATCTCCTGCCTCGTCTGGCACATGCACCCCACCTCCTCCGGTCAATCGACGGAACGTATGTTCGTATCCAGCAACGTACCAGGGGGGTGTAACGGCGCGGAGGGGAGGCCGGCCAGCCCGCCCGCCGCGAACCCCACGTATTGCATCGAATCGATGAAATGGACTAGATTGCAGGTATGCACGTAGGCATTGGGGCAGTCGCCGCCGGCGCGAGCGTGGGTCTCATCGTTGGCATGACAGGGGCGGGCGGGGGCGCATTGCTTACGCCGATCCTGATTCTGTTTCTTGGGGTGAAGGCGAAGGTCGCGGTTTCGACCGATCTGGTCGCGACACTCTTCATGCGCCCCGTAGCTGGTGCGCTCCATGCCCGCCGAGGCACCGTGGTGCCTCGAATCGTGCTCTGGCTCAGCCTCGGCTCGGTGCCGGCCGGCTTCCTCGCCGGCTGGTCGGCACACCTGATCGGCTCGGCGAGCCAGACCAAAGATGAGCTCTCGGTCTACATCGGTGTCGCGCTGCTCCTTAGCGGCGTGCTCGCCCTGGGGCGGCGCCTGTGGGTGGCGCGCCATCCACGGCCGGCGACCAGCGGAGAACTGATTATCCGGCCGCTCCTCACGGTGCTCATCGGTATCGCCGGCGGGGCGATCGTCGGGATCACCTCGGTCGGGAGCGGCACCCTCATGCTCGTGGGGCTTGCCGCGCTTTACCCCCAGCTCAAGACATCGCAGCTCGTGGGTACCGACCTGATCCAGGCGATTCCGCTCGTCGGAGCCGCGGCCCTGGGCCACTGGGCAGCCAGCGATCTTCACCTGGCGCTAACGGCCGCGGTCATCATCGGCGGGGTGCCCGGCGCATTCGTCGGCGCGCTGTTCTCCCGGCGGATCCCTGAGGGCCCGCTCGCCACGATCGTGTCCGTCGTCATCCTTCTCTCGGGCGCGGCACTGCTCGGGTGGCGGATCGGCCTTCCGGTCGCCGGAGCACTGGCGATCGGGATCGCTTGCGTGCTGCTCGTCGAGCGGAGATCGTCGGGCCGGCCGCAAGAGGCTGCGTCAGCTGACGAGCATGCCGACCCGGAACCCGTGCCGGCCGGCACGGCGCCGCCGGCCTAGCTCCAGCACTCCGCCGCCTCCTTCGCCGGCCCCGCCGGCACAGCCGGCCCCGCCCGCCGGCCAGCCGGCCCCGCCCGCCGGCCCGCCGGCCCCGCCTCCTTCGCCGGCCCGGGGGTCCCGACAAGCGGCCTTGGTAGCTTCCACGGGTGACCGCCGCAAGCATCGCGCTGCTCGTCGTCGCGGTCGCCGGCGCCGTTGTGCGGCCTCGCGGGCTGCCCGCCTGGGTGGCTCCGGTCGTGTGCTGCGCCATCGCGTTCGCTGTCGGTGCGACCACGGGTCACCGGGCGGACGACGCGTTGCGCCCCCTCGCCGGCGCGCTCGCGTTCCTGCTGGCGGTCGTACCGCTCGCCGCGCTGCTCGACCGGGCTGGAGTGTTCGCCGCGGCTGCCCGCAGGCTCGGCGACGGGCGAATGCTGGCGCCTGGGCTGTGGCTGCTCGCGGCCGCAACGACGGCGGTGCTGAACCTCGACGCCTCCGTCGTCCTGCTGACACCGCTCTACGTACACGTCGCCCGCCGGGTCGGCCTTCCCGCGTGGTACCTGGGTGCGCAACCGCTGGTGCTGTCGTTCCTGGCGTCGTCGTTTCTCGCTGTGTCGAATCTCACCAACCTGATCGCGGTTGGGAGGCTGGGATTGGGTGAGGGCCAGTTTCTGCTGAGGCTCGGGCCGCCGAGCGTGGTCGCGACCGCGCTCGGGTATGCCCTCTACCGGCGCTGGGCCGCTTCTGGGGGAGTCGGCGGCCGGTCGGGTGGCGGCGCCGCGCGAACGCCGCTGGACGGCCCGGACCGGCGCGCTCTGGCTCTCGGTGGGCTCGTCGTGATCGTGCTTCTTGCCGGTTTCCTCGGCGGTCCCACGATCGGCATCCAGCCATGGGAAGTGGCGCTCGGTGTCGACCTGCTCCTTGCGGTCTCCCTCCGCAGCTTTCCCTGGCGCTCGGTGCCGCTCGGGACCGCGCTCGTGGCCGCGTCACTCGCCGTGCTGGCCGACGCGGTTGCGGCGAGGCTCTCGTTGGCGGGCCTGTTCTCGGGCCACGGCGCCCTCGGCATGTTCCAGACGATGGGTGTGGCGACTGTGGCGGCCACCGCCGTCAACAATCTGCCTGCGTTCCTGGTGGGCCTCCCATTCGTCGAACACCGGCCGGACCAGTTGTGGGCGCTCCTGCTCGCCGTCAACATGGGCCCGTCGCTGCTCGTCACGGGGACCCTCGCCTGCCTGCTGTGGCGCGATTCCATGGCCGCGGCCGGCTGCCGGACCGGGCCGCGTGAGCTGGTCCGCCTCGGCCTGCGGGTGACGATGCCGGCGGCGGTCGCCGCCGCCTGCATCCTCGTTGCTTTGGCGCCGCTCTACGGCGGCTCGTGAGCCGGCACAGGGCCAGCCACGCCGGCTCGGCCGTCGCCCGGAGGGCGAAATCGGCCAGTCACACCGACGCGCCCGGCCTCCGGCCGACGAGCTCGGTGAGCGCAGAGTCCGGAACGTCGAGATCCCCCGTCCCGGTGCCGACCGAGAGGTCGGGCTTGAAGGTCCCGTGGAAGTCGGAGCCGCCGGTCGCCACGAGGTCGTGCCGCCTCGCCAGGTCGGCCAACCCCTCGCGTTCGGCCGGCGAATAGCGGCTGTAGAAGCACTCCAGGCCCACAAGCCCGAGTGCGGCGAGCTCTCCGACCACGCGCTCGAGCTCCGGGGCGCCCACGCCGAGCGTGAAGGGATGGGCAAGCACGGCTACGGCGCCCGATCCCCGCGCCGCGCCGATCGCGGTCGCGGCGTCGATGCGGGACTTCGATACATAGCCCGGCGCACCTTTGCCGAGCAGGCGTTGAAAGGCGTCGTCGATGCTCGTGGCGGCGCCGTTGGCGACGAGCACCGAGGCGAAATGTGGCCTGCCGATGACCGATCCGCCCGCGGCCGCTTCGACCTCCTCGAACGTGATCGGCAGCCCGAGCTCGGCCAGCTTCGCCGCGAGCCGCTCGTTGCGTGTCGAGCGGTCCAGGCGGAGCCTTTCGAGCTCCGATTGGAGCGGACCTTCGCCCGGTTCGACGAAATAGCAGAGGACGTGCATCGTCCCGGGGGAGAACGCACACGAGACCTCACACCCGGGCACGAAACCGACCCCCAGCTCCGCAGCCCTCTCCCCCGCCCGGCCGATGCCGAAGAGACCGTCGTGGTCGGTGAGCGCCATCGACGTGCAGCCGGCGGCAGCGGCAAGCTCCACGACCACCTCAGGGGTCTCCGAGCCGTCCGAGCACGTGGAGTGCAGGTGCAGGTCGATCATCGCGCCGAGAGTAGCGGACGGTCCCTTTCCGCTTCCGGGGCAGCGAAAGCCGGCGTGGCAGAATGACCGCGTGAGAGAAGCGTGCGGAGTCTTCGGGGTCTACGCCCCGGGACTGCCGGTCGCGCAGCTCGTTTACGACGGCCTTTTCGCGCTGCAGCACAGAGGCCAGGAGTCAGCTGGCATGGCCGTCAGCGATCGCGAGTCCATCACGGTCGTGAAGGACATGGGCCTCGTCACAGCCGTGTTCGACGAGCGGACGCTCTCGTCGCTTCAGGGTGATCTCGCGCTCGGCCACGTCCGCTACTCCACGACCGGACCGAGCACCTGGCACAACGCCCAGCCCGTCTACCGGTCGATCGGCGCCGCGGGCTTCGCCCTCGGCCACAACGGCAACCTCACGAACACCCGGGCCCTGATGGCCGAGGCCGGCATGCTGCCAGGCATCGAGACCACCGACAGCGATCTCATCGCCGAGCTCCTCGCACGGGAGCAGCCGCCCGATCGCGAACCCGGCTCGAGCGCCGGCCCGGCGGACAGCGCCAGCGCCGGCCCGGCGGACAGCGCCGGCCCGGCGAACGACGCCGGCCCGGCCGGACGACGATGGCCCGGACGACCACCTCGAGGTGGCGCTGAGCTCCGTGCTGCCGCTGCTCGAAGGTGCCTTCTCCCTAGGGCTCATGGACGCCAAGCACCTCGTGGCCGTACGCGACCCGCACGGCTTCAGGCCGCTCTGCCTTGGTCAGTTGGAGCTCGACGGCGCGAGGACGGGATGGGTGATCGCCTCGGAGAGCCCGGCACTGGCGGTCGTGGGCGCGAAGTTCGTGCGCGAGATCGAGCCCGGTGAGATGGTCGTGATCGACGAGGACGGGCCGCACAGCTCGAGACCGTGGCCGGCGGAGGAGATCGATCCGCGGTTGTGCCTCTTCGAGTTCGTTTACTTCGCCCGCCCGGACAGCCTGCTGCACGGTCGCGAGGTCTATGCGGCGCGGCGCCGCATGGGCGAGCGCCTCGCCGACCAGGCACCGGTCGAGGCCGATCTCGTGATGGGGGTGCCCGACTCGGGCGCGTCCGCCGCCGAGGGCTACTCCGCCCGGAGCGGCATCCCGTTCGGCCAGGGGCTGGTGAAGAACCGCTACATCGGGCGCACGTTCATCGCACCGACGCCGGAGGCCAGGGCCCTCGGCGTCCGTCGCAAGCTGAACCCGTTGAGCTCGACCATCGCCGGCAAGCGGCTAGTTGTCATCGACGACTCCATCGTGCGCGGCACTACGACGCGCCAGCTCGTGAAGCTGCTCCGCGAGGCGGGAGCGGCGGAGGTGCACCTGCGGATATCGTCGCCGCCGTTTCGATGGCCGTGTTTCTACGGGATCGACACGCCCGACCGCGACGAGCTCCTCGGCGCCCGCCTCACGACCGAGGAGATGACGGCGCATATAGGTGCCGACTCGCTCGCGTTTCTTTCACTCGAGCACCTCATGGAGGCGGTCGGTGCTCCCGGTCCGGGGCAGGGCTACTGCGACGCCTGCCTCACCGGCCTTTACAGGACCGAGCTGCCCGGCGCAGACCTGCCGGGCGCCCGGGTCTCGGGTGCCGAGGGGCAGCCTGTCGCCCTGGTGGGCTCGACGACCCACTGAACAGACGACCCACTGAACACCCGAGCCGGTCGCAGGGACGCCTAAGCGTCCAGCGCCTCCCGGATGACGGCTCCGACCGCCTCCTCCTCCACGAGGAACCCGTCGTGCCCGACGCCGGAGTCGATGACCCTGACGTCGCCGGCGCCGGGGACGAGCTCTGCGAGCTCCCGCTGCAGTCGCAGCGGGTAGAGGCGGTCCGAGGAGATGCCGGCGATCGTCACCTGCGCTTCGACCCGGGCCAGCGCCGGCCCAGCGCCGCCGTAACCGCGGCCGAGGTCATAGTGGTTCATCGACTCGCTGAGCGCCAGGTAGCTGTTCGCGTCGAACCTGCCGACGAGCTTGTCGCCGTGGTACTCGAGGTAGGACTCGACCGCGTAGCGACCGCCGGCGAGGGGCACCTCGCCGGCCTGCGGCTGGTTCCCGAACCGGAGCTGCAGCTCCACCTCGCTCCGGTAGCTCACGTGCCCGATCGCACGGGCGAGAGCCAGGCCCGCGGACGGTCCTCGCTTGGCGTCGTAGTAGTCCCCGTCGTGGAAGTCCGGGTCGAGGCGGATCGCCTGGTTCTGGAGAAAGCAGAGGGCGATCTGCTCGGCGCTCGCAGCGGCGCCGGTCGCGACTACCACCACCCGCTCGACGCGGCCGGGAAAGTCCACAGCCCATTGCAGAGCCCTCATGCCACCCATCGACCCGCCGGTCACGGCGTACCAGGCCTCGATGCCGAGCTCGGCTGCCAGAGCGTGCTCGACGGCGACCTGGTCCTTCACCGTCACCACAGGGAAACGGGACCCGTACGGCCTCCCATCCTCCGCCCACGAGCTCGGTCCCGTCGTGCCCTGGCAGCCTCCGAGCACGTTCGGGCAGACCACGAAGTAAGCGATCCGTGTCGATCGGAGCGCCTGGGCCGATGAGCCCACCCCACCAGCCGGGGCTCGGGTGGCCCGGTTCGACCGGGCCGGCCGCGTGCGAGTCGCCGCTCAACGCGTGCAGGACGAGGACCGCGTTCGAGGCTCGGGCGTCGAGTGTCCCCCACGTCTCGTAGGCGACCGTGACCTCGGGCAGGCGCCCACCGGCCTCCAGATCGAGACCGGAGCGTCCGGCGCCACCGTCGCCGAACAGCGAAACGAACTTCCTTCGGCCGGGAGGGTCCCCGGGACGCCAGGCCGCGGTCGGCGGGGCGTCCATCATGGCGTCGCCCAGTTCAAGCGCCCTTCGCAGCCCGGAAGCCCGCCTCGAGATCGGCGAGGATGTCGTCCAGGGTCTCGATCCCGATGCAGAGGCGGACGAGGTCCGGCGTGACGCCGGCCACCAGCTGCTCCTCCTCGGTCAACTGTGAGTGGGTGGTGGTCGCGGGGTGGATCGCCAGGCTCCGGACGTCGCCCACGTTGGCGAGGTGGCTGAACAGCTCGAGCCCTTCGATGAAGCGGCTGCCGGCCTCCTTGCCGCCTTTGATGCCGAAGGCGAGGATTGCGCCCGCGCCATTCGGGAGGTACTTCTGCTGGCGGGCATGCCATTTGCTCGAGTCGAGTCCTGGGAAGCTCACCCATTCGACCTCGTCACGGGCCTCGAGCCACTCGGCGACGGCTTGGGCGTTGGCCACGTGGCGCTCCATCCGGAGGCTGAGGGTCTCGAGCCCCTGCAGGAACAGGAAGGAGTTGAGGGGCGCGATCGACGCGCCGACGTCGCGCAGGTACTGGAGGCGAGCCTTGAGGATGAACTGGGCGGGGCGGAGCGGCTCGGGCAGCTCTGAGAACAC
The DNA here is from genome assembly GCA_963763085.1 of uncultured Acidimicrobiaceae bacterium. GTDB lineage: Bacteria > Actinomycetota > Acidimicrobiia > Acidimicrobiales > Bog-793 > CAVXNB01. Next base: position 358,322 of record CAVXNB010000004.1, read on the forward strand.
GAGCCCGTGGTAGCTCGGGTCAGGCTCGGTGAAGTTGGCGAAACGACCGCTCCCGGCATAGTCGAACTTTCCGCCGTCGACGATGACCCCCCCGATCGAGGTGCCGTGCCCACCGATGAACTTCGTCGCCGAGTACGTGATGACGTCGGCGCCGTGCCGGAGCGGCTGGCAGAGGTAAGGCGTGGCGACGGTGTTGTCGACGACGAAGGGGATGCCGTGCTCGTGGGCGACTGCGGAGATCCCCTCGAAGTCGAGCACGTCGCCTTTCGGGTTGCCGATCGTCTCGCCGTAGAACGCCCTCGTGTTGGGCCTGATCGCCGCTCGCCAGGCGTCGAGGTCGTCGGGGTCGTCGATGAAGCTCACCTCCACGCCCAGCTTCGGGAACGTGTAGTGGAGCTGGTTGTAGGTGCCGCCGTAGAGGGAAGCCGACGAGACAATATGCCCGCCGTTCTCCGCCAGGTTGAGGAGTGCGATCGTCTGCGCGGCCTGACCGCTCGCGAGCGCCAACGCGCCGACGCCGCCGTCGAGCGCGGCCATCCGGTCTTCGAAGACGGTCTGGGTCGGGTTCATGATGCGCGTGTAGATGTTGCCGAACTCGGCGAGCCCGAAGAGCGCCGCGGCATGCGCCGTGTCCCGGAACACGTAGCTCGTCGTCTGGTAGATCGGGACCGCCCGGGCCCCAGTCGTGGGATCGGGTACAGCTCCGGCGTGGATCTGTCGGGTTTCGAAGCCCCAGTCGGCCATGTCCGCGACCTCCTTGTTCGTAGGGTCGCCGAAACGGGCCGGAGCCGCGCTTCGACGATCGGACCGTACCGGGGCAATACCCGACTGGTCAAGTCATGATTGGAAAAAGCGTCAGCCGGATGCAACCCGCCATCCGGAGCCGCCGGTCAAGCGCCGGCCAACGCCTCTCGGGCGTGGCCGAGGTGGCCGAGGGAATGACGAGGGAACACGCCGGCCAACCTCTCGACCGTGAACGTTCCGCCTCCCGCCGGTCCGAGGACGCCGCTGCGATCGAGCTCCTCATCAGTGAGGCCGCGAAGATAGTCCGCCGCCGCCGACCCGGTCCGCTGCAGGAGGGCGACGGTCTCGGCGACGCTGATGTCGGCGCAATCCGTGGCGTGAGCGGCGTTGGCGGCGTCCAGCTCCTCCGGTGTTCCCGGCACGTTGCCGTTCTCGAGGATCTGCCGGAGCCACGACGTCCCGCCCTCCTGGCCCAACGCGCAGTGATGGATGAGCACGCCCACGGTCCAGTTCTCCCCGGGGACGACCGTCCGCCACTGCTCATCGGTGCAGGACTCGGCGAACGCGATCAGCTCTTCGTTCGCTGCGGTCAAGGCGTCCGCGTACTGGTCGGCGCGCCCCATGTCTTCTCCTTCGCGTTCGGTGTTCGCGGTCACCTTAGGCCCGCGGCGCTCGCATCGAGAGGACGACGCACCCGATGTCGGGCGGCGATCCACCTTTTGTCCGTTGAAGCTCTACCATTTGCTCCGCTGACGCCCGCCGGGGGCCGTCGAGCGTCCGGAGGGTTGGCATGCGAGTCGGTTTCAGCAGTCCCAGTCGACGGAAGCAAAACGGCGCAACGGGCGCAACCGGTCCGTCGCGTATGGCCCTCCGGGCCATGACCGTGGTGGCCGTGCTGGCCATCCTCGTGCCGGTCGCCGCCGCCGGCACCGCCGCCGCCGGCGCCGCTACCGCCGGCAAGGGCGCGGGCGCGAAGTACACGCGACCCTCTCGATTGCATGCAGGAAAAGTGCTTCGGGCCGGGTCGTGGCTTGCGTCCCCCAACGGTCGCTACCGACTCGTCATGCAGAACGACGGGAACCTCGTGCTCTATTGGGAGACCCACGCGATCTGGGCGTCCAACACCCGGCACCACGGCGGGGACTTCGCCACACTGCAGGGCGACGGGAACTTCGTCATCTACTCGGGTCACCATGCGATCTGGGCGTCGGGATCCGATCAGGGTGGCAACAGCGCCTACGTGCTGCGCGTCCAGAACGACGGCAACGTCGTGACCCGCTCGCCATCAGGAAGGCCGATCTGGCAGACAAGGACCGCCGTAGGCATCGATCTGCAGCTGGGTGACACCGGTCCAGCGGTCTTGGCCCTCCAGACCTATCTCGTCTCGCTTGGCTACTGGCTGGGGTCTCCGAACGGCGTCTTCGGTGACTCGACGCAGCAGGCCGTGTACGCGCTCGAGAAGGCCGGCGGCCTCGTCCGCAGCGGCGTCGTCGGCACGCAGGCCGCGCTCGCCCTCGCCAAAGGCGTCCGTCCAAAGCCGAGGCCCGCGTCCGGCAACCTGATCGAGGTTGACCTCCAGGACGATCTGCTCATGGTGATCCAGAACGGCAAGCTCGTCCACACGTTCAATACCTCGACTGGTGGCGGCTACACCTACACGAGCGGAGGCGTGACGTCAGTAGCGATCACACCGACGGGCGTGTTCCACATCTTCGCGGTGATCGACGGCCTCGATGTCGATTCGCTCGGCGCCCTCTGGCGGCCGAGGTTCTTCGAGGGCGGTTTCGCGATCCACGGTGACTCGTACGTGCCTCCGTACCCGGTGTCCCATGGCTGCGTACGAGTCAGCAACGAAGCCATCAATTGGATCTGGGCCAACAACATCGCGCCGATCGGCGAGGAGGTCTGGGTGTTCTGAGGCGTCGGCGCCTCGGCTCACTCCACCTCGACCTCGATCAGCGTCGGACCCTCGCGAGCGAACGCCTCTGTAACTGCCGTCTCGAGCCCGGCGGCGGACGTCCGCGCTCCCTCCCCGCCCAGCCCGTCCGCGAGGGCCGGGAAGTCCGGGCTGTCGAGCTCGGTGCCGACCGGCTCGAATCCCATCGCGACCATCTCCCGGCGGATCTCGCCGTAGCCGCGGTTGTTGACGACCACGAGCGGGATCGCGAGCCGCAACTGGGCCGCTGTGGCGAACTCGCTGAGCGTGAACATGACGCCGCCGTCACCCATGATCGCCAGCACCTGGCGGTCGGGATGGGCGAGCTTGGCGCCGATGGCGGCGGGCAGCCCGTAGCCGAGGGTGCAGAAACCCGTCGGGTAAAGCCATTGCGAAGGACCCGACATCGGCAGCAGGAAAGCCGTGCCGAAGTAGCACGCCATCGCCGCATCGCCGGCGACGATCGCGCTCGGTTCCAGGGCGGCCTCCAGTGCGGCGTGAATCGGCCTCCACGGCGCCAGCTCCGTTTCGAGCTCCAGGTCGATCTGGCGCCTGAGCTCTGCAACTTCGAGCGCCATTCCGCCAGCTTGCCGGCCTTCGCCGACGGAGGAGGTGTCGAGGAGCCCGAGGAGTGCTTCGAGGGTGATGGCCGCGTCGGCCTGGACGCCCAAGTCCGCCGGCACGTGCTTGTCCAACTGGGCTGGGTCGATGTCGACCCGAACGAAGGTGCCGCGAGGGTGCAGAGATCCTCCCCAGAGGTCTGAGTCGCCGAGCTCGGTGCCGACCGCCAGCACCACGTCGCAATCGTCCAAGAAACGTTGCGTCGCGCGCACCGGTATCGACGCCCCCAACGAGAGCGGATGCAGTTCGGAGACCACGCCCTTGCCGTTCGCGGTCGTCACGACGGCCATGTCGAGTAGCTCCGCGAGCCCCGTCGCACCGTGCTGCGCCCAGCGGCAGCCGCCGCCGGCGATGAGCGCCCTCCGCCGGCCGCCCATGAGCGCGGCGGCGATCGACTCGACGGCGTCCGCTCCGGGCGAGACCGGCGCCTCGGGCGCCGCCGCGAGGTCGCCGTCGACGAGGCCCGGCCGGTCGAGCAGGTCGAGAGGGACCTCGATGTGGACCGGACGTGGCCGGCCACGGCCGAAGAAACGGAATGCCCGCTTCATAGCGTCAGCAAGATCCTGATGGGACGTGGCTCGGTGGCTCCATGCGACGAGGTTCGACGTGAGCGCGCTCTGGTTCTTCGTCTCGTGAAGGAAGCCGTGGTCGCCGCCTTCGATCGCGAACGGGAGCCCGGGCGAGACGGCGAGCAGAGGGATCGAGTCCGAGTACGCCTGGCCGAGGGCGGTGGCGAGGTTCGTCACACCCGGGCCGGTCGTCACGAGGCACACGCCGGGCTTGCCACTCGATCTGGCGTAGCCGTCGGCGGCGTATCCGGCACCCTGCTCGTGACGCGGCGTCACGTGCCGCAGGCCGGCGTCGTGCAGGTGCTGGTAGATGGGAAGGCTGTGGGTACCAGGGATGCCGAAGACGACTTCGACGCCGTTGGACCGGAGCGCCTCGACGACGACCTGTCCTCCCGTCATGAAGCTCACGATCTCGGCTCCCTTCCCTTCACCGGGGCCGCCCTCGCTCGGTGGTCGGGACCGGCATCGATCCGGTGACCTCACGCTTTTCAGGCGCGCGCTCTACCAACTGAGCTACCCGACCGCGGACCTGACGGGATTTGAACCCGCGACCTCCGGCTTGACAGGCCGGCGTGCACTCCAGGCTGCACCACAGGTCCCGATGGCCGGCGATTGACTGCCGGTCGGGATGGCGTGCCAGTGTGGCGGGCTGACCGCCTGAAAGCGTCGTGGCACGACTCCGAGATCCTAGGCGATCGGGGCGAGGCGCTCCGCGGCCTCGAGCTCAGGACGTCACGCCGGCGAGACGCCAGGGAACTCCCGGATGCCGCGGATCGAGGTCCTGGCCTCCCATATCACTTTGTGGGTCGGTGTGTCGATGACGACGAGCCCGTTGGACTGAAGCAGCAGCTCGTAGTTGCGCCTGCCCTGGTGGCTCGTCCGGGTGTTCCAGATCGCCCGCCGCCCTTGATAGACCACGAGATTGCCGTCTCGCTGCATGGAGGCGACGGCACCGGGATGGTGCGTCGTGTGGGAGGACCAGAGCACGTGTCCCTCCCAGGAGAGGACGAGGTTGCCGTTCGCCTGCATCTCGAGCCGGTAGCTGCGGTTTGCAGATTCGAGAAACCCACCGCTGCGCAGCGTCGATCCCGCGGCCAGCCTCGCCGGCGGAGCCGGAGCCGAGGCCAGAGGCGGCGTCACGGCGGGGCGAGCGGCCGGGCTCCCGCCTCTGTCGAAGGGAGCAAGGACCAAGATGGGCAAGCCCACGACGGTGAGGGCGCGCAGCGTGGCGCGGAGGAACAAGGAGACGCGAGGAAGCTCCGGTTGTCCCTGGCTCCTGAGTAGGAGCTTCATCAGCCCTCCGGGACCCTCGACACTTCAGGAGTAGCTTCGGCACGTCAATCGCCTGGCTTGAGCAGAAAATCGCCGGGCGGACCTGCCCGGGCGGGAAAATCGGGCGCGTGCTAGCTTCGGCGCCGAGTCGACATCGGACCGTTCTTGGAACGGAGGGGGCAGGAGTTGACCATGCACGACGTCGCAGCGCAGTCGCGCCCCCCTCTTCCGAGCCGGCGGCACCGACTCGGTCGTGTTCTGGGGGCCGCCGTTGCCGCTATGGCGGCGCTTACCGGTCTCGGCATTGCCGCCGGAACCGTCGGTGGTGGCACCGCATCGGCTGCGCCGCTTTCCGCAGTGGGCTCGGCACCTCTGATCCCCGTCGGGAGCCGGCGCCTCGGGGCCGTTCCAGCGGACTTGAACGAGAAACTGATCTTCGTGCTGCGGCCCCGCAACCCCGCCGCGCTGGCTGCTTATGCGACCGAGGTATCCGAGCCCGGCTCGGCGGTGTTCCATCACTTTCTTGGAAAGTCGCAGTTCCGTGTCCTGTTCGGGCCCACCGCCGCCGACGTCGCGGGCGTCGTCCGGGCGCTACGCAGCGAGGGGCTCGGCGTCGGACCGGTGACGCCGGACGGGCTGATCCTGCCGGTGGCGGCGCCGGCCGGCCGGATCGAGGCGGCGTTGCACACGAGGATCGAGCGGTACCGGCTGCCGTCGGGCCGGATCGCGAGCGCGAACGTCAGCGCCCCGATGATCCCGAGCTCGCTCGTGAGGTCGGTCCAGGCCGTGATCGGCCTCAGCGACCTCACCCTTCCCCAGTCCGCCGCGGTGTCGCTGCACAATGTGCGCACAGTTCCATCCTCGACGACACGTTCCTCGCGCACACCGGCTAGCGCCGGTCCGAAAGCTTGCTCCGCGGCGACAAGCGTGGCCGCGGGCGTGAACGCGCACACGCCGGCGCAGCTGGCGACCGCCTACGGCTTGAATGGTCTGTATGCCAAGGGAGACCTCGGCAAGGGCGTGTCCGTGGCGCTGTTCGAGCTCGAGCCTTACGCGCCGGCCGACGTCGCGGAGTACCAGCAATGTTTCGGGACCCACGCCTCCGTCACCAACGTTTCCGTTGACGGCGGCGTCAGCCCGGGCTACGGGTCCGGGGAGTCGGCCCTGGACATCGAGGACGTCATCGGGGTCGCTCCCCAGGCCAAGATCCTCGTGTACGAGGCGCCCAACACCTGGGCTGCGCTGGTTGACAATCTCGATCGGATCGCCACCGCCGACAGGGCACAGGTCGTGTCCTCATCCTGGGGAGCGTGCGAGGTTCAGCTCCCGACCGGGCAGGCGGCCTCGGAGAACACGGTCTTCGAGGAGATGGCTCTCGAGGGACAGACGTTCTTCGGCATCACAGGTGACGAGGGCTCGATCGGGTGCCTTCCGAATGGATTCGGCAGCATCGACGTCCCCTTCGGATACGGCTCCCCGACCGGCCTCGCCCTTAACCAGACGAGTCAAACGCTCTACACGACGCTCGCGTCGGACGGGGAGGTCGAAGTCGTCAACGCCGGCAGCGGAGCCTTCATGGCGGACGTGACCGTCGGGACGAACCCGACGGCCATCGGCCTGGACAGCATCCGCCAAGAGGCGTACGTGGCCAACACCGGCGGCGCGTCAGTGTCGGCGTTCAGCACGTCGAGCTGCAACGCCGCCAAGGTCACCGGCTGCTCGGCGCCGGTTAAGACAATCCCTGTTGGCACCGATCCGACCTCGGTCGCGGTCGATCCCGTCACGGCGACGGTATACGTCGCGAACGCCGGGAGCCCCGGGACGGTGTCGGTGATCAGCGAGGCGACCGGGACCGTGGTCGCGACCGTCACGCTCGGAGGCTCTCCTGCAGGCGTCGCCGTCGACACGACCGACAACCGGATCTTCGTGACGAACAGCTCCAAAGACACCGTGTCCGCGATTGCGGGCGCCACCTGTGACGCCGCCGTCCACACCTGCTCCGCGCCGACAATCTCCAAGACTGGAACCGATCCGGTCGGCGTCGCGTACGAGCCGGCGAACGGCGAGGTCTACGTGGCCGACGACGACGCGTCCGGGGCGCTCTCAGTGTTCGCGGGCGCGACATTGAAGCTCGTCGCGACGGTCGTGGTCGGCGAGTACCCGGTGGCCGTGGCGCTGTCGCCGTCGGGCAAGCAGATCCTCGCCGCCGGGAAGGCCGGCGGCTACTACGCCGGAGACGGCGCCATCTCGGTCGTGAATGCCGCCACCAACAAGCTCTCGACGTACCTTGACGCCGCATCCTCGCCTTCGAGCGTGGTCTCCGACGCGAGCACCAACACGGTCTGGGCGGTCGATCCGACGGCGGCCCAGCAGACCCTCGTCTACGTTCCGCTGTATCCGAACGTGTGGGACCCGGGCACACAGCCGTTCGTGACGAGTGTGGGCGGCACCGAGTTGACAGCGGTCGCGCCGGCGCCGGTAGAGACGGCCTGGAATGAGACGCTGAACGCCTTGACCGGCGTCCCCGAGGGATCCGGTGGGGGCGGTCTGTCCCAGGACTGGAAGATGCCCAGCTGGCAAAAGGGCAAAGGTGTCCTGAATCCCTACAGCAGCGGAAAGCCCTGCCATGCAGCGAGCGGGTACTGCAGGGAGGCGCCCGATGTCTCAGCCGCTGCCGACTGGATGCACGGCTACATCATCTACTACGACGGGTTCTGGCAGGGTTACGGCGGGACCAGTGCCGCGGCGCCATTCTGGGCGGCCGTGACAGCTCTCATCGACGCACGAGCGGCAACCTCTCATCGTCTCGGTCTGCTTGCGCCGGCGCTGTACCGACTCGTCGCTTCGGGTCGCCACGATTTCAACGACGTCACAAGCGGCAACAACGACTACTCGACGGCCGACAACGGCGATTATCCCGCGGCACCCCACTACGACCTGGCGACCGGTCTCGGGTCGCCGATCGTGGGCGGTCTGACCACGGATCTGCTCCCAGCCTTCCCGCCCGCCATCACACCGAAAGCGCTCCCTCCGGGCAAGGCCGGGAAGCACTACTCGGCGCAACTCCACCAGAGCGGGGCGACCGGCACGATCGTGTGGAAACTCACCGGAAAGCTGCCGAGCGGCATCAAGTTCTCCAAGACCGGCCTGCTCTCCGGCACTCCCAAGTACTCCGGGAAATGGCATCTGACGGTCTCGGTGCACGGGTCGGGCCTTCTCGCCGTCACGACGAAGCACGCGTTCACGCTGACGGTTGCCAAATAGCGCCGGGCGCGCCGTCGCTCAGATGGCGCTCCCGACCTGGAGGCCCTCCAGCACGGCCTCCTCGACGCTTCTCGGAGCGAGGCAGTCGCCCACGCCGGCCACCGGCAATCCGGAGTCCTCGAGCGATGACAGCAGTGCCGAGTCGGCGTCGTGGCCGAGAGCGAGCACGAGCGAGGAGACACCCTCGAGGATGACGGGCTCCTCGGTGAGCACGTGCTGGAAGTACACGCTGTCGTCGTCGACACCGAAGAGCCGGACGAGCGGCACGACCGCGATCCGATGCCGCTCGAGCGCGCCGACGAGGCTGTCGCGGACGTACTGCTGCAGCGCCGCTCCCGGGTTGTAGCCGTTCACCGCCAGTGTGACTCGCTGGCCCCGTTCCGCCAGGAGCCGGGCGGCCCCGATGCCGACCCAGTCGCCCCGCCAGTCCGCGACCACGGTGTGACCCCGTGGCAGGTCCGCCCCTCGGATCAGCTCCCACGCGTCGACGACCGTAGGGGTGCCCATGACCTCGATCTCGGGGCGCCGAGGTCGGGCCCCCGTTGCAACGACGACGAAGTCGGGCTCCTCGGCCTCGATCATCGCACGGTCGACTTCGGTGTGGAGCACTAGCTTGACGTCGGAGCGCCCGACTTCGGCGAGCAGGTTCGTAGCGGCACCGCCGAACTCGGCCCGCTCGGGAAGGCGCTCAGCGAGCAGCACCTGACCGCCGGCCCGTCCGCTTGCCTCGTAGAGCGTTACCTGATGCCCGCGAGCGGCGGCGATGACGGCGGCCTTCATGCCACCGGGTCCGGCGCCGACGACCATCACCCTCCTGGCGATGTCCGCCCGGCGGACGCGGCCGTACTGGATCTCGCGGCCGGTCTCCGGACGCTGGATGCACGAGATCGGGTAGCCGGCGTGGAAGTGGCCGATGCAGGCCTGGTTGCAGGCGATGCACGCGCGGATCTCGTCGCTGCGGCCGCTCTCAGCAAGCTGGGGCATGGTCGGGTCGCAGATGAGCGCCCGATTCATGACGCAGGCGTCGGCCTGGCCGGACTCGAGCAGTCGTTCGGCCTCCTGCGGCTGATTGATCCTGCCGGCGACGAACACCGGGATGTCCACGAGAGCCCGGACCTTCGCCGCTGCCGGGGCGGTGTAGGCGTTCGCGATGTTCATCGGGGGCACGATGTGGTCAGAGCCGGCGAGCGTGGCCGATGTCCCGACCACGACGCTGAGGTAGTCGACGAGACCCGAAGCCGCCAGCGACTTGCAGGTCGCCAGGGACACGTCCTCGGGCAGGCCGCTCGGGTCGTGCTCGACCTCCGAGACTCGCACTCCGAGGACGACCTCGTTGCCGACGCGGTCCCGGATCGCTTCGACGATCTCTCGCAGGAAACGCAGCCGGTTCTCCGGCGACCCCCCATAGGTGTCCTCACGGCGATTGACGTTGGGGTTGAGGAACTGCGACGGCAGGTAGCCGTGGCTGGCCACGATCTCCACGCCGTCGAGACCGGCTTGCACAAGGCGCGCCGCAGCGGAGGCGTAGCCGTCGATGATCTCCGCGATCAAGCGTCTCGTGAGAGCGCGCGGCATGACGTGAAAACGCTCGTTCGGCACGGCCGAAGGCGCCAGTGCGACCGGGCTCGAGCCGTCCTGAGACTCCATGACCTCGCGCCCGGGATGGAAAAGCTGCCCGAAGAGCTTGGTCCCGAACGGGTGAACCGTCTCCGCGACCCGCCGGTAGCCCGGGATGCACGTGTCGTCGACGGCCATCAGGACGTGGGCCGTGTAGCGCGCCGTGTGATGGACGCCGGCGACCTGCATGATGATCAGGCCCGTGCCGCCTGCGGCGCGTGCCTCGTGATAAGCGACCAGCTGATCGGTGATCTCCCCGTTCTCGATCATGACCGTGTCGTGCCCGGAGGACACGATCCGGTTCTTGATCGTGCACGGTCCGACCTGGAGCGGCGTGAAGAGCTTGGGAAAGGAGGTCACGGTGGTGGCTCATGTTATTCGGACTGGGCCGCCGGGGACCTCGGGGCATGTGCAAAATGTTGCGAAACTTGCCTCCAAAGCAGATTGCGACTGGAGATGGTGCCTTTGATCGAGAAATCGAGCGTCAGTCGTCCCACGGTTCCTCCACCTTCTCGATGGTGGTGGCGGACCGCTCGATGGTGGGTGGTAGCGGCAGGCTTGGTCACAGCCGGCGTGGGGGTCGCGGCGACGGCGTTTCCTGTTGCGTCGGTCTGGCGCGGCGTGCTGTCGGCGGGATTGCTGGTGCTCGGCGCTTCGGTCGTGATCGGGGAACTGCGTCATGCGCACGACTCATGGCTGGGTCAGCGTGCTCTACGCGACTTCTCGGAGAGCATGTACGAGCGCGAGGAGAGGCTAAGAACCGAGCTGGAGGAGGCGCCGCGGTACGCGGGGCATTGGAATCCTCCCGACGAGCCCGCAGCGCTCCTCCAGATCTTCAACACGGACGACCCGGACAGCTTCGAGGAAGGCGGCCGCTGGGACCTCGAACGGCTGCGCCCATGGTTCGACAAGGAGTCGACCGTGCTCGACCTCGGTTGTGGCATCGGGCGGGTTGCCCGCTACGTCGCCCCGGAGTGCTCGGTTCTCTGGGCGGTCGACGCGTCGCAAAGAATGCTCGACATGACCGCGCAGAGGCTGCGCCATCTGACGAATGTCAAGTACGCCCACTGCCATGACGTGACGTTCCCCGATGTCCCGACAGAGAGCATCGATCTGGCTTACTCGTTGCTCGTACTGCAGCACTTGGAGCGGGAGGACGCCTTCTTGCTCCTCGAGGAATTGCGGCGCGTCATCCGCCCCACCGGGACGGTCATCCTCACCTATCCCAATCTTCTCTCGGAGGCCTACCTGTCAGGGTTCGTGGAGGCCGCCCGCAAGGGCGATGCGGCGGCCACAGCCAGGGCGAGGCTCTACACACCGCAGGAGGTTGAGGTACTCCTACCAGCCGCAGGGTTTCGGGCCGAGATCGAGGCGGGGACCGAAATTCGGGTGACGGCTCATCCCATCTGACGGCTCAGTCGGTAAAGCACAGCGCTCGGAAGCGGGCGAGGAGGTCGGGCGGGACGGGGCCAGTTTCGAGATCGATCCGCCGGTAGAGCCAGAGGATCAGGTCCGACGCCGTGGCCGTGATCGTCGGGATTCCCGGCTCGGCGCCCGGGTCGTGTCGGATCGTGCCCGGGAGGCCGGCGTCCCGAATCGTCCACGCCGTGTCGGCGTCGGAGCATTGCAGGGCGAACGCGCCGTTCAACGCCGGGCGGGCGGGCTCGGCGGGGTCGTCCTCGCTGGAGACGGAGAAGGTCAGGAACTCGGCAATCGAATCGGCCGCGACCGGCGCCGCAATGGCCAGCGTCCCGCCCATCGCGTGGACGGCGTCCCAATGGTGGAGCGCGGCTTCCTGCACCTGGTGGCGGGTCACGAAAGCGACGTTCTGCTGAGCCGGCGCCCACGTCCAGACATGGTCCTCGCCGTCGGCGCCGCGCAGCACGCTCACAAGGCGCTCCGCGCCCGTGCGGAAGGTCTCGATCAGTCGATCGCGGGGAGCGGTGGGCGGGCGCCGGGCATCCTCGGGCGGCGCTTCGAGCCGCTCCTCGACGATCGTGCCCCAGAACCAGTGGACCTCGGTCAGATGGCCGACGAGATCGGCCACGGTCCATCCGGGGCAGTGCTCGACCTCGGCGTCGAGGTTGCCGTCGGCTGCGGCGGCGAAGCCGGCACTGTGCTCGGCGATGGCGTCGACGAAATCGAACGCCGGCACTAGTGGACCGTCATGCGGCTTCGGCCAGATGCACCTCGTCGAGGAGCAAGCCGCCGCGGCCCGGAGCGCCGCCAGCAACGAACTCGATCGGGCTCGCCGTCGTCCTGCTCGGCGTGAACTCGAGGCGGACCGGCTGGAACTTGGCGCGGGACGGGAGCCGCACTGTCGTGCTCGCCCCGACTTCCGGGATTCGGGCCTCGAGCGAGCGCGCCAGCCCTCTGGCGTGGCTGGCGAGGTGGGAGCCGGCTACGCGGAACTCGAGGCAGTAACGCCGGCCCGCCTCGAAGGCGAAGGAGTCGACCGTTCGCATCCGGCCGGCGATGGAGGGATGGTCCGCGTCTCCTTCGAGCGCCACAACCATGCCCCGACCGCGCAGGATCCCTGGGTCGTCTAGGTCCATCCCGCCGAGCAATTCGCGACCGTAGGCCGTCGACCCGAACACCCGCACGCAGTTCGAGGTCTCCCAGCGCCAGAGCCGGGATCCGGCGAACTCTCGGTTGAAGTCGTCCGAGAACGATGCGGGCAGGGGCTCGCCCGCGCTGTGCCCGATCGGGGCGACCCGGTCCGCCCCGGCAGGCCGGCGGAGCCGCGGCAGCGGGATGGCGACCGCGACGCCTGCAGCGCCCATGCCGCCGAGGAATTGGCGGCGACTGAACTGACCCTCGCACCAGGCCGACATCGCCCGCAATCTATCAGCCCCGAACGTGCTCCCGGAATTTTCGATGACCGTCCCCGGCGGCGGTAAGCTGCTCGCAAGCACGAGAGCGGAGGGGCCATGCCTTTTTCAAGCTTCTTGAAGCTGGATGGAATCACGGGAGATGCGACCGCTCCCGGGTACGCAAAGTGGCTGCAGCTCAACAGCTGGTCCTGGGGTGCGGCCCGCGGCGCCGTGGGAACGCCGCTGTCGGTGCAGTCGTTCAGTTTCACGTCCCGCGTCGGTGCGCATTCGGCCGAGCTGCTCGGGATGCTCGCCGGCGGCAAGGCGGTTGCGAAGGGCACCCTCGCCGTGACGAACAACTCAGCGACCAAGGAGCTGCCGGCAGTCCAGGTGAAGATGGACTTCTCCGAGGTCTTCCTGACCGTCTACGACATCGGCGAGGATTCCGCCGGCCCTTCCGAGGAGCAGGTCTCCTTCAGTTTCAGGACGGTCGAGATGATCACCGGAAACAACACGGCGACCGTTTCGGCAGGACGCCCCGGCTGATCCGCGGCCGAGCCGCTCCCGCCTCAAGGCCCCGTTGCCGGAGTAAGGAAGCCCTGTTCAACGAGGCTTCTTATGACAGGGAGGGCGACGCCGGCGACGGCATCGGTCTCGGCCCCGAGCTCTGAGGCGAGATCGCGCAGGAGCGACCGGAGCGTCGAGGTCCCGTCGCATCCGCCGACGACCGAGATCGCGTCGTCGTCGACCAGGCCCTCGCGCCTGAGTCCCGTCGACCGCCTCAGCTCACCGGCGCCGGCCACGAAGGCACCGCCCGAGGCGACGAGGTCCCGGTGGAGGTGGACGTCGGGCGCCACCGCGAGGCAGACGTCGAGCAACCCGTCGTCGCCGTCGAGCGAGTCCAGCCAGTCGCGGAGCTGGAAGCTGCGGGCGATGTCGTCGCCGCAGGCAATCCCCGGGTCGTGAGGCAGCTCCTCGAAACGCACGAAAGGCCGGCCACTTTCCCTCCGCCGCAGGGTGATCAGACCGAAACCGATCCGGTCGATCCCGAGCCGGGCGTAATACGCCAGCCACTCGTCGAGGACCCTCGCCTCCGCAGCCGCGTCGCCGCCGCCGGGCTCGCCGTGAAGCACCCATCCGACTGCATACTCCTCGACGTCGTCGACGGACCGCTGGATGACCCACGCGTCGCACCCTGAGCCCTCGAACCACTCCGCCAGACGGTCCTTCCAGCTGCCCCCGGTTGGGTGGACCCAGTTGGCGAGCAGCTGACAGAAGCCTCCCTCCTCGAGATGGGCGGGCGCGTCCCTCACGAGGCGCCGGCAGAGCCCGTCTGCCTCGAGCCCACCGTCGCGGAACACCAAGCGGGATTCGGGCGAGATCACGTACGGGGGGTTGGAGACGATGAGGTCGAAGCGCTCACCTCGAACCGCTGAGAACAGATCGCTCTCGCGGGTCGTGACGTTGGCGACACGGCTCAGCCCCATCGAGAACCGAGCGAAACCAAGCGCTCGGCGATTCAGGTCAGTCGCCACCACCTCGCCGGCGTGGGAGCTCACGTTCAGCGCCTGCACGCCACCACCCGTCCCGAGGTCGAGGGCTCGCCCGATCGGGCGCCGAACGGTCATCCGGGCGAGGAGCACCGAGCTCGCCCCGACTCCGATCACGTGGTCCGGCGCAACGCTGCCGCCTGCTCGGTCGGTAGTGACCGTCGGAGCGTCGCTCGCCACGAGGAACTCGTGGCCTTGTTCGCTCTCGTACGGACGGATGCGGACCAGTCCGCGGACCAGGTCACCCTCAACGGCCACGAGGCCGGCGCGTTCGGCGTCCTCCAGAGCGAGAGGCGCGAGTGCCGCCCCGGCAGAGCGGCCGTCGACCGGGACGCCGACGAGGAAGAGTCTCACGAGCGAGCAGAGCGGGGAACCGGCCTCGGTCCGGCGCAGGAGGGCCGCCACCTCGCTCCGGGCCAGAAAGCCGAGAAAGTGGTCCCCGAGCACCTCCCTCACTCCGGCCGTCGAGTAGCCGGCGCGCTGGAGCGCCGTCCGAAGCAGGGCCGTGCGGTCCGGGGCATCATCGAAGAGCAGGGTCAGGTCCTGATCTTGTCAGAGTCCCTGCCCAATGCGCCCCTGCCAAGAGCTTGCGGACGGTGGGGATCATGGCCAGACTCGGGCTCATGGAACCGCTCGGGATCCACCACGTCTCGGTCAACGTGTCCAACGTGGACGAAGGCATCTCCTTCTACACCGACGTGCTCGGGGGTACCGTCCGCGAGGACCGTCCCGATTTCTCCTTCGGCGGCGCGTGGATCGATCTGGGTTCCCAACAGCTGCACCTCATCGAAGCCCGCGTCCCGGCCAATCTCGGTCAGCACTTCGCCATCCGAGTCGACGATCTCGACGGCGTCGTGGACGAACTGCGCTCGAAGGGGATCGAGCTGGCGGATCCAGTCGGGGTCGGGGCCAACCGGCAGACGTTTCTCAACGACCCGGCGGGGAATGTCGTCGAGCTGCACGAGGTCGGCGTTTCGACCCCCGGATGACCGAAACGATCCCGATCGACGACACGGAAATCGCGGCCCCGCCGCGAGGCGGGACCCAGCGGGGCGGCCGCGCTGTGGCCGTCGCAATAGCCGCGGTCGCCGCGGCCGTTGGCCTGTTCGTACTGCTCTACGCCATCGGCGTACACGCCTTCGCGCCTGATTCGGACGGTGCGACCGTGGCCCTCCAAGGCCAGGTGATGCTGCACGGCAACGTCCTGCTCCATCGATGGTCGCTCTCGCTGGACTCGTTCTGGACGGTCGACGCGCTCTGGTACCTCGTCGCGGTCCTCTTCTACGGCCTGCATCCGGCTCTCTTGCATGCGGTGCCGGTCGCGATCGTGGTGGCCGTGATCGCGGTCGGGGTTGTCATGGCGATCGAGGAGCGTCGTGGGGCGGCGGCGGTCGCGGCCGCAGGTACCGTCGTGGTCCTCCTAGCCCTGCCGGCAGAGGCTCTGGCACGCTTCATGCTCCGCGGGCCGCTCCATGTAGGAACGGCGCTGTGGTGTCTGGTGGCGTTTCTTGGTCTGAGGCGCGGCAAATTCGGCTGGGGCTTCGCGGCTGCCGTCCTCTTCCTGGCGGCGGGGCTCCTCGGCGACCTTCAGATGGCGGCGCTCGGGGTCGTGCCGATCCTTCTCGCCGGCGTTGCCGCCATGGGCAGAAGCCGAGACGTGCGAGCCGGGCTGCCTGAGGTCGCCGCCGCGATCTCCTCGGTCGTGCTGGCCGAATTGGTGCGGCTGATCGCACGCGCGATCGGAACGTTCCACATCGCAAGAGCGAACCCGATCGCGAAATTGTCGCAAATGATCCACAACGTCAAACAAGGGATCCACGAGGGCGTAAGCATGATGGGCGTCGGGAGCGCCTACTACGGCCTAGGAGCCGATCCGAGGGGGCTCAGCTACGTGCGTGTCCTCGCCGTCCTGGTGGTGTGCGGAGCGGTCGCGAGCGCCGCCATCGCTCTCGTCTGGGGCTTCGCGCGTGGCCGGCCCTCCGTCGTCGGCAGGAGCTCGGATGCCGCCTGGCGCCTCGACGACCTGTTGTTGTTCGGCGCGCTCGGCGCCTTCGCAGCCTTCATCGTGCTGGCGGCTTCGAACAACCCGGCGTACGGCCGCTACCTGACGGCCGGGATCATTTTCGGCTCGATCCTGGCCGGTCGAGTGGTCGGCCGGCTGGCTCAGGACCTGAAGTGGCGATCCGTCGGCCGGCTGGCCGCGGTCGTCGGCCTGGCAGCCGCCGCGTGTTACGCGGCCGGCGTGGGGCTCAATCTCGTCACACCGGCGCCTCCGTCGAGAGCCGCCGCCCTCGCCCGCTGGCTCGACTTGCACGATCTCCACGACGGTATTGGCGACTACTGGGCCTCTTCGATCGTGACGGTGGAGTCAAGTGGGACCGTCAGCGTCCGGCCGGTGTTCGCGCCGGACGGCAACCAGCTCGTGGGCTACGACCGCAACTCCTCGCTCGACTGGTTCAACGAGTCGTTCGAATTCCTCGTGTTCAGACTGGGCAACACCTGGGGTGACGTGAATTGGCTGACCGCCGTCAACACTTTCGGGCGGCCGGCGAACACCTACGTCGTAGCCGGGGCCTATCGCGTGATGCTGTGGGACAAGCCGCTTCACGTGGTGCCGGCTGCCTTGTCCCCCTGAGCAGCGGCGGACAGCTCCGGCTGGTTCAGGCGACGGTCGGGTATGAACCAGACCACCGAGACCGCTGCGTACAGGGCATAAGAGATATAGGGGCTGAGGAAAGCGAACCCGACGGCGCAGGCGTACATCACGAGCGACGCCGCTCCTTTCCGGTCCGATCCGATCGCCATCGCCACGATCGAGTCCCGGTTCGCCCTGATGATCATCCTCACGAGCAGGGTGTACGCGAGCGCGGCGCCGAGAGCCACCATGCCGTAGACGGCGGCCGGCCACGTGTGGCTGTAGAAGTTCCCCACCCACTCCGTGAGCACGGGAATCAGCGAGAGCCAGAAGAGCAGGTGCAGGTTCGCCCACATGACGGCCCCGGTGATGCGCGGCGTCGCGCGCAGCAGGTGATGGTGATTGTTCCAGTAGATGCCGATGAACGTGAAGCTGAGCACGTAGATCAGCAGCGCCGGCAGCCGGCGCCTCAAGTCGGAGAAGTCGGGACCGAGGGGTGCTTTGAGGTCGAAGGCCATGATCGTGATGATCACCGCCATCACGCCGTCGCTGAAGGCCTCGAGTCGTCCGGTCCCGATCTCGGCAGTGTCCCGGGACGCACGGTGATGTTTCCTCATGACCTCATCGTGGACCCCGGAGGCCGCGCTCTGCATCACGAGAGCCCGATGCGCGGGTGCGGTCGTCGGCAGGTTCGGAGTCGCCGGAGATACGGTGCTGGCCGTGCGGCCCACTCGCCACCGTTACGGCGACAATCGATGGCAGGCGGCGGACCTGTGGCTGCCCGTCCACGCGACCGCAGACCGGCTTCCGATCGTCGTCCTGATCCACGGTGGCTACTGGCGGTCCATGTACACCAAGGGCCTCATGAACCCGCTCGCAAGAGCTGTGGTCGCGAAGGGATGGGCTGCGTGGAACATCGAGTACCGCCGCCTGGGGCTGTTCGGCGGCGGAGGCGGCTGGCCCGCGACATTCGCCGACGTCGGTGCGGCGATCGACTATGTCGAGCGGCTGCCGGGGATCGATCCAGATCGGCTCGTCACCTGCGGGCACTCCTCGGGCGGCCATCTCGCCCTCTGGGTCGCAGGGCGGCGACGAATGCCCGAAGGCACCCCGGGCACGCCTGCCGCGGTGCAGCCGCGGGGGGCCGTCTCGCTTGCCGGGGTGGTGGACTTGAGAAGGGCGGCTGAGCTCGGGCTCGGCGCCGGAGCCGTTCCCCGCTTGCTCGGAGGGATGCCAGCGGATCAGCCCGAGCGCTACGCAGCCGCATCTCCGGCCGACCTGCTGCCTCTCGGCATCCCGCAGGTGCTCGTACACGGTCTTGCCGACACCGCCGGCCACCTCGAGCGACTGCTCTCCTGAGAGAAGCGACGCAGAGGACGACTGCTCGGAGCTGACCTCCCGGACTCAAGAGCACCCTCCCGGACGCCGATAGCACAGTGATGAGGGCGCCGTCTCCGCACGGCCCGACATGGCGGGGATGGACTGCGGGCGGCGTCGGCGTTCCAGCCTCGGTGACCAGCGCTCCTCTGCCCGCGAGAGCGTCCGTGCGCAGCCGGATGTTCCCCAAGACCCGCTCGTGGTTTGCCCTCGGCGCACCTCTCGAGCTGCTCAGCCCCCTGTCGGTTCTCCGGATCCTCTTTGCGGTAGCGATGGTGCTGTGGCCTGTGCAGGGCCTGGTGCTGCGCTGGCCGCCGGCCAAGGTCGGCTGGCTCATCGGCGTCAGCTGCGTCGCCGCGCTGACGTGGTGTGCACTTCGGGCGGTGAAGAGGGTCAGCGCTCTCTGGTGTCACATCCTCGCGGCACTGGGAGCGGTGCTGGTGTCGCTGCTGGTGTACTCCGGGGAGACCGCCGGCCCGGTGCTTGCCTCGACGCTGTATCTCGTGCCCGTTGCGAGTTTCGTCGCGCTCTTTCTCGGCACGCGGGCGGTCGTGAGCCACCAGCTGGCAACCGGCGCGGCGCTCACGTTGGCTCTGCTCGGCACGCTGCATGCCGGTTCAGCCATCCTCGTCGGTTCGATTGCGTGCATGGCGACGCTGTCGGCTTCGCTCACGGTCCGTTTCCTGATGATCTCGCAGTCTCGCAGCGGTTCGGTCGATCCCGACACCGGTCTCCCGAACGGTGTCGGGCTTGCAAAGCGGCTGTCCTCACGCGACTCCGACGGTCCCAATGGGAACCCGATGCCATTCGTCATGGCAACGGTGCTCCTCGCCGGGGTCGACGAGGCCCGTCAGGCTCTCGGTTACCAAGTCGGGACGGAGCTGCTCCGCCGTGCGGTCGAGGATCTCGGGCAAGTCCTTCCGCCTGACGCCGTCGTCACCCGAGTCGAGGCCGACGAGCTCGTCGTGACCTATGACCTGGGCGGCGACTTCACGCCGGCCGAGTGGGGAGGTGACGCCGGCGAGCTGCCGTCGGCAGTGTTCGCTGCCGGGCGCGAGTTTGCCCGCCGTCTGGCGACCACTACCGGCTCTGCCCGGTATCTGATCGACAGCGTCGAGGTCGTGTTGCGGGCCCATGTCGGGCTGGTTTTCGCCCCCTGGGACGGGACCGAGGTCGCCGAGCTGGTCCGTCGGTCCTCGCTCAGCGCCCGCCGTGCCGCCGCCGCCGGGCAGGCCGTCGGCGTCTGGGAAGGCGACCGAGACACCTTGACGGTGGAGGACCTGTCGCTGCTCGCTGATCTGAGACTTGCCGTCGAGCGAGAGGAGCTGTGGCTGGCCTACCAGCCGCAGGTCGACACGACGACCTCCCGGATCGTTTCAGTCGAGGCGCTGCTGCGCTGGAGCAGTCCCGTCCACGGCAACGTCCCGCCGGGACGCTTCATCATCCTCGCCGAACAGACCGGCCTCGTCGACCGGCTCACCGAGTGGGTCGTGGCGCGGGCGCTCGACGCCCAGGTGAGGTGGCGACGCGTCGGCCTCGAGCTGCCTGTCTCGGTGAACCTGTCGGCCAAGACACTCAGCCGGCCCGAGTTGTCGGCATGGATACTGTCGGAGCTCGACCGGCGCAACCTCCCTGCCGCTGCGCTCACCGTCGAGGTGACCGAGACCGCCGCCGCCGACCTCCAACAGGCCGACCGGGTACTGCGCCCGCTGCACGAGCGGGGCGTCCGCGTGTCGATCGACGACTTCGGGACCGGGTACACCTCGCTTGCCGCCATCCCGTACCTGCCTCTCGACGAGATCAAGGTCGACATGGCCTTCGTGAAACGCGCCCTCACCTCCCTGCCCGACGAGGCGATCGTCCGGTGCGTCCGGGAGCTGGCCCATCGGCTCGGCCTCGTCACCGTCGCCGAGGGTGTCGAGAACGAGGAGATCAGCGCTCTCATGACCGACATCGGGTTCGATCTGCTGCAGGGTTACCACTGGGCGAAGCCGTTGGCCGAACAGGGCCTCTTGAACCTGGTGCAGGCGCCGGGGTACGCGGACGACCGCGCGACCCTCCGCGACGCCCGGACCGAAGAGCTCGTGTAGAACCAGGTTCAGCGTGCCCGTCGTGCAGGCACGACGAGGTACCGTGGAACCTGATTCGGGAGGTCAATCGTGACGAGGGCGCTCATCACCGGCATCACTGGTCAGGATGGCCGGCATCTCGCTCAGCTCCTCGTGGGCAAGGGCTACGAGGTGTTCGGACTGCTCCGCGGGCAGTCCAACCCCAAGGCGGCGATGGTCCAGGAGGAGGTCCCGGAGCTCGAATTGCTCGGCGGTGACCTGCAGGACCTCTCATCGCTGATATCGGTGATCGAGCAGGTTCAGCCCCACGAGGTGTACAACCTGGCGGCGATCAGCTTCGTGCCCCTGTCGTTCCGCCAGCCCGAGCTCACCGCCGACATCACCGGCACGGGGGTCCTGCGCTTGCTCGAGGCGATCCGGGTGGTGGGCGGGAGCAAGGACAACCCGATCCGTTTCTATCAGGCCTCCTCGTCGGAGATGTTCGGCAAGGTCCGAGAGACTCCGCAGACCGAGGCGACACCTTTCCATCCCCGCTCGCCCTACGGCACGGCGAAGGTCTTCGGCTATTACACGACGCTCAACTACCGCGAGTCATACGGGCTGCACGCGTCGAACGGCATCCTGTTCAACCACGGCGGGCCCCTGCGAGGAGTCGAGTTCGTCGAGCGCAAGATCAGCAATGCCGTGGCTCGCATCAAGCTTGGTCTCCAGGACTCGGTGACCCTGGGCAACTTGGACTCGTCCCGCGACTGGGGATACGCCGGGGACTACGTAGAGGCCATGTGGAGGATGGTGCAGGTGGACGAACCCGGGGACTACGTCATCGCATCAGGCACGACGCACACGATCCGTGAGCTGCTCGATGCAGCTTTCCAGGCGATCGGCATCGATGACTGGGCAAGCTTCGTCCATACCGACAAGCGGTTTCTCCGGCCCGCCGAGGTCGATCTGCTCGTCGGCGACGCCAGCAAGGCCCGCGAGGTGCTCCAGTGGGAGCCGAAGGTCGGCTTCGAGGAGCTCGTGGCGATGATGGTCGAGCACGACCTGGCCCTCGAGGGAATCCGCCGGGACTGAGCCTGTCGCGAGGTGTCTCAGGCTCAGGCCGGACGGCGGGCGACCACCGTGTAGTTCGCGGTATCGACGTGGGTGGCCGCCGCCCGCAGCTCCGGACGATACGGCTGCCAGTGATAGGTGACGCTACTGTCCGTGAACCCGAGAACTGACAGCATGCTCGTGATGAGACCGGGAGAGTGCGCCCACCAACCATTGGGACTCACGCCGTGCGTCGGATTCCATCTGGCGATGGGCTCCTTTACCTCGTTCGCGTCGTGCGCGAGGGGCTCGACCACGACGATCGCCTCGTCGGTACGCTCGGCGACCTGACGCAGCGCGAGGAAGGGGTCGCGCAGGTGGAGCAGAATCGACCCGAAGACAGCCACGTCGTATCGGCCGATGTCGGCGGGCAGCTCGTAGATCGACCCATAGACGGCCCGGGCGGAGAGCCCGTGCTCGCGACGCAGGAACCACCAGGCATTCTGCACGTGTGACACGAACTCGATCTGGTCTTGACGCAGTTCCGCCGGGTCGAACTGGGGCAGCGGGAGAAGATCGGGCGCGAGGTCCCAGCCAAGATCGAAGCCCACGACGTCGGCTCCCTGCTGTTCCATCCACGTAGTGAGCCAGCCGGAAGCAGGTCCGAGCTCGAGGACTCGGCGTCCGCGCACCGGCACCCCGCCGAGGTACTCGTGCTCGCCCCCGAGAAGATTCCAGACTCCGTCGACAATCCGGCCGTCCGCCAGCCGAACCCGATGGTAGAAGTAGCAATCAGCGAGGGAGACTTCCTCCCATTGCTTGGCCAAGCTGAGCTGGAACCCGGCTTCGAGCTGCCCGCGGTAACCCGGCGGGGGCACTTGGGGCCACACGGTCAAGGGGGACTTCCCCGGAGGCAACGGAGGAATCTCGACCATTACCTCCGGCTCGGGCCCCAGCGCGCGGCGAGCGGGTATGAACAGCTCCCCGGCACTCCGGGTGGGCTGCTCTTCCAGGGACTTGGCCGGACGGACCGCCTGGGTGGCCGCGACCAGCCGGCGATACGAGGGGCGCGCCAGTCGAGCGACGGGCTCTGGCAGGCGACGTCCGACGGCGCCGAACCGATCGAGGAGCGCCTGGCTAGCCGCCGCGAGCTCCTTCACCGACTCTTTGCGTTCGGGCCGCCGTGCCATCCGGGAGGAGTCTAAATGTCGCAGCCGAACATCAGCCCTTGTCGGCCGGGTGACGATGGCCGTGCCGATGCGGCGTTTCTGGTCGTAATCTACCGGCGAGCGAAGGAGGTGACCGATGGATTGTCAGAAGTGCGGGGCCGAGAACCCCCCGGATTCGAACTTCTGCCTCGAATGCGGCAGCCCCCTCGCTCTCACCTGCGCCAGCTGTGGGACCGCGCTACCGGCTCGTGCCAGATTCTGCAGCAATTGCGGTGCGACGGTGGCTTCTGCCACTCAGGCCGCTTCTGCCGCTCAGGCCGCTTCTGCCGCTCAGGCGGCTCAGGCGGCTCAGGCGCCGCCTCTCGTCTCACGGGCGGCCCCCATCTCGGCGGCGCCAGGGAGCTCGGCGACCGAGCTCCGGCACGTCTCGGTTCTGTTCTGCGACCTCGTCGGCTTTACGCCGCTCGCCGAGTCGAAGGATCCGGAAGAGGTCCGCGACCTTCTCTCCGGGTACTTCGATCTCGCCCGGGCGATCGTCGCCCGGTACGGCGGCGTGATCGAGAAGTTCATCGGGGATGCCGTCATGGCGGTCTGGGGAGTGCCGGTCGCGAAGGAAGACGACGCCGAACGAGCCGTCAGAGCGGCCCTCGAGCTCACCTCGGCCGTGTCGGCCTTCGGCAAGAGACACACCACCGACCTCGACGCCCGTGTGGGCATAGTTACCGGGACCGCCGCCACGACCGAGAGTGCCGAGGAGGGCTTCGTCGTCGGTGACCGCGTCAACACCGCGGCGAGGATCCAATCGATCGCCCCTCCCGGAAGCTGCTACGTCGACGAGTCGACCAAGCGGGCCACCGACGCCTCGATTGTGTACAGCGACGCCGGCAGCCATCCGCTGAAGGGCAAGGCCGAGCCGGTCCAGCTCTATCGGGCGCTGCGCGTGGTCGCCGGCGTCGGCGGGGCGCTCAAATCCGAGGGCCTGGAGGCCCCGTTCGTGGGGCGCGACCGCGAGCTACGCCTGGTCAAGGACCTCTTCCATGCCTCGGCCGACGAGAACCGAGCCCACCTCGTCTCGGTGACAGGTATCGCAGGGATCGGAAAGAGCCGCCTCGCCTGGGAGTTCTACAAGTACCTGGACGGGCTGTCCGATCTCTTCCGCTGGCACCGGGGGCGTTGCCTCTCCTACGGCGAGGGAGTTGCCTATTGGGCGCTCGCCGAGATGGTGAGGAGCCGCGCCGGCATCCTGGAAGGCGAGGACGTGGACTCGGCATCGGCAAAGCTCCACGCTGCGGTCGACGAGCATGTCACCGATCCGGAGGAGGCCCGCTGGGTCGAACCCCGCCTCGCGCATCTTCTCGGGCTCGAGGAACGCACCGCCAGGGACAAGGAGGATCTGTTCTCCGCCTGGCGGCTGTTCTTCGAACGCATGTCCGAGGCCCGCCCCGTCGTGATGTCATTCGAGGACATGCAGTGGGCGGATTCGTCGTTGCTCGACTTCGTCGAGTACCTGCTCGACTGGTCACGGAACCACGCCATCTTCGTTCTCACGCTGTCTCGTCCCGAGATCGTCGAGCGCCGCGCGACCTGGGGCGCCGGCCGGCGAAATTTCACCTCGATCTACCTGGAGCCGCTCTCGCAGTCGGCGATGCGTGAATTGGTCACGGGGCTGGTGCCGGGATTGCCCGACGATGTGCGTGACCGGATCCTGGAGCGTTCGGAAGGCGTTCCGCTCTACGCGGTCGAGACGGTGCGCATGCTGATCGACCGGGGCCTGCTGATTCGGGAAGGCGCCAGCTACCGCCCCGACGGCGCGATCGGGGCGCTCGACATCCCCGAGACCCTGCACGCGCTCATCGCGGCCCGTCTCGACGGGCTCTCCGCGGGAGAGCGCGGGCTCCTCCAGGAGGCTGCGGTCATGGGCAAGACCTTCGGCAAAGAGGCGCTTTCGGCGCTGTCGGGCGTCGCACCCGACGACCTCGAGGAACTGCTCAACTCGCTGGTCCGCAAGGAGGTCATCTCGCTCCAGAGCGATCCGCGGTCCCCTGACCGTGGCCAGTACGCGTTCCTCCAGGACCTCGTGCGAGCGGTCGCGTACGAGACGCTTCCGAAGCGCGACCGCAAGGACAAGCATCTCGCGGTCGCCGGCTATCTCCTCCAAGCCTGGGCTGCCGACGAGGATGAGATCGTCGAAGTCGCCGCCTCCCATTACCTGGAGGCCTACAAGCTGGCTCCGGGCGCGCCCGATGCCGGACAAGTGAAGGCCATCGCGAGGGAGATGACGACGCGAGCCGGGGAACGGGCCGCTGCGCTCGCGGTGACGGAAGGCGCTCAGCACTACTTCGAGCAGGCACTCGAGCTCACCGACGATCTGCTCGCCCGGGCAGCCTTGGAAGAGCGCGCTGGGCAGATGGCATTTCTGGGTCGCCGCGCAGACCAAGCCAGGGCGCATTACGAGGGCGCCATCTCCATCCTCGAGACGATCGACGAAACGCATGCAAGTGCCCGTGTCTCGGCTCGCCTCGGTGAGATCGACTTCATGGAAGACCGGCTCGAGCAGGGCATTGCAAGGATGGAAAAGGCTTTCGCGCTTCTCGCTGACGAGGAACCGGATGCAGATCTGGCGACGCTCGCCGCCCAGCTAGGGCGCCTCCATCTGTTCAGCGGAGCCCACGACCTGGCCGCGCCGCGGCTCGAGTTCGCCCTCGGGCTCGCCGAGGCGTTCCGGCTTCCCGAGCAGCTCTCACAAGCTCTGAGCACAAAAGCGGTCCTGTTGGAGTTCCAGGGCCGGAACGAGGAGGCGACCGTACTCGTCCAGCACGCCTTGAAAGTGGCGCTCGACAACGAGCTCTCGGCGGCGGCGCTCCGCGCGTACAACAACCTCGGTGCTTTCATGGCCAAGGACGACCGTTACGCAGACATCCGCGTCCTTGTCAGACAGGCGCTCGAGCTTGCCCGGCGGGTGGGCGATCGTACCTGGGAGACGATCTACCTCGTCTGGCAGGCCTACCTCATGGGAGAAGCCGGCGAGTGGGACGAAGCCCTCGAACAAGTAGCCGAGGTCCGGCGCTCGCCCTATATCGAGGGCTACAACCTCGGTCGGCTTTTGCCGGTCGTGGACATATATGTCCAACGGGGGAATCTGGACGCGGCGCGCGAGCTGCTCGAAGTCAATTCCGCCCTGGAACATTCCGAAGAGGTGCAATCCCGTTCGCAATTCGCCTGGGCGCAGGCGGTGCTGTTCCAGGCCGAGGGAGACTTCGTCGCGGCGCTTGCGGCTGCCTCGAGGGCGGCGCAGGCCCGAGACGAACTTGGCATCAGCGCTGTCAAGCACGCTCTGGTGGCAGAGCTGGATGCGGCCATGGTGCTCGATACCGCGAAGGCCGAGGAGCTGCTCTCCTACCTCGAGCACCTGCGGCCAGGCGAGACTACGCCACTGCTCAGTGCTCAAGCCGTGCGGCTACGTGCCAAGCTGTCGCCGGAGACCGGCGACCAATCCTTCTCGGTGGCGGTCGCCATGTTCCGCGACTTGGCGATGCCGTTCTGGCTCGCAGTGGCGCTGCTCGAATACGGGGAGTGGCTCGTTGCGCGGGACAGAGCTGTCGAGGCCGATCCATTGCTCAGTGAAGCGCGGGGGATCTTCGAGCACCTGCGCGCGCGGCCCTGGCTGGATCGTCTTGCCGCTGTGACGCGCGTGGAGACCATCTCCGCCTGATTTTCAAGAGGGGGTATCAGTCGGTGCCAGACGCTGTCGCAGCCGGACCCGCAAGCCACCTCTCGAGATCGCAGACCACGGCCGAATGGCATCGACCGGACGGTCGCCGCCGGCTGCAGCTCGTCTTTGCCGGCATCTGGCTCTTCGACGCTGTGCTGCAGTTCCAGTCCTACATGTTCACGCGGGCATTCGGCTCACAAATGCTGGCGCCGACGGCCCAAGGCAATCCCTGGGTGATCGGCCGTCCGATCGCGTGGGCTGGCGTCCAGATCGCGCACCACGCAGTAGCCGCTAATGCTCTGTTCGCAGTCACGCAGGTGCTGATCGCCTTCGGAATCGCCTGCCGCAGGACCGTCAAGGTCGGGCTGCTCGGATCGGTCGTTTGGTCGATCGCTGTCTGGTGGCTGGGTGAAGGTCTGGGTGGTGTGCTCACGGGGAGTGCCAGCCCGGTCAACGGTGCCCCTGGCGCCGTCATCCTGTACGGCCTGCTCGCCGTGCTCTTGTGGCCGCCGGCGGATCTGAGTGAGTCACGGCCGCCCTTTGTCGCCGGCGGGCTCCTCGGTGTGCGACGAGCCCGCTTGGTGTGGCTCGCGTTGTGGGGAAGCCTCTCGTTTCTCGCGCTTCAACCGGCCGAGCGGGCGCCCGAAAGTCTGCAGCACATGATCTCCGCGATGGGCGCCGGCGAGCCGGGCTGGCTCGCGTCCCTTGACAGGGGCGTCTCACAGCTCCTTGTCGGTCGGGGCTTGGAGGCCTCCGTCGCGCTGGCCGCGCTCCTTGCGTTCGTGGCCCTGGGTATCTTCCTGCCGCCGACCGCATCACGGGCGGTGCTGGCGCTCGCTGTCGTCGTGGCGACGTGCATCTGGGTCCTAGGCGAGAACTTCGGGGCATTGTTCACCGGCGCGGCCACCGACCCCAACTCCGGCCCATTGCTGGCGTTGTTGGCCGCGGCCTACTGGCCGGTTCGGAGCCCGGCGCGGAGCCCGGTACCCGAGCGAATCTCCGCCAGCCCGGATCGCACCGTTCCAAGCACGACGTTGGCCATCCTCTCGGTACCGGAAGGCTGATGTGAGCGGACCCCATTGGCTCGCAGATACCTTTGCTGCGCTGTTGCTCGGCACGGCCGCTTACTGCGTCGGGCGGCTGGTGATGGCTCGTATGCGTCCCCGTGCGGTCGAGCACGACGTGGACATGGTGCATGTGGTCATGGGGATCGCGATGGCTGGCATGCTGGTCCCGGCGATCGACCCGGTCGGCAACCTTTCTTGGGAGGTTGTCTTCGTCGCCGCCATGGCCTGGTTCACATGGCGGGCCTTCCGGGAAGTCCTCGTGCACCGAGCGACCCGGTCCGCCGTCGGCCATCACCTGGCGCATGCGGTGACGTGTGGCGCCATGGTCTACATGCTGGTCGTTCTCGCTGCGGTGTCGTCCCGCGCGTCGGCGCCAGGCCGGGTCCTGGCCGGTATGGGTGGCGCAGGCGCATCAGGGCACCCCCTGGGTTCACCGCCTCTGGCCGCGGTCCTGGCGGTGTTCCTCCTCGGGTACGCCGTGTGGTGCGCCGACCGCTTGACGCTCGTTGTCGGAGGTGGCCGCGGCGCGATGCCCGGCCTGTCTGGGCCGAGGCCGGAACGGACTGTTCTTGCGCCCCGACTCTCAGTTTGCTGCCAGATCTTCATGTGCTTCGCGATGGGCTACATGCTCGTCGCGATGCTCTGACGGCGGCGCCGGGCATCGAGCAAGCGGGTGGGCGTCACGGCGGCGTTCTGGGGAGCGCCTCGTTGTTTATTTTCGTGGCGAAACTTGCCTCCGAGAAAGATTGTGACTGGTCGCAATCTCGATCCGAGGCAAGTTTTTTTGTTTTTTTCAACACCCGCGGGTCGAACGGTAGACAAACGGGCCCATGATGAGCACTTACGCGAACTGGCCCCTCGGAGGCTTCGTGGTGACATGAGAGGATCCTCATCAACCCTGTTCGGGAGTGGTGGCAACGGGCTCCGGATTGACCTCCAGCCATCTAAGGCCGACTCGGGCGTGGGCGGGCTCTCGAGTGACTGCTTGCACCCGAACGGCCTGACCGTCTGCCCATACGCCTCCCCGCAGATGGCCGTGCTCGAACTTCTCGTGACGGGCGGTGGCCTCCCCCACCCGCGTCTCGTCTGGATCGGTCTCGGCGGATCCGGTGAAGTCGCGACAACGGTGCTCTGGTCGCTTTCGAGCAATTATGCCCGGTCCGCCCGGGCAACGGTCGATCGCGGTCAGGAGCTACCTCGGCCATCCGCCTCGCGACTTACAAACCGCCGTTCGAGGAGTTCTTCCCTCGCACGCGCAACGTGTGACCTGATCGTCCCGATCGGGCATTCGCACACGACTGCAGCCTCCGCATAGGTCAGCCCGATGACCTGAGTGAGCACGAGCGCAACTCTGCGATCAATATCCAAATCAGAGAGCATCCCCTCGAGCGCCGCGGCGGTCTCCGGATGCGGGACAGGCGCTGGACCGGGTACCTCCCCGGCTAGATCGCGCCATCGACGACGTCGACGGGCAACGCGATCAGCGCTTCGTCGAGCGATGACGAAGAGCCATGTCTTCGCCGAAGCCTCACCACGAAACGAAGGGAGTGCTCGCCATGCCGCCAGGAACGTCTCCTGAGTCGCATCGTCAGCGTCGTCGGGGCCGACAAGGTGGGCACAGAAGCGCCAGATCGGCGCTTGCGTGGCACTTACGAAGGCCGCGAGTGCCCCTTCGTCACCGTCCTTCGCCCTCATCACGAGGGCGTTCAGATCGTCCACCCTCGAGACCGTATCTCTGGAATCAGGGATTTGGCGAGGCAGATCCTCCTCGCTCGGAACTTTTTGCCGCGCAAAGGGCACTACCTATAAGTAGGCGTCTAGCTTCGTGAGTCCACACTTAGGGCGGCGGCCAGGCTGGCTCGCGTTTGGACACGGGGGGAGCGGTATCTGCTATGCCGGGAATGAGCTCGGGACTCCAGACCAACAACCCGACAATCATTTCGGCGTTCAAGTCGCTGCTCCTCCACGAGGGTCTCGTCATCCTCGTCATCCTCGCCCTCCTCGCAGTGGCTTGGAACGTGCTGCGAGGTGTCCAGCTGCGAAGAGCGGCGGCTGGACAACTATCGGTCGAGCCCTGGCCGTATCCAGAGCCCACCGCGCGGCGGGTCCTCCGGATCGCTTTCGGGATCATCTGGATCTTCGACGGTCTCCTCCAGGCGCAACCGTCGATGCCGCTCGGCATGACGACACAGGTGATCGAGCCGACCGCGGCAACTTCGCCTGCCTGGGTTCAGCATCTCGTGAATGCCGGGGCGACCATCTGGAGCAACCACCCGATCACAGCGCCCGCGTCGGCAGTGTGGATCCAGGTCGGGATCGGCGTCTGGCTGCTTGTCGCCCCTCGCGGGAACTGGTCTCGTCTAGCTGGGCTGGCGAGCATCTTTTGGGGGCTGGTCGTGTGGATTTTCGGAGAGAGTTTCGGGGGGATCTTCGCCCCCGGCCTCACGTGGGCCTTCGGCGCGCCCGGCGCAGTCCTCCTGTACTGCTTCGCCGGCCTTCTTATCGCCCTCCCCGACCGAGCCTGGGCGACCCCCCGGCTCGGTCGGGTGGTCCTTTCGGTGATGGGTCTCTTCTTCGTGGGCATGGCCGTGCTGCAGGCGTGGCCGGGGCGCGGCTTCTGGCAAGGTCAACTCCACCAAAGTTCCAGTCCTGGCACGCTCACCGGGATGGTGCAGCAGATGTCACAAACACCCCAGCCACGGCTTTCTCGCCTCATGGGTGGCGAGCTTCGCGGCCTTCGACGCTGCACACGGCTGGGCAGTGAACCTCTTCCTCGTGATTTTTCTTGCACTGATCGGGATCGCCTTCTTGACGGGCCGGGTGGCGGTTATTCGCGTCGCCATTGTCGCCGGAATCGTTGTCTGCCTCGCCGACTGGGTGCTCATCGAAGACTTCGGGTTCTTTGGGGGCGTTGGTACTGACCCCAACAGCATGATTCCAATCGCGCTTGTCTTTATCGCTGGCTACCTGGCGATGACCCGACTTCCCGTCACGGTCGACGCACCGATCCCAATCAGTACCGCTCTGGCCGGCCAGCTCTTTGTGGGAGCGGTTGACGGCACGACCTGCCTACGCGCTCCGATCTCTCGCTGCTCTGGCCGCGATCGGGGTCACTCTTGTGGGCGCCGCCCCGATGGCTCTGGCCTCCACGAACCCAAACGCGGACCCGATCGTCTCTCAGGCAGTCGACGGCTCGCCGGGCGTTGCCAACATTCCCGCTCCGAGGTTCCGCCTGGTCAATCAGAGCGGAGCGACGGTGACCCTTCAGGGCCTGAAGGGGAAGGCGATCGCCCTGACGTTCCTCGATCCAGTCTGCGTCTCGGACTGCCCGCTCATTGCCCAGGAGTTCAGGGCTGCAGATCAAATGATGGGGGCCGCTGCTCATCGCGTGGAATTCGTCGCAGTCGTCGCTAATCCCCTTTACAGGTCACGGGCCTACCTTGCAGCCTTCGACCAGCAAGAGGGTCTTGAGCACCTTGCGAACTGGGACTATCTCACGGGCTCGGCTCCGGAGCTCCTTCGTGTCTGGAACTCCTTCGGTGTTCAGGTGGCCTACGCTCCCGGCGGCTCCATGATCGCCCACAACGACATCGTCTACGTGATCGATCCGGCTGGTCGTACCCGCTACGTCTTGGACGCGGATCCGGGGCCAGGCACCGCGGCGTCGAGGTCCTCCTTCGCGGTCGTCCTCTCCAGCGAGTTGCAAAGCGTGCTCGGTTCGTGAGCGAGCGTCTCCGGCGCGCTCGTTTCGCTTCCCTCCTCGGAGCGGTGGCTCTCGCAGCGGCTGCCCTCTCCGGCTGCGCCGGCGCGTCTGGCCCGAGTGCTTCGACCCCACCGGCGAGCAGCGCGGGGATAGCCACTTCGCTCGCGACGTCGATCGAAACGTCCGCCGGCACCTGGGCCGTCGTCCCGATGGGGCACCTCGATCAGCCGCTCAATACCTTCTGGCAGCTTTTGTTTCGTGCCAAAGGCGCGACTCGCTGGTCCGACTACGCTTCCGCCCTCGCTGTCGCCACGAACGGTGGCCTTCTCGTCACGACTCCAAACGGCCGCTCGCTGGTCGTCGGTATCCGTCCAGCGAATCTCCTCGACTACTCGCCACTCCTCACCACGGCCAACAGTGGCCGCACCTGGATTCCTGCCTCCCCCGTCAGCGCGCTCGCTGGACATACAGACTCCCTTGCGATCCAGCCCGGAGGTCGAGCACTGGCCCTCACGAATGAAGGGAGTGGAACCGAGGTCCTTGCCAGCCCGGGGGGCTCTCTTCGGACTGGCACGAGCTGACGACGACAAGCCAGCTCGCGTCTTCGCCAGCTGGACGTTCTTGCGCGTTGGTCTCGATCACCGCCGTCGCCTACGCCTCGGGGCAACCCCTCGTCGCAGGCAGCTGCCGACATCCCGGAACGGTGGGGATCTACACAAAAGCGCAGGGTCGTTGGCAGCTCATGGGACCGACCTTGCCAGCTTCGCTCGAGACGGGAAGCGTCGACGTTCTCGGTCTGCTCCGGACGTCGAGCGGCATCTGTGCCCTTCTTGCCGTAGCAACTCCGCACGGCACGAGCCTCGTGGCTGCCTGGACAGGAGGCCCGCACATGCCGTGGCGGATCTCCGAGGTGTTCGGTCTCGCTCGTTCGGATCAGGCGCTGTCCTTCGGCGGAGATGGGCCGACGGGACTGTTCGTGCTGACGTCCTTCTCCACAGCCTCCAAGTCCCTGCTCGTCCTGACTGGCCCCGGAGCAGCATGGAACGTGTTGCCTGCCCCGCCCCCGAACACGTCCACAGTCGCGTTCGGATCCGCCGGCAGCGTGGATGCTCTGGCTGTTGACGACACCTCCTTCACAGACTGGCGCCTCGTCCGTGCCTCGAGTCGCTGGACGAAAGTGCAGGCCTTGAGCGTGGCAATTCAGTTCGGATCCTCGAGCTGACGGGTGGGTAGGCCCATGTTCAGATGGATCCGACGACGGCGCCGCACACCGATGCAGTGCTCGAGCGCGGTCATCGGATGCCGAGCCGCGCGCGAAGCGATCTCCGCGCTCGTTGATGGCGAGCCGGCTCCGATCTCCGAAGCTCTCATGAAGGCCCACCTGGCAGAGTGCCAGAACTGTCGTGAGTTCCAGGAGAAGGTCGTCTCGCTCCGGCGTCAGATGAGCATTCGAGTCCTTGCACCGGTTCCGGACCGCACGTCCGAGATCCTGGTGGCACTCGGGTTCCCCGATCATCCGATCGAGACTCGAGTGCGTCGTTGGACGCATTGCCGTCGCGTCTCGTTGACTCGGACGACCCAGTGGGTCTCGGGCGTCGTACCCCTGGGAGTCGCCGTATCGGCTCTGACGCTCGGCGCCTTCAGCCACCCTGATGTCATCGGCTCGCACGTCTTGACCCCGTGCACCCAGTTCCTCGCGCATCACCACCCAGGAAGGTGACTGGATGCCGGAGGCGGGCGAATGCCAGTGCCTTCAGAGCGCGCAGTCTGGGCAGGTGCCGATGATCTCGACGGTATGGGTGATGTCGAGAAAGCCGTGCTCCTTGCCCGTCTTGGTCGCCCAGCGTTCGACTTGTGGTCCTTCGACTTCGATGACGGTGCCGCAGTGGCGGCAGACAAGGTGGTGGTGGTGCTCGTCGCTGGTGCAGCGGCGGTAGCGGGTTTCGCCGTCGTCACTTCGAAGGGCGTCGAGCTCGCCGGCGTCCACGAGCGCTCGGACCTGGTTGTAGACGGTGGTGAGGGCGATGTTCTCGCCTTGGGCTTGGAGCTCGGCGCGAAGTTCTTGAGCGGAGCGGAAACCGTCGGAGGCTTCTAGGACAGCGGCAAGGGCGCGCTTTTGCCGCGTCGAGCGTTCTTGGGGCGCTCTGCGATCCTGATCGTCAGCGTCGGTGGTGACCATTGTGTCTGTGGCCGGAGGCTCAGTGGTCGTCCCAGTGGCCCTCGTGGGAGGCGTGGCGGTGCCCGTCGTGCAGGTAGTCGACGTGATCGTCGTGGGGGACGGCGACATGTCCGCAGCCTCCCGCGTGGGTGTGGTCGTGTCCGGGGTGCTCGGCGTGGTTGTCGACGGTGCACTCGTCGAAGTGCCCGTCGTGGGCCGCATGAAGGTGCCCATCGTGGACGTAGTCGACGTGATCGTCGTGGGGGACGGCGACATGTCCGCAGCCGTCACCGTGCATATGGGTGTGGCCGGAGTGCTCGACGTGGGTG
Organism: uncultured Acidimicrobiaceae bacterium; assembly: GCA_963763085.1. Classification (GTDB taxonomy): domain Bacteria; phylum Actinomycetota; class Acidimicrobiia; order Acidimicrobiales; family Bog-793; genus CAVXNB01. Next base: position 391,959 of record CAVXNB010000004.1, read on the forward strand.
GTCATGGGTGTTCCTCCTGGGAGTGTCGAATGGCGTCGTGGACGATGTGACCGACATGGGCGTCGACAAGTTGGTAGGTGATCTCCGTACCGCGTCGGGTGGTGGTGACCAGACCGGCTTCGCGTAGCACTTTGAGGTGCTGGGACAACAATGGCTGGCTCACCGCCCGCCCGGCGGCCTCGAGCGACGTCTGCAACTCGTGGACGCAGCGGGGCGCCTCGCAGAGCTCGACGACGGTGGCCAAGCGGATCGCAGATGCCAGGGCCTTGAGCAAATCCACTGCTCCGGCGAGACGGTCACTCACTTCGGTGTCGAGCACGCAAATACATTAGTGCTTCCTTATATAAGGAGCAAGCCATAGACCCGGGCCGATCTTCGGGCTGGTAGTTGCAACCATTCCAGATACGGTCTAGCTTTATCTGAAACCGATCCAGACAAGCTCCGAGTGCAGGGATCCGCCACGGGGTCGGAAGAGGTCGGTTCGGACGATGTCGGCGACTCGACCATGACAAGGAGACCCGAGGACGATGTTCAGGTTTGCGAAGGTGGCAGCTGGGATCGCGGTGCTTGGGGCGGTGCTGACGGCCTCCGCGTGTAGCTCGTCGGCGAAGCCTGACCCGGCGAGCGGCGGAGGCACGGTGGCGGTAGTGGCGGGAGAGAACGAGTACGGCAACGTGGCGTCTCAGATCGGCGGCAAGTACGTAAGCGTGTACTCGGTCGACTCGAACCCGAATACTGATCCCCACACCTACGAGGCGACGCCGGCGGTGGGTCAGAAGATCGCCAACGCGAACCTGCTCATCGAGAACGGGGTGGATTACGACACCTTCATGGGCACACTTGCCTCGGCGTCGCCGAACTCGGCTCGCAAGGTGATCAACGTGCAGCATTTGCTGGGACTGCCGGACAGCACCGCGAATCCGCACTTGTGGTACAACCCGAGGACGATGCCGGCCGTCGCCCGAGCGTTGGCGTCCGATCTTTCCGCGCTCGATCCGGCCCACGCCTCGACCTTCCACGCGAACGAGACGAAGTTCGTCGCCTCGCTGCAGCCGTGGTTCAACGCCATCGCCGCGTTCAAAGCGAAATACGCGGGGACGACTGCGGCGACGACCGAGCCGGTCGCCGACTACCTGCTGACGGCGATGGGAATCAACAACTTGACGCCTTTCCAGTTTCAGGCCGACATCATGAATGGCACCGACCCCACGCCGCAGGACGTGTCGTTGGAGAGGGGGTTCTTCACCAAGCATCAGGTCAAGGTGTTCTGCTACAACCAGCAGGTCACCGACCCACTCACGGATTCGATTCGCCAGACCGCGCTGCAGGCCGGTGTGCCGGTGGTCGGCGTCTACGAGACGATGCCCGTGCCCGGCTACGACTACCAGTCGTGGATGATGGCCGAGCTCAACGCGATTGAGAAGGCCGTCACTACCGGTGCATCCACCCAGCACCTGTGATTGTGAAGACTGACCCCGTGGCGTCAACCGGAGGGCCGCCGCTCGATGACAGGCCCGGCGTGGGCGCCCCCGACCCGGTGCTTCGGGTCGAGGACGTGAGCGTATCGCTCGGAGGTCGCCAGGTTCTCGACCGGGTGTCGTTCTCGGTGGAGGCCGGTGGGTTCTGTGGGCTGATCGGCTCGAACGGAGCGGGCAAGACCACGCTTTTGCGGGTGATCCTTGGCATGACTGCCGCGAGCGGCGGCCGGATCGTGGTGACCGGCGGGACCCGGTCACGACGGAATCCGCAGATTGGTTACGTCCCGCAGAAGATCGTCCTCGAGCCGGACATGCCGCTCCGAGCGCGGGACCTGGTCGGGCTCGGTCTCGACGGGCACCGCTTCGGGATCCCCGTGCCGGCGGCGAAGCGTCGTGTTGCAGTGGATGAGATGCTCGACGCGGTCGGAGCGACCAGGTTCGCGGATGCCCGGATCGGGAACCTGTCGGGCGGGGAGCAGCAGCGAGTCATGATCGCCCAGGCCCTTATCTGCCGCCCGAAGTTGTTGCTGCTCGACGAGCCGTTGGCGAACCTGGACATCCGTTCCGCCGCCGAGGTGGTCGACCTCTTGGCCAGAATCGCCGCCGAACAGCGCATCGCGATCCTGCTCTCCGCGCACGACATGAATCCGCTGTTGCCGGTCATGGACCGCGTCGTCTACCTCGCCGACGGCCGGGCTGCGTCGGGCACGACTGAGGAGGTGGTCCGAACGGAGACCCTCAGCCGGCTCTACGGACACCACGTCGAGGTGATTCACGTCCAAGGCCGGGTGTTGGTCGTCTCGGGCGCGGAGCATCAGGCCCACCATGCCGGTGACACCGACCCCTTTCTGCGGGGGGCATAGTGCTGGTCGCAGCATCCTGGTCCCCGCTGTTCGAACCGGGGTTCTTCTCGTCGGAGCCGGTCCAGGTCGCCTTGGCCGTCGGCGCGATCGCGGCGATCGTGTCGGGAATCGTGGGGGTATTCACGGTCATCCGGGGACAGTCGTTCGCCGGGCACGCCCTCTCGGACATCGGCACCGCTGGCGGCTCCGCGGCGTTCCTGGTCGGAGCGTCCACCCTCTACGGGTTCGTTGCCTTCAACGTGGTCGCTGCGGGTGTCATGGAACTCATCGGCATCCGCAAACCTCGAGGACGCGACCTCGCCACCGGCATCGTCCTCGGCGCCTCGCTGGGGTTGGCCGCCCTGTTCCTCTACGAAGGCACCATCAGCTCGAGCACTACCGGGGCGACGGTGAACGTGCTGTTCGGTTCCATCTTCACTCTGCCGCCTGGCATCACGACTGTCATAGCCGCCCTCGGCGTCGCCTCGGTCGCGTTGGTCGCCGTCTTGTACCGTCCCCTCCTGCTCAGCTCCGTGAGCTACGAGCTGGCCGCGGCGCGGGGCGTACCCGTCCGCCTGGTCGGCGCCGGCTACCTCCTGGCCCTTGCGTTGGCGGTGTCGATGTCGGCGGTCACGATCGGGGCGATCCTCTCGACGGCTCTCCTGATCGGACCTGCCGCCATCGCACTTCGGCTAGCGACCCGCACTGGGGTTGCCATCGCAGTCGCGGCCGCGGTCGGCGTGCTCGCCTGCTGGGCAGGGACGTTGATCGCCTACGACAGCACCGTGTGGGCTGGCGGGAATGGCTGGCCGGTCAGCTTCTGCATCGTGGCCGTCATCTTCGTCCTCTACTTCGCTTCCGGGGTCGTTTCCCGCCTCCGAACGGATCGGCGACGGACGACGACCAGCGATCAGTCAATGGCTGTCAGGCCGATCGAGGGATCCTGATGTTCGCCAACTTCATGATCAACGTGTGGGAGGCGGCCACCATCGTGGCCATCGTGGCTGGCGTGGTCGGGTTCTTCACGGTCTTGCGCGGCGCAGCCTTCGCCGCGCACTCTCTTCCCAACGGGGCCTTCGCCGGAGCGGCGGGGGCCTTCCTGATCGGAGCGAACACCCTCGTTGGCCTCGGCGTGTTCTCCCTCGCGGGGGCCGGGATGATCGCCGGACTGGGCCGGCGAGCCCGAAGCGATGTCGCCACCGCCCTCACGATCGTGCTGATGCTGGCTCTCGGCGACCTGTTCCTCTCGCGCACCAGCGAGTACGCCCCCGAGATTTTCGCCCTGCTCTTCGGTGAGGTCCTCGGCGTCTCCACCAGCAAGCTCGGACCGACCCTGGTGATCGCCGCAGTGTGCATCGTGGCAGTCGCCGCCCTTTACCGGCCGCTGATGCTCTCCTCGGTCACCCCCGACGTCGCTGAAGCCCGCGGCATCAACCCCCGAATGATGGACCTGGCCTTTCTGGTCGTCGTGGCGCTGGTCACGACGATGGCCGTCCCCGTCGTGGGATCCCTCCTCATCTTCAGCCTGCTCATCGGCCCGCCTGCCGCCGCCCGGTCCTTCACCAACCGTCCCCCGGTGGCAATCGGCTTATCAGTGCTGTTCGCGCTCCTCACCGTCTGGGTCGCCATAGCGGTCTCCTACGAGACGAACCTTCCCATCGGCTTCTTCGTCGGCGCCATCAGCGCTTTCGCCTACATCGTCGGGCGAGCGTGGACCGCCTGGCAGCAAACTCGCGGGAGGCGACGGCAGGGCGCTCGGGACCGAGTGAATCTGGCCGACTTTGCCGACCGGGGCACAGCGAATGCGACGGTCAGATGAAGCACGTCCAGCAGCCTGCCAGCAGCAGCCAGCAGCAGCGGGTCACCGACAGAACTCGCTCACCAGGGTCACCGGCACCTTTCTCGTGGTCATTTCCCAGCTTGGCGGCGCCGTTTCCCCACCGGATGGGGCGGCTCGGAGTCTTCGGCGAGCTCTTCGACGGTCAGGGACTCGAGCTCGCGGACGAGTTGACGTAGCCGCCGGTCAGCGGCGAGAAGAGGGCGCAGGCGCTCGGCCTGCTCGGGGCTGAGCGTCCTTGTGACCTGACGCCCTTTCTCCTGGCGCATCCAGGTCGCATAGGGACCGTGTAGGCGGGGCGGGTCCGCCCGGCAGTGACAGCCGCTGCTCTGGCAGCGCGTCGAGCGCTCGACGATGGATCCCGGGAGCACCGGCCCGATCGTCTCGATCTCGGCCAGGATCGCCCGGCGCCGGTCCTTGATCACTCCCACTCCTACAGCATCCCCGATCGGTTAACTTGATAAGGTTACTATTCAAGTTAATGAGCGCCGACCGGCGGGCGGGCCGGGAAGCCTCGGTGGTCTCTGTGCTCGCCCGGTTCCTGGACGACGAGGGCCTCGGTGCTGGGACGCTTCGCGCCGGAGAGGTGATCGAGGCCTTCGTCTCGGTCGGCCTCGGTGAGCATCGCTCCTCGACCAAGGGCACCTACCGCTCGGTGCTGCGCCGCCTCGCCCGCGTCGAGGCACCGAAGTCCGCACCGGGCTATCGCGGCTCGATCGCACCGGCTCCCTACCTCGCCGAAGATCGAGCCGAGCTGTACTCGATCGCCCGGGCCCAGCCGCGTGCCTGGCGGCGCCACTCGGCGCTTTGCCTGTTGGGCCTCGGCATCGGGGCCGGGCTCCGCCGAAGCGAGATCGTCGCCGCAGTTGGCACCGACGTCGTGTTCTCGCCTCCGACGGTGTCGGTTCGCGTCGGCGGAGCGCGCGAGCGGCTCGTCGCGGTCAACGACCACGAGGCAGGGCTGGTCTCGGCGCTCGCCACGATCTCGGGCGGGGGCTACCTGTTCCATCCCGAAGAGGCGGACCGCAGTTACAAGAACTTCGTCAACGACTTCTGCCGTCAGCTCGTCTGCGATCCCGGCGCCCCGAGGCTGTCTGTGTCGCGTTGCCGCTCGAGCTATATCTGCGACCATCTCGCCACGGGCACGCGGCTCTCGCTGCTCTTGGAACAAGCCGGGATCGAAGACGTCGAGTCGCTTGTCCGCTACACGGGCCACGTCGAGGGCTCACCTCGCTCCAAGGCGGCGCTGCGCCACCTGCTCGCGGGCGAGGGGCCCTGATGGGCCTCGAGCTGCCGAGCGCGTGGCCCGTCGTCGAAGACGAGGCCGTCGCGTTCGCGTCGGCGGTGATCGGGGCCTGCGCTTCGGCGGGGCGTCTCGAGGCCGAGCTTCACCACCCGACGGGCCGGCCGAGATCGCTCGAGGTCAGGGCCGTCCTCGTCGCCTTGTTGCTGCTGGCGATGGAGGGCCGGGCGCTGCATCTCACCGAGGTGACGAGGCTGCTCTATTGCCGGCTGTCGGCGGGGGGCAAGGAGCAGCTGGGCGTCTCCGGCGAGGCGGGATCGCGAAAGGGTCTCCTCGCCCGCTACCGGTGCGTGCGCTATCTGTTCCACCAGATGCTCGAAGAGATGGACCCGTCGCTCGAGCACAAGAACCGGGTGATGCCCGTCCAAGAGCTCGTGGCCAAGAGGAGAACACTCAGCCTCCCCGAGGTCAGAAGGCGCCGCCGGGCACTCGAGTCGTTCGTGAGCTCGCTCCTCGAGGCGAGCACGTCGGTGCTTGGAGGCCGAGGAGATGTCGGGCTATGACGGCTCGGTCGGCCTCGATGCCACGGTCGTCCCGCTCTACAGCCGCGGGCCCTCAAAGGCTTCTTCGACCTGCGCGAGTGATCCCGACGGGGGCTGGTATGTGCGCGACGGAGATCACCGCGATGAAGAGGACCACAAGGGCCGGAGGCGTTCCAAGGTCTTCTGGGCGCTCGAGGCGACGATCGTCACCATGGCACGGGGACCCGGTGCGGCTCCTCGGCACCCGAACCTCGCCGTCGGGCTCATCATGGCCCGCCCGGGCGAGGACCCGGGCGGGGTCGGCGTGCGGGTGCTCGCGTCGCTTTCCTCTCGCGGCTACAAGCCCGGGTTCTTGGGCGCCGACCGCGGCTACACCCAGGTGCTGGCTGAGCACTTCCACCTGCCGGTGCGGGCCATCGGCTACCGGATCGTCATGGACTACAAGCAACAAGACCTCGGCCGCCAGGCCAACTCCGGCGGGGCGGTGCTCGTCGACGGGTGCTTCTACTGCCCGGCCATGCCAGAAGCGCTCGTGTCCGCGAGCGGTGACCACCGGGCCGGGACGATCGACGAGGCGACGTTCACCGCCCGCTTGAAGGCGCGCTCTTCCTACCGCCTCGTGCGAAAGTCCGGGCCGGACAACGACGGCTACGAGCGCTACTCCTGCCCGGCCGTCGGCGGCCACCCGCACGTCGTCTGCCCGCTCCGGCCAACCTCGTCAGCAGCGGTCGGCAAGATCCCGGTGCTGTCCGCACCGCTGCAGCCGCCGAAGGTCTGCACCCAGCAGGCGATCACGATCGCCCCCGACGTCGGGGCGCGCCACCGCCAGGAGCTCGCCTTCGGGACCGAGGAATGGGCCCGGGTCTACGCGACCTGCCGCAACACGATCGAGGGCTGGAACGGCTATGTGAAAGACGCCGCCCATGAGGACCTCGCCGCGCCGTCACGCCGACGAGTGCGCGGCATCGCCGCCCAGAGCGTCTTCTGCGCCTTTTTGCTGATGGCCGCCAACCTCCGCAAGATCAGGGCTTACCGCGAGCTCGTCGCCGACCGGCGCACCGGTCAGATCGCCGAGCGTGCGCGTCGGCGGCGCATGAGCATCGCCGATTACCGCGACCCTCCCTAGCGCCGACACGCTCGGCGGCCAGGATCGACGGCCGGTGAACCGGCGCGCCCGTTGCCGGGCTCACGCGCTCTGACCGCACCCCGGACGTCGGCGGCGGCAGTGATACAGCCGTGGTGCATGCTGGCGGGGCGTTTGGCGAGAGTTTTGTCGTTGAGGAAGGGCCACTTTTGTCGGTGACCCGCAGCGGGTCACCGACAGAACTCGCTCACCAGGGTCACCGGCACCTTTCTCGTGGTCATTTCCCAGCTTGGCGGCGCCGTTTCCCCACCGGATGGGGCGGCTCGGAGTCTTCGGCGAGCTCTTCGACGGTCAGGGACTCGAGCTCGCGGACGAGTTGACGTAGCCGACGGTCAGCGGCGAGAAGAGGGCGCAGGCGCTCGGCCTGCTCGGGGCTGAGCGTCCTTGTGACCTGACGCCCTTTCTCCTGGCGCATCCAGGTCGCATAGGGACCGTGTAGGCGGGGCGGGTCCGCCCGGCAGTGACAGCCGCTGCTCTGGCAGCGCGTCGAGCGCTCGACGATGGATCCCGGGAGCACCGGCCCGATCGTCTCGATCTCGGCCAGGATCGCCCGGCGCCGGTCCTTGATCACTCCCACTCCTACAGCATCCCCGATCGGTTAACTTGATAAGATTACTATTCAAGTTAATGAGCGCCGACCGGCGGGCGGGCCGGGATGCCTCGGTGGTCTCTGTGCTCGCCCGGTTCCTGGACGACGAGGGCCTCGGTGCTGGGACGCTTCGCGCCGGAGAGGTGATCGAGGCCTTCGTCTCGGTCGGCCTCGGTGAGCATCGCTCCTCGACCAAGGGCACCTACCGCTCGGTGCTGCGCCGCCTCGCCCGCGTCGAGGCACCGAGGTCCGCACCGGGCTATCGCGGCTCGGTCGCACCGGCTCCCTACCTCGCCGAAGATCGAGCCGAGCTGTACTCGATCGCCCGGGCCCAGCCGCGTGCCTGGCGGCGCCACTCGGCGCTTTGCCTGTTGGGCCTCGGCATCGGGGCCGGGCTGCGCCGAAGCGAGATCGTCGCCGCAGTTGGCACCGACGTCGTGTTCTCGCCTCCGACGGTGTCGGTTCGCGTCGGCGGAGCGCGCGAGCGGCTCGTCGCGGTCAACGACCACGAGGCAGGGCTGGTCTCGGCGCTCGCCACGATCTCGGGCGGGGGCTACCTGTTCCATCCCGAAGAGGCGGACCGCAGTTACAAGAACTTCGTCAACGACTTCTGCCGTCAGCTCGTCTGCGATCCCGGCGCCCCGAGGCTGTCTGTGTCGCGTTGCCGCTCGAGCTATATCTGCGACCATCTCGCCACGGGCACGCGGCTCTCGCTGCTCTTGGAACAAGCCGGGATCGAAGACGTCGAGTCGCTTGTCCGCTACACGGGCCACGTCGAGGGCTCACCCCGCTCCAAGGCGGCGCTGCGCCACCTGCTCGCGGGCGAGGGGCCCTGATGGGCCTCGAGCTGCCGAGCGCGTGGCCCGTTGTCGAAGACGAGGCCGTCGCGTTCGCGTCGGCGGTGATCGGGGCCTGCGCTTCGGCGGGGCGTCTCGAGGCCGAGCTTCACCACCCGACGGGCCGGCCGAGATCGCTCGAGGTCAGGGCCGTCCTCGTCGCCTTGTTGCTGCTGGCGATGGAGGGCCGGGCGCTGCATCTCACCGAGGTGACGAGGCTGCTCTATTGCCGGCTGTCGGCGGGGGGCAAGGAGCAGCTGGGCGTCTCCGGCGAGGCGGGATCGCGAAAGGGTCTCCTCGCCCGCTACCGGTGCGTGCGCTATCTGTTCCACGAGATGCTCGAAGAGATGGACCCGTCGCTCGAGCACAAGAACCGGGTGATGCCCGTCCAAGAGCTCGTGGCCAAGAGGAGAACACTCAGCCTTCCCGAGGTCAGAAGGCGCCGCCGGGCGCTCGAGTCATTCGTCAACTCCCTCCTCGAGGCGAGCATGTCAGGTGCTCGGATGAAGAGGAGATGTCGGGCTATGACGGCTCGGTCGGCCTCGATGCCACGGTCGTCCCGCTCTACAGCCGCGGGCCCTCAAAGGCTTCTTCGACCTGCGCGAGTGATCCCGACGGGGGCTGGTATGTGCGCGACGGAGATCACCGCGATGAAGAGGACCACAAGGGCCGGAGGCGTTCGCAAGGTCGCCTGGGCGCTCGAGGCGACGATCGTCACCATGGCACGGGGACCCGGTGCGGCTCCTCGGCACCCGAACCTCGCCGTCGGGCTCATCATGGCCCGCCCGGGCGAGGACCCGGGCGGGGTCGGCGTGCGGGTGCTCGCGTCGCTTTCCTCTCGCGGCTACAAGCCCGGGTTCTTGGGCGCCGACCGCGGCTACACCCAGGTGCTGGCTGAGCACTTCCACCTGCCGGTGCGGGCCATCGGCTACCGGATCGTCATGGACTACAAGCAACAGGACCTCGGCCGCCAGGCCAACTCCGGCGGGGCGGTGCTCGTCGACGGGTGCTTCTACTGCCCGGCCATGCCAGAAGCGCTCGTGTCCGCGAGCGGTGACCACCGGGCCGGGACGATCGACGAGGCGACGTTCACCGCCCGCTTGAAGGCGCGGGCTTCCTACCGACTCGTGCGCAAGTCCGGGCCGGACAACGACGGCTACGAGCGCTACTCCTGCCCGGCCGTCGGCGGCCACCCACACGTCGTCTGCCCGCTCCGGCCAACCTCCTCAGCAGCGGTCGGCAAGATCCCGGTGCTGTCCGCACCGCTGCAGCCGCCGAAGGTCTGCACCCAGCAGGCGATCACGATCGCCCCCGACGTCGGGGCGCGCCACCGCCAGGAGCTCGCCTTCGGGACCGAGGAATGGGCCCGGGTCTACGCCACCTGCCGCAACACGATCGAGGGCTGGAACGGCTATGTGAAAGACGCCGCCCATGAGGACCTCGCCGCGCCGTCACGACGACGGGTGCGCGGCATCGCCGCCCAGAGCGTCTTCTGCGCCTTTTTGCTCATGGCCGCCAACCTCCGCAAGATCAGGGCATTTCGCGAGCTCGTCGCCGACCGGCGCACCGGTCAGATCGCCGAGCGTGCGCGTCGGCGGCGCATGAGCATCGCCGATTACCGCGACCCTCCCTAGCGCCGACACGCTCGGCGGCCAGGATCGACGGCCGGTGAACCGGCGCGCCCGTTGCCGGGCTCACGCGCTCTGACCGCACCCCGGACGTCGGCGGCGGCAGTGATACAGCCGTGGTGCATGCTGGCGGGGCGTTTGGTGAGAGTTTTGTCGTTGAGGAAGGGCCACTTTTGTCGGTGACCCGCAGCACCCCCAACGGGATTCGAACCCGTGTTTCCGCCTTGAAAGGGCGATGTCCTCGGCCGCTGGACGATGGGGGCTCGACCCGAAGGCGGAAGCGAAAATTACCAGGCGCCGGTCTCCTCGCCGGCCGCGGGCGCGCCACTTCCGCCGATCAGCCACTCGTGACCGCCCGGCGTGTCCCGTACCTCGATCCCGTACTCCACGAGCCGGTCGCGTACGAAGTCGGCCTCCGCAAAGCGGCGGTCCGCCCTGGCGGAGTCTCGGAGCTGGAGGAGAGTCTCCACGTACGGCCCGACGACCTGGCGAGGGTCTCTGGCGCCGTTCTCGGAGAGGCGGCCCAATTCGAGGATGAGTGAGCGGAGGCTGGCGTGGGCACGGTCGAGCTCGTCGCCGGCGGGAATGTCCGTCGACCAGGCCGTGACGTCTCGCTCCAGGTCGAGCACCGTGCTCACGGCCGCCGCCATGTCCCGAGCTGCGACTGCAGTGGCGAAATCCGCCTCGCGCTCGCGCACGAGGTCGACGAGGGGCGATGTGCTGAGCCGCTGCCCTTCGCCAGGCGAGGTGACACCGCCCTCGCCGCTCGCCGCTCCGCCGTCCCCCGCCGCGCTGCCACCGCTCGCCGCGCCGGCGCCGGCGCCGCCGACCGCCACCGCGCGGTGACCGCCCCCACGGGCAAGAGCCTCGGCCGTCTCGAGGATTCCGGCGATCGGCAGGGTCTCGCCGCTCGCGAAGGTCGTGGAGCGGCCCGCCGCTCGCACCGTCATGACGCCGCGCCCTTGCACCGACGCCGTGCCGGCGTCGAGGTCGAGGACACAGGCGGTGTGCTCGTCGATGCCGAGCACGAAGGCCCCATCCGGCAGATCCTTCTCCATCGCTGACAATCGGCGCTCACCCAGGTAGCAGAAACGGGTGTCGTGCGTCCCTCCCTCGTTGTTGTCGTAGTGAGGGATGATCGCCGCCCGGATCCCCGACGCTGCAGCCACGTCGAGGCCAGCCAGCCAGTGCGGATCCTGCCCGCATTTGTAGATCTCGTACACAGGCACGGTTGCAACGCCGAGCGTGAGAGCGGCCGCGCTCGCGAAGACGACGCAGCCGCCGTGGATCAGTTTCTCGACGAGCAGGCTCGGGATGACCGTTCCCTGCCACTTGCGCAACGCATAACTCGGGCTTCCCGGACCCGCGAAGACATAACGGGAGTCGCGGACGGTTGTCACGAGGCGCTCGTCGGCGAAGGCGTCCTCGGCGCCCGGGCCCGCCGGCCCGGAGCGCGACGCCCGCCGGCCCAGCGGGCCCGCCCGCCGGCCCATCGGGCCCGCCCGCCGGAGCCGCCGGCCCGGCGACCTGCCCGCTGACAGCGATCGGTGCCCGGAGGCTTTCCCGGAAGTAAGTGACGGCCCGCCCCGCGATCTCGTGCGCGTTTTCCTGGAAACCGAAGGGGGTGTCGAGCAGAACTGCGGGCACGGGCGGCGGTCCCATCCGTTCGAGCAGCTCACGATGGACCTTGACCATCGTCGGCGCCGTCTCGCCCGAGCCCATGATCGCCAGAAGGCGGGGCACCGCCTGAGCCTCGGTCACCTGTCGCCGGGTTGAGGCGTGCCGTCCCAGCGCAGTCCGCCCGGAGGTTCACCCCAATGGTCGTCCGGCACCTGATCGTCCGCGCCGGGCATCGGGTCGGGGAGAGCTTCCTCGAGGAGGTCTATGAGCTCACTCTGGAGCCCGCCGAGGTAGTGGTAGGCGATCCACTCCGCCTGGTGCGTTGAATCGGCCGGCGGTTCGGCTTCGTCCTCCGTGACCCCCAGCATCGAGCCGAGGACGAGGCGGAGGTCGTTCAAGGCCGCCAGCCAGTCTGCGAGCTGCTCGTCGTCAAGGCGGTTCGCCCTGGCGGTCGCCGACATCGTCTCGAGCGACTCCCGATGGTGATCGACGAGATCCTGGCGCGTCAGCGACACGTATGCCCGCTCCGCCTCCGGGTCGGTCGTGTAGGCGGGCGGGAGCAGCCGGCGCAAAGCGTCGGGCAGGTCACCCGGGAGCTCGTCGCCGACGTCGTCCAGCAATGAGACGAGCTGCAGGGGCAGTGCGGCGAGCAGCTCACGTTCCTCGGCCGCCAGCCGCACCTCGTAGCCGCCGCCTCGGGCCGGGCGGATCCGCCGTCGGAAGCTCACCCGCTGTGCTCCATGGTGGCCCAGAGCCCGTGCTGGTGAAGGCGGGAGACATCAAGCTCCGCCCGCTCCTTTGGCCCGCTCGAGACGACCGCGCGACCCTTGTAGTGGACGTCGAGCATGAGCTTGTGAGCCTTGGCGCGCGAGTAGCCGAAGAGTTTCTGGAAGACGTAAGTCACGTAGCTCATGAGGTTGATCGGGTCGTTCCAAACGATGACGAGCCACGGAAAGTCGGGCGCCGGCGTTTCGGTCGTCTCGGGTTGCTCGACCTCGGTAGGAACGGCGGTCGAGACGGTCGTTCCGCGCATAGCCGGTCAGCTCCCGACCGCGAGGACAGCCGTAGGTTGCGGCGAAGGAGCGACGGCCGTCGTCCGGGGCGGGTGGCGATGCAACGACAAATAGAAACCGACCCCCGTGATCCACAGCATCGTCACCCCCGCCAGGTGGAACTCGACCACCCAAGCGGCGTCGTGCAGGAAGTACTGCAGGTAACCGAGAGCGCCCTGGATCGCCATCACCTCGATCAGGAGGCGCCCGCGGTGCAGCACGACCGCAGGCGCCTTCGCGTAGTGAAAAGCGAACTGCGAAGCCAAGGTCAGACCGATGAGGAACAGCGCGACGCTCGAATGCAGCTCTGCCATGTCCCTGAACGCGACCGGGATCCGTTTGGCGCCCGCTCCGCCGGCGTGCGGGCCGGTGCCGGTGACGACCGTGCCGATGAGAGTGACCAGGCCGAGGGTGGCCAGCTGCAGCCGCGCCAGGTAGATGAGGTCGCGTCCGACGACGGGCTCGGCGGGAGTCGGGTCGTTGCGGGACAGGTGGTAGAGCAGGATCGCGTTGACGAGGATGACGATCGTGAGCGCGAAGTGAAGCGCGACGAGATACGGGTTCAACTTGAAGAGCACCACGAGGCCACCGAGCACGATCTGGGCCACGATGCCGCCGACCAGTCCCGCGCCGATGATGGTGAGATCCCGACGCGGCGGCGTGCGGAGGGCCGTCACGGCGAGGGCGGCGACCGAGAGCAACGTCACAGCTACTGTCACGAGCCGGTTGACGAATTCGACGACCGGATGGAACGACGACACGGCGGTCAGGTGATGCTGGTAGCACGAGGGCCAGTCGGGACAGCCGAGACCTGAGCCGGTCAGCCGCACGGCGCCCCCGCTGAGGACAAGTCAGCGCGTAAGCGACCACGGACGCGAGGGCCACCTTGCGCACGGTGGCGGGTGAGAAGTGGGGCAGGCGCACCGCTCTTGAATGGTACGCCCGCTCGGCCCGAGCCACCATTCTGCCGGAGCGTCCGTGCGCTCCGGCCCGGCGCGGCGACATGGCTTGTCCGGAGACCAAGCCACTCGTACACTCCATTCAATGGTGCAGCTCACGACCGCACTCGCGCCGCGCCGGTCGATCAGCTTCAAACTCAAGGCGTACGCGGCACTGACCAAGCCACGGATCATCGAGCTGCTCCTCGTCACGACGCTCCCCACGATGGTCGTGGCCGACCGGGGGATTCCGAAGTGGTGGCTGATCGTCGCCACCCTCGTCGGGGGCGCTCTCTCCGCCGGCGGTGCCAACGCCGCCAACATGGTCGTCGACCGCGACATCGACGCCGTCATGCACCGGACGCGGCACCGGCCGATCGTCACCGGGGCGGTCACGCCGAGGGCCGCCGCCATCTTCGCGGTCTTCCTGGAGGCAGCCGCATTCGTGCTGCTGTGGCGGGCGGTCAATCTCTTTTCGGCGCTGCTCGCTCTGGGTGCCGCGCTGTTCTACGTCTTCGTCTACTCGATCGGACTCAAGCGACGCTCGACGCAGAACATCGTCATCGGCGGGGCCGCGGGTGCCGTGCCCGTGCTCGTCGGCTGGACGGCGGTCACCGGTCACCTCGCTTGGCCGGCGGTGGTCCTGTTCGCGATGATCGTGATCTGGACGCCGTCGCACTTCTGGGCGCTGGCGTTGCGCTACCGCGACGATTACAAGGCCGCCAGCGTGCCGATGCTTCCGGCGGTGGCCCCGTTCGACCGGGTCTCGCGCCAGATCATCGTCTACTCGGTCGCCCTCGTCGCCTGCTCGTTCCTGTTCGGCGTCGTCGACCACTCAGGGTGGATCTACTGGGCGGCGGCGGGCCTCGCCGGCGCTCTGTACCTGGCCGACGCCGTGCGCCTACGCCGCGAAGAGGGCACCCCGAAGAGCGCCATGCGGTTGTTCACGTACTCGATCACCTACGTCACGGTCGTCTTCGTGGCGATGGCGGTCGACGTGCTCGTCCGCTACCACTGAGTCATTCCCACCTGAAGCTGAAGGCCGCGACGGCCGGCGCGATCACGGCCCACGCTGCCAGCACGACCCACGACTCGAGCGGCACGCCCGCACCGGCTCCGAGCGTCGGGTGGAGCGCGTCCGAGAGGGCAGCGGTCGGGAGCAGTCGGGCGAACGCGGCGAGACCGCCGAGCTTCTCCAGCGGGAAGATGACCCCGCCGATGAGCAGGAGGATGACATAGACGCCGTTCGCCGCCGCCAGCGTCACCTCGGCCCGGAGCGCGCCCGCCATCGCGAGACCGATCCCCGCGAACGCGATCGTCGCCAGCAGCACGGCGATGATGGCGAGTCCGGCGGCGGGGTGCGGCCGCCAGCCGAGCGCGAGTGAGACGCCGACCAGGATCACGATCTGGGCGATCTCGACGGCGATGACCGAGACGATCTTCGCCGTGAGGAGCACCGGCCGGCCGAGTGGCGTGGAGCCCAGTCGTTTCAGGACGCCATAGCTGCGTTCGAACGCGGTGGCGATCCCGAGGCTGACCATCGCCGTGGACATGACCGCGAGCGCGAGCACGCCGGGAGCGAGGAAGTCCACCCGGTGCGGGGTGCCAGTGGGCAGCACCGGAACGAGGGTGAAGAACACGAGGAGCACGACGGGTATGCCGAGCGTGACGAGCAGCGTTTCCCCGCGCTCGAGGGTCATGCGGGTTTCCGCACCGACCTGTGCCCGCAGCGCCCTGGAGCTCACGCCCGGCTCCGGCCCCTGCGACCTCGTCTGGGGGAGTCCGAGCCCGCCGGCGCATTGACGGCGGAACCGGTCAGCCGGAGGAAGACGTCCTCGAGCCGCTGCCGTCCGGCCCGGAGGTCGCCGAGCGCGAGGTCCCGCTCCGCCAGCCAGGCGGTGAGCGCGGCGACGAGAGCGGGCGCCGGCGGGGCGGCGACGAGGTACTCGCCGGGAGGGCCCTCCGTGACGGGCACGCCGAGACGCTCGGCGAGCTCATCGACCGCGAGGCCCGGCTCCGCAGCAAAACGAAGCTCTTCCGCCCCACCCTGGATCTCCCCCTGACGCCCCGCGGCGACGACCTTGCCGTGATCGACGATCACCACCCGGTCCGCCAGACGTTGCACCTCGTCGAGCTCGTGGCTCGTGAGGATCACGCATACGCCGGCCCCCCGCAGGCCGGCGACCACTTCGCGCACGGCGATCCGGCCGGCCGGGTCGACTCCGGCGGTCGGCTCGTCGAGGAAGGCGACGCTGGGTCGGCCGACGAGGGCGAGGGCCAACGCGAGCCGCTGCTGCTCGCCGCCGGAGAGACGCTTGAACGGCGTGTGCGCCACCGACCGCAGACCGACGAGATCGAGTAGCTCGTCGGGATCCTGTGGGTCCTCGTAGTAGGAGGCGAAGAGCCGCACGGCGCGCTCCGCGCTCATGATCGGGTAGATCCCGCCGCGCTGGAGAACCACGCCGATCCGAGCCGTCAGCTTTCGGTGGTCGGTCCAGGGATCGAGCCCAAGCACCCGCACGGCGCCGGCGTCGGGGCGCCGGTAGCCCTCGAGCGTCTCGACGGTCGTGGTCTTTCCGGCGCCGTTCGGGCCGAGGAGGGCGACGACCTCGCCCGCGTCGGCGTCGAAGCTCACACCGTCGACGGCGACGAGGGTTCCGTAACGAACGACCAGGTGCTCGACCTCAACCGCGGGCAAATGTCAGCGCCGCGGCGACTCGAAACGGTAGCCGAGGCCGCGAATCGTCGTGATCAGCACGGGCTTGGACGGGTCTTCCTCGATCCGCGACCGCAGCCGCTTTATGTGCACGTCGAGCGTCTTGGTGTCTCCGACGTAGTCCATCCCCCAGACCCGGTCGATCAGCGTGTCCCGGGTCACGACGCGGCCCGGGTTGCCGAGCAGCATCTCCAGCAGTTCGAACTCCTTCAGCGGGAGCTTGATCTCCTCGTCGCGCACGATGCACTCGTGCCGTCCGAGGTCCAGCACGACATCGCCCACCTGGAGGATCTCGTCCGGCCGGGGCGCTGAGACCGCCGGCGACCGCCCGCCGTTGCGCGGCGCAGGTCCGCTCGCCGGCGCCCAGGAGGGCTCTGCCTGGTCGGTGCCGTTGGCGACTGGGACTCGCCGGTCCGCTCCGCTGGCGATGGTCGGTCCGAGCGTCGGAGTAGACACCCGCGGCGCGCCGGCGTACGGGCCCGGTGTGCGGCGCAGCACGGCTCGCATCCGAGAAACGAGCTCGTGCACGCGGTAGGGCTTCGCGACGTAGTCGTCCGCACCGACCTCGAGGCCGACGACGGTGTCGAGCTCCGTGGACTTGGCGGTCACCATGATGATCGGCACCGCAGACCCGGCCCGGATGGCCCGGCAGACGTCGATGCCGGACAGCCTGGGGAGCATCACGTCGAGGAGCACGAGGTCGGGTCTGTCGGCTTCGAACCGTTCGAGGGCTTCGACCCCGTCGCGCGCCACGGTCACCGAGAAACCCTCCCTTTCGAGGTTCACGGTCAGCGCGTCCACGAACGACTCCGCGTCCTCGACGACGAGCACCCGCGCGGGAGGAGCGGCGCGATCGTCCTCGGCACCCGTGTCGGCCGAGAAGCCTGTGGGAATCGGCGCCGGCGGCTGTTCCGCCCTGGACGGAGCTCGCTGGTCCCATCTCCCTGCGGCGCGGTTTCGCTCGCTCGAGAGCGTGCCGGCACCTCGTCGCTGGTGGTTGGTCACAGGTCGGTCCTCTGTTGGCGGGGGAGCCTCAAGGTGAACGTCGAGCCCTCTCCCTCGCGGGATTCGACCTGGACGCTCCCCCGATGATTTGCGGCCACGTGCCGGACGATAGCCAGTCCGAGGCCTGTCCCGCCGGTTGAGCGGCTGCGACCTGCGTCGACGCGGTAGAAACGCTCGAAGATCCGCTCGAGGTCGCGCGAGGGGATACCCACCCCCTGGTCTTCGACGACGATCACAGCCTCGTCTCCCTCGGCCCGGCCGATGCACCGGACGCGGCTCGCCTGGGGAGAGAACTTCACCGCGTTCTCCAGCAGGCTGTACACCGCCGAAGTCAGTTGCCGCCGATCGCCGAGCACGACCACCTGGGGGTGGGGCTCCTCCAGCTTGACCTCGATCTGCCGTTGACTCGAAGCCTCCTTGACGCGTTCGGCCGCCTCGGCCATGACGAGGTTGATCGGCACCGGCTCCCTCGGAGGCGACTCCTCGTTCTCGATGCGCGACAGGTCGAGGAGGTCGTCGATGACCCTGCTGATCCGAAAGGCCTCGGTGTGGATCCGTTGGGCGAGACGGTGGGCCACCTGCGGCTCGTTCTCGGAGAGCAGTGTCTCGGCGAGCAGGCCGAGGGCGCCCATCGGGGTCTTCAGCTCGTGGCTGACGTTGGCGACGAAGTCCCGCCGGACGTCCTCGAGCCGGCGGCGCTCGGAGACGTCCTCGATGACCGCGATCACGCCGAGAGCGCGTTGGCCGTTGTCGATGCTCTCGGTGCGCACGACCAGCGTTCGTCGGGGAGGGCCGTACAGCTCGAGAATTCGCTCCTCCCGAGACCCGGGTGCCGTCTCGGCGAGAAGCTCGTCGACGGCCTGGGCGGCGAGCGCGTCCCCGTGACGGCTCCCCATGAGCGCGACGGCCTTGCTGTTGCGGAACACGGTCTCGCCGCGCTCGTCCGTGACGATCACGGCTTGCGGAAGCGTGTCGAGCGCGCGGCGGAGCCGGATCGCCTCTGCGCTGGCCTCGGCCACGGCTTCGGTTGCCCTGTCGGTCGCCCGCTCGACGTGGGTGAGGACCTCCTCGAGGTCCCGCGGCTCCTTCGGCGGAGCCTCGGCCCCGAGCCGCGATGCGAGCGCTTGGAGCCGCTGGCGCAGCCCGCGGCGACCTCGGCGGGCCGCCACAACGGCCGACGCGGCCATGAGCGCGAGCACGACGGCGGCTGCGATAACGACGTCGAGCACCTTCACATGAAGGACGGTCTCCACTCGCTAAGCATTGCAGGCCCCGAGCGCCGCGGTTCGCTCCGGGTCCGGCGGCGCCGGGCCGGTAGGTGTGGCGGTAGTCGCCTCGACAAGTCTCAAAGGGCCGGTCAGCCGAGGCTGACACCGGCGAATCGCCGGTCCTCGGCCTGCACGAATCCGCCGTTCGGAAGGTAGGCCGATGACCGCCTCACCGCTTGTCTTGATGCTCGCCGGCGTCGTATCGATGAACCCGAGCGCTTCGGCGCTGCCGGGACGGTCGACTATCCAACAGCTCACCAACGGCCTCGGCTGGTGGGCCCTGGTCGCGGCCCTGGTCGGGCTCGTCCTCGGTGCGGCGGCGTGGGCCCTCGGAAGCCACACGAACAACTACCAGTACGCCACGACCGGCCGGAAGGCGGTGCTCGTCTCCGGAGCCGCCGCCCTCGTCATCGGGGCGGCGCCGACCCTTGTCAATTTCTTGTTCGAGGCCGGCCATGGGATTCACTGACCCGGTCCACCGTGTCGCGAGCCACGCGCACGCGCTCACCGGCACCCTCGCCCCGAAGGCGGGAGGCGGCGGAGGCATCGGAGGCATCCTCCGGACGATCGAGGGCACAGTCGGCGGTTTGTCCAACACGATCACCAGCGTCTTCGACGGTCTCGGGGGCACGGGTCTCGCGGACGCCATCACGAAGGCAATCCTTGTAGGGTTCTTCCACCAGCTGCTGGTCTGGGTCGCGACCGGTGCCGCCTCGCTGGTGGGCGCGCTCGGCGCGGCGCTCTCGGCGAGTACCGAGCCCGTGCTCACAGGAAGGGCGTTCCGGAACGAATTCGCCGTCATGGCCGTCCTCAGCGCCGCCGTCGCACTGCCGCTTCTGGCGGCCGGGGCCATCCAGGCCATCGCCCGCCAGGAGCCGGGACCCCTGCTGCGCAGCGCGCTGATGCGACTGCCCCTCGCTTTGCTTTTCACGGGAGTGAGCGTCCAGCTCGTGGCACTCGGGCTGGCGGCCACGGACCAGGCGAGCGCCATGATGCTCGACGCCGCCGGCGACCCGACGCACCGGTTGCTGCTGGGTCTTGTCGCCGGGCTCAGCCGCGGCGGCGGGCTCGGCCTGGCGGCCTTCGGCGGGTTCATGGTCGTGCTCGCTGCCGCGATCGTGTCGTTCGTGCTCTGGCTCGAGCTCGCCGTCCGCTCGGCAGCCATCGCCGCTGCCTCCTTGTTCCTGCCACTCGCGCTCGCCGGCTTGGCCTGGCCGGCGACCGCGCACTGGGCTCGCCGGCTCGGCGAGACCCTGGCCGCCCTCGTGCTCTCGAAGCTCGTGATCGCGGCCGTGCTCGCTCTCGCAGCCGGCCTGCTCGGAAGTTCGAGCGGCCTCGCAGGCGTCGTCGAGGGAATCGCCCTCCTCGCCATCGCCGGATTCGCCCCGTTCGCCTTGTTGAAGCTGGTACCGGCGATCGAGGCGGGAGCGACCGCCCACTTCGAGGGTCTCGGCCGGCGGTCCGTCCACGCCGCAGAGCGCCTCGGTTCGGGCGTCGCGAAGTGGGAGATCGCCGGCGTGGAGGAGATGGGATCGTTTGCCGGCGCCGCGCTAGGTGGTTCGAGCGCCGGCGGCAGCCCAGGCGGGGCCGGCAGTCCGGGCAGCCCAGGCGGGGCCGGCAGTCCGGCAGCCCAGGCGGGGCCGGCAGCCGGGCAGCCCTGTCGGCGCCGCCAGCCCCAGCGCCGCCGCCAGCCCCAGCGCCGCCGGCAGCCCCAGCGCCGCCGGCAGCCCCAGCGCGCGGGCGGCGGGCTCGGCCCGGGCGGCGGGCTCGGCCCGGGTGGTGGCCCTGGTGGCCTCGCTCCGTCCACCGCCCAGCTGGGCACGCCGGACGAGGGAGCGGAGGCATCTGTAGGTGCCCCGGGTCCGGTCTCGGGAGCCGCCGACAGCGACGGCGCCGATCAAGTGTCGTACGACCGTTGGGTGTCGGCGCTCGCCCGGAGGGACGACACTGATGACTGAGGAACCTCCCCGCTACCAGATCGGTCCTCGGAGCCGGCGCGGTCTCGTGGCCGGCTGGCGAGGCGGGCAGTTGGCCGCCGTCGGCACGGGTCTCGTCACCGGCGTGTTGCTGCTCCGTTCCCTTGGCGGCACCGCCGGGGCGTTGCTCGCTCTCGTCGTGGTGGGCGCCACCGTGGCCTTCGCGACCTGGCCGCTCGCCGGACGGAGCGCCGAGCAATGGGCGCCGGTGGTCGCGTCGCACGTGGCCCATCAGTTGAGCGTCCCGCGCCGGCCACGGGGGCCGCTCTCCACCCTCGAGCTGGACGAGATCCCGATGAGCGTCGGCGGTCGGCGGATCGGGGTGGTCGTCGACAAGGCGGCAGGCACGTGGGCGGCGGCTGTGAGGGTCGGGGGGTCTGGTTTTGCGTTGGGGGACGAGACGGATCGAGCCCGCCGCGTCGCGGCCTGGTCCGCGGTTCTCGCGGCCCTGGCGCGCGAGGGTGGTGCGCTCCACCGCCTGCAGTGGGTGGCGCGGTGCCTGCCGGGCGGGTTCGACGACGCCGCTGAACCTGAGGCCGCAGCCGATCGCGGGATCGCCGCCGCCAACTACAGCTCGTTGCTCGGGCACGCAGATCCAGGGCTGTGGCGACACGAGGTGCTCGTCGCCGTGAGCGTCCGGACGTCCTCGGGACCGGGCCGGCGCAGGGGCCGCGAGACGGCCGAGCGGATGGTCGGAGAGCTCGACGCACTCGAGCGGCGGTGCGTCGCGGCCGGCCTCGAGGTCGGTGGTGCCCTCTCGCCCGAGGCCCTCGCGGCCGTGATCCGGAGATCGACCGCGGTGGCCGGCGCCCCGATTGGGGTCGCCGACCGTTGGCCGTGGCCGCTCGGGGTCGAAGCCGGCTGGTCGAGCGTGCGGACGGACGGCACCTGGCACGCCGTCTACTGGATCACGGAGTGGCCGAGGGGTGGCGTGGGGAGTGGTTTCCTTTTGCCGCTCTTGCTCGAGGGCGGGCTGCGGAGGACGATCGCGGTGACGATGGCACCGGTCGCCCCGCTCCGGGCGGTGCGCCGCGCCGAGCACGACCGGACGTCGGGCGCGGCCGACGCCGAGCTGAGGCGCCGGCACGGCTTCGCCGTCACCGCCCGTTCGCGCAACGAGCACGAGGCGACGACCCGCCGAGAGGCCGAGCTCGCCCAAGGCCACGCCGCCTTCCGCTTCACGGGTTACCTCGCCGTGACGGCTGACGACGAGACGGCCCTTGCCGCCGCCTGCGGGCGGATCGAGCAGACGGCCGCCCGCTCGCAACTGGAGCTCCACCGCCTGTTCGGTGCCCAGGAGGAGGCTTATACCTGCACCCTTCCGACGGGAAGGGGGTGCGCGTGAAGCTCCCGCCGCACGAGTCGACGACTGCCCAGCTCGGAGCGGCCTACCCGTTCGCCGCCTCGGCGCCCCTGCCGGCGAGCCGGGTGCTCATCGGTCAGGACCTCGTCGGCGGGCCGTTCGCCCACGACCCGTTCGAGCTGTACGCGGCCGGGACCGTGACGAACCCCAACGTCACGGTGCTCGGCCAGATCGGGCGGGGAAAGAGCGCGCTCGTGAAGACGTACCTGCTCAGGCAGGCCGCGTTCGGCCGGCAAGTAGCAGTGCTCGATCCGAAGGGAGAATACGGCCCGCTCGCCCGGGCCCTCGGCTCCGCGCCGTTGACACTGGCGCCCGGCGGTCCGATCCGGGTCAACCCGCTGGATGCTCCAGCCGTTCCGACCGACCTGGGCGTAGACCGGCAGCGCCTCGTCCTGCTCGGAACGCTCGCGGCGGCGTGCCTCCGCAGACCGCTGTCGCCTCGTGAGCACGCCGCACTCGAGCTGGCGCTCGGTGCGGCGACCCGGGCTCACCGGGATCACTCCTCCGGCCCGCCGATCCTGCCCGAGGTCGTCTGGGCGCTCCTTCGACCCCTGGCGGAGTCGGCCAGGCTCGTCGGAACGACCAAGGCCGGCCTCGAGAGCGACGGCCGGGACGTGGGCCTCGAGTTGCGCAGGCTCGTCGAGGGCGACCTTGCGGGCATGTTCGACGGTCCCACGTCGCCGGGCCTCGACCAGCGGTCCGGAGTGCTCGTCCTCGACCTCTCCGCCGTCTACCACTCCGAGGCGCTGGGCGCGCTCATGGCGTGCGCAGCGGCCTGGCTGCAGGCCATGACCGTACGGGCCGACGCCCGCACGATCCTCGTCGTCGACGAGGCCTGGGCGATCCTGACTGAGCTCGCCGTCGCCCGCTACCTGCGATCGTCGTGGAAGCTCGCGCGCTCCCACGGGCTCGCGAACATCGCCGTCTGCCACCGGGCGTCCGACCTGAGCGCGAGCGGCCCGGCGGGCAGCGAGCAGAGCCGCCTGGCCGAGGGGCTGCTCGCAGACTCGGAGACGATCGTCTGCTACGCGCAGCCCGCCTCCGAGCTGCCGCTGCTGGCCGAAGTGCTCGGGTGCTCGCGGGAGGAGCTCGACGTCCTGCCGCGGCTGCGCAGGGGGGTTGCGCTCTGGCGAGTCGGCGGGCGCCGGTACCTCGTCGAGCACCTGCTCGGCCCGGACGAGCGCGCCGTCGTGGACACCGACGCCAGGTTGGCCGAACGGGATCGGTCGTGATCCCGTGGCGCCGAGCGGCCCGGGCGGGCCGGCCGCGCCGGCCGGACGCGAGGCCGCCTGGCGGCGGCCGTGAGTGGGATGGGGTGGCGTTGGGCGCGGTGGCTGGTTTCTTGGGGCTGTCGTGGCTCATCTGGGCTGGAGGCGGTCTCCTGACCCTGGCTACAACCGGCCGCTGGCGGGAGGTGCCGGCCGGCAGTGCGCCCACCCTGCTGGTGCGACTCATGGCCCACCCGCTCATGCCCCGCGAGGCGTGGCCGCCGCTCATCCGCCGGAGCCTGCCCGGCAGCGGGTTCACAGACGCCTGGCTGGCCGGCCTCGTAGCCTCGGCGGTCGTCTCGGGCATTGGCGTCTGGTGGTTCGCATCCCGGCTCGCCCGCAGGACCCGGACGACCCGGCCGGCGCCGGCCTCGAGGGGCTGGGCGCATCCCCGCGACCTACGGCCGCTCCGAGTGCAGCGGGCAACGGGGGACCGCATCGTCCTCGGCACCCACGCGGGCCGCCTGCTTGCGGCCGAGGCGCGGCACTCGGTCATGGTCGTCGGGCCGACGCAGTCCGGGAAGACGACAGCGCTCGCGGTGCCGGCGATCCTCGAATGGGCGGGACCGATCCTCGCCACGAGCGTCAAGGCCGACCTGCTGCACGAGACGCTCGAGTGGCGCCGGTCGCTCGGTGACGTGCAGTGCTACGACCCGACCGGTTCGACCGACCTCTCGGGCTGCAGGGCCGGCTCCCGACCCGCCGGCTGGTCGCCACTCGCAAGGGCCATCACCTGGCCCGGTGCGAGGCGGATCGCCTCGGCGCTGTGCTCGGTCGCGAGGGCGGGGGACGGGGGGATGGAGGACGCTGGTTTCTGGTATGCGAACGCGGAGAAGCTCCTCGCCCCGCTGCTGTTCGCCGCCGCCACCGCCGGCGCCTCCATGGCGGACGTGGTCCGCTGGTTGGACGAGGAGGAGGCGAGCGAGGTCCTGCTCGCGCTCGAACTGGCCGGGGTGCCCGAGGCCCTCAGGGCGGCACGGGCGAGCCTCGGGCGGGAGGAGCGCCAGCGTTCTTCCGTCTACGCGACCGCCGAGACCGTCGTCGCCGCGTTCGCCGACCCTGCCGTGGCTGCGTCGGCCGAGAGGTGCGACATAGACCCGGCGGCACTCGTCGCCAGCCGGGCCGGGACGCTGTTCTGCTGCGCGCCCGCACGGGAGCAGGAGCGCCTGGCGCCCGTCTTCACTGCCATCGTGCGGGAGGTTCTCGACGCCGCGTTCGACCGGGCCGCCGCAACCGGCCGGCCTCTCGACCCGCCGCTTCTGGTCGTTCTGGACGAGGCGGCGAGTGTCGCCCCGCTCGCCGACCTCGACCGGGTCGTGGCGACCGCAGCCGGTCACGGGGTCCAGCTCGTCACGGTCTGGCAGGACCTGGCGCAGGTCGAGTCGCGCTACGGGAGCCGCTGGGCCACGGTGGTGAACAACCACCGCGCCAAACTCGTCTGCTCGGGGATCTCCGACCCGGTCACGTTGCAGCACATGAGCGGCCTGCTCGGCGACGAGGAGCGGCCCGACCGCTCCTGGACCGTCGGCGACGACGGCCGGCACAGTCGCACGGAGGCCGTCACGGTACAGGCGCTCGCTCCCCCCGGCTGGCTCCGCCGGCTCCCTCCCGGCGAGGCTGTGCTCGTCTACGGGAGCTATCCGCCCGCCCGGATCGCGCTGCGGCCATGGTTCGACGACGCCGGCCTCGCCAGCCGGGCCCGGCTTGCCTCAGGCGGTTGAGCTGGGGTTCAGATGGTGCCTTCGCTGGCGAAGTCCGCCGGGGTGTTGATGACGATCGGTCGCAGCCGGCTGGGCACTCGCCGCGCCAGGTTGACGGCGTGATCACCGAGTCGCTCGTAGAAGCGGCCCACGAGCGCCAGCTCGATCGCCACGACGACCTGCGTCCCGGACGTCACGAGCTCCGCGATGAACGTCACGTGGAGGTCGTCCATCTCGTCGTCGAGCGACTCGAGCCGCTCGGACGCGCTCGGCAGGTCGCCGCCATAGGCGTCGGCCGCCATTCGCCACATCGCGCACGCGACTTCGCCCATCCGCTGCACGTAGCCGCGCAACCGGGCCGGCATCTCGGCTGGGAGGTTCCGAGTGGCGCGCCTCGCCACGTGCTCGGCCAGGTCCCCGCTGCGTTCGAGCTCCGGGAGCATCCCGAGCACCGCGAGCAGGTACTTCGTCTCGGTGGAGCCTACCCCGCCGGCAAGCAGGCGGGCGTGGACGAGGGACTCGAGCTCCTGGTAGAGCTTGTCGATGTCGGCGTCGGCGGCGACGAGCATCCGGGCAGCATCGCGGTCGCCGCTGACGAGAGCGTGCGTGGCGCCGGCGACCGCGTTCTCGACGAGCGCGAAAAGCTGGATCATCTGACGGTCGATGACCACGAGGTCGATGGCATCCGATGCGGTAAGTTGCCGGCGGATCAACCGGAAGTGTGAATCGCGCCACGTCGCCCACGGTAGCCCCGTCCTCTGCGGCTCGGAGTCAAAAGCGACCGGTTCGCGAGATCCTGGCCAAGTCTTCATCAGCGCGCGGCGTGCAGGACACCTCAAGTTTGTCGTCTGTTCACTCTCGTCCCGTACGGTCGCATGCGTGGACGAGCAAAACGAGATGACAGGTCCCACCGGCCGTCACCGGTTTTGCGGAGCCACTCGCAACGGCCTTGGCCCAGGGTCGCGCGTCTCTGTCCCCCCTTGCCCTCGCAACCGCACCCCGACGCTCGGCGACCCCCTCCGCCTTGCGTCATCTTTTCGTCGGCGCGTTCCCGCTCCTCTCCCCGAGCGGGTGGTGCGGCAAGGCCCACAGGACGCACGCCCCTGGGACCAGGGGTGCGGCGCCGGCTGACGCCCGTCAATAGGCGAGCAGGGCGCGGGCGGCGTTGGCGATGCCGTCGGTCTGGGGCAGGATCGCCCGCTCCAGCGTGGGCTCGTACGCGACGAACGTGTCGGTCGCGCCCACTCTCGAGATCGGCGCGTCGAGGTCCTCGAAGCACGCCTCCCCCGCCCAAGCCGCCACCTCCGCCCCGAAGCCGCTCGTGAGCACGTCCTCGTGCACCACGAGGAGGCGCGACGTGCGAGCCACTGACGCGGCGACCGCCTCCTTGTCCCAGGGAAGTAGGCAGCGGAGGTCGATGACCTCGACGCCCGCACCGTCTGCCGCGAGTTGCTCGGCCGCTTCCAGCGACTTCTGCACCGTCGCTCCCCACGTCACGATCGTCAGGTCGTCGCCCGGCCGGACGGTTGCGGCCTTGCCGAGCGGGATCAGATAATCGGCCGGCGTCGGCGGGTCCATGGCGTACTTCTGGCGCAGCAGATGCTTGTGCTCCAGGAACATCACCGGGTCCTCGCAACGGAACGCGGTCCGGAGCAGGCCGGCGGCGTCACTGGAGCGCGACGGCATGATGACGATGAGCCCCGGGATGTGCGTGAAGATCGACTCGCCGCACTGGGAGTGCCAGATGCCGCCACCGGTCAGGTAGCCGCCGATAGCGACACGGATGACCATCGGAACCGTGAATCGCCCTTCGGAGCGCCACCTCGTCGTCGCAGCCTCGGAGCGGATCTGCATCATCGCCGGCCAGATGTAATCGAAGAACTGGATCTCGGCGCACGGCCGAAGCCCGCGGATCGCCTGTCCCACGCCGCGCCCGATGATGTTGGCCTCGGCGAGGGGAGTGTTGAAGCAGCGGGCGATCCCGAACTCGCGCTGGAGTCCGTGAGTCGTGCCGAACACGCCGCCCTTGCCTTCGACGAGGGCGATGATGTCCTCGCCCGCGTCGGCGACGTCCTCGCCGAAGACCCGGATCCGCTCGTCTGCCTTCATCTGCTCGAACAACACCTGCCGGATCGCCTCGCCCATCCCGATCGACTTCTGGGCGTCCGCGCCGGCCTCGGAGCCGGTAGGCCTCGCCTGGAGCTTCGGCTCCGGGATCGCGGGCAGTGCCAGCACCTGATCGGTCACCGTGGCCGGGTCCGGCCGGGGGGCCTCCAGAACCTCCCGGCCGATGGAGGCGATGAGGGTACGCACGCCGTCTCGTATCTCGACGGCCTCAGCGCTGGTGATCACGCCGCCCTCGATCAGCTCGCGCTCGAGGCGGACGATGGGGTCGTGGGTCGCCTCTTCCGCGAGGTCCTCGGGAGACCGGTACTTCGACTGGGAGTCCTGGGAGGAATGCGAGTAGGGCCGCGTCACCTTCGCATGGATCAGGCAGGGCCCTTCCCCTGCCCGCACCCGCGGAATAGCCCTCGCAGCGAGCAGCCGGGACGCAAAATAGTCAGTCCCGTCCACCTCGTGGATGGCCAGGCCCCGGAACCCCCGCACGAGCTCCGAGATCGGCGCCGGTGCCTGGTCGGACGCCCGCACGGAAATGGCCCAGCCGTTGTCCTCCACGAGATAGACGACCGGAAGGTGCAACCGGCAGGCGGTGTTGAGGCTCTCCCAGAACTCGCCCTCCGAGGTCGCTCCTTCGCCCAGCGACACGTAGGTCACCTCATCGCCGTAGGCGATGCAGCCCGGCAGGTTCCTTCGCACGATGTAACGCGACGCCTCGGCGCATCCGACGGCCGGAAGGCACTGGCTGCCCGTGCAACTCGACTGCGAGACGATGTTGAGGGCCTTGCTCCCCCAGTGAGCCGGCATCTGCCGGCCCCCCGAGCTCGGGTCCTCGCGGGAGCCGACGGCTTGGAGGAGGATGTCGCGGGGCGAGACACCGAGGCCGAGCGTCAGCGCCTGATCCCTGTAGTACGGGAAGAACCAGTCGTAGCCGGGGCGCAGCGACCGGGCCATCGCGAGCAGGAGAGCCTCGTGGCCGGCGCCGGCAATCTCGAAGAAGACGCGGCTCTGGCGCTGGAGCGTGATCTCCCGGTCGTCCAAAGCCCGCGAGGTGCAGGCCAGACGGAAGTCCTCGATGAGCTCGGCCCGGTCGATACCCCGGAACTGAAGCGGCGGATCGCTCGGTAGCGGCTGAGCTCGTGGAGCTCCGTCGCCGTTGCTGTTGCTGTCACCGGCCGACGGCGTGAGGAGAGGAACGGGAGTCGTACGTGTCGACTCTGGCAACCCGGAGTCACCTTGCTTCTGCTGTGCCATGCTCCCTCCCAGGATAGGGCCACGGACCCCCCGGCGTAGCGTGCGCGGGTCCGGGAAGTCCGGTCGAGACGGAGGCATGGTGCAGACACGCCTTACCAAGCTCCTCGGGATCGAGCATCCCGTAATGCTCGCGGGAATGGGCGGCGTCTCCTATGCGCCCCTCGTGGCCGCGGTATCCGAGGCCGGCGGCTTCGGATGCCTCGGTGCGTCCACCATGAGCCCGGAACGCATGGTCGCGGAGATGCGCCAGGTTCGCGCTTCCACACGACTGCCCTTCGGGGTCGATCTGCTCACGGCCATGCCACGAGGCCTCGAAGACCAGGTTCGCCTGCTCATCGAGGAGGGAGCCAGCGTCTTCGTCGCCGGCCTCGGGGTCCCCGCCGGCGTGGTCTCGCTGTGTCACGAGGCCGACGTCCTCGTCGTCAACATGTGCGGCAAGGTCGAGCACGCGAGACGGGCCGTGCAGGCAGGCTGCGATCTCGTCGTCGCACAAGGCACCGAGGCCGGCGGCCACACGGGCCAGGTGGCGACGATGCCGCTCGTGCCTCAAATCGTCGACGCCGTCGGCGCGTCGGTGCCGGTCGTGGCCGCCGGCGGTATTTTCGACGGCCGGGGGCTCGCGGCGGCGCTCGCTCTCGGCGCCGACGGGGTGTGGGTCGGTACCCGATTCATCGCGACGCCCGAGGCGCGGGCGGTTCCCGGTTACAAGGAGGCGTTGCTGGCGGCGAGAGAGGATGCCACCGTCGTGAGCCGCGCCTATTCCGGCAAGACGATGCGGGTCATTCGCAATTCCTACACGGCGTATTTCGAGGAGCATCCAGACGAGCTCGCCGCCTTCCCGGCGCAGCTCAGGCGATCCATGGGCGACCGCGCGTTCCATCTCGGCGCCGGGCCCGACCAGGACGGCGTCGACCCGGCCCGCGAGTGCTACCCGGCAGGTCAGGGGACCGGGGCGATCGAGGAGCTCGTACCGGCCGGCGAGCTCGTCAGGCGGTTCGT
The DNA here is from genome assembly GCA_963763085.1 of uncultured Acidimicrobiaceae bacterium. Lineage (GTDB taxonomy): Bacteria > Actinomycetota > Acidimicrobiia > Acidimicrobiales > Bog-793 > CAVXNB01. The sequence continues at coordinate 421,375 of CAVXNB010000004.1, forward strand.
CGAAGAGGCGGAGACCGCATTGGCCCGTCTCGGGCGGAGCGGGGTAGAAGCGTGACTGCGAGAACCACTCGAGAAGGAGGCTGACATGTCGGATGCGAGTGAGGCGGCACAGACCGCCGACGAGCCCGTTGTTCGTGAGCGGCACGGTCACGTCGAGATCGTGCGCCTGAACCGCGAACGGGCTCGCAACGCCATCGACGGCGCTACGACGAGGGCACTGGGGGCGATCTTCGACGAGCTCACCGACGATCCCGAGGTCTGGGTCGTCGTCCTGACAGGAACCGGCGACCGCGCCTTTTGCGCAGGGATGGACCTGAAGGCGTTCGCCTCGGGCGAGATGAGCGAAATCCTCACCGCCAGGGGCGGCTTTGCAGGGATCGCAAGTCGCAAGTTCCCCAAGCCGCTCATCGCGGCGGTGAATGGCGTGGCGCTGGCGGGCGGTTTCGAGATCGTGCTGGCGTGCGACCTGGTCGTGGCGGCCGATCATGCCCTCTTCGGAATCCCAGAGGTCAAGCGAGGTCTCGCAGCCGCCGGCGGCGGGCTGATCAGGCTCGCACGGCGGGCTCCCCAAGCGATCGCCCTCGAGCTCGCCCTGACGGGCGAGAGCATCGACGCGCAGCGCGCTCTGTCCTACGGACTCGTGAACCGGGTCGTTCCGGCCGAGCGCTTGATGGAGGAGGCGCTCGCCCTCGCGAACGTGATCTGTGACAACGCCCCGCTCGCGGTCCGAACCTCCAAGGAGCTCATGAAGCGCTCGCTCGACCTGACAGAAGAGGAGGCATGGAAGCTCAATGCCGAGCTCACGGTACCCATCTTCACGAGCAAGGACGCCCTCGAGGGGGCGGTGGCGTTCGCCGAGAAGCGGCCGCCGGTCTGGACAGGAAGCTGATCGCTCATCCGGGTCAGGAGTCAGGCACGTAGATGTTTCAGAGTCCCGAGTGCACAGAGTGGCCGGGACGGGTCTAACCTGGTTGAGTCCGCAGAACAGGAAGGCAGGTGATCACCGGGATGCTTGCCGAGATCTTTGGTCCCGACGGCTTGATCGTGATTGCAGTTATCGTCGTCGTGCTCCTCTTCGGGGGGACGCAGCTCCCCAAGCTCGCTCGCGGGCTGGGCAGCGCGTCGCACGAATTCAAGAAGGGCATGGAAGAGGGCGACCCCAACAAGGGTGACTCCGCGACGTCGAAGGCCGACGACAAGACGTCTGGCCCGATCACTCCCAGCTGAGCCGCTCCGCGGCCCAGCGTCGAGCGATGGCGTCGCCTCAATCGTCGCGCCGCCAGGTCCCTTTCGGCGGGCACCAGCTCGCGGAGTACACGATTGCCGCCGCCCTCTTCGGCGTCGGCATCCACGTCAGCGGGCGTCCTGAGTTCGTCCTGATCGCCGGCGGAGGTGTCATCGGGGCGTTGGCCTTCGTCACCAAAGGGCCCCTCGCCGCGGTGAAGCTTCTGCCCAAGCGTCTGCATCTCTCCTTGGATCTGGTCGTGGCTGCGCTCTTTGCAATCTCGCCTCTCCTCTACCTGCACGACCTCCAGATCATCCCGATCATCCTCTGCGAGGCCGTGGCGGTCCTGCTCGTGCGCATGTCGTTCACGACCGAGATCGTGCCGCGGCCGCATCCCGAACGGACGGGGCCGCCGTCACGGGCCGCCCGCCTCGGAGCCCTGATGTCGCACGGGGCGGCCAGGACCCAGACGTCCAGGATGCCGCCGGAGACCGCCGCCCCCCCGGCCGCCACCGCCCCCCCGGCCACGGCCGCCGCCAGGCAGCCGGCGAACACCACCGCATCGGTGCCGGCAGGCACTGCGGCGACGCCACAGACCGGGAACGCCGCCGATGCCGTGGCCGGGGTCGCGTCGACGGCAGGTTGGGTCGTCGGGGCGGCGGTCGCGAAGGCCCGCAGCTCGGGCGCTCCCTCCTCGGCCGCCCGCGGTCTCGGCAGAGCGACGGGTCACGCACGGCGAATCGGGCGTGCCGCCAAGGAGGCGAGGTCCGCCTCGGGTGGGTCGCAGCCCACTCCACCTGGGTCTACAACTCAACCCGATTAGGCGGGATCGCCAGTTTGGCTCCGGCTCGGAGACCTTGGCTAATGTCTCGCTCGTGGGGACCAGGATGCCCGGCCGGCTGAAACGACTCGTGCCGGTAGTCGCTCTCGGTGCTCTCGCTGCGGTGCTCGGCGGTTGCAACCTGCCCACCTTCGGCGCCTACCGCGGTGCCACGACCCAGGGCCAGACGGAGTTCAAGCTGTGGTCCTGGATGACGATTGCCGGCCTTGCGGTCGCTGTTCTCGTCTGGGGCCTCATCCTGTGGGCGGTCGTCGCCTACCGCCGCCGCGACCCGAACCACATGCCCAGGCAATTCCACGGGAATCGCTTCCTCGAGATCGTCTACACGGCCGTGCCGCTCATCATGGTGGGCGTCATCTTCTATTACACGGTCGTCGCCGAGAACAAGATCGACGCGCTGAGCCCGGATCCGGCGGTCACCATCAGGGTCACGGGATTTCAGTGGGGATGGAGCTTCCAGTACCTCAACGCCGCCAAGCAGCAGATCGCTCTGGTGGAGACCGCGGATGCCAAGCCCGGGGTGCTGGCCGGCAATCCGACCTCGTCGCAGTACCCCCAATTCGAGCTGCCCCTCCACCAGACCACCCACATCGTGCTGGTGTCGAACGACGTGGTGCACACCTTCTACATTCCCGCTTTCAATTTCGGCCGGTACGCGCTCCCGGGTGTCACGAACAACTTCGATTTCACGCCCGTCAGTCTGGGCGTGTTCCCCGGCCATTGCGCGCAGTACTGCGGCCTGTACCACTCTGAGATGCTGTTCAGCGTGAGGGTCGTCCAGCCCCGGATCTTCCAGGCATGGCTGAGGGCCAAGGCCGCGTCGGGAGCTTCGTCATGACCCTTCTCGCCGATCGCCCTCCCGTCTTCGAGGAGAGCCCCGAGCCTGAGCACGAGCACGGCCCGTCCGGGTTCCTGAAGTGGATCACCTCGACCGACCACAAGGTGATCGGCAAGAGCTACACGATCACCTCGTTCGTCTTCTTCCTCCTGGCCGGGTGCATGGCGATTCTCATGCGAGCCCAGCTCGCCAGCCCGGACAGCACGCTGTTGTCGCAGCACACCTACAACGAGCTGTTCACCATGCACGGCAGCCTGATGATCTACCTGTTCGTCGGGCCCGTTCGCGTTCGGTGGCCTCGCCAACTACATCGTGCCGTTGCAGGTCGGAGCGCCCGACATGGCGTTCCCGAGGCTCAACGCCCTGTCGTACTGGCTGTACCTCGGGGGCGGCTCGCTGATGATGATGGGCTTCCTGACGACCGGCTCGGCGGCGGACTTCGGCTGGGTCGCCTACGCACCGCTCTCGAACTCGATCAACACTCCGGGCGCCGGCCCGGACCTGTGGATCGTGGCCTTGATCCTCACGGGTTTCTCGGCCATCTTCACCGGGGTCAACCTCGTCACCACGATCTACTACCTGCGCGCCCCAGGCATGACGATGTTCCGGATGCCGATCTTCACCTGGAACATGCTCGTCACGGGCATCCTGATCCTGATCGCCTTCCCGGTGCTCACGAGCGCGCTCGTCCTGCTGTGGTGCGACCGGAACCTCGGCGCACATATCTTCGAGGTCTCCGGCGGTGGCGTGCCGGTGCTCTGGCAGAACCTCTTCTGGTTCTTCGGCCATCCGGAGGTCTACATCCTCGCCCTGCCGTACTTCGGGATCGTGACCGACGTGATCTCGGTGTTCTCGCGCAAGCCGATCTTCGGCTACCGCGGCATGGTGTTCGCGACGATCTCCATCGCGGCGCTCTCCACGAGCGTGTGGGCGCACCACATGTTCACGACCGGTGTCGTGCTGCTTCCCTTCTTCAGCCTGATGTCGTATCTCATCGCCGTCCCGACCGGGATCAAGTTCTTCAACTGGATCGGCACGATGTGGCGAGGGTCGGTGAAGTTCGACACGCCGATGCTCTTTGCGGTCGGCTTCCTCGTGACGTTCCTCCTCGGCGGGGTGACCGGGATCCTGCTCGCCTCCCCACCGATCGACTTCGCCACCCACGACACCTACTTCGTCGTCGCCCACTTCCACAGCGTCGTCATGGCTCTCGTGATGGGGGCATTCGCGGGATTCTTCTTCTGGTACCCGAAGATCACCGGCCGGATGCTGCGAGAACCGCTCGGAAAGGCGAGCTTCTGGCTGATGTTCATCGGCACGAACGTCACCTTCGATCCGCAGTACCTGGTGGGACTGAGGGGCATGCCGCGACGGGTGGCGGAGTACGCCGCGACTGACGGGTACACGACCCTGAACCGGATCTCCAGCGTCGGCGCGGTCCTGCTGTTCTTGTCGGTGGCGCTGTTCCTGGTCAACCTCTGGGTCTCGTGGCGTAAACCGATCCCCGCCGGCGACAATCCGTGGGACGCGTCCACCCTCGAATGGGCGACGACCTCTCCGCCACCGCATCACAACTTCCTGAGCATTCCTCCCGTCCGTTCCGAGCGCCCGGTCTGGGACTTCAACCACCCCGAGCACAGGATCCTCGACCACGGTCAGCCGCGGTTCGCCACGTTGGCCGCTTCGAACGGCGGGGGAACGGCGGTGCTCGAGAGGACCGAAGTGGACGGAGCCGGCAACGGGGCCGGAAACTACGGGTCGGAGGATCCCGACCGATGAAGGTAGAGGCCTACGTCCTGTTGTTCATCGGGTTCTTCTTCGGACTGGTCGCCATCGTCTATTGGTTGCTGAGCTATGAGCAGGCGGGCAGCGTCATGCTGCTCGGGACGTTCCTCCTCGGCAGCGTGCCCGGCTTCTACTACCTCTGGTGGGCGCGCCGCATGAACCCGAGGCCGGCGGACAATCCCGATGCCACGCTCGAGGACGGGGCGGGCGTCGTAGGTGCCTTTCCCGGCAGCAGCATCTGGCCATTCGTCCTCGGACTCGGTTGCACGTTCATCGGGCTGGCGTTGGTGTTCGGTGCCTGGACGCTCGCAGTGGGACTGTTCCTGGCCGTCTCAGCCCTCGTCGGTGTGATCTTCGAGAGTCGGCGCGGCGGGCTCGTCTGACGGTCCGGTCGCCCGCCGCCGACCTTCCCGCACGGCAAAGCGCAGCACGAAGAACACCAGCACCGCCATCAACGCGAGGAAGATGCCGAAGCCGAAGGCGAAGGCCATGCTCGAGATCGGGCTCCCTCAGGCTTCTCGCCGCGGCCCGGACGGCTTCACGCGGATAAGGCCCTCCTGCACCAGGCTGACGACCAGCAGGCCTTCCTCGTCGAACATGAGACCTCTCGCGAGTCCCCGGGCTCCGTAGGCGTTGGGCGACTCCTGATCGAACAGCAGCCAACGGTCCGCCCGCAGCGGACGGTGGAACCACATGCAGTGATCGATGCTGGCGACCATGGCGGCGGCATCGTTCCAGAGGACTTCATGCGGGGTGAGCATCGACTGGATGAGCGAGATGTCCGAGGCGTAGGCGACGACCGCGTCGTGCAGCAACGGGTCGTCAGGCAGCTCGCCGTCGGCGCGGAGCCACAACCTCTGGCTCGTTCCCCGGCCCTCCGATCGCAGCCACGGGAGCTCGCCGATGTAACGCTGATCGATCGGCCGCGGCCGCTCGTCGAGGAACCACTCCGCAAGCTGCTCCCGGTAGGGCTCGAGCCGCTCCCGAACCGTCGGAAGGTCCTCGGCACGTGGCACGTCCGGCATCGGCACCTGGTGGACGAGCCCGGGGCCCTCGTCGATGTGGAACGAGCACTGCAGGTTGAAGATGGCGTGGCCGTGCTGAATTGCGACCACTCGCCTGGTCGTGAACGACCTGCCGTCGCGGATACGGTCGACTTCGTACAGGATCGGTGCGCCCGGGTCGCCGGGGCGCAGGAAGTACGAATGCAGGGAATGGACGCGGCCGGAGTCCACGGTGCGACCGGCGGCGACGAGAGCTTGCGCTGCGACCTGGCCGCCGAAAACGCGCTGACGGGTCTCGTCGAGATTCCCGCCGCGGAAGATGTTGACTTCTATGGGCTCGAGGTCGAGAACCTCGATCAGTTGTTGTAGAGCCGCGGTCACCAATCAGACGATAGACTGCACCGATGCCCTCGCCCCTGAGCCGCGCGCGCGCCTTCCACCGCACGCCGCACTTCCGGCGGCTCTTCAAGTACGGCTCCGTTTCGCTCATCTCGACCGGCGTCACCCAGGTCGTTCTCTTCCTGACCTACCACGTCTTCACCGTCGGCACGGCCATCGAATGCAACGTCATCGCCACCGCCTGCGCCTCAGTGCCGGCGTACTATCTCAACCGCAACTGGACCTGGGGCAAGAGCGGCCGTTCCAACATCTGGCGAGAGGTCGTGCCCTTCTGGACGGTCTCGTTCGTAGGCCTCGTGCTGTCGACCATCGCAGTCGGGGTGGCGGCCCACAACGCCGACCGCATCGCGCACGGGTCGCTCGGGCGAGCCTTGATCGTCAACGGCGCCAATCTCCTCACCTACGCCTTCATCTGGAGCGGTCGCTACATCATCTTCAACCGCTACCTCTTCGGGGAGAAGGCGGCCGCGGCGTTGATCGCCGAGGAGGAGAGCGAGCACACCTCGGTCCTGCTCCAGCATGAGGTCGCCGAGCCGGTGCATCCGGAGCTCGCGAACAGCGAGTCCGCCGACCCCTCCCGCTGATCGCCCAGCCTCAGGGCGGCGCCAGCCTCGCCTCCACCCCGGCCTCCGCCACTCCGACACCGTTGCCGCTGCCGTTGCCGTTCGCGCCACCGGGGGCAGCCTGAGCCAAGATCGGGTCACCGCCCGGGCCCCGTGGCCCGCTCCGTGCGCGTCCACGCCCCACGAGGGCCGCCGCCCACCCGGCCAGGACGGTGACGAGGGCCAGCATGAGCGTCGGCAAGTCACCGGCGCGGGTGTACAGCGTCGCCCCGTCCCGGAGCGAGACGGTCGCACGCAGCACCGCCGGGACAGATAGTGAAGTCTGCTGGAGAACATCGCCGCGGTTGTCGAGCACGGCTGAATAGCCGGTTGGAGCTGCCTGGACCAGATCTCGTCCTTCTTCGATCGCCTGCAGCCGCGACGCGGCGATCTCCTGCGCCGGAGCCTGCTCGTTCGAATACGACGACGTGTTCGTCGGAACGATGATGAGCTCGCCTCCGGCCCTGACGCCCGAGCGCCCGCGGTTGGCGAAGAACACTTCGTAAGAAACGAGCACAGCGAAACGGCCCGCCGGCGTCCTCATCAACCCACTCCCCGTTCCCACGATGGCGTCCCGGGGAACCGCCTGGAAATTCGCCAGGTGGGAGAAGAACGACCGCCACGGGACGTACTCCCCGAACGGGACCCTGTGGACCTTTTCGAAGACGGCGACGAGGGCGCCGGATGGGGAGTACGCGACGATCTCGTTTCTGAAGCTGGTCGCGCCGACAGGCTCGGTGACGCCCGCGACGAGGGTCGTGTGAAGCCTCCGGGCGATGCCGGCGAGCTGCGCCGACTCCGGCGAGCCCCGGAGCGGCCGGTCGAGTGCGACGACGTCCTCGGGCCAGAGCACGAGGTCGACGGGGGGTCGTACCGCCGCCGTCTCCTTGAGGGCCGCGGCGTACACTGCCGACGCGGGTACCTGCAGGTCGGACAAGCCGCGGCGGCCCCCGCCCTGGACGATGGCGACGCGTAGCCTGCCCACGGGTGGGCCGCCGTCGGCGGCCGTGGCTCCCCAGACGGCCAGCGCGACGACGAAGGCCAGGCTCACCGAAGCGCCGGCCAGTCCCCGGTCTCGTGTCCGGGCGTGACGACCCCGCCCACGGCCGCCCCCGCCCCGGCCTCGTCCGAACCGAGCGCCGAGCGCAGTGCCGGCGAGGTCTCCGAGAGCGACCCCAGCCAGGTAGGTCACGCCCACGAGCAGGACGGTGCCGCCGATGCGTGCCGTGCCGGCCAAAGGTCCGCCGACCTGCCCGAGCGCGATCCCACCCGGTGGCACGCCGCCGAAGGGCCAGCTCGCGCGGGCCCACTCGGCGAGAGTGAGCAGCGCCGCCAACGCCGGCACCCGAGCCCGGCCGCTCGGGGCGAGCGCGCAGGCGACGGCGAACATCGCCGATTCGAGGACCACGAGCACGAGGTAGCCGAGCACCGTGAACTTGACGGCCCAGGCGAGGCCCACCGCGAGCTGGCCGACACCCGCCAGGAATCCGACCGCCGCCCGCCCGCGCAGGCTCCGCTCCCGCAGGCAGGCGCTGAGGACGGCCACGCCGACGATGGCGAGCGGCCAGAAGCCGATCGGCGGCAACGACAGACCGACGAGGGCGCCCCCTGCGAGCGGGGCGAGTACCCGGAGCGCCTGGGACGCCGGCTTCATGTGCGCAGGCGACCGAGGACCGACATCGCGGCTCGCTCGCCGCTCGCCACGCACGCCGGGATCCCGATCCCACCGAGCGACGCACCCGCGAGCTCGATCCGAGGCGCGCCGGACAGCGCCGCTCGGGCCCGCTCGATCCTGCGAAGATGCCCGGGCAGGTATTGAGGAAAAGCCCGCGGCCAGCGCTGGATCGAGCTGGCGAGCGGCTCGCAAGGCGCGCCGACGAGCTTCCCCAGCTCGTCCACCACGCGCTCCACGAGCTCGGTGTCGGACATCGACGAGGATCGCTCGTCGCCGTAGCGCCCGGTCGAGGCGCGAAGAACGACCTCCCCCGGAGCTGCGGCGTGCGGCCATTTGGCGGACAGGACCGTGCAGCCGGTGAGGAGCCGGCGCTCGCAGGCTGGCACGAGGAACCCGCTTCCGGCCGGCAGGCGGGCGATCGAGCCCGATGCCCAGGCCAAGGTCACGAGCACGACGGGGGCGTAGGGAATCGCGCCCAGCTCGGCCGCCGCCGCCGGGACGCTGTCAACCAGCAGGCGGGCGCTGCTGTAGCCGGGCGTCGCGAGCACGACGGCGTCGGCGACGACCGACCCATCTGTCGTTTCGAGCTCGCAGCGGTCCGTCGTCCTCCGCAGGGAGGTCACTTCGGCTCCCGTCCGGAGGGTCACGTTTCGCTCTTCCAGGTCGGCGACGAGCCCCGTGACCATGCGGCCGAGCCCTCCCAGCAGCCCGAGAAACAACGGCTTGCCGCCCCCGCCCCCGCCCCCGCTACCGTCCGTCTCGGCCGGGCCGGCCAGCATGGCCCTGAGCGCACGCATCACGCTCCGTTGACCGACGAGGTGCTGTGCGACCTGAGGTGCGACGACCGCGAGCGACAGCTGCTCGGTGCTGCCGGCGTTGATCCCGCCGAGCAACGGGTCGACGAGACGCCGGACGACCTCGTGGCCGAGCCGACGCTCGAGGATCGAGGCGGCTGTCCACTCCGGCTCGCAGGGGTCGGCCGTGCCGGCCAGGCCGCCGGCGCCCTCCCCGGCCCGCCTGGCGGCGTCCCCGCCGCCGCGTCCATCGGCCGGGCGCAGCCCCAGGCTCGAGGCCCGGATCGGTTCCCCTGTAGCGACCAGATCGAGCGCAGCTCGGGCGACCCCGGTGGGGCTCACGATCCCTGAGCGGGCGAGAGCCTGGAGGTCGGTGGGGATGCCCAGCACGAGGCCGGCCGGCAGCGGCCGGAGCCGTCCACGCGCGAGCACCGACGCCGAGCTCGTCGCCGGCGGCACGAGGTCGTCGCCGAGGCCGAGCCGGCGGCACAAGTCCGCTGCGCTCGGGTCCCGCGTCAGGAAATTGTCCGGCCCGAAGTCCACCTGACGACCCTGGAACTCCCCGGAGACGATCTTGCCGCCGAAACGCTCGGACGCTTCCAGCACGACGACCTCGACGTCCTCGAGGTCCTGACCGCCGGGCGGACCCCCGCCCCGCTCCCCGACATCCGGGTCGCGCCGGCCGCTCACCGGCTGTCCGCCGGCCAGTACCCGCGCCGCCGCCAGACCGCTGATGCCACCGCCGACCACGGCCACGACGCGGGCCACGGGACTCAGATCGTCTCCGCCGACCGTACGACGAGCTCGGCCAGGGCTGCGCACAGCCGCGGCTCCGCGTTCAACGAGGCGGTCCGGGCGAACGCGACACCGGCTTCGCCGGCGACGCGCCGCGCCTCGATGTCGAGGTCGTAGAGGATCTCGAGGTGATCCGAAGTGAAGCCGGCGGGGCAGACCACCACCGCTCGGACGTGCTCGGCGGGGAGCCCCCGGAGGCGCTCGAGGATGTCCGGTCCGAGCCAAGGTTCAGGCGTCCGGCCGGCGCTTTGCCAGCCCACGTCCCATCGCTCCTGACCCGAGGCCGAAGCCACCAGCTCGGCGGTCCGGCGGAGCTGGTCCTCGTACGGGTCACCGTCCCGCGCGATCCGGACGGGCAGGCTGTGCGCCGTCACCAGGAGGAGCAGCTCGCCGTTGTCCCGTGCGGACCGGCCCACCGGCCCGAGAGACTCGACCGCAGCGCTCACCCGCTCGGCGAGCAGCTCGATCAGGACGGGATCGTCGTGCCACTGCTCGATGAACGCAGTGGGGAGACCGAGGTCCTTGGCGCGCCCGCCGGCACGGGCGATGTACTCGCCGACGCTTCCACTCGAGTAGTGGGGCGCGAGGACCAGCCCAACTATCCCGCGGGCGCCTTCGCCGGCGAGCTGCTCGACCGCATCCTCGATGCGGGGATCGGAGTGCTTGTTACCGAGCGTGCACCGGAACCGCCCAGAGAAACGACCCTCCAACTGCTCCTGGATCCCCGCCACCTGCTCGGCGGTGCGCCGCGAGAGCGGGGAGACCCCGCCGATCGCCTCGTAGCGCCCGACGAGCTCCGCAAGCTGCTCGTCGCTCGGCGGCCGCCCGCGACGGACGTCGGTGTAGAAGGCCTCCACCTGTGCGGGCGACGACGGCGTCCCGTACGCCATGACGAGCACCCCGATGGGCGCCTCCGCGGTCACGCCGGACCCGTCCCCGGCTGGGGGCAGGGCCGCCACGAGTGGACGACCTCGACCACACGGGCGAGCACGCCGGGATCGGTCTCCGGCAGCACGCCGTGGCCGAGGTTGAAGACGTGGCCCGGCGCGCCCGCGGCATCGACGAGGACCTTGACCGCCTCCTCGGCCGCCACGTCCGCCGGCGCCAGGCAGATCGCCGGATCGAGATTGCCCTGGACCGCCTTTCCCGGGCCGATCCGACGGCGGGCGACCGAGAGGGGCACGCGCCAGTCGACACCCACCACGTCGGCCCCCGCATCGGCCATGAGGTCGAGCAGCTCGCCCGTCCCGACTCCGAAATGGATCCTGGGGACGCCGAGATCGCCCGTTCCGGCCAGCACCTTGCGCGAGGCGGGAAGGGCATAGCGTCGCGTAGTCCGCCGGCGACAGCGCGCCGGCCCAGCTGTCGAAGAGCTGGATCGCCGAGGCTCCGGCGGCGACTTGGGCCCGCAGCGACGCGAGGGCGAGGTCGGCGAGGCGGTCGGCGAGGCGGTGCCAGAGCTCGGGCTCGGTGTGCATCAGGGCCTTCGTCCTCGCGAACGTGCGAGACGGGCCGCCCTCGACGAGGTAGCTCGCGAGCGTGAACGGCGCCCCGGCGAATCCGATCAGCGGCACGTCCAGCTCGCCCACGACGATGCGGATCGCCTCGAGCACGTGGGCGAGGTCCGCCTCCGGCTCGAGCGGTCGGAGGCGGTTCAGGTCTCGCTTCACTCCGAAACGGCTCGTCGATCACCGGCCCGCGTCCCGGCACGACCTCGACCGCGACGCCGATCGCGGCCAGTGGAACGACGATGTCGGAGAACAGGATCGCGGCGTCGACCCCATAACGGCGTACCGGCTGCAATGTGAGCTCGGCGGCAAGCTCCGGCTGGGCGATGGCGTCGAGGATGTCGCCCTCGCCGCGGAGGCGGCGGTATTCGGGCAGAGATCGGCCAGCCTGGCGCATGAACCACACAGGTGTCCGCTCGACGCTCGAGCAGCGACACGCCCGTAGGAAAGGCGAGTCGGAGGCCAGCACGGCACGACAGTATCCCGGGGCTCGGACAGGCCTCGTTCGCCTCGCCGGATTTGGCCCTGGCGCGTCCCGTTGGACTAAGAAAGAGGCCGTGAGCGATGCTGCCGCACTGCCGCGCCCGCAGGGTCCTCGGCACCAGACAGTGCAGGGTCCTCAGATGCTGGCAGTCGGCGTCATGATCTGGCTCGGCTCGGAGTTCATGTTCTTCAGCGGCCTGTTCGCGGCCTTCTTCACGATCCGCGCTCACAACATGCCGAGCTGGCCCCCACCGGGGACGTTCCCAACGGAGCCAAGCTCGACACGTACCAGGCGCTCGTCTTCACGTTCGTCCTTCTCGCCTCCAGCCCGACGATCCAGTTCGGGGTCTGGGCGCAGGAGCGGGGCGACGTACAAGAGGGCCCGCAGCTGGATCATCACGAGCTTCCTCCTCGGGGCTGCGTTTCTCGGCAACCAGGCTTACGAGTGGAAGACGCTTCCGTTCCGGCCCAGCACCAACGCCTACGGCTCGCTCTTCTACATCATGAGCGGCCTTCACGGTCTGCACGTGCTGCTCGGGCTCGTGGCGATGATCGCCCTACTCGGGCGTCTGGCGGGCGCGATCAAGGGCGGCGACCCGGGCGAGACCGCGGTCTTCCAGGCCGTCAGCTATTACTGGCACTTCGTCGACATCGTCTGGATCGGGCTGTTCAGCGCCCTGTTCCTACTGTCGTGAGGACTTCCTCCGCCGTCTGGCGGCGCCTGCTCCTGAGCTTGGGGCTACTCGTTTCGGCGACCTTCGTCGGCGTGTTCCTACTGGGTGGAGCCCGCGCGGACGGCTCGGGGAGCACCGGTGCGGCAGCATCCGGAGCGGCCAGCCTCACAGCCGAGGAAAGCCCGACGCCTGCGAGCGATATCGCCAGCGGGCGCACGTTGTTCGTCGAGAACTGCTCCACCTGTCACGGGTACGACGCGACCGGCAGCGCCCGGGCGCCGAATCTCGTCGGTGTCGGCGGCGCGACGATCGACCTCTGGCTCTCGACCGGTTGGATGCCGCTCCGGACCCCGACGGCCGAGCCCGAGCGCAAGCCCCCGTTGTTCAACCGTCCCCAGATCCTCCAGATCGTGAAGTACGTGAACTCCCTCGGCCCGACGACGCCCGGCAACCCGGGCATCCCGTTCGCGCTGGACATCTCCCATGCGAACGTGGCCCAGGGCTTCGATCTGTTCGCCCTCAACTGCGCACCCTGCCACACCATCACGGGTGCCGGCGACACGCTCGCGAACGGGATCCAGGCGCCTCCGCTCCACGGCGTCACCAAGACGATGGTCTGGGAGGCGATCCGGACCGGCCCCGGCAACATGCCCCGCTTCGGACCCGGGACGCTGTCACCCCCGCAGGTCGTCGACGTCGTCGGCTACGTGGTGAACGACATCCAGCATCCCTATAGCCCCGGCGGGATCTACCTCGGAGGCGTCGGACCGGTGGCGGAGGGTTTCGTCGGGCTGTTCGTCGGCGTCGGCGCCTGCCTGCTGGCGGCGTTCTGGGTCGGTGACCGGACCGAGAAGGACGAGGACGACGGTCACGGGGGCCATGAGGGCCACGACGATCCCGAGGGTTCCGGGGGCTCCGGGGAAGGACAGGCCGGTACGGACGACCTCGAGCCCGTCCATGCCTGACGGCACCGGGGCCGCCGCGACCGCTGGGGACGGTGGCTCTGTCCGCCGCGTGACCATCCCCGTCAGATCCGTTGTCAAGGTCGACCTCGAGGCCCCGCAGTATCAGGTCGCCGCGAAGAACCCCCGCCGAGTCGAGATTGCGGCGGCGGCGGGGTTCCTGCTCGGCGCCGCCGGCTTCGCCGGCTTCGGCGCCGCCTACTGGCAGAACTGGTCGAACTTCTGGCTCGGGCTGACGCTGGCGGTCGGCTTCGCGGGAGTCGGCTACGGGATGGTGGCGTGGGGCAAGTACCTGATGCCGAGGGGCCCGTTCTCGGAGGACCGGCACCTGCTTGCCCCGACCGCGGAGGAGCGGCAGGCGTTCGTCGAGGACTTCGCGGCCCGCGGCAAGGTGGCCGTCGAGCGCCGGACGATCCTCGTCAAGACCCTCGGCCTCGCGTCCGGCGTTCTCGGTGTCGTGCTCGCGTTCCCGCTCATACGATCACTCGGGCCGCTTCCGGGAAAGAGCCTCTACAAGACGGCCTGGCGGAAGGGCTCGTACCTTGTCGACTTCAGCGGTCGCAAGATCAAGGTCGGCGACCTCGAGGTGGGCGGGTTCATCACGGTCTTCCCGCCGGACGACATCGGCGGCGCCTATTCCCAGACGATGCTCATCCGCGTGACCACCCCGCCTGCGAGCGGCTACCTGCCGCCGCCGCCCAGGTTCGCGAGCGAGCGGGCCACGTGGGCGCCGCAGGGTTACATCGCGTTCTCGAAGGTCTGCACCCACGCCGGTTGCCCGGTGGGCCTCTACGAGGAGCTCACCGAGCAGATGCTCTGTCCGTGCCACCAGTCCCTGTTCGTCGTGACCGATGCCGCCACGCCCATCTTCGGGCCGGCACCACGGCCGCTGCCGCAGCTGCCGCTGTACATCGACGATTCGGGCTACTTCCGGGCCCAGGACGGGTACGACGAGCCGGTCGGACCGGGATTCTGGGAGCGGGGCAATGATTGACGCCCTCTACAACTGGTTCGACGACCGGCTCGGGATCTCGGGCGGTGGTCGCAAGCTGCTCAACAAGATCTTCCCGGACCACTGGTCGTTCCTGATCGGCGAGATCGCCCTCTACTCGTTCATCGTTCTCCTCGCGACCGGCGTCTTCCTCACCCTCTACTTCGTCCCCTCGAGCAAGATGACGATCTACCACGGGCTCGTACGCGCCGCTCGCGGACAGCCCGTCTCCGAAGCCTTCGCCTCGACGGTCAACCTGAGCTTCGCCGTCCGAGGCGGCCTGCTCATGCGCCAGATGCACCACTGGTCGGCGAACATCTTCGTCGGCTCGATCGTCGTCCACATGCTCCGCATCTTCTTCACCGGAGCGTTCCGGCGCCCCGCGAGCTCAACTGGCTCATCGGGTCGACGCTGCTCATCCTTGCGATCTTCAACGGCTTCCTCGGCTACTCGCTACCCGACGACCTCGTCTCCGGGACCGGTATCCGGATCGCCTTCTCGATCGTCGAGTCGATGCCGCTCATCGGCAGCTACATGGCCTTCTTCCTCTTCGGAGGCAACTTCCCGGGAGACGCCATCATCCCGAGGTTCTTCGTCCTCCACGTGCTCGTCCTTCCGGCGATCATCGCCCTGCTCATCGGCGCCCATCTCGGCTTGCTCGTCCGCCAGAAGCACACCCAGTTCCCGGGGCGCGGGCCACAAGCCCCGGAACGTGGTCGGCGTGCCGATGTTCCCGAACTTCATCGCGAAGACGACCGGTTTCTTGTTCCTCACGACGGGGGTCACGGCTCTGCTGAGCGCGTTCGTTCCAGATCAACCCGATCTGGCTCTACGGCCAGTACGTCCCGTACAAGGTGAGCTACGCGGTGCAGCCGGACTGGTACATGGGCTGGCTCGACGGTGCGCTGCGGATCATGCCGAGCTGGGAGATCGTCTTCGGCGGCCACATGATCCCGAACGCGTTCTTCCCTGCCATCCTCCTGCCGGGCATCACTTTCGGCGTCCTGCAGATGTGGCCGTTCATCGAAGCCAAGCTGACCAAGGACCACGCTGAACATCAGATCCTCGACCGACCGCGGGACCGGCCGAAACGCACAGCCTTCGGGGCGGCCGTCTTCTCCTTCTACTTCGTGCTCTTCGGCGCGAGCGCGACCGACGTCCTGGCGAACTACCTCTCGATCTCCCTGAACGTGGTCCTCACGTCCTTCCGGGTCCTCGTGTTCGTCGTGCCGGCCATCGTGTTCCCGGTCACCTATCGGATCTGCAAGGAGCTGCAGGAGGTGCCGACGGCCGGAAAGCGCAAGCGTGCGAACGTCGTGCTGCGCACGGCTGACGGCGGCTACGAGACGGTCCTCAGCGAGGAGCGGCCGGGGGACGCAGTCATCGAACCCGATCCGATCCCTCTCGATGAGGAAGTCGAGCTCGTTCCAGCCATGGCCGGCGCCCCGGCGGCGGGCAACGGGCTCCCGGAGGAGCCGGAGACGATGGCGGCGACGGCCGGCCCGGCTGGGGAGCGCCCTGCGCGGGGCGGAATTTTCCGGATACCGCGCGACTACCGCTGAGCCTCGAGCTTCGGCGCCGCCGGCGCCGGCGGTTTTGACCCGACTGCCGTGGTCTGCCAGCATCGCAATTTCAGCCCTTAACGTGGGGCGATAGGAAGGGTGGACCTGAATGATCCTTTTTACGCGAACGCTCACGGTGCGTGGAAACCCCCGCGAGACCGGAGGTTGGGCCGGGCGGATGGCGAAGCTGGTTACCGAGAAGACGGGCAAGGAGACAGCACTGTGGGCCGGGCTGTCCGGGACCCAGACTGGCACCCTCATCTTCTCGGCTTTCTACGAGAACATGGCGGACTTCGCGAAGGCTACCGAGACGCTCATGGCCGACGAGCAGTACCTCGACGGAGTCACTGAGGCCCACCAGCACTTGGTCGGCCCGCCCGACGACAGGCACGTCGAGATCCTCCACACCGCCGGCGGAGAGTACCGCCGCCCGGGGCTAGGCGGCGTCGTGCAGTTGACCACCGCGACCCCCGCCCTGGGCAAGCTTGGCGCCGCCATTGGCTGGGGCGTCCAGATCACCGAACTGGTATCCGAGATCATCGGCGAGCCGGTCTTCTTCGGGCATTCGCTGGCGGGGCCGTTTGGCGAGCTCGCCTGGATCGGTGCCAGCGCGGACGCCAGCGCCTGGGACCGCGCCCAGGCTGCGCTGACCAGCGACCCTCGCTACCTCGGCATCGTCGACGAGGGCACTCCCAACTTCGAAGGCGGGTCGGGCCGCGTCATCCTCGGTCGCCGCGTCGCCTGACGCGACCAGCTCGGACCGCCCGACCACCGCGCCAGGCTCAGGGAGCGATCCCGATGTCTTGAGGCATCTCAGCGAGCCGGCGCGAGCCGGTGGATGGCGAGCCGGTGGTGGGACTCGAACCCACGACCTGACGATTACAAGTCGCCTGCGCTTCCATCTGCGCCACACCGGCAGTCACGCGAGCTTCGCGCCGGGACGAGCCGGTGACCAGCTCATGTCAAGTTGGCGACGCCCCCGCCTCGGCCTCCGCGGTCGCCGGCGCGGCCGGAGCGTCTCCGGCCGGCACCGCCGGAGTCCCGCTTGCCGGCACCGCCGGCGCGGCCGCTCCGGCCGGCGCCGCTCCGGCCGGCGCGGCATCGGCCGCCCTCCCGCACTTGGCTTCGCTCGCCGGGAGGATACGAACGGCACCGCTCTCGCCGACCGGCGCCGGGTGGGCCGCAGGCCCTGGACCCACAGTGCGCCCGTGATGGCCTCCTCCGACGAGGAACTTCAGAGGCGATCTTGCGACGGCGTGCACCATCTCTCGGGAGAACACGATGGCGAACGGGTAGAGCCCCAGAGTGACGACCGCTCCGAGGAGCAGACCTGCCAGGGCGTCGCCTGGGTAAGCCGTTCCGGTGTAGACGACGGCGAAGGAGACGAGCGCTGCGTAGAGGGTCGCCAGGGCGGCGATCAGGTACGACCGGCTCAGCCAAAGGCCGGCAGCCACGGCTCCGGCGATCACCGCATGCTCATTCGGGAAGCTGAAGCCGGTCGGCCTCGGGACCAGGACGACCACGCTCGGCATGGCCACGAAAGGTCGCTCCCGCGCGACGAGGTGGACGATCGGCAACGACACGGCGAGTGCGAGGCCAGCGCCGACGACAACCCAGATCAGGGCTGCAATCTGGTCGAGGTCGCTCCCTCCCAGTCCTGCGGCCCGGGCCCGCAGCATCGCAACCAGAACAAGAAGGGCGAAGACCGCCAGCGCCCAGGGGCGGGCGAGGAAGGCGGCGACGCTGTGGGCCCATGCCGTTCGGGCGGCGAAGCGATTGACGTCGAGAAACAAACGCTGATCCACTGCAGAGGCCCCCGAAGCCCGAAGCGAGGGCTCGCCATGGGTGGCGAGCCGGCAATCACAGGGTATCCACCGAAAGTTGCCCCTGTGGGGGCCAGCCCGGATAAACTCCCTGACGCACTTCGTTTGGGAGTGTCGCCCGGCGTTCCCGAAGTGGGGTCTGGGACTCTTAGGGTGCCGATTGTCGCGCGATCATCACGCAATCAGGCCTAATCACGCGAACTCGACAGACAACAAGCTCGCGATCAACAAGGAGAAGAAACAACCGATGAGGATTCTCGTACTCGGTGGGGACGGGTATCTCGGCTGGCCCACTGCGCTGCACCTGTCAGCGCGGGGTCACGACGTCGGTGTCGTGGACAGCTTCGCGCGGCGCCAGTACGACAACGAGATGGGCGTCGACAGTCTGGTCCCGATCCGTCAGCTCCAGAGGCGGATCGCGACTTGGAAGGAAGTTTCGGGCTACACGGTCCAGCCGTTCATCGGCGACCTCACAGACAACGTCTTCGTCGAGCAGACGATGCGTGAATTCGCCCCCGAGGCGGTGGTCCACTTCGCCGAGCAGCGATCCGCTCCGTACTCGATGATCGATCGTGCGCACGCCGTCTACACCCAGGTGAACAACGTCGTCGGTACCTTGAACCTGCTCTATGCAATCGCCGAGATCGATCCTTCGATCCACCTTGTCAAGCTCGGCACCATGGGCGAGTACGGCACGCCCAACATCGACATCGAAGAAGGCTTCATCGAGATCACCCACAAGGGCCGCACCGACGTGCTGCCCTACCCGAAGTCGCCCAACTCCTTCTACCACCTGTCCAAGGTGCACGACAGCGCCAACATCCAGTTCGCATGTCGTATCTGGGGCATCCGGTCCACCGACTTGAACCAGGGAATCGTGTACGGGCAGGAGACGCCCGAGACGACGCTCCACCGCGACCTGTTGACGCGTTTCGACTACGACGGCGTGTTCGGGACCGTGCTGAACCGCTTCGCCGTACAGGCGGCCGTGGGATACCCGCTCACCGTTTACGGCAAGGGCGGTCAGACGAGGGCCATGCTCGACATCCGTGACACCCTGGCGTGCGTCGAGCTGGCGTGTCTGAACCCGGCCGAGCCTGGCGAGTTCCGGGTGTTCAACCAGTTCACCGAATCCTTCTCGGTACGCGATCTCGCAGAACGGACCGCCAAGGTCTCCGGTGGCGAGGTGACCATCGACACGGTTCCCGACCCACGGGTGGAGAAGGAAGAGCATTACTACAACGCCGTGACCACCAAGCTGCCTGCCCTCGGGCTCAAGCCTCATCTGCTCGAGGACGCCACGATCGAGGTGCTGGTGGAGACGGCCAAGCGGCACAAGGATCGTGTGAACTTCGAGGCCATCCGGCCGACGGTCAACTGGCGCTCCACCAAGAGCCAGGTGAGTGTCGCCGGAGGCGCCGTCGGAGAGTGATCCGGTCCTGATCCCAAGCGGGTCGCTGCCTCGCGAGAGGTAGCTTCTTCGGCAATGATCGCAGGCTGGCGGCGCCGGGGGGTGGCGTCCGCTCGCCGGTCGAAGAGACACATCCTGGTCGCCGTCGGGGTCTTGGTGGTGCTAGGCGTCGTCATCGGCGAGGTGGCAGCCGACGTGGTCGACGCCGGGCGCCGGGCCGCCAGCGTCACTGCGCAGACCTTCGTCGCCGGGGTCGTTCCGATCATCGACGAGTCGACGACGCTCGCGGCGACGATGCATCTCGTGCGCGCCGAGGCCACCTCGAACGACCGGATCGCCCTCGAGCGAGCTCTCGGAAGCCTCGTCGCCGGCACCTCGGACAACGTGGGCCAACTGCAGACGCTGGGCATCCCGGCACCAAATGCCCGATCCGAGCAGTTGTTGCACGACACGCTGGCGGCCAGGTCCGACGGTGCGCGGATGCTCACCGGAGGCATCGCTCTCGCGACGGGACCGACAGCCAACCAAGCCCGCGTCAAGGCTGCGGCCCTGATCGTCGCGGCGGGCGAGAAGCTGATGGCCGGAGACGAGGACTACCGGTTGTTCGTGCGGTCGTTGCCTCGCGACAGCGGCAGAAGCCGCCTGCCGGCGTCCATCTGGGTAGGCGACCCGCCGTCGTGGAGTCCGGCGCCGGTCTCGATCTGGGTGGCTCAGCTTGCGAGCACGCCCGAGCTGCAGATCCGCCAGCACCTCACGATCGTCGCCGTGAGCTTGCAGCCCCCCGTAGTGCGGATCTCGGGGCTGCCGACCACGACCACCACTTCGACCACCTCGACCACTTCCACCCCTACCACGACGTCCACGTCCACCACCACGACGTTCCCGGGCACGTCGACCTCGTGCAACCACGACGTCCACCTCAACATCGACCACGACGTCCACCTCCACGTCCACGACCACGACCACGTTGCAGCTGCCGCCGTCGGGCTCGACGTCGGTCCTGCCGCCGACGAGGGCGGTCTCGGTCGTGATGGTGATCGCGAATGCCGGCAACGTCCCGATCTCGGGCATCTGGGCGTCCGGATCGGTCGTAGGGGAACCCTCGGCCGGAAGGCATCCGAAGCCGAGTCCTCCGACACACACGAGCTCCGTGCGAATCGGACGGCTCGCGCCAGGGGCGTCTGTCGACGTGACGCTGCCGCCGCTCGCCGTTGACGCCGGCGACACCTACACCCTGTGGGCGTCGGTCGGCACAGGCACGCTTCCCCGACAACCCGTGACGTCGGACCCGAAGGGCCTAGGTCAGACCGACAAGGTGACGATCAAGGTCGCAGCGGAGTGATCGGGCTGCCCTCGCCGGGCTCGTGATCGGTTGGCAGCTCCGGCCCATCATGCTGTTGACGCCATTCAGCCTCGGCGCGCTGCACGACCTCGCGGACGGCCCTGCCGGTGCGCGCCGCGACACGCGCCGCGTCGGCATGCTCCACTTTCACCCGACCGGGGCTGACTTTCACCCGCACGGGATAGCCGTCGACCTCGACCTCGAGGAGCTGGCGGGGTGTTGCCCAACGCTGGACGCCGTGCGCCCGTGCCCCGAGGCTGCCCGTTTCGCGTTCCAGGCGCCGGCGCACGTCTCCGACGAGCACGGGATCACAGAGGGCGCTGACGACGTGGCCCGGCCTGCCCTTCTTCATGAGCACAGGCGTGACCCAGGCGTCCAGTGCGCCCTCGTCCAGCAGCGCCGAGACCGCGTGGGCGAGCGTCTCGCCGGTGACGTCGTCGAGGTTCGCCTCGATCTGGATGAGTTGCTGGCCCTCGCCGATGGACGAGTCACGTATCGACGCAGCCGGAAGCCCGATGACGGCCTGGGTGCAGTTCGGGAGGTCGTCCAGTTCCCGCGCCCCGGCACCGAAGCCCGACGCCTCGATGGTCATCGCCGGCATTGGCCCGAAGCTCGATCCCCACGCGGCCAGCATCGCGGCGCCGGTCGGGGTCGTCAGCTCGACGCTGAGGTCACGCCCCTCGGTCGGGATCCCTTCCAGCAGCTCGACGACGGCTGGCGCCGGGTTGGGCAGCAGGCCGTGGGCGCTGCGGACCATTCCGAGGCCGGTGGCGACCGGGCTCGCGGCGACCCTGCTGACGCCCAGCAGCTCGAGTGCGGAGGCGGTGCCGACGATGTCGACGATCGTGTCGTGACCCCCGACCTCGTGGAAATGCACCTGCGAAGCCGGCCGCCGATGAAGCCGGCCCTCGACCTCGGCGAGGAGCGAGAATGCTGCCACGGCACGATCGCGCACCCCGCTCGGGAGCCGGGCCTCCTCGAGGATGGCCATGACGTGCGGGAACGTCCGGACGACGCCATCGCCACGCGCCTCGACGATCGCCCTGGTTGCGGCGAGGCCGTTCCGCAGCACGGGCTCGAAGTCGAGGGACCATCCGCCGATCGGGAGGCGATCGAGTAACCGTTCGAGCTCTCGAAGGTCGGCACCCGCGTCGACGAGGCTGCCGAGAGCCATATCCCCCGCGATGCCGGCGAAGCAGTGAAACCATACGATGCGCCCACCAGCTCCCCCGGTCACTGCAGCATCCTCGCCACGGCGCAGGCGGCACCGAACCCGTTGTCGATCCCGACCACCGTCATCCCAGCGGCGCACGAGGCGTGCATCGCGAGCAACGCCGTCACGCCTTCGAGCGAGGAGCCGTAGCCGACGCTCGTCGGCACGGCGATCACCGGAGCCGGGGCGAGGCCCGCCACGAGGCTGGCAAGCGCACCCTCCATCCCGGCCACGACGACGATGGCGTCCGCATCGGTGATCTCGTCGATCGACGCGAAGAGACGGTGGACGCCGGCCACCCCGCAGTCGCCCAGCAGTGCCGGGCGGAACCCGAAGGCACGGAGGACGGCCAGACACTCCTCGGCCACGGGCAGATCGGCCGTGCCCGCCGTGCAGACGAGGAGGCGCCCGGGTCGGGCCGGCTGCGGGCGCCAGGCCACTGTGCTGAGGCGACCGGTTACGGCTTCGGCCGGCGTGCGGGCCCCCCCTGGCGACGCCTCGAGGCAGGCCGCTACCTGCGCCTCCTCGGCGCGGGTGAGAAGCACCGGGCCGCCGGTGCGCTCCGACAGAAGCTCCTTGACGATCGCCGCGCACTGCGCCGGGGTCTTGCCCGGCGCGTAGACGGCTTCGGGCAAGCCTTGGCGGAGCGACCGGTGATGGTCAACCTTCGCAAAACCAAGCTCCGCGAAAGGCAGCCTCCTCAGCCTCCGCACGGCGTCGTCGGGCGAGCACGCGCCGGACCGTAGGTCCTCGATCAATCCACGGAGTTCGAGCTCGTCCATCGGCGTCACTATCCTGCCCGCATGACGGCGATGGCGCAGCCCTGGCGACGGATTGCTTTTCTCGGGCCGGCGGGCACCTTCAGCGAGGAGGCCCTCCTCTCGATCCCGGAGCTTTCCGGCGCCGAGCCGATCGCGATGGCGACGATCGCCGACGCGTTGGACGCGGCGAACGATCGGGCCGTCGATGCCGCCTTCGTCCCGATCGAGAATTCGATCGACGGTACGGTCAGCGCGACCCTCGATCACCTCGTGTTCGACGTGGACCTGTACATCCAGCTCGAGTACGTGCTCGACGTGCACCTCCACCTCCTCGCCCCGCCGGGAACCGTGCTCGCGTCCATCTCGAGGGTGGTCTCGATCCCGGTCGCGCTCTCCCAGTCCAGGCGCTTCCTGCAGGATCGTCTGCGCGGCGCCGAGCTGGTCGCCGCGACGTCGACGGCCGAGGCGGCCCGTCTGGTCGGCGAGGCGCCGGCTGACGGAAGCGCCGCCATCGCGCCTGCTCTGGCGGGGCGCCTGTACGGGCTCGAGACACTGGTGGAGGGGGTGGAGGATCATGCGGACAACCAGACCCGTTTCGTTCTGGTGGCGCGCGGGGTCCTGCCGCCCCCCACCGGCCACGACAGGACGAGCTTGGTCTGCTTTCAGCAGGCCGACCGGCCTGGCAGCCTCCATCAGATCCTGGGCCAATTCGCCGCCCGCAGCCTCAACCTCACGAAAATCGAGTCACGACCGACGAAGCTCGGCCTCGGGGACTACTGCTTCGTCATCGAGCTCGAGGGTCATCTGAGCGACGAGGTGGTCGGCGATTGTCTGAAGGAGCTGCACATGGAGCTTGCCGCCGTCAAGGTCCTCGGCTCCTATCCCGTCTTCGGCGAACGAGCGCCCGAGCGCCGCGAGGAGATCGCAGCGGCGCGGGCCGAAGCCGACACTTGGCTCTCGACGCTCCGATCGCACGTTCAACGATGAAAGGCTTCGTCAGCAGCCGTAACGATCTTCCGCATCCTTCCTTGGCCGCCAGCGGCGGAATGGCACCAGGGGGATCGACCTGCTCAGATGGTTCGAGCTTCGAAGGGAGACAAAAATCATGGCCATGACGAAGGTGGCACATCCGAGCGTTGACGATCGTCGAGCCGAGGGCAAGGCGGCACGCTCGCACACACCGCCAGAAGGCCACAGCCGCTGGGTGCCGGCCGCTGATCGCCCCGATCCGGTGGCGCTCCTCGAGGCGCAGAATCTCACCCGGGAGCCGGACCTGGTGCCCGTTCGCCACGGGCGGATGATGGTCTCGCCCTTTACCTTCTACCGAGGGGCGGCCAAGGTCATGGCGGCCGACCTCAAGGACACCCCCAGTGCGGGGCTGAACGTCCAACTCTGTGGCGATGCGCACCTGTCGAACTTCGGCGGGTTTGCCTCGCCTGAGCGGACCCTGCTGTTCGACCTCAACGACTTCGACGAGACCCTGCCTGGCCCCTTTGAGTACGACGTCAAGCGCATGGCGGCGAGCTTTACCATCGCGGCGCGCAACAACGGTTTCAGTCCAGCCGATGCCGCCGCGACGACGCTCGCCGCGGTGAGGGCCTACCGGGAGGCGATGGCGGAGTTTGCCGAGATGGGCAACATGGACATCTGGTACTCCCGCCTGACCGAGCAGGAGGTCATGGAAGCGGTACGCGGCATGACCAAAGGGGCGCGAACCAAGAAGGAGGCCGTCCAAGCCAAGATCGACGAGAAGCGGGCCCAGAAGAACGTGCAGAAGACTCACACGCGCGACAGCCTGCAGGCGCTGTCGAAGCTTGCCGAAGTGGTCGACGGTCGCTACCGAATAGTGAGCCAGCCCCCGGTGGTCATCCCGGCGCGTGACCTCGAAGCCATGTACGGGTACTCGGCCGACCAGGTCGAGGAAATGGTCCAACAGCAGTTCCGTGCCTATCGGGCCACCTTGCAAGAGGACCGCCGCCACCTCCTGGAGCGCTTCGAGATTGTCGACGCGGCCCGCAAGGTGGTCGGTGTAGGCAGCGTCGGCACCAGGGCATTCATCGTCCTGCTCGAGGGTCGTGACGAGCAGGATCCGCTGTTCCTCCAGGTCAAGGAGGCGACGGCCTCCGTGCTTGAGGACCACCTGCCCAAGAGCCGGTTCGAGGAGCCGGGCGAGCGCGTCGTCCAGGGACAACGACTGATGCAGGCGGCGAGCGACATCTACCTGGGATGGACCAAGGGGGTAGAGGCCGGTCGCCACCTGTACTGGCGTCAACTGCGCGACATGAAGGGATCTGCCCTCGTCGAGATGATGAACCCGGTCATGCTCGGTATCTACGGCGGCCTCTGCGGCTGGACATTGGCTCGCGCCCACGCCCGGTCTGGAGATGCGATCGCACTTGCTGCCTATCTGGGCAAGAGCGACAAGTTCGACCGGTCCATCACGGACTTCTCCAAGCGTTACGCGGATCAGAACGAGCGGGACTACCAGGCGTTCGCTCAGGCGATCCGGTCCGGCCGCCTCCAAGCCATCGAGGGCGTCTGAAGATGACATAGGAGATGACGTAGGAGATGACCTAGGAGGGATGGCCGAGCGGACGAAGGCGACGGTCTTGAAAACCGTTGGGTGATGAGCCCCGTGGGTTCGAATCCCACTCCCTCCGCTCGCTCGCTCCTCGGGCCTGTTCGCGCGGACCCGGACGTGTGCGCGACGCGGGGAGCGACCTTGGGGTTGTTCGAATTTACTTTTCAACTTGCCTCGCAAACAGATTGCGACCGGTCGCAATCTCGATCGGAGGCAAGTTTGGAAAAAAAGAAACATCGGCCGGCGCGCTCACGGGCACGAGAACCGATCCAGAGGAGGAAGTCTTGAGCGAAGCTCCACTGACCCTGATGGCAGTCCACGCCCATCCCGACGACGAGGCGTCGTCGACCGGCGGCGTCCTCGCCCGCTATTCGGCCGAGGGAATTCGGACGGTGCTCGTGACCTGTACGAACGGCGAGCTCGGTGACGGGATGGACGGGGTGAAGCCGGGTGAGGCCGGTCACGACGAGGCTTCGGTCGTAGCGACGCGCCGTCTTGAGCTGGAGAACAGCTGCAAGATCCTCGGTGTCACAGACCTCGAGCTGTTGGGCTACCACGATTCGGGAATGATGGGCTGGCCCCAGAACGACGCCGAGGGCTGCTTTTGGAAGACCCCCGTGCCGGAGGCGGCCGCGCGCCTTTCGAAGCTGATCGAGCACTACCGGCCTCAAGTCGTCGTCACCTATGACTCCAACGGGTTCTACGGCCACCCTGACCATATTCAGGCGCACCGCATCACGGTTGCCGCGCTCGAGTCAACACCGATTCCCGACAAGCTCTACTTCCCCGGGATCCCGAAGTCCGGGATCGCGGAATTCCGCGACGCGCTCCGCAGCGCCGACATCGACATGCCGGAGGTCGACGACGACGGGGATTGGGATTGGGGCGTCGATGACGAGCTCATCTCAGCCATCGTCGACTGCACCGACTACGCCTCGCTGAAATATGCCGCCCTCAAGGCGCATGCGAGCCAGATGGACAATGCCTTTTTCCTCGGACTCGGAGTCGATCTCTTCACCAAGCTGTTGGGTCGCGAGATGTTCGTGCGCGCGTTCGACCGGACTGGAGCACCCACGCCCGAGGACGACCTCTTCGCCGGCTTGAGGTGACCGGTCGTGGTGGCCAGCGGCACGCGAAGCGCGCCGTCAGTTCCTGACGACGAGGGGGGGTCGGGCCCGGTCAGCCGAGGTCGGCGACGCTCCCCTCCGCCAGCGCCAACAGCTCGTCGAGCGAGCTCGGGAACACGGTGTTCGGCGTTCCCGCCGCCGCCCACAGCACCTCGAAACGGCCGAGACTCTGGTCGACCACGGTACGTATGGGACGCGGGTGACCCACCGGTGCGACACCGCCGATCGGAAATCCCGTCGATGCCCTGACGAGTTCCACATCCGCCATTCGGAGCGTGGTCACGCCCAGAACCCGGGCGGCCTTGACCGGATCGACCCGGTGGTCGCCGGCGACGAGGAGCAGCACCGGCTCGCCGTCCGCTTCGAAGACGAGTGACTTCACGATCTGGCCTACCTCGACACCGAGGCTGCTTGCAGCCTCATGGGCCGTCCGAACGGAGGACTCGACCTCCACGACCCGCGTCGAGAGACCAGCAGCCCCCAGTCGCTCCTGGACCCGGCGGGCGTTGGGGTGGAGCGGCCGCTGCTCAGTCGTACCGGCGGCCGCCGCGTCGAGCTCCGCCGCCGTGAGCACCGCGCTCACCGTGAGGCCGGCGGCGTCGAGGGCGTCGTGCTGGCCGCCGCTCCGGTCGATGACGCAGAGCACGTGCTCGACCTTGGCCCCGAGATGGCGGAGATCTTCGGTTGACGTCACGACTTGGCCGCCGGTCGTGATCACGTCCTCGACGACGAGTACTCGGCGGTTGGCGACGTCGCCGCCTTCGGCGAGCTTGGCGGTTCCGTAGGCCTTTGCGGCCTTGCGGACGAAGGCAGCCGGGAGGCCCGTCTCGAGCGAGAGCGCCGTGGCGATCGGGACACCACCGAGCTCGAGGCCGGCCAGGACCTCCGTGTCCGGCGGCACGAGTCGTACGGCGTGCTCGACGACGGCCCGCAACAGTTCCGGGTCTCCCTCGAACAGGTACTTGTCGAAGTAGTGGCTGGCGACCTTTCCGGATCGGAGCGTGAACGTCCCTTCGAGCCGGCAGCAATCGTTTACACGAGCGGCGAGTGTTTGCTTGTCCATCGGTCCCAGTCTGGCGCGGTCGCGTCCCTTTGGCTGCCGCCTGGCCGGCGGTCGCGATGTCACCCGATCGGTAAGTAACATCCGGAGGTGCTCGGGTTTCTCAACTTCACGTCGTTCGTCGCCTCGTCCGGGTATGCCGCCATCTTCATCCTCTGCGTCGCGCAGTCTTGCTGCGTGCCGACGTCGTCCGAGCTGACCATGGGCTTCGCGGGGGCGCTTGCCGCGACCGGCGAGCTCAACCTGGCGGCGGTGATCGCCGTCGGCACGGCCGGCGAGGTGGTCGGGGCCTATATCGCCTGGTTCATCGGGCGCACGGGGGGGAGGCGCTTCGTCGATCGCTGGGGGAAGTATCTGTTGCTTTCCCACGAGGATCTGGACCGTTCGGAGGCGTGGTACGGCCGACACGAGCGATGGGGCGTTCTCGGCAGCAGGCTCGTGCCGTTCGTCAGGAACTTCGTGGCCGTCCCGGCCGGCGTTGCAGAGGTGCCGCTTGTGCGCTTCGGCGTCCTGACGGCGGTGGGAAGCTTCATCTGGCTCGGAGCCATGGCCGGCATCGGCTACGCACTGGGCTCCCAGTGGAAGACGATCATGCACGGGTTCAGCGATGTCGGTTATGTGATCGCCGTAGTCGCGGTGGCCGGAATCGCCTTCGTGTTCTGGCACCGACTCCGTTCATACCGGGCTGCCATGGCCCGAGCTGCCGCGGCTGCCGCCGTCGGGAGCGATCCGGCGCCGACGGCGCAGCGCACGGCGCCGACGGCGCAGCGCACGGCGCCGCCGGCGCAGAGCACGGCGCCCCCAGACTGAGCTGCTCAGTCGCCGTCTGCCTCCTTCAAGGCCAGCCCCAGTCTTCGCTCCACGCTCCACCGGCTCTCGGGGAGGTGGTGCTCACGAGCCCAGCTGACGGTCAGCGCGTCGCTTCCGGCCCCCTCGAGCATCCGTGCCCCGATGCTGTCGTGGGTGAGATACCTGCCGATCCGAGCCTGCCAGTCACGGATAGACAACCGCGACGGCTTTGGGGGCCGGTCATCCTCAGGGGGAGGAACGGCCACGGAGCCCGGGCTGTGGCCGACCCAAGCCAACACCTTCTCACGGCGAAGCGCGACCGCCGCGACCGTCGCCACGACTCTGCCGAAGGTCCCGAGGCGCGCCTCTGTCTTGCCGACGTCGTGCAGCAATGCTGCCGCCACAAAGGCGCGAGTCGGTGTGTCGACGGGTCTGCCGTCCGCGCCGCGGAGCAGGTCGATCGCGCGGCGGGCGACCCCGATCGCGTGGCGTCGGTCCGCGCCGCTCGAAGCTTCGAACAACTCGGCCTCGGCGGGAAGGAGAAAGCCGACCGCCCAGCCCTGAGCAGATTTCGGCGGTCCGACTGGGACGAGCGACCCGAAGAAACGGCCGGCCAGGTGCCACAGGGATCCGAATCCGTGGCTTGGCCTCATCCTCGATTTACCGTCTGGCATCCTGGCACACCGCCTGAGCTCGTCACCACGAGAACCTAGGCGGATTTACGGGACGCGATGTCACTCGGATGGCTTACAGCGGCCAGAAGCGTCCGACCGGGGGACTCGGAAGGCTCATCCTGGGCGATTCAATGGCGGAGGGATGCAACGCCCTCCTTCACCCCGTAGCCGAGAAGGACATACCCGGCGGCCGGGTCGGCCCACCACCAACCGAGAAAGGCGTTCAGGAGGAGGCCGATGAGTACGGCGGTTGCCAAGAGGCCGTCCACCAAGGTCACGCGCCCTTCGGTTCGTAGGACAGCGTTGTCGAGGGCCTTTGCTGTTCGGGCCTTTCCCGCGGCGAGGGCGAACATCACGACGGCGGTGGCCGAAATCCAAGCAATACCGAGCGGGCTGCGACCCGGACGGAAACCGGTCACGAGTACGAGCGTGCTCTGCACAGCCAGGTAGAGCGCAAGAAGCAGGAAGGCACCCCCGATCAGCTGCAGCGCCCGCCGCTCTCGTCCCCGTCCGGTGCCCGACAACTCCCAGATCACCACCGTGCTGGCGCCGATCTCGATCAACGAGTCCAGCCCGAAGCCCGCCAGAGCGACGGATCGGGCACGAAGAGCAGCGACCGCCAGCACCGCTATCCCGACTACGTTCCACGCCAGGGTCGCACCTTCGAGCACGAAGCCCCGACGAAGCAACCGCTGGCGATCTGGCACCGATTGGGTCGTCCCGGTTTCGCTCAAGCTGCAATCCGCCGTCAGGCCGCGATCTGGTCGAGCACGGGCGCAGCCTACGGGACCAGAGCGGCAACGGGGCTGGCCTGCCAAGATCACGCGAGGAAGAGTCGTCGAGAGGAGATGCGAATGGCCGCCAAGCCCAACGGTGTCCCGCCGAGCCCGGGAGTGCGATTCCTTGTGTTTTCTGCGTCGCTACGCACAGGATCCCTCAACGGCCGGCTCGCAGAGCTGGCAGTGGCGGCGATCACCGAGCACGGCGGAGAAGTGGACCAGGCAACGATGGCCGACTTCGACGCGCCCTCGTTCAATGGCGACGACCAACAGGCGGGCAGGTTCCCGCCGGGTGCCGTCGAGTTCCGTCGTCGCCTCGAGCGTTGCGACGCGTTCGTGATCTCTTCACCCGAGTACAACGCTTCCATGCCCGGGGTGCTCAAGAACGCGATCGACTGGGTGTCCCGCTTCCAACCGCAGCCCTTCAACGAGCGGCACGGGATGCTTCTGTCCGCATCGCCTTCGATGGTCGGAGGCAACCGGGGTCTGTGGGCGCTGCGGGTGCCGCTCGAACACCTGGGCGCCCGGGTGTTTCCGGACATGTTCTCGCTCGCGCAGGCTCACAGCGCCTTTGACGCATCGGGGCGGATCGCGGATGTCGAGCTGCAGCGACGTTTCGAGGCCAACGTCGAAGGATTCATGAGCCTCGTAGAGGCTTCGAAGCACTACCCGTGCGTCAAGAGAGCGTGGGTCGAGTACCTCGGGGAGCATCCCGACCCGGCGCTGATCACGGAAGCTCACCAAGCGAACTGACCACCCCTTCCGGGTCTTCGCAGCCCACGATGAGCTCGGCGAAGTCAGCGCCTTCGAGACTTAGCCGCAAGCCTCGGGGCGTGTCGTGATGGACGACCGCGAACGTCTTGGTCTTGTCTGGCCCACGGTAGAAGGTGCCGATCGCGAATCTCCCTGGCCAGCGCGAGCCGGGAAACTTCATTCCGTGGACCTCGTGGATCACGTCAGGGAGAACTTCCAGACCACGCACAGTCGATACGGGCACCCGAATGTCGCCGTGGACGGACTCGGCCTTCTCGACCGCGCTCAGCGTCAACACGATTTCGTCGCCGTCGCGGCTCAACTCTGCCACCTCAGCTCCTTCCGAACGTTTCTTGCCCTGAGGGCCATTGTCGCTCGAACTGGGTCGTTCCGACCAACGCTTGCTTCGCGACTACGCTGCGCGCGCATGGTCAGGCAACGGGCGGCCACGGCGTACTCGATGCTCGTCGCAATCGCCGCGCTGGCGACGGCGGTTGCGATGCTGGTGCCATCCGCTCCGGCGTCGGGGAGCGCCGCCGGCGGATCGGCACGGCTGCTGAGCGCGCGAACCGGCGGTGTGGCCGCTCGGCACACCGTCCTTGCTTCGGACGTCGTGGTCGTGCCCGCGGCGACCGTGGGCGCGGATCTGGTCAGCGTCTCGACGGACGGGAGCACCTACGTCTTCAAGAGCTCGAAAGGCACGCTGGGCCAGCTGAAGGCGGGCAAGGTGATGCTGCTGCAGGGCTACTCCGTCGGGGTCGTGTCTGCGGTGAAGAAGACCAAGTCCCGTCTGACCGTGACGACGACGCCGGCGTCGCTCACAGACGTCTTCAAGAACGCGGACATCAACTACTCCCAACACGTCGACTTCAGCAAGACGTTCGCCAGCCTGGCGCAGGGCACGAGCGAATCGGCGTCGCTCCGAGCCGGGGGCCCTCTTGGCCCGGCGCTGCCCACGCCCGCGGCCGGCCCCCCCGATCCCAAGGTCGCCCTATCCTTCAGCGGCAAGGGGCCAGGGGACTTTTCCTACGGGATCTCGGTCACCCCGTCGCCGACCAAGTTGAATTGGGCGCTCACAGGGTGCGTCGGCGGGTCATTCTTCCCTTCGAAGGAGACTTGCACCAAGGGAGGGACCGGGCTGTCCCTGAACGCAACTCTTTCCGGGTACATCTCGAAGGCCGACGTTTCTGGTGAGTTCGACATCGCCAACGGGCGGGACGTCAAGAGCACCTACAAGTTCCTGTCGTTCGGCGGCGTGGACTTCGTCTATCAGATCCTCCGCGGAGACACCGCCGACAAGAAGTTCGAGTTGCCGGTGCTCCGGATCCCGATCTCCTTCAACGTGCCGTTCACGGTCCTAGGTCTTCCGATGTTGCTGAAGGTGGGCTTCGCGCTGCTCATCAAGATTGTGGTCAGCGCGAAGGAGTCGGTTATCAACGGAGGCGTGAAATTCACCTACGGCGGACCCGAGAGCGTCACCGAGTCCGGTGGTTCAGATTCCGTGACGCCGAGCGACGAGAAGATCTCCGGAGAGTTCATCACCGACAAGCCTTCGATCACCCTCGCGTCGTCCGCGATCGAGGTCGCCACACAGATGAAGGTGGGCATAGGTCCCGGCTTGTCGGTGGCGAACGTCATCGGGTACGGGGACGTGATCGCCGCCCTCGGGCAGGTCACTCCCACCGATCCCGAATTGCCCTGTTCGCAGTTCTACCTCGACGTGTCGGGCCACGCCGTGCTGGAGGCCCAGATCGCCAGCTTGAAGGTGACGTCTCCAACCAAGCAGCTCTTCGACAAGAAGGTCAGTGACACCAAAGCAGACTGCTGATCTTGCACGCCGCCGATCGTGCGCAGGGAAGCAGGGCTGGAACGGACGCAGTGCTAACGGCGGATCGACGTGTCACCGACGAGGCTGACCGCGGCGCAGAATTCCCGCGTCGCACAGGAGACAGCACTTAGGCCTCGCGTGTCAACCGTGGTCGCCCGGCTCCAATGCCCGTCTTGCCACGTGTAGGCGGCGCCGGCAGGCTTGCCCTGGGTGTTGATCGCCACGCAGAACGTCGACGCCGGGCAGGACACCATCAAGGCGCTGCTCCTCGAAGCCAGGTCCGCGACCCGGTGCCAAACTCCGGATCCTTTGGCGGCGACGTAGCTGAAGACGTCTCCACCGACCGCGCCGGCAACGCAAAACGAGCTGCTCACGCAAGAGACCGACGTGAAGAACGTCGACGCAGAGACAAACGCCGGCTCACGCCATGCTCCTTTGGTGTAGAGGAGGGCTTGACCGATCGCGCTCATGGCCATGCAGAAGCCGGCGGTCGGGCAGGAGACCGCGGTCAATGGCCCTGCACCGGTGTGAGTCGCTTTGCTCCAGGACTTCCCGTTGAACCTGTAGGCGTCCCCCGCGATGTCGACAAGAGCACAGGACCGCGGCGACGCGCAGGACACCGCGACCGTCGTCCCTCCCGTCTCGGCACCGATCTTCGTCGGCCCCTTCCACGAACGTCCGTGGAACACGAACACGTTGCCGAACCGATCGACCGAGACGCAGAACGTCCGACCTGAGCACGAGACCGCCAGTAGAGAGTCGTCCTTCACCATCGCCGTCGGGCCGTTCTTCTCGGTGGTCCAGGATCTCCCGCCAAAGACGGCGACTGGTTGTCCGGCCGCCATGCAGAACTTGGTCGAGGGACACGAGACGGTGGTGAAGGCCGACTTCGGCAGGCGCTTCGGTGCGGACCAGCCTCCAGTGGCTGCCGCCAGCCCGGCGCTGAGAACGGTTGCCAGCACGACAGCCACGCTGACGACGACGAACCGTCCCAAGCGATGGCGGTGCGCCACTGACGACTTCGGGGCCACGCGCGCACTGTAGCCATGACGGACTCGGCATGCCGTCGAAAACGGCCCGCCCGAGCGGAACCTCGATCGATCGAGGCCGAGGGGAGGGCGGTACGATGAGTCGATTCTGGAGAGCCACTCTCCACCTTCTTCCCCCTGATGCTCGGGGTCCCAGCAAGTTCGAGTCGACGAAAGGCCGAGGATCCGTGCCAGAAGGACTGTCATCCACCGAGGTCGGCAAGGCGATCAGCGAACATGCGAAGGACGCCTCGGAGGGCGAAGAGGCTGCTGAAGAGACGGGACGCGATTGGCTTGCCAGCGTCCTTGAAGCCGTCCTCCTCTCCATCGTTGCGGTGCTGGCGGCGTGGTCGGGATTCGCGTCGGCGAAATGGGGCACAGAGTCATCGCTCAAGCTGGCGAAGGCCTCGGCGGTGCGAACCGAAGCGAATCGGGTCTATCTGAACGGGCTCGAGACATTGAACTTCGATGCCGCGACGTTCAATGCATGGTTCACGGCTTATCTCTTGCACGACCAAGCAGGCATGAAGGTTGCCGAGAGGCGTTTCCGTGCTCCGTTCGACGTGGCCTTCAAAGCTTGGATTGCCACCCACCCGTTCACGAACCCGAACGCGCCGAAAGGCCCAACCTATATGCCCCAGTACGTTCAGCCTGGTAAAGCCCCTGCGGCCGCTCTCGACGCCAAGGCCGATGTCTATTACGGGCTCGGGGCCGATGCCGGCAACAACTCGGACAACTACGTTCGAACCACGGTCTACCTCGCTACCGTCCTCTTCCTGGTCGGCATCGGTGGGCGCTTCAAGGTCCGGGCTGCCCGGATCGGGTTGATCTCGGTGGGAGGGGCAATTCTCACGTTTTCGATCGTGCTGCTTATCCTGGCGCCGAAGCCGACGCTGTAGGCGGCTCGGCTCAGAGGCCGCTCTGCGCGACGATCCGTCCCGACGCCGCTGCCGCCTCGAGGGTGTGGAAGTCGCGTTCGTTCTGGTCGGCATAGACCGACGCGAACTCGGCGAGTGCCTGGTCGAAGACGGGCGCACCGCCTAGATAGGCGCCCATGGCTATAGCGTCGCCCGAGCGGGCGTGTGCTCGGGCGAGCGTCCAGGCGCACAGCTCGCCGTAGATCTGCATGCCGTTGGGCTTCATGGCCTCGATGTCGAGGGAGAACTTCCAGTCCCACAGCTGTCGGATGTAGAAGTCATGGGGTTTCCCGTCCAGCCAGCTCTCGGCGCGGGCCCAGCCGAGGAAGATGTCGCTGGCAGCCTGGATCAGTCGCTGGCCCGCGACGACCCGCTCACCTTCGTTCTCGTGCGTGCTGGCACCGGCAAAGGCGGCCAACACTGACGGCTGGGCCTCCTTGAGTTGCAAGAACAGTGGATCAGTCCCTTCCGGGTTCTGAAACAGAAAGATCCAGCACCGCGTTCCCACGCTGCCGACGCCGACCACTTTGCGGGCCATGTCGGCGAGCCGATACCGCTGGAACAGGAACCGTCGATCGCCTTGGAGGCTTCGGCGGTACTGCGCGAAGAGCTCCTCCACTTGTGCCTCGAAACCCGCCCGGTCCTCCTCCGCGTGCAAGAGGTGAGAAGCGGGCATGATCAGCGGCGGATCGGCGATGATGCGCACCTGCCCATCGATTTCGCCGCACAGCTTGGAAAAGGCGAGCATGCTGTCGCGTGTATGCGCTTTGGCGAGCGCCTGGGCCACACGCTTGCGGCTGAGCATTGTCATCTGGGGCAAGAACTCCTTTTGCACCAGGTCCAGGTCTGCGCGTATATACCAGAGGTCCAGGTTTCTCATGGTTGCAAATGTCCGCATCGCCTCCCGGTAGCGCCTCCCGGCAGCAGTCACGATCTGGCGGCGTTGGGCGCGGGTGAACCCGTTCTCGCGTGCGGCCACCTCGATGCTTGCGGCCAGTCGCTTGATATCCCACTCCCAAGGGCCGGGCAGTGTCTCGTCGAAGTCGTTGACAGAGAAGAGGAACCTTCGCTCGGGTGTGGCGAAGATGCCGAAGTTGGACAGGTGAGCGTCACCGCACGCCTGTACGACCAGCCCGGACGAGGGTGTCGTGGCGAGGTCGCTCGCCATCGGCAGGGCTGCCCCACGGAAGTAAGTGAAGGGTGATACCAGCATCCGACCGTAACGGATCGGCACCAGCTCCGGCAGGCGGGCCGGCGCCTGCTCTTCCAGGAGACCAACGGGATCCCGCCGACCGGCGGAGGAGTCGAACACCGCCTGGCTCTCCCGCGGCACCGCCTTCCGTGCCGCCTTGCCGCGGGCGACACGTGCCGCCTTGGTCAGGTGTCCTACTTCCTCGTCCAACCGGGCACCTCCGGCCCTCATGGCACCCGTGACCCTCGGAGATCCGTCGACCCTCAGATCAGCCATGACAACCTCGTCTCCGCGAGCGGGAACATCTCGATTTCCGCCGCCTCCCGGGGATTATGTCGCCTGCACGACGCCCCAGTCGAGCCGACTAGGCACAGCGAGCTCGGCAGTGCCGAAGCCTAGGCTGAGCCGATCATGGGAGTGCTCGCCGCCAGCGACTGGCCTCAGCTCATACTCGCACCCCGGGGAGAGGGGACGACACGGCGACGGGGCTCAGATGTCTTCAGGCTCGGGGCCGCAATCCTCGTCATCCTGAGCTTCTGGCTGATCCTGCAGGCGGGTCCCCATTTCGAGAGCGCAGTGATCGGCTTCGTTTCGCCGCCCCCTCGCGGTGTCAAGTGGCTCGTCACGACGGTATGGCTGCTCAGCTCGTTCGGCCTGATCGGCGTGATCGTGCTCGTTGCGCTACTTGCCCGCCGAAAGGCGATGGCCCGCGACGTGGTCCTTGCCGGCCTGGCGGCCTGGGGGCTGGCCTACCTTCTCGACCGATCGCTCGGTCCCAACCCCGGGAAGCTGTCATCTCCGGCGCTAGCCCACGTCGACCTGCGCTACCCGGAGGTGAGGGTGGCGGTCGCCGTGGCCGTTGCGACGGCCGCCGCTCCATATCTCGCCCGCGGTCTCGAGCGCTTCGTGCAGATCGTCATCGCCCTGGCTGCACTCGCCACGATCGTCCACGGATCGGGTCTGCTCACGGCCGTGCTCGCCTCAATCGCCCTCGGTTGGGGTGTAACCGCCGGCCTTCACGTCATCTTCGGAACACCGCTCGGATTGCTGTCATCGGACGACGTGGCGCGCTTCCTCGGGGACATGAGCATCGACTCGCACGGCGTCGAGCCCGACGGCTCGCAGGAGTGGGGCGTGGCGCGGTACCGCGGCTTTGACGAGACAGGGCCGATCGCCATCTCTGTTTACGGTCGTGACGATCGCGATGCGCAGCTCCTGGCGAAGAGCTTCCGTTCCGTCTTCTACCGGGACTCCGGACCCACGATCACCCTGACTCGGCTGCAACAAGTCGAGCACGAGGCCTATCTGACCCTCCTCGCCAGGAATCACGGCACGAACGCCGCGGCAGTCCTCGGCGCGGCGCGCGTGGGGCCGAGCAAGGATGCCTTCCTCGTGACGCGGCCGCCGCCTGGAACGCGGCTCGCCGACCTCATCGACGTGCAACCGGTCCCTGTGCCACTAGCCGAGAACGGGCCTCCGCGGCATGCGACGGCCGACGTGGCCGATGCAGCGCTCGACGCCACGCTCGCCCAGGTTCTCGCGCTGCGGCGGGCTCGCATCGCGCACGGCGCCATCACGACCGAGACGATCTTGATCGACCGTGACGCGGTCGGGTTGGTGGAATTCCGCCTGGCGTCGTCGGACGCAAGCGACGAGCAGCTGGATCGCGACATGGCATGTGCGCTGGGGGCGCTCGGCATCGCGGTAGGGGCTGACAGGACCTTGTCCGCGGCGCGCCGGGCGCTGCCCCCCGAAGTGCTGGCAAGCGCGCTTCCCTTCTTGCAGCGGGCCGCATTCCCTCGTTCGCTGGCCCACCAGTTCCGCGGCAACAAGGCTTTGTTGGCGGAGATACGCGATCTCGGCGCCGAGGCGGCTGGGGTCGAAGTCCCCAAGCTCGCCGAGGCGCGCCGCATCAGCTGGGTGACCCTGGCTCTCGTGGCAGGGAGCCTCATTGGCGGCTGGGCCCTGATCGGCGTACTGATCGACGTAACCAAGAGCTTCGACACGATCGTCGGAGCCGACTGGGGCTGGGTGCTGGCGGTCTTCCTCACCTCGATCGCGGTCTACCCCTCGCTTTCGATGGAAGTGCTCGGCGCGGTCATCGAGCCTCTGCCATTCGGCCGCACCCTCGCCCTCGAGATTGCCGACACTTTCGTCGGGTTGGCTGGTGGCACGATGGCGGTGCTCGCCACTCGGGTGCGTTTCTTCCAGCAGCAGGGCTACCCCCCGACGCTGGCGGTCAGCTCAGGAGTGCTCATCTCGACGGTCAGCTGGACGGTGAAGGGTGGGCTTTTCCTGGCGGCCCTCCCCTTCGGCTTGAGCAACCTCGATCTCGACGAGCCGGGCGCCGGCAGCGCACGAACGGTGTGGCTCATCATCGTCGTGGTGGTGCTCGTGGCGCTCGCGCTCGGGGTGGTCCTGGCGGTACCGCGATTTCGCAAGCTGGCCAAGGACAAGTTGCGCCCGAAGCTTTCCGACGTGTGGAACCATCTGCGGTCCCTGGCGACCCGACCTTCAAAGCTCTTCCAGATCTTCGGAGGCGCATTGGGTGCGCAACTTCTTGTCGCTCTCGCCCTGGGCGCCTCCCTCCAGGCTTTCGGCGATCACTTGTCCATAGCCACGCTGCTCGTGGTCATCACCTTGGCCTCCATGCTCGGGGGCGTCTCGCCGGTACCGGGCGGGGTCGGCGTCGTGGAGGCTGGACTCATCCTCGGTCTTACCTCGGCCGGGATCCCAGAGGCCAACGCCGTCGCGGCGGTGTTCCTCCAGCGCCTCTTCACCTCGTATCTGCCCCCGATCGCCGGCTGGGTCGCACTGGTGTCGATGCGTCGGCGCGAGCTGCTCTGAGGGAGCGGCGCGCCGTTTCGTGTCCGTCGGATCAGATTCTCAGCAGATGCCGAAGCACTGATCGGGAAAGTTCAGCGCAATCAGCGAGTGAGTCAAGGTGACGGACTCCGACGGGTCGGTGAACAGGCCACCGCCCTGCACGGTGATGCCGTGACTTCCGATGAGAGCGTTTTGCGTCACCGTCGTGTTCTCCAGTGTCAGCTGCGGCGGTACCGGGGAATACACCTCGGAACTGCTCCACACTCCGCCACCTTGTGCGGTGCCCGATGGTCCTCTGGCCGTGCCGAGATTGTCGTTCACGTGGTCCCCGATCAACACGAGCGGACCTCCGTTGGAAAGTCCGACACCAAAGATGTTGGCCTCGCCTGTCGAGCTGGTACTGATCGCCTTTGCGGTGTTGCCGCTAATCGTGCTGTTCTGGACGGTCAACGAACTGGTGGCACCGAAGTCTTCGAGGGCGCCGATAACCGCCGCGATTCCGGGGCTGAACATGTCGGAGACATTGTTCGTGATGAGCGTGTTGGTGATCGTTCCTCCTCCGCCCGCCCCGATGACGCCGCCTTCCGGCCCGACGTCGGCCGAGGTCGCGGCGATTGTGATCGACCGGTTGCCCGAGACGACGGAGTTCGTCATGCTGAGCGGACCCGCCACCGAGATCGCAGCGTTGAAGCCCTGCGGCTCGCCCATCGGATCGTTCGCGATGGCCACGTTGTTTGTCACCGATGTGTTTTCGATCGTGACCGGGAAGCTGTACTGGCCGTCGTCGATGCCGGCCGCGGCCGCGTTCATCGAGATGGGGCCTGACCCGAGGTAGAACACCGGCAGATTGCTGGTGACAGTCGCGGTGTTGTCGGTGATCGTGCTGTTCATCACTATTAAGGGATCGTTCTCACCGGGTCCCATGCAGGCGACGTTGATTGCTCCGCCTTCGGCCTCGCGTCCGTTCGGCCCGGTCGCCACGGCGTGATTCCTCGACATGACGGTGTTGGTCAATGTCACGCTCCCCGCTGAGCTGCAGATCCCTGCGCCGTCAGCGTCGCTTGAGGTCCCCGCCGATCCGGCGCTGTTGTCGCTGACGGTCGAGTTTCGAAGAGTGAGCATCCCCCAGCTGTCGATGCCGCCCCCTAACGCCGCTGCGTACGGGCATTCACCGTCCGAAAAGCCCGGACACGGGAAGCCCGAATCGACTTCGGCGGTCGGGTCGGCGCGGTTGCCCGTGATCACGCTGTTCGAGATCGTGACCGTCGCGCCGCCCGAGAAGTCGGCGTTCGGCGGAATGTCGATGCCGCCACCGGTCGCCCACACACCCGGAATACCAAAGAACGGGATCGACTCCGGGCTCGTCTGCGCTACGCCGCCCGTGATCGTCACGCCGGAGATCGAGACCGTCGGCTCGGTCGTGGCGCCGAACGAACCGACAGTGACCACCGACCCGCCACCGCCTTTGAGGGTCGTTGCTCCGGGTCCTGCTCCCATCAGCTGCAAATTCTTGTCGATCGAGATACCCCCGATATACGAACCGGGGCCGATCCTGATCGTGTCACCACTGGTCGCGGCCGCGACGGCCGGTGCGATCTGGGTATACGAACAACCGCTCTTACAGACGTTGAGCGTCGCAGCGGATGCCGGTGATGCTCCAGAAATGACGCTGCTACAGATGATCGCGGTTGCTACTACCACGGCCCTGATACGCCAGCGGTTCATCATGTCCCCCTCGCATTTGCGGCACGAATTGATTAGTCCCTATGACGACTAGAGCGGGCGACGCACCCGCAGTCTTCGCTTTAGGCGCGGATTCACCTTTGAGCGTCGTTTCTTGGCTCCACGTTCCAGCTCAAGGTACGCCTGGCCGGTCGACATTCCGTCGAAGTATGATCGCAGTGCAGGTAGAGGTAAGGTTTTGGGACTATGCGGATGCTGCAGCGGCGCTGAGTCCTGTTGAGCGGCCGAGGGGGGTTCGTGCAACTCCGACTGCTCGGACCTACCGAGTTCATCATCGGCGATGTTCGTGCGCGCCTCGGCGGGCCTCGATCACGGGCAGTGCTTGGCGATCTCGGCTTACATGCCGGTCGCCCGGTAATGATTCCTCAGATCATCGACGACTTGTGGGGAGATTCACCGCCGCCGTCGGCGGCCCACACCGTCGAGACCTACATTTCCCGGCTGAGAAAGGTGCTGAACCTACCTGGCGAGCCCATCGTGATCGCGAGGAACGGGTCGGGATATGTGCTGAACCTGGACGCGCCCCAAGTAGATGCCCTTTGGTTCGAAGAACTCGCAGCCAAGGGCCGAACCGCGCTCGCAGAAGGCGACACCCCGAGCGCCGAAGACCTGCTTTCGTCTGCACTCGCGCTTTGGCGGGGCCCGGCTTTCGCCGACGTCCGAGATTCGGCCTTCGCTCCCGCGGCGGCAGGACGGCTGGAGAATGAGCGCTTGGTCGCTCTCGAAACACTGGTCGACGCCCGCCTTCTTATGGGCCTTCACCTCGAGGTCCTCTCCGACCTCGAGTCCGCCATAGCCGATGAGCCCTTCAGGGAGCGTTTCCATGCCCAGTTGATGACCGCGCTCTACCGATCTCGACGACAAGCGGACGCCTTGGCCGCCTACCAGCGTGCCCGCGCACTGCTGGTGGGCGAGCTCGGTATAGAGCCTGGCCAGGAGCTACGCGAGCTCGAACAGGCGATCCTCTGCCAAGCCCCGGAGCTCGAACCGGCAGTTCGGCAGCTTCCAAAGGATGCAGCTGTGAGGCCGCCCAGTAACGTAGGAGTGCCTCTGGGCCACGATCATCCGGGTTCGGTGCCGTTGCCTGTTGCGAAAGGGTGGAACTCCCGCTTGCCACGGCGAGCAAAGCGCGGATGGATTGCCATCGCAGCTGTTCTTGTTTCGCTTGCCGCCTTCGGGTTACCGAGACTCCTTAGCCCGACGCCAGCAGTAGCAGCACCGGTGGCGGTCGGCGTGAGCGAGTTGAGCACCGCCAACGGAAGCCTCTCGCGAACCCTATCTCTTCCGAGCGAGCCGGGTGGAGCCGCCTCCGGCGATGGCTCGGTCTGGGTCACGAGCCCGGAAGGCCACGTCCTTTATCGGATAGACCCTCACACCGGACTCACCGAGGACACGATCCCGGTCGGTTCAGGCGCCGGCGCGATCGCGGTTGCGGGTTCGGATGTATGGGTCGCCAACGCTCTGGACGGAACTCTTTCCCGGGTGAGCAGCGAGACCAGCTCGGTTGTCGGGGTCGTTGCTGTCGGCCCGGAACCGAGTGGCATCGCCGTCGGTCACGGGACCATTTGGGTGGCAGATGCGACCGCCGGCACTCTGGCCGAGGTCAATGCGAGTTCAGGACAAGTCATGTCCAAGGAGCAGCTCAGTCCGCCGCCTTTCGGTGTCGCCCTTGGCGCAGGCTCCGTCTGGATCAGCGACCCAGCTGAAAACGAGATCACGCGGATCGACCAGCAGGGCGGTCCACCCGTTCAGATCTCAGTTGGCTCGGGTCCGACTGCGATCGCCTTCGGGCTGGGCTCGGTGTGGGTGGCGAACGGGCTCGACAGCACTGTCTCGCGAATCAATCCGGCCACGGACACTGTCGTTGCAACTATCTCAGTGGGCGACGGCCCTGACGCGTTGGCGATTGTCGGAAATTCGGTGTGGGTAGCGAACGGCTTCTCCTCGACGCTCACGAAGATCGACGCCACCAGCGGTTACGCCACGACCTCGATATCGGTGGGCGGCAGTCCCACTGCTCTCACCAGCGTCGGAAACCATCTTTGGGTAGCGACTCGGCTGCCGGCCAACAGGTCTCCGAGAGGGGGCGTGCTGCGAGTGGTTCAGTCGACTCCCGCACCGTCGATCGACCCGGCGCTCGCGTACCCAGATATGACCTTCCAGTACCTCGAGGGCACTTACGACACGCTGGTGACCTATCAACGGGTGGGCGGAGCCGGAGGCCTTCAGCTGGTACCGGACCTTGCCCTCGCGGTGCCCACGCCAACAGACCGCGGAACCCTGTACTCGTTCGTGTTGCGGCCGGGCATCCGATACTCCAACGGCGAACTTGTTCGTCCCGAGGACTTTCGTTACGGCATCGAGCGCGTCCTGGAACTGAACAG
This sequence comes from uncultured Acidimicrobiaceae bacterium, assembly GCA_963763085.1. GTDB lineage: Bacteria > Actinomycetota > Acidimicrobiia > Acidimicrobiales > Bog-793 > CAVXNB01. Next base: position 463,744 of record CAVXNB010000004.1, read on the forward strand.
CTCGGCCACGCCGTTCCTCACCGGGATCATCGGAGCGGCCGCCTGCAGGATCGGTAAACCATGCAACCTGTCCCGAGGCATCACCATCTCGGACAGCGAGCACGCTGTTACGTTCCACCTGATCGCCCCGGACACCGAGTTCCTGGACAAGCTGACTCTTCAGTTCACCGCACCGGTTCCACCTGACGTGCCGGATCACGACGTCGGCGTCCACCCTGTCCCCTCCACGGGTCCGTACGAGATTGGTCTTTACCTGCCGGGACGAGCAGTGGAGTTCGTCCGCAATCCCTACTTCGATGAGTGGTCGGCGGCGGCCGAGCCGGCAGGCTCTCCGGCCCGCATTGTGTGGACCTTCGGGGCATCGATACCGGAAGAGATCTTGGAGATAGAGAGAGGGCGAGCAGATTGGACAGACGACATTCTTTCTGACGTCCCGGGCCTTCTTGCCCGCTTCCCGGCTCACTTACATGCAAACCCGGCCTTGTGGGTCTTGTATGCATCATTCAATACGAGAGTGGCTCCATTCAATAGCCTGCTGGTGCGACAGGCCTTCAGCCTCGCCGCCAACCGTGCCAAGCTGGTGCAAATGCTCGGAGGACCCATCGCTGCCCGTCCGACCTGTCAGATCCTTCCCCCGGGCATTCCCGGCTACCGCCCTTACTGCCCGTTCACGGTCGATCCGAATCCCGCCGGAGCCTGGGTGGGTCCGGACGTGGCGGCTGCCAGAAAGCTCGTGGCGGAGTCGGGTACCAGCGGCATGCGTGTCACCTTCTGGGCACAACAAGGAATGGGGACGCTAAGTGCCTTCATCGTCTCGGTTCTTCGCGAGCTCGGTTACCGCGCCACGATGATCACACCGCCGTCGAGCGTTCTGCAGGCAAACGTCAACGATTCGCGCCGCAGGGTGCAGGCTGACGACACCAGCTGGACGGCGGACTACCCGGCGCCCTCTGATTTCTTGGCCAGACTCTTCCGCTGCTCGTCCTTCCGACTTGCCGACCCGAATGCCGCGAGCGACGGGTCCTTCTGCGACTCGGCGATCGATCATCTCATGGACGTCGCCGAGCAGGAGGAGGCGACTGACCCCGCCAAAGCAGCCGCCACGTGGGCAAGAGTCGACCGCGAGGTCACTTACGCGGCTCCGTGGGTCCCGCTCGTGAGCGTGAACTGGGTCGACTTTCTTTCCGCGCGCGTGGGAGGTTACCAATATGACCAGGCCTTCGGTGGTCCACTTCTTGACCAGATGTTCATACGCCACGTCTAGATGCCGCTTGCTTCAGTAAGGAAAGTTCTCACCGCTTCGGCCGAGGACCGACTTCCTGGCTCGGGGCGTGTCGGGATGGAGCGGCGCCATCCCGCCCGTCCGGAGCCCGAGATGGGATTCGAACCCATGACCTGCGCATTACGAGTGCGCTGCTCTACCACTGAGCTACCCGGGCCTTCTGGAGGTTCTAGTTTCTACCTCTTTTTCGCCGGCCTACTGGCCAGCGGGTGACGTTTCCACCGCCTGTAGCGCTGCACTACGGTGAGCAGGACAAACCGGCGTTCCGCCGCCCGGTCCTTCGACGCTCTTGACACCGGGCGCTCGATTGTGGCCTTCGTCGTGGTGGCAAGGGGCTCAGAGGAGAACCCGATGGTCTGCTCCAACTGCGGGGTCGAGAACCTGCAGGGTGCCAAATTCTGTCACGAGTGCGGAAACCCACTCACCCGGGTCTGCCCGAGCTGCAGCTCTGCCGTTCTTCCCGCCGCCAAGTTCTGCAGCGAATGCGGCACCACACTGGTCCAGCCGGCGCCCGGAAATGACGGGCTCTCGCCCCGGCCGGACCCGACGGGCACGACGCCGGCGTCGCGGGCCGGGAGCTATCAGGCGTCGGCCGGACAGATACTGACCGAGCTTCGTCTCGTGTCGGTCCTCTTCTGCGACCTCGTCGGCTTCACGCCGCTCGCCGAGTCCCGTGATCCGGAGGAGGTGAGGGAACTTCTCTCCGGCTACTTCGACCTCGCCCGCGGCATCGTCGCCCGCTACGGCGGTGTCGTCGAGAAGTTCATCGGCGACGCCGTGATGGCGGTCTGGGGCGTGCCGGCGGCACAGGAGGACGATGCCGAACGAGCCGTCCGCGCGGGGCTCGAGCTCGTGTCCGCAGTCGCCTCCTTCGGCTCCGAGCACGCGCACCTCGAGCTCGCCGCCAGGGTCGGAGTCGTGACCGGGCAGGCTGCTACGACCGGGACGCCCGAGGAAGGCTTCGTCGTCGGCGACCGGGTCAACACTGCCGCCAGGATCCAAGCCGTGGCGCCACCTGGCTGCTGCTATGTGGACGAGGCGACAAGGCGCGCAACCGATGCCGCGATCGCGTACGCCGACGCCGGCGCCCACGAGCTCAAGGGCAAGGCGGCGGCCGCGCAGCTCTACCAGGCGCTGCGCGTGGTCGCCGGCGTCGGCGGCGCGCTCAAGTCCGCAGGTCTCGAGGCGCCGTTCGTCGGGCGTGGCAGGGAGCTCCGCCTCGTGAAGGACCTGTTTCACGGCTCGGCTGAGGAGAAGCGGGCTCACCTCGTGTCGGTGACCGGCATAGCCGGCATCGGCAAGAGCCGCCTGGCGTGGGAGTTCTACAAGTACATGGACGGGCTCTCCGACTTCTTCCTCTGGCACCGGGGACGTTGCCTTTCCTACGGCGAGGGCGTCGCCTACTGGGCCCTGGCGGAGATGGTTCGCGGCCGAGCCGAGATCCTCGAGGGGGAAGAGGCGGCCTCGGTCGCCAGCAAGCTCCACGCTGCCGTGGAGCGCTACGTCGCGGACCCCGACGAGCGCAAGTGGGTCGAGCCGCGGCTCGCCCATCTCATCGGCCTCGAGAAGACCACCTCCCGCGACAAGGAGGACCTCTTCGCGGCGTGGAGGCTTTTCTTCGAGCGGCTGGCCGAATTCGAGCCCGTCGTCATGTCTTTCGAGGACATGCAATGGGCGGACGCGTCGCTGCTGGACTTCATCGAGTACCTCCTCGACTGGTCGAGAAACCACCCCATCTTCGTCCTCACCCTCTCCCGTCCCGAGCTCGTCGACCGACGGCCGAGCTGGGGCGCCGGTCGCCGGAACTTCACCTCGATCTACCTCGAGCCGCTGTCGCCGGCAGCCATGTCCCAGCTGATCACCGGGCTCGTGCCGGGGCTGCCGGCCGAGGTGAGCCAGCAGATTCTCGAGCGCGCCGAAGGCGTGCCCCTCTATGCCGTCGAGACCGTGCGCATGCTGATCGACCGCGGGCTCCTCGTTCGTGAGGGCCCGAGTTACCGTCCTGTCGGGTCCATAGGCGCGCTGGATGTCCCCGAAACCCTGCACGCGCTCATCTCGGCCCGTCTCGACGGCCTCTCCCCGTCCGAGCGGAGCCTGCTGCAGGACGCGGCCGTCATCGGCAAGTCGTTCAGCAGGGAGTCGCTGGCAGCGCTGACCGGGATGAACAGCGACACGGTGGACGAGCTGCTCGCCTCGCTCGTCCGCAAGGAGGTTGTGTCGCTCCAGACCGACCCGCGCTCGCCCGAGCGAGGGCAGTACGGCTTCCTGCAGGACCTCGTCCGAGCCGTCGCCTACGAGACGCTCCCCAAGCGCGACCGCAAGGACAAGCACCTCGCTGTCGCCGCCTACCTGTCCGAGGGCTGGGGCGCCGACGAGCACGAGATCATCGAGGTGGTCGCCTCGCACTATTTGCGGGCCTATCAGCTGGCGCCCGACGCGCCGGACGCCCAGCAGGTGAAGGCGAAGGCCTGCGAGCTCAACGTCCGTGCCGGCGACCGTGCCGCCGCACTCGCAGCGTCCGAGGAGGCGGAGCGCTATTTCGAGCAGGCGCTCGAGCTCAGCGACGATGCGGCGACCACGGCAGAGCTGGCGGAGCGAGCCGGGCTGATGGCCCGGCTCTGCGGCCACCAGGACCCGGCGCGGGCTCACTACGAGGCGGCTCTGTCCCTGTACGCCGAGACCGGCCAGATCCACGCCGCCGCCCGCGTCAACGCCCGACTTGGCGACCTCGATCACGCAGCCGGGCATCTCGAGCGCGGCATCGAGCGCATGGAGCAGGCGTTCCAGGTCCTCTCGGGCGAAGACCACGACGAGGACTTCGCTACGCTCGCCGCCGAGCTCGGCCGGCTCTACTTCTTCTACGGCAACCGCGAGCTGGCCATGGAGCGCATCGAGATCTCGCTCGACGCCGCCGAGAGGGTCTGCCTCCCCGAGCAGCTGTCACAAGCGCTCAACACGAAGGCGATGATGCTGTTTCTCGTCAACCGCCGGCAGGAGGCGGGCGTGCTCCTCCAATACGCGCTAAAGGTGGCCCTCGAGAATGGCCGCCATCAGGCGGCCCTGCGCGCCTACAACAATCTCGTGTACAGCCTCGAGGCGACCGATCGGGATATCGAGGCGCTGGCTCTGACCGGACCAGCGCTGGAGCTCGCCCGGCGGGCCGGCGACCGGAGCTGGGAGACGGACCTGTTGAGCGGCCAGATCTCGATGTTCATCAGTCTCGGCCAGTGGCAGGAAGCCATCAAACGGACCGAGGAGCTCGAGGCGGCCGCGAGCACGATGTCAGTGCGGACAGTGATGCTCGACGTGGTTTCCGCGGTCGAGGTGCACGTCAACCGCGGTGATCTCGTCGAAGCGCGGCGAATGATCGACCGGGCGGCTCCGTACGCCGAGGCGACCGATGACATCCAGAGCCGGTCTTCCTTCGCCCGCTGCCTCAGCCTTGTGCTCCGCGGCGAGGGCTCGCTCGAGCAGGCGCTGGCTGCTGCCGAGGTGGCCGTCCAATCGATAGAAGCGGTCGGCTCCGGCAGCCCGATCTTCAAGCTCGGGATCGTCTCCGCCATCGAAACGGCCCTCGACCTGGGCGAGCTCATCAGGGCAAACGAGCTCCTCAACCTGATCGAGAACCTCGCACCCGGCGAGCTGAGCCCGTTCCTCCGAGCCCATGGTCTCCGGCTCCGGGCGCGGCTCTCGGTCGGCGACGACGATGCCACGACGGCCGAGGGGCTGTCGGCCGCCGCCGCGATCTTCCGCGAGGTGGGCATGCCCTTCTGGCTGGCCGTGACGTTGCTCGAGCACGCCGAGTGGCTGGCGGAGCACGAGCCGACGGCCGACGCCGCGCCGCTGCTCGCCGAGGCCCACGAGATCTTCGAGCGGCTCGAAGCCCGCCCGTTCCTCAGCCGGGTCGCGGCTCTGTCGAGCCGTGAGACCATCTCGGCCTGACGGCGACGGCTCCCCTCACTCCGCGGACAGGATCTCCTGGCGGAGGTCGCGTTTCAACACCTTGCCCGCCGGGTTGCGCGGGAGCGGGTCGGCGCGGAACCAGATCTGCGACGGGACCTTGAACGCCGCGATCCTCTCCGCAAGGAAACCACGCAACTCGTCGCCCCCGACCCGCGCCCCCTCACGCAGGACGACGACGGCCCCGACCTCCTCGCCGAGGACGCCGTGCGGCACCCCGATGACGGCCGCGTCGACTACCGCCGGATGCTCGAAGATGGCCGCCTCGACCTCGACCGAGTAGACGTTCTCGCCGCCGCGGATCACCATGTCCTTCGCGCGGTCGACGATGAAGACGAAGCCCTCGCCGTCGAGCTTGGCGACGTCGCCGGTCCGCAGCCAGCCGTCCGTGAAGCTCGCCGCCGTCGCGGCGGGCTTGTTCCAGTACCCGCGGACGACGTTCGGTCCCTTGATCAAGCAGCTCGCCGGTGTCGCCCGTCGGGACGTCGGAGCTGTCCGGGCCGACGACGCGCACCTCGCACACGGGCACCGGAGGGCCGACGCTGTCGGGCTTGCGGACATAGTCCTCGCCGGCGTTCATCGTCGTGATCGAAGACGTCTCGGTCATGCCGTAGCCGTTGCGGGGCGATCCGCGGGGAAAGTGCTCCTCGATGCGGCGCACGAGCTCCGGCGGTGCCGGTGCGCCTCCGTAGGCGACGGTACGAACGCTCGAGGTGTCCCGCCAGGAGAGGTCCGGCGAATCGAGGACCTGCCATGCCATGGTCGGCACCCCGCCGAAGATCGTCACCCGCTCCCGCTCGATCAGCTCCAGAGCGCGCTCGGGGCTCCAGCGGCGCATCATCACGAGCTTGCCGCCGGCGGCGGTGTTCGGCACGAGAACCGAGTGGCAGCCGGTGACGTGGAAAAGCGGAACCGAGAGCAGCGAGGAGCTCTGAGCCGGCTCCTCCGGGGGCTCTGCCGGCTCTTCCACCGTCGACAGCAGGCCGCTGCGGGCATTGACGAAGCCGAGGCTCATGAGGTTCGTGCAGATGTTGCGCTGGGTCCCGAGCGCCCCCTTCGGCTTGCCCGTCGTCCCCGAGGTATAGAAGATCGTGGCGTCGTCCTCCGGCAAGACCTCCGCCGGTGGGAGGACGACTCCCCCGTCCGTCGAGGCGCCGAGCCGGCGGCCGGCGGCGAGGACGGCCCCGTATCGATCGATCCACGACAGCCCGGGACTTGCGGGTCCGTCTCCGGCGCGGGCGACCACGACCTGCTCGAGCCCGCCACGGCGCAGGTCGTCGAGGTGGGGCGCGATCCGTGCCAGACGCTCCGGATCGACGACCGCCACTTTGGTGCCGGAGTCCTCGAGCCCGTACGCGAGCTCGGGACCGGTCCACCAGCCGTTCAGCGGGACGACGATCGCGCCGAGGGCCGCCCCGGCCCAGAAGGCGACGACCCACTCGGGGAGGTTGCGCATGGCGACCGCTACGCGGTCCCCCTTGCGCACCCCGTAAAGGTCCGCCAGCCCCCACGCCAGCGCCGCCGCCTCCTCGAGGTGCTCCCCGAACGTCAGGCGCTCGTCCTCGTACACGAGAAACGTCGCCCCCCCGTGCACAGCCGAACCCTCCAGGATCGACCGGAGCGAGGGTGGGCAGTTCCGCCACACGCGCACCTCAGCGCCGTCGATCGTCTCGATGCCGATCTCGAACGGATTGCCCGGCGCCGTGAGCTCGGCGGTCGCTTCGGCGAGGCTCATCGGCACGGTCGGGGAGCGTACCCCGGACAAGGCGAGCTCCCCATGGAGGACGACCCGCCTCCGCGGTAGTGTCGGCTGGGTCCATGAGCTATCTCTCCAGCCATTGGTCGTACGACCCGTTCATCCTGATCGTGGCCGCGACCATCGTCCTGCATGAGATCGGGCTCACACGTCTCAATCGGCGCTCCTCGCCGCAGCGCGCCCGCCGCCGCCGCCTCCGTTCGTTCTCCTTTTACGCCGGGCTCGCTGTATTGCTGCTTGCGGTCGTGTCGCCGATCGACTACTGGGCGAGCAGCTATTTCTTCGTCCACATGATCGAGCACATCCTGATCATGTTCTTCGCTCCGATCCTCATCGTCATTGGCGCCCCCTGGCTGCCGCTGCTGTTCGTGCTGCCCGTCGGTCCGCGCCGGCGGGTAGGCCGCGCCCTCCTACTCGGTGCCTGGTCGAGGCCGTTGCGAGCGCTCGGGCGCTTCTGCGTGCAACCCTGGACCGCCCTCGTGGCTTTCAACCTGGTCATGGTGCTGTGGCACGTGCCGGCGCTGTTCGACTTGGCCGAGAACAACCAGGACATTCACATCTGGCTGATGCACGCGAGCTTCTTCGTGACGGGCGTCCTCTTCTGGCTCCAGATCATCCCGTCGCACCCGTTCCGGCTCAAAGCATCGCCGCTCTGGCAGGCAGGTGCCATCGTCGGGACGAACGTCGTGATGTTCGTATTGGCGATGTCGCTCTCGATCTTCACGAGCAGCAGCTGGTACTCGGTGTACGCGCACGTTCCGGGAGTCACGCTGCCGCCGTTCGCCGACCAGCAGATTGGCGCAGCCATTCTTTGGGTCTGTGGCGACTTTTGGGCTGTCCCGGCGCTCGTCTACGTGCTCAAGAGAGCCGTGGACCAGGAAGGCAGCCTGTCGAACCTGGTCGACCGGCTTGTGCACCGTGGTCCGACACCGACCCTCGAGGAGCTCCGAAGACTCAGCTAGCGCGTGTCGCGTGCCGGAGAAACAATTGTGTTGACCCCGGCTCGCCGCTCCACCTAATGTGCCAGCAGGTTCGTCATGTTTCGAGGATCGACTACTGGGATCTGCTCGGGTCCTTGCTGACCGGAAAGCGCTAGCGATAGGGTCCGGGAACAAGGATCCCAGGGGGTGGTGCCGTGCCGAAAGCAGGAAGATTGGCCACCACGCTTGTTCTGTTGGCGCTCGTCGCCGGTGGAGTGGCCTTCTCGGTGATCACCCTGACGTCACAGCCCACCAACGTCGCCTTCACGGCACCGGCGGGCCAGCCAGTGAACATCACTCTGCAGACGGTCGGCAGCTACGGCTCCGGCATCCATCCCAACTGGGTGTCGTACCTCATCGAGTCACCCCAGGGTCAGTGGGTGCACTCGACACTTTTTCAGGTGCCCGAGAACACCAGGATCAACGTGACCATTTACAATTACGACTCGGGCAGCCCGCTCCGCAACCAGCAGATCGGGATGGTCCAGGGCACGACCGGCGGTACCGCGACACTGAACGGCAAGCCGTTCAGTGTGATCAACTCCAACGCCGGCAACGGCGTCGGGCACACGTTCTCTATCCCGACGCTCGGGATCAACGTGCCCCTCTACGGCAACAACGGCAACGCGAATCTCTGCGGCGCGGCGCCGTGCACTACGAGCTCGCCCCACCAGATCATCAGGTTCTCGTTTGAGAGCCCAGGTCCTGGCAACTACCCATGGCAGTGCTTCGTACCTTGCGCCGCCGGTTGGCTGTACGGCAATGGTGGGCCGATGCAGACCGTGGGCTGGATGGACGGTTTCATGCAGGTGGTCGCGTGACGCCGGACGGAGACGCAACAGCTCCAGAGGGGGCGGCCGGGCCGGCCGCTACCGGCTCGGCCGCCGCAGCGAACCCACCGCAGGGCCCGAGCACCTCGCCTGACAGCCGGTACCACTGGTGGCGCATCATCGGAGTCTGGTTCGTGCTCTCGGCGATCCTCGATCCGCTCTTCTATTTCCTGGCCGGACCTCATATCCCTCCGGGGACGATGAGCTCGACCGCCGGCGGGGCACAATTCGACTTCAACGTCCTTTTCATCATTGCGTTGCCTGTGATACTCGCGGTTTGGATCTATATGGCGTACGCCATCATCGAGTGGCGGTCGTCCCGCAACGGCCCCGAGCCGGTCGGTGGTCCGCGCGCGGCGGAGCAACCTCCCAATCCAGAGTGCTTGGGTCGGAATTACCACAGCGCTCGTCCTTTTCCTGTTCGGGTTCGGTACATATGAGCTCATCCAGCCCGAGGGAGCTGGTGGTGGTCAGGGGCCGAGTCCGATCTGGACTCCGGCCTCCCATACGGTGCTGCCGATCCAGGTCATCGGCCAACAGTGGAAATGGACCTACCGTTACCCGACGTTCGGCGGATTCGAGACGACTCAGCTCGTCATCCCCGACAACACCACAATCGCTTTTCATGTGACCTCACTGGACGTCATCCACTCGTTCTGGGCCTACCAGATCGGGATAAAGGCCGACGCGAACCCGGGTCAGGACAACGTCGCCTTCACCACCACCCGCCAGCTCGGCACTTTCATCGTCCGTTGCAGCGAATTGTGCGGGATATGGCACGGCGCCATGTTCAACTCCGGCTCGATCGTGACGCCGGCGCAGTTCGAGTCTTGGGCCACGGCCACAGAGCTGGCACTGGCTCCGAACACCAAGCTGCTGCCGGCGTTCGCATGGACGTACACGCCCGATGCCAATGGGGCCGACGGCGGCTACTACCCGGACAACAAGGATCCGTACAGCCCGGTTGAGACCTATGGTGCAAAGCAGCCCGGCGGATGACCCGCAACCATCCGCGACGTCATGAGCCCGGACCTTTGAGGTCCGAGGGATCGTCCGAAGGATCGTTCGTGCGCTACCTGACCCATGACGAAGGGGGCGATTGAGCACATGGCACAGAGCACGCTGGAAGCGCAGGGCCCTTCCTACCCGGGAGAGGTGCCGTTACGTAAAGCGCACTTCGACACGCGCTCCGAGTGGCTCCGGCCGCACCTGGGATGGGCGATCGTAGGTGCGGTGGCCGGCTGGTTCTTCGGCCTCTGGATCGGCAACATCATCGCGGGGAACTCAGACGTCACGCAGAACACTTCGTTCAACAACATTGCCCTCGTACTGGCGATGGTATTCGGGGTCGTCGGATGGCTCATCGGCATCGGGGCGCTGACGTATCCCATCCTCAAGATGGTCGGACGCGAGCCGGCGCCGGAGCTTCCGTCGCAGAGCTGGGCGCGGTACTTCCGCATGACCGACGACCACAAGGTCGTGGGCATGCAGTACGCCATCGGGGTCCTGACCTTCCTTTTCACCGGCGGCCTGCTGGCAATGGCCATCCGCACCGAGCTCCTCAGCCCGACGAACCACGTCTTCGGCCCGGGGACCTACATCGCGTTAGTCGGCGAGCACGGCACCATCATGATGATGATGGCCTCTTCGCTGGTCGTCGGACCGCTCGGCAACTGGCTGATCCCGCTCATGATCGGCTCTCGTCGCATGGCCTACCCACGCGTAGAGGCGTTCTCGTTCTGGATATTCATGGCCGGGTACCTCGTCATCCTGACCGCACTGCCGCTCGGAGGGTTTCCGACGGGTTGGACGGGCTACGCGCCGCTGCAGACTCAGGCGTACCCTGGTATGGACGCCTACCTTGTCGGCTTTGCGGTCATCGGCGTGGGCATGATCGCCGCCGGGTTCAACCTGGCGGCGACGATCATCAACTACCGGGCTCCGGGGATGACCTGGAGCAGAGTCCCGATCTTCGTCTGGTCCATACTGGCGACCTGTGCGCTCTTGACGCTGGCTACCCCGACCCTCATCGTCGCGGGCTACCTCGGGATTCTGGATCGCACGGCGCAGACAGCCTTCTATGTGACCGAGCACGGCGGCAGCAGCTTCCTGTGGCAGAACCTCTTCTGGTTCTTCGGCCATCCCGAGGTGTACATCATGGCGCTACCGGGGTTCGGCATCGTGATGGAGATACTTCCGGTGTTCACTCGAAAGCCTCTCTTCGCCTACAAGATCGCTGCCGCGGGCATGATCGGCGTCGCGCTGTTGTCCTTCTTCGTTTGGCAGCACCACCTCTTTCAAAGTGGGATCAATCCGGACATGCGGCCATTGTTCATGTTGACCACCGAGTTGATCTCGATCCCGACGGGGTTCCTGTTCCTCGTGACGCTCGGGACGCTCTGGAAGGCCAAGCTCCGCTTCGATGCGCCGATGCTCTTCTGCCTCGGCATGCTGTTCAACTTCCTTATCGGAGGCATCACGGGCGTCTTTCTCTCCGACGTCCCGGTCGACGTGACCGTCCACGGCAGCTTCTTCGTGATGGCACACTTCCACTACACCATCATGGGTGGCCTGGTCTTCGCCTTCTTCGCCGGGCTGTACTACTGGCTCCCGAAGATGACCGGCAAGCAGCTGAACCAGCGGCTTTCAAAGATTCACTTCTGGGCGTTCTTCATTTTCTTCAACTGCACGTTCTTCCCGCTGTTCCTGGTCGGGCTTCTCGGCATGCCCCGGCGTGTCTTCACCTATGCGAGCAACCTGCAGCCCCTCAACGACATCTCCTCCGTGAGCGCCTTCTTGCTGGGAGCCTCCTTCCTCATCTTCATCGCCAACTTCGTGTGGTCGATCTACATCGACCCGGTGAAGGCGGCGGACAACCCGTGGGACTCCCGCGGCCTCGAGTGGCAGACGCCCACGCCCGTACCCTGGTTCAACTTTGCTCGGATTCCGGTCGTGCTCGCAGACCCGTATCACTATGGCGAGGACGACGCCCCTCCCGTTGCCGACCTGGGCGCGCCGTCGCTCGTAACGGTGGGAGCAGTCAGTTCAGGCGAAGCCGTCAGCCCGAGTGCTCTCGAGTCGCCGCCCGGCGAGCCGGACGACCTTGACCCACGTCCACCAATCTTGTGAGCGGAGACGCCATGGCTGATCGGATCGCGCCAGACGAAGCTTTCCAGACATTGCAAGAGACGCCGGAGGAGATCGCGTACGAGCTGCGATCCCACGAGGGTGCGTTGTGGACCGGCAGCCGCCTCCTTGTCGGTATCTGGGCTTTTGGGTTCGCGGCGCTTGCGTTCGCCTACTTCTACCTGAGATCGGCGAACAACGAGAATCTCTGGCGTCCAAGCCATATCACCGCGCCGACGGCCGTCGGCGCTGCGGTGTTCGCCTTCTCGTTGGCGGCGGCGCTGCTCTGCGGCTTTGGACTGTCGAGGTTCCGTTTGGGCTCGGCGCTCGACTGGGAGGTCGCCGGCTGGACGGGGATTCTCTGTGCTCTCACGGCGATCAGCCTGCAGATCTGGCAACTGACCGAGCTACCGTTCTTCCCCGGGTCAAGCGGCTATGCCTCGTGCTTCATCGCGTGGGCAACTATGAACGTCGTGTTGCTGCTGGTTGCGGCGTATTGGCTGGAGACCCTGCTCGCCCGTGAGATGCGGCTGCGCCGTGCTGTCGCCGAGGATGGAGGTGCCCCCCGCTCGGCGCTGCCGGCCGCCCGACTCTTCCGGGTCAATCTTGAGGGATGTACGTACTTCTGGGGCTTCGTCGCCATCGTCGAGCTCTTTTTCTGGGTACTCTTCTACGTGCTGTGAACGGAGCCTTGAGGTGTGGTCCCGGCAAATCGACGGAGGCGGGCTTCTCCTCCCGAGTGCGAAAGGGTACGCGTGACTCAAGTGGCTAACTATTTTCTCGGCCCCCAGGTGATGACCTTGGCGATCCCGCTTGGCTTCTTCCTGCTGGTCTGCTTTTGGGGCTTCTTCCAGCGCCACCCGACACGATGACGACCGGGGTCGCCGGCGGGCGGCCCCGGGTGCTACCGCGCGAGCTGCGGTTGCTGTTCTTGGGTGTGGCCGCAGTGCTGGCGGTTGCCGTGGTGGTACCGCCGCTGTTCGAGCTCGCCCGGCGCTACGAGGTCGCCGAGGCTGTGCAGTTCTCCGTGCTCGCGATGGCCGTCCCTGCGCTCATCGCACTCGGCGCACCCTGGGAGCGGATGGGGCTCTCGCACAGCGCTGCCGCGGTCGGTGCCGGGTCTCGGGAGGCAGGGCCTGTCGACCAACTGGCCTATGCGCGACGCCGTCACCCGGAGTTCGTCCGCAGCGCGTTGTTCCTCCTCGCCTTCATGGGTTCCGTGGTGGCGTGGCGGACGCCGGCAGCGGTCGACGCCGTCTCGCGCGGCGACCCATGGCTTGTCGCGGTTGAGGCGGCGACGCTCGTGGCGGTCGGTCTCGCTTTCTGGCTGGAATTGGTGGAGTCGCCTCCGCTCGTGCCACGGTCGACCCGGCCGGTCCGAGCAGTGATGGCTTCGCTAGCGATGTGGACGGTGTGGACCGTGGCCTACCTCGTCGGCTTTTCGAGTTCATCGTGGTACTCCGGGTTCCACCACACCGTGGGCCACGGGCTGAGCACGGCCGCGGATCAGCAGCTCTCGACGGTGGTGCTTTGGTTCGTCGCGGCTGTCGTGTTCATGCCCGTCGTCTTCTGGAACGTGCTGCAGTGGCTGCGCAGCGAGGAGAATCCGGACGTCGAGCTCCACCGGCTGGTGACCCAGGCACGCCGTTGGCCAGTTGCGACCAGGAGCCAACCTGAGGACCCGAATCCACGGCGGCAGTCGGGCCCCGAACCGTAGTGCCGCAGCGCGGAGCGTTCCTCAGCCGGTCGAGACCTGGGGCTGCGGCAGGGCAGGCACGTCGGGTGCTTGGAGACGGGTGCCGAGGATGTGGTCGGCGGCGTTGACCTCGGCGAGCGCGGCAGCTCGGTCGGAAGCCAAGGCCCGCTCCCGCTTGGCGAGATCGCGTTGTGCGCGGGCATCGGCCGGCTTTGAGAGCAGCGTCTGCAGGTCGGCGATCGCCCCGAGCGCATCAGATGAAGTCCACAGTGTCGTCGTTGCAACGAGATCACCCAGTCGCTTGCCGGCGGCTGAGCCTGGCACTTCGATGCTGGAGAGCTGGTAGATGCTGTCGTCGGTGAACGAGCACGCGTCCTGGTCGTCTCGAAGTAATCCCGGTGCTGCGCTTCTATCGGAGGCGGTGAGCGAGCCTGCGACCTCGTCGCCGTGAATGATGAATGCTTCTTGGACGGCATAGGCACACGAGGCGATATCGGAGTTGATCTCACTCATGACGCCGCGCCCGGCCGAGATGTTCGCCGCCCGTGAGGCGTGCACCGGCAGATCGGAGATCACGGTGATCGCCAAGACGGCGACGACAACTAGGGTGACGGCCAGTGCCCTCCGCCGATACCAGCGAGGTTGCACCGGTTTGAGCGCGGCCGATATCGCATCGGCATCCGCTTCATGCGCTTCCTGCTCTGGATTCATCGGTCTCCTGCGACCTTGGCTGCGTACGTGGCGATGCCGTTCGCGAATCTCGCTATGTCAGAGCTCGGAAGGCTGTAGGTAGCCGACGACCGGCTCTCGTCCGCAAATGGGGTGGCGCTGAACCGGAAGCGGCCGCTGCGATCGATGAAGTACATGAGGTCGTTGTGCGCAACCACGCGCGTGACCGTGTCGAGAGACACCGTGATCCCGTAGGCCTGCCAGACCGTGTTGAGCTGGCCGAGGGGCCCGGTCAGCATGTGCCAGTTGGGAAGGTGGTCGAGCCCGGTAACCGAGAGAGTCCTGGCGAGGCCGGTGACGGCCGTGGCGTCCGGATCGGTGTTGATCGTGAGGAAGCTGACTCGGGCCGCCTCGGAACCGAGATCGGCGTCAGCCTGACGGATCTCTGCAGCGACGACGGGGCAGATGTCGTTGCAAGGTCCGTTGAAGAAGCTCAGGACCACGACCTTGCCCCGCTCTCCGGCCAACGAGACCGTCCGGCCATTCTCGTCGACGAGCGAGATCGGTCCGGCCCTGCTTGGTGTCATGCGGCTTAGCCCCATGAACGACGCGAGTGCACTTCGCACCGGCGCCTTGTGCGCTGCTGTCGATGAGTGCGGCGCAGACCGTGGCGCCGGCGTGGTCACTCCCGTCGGGGCGGGGTTGAGACCAACCGCCGACAAGACATGTTCGAGCAGCACGCCGCCGATGCCGAGCACGGCGGCTGCGCACAATAAGAGATAGACGAAGTTTCTCGGAATGCGCGCCGGTCCGGCTGCGAAGGCGGCTGCCCGGTCGACCGAGGGCTCGGCGAGGGTCCCGTTTGACGGGGTCTCGGTCGCGCCGGTCATGGGCCGCTTGCCGCGGAGCGCTCCTTATCGGCCATCAGCGATCAGCTTAAGAGTTGAGCGGTCGGCCGGCGACCAGGTTGTCGAGCAGCGCGAGAAGCTCGGCGCGGGGGATCTTTCCGAGCACTTCACCCAAGATGTCGCCACCAGAGCTGACGAAGACGGTGGCTGGCAGGTCGCCGACACCGAAGCGGGTCGCGAAGTTCACGCTCGCAATGCCGGGCGCCACTCCTACGGGGTAGTCCGCTTTCGCCCTGCGCACCATGGAGAGAGCCATCGATGGCGATGGGTCGTTGATGTCGACTCCAAGGAAGTGGATCTTGCTCTGCTCCTCGTCAGCAACAGATGCGAACGTCCCGAGCTCGGCCTGGCAGGCGACGCAGTCGGACTGGAACCAGTTCACCACGACCGGTCCCTTACCGAGCACCGCGGAGCTGACGGGCGCACCACTCCCGAGGCGTGCGAGCTCGAAGCTGGGAGCCTTGATAGGGGTGGCGTACAGGACAAGGTTGGAATACTTCGAAGTTGGGACCTGCCGGGAGATCACAACCGCATATGCGACGAACGCGACTGCGACGATTACCGATGCGAGAAGACCAGCCACCGTGGCATTCTTCCGACGCCGGGCGAGGTCTCCTGGTGCGCGGGGAGCCAGAGCCGGTCCGTCGCTGGACGCCTGCTCACTGCGGGGCGGTCCCTGAGCGTCCACAGCACGCATGGTAGTGCCGCGGCTGACACGGGCGGCATTCGGGACCGGGACTGCGCAGGTCCAATAATGTGGCGTTGGCGCCGGCGGAGCGATGTCGCGGGAGGAGGGACGGGCGCATGAGCGTGCTGGCCGTCGACGTGGGCACGAGCGGCGTCCGGGCCGCGGTCGTGCGGCCCGACTCGTCGGTCGATCACGCCCAGTACCGGCAGGTGCTGCCGACTTCGCCCGCGCCCGGCTTCGTCGAGTTCGACGCCGGCGCCATGGCCGACGCCGCGCTCGCGGTGGCGACGGCCGCCCTCGCCGCCGGCGGGAGCGTCGACGCGGTCGGGATCACCAATCAGCGAGCCTCGACGGTGCTGTGGGACCGCGCCACCGGCGAACCGGTCGGACCGGGGATCGGCTGGCAGGACTTGCGTACGGCCGGTTACTGTCTCGCACTGCAGTCGCAGGGGATCCGCCTGGCGCCCAACCAGAGCGCCACCAAGCTGGCGGTGCTGCTCGACATCGCCGATCCCGACCGCACTCGCGACTTGTGCGCGGGCACGGTGGACACGTGGATCGCCTGGACGTTGTCGGAAGGGGGCGCTCACGTCTCCGACCGGAGCAACCTCGCCGTCACCGGCCTTCTCGACGGCAATGCCTCGGCGTGGGACGCAGTGGTGCTCGAGTCCTTGCGCATCCCGCCCGGGGTTCTTCCCGATATGGTCGACTCCATCGGCGTCGTGGGCGACGCGAGCGCACTGCCAGGTGCTCCTCCGATCGCCGGGCTGGCCGGCGACCAGCAGGCCTCCCTCGTCGGCCAGGGGTGCGTGCGGCCGGGCCTAGCCAAAGCGACCTTCGGCACAGGCGGGATGCTCGACCTCTGCATCGGTGCCGAGAGACCCACGTTCCCGCTGCGGGGGCCGGGCGGTACGTTCCCGATCGTGGCCTGGAGTGCCGGCGGCACGATCACATGGGGGATCGAGGCCATCATGCTGTCGGCAGGCAGCTGCGTCGAGTGGCTGCGCGACGACCTCGGCATCCTGTCGTCGGCTGCAGAGTCGGACGACCTCGCCGCGTCGTGCGCCGACTCGGGCGGCGTCTGGTTCGTGCCGGCGCTCCTCGGTCTCGGCACGCCCGTGTGGGACTACGGCGCGCGGGGCACCCTGCTCGGCCTGACCCGAGGATCGGGAAGGGCCGAGGTCACCCGCGCGGTGCTCGAAGGGATCGCGCACCGCGGCGCCGATCTCCTCGAGGCGGCCGAGACGGATTCGGGCTTCTCGATCGGGACGCTGCGTGTCGACGGCGGCATGAGCGAGAATCGGACGTTCACCCAGGCGCTGGCGAATTCGATCGCCCGTCCCGTCGAGATCTCCGCGGTCACCGAAGCCACGACGCTCGGCGCCGCCTTTTTGGCCGGGGTCGCGGTCGGGACATGGGCGAGCCTCGAGGAGGCGACGGCCGAGCTTCGGCCGCGGGCCGTCGTCGAGCCCGCTCGGCGTGTCGATCGGCAGCGCTGGCTCGAGGCGCGTGACCGGTCGCTGCGGACGGTGCCCGAGCTGTCCGATATCGAGTTCTGAGCCTCAGCTGAGGGCGGTCTTCGGCCTTGGCATCGTGCCGTCGGGCTGAACCCGGACGCCGGCGCCGGTCGTGCCGTCGGGCTGCACCCGGACGCCGGCGCCCGACCCGTTGCCCACCTCGGTGCCGTTGCCCGACTCGGCAGCCAGCCTGATCTCGGCGGCAATGCCCGCCTCGGCGGCGGCCACGGCGGCTTCCTCGGCGG
Organism: uncultured Acidimicrobiaceae bacterium; assembly: GCA_963763085.1. Lineage (GTDB taxonomy): Bacteria > Actinomycetota > Acidimicrobiia > Acidimicrobiales > Bog-793 > CAVXNB01. Next base: position 481,401 of record CAVXNB010000004.1, read on the forward strand.
CGGCGTTGGCAGCTTGGCGACGCTTCTTGCGGCGGCCGGGGCGCAGTCCGGGGTGGAGCAGCGTGTAGAGCAGGAGGCCGAGCACGATCGCGGCGAAGGGGATGATGGCGTTCGACTCCGGCGCGAACAGCGGGAACAACACGAAACCGGACAGGGCCGCAGTCCAAGTCCAAAGGATCAGGACCGTCCTGCGCGGCCCGTGGCCGAGTCGCACGAGCCGGTGGTGCACGTGGTCGTTGTCCGGGGTGTCGATCGGCGTGCCCTTGACCGCTCGTCGGACGTAGGCGAAGGCCATGTCGGCGATCGGGACGCCGAGGATGAAGATCGGAAGAAACAGAGGGGCATAGAAGAAATAGGTCTGACCGGTCACGCCCTCGGTCCGGCCTCCGATCTCCATCGTGGCCGCCGCCATCAACAGCCCGAGGAACAAGGCGCCGGCATCACCCATGAACACCTTGGCGGGATTGAAGTTGTGCGGCAGGAAGCCGAGGCAGATCCCGCACGTGATGACGGCGATCAGTGGCCCGAGGTTGGTCGGTTGCAGGGCTCCCTGCTGCACGAGCCGTATGCCGTAGACGGCGAGCGCGCCCGAGGCGATGGCGACAATGCCGGCCGCGAGCCCGTCGAGCCCGTCGATGAGGTTGATGGCGTTCGTGATGCCGATGACCCAGAGCGCCGTGAGCAAGGGTGTCACGTCCGGCGAGAGCAGGACCGTGCCGGCGAGCGGGATCTTGAGCCAGAACATCGTCGCCCCGAGGATCACGAGGACCATCGCCGCCAACACCTGACCCGCCACCTTCGCCGGGGCTGAGATCTCGCGGGCGTCGTCGATCAGCCCGACGCCGAGGATGACCGCCGCTCCGAGGACAACCCCGAGCGGCTCGGAGGAGCCTTGGAAGATCCCGTGCAGATTGGCGATGTGGTCGGCCACGGTGATGGCTGCGAGGAAACCGAGGAACATGGCGGGGCCGCCGCCGTAAGGGATGAGCTGGGAGTGGACCCGTCGGTCGTCCGGCGCGGCGACGAAGGAGAAGCGAGCGGCTAGCCACCGGAGCGGGAACGTCAGGATGTAGGTGCTGACCGCGGCGATCCCCCCGATGAGGGCGTAGTCATGGATCGGCGGCACGGACGAGAGTTTCGCGCTAGACGACGGTCGGGGGTTGGGTGGTCGTCGTGACGCCGCCCGGGATGAGCGACAGCGGGGTAGATGAGCCGGGAGGCGCCACGTGCACGGGCTCGCCCCACCGGCTCACCACGATGGTGTTCACGAAGCGGGTCGTCGTCGCCGTCGGCGGTACGACCCCGCTGAAGCTGACCGGGAGCGAGGTGGGGTCGCCGGTCACGACGAGTTTCGCGGTCGCATGGTTCTTGGCCGTGATCCCGTCGCCCACCCAGCCACCTGAGACCTGGACGACGCGTCGCCCCCCGACGACCGAGTCGTGGCCGCCGGTGACCGGCGGCGCAAGCGCCATCTCCGACATGACCGAGCCGACGGTCAGCGCGGCGGCGGTGCTCTGGTAGACGGCGTCGCCCGGCACGACCGAGATCCACCGGCCCGCCGCGGCAGCAGCCGCCGGTCCGGTCAGACCGACGAGCACCTCGATCGCCGCCGCGTCTCCGCGGAAGTAGGCGGTCTGCCCGACCAGTTCGATGACCATGGTGCCCTTCGCCTGTCCCGAGACGTAGACGGTCTGGGTACCGGCCCTCTTGTCGACATTGCCGACGATGGTGGTCGTGATCCCGTTGCCGGCCGACGTGATGACGTAGTGCAACGACGGCTCCGATGCACCGTGACGAAGCGCCGCCTTCATGGTCTGCACCGCGGACGTGTCCTTCGCGCCCGGCGACCCCGGCAGCGTCGTCGTCGATGCCGATCCGGGCTCGCTCGACGACGGCACCGAGACCCCCGACGGCGTGCTGCTGCATGCCGAGACCCCGATGCCGACTGCGAGCGCGCCAACGGCGGCGAACACCTTGCGCACGATGAGAAGGGTAGCTCCGGGGGACCTCGTATCGCCTGTGGGGTCGTGGTCGCGGCACACCCACTTCGTGCCATAATGCCGATCCTGTGAGCCGGTGACCAGACCGTTGAGCACTCCCGAGAAGGACGTCGTCGGCTTCATGGGCCGGTCGGCCTCCTTGGAGCTGCCGCCGGCCGTGGTTGCCCAGGCGAAGCGCTGCATCCTCGACCTGCTCGGAGTCGCGGCAGGCGGATTCGGGACGCAGCAGGCCACGATCGTCCGCGACCACGTGCTTGCAGAGGACGGACCGCGATCCACCGGCTCGAGGGTGTTCTTCGACGGGCGCCGGCTCCCCGCGGCGAGCGCGGCGTGGGCGAACGCCACCATGATCGAAAGTCTCGACGCCCACGACGGCCACTCGATGACCAAGGGACACGCCGGCGTGGCGGTGCTGCCGGCGGTCATCGCCGCTCTCGAGGACGCCGGAGCCGTTGTGAGCGGGCCGGAGCTGCTGAGGATCGTCGTCCAGGGATACGAGTTGGCCATTCGGGCCGGGCTGGCGCTTCACGGGACAGCGCCCGATTACCACAGCTCCGGAGCGTGGAACTCGGTCGCTTGCCGCGCTCGTCGCCGCACAGCTGTTCGGATGCACGAGCGAGACGATGCTCGACGCGGCGGGCATCGCCGAGTACTGGGGACCGCGGGGGCCGATGATGCGCTGCATCGCATGTCCCTCGATGGTGAAGGACTCGTCAGCCTGGGGCGCCAAGGTCGGAGTCGAGGCAGCGTTGCTGGCGAGGCGCGGCTTCACGGGCCGGCCGGCGGAACTGATCAATGGTCCGGTGGGCCTCGGACGAGCGTCGGCCGAAGCGTCGCGTGATGTGGCGGAACTCTGGTCGGACCTCGGCGAGCGCTGGAGAATCCTCGAGCTCTATTTCAAGCCCGTCCCGGTCTGCCGGTGGGCTCAGCCGGCCGTGGAGGCGGTGCTCCGCCTGAGGAGCGAGCACGCCGTGTCGCCGTCGGAGGTCACCGGCATCGAGGTGGGAACCTTCGCGCAGGCAGTCGCCCTCGACACGCGCGAGGTCACCAACACCGAGGACGCCCAGTACAGCCTTCCTTACGCCGTCGCGGCTGCAGTGCGAACAGGAAGCCTCGGGGCCAACGAGGTGTCCGGCCCGATTCTGAACGACGACGAGGTCGTCCGGCTCTCGCACGCCGTCCGGCTGCGCGAGGTCGCCGATTACTCGGATCGTTTCCCGGCCGAGAGGCTCGCTGACGTGGTCCTCGAGATGGCCGACGGCACGAGGGTCGAGCTTCGGGAGGTGTCCACGCGGGGCGATCCTTCCTCACCGCTCGGCGAGGACGAGATCGCTCGGAAATTCCGCAGCTTCTGCGGACCGCTGATCGGAGACGACCGGACCGCCGAGATCGAGTCCTCCGTGGGCCAACTCGACGACGGGTCCGCCTCCGCTGCCGACCTCGTCGAGTTAATCGTCGCCGGCCCGCCCGCCCGATCGACTGTCGCGTCGCGCCCGTAGGCGGCCCCGAGCAGCGCCAAGGGGCGCGTTGACGGGTTCCCGTGAAGCGGATATGTTGCCCGATGGTCGAGAATCGTCTCGCCCACGGGCTTCTGGGGGGCTGTATGACCGATACAGATAGAGCCGACGCGGGCATGACGCGTCGCCGGTTCCTACAGACCGCGGCAGCGGTCGCCGGCGGGGCCGGCGCCAGCGTCGCGCTTGCGGCATGCGGCTCTTCTGCCTCCCCCTCGTCCTCGACTACGAGCACCACGACCGGCCCGAGCGCGGGGCCGCGACCGCGCCGGGGCGGCACCCTTCGTGCCGCTATCAGCGGCGGGTCGAGCTCCGACACGCTGGACGCCCAGGACGGCATCACCGAAGCGGACTTCGCCCGTCTGGCTCAGCTCTACGACCCTCTCGTGACCCAGACCCCCGGCGCCGTGCCGCAGCTTGTGCTGGCCGAGGAGATAACGCCGAATACCGACGCGACGACTTGGACGATCCGTCTGCGGAAGGGCGTCACGTTCCATAACGGCAGGGACCTCACCGCCGACGACGTCATGTACAGCTTCCTGCGGATCGCGAACCCGAAGAAGCCGCTGCAGGGGCTCTCGGGGCTGGCGCCGGTCGACCTCAAGAACATGAAGAAGCTCGACACCTGGACGGTGCAGCTGCCCTGCCCGAAGCCCTACGCGATCCTTGATCAGGCGCTGAGCGGGTTCTTCTTCTACTACTACATCGTGCCGGTCGGCTACGACCCGAAGAACCCCATCGGCACCGGCCCGTTCAAGTACAAGTCGTTCGTACCGGGCAGCCAGAGCACCTGCGTCCGGAACGAGAACTACTGGCAGACCGGCCTGCCGTATCTCGACGCGGTCGTGGCGACCGACTATTCGGACGAGACGAGCCAGGTGAACGCCATGCAGGGCGGCCAGGCGGACGTGGCCGACCTGCTCACCTATGCCTCGGTCCACACGCTGCAGACCTCGGGCCTCAACACGCTCATCTCGCCCAGCGGAACCTGGACCCCGTTCACGATGCGGGTGGACGTGGCGCCCCTCAACGACGTCAAGGTGCGCCAGGCGCTGCGGCTCGTGGTCGACCGCCCGCAGATGCGCGACCTGCTCTTCGGTGGCAATGGAGTTCTCGGCAACGACCTGTTCGGGATCTGGGACCCGTCGTACGACAAGTCCATCGCGCAGCGTCAGCAGGACATCGGACAAGCCAAGTCACTGCTGAAGTCCGCCGGGCACGAAGGGCTGTCGATCCAGCTCGTCACTGCCGACGTCGCGTCGGGGACGGTGCAGGCCGCAACGGTCTTCGCCCAGCAGGCGGCCATGGCAGGGGTCACGGTCAGCCTGCGGCAGGTGACAGTGACCGAGTTCTACGGCAAGAACTACCTGCAGTGGGCGTTCGCACAGGATTATTGGAGCTACGCCCCGTATCTGGTCCAGGTCGGCAATGCCACGCTGCCGTCCTCGCCCTACAACGAGTGCCACTTCGACGACCCTCACTACACCGCGCTCTACGAGGAGGCCATCCGGACGGTCGATGAGGGCAAGCGAACGCAGATCATTCACGAGATGCAGGAGATCGACTACAACACGGGCGGCTACATCATCCCGTACTTCGTCCCGATCATCGACGGCTTCTCGCCAAAAGTGCACGGGCTCCAGCCGTCCAAGGTGGGCATCCCGCTCTCCAACTTCGGCTTCGGCCAGATGTGGATGACCTGAGCAGCAGGGCCTTCCGCACGAGCCGCTGCCCGCCGGCCCGGAGTCAGCGGGCGGTGGCGCCGCCGTCGACGACGAGCGCCGAGCCGGTGACGAACGAGGCCTCCGGGGAGGCGAGGAAGACCACGCACTCGGCCACTTCACGAGCCGTTCCCATCCGGTGCAACGGCGACATCTCCTCGTACTCGCGGCGGAGGGCCTCCCGGTCCGTCGCCCGGTCCAGGAACTGGTCGTTGAGGGGGGTGTCGATGACGCCCGGGCAGACACAGTTCACGCGCACCTGACGGTCCGCGACCTCGAGCGCCAGGGAGCGGGAGAACTGCAGGACGGCGCCTTTCGAAGTGGTGTATGCGGCGTCGTTCGTCCAGGCGATGAACGAGTTGATCGATCCCATGTTGACGATCGAGGCGCCGGGGCCGAGATGGGGCAGCGCGGCTCGGCAGACCCGGAACATGCCCGTCACGTTCACGTCCATGACCTTCTCCCACTCGGCGTCGGTCGTCGTGTCGACGCCGGGACCGTGTGGGAGCTCGACGCCGGCGTTGTTCGAGACGACGTCGATCCCGCCGGCCGCGGCGACGACCCCGGCGACGAAGTCATCGACCGCCTGCGTCGACCTGAGGTCCACGATCCCCGAGTGCGGCCGCCGCCCGGCGATGGCCTCGACCTCGTCGCACGTCGCCTGAAGGTGCTCGGCCGTCTGTGACGTGAGGAAGAGCTCGGCTCGCTCCTCGGCGAACCGTACGGCGACGGCGCGGCCGATCCCCGAGCCCACGCCGGTGATCAGTGCGCGGCGCCCTGCAAGCCGATCGCCCACGGTTCCACGACCTCCGTTCGCTTGCGACCACCTCGATCGCAACGATCGTCTAGTCCGCCCTCGGAGGCTTTGTCCATTTCACACACACGTAACGCCCGTGAATCGCCCGAGAAACAGGCCTACTGCACAGTGTCATTGTTCGCAGGGCCGGCAGCGTTGCCGCACATGGCATGAGTGAAGCTCGAGAGAGGAGTGCGAGGCGTGCTTGCAGCGGCAACGAACCTGGGGTATCCGAGCTGGCTCAATCCGGCCGACAACACGTGGCAGCTCGTCGCCGCCACGTTGGTCGGCCTGATGAGCCTGCCTGGACTGGCCATCCTCTACTGCGGGCTGGTTCAGAAGAAGTGGGTCGTCAACACCATGCTGATGGCGTTCGGAGGATTCAGCCTGGTGCTGATCGTTTGGGTGCTCTGGGCCTACAACATGGGCTTCGGCGTATTCGCACATCTGGGCGCGACGGGCTCGTTCTGGAGCGGGCTGGTCGGTAAGCCGCATCCGATCGTCAGTCATTTCGGCGAGCAGAATCAAGCGAGCTCGAGCGCGCAGACCCTCGTTCCGTGGCACTTCCCCAACGCGACCTTGGCGTACTTCCAATTCGTGTTCGCCGCCATCACGCCCTTGCTGTTCATGGGCAGCATTCTCGGGCGGATGAAGTTCAAGGCGTGGCTGCTGTTCGTGCCGCTCTGGATCACGTTCGTCTACTCGGTCAACGCTGCCTTGCTGTGGGGCGGGGGTTTCTTCGCTCAGAAGGGCGCCGTGGACTACTCCGGCGGGTATGTGATCCACCTGTCCGCCGGCGTGGCCGGCTTCGTGGCGGCGGCGGTCGTCGGACCGCGACTCAAGCGTGACCGGATCGCCGCCAGCCGCGCACAATCTGCCATTGGTGGCGATCGGAGCCGGGATCCTGTGGCTCGGGTGGAACGGCTTCAACGGCGGTGACCCCTTCTACGCCGGCGTCGACGCAGCTTCCGCCGTTCTCAACACGAACCTCGCCACGGCAGCGGCCCTCGGGATGTGGGTCTTCATGGACATGCGCTTCAGCAAGCAGCGCAAGGCGTCCTTCCTCGGCGCCATCAACGGCATGATCTGCGGTCTTGTCGCTATCACGCCAAGCGCCGGCTGGGTGGACGGCTATGGAGCCATCCTGGTGGGGGTCATCGCCTCCGGCGTCGTCTGGGTGTGCTTCAACTACCTGCCCAGGGTCCGGCCCTTCTCGCGGGTAGACGACGCCCTCGGTGTCGTCTACACGCACGGGTTCGCGGGGTTGATCGGGGGCTTGCTCGTCGGATTCCTGGCCGACCCCGGCATGATCGAATACGGAGTGGGCGGGAGGAACTTCGCCGGAAAGGGCGCCTTCTCCGTCGACGGCCTGTTCTACACAGGCTCGTGGCACCAGGAATGGGAACAGCTGCTGGCCGCCGTCTGGATCATCGTGTTCACCGCCGTGATGACGTTCGTCCTGCTCCAGATCGTGAAGTTAGTGTGCCGCGGCCTGCGGGAAAAGGACGAGGACCTCATGATCGGCGACCTTGCCATTCACGGCGAGGTGGCGTACCCGGAGGACGCCACGCCCGAGGAGGAGCTGGCCGAGCTGGTCGGCACCTACAGCATGGCGGGAGTCTCTGGCGGCCCCGATACCGCCGGCGACGAGCAGACCCCGTTCTCGGGCGCGCCGCCCGAGCTTATGGGCGAGCACTGATGCCCCTCAGTCGCACAGAGTGGGCGCTCGGCGGCCGCTCGGCGGTGTGGGGGAGCGGAGGGACACTTCAAAACTCGTTTCAACTTGCCTCGCTTAATGATTGCGACCGGTCGCAATCTCGATTGGAGGCAAGTTTGGAAAAAAATCAGGAACGTCCTGCGCGCCCTGGAGAAGGATCGGACGGGTGCGCCGCGAGGGGACGGACATGAATGTCCATCCACGGGAAGAGGGGGAGCAAGGACAGCACGTGATGCAGGGCCGTGGCGTCCTCGGCCTGCCAGAGCCCCACGTTGGCCCATCGACCGGGAATACGCCAGATGCGCAGAAGGTGGCCCTGCTCCGCCAGCTCGCGGGCCTTCACGGATTCCTCGCCGATGAGGCGGTCGCGCTCGTCCCTCGGCCGGTCGGGCGGCCATGTCACCTGAATCTCAACGAGAAATTCCACCGTACGTTTCATACTATGAATCCGATCCCTCTGACGTCAGGGGGAGCACGGCACCAGGCGCCAGCGGACCCTGGGCCACAGCCCTGCTCCTCTCGGCTCAGCCGCCTTCGGCCCAGGAAATGACCTTCTCGGGCTCGATCGTCACGATCGTGCGCAGCGCCGGCCAGTCCGAGACGTAGGACTCGACCTCGTCCGGTCCGACGTACCGGCGCGTGATCGCCCGGATCTCGTCGCGAACTTCCGGCTCGTCGCCGCTCGTCATCGTGGCGAGACCCCTGATGACGACGGCGGGATAGGGAGCGTCGAACGTCTGCACCGAGAAGGCGGCTCTCGGGTCCCGTTGCAGCTGGCGCACCCATGCCCGCGTGTCGGTCGTCCAGATCTTCACCGACGTGCCGTCCCAGCGGAACCAGACCGGCGTCACGTTGGGCGAGCCGTCAGCCCGCAGGGTTCCGACGACACCGAGCGGGGTGGGAAAAGTCTGGCCGAGAAACGCATCGAGCTCCTCTGGGTCCAGGCTCATTCGTCCTCCTTTCGTGGTGGGGTCAACCGAGTTTCCCTCAGGGGGAAACTACGCGTTTGTTCGGCTGTGCCCGCGCCGTCGCCCACCACTAACCTTCACCCGGGCCGGGGCCGGCCCGGAGCCCCGGACGGTGACGGACACGCGATGATCATCAACTCCCACGTTCACATGGTGCGTCTCGGCAAGGAGTTCAGCGACGAGCTCGCCGAGTTCTACATGCGGTCCAACGAGGGTCGGACCTGCTGGCACACCGGCGAGCCCTGGAGGGAACAGGACTTCTGCGTTCCGGTCGAGCGCCTGATCGCCGACATGGACCGGCTCGGGATCGACAAGTCGTTCGTGCTCGGCATCGCCTTCCTGCCGTACAAGGCTTACGACGCGGGCGCGGCCGAGTACGCGGCCGCGATGGTGGCCGCGTACCCCGAGCGCCTCGTCGGCTTCTTCACGGCCAATCCCGGTGGCGGGTACGAGGAAGCCAGACGTTTCGAGCGATCGATCGAGACGCTCAAGCTGTCCGGCCTCAAGCTGCTCCCGTCGGGGAACAACCTTGCACTTAACGACCGCAGCATGTGGCCCCTGTTCGAGGTGGCGGAGGGCCATGGCGTGCCGGTCGTGATGCACACGGGCTGGAATGGCTTCCCGCGGGGCAGGGTGCTCGAGTGGGAGCATCCTATGTACCTGGAGGATGTCGTTTTGGCATTCCCGGATATCAAGATCGTCATGGCCCATCTCGGCTTCCAGTGGGCCGATGAGGCCCTGTGGCTCATGGCGCGGTCGCCGAACCTCTACGGCGACCTTGCATTCTGGGACGAGAGCGTGCCGTTGTGGCGTCTCGCCCAGGTCTGCAGCTCGGCGAAGCAACTCGGTGTGCTCGACCGGATCCTCTGGGGCAGCGACTATCCGTTCATGGCCTTCGAGCCGGGCATGGAGCTGTTCAGGAGGGTTCCGGACTTCACGGTCCGCCACGAGCTCGAGCCCTTCGTGACCGAAGAAGACCTGGAGAGTTACTTCGGTGGTGCCGCCGCCCGGCTCATCGGCCTGGAGCCGGGCCTGCCAGGTCGCCGGATGACCTGCGACTGACGTCTCGGCCGAAGAAACGAAAACGACGAAAGGCAACGCCGCCATGAGAATCGAAGGCGCAGAGCTCACGTTCCTCAACGTCCCGATGCGACAGCCCGAGCTGTGGGCGTGGGGGCTGCGAGACGGCTACACAGTCGGCCTCGTGGAGCTCCATACCGACGCCGGCATCACGGGCCTGGGCGAGGTCGTCGTCGCCATGGGGCCGAACGCCGGGGTGATCCGGGCGATATTCGACCAGATGGCCGCTCAGTACATCGGCGAGTCGCCCCTCGACTCCGAGCGGCTCGTGGCCAAGGTGATGGCCGACGGTTGGTACTCGTTCGAGCGAACCGCCGGCCTCGTCCTGGGCGGACTCGACATGGCCTGCTGGGACGCAGCGGGCAAGTACCTCAAGCAGCCCGTGAGCCGGCTCATGGGCGGTCAGGTGCGCACGGTCTTCGACTCCATGTACTTCGTTCCTGCCGACGAGGACCTCGACCTGATGGTCGAGCGAGCCGGCGAGGCGGTGAAGCAGGGCTTCTCGACGATCTTCTACAAGGTCGGCCTCGGCGAGGAGCGGGACGTGGAGCTCGTACGCCGCACCCGTGAGGCGATAGGCCCGGCGCCCCGGTTGCGGGTCGATGCGAACGAGAGCTGGAGCCCGTCGAGCGCGATGCGGATCCTGAGCCGGATGCGAGACGCCCATCTGGAATACGTCGAGCAGCCGATTCTCATGCACGACATCGACGGGCTCGCCCACCTGCGCCGGCACAGTGGCGTCCCGGTGGCCGCCAACCAGGCGTCATGGGGTCGCCACGCCATCTTGGAGATCATCCGGAAGAACGCGGCCGACGTCCTCATGACCGACCCGCATCAGGAGGGCGGCCTCATGGCTTTCAAGAAGATCCTCGCGTTGTGCGAGATCGCCGGGCTCGGCTTCGTCAACCATGCGTTCAACGTGACTACCATCACGTTCTCGAGCCACGTCCAGGTCCTGAGCACCTCGGCGGCGTGCATCCTGGCGCTGCAGGGCCACCCTGACTACCTGGCCGACGACTACGTGACCGAGCCCATGGACTACAGCAACGGGAAGATCCGCGTCGGGAACCGTCCCGGGCTGGGTGTGGAGCTCGACCCCGACAAGGTCCGCCGCTACCACGAGGCGTTCGAGCGCGAGGGTCAAGCCGTCTCCTATGCGGCGGCCAAGTCCGGGCTCATCCAGACCATTCCCCACATCTGACAGAAAGGATCTTGACCATGATCGAGCGCCGCATCCTGGCCCCCAATGACGGGAGCAACTACTCGACGGCCGTGCGGAGCAACGACCTCATCTTCACGGCGGGTCATCTCGGGGCGAGGCCGGGTGAGGACGCGCCATTCGCAGACCAGCTGCGTCGGGCGTTGAGCAGTGTGCTCGCCGCCGTCGAGTCGCTCGGGGGCTCGAGGGACACCCTGCTCAAGGTGAACGGCTACATCGCCAGCGTCGACGACTTTCCCGAGTACCACCGTGTCTACCGGGAGGTGCTCGGGGAGGGCCCTCTTCCGGCTCGCACGACCGTGCAGATCGGCGGGTTCGAACCGCCGAATCTCGTCGAGATGGACGCCATCGCCGCCGTCGTGCCAGGCGGCAAGGCGTAAAAGGGTGCCCGATGGCGACCCCGGAGCGAGCGAGGCCGGCGAGGCCGGCGCCCCGCTGAGCACCTCGGCCCTCGACCTCGTCACGTTCGGCGAGGTCATGACGCTGCTGTGCGCCGAGCCGGGCCGGCCATTGCGAACGGCTCGGAAGTTCGACCGGTCGCTGGCCGGAGCCGAGGCGAACGTCGCGATCGGGCTCGCTCGACTCGGCCACAGCGTGGGCTGGTTCGGGCGTGTCGGCGACGACGCGCTCGGTCGTGGTCTGCTTGACGGGCTCCGGTCCGAAGGGGTGGAGCTGAGCCGCGCCATCGTCGATCCGCATGCACCCACGGGGATCCTCGTGCGGGACGTCCACTCGAGCCGCCGAATCGAGGTCGTGTACCAGCGACGGGCCTCCGCCGGCCAGAGGCTGACCGCCGACGACGTCGACCCGTTTTACGTCGAATCGGCCCGGGTGCTCCACGTGACGGGAATCACTCCCGCACTCGGACCCGATGCGGAGCGAGCCGTCGACCGGGCCGTCGGGATAGCGATCGACGCCGGAGTCGTGGTGTCGTTCGACCCGAACGTCAGGCTCAGGCTCTGGGAGAAGGACGACGACGCACGCCGTGTCCTCGGCGCGCTCGCTTCGCGTGCCCAGATCGTGCTGGCGGGCCTGGGCGAAGCCGAGTTCATAAGCGGGCAACAGGGAGCCCAGGACGCCGCAGCCTGGTTCCTCGATCACGGGACAACCTGTGCCGCCGTGAAGCTCGGTGCTGCGGGCGCCTGGGTGAGCGACGGCGACTCCGCCTTTGTGTCGCCCGGCCGCCCGGTGCAGGTGCTCGACCCGATCGGGGCCGGCGATGCTTTCGCGGCCGGCTTCCTGTCGGCGTGGCTGCAGGGACGCGATCTGGAGTCGTGCGCGGAGAGCGGCAACCTCGTCGCCGCCATGAGCATGACCGCCTTCGGTGATTTCGAAGGGCTTCCAACGGCGCGCGAGCTGGAGAGCTTCCGGACGCATACCTCCGAGGCGGACCGGTGAGCGAAGTGTTCATGGTGGGCGACCGTTGACGGAGGGAGTGGAACCATGACGAGGTACCGCTGGGAGGTGTGCGAGGCGATCGCGTCGGAGAGGGTTATCGGTGTCATACGCGCCGACGACTGGGAGGAGGCGGTCAGCCTCGGCGAGGCCATGGTCGCAGCCGGGATGCGCATCGTCGAAGTGTCGCTCACGACGCCGCGTGGGCTCGAGGCGGTCAGGGCCCTGGCGTCCCACGACGACGGCCGCATCGTCGGCGCCGGGACCGTGCTGGACGGCGGGGCGGCGTTCGCGGCGGCACAGTCCGGAGCCCGTTTCTTGGTCGCTCCGTGCGTGGCGCCCGAGATGATCCGCGTCGGGCACCGCTACGGGTGTGCGGTCATTCCAGGAGCCTTCACGCCGACCGAGATCGGCCACGCCCTCGAGCTCGGCGCGGACCTTGTGAAGATCTTTCCCGCCATCGATGTCGGCGCCGGATTCGTCGGGAGCGTCCGAGCGGTGTTCCCTCACGCCGGGCTCGTGCCCACCGGAGGGATCACCGTTGAGAATGCGGCGGCCTTCCTCGAGGCCGGCGCCGTCGCGGTCGGCAGCGGTCGCTCCGTAACGTCGGAAGGGCCCGAAGCGGCCGGCGCCCGGGCCGCAGAGCTGATCAGGGCGATCAAGTCCCGGAGTTGAGGCGGTGGATGTGAAAGGCCCGAAAGAGCTGGTGTTCGAGTGGAGGGACGCTCTCGTCGCCCGGGATGCCGAGCGCTTCGGCCGGATGTTCGCACCGGACGGCGTCATGGTCGACGTCGAGCACCGGACACCTGACGGCCGGCAGGCCCGGCCGCTTCGCGGGCGGGAGGAGATCGAGAGCGTCACGCGGAAGTGGTGCAGCGACGCGGGAGCGTTCGATTACTTCGTGGACGACGTCGTCGCCGACGGCGACCGAGCGGCGGCGAAATGGACGTACGAGTGGTACACGGGCTCGGAGAGGCGACGCGTGGAAGGGCTGACGTGGCTCGATTGCCGGGACGGCGAGATTGTTGCCGCGACGGTGTGTTTCGACACGCTCGTCTTGTTCGGGCCCGGAGCCTGACGTGCTCGTGCTCGAGGCGACCGGCTCGCCCGGCGACGTCGGCCGCATGCGGGGCGCCGCGGCGCGGGAGTTGATCGCCCAGGCGTTGAGGGTCACGTGCAATTTCGATCTGGAGGAGGACTCGTGCGCCGCCCGACTGCACGACGTCCGCCGGCGCCTCGAGGTTCGGATGCCGCACATCCTCGAGGAGGCCGAGGGTCTGGCGGCAGGGGCGAACATCGCGAGCGACCAGGCCCTGGCGCTCAGCATCTCGATCGATCTCTGCAACCGCCTGCCCGGATACTGCTCCGCGCTCGCCCTTCCGTCCGAGGAGGGTGTGCTCCTCGCCAAGAACCTGGACTCGCTTCCGGAGATGGCGCCGTTGCAGGTGCTCGAGCGGATCGGGCCGGACGATGGACTCGCCTACCTCAACTTCACATTGGCGGGGGCCATGTGGACCGACGGGGGCGTCAACGAGGCCGGTCTCGGCCTGGTGTGCGCATCGCTGACGCCGGCGACGACCAACCCCGCCGGGCTGCCCGACGGCATCGTGATCCGAGAGGTTCTCCGTCTGTGCGCGACCGTCGACGAGGCGACCGGGTTCCTCGCCGGACATCCGCCGATGTCGCTCGGCGAGAACATCATCGTGGCCGACGCCCAGGGACGCGCCGTCAGGATCCAGGCGCTGCCGCTAGGTACTGCAACGGTCGCCGGTCTTCCGCTCGTTGCCTGCAACCACCCCGCCGATCCGGGCCTCGTCGCCCAGATGGCCCCGGACGACCCGATCGCGGCCAACAGCCGGGCTCGTGAGGCCCGCCTCGTCGGCGGCCTGCCTGCCGACGCGGTATCGGATCCGCTCGGACTGGCCCGGTCGCTCCTCCGGTCGGTCTTCCAGACGGGCGACGCCAATCTCTGGACCATCGCCAGCATCTTCGTGCGACCCGACCGCAGAGCACTCGGCTCGGCCGTCTTCTCAGACTGGCCGGAACCACCGGCATTCCGGGATCCTGTCCCTATCGAGTGGCTGGAGCTCGGCGGCCTTTAGGGACCGCCGGCGGCGTGCCGCGACCCGCCGGCGGCACGCCTCACTCCTCCTTCGGAAACACCGCCTGCTCGCGCATGGCGTCGACGGCCGGCGCCGGAAGGTCGAGAAAAAGCCCGAGATCCTCAACCGAGACGAACGACCCGCCCTCCCGGCAGAAATCGGCGACCTGCCGCGCGAGGTCGTCGGTCATGCCCGGGAGCGTCGCCAGCGACGCAGCATCGGCGTGATTGACGTCGATCAGCCCATAGCTGTCCGAGTTCGGAAGGTCCGGACGCCCGACGCCGAGCTGCTTCGCCAGCGCCGGCTGGGTCCGGACCAGCTCCCTCCCGTACTGGCGTCGCGCGAGCGCTCGAGACGCGGCCTCCACAGCCGTGCTGTCGACGAGGTCGAGCTGCTCCTCCACTGAACGGCGGATGGCAAGCGCGTGAACGAAACCACCGATCCACGCACCAAGGGCGAGGATCGTGCCCACCGCCAAGTCGGCGCCGCGGGAATGACCGGCCGTGTCGAGCACCACGTAACCGATCAGCATCGCCCCGTAGACACCGGAGGCGACGAGCAAGCTCCGCCGCTTGGTCCGCAGCCCGGCATAGAGAAACGCCGCCCAGGTTGTGAACCCGAACGGGACGGCGGCGAGCGCGACCCACCAGGACCGCATCCGGCGGTTCTTCCGGGGCTCGGGCAAAGTCACCCTTGAATGATACGAAGGCTACGAGCCGGCCGCGACGACAACACTTGGCGTGCGCCTCGGGTCGGCGGGGCTTGACGGTGTCGTGAGGCATCCCTACCATCCGCACGGGAGTGCCGGGTCTGGCCCACTCGCCGGTGAGGTCAGCTGGGCGATGCCCGAGGGGGGCGACGGATGAGGGACTGGCCGGCCGGGCGCGGACGGAGCGTTCTGAGCCTCGCGCCGCGTATCTGTGTCCTGACAGCCGTGCTGTGCGCGTTCTCCCTCGCATTGGGCGCACGCGCCGACGGGCGGAGGCTGACGTCATCGCTCTACGGCAGCGTCACGGGCGCGACCGCCCAGCTCTCCTCCCTCGCCTCCGGCGCGACCGGAGTCACGTGGGTCGTGCGCTTCGTACCTCGGGTGCCGGCGCCTGGTGGCCGGCTACGGCACCGTGACGCTGATTGCGCCGCCGGGCACGGTCTTGCCTACCGGCGGCAACTTTTCGGAGCCGGGTTCGTCCGCTGCGCCGGCGCTGGCGCGCGAGGCCGTCGTCACAGCCGGCGGGGCCATCGCAAACTTCACCGAACCGTCGAAGGTGAGCAGCGACACCGAAGTCGAGCTCAGCTTGAGGGCGTCACGAACCCGCCCGCGTCCGGGCCGCAGAGCCTCGCAGTCGCGACGTCGTCCGACATCGACCCGGCGACGGTCACCTTCGCGTTGAAGGGCTCAGGCCGCAACCTCGGAAGGGTGATCAGCCCGACGGTGCAGCTGTCGTCTGCGGCGGCGGGCGCGAGCCAGCTCAACCTGGAGGTCACGTTCACACTGCCTGCAGGCGGCTCGCTCGCAGCGAGCACCGGCGAGATCTTCCTCGTCGGGCCTCCCGGGGAAACCTTCGGCGACGGAGGAACGATCAAGGACCTCACGACGGGCAAGAGCGGAGGCTTCAACGGGGTGTTCGGCGGCGTGACCGTCATGGGCGACGGAGCGGTGCTCGCCGTGTCAACGAGCCATTCAGCTCAACGCCGGCGATCGCGTCCTCCTCACGAATTCCGGGGCCGCCAACCCGGGCGACCCCGGATCGAAGACGCTCGAGATCGCGACATCGGCGGATCTCGACTGGGCGGTAACCGGCTTCACGATCGTGCCGGCTTCCAGCGTCACAAATGTCGTCGTCACGTCGTCGTCGTTGTCCGCCGGGGCGGTGGAGAACGACACTCAGCGTCGGCTTTCGAGGCCTCGGCGACCGGAGGCGTCGTGGGCGGTCAGGGTGAGATCACGATTCTGGCGCCGCCCGGTGAAGAACTTCGTGGGTTCAGGCACCGTCAAGGACCTCACGACCGGAAAGTCTGGCGGATATTTCGCCCCTATCGGGGGAGTCATGGTGGACGGCGGAGGAACGGTGCTCACGCATCGTGTCGCGGATCTCATTCGGGCCGCACGACCGGATGGAGATCAGCAACGTGGGAACGACGAATCCGGGAACCGCTGGACATGAGGTGTTCCGGGTGGACACGAGCTCGGATCCGCTGCGAGGCGCAGGCTCCCTCGACCTCTCGCCCAGACTGCAGTCGGATCCCCTACTTTGAAGGTGTCGGCCACGCCGGCCTCGCAGGGCGGAGGCACGACTTACACGGTCTCGTTCCGCATCTCGCCTACCGGGGGCCTCGTCGCGGGCCAGGGACAGATCGAGTTGATCGGGCCGCCCGGGCACGGTGTTCGGCCAGCAACTTGACGGTCACCGACGTGACGACGGGCAGCTCCCACGGGAGCGAGCGGGTTCAGCGGTCCCTCGCTCGGACCCGACGGGCGCTGGCTGACGCTGACGGCTCCGAGGAACATCGCAGCAGGCAACCAAATCACGCTCACGATCCCGTCCTCCACGGCGACCAAGGTCGCCTGGACCGGTGGCATGACCGTCGTGACCACTTCGGACACGCGACCGGCCGTGGCGGCGTTCCGGACGAGCGGAAGTGCGTCCGCCACGGCGGTCACCGGGGCCGGGCGTCGTGCTCGACGAGTGCGGGCGGTGCATCGGGCGCGACGTGCCTGTTGCGTTTCGTGGTATCAGCTTCCGGGGCGATGCGGCGCCCGGACCGGGAGCGTCACGATCATCACACCGGTGGGCATGAACCTGTCGAATTCCGCCACGATCACCGACCTGAGGACCAACGCGAAGAGTGCCGTCACTTCGGTGGTCTATCGAGGAATCGGCCAAGGAGACGAGAGCGTCGCCACGTTCGCGTTTCCGAGCCGCGATCAGCGCCGGCGACGCCGTGACGCTATCGGTCGAGAATGTCACGATGCCGCCGGTTCCAGGTCGTCAGGTGATGTCGATCGACACCACCGCCGACATCGCCCCGGTGAGCGTCGCGGTGCTGACGCGGTCTCCCGCCGCGGTGACTCTCGGCTCGAGCTCCGAGTCGAGCGATGCGCCCGGCGCAACGGGCGTGACCTACACGGCGACGTTCGTTGCCTCCGCGAACGGCGCGCTCGCGGCCGGCAACGGATCCGTCACTTTGCTCGCTCCACCGGGCACGAGGTTCTCTGCCAACGGCACCATCACCGATCTGACCACGCACGCTTCGGCGCCGGGCGGCGTCGGGTCTGCCAACGACAACGGCGCCGTCATCAGCCTAGTGACGCGGATCCCAATTCGACCCGGCGACCGTGTCGAGCTCGTGATGGTGCAGGTCACGAATCCGAGCGCCCAGGTCGGCCAGTTCGCCGTCTCCACCTCGTCCGACGAGGCCTTCGGGTCCCCGCCGGCACCGGCAGCGCACACGAACCGGTGGGTCTCGACGATCGCGTCGTCGCTCCGCACG
This sequence comes from uncultured Acidimicrobiaceae bacterium, assembly GCA_963763085.1. Taxonomy (GTDB): domain Bacteria; phylum Actinomycetota; class Acidimicrobiia; order Acidimicrobiales; family Bog-793; genus CAVXNB01. Next base: position 499,405 of record CAVXNB010000004.1, read on the forward strand.
CCGAGGGAGTCGCTGACGCCCTTGAAGTCCGTGCCGGCGAACGTCGGCCTGGCGGCGCTGCTCGTGCTGTTCCTGTCGTTCCCGTCGACACTCTTCAATCAGACCTTCTCGGACAACTACGCCGAAATCGTCGCGTGGTGGGATCGTCGCACCCGCCGCCTCCGGCGGTCCCGGTTGGTGCGATCTACGAAGGAGCGCCTCGTCCGACGCGACCGCGGCGCCGAGGCGAAGCCCCGACGTGCGGCCGAAAAGCGGGACTTCGTCGTCGTGTTCGTCGCAGGGGCATTGTTGGCCGGCTTGAACGATCCGACGTTCCTGCACGGCCTGGCTTCGCTCGTGACGCTGCCTGCGGTCGCGCTCTCGATGGTCGTCTTCCTTGTCGTGCCGGCCCTGAGCGCCCCCGCGTACCACGTTCGCCGCTACCACAACACGGCGTGGAGACTGCGCGCTCTGCCCGCTGGCCTCGCCATCGCGGCGGGCTGCGTCGTGTTCAGCCGGCTGACCAGCTTCGAGCCGGGATACCTGTACGGGATCGTGTGCGGGGTCTTGTTCACCCGCAAGCTGGGAAAGCGCGCGCAGGGCCACGTGTCCTTCCTCGGCCTCTGCGCCGTGCTGGTGGTGGGCGTGGGCCGCGTGGTTCGCGTGGGTGCCCGTGAGGTCCGAGGCGATGACCAACCCCGGGTCGATCTGGCTCGGGTTCGCGGAGGACGTCCTCGCCATGGTCTTTGTCGGCGGTCTCGTGGGCGCCTTCTTCGCGCTCCTCCCGCTCCGGGGTCTTGCCGGGTTCAACATTCGTCGATGGAACCGGCGCGCCTGGATGGCTTTGTACTTCGTGGTGTTTGCTGTTCTGGTTCAGGTGCTGCTCCGACCGTCGACCCGCGCCGAGGCCCCGGTGAGCCACGCCCCCCTGATCGGCACCGTGGTGGCATTCTTCGCGGCGGCTGCGCTTTCCGTCGCCTTTTTCGAGCACTTCGAGCGCAAGCATCGGACGCCGGCGTCGGAACGACAGTCGCTGGCCGATGAAGGTTCGCGCCGTGGTCGAAGCGTCCCGGGCCCGGAAGGACGAGACGCCCGGCGACGAGACCGAGGAGGGCGCGAGCGACAAGGCCGACGGGGCACGAGCGCGACTCCCGATCCCGCTCCCCACCCGGCGGAAGTCGGCATCTCGGCGGCGTCACCGTCGGAGTGAGCCCGACAGCGCCTCGCTATGCGGGCGGCGCCGGTCCTCGCCGAGACGGGTCGGTCTTCCGCCGTTCGTAGGCTTCGACGCGCTCGAGTGCCTCCTCGGCGCGCCGGTGGGCCTCCTCCGCGCGGCGGCGCGACTGCTCGGCCCGTGCGACCGCCGTCTCCGCCCGGATGCGGACGGCACGATCGCGGACTTCCGCTTCCCCGGCGGTGAGCGGGCCGGCGCCATTCGTGTCCGTGGCCGGCGGGAGGTCGAGCGGGGCCTGCTGCTCGTCGAGGACGTTTCGAAACACGTCCTGGGCTCGTTGGCTGTCGTCGAGCTGGATCTGATGGGCGTCGTTCCGGTCCTGCGCGCGGCCCAGCTCGACTTGACGCTGGACGAGGGAGACCTCCCCGGCCGGATCACCTTCGGCGGCCGCCGGGACATCGCGGTCGAGCGCCTTCTGGGCTGCGTCGAGCCGCGCCTGATCCAGGTCGGCCCGGGCCTGTTCGCGCTCCGCGATGCTCTGCTCCAGATCAGCCATCGCCTGCTCCTGGTCGAGCTCGTCCTGCTGTCGGGCACGCGAGGTTCGGTTGCTCATCGTTCATCTTCTCCTGAGTTGTGGTTCGGTCCCCCGGTCTCGAGCGGAGCCGGCCGGCCGATGTGGAACCCTTGGGCGTAGTCGACCCCGAGCTCCCGCAGCAGGTCGAGCGTCTCCTGGTCCTCGACGCCCTCGCCGACCGTCTTGAGGGCGAACCCCCCGGCGAGGTTGACGATCGCCTCGACGACGTGCCGGCTGGCCGAGCTGCTCCGCAGATCGCGGACGAACTCGATGTCGATCTTGAGGAAGTCGATCGGGAGCTGCTTGAGATAGGTGAACCCGCCGTAACCCGTGCCGAAGTCGTCGAGCGCGACCTTGCAACCGAGGCTGTGCAGGCCCTCGACGAACGCCCGGGCAGCCACCTCATCGCTCGCCAGGGTTGTCTCCGTGATCTCGAAGACGATCGTCGTCGGGTCGGCTCCGGCGCGTTCGATGGCGTGGTTGATGTAGCCGACGAGATTCGGGTCGCTCACCGAGCGGCCCGAGACGTTGATCTCGACTGCCTGGCCGGTGGCGGCAATCTCGGTGGAGCGGTCGATCACCCAGTGATCGATCTGGGTGATCAACCCGAACTCCTCCGCCACGGGCAGGAAGGCGCCGGGCAGGACCACCGACGGGGTGGCGTCCGAGTGGTGCGCGTCGCGCATCCGCAGCAGCATCTCCCGCTGCACGACCTCGCCCGTCTTCAGGTCGATGATCGGCTGCGCGTACAACACGAAACGCTTCTCCGTCAGGGCCTCCTGGACACGCTCCAGCCACGTCAGCTTCTCCAGATCCCGCCCGACGCGAACCGCTTCGGCCTTGCGTTTGGTGATGTCCTCGAACAGGACGACGCAGCCCTCGATGCCGACGCCGGCCGAGAACGGCGCCGCTGTGTAGGCGACCGGCAGCTCGCGGCCGTCCTTGCGCAAGAAGACGTCGTCCTCGACGCGCACCAGTTCGCCGTCCTGGCGCGCTCGTCGGATCGGGCACTCCTCGACCGGCAGGGCCGTTCCGTCCAGCCTCGAGCCGTGCAGGATGGCGTGAACGCTCCGTCCCCGGAGCTCCCCGATCGTCCAGCCGAGCTGATCCTGAGCGACCTGGTTCATGTACACGGCGCGACCTTCGGCGTCGACGGTGAAGATCCCTTCGCCCATGCTGTCGGTCACGGCGCGCAGGTAGTCGCGGGCCTTTGCAAGCGCCCGCTCGGACTCCTTGAGCTCCGTCACGTCGATCGCGACGTTGACAACGGCGGTCTCGATCCCGCCCTGGTTCTTCATCAAGCGGCTCCGAACGTGGGCGAGGAACGTCGAGCCGTCTTTGCGATGCACGACGTACTCGCTGTCGGATCGGCCGTCGCGGTAGAGCAAGGCCCCTGCCCCCTCGAAGGCTTCCGGGTCCGCTGCCGCCGGCCAGACCGTCTCGCTGACGGGCCGGCCGATCGCCTCCTCCGCCGTCCAGCCGTAGAGGCGCTCGGCGCCGGCGTTCCAGGTGCGAACGATCATGTCCAAGTCGGTGACGATCACCGAGACGTCGACCTCGTCGAGCAGCGCCGCCTGCATGAAGAGCTGCTCCTGCGCCTCGCGGCGGGCCGTGATGTTCTCGTGCGCCACGACCACGCGCAGGGCTCCGCGTCCGGCGTAGCGGGTGGCGCGCATCAGGTACCAGCGCTGAACCGACGGGCTGTGGCAGGGGTATTCGAGCTCCAGGACGGCTCGCTTCCCGCTGAGGATGTCCCCGAGCCCTCGGGCGACCCGTGCGGCGATGGGATCTGCCTCCGCCGCCTCGCACACCGAAACGTAATTGCTTCCGACGTAGTCAGAGCTCCCACCCTCGTTCGCGGCGAAGCGGCGCCAGGCCGCATTGACGGCGATGACGAACCCCTCCTCGTCGAGAACGGCGATGTGGGTCGACAGCGAGTCCATGGTCCCTTGCCAGAGCTCGCCTGCTGGCGCAAGGACCTTTTCCATCACAACGTTTGTCGACACGGGCGGGCTCACCCTTGAGCGCACGGGCTGCACGGGCGAGAATTCGACCTGCCGGCGACGACCGGCGTTTCGTGAATCCTCCCCATGTCATTTCGGGGTACCACGCTACGATCGGAGCGTGAGGGAGGTGGACATGGCAACCGGGTCCTCCGCCCGGAACCGGGTTGTGGTGCACACCGGCTGGCCGCACAGAGCGGACGCTGCGGAGGCGGCCCGCGAAGCCGCGTTTCGCCGGCTCAACGCTCTGATCGTCGACAGCGGGCCGGATGTGGGCGATGGGCTTGCGGGCGATCGGCTCGACAAGGCGAGATCGAGCTTCGAGTTGCGTTCCGTCGACGACGAGCAGGCCACGCTCGTCTACGACTCGACGATCGACGATCGCCTTCTAGAGGGCGTCCGATCGAGCGGCCGCTCCGTCCGGCAGCTGAGCTTTGCGGCCCGCGACGTGGTGCTCGAAATCGAGGTGTCCGAGGGGGCCAGCCACCTCGTCGGACAGGTCGTGCCACCCCAGCCCGCCATCCTGGAGATCCGCCACCGGCTCGGCTGCACGCACGTCGCAACGGACGAGTTGGGATGCTTCCACCTTCCAGCCTTGCCGGAGGGTCCGGTGAGCTTGCGTTGCAGCCCCGGCCGGCCGGGCGCAAACTCCATCGCTACGAGCTGGATCGCACTCTGAGTCGCCGGGGGACGCCCGTTCCGGTCGGGTCGATACCACCCCAGAGCTTCACAGCGGCTCTCGAGAGGGCCGAACGTGCCCTGGCCACGGTTCCCGACGATCCGCTTCGAGCCCGATCTGCGGCGCTCGGGGTCCTGTCCGACCGCGCACTCGAAGCCGAGGCGGCCTCCGTCGCCGAGAGAACCGTCGGTCTCGTCGAGCGCGAGACCGGCAGCCTCGCCGAGGCACGCCGGCGCTTTCGACGAGCGATAGCGATCGCCGATTCCGGCGGCCTGGCCGTCCGTTCCGTGCAGGCGCGTCTGAGCTTGGTGCTGGTGCTCCTTCAAGAAGGCGACCCGGAGCTGGCGCTTACAGAGCTGGACCGTGCGACCCAGCAGGCACCACGCGACATGCGCGGCCAGCTTTACGGACAACGTGCGCTCGTCCACATACGTGTCGGTCGATTCGACGAGGCGCTCGACGACAGCCGCCGTGCTCTGCCTCTCGTTCGCCGCGTCGGCGACCGCTTGAGCGAGGCGCGGGTTCTCTCCAACCGCGGGATCCTCCACGCCTACCGCAACGAGCTCGGCCTCGCCGAGACGGACCTCAACAGGGCACTCGGCCTCTACCAGGTGCTCGACAGCGAGATCGCCGCCGCTCAGGTGCTGCACAACCTGGGGTACGTCGCCGGGCTGAGAGGCGACGTGCCGACCGCTCTGCGACGCTACGAGGAGGCGGCGCGGCCGTTCGCCGAGCAGGGCCTGGCCGCTCCGACCCTGTCGATCGACCGGGCCGAGCTGCTGCTTTCAGCGGGGCTCCTACCTGAAGCCCGTCGACACATAGAGACCGGCGTGGCAGCGCTGGAGGAGGGCGGGGTGTCGCTCGACCTGGCTGAAGCGAGGCTCCTCCTCAGCCAGATCGCGTTCGCGGAGGGCAACCTCGCCGTCGCTGTCTCGTCGGCGCGCACCGCGCGTCGTCAGTTCGAACGTCAGGGCCGGCCACGGTGGGCGGCTTTGGCCCGGTTCGTCGAGGCCCAGGCCAAGTGGGCGCAAGGCGGGAACCCGGACCGCATCGCGGCGGAGGCCGGCGGGCTCGCAGATCTTCTCCAGGAAGAGGGATGGCTCTTGCCGAGCATCGAATGCCGCTTGCTGGGAGCTCGCTCTGCGCTTCGGGCCGGCGATACGGCGGCGGCCCGGTCATTGCTTGCCGGCATCGACGTCCGGGCGCGTTCGGGTCCGGCCGCGCAGCGCGTGCGTGTCCGGTACGGCGAGGCTCTGAACCGTCTCGCCGCTGGCAACCGCACCGGCGCACTGTCGGCGCTCAGATCCGGGCTCGAAGTCGCCGACCAGCACCGGGCGACGCTCGGCGCGACCGAGCTGCGCGTGCGGACCGCGACGACCGTCGCCCAGCTCGCCGATCTCGGTTTGGAGCTCTCGTTCGACTCGAAGCGACCGGTCGAGGTGCTGCGTTGGTCGGAGCGGTGGCGCGCCGGTGCGCTGCTGCGCCCGCGGGTGACCCCTCCGCGCGACGAGAGGCTGGCCGGGTTGCTGGCCAGCCTGCGGGACACCGTCGCCCGCCTCGAGCGCATGTCGCTCGAGGGGGAGGATTCGAAGCCGCTGATCGAGGAGCAGCGACGGATCGAGGCGGCGATCCGCCAGCGCAGCCGAGGCGCCGAGGGTGATTTCGCCGAGCCGCCCGCTCTCCCGAACCCCGCCGACCTGAGGGAGGCCATCGGCGAACGAGCCCTGGTCGAGTTCGTCGAGCACGACGGCGAGCTCCACGCCGTGGTCGGGACTCGGAGGCGCTTCGAGCTGCGATACCTCGGCTCAGCCGCGCTCGCGGCGACCGAACGGGCCACCCTGCAGTTCGCCCTCGGGCGGCTGGCGCTTCACCGCAGCGCCCGACCCAGCCTGGAGGCGGCCGCCGCGCTCCTCGAGCGGTCGTGCCGGCGGCTCGACGAGCTCCTCGTCGCTCCGCTGGCCCGCGACCTGGACGAGCGGGACCTCATCGTCGTGCCGACGGGCGAGCTCCATGCGCTTGCATGGGCGTTGTTGCCGTCGCTCCGGGGGCGCACCGTAACGGTCTCGCCATCGGCGTCCCTGTGGTACTCCCGCCAGGTCGATGAGAGGGCGCGCCGGCGGCCGCCGATCGGCCGGGCCGCTGTAGTTCTCGTCGCCGGGCCGAAGGTCGCCCAGGCCGAGGAGGAGATCAGACGTATCGGCTCGTCCTTCTACCCGCGGGCGCGGGTGCTTCAAGGATCCTCGGCGACGGCGGCGGCCGTCGCGCACGCCTTCGAAGGGCGCCGCCTCGTCCACGTCGCCGCTCATGGGACTTTCCGCGCCGACAACCCGCAGTTCTCCTCGCTGGAGCTGTCTGACGGGCCGCTCACCATCTACGACCTGGAGCGTCTGGCGCGTCCTCCGGAGTGGATGGTGCTCTCGGCCTGCGACGCGGGACGCTCGGAGGTCCATCCAGGCGACGAGCTCATGGGCACCAGCGCCGCCTTGCTGTCACTCGGGACCCGCGCCATCGTCTCCAGCGTCGCCCCGGTACCCTCCGACGCCGTGAGCTCTGTCATGTTCGCCTTGCATGGAGAGCTCGCCCTCGGGCGCGGGCCGGCTCAGGCGCTGGCGATCGCGCAGGCTCGCGCCCTTCCCGAGGCACTCGGGTTCGAGGACCTCGCCTCGGGCGATGCCGGTGCCCGCGAAGCGCTCGCTGCCTGCGCTTTTGTATGCCTAGGGGCGGGTTGAGCCGCTCGTGGAGCTGCATCGCCGGCCACGAAACAAACCCCTCGCGCACGGAACTCGTACAGATGCTGGAATGATCTTGCACAGCCGCGGCTCCTGGGCCCCGGAGGAGAGGTAGGGAGGATGGATCTCGGTACCCGCGCAGGGCTCGACCCGGACGGGGCCGCCCAAGCTGCCGAGCACCCGGCCCTCGTCGACCCGTCGGAGGCCGCGCGCCTCTTCGAGCGGATCGTCGCCAACATCGGCCGCGTCGTGCAGGGCAACGAAGAGGCCATCCGCCTCTCGGTGACCTGCCTGGTCGCCGGCGGGCACCTCCTCGTCGAGGATGTGCCAGGGGTCGGCAAGACGAGCCTCGGCAAATCTCTGGCGGCGTCCGTCTCCTGCCGCCACCGCCGCATCCAGTTCACCTCGGACCTCCTGCCCTCGGATGTGACGGGCGTGAGCGTGTTCGACGTCACGAAGACCACGTTCGAGTTCCGGCCGGGGCCGATCTTCGCCAACATCGTTCTCGGCGACGAGATCAACCGCACGCCTCCGAAGACCCAGTCGGCGCTGCTCGAGTCGATGGAGGAGAGGCAAGTCACTGTCGACGGCGTCACCTACAAGCTGCCCGATCCCTTCATGGTGGTCGCCACCCAGAACCCGATCGAGCACGAGGGGACCTTCCCGCTGCCGGTCAGCCAGCTCGACCGGTTCCTGCTCAGGATCCAGATCGGCTATCCGGACGCCGAGTCCGAAGCGACGATGCTCGAGACCCACGGCGTCTTCGACCCGCTCGAGGTGCTGCGGGCCGTGGCAACGCCCGAGGACGTGGTGGCGCTGGCGACGCGGGCGCGGGGGGTCCACACCTCCCCGTTGATCCAGCGGTACATAGTCCAGATCGCCAATGCGACCCGGAGCCACCCGGCCGTCGTGCTGGGAATGTCCCCGCGGGCGGCGCTCGCCCTCCAGCGGGCGGCGCGTGCTCGAGCGGTGCTCGAGGGCCGCGAATTCGTGGCGCCCGACGACGTGAAGGCGATGGCCCCCTCCGTCATCAGCCACCGGCTCGAGCTGAGGGCGTCGGCCGGCCGCGGCCGGAACCCCGTGCGAACCGTCCTCGACGAGGTGCTGCGCCAGGTGCCCGTGCCCGATCTGCCGGCCGAGCACCGCTAGCGGGCATCGGCATGCTCACCGCCCGAGGCCGCCGAACGATCGTGCTGGCCCTGATCGCGGGCGTCATCGGGCGGATCCTCGGGATTCCGGAGCTGTTCGGGCTCGCCGCCGCCGCCGTAATCGTTGCGCTGGCGGCACTCGTGCGGGTGCGCCTGGCGAAGGGCACCGTGCGGGTGACCGCCCGCGCCCTGCCACCAATCGTGAGCGCCGGACAGCCGGCGAAGATCGAGCTCGCGATCGAGGAATCGGGCGTGGCCGGGTCGCTCTCGACTCCCGTCGTCCTCGTCACAGATCCGGGACAGGCCCTCGGTCTCCGCCAGCCGGCGAAGATCGTCGTGCCCCGCCTGACGCGCGGCGACCGGGCGCAGGTGACTTTCGCCCTCCCCACCGAGCGGCGGGGCCTGATCGACGCCGGTGGGTACGAAGCGGCCATCGCCGACCCGCTCGGCCTGGCGCGCCGACGCCTCTCGACCAGCCGGCCGGCCCGCTGCGTGGTGCTGCCTCGCGTCGAGCCGCTGGCCACAGTGGTGCCGAAGGGGCTTGGCTGGGTCGGGTCCGAGAGCACCCGGTCGGCAGCCGAGCGGCTCGTCACGGGCAGCTCGATGCTCCGGCGCTACGCACAGGGCGACGACCTGCGGCGGGTCCATTGGCGCACGACGGCGCGCGTCGGCGAGCTGATGGTGCGGGAGGGCGGCGACCGCGACGATCCCGATCGCATCGCGACGACCGTGGTGCTCGACACCGGCGGGAAGACGACGCCGCCCGACGAGCTCGAGCGGGCGGTCGAGGTGGCTGCGAGCGTGCTGACCGCGGCCGCAGACGAATCGACGGCGGGCGTGTCGGGCGCCTATCGCATGCTGACGACAGGGGGCCTCGACAGCGGCGCTCAGCGCGGCCACGACAGCCTTCTGAGCGTGCTGATGGCGCTCGCAGGCGTCGGGCCTTCGCCGGTGCCTACCCGGGAGCGGTTCGCCGCGGCCCTCGAGCACCTCGGTCATCCGGACCGGGACGAGGTGCTGATCATCGTCGGGGCGTTCGGGGAGCAGCCGCCGGATCCGGCCACGCTGGAGAGCCTCTCGCGGGCGTATGCCGCCGTCGTCGTCGTTCTCGTCGGTGCCTCGTCCCAGGCGGAGGACGCGCTCGAGGCGAGGCGGCAAGCGGACGCGGAGCGGGAGGGCTCTCGCGGCGTCCTGGAGATCGGCAAGCCCTCCCTCCAGGAGTACGGCGGGAGGCACGGGGCCGGGGTGCTGACCGTGCCGCTCCCGCTCGGGAGGTCCCTCGCCGTCGCCTGGAGCCTCGATCTCGAGGGCCCGGACGAGGTCCCCGACGCGGTCGGACCTAGGGAGGCGACAGCGTGAACGCCTGGCTGGCACTCGTCGTCGTGGACACGATCGCGGTCGCGAGCTTCGCCCGCTGCTTCACCGGCCCCGGCGAGCTGACCGCCGCGCTCCTCACGCTCTTCGCGGTGCATCTGACGGGACTGGCGGCGCGCGGCGGGCCGGCGGGGATGCGAGCGGCCGCTCGCGCCAGACTAGGAAGCGCCGCCGAAGACGAATCAGGGTCCGTCGAGTCCCTACCGGGATCCGCCGCGGCCGGGGTTTCCGGCCGCCCCCGCACCAGGCTGGGTTGGTGGGCGCTGGGGGTCGTGGTGGCGGTGCTCCTCCCGGTCGGCATCGTCCTCGGGTCCACCTTCTCCTGGGTGGTGCCCGCCCAGGCGACCTGGCACGTTGCCGGGAGAGACCTGGACGCGGCCTGGCGGGCGTTCTCCTACAAGGTGGCTCCCGTGCCCGAGCTTCCCGGCCTCGTGCTGGCGACGGCGTGGGGGGCCGGCGCCGCCGGCCTGCTGGCCGAGTTGATCTCGTCGTGGCGGCGGGTCCCCGCCGTCTTCGGCCTCGCTCCCGCGCTCACGCTCTACCTGTTCGCGGCGGCGCTCGGCACGGGCAGCTGGCGCGCGGTAGGGCTGGCGTTCATGGCGGGTGCCGCCTGCTGGTACCTGGTCGCCGCCGTCCGCGAGCGCGATGCGGCCCAGGACGTCCTGGTCGCTTCCTCGGAGACCGTCAGCGTCGGTGACCGCGCCGCCTCCTACGGCGCCGGCGCGGTGATCCTGCGCATGGCGGTGCTCGCCGCCGTCGCGGCGGCCGTCGTCGGGCCGAACCTGCCCGGCGCAGGCAGCCAGCCGCTCGTGGCCTGGCACGGGAAGGGCGGCGGGGGCAAGGTCGTGCCGGGCAGCACGGTGGTGACGAAGACCCTGCCGGAGGGCGTTCAAGTCAGCACGCTGGTGCAGGTAGCGCAAGAGGAGGTCGACAATCCGGCTGTGGTGCTGTTCACCGTGCACAGCGTCCTGCCCACGCGGGAGATCATCGCGACACTGGACTACTTCAACGGGGAGAGATGGAGCACGTCTTCGCTCACACGCTCGCAGATGGTGCCGCAGTTCTACCCGCCGCTGCCGACCTACGAGCACCGGCCGCCCGCGGCTGTGACCGAGGGGCCCGGGCATCTGAGCCTCGTGCAGGTGTTCCAGGTGGGGCTCCTGGAGGGCGCCGACATCCCGGCTTGGGGCGTGACCACGGCCGTCGCCAACGAGGGCCAGGTGACGAGCGACGGGCCGGGAGGCTCGCTCGTCTCGGACACCAACCTCCAGCAGGGCGCCGTCTACGCCGTGCGTTCCGAGGTGTCCGATCCGACACCCGGCCAGCTGGCGGCGGCATCGGTGGACGCCTCGGATGCGACAGACCTGCAGCTCCCTCAGCCCGTCCCGAACCAGCTCGTCAACCTGGCGCACAGCCTGGTCGCCGGCGCCACGACCGCTTATCAAAAAGCGCTCGACCTGCAGGACTACCTGACTTCAGACATCTTCCAGTACCGCCTTCCCAAGGCCACGAAGTCCGGCGGCGTCGCCGCCCCGGCGCCCGGCTACGCGGACCTGCTGTCGTTCCTGTTCAAGACGCGGACCGGTTACTGCCAGCAGTTCGCCACCTCGTTCGCCGTGCTGGCGCGCATCGACGGCCTCCCCACTCGCGTCGACGTCGGGTTCCTCCCCGGGGCGTCGATCGGCCGCGACTCCTGGGAGGTGCTCGGCACCGATACCCACGCCTGGCCCCAGGTAAGGTTCGCCGACTACGGCTGGATCGACTTCGAGCCCACACCCGGCGCAACCACCAAAGGCTCGAGCAATCCGGTCAAGCCGATCAAGCCGCCCCCTGCGGCGACGGGGACGACCTTGGGGCCGGCCGCGCACAACCTCCACCCGGCCTCACAGTTGGGGGCCAGCGGGTCGCAGGCGGCCAAGCCTCGTCACGCTCGTCGGTCCGGTGACTCGTCGACCCCGTTGCTTCTCCTGATCCCAGCCGCGATGCTGGCCTGGGCGGGAGGGGTGCCACTGTGGCGCCGGCTGCGCCTGCGCCGCGCGCGACGCGAGCCGCGCGCCGGGATCCTCGCCGCCTGGGGCGAGGCGCTCAGGTTCCTCGATCTCGCCGGGGTCCGCCGTCGCCGTGCCGAGACCTATCTCGAGCTGGCGCGGCGCGTCTCTTCGACCGGTGTCCTGTCCGGCGAGGCCGAGGTCGCGCTCACTGACCTCGCCCGCCTCGCCACGACGGCGTCGTACGCGGCCTCGCCGCCCGGCGAGAGCGGCTCGGTCCAGGCGCTTCACGACGCCAGGACGGTCGCGCGCAGCGCACGGCGCAGGGTTCCGCGCTGGCAGAGGGTCGCGGCGGCGCTCGACCCGAGGAGCCTTCCGGCGTGAGCGGCCCGGTGCCAGGTCGCGACACCCGGGCGCTAGGGTTCGGTTGTGGCTGACCAGGCGACGTTCGCGGACGACACATCTGAGTTCATGTCGTCGCTGTACTCGGCCGCGCTCCGCATGACGCGCAATCCATCGGACGCGCAGGACCTGGTGCAGGAGACCTACCTCAAGGCGTACCGGGGCTACGGTGGATTCGAGGCGGGAACGAACCTCAAGGCGTGGCTGTACCGGATTCTCACGAACACGTTCATCAACACGTACCGGTCGCGCAAGCGCCACCCCGAGGAGACCGAGCTCGACGACGTGGAGGAGCTCTACCTGTTCCGCAGGATGGGGGGGCGTGACGGCGTCATCGGTCGCAGCGCTGAGGAGGAAGCCCTCGAGTGGATCACCGACGACGAGGTCAAGGCGGCGCTCGAGTCGCTTCCGGAGAACTTTCGGATGACCGTTCTGCTCGCCGACGTGGAGGGATTTTCCTACAAGGAGATCGCCGACATCATGGACGTCCCGATCGGGACGGTCATGAGCCGGCTCCATCGCGGAAGAAGGGCGCTCGAGAAGGCGTTGCACGACTTCGGAGTGGCGCGGGGTCTCGTCGCCGCTCAGCATGCGTGACAATTCGGATGGAGCAGGCATGAAGGGCGAGAAGGACGATCAGAACGTCGACTGCCGGGAGGCGTTGCACAGGGTGTACCACTTCCTCGACGGCGAGCTGACACCCGAGCGCCGCGACCAGATCGCCCGCCACCTCGACGAGTGCTCTCCGTGCGTCCAGGTGTTCGGTTTCGAGACCGAGATCCGCAGGCTCGTTGCCGACCGTTGCCGGGACCAGGTTCCCGACGAGCTGCGGACGCGCATCGCCGTTGCGATCGACCACGAGCACCAGGAAAGGTCGAGGGCCGGCGGTACCGCCCAGGGTGCGGAGCACTGACCGGCACTGACCGGCGCCAACTCGACGGCGCGGCGCCGTACGATGCAGAGATGACGCCGACCCCCGAGCCCGTCTCGTGGGACGTGGCGGAGCGGGTTGCGCGGCGGGTCGCCCGGCGCAGCGAGATCCAGATCGACTGGGCCACCCACCGGGCGCTCGTGGCCGACTTCGAGGAGGTCACGGTCGAGGCGGAGGAGCTCGTCGAACGATCGACGGGCCTGCGCTCGCTGGCCGGGCCCGCCCGAGCCCAGGTCGCAAGCCGGGAAGCCTGGATCCACGCCAACATCTCCTCGTTCAAGCGGCTGCTAGGACCCGTCCTGGAGCGCGCCGGTAAGGGCGGCAGGAACCTTCCGGGCGTGCTCGGTCCGGCAGCCCGGGGCGCGGCCGGGGCCGAGATGGGCCTCGTACTGGGCTGGATGTCCGGACGCGTGCTCGGCCAGTACGACCTGCTCTACGCCGAAGTAGGAGCGCCGCAGGACGCCGTGTACTTCGTCGGACCGAACATCGTCTCGCTGGAGCGCCGGCACGGGTTCAACCCGCGCGAGTTCCGGCTCTGGATCGCGCTGCACGAGCTGACGCACCGCGCCCAGTTCACCGGCGTGCCCTGGATGCGGGACCACTTCCTCGGTCTCGTCGAGAGCAGTGTCGCCATCGCCTCCCCGGACCCGCGCCAGGTGATGGACGCTCTCGGCCGGATGGCTGTCGAGATCCGCTCCGGACGGAACCCGCTGGCGGAGTCCGGGCTCGTCGGGGCCCTCGCCTCGCCCGAACAGCTGGAGACGCTCCGCTCGATCCAGGGGATGATGAGCCTCCTCGAGGGCCACGGCGACGTCACTATGGACCGCGCCGCCCTCGACCGGATCCCGAGTGCAGGGCATTTCTCGCGGGTCCTGCGTGCTCGCCGGGAGTCGGTCGGCGGGCTGACGAGGTTCTTCCAGCAACTCATCGGCCTCGAGGCGAAGCTGCGGCAGTACGCCGACGGCGAGCGCTTCGTGCGGGCGATCGAGAGCGCCGGCGGGCCTGAGCTCCTCGCGCTCGCCTGGCAGGGCCCGGACAACCTGCCGACCGCGGCCGAGATCCAAGCGCCCGACCGGTGGGCGTCACGCGTTCGGGGCCTGGCGCTCGAACCGGCGTGACGCCGCGGTTCCGGGAGCTGGCGCATGAGGCCGCCGGCCCGCTGACCGGCCGCTGCACGTTTTCTGAAGCGCCCGGGCCCCTCTCGTGCGCCGTGTCGGGGGGAGCCGACTCCCTCGCCCTGTTGGTTCTCGCCGCGGCCGGCGGGCGCGAAGTTGTCGCTCACCATGTCGACCACGGCCTGCGCGAAGGGTCCGCCACGGACGTGCAGGTCGTGCGCGACGTCGCCGGCGCACTCGGAGCCGAGGTCGTAGTCCACGCCGTCGAGGTCGGCCCGGGACCGAACCTCGAGGCGCGGGCGCGCTCAGCGAGGCTCGGTGCCCTGCCGCCGGGTACCGCTACCGGTCACACCGCCGATGACCAGGCCGAGACCGTCCTGCTCAACATGCTGCGCGGCGCCGCGACCGACGGTCTGGCGGCCATGCGGGCCGGCGCGAGTCACCCCATCTTGGGCTTGCGGCGAGCCGAGACCCACGAGCTTTGCGCCCGGCTCGGCGTCCGCCCGGTCGAGGACGTGACCAACAACGATCCCGCATACTTGCGCAACCGGGTTCGCCACGAGCTCCTGCCGGCGCTGTGCGAGCTGGCCGGCCGTGACGTGGTGCCGATCCTCGCCCGGCAGGCGAGATTGATGGCCGACGACGCCTCCCTGCTCGACGATCTCGCCGCCGGCCTCGACCCGACCGATGCCCGCTCGATCGCCGAGGCGCCGCTTGCGCTCGCCCGCAGGGCGTTGCGCGAGTGGCTGAGGTGCGATCACCCGCCCGACTCGGCGACCGTCGATCGCGTTCTGGCGGTCGCAGCCGGCGGGACCGTCGCGGCCGAGATCGGCGCCGGGCGGAGCGTGCGCCGGTCACACGGCCGCCTGCGGCTGGAGCCGCCGCAGCCGCCGGAGCCGGCGGCGCCGCCGGAGCCGCCAGAGCCGCGGCCGGGGTAGTGTCGGCGCCGGTGGGCGATCCGATGGGCGAGAAGGAGATCGGCAGGGACCTAGGCCTCGTACCGAGGCCGCCCGAGCCGTTGAGCGTATGGGACGCCGACCCGGCACTGGGAAGGGTCGTCGTCTCGGTCGAGCAGATCGCGGAGCGCGTAGTCGAGCTCGGTGAGGCCATCACCGCCGATTACGCCCACCGCCCGCCCTTGCTGGTCGGGGTGCTGAAGGGAGCATTCATCTTCCTTGCCGACCTCGCCCGGGCGATCCGCCTGCCGCTCGAGCTCGACTTCATGGCCGTGTCCTCGTACGGCACCGCGACCAAGACGAGCGGTGTCGTGCGCATCGTGAAGGACCTCGACATCGACCTGACCGGGCGCCACGTTCTCATCGTCGAGGACATCCTCGACAGCGGGCTCACGCTCTCGTACCTGCGCAAGAGCCTCCAGGCCCGGGGTCCCGCCAGCCTGGCGGTGTGCTCGCTTCTCGTGAAGCGCAGCTTGGCGCCGCGGCCCGACCTCGAGATCGCCTACGTCGGGTTCGAGATCGAACCCGAGTTCGTCGTGGGTTACGGCCTCGATGTCGCCGAGCGCTATCGCAACTTGCCGGACCTGCGGGTCTACCTGGCCGGAGAGCCAGAGTGAGTGCCTTGCCCGAGACGGCTGCGAGCGGGGCCGTCGACCGCGCCCGGGCCGCAAGCGCGGTTCGCGAGCTGTTGATCGCGATCGGCGAGGACCCCGACCGCGAGGGACTCGACCGCACGCCGCACCGGGTGGCCGCGATGTACGGCGAGCTTTTCGACGAGGCCGGCGAGGACCCGGCCAGATTCCTGACCGTCACGTTCGCGGCTGAACACGACGAGATGGTGATGGTCCGCGACATCCCGTTCGCGTCGCTGTGCGAGCACCACCTGATCCCGTTTCTCGGCAAGGCGCACGTGGCCTACATCCCGAGCGAGGACGGGCGGATCACGGGTCTCTCGAAACTGGCCCGCGTCGTCGACGCCACCGCCCGCCGCCTCCAGGTCCAGGAGCGCATGACGACCCAGATCGCCGACGCCATCGAGTCTGCGCTCGCCCCGCGTGGCGTGCTCGTCGTGATCGAGGCCGAGCACCTGTGCATGTCGATGCGCGGCGTCCGCAAGCCCGGAACCGTGACGGTGACCTCCGCTGTGCGGGGATTGTTCCGGACCGATCCGGCAACCCGGGCAGAAGCCATGGGTTTCGTGCGAGGCGGGGCGAGCTGACCCTCTACGCTGAGGCTGTGGTTCCCCGCGTAATGGGCGTCCTGAACGTCACGCCCGACTCGTTCTCTGATGGTGGCCGCTACCTGGACTACGAGGCAGCCGTGCGCCGCGGGCGCGAGATGGTGGCGGAGGGAGCGGACGTCGTCGACGTGGGTGGCGAGTCGACGCGACCGGGCGCGGAGCCTGTCGCCGTCGACGAGGAGCTCCGCCGCGTGGTCCCCGTCGTCGAGTCGCTGGCCGGAGAGGTTCGCGTCTCGATCGACACGACGAAGTCCGAGGTCGCACACGCGGCTTTCGCGCGCCGGGGCGACGTTGTTGAACGACGTCTCAGCCAGCCTGGCGCACGTCGCAGCCGCGCACGGAGCCGGGTTCGTCGCGATGCACCGCAAGGGCGATCCCGCCGTCATGCAACTCGACCCGCAGTACGCCGACGTCGTCCGGGAGGTCCGGGAGTTCCTCGAGGCCGCGGCGGCGACGGCCCGAGCCGCCGGCGTGGCGGAGGTCTACGTCGACCCGGGCATCGGGTTCGGCAAGACGGTCCGACACAATCTTCAGCTCATGGCGTCGCTCCCCGAGCTCGTGGCGCTGGGCGTGCCCGTGCTGGTGGGAACGAGCCGCAAGGGCTTCCTCGGCCATCTCGCTGCAGGCGGGTCCCCGGACGGGCGGGTCGGGGACGGTCCTGTCCTCGGAGTCGAGGATCGTTTCGAAGGCTCGCTCGCCTCGGCGGTGTGGGCGATGGCGTGCGGCGCAGCCATGCTGCGTGTCCACGACGTCGCCGCAACCGTCCAGGCGGCCCTTCTCTTCCAGGAGGTCGCGGCATGAGAGGACGCTGGGCGGCCGGCATCGTCCCGAGGAACTTCAACTGGATCATCCGGGACTACCTCGCCGTGAGCGAGCGCCCAGGCGGCTACGCGCCCAACCATCGCAAGGTGCGTCGCCAAGAGGAGCTGCTCTGGCTGCGGGCGCAAGGGTTCACCAGGGTGGTGTCGCTCCTCGGATCGCCGCACAACCTTCACGCGTATGAGGAGCTCGGGCTCGAATGGTCGCGTTTCCCGATGCCTGCCGGCGCCGAGATCCGTGACGTCCTCGCCGAGCTGTACCCCTCCCTTCACCGGTGGCTCCGCAGCGGCGAACGCCTGCTTCTGCACCAGGAGGAGCTCGGCGACCGGGTCATGGGTGTCGCAGCGGGCTACCTGCTCTGGAGCGAGATCCTTCCGGACGGCCCACGCGCCATCACGTGCCTCGAGCAGCTGCTCACGCGCCAGATGGGCACGGTAGGGCGCACGATCGTCACCGTCGTGGAAGAGGTGCCCCCGCTCGCGAGCTTCGCCGCGCTTGACGAGGCGTTGCCGAGCGGTGCCGGCGTGGCGCTCGAGATAGCGCAGGTCGGCGAGACGGCAATCGGCGCCACGATCGACGACGAGGACCTGGCGGCGATCATCGTCGCCGAGACCACGCCGCCGGCGCCGGCAGACCCAGGATCGGCGAACGGTGCGACGCCGGCGGATACAGCGCCCGCGACCGACGCGCCCGGCAAGCAGGTGCCTCCGGCCGCTCATCGATGAGCGATCGGATCGAGCTGCGCGGGCTGCGGGTGCTCGGGCATCACGGGGCCCTCGATGGTGAGCAGGACACGGCGCAGCCGTTCGAGGTCGATCTGGACGTCGAGGCAGCGCTCGACGAGGCGGCACGCAACGACGAACTGGGCAGGACGGTCGACTACGGCCTCGTCGTGGAGACGGCCAGGTCGATCGTGGCCGAGCGCCGGTTCAGGCTGCTCGAGGCGCTGGCCGGCGCGATCGCGGACGGCGTGCTCGAGATCCCCGATGTCGCCGCGGTAACGGTGACGGTCCGCAAGCTCCGCCCGCCGGTCCCGGCGGACATGGCCTCGGCGGGGGTCCGGCTGCGGCGCGAGCGGGGCGGCGCCGGAGCCGGCTGAGCGTGGAGGCGTTTCTCGGTCTCGGCTCCAACCTGGGCGATCGCCTGGGCCATCTCACGGCCGCGGTGCGCGAGCTCCGGGACCTCGACCCCGATCTCACCGTCTCGCCCGTATACGAAACGGCGCCTCTCGGCGGGCCCGAAGGTCAAGGCCCCTACCTGAACTGCGTCGTCCGACTCGAAACTGGCCTCACCGCCCGCCAGCTTCTCACCCTCTCCCGTCGTCTCGAGACCTCGGCGGGGAGGGTGCGCACGGTTCGCAACGGCCCGCGCACCCTGGATGTCGACGTCCTTCTCGTCGACGACCTCAACATTGCCGAGCCTGACCTGGTCGTGCCCCATCCGAGGATGGCCGAGCGCGGCTTCGTCCTGGCGCCGCTCGAGGATCTCGACGCCTCACGGGTCCCGGCTGGGTGGCGCGACCGCCTCGCGGTAACCGACCCCGTGTCGCTCGACCTCCGCGTGATTGGTACGCTCGAAGCAACCTGAGACACGAACGGCACCTGGTGACAGGGCCGGAACGAAATGAGCTCAACATGACCACGGTTCGCATCATCGGACCCGGGCGTACGGGACGATCCCTCGCCCGTGCCCTCGAGGTTGTCGGCGTCGACGTCCTGGGGGTTCTCGGACGTGCCGACGACGTCTCGTCAGCTGCGGTCGGGGTCGATGTCGTACTGATCACCGTTCCCGACAGAGCGATTGCAGCCGTCGCCTCTGCAGTGCGACCGGTGCCCTCGACGGTCGTGGCGCACTGTTCCGGGGCACTCGGCCTCGAGGTGCTGGCTCCTCACGAGCGGGTCGCCTCCCTCCATCCGCTCGTGACCCTGCCTGATCCGGTCATCGGAGCGGTACGCCTGCGCACCGGCGGTCCGTTCGTCGTGGCCGGCGACCAGGTGGCGACCGACCTCGTGCTCGCGCTCGGCGGCCGCCCGCTCGTCGTCCCGGCCGAGAAGAGAGCGGAGTACCACGCTGCCGCTTGCATCGCCGCCAACCACCTTGTCGCGCTCCTCGGCCAGGTCGAGCGCGTCGCCGGCTCCGTTGGTCTGCCGCTCGACGCGTTCCTTCCCCTCGCCCGCGGTGCCCTCGACGACGTCGGCCTTCTTGGACCGGCGGCGGCGCTCACCGGTCCTGCGGTCCGAGGTGACCAGGCCACGATCGATCGCCACCGCCAGGTGCTCGACGCGGCCGAGTTGGACGGCTATGACGCCGGGGTCGCCCTTGCGCGTCGGCTGGCGACGGCGACGCCCGGGGCGACGGCCGACGCGGCCGAGCGCGTGGGTGCCGCCGGGACCGGTTCGTGGAGGTAGTCGCCACCCGCGACGATTTCCGCAAGGCGACGGCGTCGGCCCGCTCGGTTGGCTCGGGTGGCTCGGCCAGCTCGGCCAGCTCGGTGGGCGGCCGGCTCGGGCTAGTCCCGACCATGGGTGCGCTGCACGATGGGCACCTCTCGCTGTTTCGTGCAGCGGTCGGGAGCTGCGACGTGGTCGCGGCGAGCATCTTCGTGAACCCGCTTCAGTTCGCTTCCGAGGACGACCGGGCGCAGTACCCGTCCGACCTGGAGCACGACCTCTCGCTGGCCGAGGCGGCGGGCGTCGAGATCGTGTTCGCGCCGTCCGTCACCGAGATGTACCCGGACGGGCCCCCGGCGACGGTGATCGACCCCGGGCCGCTTGCCGCGCGTCTCGAGGGCGCCTCTCGTCCCGGGCATTTCGCCGGTGTCGCGACCGTGGTCACCAAGCTTCTCTCGCTCGCCGGGCCTTGCCGTGCCTTCTTCGGCGAGAAGGACTTCCAGCAGCTGGCGATCGTGCGACAGGTGGCCGAGGACCTCGACCTCCCCGCCGACATCGTCGGTTGCCCCACCGTCCGCGAGCCCGACGGTCTCGCATGCTCGAGTCGCAACCGGCGTCTGGGGCCGGAGGACAGGCGCGCGGCGACGGTACTCTTCAAGGCGCTCGGGGCAGGTCGTGGGGCCCTCGCAGCCGGCGCCCCTGGCCCGACAGAGGTCGAGACGGCGATGGCCGCCACGGTTGCCGCTGAGCCGCGTGCGCGTTTGGACTATGCAGTAGTCGTGGACGCGGCGACCTTCGAGGTTCCGGAGACGCTCGCCGGCGAGCTTCGGCTCCTCATCGCCGCCGACGTGGGGCCGGTCCGGCTGATCGACAACGTCGGCCATCCCGGGCACACCGAGCGGCGCTCCGGGAGGTGAGCTCACAGCAGCCTCTCGACGTCCTCGTGGTCGGGAGCGGCGTGGCGGGCCTGTCGGCGGCGGTCCGTCTCGCACAGCTCGGCGGAGCCCGAGTCGGCGTGCTCACCAAGGGCGAGCTCGAGCAGTCCACGACGCGTTGGGCGCAGGGCGGCGTCGCAGCCGTGCTTCCCGGCGACGAGGACTCGACCGACCTGCACCTCGCCGACACGCTACGCGCCGGAGCCGGCCTCTGCGACCAGGCCGCTGTCCGCGTGCTCGTCGACGAGGGCTCCGTGCGAGTCCACGAGCTCATCGCCCTCGGCGCCGTCTTCGACCGGGTGCCTGGGGGCGAGCTGTCGAGAGCCCGTGAGGGCGGTCACTCGACGGCCCGCGTCCTCCACGCCGGCGGCACCGCCACCGGCGCCGAGGTCGAGCGGGCGCTCGTGACCGCGGTGCGGGACAGCGCGGCCGCGATTCTCGAGGAGTGCTTCGCGCTCGATCTCGTCATCGAACGCGGCCGCTGCACCGGCGTCGTGGCGCTCGACCCCGCCGGCGAGCTGCAGCGCGTCGGTGCCTCCCACGTCGTCCTCGCGTGCGGGGGGGCCGGACAGCTCTACGCGGTCACGACCAATCCAACCGAGGCGACCGGTGACGGGATCGCCATGGCGCTACGGGCGGGAGTCCCGGTTGCCGACGTTGAGTTCATGCAGTTCCACCCGACGGCCCTGCACCACCCGGCCATGCCGCGCCCGCTCATCTCCGAGGCGCTCCGCGGTCACGGCGCGGTGCTGCGCGACCGCGCGGGGGAACGTTTCGTGGACGAGTTGTTGCCGCGCGACCTCGTGAGTCGGGCGATCGCGGTCAAGCTGGGCGAAGACGGCAGCGAGCACGTGTGGCTCGACGCGACCGCGCTCGAAGACTTCGCGCGGCGGTTCCCGACGATCCAGGTGGCTTTGGCCGAGGCCGGGCTCGATCCCGGTCGGGAATGGCTGCCAGTCGCACCGGCCGCTCACTACGTGTCCGGCGGAGTGCTCGTGGACCTGGATGGGGCGACGGCGCTCCCGGGCCTCTGGGCTGCCGGCGAGGTGGCTTGCACGGGGGTGCACGGGGCAAACCGGCTGGCCTCGAACTCGCTCCTCGAGGGCATGGTGTTCGGCGCCCGCTGCGTTGAGGCCATCCTGTCGGGGCGGGACGCGCCCGAGGCGACCGGCGCCCTCGCCGGCCTTGAGTCCGAACTGGGAGACGCGCGACGGTGTAGAGGGCTTCGCCAGGCCCATACCCGTCCGCCCGACGCCGGCTTGTCGCTGTGGGCCGGGTCTTCCGCTCGAGGCTCCGGTCCACGGCGCCGGCGTGGCGGACAGCCATGCCAGCATCGCCGCACGCCGTGCGGCGCTCCAGGGCGCCATGACGAGCTGGGCCGGCGTGGTGCGCGACGCGTCATCGCTCGCCCAGGCCGCAGCCGCCGTCGCGGCGATAGCGGCGGAGCCAGCCGCCAGCCTGGCTCGAGCCTCGGCCGAGGTCCGCAACCTCACCGACGTCGCCCGGGCGTTGCTGGAGGCCGCGACGACGCGAGAGGAGACCCGTGGCTGCCACGCGCGATCGGATTTCCCCGACACGTCGCCTGCCTTCCGCTGCCGTCTCTCCCACGGGTCGAGCTACGGGGCGGTTCCCGCCGGCGGGATCGGTCACAGCTCGGTCGCGATCGACTCGTGACAAGATCGCTTCCGATGCGCCGTGACGACGTCCGTCCACCCATCGCCGCCGTGCGTGAGGCCGTGGCGATCGCGCTCGCCGAGGACCTTCTCCCGCTCGGCGACCTGTCAGCGGGGTTGCTGCCTGCAGCCGCCCGTGCCCGGGCCGTCTTCGTGGCTCGGGCGTCCGGCGTTGTGGCCGGCACGGACTGCGCCGAGGAGACATGCATCCAGGTCGATCCTTATCTCGAGGTGACCTGGGCCGTGGGCGACGGCGACGAGATCGGCGGCGGCGGCGTGCTCGGGCGGATCGAGGGCCCGCTTCGGTCGCTGGTAACCGCCGAGCGGACCGCCCTCAACTTTCTCTGCCACCTCTCGGGCGTGGCGACCGCCGCCCACCGCTACGTGGAGATCGCCCGCGAGGCCAATCCCTCCACGAGGATCTGGGACACGCGAAAGACCACTCCGGGTTTGCGGGCGCTCGAGAAGGCGGCAGTCCGGGCCGGCGGCGCGGTCAACCATCGAGGCAACCTTTCCGAGGGAGTTCTCATCAAGGACAACCATCTGGGCGGCCTCTCGATCTCCGAGGCCGTGCGCCGGGCACTCGAGCGATGGCCCGGTCGCATGGTCGAGGTCGAGTGCGACCGGCTCGAGCAGGTGGCCGAAGCGTGCGATGCCGGGGCGACGATCGTCATGTGCGACAACATGAGCGCCGACGAAGTCCGTGCCTGCGTGCAGCTGGTGCGGGCGCATCCCCGAGGCGCCGCCGGCGCCGTCCTCGTCGAGGCCTCTGGCGGCATCGGGCTCGACAACGTCGCCGACTATGCCAGAGCCGGGCCGGACGTGATCTCGGTCGGCGCCCTGACGCATTCGGCGCTGGCGCTCGACATCGGGCTCGATCTGGAGCGCTGACCCGCTCGGCGTTTCGGGGTGTGCTCCTCTTCGGGGCGTGCCTCCTCTTCGGGGCGTGCTCCTCGGCAACTCTGAATTTCACTGCAAACTTGCCTCCAAAAAAGTGACCGGGTGCAACCTAAGTTGGAGGCAAGTTTGGAACAAAAAAACACTCGCCGGGAGGAGCGCCAAGCCAGGTCGCCGCTCGGAGCGAAGCTTACGCCGTGCTCGCCAGAGGGCCTCAGCGGCTCTTGGACGCCGTTACGACGTACCAGCCCGGGCGGTCGTCGACGATAGTCACGTCCTCGAAACCGCTCCGTTGCAGCCGCCCGGTGAGATCGGCGCGACGGTAGGGCGTGAAGCGAAGCTCGATGACGCGATGCGCCAGCCTCTTGCCGTCATCGAGGAGGAGGACGACCTCGGCCGAGCTCGGCTCGCCCCAGTCCTCGGGGATCGTCCACACGAACAGCGCCAATCCGCGCACGCCGTCGCGGACGGCCACGTGATCGCGAACCTCGAACCTCGGCCGTTCCGCGTACATCCGCTCCCAGTCCCGAGACTCGATGACGAGCGCGCCTCCTTTTCGAAGCACCGCTCGCATGCCGCCGAGGGCCGCCAACGTCCCGGCCTCCCCTTCGGCGTGGGAGATGGAGTTGCCCGTGCAGAACACGGCGTCGAAGCGGGCTGGGAACGAGCTCGGGAGGCGGTCCCAGGTGCACTGCTCGACCGGCACTTCGACGCCCGAGTCGGCGAACAGGCGCCGCGCCTCGGAGACCATGCCCTCGCTGGCGTCGCACGCCGTGACGCGAAAGCCGTTGCGGGCGAGAGTGAGCGCCTCGAGGCCTGTTCCGCAGGCACAGTCGAGCACCTCGGCCCGGGCGGGAAGAGCCGCCAGCACGTCCCGGTACCGGCGGAGGAACTGTTCGCCCGACACATGCTCGTCGGAGAAGATCCAGTGGTAGTCGGCGGCGAAGTCGTCGTAGGCGCTGCCGGTCACGACAGCCAGTCCATCATGTCGAGGTCGTCGCCACCGACCCGTTCGAGGAGCTGGCTGACGAGCCGCCGGCACGAACCGAGGTCGTCCCCCCAGGCGAGCGCCTCCGCGGCCGGACCCTCGAGCGGGAGGAGCATTGCGCGGGCAGAGGCGAGGGAGGCGATTCGACTGGGGGGAGGCTCGCTTCCCCACGGGGGATGGACGACCACCAGCGCGGACAGCGCGCGGGCGCCGTCGAGCACGGCGGGCGACGGCCACGCCGGCGCCGCTGGTCCGAGACCGAGCTCAGCCACGAGCAGCGGCCGCCCGGCCCGGAGGATCTCGAGACGGCTCAGCCACGAGCCGGGCACGACCTCGCCGTGGCGCCCGAGCACGATCTCCTCACGCCAGGCGAGGCGGCTCGACGCGGCGAGCTCGATCCTCGTCATCGAGCGATGTGAGGCGCCGGCCGCGGCGATGCCGGGCTCGGTCCTCCAGCGCAACACGGCACCGTCTTCGAGCGTCACCTCGGTCCGCATGACCGAGGGAGTGCCGGACTGGCCCCGTCGGGCCAGAGTTGCGCCCACCGAGCGCACCTCCAGCTCGACGCCTGTGTCGAGCCCGACCCGGATCTCGAGCTTGTCGCCGCCGATGGGATGGGCGGCGGCGCCGACGATGAAGAGCCCGCATGGGGTGGGGCGAGCCGCCAGCGCGCCGGAGCTCTCGAGGCGGTCGAACTTCAAGCGCTGCCCGGGGGCGCCTGAGACGGCGACATCGACCGAGCCGGTGATGCGCTCTCCGCCCGCCCGAGGCTGCGGCATCGACCCTGAGGTTTGGCATGGTTCCGCAGTCAACACGGCGCGAGCGCCTCGAGAACCCAGCATCGGACGGCGTCCATGCCCTCCCCCGTGCGAAGAGAGAGGAAGGCGACGGGCAGCGGGCCGCGCTTGCTGTGAGCGTCGCGCGCCATCACAGAGAGGTCCGCCCCGACGAGGGGGGCCAGGTCGACCTTGTTGATCACGAGCAGGTCCGACCGGGTGACCCCTGGGCCGCCCTTCCGGGGCACTTTGTCGCCGCCGGCGACGTCGACGACGAAGATCTGCCGGTCGACCAGCCCGCGACTGAAGGTCGCCGTGAGGTTGTCGCCACCGGACTCGATCAGTACGAGCCGGAGGTCGGGAAAGCGGCGCTCGAGCGACTCGACCGCATCGAGGTTCGCCGCGATGTCGTCGCGGATCGCCGTGTGGGGACAGCAGCCGGTCTCCACAGCCACGATCCGCTCGGGCTCGAGCACGCCGGCCCGGCGGAGGAAGTCCGCGTCCTCGGTCGTGTAGATGTCGTTCGTGACCACAGCGAGAGCAACCGCATCGCGCAGTAGGCGGCAAAGCTCTGCGACGAGTGCGGTCTTGCCCGAGCCGACCGGACCACCGATTCCGATCCGAACCGTCGCTCTCGCCCCCGGTGGCTGCCGGCGAGTGCGGGGGCCGTCCCCGTGGGAGTCGGCGTGGGAGTGGGCGTGGTGTTCGTCGAGGCGGTCAGGAAGCAAAGAGACGCTCCTTCCGGCGGATGTGCTGTTCGAAAAGGAAGTCGTTCACCGGAGCTGTCGGGGCGGGTAGTCCGCCGATCCCTTCCGCGACACCGTCGGCTGCCTCGGCTGCGATCCGATCGAGGTCGGACGCGAACCCGCTCAGGACGCTGGTCACGGCGAAGGGATCGAGACCGAGCAGGCGGAGCGCGGCGGTCGTCGATGCCGTGACGCTCGAATAGGCGGCGATCGACGCAGCCTCCGATGGCCCGAGCTCGGCGCCGGCAGCGGCGACGCCGATGGCGACCGGCAGCTGCGGGCCGGGCGGGCGGCATCGGTCGAGCACGGCGAAGCAGTGAGCTCCGACGACGCGGACCGCCGCCCTTCGGTACTGGTCGCCCTGGCGGCGCCAGACGGCCCGGGCAGCCGGCGAGGCCAGGCGGGCGTCGAGCGCGTCCTCGAGTACGGGCAGGACGGCGCCAAGGTTGCCGGCGCGTGCGTGGTCGCAGGCAAGCGCGGCGGCGTGCGCCTCCAGCACCACCGAGCTTGCGACCCGGCCGGCGACGTAGGTGACGAGCCCGGCCAGATCGGTGACGATCCCGTCCTCGACAGCTTGCTCTGCGCCCGCCGAGTGAGCATGTCCGCCGTTCGGGAGGCGGGCATCAACGAGGAGAAGCGCCAAGGCGGGGAGCTTTACAGCGGACATCAGAAGAGGAAGTAACGCTGGGCCATCGGCAGCGCCGGCGCCGGGCTGGGATCGACGATCTCGCCGTCGATCCGGACCGAGAATGTGTCCGGGTCCACGGCGATCCGGGGGAGGGCGTCGTTCAGAACGAGGTCGGCTTTGCCCCGCCGGCGAACGTCGTTCACGGGCACCAGGCGGCGGCCGAGGCCGAGGCGTTCGGCGAGCCCGCTCTCGAGACCGATAGGCGCCACGAACGCGACGCTGGTGGCCTGCGCGACTCGCGGCGCCGCGCCGAACATCGGCCGGGGTAACACAGGTTGTGGCGTCGGGATCGAGGCATTGGCGTCGCCCATCTGCGCCCAAGCGATCACGCCGCCTTTCACGACTACGTGCGGCCGCACACCGAAGAATCCCGGGTGCCAAAGGACGAGGTCGGCGAGCTTTCCCGCCTCGACCGATCCCACCTCGCCCTCGAGGCCGTGGGCGACGGCCGGACAGATCGTGTACTTGGCGACGTAGCGCCGGGCCCGGAGGTTGTCCGCGCGCCCGTCGCCGGGCAGCGCGCCCCGTCGGGCCTTCATGACGTGCGCCGTCTGCCAGGTGCGGATGACCACCTCGCCGGCGCGGCCCATCGCTTGGGAGTCGGAGCCGATCATCGAGATCGCACCCAGGTCATGGAGGATGTCCTCGGCGGCGATCGTCGTCGCGCGGATCCTGCTCTCGGCGAAGGCCAGATCCTCGGGCACTCTCGGGTTGAGGTGGTGGCAGACCATGAGCATGTCGAGGTGCTCGTCGACGGTGTTGACCGTGTGCGGCATCGTCGGGTTGGTCGACGAGGGCAGGACGTTGGCCTGGCCGGCGAGGACGATGATGTCCGGCGCATGGCCGCCGCCGGCGCCCTCGGTGTGGTAGGCGTGGATCGGTCGGCCACCGATCGCCGCGATCGTCTCCTCCACGAAGCCCGCCTCGTTCGTCGTATCCGAGTGCAACGCCACTTGCACCCCGGTCTCGTCGGCAACTGCGAGACAGGCCCGGATCGCGGCCGGCGTCGAGCCCCAGTCCTCGTGGAGCTTGAATCCCGAGGCCCCCGCCCGCAACTGCTCGAGGAGAGCCTCGCGCGACGTGGTGTTGCCCTTGCCGAGCAGCGCGACGTTGACGGGGAGGTCGTCGAGCGACTCGAGCATCCGGGCGAGGTTCCAGCTGCCGGGCGTGACCGTCGTCGCCCGCGTGCCTTCCGCGGGACCGGTGCCGCCCCCGATGAGCGTCGTCATGCCGGCTCCGAGCGCCTCCTCGACGATCTGGGGGCAGATGAAGTGAACATGGCAGTCGATGCCGCCGGCGGTGAGGACGAGCCCGTTCCCCGCGAGGATCTCGGTCGACGGGCCGATCACGAGGTCAGGGTGGACGCCGTCGGAGATGTCAGGGTTCCCGGCCTTGCCGATCGCGACGATGCGGCCCAGCGCGGACGCCCACGTCCGCCTTCACGACGCCCCAATGGTCGAGGATCACAGCCCCCGTGATGACGAGATCCGGCGTCCCCTCGGCACGCGTCGCGGCGGACTGGCCCATCGACTCACGGATGACCTTGCCGCCTCCGAACACGGCCTCGTCGCCGGGCCCGCAGCGGTCCTCGGTGACCTCGATGAGCAAGTCCGTGTCGGCAAGCCGTATGCGGTCGCCGACCGTCGGCCCGTAGAGGGCGACGTAGCGCTCGCGGCTCATTTCGGTCACGGCTCGCGCCCGACGTCGAGGTCTCCTGCCGCGAGGCCGCGGAGGCCGGGCACCCTGCGCCGGCCGGCCAGTGGGACAAGTCCGACCTCGCGTTCGATCCCTGGCTCGAAACGGACTGCAGTGCCCGCCGGGATCGCCAACCGCCGGCCCCAGGCGAGCTCGCGGTCGAAGGACAGGGCGCTGTTCGCCTCGGCGAAGTGGTAGTGCGACCCGACCTGGACCGGCCGGTCGCCGGTGTTCATGACCATCGTGACGATCGCAGGACCGTCGCCGAGGTCGACCGGGGACGCGGCAAGGAGGATCTCTCCGGGGACGATGGCGGTAGAGGCGCCCTTGTCCGGGACCACCCGGCCCGTCACGGGATCGGCTCGTGCACCGTCACGAGCTTCGTCCCATCGGGGAAGGTCGCCTCGACCTGGACTTCCGGGATGAGCTCGGCGACGCCGTCCATCACGTCGCCGCGGGCGAGCACGCCACGCGCCGCCGAAGCCAACTCCGCGACGCCGCGTCCGTCTCGGGCTCCCTCGAGGACGAACGAGGCGATCACCGCCACCGCTTCCGGCTGGTTGAGCTTCAGGCCCCGCTCCCGGCGGTCGCGCGCCACCATCGCCGCCAGGGATATGAGCAGCCGTTCCTGCTCATGGGGAGTCAGCCGCATCGAACTCGCCGCGCCCCCATCGGCTCATTGTGTCCCAAGACGGCCGGGGTCCGCAGCCGGCGTCCTCCCAGCCCCCGGCCCCTGGCCCCTGGCCCCGGCCCCCGGCCCCTGGCCCCGGGCGGCGCCGGCGGTAGCATCCGGCGATCGGTCGACAACGCGGTCGGCTGGGCAATCCTCGGAGGTCCCGACATCCCTGCGACTCGATCCGTCTCACGCCTCGCAGCGACGCTCTCGGCAAAGGTGGGGGTGGCGGCTCTCGCTGCGGCCCCGTTTCTGGTGGTGGCGGTTGCGCCGGTCGCACGTGCCGCACCGACTGCCACGTCGCGATTCGAGCGGGTTGGAGCGGCGGCGCGCATCCCGCCGGGTGCCCGATCGCTTGGTGAGGTTCCGAGCTCGAGCGTGATGCATCTCGGGATCGCGCTCACGCCTCGCTCGCCCGATGCGCTGACCGCATACGCCGCCGACGTGTCGACGCCGGGTGCCCCGGAATTCGGCCGGACGCTCACCCCGGCGCAGTTCCGAGCGCGCTTCGGTCCCGCGCCGGCTGCCGTCCGTGCCATCGAACGATCCCTGCGCGCCGAGGGCTTTCATCTGGGCGCACTCTCTGCGAACGGACTGCTACTCCACGTTTCGGCGCCGGCCGCCACCGTCGACGCGGCCCTCCGAGTGACGGTGCGGTCCTACACGCTCGCGGCCGGCGGGCGCGGCTGGGCGGCTTCGTCCGCCCCGATGCTCCCCCTGGCGGTCTCCTCCCACGTGACGGCGATTCTCGGCCTCGATCAGCTCGTCTCGGTCCGACCGTTGCTAGCCCGTTCCAGCAGGTCCGCGACGCGGCCAGCGGGCGAGCGGGCTGTGCGGCCCCGCGCAGCTGGAAACATCGGAGGTGTCGCTGGCGGGCCGCAACCCTGTGCAGCGGCAACAACCGCCACACGCGGGCTCGGCGGCTGGACCGACGACCAGATCGCACACGCCTACGGCCTCGACGGCCTCTACCAAGCGGGCGACCTCGGCCAAGGTGAGACGATCGCCATCTTCGAGTTGGAGCCGTATCTGGCGAGCGACATTGCCACGTTCGACCGGTGCTACTTCGGGCGCAGCCGGACCGGCGACATCACCGACGTGCCGGTCGACGGGGGCGTCGGGTCCGGCTCCGGGGAGGGCGAGGCCGTCCTCGACATCGAGAACATCTCCGCCCTGGCGCCGGACGCCCACACGATCGTCTACGAGGGTGGCCAGAACAACTTCGGGAACATCTATGCCAGCACCGACGAATACAACGCCATCGTCAGTCAGGACCGGGCCAACATCATCTCGACGAGCTGGGGCTTGTGCGAGTCCGCTCTCGACACCTACGCCCCGGGAACCCGCGAGGTCGAGAATTACCTGTTCGAGGAAGCTGCCGCCCAAGGCCAGACCGTCTTCGCCGCCGCCGGAGACGCCGGCTCGGACGACTGCGCCTACGACACGTCAACGCCCTTGCAGCCGGTTCTTTCAGTGGACGACCCGGCCAGCCAGCCATTCGTGATCGGCGCCGGCGGTACGACGCTGCTGACCGACTCGCAGCCTCCGTCCGAGACCGTCTGGAACGACGGGGTCAGCGGAGGCGCCGGCGGTGGCGGCATCTCGGATACGTGGGCCAACCCCGCGTGGCAGGCCTACGCAGGGGTCAAGGGTGTGGCGAACCCGTACTCCGCAAGCGCGTCCTACGACTTCTGCCATGCGGCGCACGTCACCGGCGTAGCGCCCTGTCGTGAAGTGCCGGACGTCGCGTTCCTGTCCGACGAGTTCCGTGGCCCGAGCGTTTACCAGGCGGCGTTCGGCGGCTGGGGTACCTCAGGCGGCACCTCCTCAGCTGCGCCCTCATGGGCGGCTGTGGCGGCCGAGATCGCGGCCTCGTCGAGCTGCGCTGCGCTTCCGGTGGCGGACAGCAGCCGGCAACGCGATCTCGGGTTTGTCGCCCCCGGCCTTTACCAGGTCGCCGCCGACCCGAGCACTGCACGTGCCTCGTTCAACGACATAACGCGGGGCACCAACGACATGTACGACGTCGGCCGGGGCTATCCGGCGACGAAGGGCTTCGACCTGGCTTCCGGGCTCGGTACGCCCGTCGTCACAGGCCCGACCGGCCAGCCGGGCCTCGCCGCCGACCTCTGTCGCGCGCTCGGGGGCAGCGCGCCACCGCCGGCGCAGGTATCGGTCACCGAGTTGTCCCCGGACGCCGGCTCGGCGTCGGGGGGAACGACGGTGACGGTCACCGGGAGCGGTTTCGGCTCCGGGACCCTCGCCGGCGTCGACTTCGGCGGGAGACCAGCGAGACACGTGGCCGTTGTCTCTCCGACCGAACTGATCGCCAAGGCCCCGGCGGCCGTGCAGCCGCCAAACACCAACGGTCAGGCGGGCGGGCCGGCGAACGTCACCGTGTCGGTGCGCTCGGGGCAGGGACTTTCGACGAGTCGCCCGAATGCGGCCAGCGTCTTCGACTATGTGGCCACGTCCGGTCACAGCGACCTCCCCTCGGTTCGTGGTCTTGGGCCCTACGGCGGGCCGGTCTCCGGTGGCAACCGGGTTGTCGTGTACGGGAGCGGCTTCGTGGCCGGCGGGCCGGTCTCTTCGGTGACCTTCGGCGGCCACGCGGCGACGGGAGTCATCGTGCCGCGGCAACTCTGAGCTCACCGCCATCGTCCCACCCAGGACAGCGGCCACTTCTTGCGAGACCGGCCCCGGTTTCGATCCCGCCGCCGACTGCCAGGTCCAGGTCGTGGTCACCGGACTGCACGGCGCGAGTGCCGCGACGACGATACGGCCGGGGTACACCGGGCCGGCGGTGCCGAACGGGGCCGGGTACCTCGCCCCGAGGCCGGGCACGGAGGTGACGCCGGCCCCGACCGAGTACGACTACGTGCCGCGCCTGACGATCCGCTCCATCAGCCCCAACCCGGCCGGCTCGACGGGGTCGAGGAGCGTGACGATCACGGGGTCTGGTTTCGATATCTTGACCTTCGACTGGGTGGACTTTGGCGCACCAGGTGTCTACGACGACCAAGACTCGGCGCTGTTGTCGATCGGTCCGAACCAGATCGTCCTGGACCCGCCCGGGGCCTCGCCTTCGAGGGAACCCGTCATGCTCGCCGGCGGTATCTCGGTCACGACGCTTGGCGGCATCTCGGCCCCGGCGGCGTTCGCGTACGCCGGCATTCCGTCGGTGAGCTCCATCCGCCCGCGGGGTGGACCCGACACGGGGGGCGAGCGCGTCACGCTTCGCGGGAGGGGGCTCGGCGATGCCACCTCGCTCCGTTTCGTGGGCGACGGGGCTACGAGCAGCTACGACGTCGTGGCCAGGAGCGACACGTCGGTCACGTTCGTGGCGCCAGCTGCCCTGCCCAACGTCGACGTCCTCCGGGCCTGCACGGCGTCAGGCTGCTCCTCGGTCACGCGCGCGGCCGACACCTTCGTCGTGTTCAACGCCGGGTCGCCGTCGGTGTCCGGCCTTTCACCGGCGCGCGGCCGGGCGCGAGGCGGGACGCGGGTGACGGTCTACGGCGACAATCTCGACGGCGCAACCAAGGTTCTCTTCGGAACCGCTGAGGCGACCCATCTCACCGCCGGCACGGACTATCCGGACGGCAACCCGTATTCGGTCGTCGTGACGGCGCCGGCCGGTGTCGCCGGGAAGACGGTGGAAGTCGTCGTCGTGACCGGTTCCGGACGGACCAAACCGGTTCCGCAGGCCCGCTTCACATACCGGTCCGGCTGAGGCGGGGCGAGGGGTCCTTCGGGACATACAAATTCCGTTGCAGACTTGCCTCCGTTAATGATTGTGACCAGTCGCAATCTCGATCGGAGGCAAGTTTGGAACTTTTTCGCTATGACCCCGAGGCTCCGGAGGCGCGCTGAGAGACCCCAGCCATGCTCACGGATTCGTGCTGGGTCATCGTGGGCTCGCTGCAGCAGAACCAGGGCTCGCTGAGCCTCGGACGCGCTCCGGCCGGCCCCGCCGAAAGCCTCCCGAGCTGTGGTCCGGCCGGCGCCCCTCGCGGACCGCGTTTCGCAGCGCAGGCCCGAACCAGGGAGGCGATGGCGGCGAAGGTGTCCTCATCGCCGGCCGGCGGGTCGCCGCTCGCGGCGGCCTCCACCAGCGCGGCCAACTCCTTTTGGAGAGCGTCGAGATCGGACTCTTCGGCGGTCCAGACCCAGCTGAGCCGAGAGGCGTCGTAGTGGAGGAGCCGGCTTTTGACCTCCGGGGCGGAGAGCAGGAGCGACCCTTCCGGCAAAAGGAGCCGGATCGTGTACTGGACGGCGTCGACGTTCGCCACGAGGTCGTGGGCGACGACGAAGTCGAGCATCGCCAGGACGTCGGCGGCGGTCGTCCAAGGCGTGAAGGGCAACCACGACGGGCGGATCTCGATCCCGTGGCGCCGGAGCAACCTCACCGCCGCGCCGGCGTCCGCAGCAGTGTGACCCTTGTCCAAGATGCGCAGCGTCGCGTCGTCGACCGACTCGAATGCCGACACCACGAACAGGCAGCCGGCCTCCGCCAGGTCCGGCCACAGCTGCTCGTGGGCGAGGATGTGCTCGACCTTGACCGTGCAGTCGAACGTCAGGTCGGGAAAGGCGGCGTGCACGGCACGGACCACTCGCATCGCGTGCCGCGGGCCGTTCAAGAAATCAGGATCCGCGAACGTCACATGCCGCGCCCCCATCGCCTCCAGCTGGGCGACGTCGGCCACGACGACGTCCTCGGCCACGATCCGAAGGCGACCGTCGTACACGACGGGGAGCGGACAGTGCCGGCAGCGGTGCGAGCACCCGTGGCTGGCCTCGACCGCGCCGGCGAGCCGCTCTTCATCACCGAGGACCAGGCGCGCGTAACGCTCGAGCGGGGGTAGCAGGTCGCGTGCCGGGGTGAGGAAGCTGCTCCGGCCGAGGTGCACAACAGTGTCGCTCGCGGCACCAGCCGTGCGGCCGGCGCCGTCGCCGGCAGCTCCGCCGGCACCGCCCGGTGCGGACGCGCCGGCCCAGGCGACAAGCGCCGGCTCGTACTCGCCTGCGATGACCTTGTCCGCGATCCCGGCGGCTACCGCCGTAGTCGCGTCGCGGCTGATGCCGGCGTACAGCCCGTACAGGCAGACCGGCAGCTCCGGCCGCTGGACCCGGACCGAGCCGGCGAGAACGAGCGCCATCCGCATAGCGGTGTGCATCGGAACGGAGAAGGCCACGCGGTCGGCCCAATCCACGAGGGTGGCGTCCCAGGGCTCGACGGAGACGTCGAGGGCTCGCACGTCGTGCCCCGCGGCCCGCAGCACCGCCGCCGGAGAGGCCACGTGCACCGGTTGGTGTCCGAGCTCGTAGGTGGAGACCAGCAGCACACGCACCGTCGGGACGCTACAGGGTACGAGGACCCGGACCGCGTCGTCGTCGGCTTATCATGGGTCTGCCCTACCTTCCCTCGAGGACGACCATGAGCGACCACGGCACGAATGGCAGTAGCGGGGATCCGGTCCTCCGGTTGACACCGCCGGCGCTGGCCGAGATTCTCGAGCTGAAGGCCGGTGAGTCCGCTCCGGAGACGCTCGCACTCTGCGTCGAGATCAGCGGCACGCAGGACGACACCTACACCTACGACATGTACTTCCAGGCAGTGGCCGACGCCACGGCCGGGGACTGGATCGGCACGCAGGAGGGTCTCACACTCGTGGTGCCGGGACCGAGCGTCGAGCAGCTGCGCGGCTCCGTCCTGGACTTGACCCAGGACGTCGACGGGAACGGCATGGTCATTCGGAACCCGAACCGCCCGGCTCCCGCTCGCCGGAGCCCGGCCATGACCGGGCCACCGCCGGACTTGACCGGCGACGTCGCCCAGCGTGTGCTGCAGGTCCTCGATTACGAGATCAACCCGGCCATAGCAGCCCACGGCGGGCGCGCCGACTTAGTCGCGGTCGAGGACGACACTGCTTACCTGCGTCTCTCGGGCGGGTGCGCCGGATGCGGCATGGCAGCCGTGACGCTCAGCCAGGGAATCGAGGTCGCGATCCGCGAGAGCGTGCCAGAGATCGCGAACATCGTCGACGTGACCGACCACGCCTCCGGTACGAACCCGTTCTACGAGGCCGCGAAGAAGTAGCCGAAGGTCCGAGTGGCGGGCCGGCTGCGAGGGCGCCGGGCGCCGGCCCGGGCCCGGCCACGGTCGACCCGGGCGGAGTGGACCTGCGCCGGTTCTGCGAATTCATCCGTTTCGCTGTCGATTTCGGCGATCGCCATTCGTGGAGACCGATGAAGGGACCGGCAGGTGCCGGCCCGGGAGAGGAGATCGGACATGAAGAACTACCTGCTCGCCGTTCACACCGTCGAGGGTGAGCCCAAGCCCCTCCGAGGAGGAGATGCAGCACGTGTACAAGGCCGTGGACGGCTTCAATGCCGAGCTTCAGGCCGCCGGCGCATGGGTCTTCGCCGGCGGGCTCCACCCGCCGGCTACGGCCACGGTCGTGCGCAGCCGCGACGGAGAGGTCGTGATGACCGACGGACCGTTCGCCGAAACGAAGGAGCAGCTCGGCGGGTTCTGGGTTATCCAGGCACCCGATCTCGACGCCGCTCTCCGATGGGCGGCCGGGGGCTCGGCCGCCTGCGGCGGCCCAGTCGAGGTGCGCCCGTTCCAGGAGCTGCCGGAGTAAGGCACCACCGAAATTCCGATTGCGCGATGCCTGATACAGCCCCGAACTAGTGTTCGTCTGTCATGCACCGGGCCTACACCTACCGCCTCTCAACAGCGCGAGCGCTCCCGCCACCGCCGCGGCTCTTACCGCTACAAGCAGGCCTCGGCCAGGATCGCAAGGTTGAAGCACAAGGAGGCGAACCGGAGGAAGGACGCCCTCCACCAGCTGAGCCGGGTCGCTCGTCGACGATCACGACGTCATCGTGCACGAGCGGCTCAAGGTCTCGAACATGTCCCGGTCCGCGAAAGGGACGGTGGAGAACCCGGGCGTGAACGTGAGGTCGCGTTTCGCCGTGGCCTAACGTACGGCGAGCCCTAAGCGTGCCAGAAACGGACTCGTCCGCCGTCGAGCTCGCCTTCCGCCAGGAGTCCGGCCGCGCCGTGGCCTACCTGATCCGCCTCTTCGGTGACATCGACGTGGCCGAGGAGGCGGTCCAGGAGGCGTTCGTCGTCGCCGCCAAGCGTTGGCGCGAGGCAGGCGTGCCGCCGAACCCGGGTGGCTGGATCGTCACGACAGCCCGCAACAAGGCGCTGGACCGCCTCCGGCGCGAGTCGTCGCGCCACGACCGGCAAGCGCAGGCGTTCCTGCTTCACGCGCAGGCCGAACCGAGGGAGTTTCACGCAGTGGAGGACGACCGTTTGCGCCTCATCTTCACCTGCTGTCACCCGGCGCTCGCGACCGAGGCTCAGGTGGCTCTGACGCTGCGGCTGATCGCCGGGCTCCGCACACCGGAGATCGCCCGGGCGTTCCTCGTTCCCGAGGCGACGATGGCGCAACGACTCCTCCGGGCCAAGCGAAAGATCCGCGACGCAGGCATCCCGTATCGCGTGCCGTCCGAGTCGGAGCTGCCGGACCGGGTTCCGCCCGTTCTCGCGGTCGTCTACCTCGTCTTCAACGAGGGCTACACGGCTTCAGACGGGGACGAGCTCGTGCGCGCCGAGCTGTGTATCGAGGCCATCCGCCTGGCGAGGCTGCTCGCCAATCTGATGCCGGACGAAGGCGAGGTGCTCGGCCTGCTCGCCCTCCTGCTCCTGACGGAGGCGCGGCGCCGCGCCCGTACGCTCGGAGGACGGGTCGCTCGTCGTCCTCGCGGACCAGGACCGATCGAAGTGGGACGGCGCCCTCGTGGCCGAAGGCCAGGATCTCGTTCGGGCCTGCCTGTGGCGCAACCGTCCCGGCCCTTACCAGTTGCAAGCGGCGATCAACGCCGTGCACAGCGACGCCCCGACGGCTGCCGACACCGACTGGGTTCAAATCCTGGCCCTCTACGACCAGCTGCTGGCTCTCGCCCCGACCCCGGTCATCGCCCTCAACCGGTGTGTCGCCCTCGCCGAGGTGCACGGGCCGGCGCGGGCGCTCGAGATCGTCGACGATCTCGACCTCGAGGGCTACTACCTCTTCCACGCCGCGCGGGCCGACCTGCTGCGCCGGCTCGGCAGGCGCGACGAGGCGGCTGCGGCCTACGGGGCGGCGGTGGGGAGGACGGCCAATGCCGCGGAGCGCCAGTTTCTGGAACGCCGGCGGGAGGCGCTCTGATTCGCCCTGTTAGGTGTCCGGGCCGTAGAAGAGCTCGCGGGTCAGAGGCTCGAGCTGATGGTCCGGGTCACTCGCATAGGAGAGGACGACGTTCATCCGGGCGCGGGTTCCAGAGACCGGCGTAACGCGGTGAAGGGAGTTGCGCCCCCGGAACAGCGTCAGTGTGCCGGGCTCGATCTCGAGCGATCGGACGCGCTCCCGCTCGCCGGCTAGCACCGCCCGCACGGCTCCGGCGTTCTCGTCGCCGGCGCTTCTCACAGCCGGGACGAACTCGTACACGCCGCCCGCCTCGCACACCTGCAGCATGATGGTGACGGCGAACTCGCTGTTGTCGAAGTGCCACCCAAGTTCGTCGTTCTCGTCGTAATACATGACCGAGCACACGCCGACCGGGTCGGCGTCCCGGTAGAGCGTCGCCAACTCGAGCACCTCCCGAAGAAACAACACCAATCCGTCCCACTCGTACACCTCCCGCAAGGGCGACGTGGCGCCGATGTGCTTCCAGCCGAGAGAGCGCTTCGTTGATTGCACCGTGATCGCCCGCAGGTCGTCGTCGGCCGGCTCGGGCGGGATGTCGACGAAGTAGACGTTGTGAACGGCCTCGGTACGAAAGGCCAACTCCGACAGCCCGACTGCCTCTTCCACCATGGCGCGGACGGCCTCGGGCCGGACGAGGCGATCGAGTTGGCAGGCGCCCTCGGCACGCAGCGAAAGCCGGCAGCGGTCCAGGAGCAGTTGCCCCGTTTCTCCTTCGAGATCGCCGATCGGATACCGCTCGAGATCGAGGATGTCCTCGATCTTCATGGTCATGACCCGGCGAAGCGCTCGATGTCGGCGAGGACGTAAGACTCGGCGGCGGCGTCGATCCGGGCGTGTTCCCCGATGCTCCGCACCACCTCGGCCAGCCGCGGACCCGGAATGGCGCACGTCATCTCGTCGCTCGCCATCTCAGTACGGGCTCGGCTCAGGGTGCAGCCAAGGCTTGCTGCCACTACGCCTTGTTCCTTGGCGAGCGCGACGATGTGACATTGAGGCTTGCCGCCGATGTGCAGGCCGGGAACGGCATCGGCCATGAGCATGAGCTGCCCGGCCTTGATCCGGATCAGGACCACGTCGGGCATACCGGAAGCGTCGGCCAAGGGCCCGTAGGTCACCGAGCCGGGGCGCTCGCGCACGGTCGGGATCTCCGGCACCTGGTCCATCGTGACCCAGCCCGACTCGAGGAGCGCGGCGACGTCGGAGTGCCCCGCCACTTCGTCGAGACCGGCGAAGCCGTGCACGAGGGTGCCCACACTGCAGTTGGCGTGATCGCTCGCGACCGTGGAGAAGGTCCGGTCGAGCGATTTGGTCCAGAACACGCAGCCGGCGGGGACCGGTCCGGTCCTCCCGTCAGGGGTCGGCGGCGGCTTCGGACCCGCGTAGGCATCGACACCTTCGGGCCGGGAGGCTCCGAAGGATATGGCGATCGGAGGTGTCGTCAGACCGAGCGAGGCAGTGAGCGATGCGGCGAGGTCCGACCATGAGGGAGGGTTCACGTTCCCACTCTTGCAGACCTCGCCCGGCCCCTGCCTCCCGGCTCGGCAACCCAGTCGCCGTCGCCGGCGTTCAGCCCCACCAGAACGCCGTGGCTATCACCACGTAGAGGCCCACCAGGCAGGCACCCTCGAGCCACGTCGACTCACCGTCGAAGACGACCACGGCCGCGATGAGGGTCGTGACCGCGAGCACAACAGCGAGCAGCGGCGACAGCACCAACGTGAGCTGAGCCCCGCCCAGGACGCCGGACAACAGCACGAGGAGCGGGATGAGGAAAAGGGCGATTTGCACCGGGCTCTGCAGGATGAGCGACAGGGCGTAGTCGAGGCGGTTGCGCGCCGCGAGCTGGATGCCGACGACGTTCTCGACGGCGTTGCCGGCGATCGCGACGACCACCAGACCCGCAAACGCCTGCGACATGTGCAATGCCGACAGCGCAGGCGTGAGGGCGGCGACGAACCAGTCGGAGACGAACGCAGCGGCGACGCTCGAGGCGAGCAGCGTCACGATCACAAGCGAGATCGACCAGGAGGCGGGCGGGGCGCCGACCTCGATCTCGCCCGGCTGCGGTGCGCTCGCCTGGGGCGGCGTCACCTTGTTCCCCGGCTCCCGACGGATCGCGGCCGGGAGGGAGAGTGCGAAGACTATGAGGAGCACGACGGCCGCGACGTTGGAGAGAGTGCCCTCGTGATGCCTGACGGCGACGTTCAGGTGGGCGCTCAAGCTCGGGATCATCAGGACCGACACGGCCAGCACGAGCAGGACCACGATGTTGCGGGCGCTTTCGGCCGGAAAGGACTGCGTGCCGTGCTTGAGGCCGCCGA
The DNA here is from genome assembly GCA_963763085.1 of uncultured Acidimicrobiaceae bacterium. Taxonomy (GTDB): domain Bacteria; phylum Actinomycetota; class Acidimicrobiia; order Acidimicrobiales; family Bog-793; genus CAVXNB01. The sequence continues at coordinate 538,562 of CAVXNB010000004.1, forward strand.
CGACGAACGCCAGGCCCAAGACGAGCAGCACATTGGCCAGGATCGAGCCGATGAGCGCCGCCTGGACAACCCCGACCAGGCCGGCGCGGAGGGCGAAGATCCCGAAGAACAGTTCCGGAAGGTTGCCGAGCGCGGACTGGACGACGCCGGTCATCCCCGAGCCGAGGCGGTCCCCCAGCCGGTCGACGCTGCGCCCGACGATCGTGGCGAGGACGCCGAGCGCCGTTGCGGACACGACGAACGGGAAGACGGACCCCGTGTGGGTGTAGTGGGTGACGCCCGAGGCGAGCGTGAAGAGTGCGCCTGCGCCGAAAAGTGTGATGTCGCTTCGGGAGAAATTGGATCGCACGATTGCCGTCTGGCTCAGAGGCCCGTGTCGTCGACTCGCGAATCGGTGTCCACTCCGATCCCACAGTAGGTCGGCCGGAAGGCCGAGCGATGCCGTTGCGTGACCGATGTCTTGGCGTGCTAGACCGCCAGACGTGGTGTTTCTTGTAGCAGTTGTCGTCGGGTTCGCATTCGGGGCGGGGGACCAGTATCTGGGCAGCCTGGCCGTCCCGGGGCTCTGGACCGTGTCCGTGAGTCTGCTGTCGGCGCCGTGGCTTGTCCTGCCGTTCGTCTTCGGCTGCAGCCAGCTGCGGGCGAGCCGGGCGGCGATGGTCGGTCTCGTCGTCACGTTGTCCGCCCTCTTGGCCTACTTCCTCATGATCATGGGCCCGTTCGAGGGAGGGCACTCGAGCCTCAACCTCCGCGAGATCGACGGTCTGCTCCGCTCGAACGTGCGCAATATCGTCGGTGGGCTCGTGACCGGGCCGCTTTACGGCTTCCTCGGCCAGCGTTGGCGAACGCGGCGAGCGTGGTTGAGCGCTGTGCTCGTCGCGGGTGCGCTCTGCCTCGAGCCCTTCGCGGAAGCGGTCGCCGGCAATCACCCGCCGGGCGCGTCCGCCGTCTGGTCGGTCGAGGTCGCGGTCGGGTTGGCGGTGGCCGCCTACTTTGTCGGATCGGGCAGGGCCTACCGCCGGCGACATGGGTCGGACCTCGCCGGGCCGACGATCGTCTGACCGTTCGGGCCGGCGCAGGACCGTCTCCGGGTGAACGCTCTGCCCCGCCGGGTGGCGGCCGCCCTCGTGGCAATGGCTCTTCTCGCCCTGATCGCCTGCGACCAATTTGTCCCCGGATTCCCGGCCTGGTGGGACCGGCACTCCTTGACGGGCTCGATCGTCGCCAGCCTCCTCGTGCTTGCCGTTACGGCCCTGATCGTCGACGATGTGGTCGCGCGTCGACAGCGCCGGGAGCGTGCGGTCTCGGTGGCCGTGCAAGGACTCATCGTGTACGGCCAGGCTCGTCGGGCGTACGACTCCATGACGTCGACCAGCGCGCGCGAGGAGCTCGGAACGTTGGCGAGTATGTTGCTGACCGCCTCGTCGAGCCTGTTCGACGACCCGGAGGCGCGACTCCTCCTGGAGCAGTTGCAGCGATTCGCGGGGTTGATGTACCGGGCCGTCGTCGCGCCGTCCAAGGGTGCGCCGAGCACGGTCAATGGCCAACAGCTCGCGTCCGCCATGTCTGGCTTGCAGGCGGCCGTCCAGCCACTCCTGGGCGAATTTCCGCCGAGGACAGGGCGTCGCTCGAGGACGATTCTCAGGCTTGAGGTGCGACTACGACCCGCAGGGCGTTGTTAACGTCCGGGCGTGGCCCGGCTCGACTCGACGACGCGGGACGATCTCCCGAACAGCGCCTTCGCCTACGTCGACTCGCGCGGTCGCCGCCGCCTGCCGATCCACGACGCAGCTCACGTTCGCAACGCCCTCGCTCGGTTCAGCCAGGTCAGCTTCGAGAGCGAGGCCGCTCGCGAGCACGCCCGCAAGAAGCTGCTGAACGCCGCCAAGAAGCACCGAATCGTGCCGGTCGGCTTCATCACGGGCCAGCTGCAGTCCGAGCGCGAACTCGGCGGGCTCGAGGCTCGGGAGCCGGTGCGTCTCCCGTCCGGCTTCGTGACGATGCTCATGACCGACATCGAGGGCTCCACAGCTCTGGTGCAGCGCTTGGGCGATGCCTACCGCGACCTGATCAACGAGGTACGGATAATTCTCAAGGACAGTGCCGTCGGGAGGCTCGGCCACGTCGTCGAGACCCGGGCCGACGAATTCTTCGCCGTGTTCGAAGCCCCCCGAGCGGCGTTGGACACGGCGGTGACCATTCAGCGGGAGCTTCGAGCCCGGTCATGGGCAGAGGATCTCGAGGTCAAAGTCCGGATCGGGATCCACAGCGGCTACCCGACCCTCAACGAGGCGAACTACATCGGGATGGCCGTCCACACGGCGGCGCGCATCTGTGCGGCGGCGCATGGCGGTCAGATCTTGGTATCCGGTGACACACGGACCGCGGCCAGGGGAGCGGCACCCGACGGCATGCGACTCAGGAGTCTCGGTCAGTACCGGCTGCGCGGGCTGCCCGAAGCGGTGCCGCTCTTCCAGGTCGCGGCGAAGGGGCTCGCTTCCCGGTTCCCGCAGCCGCGCACGTCCTGAAGCGGGCCGGGCAGGCGCGCCGACATGAGAGCGCTGACGCAGACGTGAGCCCGGACACGGCTCCCAGCCCCGTGGAGATGAGCGCTGTCGGACGTGGCTATCTCGTGCGCTATCGGGTGATGGCCTACACGACGGCCGTCCTGCTCATCGTCCTCGTATTCGTCGGCCTTCCGCTGCAGTTCGCCGCGCACCGCCCCGAAGTCGTGAACGTCGTAGGGACGGTCCACGGTTTCCTGTACCTCATCTATCTCGCCGTCGCCTTCCAGTTGACACGGAGGCTGGCCGTTCCCAAGGGGAAGATGGCACTCGTGCTGTTGGCGGGAACGGTCCCGTTTTGCGCGTTCGTCGCCGAGCGGAAGCTGACGCGGCGATTCGAGGCCCGGGGGGAACAGGCCGATCCCTCGCCCGGCGCGGACGGCGCCGAGTCCAATAGGGCCCGGACAGCTCGTGTGCGACAGCGCTGGTTCTCCCGTCGGGCTCTGACGTTTCATCTCGAGGTCCTGATCATCGCTCCGGCGTGCGTGCTTGCGGGCTGGTGGCAGGCGACTCGGGCGCTGGCAGGCAACGGGTTGAGCTGGGCCTACTCGGTGGAGTGGCCGGTGTTCGCGTTGCTCGCGATTGCGGGTTGGTGGAAACTCATCCACGAGGACCCCGAGGTGTACAGGGCCAGAAAATACGGAGCGCCAGCCGGCGACGGAGCGGGCGCCGGCGGGATTGTCACGACAGAGGCGAGCGTGACCGTCGATGCCGGTACCGCCCGCCTTGCGAAGAGGCTGCTCTCGCTCGTGGGAGTCGAGTTCGGGCTCGGGATAGTCGCCTTGATCTTCGTGCCGTACGGGCGCCCGAGCGGTTGGCAGCCGGTCAAGGGGGAGCCGATCCTTCTTGCCCATTCAATCCTCGGTCTGCCGCTCGCTGTCGGCGCGGCGGTGCTCCTTGCCCGTGTCTGGAGATCGTCTCGCATCCCTCGGCTGTGCGGCTGGATCGGTGCCGCCGGCGTGGCGGTCGCCGGTTCGGGCGGGCTGCTGACGGTGGCGCATTCGTGGCGGCTCGTCGGCATGGCGCTCATGCTGGTCGGGCCCGTGGTGGCCGCCTTCGGTTACTTGTTCCCCACGTTGGAGAAGTCCGCCACCTGAGGCGTGACCCGGGCGTGCGAGGTCAGCTGACGGCGTACGGCTTTGCCCTGTGTGCCTTGGCGTACCGCATGTGCAGCATGATCGCCCCGCAGGCGATTGCGGCGTAGAAACACCACAGTGAGGCGAACCCGTCGGCGCTCAAACGGGCCAAGATGACGACCGCGACGAGATTCGCCACGCCGAAGACCGCGATGTCAGTGAACCCAGAGGCCAGGAGCGACCCACACGTCGCGACGATGTAGAGCCCGATGACGAGGATCCCGTGTTGCAAGCCGATTGAGTAGGCGAGATGGTACGCCCCCAAGGTGACGGTCGGACGGTTCCGGAGCATGGTCGTCAGCAGGACCGTCGACACCCCGGTCCCGATCGCCAGGAAGGGTGCGATCCTCCACTTCCGGGCAGCTGTCGGCTCGAGCAGCATGACGACGATCGGCACGAAGACCGGCAGGACGACGAAGGCGATGACGAGGTAGATCCACATCGCCACCCGGCCCACCCCCTGCGGGACGACACCTTGAAGACCCCACCAGACAAAGGCTTCGTCGATCTGATGGAACCCCAGCAGCAGGGGAAGGGTGGCCAGGAAGATGTGGTCATGACGGCCGCGGAGGTGCCGGCATGCGTCCACACCGATTGCGGTCACGACGATCCCGCCGACTAGATCACCCTCCGGAGAGAAGCACACGGCTACAGGCCGTGCCCTGATGCGGCCGTGTGAGGTCGGCGCGGGCGCAGCTTCTCTGCGCGACGACAGCTTGTGACAACTCGCAACGGCACTCCTTCCACGAAGACCCCCGAGGCTCCCGCAACGCGATCATGCCTTACAGTGGCTGAGGAGAACGAGAGGAGCGCCCAAACATGGACGAGGACGCGGTGAAGAGGGCGGAGCAGGCAGCGGGCACGGCCGGAACCGTGGCGGGGGCGATGGCAGGGGCGAGGATCCTCGCCGCAGTCATACCAATCCCATTTTTCGGACCGGTCGTAGGCGGGGTCGTGGGAGGCGTCGTCGGTAGCGAGCTGGGACGACGGCTCGGCAAGGCAGTGCTCGATGGCAGTGGCGCATTCCTCAGGACGCTCACCGAGCCAACGACTTAGCAGCGACCAGCAACTCGGTTCGGTCCCCCGAAGTCACACATCATCCTCGATCGGGGCCCCGTCAGGCATCCACGCGCCCGAGGCGGCGCCGCGCCCCGACCGGCGGAACGGGTACCAGCGACCGTCCCGGCCGAGACGGAGTTGTAGCTCCCCGAGCGTCGCCCGGTTGCGCCGGCACGCTGCCTTCCCACCGAGCAGCGTCCGCGCCGCGCACCATCGAGTCACGCGGCGCGTCCCAGCCCTCGAGCAGAACGAAGAGACCCTCACTCCCGCCGTCCCGCCACGCCAGCGCCTGGCTGAGGAGGTCGCGCGCCGGCACGCCTGCCAACGAGGCGAGCTCGACAATTTCTCCCTGCTCGCCGCCCGGGCTGAGCATCGCGGCCGCCCGGCGGGCAAGATCCTCACCCATCGAGAGCTGCAGGGCCGAGCTCCGGACCCCGTGCGCCAGCTCCCAGGCACGTTGCGCAGCGTCGCTCGCCAGTCGTCGAAGCGACGTTGAGGTGAGCCCCGAACCCGCTGGGGGATCCAGCGCCAATACGGTCGGCCTCCCGGGTTTGGACGGTGGCAACGGGATTGCCGGCACTGGCGGAGAACCACCGATCGACACCGACGCCCAGCGCGCCCACGCGTCCAGCGCGTTCTGAGGAGCGTCGGTCGGCCAGGTCGTGGCGTGCCCCGAATCGAAGCCGGCCGTAGCGCGCCGCCCTTGTTGTCCCCGGGCGCGGCCAGCGACACCGCCCCCTGCCTCGGCCCGCCTGGCACGCAGCCCCGCGAGCAAGCTGTCCCTCTCACGTCCCCGCATCAAGAACAGAAGAAACGGATCCTCGTCCAAGGTGTCCGCAACCAGGTAGCAGACGGCCGCCGAATGCTTGCAGGGCTCCGCCCAGTCAGGGCATGAGCAGCGCGGCTGGACCTCGCCCGCGACGGGCAGCAGGTCGATCTTGGCAGCGGCCAGATCGTCGGCGACCCCTGGCGGCATCTCCCCGTCGAGCAACGCCGCGAGGTGACCGACCTGGCTGGCAAGCGCGGCCAACGTCCGCCCCCACTCCTTTTCCGAGAACGTGCGAACCCGCACGATCACGCTGTACGGCTCGGCGCGGGACCCCTGCACGGAAGCCACGATCTCGCCGGTTCGGACCTCCAACTCCCCGACGGCTCCCGTTCGGGCGTAGGTCCGGCCGCGAGGCAACCGGTTGGGGTCGAGCCGCGCCCGCTGTTCGAGCGCATCGACCCAGGCCTTCCCCCACCATGTGGCACCGAAAGGCCGCTTCCCAGCAGCGCGCCACGGGCCCGAGCCGGGACGGCGCTTCGGCGCCGGCGGGTACCAGCTCACAAGTCACCGCCAGCCGCCCCGAGGCGCACAAGGGCCGCCAGCTCGGAGTCGCTCAGGTCGCCGATCCACGCCTCGCCTTGACCGACGACCGATTCAGCGAGGGCGCGTTTGTTCTCGAGAAGCTCGGCGATGCGGTCTTCGAGCGTGCCCTCGCACACGAGCCGGTGGATCTGCACGGCGCGTCGCTGGCCGATCCGGTGAGCTCGGTCGCTCGCCTGGTCCTCCACGGCCGGATTCCACCAGCGGTCGTAGTGGATCACGTGTGTCGCTTGTGTCAGGTTGAGGCCGACTCCTCCGGCCTTCAGGGACAGTAGGAACACCGGCACGGTGCCTGCCTGGAAGCGGGCGACCATCTCGTCCCGTTTGCGCGCAGGCGTACCACCGTGGAGAAAGAGCGTGGGGATGTGGAGCGCGGCGAGGTGGGTCTCGACGAGGGCGCACATCTCGACGAACTGACTGAACACAAGCACGGAATCACCGGCGTCCACGATCACGTCGAGCAACTCCTCGAGCGCCGCGAGCTTGCCTGAGCGACCCGGAAGCGGTCCCGCCTGGTGAAGGTACTGGGCCGGGTGGTTGCAGATCTGCTTAAGGACCGTGAGCAGCCGCAGCACCAGGCCCTGGCGTTCGATGCCCGACTTCGTGGCGATTGCGTGCAGGGCCTCGCGTACCTCGGCCTCGTACAGCGACACCTGTTCGGTCGTGAGAGGTACGGCCAGGTCGGTGATCGTCCGCTCCGGCAAGTCCGGAGCGATGGCCGGGTCTGTCTTCTTCCGGCGCAGGAGGAACGGCCGGACGGCATTCGAGAGACGCTCGGTCGCCTCCTTGTCATGGTTGCGCTCGACGGCGACGGCAACAGTGCGCCGGAAGCGCTCCAGCGGCCCGAGCAACCCCGGAGTCGTCCAGTCGAGAATTGACCACAGCTCGGTGAGGCGGTTCTCAACCGGGGTGCCGGTGAGGGCGATCCTCGCCCTCGTGGGGACGGAGCGCAGAGCCTTGGCGGTGTCCGACAAGGGGTTCTTGGCGTGCTGGGCTTCGTCGGCAACCACCGTCGCGAAGCCCGCCTCCGCCAACGCCTTGCGCTCTCTCCGAAGGATGCCGTAGGTCGTGAGCACGACCTCGTCGACGGCCAGATCATCCAGGTGCCGGTTACCGCCGTGGAAGCGGCGGACAGGCACCGACGGGGCGAATTTGTGCAGCTCCCTCTCCCAGTTGCCGAGCAGAGATGTCGGGCAGACGACAAGCATGGGCGCCGCCTGCAGGTTCTGCCGCCGATGCAAGTGGAGAGCAATGACCTGGACCGTCTTGCCGAGCCCCATGTCGTCGGCGAGACAACCCCCGAGCCCCAGCTCGCTCATGCCCGCCAACCATGCCAGCCCCCGAAGCTGATACGGCCGCAGCTGGGCGACCAGTGCATGCGGCGGGGCGAGCGACTCGAGCGCGCCCGCTGACAGCTGGCGGAGGCGGTCGGCCAACTCGGCAAGAGCACCTTCGGCGACGACCTCGACGAGTTCGCCGTCGACTTCGAGCATGCCGCCGAGCAGCGCGCCGAGAGCTCCGGCCGCCGTGATCCGCCTCGACCGCTGCTCCTGCGCCTTGGCGACGAGATCGGCGTCCACAGCCACGAAGCGCCCCCGGATACGCACGAGGCCGCGCTTTGCCTCCGCCAGGAGGCCTATCTCTTCCGGGCTGAGTGCCTCCCCGCCGACGGTCAGCTCATAGTGGAAATCGAGAAGCGTCCCGAGGTCGAAGCCGGCTTCGGTCACCGCTGCAGGCGATGGCGTCATGACTGCCCGCAGGCTCAACCCGCCGGCGAGGAGCTCACTTGGCCAGAAAACGGCGATGCCGGCACTCTCCAGGCCGCTGGCTCCGTCGAGAATCAGGTCGGCGAGCAAGTCATCGTCGAGCGGCAACGAGTCCGGGATCCGCTGACTGAGGAAGGCAGCGACCGGCTCCCATGCCCGGGCGCCACGCCGCAGCGCGAGGAGCAGATCGCGCTCGGCCTCGGCTCCGAAGCGGTCGAGCAGCGCCGCCGGCATCGCGAACAAGTCGGCCGCGTCCACCACGAGACTCGGGTCGGCGGTGCTGGAGATCTGAAGCACCCCTCTCGGCTCCGGCTCAACCGCGTCACCGAGGTGGACGCGCAGGGCGAAGCTCGCCCCGCCGTCCAGACCGGCGGACGCCTCAGCCAACCAAGGGCGCAACTCATTCGCCGGCGTCGGTCCGATCGCTGCGAACAAGGGGGATCCGCTTGCCGTTGCGGCTGCCGCCGTCCGCGGGAGCGTGTCGGCAAGCGCAGTCCACGCAGCGGCGACAAGAAAGGCCGGCGAGTGCACTCGCAGCGGCGGTCCTGTCTCCGTAAGCGGGACGGCGTGGGCGAGTGGCGGCATCGCGTTCGCGAGCTCTTCCAAGAGGGCGTGGTCGCCTGGCTCGAGGGGACCGGCGCGCCAGGCGTCCATGCCGCTCGGGCTGACGGCCGGATGTAGATGACCGCGAGCGATGAGGTTGAGGCCGGCGGTCAGCACGCTCGCCCAAATCCGCGCCGTGCCAGTCGTGGCCGGCGAATTCTCGAGGTCGAGCAGCAGCGGAAGCGCGGTTGCGATCGGAAGGAGGGTGGCCGGGACCCGCCGGCGCCGGACAGACCTGCCGGCCGGGAGGACGAGCTCGATCCTGCCCTGCTCGCCGAGACCCGCGAGGCGGTCTTCCGAGGACTCGTCGCCCTGGTCGTCGTCCAGCCGGAACGCGGCGAAACGGCTCGCCCGTGGAGGATCTCCTGGGAGAAACGTAAGGTCGAATCCCGCCAGCGAAACTGCCATAGGCGCCTCTTCGGCGACGATCATGGCCGAGTCCCGTGCACCGCGGCCACGGTAGCGGGTGGGTGCTACGGCCAATCGGGGCTGGATCGCCTCCCCGACCGGCGCCGCGTCAACGTGGTGCCCTGAGGACGAAGACGCCCCATCCGAGGCAACGACGCTCGTCGGCGAGGTAGTCGCGCCGGGACGCGTCCCGCGCGTCGCGGATCTCGGACGCATCGGGGTCGTCCGGGTGCGCGGCGAGCCAGTCGGACACGTTCAACCACTGGCTTGCCGCGTAGCGGTCCCAGTCGTCCGAGCTGGCGAGGACCATCTCGACGAGTTCCGTGCCGGCGGCGTCGAACCGGTCGAGGGTGCCGACGAGATCGGCGAACTCCTGCCCCTGCTCGCGTGCCTTGCGGACGTGAGCCGGTGGAGGCTCGGCCCAGTAGACCTCGCCGACGAGCATCCATCCGCCCGGTTCCACACATCGGTTCATCAGTTCCAGCGTGCCGGGAAGGCCTCCGCCGATCCAAGTGGCACCAATGCAGCTCACGACTCCGAAGCGCTCGGCCAAGCCGGTCGGTGCACCCGCATCGCCTTCGACAAAGGTGACGGCGCCCTCCACCCCGAGCTCTCTCGCGCGTGTCCGAGCCGCGGCGAGGCAGGGTGGGTAAATGTCAATGCCGACTCCTGTCGCCCCGAATCGTTCGGCAAAAAGACACAACATCTCACCCTTGCCGCATGCCAGATCGAGAACCCGAGTGCTCGGCCGGATCTCACAGATCTCGGCGAGAAGCAGCAGCTTCGCAGCAGAGAGCGGGTTCATGATCCGGTGGCTGGACTCTGATATTTCGTGGTACCGGTGGACGCTGACCATCGGCTTACCCTTTCACTCCGACCGCACCACGACAACCTCTCCATGGCCACAGGATGGGCGCCGATTCGGAGGTTCCATTAGCGTCACGTGGCGTGGTCCCTTCAAAGGAGGAACGATGGCTGTAGGAATTCGTCTGAAGCTTGCCGGCGGTACGGCCGAGCAGTTTGACCGGCTCAATGCGGCGATCGACCCGGACGGCAATCCGCCGGACGGGCTCATCTTTCACGCGTCCGGACCAGTAGAGGGCGGTTGGGGTGTCATCGACTTCTGGGAATCGCGCGAGCACTTCGACCGGTTCGGCGCGGAACGTATCGGGCCCGCGATGGCAGCCATCGGGCTTACCGGGGGTCCGCCGGAAGTCCACGAGTTCCCGGTGCACGAGCACTTCCCCCGCTAGCAAGGCCATACAACTATTGGCTGGGTGACGGTCTCTTCTTTGACTCCCGAGCTTGAACCGGCGCTGCGCCGGCCCCATCGTGAGGTAGACAAAGACGGTCATGCTGCTCGCTCTCGATGTCGGAAACACTCAGACGGTGCTCGGCCTGTTCGCCTCGGCTCGAGACGACTCGCTCTCACGCGTCCCGGGTGAGCTGACGGATCTGCTGCACCACTGGCGCATCGCGACCGTCGCCGAGCGCACGGCTGACGAGTACGCCCTTCTCATCACCGAGCTGCTGAGGCTGGTCGGCCTCGAATTCACAGACGCGTCGCCCGCCGCCGGCGTGGCGGGCATGGCCGTCTCCTCATCGGTGCCGGAGGTGACCTCGGCGATCAGGGAGATGGCCCACGTCTGGTTCGACGTCCCGCTCGTCGTGATCGAGCCCGGAGTCCGGACGGGGATGCCGATCCTCTACGACAACCCGAAGGAGGTCGGGGCCGACCGGGTTGCCAATGCCGTGGGTGCCATCGACTTGTTCGGCGGCCCGGCGATCGTCGTCGACCTCGGCACGGCGACGACGTTCGACGTCATCTCTGCCACGGGCGAATACGTCGGCGGCGCGATCACGCCCGGGATCGAGATCAGCATGGACGCACTCTTCGAGCACGCCGCCGCGTTACGTCGCGTCGAGCTCGTGGAGCCTCGCAACGTGATCGGCAAGTCGACAGTCGAGTCGATCCAGTCCGGAGCGATCTACGGCTACACAGGTCTTGTCGACGGCATGTGCCGTCGCATCCAGGAGGAGATCGGGCCGGCGACGATCATCGCCACGGGCGGGCTCGCGCGGCTCATCACCCCACTGTCGGAGATGGTCCAGCACCACGAGCCGTGGCTCACCTTGCACGGGCTTCGCCTCGTGTTCGACCGCAACGTCGCGCGAGACGAGGGTGGGCGGGAGATATGAGTGGGATCGGGTACCGTTTCGAGACGACGTCCGGGGCCGGGGACGTAGGCCGCTCGTACGCCCATCTCGAACCGGGCGAGGAGACGGGCGTCACCGTCGCCGTGGCGGGCCGCGTGATGCGATCGCGGCCTCAGGGCAAGCTTGCATTCGCAGAGCTCCGGGACTGGACGGGTTCTGTCCAGCTGTTCGCCTTGTCCGCCCTGACGCCCGATTTCGAGGAGTTCCGTCGCCTCTCACTCGGCGACTGGATCGGCGTCAGCGGCGAGGTCGTCCGCACCATCCGCGGCGAGATCTCCGTCAAGGTGGCCTCCTGGGAACTGCTCGCACAGGCACGCCGCGGCTTCGGGGACAAGTGGCGCGGGGTCAGCGACCCCGACATCCGCTACCGCCAGCGCGAGGTCGACCTCTGGGCGAACGAAGGCGTTCGGGACATCTTCCTGATGCGGTCGAGGGTCGTCGCTTCGATCCGTCGCCGCCTCGCGGCGGCCGGTTTTGTGGAGGTGGAGACGCCAATTCTCCACCCGATCGCCGGCGGTGCCACGGCTCGGCCGTTCGTGACGCACTACAACGCCCTTCACGCCGACGTCTACCTGCGGATCGCGACGGAGCTCTATCTGAAGCGTTGCGTGGTCGGTGGGATCGAGCGCGTGTTCGAGATCGGGCGTACGTTCCGGAACGAGGGGACCTCGCCGCGACACAACCCTGAGTTCACGATGCTCGAGCTCTACCAGGCCTACGGCGACTACACGGACATGATGGCGATCTTCGAGGACATCGTGGCCGGGACCGCTGAGGAACTGTTCGGGACGACGGTCCTGTCGTACCAGGGACGCGAGGTCGACCTCACGCCGCCCTGGCGGCGGGCGACGCTTGTCGAGCTCATCGCAGAGCATGCCGGAGCCGAGGTGGAGCTGTCGATGGGAGTGGAAGCGCTGCAGCGCGTCGCGGCCGGGCTCGGCGTGCCGTTCGAGCCCTGGTACGGCCCCGGCAAGCTCATACTCGAGATCTACGAGAAGACGACCGAGGCCGAGCTCTGGGGTCCCGTCTTCGTCTGCGACTATCCGAGGGAGGTCTCGCCGCTCGCCCGGGCGCACCGCTCAAAGCCCGGCTACGCCGAGCGTTTCGAACCGATCATCGCCGGTCGTGAACTCGGCAACGCGTTCAGCGAGTTGACGGACCCGGATGACCAACGGGCCCGTTTCGAGGAGCAGGAGAAGGAGCGGGCGCTCGGTGACGAGGAGGCCATGGCCATCGACTGGGACTACCTGCGTGCCCTCGAGTACGGGCTGCCGCCGACGGGGGGTCTCGGGCTCGGCATCGACCGTCTCGTGATGCTCTACGCGGACGTGGCCAACATCCGGGAGGTGATCCTGTTTCCGGCACTTCGTCCCGAGGAGCGTCCGGGTGACGAAGCCGGCGACTCGACGGAGATCGAGCAGACAGACTCCGAGCGGCAGGAGTAGAATGCTCGCCGGCACGAGGCTTTCGCCTTGTACCCGTGGAATGGAAACCGAAAGGAGTCGACGTGACAACGTTGGACTCGACGGAGGAGTCCGGACCGCCGGGCAGTGGTCGCCCAGCCGTTTGAGCTGGGGCGGTCGGCGCAGGGATCGCGTGAGCCACGGTACGTTCGATGAAGGGTCGATCGGGACGATCGCCCAGCCGCAGCGGCTACGCAGAGGTGGGGAACGCGAGCCCTTGAAGCCACAAGCACGGCTCGGCCGGATCATTCATACACAGGGCAGGCCAGTCTCTCGGGCTGGCCTGCACCGCGTGAGGTGTCGGCTGCAATGATCCCGCCGGGCCGGTCGGCAGTGACCACCGCCTATCTCGAGCACTTCAGCCCGCGCGATCTCGAGTTGCTGAGGTCCGTGGGACGGCACGGCGCTCAGAGCAGCGACGCCGGGCCATTCTCGCTCGACGACGGGCTCGAGACGCTGCTCGGCTCGCCTGAGCTCTTCGAGACCGTCTTCGCGGCCCCACGAGCCGGCGACCCCCTGCTGTCAGGAACGCCGTTCTTCGTCTTCGCTGTTGCGGTGCACCGCGCCGCGGCGCAGCTGCAATCGGTGAGTTACGTCTCGGAGTGGCTCGGTCTGGGTCGTCGGGCGCCGGTGTTCGATGTCGGGCAGCTCCGAGAATTCATGGGGCCGCCGCGGCACCGGTTGTTCCTGGCGGAGCTCCTTGCCTCCTATACACACGTCGCCAGCGGCTCGGTGATGGTGGCGACGCGCCGCGGCTTGCGCCGCCAGCGGTTCTCCGAGCTCGATCCCGTGCGGCTCGCCGGTTTGCTGGAGGTGGTCTCGAGGGAGGAACGCCCCGGAATTCTGCGGAGAATGGGCGACCTGGCGTTGTTTCTGACCGGAGTGTTCCCCGATTACGTCGCGCGGCGAGGCTTCGGGCCGATCGAAGAGGGTCGCCTCCTGCGGGCCGGGAGAGCTGCGCCCGACAGGTCGGGAGACGTCCCGTCGGGGAACGAGGCTGCAGCTCTCGGCGACCGAGGCGCGGTGGGCCTCCTAGAACAGCTGGGCCGACGGTGGTACCGAGCGGCGTTCGAACTGCTGCCTTCGCCGGTTGCTGAGAACGTGAGGGTGCTCGGTGAGCTCCCCGAGCACTTCGATCATGCGAGGCGAATCTTGGGTTTCGTGACGGAGGAGTTGCTCTTTCCGCACCGGGACCGCTGGTTCGGGCTGGCGGGCGGGTAGCACGTACGCAAGGTCCTCTCCCGAGCCCTGCGTCGCACTGCGATCAGCTCGGGGCGAGCACCCCCGCCGTCGTACGCTCGAGATCGTCGACGACGTTGTTGCTGAGCTCGGCGAACGCCTTGGGGATGACGGCGTCGCCGAGTCGTTCCGCGGCTGTGGAAGCCGCCTCGGCGTAGCCGCGGGCGATCTTGTGCGCGACCGAGATCCCGGACGATGCCGCCACGAGCGTCCGGGCCTCCTCGCGCTCGGACTGGTCGAGCGGGTGGCCGAGAAGGTCGCGAAGCCGGGGACCGACCGCGGGGTCGAGGAGCGCCCGCTGGACCGGCAGCGTGTAGATGCCTTCTGCAAGGTCCTGGCCGGGTGGTTTGCCGAGCTCGCTCTCACTAGCGACCACGTCGAGCACGTCGTCACGGATCTGGAACACCATGCCGAAGGCCTCGCCGAAGGCGGACATGCCCTCGATCTGGCTCCGGTCGAGGCCGGCGGTCAAAGCGCCGATCCGGCATGCGGTCGACATCAGGGCAGCTGTCTTGTTCGCGATGCACCGCAGGTAGTCCTGCTCGTCCCGGTCGATCTGGAAGGCCGCGCGGACCTCGGCCACCTGTCCCTGGCACAGCCGCGCCAGCGTCGCCGCCAGGAGCCCAGCGATCTCGGTCCCGAGGCTCGCTGCGATCTCCGCCGAGCGGGCGAGCAGGAAATCGCCGGCGACGATCGCGACGAGGTTGCCCCAGCGGGCGTTCACGCTCTCGACGTTGCGTCGCCGGGTCGCCTCGTCCATGACATCGTCGTGATAAAGGGACGCGAGGTGGACAAGCTCGACCGACACGCCACCGAGGAGGATGTCCTGGGTGATCTCGCCGGCTCCCAGGTACGAGGCCGCGAGCGTGAGCGAGGGCCGGAGGCGCTTGCCGCCGGCCTCGATGAGATGGCTGGCCACCTCGTTCAGAAACGGGTCGTCGCCGGTCACCGAATCCCGCAGGCACAGTTCGAGCTGAGCGAGATCCTCCTCGCGGATCGGGAGGGCGAAGGGGTCCGGGCTGTTCACCAAGTCCGCCACGATACGCCACAGGGCAAGAAACCGACAGCCCGGCGCCCGCCCTGCCACCCGGCGGCCCGCGGCGGCAAAGGCCACGGCCGCCCCGGTCGCCGCGCCGGCGGGTGCCTGATTCGATTCGGCCCGAATCAATCCGCTAAGGGTTGTGCGGTCGTATTCCGATGGTAAGAGGAGAGCTACCTACGGGGCGGCGGGTTTCCGCGCACCGGACCGGTAGACTTCCCTCCACTGGGAAGACACAAGGGAGTCTGAGTTGTTCGAGCGATTCACCGATCGGGCACGCAGGGTACTGGTCCTGGCTCAGGAGGAAGCGCGTCTCCTGAACCACAGCTTCATCGGGACCGAGCACATTCTGCTTGGCCTTATTCACGAGGGCGAGGGACTCGCGGCCAAGGCGCTCGAATCGCTTGGCATCTCGCTCGAGGCTGTGCGCGAGAAGGTCGAGGAGACGATCGGGCCCGCCGGTTCGGCGCCGACCGGGTCTCCGCCCTTCACACCGCGGGCGAAGAAGGTTCTCGAGCTGTCCCTTCGCGAAGCGCTCCAGCTGGGCCACAACTACATCGGCACCGAGCACATGCTGCTCGGTCTCGTGCGCGAGGGCGAGGGCGTGGCCGCCCAGGTCCTCGTCAGCCTCGGCGCCGACCTCTCCCGCGTGCGCCAGCAGGTCATCCAACTTCTGTCGGGCTACCAGGGCCGCGAGGGAGCGACCGCCGCCCCCGGCGGTTCGAGCACCGAGAGCCCCGCGGGATCGCCCGTGCTCGACCAGTTCGGCCGGAACCTGACCCAGTTGGCTCGCGAGCACAAGCTCGATCCCGTGATCGGACGAGACCGGGAGATCGAACGCGTCATGCAGGTGTTGTCGCGGCGCACGAAGAACAACCCGGTCCTCATCGGCGAGCCGGGAGTCGGCAAGACTGCCATCGTCGAGGGGTTGTCGCAGCAGATCGTGGCGGACGACGTGCCCGAGACCCTGAGGGGCAAGCAGCTCTACACCCTGGACCTCGGAGCACTTGTCGCCGGCAGCCGTTACCGGGGCGACTTCGAGGAGCGGCTGAAGAAGGTCCTGAAGGAGATCCGGACCCGGGGCGACATCATCTTGTTCATCGACGAGCTTCACACGCTGGTCGGTGCGGGAGCCGCCGAGGGTGCCATAGACGCCGCGTCGATACTGAAGCCCATGCTGGCTCGCGGCGAGCTGCAGACCATCGGTGCCACGACGCTCGACGAGTACCGCAAGCACCTCGAGAAGGACGCCGCGCTGGAGCGGCGTTTCCAGCCGATCAAGGTCGAGCAGCCCTCCCTGGCGCACACGATCGAGATCTTGAAGGGCCTCCGCGACCGGTACGAGAAGCACCACCAGGTGACGATCACCGACCAGGCTCTCGTCGCAGCCGCGAACCTGGCCGATCGCTACATCTCGGACCGTTTCCTTCCGGACAAGGCAATCGACTTGATCGACGAAGCCGGCTCGCGCCTGCGAATCCGCCGGATGTCGACACCGCCCGAGCACCGCAAGATCGACGAGGAGCTGTCGAAGATCCGCCACGAGAAGGACGCTGCCATCGGGCGGTCGAACTTCGAGGAGGCGAAGAGGCTCGCCGACAAGGAGGGCGACGCGCTCGAGCGCAAGGCCGCCCTCAAGGTCACCTGGCGTTCCTCGGGCGAGGAGCTGTTCGACGTCGTGGACGAGGACGTCATCGCCGAGGTGCTGGCCAACTGGACCGGGATCCCCGTCTACAAGCTCACCGAGGAGGAGACCGCCCGTCTCCTGCGTCTCGAGGAGGAGCTGCACAAGCGGGTCGTCGGCCAGGAGGACGCCATCAACGCGTTGTCCCGCGCCATCCGCCGCACCCGAGCCGGCCTCAAGGACCCCAAGCGCCCGAGCGGCTCGTTCATCTTCCTCGGCCCGACCGGCGTGGGCAAGACCGAGCTCGCCAAGACACTCGCCGAGCTGCTCTTCGGCGACGAGAGCTCGCTGATCCAGCTCGACATGAGCGAGTACATGGAAAAGCACACAGTCAGCCGTCTCGTCGGCTCTCCCCCCGGCTACGTCGGCTACGAGGAGGGCGGCCAGCTCACCGAGGCCGTCCGCCGCAAGCCCTTCGCCGTGGTGCTGTTCGACGAGATCGAGAAGGCGCACCCTGACATCTTCAACACGCTCCTGCAGATCCTCGAGGACGGCCGCCTGACCGACGCCCAGGGACGCACGGTCGACTTCAAGAACACCGTGCTCATCATGACCTCGAACCTCGGGACGTCCGACTTGCGCAAGCTCTCCCTCGGATTTCAGAAGTCGAGCGAGTCGGTGACCTACGAGCGAATGAAGCAGCGGGTCCAAGAGGCGCTGAAGAACCACTTCCGGCCGGAGTTCCTCAACCGGATCGACGAGGTCATCGTGTTCCACGAGCTGACCATGGACGAAGTGGTCGAGATCGTGGAGCTCCTGATCCGCCGGGTGCGCGACCAGCTGGAGGGCCAGGGCATCGGCCTGGAGCTCACGCTCGCCGCCAAGAGGTTCGTCGCCGCCAAGGGTTATGAGCCCGAGCTCGGCGCACGACCTCTACGCCGTGCCATTCAGCAGCTCGTGGAGGACCCGCTCTCCGAGAAGATCCTCTGGAAGGAATTCCGGGTGGGCGAGACGGTCATCGTCGACGAGGAGGACGGAGCGCTCGTCTTCCGGGCCATCGAGGGCTTCGAGCCTCCGGCCGTCGAGCTCGCCGGGGCCGGCGCCGACTCCTGAGCGTCGCCGCCGGTCAAGGACCGGCGGGCCAGTTCATCGCCTGAATGTGACACCCGGCTCGTAGTTTCGCGGCATGACGCGACCCAGGACGACCTACCGCTGCCACGAATGCGGGCATAGCTCACCTCGCTGGTCAGGACGCTGCCCGGCCTGCGGAGAGTGGAACACCGTCGCCGAGGAGGCGGTGCCCCGGATTTCCGGCCAACCCGGGCCGAGCCGGGACCCGTGGCCGCCGCGGTCGTTCTCGAACAGTGCCGGCTCCACCCCGTTGCCACTCCGATCGATCAGCTCTGCCTCCGCCGTGCCGGTGCCGACCGGGGTCGGGGAGCTGGACCGGGTCCTGGGGGGCGGACTGGTCGCGGGCTCTGTGACCCTGCTCGGCGGTGAACCCGGCGTCGGCAAGTCCACCCTGGTACTCCAGGCGCTGGCGAGCGCGGCCAACAGGGGGATGACGTCGCTGCTCATCGCGGCGGAGGAGTCGGGCGAACAGGTCAGGCGCCGAGCCGAGCGCCTGGAGGCCGCCGTCGACGGATGCTACGTGTTGTCGACGACGGACCTCGATGCCGCCGTGAGCGCGTCGGGGCAGCTCGAGCCTTCGATCCTCGTCATCGACTCCATCCAGGCGGTGTCGGACCCGGCCTGCGGCTCTCAGGCCGGGTCTCCGAGCCAGGTGCGCGAGTGCGCGGGCCGGCTCGTTCGGTACGCGAAGTCGCTCGGTGTCGCAACGCTGCTCGTCGGTCACGTCACAAAGGACGGCGCGCTGGCGGGTCCCCGCACGCTGGAGCACCTCGTCGACACCGTGCTCTCGTTCGACGGCGACCGCCACCAAGCGCTCCGCCTGCTCTCAGCTTCGAAGCACCGCTACGGGCCCACCGGTGAGCTTGGCCTGTTCGAGATGACCGAGGCCGGGCTCCAAGGGCTCGCCGACCCGAGCGCGCTTTTGCTCGGAGACCGCCGCCGTGGAGTGCCGGGCAGCATCGCAGTGCCCGTGATCGAGGGCCGGCGACCGCTCATCCTCGAGGTGCAGGGACTCGTCGGCCCGGCCTCCGGCGCCCCGAGGAGGGTCGCCCAGGGAATCGCCGGCGGGCGTCTGGCCCTCCTTCTAGCGGTGCTCGAGCGGCGGTGCCACATGGCCCTGGCCGGTTCGGACGTCTTTGTTTCGACGGTCGGCGGGCTCCGGGTGAATGAGCCCGCGGCCGACCTCGGCGTCGCGTTGGCCCTGGTATCGGCCGTGACGGGGATCCCGATCCCGGAAGACGTCGTCGCCTGCGGGGAGGTCGGGCTCGCCGGCGAGATCCGCCGCGTTCAGGCGACGGAGCGCCGCTTGGGCGAGGCGGCGAGACTCGGATTCAAGCGTGCCGTCGTGCCGATGTCGGCGCCGGAGGCGCCGGTGGGGCTCGAACTGCTGAGAGCAGGTACCCTGCTTGAGGCAGTCCGGCTGTTGCTCGGCGTGGTTCCTGCCGCAGGGTCCCGTCCCACCAACGGGCCCAGCGGAAGTTCTGAGTTGAGTGACGGCCGCGACGTCCGTACCCTGGTGAGGAATCCACCTTCCCTGGTCTCGTGAGGAGTTTCATTTTGTTCGATGTCGGGGACAAGGTCGTCTACCCGCATCACGGCGCCGCCGTCGTAGAGCGGCGCGAGATGCGCGAGGCGTTTGGCGAGAAGCGTGAGTACCTGGTGCTCCGGCTCGCGTACGGTGATCTGACCCTCATGGTGCCTTCCGACAACACCGCGGAAGTCGGTCTTCGTGAGGTCATCAACGACGAGGAGGTTGAAGAAGTGTTCGCGGTCCTTCGCAAGAAGGAGGCGCGGATGCCGACCAACTGGTCTCGCCGTTACAAGAACCATGTGGAAAAGCTCAAGTCCGGCGACATCTACCAGGTCGCCGAAGTGGTCCGGAACCTCTCGATCCGTGACAAGGACCGCGGCCTCTCCGCAGGCGAGAAGCGGATGCTCACGCGGGCCCGCCAGATCCTCGTCTCCGAGCTGACGTTCGCGATCGGCGTGAGCGAGGCCGAGGCGGAGGAGCGCCTCAACGCCGCCCTGCCGTAGCGCAGGGCGGGCGTTCGGCGCGTGGGCGTCGAGGTCTGGGCGATCGTCGTCGCCGCCGGCGAAGGCCGGCGATTCGGTCAGCCGAAACAATTCGCCGTCCTCGGCGGCCGGCCCGTGATCGAGTGGAGCCTCGACGCATCACGTTCGGTCGCCCGTGGCGTCGTCGCAGTCGTACCGGAGTCGTTCCTCGGCCGCTCCTCGATCGGCAAGGGCGCCGATCGCGTCATCGCCGGGGGCAGCACACGGGCCGCCTCGGTTCGACGAGGCCTGGCCGCCGTGCCTGAGAACGCCGACGTCGTGGTTGTCCACGACGCCGCACGCCCGCTCGCGTCGCGGGAACTGTTTCGCGCGGTCGTCGACGCGGTGGTCGCCGGCGCCGACGGTGCCATCCCCGGCGTCGCTGTGGTCGACACCGTCAAGCGCGTCCGAGGCGGCCGCGTCGTCGAGACGCTCGATCGAAGCGAGCTGGTGGCGGTGCAGACTCCCCAGGCGTTTCGAGCCGAGCTGCTCCGACGGGCTCACGAAGGCGATCCCGACGCGACCGACGACGCCGGCCTGCTCGAAGCTCTCGGGTCGCGAGTCGTGGTGGTGCAGGGTGAGTACCACAACCTCAAGTTGACGTCTCCCGACGACCTCGTGATCGCCGAGCGCTGGAGCAATCGGTGAGCGGTGCACGAGTGGGTATCGGCTTCGACCAGCATCCGGTTGCCGGCGGGTCCGAGGGGGGAGGGGAGCTTGTGTTGGGGGGAGTCCGTTTCGAGGGGGGGCCGGCGCTGCGGGGTCATAGTGACGCAGATGTCGTGGCGCACGCCCTCGCAGACGCGATGCTCGGCGCGGCGGCGCTCGGCGATCTCGGGATGCATTTCCCCGACAGTGACGAGCGGTGGGCGGGAGCCGACAGCCTGGCGATCCTGGCGCAGGTGGCGGCACTCGTCGGGGACGCCGGACTGCGGCTTGCGAACGCCGACTGCACCGTCATCTGCGAGACGCCGCGCATCGCGCCGGCGCGTGAGATCATGATGCAACGGCTCAGCGCGGCGGCTGCGGGCCCCGTGCACGTGAAGGCGACCCGACCAGAGGGGCTCGGGAGTCTTGGGCGAGTGGAGGGGATTGCCTGCCTCGCCACCGCGCTGCTCGAAGAGATCGGTTCCTGATGCCAGACACCAACAGAGGAGATGGCGCGCCCCGCGCGCGCCCCGCAGCCCCACCGCGCGTGGCGCCGGCGGCCACGGCGCGTCCGGGTCCGGCGCGGGGAAGCCACGAAGCGGGGCGCCCCGTGACGTCCGCGGGTCGGGAGGTTCCAGGGACCGATTCGGCGGTGCGGGCGGGGCCGGAGGACGCGGTGGGTCCGGAGCTGGCGGCGGGCGCACCGGCAATGCCGGCTACAGGGGCGCGACGGGCGGCAGCGCCGGCTACAGGGGCGCGACCGGCGCAGGCGGCGGCTACAGGGGCGGCGCGGGTGGCGGCGCCGGCGGCTATCGGGGCGGCTCGGCGAGGCCACCGGCAGGGCGGGATGCGGGTGGGACCAGGTATCGGGATGCCGGCTCGCCCGGATCCAGAACGGCCCGCCCGAGAACTACCGGAACGGGTCGCACTCCGCCGGCATTCAGGACAGCGTCGCCGCGAGACGGCGGGCGCGCCACTCCCAACGGCGGATGGGACCGGCCCGGCCCACGCCGCGACGGGCCGGCGGCTTCGCGCCGCGACGGGCCGCCGGCCTCGCGCCGCGACGGCCGGCGCCGCGCGCCCGGCCGACCACGCCGCGACGCCCCGGCCGGACCACGCCGCGACGCCCCGGCTGCCCGCCGGCAAATGGACGGCTACGGAGCCGGCGACTCCGGCCCGCCCCCGAGCTCGGTCGGGCGGGCCGCCACAACTGGACGAAACCTTTGGCCGAGCAAGCCCCGGGCGCCAAGGTGGGATTCGTCCACCACTGGCGCCCGACGGCCCCTGCCACCAAGAAGGAGCCCGGGCGGGCCGACGAAGCCATACGTCCGTGGCGGTCGGGCAGCAGAGGAGCCCGGCCGGCGCGGATCGGCCAAGGTCAGGCGGGCGCTTGGCGGCGATCAGGTCGAAGGCCGTCAGGCCGTCCGGGAGCTCCTCGCCGCCGGGAGGCGTGCGGTACACGAGGTCTGGATGATGGAAGGGTCCGATCCTGCCCCTATCCTCCGGGAGATCGAGTCGCTGGCGCGGGCGAGCCACGTGCCGGTGAGGCTCGTGACGCAACGCCAGATCCAGGAGGCGCAGGGGTCGGAGGCGCCCCAGGGTGTGATCGCCTTCGCCGAGGCGCTGAGCGAAGTCGACTTGTCCGACCTCGTCGGTCGCGGGGATCCCGAGCCGGAGACGATGCCGTTTCTGGTCATCGTCGACGGCGTCACTGATCCCCAGAACCTGGGCGCCCTCCTGCGCAGCGCCGAGTGCGCCGGCGTGACCGGGGTTGTGCTGCCTCGCCACCGCAGCGCCCACGTCACCCCGACGGTCGCCAAGGTGGCGGCAGGCGCGGCGGAGTACGTCAAGATCGCCGTGGTGCCAGGAGTCCCCGGAGCGCTACAGGAGCTTGAGCGGCTCGGCGTCTGGACGGTCGGGCTGGACGAGCGAGGTCCCGTGCCGGTGTTCGACCTTCCGCTCGGAGATCGACCGATAGCACTCGTCCTCGGCGCCGAGGGAAAGGGGCTCGCGCCGCTCTCCCGGCAACGATGCGATGTGCTCGCCCAGATTCCGTTGCACGGATCGCTCGATTCGCTCAACGTCTCGGCGGCAGGAGCGGTGGCGATGTTCGAGGTGGCGCGTCAGCGGAATCTGAGATCAGCATGACCGGTACGGCTTGTCGAGGCTCTAGTGAACCGGCGGGCCGGGCGCTCCCGAACCACGCCTGAGTACCGGATGAGCAAGTCTCCTGTCGTCGCGGTCGAAGGGCTCGTCAAGAGCTACGGCGACCTCCGGGCCGTCGTCGACGTCAACTTCGAGGTCGACCGCGGCGAAGTGTTCGCGCTTCTCGGTCCGAATGGTGCCGGGAAGACGACCACGATCGAGATCCTGGAGGGGTTTCGCTCCCGTGACCAGGGGAAGGTGCAAGTGCTCGGCTTCGACCCCGCCGACCGCAGGACCAGCAGGCAGATGCGCGAACAGCTCGGCGTCGTCCTGCAGGAATTGGCTGTCGAACCGTATCTGTCGGTCCGGCGGGTGCTGATGCGACAGGCGGGCTACTTTCCCCGGCCGCGCCCGGTCGACGAGGTGCTGGAGCTGGTGGGACTCGGCGACAAGTCTCGAGACCGTGTGAAGACCCTGTCGGGTGGCCAGCAGCGCCGCCTGGACCTCGCGCTCGGGATCATCGGCGACCCCGAGCTGCTCATCCTCGACGAGCCGACGACCGGCTTCGATCCGTCCGCTCGCCGGGGCGCCTGGGAGCTCATCCAAGCCCTGGCGGACCGCGGCACGACGGTCATCCTCACCACCCACTACATGGACGAAGCCGAGGCGTTGGCCTCTCAGGTGGCGGTGATCAGCGGTGGACGCATCGTTGCTGAGGGTCCTCCGGAGACCCTCGGCGGGCGCGATCGCGGCGTCTGCCGCATCCGTTTCCGACTCCCACCCGGCATCCCGGTCGCCGATCTGCCGGTCAGCGCGTCGGAGGGGCCAGACGGCTTGATCGAGATCCGGACCGACGCGGAGATCGAGGCGTTGGCCAGGCTCACGAACTGGGCACTCGAGCACCGCGTCCAGCTCCTCGGGCTCACGGTGGAGCGGCTGACGCTCGAGGACGTCTACCTCCGCCTCGTCGGAAGTGAGTACCAGCAAACCGAGGAGGACAGAGCGTGAAAACCTCGGATGCGGCGCCCAGGTATCGGGGCACGGACGACCTTCGCCTCGTGGGTCGTCAGGTGTTCTACGAGCAGATGACGTTCTGGCTGAACCCGATCGGTGCGATCTTCACGGTCGGCTTCGCCGTGGTCTTCCTGGTCCTGCTCGGCGCGACCGGCGGCAACTCGCGCCTCCCGCTCTACGGGGGGATCCGAGCGATCCAGTACTACGTGCCCGGTTTCCTCGCCTACGGCGTCATGGCCACGTGCTTCAACTCGCTCGCGATTGGGCTCGTCGTCCGGCGGGAGACCGGGCTGCTGAAGCGGCTCCGGCTTTCACCTTTGCCCAGCTGGGTGATGCTGGCGGGCATCACCGGCAGCGCTCTGATCATCTCCGCCGTCCAGGTCGTGCTGCTGTTGGTGATAGGCAAAGTCGGCTACGGCGTGCAGCTCCCTCACAACATGACGGCTCTCGTCGTCGCGCTCACCGTCGGCGTCGTCTGCTTCACGGCCCTCGGCGTGGCGACCAGCACTTTGGTCCCGAACCAGGACGCCGCCGGCCCGGTGATCGCAATCGTGTTCTTCGTGCTCCTCTTCCTGTCCGGGTTGTGGTACCCGCTGCGGCCCGGGTCGGCGCTCGCCAAGATCTCCGGCTACTTCCCCATCCGCCACTTGATCACGGCCACCTTCGCCACGTTCGACAACCAGCCCGGAGTCACGGGTTGGGCGTGGAAGGACCTCCTGGCGATGGCGATCTGGGGCGTGGCGGCCGTCGTCGTGGCCGTGCGGCGGTGGCAGTGGGCTCCCCGGCGTCCGTAGCCGGAGTTTGCCTGGCGGCTACCGGTCCTCCATCGGCACGTAGTCGCGGCGCGGGCTCCCGATGTAGAGCTGGCGGGGACGCGCGATCTTCGTGTCGTGCTCGAGCATCTCGACCCAGTGCGCCAGCCATCCCGCGGTGCGCGGGATCGCGAACAGGACCGGGAACATCTCGAGCGGGAAGCCCATCGCCTGGTAGATCAGGCCGGAGTAGAAGTCGACGTTCGGGTAGAGCTTGCGCGAGGTGAAGTACTCGTCGGCGAGCGCAACCTCCTCGAGCTTCAGCGCGATGTCGAGCAGAGGATTCTTGCCGGTGACTTCGAAGACCTCGTAGGCGATGTCCCGTACGATCGTCGCCCTTGGGTCGTAGTGCTTGTACACGCGGTGGCCGAACCCCTGCAGCCGGCCGTGGCCCTCTTTCATGGCGCGGACGAAGTCAGGGACGTTCTCGAGCGAACCGATCTCGGTGAGCATCCGGATGACCTGCTCGTTCGCACCCCCGTGCCGCGGACCGTAGAGAGCGGCGCAGGCGGCGGCGCAGGCCGAGTACGGATCGACGTGCGACGACCCGACGACCCGCATCGCCGTCGTGGAGCAGTTCTGCTCGTGATCCGCGTGCAGGATGAACAGGACGTCGATCGCCCGTGACAGCACCGGGTCCGCCTCGAAACGAGGCTCCGCGGTCTTCCACATCATCGACAAGAAGTTGGGCGCGAAGGCGAGGGAGTTGTCGGGGTAGACGAACGGCATGCCGACGCTGAAGCGGTGCGCCGCCGCAGCGAGTGTCGGCATCTTGGCGATCAGCCGGATGATCTGCTTGTAACGGTTGTCCGTGTCGAAAATGTGCTGCGCCTCGGGGTAGAAAGTGGACAGCGCCGCCACGGCCGAGACGAGGATCCCCATCGGGTGAGCGTCGTAATGGAATCCCTCCAGGAAACGCTTGCGGGTGTTCTCGTGGATGAAGGTGTGGTAGGTGATCTCGTGGACCCACCGCTCAGCCTGCTCGGCCGTCGGCAGCTCGCCGTGGAGCAGCAGGTAAGCGACCTCGAGATAGCTCGACTCCTTCGCGAGCTGCTCGATCGGATAGCCGCGGTACTCGAGGATCCCGTTGTCGCCGTCCACGAACGTGATCGAGCTCTCAGCCGCCGCCGTGGTCGTGAAGGCCGGATCGTAGAACCAGATGCCCGGCAGCAGCTTGCTCCAGGCTTCGGCCGCGACACCACCGTCGACGATCGGGATCTCGATCGACTGGCCATTGCGGTTATCCGTGATCGTCACGCTTTCTTCCACGACTTGCGACCTCCAAACGGCTTGACGCCGGACTTACCCGGTCGTCACAACATCCTACGACGGTGTCGAGGGCGCCCTATCCGCAGCTAGCGTTCGCTGGCGGTGAAGGAGCCTTCCGGCGAGCCCGAGTCGGGCTGGGTCAGCCAGCAGTCCCGCCTCGGCCGGCCGGTCTCGTGAGCGTGACCGAGCCCGCTCTCCGGCGCCTGTACGAGAACCCCGCCACGCCGCTCAGCTCCGGGCGGGAGCGGGCGGAGCTGCAGGCGGCGATCCTTGCGGGCATTGCCTCGTCGGCGCATCGACGCCTTCTGGCTGTCGACGTCGGATGCGGCGACGGAATGGCGACGGCGCTTGCGTCAGCCCGCTGCAGGGGTGAGGCGGGGGCGGAGGTGGCAATGTTTGGTCTCGACTGGTCGCCGGTCGCGCTCGGCCGCGCCCGTCAGCGGGGCGTCCCCGTGGCACGCGCCCGAATCGACGGCGCCGGCCTGCCGCTGGCTTCGGCGAGCGTGGACGTCGTCGTCCTGAGCGAGCTGATCGAGCACGTCGTGGACACCGACGGCGCCCTCGCCGAGGCGAGGCGCGTGCTCGTGCCGGGTGGAACCCTCCTCCTGTCGACTCCCAACCTGGCAGCCTGGTACAACCGGGTCCTGCTGGCGCTAGGGGTGCAGCCTCTCTTCACCGAGGTCAGCCTCCGCGGCATCTACGGCCGCCCCGGGAAGGAGGTCGTCGGTCATCTGCGGATCTTCACCCGCCGGGCGCTCGAGGAGATCCTGGCCGCGGGCGGCTTCGTCGATATCGCCATGACCGGTGCGCCCTATCACGACGTTCCGCGCCCATTCCGGCCGCTCGACCGCTTCTTCTGCCGCACGCCCGGCCTGGCGTCGATCCTGCTCGCCACCGCCCGCCGGCCGTCATGACCGGGGGCCACGCCGCGGCGGGGATCGCGCTCGCAGTGCTGTCGGCGATCTTCACCGGGACCGGGACTGTCGTGGAGAAGGTCGCTCTCCAGCGCCTGCCCGAGCTCCACGCGAGGCGCAGCTGGGAGATGGTCCGCACGTTGTTCGGCTCTCCGCGATGGCTCATCGGCTGCGCGTTGCTGGTCGGGGGGCTCGGCTGCCAGGGTTTGGCCCTGTCACTGGCTCCCCTGTCGGTCGCGCAGCCGATCTTCGCATCCGGCATCGTGCTGCTGCTCGTGCTGTCCCACTTCGTGCTGCACGATCGCCTCGGACGCCTGGAATGGGTCGGTGTCAGCACCATCGTGCTGGCCCTCGTCGTGCTCGGCCTCTCGATCGACCCGCGGGTCGACAAGGCCGGAGGGCCAGCCAGCCTCCGCGACCTGGCGTTGGCGGCGATACCCACCTGCGGCGTCGCGCTCGCGGTCTTCGCAGCGGCGGACCGTGCCGGCCGTCCGGGGAGGAGCTCGTTGAGCAGGGTGCGTGCGCCCCTGTTCGGAGTCGCCGCCGGCCTGTTCTACGGCGTCGCCGGGCTGGCCCTCAAGTCGTCGGCGACCTACGTCCAACGCTTCGGGCTGTTCGGCGCGATTCCCCACCTCCTGACGTCACCGAGCCCCTACCTGCTCGTCGTCACGTGCGCCGTCGGCCTGCTCCTGTTCCAAACCGGCCTGCAGCGCTGCCAGGCGTCCGTGGTGGCACCCGTGAACGTCGTCATCTCGAGTGCCTACCTCATCGGCGTCGGGACGGTGCTCTTCAACGAGCACCTGCCGACCGCTGCCGGGCTGCTCACACTCCGGATCGCCGGCTTCGCCGGCGTCGTGGCGGGCCTGGTCACGCTCGCCATCTCGGGCGACCGCGGCGACGCAGAGGACGATGCGGCCGTGGCCCGAGGCCGTCAGGCCCCTTCCAGGCTCTTGCGGTAGACGTTGGTCTCGCGCTTCACAAAGCCGGCCCTCTCGTACAAACGGTTCGCCGCCTCCCTCGACGGTCGCGACGTCAAGTTGACGTGCCTCGCTCCTTGCGCGCGGGCGAGCCGGGCCGCCTCGGCGGTCAGCGCCGTGCCGACTCCGCGGCCGCGGGCCGACTCGTCGACGACGACGTCCTCGATCACGGCGTGGAGCCCTGTCGGGATGCGGTAGGTGACGAGAGTGAGCGACCCGACGATCCGGTTGCCGAGCGAGGCGTCCCGGGCGACGAGCAGTGAGCTTCCGGGCGCGGTCGCGACCTGTTCGAGATCGGCCAGGTCGGGGGCCGGCGCGCTCGAGGACAGTTGCGGCACGAGGCGTGCCATCGCTTCGACGAGCTCCTCGGACGCACCCGAGACGCGCTCCACGACCAGGTCGTTGTCGTCCATCGAGCGAGTGTACCGACCGGTTCCGGCCTAGCTGGAAGAGTCGGCGGAGCCCTCCTTGCGCCAGACGGGCCGCCGCGGCCAGTCGAAGAGAACGTCGACCGGCTCTCCCCGGATGGCGGCGAAGGCGTGGGCGCTCCACACCCCGGCGCCGGCGAGCGGCGAGGGCAGCGAGTCCTCGGAGAACCAGCCGACGTCGGCGCACTCGAGCGGGTGTGCCTGGAGCGTGCCGCCCACGTTCTTCAGGTGGAACACGAGCGAGTACAGGGGCACCTGCGTGAAACCGAGTCGGAGGCCATCCAGCACCATGACCAGTCGCACGGGCTCCACCTCGATCCCGGTCTCCTCGCGCACTTCCTTCACGGCGACCTCGGCCGCCGAGTAGCCGACGTCGGCCCAGCCGGTCGGGTACAGCCAGACCCCGGAGTCGGCCCGCTGCACGAGCAGGATCTGGCCCTCCTCGTTGCCCACGATCGCCCCGACCGCGATCTTCGGGGTCGCGTAGCCGGCCACGCCCTGGCCGACCTGTCGGAGCCACTCGCGCACGAGGCCGTCGGAGTCGCTCGTCGCCACCGGTTGCCCGTCCCGGGCGAGCGCCGCGGCCGCTGCGGCGCGGATGTCGCCGGCGACGTTCAGGACCTCCTCGAAGCGCTCGCGCTCGTAGAGGCTGTCGGTGAACCCGAGGCCGGTCTTGGCGATGGCCGCGAGCGCTTCTCCCCACCGAACGAGGTCCTGTGCAGAAACCGGCCCGTCACCCACGCGCCCGACCCTACCGCCGGTCCGCCCGGGGCGAGGGAACGACGGGCGCCCGCGTGCGCGATCATGGCACGTGTGAGCGTGAAGCAGGACTGCCGGCACTACGTCATGCAGACGGTGCGTTCCGGCGATCGAACCGAGCGTTGCCGGCTCGGGGCCGCCGAGAATGTCCCCTTCGGCTGCCCTGACGGCTGCATCTTCTACGAGCCCAGGAGGACCGCCACCGGCGGCTGGCAGGTCCGCGCACGGGGCGACGAGGGCCCGCCCACGATCAGGCGCTGAATTCGAGCCTTCGTCCGTTCAGGTCTCGGGGGCCTCGTCCAAGCGGTCGACGACGACGCCGATTTCCTCGAGCCAGGCGATGGCGCCCTCCACGGCTTCGTGGGTGCCGTCGAGATCACAGATCAGCCAGGACTGACCCGCCTCGACGTTGGCGCCGCGGATGTTCGGCTCGACGTCGAAGCGACGGACGAGCTGAGCGACCACCGGCTCGTGCCGCAACTCCTCGGGGAACGTGAGCCGGACGGTGGTGCTCATGAGCCGGAGCGGGCTGCCTCTGCAGCCGCGCGGGACAGGTTGCCCGAGCGAAGCCCCTCGAGATCGAGGGTCACGTAGCGGTACCCGGCGCCGCGCACCGCCGCGACGATCCCGTCGCGGCCGGCGACGGCTCGCCCGAGGTCCTCGAGCGGCAACTCGATCCTGGCGAGATCACCGTAATGGCGGACCCGCAGGGCGCCGAAGCCGAGGCGCCGCAAGGAGGACTCCGCCTCGGCGACCTGATCCAAGATCTTGAAACTGACCGGCGTGCCGTGCGGCACCCTCGACGCCAGGCAAGCAGCCGCCGGCCGGTCCCATGTCCGCAGCCCGATGGCCCTGGACACCGCCCGCACGGTCGCCTTGTCGAGCCCTGCCTGGACGAGCGGGAAGACGGCTCCTCGCTCGGCGGCCGCCCGCTGCCCCGGGCGGTGGTCGTCAAGATCGTCCAGGTTGACGCCCAGCACCACCGTCGCCTGCTCGGGGGTGGCCAGAGGCGTCAGCACGTCCATCAGCTCGCGCTTGCAGTGGTAGCAGCGGTCGAGGTCGTTGCGCACATAAGCCGGGTCGTCGAGCTCGTGGGTCGCGACGGCGACCCACCGGAGTCCCCACTCGGCCGCGAGCGCTGCGCAGTGGTCCCGGTCCTCGGGAGCGAGCGACGCCGAGACCGCGGTCGCGCACAGCACCCGGTCGGCGCCGAGCAGGCGTGTCGCGGCGGCGGCGACGAGCGCCGAGTCGGCCCCGCCTGAGAAGGCCACCACGAGCGGCCCGAGGCGGCCCAGAGCGGCCTCCAGGCGCCGGAGCGCCTCCCGCTCTCGGGGGTCCGCAGGATCGCCGGAGGCCACGTCCTCAGCGTACGCCGACGCCGGCGAGGACGTCCTCGGGCCCCCCGACGATTCCGGTGTAGAACGGGCCGAACTCGGCATAGAGCGTTGACGCCTCGTCGAACCGCATGGCATAGACGCACTCCTTCAGGTCGTCCGGATGTACGCCGAAGAGGGTCACGCCCCACTCCCAGTCGTCGAGCCCGGTGGACCCCGTCACGAGCTGCAGGACGCGGCCGCGGAATTGGCGCCCGGCGGTTCCGTGCCCCCGCATGAGCTCCATCCTCTCGTCGAAGCCCAACGCGTACCAGTTCTCCGCTCCAGGGGCGCGGCGCTTGGACATCGGGTAGAAGCACATCGCCGGCATCCCCTCGGGGGGAAGCGTGGGGTAGAGGCGGGCCTGCTTCAGCTCCTCGGGTACCCCGGCGGCGTACTCGGACACCTCGGTCAACGACACGTACGAGTCGACGACGTCGAGGCCACCGGTCTGCAGGTCGGTCTGCAGCCGGCGCAGCCGCCTCATGTCCGGACCCAGCGAGAGCACGCAGATGTCCGCCTTGTGCCCCAGCATCGACGCCGTGACGATCTGGCAGTCCTCCTTCGTGGCGTCGTCGATGGCGTCGAGCAGCGAGCGCGCCTCGGCGCCCGGTCGCGGCTTGCAGAAGAGGTGGAGCACGCCCCAGCCGGTCGTGGGGCCGACAGGTCGGTCGCGGCGCTCGAGCGGGTCGGAAGTCACCGCCCGCAGTCTACGGGTCGTCCTGCGGCTCGAGGAGCGCCGACGCCCGGAGCCGGAGCGCCGGGTAGTCGAGCTTTCCGTTCGGCTGGCGGCCCAGGGTCTCGACGAGGAGGACACGGCGCGGGATCTTGTAGCCGGCCAGGGTTGCGCGCAGACTTGCGGTGAGGGCCGGCACGTCGAGGTCCGCCCCGCCTCTCGGTTCGACCAGCGCCACGACGATTTCGCCGAAGCGTTCATCGGGCAGGCCGACGACGGCGGCGTCGGAGATGGCGTCGCTGCGCTTCAACGTCTCTTCGACCTCCTCCGGGTAAACCTTCTCTCCGCCGGTGTTGATGCAGGCCGAGCCGCGGCCGAGGAAGCGAATCGTCGCGTCCGCCCTCACCTCGGCGAAGTCCCCGGCGACGACGTACCTCGTCCCTTCGATTGAGACAAACGTCGCCGCGGTCTTCTCCGGATCCTTGTAGTAGCCGACCGGGATGTGCCCGGTGACCGCCAATCGTCCCGTTTGCGAGGAGCCGGGCACGACGTCACGGCCGTCGTCGCCGATGACGCGGACCTGGTCGGTAACCGCGAACCGGGGAAGCGAGTCCGGCGCAGGGCCGTGCGGCGGGGTGCGAGGTCGCGCCTCGGGAACCGATCGTGCGAAGGTGCCCGACTCCGACGACCCCAGACTGTCGGTGATCCGAAGATGCGGCGCGTGGCGGAGCAGCCCCCGCTTGTTCTGGTCAGAGAGGAGGGCAGCTGACGAGACCAGCACCTTGAGCCCCGACAGGCTCCAGCGTCCCGGCTCGTCGTCGAGCGCCTTCACGAGGGGCGTGGCGAAGGCGTCACCTGCGATGGCGATGCCGCCGACACGGCTCGCAACGATGGTGTCGAGGACGCGGTCGGCTGAGAAACGACGATCGGACATCGTCACGAGCGTGCCGCCCTGCATGAGGGCCGAGAGCGCGAACCACAGGCCTGTGCCGTGCATCAACGGCGCCACCGGCAGGCTCCGGATTCCCGTCCGGGCGGCTCTCAGAAGGAACTCGGGGTCCTGGCTCGCGGGAGGAAGCTCCGGGCCGCGCGTCCCCTGGAGCATGGCGATCAGGTCCTGCTGGCGCCACATGACGCCTTTCGGGCTTCCCGTCGTCCCGCCGGTGTACAGCAGGAGCAGGTCATGGCCGGACCGGGCCGCCGCCGGCGTGGCAACGCCCGGCGGGCTCGACGCGGCAGTCTCGTACGGCACCGCCCAGTCGGGACACCCGGCGCGCTCGCCGACGTGCACCCAGAGCCTGATCTCCGGCAGGCGTCGCCGCAACCGCCGGCAACGCTCGGTGAGCTCGTCGTCGAAGACCACGGCCGCGACGTCGGCGTTGTCCCACAGGTACCAGAGCTCGTCGTCGGTGTACCGGTAATTCGAGTTGACCGGCACCAGTCCTGACTTGAACGAGGCGAACACCGACTCGAGGTACTCGGGCCCGTTGTAGAGGTACTGGGCCACCTTGTCCTGATGGACGAGGCCGGCCGCCAGCATCGTGGAGGCGAGCCCTCCGGCACGACGGTCGAATTCCTGCCAGGTGAACCGGCGGGCATCGCAGGTCTGGGCCTCGTGGTCCGGGAAGGCCTGCGCGAGAGACTCGAGGACGGTGGCGAAGTCCCATGTCCCTGGGTGTTCGGTCACGAGCCCTCCTCCTCCGAAGAATCCACGCGCCACGAGGGGGCGCCTTGCGGCACCCCCTCGTGGTCAGAGCGTTCTCTGATCGACTTTACGTCGAGATCAGTAGTCCTCCATCCCGCCGCCCGGAGGCATGGCGGGACCCTTCTCTTCCGGCTTGTCCACCACGACCGCCTCGGTCGTGAGGAACAGGGCCGCGATGGATGCAGCGTTCTGGAGAGCGGACCGGGTCACCTTGGCCGCGTCGATGACTCCGACCTTCAGCAGGTCCTCGTACTCGCCGGTCTGTGCGTTCAGGCCGTGGGAAACGCCCTTCAAAGCCTTCACCCGCTCGACGACGACGCCACCCTCGAGTCCGGCGTTGACGGCGATCTGCTTCAGGGGCTCTTCGACAGAGCGGGCCACGATCCTGGCCCCGGTCGCCTCGTCACCCTCGAGCTTGTCGGCCGCGTCCAGGATGGCCTGCTGCGAGCGGAGCAACGCAACGCCGCCGCCGGGCACCACACCCTCCTCGATGGCCGCCTTCGTGGTCGAGACCGCATCCTCGATGCGGTGCTTCTTCTCCTTGAGCTCCACCTCGGTGGCCGCGCCGACCTTGATCACCGCGACGCCGCCCGAGAGCTTGGCGAGCCGCTCCTGCAGCTTCTCGCGGTCGTAGTCCGAGTCGGTGTTCTCGATCTCGGTCTTGATCTGGCTGATGCGACCCTTGATGTCGGCGTCGTCGCCGGCACCCTCGACGATCGTCGTCTCGTCCTTCGTGACGACGACCTTGCGGGCCCGCCCGAGCAGGTCGAGCGCGACGTTGTCGAGCTTGAGGCCGACCTCCTCGGTGATGACCTGTCCGCCGGTGAGGATGGCAATGTCCTGCAGCATCGCCTTGCGGCGCTCTCCGAAGCCGGGGGCCTTTACGGCCGTGCTGCGGAAGGTGCCACGGATCTTGTTGACGACGAGCGTGGCGAGCGCCTCGCCCTCGACGTCCTCGGAGAGGATCATGAGCGGCTTGCCGGTCTGCATGACCTTCTCGAGCACCGGGAGCATGTCGCGGACCGCCGAGATCTTCGAGCCGACGATCAGGATGTACGGGTCCTCGAGGACCGATTCCATCCGGTCGGGGTCGGTGACGAAGTACGGCGAGATGTAACCCTTGTCGAAGCGCATGCCCTCGACGAGCTCCATCTCCATGCCGAAGGTCTGCGACTCCTCGACAGTGATGACGCCGTCCTTGCCGACCTTGTCGATGGCCTCGGCGATCATGGCACCGATCTCGTCGTCGGCCGAGGAGATCGAGGCGACCTGAGCGATCTGGTCCTTCGCGTCGATCTCCTTCGAGAGCTGCTTCAGCCGCCCAACGGCAGCCTCGACCGCCACCTCGATCCCGCGCTTCAGCGACATCGGGTTCGCCCCTGCGGCCACGTTGCGCAGGCCTTCACGGACCATGGCGCCGGCCAGCACGGTTGCCGTCGTCGTGCCGTCGCCGGCGACGTCGTCGGTCTTCTTCGCTACTTCCTTCACGAGGTCCGCTCCAACCTTCTCCCACGGGTCCTCGAGCTCGATCTCCTTTGCGATGGAGACGCCGTCGTTCGTGATCGTCGGCGCACCCCACTTCTTCTCCAGCACGACGTTGCGACCCTTGGGGCCGAGCGTGACTTTCACGGCGTCTACCAGCTGGTTCATGCCATTCTCGAGGGCCCGGCGGGCCTGCTCGTCGAAGGCGATCAACTTCGGCATTTTGGGGATGTCCTCCTTGGGCTACCCGGTTCCGTAACCGTTAGCACTCTCATGGTTCGAGTGCTAGTAGCAAACCACGCTAGCGGCCGGCGCGCAACTGCGTGCCCTGGCCCCCAGGTGGGGGGCTCGCGTCTTGGGGTAACCGCAGGCGGCACGCGGGAACGCGCGGCGGGGCGGAGATGTTGTGCCACCCATGCCCGACGCTCGAGGCGCCGCCTCCGGCGTGCCAGGTCCGCCTGCCGCGTCCGGCTCGCCGGCACTCGGCGCCGCCTCCGGAGTGCCAGGTCCGCCTGCCGCGCCCTCCGCCGAGCACAAGGGGATCGACCACAGCCTCGTCATTCTGCTGGCCGTGGCAACGGGCGTGGCCGTTGCCAGCAACTACTACGTCCAGCCCTTGCTTCCGACGATCCGGCAGACCTTCCACGCCGGAGCGGGAGCGGTGGGCCTGATCGTGACGGCCTCGCAGATCGGCTACGCAGCCGGCCTGCTCCTCCTCCTGCCCCTGGGTGACCTGCTCGAGAGACGGCGGCTCGTGGTCGCGCTGTCCCTGGTCACGGCGCTGGGCCTTGCAGGCGCCGCCGTTGCCCCGAGCCTCGGGCTGCTGTATGTCGCCGCGGTGGTCATCGGCGCCACCTCGGTCGTGGGGCAGATTCTCGTCGCCTTCTCGGCGTCGTTGGCGAGCGACAACGAGCGCGGCAGGGTCGTGGGAACGGTGATGAGCGGGCTGTTCATCGGCATCCTGCTCGCGCGTACAGCCGCCGGCTTCCTGGGGGCGGCGCTCGGCTGGCGCGCCGTCTACTACGTGGCCGGCGGCGTCGCGCTCGTGCTCGCCGCTGTGCTGCGGCGGGCGCTCCCGCCTTACCGGGAGGACGTGAACCTCTCCTACCCCGGCGTTCTCGCCTCGGTGGTGACGATCTTCCGGGAACAGCCGGTCCTTCGCCGCCGCGCGTTGTACGGCTCGCTCGCGTTCGCCGCATTCTCCGTGCTCTGGACGAGCCTCGCCTTCCTGCTTGCTGCGCCTCCCTACGGCTACGGGTCGGCCACGATCGGGCTGTTCGGGCTCGTCGGCGTGGCCGGCGCGCTGATGGCCTCCATCGCCGGCCGCCTCGCCGACCGCGGGCTCCAGGTCGTGATGACGGTAGCGACGTCCGCCGCGATCCTCATCTCGTTCGTCCTTCTGTGGGTTGGGGAGAGCCAGCTGGTCGTGCTGTTGATCGCGATCGTGCTGCTCGACCTCGGCTGCCAAGGGCTCCACATCACGAACCAGAGCGAGATCTACCGCCTGCTGCCCCAGGCGCGCAGCCGTGTGAATGCCGGCTACATGACGTCGTACTTCGTAGGGGGGACCATCGGCTCGGTCGGCTCCGCCCTTTGCTACGCGGCTTTCGGGTGGCACGCTGTCTGCGCTCTCGGTGCGGCCTTCGGCGCCGTCGCCTTGGCGCTGGCCACCGGCGAGCGAAGGTTCGGCAGGCGGCTCGCCGCCGACCGAGCTGTCGCTCGCTGACTCCGCCGGCCCGGAGGCCGGCGGCCCCGGCCAGGGCGCCATTCGAGCCCTTTTTCGGTCCTCCACTGCCACCCCGGACCGCGGCGACACTTTTAATTTCACCGCGAACTTGCCTCCGATAATGATTGCGACTGGTCGCAATCTCGATTCGAGGCAAGTTTGAAAAAGAAAAGATATGCGCCGGGTTCCCGGCCGCCCCGCCGGCCCCTGGCCGCCCGGCCCGCCGGCCCCTGGCCCCGCCGGCCGGCCCCGGCCCGCTCAGCCGCCGGCGACCGCCGGCACGATCGAGACCGTGGTGCCGGCGGGGAGCTCGGTGTCGAGACCCTGCAGGAAGCGCACATCCTCGTCCGCGACGAACACGTTCACAAAACGCCGCAGCCCGCCCTGCTCATCCAACAGCCGCGCCTCCATCCCCGGATGGTTGCGCTCGAGGTCGTCGATCGCCTCGCGCACCGTTGCTGCCTCCACACCGACCTCGCCGGCGCCTCCCGTCAGCGACCGCAGCTGGGTCGGGATCCGGACGGTGACGCTCATGGGGCCACCGCCCCAGCCCCAGCCCCAGCCGCCGCGCCCGCCCCAGCCGGCGCCCGCATGCGCCCGTCCGGGTCGATCAGTCCGGCGACCGCCTCGAGCGTCGGCGGGATCGTCGCCGAACGCCCGATTCGCCCGGCCAGGGCCTCGACGGTCTTGAGGCCGTTGCCCGTGATGTAGACGACGACCCGCTCGTCGGAGCGGACGACGCCGGCGGCCGCCAGCTTGGCGAGGGTCGCGACGGTCACCCCGCCGGCGGTCTCGGCGAAGACGCCTTCGGTTCGCGCGAGCAGGCGGATGCCCTCCACGATCTCGTCGTCGGTGACGGCGGCGATCGCGCCGCCGGTCCGCCGGACGACCTCGAGGGCGTACCACCCGTCGGCCGGGTTGCCGATCGCGAGCGACTTGGCGATCGTGGCCGGCTTGACGGGCCGAATCTGGTCGCTTCCGTCGGCGAAGGCGGTCGCCACAGGTGAGCAGCCCTGAGCCTGCGCGCCTGAGATCCGGACTTCGGCGTCGCCGTCGACGAGGCCGAGGCCGGCGAGCTCACGGAACCCCTTGTCGATCTTCGTGAGCTGGCTCCCCGAGGCGATCGGGACGATCACGTGGTCGGGGAGCCGCCAGCCGAGCTGTTCGGCGACTTCGAAGGCCAGAGTCTTCGAACCTTCCGAGTAGTAGGGCCGGACGTTGACATTGACGAAGGCCCAGGCGGCGAACTCGCTCGCAAGCTCGGCGCACAGGCGGTTGACCTCGTCGTAACTGCCGTCGATGGCCACGAGATTGCCGCCGAACACGGCCGTTGTCAGGAGCTTCACCGCCTCGAGGTCGTGCGGCACGAACACGAACGACTCCATGCCGGCTCGAGCGGCGTGGGCGGCCACCGAGTTCGCCAGGTTGCCGGTCGAGGCACAGGCGGCGACCTTGAACCCGAGCTCGCGAGCCTTCGTGAGGGCGACAGCCACCACGCGGTCCTTGAAGGATCCGGTCGGGTTGCGGGTGTCGTCCTTCACCCACACGTCGGCGAGGCCGAGCTCGGCAGCGAGCCGGTCGGCGCGGATGAGGGGCGTGAAGCCGGCGCCGAGGTCGACCGGCGAGTCGGGCGAGACCGGGAGGAGGTCCGCGTACCGCCACATGTTCGGCGGGCCGGCGGCGATCCGTTCGCGAGTGACGGTTCTGCGGAGGACATCGAGGTCGTACGCGACCTCCAACGGCCCGAAACAGAACTCGCACACATGCAGCGCCTCTGCCCCGTACATGCGCGCGCACTCCCGACAGCGAAGCCCGAGAACCTTGCCCACCGAAGACGCCTCCTCATCGTTCGGGCATTGGCACCTGGCACGGCCGTGGCTCGTGCTGGTTGTCGCGGCTTTCGTCAGGCCCGATCCCTCGGCCGCTCTGGATGATTGGCGACCAGTGTGGACCACGATGCGGGCAGGCGTCAAAGCAGGCGTCAAAGCACACGTCAAAGCCTGCTTCGAAAGAGGGCGCGACGGGCCGCCCGGGCCGGCCGAAGCCATCCGGGCCTGGAAGAAGCCATCCGGGCCTGGAAAGGGCGTCGCGACGCATAACGTGGAAAGAGACCATGGCCGCTCTGTCCGATCTCACGACGCTCGTCACCTCATACGACCACGCGGACTTTCCGGTTCTCGAGCTGCGGGCGATGAAGCGGGACCTCCGGATCTCGGTCTGCATCCCCGCTCGCGACGAGGCGGCGACAGTGGGTCCCATCGTCGAGACGGTGCGCCGGGAGCTCGTGGACGACATCGGGCTCGTCGACGAGCTGCTCGTGGTCGACGACGGGTCCAAGGACGCCACAGCGGCGGTCGCCTTCGCCGCCGGCGCCCGCATCGTCTCTGTCCCCGAGACGGCCGACTGGGCCGCCGGCCACGGAGAGCTGCCGGCGGGCGGCAAGGGCGAGGCGATGCGCCGGGGCTTTGCCGCCAGCAGCGGCGGCATTGTCGTCTTCCTCGACGCCGATGTCGAGGACTTCAAAGCGCACTTCGTCACCGGCCTCCTCGGGCCATTGCTGTTGCGGCCGGAGACGATGCTCGTGAAAGGGTGCTACCGCCGGCCGCTGGGCTCTGGCCCAACGGGCGGGGGCCGGGTCACCGAGCTTGTGGCGCGTCCCATCATCTCGTTGCTGTTTCCCGAGCTGTGCGGCGTGGTCCAGCCACTGGCGGGAGAGGTCGCCGTTCGTCGCGAGGCCATTGCGGGGCTGGAGCTCGCCGGCGGCTACGGCGTCGAGCTCGCCATGCTGATCGATGTGTCACGCCGGTTCGGCGTCGCCTCGATCGCGCAGGTCGACCTCGACGTGCGCACGCACCGCAACCGGCCGCTTCACGAGCTGGCGCCCCAGGCACGTGCCGTGCTCGAGGTCGGCCTCCGTCGAGCAGGCATCGAGGTCAGGTGAGCGGCAGCGGCAGCGGCTTCGGCTTCGTCGTCGTCTCGAACCGGGGGCCGTTCACGCTCGAGATCGGGCCTGGCGGCACCGTCGAGCCCCGGCCGGCGGCCGGGGGTCTCGCCCCAAGCCTGAGCGGTGCGCTCGCCGAGGAGGGGATGGCACCCGGAGGCCGGGCGCTGTGGGTCGCGTCGGCGCTGAGCGAGGCCGACCGCCTCCACGCCACTGACGCCGCCGTCGCGACGGGGCAGGACTCGCTGGAGCTGCGCACGGTCGCGGTCACTCCCGAGCTCGGGCGGGCGGCCTACGACGTCATCTCCAACGGGACGATGTGGTTCTTGCAACACGGCTTGTTCGACCATTCGCGTCGACCACGCTTCGACCGCCTCTGGTACGAAGCCTGGGAAGCGTACTGTCAGTTCAACGAGGCCTTTGCGGACGTGATCGCCGAAGAGGCGGCCGCCGGCGCCGTCGTGGTCGTGAACGACTACCACTTGACGCTCGTCGGCCGCTACCTCGCGAAACGGCGCCCCGACGTCGCCACCGCCTACTTCACCCACACGCCCTTCTGCCCTCCTGAGGACCTGGCGATGCTGCCGGACGGCCCACGCGTCGAACTGATGGAGTCGATGGCCTCCTACGGAGCCTGCGGGTTCCACACCGCGCGGTGGCGGGACGCATTCCTCCGGTGCGCGTCGTCCGCCGGCGTCGCCGCGCCTGCGACGTTCGTGGCTCCGCTCGCCGCCGACACGGCGAGGCTGGACGAGGTCGCCGCAACCGAAGCGTGCCGGTCGCGCCTCGCGGCGCTCGACGACGAGCTGGACGGACGCACCCTGGTGCTGCGCAGCGACCGCGTCGAGCTGTCCAAGAACCTGATCCGAGGCTTTCTCGCGTTCGACGAGCTGCTCGAGGCTGCGCCCGAATGGCGGGGGCGGGTCGTCTTCGTGGCCCGCGTTTACTCGTCGCGCGAATCGCTCCCGGAGTACCTCGCCTACCGGGTCGAGACCGAGCACGTGGTCGCCCGGGTGAACGAGCGGTGGTCAGCGCCGGGCTACACGCCGATCGTCCTCGACCTCGAGGACGACTTCGCCGCCACGGTGGCGGCGTTGCAGCGCTACGACGTCCTCGTCGTCAACCCCGTCAGGGACGGGCTCAACCTCGTCGCCAAGGAGGGGCCGGCGCTCAACCAGCGGGACGGAGCGCTCGTGCTGTCGCGGGAGGCGGGTGCCTATGACGAGCTGGCGGACGTGGCCATCGGCGTCAACCCCTTCGACGTGACCGCAACAGCGAACGCCCTCGGGACCGCCCTCGCCATGGCGCCCGAGGAACGCCGGCTTCGAGCCGAAGAGCTGCGCCGCAGGACGCGGGCCCGCACCCCTGCAGACTGGCTGGCCGACGTGCGCGACGCCGCCCAGGTCCCGGGTAGGCGGGGCCCCGGCGCCTGAGGTCACCGAGCGCTAGCGAGACCGGACCCTCGCTGCCAGCTGCTCGAGGAAGCCCGCCGCCCCCGCCGGCCCGTCGAACACGAGATCGGCCTCCGCGAGCAGCGCCGGCGGGGCCTCGGCGCCGGCCACGGCGACCTTGAGCGTCCGCAGCCCGGCCTCGGACCTGAGCTCGTCGAGCGCGTGGAAGGCGAGGAGATCTCCGGCATCATCGCCAAGGAAACCGGCCCTTTCCAGCCCCCCGCACAACTCCCTCACGACCGTGCCCTTGTCGATCCCGAGCGGAAGCGCGAGCTCCACGCTCGACTTGCCAGGTCGCGCGACGAGGCCGTGCTCGGCCGCAACCGCCGCCGCGAGCTCCTTTGCGCGTGCGGCGGCCGCCTCCGGCTCGCCTCCCGAGAGCCGGATCGACCGCCAGTGCACCGTGACGCCGTAGCGCTTGTCCTCGACCCGGACCCCGTCTGGAACGCCCGCGAGGAGCTGGTCCCTCGCCTCCTCGATCACAGGCCGCCAGCCGGCGACACCTGGCCGCATCCGGACGGACCCGTCCGTGAACCCTTCCTCGAGCCCGTGCAGGCCGATGGCACGAAGCGGGGACCGGTAGCTCGCCAGCTCGAGGCGCTCGGCGAGGAAGGCCGCCGGCCGCCCCGAAACGGCTGCGACGACGGCGAGACGACGAGCGAGCTCGTGCAGGGCGGCGATCGCACCGGGCAGGGCGTGGGCCGCGTCCGGATCGACGACGATCGGAGCGATCGTCCCGTCGAAGTCGCAGCAGAGCCCCGAGCGCTCGGGCGCCTCCGCCAGGAGGTCGAGTGCCGGTGACTCGGCTGGTGTCAGCCCGGGGACCTCGCGGGACCGCTCTCGAAACGGGCAGTCCTGCGCCGGACGAGGCGCCGGCGCAGCCTGTGCACCACGAGCGGGTCGTAGGCGAACGCTTCGGGCGAGTCGGTCAAACGTCGCAGAACGCCGTAGTACGCGCCAGGCGACAAGCCGAGCCGCTCAGTGATCGCGACCCGCTTGGAAGGCGACGAGACCCACCAATCCCGTTCAAGATCGAGCACTTCGCGTTCGCGATCTGTCAACGCCATCCCAATCGACAATGCCAATCCCCAACTGCCAAAGCAAGGACCCTGCCTGCCGACTGCAGGTCTTCGCCTCCGTTCGGGCAGACTGCACGACGGACATGACGAACACGGTCAGCTATGTCGCGGCATTCGGAGGCGGCGTCGCGTCGTTTGTGTCTCCCTGCGTGCTGCCGATCGTGCCGGGCTACCTGGCGGTCATCACAGGCCTGGACTTCGCCGACCCCGAGCAGGGATCACGCCACCACCTGTTCCGGATCGCCCGCGACACCATTTTGTTCGTGGCGGGGTTCACGGTCGTCTTCGTGCTCCTCGGCATCACGGGCGCCACGATCGGGAGAGCCGTCTTCCGCGACAAGGAGCTGCTGTTGCAGATCTCGGGAGCACTCGTGATCGCCATGGCGGTCTTCCTCGCCGGCTCGCTCGTGCTGAGCCGCCCGGGACTGTACCGGGAGGCCAGATTCCATCCGAACCTGGACCGTTTCGGGGCTTTCGCGGCTCCGGTCGCAGGCGCCGCGTTCGGCTTCGGGTGGCAACCGTGCCTAGGGCCGATCCTCGCCGCGGTGACCGCCGTCGCCGCGACGACGGGGTCTGCTGGGCAGGGAGCGGCGTTACTGGGCGTGTATTCGTTGGGTTTGGGGATCCCGTTTCTCATCGTCGGCCTGGCACTCGGCCGGGTGTCCGGGATGATGGCGTTCGTGCGCCGCCACTCCCGGGCGATCACGATGGTCTCGGTCGTCGTGATGGGCGCCTTCGGGGTCCTGTTGGTCACCGACAAGCTGACGTGGGTGACGAGCGAGCTCGAGACGCTCATGCGGGACGTCGGGCTGGGCCGGCTCGTCAGGATCGGCTGAGCGCCCGCACGACGAACGGCAGGATGCCGCCGTGCCAAAGGTATTCCGCCTCGCCGGGCGTGTCGACGCGGAGCAACGCCCGGAAGACGTGGGAATCGGCCCGGACGGTCACCTCACGGCCGACGAGGTCGCCGAGGGATGCGCCGGAGAGCCCCGTGATATCGATCAGCTCGCGACCGGAGAGCCCGAGCGAAGCTGCGCTCTCGCCTGAGGCGAACTGGAGCGGGAGGACGCCCATGCCGATCAGGTTCGACCGGTGGATCCGCTCGTAGCTCTCGGCGAGGACCGCGCGGACACCGAGCAACTTCGGGCCTTTCGCCGCCCAGTCCCGTGAGGAGCCCGAGCCGTACTCCTTGCCGGCGATGACGACGAGAGGGACGCCCTCGGACTGGTAGCGGACGGCGGCCTCGAAGATCGTGGCCGGCTCGCCGTCGGGCAGGTGCACAGTGACCCCGCCCTCGGTCTCGGGCACGAGGTGGTTGCGGATGCGGGGATTGGCGAAGGTCCCGCGGATCATGACCTCGTGGTTGCCCCGCCGCGCCCCGTAGGAGTTGAACTCGGCGACGGGCACGCCGCGCTCCTGCAGCCAGACGCCGGCCGGGCTCGACGGCCGGATCGAGCCGGCGGGAGAGATGTGGTCGGTCGTGACGCTGTCACCGAGTACGGCGAGGACGCGTGCGCCGGTGACGTCGGTGATCGGCTCCGGCTCAGCTTGCATTCCCTCGAGAAACGGCGGTCTCTGCACATAAGTCGACCTCTCCTCCCAGGCGTAGCGCTGCCCGGTCGGGACCTCGAACGACCGCCATTGCTCGTCTCCGGTGGTCGCCTCGGCGTACTCGCGGCGGAACATCTCGGCACCGACGGCGTGCTCGAACACCTCGGCGACCTCCCGGCTGGAGGGCCATACGTCGGCCAGCACGACCGGCTGGCCGTCCGGCGTGAAGCCGAGCGGCTCGGTCACGAGGTCGATGTTCATCGTGCCCGCCAGCGCGTAGGCGACGACGAGCGGGGGCGATGCGAGGTAGTTCATCCGGACGTCGGGGTGGATCCGTCCCTCGAAGTTGCGGTTGCCTGAGAGCACGGCCGCGCACGCCAGCCCACGGGAGTTGATGGCTTGGGAGATCTCGGGAAGCAGCGGGCCCGAGTTGCCGATGCACGTCGTACAACCGAAGCCGACGAGATCGAAGCCGAGCTTCTCCAGATAGGGCACGAGGCCGGCCCGCCCGAGATAGTCCATGACGACCCGAGAGCCCGGCGCGAGGCTCGTCTTCACCCAGGGCTTGGACGCGAGCCCGAGCTCGACGGCCTTCTTGGCGACGAGGCCGGCGCCGATCATCACCTGCGGGTTCGAAGTGTTCGTACAGCTCGTGATGGCGGCGATGACGACGTGGCCGTGCTCGAGACCGAACTCGTTGCCGTCGGCGAGGCGCACGGTCGTCGCCGAAGCGGCGACCTCGTCCGCCTCGCCCGGTCGGGCCGCCGGCTCGGCTTCCGGGAGCGAGCGGCGGAGGGCCTCAGAGAACATCGCCTTCGCCCGGCGCAGCGGCACGCGGTCCTGCGGGCGCGACGGGCCGGCAATGCTCGGCTCGATGGTCGACAGGTCGAGCTCGATCCGCTCGGAGTAGGCGGGATCTGCCGACTCCTCGTGCCACAGCCCCTGGGTCTTCGCGTACGCCTCGACGAGCGCGCACCGCTCCTCGGGGCGGCCGGTGAGGCGGAGATAGCGGAGAGTTTCGCTGTCGATCGGGAAGATCGTGACCGTGGAGCCGTACTCCGGCGACATGTTGCCGATCGTGGCCCGGTTCTCCAGCGGCACGCTCGCGACGCCAGGGCCGTAGCACTCGACGAACTTGCCGACGACGCCGTGACGCCGCAGCAGCTCGGCAACGGTCAGGACGAGGTCGGTTGCGGTCGTGCCCTCGGGCAGCTCGCCCGTGAGGCGCAGCCCTACGACCGGGGGCACGAGCATCGAGATCGGCTGGCCGAGCATGGCCGCCTCGGCCTCGATGCCACCGACCCCCCACGCCAGCACGCCGAGGCCGTTCACCATCGGCGTGTGCGAGTCGGTTCCGACGACGGTGTCGGGGTAGGCGGCGCCGCCGTCGTCGGTGAACACCACGCTGCTCAGGTACTCGAGGTTGAACTGGTGGCAGATGCCGGTGCCGGGAGGCACGACCCGGAAGTTCGAGAAGGCCTGCTGCCCCCAACGCAGGAACCGGTAGCGCTCGGCGTTGCGCTCGTACTCGAGGGCCGTGTTCACCTGCAGCGCGTCGCGCCGGCCGTACACGTCGGCGACGACCGAATGGTCGATGACGAGGTCGACGGGGACGAGCGGGTTGATCTGCTCCGCACGCCCGCCGAGCGCCTCGATGCCGTCCCGCATGGCGGCCAGGTCGACGACACACGGCACGCCGGTGAAGTCCTGGAGGAGGATCCGGGCCGGCGAGTAGGCGATCTCCCGGTCGCCGGAGGCCCCGTCCGCAAAACGTGCCAATGCCTCCACATCGCCCGCCTCCACGCTCACTCCGTCTTCGTGA
Source organism: uncultured Acidimicrobiaceae bacterium (assembly GCA_963763085.1). Classification (GTDB taxonomy): domain Bacteria; phylum Actinomycetota; class Acidimicrobiia; order Acidimicrobiales; family Bog-793; genus CAVXNB01. The sequence continues at coordinate 583,004 of CAVXNB010000004.1, forward strand.
CGAAGCAGGTTCTCGAGGAGGAGCTTGATCGAATAGGGCAGCCGGTCGAGATCGGCGACGCCTCCGAGCGCCGACAGCCGGTGAATGCGGTACTGCCGCTCACCGACCTCGAGAGTGTCTTGGGCGCCGAAGCTGTCTCGTCCGGTCATGTCGCCTGCCGCCTCCAGATCCGGCTCTCAGGGGGTGAGGTAGGAAGCTTCAGGATTGACCCGGTCACGGAGCTTGCGAAGCGCGGCCACGAGCGCCAGCTCCTCGTCCGGGTCGAGAGCCCCTTCGAGCAGCTCGGCGAGCTGCATGCGGTGTATGTCGAGCGCCTGACGCATCCGCTCCTCGCCGGAGACGGTCAGCGCCGCGAACGCACCTCGGCGGTCCTCGGGGCACGCCTGACGGCTCACTAGGCCGGCGTCGGAGAGGCGGTCGATCGCCCGTGTGAGCCCGCTCGGCGTGAGCGCGGTCTGCGCGGCGAGGTCACTCATCCGCAGCCGGCCGCCCGGAGTGCGGGCGAGGCGGATGAGGATCTCGAAGTCTTGGCCGGCGAGGTCGCACTGGCGCTCGAGGGGCGGGCCGACCGCGCGGTGCAGCCCTGAGGCCGCTTCGAAGACGAGCCCGACCAGCGTGATCCGGTCGACCTCGCTCTCGCCTCGGGACTTGTTGGTCGTTGCCACGCCCACAGCATAGCCACAGCCGGGAATTAGTTGCGCATGCAAGTAGTTCAGTGTATAGTTACTTGCACAAGCAATTACCCAGGATGCTTCTCAAAGAGCACACAAGGAGTTCCAAGATGACAACTACAGACACCACCACCGCCACCACCAGGGAAGTCAACGGCCTGACGCTGCCGACGACCGGCACGTTCGTGCTGGACAAGTCGCACACCGAGGTCGGTTTTCTTGCCCGGCACCTCATGGTCTCCAAGGTCCGCGGACGCTTCACCGACTTCGACGGCACGATCGTCGTAGCCGAGGACCCGGAGCAGTCGTCGGTCGAGGTGACGATCCAGGCCGCGAGCATCAACACCAACGACGTCAACCGCGACAACCACGTCCGGACGAACGACTTCCTCAATGTCGACGAGTACCCGACCCTCACGTTCCGTAGCACGAAGGTCGAGCTCGGCTCCAGCAACGGCTGGAAGGTGACCGGGGACCTGACCGTCCGCGGCGTGACCCGCCCGGTCGTTCTCGATGTCGAGTTCCAAGGCGTGATCGACGACCCGTGGGGCAACCAGCGCCTCGGGTTCTCCGCCTCCGGCGAGATCGACCGCAACGAGTTCGGCGTGAGCTTCAACGCCGCCCTCGAGACCGGCGGCTTCGTCGTCGGCCCGAAGGTCAAGCTCGAGATCGACGCCGAGGCAGTTCGCCAGGCCTGATCCGGCCTGATCAGGTCGCAGAGGGATCGCCGGTCCACCGGGGCCGGCGATCCCTGCGCGTTCGGGTCCGGTTCGAGCTTGTGTCTACGCGGCGGATAGATTGACGCGTGTGAGCGCGTCGATCGAGTCGGGGCCCACCGTCCTCGGCATCCATGAGCACCTGCTGGCGTCGATCCCCGGCGTCCTGCTGCTGCTGGACGACCGGGGGATCGTGCGCTTCGCGTCCGGTCAGCTCGAGCACCTCGGAGGGCGACCGGTCGACGTGCTGGTGGGCTCGGAGTTCGGCGGCTACCTGGAGCCGCGGCACCGCCCGTTGCTCGCCGGCCTGCTGGCGACGGCCGCCGGCAGGTCGCCGGAGCAGCTGACCGGCCCGGTCCGGCTGCCGTACCTGCACGCCGACGGGACGGCTCGGCTCGCCGAGGTCTGGGCTCTCAACCGCCTGGAGGATCCGGCACTCGGCGGCTTCGTCGTGCTCCTCCTCCTCGAGAGCGCCTACGACCACTTCGACCAGGTTCTCGCCTCGGCTCAGGCCGGGGCCGCCCTCGAGGACAGCCTGTCGGCGCTGGCCGAGGCGTTGCGGCTGCCGCCGGTGCTGGGGGAGTGTTTCTTTGTCGTTGCCTCGCAGGACGGTCGCGCGATCAACCGTTACCCGCTGCGCCCGTCCATCCCGGGGCCGCCCGCCGACGGGCCATGGGACAACGCCATGAGGCTCGACTCGGGCGAGCTCTACACCGAGCTCGAAGACCTGCCCGACGCGACCCGCGCCGCGGCTGAGGCCGCCGGCCTCCGGTCGGTGTCTTCCTTCCCGATCCCGACGCGCGGTGAACGCTCGCAGTCGGCCTGCCTCGAGGTGTGGAGCCACGACCTCGGCCCTCTCGCCACGAACGAGCGGACGGCGGTCGACCGCGCCCTCATCCTCGCCTCGCTCATGATCTCGCATCACGCCGCCGAGGAGCGGCTGCTCGAGGCCGAGTTCCAGGACCTGCTCACGAGTTTGGGCAACCGCCGGAGCTTCTTCCTCGCCCTCGACGGGAGGGTCGACGCGGGGGACCGGCCCGCTTTGTTGTACATCGACGTCGACGACTTCAGGCACGTGAACGAGCGGCTCGGGCACCTGGGAGGGGACTCGGCCCTGCGCGTGATCGCGCGGCGCCTCTCGTCGGTCGTACGCCCGACCGACGAGCTTGCCCGCATCGGCGGTGACGAGTTCGCCATCCTCTGCGCCGGCGAGGTCACCGAGCTCCAGCTTGTCGCGATCGCCGCCCGGGTCGTCGAGCGACTCGACGAGCCGCTCACGATCGGGGACGCGCCGGCCTTGAAAGTCGGGGCAAGCGTTGGGATCGTCTTCGACTTCCCTGCGGGCACGACCTCGGACGCCCTCCTCGCCAGCGCCGACGAGGCTCTGTGCGAGGCAAAGGCGGCCGGGCCGCGGCTGCTGGCGGATCGCCGCCGTCCCAGAGCGCCAGCGGTAGGCGTAACCGGCCGATCACGGCCCTCGAGCGGCGGTGCGCTGCCCTCGAGCCGGCGGTGCGCTGCCCTCGAGCGGCGGACCGCTGCCCTCGAGCGGAGCGGGGCCCTCGAGCGGCGGTGCGCCTCAGGGGCCGGTCGAGTGGCGTTCGGCGAAGGACCAGATCTCAGCGGTGGCGTCGATCTCGGTGGAGGTGCGGCCGAGTATCAGCCTGAAGAACGGCCCCAGCCGGGTGCCCGGCCAGGTGTGGCCGGCGCCCTTGGAGGTCCACAGGGTGACCTCGGCGGGCTGGCCGTCGGGGCCGTAGGTGGTGCGGTTGAGCGTCGGGCTGACGGCCGTCGTGGTCGGCTCCAAAGACGCGCCGTTGGCCTCGGCCCATGCTCGCGCCGCGTCCGGCACGCTCTCGCGCCAACGGGCTGTGCCGCTCCCGTCGTAGGGATTGATGCGATCGGCGGTGCCGTGGAACGCGAGAACCGGCACGGGCCGCCCGCCGGCCGGGCCATCCGGCGACCGCAACCCTGCGACGGCGCCGACCATCGACACCTCGTCGGGGTAACTCGAGGCGAAGTGGCAGGCCATGCGTGCGCCACCGGACATTCCGACGATGGACACCCGCCCGCTGGGCGTCGGGTAGCGATTGCGCAGCTCGGCGACCAACTGACGTAGGAACGGCGTGTCGCCGGCGTGGTCCCACTCGAAGCCCCTGCCGATCGGGACGATCGCGTCGGGAAACGCGACGACCGCGCCATGGCTCTCGGACAGCGACGCCATCCGGCTCAAGCGCGCCTGGTCCGCCGCGCTGGATCTCGTCCCGTGCAGGCTCAGGAACAGCGCGGAGGCGGCGGTCACCGCCGGCGGGGCCGCCAAAAGGAAGCTCCGTCGGACGCCTTCGACCTCGATCGTCTGGGCGACAGTGCTCACGGCATCGGGTGGGCTTCGAAGAAGGCCCAGATCGTGCTGTTGGCGTCGATTGCGTTCGACTGGGGCCCGAGGACCCGGGTCAGCCTCCGTGGCAGCGCCGGCCCACCGGGCCACTCGTGCCCCTCGCCGGCGATCGTGTACAGCTCGACGTTCGCGCCCCCACGGCACCCGGCGTAGGAGAGCGAGCGTGACACCTGGGTCCGGGTTCGAGGTGGCCGGCGTCGGCCGGCAGCCGTTCTGCTGTGCCCAGTCGCGCGCCGCCTGGGGAACCGAGTAGGTCCAGTAGGCCTGCCCGTGACCGGCATACGGGTCGACGGGATCGGCGGTTCCGTGAAAGCTCAGGATCGGGACCGGGCGGGTGGCCGGGCAAGGCGTCGGGCGCCGGAGCCCGCTGACGGGTGCGACCGCCGCGAACACGTCCGAAGCGTCGCAGGCGAGCTGGCTGGCGGTGCGGGCGCCGCCCGAGAAGCCCGTCGCGTACACGCGGGAGGGATCGATGCAGTAGCGACGCCCGAGCGCGCTGACGAGCTGGGTGAGGAAGCTGACGTCGTCGGGCGCGTCCGGCGGGACGGCGACGCCACCGAACAGCGGCTCGCCGGGGACGTTCCAGTCGAACCCGGTTCCCTCCGGGATCAGGCCTTGCGGGTAGGCGACGATGAACCCGTGGGCGTCGGACGTGGCGTCCATGCCGCTGAAGAGCTCCTCGTCTTCGGCCGTGCTGCCGGTACCGTGCAGGTTGAGGACGAGCGGCACCTTGACCGAGCCTGAGTATCCGGTCGGCACGTGCACGATCACGGTCCGGACGTGGCCCCCGATCTTGCCCGTGAGGGTGACATCGCCGGACGAGGCCTTGGCGCCACAGCCGGAGGCCTTCGGCCCTGTCAAGGAGAACGTGGCGGAAGGAAGGGACGTGGAGGCGCCGCCCGAGGCGCCCGAGGCGCCCGAACCGCCGCAGGCGGCGAGCGCCAGCGCGCTTGTCAGCACGACGACGAGCAGGCCGGCGGCGCCGTGACTACGGCACCGAGGCCAGCCAGTGCGCCCCGCTTCTCGTCTGTGCTCACCCAAGATGGGCTCTCCTGTTAAATCGTTTACAGCGTGAAGAAAGCTAGCGAACGCTGGATCCCTATGAAGTAGCAGTCATGATGACGACAGTTGCCTCCGCCGGTTGACGGGGGCCGCCGGCAGAGGAGCATTCGAATGACCGTCATCCTCGAAAGCCTCGATGACTTCAATCTCGAGACGCTGAAGCGGGTCGCCTGGGACCGAGAGCCGGTCGCGTTCGGCGCCCAGGCGCTGGCGCGGATGCGGACCGCACGGCAGCAATTTCTCGATTTGATCGACCGGGAGCCGGACCTGCACGTCTACGGCGTGACGACGGGCTACGACGAAGCGGCCGGGACGCTCGTCGGCCCGGAGGAGCGCACAAGACTGGCAACGAGACCGCCCGACCTGCTCGCCGCCGGCGTCGGCGAGCCGCTGCCGGAAAGGGTCGTGAGGGCGATGATCTTCACGCGCCTGATCAACTACGTGTCCGGCTACACCGCAGTCAGCCTCGAGACGGCGCAACAGGTGGCCGACATGCTCGGCGGTCCGCCGCTCCCGGTCGTTCGTCGCCGGCAGGACTCGCAGGGCGAGCTCCTCCAGCTCATCAACCTCTTCGCCGGGCTGGACCGCGAACGCTTTCAGGTACGCGACGTGAACGCCATCGAGAACGGCAGCGGTTGCACGCCCGGCCTGATCGGCGACGTCGCGCTGCGGGCACGCCGCCGGACCCGGCTTGTCACGCTGGCATTCGCGCTCTCGATCGATGCCGCCTGGATGGGACTGGACCCGTACGACCGCTCGCTCAACGAGATGATGGGCGACGAGCACGAGGCGGTGGCGATCGACGCCTTGAGCGGGATCCTCGCGGGCGCGCAGGCGAGCGGCCGGCGTACGTACCAGAACCCGATCTCGTGGCGAATCGTCGCCCGCATGCTCGGCCACATGTTCCGGACGGTCGCCGCGGTCGAGGAGACCGCCCGAAGCGCGCTCGGCCGGGTCAACGACAATCCGATCTTCCTCGGCCCGGCGCAGGCGCCGCCCAACGGGCGGGTCATCTCGACCGGCGGCTTTCACAACCCGGGCGCCTACCACACGATGAACTGGCTGTCGGCTGCGTGGGCCGATCTGGCGGTGCTGGCCGCCCGCCAGGCGGAGAAGCTGCACCTCAACGCGGTCACCGGGCTCCCTGCCGACCTCGCCAGCGACGGCCGCCGGTCGGGCACCCGACTGCTCGTCGTCACGAGCTACGACCTCGCCGGCCGCGCCCGGGAGCATGCGGCCCCGGCGCTGATTCCGCTCTACTCGGCCGGCGGCGTCCAGACCGACACCGTGATGCCGATCCTTCTTGCCTTCGAGAAGGAGGAGCTCGCCTCGCGTTGTTTCGACATCTGCCTCGCCATCCTCTGCGCGTGCTCGAGCCAGGCACTCTTCGTCGCCGGTCGCGAGCCCGCGCCGGCGTTGCGAGGCTTCCTCGCCGGCGTGCGCCGGCGGTTCCCGCCGGTCGAGGGGCCCCGTGACCTCGGCGCCGAGGCGCAGCGGCTTGCCGACGACTTCGCCGAGGCCGCTGTCGGCGGCGTCACTGACTTCGAGCCGAACGCTTAGCCTGCATGCCGCAGACTGGATCGGTCGTGTGACCCTGCCCGCCGCCGAGCTGCGCACGGTGCCGGTACAGCCAGTACAGGCCGGCGGCAACGAGAATGAAGACGATGTTCAAAATGGACGTGTAATTCCACGAGAAACGGGTCGCAACGATCTGGTGGTCGGCGGGCGCGCTGGGGACGGCGTGGGCAGCCGAGAAGATTCCTTGAACCGCCAGTCCGGCAGCGGACATGACGAGGTAAAAGACACAAACCATGCGGAGCGTCAAGCGGCCGCCGTAGTACTTGCGGTATATGAGGATCAGCGGCATGGCGATCAGATCCGCAAAGATGAAGGCGATGACGCCGCCGAAGCTGATGCCGCCTCGCCAAAGTGCGGCTGCCAGCGGCACATTGCCGATCGAGCACACCCAGCTGATGATGGCGATCAACGGGCCGACGAGGGCGTTCTCGAGATAGGTCCAGAAGCCGTGCCCATGGACGAACAGGGCGCTCCACCAAGCGGTCGGGACCAGCACCGCCAGAAAGCCGGCGACCGTGTAACCGATGACCAGGTCCTTGCGCAGCATCGTGACGTCGGCTACGGCGTAGCTCGAGGCGTCTGCCCAGTCAGCCTTCGAGCTCAGCTTCTTTGACCACGGCTCTCGTTCGAGCTCGGCCTGACGCTCTTCGGAGACTCCAACCATGGCCTGGTGGTCGTGAACATGGGACATGTTGCCGCTCTGGAGACGTTTCCTCGCTTGTGCCACCAGGGGTCCTCGCAGGATGACGCCTCCAAGGAGGGCCAGAAGAGCGATCATGATCGGTCCGCCGACAAACTCGGCGACCGTGAACTGCCAGCCAAGAAGGAGGAGCATCACGATCCCGAGCTCGATCACCAGATTGGTCGAGGCGAACATGAACACCATTGACGAGACGAAGTCGGCGCCTTTTTGAAAGAGCGACTTCGCCATCGCCGAGGCGGCGTAGGAACAGCTCGAGGACGCCATGCCGAAGCCCGAGGCCTTGGCGACGGCTGCCGGCCGGTGGTTGCCGAGTACTCGTTGCATCGACTCCTTCGGCACGAAGGCCTGCACCGCACCCGAGAGACTGAAGCCCAGCACCAGTGCCCAGAGCGTCTCCCAGAACATGAAGAAGGCCTCACGGAGGCCTCGCCCGATGTCAGTGAGCCAGATCACCCCCAGCAGGTGCATCAGCCTTCGGCACCGCCCGCGGCACCGCCCGGCCGGGTCATGATTTCACCAGCCTGGCAATGGCTGCCGATGCCTCGGCGACCTTGGCCGTGGCACCTTCGCCGCCCTCTTGGATGGCATCCGCGACGCAATGCGAGAGGTGGCCGTCGAGCAGCTCGATGGCGACAGCCTGCAGGGCCCGCGTGACTGCGGCGACCTGGTCCAGCACGTCGATGCAGTAGCGGTCTTCTTCGATCATCCGGGTCAAGCCCCGAGTCTGGCCCTCGATCCGCTTGAGCCTGGCCAGTACGGCGGGCTTTTTGTCCTCGTAACCTTGCATGCACCGAGCATACCCCTAGGGGGTAGGAGCGTCGAGCGGCAATCAGCCCAGAAACTGCATGCTTCGGTTGGCGCCCTCGGCAGGATTCGAACCTGCGCACCCGGCTCCGGAGGCCGATGCTCTATCCCCTGAGCTACGAGGGCTCGTGGAACGCAGGTTGCATGCTAGTCGGGAGTCAGCCATTCTCGGTCTCCAATGACCGCCGAGCAACGTCTCACCGACGGGGTCGCCGCGGCTCTCGAGAGCCTCGGCATCGCCGTCGACCCGAAACAGATCCAGCTCGTCCGCCCGGCGCGCCTCGAGCACGGCGACTGGTCGACGAACGCCGCCCTCGTCGTGGCGAAGGCTGCGGGCCGGCCGCCCCGGGAGGTCGCCAACGACCTCGCCGCGGCGTTGTCGGCGGCGGGGCTGGAGGGGGTGGAGGGGGTTGAGGTCGCGGGACCTGGTTTTGTCAATTTCAGGTTGGCGACGTCGTGGCTCCACCACGTGCTGGAGGACGTCGTCGCCGCCGGCGAGGAGTCCTACGCCACGCCGGATCTCGGAGGCGGTGAGCGGGTCCAGATCGAGTTCGTGTCAGCCAACCCGACCGGCCCGCTGCACGTGGGCAACGGCTGGTTCGGATCGTACGGTGACGCCCTCGGGCGGGTCATGACGAGGTGCGGTTGGAGCGTGGCGCGCGAGTTCTACGTGAACGACACCGGCGGTCAGATCCGCCAGCTCGGCGAGAGCCTGCTGGCGCGGCGTCGCGGGGAGGCCGTGCCGGAGGGCGGCTACCAGGGCGAGTACGTCGCCGAACTGGCGGAGGGATACGACGGGCCCGACGACGTGGTGGAGGCGGGCCGGTTCGCCAGTGAGCGGATCCTCGAGAACATCCGGGCGACGCTCGGCCGGCTCGACATCGTCTTCGACGAGTGGTACTCGCAAGCCTCGATCGAGGAGAGCGGACAGGTCGCCGAGACGATCGAGCTGCTGCGCGAGCGCGGGCTCGTCTACGAGCAGGACGGGGCGATATGGCTCCGGTCGACCGAGTTCGGCGACAGCCGGGACCGGGTGCTGGTCAAGTCGAACGGAGACGCCACTTACCTCGCCGGCGACCTCGCCTACCACCGTGACAAATTCCTCGTGCGGGAGTTCGACCGAGTGATCGACATCTTCGGTGCCGATCATCACGGCCAGGTCGCCAGTCTCAGGGCCGGCGTGGTGGCCCTCGGCGTCGAGAGCGACAGGCTCGAGATCCGCCTCGGTCAGCTGGTCAGCATCGTGGGCCGGCGGATGTCCAAGCGCTCCGGGCATTTCGTCAAGCTCGACGAGATCGTCGACGAGATCGGGCCGGACGCGGTTCGGCTCCTGTCGCTCATCTCCTCGATCGACCAGGCGACGACCCTCGACCTCGACCTCGTCACCCGGCGGTCCATGGACAACCCGGTGTTCTACGTCCAGTACGCGCACGCCCGGATCGCCTCCATCGAGCGGAGGCGTGCCGAGCGCGGCATCGAGCGCGTCCCGATCGGCGACGCTCAGCTCGCCCTGCTCGTCCAGGACCGCGAGCTTGCTCTGCTGCGCTGCCTCGTCGATCTGCCGTTCGTGGTCGGGGAGGCTGCGAGCGATCGCGCCCCGCACAAGGTGACCAGCTGGGTCCGCCAGCTGGCGGGCGACTTCCACGGCTTCTACCACGACTGCCGCGTTCTCGGGGACGAGGTCCCACCCGAGCTCACCCAGGCCAGGCTGTGGCTGGTCGAGGGCGTTCGCATCGGTCTCGCCATCGGGCTCGGCCTGCTCGGTGTGAAGGCACCCGACGTGATGTGACCGGACCCCGAGCTGCGGACGCGGGTCGAGCGCCGCCGGAAGGCCCGATCGACCCCGGGCTTCTCCCCGACACTTCCTCGGTCACCGAAGACGGTCACCTGAGCATCGGCGGTGTCGATCTCGTGCGGCTGGCGGACGAGTACGGGACACCCGTGTTCGTGTACGACGAACAGCATGTGCGCAACCGGTGCCGCGAGGCGGTCGCCGGCTTCGGCGCCGGCGTCGCGTATGCGACGAAGGCCTTCTTGTGCAAGGCGATGGTGGCGCTGGCGCTCGAGGAGGGCATGGCCCTCGACGTCTCGACCGGCGGTGAGCTGGCCGTCGCGATCGCCGGCGGGGCCACCGGTGAGAGCCTCGTGTGCCACGGCAACAACAAGTCCTCCGAAGAGCTCGAGGCCGCGCTCGCCGCAGGTGTCAGCCGGATCGTGGTCGACTCCTTCGACGAGATAGATCGCTTGGCCGAGCTGACCGAGTCGGGCGCCACGGCGCAACCGGCGGGAGCCCGGACGCGCCTGTTGGTCCGCGTGACTCCCGGCGTCGAGGCGCACACGCACGAGTATGTGATGACGGGGCAGGAGGACACGAAGTTCGGTTTCTCTTTGGCTTCGGGGGCTGCGGCCGAGGCCGTCGCGGTGCTCCGGAGCCTGAAGGGCCTCGAGCTCGTCGGAGTGCATGCCCACATCGGAAGCCAGATCTTCGAGCTCGACGCCTTCGGCGAGGAGCTCGCGGCGCTCGCACCGTTCGTGGTCGCGAACGGCTTCGAGGAATGCTGTGTCGGTGGCGGCCTCGGCGTCGCCTACGTCGAAGGGGAGGCGGCGCCCACGATCACCGACTGGGCGCGTGCGGTGCACTCGTCCGCTGCGGCGGCTGGTCTGCCGGCGGATGTCCGCCTCACCGCCGAGCCCGGACGGGCGGTCGTCGCCACCGCCGGCCTGACGCTGTACCGGGTCGGAACGATCAAGCGGCTCCCCGGCTTGCGCACCTACGTGGCCGTCGACGGCGGCATGTCCGACAACCCGCGGCCGGTTCTCTACGGCAGCGGATACGAGGCGTTCCTGCCTCGCGCGGCGCAAGAGCGCCGGCCCCTCGTGGCGCGTGTGGTGGGCAAGCACTGCGAGTCCGGCGACGTTCTCGTGGGCGACGCACGCCTTCCCTCCGACCTCGTCGTGGGCGACGTGCTCGCCACGCCGGTCACCGGTGCCTACGGATTCGCGATGGCTTCCAACTACAACCGGGTGCTGCGGCCCCCCGTCGTGTTCGTCTCCGGGGGTCGAGCGCGCGTCGTCGTCCGGCGCGAGACAACGGCCGACCTGCTCGATCGTGAGGCCTGACCCCGGATGTCTTGTACTTTGTGCCGGTGGCCACACCTCGATCGAGCGAGCCATGCGACGACGATCCCGTGCGCATCGGCCTTCTCGGCTACGGAAACGTGGGCTTCGCGTTCGCGCAGCTCATCGATTCACAAGCCGAGGCGATAGCGCTCCGCACCGGCCTCCAGCTCAGGATCACACGCATCGCGGTCCAAGACCCAAGTAAACAACGTCCCCCCGCCGCCATCGCCTCCGCCCACCACCGCCTTTCCGCCGACGCTCTCTCGGTCGTGAACGATCCCTCGATCGATCTCGTCGTCGAGCTCATCGGTGGCATCGAGCCGGCCCGGAGTCTGCTGCTCGCCGCCCTCCGGGCGGGAAAGCCCGTCGTCACGGCGAACAAGGAGCTTCTCGCCAGTGCCGGCGCCGAGCTGCTCGCCGCCGCTGAGCTCGAAAAGGTCGACCTGTTCTACGAGGCTTCGGTCGCGGGTGCGATCCCACTCGTCCGGCTCCTCACCGACTCTCTGGCCGGCGAGCGGATCGTGCGCGTCATGGGCATCGTGAACGGCACGACGAACTACATGCTCACCTCCATGAGCGAGGAGGGCAGCGACTACGCCGAGGCCCTCGCGGCGGCACAGGCCCTCGGCTACGCCGAGCCCGACCCCACTGCGGACGTCGAAGGGTTCGACGCCCGCGCCAAGGCCGCCATTCTCGCCGGCATTGCCTTCGACGCGGATGTCGCGGCCGAGGACGTCTACCGGGAAGGGATCACGGCGATCGGCGCCTCCGACATCGCCTTCGCCCACCGTCTCGGTTACGAGGTGAAGTTGCTCGCCGTCGCCGAACGCGTCGGCGACGGGCCAAAGCCGGCCATCGCGGTGCGCGTCCATCCGGCCATGGTCCCGCGTGAGCACCCGCTCGCGAGCGTGCGCGGAGCCTTCAACGCCGTCTTCGTCGAAGGAGAGAGCGCCGGCGAGCTCATGGTCTACGGCCGCGGCGCAGGAGGGACCGCGACGGCAAGCGCCGTGCTGGGCGACGTCGTGTCCGCCGCGCATCATCTCCGCCAGGCGACAAGGGGCCGTGCCGTCCGCCGCGAGCGCGTCGAGATCCGGCCCATCTCCGAGCTTCGAACCCAGTACTACCTGACCCTCGACGTGACGGACCGCCCCGGCGTGCTGGCGGCGGTGGCCCATGTGTTCGGCGAGCATCACGTGTCGATCCGCTCGATGGAGCAGGTCGGTCTCGGTGATGAGGCGCGCCTGGTGTTCATCACCCACACGGCCCGTGAGGCTGACCTGCAGGCAACGCTCGCCTCGCTCGCCCAGCTCGACGTCGTCAGGCGCATCGGCGGCGTCCTGCGGGTCATCGGTCCGGAACGTTGACCCGGGCGGGATCCTGAGGGGGACCGGGTGAACGCCTGGCGCGGGGTGCTCGAGGAGTACCGCGAGTTTCTCGCCGTGTCCGATTCGACACCCGTCGTGACGCTTCTCGAGGGCGGAACGCCCTTGCTGACCGCACCGCGGCTGTCGGAACGCGTCGGTGCCAACGTCCTTCTCAAGCTGGAGGGCGCCAACCCGACGGGGTCGTTCAAGGACCGGGGTATGACGATGGCGATCTCCAAAGCTGCCGAGGAGAACGTCGAGACAGTCGTTTGCGCCTCGACGGGCAACACTTCCGCTTCCGCGGCCGCCTATGCGGCGCGGGCGGGAATGCGATGTGCAGTGCTCATCCCGGAGGGGCACATAGCCCTCGGCAAGCTGGCGCAGGCACTCGTGCACGGGGCGCGGGTCCTGCAGGTTCGGGGCAATTTCGACGCCGCGCTGGAGATCGTGCGAGAGCTTCCCAGGCGGGCGCCGGTGGCGGTCGTGAACTCGGTGAACCCGTTTCGTATCGAGGGGCAGAAGACGGGTGCTTTCGAGATCGTGGACGAGCTCGGGGACGCGCCAGACGTGCACTGCATCCCGGTCGGCAACGCCGGCAACATCACGGCCTATTGGCGGGGGTACTGCGAATACCGCAACGCCGGCAGGGCGACGAGGCTCCCGGCCATGTTCGGGTTCCAGGCCGCCGGCGCGGCGCCGATCGTGGCCGGACACCCGATCGCCGAGCCCGAGACGGTCGCCACCGCGATACGCATCGGCAACCCGGCTTCGTGGTACGGGGCGACTGCGGCCGCGTCGGAGTCCGGTGGTGGCATCTTCGCGGTGACCGACGAGGAGATCCTGGACGCCTATCGCTTTCTCGCCGCCGAGGAATCCGTCTTCTGCGAGGCGGCCTCGGCGGCTTCGGTCGCCGGCCTGCTGAACACGAGGGTCCCGGCCGGGGCTACCGTCGTCTGTGTCCTGACCGGGCACGGCCTGAAGGATCCGGATCTCGCGATCAGCCAGGTCTCGGTGCCGCCGGTCGTCGAGGCCGACCTCCCGTCGGTCCTCGGCGCGCTCGGGCTCTGAACGCGGGAGCTGCTGGCCTTCCGGGGGGATTCTTGCCGGGAGCCCGTAGTCCCGTTAGTATGGCTTTACCTTCGTGCGTCATTGCCGACGCCAGCCCGCCAGTGCGGGCGACCCGAAACGGGACGGTGGGAATCGCAGAGGTCCTTTCCCTGTTGCTACGTATACCGGCGTTTCCCTCCGTGCAGACGCAGTAGCCGCCGTGGGCACCCACCGTTTGTGCCGTGCGATTCGAATTAGCTGATCAACCAGTACCGCCAGGACCCCCCAAACGGCGGATCGTAGGTCCGGGCCGAAATCCGGTCCGGCCTGCGCAGGTCGCCAGCCGAGAGGCCACGTCGTGCACACGTCCGGGACCATCGACACCCCGGAGTCCCGGAAGGTCCGGGAACCACTACAACAAATAGAACAGAAAGATTCAGAGAGGAAGCTTGAATGAGCGAAGAGCAGCTCGAGCGTTCGATTCTTGAGCGCAAAGCGAGCGAGGAGCTTCGAGCGATCGCAACCGCCATGTCCCTCGAGCCGGTGGCACGTACCCGCAAGGCGGATCTGGTGAACCAGATCCTGCGTGCGGCCGGCGTCGAGGTCGACGGCGACTCCCAGCCGAGCCCGAGTGGCGCGGCATCGCTGGCCAACGGCACCGCGAACGACGTCAGCAGCAGCAGCACAGGCGACGCTGGTGCAGCCGCAAAGCCGAGCAGAGGCCGCACTTCCCGGGCCCGATCCGGGGCCAAGCAGGCAACCGAGGCCGTGCTGTCCGACCAGAACGGCAGCGTTGACGCCGCGCACGGGCCCGCCGAGGGCCATGGCGGAACGAATCCAGATGTGGCGACCGTGGTCGTCAACGGGAGCGAGTCGCCGGCGCTGACCGACGAGCTGAATGAGGTCGCAGATGGCGCAGCCGCCGTCCTGGCGGGCTCCGACACCGGCCGAAGCAGCAACGGCTCCGGCCTGACGACCAGCACCAACGGTTCGTCCGGCGAGTCCGGCGCGGCTGACCTGACGGCGAACGGCTTCGCTCCGGGCTCCGGCGACGTTTCGACCGCCCCGCGGCCTCAGCGCCAGCCTCAGCACTCGCAGCCCGGTCGCGGCAATCAGGCCAACCAGGGTGGACAGAGCGGGCAGGGCGGCCAAGGTGGACAGGGCCAGATCGAGCCTGGCAACCGCCGCGGGCGCCGGCGCCGGGGACGCGATCGGGAGCGTGGCAGCCAGGAGCCGCAAGGCGGTGGCCAGGAAGTTGCCTGGCAGGGCGAGCTCGTTCCTGTCAGAGGGCTTCTCGACCTCCGGGACGAGGGCTACGGGTTCCTCCGCACGAGCGGTTACCTGCCGAGCAGCAAGGACGTCTACATCTCGGTGTCGCAGGCCAGGCGGTTCTCTCTGCGCCGCGGCGACGCAATCGAGGGAGCCTGCCGTCCGGCTGGACCGAGTGAGAAGTACCCCGCTCTGTTGCGGATCGACACGGTTTGCGGGATGACCCCGGACGAGGCGCGGGAGCGGCCACGTTTCGAGGACCTGACGCCGCTTTTCCCAGACCAGCGGATGCGCCTCGAGTTGAAGGACGATCCGCTCAACACGACGGCCCGCATCGTCGACCTCATCTCGCCGATCGGGAAGGGCCAGCGCAGCATGATCGTGTCGCCCCCGAAGGCGGGCAAGACCACCATCCTCAAGCAGATCGCCCACTCGATCGAGCAGAACGACCCGAGTGTCCATCTCATGGTCCTGCTCGTCGACGAGCGTCCCGAAGAGGCCACGGACTGGCGACGGTCCGTCAAAGGCGAAGTGATCGCTTCGACCTTCGACCGCCCCTCCGACGAGCACACGACTGTTGCGGAGCTCGCCATCGAGCGGGCGAAGCGGCTCGTCGAGCTTGGCCGGGACGTCGTCATCATCCTGGACGGCATCACGAGGCTTGCCAGGGCCTACAACCTGGCCCAGCCGGCGACGGGTCGCATCATGTCAGGTGGCGTGGACTCCGGCGCCCTCTACCCGCCGAAGAAGTTCTTCGGAGCGGCCCGCAACATCGAAGAGGGCGGCTCGCTGACGATCCTGGCGACGGCGCTCGTCGAGACCGGGTCGAAGATGGACGAAGTCATCTTCGAGGAGTTCAAAGGCACCGGCAATATGGAGCTCCGGCTGGACCGCAAGTTGGCCGAGCGCCGCATCTACCCGGCGATCGACGTCAATGCGAGCTCCACCAGGCACGAGGAGCTGCTCTTCGACCGTTCTCAGCTCCAGCAGGTCTGGAAGCTCCGCCGGGTGCTGAACGCCCTCGGCAGCGACGGGGGTGGCGGAGCCGGCCTCGAGCTCCTCATGGACAAGATCCGCACCACGCGATCCAACGACGAGTTCCTGGCCGAGATCGCCAAGGCGCCGACGCCGGGGGGCTGAGCCCTCGGGCCGGCGGGGCCGTCAACCCGCCGGCGGGCCGTCAACCCGGCCGAGGGAGCGGCGGGACATTCAAAAAAGTTTCCAAACTTGCCTCCAATCGAGATTGCGACTGGTCGCAATCATTAACGGAAGCAAGTTTGAAACAGAAATTCAAATGCCCGCAGGGCCCCTTCCTCCTCCTCCGCTGGGCGGCACGTCAAAGGAACATCGAGCCCGGCTGTTCTGTTGAACTGAACGACGGGCGAAAGGGCCTTCCATTGAAGGCCAGAGCGCCAAATCCGCGCCTCGCCCACCCGGTTTAGAATGGAGCCACCATGAAGACAGACATCCACCCCGCATACGAGACCGCATCGGTGCGCTGCTCGTGCGGGAACACCTTCACCACTCGCTCGACGAAGTCAGACCTGCACGTCGAGCTCTGCAACGAATGCCACCCCTTCTACACCGGCAAGCAGAAGTTGGTGGACACCGGTGGGCGTGTGGAGCGCTTCGAGCGCCGTTACGGCCAGCGCAAGACCAAGCGCTGACCCCGGCTGAGCCGCCGGCGCCGGCCTCGGCGTCGCCGACCGAGCGCGTCGCCGGCGTCCCGCCGAATCGCCCCCGAATCACCTGCTAGGCCGCCTGCGAGCCGCCTGCTCTGTAGCCTGAGTCCGTGCTCGATCGCCTTGAGGCGCTCGAGGCAGAGTACGCACTCGTCCTCGCGCGCCTTTCTGACCCAACGCTCTCGCAGGATCCCCGTGAACTGCGGCAATTGTCGCGGCGCCACAAGGAGCTCGAGACCGTGGTCCGGACGATGCACGACCTCAAGTCAGCCCAGGCGGACGTCGTCACGGCTCGGGAGCTGGCGTCGGAAGCCGTCGGTGCCGAGCGGGAGCTCGGCCGCGGCGAGCAGGAGGCGGCGGAAGCGCGGGTTGAGGCTCTCGAAACCGAGCTGCGTGACCTCCTCCTGCCCCGCGACCCCAACGACGGGCGCAACGTCATCGTGGAGATCCGCGGCGCCGAAGGGGGTGAGGAGGCGAACCTGTTCGCCAAGGTCCTGTTCGACATGTACCAGCGGTACGCCGATCGCCGCGGCTGGCGCATCGAGGTGCTCGACCTCCGGATGTCGGAGCTCGGCGGCATCGATGGCGTGACGTTCCTCGTGAAAGGCGACGACGCCTGGCAGCGCTTGCACCAGGAGGCAGGAACCCATCGCGTGCAGCGGATCCCGGTCACCGAGTCGCAGGGCCGCGTCCATACCTCGTCGGCGACGGTGAACGTGCTGCCCGAGGCGGACGAGGTCGAGGTCGAGATCGAGCAGGGTGACCTCCGGATCGACGTCTACCGATCGACAGGACCCGGTGGGCAGTCGGTCAACACGACCGATTCGGCGGTGCGGATCACCCATCTACCGACCGGGCTCGTGGTGGCGATGCAGGACGAGAAGAGCCAGATTCAGAACCGGGCGGCCGCGCTGAAGGTGCTGCGCGCCCGGCTCTACGAGCTCGAGCAGCAGCGTAAGGCGGCCGCTTTGGCCCAGGAGCGCCGTGCGCAGGTCGGAGGCGGCGGCCGCTCGGAGAAGATCCGCACCTACAACTTCAAGGACAATCGCGTCACCGACCACCGGATCGGTCTGACGCTGAAGAAGCTCGACCGCATCCTGGAAGGCGATCTCGACGAGCTTGCCGACGCGCTGCTCGCGGACGAGCGGGGCCGGCAGCTCGTCGAGGGATGATCCGGCGACACGGAGCGGTGGTGCCGACCTGGAGGGAGCTGAGGCGCTCGACGGCGGAACGGCTCGGCGATCCTGTTGAGGCGAGGTGGCTCCTCGAGGAGGTGAGCGGGACCGACGGCGCGGCGTTGCTAGGCGCTCTCGACGCCGAGGCGCCGCCGGAGGCGGCGCCTCGGCTCGAGCTACTCGTAGCGCGGCGACTCGACGGTGAGCCGCTGCAGCATGTGCTCGGCCACTGGGCGTTCCGGACGCTCGAGGTCGCCGTCGACCCGCGGGTACTGATCCCCCGCCCAGAAACCGAGTCCCTCGTCACCCACGCCCTCACCCACCTCGACCGCGTGCGCGCGCTCGAGCCCGGCCGCTCCGCCTTGGCCGTCGACCTGGGCACCGGCTCGGGCGTGATCGCGCTCTCGCTCGTCGCCGAGCGGAGCTCGGTGCGCGTGATCGCGACCGACCGCTCTCCCGCCGCCCTGGAGGTCGCCGCCGCCAACATGTCGCGGGTGCCGGCCGAGGCGGCGGCGAGGGTGGAGCTCCGTGGAGGCGACTGGTATCAGGCCCTGCCGGCCGCCGAAGCTGGCCGGGTGGACCTGATCGTCGCCAACCCGCCCTACGTCGCGGAGCACGAGTGGCCAGGGCTCGAACGTGTGGTGAGGGACTTCGACCCGCGTGAGGCCCTCGTGGCGGGCCCGAGCGGGCTCGAGGCGACCGAGAGGATCGTCGCCGGCGCCCCGGATTGGCTCCGCCGGTCCGGGGCGCTCGTCGTCGAGATCGCTCCGCACCAGGCGGGCCGGGCAGTCGAGTTGGCGCTCGAGGCCGGCTTTTCCACTGCCGTCGTCGAAGATGACCTGTCGGGCCGGCCACGGGTGCTCGTGGCACACCGGTGAGCGTGTCCGATCTCGACGAGTTCCAGGAGGCGTTGCTCGCCGGGAGCGTGGTGGCCGTGCCGACCGACACCGTCTACGGCCTGGCCGTCGATCCTCGCGTGCCGGGCGCGGTCGGCCGCTTGTTCGCCGCCAAGAGACGTCCTGACCTGCTGGCCCTGCCAGTCCTGATCGCCGAACCGACGGAGCTCGCGGACCTGGCCGAGATCACCCCGGCCGCCACGCGCCTCGCGGCGTTGTTCTGGCCCGGCCCGCTCACCATGGTCCTCCGGCGCCGGCCCAAGATCGCCTTCGAGCTCGGCGGCGACCCGGCCACGATCGGGATCCGCTGCCCGGCTAACTCGATCGTGCGGGAGCTGCTGCGCAGGACCGGACCGCTCGCCGTCACGAGCGCGAACCGCCATGGCGAGACGCCCTTGCACAGCCCGGTCGAGGTCCGCGAGCACTTCGGAGCCGGCGTGAGCCTGGTGCTCGACGGTGGTCGCTGCGACGGGGTGCCGTCGACGGTTGTCTCGCTCCTAGGTCCGGACCCTGAGTGCCTGCGGGAAGGGGCCCTGCCCTTTGCCGAGATCGCCGCCGCCGCCAAAAGGGATGTGCCCCGAACAGGTCGTTAGACTCTCCGCGTGAGCGTGCGGGCCGGATCGGACCAGGCCGGCCACGCCAGCGCCTTCCTGCCGGGTGCGCTCGCCGGCGATCCGGAGCTGCACGCCATGCTCGGGCGAGAGCTCGAGCGCCAGCGAACGAATCTCCAGCTCATCGCGTCGGAGAACTTCACGTCGCCGGCCGTGCTCGCCGCCTCCGCCTCGGTGCTGACCAACAAGTACTCCGAGGGGTACCCCGGCCGGCGCTACTACGGCGGGAACGTCGTCGCCGACCAGGTCGAGGACCTCGCTCGGGATCGTGCGACGAGGCTGTTCGGCGCCGAGCACGCCAACGTCCAGCCGCATGCCGGCGCCAACGCCAACCTGGCGGCCTATCTCGCGCTCGTGGAGCCCGGCGACACGATCCTCGCCATGCGCCTCGACCAGGGCGGGCACCTCACCCACGGCTCGCCGGTGAGCATCACCGGCAAGTTGTACCGCTTCGTCGCCTACGGGGTCACGCCCGCAGCGGCCGACGGCTCCGGTGAGCGAATCGACTTCGACCAGGTCCGCGACCTCGCCATCCGCGAGAGGCCCAAGCTGATCGTCGCCGGCGCCACGGCCTACTCGCGGGCGATCGACCCGGTGCCCTTCCGGGAGATCGCCGACGAGGTGGGTGCGCGCTTCATGTTCGACGCCGCCCACCCGGCCGGGCTCATCGCCGGCAAGGTGCATCCCAACCCGGTCGGAGTCGCGGATGTTGTTACATTCACGACCCACAAGACGCTGCACGGCCCGCGGGGCGGGGCCATCCTCTGTGGCGCCGATCTGGCAAAGGCCGTCGACTCCGCCGTCTTCCCAGGGCTCCAGGGCGGACCGCTCGAGCACGTCATCGCCGCCAAGGCCGTGGCCTTCGGTGAGGCGCTGCAGCCGGAGTTCGCCGAGTACGCCGCCAGGGTGGTGCGCAACGCGGCGGCGCTTGCGGCAGCGCTGATGACCGAAGGGTTCCGCCTCGTCGCCGGCGGAACGGACAACCATCTCGTGTTGGTCGACCTGCGGAGCTTTGACGCGGACCTCACCGGCAGGGTCGCGCAGGACGCATTGGACCGGGCGGGGATCACGTGCAACCGGAATGCCATCCCCGGCGATCCACGGCCGCCGTTCGTGGCGAGCGGACTCCGGCTCGGCTCGGCGGCGGAGACGACGGCAGGGCTCGGGGAAGCCGAAATGACCGAGGTGGCGTCGCTGATCGCCCGGGTGCTCCGGGGCCGTGAGGACGAAGCTGAGCTGGCCTCTATCAGTGGCGAAGTCGCCGACCTGTGCGGTCGCTTCGACCCTTATCCGGGTGGTGTCGCGTTCACCGGATGACAGACGACCGGCTGCCCCGGGAGGACGGGAGGGGGAGGCGGATGCATGTCAGGAGGGGTGTCGTTTTGCCGAATTGGGGGCGGCGATGCCAGGATTGGCAACCGGAGTGAGCAGCAAGCCCTCGCCGAGCTTCACGACGTTGCTCGGTATGGGCGTCACTACGGCCCTGTGCATCGTCATCGGCGTCGGAGGCGGGTACTGGCTCGACAGGACGTTCAAGACCGGTGAGTTGCTCACCTTTGTCGGACTGGCGATCGGCGTGGTCGCCGCGGTTTTGGCGGTCTATTTCGAGATCAAGACGTTTCTGTGAGAGCCAGCAGCGTGGCCGGCCCGAGTGGGTCATACGCCGCTGTCCTCGAAACCATCAAGAATGAGGGCATGGACCGACTCGCAGCGGTACTGGAACAACTTGACCTGCCGGAGATCTCGAGGATGCTCCGGCGGACGGTCTTCGCCGCTCTCGGCGTCGGCGTCGTCGCGCTCGTGGTGCTCTCGATCGTCGGCTGGCCGCTCGCCGGGCTTGGCGCGTGCATCGGCCTGGGCCTCGGGCTGGCGAACATCCGCCTCGTAATGTCGACCGCCTCGAGGCTGAACGCGTCGGGCGCGACCCAGGTCAAGCGCCCTATGGCGGCGAACGCGCTCATGCGCCTGGCAGCCACAACGTTCATCGCGATCATCTTCGTAGTGATCGACCTTCCGCTCGGGATGGGTGTCGTCGGCGGCATCGCCGTGTTCTACTTCCTCTTCGTCCTGAGCCTCATAGCCACCTTGCTGCGCCAGGGAGCCGTCACGTGACCGGCGCCGGACTGCTCGCTGCCAAGACGATCACGGTTGGGGTCGAACCGACCACCAAAGTCCTCGGCTTGACCATCAACACCTACGACGTCCTCTCCGCCCTCGTCGCGGGGTTGCTCGTGATCGGAATCGGTCTCGCTGTCCGCTTCCACATAACGGCCGGCGTGCCCAGCAGGATGCAACTCGTGTTCGAGACCCTGTCGGACGCCATCTCGCGCCAGGTCGACACCGGGATAGGCCAGAAGGGTCGGCGGGTCGTGCCGCTCGCGATGGCCTTGTTCCTCTTCATCCTGCTCTGCAACCTGCTCGAGATGATTCCCACCGGCCACAACCCGCAGTATCTGCCTGCGCCGACCGGCGACGTGAACCTGACCTACGCGTTGGCGTTCACGGTGATCGTGCTCGTGCACGGCTCGTGGATCCGAGCCAGGGGACTCCGTGGCTACGCCGCCCACTACTTCACGCCCTACAAGGCGCTCTTCCCGATCAACGTCATCGAGGAGATCGCCAAGCCGCTCACCCTGTCGCTCCGGCTCTTCGGCAACATCTTCACGGGCGGGATCATCCTGTTGCTGATCTGGGCGCTTCTCCCGGTGTTCGTCGTACCCTTCGCCGACCTCATCTGGAAGGCCTTCGACCTGTTCGTCGCAGTCGTGCAGGCTTTCATCTTCTCGCTGCTCACCATCCTCTACTTCGAGGCCGCGATGTCTCTGGACCATTGAGCACCGGCAGTCGCGCGCGGCGGCGCCCGGAAAGATCCCATCCGTTTCAGAAAGGGAGTAGGTAGACCCAAATGGCAAATGACCTCAACCAGGCGATCGAGCTGGCCGGCGCCATGGTCGGCGGCGGCCTCGCACTCGGTGGCGGCGCGGTCGGCGCAGCGATCGGCGACGGCCTTGCCGGCAGTCAGACGATCGCCGGCGTCGCCCGCCAACCCGAGGCGCAAGGACGCCTTTTCACGATCATGTTCATCATCGTGGGTCTCGTGGAGGCGATGTACTTCATCAACCTCGCCTTCATGGCCCTGTTCGTCTTCGTCCTCGCCAAGAAGTAGCACGGAGGTATCGCTTCATGTTGTCGGCGAGCGCGGGAGCCGCGTCGTCCTCATCGTCGTCCGGAGGGGGCAACTTCCTCCTCCCGAACGGCACGTTCGTGTTCGACCTCGTCATCTTCCTCGCCGTGCTCGGGATCATCGCCAAATGGATCCTGCCCCCGCTGCTGGAAGTCGCCGAGACGCGGCGCGCCCGCATCCGCTCCGAGTTGCAGGGTGCCGAGGAAGCGCGGGCCGAAGTCAAGCGACTTCGCGCCGAGCGTGACCGGATGCTGACCGAGGCGCGGGCGCAGGCGCGCTCGATCATCGACGACGCCAACCAGGGTGCCGACCAGACCCTCGAGGCCGCGCGCCTGCGAGGTCAGGAGGAGTTCGACCGGCTGTTGGCCGCCGCCCAGGAGGAGGCCGAGAGCGACAGCCGGCGTGTCCGTGAGGAGCTCGTCGGGCGGCTCGATGCGCTTGTCGTGGCCGCGGCCGAGCGCGTGCTCGGCAGTCGTGTCGATGCGGACCGGCACCGGGCGCTCATCGACGAAGCGATCGCCACCGCTGCGGGGCAGGGGTAGCCGTGGCGTCCTACATCGCCGAGATCATCGGTTTCCTGCTGTTGATCGGCTTCCTCTACCGCTACGTGCGACCGTTGCTCGCCACCATGATGAAGCGCCAAGCCGAGGCGATCCGGTATTCGATCGATTCGGCCGCTGAGGCTCTCCAGAGCGCTCAGCAGGCCCTCGCGGAGGCGCGTGCAGGCCTCGAAGCCGCCAAGACGGAAGTGACGGGCATCCTGGAGCGCGCCCACCAGACCTCGGCACAGCTCCGCCTCGAAGGCGAGCGCCGCGGCCGGGAGGAGTACGACAGGCTCGTGGCAAGCGCCGCGGCCGAAGCCGACTTCGCAGTCAAGCGTGCCCGCGACGAGGTGACCCGGCAGGTCGGCGCCGTCGTGATGGCCGCGACCGAGCGTGTCGTGGCCGCCGAGCTGGACGAGGCGCGGCAGCGAACGCTGATCGGCGAGACCATCGACGCCGCAGAGGCCATGGCGTGAGGGACCTCCTGCGCGGTTACGCGACGGCGGCTCTGGAGTCGGCCGCGACGGCCGGCCGCGCCCGCCAGGTCGAGAGCGATCTCGCCGGCTTCGCGCGGGCGCTCGTCGACTCCGATCCCCTTCGCAACGCCCTGACGGATCCGGCGATACCCGCCAGGACGCGTCGCGACGTCGTCCACGACCTCCTCGAAGGCAAGGCCGTACCCGAGTCTCAGGCGCTCATCTCCTGGGCCGCGCTGGTGGAGCCTGCCGTCGAGTTTCCGGCCGCCGTGCCTGTGCTGCTCGACCTCGCCGAGCAGACTGCCGAAGCCGCAGAGGCCGGCCGTTCGCTCTTCGTCTCCCCCGAGGAGCTGCTCGGTGGCAGGACCGCTGTCCGTGAGCGGATCCGCGGCTATGCCGACCGGCTCTTCCAGGAGGTCGACGAGCTCGAGCGGATCGACGAGATCGAGGACGAATTGTTCCGTTTTGCGAAGATCGTGGACTCGAACCGTGAGTTGCGCCAGGTGCTCGGCGACCCGTCGGTTGCCGTGACGCGACGGGTCGCGCTGGTGGAGGATCTGCTTCGAGGCCGGGCGCAGCCTGCCACCAGCCGGCTCGTCGGCTATGTGCTCAAGGCGGGCCACGTCCGGGACCTCGTCGGCACATTCGAATGGCTCGCCGAGCTCGCGGCCCAAGAGCGCGGCCGGCGTGTGGCGGAGGTGCGCTCCGCCGTCGAGCTCGACGACGGCGAGCGCGAACGGCTTGCCGCCGCGCTGCGCCGCACGGTCGGACATCCCGTCGAAGTCCGCGTGCAGGTCGACTCCTCGGTGATCGGCGGGATGACGGTCTCAATCGGCGACACCGTCATCGACGGTTCCGTACGACACCGGCTCGACCAGCTCCGCGAAACCCTTGCCCCTTCGGGCGCGATGGCACTTTCCGACCGATCCGCCCATGACGGTTCCTGACCAGACGAACAAGAAGAGGACCCCCACCGATGCCTGAGCTCACGATCAACGCCGACGACATCGCCGCCGCGCTCGCCCGCAATCTCAGCGATTTCACCACCGCGACGGAAGCCGAACAGGTCGGCCGCATCACCGAGGTGGGCGACGGCATCGCCCGCGTCACCGGGCTGCCCGGCGCGACGGTCAACGAATTGCTGGAGTTCGAGAACGGCACCGTCGCCCTTGCCCTCAACCTCGACGAGGAGTCGATCGGCGCCGTCGTGCTCGGGACGATGGAAGGGCTCGACGAGGGACAGGTGGTGCGCTCGACCGGCCGCATCCTTTCGGTGCCGGTGGGCGACGCGCTCTTGGGTCGCGTCGTGAACCCGCTCGGGGAGCCGATCGACGGGAAGGGGCCGCTCGGTGCCACCGTGGAACGCCGACTCGAGATCCAGGCGCCGGGCATCGTGTCGCGGCAGCCGGTTTCTGAGCCGTTGCAAACGGGGATCAAGGTCATCGACGCCATGACGCCGATCGGCCGCGGGCAGCGTGAGCTCATCATCGGCGACCGGAAGACCGGCAAGACGACGATCGCCATCGACACGATCATCAACCAGCGCGACGCCGGCGTGAAATGCATCTATGTCGCCGTCGGCCAGAAGGGCTCGACGATCTCGCAAACGGTCGCAACCCTCGCCGAGTACGGAGCACTGCCTTACACGGTCATCGTCGCCGCGCCCGCCTCCGAGCCTGCGCCGTTCAAGTACCTCGCCCCCTACGCCGGGTGTGCCATCGGCCAGCACTGGATGGAGAACGGCGAGCACGCTCTCGTCGTCTACGACGACCTCTCGAAACAAGCCGAGGCCTACCGCCAGCTCTCCCTCCTCCTTCGCCGCCCTCCCGGTCGGGAGGCCTACCCCGGGGACGTCTTCTATCTCCACAGCCGTCTGCTCGAGCGGGCGGCGAAGCTCTCCGACAGGATCGGCGGCGGCTCGCTCACGGCCCTGCCGATCATCGAGACCAAGGCGGGCGACATCTCCGCCTACATCCCGACGAACGTCATCTCGATCACCGACGGTCAGATCTTCCTCGAGAGCGACTTGTTCTACTCCGGTGTGCGGCCGGCGTTCAACGTCGGCAACTCTGTGTCCCGTGTCGGCGGCGCGGCCCAGATCAAGGCGATGAAGGCCGTCGTCGGGACGCTCAAGATAGACCTGGCCCAGTTCCGCGAGCTGGAGGCGTTCGCGACGTTCGGCTCCGAGCTCGACAAGGCCTCGCAGGCTCAGCTTGACCGCGGCTATCGCCTGACCGAATTGCTGAAGCAGGGGCTGAACGTCCCGCTGCCAGTCGAGGAGCAGGTTGTCGTGATCTACGCCGGCGTGCGGGGCCACATCGACGACGTGCCGGTGGAGGACGTGCAGCGTTTCGAGTCGGAGCTGCGGGCGTTCATGCGAGCGCGCTACGCCCAGGTTCTCGAGCAGATCAAGTCGACCGGCGCCCTCACCAACGAGAGCGAGCTCGAAACGGCGATCGCGGAGTTCAAGCGAGGCTTCGGGCCGTCCGAACCGGAGGCGGCCGTGGTCGCTCATGCGGCGGA
This sequence comes from uncultured Acidimicrobiaceae bacterium, assembly GCA_963763085.1. Taxonomy (GTDB): domain Bacteria; phylum Actinomycetota; class Acidimicrobiia; order Acidimicrobiales; family Bog-793; genus CAVXNB01. The sequence goes on from CAVXNB010000004.1 coordinate 608,822, forward strand.
CGAGGCGGGCTAGCCGGTGGCAGGCGGTCAGGAGCGGGTCCTCCGCCGGCGCATCAGGAGCGTCGAGTCCACGAAGAAGATCACGAGGTCGTTCGAGCTCATCGCGGCATCGCAGATCGTGCGCGCCCAAGGCCGTATCGCCGGCTCGCGCCCGTATATCAAGGCGATCGCAGACATCCTGGCCGAGACCGCATCCGAGAGCGGCAACCCCACGAGATTGCTGGGCGTCCCCGAGTCGCCCGAGAACGTGCTCCTGCTCGTGATCGTGGCCGACAGGGGGCTGGCCGGCGCCTACAACTCCGGCGTGCTGCGCGCCGCCGAACGCCTGATCCGCTCCGGCACCGCCGAAGGACGTTCCTACCGCGTCGTCGCGGTAGGCAAGAAGGCACACGCGTACTTCAGGTTCCGGCGCCAGGCGGTCGAGCGGCAGTTCACGGCCATGACCGACCGACCGACGTTCGAGGACGCGCGCCGCGTGGCGGCGGAAGTCGTACCGCGCTTTCTCGGAGGCGAGGTGGACCTCGTGCAGATCGTGTCGACCCGTTTCTATTCGGCTGGCCGCCAGGCCGTCGAGGCGCGCCAGCTCCTTCCTGTGCCGTCGAGCCAGCCGGACCGGCCGCCGCCGGGAGTCTCGCCCCTGGCCCTCATCGAGGAGGAATCGGGCGCGACCGGCGCCGAAGCCGGCGTCGGGGAGTACGGCTCGCCGCCGGAGGCGCGACTCGGCTACTTCGAATTCGAGCCCGACATCGAGCAGCTGCTCGAGCGGCTCATCCCGCTCTACTCGGAGGCCTCGATCTACGGGGCACTTCTCGAGGCGTCGGCCTCGGAGCACACTGCCCGCCAGCGAGCCATGTCGGCAGCCACGGAGAACGCCGAGGAGCTCATCAAGACCCTCCGGCGAGTCATGAACCGTGCTCGCCAGGACTCGATCACGACCGAGATCATGGAGATCGTCGGCGGCGCCGAAGCGCTCCGCTCAGCGGTCCACGCGCCCCACGACCTCACTCATCCGCAAGCAACCGAGGAGCAGATCGCATGACCGCCCTTGCCCCAGAAGTCACCGAGGCCAGCCAGCTCGAGAATGGCCGGATCGTCGCCATCGCCGGTCCGGTCTTCGACGTCGAATTCCCGCCTCACGCTCTGCCCGAGATCAACACAGCCGTCCAGGTGAAGCTCGTGGTCGACGACCAGGAGATCCTCATCACCGCCGAGGTGGCTCAACAGATCGGTGAAGGCCGGGTGCGCTGCGTAGCCCTGAAGCCGACGGACGGTCTCGCCCGCGGCGCGACGGTGATCAACACCGGTCATGGCATCTCGGTACCGGTCGGCGACGCCGTGCTCGGTCACGTGTTCAACGTCATCGGCGAGACCCTGGACGCGGGACAGATGGACGAGCCGGACGCGTGGTGGGAGATCCACCGCCCGGCGCCGGCGTTCGACACCCTCGAGCCGAAGCGGCAGATGTTCGAGACCGGGATCAAAGTCATCGACCTGCTTGAACCGTACGTGCAGGGCGGGAAGATCGGCTTGTTCGGGGGCGCCGGCGTGGGCAAGACCGTGCTCATTCAGGAGATGATCCGCCGGGTCGCCCAGGAGCACGGTGGTGTGTCGGTCTTCGCAGGCGTCGGCGAGCGCACCCGCGAGGGCACCGACCTCTGGCTCGAGATGCAGGAATCCGGCGTCATCGACAAGGCGGCGCTTGTCTACGGCCAGATGGACGAGCCGCCCGGCGTACGGCTTCGCGTGGCGCTGTCGGCTTTGACGATGGCGGAGTACTTCCGGGACGTGAAGAACCAGGACGTGCTCTTGTTCATCGACAACATCTTCCGTTTCGTGCAGGCCGGGTCGGAGGTGTCGACGCTGCTCGGCCGAATGCCTTCGGCCGTCGGCTACCAGCCGACGCTCGCCGACGAGATGGGCGAGCTGCAGGAGCGGATCACGTCGACCCGGGGCCACTCCATTACCTCGATGCAGGCGGTCTACGTCCCGGCAGACGACTACACGGACCCGGCGCCGTTCACGACGTTCACCCACCTCGACGCGACGACAGAGCTCTCCCGCCAGACCGCGGCCCTCGGCATCTATCCGGCCGTCGACCCTCTGGCCTCGACCAGCAACATCCTGGCGCCCGAGGTGGTCGGCGATCGTCACTATCAATGCGCCCGACGCGTCCAGGAGGTGTTGCAGCGTGCTCGCGAGCTGCAGGACATCATCGCCATCCTCGGTCTCGACGAGCTGTCGGAGGAGGACCGGCTGAGCGTGATCCGGGCCCGCAAGATCCAGCGCTTCCTCTCACAGCCGATGTTCGTGGCAGAGATCTTCACCAGCCTGCCCGGGATCTACGTCCCGGTCGACGAGACGGTACGCAGCTTCGAGGCGCTCGTCGGCGGCGAGCTCGACGACGTCCCGGAGCAGGCGTTCCTGAACGTCGGTGGTGTGGACGACGTCATCGCGAAGGCCAAGACGATCGAGCGGGGCTGAGCCGGCCACATGGCGAACCTGACCTATGCGGAGCTGGTCACGCCCGAACGCGTCCTTTTCTCGGGCGATGCCGAGGCGGTGATCATGCGCGTCGACGGGGGAGACACGACGTTTCTCGCCAACCACTCGGACTTCATTGGCTCGGTCGACATCTGCGTCGTGCGGATCCAGGCTGCGACAGCCGGCTCCGGCTCCGGCGCGGGCTCCGGCTCCGGCCCGGCGGCCGGCGTTGCGCCGGCCGAGGTGGGTGGCGCCGGCTCCGGAGCGGAGGCAGAGTCGACCTCGCTCGGCGAGGTGCGGGCAGCTGTGCACGGTGGCTTCGTCAAAGTGGCGGAGAACAAGGTCACCATCGTCGCCGGCGTCGCCGAGCTTGCTGACGAGATCGACGTCGGGCGTGCACAGCGTGCGCTCGAGGCTGCTGAAGCCGCCGAGGCGGCTTCCGGCGCCGATGAGGCGGCCGCAGCTGCGTTCCGGGCGCGGGTCAGGCTGGAGGCCGCCGGCGCTTTGGCGCCGACATAGGTTTGTGAGATGCGCTTCGCCTTCAAGACCGCACCGCAACACACGACCTGGAACGCCATGCTGGATGTCTGGCGGGCAGCCGACGACATCGAGCTGTTCGAGTCCGGCTGGACGTTCGACCACTTCTACCCGATCTACTCGGACTCGACCGGACCCTGTCTCGAGGGTTGGGTAACGCTCACCGCCCTTGCGCAAGCGACCAGTCGCCTGCGTCTCGGCACTCTCGTGACCGGCATACACCATCGCCATCCGGCGGTCCTGGCGAACATGGCCGCGACGCTGGACATCGTGTCCGGCGGCAGGCTGGAGATCGGCATCGGCGCCGGCTGGAACGAAGAGGAGTCCAGCGCCTACGGACTCGCGCTCGGCACCCCGAAGGAGCGAAGCGACCGGCTGGAGGAGGCGTGCGAGGTCATCGTCGGCCTCCTGTCCCAGGAGACGACGTCCTTTCAGGGGACCTTCTACCAACTCACGGACGCCCGCTGCAGCCCGAAGCCCATCCAGCGGCCGCATCCTCCGATCTGCATCGGGGGCAGTGGCGAGAAGCGCACGCTTCGTACGGCCGCCCGCTTCGCCCAGCACTGGAACTTCGTCGGCGGCACGGTCGAGGAGTTCGCTCGCAAGCGGGACGTGCTCCACGAACATTGTGCCGCCGTCGGACGGGACCCGGGCGAGATCCTGCTCTCGAGCCACGTTCGCTTCGAGGGCGACCCGGCTGCGACGGCCGCGACCGCCGCCGCGCTCGGCGAAGCCGGAGCGGGCCTCGCCATCGTCCAGCTCCGGCCCCCTCACACGCCCGACGTGCTCGAGCCGCTGGCGGAGGCTTTGACCGAGCTCGGTTGAGTGACGTGCCGGATCTGATCATTCTTCGCCACGGCAAGTCCGACTGGAACGAGAACCCGGATGGCGAGGACCGGCTCCGTCCGCTGGCCCGCCGCGGTGAGAGAGCGGCCCGGGTCATGGGCAGGTTTCTCGCCGAGACCGGCCACGTGCCCGAGCTGGCGGTCACCTCGCCGGCACGCCGGGCTGCGGAAACGCTCAGCGTCGCGGCGGGCGCCGGGGGCTGGGAGTGCGACGTGCGCCGCGCCGAGGCCCTTTACGCCGGCGGCGTGAAGGACCTGCTGGACGAGGTCCGCGCCGCGCGGTCCGAAGTCGTCACGCTTCTCGTGGTCGGCCACGAGCCCACCTGCTCGGAGGCGGTCGCCGTTCTCGTCGGCGGCTGTCACCTCCGGTTCCCGACGGCCGCCATGGCGTGCATCTCGCTCGAGGACTGGTCTCGTGCCGTCCCCGCCGGCGGATCACTGGCGTGGTTCGTGACCCCCCGGCTCTTGGCCGACGCGCCGGCTCGGAGGCCCGATACTTAATTTCCGACTTGAACTTGCCTCCGAAAAAGTGACCGCCCACAACCTAACCTGGAGGCAAGTTTGGAGCTTTTTTCGAATGTCCCCCGAGCCCCCGAGCCCCCGAGCCCCCGAGCCCCGAGCACCCCAGCCCCCCAGCCGCCGCGAACCCCCAGCCGCCGCCCCTAACCTCGGCTCGTGCCGCAACGCCGACGGCTGACGGTCGCTCTCGTCGTGACCGGCGCGGTCGCGAACGAGATCGACGGCCTGCGTCGTGCCCTCGGAGCGGCGGCCTTGGAGCGGATCGCGCCCCACTGCACCCTCATCCCGCCGCTGAACGTGCGTGAGGAGAGCCTCGAGGCCGTGCTCGAGCACGTCCGAACGGCTGCGGCAACGAGCGCGCCGCTCGCCGTCACGCTCGGCCCGCCTGCCACGTTCTGGCCGCGCACTCCAGTGCTCTACCTCACAGTAAGTGGGGCGGTGAGCGGGCTGGCGGCCCTGCAGGCCACCTTGGCCGCCGGGCTCCTCGCCCCTCCCAAGGCACGCCCCGAACGGGACTACGTTCCGCACGTCACCCTCGACCAACGGATCGAGCCCGACCGCCTTCCGCATGCGTTGGCCGCGTTGGCGGATTACCGCATCAGCTACTGCTTCGAGCGCGTCAGCGTTCTCGAGCAGGACACCCGCCACCGGTGGCAGCCGCTGGCGGACGCACCGCTCGGCAAGCCGGCGGTCGCCGGCCGCGGAAGTCTCGACCTTCAACTTTCGGTGGTGGACAGCCCCGACCCCGTCATCGCGGCATGGGCCGATGAGCTCTGGGCTCAGTACTCACGCGCTGCCTACGGAGAGGCCGTCCGCCCGATTGAGCCCTATTCGATCGTCGCCAGAGCTGACGGCCGGCCCGTCGGGTTCGCCGAAGGCGAGATCCGCGGCCCGGTCTGCCGGCTCGGCCGACTGATCGTCAGCCCGGACTGGCGTGCCCAGGGCGTCGGCTCGCACGTTCTCCGTGCGGTTGAGCGGCTCGGCCTCGAACGCGGCTGTGTCCGGATCCGGGTCGAGACGCGTGCCGGCGGCCCTGCACAACAGTTCTACTCGGATAGAGGCTTCGCAATTACGGCGACTCTTCCGCGATGGCATGAGGACAACGACTTCGTCCTCATGGAACGCGACCTCGCCGGCGCCGGGCCGCCTCAGGAGCGGATAGAGAACGAATCGAGAAACCGGTTCACCGCCGGCAGGGACGGGTCGTAAACGCCGAGCACGAAGAAGGCGTGGCCGTCCTGGAGCAGCTCGAAGCCGCCGAAGTAGGTGGCGGAGCCCTTCTTCACGATCGAGACGTGGCGCACCCCGTGATAGCCGTCGATCCGCGTCGGCTTCAGGCCCGAGGCCAGCGCGCGGAACCACCCCGCCACGAGGTTCGCCGACGAGGACGGCGGCAGTTGGGCGACGATCACGCCGTACGAGTGTGGCTCCGAGCTGGACCCGAGCTGACCGACGTCGAGCGCTGCCGCCCTGGTCCCGACCGGGAGGCCGTTTGCTGGGCTGAACGCCGGCGGGTCGCGCTCCAGGCTCGGCCGCGAGGGGAAGGCGGCGACGAAACGGTGACCCACGAGCGAGTACACCTTCGCAGCCGCGGCTGCGCCCGTCGGGCCGCCGGCACCGCCGGCTCCACTGGCGGCGCCGGATGAGCAGGCTGCGGCCACGGCACCACTGGCGACCAGGGCGGCGACGATCGCGGCCCCGCGGGGCCACGGCCACGACCCCCTCACGGATCAGGCGGCTCGGCTGCGGCGGCGATCTCACGTGCGACCGCCTCGACGAGTCGGCCGGCCGCCTCCTCCGGATCGATTCGCCGCTCCTTCAACGCGGCCAGAAGGTCGGCGTTGGCGGGCTCGCCAGCCGCCGCCTCGACAGCCCTCGCAAAACGTCCCCCCGCGATCCTCACAGCCTCCTCCCCCGCACGCTGCGCGCGCCTCCGCTCGAGCTCGCCGAGATTCTCGAGATGCTCGCGGTGGGAGGCGATCGCGTCCCACAGGCCGGCGATGCCGTCCCCGGTCGACGCGACGGTCTCCACGATGGGCGGTGTCCACTCGAGCGGTCCGGAGAGCTCGAGCATGTTCCGGAGGTCTCTCGCCGTCTCCCTGACCCCGGGCCGGTCGGCCTTGTTGATGACCAGCACATCGGCGATCTCGAGAAGGCCGGCCTTATTGGCCTGAACGGCGTCGCCCCAGCCGGGATTGACGACCACGACGACGGTGTCGCAGGTCGCGGCAACCTCGACCTCGACCTGGCCGACGCCGACGGTCTCGACGATGACGAGCGGCCACCCGGTTGCGTCGAGGAGGCGGACCGCCTCCGGCACGGCGGCGGCGAGGCCGCCGAGATGCCCCCGCGTCGCCATCGAGCGGATGAACACTGCGTCGTCGAGCGCGTGTTCCTGCATCCTCACGCGGTCCCCGAGGATCGCGCCGCCCGTGAGTGGCGAGGAGGGGTCGACGGCGAGGACCGCGACCGGGTCGTCGAGACGTTTGCGAACGTCCGCGATCAGGGCGCTCGTGAGGGTCGACTTCCCCGACCCTGGTGCGCCCGTAAGGCCGATCGCGTAGGCGTTCCCGGCCCGCCGGAAGGTCAGCCCGGCAAGGGCGCGGCCTGGGGCCTCGCCCCGCTCGACGACCGAGAGCAAGCGGGCGAGAGCGCCGCGGTCGCCCGAGGCGGCGGCTCGGAACAGCTCGTCGGTGCTGCCTCCGGCCCGACTGCGGCTCACGGCGTTGAGACGCGCTCGATGTCCGCACCGAGCGAGCGGAGCCGCCCCGCCAGGTCCTCGTAGCCGCGGTCGACGTGGCCGGCTCCGCTCACCTCGGTGACGCCGTCGGCGGCGAGGCCGGCGAGAACGAGCGCGGCGCCGGCCCGGATGTCCGGCGCCCGGACCGGCGCGCCGGAGAGCCGCGGCACCCCCCGGACGATGGCGTGGTGGCCTTCGGTCCTGATCTCGGCGCCCATGCGCCTCAGCTCGTCGACGTAGCGGAACCGGCCGGCGAACAGGTTCTCGCTCACGATTGCGACCCCGGACGCGACCGACAGCATCGTCACCAGCAGCGGCTTGTAGTCGGTGGCGACGCCGGGGTAGGGAAGTGTCGCGACGTCGACGGACCGAAGGCGCCCCTGGGCGCTGGCGAGGATCCCACCGTGGGTGGGCGTGCAGTACATGCCCATGTGGCGGAGCTTCTCGAGAAGCATGTCCATGTGCTCCGGCCTTGCGCCCTCGACGAGCACCTCCCCGCCGGCCAGCCCCACTGCAGCGACGAACGTCGCCGCCTCGACCCGGTCCGGGATGGCGGCGTGGTCTGCTGGGCGCAGCTCGTCGACTCCCTCGACCTCGATCCGCGACGTCCCCACTCCTTGGATGCGCGCTCCCATCTCGGTGAGCATCGAGGCGAGGTCGGAGATCTCCGGTTCGCGGGCGGCGTTCTCGATCACCGTGGTGCCCTTCGCCAGCACGGCTCCCATGAGCACGTTGTCCGTGGCGGTGTGGCTCGGGAACTGGAGGACGATCCGAGCGCCGATGAGGCGGTCGCACCGCCCGTCGACGTACCCGTGCTCGGCCACGAAAGTGGCGCCGAGCTCCTCGAAGGCGCTCAGGTGGAAGTCGATCGGGCGATAGCCGAAGTCGTCGCCTCCTGGCATCGACACCCTGGCCGCCCCGTAACGGGCGAGCAAGGGCCCCAGCACGACGATCGAAGCGCGCATCCTCTCGACGAGCTCGTAGGGGGCGACGGGCGTCACGTCCTCGGGGATCGAGATCTCGAGGCGGCCGTCGGGGCCATGGCCCTCGTGGACGACTTCGGCGCCCATCGCGCGAAGGACGTCCGACATGATCGCGACGTCGCTGATCACGGGCACGTTGTGGAGCCGGTGGACGCCGGGGGCGAGCAGGCAGGCGGCCATGAGCTTCAGTACCGAGTTCTTGGCGCCGTTCACGCGGACGCTGCCTTCCAGCGGGCCGGACGGACGGAGAACGAAGCGATCCACGGCGAGACAGTAGTGCCGGGAACGGGTCGCGGGACGCTATCGCCCGCTATCGTCGGCTGCCGTGAGCGACCAGAGGCAGGCGCCGGACCGGAACCTCGCGATGGAATTGGTCCGCGTCACCGAGGCCGCGGCGCTCGCGGCGGGCCGCTGGATGGGACGCGGCGACAAGGAAGGAGCCGACCGCGCCGCCGTCGACGCCATGCGCGTCGTGCTGCAGCGGGTGCCGATGGACGGCATCGTGGTGATCGGCGAGGGCGAGAAGGACGAGGCTCCGATGCTCTTCAACGGCGAGCGCATCGGCGACGGCACGCCCCCGATGACCGACATCGCCGTCGACCCGATCGACGGCACGACCCTCACGGCGCTGGGCCGCGCCGGCGCCCTGGCGGTGATAGCGGTCTCCGAGCGGGGAACGATGTTCGACCCGGGACCTTGTGTCTACATGGAGAAGCTCGCCGTCGGCCCCGATGCCGCCCACGCGATCGACATCACCGCGAGCCCGGTGGACAACCTGGTCGCGGTCGCGCAGGCCAAGGGCGTGTCGGTGCACGACCTCACCGTCGTCGTGCTCGACCGCGAGCGGCATCACGAGCTCATCGACGTCGTACGCGCGACGGGCGCCAGGATCACGCTCATCACCGACGGCGACGTCGCAGGGGCGATCGCGACCGCATGGCCGGAGTCGGGTGTAGACGTGCTGATCGGGATCGGGGGAACACCGGAGGGCGTCATCGCGGCGGCTGCCCTCAAGTGCATGGGTGGCGAGATCCAATGCCGCCTCTGGCCGCGCGACGACGCCGAACGTAGCGCGGCGCTCGAGGCCGGCTATGACCTCGAGAAGGTCCTCACGGGCAATGATCTGGTGCGCGGGGACAATTGTTTCTTCGCGGCAACGGGAATCACCGGGGGCGAGCTGCTCCGCGGCGTTCGCTACGACCACCGGGGTGCGACGACCGAGTCGCTTGTCATGCGGTCGAAGTCCGGCACCGTGCGGCTCGTCGAAGCGCGCCATCAGCTGTCGAAGCTCCGCCTGTTCTCGGCCATCGAGTTCGGCTGACCGGGGCCGATGGCCTCGAGCTCGCGTCAGCGGTTGGACGATCCGCGCTGGTATCGAGCGCGCAGTCTTCTACGAGCTGTTGCCCCGCGGGTTCTACGACTCGAACGCGGACGGGATCGGCGACTTCGAGGGCCTCCGCGAGAAGCTCGAGTATCTCGAATGGCTCGGCGTCGACTGCCTTTGGCTCCTGCCCTTCTACCCGTCGCCGCTGCGTGACGGCGGCTACGACGTCAGCGACTTCATGACGGTCGCGCCCGAGCTCGGCAGCATCGACGACCTCGCGGCGGTGGTCGAGGACGCGCACCGGAGAGGCATCCGGATCATCTCGGACCTCGTGATGAACCACACGAGCGACCAGCACCCCTGGTTCGTCGAGTCCCGGTCGTCGCGCGACAACCCCAAGCGCGACTGGTACATGTGGGCCGACGACGACCACGGGTTCTCCGACGTCCGGGTGATCTTCCTCGACGTGGAGCCGTCCAACTGGACCTTCGACCAGAGGCGCCAGCAGTACTACTGGCATCGTTTCTTCCACCACCAGCCGGACCTGAACTACGACAATCCCGAGGTCGTCGATGCGATGCTCGGGGTGGTCCGTTTCTGGCTCGATCTCGGCATCGACGGGTTCCGGCTCGACGCCGTCCCGTACCTCTACAAGGCCGAGGGGACCGCCTGCGAGAACCTCCCCGGGACCCACCAGCTTCTCCGCCGGATCCGGGCGGAGATCGACACCGCCTACCCGGGCCGGATCATGCTCGCCGAGGTCAACCAGTGGCCCGACAAGGTCGTCGAGTACTTCGGCGACGGCGACGAGTGCCACATGTGCTTCAACTTCCCGCTCATGCCGCGCATGTTCATGGCGATCCGCCGCGAGCAGCGGTTCCCGATCACCGAGATCCTCGCCCAGACGCCGGCGATCCCCGACGGCTGCCAGTGGGGGATCTTCCTGCGCAACCACGACGAGCTCACCCTCGAGATGGTGACCGACGAGGAGCGCGACTACATGTACGGCGAGTATGCCCGCGATCCCAGGATGCGCAAGAACCTCGGGATCCGCCGGCGGCTGGCCCCGCTCGTCGACAACGATCGCCGCGTGGCCGAGCTCCTCCACGGGCTGCTCCTCTCGCTGCCCGGGAGTCCCGTGCTCTACTACGGCGACGAGCTGCTCATGGGCGACAACATCTACCTGGGCGACCGCGACGGCGTGCGGACGCCGATGCAGTGGACTCCCGACAGGAACGGCGGTTTCTCGCGGGCCGACTTCGCACAGCTCTACCTTCCCCCGCTGATGGACCCCGTCCATGGCTATGCCGCCGTCAACGTCGAGGCGGAGCGCCGGGATCCGTCCTCGTTTCTCCACTGGTTGCGGCGCATGCTGGCGGTGCGCCACCAGTACGCGCAATTCGCCACCGGTTTGCTCGAGGTCCTCCCCGCCGACAACCCCTCCGTGCTCGCCTATGTCCGCCAGGCGCGGACCGTCGCCGGCGACCTCGCCGGCGACTGGGCCGGTGGCGAGGTCGTCGGGGAGACGGACGGCGGGTCACCCGCTGGGATGGCTGCCGCCACGTCTGTGCTGTGCGTCTCGAACCTGAGCCGCTTCGCCCAGCCGGCCGAGCTCAGCCTCGGCCGATGGGAGGGGTGCACGCCGATCGAGCTGTTGGGACGCGTGCCGTTCCCGCGGGTGACCTCCGCGCCGTACTCGGTGACGCTTGCGCCGTACGGGATCTACTGGCTCGAGCTGGTGGAGCGCTGAGGTGCCTCCCGATCCGGTAGCGCTCGAAGGGTTGGTCGTCCCTTACCTCGAGCGCCAGCCGTGGTTCGTCGCCGACATGTCCCGCGTCGACCGCAGCGTCCGGGCCACGTCCCGACTGGCGGACTTCGAGTTCATTCACGAGGGCCGCCCGGGCCTGGCGAGCGTCGTGGTCACGGTCGGGGATCACCCGTTTCACGTGCTCGTCGGATGGCGCGAGCCGGCGCTGGCGCCGGCGGTCCTCGGCAGCCGGCAGGGCGCCGTCCTCGGCATCTGCGACGACGGCTCCGGGGAGGTGCTCTGCTACGACGCGTTCGCCGACGAGGAGCTCTCGGCCGGGCTTCTGGCGGTGGCGAGCGCCGGGCGGGAGAGCGCCCGGCGGGTGCGTCTGGTGCAGTCGCTCGTGAGCCACGCCTCTCTCGTGTTCGACGAGCGCTTGTTCATGAAGTCCTACCGCGTGCTGGAGCCGGCGCCGCGGCCCGAGATCGAGCTGCTGCTGAGGCTCGACGGCGTCGGTTTCAAGCACCTCTTAGGCCCTGTTGCACGCTGGGAGCGGGCAGGGTGGGACCTCGCCCTCGTCCGCGAGTACGTCCCCGGAGCAGTCGAAGGCCGCTCGTTGGCCCTGACGTCGCTGCGCGACCTCCTCGGGCGCGCCGAGGACGGGGACCGCTCGCCATCCGACGAGGTGGGCGCGGCAGGCGGTGACCTCGGGTCCGAGATGCGGCGCTTGGGAGAGATCACCGGGCGGCTCCATCTGGCTCTCGCCGAGGCCTTCGGTGTCCGGCCGCTCGGTGCGGGGCCGGTGACTTCCGGTCTCGCAATCAGGGTTCACGGCGACTACCACCTCCGCCGGGTGCTGCGGACAGATGCCGGTTGGATCGTGGCTGGTTTCGGGGACGATCCGCTCATCGGGAGGTCCGGCGGAAGCGGGGAGAGCGAGGCGCTCTTCGCGTCGCCGCTCGAGGACCTTGCCGATCTGTCGTATTCGTTTCGTCAGGTCGCCGCGGAGGCCGTGGCAGCCCGGCCGCCGTCGGCATGGGCCTCGGCCGATCGCTTGGCCGTGTCCTGGGAGCGGCGCAACCGGGAGGCGCTCGTCGGCGGCTACCTCGCCGTCGAGGGCATCGGCCGGCTCGTAGAGCTGGACCGCGATGGCGTCGCGAGATCACTCGACGCACTTGTCGCCGAGCGTGGGGCCGGGTAGCCGTCCGACTCCGCCGCCCGCCGGGCCGCCGACCGGCGGCCCGCACTCCCCGCCCGCCGGACCGCACTCCGCCGGACCGCAGACCGTCAGCAGGCTGCCGTCATGCTCCCGTCGGCCGATTCGGGCTCGACTCGTTGCAGCGCCTCGCGGAGGTCCTCGGCCGCTTTCTCGGGGCCGACGACATTGATCATGACCCCGGTCCCGAGCTCGAAGCCCGCCCGAGTCGTCAGGCTCGGAAGGATGTGGACGTGCCAGTGGTACATGCCGGTCGCGCGGTAGGGCGCGGAGTGGAACACGACGTTGTAGGCGACGTCTCCGAGGCTCTCGCCGATCGCCCGCAGGGCGCTGCGGACGGCCCTGCCCACGCCCAGGATGCCGGCGGTGGAGGCCCGGTGCAGGTGTGCACCGTGATCGCGGGGGACGACGAGGACTTCGTAGGGAGTGCCGCTCCAGAATGGGCAGAAGGTCACTGCGTGATCGGTCGCCTGCAGTACCCGGTAGCCCAGCCTCTCCTCGGAAGCCGCCGCCGTGCAGATGAGACATCCGCCGGCGAACCGTGCAAAACCGGCCTGCTCCTCGGCAAGCTCCCTCGGCACGAACGGGATGCCGAGCAATTGTCCGTGCGGGTGAGCGATGGAGGCGCCGGCCTGGCGGCCGTGATTCACGATCACCTGGCTGTAGCGGAGCCCGGGCGTGTTCTGGTGTTCCTCGACGCGGTCACGGATCGCGAGCATGACGAGGTCGGTCTGCTCGTCCGGGAGCGAGGCCATCGTGCTGTCGTGGTCGGGGGAGATGATCAGGACTTCGTGGATTCCGCTTGCCGGGGCTTCGGTGAACACAGGCCCACGGTTCTCCACGACGAAAGGAACGTCACCTTCGAACGCCGGGTACCGGTTCGGCACGACCCGCACGAGCCAGCCGCCCGAGGTCCCGTACGCCTCCAGAGCGGGAGGCATCGAGCCTTCGAAGCCGGGGCAGAAGGGGCACGGAATTCCCTCGAGGGTGTCGAGGGTGGGCTGTCTCGGCACGAAGAGGGCCTGCCGCTGGCCGCGGTCGGTCGCCACCGTGACCCACCGCCCCGAAAGGGGATCAAGACGCAACTGGTTCACGCTCGGCCGACGCCCTCCTTCAAAACGGCACTTACATATAGCTTTGTCATCACTCTTAACGCTACCGCCATAAGCGGCCTCTCAGGCGGACGCCCCCCATGACTGCGCCGGTGTACGACCTGCTGGTGGTGCTGCACGTGCTGAGCGCCGTCATCGGTTTCGGGTCCGTCGGGGTTTCGGGTGCATACGCAGCCCGGGGTCGGTCGTCGGCGAGCCCCCGGCAGGACGCGACCCTGTTGCGGTACTTCCATCCGGGCACGAATTGGGCGGAGCGGACACTGCTCGTGACGCCTGTGCTCGGGGCCATCGTGCTGTTCGCCGGCGATCGCAGTGCCGCCTCGGAGGTATGGCCGTGGATCGGCCTCGGCGCCTGGGCGTTCGCGGCCGCCATGGCGACAGCCTGGTGCTGGCCGGCCGAACGCCGCATCCAAGCGTGGCTTTCGGGCGACGCCGCCACGCGGAAGGGACGCCGCCGACGCTGCCGACGCTGGCGCCGCCGACGCTGGCGACGCCCCCGACGCCGGCGGCCCTGCCGGCCTCGCGGACTTCCGCAAGGCGTGCCGGGCCGTTCAGTGGGGAGCGTCGGTGATCTCGATCTGCTTCGTCGTGGCCGTCGTCTTCATGGTCGGCCAGCCGCGCTGACCGGGGCGCCTTCCTCGCCGTCTCGAGGCGGCAGTAGATTCGTGCGTCGTGAAGGCGCCAGCATTCCGTGAGGCTGGCGCGCGCCAGGCGCGTCGAGAGACGCCGGCGTCTCGCGGCAGGCTGCTCGCGCCCCTCCTGCTGCTCGCGGCGGGAACGCTCGCGGCCTGCTCTGCGGCAGCGGGGGGCACCGGGCCGGGCCAGACCACGGGCACGGGCACCGGCCGCAGTACGTCCTCGTCCTCGTCGACGAGCACCTCGACGACGACGCCCCATCTGCAAGCCTCCGTCGCGGCCGTGCGCTTCGGCGCAGGGCTGGCGACGGCGACCTGGAAGGAGAAACACGGGTCCACCGAGAACTTCTACGCGGGAACCATCAAGCCCGGGCGCCGCATGAAGGTTCAGATCCTGTACCCGACCCTGAAGGCGAAGCCGCTCTCGGTCGTGCCGCTCGCGCCGCCGGCGTTCCGCTACGGCCCATTTCCGGTCATCGTGTTCGCCCACGGCTTCGACGTCGACCCCAACACCTATCGTGCTCTTCTGGTCTCCTGGGTGGCGGCCGGCTACGTGGTCGTGGCGCCGTTCTTTCCCGACACGAGCCGTGCCGCCATCGAGGCCCAGCACGGAGCCGACACCGAGTCGGACGAGTTCAACCAGCCCGGCGACGTCGCGTTCGTCGTATCGCAGATCGTGAGAGCGGGCCATGGACACGCCCCGCCGTATGCGGCTTACCTCGTCAAGCTCGTGGACCCGTCCCGCCTCATCATCGCCGGCCAGTCGGACGGTGCGGACACGGTTGCGGCTCTGCTCTACGACCGTGCCTACGCGGCCACGCTCGCCTCGATGGGCGTGCGCCCGAGAGCCGTCGCGCTCCTATCGGGCGCCGAATTCACCCGTCAGGAAGACGTCTACTCGGCTGCTTCCAAAGATGGCCCGGCCGCGCTGGTCGTGCAGAGCCTCACGGACGGCTGCAACCTTCCCGCTAACAGCTCGCAGCTCTACAACCTCATCGCGAGCCCGAAGTGGTTCCTCGCCCTGAGCGACGCCACCCACCTCGGACCCTACGTCGGCCTGGGCCAAGCTGCGCCGGTGGTGGAGCGCGTGACGGTGGCATTCTTCGATCTCGCGACGCATTGGCGACACGTCAAGCGCTTCACCCTTGCGCGCGAAGGCAACCAGCGCGGTGTGAGCACGATCACCCGTGTCGCCTCCGTCCCGGTCTACCCGCCGCCGCCTTACGAGCCCGATCCATGCGCTCCGCCGCCGGGAGCTCCGACAGATTGACCAGCTCGCACCGAGATCAGGTCGTCTATCTCGACCACGCCGCGACCACGCCGATGTGCGCGGAGGCCGTCGCGGCGATGCTTCCGTTCCTGACGGACCGTTACGGCAACCCGTCCGGGACCCATGGGGTCGCGCGGGCGGCCCAGCGCGCCCTCGACGACGCCCGGGAGCAGCTCGCCGCCGTGCTCGGTGCCCACCCAGGCGACGTCGTCTTCACGAGCGGGGGCACCGAGGCCGACAACCTCGCCGTCAGCGGCGTCGCCGGCAGCTCCGGGATTGCGGGCAGCTCTGCGGGCTCTGCGGGCACCGGCCGCGGCACGGTCCTGTGCAGCGCCGTGGAGCACCCCGCCGTGCTGGAGTCGTGCCTGGCCGCGGGCGGGCGAACCATCGCAGTCGACCCTCGCGGCGTCGTCGACCTCGACGCGCTCGCCGACGCGCTGGACGAGACCGTGCGTCTCGTCTCGGTGATGCTCGTCAACAACGAGACCGGCGTGCGCCAGCCGCTCGACGCCGTCGTCGCCCTCGTGCGCGAGCGGGCTCCGTGGGCCGTCGTCCACACCGACGCCGTGCAGGCGTTCGGCTGGCTCGACGTCGCCGCGCTCACCGCCGGCGCCAGTCTCGTGAGCCTGAGCGCCCACAAGTTCGGCGGCCCGAAGGGTGTCGGCGCGCTCGTCGTGCGTTCCGGCGCCTCGGACGGCGGGCCCTCGCCCTTGCGGCCGCTACGGCCGCTGCTTCGCGGCGGCCCGCAGGAGCGGGAGCGCCGAGCGGGCACCCAGAACGTCGCCGGCGTCGTGGCCATGGCCGCTGCGGCGGAGGCGGCGGTCCGAGATCGCGAGGCGGCGAGCCTCCGCGTCCGTCAGCTCTCGACGCGGCTGCTCGACGGCATCGCCCGGGCGGTTCCCGGCGTGCACGAGGCCGTGCCGCGCGACGGCCGCATCGACGCCATCTGCAATCTCGGCGTCGAGGGGGTCGAGGCGGAAGAGCTTCTGCTCGTGCTCGACGAGCTCGGAGTCTGCGCGTCGGCCGGCTCGGCCTGCGCGAGCGGTGCCCTCGAGCCGAGCCACGTGCTGCTCGCAATGGGACACACCACCGAGGAAGCCAACCGCCACGTCCGGTTCTCGCTCGGTCACGCCACGACCGGGCGAGGACATCGAGGCGGCGCTCGTCGCGTTCGCGAAGGCAGTCGAGAGGCTGCGCGCCTAGCACTGCGCCGCGCTCTGGGAGACTGACGACGTGCGCGTGCTGGTTGGGCTTTCGGGCGGTGTGGACTCGTCGGTGGCTGCCGCGCTCCTGCTCGAGGAAGGCCACGATGTCGTCGGCGCAACCCTGAAGCTCTGGGGCGGGGCAGGCGACTCGGGCTGCTGCTCGGTCGGCGACGTGGACGACGCCCGGCGCGTCGCAGCCCGGCTCGGGATCGATCACCACGTCTTCAACTTCGCGGAGGAGTTCGAGGCGCGCGTCGTGACGCCCTACGCCGAGGCGCACGCGCTCGGGCGGACGCCGAACCCCTGCGTGGAGTGCAATCGGCATCTGAAGTTCCGGCGGTTTCTCGACCGTGCCTTGCGGCTCGGCTTCGATGCCGTGGCGACCGGACATCACGCCCGGATCTCAAGCGATGGTTGCGGCGGCGAGCCGCGCCTGCTCCGCGGCCACGACCCCGCCAAGGACCAGTCATACGTGTTGTCGATGCTCACGGTCCGCGAGCTCACCCGGGTCCTGCTCCCCGTCGGCACCCTCACGAAACCAGAAGTTCGCCTCCGGGCCCACGCCCTCTCCCTGCCCACCGCGGCGAAGCCCGAAAGCCAGGAGGTGTGCTTCGTGGCCGCCGGTCCGGGAACCGGTCCGCGGCGGCGCTTCCTCGGCGAGCGCATCGAGCTGCATCCGGGTCGCCTGGTCGACCGTACGACGGGCGAGGTCGTGGGAACGGTGCCCGCGGTCGAGATGGTCACCGTCGGCCAGCGGCGCGGACTGGGGATCTCGTCGGCGGAGCGACGCTACGCGCTCGAGGTGGACGTCGCCTCGGCCACCGTCGTCGTCGGCACCGAGGACGAGCTGCTCACCGCGGCCGTCGAGTTGACGGCCCGTACCTGGGTGCACGGTCCGGTCCCGGTCGGAACCGCCGTCCTGGCACAGGCGAGCGCGCACGGACGGGCGCGGCCCGCCGTGCTCACCGAGTCCGGCCTGCGCTATCTCGGGCGGCCGGAACGCCGCGTCGCCCCTGGTCAGACGATCGCCATCTACTCGGGCGACGAAGTCCTCGGCTCGGGCATTGCGGCGTAGGACAGCTCGTCTCGAGATTGGCAGTCCGGGCCGCCGGCCCGCGCCGGGCGTCCGCCTACCATCGCTCGGGTGAGCGACGACCGACGCGGCGATCCGTCCGGCGCGGCAGCCCGCGCCGCCGAGCTGCGGGCCCTCATCAAGGGCTACGACGCCCAGTACTACCTCGAGGACGCGTCCGACATCCCCGACGCCGAGTACGACGCGCTCAAGGACGAGCTGCTGACCCTCGAGGACCAACATCCCGAGCTGGTCCAGTCCGACTCGCCCACACAGTCGGTCGGGATAGCGCCCTCGCCCCTCTTCGCCGCGGTGGCGCACCGCACGCCGATGATGAGCCTGGACAAGGTGACAACGCTCGAGGAGATCCTCGCCTGGGGTGCGCGCCTGCAACGGATCCTCGCCCCGGAAAGCGGATCGCCGTTCGTGTGCGAGCCGAAGATCGACGGCCTGTCGATCTCGTTGACCTACGAGCGGGGACGCCTGGTGCGAGGCGCGACCCGTGGTGACGGGCGGGTGGGGGAGGACGTGACCCCGAACGTCCGGACGCTGAAGTCGATTCCGGCGGAGCTCGATCTCCCGGACGGCGAGATCCCCGAGATCCTCGAGGCCCGCGGCGAGGTGTACTTCCCGATCGTCGCGTTCGAAGAGCTGAACCACCGCCAGACCGCGGCGGGACTACCCACCTTCTCCAATCCCCGCAACGCGGCGGCGGGCTCGCTCCGCCAGAAGGACTCGAGCATCACCGCCGGGCGGGCACTCGGGGCGTTCTTCTACCAGGTGGACGGCGTCTCGGGGCTCACGACCCAGTCCGGCTCGATCGACCTGCTCAAGCGGGCGGGGCTGCCCGTCAATCCCGAGACGACCGTCGTCTCGGACCTCGAGTCGGTGTTCGCGTACTGCCGGGACATGGAGTCGCGCCGTCACGGGCTCGGTTACGAGATCGACGGAGTCGTCGTCAAGGTCGAGGACCTGGCGCTCCACCTCCGGCTCGGGACAACCTCGCACGCGCCGCGTTGGGCGGTGGCGTACAAATTCCCGCCCGAGGAGCGCACGACGCTTCTCGACGACATCCTCGTCTCGATCGGACGAACCGGAAGAGCGACGCCGTTCGCGAAGCTTCGACCGGTGCAGATCGCCGGCTCGGTCGTCGGGCTCGCCAGCCTGCACAACGAGGACCAGGTCCGGCTTAAGGACGTACGTCCCGGAGATACGGTGGTCGTCCGCAAGGCGGGTGACGTGATCCCCGAGGTCGTGGGTCCCGTGCTCAGTGCCCGCCCTGCCGGGACCGAGCCGTGGACCTTCCCGAGGGTGTGCCCGAGCTGCGGGACTCCTCTCTCGAGGCTCGACGGCGAGAGCGACACCTACTGCGTCAACATCAACTGCCCGGCGCAGCGGGTCCAGCGGATCGTGCACTTCGCCTCGCGCGGCGCCATGGACATCGAGGGCCTCGGTGAGCAGCGGGTCGGCCAGTTCGTCGCGGCCGGTCTGTTGTCGGACGCCTCCGACTGTTACCGGCTGTCGATGGAAGACCTGCAGGGGTTGGAGGGATTCGGCGAGATCTCGGCCAGGAATCTCGTGGCTGCGATCGACGCATCGAGGAGCCGGCCGCTCGCCAACCTGCTCACCGCGCTTGGCATCCGCCACGTGGGGGGCACGGTCGCCGTAGCCTTGGCCAGGTACTTCGGCGACCTCGATCGCCTCATGGCGGCATCCCAGGAGGAGCTGGCGTCGGTCGAGGGCATCGGAGGGGTGATCGCCGCCAGCGTGGTGAGCTACTTCGGGTCGGAGGCGGAGCGGGCCATGGTCGAGCGGCTCCGAGCCGGAGGCGTGAAATTCGGGATTGCCCAGCCCGGCGTGGCGGAGCGTTCCCGGCTTCCCCAGACGCTGATCGGCAAGTCCGTGGTGGTCACCGGCTCGCTGGCCGGGTTCACCCGGGAGGAGGCCGAGGCCGCCATCATCGAGCGGGGCGGCAAATCCCCCGGCTCGGTCTCGGCGAAGACGACAGCGGTGATCGTCGGTGACGCCCCCGGCGCCGCCAAGCTGACCAAGGCCGAGGCGCTGGGCGTGCCGATTCTCGACGAGCCGGGCTTCGTCGAGCTTCTGCAGACCGGCGAGCTGCCCTGATAGACGGCAACTGAGGGCCCTCCACCGATTCCGGGCCTCCAACCGTTACCCTTTTTGGGATCCCATGTCGAGCATCCTCGAACAGGTCGGCCGGGTTATCGGCGGACGCTACCGACTCCTCGCCGTGGTCGGTGCCGGAGCCTCTGCCCAGGTCTTCGCCGCGGACGACGCGCGGCTGGGTCGCCGCGTCGCCGTCAAGCTCCTGCATCCGGCGCTGGCCGGCGACGCCACCTTCCTGAGGAAGTTCCAGGCGGAGGCGCGCCTGGCGGCCTCCCTGAACCACCGGAACGTGCTGCATGTCTACGACTGGGGCGACGACGACGGCATGCCCTACCTGGTCCTCGAGTACCTGGGTGGCGGAAGCCTGCGGTCCCTGCTCGACGCCGGCCGGCTGCTGAGCCCCCAACAAGCGGCGACGATCGGCGCCGAGGCCGCCCATGGGCTTGCCTATGCCCACCGGCGGGGTCTCGTCCACCGCGACATCAAGCCCGCCAACCTGCTCTTCGACGACGACGGCCGCCTGCTCGTGGCGGACTTCGGCCTCGCGCGTGCGATCGCGGAGGCGGCGCTCACCGAGCCGATCGGGACGGTCATGGGGACGGCCCGCTACGCCTCGCCCGAGCAGGTCGAGGGTCGTCCGGTGGACGACCGCACCGACGTCTACTCGCTGGCCTTGACCCTTTACGAGTCGGTGACCGGGCGGGTGCCTTTCGCCGGGGACACGACGGTGGCGACCCTGATGGCGCGCGTCGGCGCGGTCCTGCCGCCGGCCCGCGAGCTCGGGCCGCTGGCGCCGGTGCTGGCGCAGGCGGCGATCTCCGAGCCGCTGGCGCGTCTCGACGCGGCCGGGCTGGCGACCGAGCTCGAGATGCTGCTCCAGGAGCTCGAGCCCCCCGAGCCGCTACCGCTCAACCCACCCGATCTCGCGCTGCCAGGGATCCCGCGCGGGATCGACCGGGATCCGACCGAGCGCCTCGGGATCGCGCTGACGCCGCCGGCCGTGGCCTCGGCAGCGGCGATGCGCCCGGACCAGGCGGTCACGGCGCCGGCCGCACCCAGGCCGGTCACGGCGCCGGCGGCGGCGCCTCCCGCGACCCAGCCCGCTCGCCCCCCCGAGGTGCCCACGCAGACGGTCCCTGTTGTCGTGCGCCGGATCACGCCGGTACCCGAAGCAATGGCGGTGCCGGGGCCCCCCGCCAAGACCAGGCGCAGGCACCGGTGGTTGCCTTGGCTTCTTGTCCTCGTGCTGCTCGAGGCCGCCGGCGGCGGGGTGTTCCTCGCCAAGAGGACGACTTCACCACCACCCGTTGTGGTGCGGCACGCCCGTGTCCCGCGGCTCGTCGGGCTCGACATCCCACGGGCGGCGGCGGCACTGAAGCGGGTGGGGCTCCAGCCCGTCGTCACCGGCGGGCAGTACAGCGCGCGCTTTGCCGCCGGAGAAGTGGTGTCCCAACTCCCGCGCCACGGGGTGCGAGAGAAGGTCGGGGCCGACGTGAGGATCGTCGTCTCGAGAGGACGACACCCGACGGTGTTCCCGGCGCTTCAAGGGCTCACCGAGGCACAAGCTTCCTCCGCGCTCAAAAAGGCGCATCTGGTCGGTCAGTTCTCGACCGTCTACAGCGAGACCGTGCCCGCCGGGAAGGTAGTAAGCCCGACCTCGCCCCCCGCCGGGCGGCTTTACTACGGCGACGCCGTCAAAGTCGTGATCTCGAAGGGCTATGCCCCGCAAACGATCCCGGCCGATCTGAAGGGGGGTGTCGTCACCTGGGCGCAGGCGCAAGCAGCCCTGACCGACCTTCACCTGACCGCTACCGAAGAGCCTGCGTACTCGACCACGATCTCGCCCGGCTACGTCGTGACCACGAAGCCGGCGCCGGGCACCAGCGTGCCGGGTCACTCGACCGTGGTCGTCTATACCTCGATCGGCCCTCCGTTCGTGAAGGTTCCGTCGCTGTTCGCAGACTCCGCGACCGTTGCCGAACAGAAGCTGAGACAGCTCGGCCTCAAATGGCGCCTCTTCGGTCCACCCGGCGCCGGCTTCGTCCTGACTACCCTTCCCTCGCCCAACACGTCAGTCCGGGTGGGTTCGACCGTCAATCTGTACCTGTACTGACGATCGTCCGCGGTCGGCCGCCCGCTGCCGGCCGCCCGCCGGCCGCCCGCCGGCCGCCCCGCAGCGCCGCCGGCCGCGAGTCGCCCCGCTTGACCTCATGCCGTGCGTGCTGCCAACGTGACGTCACCGCTGGCGGGTCTGCCGAGCCGGCCGAGCGAGCGATTGCCGGTCTAGAAACGGAAGGAGAGCACGGTCATGGGTGCACTCGAAGGCAGGGTTGCGATCATCACCGGTTCGGGCCGCGGAATCGGCCGGGAGCACGCGCTCCTCTTCGCGAGCGAGGGAGCCAAGGTCGTCGTCAACGATCTCGGCGGCGCCGTGGACGGCTCGGGAGACGATCGCACTCCCGCCCAGCAGGTCGTGGACGAGATCAAGCAGATGGGGGGCGAGGCCATCGCCAACTCCGACAACGTCGCGGACTGGGAAGGTGGCCAGCGCCTCGTCAACGCTGCCGTCGAGGCCTTCGGCGACCTCCATGTGCTCGTGAACAATGCGGGCATCCTCCGGGACCGGGTGCTGGTGAACATGACCGAAGACGAGTGGGACGCCGTCATCCACGTGCATCTGAAGGGCCACTTCGTTCCCACACGCTGGGCCGCCGCCTACTGGCGCGAGCAGTCCAAGGCAGGCAACAAGGTCAGCGCCGCCGTCGTCAACACCTCGTCCACTTCCGGCTTGCTCGGCAACCCGGGCCAGTCGAACTACGGCGCCGCCAAGGCAGGGATCGCTGCGTTCACGGTGATCGCGGCCCAGGAGCTGTCGCGCTACGGCGTACGGGTGAACGCGATCGCACCGGCAGCCCGGACGAGGATGACCGAATCGACGCCCGGCCTGTCCGACATCGTGCAGGCGCCGGCCGACCCGGGCGTTTTCGATGCCTGGGACCCCGCCAACGTCTCGCCGCTCGTCGCCTACCTCGCCGCCGAAGCCTGCCCTCTCACGGGCAAGGTCTTCTTCATCCAGGGTGGCAAAGTGCAATTCTTCCAGCCCTGGACCCTCACCGAAGAGATCGACAAGGGTGATCGGTGGACCGTCGCCGAGCTGTTCGAGGAGGTCCCGAAGATCGTTTCCGGCGCCGCCACGCCGCCTGCTGTCGTGCCGCGGTCGTAGCCGGGGCGGGGCACATCGCCGTTAGCGTCTCGGTGCGCGCTCAACGAGAGGTGGCCCCGATGACGGACAACAACGCGACCGCAGGCGCCGCCGGCACGAGCTCGGCGGAAACCGTTGAGCAGCAGCTCGCCGTGCTGAACGCCTCCGCCGGCCGGTTGAAGGCACTCGTCGAGCCGCTCTCGCCGGGCGAGCTGCGCCAGAGCGCCTACCCCTCGGAGTGGACGATCGCCCAGGTGCTCTCCCATTTGGGCTCCGGCGCGGTCATCATGCGAGGGAACCTGGACGCCGTCCTCGCCGGCGGCACGATGGAGATGAACGACGTACAGGCCGTCTGGGACGAGTGGAACGCGAAGAGCCCGGACGACCAGGCCTCGGATTCGCTTCGCGCCGACCAGGCACTGCTCGAACGCCTTGCCTCGGTGACCGATGAGGAGCGCGAGAGGTTCCGTCTCCAATTCGGGCCGGTGGAGTTCGACTTCGCCGGTTACCTCGGCACGCGCGTCGGTGAGCACATCTTGCACTCATGGGACGTCGCCGTGGTCGGAGACCCGACCGCGGCACTTTTCGCCGATGGCGTCGGACTCGTCTTCGACCGCCTCGCCCTTATCGCCGGCTACGCAGGCAAACCGACCGGGGCCGACCGCACGATCAGGGTCGCGACGACGGCGCCGACTCGCCACGCCGATATCACGTTGGCACCCGAGGCCATCGCGTTCGCGCCCGGCGATCCGACCGGCGGGTCCGACCTCACTTTGCCCACCGAGGCCCTGATCCGGCTCGTCTACGGCCGGCTCGACCCCGATCACACGCCGGCGTTCGAAGGGGCGGAGGCCGATCTCGACGAGCTCCGGCGGGCTTATCCGGGCGTCTGAAGCGCGGGGCCGTGCGGCGCTATTCGGTGATCTCCCGGATGCGAACAGCGAGCTCCTGGTGGGCCGCGTCGATCGGGGCGTTCTGCATGGCGAACAGCAGCGACATGTCACCCTCGAGCTTGATCCGGCCCGCCATGAAGGCCTGCATCGCGGCCTGGACGTTTCCCTCGACGAGGATCGCCTTCGCCGTCTCGTAGTCCACGGTCACCGTCAGGTCGGCATCGTCGAGATGGCCGGTCTCCAAGAGCAGCTCACCGGAGCTCGTGTCCAGGTGTGCGTCGATCGTGCCACCGCCGAACGGCGCGTCGGTCAGGACCAGGTTCATGCGCATGCTCTGTGGTGCGGGACTCGACTCGGTCACGACCTCGTCGTGGAGCCGTTTCACCTCCGCGGTCCACTCCTCACTCAGAAACTGGAACCTCTCCACATCAACTCCTGCCCACACCGGTCGGCTCGTTGAGCGGACACTACCGGCTCGGGAGCCATGCGAGGACAGGCGGATACGATGCTCGCGTGGCCGCCCAGATCCTCGCCGGCGCCGAGCCGTTTTCTGCCAAGGGCGGTCCGACCGGCGTCCTCGTCCTGCACGGCTTCACCGGCAGCCCGCGCTCGGTGCGGCCGCTGGCGGAGGCGCTCGCCAGAGCCGGCTACTCCGTGGAGCTGCCCCTCCTGCCCGGGCACGGCACGAGCCTGGAGGAAATGGAACCGACGCGCTGGTCAAACTGGTCGGTCGCCGCCGACGCCGCCTACGCCGGCCTCGCCGCCCGTTGCGAACAGGTGGTCGTGGCGGGACTGTCCATGGGTGGCTCGCTCGCCATCTGGCTCGCCGAACGCCACTTTGAGATCGCCGGTGTCATCGTCGTGAACCCGCTCGTCGATCCGCCGGCCACGAGCTTCCGAGAGATGCTGCGCGGCATGGTCGACGCCGGAGGCTCGTCACTGCCGTCGATCGGATCCGACATCGCGCTGGAAGGCGTGGTCGAGACCGCTTACGCCGCCACGCCGATCGAGCCGTTGCTCTCGCTGTTCGACGGCGTCGACGGGGTTGCAGCTGAACTGGGCGAGCTCCGGTGCCCAACGCTGCTCTTGTCGAGCCGGGTCGACCACGTCGTACCCACGGAGTCGGGCGACTTGCTCGTCGAGAAGGCGGGCGGGCCCGTCGAGCGAGTCTGGCTGGAGCGGAGCTTCCACGTCGCCACGCTCGACTACGACGCCCCGGAGATCGAAGAGCGCTCGGTTGCGTTTCTGAGCAAGGTGGCCGCGCCGCGATGAGCGACGAGCGGCTCATATCGGCCGAAGAGGTGCGCCACGTCGCGCGCCTCGCCAGGCTCGCTCTCGACGAAGGTGAGGTCGACCGCTACGCGGCTCAGCTGTCCGCCATCCTCGAGCACGTCGACGCCGTGCGCAGCCTCGACACGGCCGGCGTCCCTCCGACCGCCCACCCGCTCCCAGTGGACAACGTCCTTCGTCCCGACACCGAAGTCCCGTGCCTCGACCGCGAGACGGTGCTCGCACAGGCGCCTGCTGTCGAGGACCACCGCTTCAGAGTCCCGCGCATCATGGGCGAGGCGCCGTGACAGCCAAGCCCGCGCCCCACATCGGTTCTGTGGCCGAGATCGCAGCTGCGGTCCGCGCGGGCGAGATCAGCGCCCGGTCGGTCCTCGAGAAGACGCTGCAACGCGTCGATGAGCTCGAGGGGACCCTGCACTGCTTCAACGAGGTGACGGCCGAAAAGGCCATGGCCGCCGCCGATGCTGTCGACCGCGCGGTGGGCTCGGGGCGGGACCCCGGGCCGCTCGCCGGTGTGCCGATCGCCTTGAAGGACAACCTCTGCACGGAGGGGATCCCCACGACCTGCTCCTCGAGGATCCTGGCCGGGTGGCTGCCGCCCTACGATGCGACGGCGGTGAGACGGCTCCGCGGCGCCGGCGCGGTCCTGGTCGGGAAGACCAACCTCGACGAATTCGCGATGGGATCCTCGACCGAGAACTCGGCGTTCGGCCCGACCCGCAACCCGTGGGACACGACGCGCGTCCCAGGCGGGTCGTCCGGCGGAAGTGCGGCGTCGGTCGCCTCGGGCATGGTGCCCCTTGCGTTCGGGACCGACACCGGCGGGTCCATCCGCCAGCCCGCCTCGTTGTGCGGGGTCGTAGGAGTGAAGCCGACATACGGCGTCGTGTCCCGCTACGGCCTGATCGCGTTCGCGAGCTCGCTCGACCAGATCGGCCCGTTCGCGACCACGGTCGCGGAAGCGGCGCTCGGGCTCGAGGTGGTCGCCGGCCACGATCCGATGGACTCGACGTCACTTGATCTGCCGGCGCCCTCGATCCTCGCCACGCTCAACGACGGGGTGTCCGGGCTGCGCGTCGGCATAGTCGAGGACTTCATCTCCGACGTCGCGCCCGAGTGCAGCGCCGCGGTCGCCGCCGCCGGCGAGGCGCTCGCTGCCGCCGGCGCAAAGGTGGAGCCGGTCGCCATCCCGGAGGTGTTGCTCGGACTGCCGGCCTACTACATCATCGCCCCCGCCGAGGCCTCGTCGAACCTGTCCCGATACGACGGTGTCCGCTATGGCCTGAGGGTGGACGGGCCCGACGCGGAGACGATGAACGCCAGAACCCGCGGCGAGGGCTTCGGGCCCGAGGTGAAGCGTCGCATCATGATCGGCACCTATGCCTTGTCGGCCGGCTACTACGACGCCTACTACGGCCAGGCCCAGAAGGCCCGCACCCTCGTGATCCGAGCGTTCGACGAGGCCTACCGCACTTTCGACGTGCTCCTGACCCCGACCACCCCGTCGGCAGCGTTCCCCTTCGGCTCGAAGGTCGACGACCCGATCGAGATGTACCTGTGCGACCTCTGCAGCATCCCGTCCAACCTCGCCGGTCATCCGGCCGTGACGGTTCCCTTCGCGTTGAGCCCCGACGGGCTCCCGGTCGGCGTGCAAATCCTCGCCCCCGCCCTCGCCGAGGCGCTCATGATGCGGGTCGCCGCCAGCCTCGAGGCCGCGGCGCCGGCCGGCGTACGAGGACCGGTCACGCCGTGAGCTCGTACGAGACCGTGGTCGGCCTCGAGGTGCACTGTGAGCTCTCGACGGCGACGAAGCTCTTCTGCGGGTGCCGGAACGCCTTCGGTGAAGAGCCGAACACCAACGTCTGCCCGGTCTGCCTCGGGCTTCCCGGCTCTCTCCCGGTGATCAACCGGCGTGCCGTCGAGCTGGCGCTCAGGATCGGCACGTCGCTCAATTGCAGAGCGCAGCGCTCGATCTTCCACCGCAAGAACTACTTCTATCCCGACATGCCCAAGGACTACCAGATCAGCCAGTACGACGAGCCGATCAACGTCGACGGCTGGTTGGAACTGCCGGACGGCTCGCGGGTGGGGATCGAACGGGCGCACATGGAGGAGGACACAGGCAAGACGACGCACGTCGGCGGCGGCGGCCGGATCCACGAGGCGGACCATTCACTCGTGGACTACAACCGCGCCGGCGTGCCGCTCGTCGAGATCGTGTCGCGGCCGGACATACGGTCTGCTGGCCAGGCCCGCGCCTACGTGACCGAGTTGCGCTCGATCCTCGTCGCGACGGGATCGTCGGACGGCCGCATGGAGGAGGGGTCGCTGCGAGTCGACGCCAACGTCTCGGTTCGGCCAGAGGGAACGACGGAGTACGGCACCCGTTGCGAGGTGAAGAACCTCAATTCGCTGCGATCCCTCCAGCGGGCCATCGACTACGAGGTGGCTCGTCAGATCGCGTTGCTCGAAGCCGGCGAGCGGGTGGCGCAGGAGACGCGGCACTGGAACGAGGCCGACGGCAGCACGCACGCCCTGCGCTCGAAGGAGGAGGCGAACGACTACCGCTACTTCCCCGAGCCCGACCTCGTGCCGCTCGTGCCCGACGACCAGCTCCTGGCGGCGGCGGCTGAAGGTGTCGGGCCGATGCCGGCGGAGCGCCGCCGCAGACTCGTGGAGCTGGTCCGGGGCGACTCGGACGCCGCGGTGCGTGGGGACGCCTCGACAGATCAGGTCGTGACTGTCGTCGACCTCGGGCTCGACGACCTCGTGACCGGGGCAGTAGCAGCCGGCGCCGACCCACGCCTCGCCCTCGCACGGGCCGCCAACGAGGCGGCCGCGAGGCCGGAGCTGGCGACTTCGCTCGACCCGTCCGCTTTCGCGGCGTTGCTCGCGATGGAGTCCTCGGGCCGCCTCTCGGCCACGCAGTCCAAGGAAGTGCTGGCCGAGCTCATCGAACGAGGCGGAGACCCGGCGCAGATCGCCGCTCGGCTCGGCTACGAGCAGATGGACAGCGCAGCTCTCGAGTCCATCGTCGACGAGGTGATCGCCTCCAACCCCGAGGAGTGGCAACGCTTCTGCGCCGGCGAGGAGAAAGTGGCGCAGTTCCTGCTCGGTCAGGTCATGCGCGCGACGAAGGGGAAGGCGAACGGCAAGGTGGTCGCCGCGCTGTTCGCCGCTCGCAGTCACGCCTAGGAAGAGAGCAACGGGGCGCGTCCGTATAGGTTGAGGCGATGGCCGACAAGATCCGTTCACTCAAGATTCACAGCCAGGACGTGACCGAGGGTTTCCGGCGTGCGCCGTCGAGGGCGATGCTCCGCGCCGTCGGGATGACGGACGACGACTTCGACAAGCCTCAGGTCGGTGTCGCCTCGACCTGGAACGAGGTCACGCCGTGCAACCTGCCGCTCGCCCGGCTGGCCCAGCGGGCGAAGGACGGCGTGCGAGCGGCCGGCGGGTTTCCCTTCGAATTCGTTTCCATTTCCGTCTCCGACGGCATCTCGATGGGTCACGAGGGCATGCACGCCTCCCTCGTGAGCCGGGAGATCATCGCGGACTCCGTCGAGGCGGTCATGCACGCCGAGCGCTTCGACGCCTTCGTCGGGCTCGCCGGATGCGACAAGTCCCTGCCGGGGATGCTCATGGCCGCCGGCCGGCTCGACCTCCCGATGGTCTTCGTCTACGGCGGAACGATCCTGCCGGGGCGGTTGGGGGATCGCGCGCTGGACATTGTTTCGGTGTTCGAGGCGGTTGGCGCGCGGGCGGCCGGCACGATCGACGACGCGGAGTTGGCGGCGATCGAGTGCAACGCCTGCCCGACGGAAGGCTCCTGCGCCGGCATGTTCACCGCCAACACCATGGCATCGGTCGCCGAGGCCCTGGGCATGGCACTCCCGGCCGGGGCGGCCGTGCCGGCCGTCGACCGCCGGCGGGACGACCTCGCCTACGCGAGCGGGAAGGCCGTGATCGGCTTGCTGGAGAAGGGCATCCGCCCTCGTCAGATCCTCACGAAGGAGGCCTTCGAGAACGCGATAGCCACGGTCATGGCTCTCGGCGGCTCGACCAACGCCGTTCTTCACCTGCTGGCGATAGCCAACGAGGCCAGGGTTGAACTTCAGCTGGACGACTTCACCCGCATCGGCCGGAAGGTGCCCCACATCGCGGACATGAAGCCGCACGGCCGGTACCACATGACCGACCTCGACCGCATCGGCGGCGTCCCGGTCGTGCTCCGTGTGCTCCTCGACGAAGGCCTCCTCCACGGGGACTGCCTGACGGTGACGGGAAAGACGATGGCCGAGAACCTCGCCGACCTTGACCCGCCGGCCCCCGACGGCTCGGTTGTCCGCGCCTTCGCGGAGCCGATCCACTCCGACGGCGGGATCGCCATCCTGCGTGGATCGCTCGCTCCCGAGGGCTCGGTGGTCAAAGTTGCAGGGATCGACGGCGAACTCGCCTTCGCCGGTCGCGCCCGAGTGTTCGACGGCGAGAATGCCGCCATGGACGCCATTCTCGCCGGTGCGATCACGCCCGGCACGGTCGTGGTCGTCCGCTACGAGGGACCGAAGGGCGGTCCGGGGATGCGCGAGATGCTCGCCGTGACCGGAGCGATGACGGGAGCCGGGCGAGGAGGCGATTGCGCCCTCGTCACCGACGGGCGCTTCTCAGGCGGAACGCAGGGCTTCTGTATCGGTCACGTTGCGCCGGAGGCCGCCATCGGCGGCCCGATCGCGTTGGTGGAGGACGGTGACGAGATCGTGCTGGACGCGCACGAGGGCCGTCTGGACGTGTTGGTCGACTCGAGCGAGCTCGAGCGGCGTCGCGACGGGTGGAAGCCCCCTGCCCCCCGTTATCCGACCGGTGTGCTTGCGAAGTACGCACGGCTCGTCGTCGGGGCCGAGCGCGGCGCCGTTACCGAGCCGTAGGCGGCCGCTAGGCCGCCCGGCCGGTAGGCCGGTAGGCCGGTGGGCCGGTAGGCCCGGTAGGCCCGGTAGCCCGTAGGCCGCCCGCACCCGGGCCTTCGGCTCCTCGGGGCATGTGCGATTTCTTTCCAAACTTGCTTCCAGAACAGATTGCGACTGGTCGCAATCTCGATCCGAGGCAAGTTTGGAAAAAATTCCGATACACCCGGTGCTCACTCCCTCCCCAGCCTCCCTCCGCAGGCTCCCTTCGCAGGCTCCCTCCGCACCGGCAGACCGGCGGTGGAACCCGGCGCCCGGCGGTTGCACCCGGCGCCGTGCTCTGCAACACTGTGCAGGATGTCCGCGATCCACCGCCTCGTACTGATTACCTAGCGCACGGCGCCTTCTGCGTTGCTGCGCCTGCGACCTCCCCGAAGGGGAGGTCGTTTCGTTTTCCGGCTCAGGCAGGCCGGCGTCCCTTCCACTCACCCAAAAGACGACACGAGAGGTACCACCGATGGAGCTCACCGGAGCGCAGGCGCTCGTGAAGAGCCTGGAGATGCAAGAGGTCGAAGTCATCTTCGGGCTTCCGGGCGGTGCGATTCTTCCCGTCTACGACCCCATCATCGATTCGTCGATCCGGCACATCCTCGTTCGCCACGAGCAGGGCGCCGGCCACATGGCGGAGGGGTATGCCCAGGCGACCGGCCGTCCCGGCGTGGCGATGGTCACGAGCGGCCCCGGCGCGACGAACGTCGTCACCCCGCTCGCGGACGCCTACATGGACTCGATCCCTTTCGTCTGCGTCACCGGCCAGGTTGCAACGAGCGCAATCGGGACCGACGCCTTCCAGGAGTGCGACACGACCGGCATCACCCTCGGAGTGACGAAACACAATTGGCTCGTCACCGACGCCGCCGACATCCCCAGGGTGGTTCGCGAAGCGTTCCACGTCGCCACGACCGGCCGGCCGGGTCCGGTGCTGATCGACGTCCCGAAGGATGTTTCGAACGCGACGATGGAGTGGTACTGGCCCGACGGCGTCGACCTCCCTGGATACCGCCCGGCCTCGACTGCCGATCCGGCGGCGATCGCGGCAGCTGTGCAGCTCTTGCTCGCTGCAGAGCGGCCGGTGGTCTACGCCGGCGGCGGGATCTTGAAGTCGCGTGCCTCCGACGCCTTGCGCGAGTTCGCCGAGCTGACGGGCATTCCCGTCGTCACGACCCTCATGGCGCGTGGCTCTTTCCCCGACAGCCATCCGCTGTGCCTAGGCATGCCCGGGATGCATGGCAATTACACGGCCGTCACCGCGATGCAGCGGGCGGACCTGTTGCTCGCTTTCGGCAGTCGTTTCGACGACCGCGTGACCGGCCAGGTCTCGTCGTTCGCGCCCGTGGCGAAGGTCGTGCACGTCGACATCGACAAGGCTGAGATCGGCAAGGTCCGGCGGCCCGAGGTCGGCATCGTGGCCGACTGCCGCCTGGCCATCGAGGCCATGATCTCCCAGATCCGGGCGACGGGGCCGGTCGACCTCGGGAGGCTGGCGCCTTGGATCGCGACCCTGGAGAAGTGGCAGGCGGAGTACCCGTATACCTACGACCGTTCGGAGCCGGAGCACACCGAGATCGCGTCCGGCGCGACCGGGCGGCGACCGACGCTCAAGCCCGAGTTCGTCATAGAGCGGTTGAGAGCCTCGACACCTCCCGACACGATCCTCGCGTCCGGTGTCGGCCAGCATCAGATGTGGGCCTCTCAGTACTGGGGCTTCGAGTACCCGAACACCTGGATCAACTCCGGAGGGCTCGGGACGATGGGCTTCGCGGTGCCGGCCGCGATCGGAGCCAAAGTCGGTAGGCCCGACCGGATGGTGTGGGCGGTCGACGGGGACGGGTGCTTCCAGATGACCGCGCAGGAGCTCGTCACGGCCAGCGCCGAGCGGATCCCTGTGAAGATCGCCATCTTGAACAACGCCTATCTCGGGATGGTGCGACAGTGGCAGCACATGTTCTACGAGGAGCGCTACTCCGAGGTCTACCTGTCGCCCGACCTGCCCGACTACGTCGGTTGGGCCGAGTCGATGGGTTGCGTCGGGCTGCGCGTCGAGAGCCCGGAAGAGGTCACGCCGGCGATCGAGAAGGCCAACGACATCGACGACAGGCCGGTGGTGATCGACTTCCGGACCGATTCGATGGAGCAGGTCTTCCCGATGGTTCGTGCCGGCGCCTCGAACGACGAGATCATCGTCCACCCATCGCAGCGGGATCCGAGGACGGAGGCGGCTCGGTGAGCCCGGAGCGCAAACCCAACGTGCCCCGCCATCACCTGCTCTCGGTGCTGGTCGAGAACAAGGCGGGTGTGCTCGCCCGCGTGGCGGGGCTGTTCTCCCGGCGCGGGTACAACATCTTCTCGCTGGCCGTGGCGCCGACCGACGACGAGCGCTTCTCACGGATCTCGATCGTCGTGGACGTCGAGTCCTCGCCCCTCGAACAGGTCGTGGCCCAGCTCGACAAGCTGATCAATGTCGTCGAGATCGGCGAGCTCCATCCGGACGAGGCTCGCGAGGCCGAATTGCTTCTCGTGAGCGTCTCGGCCGACGCGGACCAGCGTTCCCAGGTCATCCAGCTCGTAGGCGTCTTCGCCGGCCGCATCGTCGATGTCGGGCGCGAGGCGCTCACGGTCATGGTGGCGGGCACGCCTGACACGCTCGACGACTTCGAGAAGCTCATGGCGCCGTACGGGATCGCAGGCCTGCAACGGACGGGTCGAATTGCGCTCCCTAAGCTGGACGGGAAGTCTTCGGTCACCGGGCGTGCCGAGCTGGTGGCAGAGATCGCCTGAGTCGCCTGAGCCGCCGCCGCCGCCGGCGCCGGCGGCATCACATTCGATCGTCAAAGACAGGAGTGCCATGGCCAAGCTCTACTACGAGGACCAAGCCGATCCGGCTCTGGTCCGGGCGCGCAAGGTGGCCGTCATCGGCTACGGCTCGCAGGGCCATGCGCATGCTCTGAATCTCCACGACTCCGGCGTCGACGTCCGTGTCGGGCTGAGGCCGGAGTCGTCCTCGCGGGCCAAGGCGGAAGCTGCCGGCCTGCGAGTCGTCACCGTTGCCGAGGCTGCCGCGGAGGCGGATCTCATCATGATCCTGCTCCCGGACACCGATCAGGCGAGCGTGTACGAGGCCGAGATCGCTCCCAACCTTGCGGCCGGCGACGCGGTGTTCTTCGCTCACGGGTTCAACATCCGTTTCGGGTTGATCGAACCGCCCCCCGGGGTCGACGTCGCCATGGTCGCCCCGAAGGGTCCCGGTCACCTCGTGCGCCGCACATACACCGAAGGCGGCGGAGTCCCGTCGCTCATCGCCGTGTCGTCCGACGCCACCGGCAAAGCGATGGCGCTCGCTTTGTCCTACGCGGACGCGCTCGGTGCCACTCGCGCCGGCGTGCTCGAAACGACGTTCGAAGAAGAGACCGAGACCGACCTCTTCGGCGAACAAGTCGTTCTCTGCGGCGGCCTGACAGCTCTCGTCATGGCAGGCTTCGAGACCCTGGTGGACGCCGGATACCAGCCCGAATCCGCCTATTTCGAGTGCCTGCACGAGCTCAAGCTGATCGTCGACCTCATGTACGAGCAGGGCATCGCCGGCATGCGGTTCTCGGTGTCGGACACCGCTGAGTACGGGGATCTCACCCGGGGTCCCAGGATCGTCGACGACCGCGTCCGCGCCGAGATGCGACAGATTCTCGAGGAGATCAAGGACGGGAGCTTCGCCCAGGAGTGGGTGGCGGAGAACCGCGCCGGCAGGCCGCGCTTCGACGCGCTGCGGGCGGCCGGCAGGAGCCATCCGATCGAGTCCGTCGGCGCCGAGCTTCGGGCGATGATGCCCTTCGTCACCGCCGGCCGGCAGCGCCTCGAAGACATCTCCGGGGGTTAGCCGTCTCCGGCCTGCCAAGCGCCGACTACCCGATCCTCGAGTTCGACCCGGCGCGCCGGGCACTCATCGAACCGTCGGTCCACCTCTGCGCGCCTTCGCGGGACGCGGTCGAGGTGCCGGCGCGTGCGGTCGCGTGCTTCTTCGGCGATGTGGTCGCCCGGATCGCCGCCGAGCGGGAGGCGCGCCAGGTAGCCCATCTGTACGGCGAGCACGGCGTCCATCCGATCTGGGAGCTCGAGCACGAGGGCGAGCGGGTTGCCTTCTTCCAGCCGGGGGTGGGCGCGCCGCTGGCGGCGCTGTTCTTCGAGGAGGCGATCGACTACGGCTGTCGCGCCCTGGTCGCGTGCGGCGGCGCCGGCGCACTCGACGCTGCGCTCGCGCTGGGTCATCCCGTCGTCGTGTCCGCCGCGGTCCGCGACGAAGGCACCTCCTATCACTACCTGGCCCCGTCGCGGCTCGTGGAGGCGGCCCCGGCGGTCGTGTCCACCCTGGAGAGCGTCCTCGGGCGCTCGGGCGTCCCGTTCACGACCGGGACGACATGGACGACCGATGCGGTGTACCGCGAAACCAAGGACAAGGTGGCGCTCCGCCGAGCGGAGGGCTGCATCACCGTCGAGATGGAGTCGGCCGCGCTGCTAGCCGTGGCGGGATTCAGGGGCGTCTCGTTCGGGCAGCTCCTCTATGCCGGAGACAGCCTGGCCGGCGATTCCTGGGACCACCGGGACTGGGTGCACGCTCATGACGCGCGAGAGGCGCTCTTCTGGCTGGCGATGGACGCCGTCGTCGAGGTCCCACTTCCGTCCTGATGACCCGCCATCGCAGAAGCCTGGCGGCGGCCGGCGCAGGACGCGACGGGCGCCGCCGGTCAACGTGGCTTCCACAGGTGGGAGAATGGGTCTGATGCGACAGGAGGACCAACTCGACCTGACGGTCGTCGTGCCTTACTTCAACCCAGGCGGGAACCTGGTCGCGCACGTCCGCCAAGTCATCGCGCTGCTGCGCGAGCGAGGGCTCAGCTTCGAGGTCATCGCCGTCTCCGACGGCTCGACCGACGGCAGCGACGCCGGCCTCGAGCAACTCGGCCCCGAGGTCCAGGTCGTGCACCTCGCCGTCAACCAGGGCAAGGGGCACGCGTTGCGCGTGGGCCTCGGGCTCGGCCGCGGCAGCTACCTCGGGTTCATCGACGGAGACGGCGACATCCCGGCGCCTGTGCTGGGGGAGTTCGTCGACTGCATCCGGCGCGAGCGGCCGGACTTCGCGATCGGGAGCAAGCGCCACGCCGAGTCGGTCGTCGTGTACCCACCTCTGCGCCGTTTCTATTCGTGGGGTTACCAGGTCCTGACCCGGGTCCTGTTCGGCCTGGACATCACCGACACCCAGAGCGGGATCAAGCTGGCCCGGCGCGAGATCGTCACCGAGCTTCTGCCCATCCTCGAGGAGGACGGCTTCACGTTCGACCTCGAGCTCCTCGCCGTCGCACGGCGCCGTGGCTACACACGGGTCATCGAGCTGCCGGTCGAGATCCGCGAACGATTCTCGAGCACTGTCTCGCCCCGCGCGGCCTGGGACATGCTCGTGGACACCGTGCGTCTCACCTGGCGGCTGCGGATCGCACGACGCTACGACCGTGCATTCGCCGGCGCCTCTGAGGTTGCCAAGGCTTCCTCGGCCACGCTGCAGCCCTAGCTACCGACTCGCTCGACGACCCAGTCGACGCATCCCGTCAGGGCTTCGAGGTCTCCAGGGTCAATCCCAGGAAACAAAGCGATCCGCACCTGATTCCTCCCCAACTTCCGGTACGGCTCGGTATCGACGACGCCGTTCGCCCTGAGCACCGCCGCCACCTCGAGCGCATCGACGCGGTCGTCGAAGTCGATGGTGGCGGTGACATGGCTGCGGGCGGCAGGGTCGGCGACGAAGGGCGCGGCGTAGCTGGAAGCCTCGGCCCACCCGTAGACGATCCCGGCCGACCGGTCCGAGCGTGAGGCGGCCCACTCGAGGCCGCCGTTGGCGAGGAACCAGTCGATCTGCTCGGCGAGGAGGAGCAGCGTCGCGAGCGCCGGCGTGTTGTGGGTCTGTTGCAGGCGGGAGTTCTTGATGGCGATCCCGAGGTCCAAGAACGCGGGCACGAACCGACCGCCGGCCGCGAGCCGGCCCACGCGATCGACGGCCGCCGGCGACAACAGCGCGAGCCAGAGACCGCCGTCGGACCCGAAGCACTTCTGCGGCGCGAAGTAGTACGCGTCGAGCTCGGCGGCATCGACCCGGAGGCCGCCGGCGGCCGAGGTCCCGTCCACGAGCACGAGGCCCTCGGCGGCGGCGCCGTCGCCGGCGCGGGGCCGTCGCACCGGGGCCTGCACGCCGGTCGAGGTCTCGTTGTGGGTGAGGCAGTACGTGTCGACGGCGCCGCTCGCGACCGGCTCGGGATGTGTCCCGGGCTCGGACAAGATCACCTCAGGCTCCTCGAGAAACGGTGCCGCGCGAGTGCACTCGGCGAACCTGGCCGAGAATTCGCCGAACGAGACGTGCTGGCTCCTCGTCTCCACGAGGCAGAACGTGGCGGCGTCCCAGAACGCCGACGTTCCGCCGTTGCCGAGCGCGACCTCGTAGCCGTCCGGCAGTGAGAACAGGCCGGCGAGACCCGTTCGCACCCGGGCGACCACGTCGCGGACCTGCGTCTGGCGGTGGCTCGTGCCGAGGTAGGTCGGCGCCCGGGCCGCGAGCACGGCCATCGCCTCGGCCCGGACCTTGGAAGGCCCGGACCCGAAAC
Organism: uncultured Acidimicrobiaceae bacterium; assembly: GCA_963763085.1. Taxonomy (GTDB): domain Bacteria; phylum Actinomycetota; class Acidimicrobiia; order Acidimicrobiales; family Bog-793; genus CAVXNB01. The sequence goes on from CAVXNB010000004.1 coordinate 645,622, forward strand.
GGCCGTCGGCGGGGAGCAGGTGCTTCGGAATCACGAGTTGGGTCACGTCGAACCTCGAATGCAGACGGGCGGCAGGAGTGCACCCGCGGCCGGCGGGCCGCCCCCGGTTGACCGGGGAGGGCGGGAAGCTGTGTCAGCATAGGCAAATGGCGACTTCCCCTTCACTGGCCCGATCGCCGGCGACTCGTCGCGTCTCGCGCCGCGTCGGCGAGGTGGCGCCTTCGGCCACCTTGGCGATCGACGCCAAGGCGAAGCAACTCCAGTCCCAGGGCCTCGACGTCGTGGGATTCGGAGCCGGCGAGCCGGACTTCCCCACGCCGGCGGCAATCGTCGAAGTTGCCGCTGCAGCCTGTCGGGACCCGCGCAACCACCGCTACACCCCCACGGCGGGCCTGCCGGAACTGCGTGAGGCGATCGTGGCCAAGACGGCACGCGACTCGGGCTACGAGATCCGAACCCAGCAGGTGCTCGTCACCAACGGCGGCAAGCATGCGGTCTACAACGCCTTTGCGACGTTGCTCGACCCCGGTGACGAGGTCCTGGTGCCGAGCCCGTACTGGACCACGTACCCCGAGGCGATCCGCCTGGCCGGCGGTGTCCCCGTCGAGGTCCCGACCCACTCGCCGACCGGCTTCAAGGTCACCGTGGATCAGCTCGAGGAGGCGGCGACGGAGCGGACGAAGGTGCTGTTGTTCGTTTCTCCGTCCAACCCCACCGGGGCGGTCTACGCCCGCGACGCGATCGTCGAGATCGGTCGGCTCGCGGCCGAGCGCGGATGGTGGGTCGTCACCGACGAGATCTACGAGCATCTCGTCTACGAAGGCAACGAGCAGCACTCGATGCCGGTCGTGGTGCCCGAGCTCGCGGAGCGCTGTGTCGTGGTCAACGGAGTCGCCAAGACCTATGCGATGACCGGCTGGCGGGTCGGCTGGCTGATCGGGCCAGCCGACGTCGTCGAGGCCGCCACGAACCTCCAGTCGCACATGACCTCGAACGTCAACGACGTCGCCCAGCGGGCCGCGGTCGCGGCGCTGTCCGGGGACCTGTCAGCCGTGGCCGAGATGAAGACCGCGTTCGACCGCCGGCGTCGCACGATCCACCGCATGCTCTCGGACATCGACGGGGTCTCGTGCGTCGAGCCCGAAGGCGCCTTCTACGCCTTCCCGTCCTTCGAGGGGGTCCTCGGACGCGAGCTGCGCGGCCGCCGACCCACCACGACGCTCGAGCTGGCGGAGCTCGTGCTCGAGCATGCGCTCGTGGCCTTCGTGCCAGGGGAGGCCTTCGGGGCGCCGGGGTACGGCCGTTTCTCGTACGCCCTGTCGGACGTGGATCTCGTCCGAGGCGTCGAGCGGGTCGCCGCCCTCCTTTCGGAGGTCGGCGACTAGGCGATGGCAAGGATTCTCGTCACCGAGAGGCTGTCGCCTAGCGGGCTCGAGCAGATGGCGGCGGCAGGACACGATGTCGACGTCCAGCTCGGACTGACGCCGGAGAAGCTCGTCGAAGCCGTCGTGGGCGCGGCGGCGCTCGTCATCCGTTCGGAGACCCGCGTGACCCCCGAGGTGCTCGAGGCTGGACGAGCGCTGGTCGCAGTCGGGCGCGCCGGCATCGGGCTCGACAACGTCGACGTCGACGCCGCCACGCGCCTTGGCGTCATGGTCGTCAACGCCCCGGAGTCGAACATCCTCTCCGCAGCGGAGCACGCCGTCGCATTGCTGCTCGCGCAGGCCAGAAACATCCCGCAGGCGCACGCCGCCCTCGTCGCGGGGCGGTGGGAACGCAGCAAGTGGGAGGGCGTCGAGCTGAATGCCAAGACCCTCGGGATCGTCGGTCTGGGCCGCGTCGGCGCCCTCGTGGCACAGCGCGCCGCCGCCTTCGGGATGCGGCTCGTCGCCTATGACCCGTATGTGACCCATGACCGGGCGCGCAAGATGGGAGTCGAGCTTCTCAGCCTGGACGAGCTCGTCGCCTGCTCAGACTTCGTGAGCATCCACCTGCCGAAGGGGCCCGAGACCATCGGCTTGTTCGGCAAGGAATTGCTCGCCAAGGCGAAGCCCGGCATTCGCATAGTCAACGCCGCCCGCGGGGGAATCGTCGACGAGGAGGCGCTCGTCGACGCCATCGGGTCGGGCCGGGTCGCCGGCGCAGCCCTCGACGTCTTCTCGACCGAGCCGTGCACGTCATCGCCCCTGTTCGAGCTCGAGCGCGTGGTCGTCACACCGCATCTCGGCGCCAGCACCGCCGAGGCACAGGACAAGGCGGGTGAGCAGATCGCCGAGCAGATCGTGCTGGCGCTGCAGGGCGAGTTCGTCCCCTACGCGGTCAACGTCGCCGCAGCCGGGGCCTCCGAGGGCGTGCGCCCGTTCCTCGGGGTCGCGGAGCGTCTCGGCCGCCTTCTGGCGGCGCTCTGCGACGGTGTGCCCGATCATCTGGAGGTCGAGTGCCAGGGCGCCCTCGCCGGCGAGGACACGCGGATCCTCACGCTTTCGGTCCTCCGGGGCGTGTTCGCGGCCGGGACACAGGAGCCGGTGTCCTATGTGAACGCTCCGCGCCTCGCCGAAGAGCGCGGGCTCGAGGTGCGCGAGTCGTCGACGACCGCGGCGGGCGACTACCTGAGCCAGCTGACGCTCCGCGGCGCAAGCCACGCGGTGTCCGGGACGCTCGCAAGGACCGGCGCCGAGCGGATCGTGATGGTCGACGATCACGGAGTCGAGCTTCCGTTCGCCCCGAATCTCCTGATCGTTCGCAACGACGACCGGCCGGGCATGATCGGCATCGTCGGGGCGGCGCTCGGGGACGCCGGCGTCAGCATCACGAACATGGCCGTCGGCCAGACCGCCGGCGGCGGAACCGCTCTGATGTTGCTCACGACGGATCGTCCTGTGCCCTTGGAGGTGCTCGGTCTCCTCCGCAATGCCGCCGGCATCCTCGATCTGCACTACGTCGCCGATGCCTGAGCCCGCCCCGCTCAGTGCCGAGCAGTTCCGCCAGGTGATGGCGCACGTGCCGACGAGCGTCGCCATTGTCGCCGGGGTGGTCGACAGCCGCCCGAAGGGGCTGTCGGTAGGTACTTTCGTCCCCATCTCACTCGAGCCGCCGCTCGTGGGCTTCTTCGTTGCGAGCACTTCCAAGAGCTGGCCGCCGATCAAAAGCTCGGGGTCGTTCTGCGTGAGCGTGCTCGGACACGACCAGGCCGAGATCTCGTCTCGCTTCGCCGTGAGCGAAGCCGACAAGTTCGTCGGGGTCGAGTGGCGCCCGGCGCCGTCCGGCAATCCCGTGCTGGTGGGAGCCGTCGCCTGGATCGACTGTGCGATAGAGCGCATCGTCGAGACCGGTGACCACCTGCTCGTCGTCGGAACCGTGCTCGAGATGGGCGTCGAGACGGGCCGGAACCCCCTGCTTCACCATCGCAGCGGCTACCGCCACGTCGCCGAGGACCCCGATCGGGCGGAGGCGGTGGAGTAGGGAGCTTGACGCCCACGAAGCTGTCCACCACAATCATTGTTGAAATGACAAGCGAGCGGCTCGACCAGATTCTGCTGCTTACCTGACGGCGAGCGCTTCTCCGCGCTCGCCACCGCCTCCTGTGCCTTTCGGCCGGGAGGTTTTTTGTTGGCCGGGCGTCGGATGTGAGCGTGGTAGGTCGTCGCCGGGTCAACGGGTGAAGGACGCGGTTGCGCCTCGAGGACGGAGCGAGTGATGAGCGACAAGGTGGTCATCTTCGACACGACTCTGCGAGACGGTGAGCAGTCGCCGGGCATTTCGCTCGACCCGGGCGAGAAGCTCGAGATCGCCGAGCAGCTGGCACGCCTCGGCGTCGACTACATCGAGGCCGGTTTCCCGGTCGCGAGCCAGGGTGACTTCGACGCCGTGCAGGCCATCGCCCGCGCGGTGCACGGGCCGGTCATCGCCGGACTCTCGCGGACCCAGCTGGCCGACGTGGACCGCTGCTACGACGCCCTGCGCGACGCCGACCGTAACCGCATCCACGTGTTCATCTCCACGAGCCCGAGCCACATGGAGCACATGTTGAAGATGAGCGAGGCACAGGTGCTCGAGGAGGTGAGCCGCGGGGTGGCGAGAGCGCGGGAGCACACCGCCGACGTCGAGTTCTCACCACAGGACGCGACGCGAACCCCGCTCGACTTCATGCTCGAGGTGCTCGCAGCGGCCGTCGAGTCGGGCGCCACGACACTGAACATCCCCGACACGGTCGGCTACGGGATCCCGTGGGACTTCGGCGACCTGATCGCCCACGTCCGCCAGCAGATCGCCGGCGACTACGTGATCTCGACCCACTGCCACAACGACCTCGGCCTGGCCGTGGCGAACAGCCTGTCCGGGGTGCGTGCCGGCGCCCGCCAGGTCGAGGTCTGCGTCAACGGGCTCGGTGAGCGTGCGGGCAATGCCGCGCTCGAGGAGGTGGTCATGGCGTTGAAGATTCGCCCGGACCAGTTTCCTGGTCTGGAAGTGGACGTCCACACCGAGGAGCTCGCCCGGACGAGCCGGATGGTCTCGCGGCTGACGGGGTACCAGGTCCAGTGGAACAAGGCCGTCGTCGGCAAGAACGCCTTCGCGCACGAGTCCGGCATCCACCAGCACGGCGTGCTCGAGGAGCGGACGACCTACGAGATCATCGATGCGGCCTCGGTCGGCCAGGTCGGCGGGCAGATCGTCCTCGGCAAGCACACGGGACGGCACGCGTTCGCAGACACCTTGGACAAGCTCGGCATCAAGGCGCGTGGTGACGTCCTGAACGCCGCCTTCGCCCGGTTCAAGGAGTTGGCGGATCGCAAGGTTCAGCTCACGGACGCCGATCTCGAGGCGATCGTCGCCGAGGAGCTCGGGACTGCGGTCGAGGAGGGCTTCACCCTCGACGTGCTCGAGGTCCAGGGCGGGACGACGGGCGTGCCGAGGGCGCGCGTCGTCGTCAGCAGGGACGGCCGCAAGTCGGAGGCGACCGCAGAGGGCGACGGGATGATCGACGCCGCCTGCAAGGCGATCAAGCAGGCGACCGGCATCGAGGCCAAGCTCACGGACTTCAACGTCTCGGCCGTCACGGGCGGCATCGACGCGCTCGGCGACGTGGTCATCCAGCTCGACGCCGAGGGGGTCCGCGCGTCCGGCCGCGGGCTCTCGACCGACGTCGTCGAAGCGTCGGCTCGCGCCTACCTCGCCGCCGCCAACCGGGTCGTTCGAGCCAAGGCCAGGCTCTCCGGCGCCGGCCCGGACGCAATGCGCCGGGAGGTCGGCACGCCGTAGGCGGCTGGCGTCAGCCGATGACGCTCGGGAGCCAGGTGGAGCGGCGCGCCTCGTAGGTGTCGATGTCGGCGGCGTGCTGCGTCGTGACGCCGATGTCGTCGAGCCCTCGGAGAAGCCTGTCGCGGGCGTCGTCGTCGAGTTGGAAGGGCTCCGAGATCCCCAACGCGGGCACCTCGACCACCCGACGCTCGACGTCGACCACGACCTCGAGCGACGGATCGGCCGCGACGGCGTCGAGGATCCTGCGGCCCGCCTCGTCGGACACGGCGGCCGGGACGAGTCCCGAACGCGTGGAGTTGTTGCGGAAGATGTCGCCGAAGCGAGGGCTGACGACGGCGCGGAAGCCGTAGTCCACCAGGGCCCAGACGGCGTGCTCGCGGGAGGACCCCGTGCCGAAGTTCGGACCTGCAACGAGGATCGTGGCGCCGGCGTAGTCGGCGTCGTTCAACACGAAACCAGGGTCGTCCCGCCACTCAGCGAACAGCCCCGCCCCGAATCCCGTGCGCTCGATCCGCTTCAGCCACTCGCTCGGGATGATCTGGTCGGTGTCGACGTCCGAGCGGTCGAGCTGGACCGCCCGTCCCGACACGATCCGCACGGGCTCCATCGTCAGGATCCGAGGTCCGCCGGCGTCGCGAACCGGCCCGCAACCGACGTCGCCGCGGCGACGGCCGGCGACACGAGGTGCGTGCGGCTTCCCCGACCCTGCCGGCCTTCGAAGTTGCGGTTCGAGGTGGAGGCGCAGCGCTCGCCTGGCGCGAGCTGGTCGGGATTCATGCCCAGGCACATCGAGCAACCGCTCTCCCTCCATTCGAACCCTGCGTCGATGAACACCCGGTCGAGGCCTTCGGCTTCAGCCTGGCGCTTGACCCTGCGGGAACCGGGTACGACGAGGGCGCGAAGTCCAGGCCGGACGCGACGGCCGCCGAGCACGCCGGCCGCGGTCCTCAAGTCCTCGATCCGCGAATTGGTGCAGGAGCCGATGAAGACGGTGTCCACCTCGATCGAGCGGATCGGAGTGCCGGCCTCGAGACCCATGTAGGCGAGGGCGCGCGCACCGGCCTCCCGTTCGGCGGGAGTCGGAAAGTCGTCCGGGCTCGGCACGGCGCCGTCGATGGCGACGACCTGGGCGGGATTCGTCCCCCACGACACGTGGTGCTGGATCGACGCCGCGTCGAGGACGATCTCGGTGTCGAACCGACCGTCCTCGTCGGTGACCAGGCCTCGCCACTCCTCGACGGCCCGATCCCAGTCCGAGCCCTTCGGCGAGTGGCGCCGGCCCTCGAGATACTCGAACGTGACGTCGTCAGGAGCGATCATCCCAGCCTTGGCGCCTGCCTCGATCGACATGTTGCAGACGGTCATGCGACCCTCCATCGACAGCGAGCGGATCGCCGAGCCCCGGTACTCGATCAGGTGGCCGGCGCCGCCGGTCGTGCCGAGTCGGCCGACGATCGCCAGGACGAGGTCCTTCCCGCCAACGCCGAGAGGGAGAACACCGTCGACCGTGACCGCCATCGTGCGCGACCGCCGTTGCGGGAGGGTCTGGGTCGCGAGCACGTGTTCGACCTCCGAGGTCCCGATTCCGAACGCGAGCGCTCCGAATGCTCCGTGGGTGGAGGTGTGACTGTCACCGCACACGATCGTCATGCCCGGCTGCGTGAGGCCCTGCTCGGGGCCGATCACGTGCACGATCCCCTGATCCTCGTGCCCCATGGGGTAGCACGTGACGCCGAACTCTGAGCAGTTGGCGTCGAGCGCCTCGAGCTGCCGTCGCGAGACTTCGTCCTCGACCGGACCGCTCGCGGTCGTGGTCGGGACATTGTGGTCGGCGGTCGCGATCGTCAGGTCGGGGCGGCGCACCCGCCGGCCCGCCATGCGCAGCCCTTCGAAGGCCTGCGGCGAGGTGACCTCGTGGACGAGGTGCAGGTCGATGTAGAGCAAGTCGGGCTCGGCCGCGCCGTCGCCGGCGCGGACGACGTGGCGGTTCCAGACCTTCTCGGCAAGGGTCTCGGCCATCGCAGAGCCCTCAGCTGCCCACCGAGACGATCTGCACCACGAACGCCCGGTCATTCGGAGCCTTGTACTCCACCTTGTCGCCGACGCTCCGCCCGAGCAGTGCCTGCCCGAGGGGCGACGCGGGCGAGACGACAGACACGTCTTCGCCCTTCTCCTCTATCGAGCCGACGAGAAACCGTTCCGTCTCGTCGTCGCCGTCGTAACGGAGCTCGACGACGACGCCGGCGGTCACGACTCCGGCTTCGTGCGTCGAGCTGTCGACGATCACTGCGTCCTCGAGCATGCGCTGCAGCTGGCGCACCCGGGCTTCCATCTTGCCCTGTGCATCCTTGGCGGCGTGATAGTCACCGTTCTCGGAGAGGTCCCCCAGTGCCCGCGCGGCCTCGATCTGGCGGGCGATCTCCACGCGACCGCGTGTCGTGAGGTCCTCGAGCTCGGCGACGAGGCGGCGGTGCGTCTCGGGCGTGAGATGGGTCTCGGTCACGACGACGAGGCTACCGGCTCCGCCGATCCGGCCTCACCGGTCCGCAAAGGGGTCTACCTTGGACTCATGCGCCTCATGGCGAGGAACCCGCGCTGCGCAGGTCGTTCGCCTACGAGGCTGGCGGGGATCGCGGGCTTGTGTGTCGGGGCGGTCGGTTTGCTGGCCGTTGGTGCGGCGGCCGGTGCCGCCGCCCGCCCCGCCGGCGCCAGCCTGGGCGCCGCCGCCAGCCTCGGCGCCGCCGCCGGCCCGCTGCCGCCAGCCTCGGCGCCGCCGCCCGGCCCGCTGCCGCCGCCCGGCCGGCGAAGGGGATCGTGCCTCCGAAGAACCCGCCGAAGAACCTTCCCCCGATCCCGAACTTCTTCCAGTTCTGCCGAGGAGGGGCCCTGGACAACACGGCGGCTTGCAACAAGAAGGCCCTGCAGGCGATCGACCAGGCTCGCGGCACCGAGCCGGTGGGGCGGCTGAGGTTCAACCTGACGAAGTTTCTCAAGCTCGGCGAAGTCGACCAGCTCTTCGTGATCGCCAATCTGGAGCGGACCTCACGGGGCGAACCGCCGATGGTCGCTCTCACCAAGCAGCTCGACGCCGTGGCGCTGCAGGGGGCGAAAGCGAACGCCGACCCCGACTTCACCGGTCGGACCCTGTCCGGTGGTGCTCGGGTCGCCAGCTGGGGGTCGAACTGGGCCGGCGGCACGGAAAGCGCCCTCGGTTCGGACGACGGCTGGATGTACGACGACGGGCCCGGCGGCTTCAACGAGGACTGCACGAAGACCGACACCGCCGGTTGCTGGGGCCACCGGGACAACATCCTCGGGCTCTGGCCGCGCTATCTCACCGACTGTCCCGCGGGCCAGGCGCAGCTCATGATGGGCGCCGCCGAAACGACGCCCTCCTCCGGATTCGGCCCGTCGTTCACCGAGATCTTCGTCGCGGCTTGCGGCGCGAAACCGACCGACGAGACCTACACGTGGGCCGCAGCCCAGACGGCCGTCGGCGCCAAGCCGGTGCCGCCGGCGGAGGTCGGCATCGCGTCGACCGCCGACGGCGAGGGCCTCTATGTCGTCAGCACGGCGGGGAAGGTCACGGTCTCGGGCGACGCCCGCAACGTCGGCGGCCTTTCCAACCGGTCGCTCCCGGCGCCCATCGTGGGGATCGCGACCTCGAACGTGGAGGGCGGCTACTGGCTCGTGGGTGCGAACGGTGCCGTCTACCCGTTCGGGCACGCCCCCTCCTACGGGGATCTCCGTTCGAAGAAGCTCGCCCAGCCCATCGTCGGCATCGCTCTCGACAAGAAGACGGGCGGCTACTGGCTTGTCGCCGCCAACGGTGCCGTCTTCGGCTTCCACGCGGGGTCCCACGGCGGAACCGCAAAACGAAAGCTGCCGGCGCCCATCGTCGCGATCGTCGACGACCCCGTCGCAGCCGGGTACTGGCTGATCGGAGCGGACGGCAGCGTGTATCCCTTCGGGAGCGCCAGGCCGCATGGGAGCGAGCAAGCCAAGCGCATCGTCGCTCCGATCGTGGCGGCGGCGGCGACCAAGGACGGCCTCGGCTATTGGCTGGTCGGGCGGACCGGTGCCGTGTACCACTTCGGCGACGCCGTTTACAAGGGCGGCGAGCAGAGCAAGCACCTGCCCGCCCCTGTGACCGCGTTCGCGGCGACACCGGCCTCGACCGGCTACTGGCTTCTGGGCGCCTCCGGCGCCGTCTACCGCTTCAACGCGCCGTAACGCGAACGGGTGCCGGCAAAGTACCGGTGCTCGAGATAGCGCGAAACCTTGAACAGGATGAGCAGCATGCCCAGCAGAATGACGTAGCCGGGCCAGAACCCCCCTTGGCGGCCGCTGAAGGCCCAGACCAGGATGGCCGCCAGATCGATGGTCGCCCAGCGGCGAACCTGACGGAGAAGCTTGACCTTGAACCGCCTCTTCGGATCCGCCGGAACCTCGAGCGGATGCCGGAGCCCGAACGCTGCCCGGGGGTCCTCCGGCAGGTCGACTGTCAGGACCGCCAGCTCGCCCAGGGTCTTGGCCGCGTAAGCCTGCTCGATCCGGTCTTCGAGCTCGTCGGTGGTGAGCCTCCCCTCGCCGGCGTGCTGGCGGAGGAAGTCGACGGTGCGGTGGCGATCGAGATCGGACGCCCGCAGCTTCGCCCGGTTCGGGTGTGCCAGGAAGGGCAACACGGTTTCATCTTTGCAGACGCAGCTTGACGGCGATAGAGCCTGCGACAAGACTCATGTCGATGCCCTCCGAACAACTGAGCGTAATTTCGAGTTAGGCGCGCTCCCCGAGCGGGTGTGCGTCGTCGGCCGTCCACACTGTGGGCGGCCTTTTGATTTCCCCGGGCACCTACGCATCCCGCTCGGACAGCGACCATGACAGAGGAGCAAGTGTGCACAGGGTTGCAGTGATCGGCGGCGACGGGATCGGCCCGGAGGTGATCGCGGAGGCCTTGAAAGTCGTCGCCGCCGCCGGAGTCGCGCTCGACACGGTCGGCTACGACCTCGGCGCCGGCCACTACGAGCGGACCGGTGAGGTCCTGCCCGACTCGGTCCTCGAGGAGCTGAAGGCCACCGACGCCATCCTGCTCGGTGCCGTCGGTCCACCGATCGGGTCGACGGCGGTACCGGCGGGGGTGATGGAGAGGGGTTTGTTGCTGAGGCTTCGTTTCGAGCTGGATTTGTACATCAATCTCCGCCCGTTCAACGGAGTCCCCGGTTCGATCGGCGAGGGTGCCGATTTCGTCGTCGTCCGCGAGAACACCGAGGGCCCCTATGCCGGGGAAGGGGGAGCGCTCCGGCGCGGCACACCGTTCGAGGTCGCGACGCAGGGATCGGTCAACACCCGCCACGGCGTCGAGCGCTGCATCCGGTACGCGTTCGAGCTCGCCGACCGGCGACCGAGGCGGCATGTGACGCTCGTGCACAAGACCAACGTGCTCACCTACTCGGGCGACCTCTGGCAGAGGACGTTCGACTCGGTGGCGTCCGAGCATCCTGGCATCGCGACGGGCTACAACCACGTCGACGCAGCGTGCATCTTCTTCGTGGAGGACCCCGGCCGCTACGACGTCGTCGTGACCGACAACCTGTTCGGCGACATCCTCACCGATCTCGCCGGCGCCGTGACCGGGGGCATCGGCCTCGCCGCGTCCGCCAATCTGAACCCGGCGCGCACCGGTCCGTCTCTCTTCGAGCCGGTCCACGGAGCGGCGCACGACATCGCCGGCACCGGCAAAGCGAACCCGCTGGCGGCGATCCGCTCGGCGGCGATGATGCTCGAGCACCTCGGCGAGGCGCCGGCGGCCGAGCGCGTCACAAAGGCAGTCCTGGAGTTGCAAACTGAGATGGCCGGCTCCCCGGAGCCCTGGAGCACCGCCGACCTCGGCGATGCGGTCGCAAGGAGGTTGTGATCATGCCCGTCACCCCGACCGAGAAGATCTGGATGGACGGTGAGCTCGTGGATTGGGACAAGGCCACGGTGCACGTCCTGACGCACAGCCTCCATTACGGCATGGGCGTCTTCGAGGGGATCCGCGCCTATTCGACCGCCAACGGGCCGGCGATCTTCCGTCTCCGCGAGCACACCAAGAGGCTGTTCAGGGGGGCCCGGATCCTCGAGATGGAGCTGCCCTTCTCCGAGGAGGAGATCTTCGAGGCCGTCAAGCTCACGGTGCGCGTCAACGGGCTCGACAGCTGCTACATCCGCCCGGTCGCCTACCTCGGCTACGGCGAGATGGGCCTGAACCCGATGCCCTGCAAGGTGCAGGTTGCGATCGCCGTGTGGGCCTGGGGCGCCTATCTCGGTGCCGACGGTATCCAAAACGGAATTCGGCTCAAGGTCAGCTCCTGGGCCCGCCACGACCCGCGCGCCATGCCGACGGCGGCCAAGGCCACCGGGATGTACATCAACTCCTCGCTCGCCAAGGTGGAGGCGGTTCGCGCCGGATACGACGAGGCTCTCCTCTGCACGACGGGCGGTCTCATCTCCGAGGCGACGGGCGAGAACGTCTTCGTCATTCGCGACGGGCGGATCTTCACCCCGCCGGCGTCGTCGGTCGGGGCGCTGGAAGGCATCACCTCCGACGCCATCGTCACCATCGCCCGGGATCTCGGGTACACCGTCACCGAGCGGGACATGCGAAGGACGGATCTGTACATGGCGGACGAGGCGTTCTTGACCGGTACGGCGGCGGAGGTCGTTCCGGTCGTGTCCGTCGACGACCGTCCGGTCGGAACCGGCGAGCCCGGACCGATCACGCGGGCGATCCAGGAGATGTACTTCGCGACGGTCCGTGGGGAGGTCGACCAGTACAAGGACTGGCTGGAATATGTCACCTGAGAGCCGGCTCCCGGTCGCTGTCGACATCTACGACACGACCCTTCGGGACGGCTCGCAGCAAGAGGGGATGTCGCTCACGGTCGAGGACAAGCTGCGCGTCGCAGAGCAGCTCGACCATCTCGGGGTCGCCTACATCGAAGGTGGGTGGCCCGGAGCGAACCCCAAGGACGAGGAGTTCTTCGCTCGCGCCGCAAAGGAGCTGCGACTGCACAGCGCCACCCTCGTCGCGTTCGGGTCGACGAGGCGCTCGGGCGCGGCTGCCGCCAAGGACGAGACGCTCCGCCACCTCGTCAACGCCGGTACCGAGGCCGTCTGCATCGTCGCGAAGGCGTCTGACCTTCACGTCACCGAGGCTCTCCGGACCACGCTCGACGAGGCCGTCGCCATGGCCGGCGACTCGGTGGCGCACCTGCGATCGGCCGGCCTCAGGGTCTTCCTCGACGCCGAGCACTTCTTCGACGGCTACCGCCGCGACCCCGAGTTCGCGCTCCGCGTCCTCGCGGCGGCCGAGGAGGCGGGAGCAGAGGCGCTCGTGCTCTGCGACACCAACGGCGGCACCCTCCCCGACGAGGTCCAGCGGGTGGTCGCCGAGGTGCGGGCGCGCTCGTCGGTCGTGATCGGGGCGCATTTCCACAACGACGGCGGTTGTGCCGTCGCAAACACCCTTGCAGCGGTGCGCGAGGGAGCGACCCAGGTGCAGGGTTGCGTCAACGGCTACGGCGAGCGCACCGGCAACGCCGATCTCTCGGCCGCGATCGCGAACCTGACGCTCAAGATGGGGGTGACGACGATCCCGGCCGACCGGCTCGAACGCCTGACCCCGGTTGCCCATCACATCGCAGAGCTCGTCAACCTGAACCTCGATCCCCAACGGGCCTACGTCGGGTCGGCGGCGTTCGCCCACAAGGCCGGCCTGCACACGAGCGCGCTCGTCCGCCGCGCCGACGCCTACGAGCACATTCCGCCCGATCTCGTCGGCAACGGGACCCGCGTGGTCGTAAGCGAGCTCGCCGGGCGATCGACGCTGCAGCTGAAGGCCGCCGAGCTCGGCTTGGAGCTCGACTCGCCGGCGCTCGGCCGCGTCCTCGACGCCCTCAAGCACCTCGAGCACGCCGGTTATCACTTCGAAGCGGCCGACGGGTCGCTCGAGCTGTTGATGCGAGCGGCCGCCGGCGAGTCGCTCGGCGCCCTGTTCAGGATCGAGTCGTTCCGGGTGATCACGGACTGGCGTGCCCGGGATGAGACGCCGGCGTCGCTCGTCCACCCGTGGTCGTCGCCCGGTGAGCTCACGACCGAAGCGACGGTCAAGGTCCACGTCGGCGACGAGCGTGTCGTCGCCACCGCCGAAGGCAACGGGCCCGTCAACGCCCTCGATGCCGCCCTCCGTCTCGCCATCGAGCCCCACTTCAGGCAGCTGCGCAACATGCATCTGACCGACTACCGCGTGCGCGTGCTCGACACTGCGAAGGGGACCGGGGCGGTGACGAGAGTGCTGCTCGACACGGCTGACGCCGAGGGCGTCTGGTCGACGATCGGCGTGTCCGAGAACATCATCGAGGCCTCGTGGCAGGCCCTGGTGGACTCGGTGGTGCTCGGCCTCGTCCGGGCCGCCGAGGGTGAAGGCGGCGACGCAGCCACGGCGGGGTCCGGCGCCCAGGAGGCCGCGGTGCCGGTCGGGGCTACGATCGAGGCGCTCTCATGACCCAGCCCAAGTTCGTCCCCATCACCGAGGAGCACGAGGTTCGCGAGGTCCTACGGATCGGGGCGCCGGCGCCTTGGAGCCCGCATCGTCCCGGGGAGAGCCGCCCGAGCCCTCACCTCACCTGGCAGGACGGCCTCGGGGTCCCCGGACCCGATCAGGGGTACGCGCTTGAGCTCGCCAAACGATTCGCCGATCAGCTTGTGCTCGAGCCGGGCGAGCACGCCGAGGACGTCCTCGCTGGCACCGTCGGCATCGCCCTTCGCCGGGCTTCGATTTATGGGCGGGCTCCGGTTGCCGCCGACATCGAGCTCGCGCTTCGCCTTTTCGGGTACCTCGGCGGTGCTGACGGCACGGCGGCACCGAGCGACCTCGTGGAATTCCGTCGGGGGTGCTTCGCCGGAGCCGCGCACGACTACTGGCGCCGCCGTGCACTCGCGAACGAGGTCCCGGAAGAGACGCTCCGACTGACTCCGGCAATTCTCGCCGAACGGTTCGAAGCCGACCCTGGCTACTGGCGTCAGCTGCTGGGCGATTGACGATGACGGCGTTCGATCTCTCCGATGACCAGGCCGAGTTCCGTGGCGTGCTGCGGCGCCTCTGCGACGAGAAGATCGGGCCGCGTGCCGCCGAATACGACGAGCAGGAACGGTTCCCGTGGGAGAGCTTCCACGACTGTGTGGCGATGGAGCTGCCGGCGCTCGGGATACCGCAGGAATACGGGGGCGCCGGCGCCGACCACGTGACCCAGGCCCTCGTGATCGAGGAGGTGGCGCGCGTCTGCGCCTCGACAAGCGTCACGCTTCTCATCTCGAAGCTCGGGATGATCCCCGTCATCAACTTCGCAAGCGAGGAGGTGAAGCGCCGCTACCTGCCCAGGGTGGCGAGCGGGGAAGCGCAGGCGAGCTACTGCTTGTCCGAGGCCGACGCCGGCTCGGACGTCGCCGGGATGAAGACCCGAGCGGTACGCGACGGTGACGACTACGTGCTCACCGGCACGAAGTACTGGATCACGAACGCGGGCATCTCGGACACCTACACCGTGTTCGCGAAGACCGATCCGGATGCGGGGCACCGCGGCATCAGCTGCTTTCTCGTCGAGGCGGGATGGGGTGTCCAGGTGCCCAAGCTCGAGCACAAGATGGGCCTGCGCGGCAGCCCCACGGGCGAAGTCCTGCTCGACGAGGTGCGCGTGCCGGTGGGCAACAGGATCGGTGAGGAGGGGCAGGGTTTCTACATCGCCATGCACACCCTCGATCGGAGCCGCCCCACCATCGGCGCCCAGGCCGTCGGCATCGCCCAAGGCGCGCTCGACTACGCGCTCGGCTATGTGCAGCGCCGGGAGCAGTTCGGCAAGCCGATCGCCGAATTCCAGGGCCTCCAGTTCATGCTGGCGGACATGGCGATGCGCATCGAGGCAGCTCGAGGCCTGGTCTATCGGGCGTGCGCGACCATCGACGCCGGCGATTCATCTGGAGAGCTGGCCAAGATCGGAGCGATGGCGAAATGCTTTGCGTCCGATGTCGCCATGCAGGTGACGACGGACGCGGTCCAGCTTCTCGGCGGTTACGGCTACTCGAAGGACTTCCCCGTCGAGCGGTTCATGAGGGATGCGAAGATCACCCAGATCTACGAGGGCACGAACCAGGTGCAGCGGGTCGTGATCTCGAAGCGCCTGCTGAAATAGGGCGGCGTGCCGCGTCGCTGGGCGGCGCTCCGCGTCGCTGGGCGGCGTTCCGGGGATGAGGCGCCGGCCCGATACTGTTTTTTGCTTCAAACTTGCTTCGGAACCAGATTGCGACTGGTCACAATCTAAGTTGGAGGCAAGTTTGGTGCGCGAAAAGAGATACCCGACACGCTCATGCCGGCGGCAGTGGCCGGGGCTCCGACGCCGCGACGGCCGATCTGAGCGCCGCGTCGACGTCCCGTAGATGGTGCTCGCCCTCGTGGACGGCGTGTTGCCCGAGCCAGAGCACCGTCCGCTCACGGGCTTCTGGAAAGTTGTAGATGCAGGGCCGCTGAAGTTGGCCCTCGTCGAGGCCGGCAAAAGCCCATCCGAGCAGCTCGGCAGCGATCTTCAGCTCTTGGGCGACATCGTTCGGCGATTGGGCCGAGTACCGGCCGAGGTAGGCGCGCTCCTCGCGATGCATGCGGGTGAAGCTCGGGCACTGCTCCACGAGCGTGAGGTACACCCGTTCGCGTTGGATCAGGAACACGTCGCGAACGTGGCAGCCGTACTCGAGCGCCGACCAGATGCCCGGCCCAGGTCGGGTGCGGATGGTCTGCCCGAGAACGGGGTCGGAGCGTTCGTTCGACAATCGCATGGCGAAGCGACCCCCGAGCGACCGGAGAGCTCCCGGCACAGCTCCGGCATCGAGCGCGTCGTAGACGAAATTGCACTCGTCGCAGCGGTCCACCACCACATCGTGGCCGATTTGGCGGGCGCTCGTGGTGGCACCTGAGCTGACGAGGTAGCGTCGGTCCCAGGAACGATTCCGGCCGTGAGCGGCCAAGAGGTCATCGGAGGCAGTGCCGTGGGATTCATGGACAAGGTGAAGGCGCAAGCGACCTCGCTGGCGGAGAAGGCGCAAGAGGGAGCCAAGGCGGGCCAGGCCAAGATCTCTGACATGCAGTCGAAGAAGCACGCAGACGCGCTTCTCCTCGAGCTCGGGGGCATCGTCTACACCCAGCAAGCAGGTCGAGCTCCGGCGGACGCCGAGGCGAAGGCCTCCGAGATCGTGGTGCAACTCCAACAGTTCGAGTCCGAGCACGGACCGATCACGGTGACCTCGGCGACTTTGATTGCTCCGGCGGCCCCCGACGGTTCGTTCGTCCCGACCTCGTCGGCTGCAGGTGACACGCCGGCGCAACCGTCGACTCCGGCGCCGACGGTGGTGACGGGTGGCGGCGGAATTCCCCAGTCTGTCGGTGGCATCCCGACCGGCAGCTACTCCTCGGACTCCGAGGAGTCGTCAGAGTCCTCGTAGCCCGGGCACGGAGGACCTCGTCGGGGGGACAGGAACCACCTCGAGAGCGGTAGCTGTTGCGGTAAGGGGCCGGCCGACCATGGTCGCCGTGACCCGCCGCCTCCGCCGACCTGGCGCCCGTCCGCTGCTCGTCCGAGCAGCCTGTTGCGCAGCCGTGGGAGCCCTCGCCCTTCCCGGCGGCTCGCGCACCGCGCGGGCGGCGGGTCGCGGCGGGTCATCCATCTGGCCGGCCCACAAGGGGCTCGAGGGCAACCTGCTCTAAAATGGAGGGGCCGAACCATCCGGACGCGGCGCGACACGAGGGAGACGCAAGGATGCCGAAGGCGGTCATCGTCGAGGCGACCCGCACTCCTATCGGCAAGCGCAACGGATGGCTCTCGGGTCTGCATCCGGCCGAGCTCCTCGCAACGGTCCAGGTCGACGTGGTTCGGCGCGCGGGCGTCGACCCGGGCGAGGTTGACCAGATCGTGGCGGGGTGCGTGACTCAGGCGGGCGAGCAAGCCTCGAACGTCGCCAGGAATGCGTGGCTTTCGGCGGGTCTTCCGTATCAGGTCGCAGCCACCACGGTCGATTGCCAAAGCGGCTCCGCCCAACAGGCGAACCACCTCGTGTCGTCGATGATCGGTGTCGGAGCGATCGAGGTGGGCATCGCTTGCGGTATCGAGTCGATGAGCCGGGTCGGCCTCGGCGCCAACGTCTACGGTGGCCCGGGCGTCCCTCGGCCGGCGCACTTCCCTTGGGAGATGCCCGACCCCTTCGGCGCCGCCGAACGTATCGCCGAACGGAGAGGGCTCACCCGCCAGGATCTCGACGAGTTCGGATTCGCCTCCCAGCAGAAGGCGGCTGTTGCCGTGACCGAGGGCCGTTTCGAGCGGGAGATCGTGCCGGTCGAGGCGCCGGTGCTGGGCTCGGAGGGACCGACCGGCGAGCGCCTGACGGTGAGCCGCGATCAGGGTCCGCGCGAGACGACGCTCGCGGGGCTGGCTGAGTTGAAGCCGGTGGCCGAAGGCGCTCTGCACACCGCCGGCACGACATCTCAGATCTCTGACGGGGCGGCGGCGGTGCTCTGGATGTCGAGGCAACGGGCGAAGGCCGCAGGCCTGGCGGCCCGGGCGAGGATCGTCGCTCAGTGCGTGATCGGTTCAGACCCGTATTACATGCTCGACGGTCCGGTCGACGCCATGCAGCGGCTCTTCGACATCTCCGGCATGACCGTCGACGACATCGACTTGTTCGAGGTGAATGAGGCCTTCGCGTCCGTCGTCCTCTCGTGGGCGAGGGTCCATGAGCCTGACATGGAGAGGGTGAACGTCAACGGGGGCGCGCTCGCGCTGGGCCATCCGCTCGGGTCGACCGGGAGCCGGCTGGTCACGACGCTGCTCCACGAGCTGGAACGACGCGACGCAGCGGTCGGCTGCGTGTTGATGTCCGGCGGCGGGGCGCTGGCGACGGGGACCATATTCGAGCGGCTCTCGTGACCCTCGCTGCTCCACTTAGTACGGCTTAGCCGGTGCTGGGCCGGCGTGCCGCGGTAGTGTGACGGCGTCGGCGGGACCGGTGTTCGGGGAGCCGTGCGCGAGGGGCACGGCCTCTCGTGCGCCGCTGCGGCGGGTGCCGGTAGCCTCTGCGCGGTGAGCGTGGGTCATCCGGGACCCCGTGGGCTCCGTAGTCCAGGTGGAGTGCGACCTGAACTGCTCAACGCGAGCGACGCCAATCTCGCCCTGGCGATCGCCCGTTACCGCGAGGACGCCCTCGCCGAGGCCTACCGCCGGCACGCCGGCGCGGTCTTCGGCCTCGCGCGCCGATTGTTACACGAGCGTGCCGCTGCTGAGGAGATCGTTCAGGAGGTGTTCGTGCGGCTGTGGCACGCACCGGACCGTTTTGATCCGGAGCGGGGAACGCTGCGGTCGTACCTGCTCGCGCAGGCCCACGGGCGCGCCGTCGACCAACTGCGATCCGAATCTGCCCGCCGGCGCCGCGAGGAGCGCGAGGCGAGGGAGACGGCCCGATCCGGGTACGACCTCGAGCACGAGGTTGGGGACATCATCGTCGCCGACCAGGTTCGCGAGGTTCTCGGCGCGCTCCCCGACACCGAGCGCCGGCCGATCGAGCTGGCGTATTTCCGCGGCCACACCTACCGGGAGGTGGCGACGCTCCTCGGCGAGCCTGAGGGGACGGTCAAGAGCAGGATCCGGAGCGGGCTGAAGCGCATGCACGGTCAGCTCGCCACCGGCGGGCTGGGCCTGAAGGGTGAACAGATATGACCCACGACGAGATCGAGGAGCTGCTCGGGGCGTACGCCCTCGACGCCCTCGACCCCGACGAGCGTCAGGAGGTCGAGGACCACCTCCTCACCTGCCCGCGATGCCGGGCGGAGGTGGCCGCCCACCGTGAGGTCACGGCACTGCTCGGCAACGCCGCCGGCGATTCGCCGGCGGCCGCGCCCGAGGACCTGTGGGACCGGATCTCCGCCTCCCTTCAGGACGACCCGCCTGCCCTTGCGCCCGTGGTGCGCCCTGCGCCCTGGCGGAGGTACGCCGTCATCGTGCCGCTCACGGCGGTGGCCGCTGCGCTCATCCTGATAGTCGCGTTGCTGGCCGCGAAGGTCGGGAGCCTCAACCAGAAGGTGCAGAGCCTCAACGCTCAGCAGAGCGTGAGCAGCGTCATCCTCAATCCGCACCACGCGACGGTGCAGCTCGCGTCAGCGAGCGGGAGCTGGACGGCCCAGGTCGTGACGCTGCCCGACGGCGAGGGCTATCTCATCAACCCGGTCATGCCGACGCTTCGGCCCTCCCAGACCTTCCAGCTGTGGGCGCTCTCGCGTGGAAAAGTCGTCTCGCTCGGTGTGCTGGGCCGGCACCCCGACGGTGCGGCGGTGCGGGTCGAGCCGACGATGACCGTGCTCATGGTCACCGCCGAGCCGTTGGGAGGCACGCCGGTGCCGACGACGCCCGTCCTGGTTCGGGGGAACCTGCCCGTCGGGTTGTGAGCGACGGCCTCGGCGCGACGGTGCCCGGCCGCCGCCTCGCCGGCCGCCGGGCCGGCGGCTGGCCGGTCAGAACGGGACGTTCGTGGATGCGAACCAGACGTCGTCCGAGGTCAGGCCCTTCCAGCCGGCCGTCAAGGTGTAGCCGTCACGCCAATGAGGGCGTCGCGTTCGTGAGGGCTGCGGTTCGAACTCCTGGGAGCCCGACGCCCCTTTCTGCATGAGGGGCCACGAGCGGCGTAGCCGATCTTGTTGGTGGTCCGGCCTCCCACGCCACATAGACGCATCGCCCATCGAGGCGACGCGGGCGCGGCGGCGTCGGCGCGGCGGGCACGGTGCCCTGCGCAGCACGGTCGTCGAGCGGGAGGTACCCGATCGTGTTGTTGGCGTTGGTCCAGGCCACGATCAAAGTGTCGAGGTTGGTCGAGAACGTGACCGCGGGTCCGTAGGGGGTGATGATGGGGTCGCCCTTCGCGGTCAGGACCTTCGTCGGGGCGCTCCAGGTAGACAGGCCCGTCTTCTCGGTCGAGTTGACCGTGTCGTTCCCGTCGGTCCAGGTGATGAACGGCAGGCCGACGTGCTCGTGATCGCCGGCGCGTTGAACGTGACGGCGAACGTCAGTTGCTGCTGGGGAGCCCAGAGCTTGCCGTTGAACGAGGAGAACCAGACGTTCGCCGCCCCGGTCGAGGCTCCCTTCCACGCCAGGATCAGGTTCGGGCCGTCGGCTGCCAACGACGGCCCCGCGCTGGACAGGGCTGCGCCGGGTCTGTCCCCGCCCCAGGCCACCTGTCTCGCGATCGCCCACGTCGATCCGTTGAAGCTCGAATAGAACACCTCGTAGCCGCTCGCCATGTCGGTCCAGACCGCGTACAGCCTGCCTCGAGATAGGCGAACGACGGGCCGAGGACGGTTTGGCGACGCCGGTCGGGCCGCCGTTGGGCCCTGGCCAGGTCACGGTGGACTGATCGGTCCACCCGGGCGTGATCGCGATCGCGTCCGGGGCCTTGCCGACGTGGATCGGGGCGCCGGGCGTCGAGGTCGCCGTGTCGATCGGAGTGACCGTGTTGGATCCCGAGTTGGCCACGTACACGGTGGACCCGTCCGGGGTCACTGCGAGACCCATCGGCGAGGTACCGACGAATATCGCCGTGCCGGCTGTCCCGCCGGCGGTGTTGATCGGGGTGACGAGGTTCTCCGCGAAGTCGGTGACGTAAGCCGTCGCCCCGTCCGGTGACACGGCCACGTCGCGGGGGTAGGCGCCGACGGGGATCGCCGTGCCTCTCGTACCCGTGGCCGTGGTGATCGGTGTCACCGTGTCGGCCGAGAAGTTCGTGACGTAGCTCGTCGTGCCGTCGGGCGAGATCGTGATCGACGTGGGATCGGTCCTGACTCCGGTCGGCGTTCCCTGGACGTGATTGTCGAAGGTGTTGATCTCGACGACGTTGCCCCAGGTCTGGCTCGTCACGTAGACGGGCGAGCCGAGTGGCGCGATGGCGATCGCGTCGGGATGCGTGGACGAGCCCGGGTGAACCGAGGTGTCGATGCCGATCGAGGCGCCGGCCTTGTTCTTGGAGAGATTGATCGGCGTCACCGAGCTGGAGCCGAAGTTGGCGACGTATGCGGTCGTGCCGTCGGGCGTGATCGCGATGGCGTCCGGGTGCAGCCCGACGCCGATGGCCTTGCCGGCTTTGCCGGTGGCGAGGTTGATCGGCGTGACGTTGTTCGACCCCCAGTTGGCGACATAGGCGGTGGCGCCGTTCGGGGTGATGGCGATCGCGTCCGGCTCTGAGCCGACGTGGATCGCGGTGCCCGGCACATTGCTGGTGGTGTTGATCGGGGTGACGGAGTTCGACGCCCAGTTCGTGACGTACGCCGTGCCGGCGAGCAGCGTCGTCGCCCCGGCGGGTCCGCCCCCGGGGGCACCGAGGATGAGACCGATGCTCACGGCGGGACCGACGATCACGAGCGCGACAGGCGGCGACGCGCGCGGTCGCGGCCGCTCCACCGGCGCCGCCCGGCGGTCGTGGTGAGGTCTCGTCGCATGGAGTGTCCCCTTCTCAACCGAGCGGGATGTGGACGACGAACGGCCGGCGATAGGAGGTGTCGACCACGGCCGGCGCCGTCGATCCGGTGTAGAAATCGATCTCGCTGATGCGGAGCCGGAATTTCGACAACGGGCCCTTCGGGATCGGCACCTCTCCCGCCCAGGAGACGTAGGCGCCGTTGTCGCCTGGGGCCGGGAGCATCACTGGACGGGTTCCGGGCGCCGCCGTCCAGGCGAAGTCGCCGCCGAGCCCCGTCGAGGTGTCCTGCACCTGTACCTCGACGACCATCGTCGGTCCTCCGTAGGTCTCGGGCGCGTCCTGGGTCGGTGAGATGCCGCTGTAGGTGTCTCCCGGCGTCTTGAACACGGCGGGCCGCCACCCGACATAGCCCCACCCCGTGACCTGGACCTGAACCGTCCCGGCGGTCGAGCCGGTCGTCACGAGCACCGACCGGTCGGGTACGGGCTGCGCGATCGACGCAAGGGCGACGGTAGAGACCTCGACCCCGTCGAGCGACCACGGTTGGAAGCGCGCCAGTGCGAGGCGGGCGAACATCGGCGGGTAGGCACCGTCAGGGCCGAGGTCGCCGAAGGCAAGACCGACGTCCGCGAACCACAGGCGGGTGTGCCGATCGAAGCGGACCTCGAAGGGCCAGATGCGGTACTTGGCGCCGCTCGTGTCCTCGAGGAGAGACAGCTCCGGCGGTGCCGCGTACGCCGGCGCGCCCCGGCACCGTCGGCACGAGGGTCTGGTTGAGGAACGAACCGATGCCCGTGAAGCTTCCCCAGTCGGAAAAGAGGGCGTCGTAGATCGGGTCGGCGCCGACCACGCTCGTGTAGGCCTGCTGCTTCGCGTCCGGCAGCTGATCGTCGAGCCGCGTGACGACGCCGAGCAACTCGCCGCCGCCCGAGGAGAACCACGGACGTTCGAGGTAGATACGGAGGAAGTTGCCCTGCCGTTGCTGCACGATCCCGAACGTCTCGAGCGACCCTCTCGGGGAAGACAGCGCCCAGGCCGGCACGACCCGGGCGATCGTCGGTGCGAGCGGGCGGGCGGTCGAGAGCACCTGGACCGGCGCCTTCGGCCCCGCCAGGGTGTCCGTCGGGATCCAGGAGACGTCGATGGTGTCGCCGCCGAACGAGGCGGCACCGGACGCGGTCGAGCGCGACGGTTCCGGCGGTCGCCTCGACGTGGAAGTACCTGGGAGGGAATCTCCCTCGCCAACACGCTGGGGTGGTCGCTCGGGATCGACAGGCGTACCGAGGCGGCGTCGAGCCCGAGGGCGCTCACGGCCACCGGGGTCGTCCCGGTGAAGTTGACGGTCGTGGTCTTGCGGAAGTAGCCGTTGAACCGGCTCGTGCCGACCGCCTGGTACCCGACGAGATGGTGCTTGGTGTCGCCGAAGTCCTGCGTGGCCGCCGCCTCGGCGGCATCGAGCTTGAAGTCGGTGTCGACGGTGAGCTTGAAGGCGTTTGCCGAGTGCGGCTGGAGCTCAGGCGCTGGCTTGGCGATGTCGTCGACCGGATCCACCCAGGTGGCGAGGAAGTCGAGGCTGGAGGTGCTCTTGATGTCGACGACGAACGTCGGGTCGACGAGCTGGGCTTTCGTCGAACCGAGCCCGCGGCGGGTCTCGGGCGTCCCGAACGTGGGCGCCAGCAGCGGGAGCCGGACAGCGTGGATCATCGTCAAGATGCGGGACGGCGACAGCTGCCACAAGAGCCCGTCGCGGGCGGCGATGGCGAGCTCGGCGAGCAGTTTTGGATTGATGCCGGAATCGGCAAGCCACTGCCACGGCCCGAGGACGTAGAACCCGAGCAGCTTGCCGGCCGGGCCTAGCGCCCCGGCGACGAGTGTGCTCGACATCGCGACTTCGGCGGTCTCGGCCGGCGGGAGCGTGATCGTCTCGACCGGCGAGTCGGTCGGGGTGCCGGGGGTGTAGCTCTCGCCTGGTGTTGCTCCGGCCTGGAGGACGAGCAGGAGGGGCTCGGGATCGGGCCAGCGGCCGCGCCCAGAGCCGGACGACCGGTCCCGTCGTGCCCGGGACGCCGACCATCGCCACCCCGGTCGAGAGCGGGTCGGGAATCCAGGGGACCGCCAACTTGGTCGCGCTCGGGAAATAGGGGGTGCCGACATTGGGACTGCCCGTGGAGTTGAAGTTGGCGCCGTAGAACGCGACGCCGGGGACGTCGTTCAACCGCGCCGGATCGCGGGTGTCGAGGAAGTCGAACGTGGCCGGCGCACCGCTCGGCGGAGCGGCGGGATCGGGCGGGGCACCTTCGACGAACCCGTCGAGCATGCCGTGCTCCTCGGCCATCAGCTCGGACACCTTCGGGGCGAACACCCACCGCCCGTTCGGCGGCACGGGGTTCACCTGATCGTCCAGGATGACCATGAGCTGGGTCCCCTCACCGGGCGCCGGCAGCTGGATCGCCGCCAGCTGTGGTGACTCGACCGGCTCGAAGCGAAGGTGCGGCGTCTCCGACGTCGCCGTCGAGGCGTCGGGCGAAGTCACCTCGATGCCGTTGCCGGCAAGGTCCGCAGCCCGGGCGCGGAACCGGTAGAGGTCTCCGAAACGGAGCTTCGGTAGCAGCCGGCCCGCGGTGGTCGGCGCAGCCACGGTGACCGAGAGCAGGGGAGGGAGGCCGACTGCGCCTGGCTCGGTCGGCGGGACCGGGTTGCTCCCGCCGTCCTGCAGCTCGGTTCCTGAACCGACGCCCGATTTGCCGGGCCGCTCGGCGACGAGGCTCCACCCCTTCCAGCGGGCGATGCGCTCGTGGGCGTAGAGGTCCGGCGGTGTCGGCACCGAGGCTCCGAAGGCACCGGTGTGGTGGTTGTACTTGACGAGCCCGGTCGGCTGGCTGAGAGCGGCAGAGACCGATCCCTCGTCCTCGATCTCGATGACATGCTCGGGCTTGCCGAGCCGGTAGGTGCCGGCCCGGAAGCACAACGACCGCCATGCCGGCGACGGCTCGGAGGTGGTCAGCACGTCGAAACGGTGGCCCCGGATGAGGTCCTCTGCGTGGAAGGTCGGAAGCGGACCCGTCCCGTGTGCGGCGATGTAGGACGCGATGACGGCATTGTTGGCCTTCTGCGAGGTCACGAGGTCGGTCAGGTCGCGCCCGGAGCCCTTGGAGGGCTGCTCGGCCCAGCCGTTCCAGATCACCGACAGGCCGGCGGAGCGCAGTGCCGGCGTCGCGTGGGCGTGCTCGAGGCCGCAGGTTTCGTCTGCGCCATCTCGGTCGCGAGCGCGTTGACGCGGTCGGCCGCTCCGTCGGTGTCGAGCTCGACGACCGCGAAGCGGGCGGGGTCGTTCAAGCTCGAGCATGCCGTTGGCGTAGTCCGGGCCCCGCGACTTGGCGAGAAAATTGGCCGGCGTGACACGGCAGGCCGTGTACGGCGACACGTCCAAGGTGCCGTGCACCCGTGGCGCCGGGTCCCAGTGCGGGGTCACCTTGACCTTCGGGGTGGCGGAGAGGCCTGGCGGGACGCTGACCTCGAGGTCGAAGACGAGGCCGAGCTGGCGCATCAGCGCCGGGTAGGAGTTGAGCGAGCTCAAGATGGCGTGGAAGTCGAACGTCGGCACCGGTATGCGATGGCGCGGGTCGTGGACGGCGTCGGCCGGCACGGAATGGGGCAGATGGTGGAACCCGACGGCGGCGGTGACGTGGTCCCAACCGGGTCCACCGCGGCGGTTGTTCTCGTCGGCGGGAAGGTACTTCGACAGCAACCTGGCCGGCGGGAACGAGTAGGGGTCGCTCGTGGCGACCGCCGAGTAGAGGCCTCGCATGAAGGACTCGACCCCGGTGACGCTGAACGATTGCAGCGGAGCACCGGAGAGGTCCTTGAACTTCCACGGGTCCACCCTCGTCTCGCGAGGTCGGAAGATGAGGGCCCACTTCGTCTCGTCCGGCGGCTCCGACGTGAGCTGCGCCGCGAGCGGAGCGTGACCTTCGAACGTGACCGTGAACCGCAGGGCGCCACCGTGCTGGTGGGCGAGAGTCTCGGGCCAGTTGGCGAAGTCGAATGGCGTCAGCATCGGGGGGTGTGCCGAGCTCTCGAGCCGGGGCGCAGCGAACACCGACAGGGCGAGCGTGGTGCCGGGCACGGCCCACCCGTTGGGCAACGCGGTCCAGACGATGGCTTGGTCGAGGGTCACGGTCTGGCTCCCCCACGGTCCACGGCGAGCGGTCTCATCAGGCGAAGGCCGAGCAGTAGCGTGCCCAGGTGGTCTTGCTCAGGACGTCACCGAAGGCGGGGTAGGGCGAGGGGGTCTCGGGCGGCGTGGCGTGGGCTTGGAGTGCCGGGCGCTCGGCACCCCGGATGGAGGGATCGGCGTTCGAGCCGCCGGCGAATTGTTTCTTGACCGTGATCGGCACCGGGATGGAGAACATGAAGACCGGTACGTCCACGATCATCGTCGCCGTGCCCGTGAGATAGCTCTGGCCGCCGATCGAGGCATACGTGAGAGTGATGTCGAGCTCGAGCCCGATGCTGAGGATGCCGAGCACGGTGATGCCACCGTTGAGCTGGACGAAAGCCGTCAAGCTCGTCATGCCGGGGGGCATCGCGCTGCTCGACGCGTAGGAGAAAGTGAACCCCGCGGCGAGCGTGATGCCACCCGAGGCGACCCCGAGGTCGAGCGCGAGCTGGCCCTCGAACTGGATCGAGACCGTCAGGGTCTCCACCCCGTGCAGCCCGAAGCCGGCGAGGAAATAGCCGCCGCCCCCGAAGATCATCACCGTGACGGTGAACGGGTTCTCGGCACTCGCGAATCCGAAGTTCATCAGCATCGGCCCGCCGAGGAACGGGATGCTCAGCCCCGCCGTCATGCCGAGCCCCTGGATGTTGACGATGCCGACGCCGATGGACGGCAGGCTGATCGAGAAGTTCGCAGTGACCCCGCTCGGCGTGACCGTGACCGTGAAGCCGCCGCCGCCGAGATCGTTCAGGAATTGCTCGAGCGTGTTCAGGAACGAGAGCGGTCCCTCGAAGGTGATGTTCCCGATCTGGGTGTCGACGTCCGGCTTGGTGCCCGAGGCGGATGTGAAGCTCATCGAAGTGAACGGGACGCTGAAGACCGAGATGTCGACGGTGAACGGGTCGACGTTGCCCTGCACGGTGTAGGTCGATGCTCCGGTGGTGGGGATGACCGTCACGGCGGTCATGGTGAAATTGCCGGCGCCGTCCGGGTCGGGTGTGAACTGGATCCCGTCGATCGTGTTGTCCTGGAGCTGCGCCTGCAGTTCGTAGGTCACCGTGCGCGTCCCGGTGGCGGCGTCGAGCTCGTCGGTGATGACCGGTGTCTGCTGGGGATTCAGGAACTTGCCGAGGATCGACGACAGCGGGATGGCGCCGAGGATCTGGCTCAGCAGCGAGTTGAAGTAGGTCTTCGGGTCGATCTTGCCCTGTTTGGCATAGTCGTCGAGCCCACCGGGGCCACCGATGGCACCGGCGTGAGCCGAGAGCCCGGTGAGCGTCGCGTTCGGCGTCCCGATGCCACCGACCGCGTCGCTGTGCCCGAACGTCATCGACGGCGGCGAGCTCAGCGCCGCGTAGACGAGGCCGAGGTTGGTGGCGCCATAGCCGACGTTCGTGGCGCTCTCGACGTAGCGCGAGTACGGATGGATGCCGACGCCACCGAGGTTCAGCGGGTCGTCGGAGTCGTTGAGATCACCCCGGGTGAGCGCTTCGACGGCCGTCAGCCGCACGTGTGCGCTCGAGATCGTCGGGTAGAACGCCGGCTGGTCGATCGCCTTGAGCGACGCCGGGGACTGGGTCTCCGGTGCGGTCGTCGAAGCGTTCGGGTCGTTCACCTGCGTCGCCGCGCCGAGGAAGATCGCGATGGTGGGAAGCGTGGTCGCCCCCGGGTGCCCGCTCGCCTCGACGGCGAAGCGCACCTTACGACCCTCGAACTTCATCAACCGGGTGAACGTCGCGTTGGTCAGGGACAGCTTGTTGTAGGCCTCGGCGATGTACTGGGTCATCGTCGAGTCGTACTGGCTGCCGGCGTAGTCGGTCGACTTGTCGAGATCGGGGTCGCCCTCGATGAAGACGAGGGGCATGTTGAGCGACGTCGAGTTGCCGGCCGCGTCGGTGAGCACGAGTGGCCACAGCACGTCGTGGCCGTTCGCCTGCGGGAATCCCCACACGGCGAACGGCAGGGTCGTGTGCTTGGGGAGCTTGAGCGGGAACGTCTTACAGGCCGGGGTGTCCAGGTGGGGCGAGGTCCTTGCCGCAATGCGGACCGACGAGAAGGGCCAGCCCCTGCCTGAGAACGCCTGGCCCGGCGCCGGGTACGACTTGGACTGCTCGACGATCCTGATGTAGGTGATCTCCTGCAGGTAGGCGACGACGAGCTCGGAGTTGTTCGGGTCGAACGCGAAGATGCGCTCGACGATCGTGACGAGAACGGCCCGATGCCCGGTCGGGAACATGTACCCGCGGTGCACGAGCTTGACGTAGTGGTCCCGTCCCTGGTTCGTCTCCTGGCGCCAGAAGATGAGGGACGCCGCGTTCGGCCAAACCCCTTCGAGCGACAGGGTGGCGCCGAGAGCGCTCAGCTCGACGTCCTCTGCGTCGACGTAGCCGCCGCCGTCGATCTGGAAATTCGCCGAATTTGTGACGATCTCCCAGCGGTCCTCGGCCGTGAGGCTCGTGACGTCGAAGGCCGGCCCGAGCGGCGGCGTCTTCCGCGGCCTCAGCACTTCGTCATCACTCCTCGGCCGGGATCCGGGAGGTGTTCGGCGTCGCGAAGTACTTCTCGTTGTCGAGGACCGCGATCACGTGTCCCATGCTGTTCGTCTTCGTCCACGGCACCCAGGTCGACACGCCCGAGCCGGAGTAGGCGGCGTACAGCTCGAGCTCCCGGCACCAGACCGCCGACACCTGCGGCTCGAGCGGCTCGACTCGCCACCACATGGGCGCCGTGCGTCCGCACCTCGTCGTAGGTGAGCGTGGCGGTCCAGCACTCGGTGACGCCGTCGGCGGACACTGCCGGTTGGATCGTCCCGGCGAACGAGGTCTTCCAGCTCGTCGTCACCACGCCGGTTCTCGATCTGATCACGCCGGGGTTCACGACCGGCGAGAGGTAGAGCCCGTAGGGGCATTCGATCGTCGTCGTGTTGCCGGCCGGGAACGAGGGCAGGGGAGGCTTGCCGTCCACGAGATTGTCCATCACCGCGACGGGTGGCACGAGCAGCGTCCACGTGCTCCAGTCGAGAAGGTCGTCCACGGTCATCGTCGGAAGCGGGATCGTGACACCCTTGCGGATCGAGAACGCCAGCTGGCTCGGCCCGGACAGCACCGACAAGCGTCGGCGGCGAGTTCAACGTGTTCTTGGGCGGCGGGTAGGACTTCTCGTTGTAAACGGCCTCGCCGATCGCCTGCGGGGGAAACTGGACGATGATCCAGTTGTCGACCGTCGTCGGCACGAGCGAGACGAGAGTGCTCGACTTCTCGATCTTGAACCCATAGAAACCGAAGTCCAGCAGCAACAAGTCGCTGTCCCTCTCACAGTGGATGATGATCCCGTTGCCCTGGCCGGTCGAATGCGGCGACGGCGTCTCGTCGACCATGCGGACGGCCACGCCGTCCAGGTACCGCGCCACGGGTGTCGAGGAGAAGGTCGCCACATAGGCGGCTGCCGCGGCCGCGGCGCTGCTGCCCAGCAACGTTCGCCGGCTCAGCGTGAGCTGTTCGGCTTGATCGTCCGGCGCCGCCGGCTCGGGCTCGCCTGGCGAGGCGCCCCGGCTGGTGCTGGCGGCGGATTCCACTTCCGAAAAACCTACCCAGACCCCGATCGCGCGTCTTCAGTAGTACCTACTGCATTTCAAGCCAGCGACCCTTTGGCTCTGGCGCAGCCAGGTCCCATGCGAGAACATGGGGCCGGCGGACCGGGCCGCCGGCCAGACGTCGCAACTCGGCCCACCCACCCCCCTTCGTCGGCGCCGAGCGGACCATGAGACCGCCAAGCGGTGAGGAGACCTCGATGGCGCCCAGGGATCCGGCACCGCATCCACGGGCGGGTGGGTCCTTCGGCTGGCCGCTGATCGGGCGCGACGAGGAGCTCGAGTTCCTCCGGAGCGCCCGCCGGCGACGTCCTCCTGCGGGCGTCGTCGTGAGCGGCCTGCCGGGCGTCGGGAAGTCCCGGCTCATGTCGGCGGCGCTCGAAGCGGCCCGCGAGGAGGGCTGGGGGGTGTTGCGCATCTCGGCCAGCGCCGGCCTGAAGGGGGTTGCGTTCGCCCCTTTCCGCAGTGTCGTCGCGCTGCCGTGGACGAGGGACCTCGGCGAGCTCGCCGCCGCGCTCGAGGATGCGATCGCCTTGCTGGGCGGAGACAAGGGAGCCTGATGCTCGCAGTGGACGACGGACAGGACCTCGACGATGCCTCCGCAGGCTTCGTCCATCATCTCGCCGGCGTCGGATCCGCCGTCGCGCTCGTGACGCTGCGATCGGGCGCCGACCGGCCGGGCGCGCTCGACGGCGGCTCTGGAAGGACGGGCTCGCGGAGCGTGTCGAGCTGGAGGGGCTCTCCCGCCGGGAGACGAGTGAGCTCGTGACAGCGGTGCTCGGTGCGACCGTCGAGGAGGCGACGGTCGAACGAATCTGGCAGCTGACCGACGGGAATCCGCTCTACGTGCGCGAAGTGCTGCTCTCGACCCGCGAGACCGGTGCCCTGCGGTCGTGCGAAGGAGTCTGGTGCTGGCGCGGGGCGTTCACGACGGGCGTGCGGCTCGGTGAGATCGTCGCCGAGCGGCTCGGCCGGCTAGAGCCTGACGAGCTCACGGCGGTAGAGCTCCTGTCGGTGGCGAGATCCCTGTCGTCCGAGCTCCTGGCCTCGCTGACAGGGGCGGCCTCGCTCGAGCGGCTCGAGTCGTGGGCGCTCGTCGTCGTGGAGCGCTCCGGGCGGCGCGTCGAGGTGAGCCTTGCCCACCCGCTCTACGGTGAGGTGCTCCGCGCCGGCATGCCGGCGCTACGAGCTCAGTCCACCCGCCGGCTCCTCACGAATGCGCTCCAGAGAACCGGGGCGCTCCGCTCGGGCGACCGCGTCAACCTCGCCCTGTGGGCTCTGGACGGCGACATCGAGGTCGACCCGGTGACGCTCAGCCAGGTGGCCGAGGTCGTGCTCTGGCACCCCGGTCAGGAGATCTCGGACCGCCTGGAGGACATCCTGGCCGGCACGATCGCACGATCGCGCCCGCAGGAACGGTCCATCTCCCAGGGTGACCCCAAGCTCGCGGTCCGCCTCGCCCGAGCCGGCTTCGAGTCCTCGGGCACGGTCGCGGCCGGCGCCACGCTCGCGACGACGCTCTGCTGGGCCGGCGAGACGACCGAGGCCGCCCAAGTTCTCGGAGATCTCCGTGCGATCGCTGCTGGCCGGCGACGACCAGGTCCGGCTGGCAGTCGCGCTCGCCGAGGTGACGTTCTGGGG
The DNA here is from genome assembly GCA_963763085.1 of uncultured Acidimicrobiaceae bacterium. Classification (GTDB taxonomy): domain Bacteria; phylum Actinomycetota; class Acidimicrobiia; order Acidimicrobiales; family Bog-793; genus CAVXNB01. Next base: position 676,869 of record CAVXNB010000004.1, read on the forward strand.
CGAGCACCGCTACGAGGACGCCATCGCAGTCCTCACCGAGGCAGCCGCCGACGCCGTCGACGGCACCGACCCGTCGCTGCTGGCCAGACTCACCGAGAAGCTGGCCGGCTTCGAGCTCAACACGGTCCGGGCGTCCGCGGCGCTCGCGCACGCCGAGCAGGCGGCGGTGCTCGAGGGCGAAGAGCTCGCGGCGAGCCTCGCCGCACCCGCCGCCGCGGCGAGCCTCGCCCATCTCGGGCGCTGCGAAGAAGCTCTCGAGCTCATCGACCGGGCGCTGCCGGTCGCCTTCGCGCGTGGCCGTCACTCGATGGAGGTTCCCCAGCTTCTCTTCGCCCGCACCGGCGCGCTTGCCCGTGCGGGAAGGCTCGAAGAGGCTCGCGAGCTGGCCGAGACCTGCCAGCAGGTCGCTCTCTCCATCGACTCGCGAGACGGCACGGCGCTGTTCGGGGTGTCGATGGCCGAGGCACTGCTGCGACAGGGCCGGCCGGCGAGCGCATCGCGGTCCGTTCCGGGACGCCGTCGGGCTGTTCCAGGACCGTGACCTGTTCGGCTACCTGCCGTGGGCTCTCGCCGGCCTCTCGAGAGCGCGGGCGCTGCTCGGCGACGAGGAGGGAGCGGCGCTCGTGTTGGCGGATGGGGATCTCGCTGCCACCGGCACCAGGTACTTCGACGTCTGGCGCTTCGACGCGCGGAGCGCCCTCGAGCGCCTTGCGGGCCGCGACTCCGACGTGCTCGAGTCCGCACGCTCGGGCGCCGACTGGGCCCGGAGCGCCGGCATGCCGGTCGAGGAGGCGTTGCTGCTTCACGCTCAGGTTCGGATCGCTCCGGCTCCGGAGTTGGCCGCCCGGCTGGCCGAGCTCACGCACCTGACCGACAGCAACCTCGTGAGCCTGCTCGCCCGCCACGCGGAGGCCTGCTACCGGTCCGACCCCGACGTGCTCTTGGCGGTGAGCGGTGGACTCGCGAGCTGCACGGCCCTGTTCGCCGCCGCTGAGGCCGCTGCAGGCGCCGCGGCGCTCTACGAGCACCGTCACCTTGACCGGGCGGCGCGTACCGCGACCCGGATGGCGCTCGACCATCTCGAGTCATTGCGAGGGGGCGAGGTCCTCTCTTCTCGACCGGCTCGTGGTGCCCGCCGGGCTGACGAGGCGGGAATTCGAGGTCGCGACGCTTGCCGGCGCCGGTCGTTCGAGCAAGGAGATCGGCGTCCGGCTCCATTTGTCCACGCGCACCATCGACAGTCACCTCTACCGGGCCTACACCAAGCTCGGCGTGACGAGCCGGGTGGAGCTCGGCGCGGCGCTGCGCGTCGGACCGGGCCTTCAGGCAGCCATGGCCGCCAGGGCGAGGGTCCGGGGCCCGGTGACCGAAGCGACGATCTCAGTAGGGATTACTGAAGACGCCGGCCACTTGCTTTCCTACTCTCGAAACGGTGGACCGGGCGACCGCCATCGAACAGCTTTCACCCCTGCACGCCGTCGTGGTCCGGCTGCGTGACGAGGGAGAGGACGTCCACGTCATCGCCGTGGCCCTTGCCATCGACGACGATCAGGTCCCGACGCTGCTCGAGATCGCCGACGCGAAGCTGACGAGGCTGATCGACGGCCGGCAGGCCTGAGGCCGGCGGCTCAGAGGGCTCGGCGGGCGCCTCCCGACCCCGGCCGCCGGCCGGCCGCCGGGCCGGCGGCTACCGAAGTGAGAGACTTCCGCCAACGGAAGGCGGCCAGCCATGCCTATATCTACGGCCCTCAGGTACCCGGACATCAGCGCCCAGGGATTCGCCCATCCCGCCGACCGGGCTGCGGCGGCAGCGCTGCATTCGGTGCCGATGCTCGACAAGATCATCAACAAGCTCAATGAGGTCAGCTACGAGCGCAAGTACCGCCAGCTGATGCTCGGGAACGCCGTCCGGCTCGGCGAGGACCAGCTGCCCGACGTGTGGGCCCTGCAGCGCCAATGCGCCAACACCTTCGACATTGCAATCTGCCCGCGTCTGTACGTGACCCAGGCGCCGGTCGGCAACGCACTCACCATCGGATCGAACGAGCCCATGACGCTGATCTCGTCCGGGTTGGCGGCGTCGTTTGACAGAGACGAGCTTCACGCGGTCCTCGCGCACGAGATGGGTCATGTGCTGGCGGACCATGTCGGCTTCACGACCTCGTTCGAGCTCGTGAAGCTCATCATGGCGAAGGTCTTCCGCGGCGCCCCGCTCGCCGGCCTGCCGATGATGGCCCTCTACCTGGCGCTCCTCGAGTGGTCGAGGGCGGCAGAGCTGACCGCGGACCGGGCGAGCGCGCTCGGGACCGGCGACCCGCTCCTGACGTGCCGCACCTTGATGCGCATGGCGGGCGGACCTGTGCCCGGGCTGAACCTCGACGCGTTCATCACCCAGGCAACCGAGTACGAGGGGGTGGGGGATCCGTTCGCGCGGTACTCACGTTTCTGGGAGGAGATCGGTGCGACCCATCCGTTCCCCGTGCGCCGGGTCCGGGAGCTGGTCGAGTGGGTGGCTTCCGGCGAGTTCGACCGGCAGCGCTCCGGCGGGTACCTGAGGCGCGGCCAGGCGCCGCCGCCCTCGGCGGAGTTCGACGTGGCGTTCAAGTACTACAAGGTACGTTTCTCGAAGATGGTCGAACGAGTTGGCGGAGGGGTACAGCAGGTCGTGAACCGCTTCGCGACCTGGCTGGACACCGATGGCCCGAACGGCGACGTCGCCGGGGACGCCGGCTTCGAAGGCTGACCGCAGCTCAGGTCAGGAACGAGCGCGGGAGCGCCTCGAACATCTCGGCGGACATCGCCAGCGACTCGACGTCGACCCTCTCGTCGTCGCCGTGGAACATCGACAGGAACTGCTCGAAACTCAGCCGGTCCGAGAACATCCCAAAGCCGTACGCGACCGACCCGCGCCGGCGGAAGAACCGAGCGTCCGTGGCGCCGGCGGTGAAGAACGGGACGCTCTCGGCTCCGGGGTGGAACCGGTGCACCATGGCGTCGAGCTCGTCCCAGAGCGGCGTCCCGACCGGCGACTCGCTCGAGGGGTCGTCGTGAGCCGAGAGGATCTCCACCTTGTCGCCCAGGTCGCCGATGGCTTCGGCGAGGAGGGAGCGCACGTCGGCCTCGGTCTGACCGGGCAGCGTCCGTACGTCGAGCTCGATATCGACCTGATCCGGGATCACGTTGATCTTCGTGCCGCCGTGGACGATCGTCGGCGCGACCGTCATGTGAGTACACGCGTGCGCCTGTCGGGCCAGCCCTAGATCGGGCAGCGTCTCGCAGAGCTCGTCGATCGCGCTCGGGTCGAGCAGCAGCCCGCTCAGCTCCTCCCCGAGCGCCATCCCCTCCACGAAACTACGCCACGCGCCATGCATCATCGCCGCCGGCCTGAATTCCGCCAGGCGCCGGACGACCTCGGCGGCGGTGACGAGCGCGTTGTCGGTGCGGAGCGGCGTCGAGGCGTGGCCCGCTTCGCCCCGCACGCGGACACTGCACCAGCAGCTTCCCTTCTCACCGACGAGGATCGGCAGACGCCGGCCGCCCGGCGTCTCGATGGGGATGCCGCCCGACTCGGTGATGACGTAGTCGGCGCCGACGGCGGCGGCAGCGTGCTCGGTGAGCCAGCCGGCGCCGTGGGAGCCGAGGGCCTCCTCGTCGGCGACGGCGGCCAGGATGAGGCTGCCCTTCGGACGGAACCCGCTCCGGGCGAGGCGCTGGAACGCGACAGCCATCGAGGCGGTGATGTTCAGCATGTCGATGGCGCCTCTCCCCCAGACCTCCCCGTCGACGAGGTCGGCCGCGAACGGGTCGCGGCTCCACGTCTCGGCGTTGGCCGGCACCACATCGGTGTGCCCGAGGTAGCAGAGCGCCGGTGCGTCCGGATCGCTTCCCTCTATCCGCGCCACGAGCGAACCGCGGCCGGGGAGCGGTTCGTACATCTCGAGGTCGCAGCCAGTCCCTTCGAGCTCCGACCGAAGCAGTTCGGCGTTCGCGACCTCGTGACCGGAGGCGTCGCTGCCGTCGTTGACACAACCATTGCGGATCATCTGCTGCAGGAGGTCGACCACCTCCGGGTCTCGTGTGCCGGCGCCGGCGCTCTCAGTCATGGCCACCTTCCGTGTCGACAATCCTCCACATCACCACGTGCGGGCCCAAGGGCGAGTCCCACTGCTCCCCCCAGGTCTGGAAGCCCGCCCGCTCGTAGAAACCGACGGCGGGCACGCGTGCGTTGCACCACACCAGGACTCTTCCGATGCCGCGCCCGCCGCCTTCGGCGGCGACGTGAGCCAGGGCGGCCTCGAGAGCGCGCGAGCCGAGGCCCTGGCCGCGCAGGTCGTCTCGCGTCGCCATGTACCGCAGGCGCCACGCCGGCGCGCCGGCGTCCCCGTCGGCCCCGTCGGCGGTGAAGTCCGCCCCGTCCTTCGCCATCGGGGCGTCGGCCCGCAGCACCGTGGCCGTGCCGACGACCGAGCCCGTGGCGCGGTCGATGACGCCGAACGTCGCCGACTCCGGGTCGTCGTCTCCCGGGGCGGCGACCTCGTCAATCGTCTGGTGCGGTCTGAGGACGGCCTGGCGCAGGGGATAGCTCGCAGCGACCGGGATCCGTTCGACGTCGACCTCCACGACGCCGAGCGTACCGATCGGCGCGGGTGCGAACATGAGGCGTGTCCGTGCATCGTCAGGTCACCGGATTCGCGAAGTCCACCGAGGCCTACGAGCGAGGTCGCCCGGGCTATCCGCCCGAGATCGCCGACTGGATCGTCGAGGTCGGCGGGTTGGCGCCGGGACGCGTCGTGGTCGACCTGGCGGCCGGTACGGGCAAGCTGACCCGCCAGCTCGTCGCGAGCGGCGCCGAGGTCATCGCCGTAGAGCCGCTCGACGAGATGCGCTCGGCGCTCGCCGACATTGTTCCCGGCGTGCGATGCGTCGCCGGCACCGCCGAGGCGACGACGCTTCCGAGCGAGTCCGCCGATGTCGTCACCGTCGCCCAGGCGTTCCACTGGTTCGCACGCGAGAGCGCGCTCGCTGAGATCGGGCGCGTGCTGCGAAGCGATGGCCTGCTCGTCCTGGTGTGGAACCGCCGCGACATGAGCCAACCGATCCAGGCCGAGATCAGCCGGATCATCGAGCCTTACAGGTCGGGCACGCCCTCACACGCCTCGGGGAGGTGGAGGGCGGTCATGGAGGAGACGGCCCGTTTCGAGATGGTGGGGGAGCTGCACGTCAGTTCCGAGCAGATCGTCGATCGTCTCGGGCTGATCGATCGCGTCGGCTCGATCAGCTTCGTGGCGAACCTTCCCGACGAGGTTCGCTCGTCTGCGCTGGCCAGGATCGGCGAGCTCATGACCGGCGAGCCCGCGACCGTCTCACTTCGTTACACCACCGACGCCTACGCGTACCGCCCTGCTCACTGAGGCGCGGCCGCTGGAAGCTCCAGGGTCTCGCCGGCGCTGAACCCAGTCCGGCTGCCGTCGGCGTCGATGCGCCAGGCCGACCGATTTCCGCGCACGGTGAAGGCGCCGTTGCCCGTCACGAGGGCGGTCTCCTCGTCGATGCCGACGAGCACGGCATCGGGCGGGGTGCGGGCGAGCATGCTCTCGACGAGGCCCGGGACCCAATGCTCGATCCGGTCGAAGTGCGGCAGCACGACGAGCTGTGGCACCACGGCGAGGCCATCGCCCGGATACCGCCCGGGATGCGCGAAGTCGTCGGCGATCAGGCTCAGCGCACACGCCCCGGCGGAGCAGCCGGCGAGCGAGGCGCCCGAACGCCAGGCCTCGAGGATCGCCTGCCAGACGAGCGTGCCGGCGAGCGTGTGGGCCAGGTAGCCCGGATTACCGCCGGAGAGGTACACGAGTCCCGCCCCCGCCACCTGCGAAGCGAGCTCCGGTCGCTGGGCGTCCTCCCGGTCCAGTACTTCGAGCGGGACCGGCTCGACGCCCATGGCTGTGTAGTGCGCCATGCCGAGGTCGATCCAATACCTCACGCGCTCCCCGCCCTCCTCCGCGGCGGCGGTCGGGAGGAAGACGGCGCGTTGCGGGCGCCCGGCGAGCAGCTCGGCGTCGACGGCGACCATCACATCGAGAAACTCACCGCTTCCCACCAACGCCACCCGCCCCGCCCCCGTCGTCTCGCCCACGATCACGGACCTGAGATGGTCGACATCGCCTTTACGCTACTGGTCCGGTGATCACCGCCACGGACCTCGAGCTTGCTGCCGGCGGTCGCCAGCTCCTCGAGCCGGTGACCTTTCAGGTCGCGCCCGGGGACCGGATCGGGCTCGTCGGACGCAACGGCGCCGGCAAGACCACCCTCGCCAAGGTCCTCGCCGGCGAGTCCCTGCCGGCGGCAGGATCGGTCCGCCGATCGGTGCCCGTTGCCTACCTTCCGCAGGATCCTCGGACCGGTGACCTGACGGTCATCGCACGGGACCGGATCCTCGGAGCCCGCGGTCTCGATCGCATCGTCCACGAGCTCCAAGAGGCCCGGACCGAAATGGGACGTGGTGAGGGCGAGGACCAGGACCGCGTCCTCAGGCGGTACTCGCGGCTCGAGGAGCAATTCCACCTGCTCGGCGGTTGGGCGGCCGAGGCTGAAGCGGGCGCGATCGCGTCCAGCCTGGGACTTCCCGACCGGGTGCTCGTCCAACCCCTCGGGACGCTCTCGGGTGGCCAGCGTCGCAGGGTGGAGCTGGCCCGCGTGCTGTTCTCGGGCGCGCCCACGCTCATCCTCGACGAGCCGACGAACCACCTCGACGCCGACTCGATCGCCTGGCTTCGTAGCTTCCTCCGCTCCCATGACGGCGGCCTGATGGTCATCAGCCACGACGGCGACCTCCTCGAGTCGGTCGTCAACAAGGTCTTCCACCTCGACGCCACCCGCGGCCAGTTGGACGTGTACCGCCTCGGATGGAAGGCGTATCTCGAGCAGCTCGCCACCGACGAGCGGCGGCGACGTCGCGAGCGGAGCAACGCCGAGCGCAAAGTCGTCGAGCTGAAGGCGCAGGCCGACCGTATGCGCGCCAAGGCGACCAAGGCGAAGATGGCCCACAACCTCGATCGTCGGGCGGCGCGCCTGGCCGACGGTCTCGAGGATGTGCGCCGCGCGGACCGGGTGGCGAGGCTGCGTTTTCCTGCTCCCCTCCCGTGCGGGAAGACCCCACTCACCGCGACCGGTCTCACCAAGTCCTACGGATCGCTCGAGGTGTTCTCGGGCGTCGATCTCGCGGTCGACCGCGGCAGCCGAGTCGTCATCCTCGGGCTGAATGGCGCCGGCAAGACCACATTGCTCCGGGTGCTCTCGGGCATCGAGCATCCCGACGCCGGCGAAGTCGTCCATGGGCACGGGCTGCAGCTCGGGTATTACGCCCAGGAGCACGAGACGCTCGACCCTGGGCGGACTGTGTACGAGAACGTGCGGCACAACGCCCCGCCGGCGGTCACCGATGCCGAGTTGCGCCGCATCCTCGGATCCTTCCTCTTCGGAGGCGAGCGCATCGATCAGCTGGCCGGCACGCTCTCGGGCGGCGAGAAGACCCGGCTCGCGTTGGCGACGCTCGTCGTCTCGGCCGCCAACGTCCTGCTCCTGGACGAGCCGACTAACAACCTCGACCCGGCGAGCCGGGTCGAGGTGCTGAAGGCGCTGCGCACCTATGCCGGCGCGATCGTGCTCGTCACCCACGACCCGGGCGCCGTGTACGCCCTCGGGCCCGAGCGTGTCGTCCTTATGCCCGAAGGTGTGGAAGACAGCTGGAGCGACGACCTCGGCGATCTCGTCGCGTTGGCCTAGAGGCCCCGATGACGGCGGCGATCTTCCTGGTCCATGGTTTCAGCTCCTCCTGTCGGGCCTCGTGGGAGCGCAACGGTTGGCTCGACCTACTCGCCGACGCTGGCCGCGAGGTGATCGCGCCCGACCTGCTGGGTCACGGCGAGGCGGACAAACCACACGACCCCGATGCCTACGGAGCTGTCGAGGAGCTGGCCTTTGCGCAGCTGGCGGGCTCTGGAGCCGTGGATGCCGTCGGATTCTCGATGGGTGCACGCATCGCGCTGCTCATCGAGGCCGACCACCCCGGCACGTTCGGAAGGATCGTCGTTGGCGGTCTCGGGAACAATCTCTTCGAACCGCACGATCCCGAGCCTGTGGCTCTGGCCATCGAGGGGAAGAGCGAGGCGACCGACCCACTCGTCCGTGCGTTCGCTTCCGCAGCGTCGGCGCCCCCGAACGACCCTCTTGCCCTGGCCGCCTTCCTGCGCGGAGGCCGGCGGACCGTGTCGCCGGATGATCTCGCGACCGTGCGCTGCCCGGTGCTCATCGCCGTCGGCAGCGAAGATGTCCTTGTGAGACCGGTCGAACCGCTCGCCTCGGCTCTCGAGAGCTCGGTCGTCGTGACGATCCCGGGTGTGGACCACCTCGGAACGATGAAGGGGTACGGTTTTCTGGAGGCGGCGTTCGGATTCCTCGACGTGGAGCTGATCTGATGCGGATGAAGCGGCATGTGGGCAGCTTCGTCAAAGGCGCCAGGGGCGCTGCAGGTGTTGCCGGCGCCGGCGGAGGCGATCAGATGAGCAGCCAACTGCTGGCTACGCCGGCAGACGTCATGGCGAAGGCGACCAGGATGCTGCAGCGGGTGATGTCGCTTCAGCTTGTCTGGTTCTTGTGCTTCTCCGCCGGAGGCGTACTCGGGGTCTGGGCGGCCTGGAAGAACACCCATCTCCCCGCCGTCTGCTCGAGCGGCGCCGGCACCGCCGCGGCATGTGCTCACCACTCCTATCTCGTGCCGGTGATCCTGCTCGTCGTCGGGATTGCCGGGATGTTGGTGACCGGCTACGTGGCGACACGGCTGGCGGTGAAGTACCTCGGTGCGGGCGCGGTGGTCTTCCTCCGGGAGGGACGCCGGCGGATGGGCCCGATGGGCGCTCGCCGTCCTCCGCTTTCCTGAACGGGCCGCTCGGCCGCCGGCGCCTCCTCGACCGCCGGCGCCTGCTCGGGCCGCCGGCGCCCTCCTCGCCGCCGGCGCCTCCGCCTTCGGTATTCAATTTCGGCGCTGAAACTTGCCTCCGTTAATGATTGCGATCGGTCACTAAGTTGGAGGCAAGTTGAAGACAAAATTCGAATACACCCGGGGACCCCGCACGACCACACGCAGCACGGCCAGACGGCAGACGTGGCCGAGGCGGCGGGCTCAGGGCAGGCGGCGGCGGTAGCGGACCTCCGGATGACTCTCGCCGGGGAGCTCGAATATCTTGCGGGCGCCGTCGGTAACCCAGCCGTGCCGCTCGTAGAACGCTCGTGCGCGAGGATTCTTCTCCAACACCCAGAGCACGGCTTCGTGGTAGCCGGCGTGCTGGATGCGATCGAGCGCGTCCACCATGAGAGCGCTTCCGACGCCCTCCCGCCAGTGCGCCGGGTCGACGTAGCAACCGTAAACCTCGCCGAGTGCCGAGTCGGAGGCGACCGCATCCCGGTGGGCCCCGCCGCTCAGCCAGCCCGCCACTTCGCCCTCGTGCTCGCCGACGAGAATGAAGCGACCTTCCGGTTTCGCTCCGAGGATCAATGTCTGCCAGCGTGTCGTCCGTTGGGGAAGGTCGAGGTTCAGGCGGCGCAGGAAGCGGCTCGAGACCACACCCTCGTAGCCGACCTGCCAGGACCGTATATGGCAGGAGGCGATGGCGCCTGCGTCGTTCACTTCCGCGTCGCGCACGATCGGAGCCATGGCTGATTCTGCCATTGCCGCAGGATGCCGGCGCGGGGGACTTTGTTTCGTCTATTCCTATGGGTTCGACACATCCCATAGAAATACTTAGGATTCAGATTCCCTTTTGCCTTGGGAACATATGTTCGTATACTGCGGACTATGGCCACCCCCGCTCTTGCGGAAGCGGCATCACTGCCGTCACTGCCTGGGACCCGATCGGCCACCGGACTTGCCGGGTCAGGTGCCCGCCATGCAACCTCGCTGCCGGGCGAGCGAGTTCTGCCCGTTCTTCCGGAATTGGCAACACTGTTCCCTGGCGGTGGGCTCCCGAGAGGTGGCACGGTCCTGCTCGGATCGCCGCCACCGGATAGTGCAGCCGCAGGAAGCCCGGGTCCGGGTTTGACGAGCCTGCTGCTCACCCTGCTCGCCGGAGTGTCGTCTCGGGGACACTGGTGCGCCGTTGTCGGCCTTCCGGCACTGGGGTTCGCAGCAGCAGCCGAACTGGGAGTCGATCTTGGTCGCCTCGTCCTCGTTCCTCATCCTGGATCGGAGGGCCGCTGGCAGAGCGTTGTCGCGACCCTGCTCGAGACCGTCGATCTCGTCTCCTTGGCTCCGGGTGCACCGGTGCGGCCCGTCGATGCCCGGAGGCTCGCAGCACGTGCACGGGAGCGCTGCTCGACATTGATCGTGCTCGATGCCGCGGGTACTGGTTTCGGAGTTGCAAGAGGGCTCGGCTCAGGTGGCTCCTCGCGCCCGGGGCGGATCGTGACCTCTTGGCCAGGTCCTTCGGACCTGCGTTGCACCGTGAGCGCCTCGAACTGGTCTGGGCTTGGGCGCGGTCACGGTCGGCTCAGCTCCCGCCAGCTCGAGACTGAGGTGGGCGGGCGGGGCGCAGCCAGCCGCTCGAGGCGGGGCCCGCTGCGGCTGCCGGCTTGAGGTCTGCGTGACCCCGATTCGCACGCTCGTCGTCTGGTGTCCCGACTGGCCCCTCGTTGCCGCCGGGCTCGCCGACCGACCGGCCGTGGTAGTCGCGGCCAACAGGGTCATCGCCTCTTCCTTTGCTGCCCGGGCGGAGGGGGTGCGTCTCGGGCAGCGACGCAGAGAAGCCCAGACATGCTGTCCGGACCTTGTCGTCGTGGGGGAGGACCAGGGACGGGACGCACGCAGCTTTGAACCGGTCGTCCTGGCAGTCGCGGCCTTTACTCCCCAGGTGGAAGTCAGCCGGCCAGGGTGCTGTGCCCTACCCGCCCGTGCCGCCGCCCGTTACTTCGGCGGGGAGGCCCTGCTCGCAGAGCAGGTTCGTGCTGCCGCTGGTGCGGCGGTCGAGGCCGTCGCCGACGCGGCCGGCGCTGCAGCCCCTGAGCCTCCATCACACGTGGGGATTGCCGACGGACCGTTCGCAGCGCGGCTCGCGGCGAGCGAAGACACGATCGTGCGTCGAGGTGCGACGCCGGAGTGGCTCGGACACTTCCCAGTGGATGTGCTCGGTACGCCCTCGCTCGCCGACCTGCTCCGCCGTCTGGGGATCCGAACTCTGGGTGAGTTTGCCGAGTTGGACAACAGCGCAGTGCAGGCCCGGTTCGGGGCCGAAGGAGCTTCTGCCCACCGGCTTGCCCGCGGTCTCGACGAGCGACCACTTGCTCTCGGGGACCCTCCGCCCGACCTCACGGTCTCCCGGGAGCTCGATCCGCCTGCGGACCGGGCTGACGCCCTGGCTTTTCTTGCCGTGGGGCTTGCCGACGAGCTCGTCGGACGTCTCGCTCCTAACGGCCTCGTCGCCACCCAGTTGCTCGTCGAAGCAGAGACCGAGCACGGAGAGTCGCTGCAGCGCTGTTGGAGGGGGGAACGGCCCTTCACCGCTCGAGCCATGGTGGACCGGGTCCGGTGGCAGCTCGAGGGTTGGCTGCAGGGACCGGTGATCACGGCTCCCACCGCCGGGGTCACCTTGTTGCGCCTCACAGCCGGTGATCTGGTGCCCGACGACGGGCGCCAGCTGGATCTGGAAGGAGGCTTAGCCGAGACAAGCCGGCAAGTGGAACGGGGCCTGGCGCGAGTCCAGGGCCTTCTTGGTCACGAGGCGGTCCTCATCGCGGAGCGAACGGGCGGGAGAGGGCCGGGCGAGCAGGTCCGCCTCGTGCCTTGGGGTGAGGACGAGGCCGCGAGGAGTAACCGTGACGTACCTCCTTGGCCGGGCCGCCTGCCGCCCCCTTCCCCGGCGCTCGTCCATCCCGTCGCCGCCCCTGTCGAGGTCCTCGGGCCCGATGGGTCAGCAGTCGGGGTTACCGGACGTGGGCGGTGCACGGCGGTCCCTTCCTTCCTGAGTCCGGCGAAGGCCGGTAGCTCTCCTGTCGGGGTCGTGGGCTGGGCGGGACCGTGGCCGGCGGACGAGCGGTGGTGGGATCCCGAGGCTGCAAGGCGCCGGGCTCGTTTGCAGGTCCTGCTCGATGACGGGACGGCTCATCTGCTCATCCTCGAGCAGGGTCAGTGGCGTCTCGAGGCCACTTACGATTGACCCTCCCCGCGACCCTGTTCTCAGCGGCGGGAAATATTCTGAGCAGGTTCACAGCTTGTGTGGAGGGAGAACTGAGCAGCAAGCCGCATGATCGGATATCGATCCTCGGGCAGCGTTCCACGAGCTTGGGATCCGGGGCCGAACGGCCCCAGCGCTCGACGAGCGCTGAACCGGAGGTGAGGGGTTATGGACGAGCCGAACGACGAGCGGACAGAACCCACGGAACCAAGCCGGCAGGAGGTTCCCTGGACAGCACCTGAGACGACGGCGCCCCTGCCGCCGTCTCCACCGCTTGAAGCGACGGCACCCGTGCTGCTCCCCGAGGCGACCGTCGTGCCACCGCAGGCCCCGGCGATCGCCGCAGCCCCAGGGACCCCGGAGCCGGGTGCGTCACACGGTGAGGGTCCGGGGCAGCCGGTTTCCAACGAGCACCCGTGGGCAGTGCCCTCCTGGGAGCCCAACTGGAGTCAAGGTGGGCAGTGGGTGCCGGCACAAGCGAGCAATCCGTCCGGGAGCTACCCGCCCGGGAGCTACCCGCCGGCGAGTAATCCGCCGGCGAGCAATCCCCCAGGGAGCTACCCGCCCGGCGTGTACGGCTCGGCGGGCTACGGAACCCCTGGATACGGAACCCCAGGGTACGGCCCTGGTGGGTACGGCCCTGGTGGGTACGGACCCGGCGGGGACGGACCGAGCGACAATCAGCCGTCAGGACCGGAGCGCCCGAGCCGGGGCCGCAAGGGCCTCGTTCTCGCCGCCGTGGGCCTCGTCCTGCTCGGCGGCGCCGCCGGCGCCGGGATCGCGTATGCGTTCCGCCCGAACCAGGGCCCGTCCGGCGCCCTGGCCACATCGCCCTCCAGCGGGAAATCGCTCACGACCTCCCAGGTCGCCGCACTCGTCAACCCTGCCGTCGTCGACATCACCACGAACCTCGGTGAGGGGACGGGGATGATCGCGACCTCGAACGGCGAGATCATCACGAACAACCACGTTGTCGAGGGAGCGTCCAGTATCAAAGTCGCCACCCTCAATCACGGCACCTACACCGCAAAGGTCGTCGGTACCGATGCCAAGGCCGATGTGGCCGTCCTGCAGCTGACCGGTGTGAGCGGCCTGTCCACGGTGAAGTTCGGCAACTCCTCTGACGTCCAGGTCGGGAACACGGTCGTCGCGATCGGCAATGCGAACGGCCAGGACGAGCTCCCTGGGACGGTGACCGCAGGAGCGGTCACCGCACTCGGCCGGACGATCTCGGCCAGCGACGAGACCGGCGCCAGCGAGACACTGACCGGCATGATCCAGATGAATGCCCAGATCCAGCCGGGGGACTCAGGCGGCCCGTTGGTCGACTCGTCGGGTGAGGTCATCGGCATGGACACCGCCGCTGCGAGCTCGGACAGTGCTTCACCGACGAGTATCGGTTTCGCCCTGCCAATCAACCGGGTCCTCCAGGTGGCGAACGACATCGAGCAGGGCAAGAGCGGCAACGGGATCGTGATCGGCAGCGTGGCCTTCCTGGGCATCGCGGGCGAGACCGTCAAGGCCGGCTCAGGCCAGGTCGCAGGTGCCGGGCTCGAGTTCGTCGAGCCGGGGAGTCCCGCCGATAAGGCCGGTATCCAGCAAGGTGATGTCATCGTGGCCTTCAACGGCCACACGGTCACCACGATGCCGGCTTTGGCGAACATGATCCACCAGCTACGCCCAGGTGACAGTGCGACGGTCACGTTCGTGAACACCAATGGCGGCCGGCAGACCGTGACCGTCACGTTGGGCGCCGCACCGCCCGCGTAACCCGCTTCTACCCCCCCGGACGACGCCGATCGGCCGTCCTGACGCTCGGCCCACGAGCGTCGGGGCGGCCGTGGCGCGTCGGGGCCGGGGCAGCCTCGGTGCCGTTGCCCGTCGGCGGCTCGATCATGGGAAAGCCCTCCAGACCCCACTGCTTCGACACATCTGCGTCGGGCTCGGCCGGAAGGTCGACCGCGAACGTGGCGCCGCCGCCCGGCGTCTCCGCCACCGAGACGCGCCCGCCGTGTGCATCGGCGATGGCCGAGACGATCGACAGTCCCAGGCCGGCGCCGCCATGGGCGCGCACCCGGGCGGGGTCCGATCGCCAGAAGCGCTCGAAGATGTGCTCGGTGCTCTCGGGCGGGATCCCGGGGCCGTGATCGACGACGGCGATCCTGGCCTGCGCGGCAGCGCCGTCTTCGGACGGCAGGCGGGTGACGACGACCTCGAAGGGGCTGCCGGCGGGTGTGTAGGCGAGGGCGTTCGAGACGAGGTTTCCGAGGAGCTGGCGAAGGCGACTATCGTCACCGATGATCGGGCACGACGCCGGCGCTTCGAACCTCACCGTGCGGGACGGGTCGATGACGCGGGCGTCCTGGGCGGCGTCGGCCGCGAGCGTGGAGAGGTCGACCGGCTCCTGTTCGAGCGGACGTCCCTGGTCGAGCCGAGCAAGCAGCAACAGGTCATCGACGAGCCCGGCCATCCGGGTCGACTCGCTGTCGATCCTGCGCATCGCCGTGTCGAGGTCGGCGGGGCGATCCGCCAACCCGTGCTGGAACAGCTCCGCGTATCCGCGGATCGACGTGAGCGGAGTCCTCAGCTCGTGCGACGCGTCGGCCACAAAACGCCGCAGCCTCGACTCAGACGCCTCCCGTTCCCGGAACGCCGCCTCGATACGACCGAGCATCACGTTGAGCGCGTTACCGAGCCGCCCGACCTCGGTGCGGTTGTCGGTCTGCTCGACACGCTGGCTCAGGTCGCCGGCGGCGATCTCGCCGGCGGTGTCGGCCATCTTCTGGAGAGGCCGCAGGCTGAGGCGGATGATGAGCCAGGTCGCGCCGGCGAGGGCGATCAGGACCGCACCGCTTACCAGGAGCTCCAGTACGAGCAGGCGGTGCAGCGTCGCGTCGGTCCCCGTGAGCGGGATTGCCTCTGCGAGCAGGTTGCCGGTCTTGACGCAGGTCCCGTCCGCGTTCGGGGAGCAGACGCTGGCCAGGAGCAGACGGTAACGAACGCCTCTGGTGCCCGGCACCGTCGTGTAGATCGGCGCGCCGCTCGCCTGCTTTGCGAGCGAGAAGGAAAAGATCGGAACCGACGAGACCGTGGACCCCAGGGGCGAGGTCCAAGGCACGAGCAACTGGCCCTTCGCGTTAAATGCGGTGGCCACGGTTCCCGGTGTCACGACGAGGGAGGTCGAAGCTTCCCGATCCGCCGTTGAACGGCTGGCCAGGTTGGCCCAGAGTCCCTCAAAACGAGAGTCCGCCGACTTGGTGAGCTGACTGTCGATCTGACCCACGACGTAACTCCGAAACGAGGCGTAGGTGATCGCATCAGTCGCCGCCAAGGCGACGATCACCAACGCGCACAGGACGGCGATGAGCCGGACCTTCAGCGACACGAGCAGCCCTGGACGCCGTCGTCGGCCCGGGAGCGCGGCACGGGGACAGGCACCGGAGGAGGCACGGCGCTTAGTCGCGAGGCGGCCGGAGCACGTAACCGACCCCGCGCACCGTGTGTATCAGGTGCGGCTCGGTGAAGTCGATCTTCTTTCTCAGATAGCTGACGTAGGTCTCGAGCACGCCGGCGTCGCCCCCGAAGTCGTAGTTCCAGACGTGGTCGAGGAGCTGGGAGCGGGTGAGCACCCGGCGCGGGTTGGCGAGGAGGTAGCGGAGCAGCCGGTACTCGGTTGCCGTCAGGTCGATGAGCTGTCCGGCGCGGCGCACCTCGTGGGCGTCGTCGTCCATCTCGAGGTCGGCGAGCTCGAGCAACTCGCGGGTGGGGCCGCCCTTGCCGGCGCGCCGAAGGATGGCCTGGGTGCGGGCCACGAGCTCGGCCACACTGAACGGCTTGGTGACGTAGTCGTCCCCACCGATCGTGAGGCCGCGGACCTTGTCCTCGGTGCCGTCGCGGGCCGTGAGGAAGAGCACCGGGATGTTGCGCCGGTCGCGCCGGAGGCGCTCGGCGATGTTGAAGCCGTCGATGTCGGGCAGCATCACGTCGAGCATGATGAGGTCCGGACGGAAGGCGTCGACCTGCTCGAGCGCCCGGTACCCGCTGGACGCGGTCTCGACGTCGAAGCCCTCGTAGCGAAGCGCCATCGAGACGAGCTCGGTGATGGACTCCTCGTCGTCGACGACGAGAACCCGTGGGCCTGATTCTCCTATTGTCACGCCTCTATTGTGGCCGATAAAGCTGTGAGTTTGCTGAGAGTGCAGCGTGAACGCGGCTCTACGAACGTGTGTTCGATAGTCGCATTATCCTGATTCAGTGGCCGGGTACGCAGAGCTCCACTGCCATTCGAATTTCAGTTTCCTCGACGGTGCCTCCTACCCCGAGGAACTCGTCGCCGAAGCCGCCCGGCTCGAGCTCGGGGCGCTGGCACTGACCGACCACGACGGGCTCTACGGGGTGGTGCGCTTTGCCGAGGCGGCAAAGGAGGTGGGAGTGCCAACCGTCTTCGGCACCGAGCTCACCCTGGCCGGCCACGGCCCGGAGGGTTCGGGAGGCGCTGTGGCCGGGCGCCTCGCGGGCGCCGCGGGCGCCCCCGCCGCCCCGGCAGCGCCACGCACCGGGGTCCCCGACCCGGCCGGTTCCCACCTCGTCGTCCTTGCCCGAGATCCCGAGGGCTACGCCCGCCTCGCCCGCGCCATCAGCGAGGGCCATCTCGCCGGCGGCGAGAAAGGTCGTCCCCGTCACGACCTCGACCGCCTGGCCGAGCTCGCCGGCGGCCACTTCCTCATCCTGACGGGTTGTCGCAAGGGAGCCGTGCCTGCTGCGCTCGTCGAAGCCGGTCCTGGTGCGGCCGCGAGAGAGCTCGACCGCCTCGTCGAGCGGTTCGGCCGCGAGAACGTCGTCGTCGAGCTGTTCGACCACGACGACCCCCTCGACTCGGCCCGCAACGACGCCCTGGCCGCTCTCGCGGTGCGCAGTGACCTCGGCATCGTCGCGACGAACGTCGTTCACCACGCCGTGCCCGCCGGCCGTCGCCTCGCCTCCGTTCTCGCCTCGGTCCGAGCCGGCCGTCCTCTCGACGAGCTCGACGGATGGTTGCCAGCCGCAGGGGCCGCCTACCTGCGCTCGGGAGCCGAGCAGGCCCGGCGGTTCGCCCGCTATCCGGGGGCGGTCGAGCTTGCCGCCGAGCTCGGGCGGGCCTGCTCGTTCGACCTCCACCTCGTCGCTCCCAAGCTCCCCGATTTTCCCGTGCCTGCGGGTCACAGCGAGATGACCTTCCTGCGGCAGCTCGTAAAGGAGGGGGCGACCCGGCGCTACGGGACACCCGGGGCCGAGCGGGTGCCCGGCGCGTGGCTACAGCTGGAGCACGAATTGGCAATGATCGAGGAGCTGGGATTTGCCGGCTACTTCCTCGTCGTGTGGGACATCGTCGAGTTCTGCCGGCGCTCGGGGATCTACTGCCAGGGTCGAGGGTCCGCAGCGAGCTCCGCCGTCTGCTACGTGCTGGGGATCACCAACGCGGATGCCGTCGCGCTCGGCCTGCTGTTCGAGCGCTTCCTGTCCCCCGAGCGCGACGGGCCGCCCGACATCGACGTGGACATCGAGAGCGGGCGGCGCGAGGAGGTCATCCAGTACGTCTACGGGCGCTACGGCCGGGAGCGGGCCGCCCTCGTGGCGGTCGTCGTGAGCTACCGGGCCCGGTCCGCCGTGCGGGACGCCGCCAAGGCCCTCGGCCACTCGCCCGGGCAGATCGACGCCTGGGCAAAACGTATCGACCAGTGGGGCTCTCTCGGTGGCGCCCACCAGCCCGCCGCGCCGCACCGCAAGAACCGCTGGACGTGGTGGAGCGCCGCCGCCGAGGGCGAGGCAGCACGCCGGTCGGCGGCGGCCGGCGGGGCCGGCGGGGCTGGCGGGCCGGCGCGGGCGGGACCGGCGACGGCCGCCCTGGTCGTGACGACGTCGCCGTCGAGCCCGGCCCCGGGGAGGCCGCGAGCGAGCTCGGGATCCCGGCCAGGGTGCTGGCGGTGGCGACCGAGCTGGAGGGCTTTCCCCGCCACCTCGGCATCCATCCCGGCGGCATGGTGATCTGCGACCGGCCGGTCTCGGAGGTCTGCCCGGTCGAGTGGGCGCGCATGGAGAACCGGACCGTGCTCCAGTGGGACAAGGACGACTGCGCGGCAGTCGGTCTCGTGAAGTTCGACCTTCTCGGCCTCGGGATGCTCGAGGCGATCCACCGGGCCGTCGACACCGTCGCCGCCTACCACCACGACGAGATCGACCTCGCCATGATCCCCCAGGAGGATCCGGTCTACGACATGTTGTGCCGCGGTGACTCGGTGGGGCTCTTCCAGGTGGAGAGCAGGGCGCAGATGGCCACGTTGCCCCGGTTGCGACCGCGCTGTTTCTACGACCTCGTCGTCGAGGTCGCCCTCATCCGCCCCGGACCGATCCAGGGAGGGTCGGTCCATCCCTACCTGCGCCGGCGCAACGGGGCGGAGGAGGTGACGTTCCTGCATCCCTGTTTCGAGCGGAGCTTGGAGAAGACCCTCGGGGTGCCGCTGTTCCAGGAGCAGCTCATGCAGATGGCGATCGACGCCGCCGGGTTCTCGGCGGCGGAGGCCGACCAGCTCCGCCAAGCCATGGGCTCGAAACGATCCGCCTCCCGCATGGAACGCCTCCGCGCCCGCCTCTACGAGGGGATGGCCGAGCGGGGGATCACCGGGGAGACCGCGGACACCGTCTGGGAGCAGCTGGCCGCCTTCGCCAACTTCGGTTTCCCCGAGAGCCACTCGGTGTCCTTCGCCTACCTCGTCTACGTGAGCGCGTGGCTGAAGCTGCACTACCCGGCGGCGTTCCTGGCCTCACTGCTCAACTCCCAGCCGATGGGCTTCTGGGCACCGCACACCCTCGTCGCCGACGCCCGGCGTCACGGGGTCGTCGTCCTCGGCCCGGACGTGAACGAGTCCGAAGCGGGGGCCTCGCTCGAGCCGGCGCCCGAAGCCGGCGCCGGTCCTGTCGTGCGCCTCGGGCTCGCGTCGGTGAAAGGGGTCGGCGACGACCTCGCCACTGTCATCGCGGCCGAGCGACCGTATGTCGACCTGGAGGATCTCGTCCGCCGGAGCGGCATCGGCCGGCCCGCGCTCGAAGCCCTCGCCACGTCGGGCGCCGCCGCCGGCCTCGGCGGGCCTGCCGCCGGCGGTGGCGCGCAGGGCGCAGGGCGCCGCCCGTTAACCCGCCGTGAGGCGCTCTGGGCGGCGGGCGCAGCCGCCGAAGCGCGCCCGGACCGCCTTCCGGGCACCGTGGTCGGGACGAAGCCGCCGCCGCTCCCCGAGATGGACGAGATCGAGGAGATGGCCGCCGACCTGCAGACCCTCGGGCTGTCGCCCGGCTCTTCCCCGATGGCATTCGTCCGGGCCAAGCTCACCAGCCGAGGGGTGGTGCCGAACGCCGAGCTGGTGAAGGTGGCCGACGGGGCCAAGGTCCTCGTCGCCGGCGTGGTGACCCATCGGCAGCGGCCGGCTACGGCGGGGGGGACGACGTTTCTCAATCTGGAGGACGAGACGGGGCTCGTGAACGTCATCTGCTCGCCGGGGTGCTGGACCCGCTACCGCAAGGCGGCCCGCTCGGCCGTCGTGCTGCTCGTACGGGGGCGGCTCGAGCGGGGAGAGGGAGCCGACCCGGATGCGCCGCCGTCCTCGAACGTGGTGGCGGAGTACCTGGAGGAGGTCGACTTCGCGATGGCGGTCGGTCCCTCGAGGGACTTCCACTGACGCGACGGCCGGCTCGGTTCGACGCGCGAACCTTGTCGCGGTGCGCAGATCTCGACAGCGACCCCATGGCCGGGCGCGCGCACCGGTCCGGCTCGCCGCGGGCCTCGTGCTGCTGAGCCTCGCGACAGCCGCGTGCGCGTCACCGGCGGCCGCCCGCGGCTCGACATCGACCCGCCCTGTCATTACCACCACGCTCGAGCCCCCGAGCTCGTCCGGGCCCGGCACCTCGTCCACGACGACCACGCAGGCAGGCGGGACCCGGGGAGCCGGCACCGGCCGAGCCGGCGTGCCGGCCTTCTCGCATGTCTTCGTCGTCATGATGGAGAACCTCGGATACTCCTTGGCGCTCGCCACCCCGGGATTCGAGTCGCTCGCGTCGCGCTATGCCAGCGCCTCGAACTACTACGCCGTGGGTCACCCGAGCCTCCCGAACTACCTGGCGATCACAAGTGGCGGCACCTGGGGCATCGAGAGCGACTGCACCGACTGCTACGTCGACGAGCCGAACATCGGCGAGCAGCTCTCAAAGGCAAAGATCTCCTGGGGTGCGTACTTCGAAAACGTGCCGACCGCGTGCTACCTGGCGCCGTACTGGGGCGACTACTACGCCGGCAAGCACAATCCGTTCCGCTACTACGACGACATCCGCTCCAGCCGGGCGCTGTGCTCGCACCTTGTGCCCTACCGCCGGTTGCCTCCCCTCCTCGCCGGACCGGCGGCCAAGGTGCCTCGCTACGTGTGGGTGACGCCGAACCTGTGTGACGACGGCCACAACTGCACGCCGGCGATCGCGGCCGCCTGGCTCGACCGGTTCGTGGCCGGCGTCGTCAAGAGCGCGGCGTGGAAAGCCCACGGTGTCCTGATCGTCACCTGGGACGAGTCCGACAGCGGCGGCCCGGCAGGCGGACAGGTCCTGACCCTTGTCATCTCGCCGGGGCTCCGGCCGGGGCTCAAGGTGGCGGTCCCCTACACGCACTACTCCGTGCTGGCCACGATCGAAGACGCCTTCCGACTGCCCTTGCTGGGCGCCGCCCGGTCGGCGAAGCCGATGACCGCCTTCTGGCGTCGGCCGGGCTCGGGTTAGGGAACCTCGGCCGTCGCTCTCGAGACGGCCTGAGCCCGGACGAGCATCGGAGTCGTCCCCAGTCGCTCGAAGGTCATGGCCGCCTCGCCGGCGAGTGCGGCGGCCTCGTCCTGACGGTTCCGGCCGGACAGGTACTCCGCCCGGTCCAGCTGTGCAAGAGCCATCCAATAGGGATAACCGAGCTCTCGCAGCTTCTCCTCCACCGCCATGAGGTCCTTCTCCACAGCGTCGTCGTCGCCCCTCGAAGCTGCGAGCAGCGCCTCTGCCCGAGCTACCTGTGTCCGGAGGAAGGGCGGGATGGCTCCCGGTGCCAGGGCGGCGAACATCGCCGTCAGACGCTCGGCCGCGGCGAGATCTGAAAGGGCGATCGCCGAGTCGACGGCGTCCGGGAAGGCACTTCGGATCGTCTCGTGAGAGAAGTCGAAGTTTCCACGCATCGCCTCGTCGAGCGCTCGGCTCGCCGCCTCAAAGGCGCGTCGGTGGTCTCCCTCCGCCCGCGAGACGGTCGCCGCGCCTGCCTCGTACATGACGCGAAGCTGCAAGTCATCGCTCTGGGAGAAGCCGTGGCAGAGGGAGAGATGCTCTCGGGCAGCCTCGAGCTCCCCCTTCAGCGCCATCACGTAGGAGAGCCTCAGGTGAAGCTCGCCGGCCCCTGGCCGATCGTCACCACCGTTCTTCAGGAGATCGCTCGCAAGCCGGATCGCCTCGTCGATTCGCCCCGCCATCGTGAGGACGTAGATGAGATTGCTGGCCGCGAACGCCTCGTCTTCTCTCGCCCCGGAGCGGCGGGCAATCGCAAGACCCGCCAGGCAGTGCTCCTCGGCTCCCGGGAGGTCGTGCGTCATCAGGACGTCAGCGAGGTTTCCTTCCGCGCGCAGCTCGACGCGGGTCACGCCGAGACGGCGGGCGACGGCGACGGCGCCCTCGAAGTGCAGACGGCCCTCCTCGTACCTCCCGGCCGCCACGAGGCGCACGCCCCTCGAGTTGAGGGCGCGGGCGAGCACGTCGGGGATCTCGTAGCGCTGCGCCAGGATGAGGGCACGTTCGATGGGCTCGGTCGAGGCTTCGGGGTGACCGGTGAAGTAGAGGGCGGTTCCCAACGCAAGCTGCAGCTCGGCGACGACGCTGGCCGGGGCTGTCGTCTCGTTGAGGGTGGCGAGTGCCTCGGACGTCCGGGTCACCGTCAGCTCGCCCCGGCCGAGGGCGTTGAGGGCCGTACCGAGGCGGGCGGTGACCCGACCGGCGTCCACGGTTCGCCCGGCCTTGACGTGGGCGGCGATCGCCGTTTCGAAGTGGTCGACGGACCGCTCGTTCCAGCCTGCAAACTGCGCCATCCGGCCGGCATCTTCGGCGAAGCCGGCCTGTTCGGTGTCGTCGGAGCTCAGTTCCGCGGCCTTGAGGTAGGCCGACTCGGCCGCTTCCGGTGCGCCGACGACCTCCGCCCGCTCGGCGGCCAGCACGTAGGCCCGGCGAGCGCGATCGCGAAGCTCGCCTGCGTCGGGGTCCTCGCCGGCGGCCCTGTAAGCGTCGTAGAGGTGGGCGCCGATTACCTCGGAGACCTCGGCTCCGCCGTCGGGAAAAGCCGACTGCAGGTGCTCGGCGGTCTTCACATGGCGCGCCTTGCGCTCGGCCCTCGTCAACATGTCGTACGCGACTGATCGGATGAGGGACTGAGTGAATGCGTACTGGCCGCGCTCGGGTGACAGCTTGTCGGCGCGGACGGTCAGCACCTCCTTGCGAACGAGCGAGCTGAGCAGGTCGTCGAGGTCGGCCGTGTCGATGTCGGAGACCGCCTCGATCGCCTGGCGGGGGAAGCTGCCCCCCATCACCGAGCATTCCTTCACGAGGCGCCGTTCGTTGGGCTCGAGCGCGTCGAGGCGGGAGGCGATGAGAGCCGTCAGCCCTGGAGGCGTCTCGAGGGTACCGAGCTCGCCTACCAGGTGCAGAGCCCCGTCGGCGTCTCGTTCCAGGACGGCCTTGTCGAGCAGTCCTCTCACGGTCTCGATCGCATAGAGCGGGATCCCCTCCGCGCGCTCGACGATGCGGGCGCGCGCGAGTTGCGGCAACCCCGAGACGAGCCCGTCCAAGAGCTCGCCCATGACCTCGTCGGACAGCGGATCGAGCGGGAGGGTCGTCACGGATCGGCGCGAACGCCCGAGGCCAGTGCGATCGCTCCCCTCCGGACGCGACAACACGACGAGGAACAGGGCATGGTCGCCCGACCATTCGAGCAAGTGGTCCAGGAAGTCGACCATGCCGGCGTCGGCCCACTGGAGATCCTCGACGACCATGACGACCGGCAGGTACTCCGACAGCCGTTCGAAGAAGAGCCTCCAGCCCGAGAAGAGCTCTTCTTTCGCCATCACCTGGGGGCTCGGCAGCCCGAGCAGCTGACCGAGCCGGGGCGCGATGAAGGCCCGGTCTGCCGGATCCGGGATCCATCGCTCCAGCCCGGTGCGAACCCGCTCGGCGACGACGTCCTGGGGATCCTCCTCGCCGATCTGAAGGCGGGCGCGGACCATCTCCGAGAGCGCCCAGTAGCTCACGCCCTCCCCGTAGGAAAGGCAGCGGCCCGCGTGCCACAGCACGTCCCCGGCCAGGCCGTCGATGTACTTGAAGAACTCCCAGGCCAGGCGCGACTTGCCGACGCCGGCGACCCCCGACACGAGCACGAGGCGTGCCAGTTGGCGCTCGGCGGTGCCGTGGAACAGCTCCTTGACGAGGCGCAGCTCGTGGTCACGCCCGATGAATGGGGCCTCGAGGACACCGGAGCGTTGCGAGCCGGCGACGGCGGCGACGACCCGCGTCGCCTGGTAGAGGTGGACGACCTCGGCCTTCCCCTTCAGCTCGTGCTCGCCGGCGTCGACGTAGGCGATGGCGGCCGCGGTCGCCGCCCGGGTCGTCTCGTCGACGTAACAGCACCCCGGCGGGGCGGCCGACTGGATGCGCGCAGCGGTGTTCACCCGGTCGCCGATGACGAGGCCCTCCTCGGCCGTCTCGGTCGTGGCCGCGCCGCCGGTCACGACTCCGACGCGTGCCCGGAGGTCGGTCCCGTGCTCGACCCCGTAAGCGGCGACGGCCGAGACGAGCTCGAGGCCGGCCCGGACGGCGCGCTCGGCGTCGTCCTCCTTCGCGACCGGGGCGCCCCAGACGGCCATGACGGCGTCGCCAATGAACTTTTCCACAACGCCCCCGTACCGGGCGACGATGGCCCGGGCGAGCTCGAAGTAGCCCGAGAGGAGCTCGCGCACCTCCTCGGGGTCGTGGCGCTCCGCCAGGGGCGTGAACCCGACCAGGTCGCAGAACAGCACCGAGACGTGGCGGAGCTCGGCGCCGCCCGCGCCCGGCGGTTGGTCGTCCCCGCGGGAGGGAGCCGATGCGCCGCCGGTTGCAGCAGGCGTGACGGTCGTCCCGCACTCGCTGCAGAACTTCGCGTGGGAGGGGAGGACCGTTCCACAGCTCGCGCAGTTGCGCGCCAGGGGGCTGCCGCACTCGAGGCAGAATTTCGCGCCCGAGGGGTTCTCAGATCCACACTGTCCGCAGAGCATCGGTGACTCCCTTGCCCACGGCTTCGAAGAGGTCGCCTCCGGGGGAGCTGACTCCAATGAGTTCCTGCTCACGGTAGTGCAAGGCAGGAGATGGACGCACCCGGAGCCCTCGTGCCCAGACACGACGGCGGCGCGGGTGGGCAAAGCGGAGCTGGGAGAGGCTAGGTTGCGTAGCTGTTGCGCCGCAGCGGCACGTCAGCCAGCCGGCGCCCGGTTCCACGAGGCGCGCCTCGGTGCTCGGGCCGGTGACCGTACACAGACCGATACCCCCCAGACCTGAGACGGAGACCCGGGATCGATGAACGCCTTCTTTGACGGCCTTGGACGCTTCACCGTGAAGTTCCGCTGGCTGATCGTCGTCGTCTGGCTCGTCGGGACGTTCGCATCGGTGCACTACCTTCCCTCGCTGGCGAGCCAGGTCAACAACGACAACTCGGCCTTCCTGCCCCCGAGCGCGCCGAGCACGATCGCCGGCAACCTCGCCGAGCCGCTCATCGGCAAGTCGACCCTCGTCCCGGTCATCATCGTCGCCGTCCGCAACGACGGCACGATCACCCCGGCCGACGCCCAGGCCCTCGTGCGCCTCGCCGCCGCAGCCAAGAAGGTTACGAACGTCGCCCGCGTGCAGTAC
This sequence comes from uncultured Acidimicrobiaceae bacterium, assembly GCA_963763085.1. Taxonomy (GTDB): domain Bacteria; phylum Actinomycetota; class Acidimicrobiia; order Acidimicrobiales; family Bog-793; genus CAVXNB01. The sequence goes on from CAVXNB010000004.1 coordinate 702,065, forward strand.
GTCGGCACGTCCAAGGACGGCCACGCCGTGCAGCTGCTCGCCGAGGCGAACATCGCCGGGTTCAGTCCCGGCCCTTCGCTGGACGTCGTCAACGGGCTCACGGCGGCGTTCGCCAAGGCGGACGCGCCGGCGGGCCTCCAGTTCCATCTGGCGGGCACTGTCGCCACCAACGTCGCGAATCAGCAGCAGTCGAAGGCGGCCGGCAACAAGACCCAGCTGGCGACGATCGTGTTCATCATCGTGCTGCTGCTGTTCGTCTTCCGCTCGGTGCTGGCGCCGCTCGTCACGCTGCTGCCGGCGGCCATCGTCCTGCAGGTCTCGGGCGCGTTCATCGGCGAGCTCGGCTCGCACGGGCTGAAGATCTCCCAGGTCACCCAGCTGCTCCTCATCGTCCTCATCCTCGGCGCCGGCACCGACTACGGCCTTTTCCTGGTGTTCCGCGTCCGGGAGGGAGTCCGCTCGGGCATGTCGCCGAACGACGCCGTGGCTCGTGCCGTCTCGCGGGTCGGCGAGTCGATCTCCGCCTCGGCCGGGACCGTCATCCTGGCGCTGCTGACGCTGCTCTTCGCGAGCTTCGGGATCTATCACGACCTCGGGGTCCCGCTCGCGATCGGGATCGCCGTGATGCTCGTCGCCGGGCTGACGTTGCTGCCCGCCCTGCTCTCCATCCTCGGGCGCGCCGTGTTCTGGCCCTCGAAGGTCGTCGCGGGCGAGCTGCACGAGAGCTGGTGGGGACGCGTGGCTCAGCGAGTCGTGGCCCGTCCCGCGCTCACGCTCTCGATCGGCCTCGTCGTGTTCGGCGCGCTCGCGCTGGGGTCGTTCTTCTACTCGCCTGCGGGCTTCGGCGGGGACCTGACGGCACCGAGCGGCACCGACGCCGCGGCTGGAAACGCCGCTCTCGCGAAGTACTTCCCGCAGGCGAGCGCGAATCCCACGAACCTCATCCTTCGACTCGCGGACCCCGTCTGGAAGGACACCGCGGCCGTCGTCTCGGCGGAACATCAGCTCCAGACCACCGGGCTGTTCGACGCGCTGTCCGGGCCGCTCAACCCCGCCGGCGCGCCCATCCCGCCGGCCACCTACGTGCAGCTTCACAAGACGCTCGGGAACCCGGCACTGCTGCCGGCGGTGCCTACGCCGGGTTCGCCCGGCGCGCGGATACGGGCGGCGTTGTATGACGCTTATCGCGCGACGGCCCGTTTCGTGAGCCCTGACGGGCACACGATCCAGTTCGAGGCCGGCCTCACCGCCGGCGACGCCGGCTCGACGCCGGCGCTGAACGCCGTACCCGCAATCCGCCACGCGCTGACGGGGATCCAGCACAGCATCGGCGCCTCCGCGAGCGGCGTCGCGGGCGAGGCTCCCGCCCTCTACGACGTGAGCTCGATCTCCGACCACGATCTCATTCGGATCGTCCCGATCGCGATCCTCGCGATCGGGATCCTGCTCGCGCTGGTGCTGCGCAGCCTGATCGCGCCGCTCTACCTCATCGCGAGCGTCCTTCTGTCCTACCTCGCCGCGCTCGGTCTCGCCTCGATCCTGTTCATCAAGCTCGGCGGGAGCGGCGGGCTGACCTTCCTCCTGCCGTTCTTGATGTTCATATTCCTCTTAGCCCTGGGCGAGGATTACAACATCCTCGTCATGACGCGCATCAGGGAGGAGGCTCACCACTTCCCGCTCCGGGACGCCGTCGTGCGCGCTGTGGGTGCTTCGGGCCCCACCATCACGTCGGCCGGCTTGGTGCTGGCGGGGACGTTTCTCGTGCTTGCCGTGACCGGTGGGAGCGGCGGCGGCGGCAGTCAGATTCGCGACATCGGCCTCGGGCTGGCGTTGGGCATTCTGATGGACACCTTTCTCGTCCGGAGCCTGCTCGTACCCTCGACGGTATCCCTCCTCGGCCGGTGGAACTGGTGGCCCGGGAAGCTGGCCGTCGATGACGAGCTCGGGCAGCCCCCCGAGGTGCGTGACGCCGTCGTCGGCGCCGGCGCGCCGCCGGCCTGAAGCGTCAGGCCGGTGTGGGACCGTCGGGCGTCGCGGGGACTGGCACCGGCGCAGGACCGTTGCTGGGCGGTGCCTCGAGTGGCGCCTGGAGCGGCATCACCGAGATCTGGGGCACGCCCCCCTTGACCGCCTCGTAGATCGAGTAGCCCTGCGTGACGAGGTTCGTCAGCAGATCCGTCACGCCCGTGGTGCCGTTGACGAGGACGATGTTCGCGCCGTTGATGCCCTGGGCCGCCGCTTCCACCAGAGCTGGTAGCTGGTCGACGATCTTGTTCGCCGCGATGAGGCTCTGGTTGCCGCCGGCGAGAGCCTCGGCCCTCGCCTTGATGGCATCCCGGTCGGCCTCGGCAAGGCGAATCGTACGGTAGGCCTCCGCGTCGGCGGGCTTCTCGACCTCCGCGATGAGATCCTTCTCGCGTTTCTCCGCCTGGAGCGCGGCCAGCCTTGTCTGCTCTTCGGTCACCTTCTGGGTCGCCTTGGCTTCTGCGAGCGGGCCCGCCTGGGCCGCCGAGGCTTGAGCCTGCTCGATCTCGGCTCGGTACCCGGCCTGCTTGATCTCGGCCTCACGAACGAAACCGGCCTTGAGCGCGTTCGCCTCCTGCTCCTTCTCGGTCGCGGCCTGATCGGCCTGAGCAGCGGCGATCCGGGCGTCGCGGGCGACCGCGGCGGCATGCGGAGCCGCGAGGTTGTTGATGTAGCCGGTGTCGTCCTTGATCTCCTGGATCTGGAACGCATCGATCACCAGCCCGAGCTTCTCCATCTCGTCGGTCGACGCCGACTTCACCTCCTGGGCCACCCGGTTGCGGTCGCCGATGATCTCCTCGACGGTCAGGCCGCCGACGATCGAGCGGAGGTGCCCGGCGAGCACCTGGGAGGTGAGCCGTTCCATCCCCTGTTGTTGGTCGAGGAAACGCCTCGCGGCGTTGGCGATCGAGGCGTTGTCGTCGCCGACCTTGAACACGGCCACCGCTTCGACCGTGAGCGGGATCCGCAGCTTCGTCACACAGACCTCGGAGATCAGCGCTTCCCTGAGGTCGAGCGAGAGCCAGCGCGCCTTGTTCGTCCACGGGAAAACGAAGGAGCCCCGGCCCGTCACTATGCGGAACTGGGCTCCGTCTGTGCTCCGCTTGGAACCGGAGACCACCATCGCCTCGTTCGGTGCCGGGATCTTGTAAAAGAACATCCGCCTTCACCCTCTCGACGGATCAGTAGCTCGTCACAAGGAGCGTGCGCGAAGACAGCTGCTCGACCACGACGATCCGCGTGTTCACGGCGAGCGACTCCTCGGTCTGAGTGTAAGCCGTGTAGGCCTCCGAGCCTCCGCGGATCTGGATGATGACCTCCCCCGGGACGCCTGGGGAGATCGGAACGGAGACCCGTCCCCTCCTGCCGACGGTCTCGTCGGCCGTGCCGTCAGAACTCGAGTCCATCTGCTTGTTGAATCTACTTCGTCGCCGAGGTGCCTCACTTCCGACGTCGGATCAGAGCGACGGGTGCGCCGGCTCGAGGCCAAGAGGAGCGCCCGCGCTCCTCCGACCATACTGAGCCGGTGCGGAGTGAAGCTGGTCGTAAGAGGGCGGGGGAGGTGAACGTTCGCCGACTGTTGATTCTCGTGAGTGCCGTCGTCCTCGTCGACACGGTGTTCTTCACTGCCCTCACGCCCCTCTTGCCTCACTATGTGCACAGCCTCGGCCTCTCCAAGACTCAGGCCGGCATCCTCGTTGCCGCCTATCCGCTGGGCACGCTCATCGGAGCGCTGCCCGGCGGGGTCCTCGCCTCCCGCCTCGGAGTCCGGGCGGCCGTCGTGCTCGGGCTTTGCCTCATGAGCGGGGCCACGCTCGTCTTCGGCCGGGGGAGTTCGATCGTCGTGCTCGACTTGGCCCGGTTCGTCCAGGGTCTCGGGGGCGCCGGTACCTGGTCCGGGGGCATGGCCTGGCTTGCCGCCGGCACGCCAGTCGAGCGCCGCGGCGGCGCGATGGGTGTCGCCCTCGGCGCGGCGGTAGGCGGTGCGCTGCTCGGCCCGGTGATCGGCGCCGTCGCGAGCCGGACGGGTACGGGTCCGGCCTTCGATGCTGCCGCTGTCGCGGGTCTGGGTCTCATCGTCATGAGCTTCCGAGTAGCCACGCCGCCCGGGGGCGAGTCGCAAAGCCTGCGCAGCGCCATGCACGCGATACGGGACGCCGGCGTCGCCGGAGGGATGTGGCTGACCTGTCTCGCAGGCGTGTCGTTCGGCGTCGTCGACGTGCTTGCTCCTCTTCAGCTCAACGCTCTCGGGGCGAGCGCCGTCGTCATCGGTGGCGCATTCCTCGGTGCCGCCGCGCTCGAGACCGCGCTCTCGCCACTGGTCGGCCGTCTCGCCGACAAGCGGGGGCGCCTCCTTCCGGTGAAGATCTCGGTCGGCACTGCGATCGCGGTCAGCGTGCTGCTGCCTTTCGTGCACCCGGCTTGGGTCCTCGTCGGATTCCTGATAATCGGTATTCCGGCCTATGGCACCCTCTTCGTCCCAGCCTCGGCGTTGCTCAGCGACGGCGCCGACCGCCAGAAGCTGCACCAGGGGCTCGGATTCGGACTCGTCAATCTCTCCTGGGCGGGCGGCCAGGCCTTCGCGGCAACCTCGAGCGGCGCGATCGCCCAGGCGACGAGTGACGCGGTTCCGTACCTGCTGCTGGCCGCCGCTTTCGGGTGCACGTTCGTGGCGCTGCAACCTTGGGGTCGCCGTGTGCTGGCGCGTCTCGGGTGGAGCGCACAAGCCGCCGGGGCGAGTACCGACGGCCCCTAGCTGCCAGGGGGCGCCGACGGCCGATCCGGCGGCTGCTGCGGTCCGGAGGGCGGAGCCTGGGCGGGGACCTGGGGGTCCCCGATCCACTGACGCCCGTCCCACCAGCGGACCTTGGTCTGATCAGCTGCGTCGGGGTACCAGCCAGGCGGCGGCAGGGGAGCGTCCTGACCCGGAAAGTAGGCCAGGGCGGCCGCTTGCCTCGCGCCAGGCGACGGGACGCCTTGGGTGCCGGTGGACGCCCGCCAGCGCTCGAAGTCGCGGTGCCGGCGAGGTGCCTCCACACAGGCCCAGACGATCGACACGATCCAGGCGACGATCAGCACCGCCAGGGCCAGCTTCGAGTGGACGCCGAGCCCGACATAGGCGGCCACTGTCGCCACCGACAGGATCAGCCCCGGAACGACCTTGACGTAGAGGAGGCCGAGGGGTCCGAGGAACAACGCCAAAAAGACGGCGAGCGCCGGCGACTTGTCGACCGGTATACGGTTCGGTGCGGTACCCGGCGAAGCGCTCACCACGAGAGATCCTCTCAGTTCCCGGGGTTCCGTGTCCTCGAACTCGACGACGGTCAGAGCCCTGCTGCGCCGGTGATCGGGGCCGAGGGCCGGCGGCCGGCGAGCGAATTGAGGAAGGCGGCGTCCCCGTACCCGTACACCGAGCCGTCTGCCGCGACGACCCAGTAACCCCCGCCGTCCGGGGTCGCGACCACGGAGGCGATCGGCACCGAGCTCGTGACGCCTTGGGCGGCCGGCGACCCGTAGTACCTCGCGTCGCCGAAAGCCCGGACGTCACCGCCGGCCGTCACGAGCCAGTAGCCCCGACCGTCAGGCGTCACGGCCATTCCGGCATCGGGCTGCCCCTGGGCTCCTGGCTGCCCGCCGGCTCCGGCCCGATGCGCTGGGTAGTCCTTGGCGTCACCGAACGGGAAGACCTTCCCATCCGCCCCGACGAGCCAGTAGCCCTGTCCGTCGGGTGTCGCCTCGATGCCGACGACGGCGGTGCCGAAGGTAGAAGCCGTGAGCGATCCGTGGGCGGACGCGTCCCCGAAACGGAAAACCTTCCCGTTCGAGGCGACGAGCCAGTAACCGAGACCTGTGGGCGTGGTCGCCATGCCCACGATCGGTCGGCGCAGAGCCGCCGCGTTCGGCGACCCGTGGAACGTGGCATCGCCGAACTCGAAGATCGCGCCGTCGGCGTGTACGAGCCAGTAGCCCTTGCCGTCGGGCGTGACGGCCATGGCGACGCGCGCCGTCCTGTCGGAACGCGGGCTGTCCGGCGGATGCAGTCGGGCTTGTCCGAACCTGTACACCCTGCCTCTCGAGGTCATCAGATAGAGACCCTGCACCGATCCGGGCGGGAACTTCAGCTGCTCGATCAGGGTCTGGAACAGCGGGCTGTTCCCGCCTACGCCGGTGGCAGTTGTACCGCTCGCCCAGCAACCAGTTCCTGCGACACACGCGAGACCTCTCAGCAAGCTCAGCGCCGTGACCGAAGGGCTCGCCTGTACCACCCACTTCGCCCCGGTCCACTTCTCGATGAACGCCTCCGGCTGGAAGTTATCTGCGCTGGCGCTTGTCGATCCCGCCGCCCAGCAGCGGCTCGCGCTGAGGCACGTCACCGAGCTGAGGATGGCACCGACTTCGCCGGCGGGCGTTGCGCTCGGCACCTCGACCCACTTCGCGCCGTTCCAGTGTTCCATCAGGCTGGGACCCGACGTTCCGCTGCTGTTGGTGGTGGTCCCCGAGATCCAGCAATTCGAAGCGCGGACGCAGGTCACATCGGCCAGATAGCCGCCTTCGGGAGCCGGCGCACGCGGGCTCGCCACGACCGACCAGGCCTTGCCGTTCCAGTGTTCCACCAGGCCTTGGTCCCCGACGGCGCCGGGGAAGATCGGGAGGAAGTTGCTGTTCTCCGGGTTCGGGCCGGCCGCTCCGACGACCCAACAATCCGAGGGGCCGTCGCAGGTGAGCGCATTGAAGGTGTCGTGGGCCTGGCCTGACGGAGCGAACCTGCTGATGGACCAGGCCGAGCCGTTCCAGTGTTCCATCAGCGCGCTCGACGGGGAACCCGAATCGCCCGTGAGGGCTCCGGCCGCCCAACAGTCCGCCGAGCTTGCGCAGGCAACCGCGGTGAGGTAGCCGCCCTTGGTCCCGTTGACCAGCGGGCTGGGCACCGCCAACCAGGCGGAACCGTTCCAGTGCAGGGTCAGCCCCGAATTCGGGATTGTTCTGTGCGCCCAAGACGCCGCCGACAGCCCAGCAGTCCGAGCCGGTCAGGCATGTCGCGTCGAGCAACGCGTACCGATGGCCGGCCGGCGGTTCGGGGCCCTTGACGATGGACCACGAGGCGCCGTTCCAGGACTCGAGCAGCGGTCCGAAGCTGCCGTTCTGGAAATTCGTGCTCGTGAGACCCACCACCCAACAGTCGAAGGCGTTCACGCACGAGGCCGCGAGCGGGAGGTTGTCGGAGGTCGAGCCCGTGTTCGGGCTGGTGATGATGCTCCATCCGCCTGCGCCGGGGCCGGGGCCGGCTGCGGCGGGGGAGCCGGCGCCGAGCGGGGGAGCTGCCCGCCAGGGCCACGAGGAAGGACCCCCCGAGCATCCCGATGAGCGACCAGGACGACGCCGTCGACAGCAACCGGAAACCCTCATAGTCCGCCGCCGCGATCTTGTCGCACCTTTCCCGGTAGACGCCGACCCCGCCCACGTACGGCATGAAGACCCGGCGCTTGCCCGGGATGTTGGCGCCGAGATACCAGGAGTTCGCCATCGGGTAGAGCGTTGCCGCGGCCGCCGCGTTCACGTGGTCAACCCAGGCTTCCTCGGCCTCTTCGGTCGCCTCGATCGAGGCGAGTCCGCGTTCACGGAGCGACGCGATGCAATCGGTGATCCAGTCGACGTGCTGCTCGATCGACACGATCATGTTGCTCAGCACGGACGGACTTCCCGGTCCGGTGACGAGGAAGAGGTTGGGGAATCCCGCAATCGCAAGGCCAAGGTAGGAACGAGGCCCGGAAGCCCACTTCTCCTTGAGAGTCCTGCCTTGTGCCCCGCGGATGTCGATGCGCGAGAGCGCGCCGGTCATGGCATCGAAACCGGTCGCGAACACGATGGCGTCCAGCTCGTACTCCGTGTCCGAGGTCCGGATCCCCGCCGGCGTGACGGCGACGACCGGTGACTTGCGAACATCGACGAGAGTGACGTTGTCGCGGTTGTACGTCGCGTAGTAGTTCGTGTCGAGGCAGCTGCGCTTGGTGCCGAACGGGTGGTCACTCGGTGCCAATGTCTCGGCGACCTCCGGGTTCTCGACGATCTCCCCGATCTTGGAACGGAGAAACTCGACTGCGCTGTCGTTCGCCGCCTTGTCCGTGAGGAGGTCGGTGTACGCAAGCAGCAACGCCCCGTACCGTCCGCTCTCCCAAGCAGCCTCGTAGGCCGCCAGCCGCTCCTCCTCGCTGACGTCGAACGTCCGTTTCACCGGCAGCTGTCGCGGCATTCCGGTCGGTGACTCCCTCGCCCGGCGCCGATACTCGGGGTAGTTCGCCTTCATGGCGGCGTAGAGCTCCGGGTCCAGTGGCGCGTTGCGTGCGGGCAAACTGAAGTTCGGCGTTCGCTGGAAGACGGTGAGATGGGCAGCCTGCGCAGGCGATGATGGGGATGCACTGGATCGCAGACGATCCCGTGCCGACGACGCCGACTCTCAGGCCGGAGAAGTCGACGCCTTCGTGCGGCCATAGCCCGGTGTGGTACGTATCGCCCTGGAACGCGTCGAGTCCCTCGAACGCGGGTGTGTTCGCGGTCGAGAGGGATCCGGTCGCCATGATGCAGAACTGAGCGGACACGCGAGCGCCCTTGTCGGTGGTGAGCGTCCAGCGACTGGCTGTCTCGTCGAAGACCGCCGAGACGACCCGAGTCTCGAACTCGATACTGCGGCGCAGGTCGAACCTGTCCGCCACGTGGTTCGCATAGCTGAGGATCTCCGGCTGTGTGGCGTACTTCTCCGTCCACTGCCATTCCTGCTGGAGCTCCTCGGAGAACGAGTACGAGTAGTCGAGACTCTCGACGTCACAGCGCGCTCCGGGGTAGCGATTCCAGAACCAGGTGCCTCCGACGTCGGCTGCTGTTTCGAAGGCGCGAACTGTCAGGCCAAGCTGCCTCAGGCGCAAGATCATGTACATCCCGGCGAAGCCGGCGCCGACGACGACCGCGTCGACGACGACCCGTCGACGACGACCTCGTCGACATGGCCCGCCTCGCTCGCCGCGGGCTCTCCTGCCGACGCCTGCTCGAGCTCGCGGTCCTCCATGACCGTGGAGATTAGGCCAGCCCGGCCCGGCGGCGAGCACGGCCGGCGGGTGGCGGGGGTTCGGGCGAATCAGTACATCTCGAAGTACTCGCGTTGCTCCCAGTCGGTGACGTGTTGAAGGAACCGGTTGATCTCGAAGTCCTTCAACCGGAGCATGTAGTCGACGAACGGCTCGCCGAACGCCTCGCTGAAGAACGAGTCTGCGCGCAAGGCCCCTACGGCCTCCATGAGGCTGCGCGGCAGCGGAGGCGCGTCCGACTTGTACGGCTCGTGGATGCTCGGCGGCGGCGCCAGCCGTCGCGTGAGGCCGTCGAGTCCACTCGCGACCTGGGAAGCCAGATAGAGGTAGGGGTTGGCGGCACCGTCGCCGATCCGGTTCTCGATGTGCGCCGCGTTCGATCCGGGCTCGCCGATCACGCGCAGCATCGAACCCCGGTTCTCCGCGTCCCAGGACACACGGTCGGGCGCGAACGAGTCCGGCCGGTACCGCTTGTACCCGTTGATCGTGGGTGTCGTGAACACCGACGCCGGCACGGCATGATCGAGGAGGCCGGCCAGCCATTGCCGCCCGACCTCCGACAGCCGATTCTCGCCGCTGTCGTCGGTGAACGCGTTGCCGCGTTCGTCGACCCTCTTCAGGGACTGGTGCAAGTGCCAACCGGTGGAGAAGCAGTTGTCGAACGCCGGCCTGGCCATGAACGTGGCGTGGTACCCGAGGCGGCGGCAGATCTGCTTGACGGCGGTGCGGAACAGCAGCGCGTCGTCTGCCGATCGGATTCCCACCTGCGGCGCGAACGTGAACTCGATCTGTCCCGGCCCCCACTCGTCCTCGACGCTGAGCAACGGGAGGCCCAGCCCTTCGACGTTCTCCTGGAGCGCCGAAAGCAACTCGCTGATCTCGTCGCCGCGGCTCTCGGTCAGGTACTGAAAGCCGTGGGAAAGGCCGGACACCTTTGGCGGGTCGGGTGGATAGCCGCACTCGTCCATCGACAGGCTGGGGTCCTCGAGGCGAAAGACGTAGAACTCGCACTCGAGCCCGGTAACCAGTTCGAAGCCGGCTCGGGCGAGCGAGTCGAGCTGACGGCGGAGGACGCCGCGGGTCGAGAAGGGCAGTTCCCGGCCGCTCGAGAAATGGGCATCGCTCAGTATCCACCCTGTCTTGTCGACCCACGGCAGCACACGAAACGTCGTCGGATCCGGCACGAGCACCCCGTCAGGCAGACCGTCGAGCTCCGGTACCGAAGGGAAGCTCCCGGCGGCGAACGGAGCGACGATCGGATGGTTCGTCGTGTCGAAGATCGCGGTGACGAACTGGAAGTCCTTCCCGTCCTCGAGCGCATCGAGGAACGCTGGGACCGTAAGAGTCTTGCCTCTCACGATCCCATGCTGGTCGCCCCAGCTGACCCGGATCTGGCGGAGCCCCAGCTCCTTGATCCGGGCACGTACCTCCGCGGCAGCGTCGCGCTGCCGGTCGTCCCAGAGACCGTGGCGCTCGATGAACGAAGGGCCGGCGGCGCTCCTCGACGGCGCCGCAGCTTCGGTGCTGGTCACAGGTGACCTCCGTCGATGCTTGTTCGGTTGAGCGGTGCCGGCAGTCGGCAGCGAGGATGACATTGCCCAGCGGCACCGGGTCGTGTCAACTTGGTCCCGGAGACGGCCGGCGCTCAGCCGGCCGGTGGCTCCCGAGTCGTTGACGCGCTTGAGCCGAACCGGTTCCGGCCGGCCGCGGGTGACAAGCTTTGGTCATGACGACCTACCGCGTCGAGAGCGACGAGACCGGCCATCACCTCGTCGCTTCCTGGCCCGATCTCCCCGAGCGGGCGTCTCAATCGGTCGCCATCTTCGAGGATCTGAAGCTCGCCTCGGTGGCGAAGAGCGTGCTGAGTGCTGCATCGCGCTACCGGTGGCGACGACGGCTGGAGCTTCTGGACGCGGGCATCTTCTCGGAAGAGCAGGTGCCACCGGATCCAACCCCGGCGGACAGCCCGGACGTCACAGGGGTCGCGCCCGACTCGGGTGGAGGGCCAGATCAGCCGTCGTGGCTACCAGGGTTGCCGACGACCGTGATTCTTGGCGACTCGACGATGGGTGCCTATCTCGCGGAGCGGATCGAGCGGTTGCTGCCCGAAGCGGGTGGAGGACCGGAACCTGTCGATCCCGAACGGTCCGGTTACGGTGCCCAGGTTCCGCTCGGGAATCTGCGACCGCTGTTGTGGAGGGACTGGTTCAGCCATCTCCAGGCTGACGAGCATGATCACCTGGCTGCCGAGCTCGACGAGGACCTTTCGGCCACCGCCGGCCCGCTGGTCGGGAGGGCGCGGCAGATCGCCTGGTATCTGCGCGCCGAGCTGCTTGTCGACGAGGACGACCCGAAGCTGGCGGCGAACCGCGGCGATGCCGCCGGCGGGGATGGTTTGCAGGACTACCAAAAGTCGCTCGTCGACCTGCTGGCCGAATTGATCGGCTTTCGGGTCGAGTCGACGGCGGTGGAGGTCGACCCGGATCACGAGGGTCTCCTGCGGGTGCATTCGCCGCGAGGGGTTGTCGGGTTCTGGCTCGACGACGAGGAGAGCTGGTACTACGGATGGCCCGACCCGGACTCGCCGAACGATCAGCCCACAAGCTGGCTTCACGCGGGCACGCTTCCGAGCGACACGAGCGTCGGGGACCTGGCCTCGTTCATCACCGAGAGCGTCGCCCGCGGCGTCTGGCCATTTGCGGGCCAGGCTCCTCAAGAGCGACGGGGGTTGTTCGGCGGTCGCCGTCGGAGCTCGCGCTGATCCCGCGCCTGCCCCGTGTCATCGATCGTTCCTGGCGGGAGGGATGCGACGGCGAGGGATGCCGGACGGCGCAAGGGCGTATCCTGACCGGACCATGGTGAACCTTTCCGACAAGGCGAAAGCCGCTCAGCAAGCCCTGCGCGACGCTTCGGCCCAGTATCAGGTCGTGGTCGATCGCGTCATCGAGGACCCCCGGGGGGCGTTCGTCCACGAGCTCCGCGAGGCCGAGGAACGCGTTGCCGAGGCGGCGGCGCGGTGGGCGCTCGAGTACGTGGAGGGCGCCGAGTTCGACACCCCGGGCGCGTAGGGCCGCCTCTGCGCGCACTCCTCCGACGCGTGTAGCTTCCATCTGCGCGCTGCCGCCGGCGACGGGTCACAGAGGGGAGTCGGACATGGCGAAGTACGTGTTGACGTGGAGATTGAGGCTGGGTGGGACGGCTCAGGAGAACCACGACGACGGGGATCGACTGCTGGCGACGTTCGCCAAATGGCAGCCGCCCGCCGATCTGAACTTCTTGCAGTTCCTCCAGCGGGTCGACGGCCAAGGTGGCGTGGCGGTTATCGAGACCGACAGCCCGGCCAGCCTGCACTCCGAGGTGGCGAAATTCGACCCCTGGCAGGAGTTCGAGGTCATCCCGGTGGTCGACCTGGTGGAGAGCATCCCTGTGATCGCCGCCGCGGCGGAGTTCCGCAGATCAATCTCGTGACCGAACGGCGGCCTGTCCCGGAAGGTTGGTACCGCGATCCCTTCGGGGCCCACGAGGCGAGGTGGTACTCGGCAGGGACGCCTACGGCCCTCGTTCGGGACGGGGCGGTCGAGGCCCACGACCCACCGCCGGTGATCGCCGGGGCCGAACGGCTCGAGCCCGAAGAGCTTCCTGAGGCCGACACCGTGGGTGGGTTGCGGCGCGCCGACGAGGCCGAGGCCGTCTCGGCCTATGAGCAGGAATCACCGGCGGAAGCCGCCTGGGAAGCAGCGGCCGAGACCCCTCTCAACTGAGGTTGCTGCCAGCCCTGGCGGGATGGCCTCGGGCGTCCGGCGTCCCGTCCGCCCTGCGGGCTGGAGGGCCGGCCGAAAGTGAGCAGCTTTGGAGAAGCATCGGTCGCCGAGCCGCACGTACCATGACCGTCATCGGCGTCACGATTCACGAGTCGCCTCGCCGTTGGTCTTGACACGACCGTACACACCGGGTCCATCTGACCCACGACTTCAGGAGTGACCATGACCGGCTCTTCCACCCAGGGAATCAAGACCGTGCTGCATCCCGTGTCCGACCTCGAGAGGGCCAAGCCGGTGTATGCCGCCCTGCTCGGCGTCTCGCCGGAGGCCGATGCCCCCTACTACGTCGGCTTCGAGGCCGCGGGCCAGCACATCGGGCTGGTACCGGGCGGTGGACCGCAGGGCATGACATCACCGGTGACCTACTGGGAGGTGTCGGACATCGAGGCGAAGCTGGCCGAGGTGACCGCGGCGGGTGCGACCGTGAAAGAGCCCGCGGCGATGTCGGCGGCGGCCGCCTCGTGGCCACTTTCACCGACCCCGATGGCAACGTCCTGGGGCTGCTTCAGGATCCTTGAGCGCCGATCAGCATGGCCACGAGAGCGGAGGCGCAGTCGGGTGCGCTACACCTTGCGGACAGCCATGATCTGATCCGCGTGCAGGGCGCGCGCGTGAACAACCTCAAAGACGTCACCGTCGAGATCCCGAAGCGCCGGCTGACGGTGTTCACCGGCGTATCCGGCTCGGGCAAGAGCTCTCTGGTGTTCGGCACGATCGCCGCGGACTCGCAGCGCTTGATCAACGAGACCTACAGCGCCTTCGTGCAGGGCTTCATGCCGAGTTTGGCGCGGCCTGAGGTCGACGTGCTCGAAGGGCTGACGACCGCGATCGTCGTCGGTCAGGAGCGGATGGGTGCCGACGCCCGCTCCACGGTCGGCACCGCCACCGACGCCAACGCGATGCTGCGGATCCTCTTCAGCCGACTCGGGCGGCCGCACATCGGCTCGCCCAACGCCTTCTCCTTCAACGTCGCCTCGGTCCGAGCGTCCGGTGCGATCACGATCGAACGTGGTGCCGGTAAGACCGTGAGACAGACCTTCGCCCGAATGGGCGGCATGTGTCCGCGATGCGAGGGCCGGGGTTCGGTCATGGACTTCGACCTGTCCCAGCTGTACGACGACAGTAAGTCGCTCAGGGAGGGTGCGCTGACCATCCCCGGCTTCAGCGTCGACGGCTGGTACGGCCGCATCTTCGGCGGCTGCGGCTTCCTCGATCCTGACAAGCCGATCCGCAAGTACACCAAGACCGAGCTCCACGACTTGCTCCACAAGGAGCCGACCAGGATCAAGGTCGACAACATCAACCTGACCTACGAGGGTCTGATCCCGAGGATCCAGAAGTCTTTCTTGTCCAAGGACGTCGACGCGCTGCAGCCGCACGTCCGTGCGTTCGTGGAACGGGCAGTGACGTTCACCGCCTGTCCCGAGTGCGGTGGCACCCGGCTCAGCGAGGCGGCCCGGTCGTCGAAGATCAAGGGAATCAACATCGCCGACGCGTGTGCGATGCAGATCAGCGATCTGGCCGAATGGGTCAGCGGCCTCGATGAGCCGTCAGTGGCGCCGCTCCTGACGACACTGAGCGAGATTCTCGACTCCTTCGTCGAGATCGGGCTCGGGTACCTCTCGCTCGACCGGCCATCGGGCACGCTGTCGGGCGGTGAGGCGCAGCGTGTCAAGATGATCCGCCACCTCGGCTCCTCGCTCACCGACGTGACCTACGTCTTCGACGAGCCCGCCACGGGCCTGCACCCTCATGACATCCAACGGATGAACGACCTGCTGTTGCGGCTGCGGGACAAGGGCAACACGGTGCTCGTGGTGGAGCACAAGCCGTGGTCGGCGATCGCGGTCGCCGACCACGTCATCGACCTCGGCCCCGGCGCCGGCACGGCAGGCGGCAACGTCTGCTTCGAAGGCACGGTCGAGGGGCTGCGAGCAAGCGGCACCCTGACCGGCCGCCATCTCGACGACCGGACCGCCCTCAAGGAGACGGTGCGGACGCCCACTGGCAGGCTTGAGATCCGTCGCGCGACGGCGCACAACCTGCGCGACGTCGACGTCGACATCCCGCTCGGAGTGCTTGTCGTGGTAACCGGCGTCGCCGGCTCCGGCAAGAGCTCGCTCGTGCGCTGGTCGATCCCGGTAAGCGCGGATGTGGTGTCGATCGACCAAGGCGCGATCCGCGGCTCGCGACGGAGCAACCCGGCGACGTACACCGGACTGCTCGACCCGATACGCAAGACGTTCGCGAAGGCCAACGGCGTGAAGCCGGCGCTGTTCAGCGCCAATTCCGAGGGCGCCTGCCCCAACTGCAACGGGCTGGGCGTGATTTACACCGACCTGGCGACTATGGCCAGCGTCGCCACCACATGCGAGGAGTGCGAAGGGAAACGCTTCCAGGCATCGGTGCTGGAGTACCACCTCGGGGGCCGCGACATCACCGAGGTGCTCGCGATGTCGGTGACGGAGGCCGCGGAGTTCTTCGGCGCCGGGGAGGCCCGCACACCGGCCGCGCACGCAATCCTCGACCGGCTCGCCGACGTCGGGCTCGGTTACCTCAGTCTGGGCCAGCCGCTCACAACGCTGTCCGGCGGCGAGCGGCAGAGGCTCAAGCTGGCGACCCACCTGGCCGAGAAGGGCGACGTGTACGTGCTCGACGAGCCGACCACCGGCCTTCACCTCGCCGACGTCGAGCAGCTGCTCGGCCTGCTCGACCGGCTCGTCGACTCCGGCAAGTCGGTCATCGTCATCGAGCACCACCAGGCCGTCATGGCGCACGCCGACTGGATCATCGACCTCGGCCCCGGCGCCGGCCACGATGGCGGCCGGATCGTCTTCGAGGGCACACCCGCCGACCTCGCCGCTGCTCGCTCGACCCTCACCGGCGAGCACCTCGCGGCCTACGTCGGCACCTGACCGAGCCCTCGCCGTCACGGCGTGACAAGTTCTCTCATGTGTCTCGGCCCGGCAGGCTCCTACGCTTGCACCGTGAAGACTGACGAGCTCGCCAAGCTCGCGCACTTGCGCCGCGCCCGCGATCTGATGGACCGCGAGTACGCACGTCCGCTCGACGTTGCCGCGCTCGCCCGCGCTGCGCTGATGTCGAGCGCACACTTCTCGCGCCGGTTCCGGGCGACATACGGGGAGACGCCCTACGTCTATCTGATGACGCGGCGCATCGAGCGGGCGAAAGCGCTGCTCCGCCGCGGCGACCTGTCGGTCACGGAGGTCTGTCTGGCGACCGGGTTTACGTCGCTCGGCTCGTTCAGCTCTCGCTTCACTCAGCTGGTGGGCGAGACGCCGACGGCGTACCGGGCCCGCGACCACAGCGCGCTCGCGAGCGTGCCGGGCTGCACCGCCAAGGACCTCACCCGCCCGAGCCGCAAGCCGAGCACAATCGGAGATGCGGTCGGAACGCCGGTTCCCTAGCCTTGCCGGCATGAATCTCACCCTCGCCCGCTGCTTCGTCCAAGTCAGTGACCCCGACCTCGCACTGACCTTCTACCGCGACGAGCTCGGCCTCGAACTGCGCAATGACGTCGCCCGCGACGGCTTCCGCTGGATCACCGTCGGCGCCGCCACACAGCCCGACGTCGCGATCGTCCTCACGAACTACCTGAACGGCAGCCCCGCGGACGGCGATGCGGTCGCTGCCCTGATCGCCAAGGGCGCCCTGAACGGCGTCCACTTCCAGACCGACGATCTCGACGCCACTTTCGAGAAGATACGCGCCTCGGGCGCCGAGATCGTGCAGGAGCCGACCGAGCAGCCGTGGGGCACGCGGGACTGTGCCGTGCGTGACCCGTCCGGCAATCTGGTGCGCATCGACCAGCCGCCAGTCGCGTGGTCCTGATTCTTTCACCATGTCGGTCGGGTTGGGGTCTGCAGCTGCTTCGGCCTCAGCGGCAGCCCTTTCGGCGTGGGGAGCCGAGCTCGGTGGCGCCGATCGCCGGCTGGGTTTCCTGGGCTCCGACCGACATGAAGACCTTGGCGATCCGACGCCGACGACGACTGTGGGCGACATCTTTGTCTCCTTGGAGAGCCGGTGCGAAGCGGGTGTGACCGCGGCGCAGCGCCGGAGCGAAGGGTATTTGGCGTGGGCGTCTTCAGTTCCCCTCGTACCGCCTCCATAATTAAAACAACGAGCGATACAGGAGCGTGGTTCCGTGGCTAATGCAACTGACATCCGGCCCTTCCATATCGAGTTTCCCGAAGAGGCACTAGAAGACTTGCGCAGTCGTATAAACGCCACCAGGTGGCCTGAGAGCGAGACGGTAACCGACGACTCGCAAGGTGTACCGATCGCGATAATGCAAGAGCTGGCGCGCTACTGGGGCGAGACGTACGACTGGCATACAGCAGAGACGAAGCTCAATGCCCTACCGAACTTCATCACTGAGATCGATGGGCTCGACATTCATTTCATTCACGTCCGGTCACAGCACGAGGATGCGCTGCCGCTGATCGTCACACACGGGTGGCCCGGCTCGATCATCGAGCAGCTGAAGATCATCGAGCCCCTCACCAACCCAACGGCCCACGGCGCGAGCGCACAGGACGCTTTTCATCTGGTAATCCCGTCATTGCCGGGACACGGCTTCTCGGCAAAACCGACCACCACCGGTTGGGACCCGTCCCGCATCGCCCGTGCTTGGGTCGTGCTGATGAAGCGGCTCGGCTACTCCCGGTTTGTGGCGCAGGGCGGCGACTGGGGAGCGGCTGTCACGCAGGATATGGGTCAGCAGGCCGCTCCCGAACTGCTCGGGATTCACTCCAACATGCCCGGGCACGGCCCCGCCGGAGGTGAGCGGCTACCTGCGTGGCGAGCCGCCACCGCCCGGTCTATCGGAGGACGAGCGGCGCGCATATGACCAGTTGAGCACGTTCTATGCGAAACACGTCGCCTACGCCCAGATCATGTCGACGCGTCCGCAGACGTTGTACGGACTCGCGGACTCGCCATTGACCTCGCGGCGTTTGCGATCGACCATGGCGACGGGACCGGCCAACCCGGTCTCATTGCGCAGGTCCTGGGAGGCGGCGGGGACGGCGATCTGACGCGAGATGACATTCTCGACAACCTCACGCTCTACTGGCTGACCAACACCGGGGTCTCGGCGGCCCGACTCTACTGGGAGAACAAGGCGCCGTTCTTCGACGCCAAGGACATCTCCATCCCGTTTGCGATCAGCGTCTTTCCCGGACGAGCTGTATCAAGCACCCCGGAGTTGGGCCGAAAGGGCCTATCCCAACAACCTCATTCATTACAAGAGGCTCGACCGAGGAGGCCACTTCGCTGCCTGGGAGCAACCACAACTCTTCTCAGAAGAGATGCGTGAGTCGTTCAGGTCCTTGCGATGATCGGCGCCCGTCTCGGCATCGACAGGGCAATCGTCGATCCCATTAGCCTGCCGGTTGGCAGGAGAGGAGATGGATGCGCTGCCCGGCGTGTGGAGGCGATACCCCCGATGGCAGGCGGTTCTGCAAGGACTGCGGCGGGCATTGGCCGCGTTGTGCTCATCGTGCGCCGCCGAGCTTTAGCTGGCAGCCGATTATGTGCTGACTGCGGAACGCCAGTGGAGCCGCGGCGACTTCAGCGTCCGCCCCCAACAGCGGCCGACGGCACCGTGGCCGCAGCCCCGCAGGCGACTCTCGATGCAGCCCTCGGTTCGCACATTTCCGCTCCTTCCACCGAGCTCCGTCACGTCTCGGTGCTGTTATGCGACCTTGTCGACTTCACACCGTTCTCGGAGAAGCACGACATAGACCCCCCCCTCCCTCGCGTGCTCGAGGGTAGCGCGATCGTGGTCGCGGCGCAAGGATGCCGCCGGAACGCGGCCAGCGTGCAGTGGAAGGATGGATCCATCTTCGAGCGCTTCACCGACCGGGCACGCCGGGTGCTGGTGCTGGCCCAGGAGGAAGCGCGCCTGCTCAACCACAGCTTCATCGGGACCGAGCACATCCTCCTCGGCCTGATCCACGAGGGTGAGGGGCTCGCCGCGAAGGCGCTCGAGTCGCTCGGCATCTCGCTCGAGGGGGTGCGGGAGAAGGTCGAGGAGACGATCGGGCCGGCCGGACCGGCGCCGACCGGGTCGCCGCCGTTCACCCCGCGGGCGAAGAAGGTGCTCGAGCTCTCGCTGCGGGAAGCGCTCCAGCTCGGCCACAACTACATCGGCACCGAGCACATGCTGCTCGGTCTGGTCCGCGAGGGCGAGGGCGTGGCCGCCCAGGTGCTCGTCAGCCTGGGCGCCGACCTGCCCGCGTGCGCCAGCAGGTCATCTAGCTCCTCTCCGGCTACCAGGGCGGCGAGGTACGTGGCGAGCCACCGTTGTCCCCCATTGAGCACCAGTGGGCGGTCGAGCCAACTGCGGTGCCGATCGGCGACAGCTGGACAATCCACGTGGTTCGTGCCGGAAGGACGCCCGCCGTGTTCGCCGAGGCGTACCAGGCGCTGGCTGATCTGGTGTCGGGACATGGCGTCGACATCGACGAGTTGCTGATCAACTTCACATCCATCGAGACTCACGCGGGCCCTGGACTGCGGCTTTGGGTTAGGCACGAGCTCCCAGGCGACCTGTCCTCTACGCGGAGCGAGGAAGCGGACGAAGCGAACGACAACGAATCGCCGACCGTGAGGTTCAGCAGCCGAAGCACTGGACCGGGCGGTTGACGCCAGGGCTTCCCTATCGCTTTGACCAGGAAGTCAGGTGGTAGTGGGCGGCCCGGCAGGATCGAACCTGCGACGTAGCGATTATGAGTCCTCGTGGAAGCGTCCCGATCGTCAGTGCTGTAAATGATACACTTGTGTTATGGCACAATCGTCTCATATCCCCTCGCCGGCGGCAGCCCTCTTGCAGCTGGCTCGGATCAAGAGCGGCCTGAGCCAAGGACAACTGAGCGAACGCGCAGGGGTTGCCAGCCACCATGATCTCGGCCTACGAGCGCGGCCGTCGGCAGCCGACGGTTCCGACTCTCATGCGGCTGTTGAAGGCCGCGGGATTCGACCTAAGCATGCATCTTGTCCAGAGCGACCCCCATGACGATGTGCTGGCCGAGCTTGATGCTCGGCGCGGTCCGAGGGAGCGCCGTCGCAGAGATCGACAGATCGAGGCATGGCGAGCCGCAGAGCCTGTCGCGGTCCAGAGT
Source organism: uncultured Acidimicrobiaceae bacterium (assembly GCA_963763085.1). Classification (GTDB taxonomy): domain Bacteria; phylum Actinomycetota; class Acidimicrobiia; order Acidimicrobiales; family Bog-793; genus CAVXNB01. Next base: position 722,135 of record CAVXNB010000004.1, read on the forward strand.
GGCTCCTCTCGATGAAAGAGTCCCTCAACGCAGCCGCCATCGTCGATGTCCTCAACCGCCACGGTGTCAGGTATGTCGTGATCGGCGCGTTCGCTGCGATCGCGCAGCAAGCACCCATTCCTGCCACTAGGGACATCGATCTGACTCCCGACTCGTCACTGGAGAACCTCACCCGACTCTCGGCGGCCCTCAAGGAGCTCGGAGCCCGTATTCGCACCGGTGCTGTCGATGGGGGGCTCCCCTTCGACCACGATGCCCGCTCTCTCGCAACATCCTCGGTTTGGAATCTGATCTGCCACTACGGTGAGTTCGATATCTCGTTCGTCCCGAGTGGCATTCCAGGCGGATACGACGAACTCGTCGTGAAGGCCCATCGAATGAGGGTTGACACCGTCGACGTCTTGGTGGCCGACCTGGGCGACGTCATTCGCTCCAAAGAGGCGGCCGGACGACCCAAAGACATCCAGGTGCTCCCGATCCTCTATCGATTCGACCGTCAGCGTCAGGAGGTTGACCCTTCCGGCTGACAACCACCAACAGGAGGAGCCCCGACAGGGCAGTCACGCTCAACAACCAACCGCCCGAAAACTGATCCCTTTCACCGGGCGGGTTCAAGGGTAGATCCGCGCATTCAGAATTCGGGCGGCGACGGCGCCCACCCGCGGAGTTGAACAGCGATATGATCGATCAACAGGCTGCACTATCCGGACCCGATCAAGCGAAAACGGCATTTCACCGCGGTGGACCTAAACATGATTAAGGTCAAGGCAAAGGTTCGAATTCCGGCACCGCCGAGCGAAGTATTCTCATTTTTGTGTGACCCCTATCGCATGGCCCTCACCAATGTAAGTTACAAACTGGATGAGGTGACAGATCTGCCAGGGGGAATGCGTGGAACACGCTTGAAGTCAACGAGACCAGACGGGGTTGTCATGAATGTAGAGAGCGAAACCATCGAAGGGATTCCCGATTCCAAGGTCGTGATCCGCAGTCGGATCTCGCCCTACCGGGGAGGGCACATGGAAATGCTCGTCACTCGGACGCTCGATCCTGTACCGGAGGGCACCCTTCTGACAAGCATCAGGGAATGCCGTGTCCGGCCGTGGTACATGGGACATATCGCCTCGGCTCGGGAGTACGTGGCGATGAGGTCGGAACTTCAAAGGGGCGTCTATAGGATCCGAGACACTATTGTCCGCACTTCGGGGCAGCAGCCGGTAGCAACGGAACGCGATAGCGCTGAGCGCCCTGACTACTGAAGGCGCAGCACAGCTCACTTCAGATGGGCCGACAATGTCGCTCCCCCGTGGAACGTGGGTGACCGAGCGCGGAAGCAAGGTATCGGCGCCACCCGTTTCTATAGGACGCCCTGACGGTGCCATGACCGTACGAGAGTGGGAGATGGCCCGCCCAAGCTCGACCCGAAAATCCGACACAGTCTGTGGCAGACAAGCGAATCTAGGCGACCGGCGAGGACTGCGCCTAGCAGGTTGCGCAGTAGTGGCAGCGATAGGCCTCTGACTAGGAAGTTGGTTGGTGGGCCCGGCAGGGATCGAACCTGCGACCCAGGGATTATGAGTCCCCTGCTCTGACCACTGAGCTACGGGCCCTACAGGCAATCTCTCCGACGGCTCAGCCGATTGCTACTCCATTGGACAAGGCCTTGCCCGGCTGGAGGAAGACCTGAATCAGCAGGATGACGATTCCGATGAGCAGCCCCGCTGCCACGACGGCGACAATGCGCCATCCGACCAACCCGGCGCGCCGACCGGCCACGAATCCCCAGTATCCGAGAGATGCCGTCCCGAGCCACAGGGTGACGCGAATGGCTTCACTCAGGGAAAAGTTGAAAGCGTAGAGGAGCGACACCACAGCGAGCGGAGGCACGCAAAGCAAGAGGAACGGTGCCTGGATCAGAACGATACCGCCCCACTCCCGACGAGTCAGAATACGACCGACCTCGACGTGCCGGGCCATGACCGCCGAGAAGACATGGGCAATGAACATCGCCAATACGGGCCCGAAGATGATGCCGACCACGTTCACCAACTTCAGGTGTTCCCAGCCGTCGTAGATGATGAGCACGCTCATCAAAGTGATCGTGGTGTAGACGATGCGGTCCACGAGAACTGGCTGGTTCAGTCGGTCCAGCCCTCTCTCAGCATCCAGCGGTGCGGTCAAATCGGTTCGATCTCGCTCGGTCGCCAGGACTTGTCGAAGAACGAGGGCATCGGATTGTAGAGCCGCAAGATGGCGAAGTAGCCCTTTCCCGGGACGGTCTGTAGCCAGTTGTTCTCCTCGCCATTCGGGGCGGTCGGGCCGAAATAGATTTCCGTCGAACCATCGGGACTCGCCTGCACCTTCCCCGATTGGCTACCTAGGTCGGGTTTCGGTTGCCCGGTCTGGAGCATGGAGCGGGTCTGGCGGTCGTAGAGCACCACCGACCAGAACCTGCTCTGTGGGATGTCGGGCGGAAGCGTTAGTCGGTAGTTGAGCGCCCCATCGAGGTACTCGCCGGTTCCGTCCCGCATGGCCATGAGGTACTGCGACCCCATCCCGGAGAGCAACATACACATAGCGGGCGTGATACCCGTGTAGGGGTAGAAGAAGGCGATCCTGGCATTGATCTTCCGGGCACCGTCACTCGGACTGGGCAAGACACCCTGGGGCGTGACCTGCGGGGGTGGGCTGAGGAAGTCGTAGCCGCCGACGAACAGCATGTTCCACCACTGCGAGCCTGGGTAGAACGCGTACCCCACATCCGGGCGGGGATCCATAGCGACCGTCCGGGCGGTGGCGTTGCCGATGACGACGGCATCTTGCAGGATCTTCTGCATCCGCTCATCGGGGTCGAATGGCTTGCCTTTGGTGATGCCGACGGAGTCCAACAGACCGAGAACCTCGGGGTCGCCCGCCCCGGCAGGCTCGTCCTGGACCAGGCGGTCAATGAGGTTCCAGTATCCAAAGTCGTTGGGCGGGATGGTGTTGAACGACACCCTCGATCCCTCGATGAAGACGGTTTCCGGCTTGGGTTGTGGTGGCGCCAGTGGCGCGTGTCCCGCCAGGAAGCTCGCCACGGCCGTTCCCTGGCCGCCGGGCACATAGGGGTAGACCTTGACGCCGTTCCGGATGGCGTAGGCGGGCATCGTGGGGTCGTTGTCAATCATGAACGCCCGCCCGAAGGCCACTACCGTGGAGGTCCTAGTGTGCGACACGTGGAAGCCGCTGTCCGGCAACGGCCCCTCGTAGCCGGGTCCGACCAACAGGTAGCGGCCACCTTCTCCCCGGTCCGGTCCAGACAGGCCGAGGTCGGTCACCCACCCGAACCACATGTCATCGACAGCACCAAGGATGCCGGTCGGCGGTCCAAGCGCGGGTAGCTCCACCACCATCGGGCCTTTGTTCAAGTCCACGAAGGTGATGAAGTAGACGGTGTCGCAGTTGGCAGTAAGGAAGAGTGACGCCGAGTCCATCAGGTCGGAGTAGAGGAGGACGGCGTTGTCCTCGACCCCGAGGCCCTTGAAGCCCTCGTGCATTGCCGCCAAGGAAGCACCGGGGAAGGCCCCGATGAACGCCTCGACTCCGTGTATGAAGTCCAGGTGGTCGTAGAGCAGCGCGGCTGTGGCGTCTGACGGCGCGCCGTAGGTGAACTGAAGCGTCCCCAGCCGACTCTGAACCTGGTCAGGGGTCGAAATGGATGCCAGAACCTCTGGCGATACCCCATCGGTTCGATCGCTCATCAGGCGCTCTCCGCTTCGTTCAGCTCGGCCTCTGCCAAAGCTACTCCCGATCAAACGAATGAAGCCCGGCCGGTTCTCAGTCGCTGCGGTTGATTCGGCCGACCCGGGGTCTCGAACATCGCTGTTTACCCGGGTCGGCGAACGGTCGTGAACACCGCCATCTACCAGGACATACGTTGTGATTCCTACATCGGTGCGGAGCCGGAACGGGTTGTGTCCGCCTCCTCACCTACGACTCTCCCATGCCTGCAGGTGCCAAGCACGGGTCCTGGCTTCGGACCCTGCTACCAACGCTCCTCAGGGTCCAAGAGAACCACGGTCGTCTCGGCGCGGCGCGCCCCTGGGAGCGCGACGGAGAGTTCCTCCCGGTAACGGGCGAGCAGGGACGGCTCGTGGAGCGGCGCCGGTTCCACCTGCTCGGCCCAGAAGAGACTGAGGAACCTTGCAGGGTCGACCGTCAGCCCCCACCAGCCGGGCCTGTCGCCGGCCATCGGCCCGACCCAGAGAGCGCCGCAGTCGAGCATGGGGAGATACTCGTGCGTCAAGGTATGGATGACGTCCTCTTGTACCGGAAGCCAGGTGGTGAAGTCAGGGTTGGTTACGTCCAGGTACTCCCAACGGCGAGTGGAGGGATTCACGGAGAGGAAGGCGCCGGCTGGGTTCCTGCCGCCGGGCACGTCCTCGCCGGGATGGAATCCGGGTTGGGTCCCAGCTCCGGGGAAGCAGCAGAGCGCCGGACGGTCGAAGGCGGGCAGGCGGCGGAAGAGCAGGCATTCGTTCGAGCTGACTTCCTGAAGTCGATCGATTGCGGCCGTTGCGGGCCGGCTCTTTCGTGCTCGCCGAGCCCGTGCTCGTCGGGAATGGATACGTTTGTGCTTTGCCATTTGGTAGCACCTCCCTCGTAGGTACTGCCCACGGCCCCGGCGCCAACAGGGTGCGGGGACCTCTCGTGCCACGGTAGTGCGGCGCGTGCCTCTTCGGCCAGGGAGACGTGCACCTCGAGCGAACCGGATTGCCTATTCCTGTCTTTGCTCCGGCGTGGCAGTCTGTCGATGCCTTGCCACCCAGCAGGGATTACCCGACCAGAGGACCTGCGCGATTTCCAGAGAGGAATGATGACCGCCAGCGCCGCCACCGCCGGCCGATCGAAGAACCTGGTCCTGGCGGCGATGATCTTCGCCGTCTCGATGACGTTCATCGACCAGACCATCGTGTCCATCGCCGTGCCGCAGATCCAGAGAGAGCTCGGCCTGACCAGCACCGGGGTGCAGTGGGTGGTCAACGCCTACCTGTTGTCCCTGGCGGCGCTGTTCGCCTTTGGGGGCCGCCTGGCAGACACCGTCGGCCACCGGAAGATGGTTGTGATCGGCGTCATCGTCTTCGCGGGAGCATCGGCGATGTGCGGGCTCACCCCGAAGGGGAGCGCCGCCGAGGCGTGGATCGTCACGTTCCGAGTCGTCCAGGGTGCTGGCGGGGCCATCATGTTCCCGGCGGCGCTGGCGATCGTGGTGCAGACGTTCCCGCTGCGGGAGAGGGGAAAGGCACTGGCAGCGTTCTTCGGTATCGCCGGCGGTCTCACCGCCGTAGGTCCGATCCTGGGCGGCTATCTGACGGAGTGGACCTGGCGAGCCATCTTCTGGGTGAACATACCGGTGGCGATCATCGCCCTGGTGCTGATCGCGATCTCGAAACCTGTCACGGACTACCGTCCGGCCCGCATGGACTATCGGGGTCTCGTGCTGATCGCGTCCGGCGTCGGGCTGAGCGTGTTCGGGTTCCAGCAGTCCGCGATCTGGAGCTGGGGCAACCCGGCAACATGGCTGTGCATCGCCGGAGGAGTCGTGCTGCTGGCGGTGTTCGGGTTCGTGGAGCTGCGGACTCCGGTTCCTCTCATGCAGGTGAGGATCTTTCGGATCCGTGCGTTCTTCGTGGAAAACCTCGTGCTCGGAATCGCGATGCTCACCTTCATCCCCATCTTCTTCTTCGCGAGCGAGTACGCGCAGATCGCGTTGGGCAAGACGGCCCAACAGGCGGGTCTCTACCTCCTGTTCTTCTTCATCGGCTTCGTGGTCACGGCGCAGATCGGCGGGCGCATGCTCGATGCCGGCGGAGCAAAGCGTCCTGTCGTGATCGGTTGCACGCTCGCCGCCGTGGGGTTCTTCCTATGGGCCGGCCAGATCACGAAGCTCGACTTCGCCTCGCAGCAGTGGTTCATCATCCTCGCCGGCGCCGGCACGGGGTTCATGCTCGGTCCGGCCAGCACCGATGCCGTCAACCGGGCCTCCAGGCTCTCCTACGGCGAAGCGACCGGTATCACGCAGACCGTCCGGAACTACGCAGCCAGTCTCGGCATTGCGATCCTCGGCACCATCCTGGTGTCGGAGATGCGTTCGCGGGTTCTCACGTCCCTGCTGGCCGTCGGCGTGCCGAGCGCACAGGCGCACGCCGAAGCATCGGCCATCTCGGAGTCCCAAGGCGGGGGCAGGAGCGCCAGTACCATTCCCCACTTCATCCGGCTCGACTTTGCGTACGCCACGCGCACGGTTATCTACGTCATGGCGGGGATCATGGCCGCGGCGGCTGTCGTGGCGATCGTCGGGCTCAAGCGGGGCCGGCAGGAGGAGCCGAGCGAGGGCAAGGCGAACCCGGTGGCGGAAGCGTCAGCCTGAGACGGTCCTCCCCCGCTTGGGGGCCCGCCGTTCGCCTCGCTGACACCCGGGATTGTCGTCGACTTCATGGCAGCGCTTCGGTCCGAGACGAGCGCCAGTCCGCTATCAGCCAGCGTTCGCTCGCACCCACGCCTGTGCTCCGCTCTGCAATGCCTCCCAGGGACTGCCGAGAGGTGGGGTGTACGACAGGTCCAAATCGCTCATCGCCTCTATCGTCATCCCGTTGAAGATCGCGGACGCCGCGATGTCGATCCTCTTGGCAACCTCCGCATGACGATGACCGAAGAGCTGGACGCCCAGCAGCCTGCCGGTGTTCCTGTCGCCCGTGTAGCGCATCCGGATCCGGTGACTATCGGGGTAGTAGGCCTTGTGGTCGTCCGCCTCGAACCCGACAGTCAGCGGGTCGAAGCCGGCATTGCGCGCCTCGTGGTCCCGCAAGCCGCTACGCGAAGCGACCATGTCGAAAATCTTCACTACCTGGGTGCCCAGGCTCCCAGCGAACTCGCGGTTGCCGCCGAGCGCATTTTCACCCGCCACCCGACCTTGCTTGTGGGCGGTCGTGCCGAGCGGAAGGAAGGTGGTACCGAGGAGCCGGTGATAGGTCTCCACACAATCTCCGGCAGCAAAGACGTCCGCAAGATTGGTCCGCATGTTTCGGTCGACAACGATGGCGCCCTTAATGCCAAGAGTGACCCCGGCGCCGGCCGCGAGATCGGTATCAGGACGAACGCCCACGACGACGAGAACGAGGTCCGCGAAGCGCTTCATGTCGCCGTCGGAGTTTGAGCGACCTTCGACCAGGATTCCTCCGGGTGAGCCAGCCGGGGCGCGGCTCATTCTTGTCACGGCGCTGTCGGTGAGAACCTCGACGCCGTGTTCGCGGAGCTCCGCGTGGACGAGTGACCCTAGCTCGGTGTCGACCGTCGGCAGGACCTCGGAGAGCTGCTCGAACTGGGTCACCGACAGGCCTCGGGCAACCAACGCCTCGGCCATTTCGAGCCCGATGTACCCTGCCCCGACGATGACCGCCGTCGAAGGCCGGGATTCCTCCAGCGTGCGCACGACTGCGAAGGTGTCACCCATGGAGTGAAGAAGATGAACACCATCAGCAACGCCGAGCGCGTCGGGTCCGATGAGTCCCTCAATCGGCGGCCGCACTGACACAGCACCGGTGCCGATGACCAGAGAGTCGTAAGCAAGGAGTTGCTCGGTACCGTTCGAGCCGACAAGCAGCAGTTTGTGATCCTCGGCATCGATGCGGCGAGCCACAGTGTCGAGATACAGGGTCATGCCGGTCGCTTCGAGGTCGGCGATGCTGCGGTGCGCAAGATTGCGCCAGTGCGTAACCTCACCCGACACGTAGTACGGGATGCCACAGATCGAGAAGTTGGGATACGCGTCGGCGACGACCACGGTCACCTCGGCCGTCGGATCGACCTCCCGGATGCGAAGGGCGGCACTGATCCCCGCGTCGCTTCCACCAATGGCGACAACATGCATTTGTCCTGCTCCTTGCTCAGGTGAAAGACGGACGGTGCCTACGCCTTCGGCGGCTGATCTGTGATTGCCAGAGGCACGTTGTCTCGAGTGCCGATCATCGTCTCGGGATCGTTCGGGTCGCGGAGATGAGCGAAGATGATGTCGGCGGCTTCGGACTTAGTTACCCCGGGATACAGGAGTCGGATGAGTCCGAAGGCAACCAGACCGCCGACGAGCTGGGCGCTGATGAAGCTCGGAACAGACGATGGAGCGATCCCAGCAAAGGTGTTCGAGAACATCCGGCCGACTGTGATCGCCGGATTGGCGAAGCTCGTCGAGCTGGTGAAGAAGTAGGCGGCGCCGATATAGGCGCCGACCGCGGCTGGCGCTAGCCGGGACCGACCCGAGCGGGCCAACGCGAAGATGACCAGTAGCAGTCCCAATGTGGCGACAACTTCCGACAGCCAGTGCCCACCCGAGGCCCGATGCTTGGTGGAGACCGAGATCGCGGCCTTCGAGAACATCAGGTTGGCGATCACAGCCCCTCCGATACAACCCGCCACCTGGGCAGGCACGTAGGCCAAGGCGTCGCGCCAGCGCAGGCCCCCGAAGCCAGCGTCCACGAAGGACACCACCGGGTTGAAGTGACCGCCGGAGATCGGACCGAACATCAAGATGATCGTGAACAGCCCCGCCGCTGTGGCAGCGGCGTTTTCGAAGAGCTGGAGACCAGTGTTGCCCGGGGAGAGTTGCTGGGCGGCGATTCCCGACCCGATCACCACCGCGGCGAGGAATGCGCTTCCCAGGGTCTCGGCCACGAGCCGTCGCCAGAGCACGACATCGTTCACGGGGACGTCCGTCCCACTCCGAAGATCTCTAGCAGCACGCGGCGTGGGTGCAGCAGTTGCCGTCGCCGGCGAGGCCGGTCTCCACCGGCGCATCGGCGAGGACGGTGTAGACCTCCCAAGGAGCTCCATCAGGGTCGGAAACCCATGCTTTGTCCTGGACCGCATAGCAGCAGGTGGTCGACTCCTCGACATCGGGATCCAGCCCCTCGCTCGAGAGCCTTCTCGTCGCGGCCCGGACCTGCTCAGGTGTCTCGACCTCGACGCCGAGATGATTGAGCGCTCCGGCCACGCCCTCGCCCCGAGCGTCCAGGTTCTCGATGAGCACGAGCTTGAGCGGCGGTTCGGCGATGGCAAAATTGGCGTAGCCAGGGAACCGCTTAGCCGGCTCGGCTGCGAATAGCTTTGAGTAGAACGCCACGGCACCGTCTAGGTCAGACACGTTGAGAGCGAGCTGGACTCGGGACATCACTTACCTCCGCTAGTATCGACAGCCATCGATGCGTTTATAATGATCGATGTATTCAGAGATGTCAATGGGAGAGGGTGACGCATGGCCAAGCGAGCTGCCGTGATCGAAACCGCGGACAACGAGTGCTGCCCTTCGGTCTTCACTGCTCCACTCGACGATGCGAGTGCAGTCGAACTGGCGAAGGGTTTCGCCGCCCTGTCTGACCCGGCCCGCCTCCGAGTGATCTCGATCCTTGCCGCGGCGGAAAGGGGCGAGGTATGTGTCTGCGACTTCGTCGAGCCCCTCGGCAAGAGTCAACCGACCGTGAGTCACCACCTGAAGGTTCTCGGAGACGCCGGCCTGGTGGTCGGCGATCGGCGAGGCAAGTGGGTTTGGTACTCCCTCGTGCCAGGTCGCCTCGCAGCCCTGCGATCGGCCCTGCAGCTCTGATGAAGATCCTGAGATTCAAAGGAGGCTGTGAAAATGACGGGTAACACCGAGCTTCGCGCAGAGGTGCGAAGCCGTTACGCCGAGGCGGCAAACACGGTGGCCACGGGCGCCGGCGCGGCATCGGATTGCTGTCACCCCGGCACGACCTGCGAGGAGGAAGGCCACACGACCGGACCGGAGTTCTACGGGCATCTCAACGAGGAAGGGCTCCCCGAGGCTGCGGTCCTGGCGAGCCTCGGTTGCGGCAACCCAACGGCTGTCGCAGACCTTCATGCTGGTGAGACCGTGCTCGACCTTGGATCGGGAGGAGGTATCGACGTTCTGCTATCGAGCGCGCCGCGTCGGTCCAACCGGCAAGGTCTACGGGCTAGATATGACTGAGGAGATGCTCGCGTTGGCGATCAGAAACCGCGACGAAGCCGGAGCGACGAACGTCGAGTTCTTGAAGGGCTACATCGAGGACATCCCGCTCCCGGCTAACACCGTCGACGTCGTGATCTCGAACTGCGTTGTCAACCTCTCGACGGACAAGCCTCGGGTGTTCGCCGAGATGCATCGAGTGCTCCGACCGGGCGGCCGCGTGGGCATCAGCGATGTTGTCGCCGATGCCGAGCTCACCCCCGCAGAGCTGGCCGATCGCGCCACCCGAGTTGGCTGCATCTCAGGTGCGCTGACGTTCCAGGAGTACAAGGACGGACTTCGTGCAGCTGGGTTCGGCGACGTCAGCATCACGTCGACATCCGAATACCTGCCTGGGATCCACTCGGCGATCGTCAAGGCGTCAAAGGCTCTGAAAGCGAATGCTCATTAAATTCAGCCAGCCTCGGTGAGGTCGCCCTCCTTTGGTAGTCTCCTGCACCGGCGGGGATCGGGGGTCTCAGATGTCGCCTCTAGGGAAATTAGGCGCCGTGCTCGCCGCGGTCGGCATTGGCGTGCCGGCTCTGCTCGGAGCCTCGCTCGCGACAGCGGGCCCGTCGGGCGCGTCGGGCCTCTTCCGTTGCGAAACCTGCTCGCCGACGAGCTGTTCCCCTAACGCGCGGTACAGCCCGCGGCGAGCGCTGGAGCCGCCTGCGGGCGCGAAGGCCGTCGCGACGCCCTCCGACACCGGCGTTCCCGGATCTGACACAGCGGTCATCTACAGCAACTTCCCGACCCAGGACAAGGCGAATATTTCCATCTGGAAGAAGGTCCTCGTAGGCGAGAACTACAAGGTCACCGAAGACCTCTCAGCCACGACAGGGCAGGGCACCGCAACACTTGCCAACTTCGTCGCGGCCGCAAAGGCCGGAGTGTTCATAATCTCGACCCATGGAGCCGACCTGCGACAGAACGGCTTCGACGGCCTGCTGGTCAGCGAGTTCCCCACCCAGGCCGCCCTCGATGCTGCCTGGAACGCGGACGAGAAGCACCCCACCTACAGGAACGGTGTGCTCAAGAAGCTCAACTTCGTTGACAACCACCGCAAGGTGAAGGTCTACAGCCTCTGGATCACGAAAAAGGGAGTCCAGAAGCTCTTCGCCGGCAGCTCCGCCCGCCCGGCAGACCAGCTTGTCTTCGATGGAGCCTGCTGGTCCGATCACCTTGCGGCCGCCTTCGGTGCGACGGCCTATTTCGGATATACGCAGCCGGCCAGCGACGCCGAGGTGTACGGGGACCTTGGCCTGCTCCTCGGCCGTCTCGACGGCACGAAGGACAACGGCCTCCACCGGGACACCACCGGTGCCTGGGACGCCGGTGGATTCACCAACACCCGGAACAACCAGCTCAGCTACCACGCTCAGCCTGCCACCAAGAGCGTGGCGCTCTCACCCGGGGTGAGCGACATCAAGTATCCGGACGGCCAGGACGTCGCGCTTCCAGGTGACGCCGGACCTTTCATGGTCGAGTTCAACGCCGCCATGGACAAAGGCGTGCGGCCCTCCTCGTTCCTGGCCGTGAAGGGGGCGACGCTGACCTCCATCACCTGGTCGTCCTCTGCGGAGCTGACTCTCTACCTGAAGAGGCCTGGCTGCACGGACGTATGCCCCGTGACCTTGACGATCGATGCCAAGAAGGCGGTCTCGGCCGGGATATTCCACAACTGGCTCGACGGCAACCTCAAACCCGCCGGCGGGCAGCCAGGCGTGTACCCGAACGGCGACAACGAGGAGATCCCCTTTAGCTTCGCGAGCTGGCACCTGCAGGTCGCGCCGGACCCGAGTCCTAACTGCTCGGGATTGTTCTCGGTCGCGGCCGCTTCCCCGACCGATGTCTGGGCGGTCGGGGCTCAGGGACTCGGCACCTGTGTCCCCTGGGGAACCTTGACCGAGCACTGGAACGGGAGGGTCTGGACGACAGTGCCGAGCGCATCACCGGCTGGTACCAACGATCACCTGTTCGGCGTCACGGTTGCCGGCCCGAAGGATTATTGGGCGGTCGGCTTCACTCAGACGAGCGGTGGCGCCGGCCAAGCGCTGATAGAGCACTCGACCGGCTCATCGTGGACCACTGCGAAGCTGTACTCGCTCGGCTTCTACGCCGAGCTCTGGGCGGCGTCGGCCTCGGGCCCGAAGGACGTCTGGGCGGTGGGCTACGGCGAAACACGGCAATTCGCTCCCAACGTTCCGATAGTCATGCACTACAACGGGTCCGGCTGGACCGAGACCAGCCCGGTGAGCGGAAACGACGGCGGGTCCACAGAGCTGCTCGGTGTCGATGCGGTCAGCGGCAAGAATATCTGGGCGGTCGGTTTAACCGTCAACGCCGCGAACACGAAGATAAGAGCGATCATGCTGCACAGCACAGGTGGAGCCTTTTCCGAGGCGGCTCTCGGGGGCATAACGTCTAGCTCCAGCTATGGTGAGCTCGACTCGATATCTGCGGTATCGCCCACCGACATCTGGGCGGTCGGCTACGCCAGGAATGGCCCCGTCCCTCTCATCGAGCACTACGACGGGACGAAGTGGATCTCGGTGCCGAGCGGCTTGCCGACGGGGGTCGAGCTCCTTGCGGTCACGGCGGTAAACGCCAACAGCGCCTGGGCGACCGGACTGTCCTTCACGGGTTCGAGTGGTCAGGTGATCATCCACTGGGACGGTAAGAAGTGGTCCCGCGTCGTGGCGCCCAACACCAAGTATTCAGTGGCGTTCGGTTTGGCAAGCCTGCACACGGGCTACGCAGTCGGCGTTGGCTCAGTGCTCTCTTCGTCCCCCTTCATCGAGGCATTCACGCCTTAGATCACCAAGTAGGAGAATGGACAGTTACCAGCGCGAGATTGCGGAGAACAAAGCGAAAGCGCGATCTGCGTCCCTCCCGCGCCCAGATCTCTCAGATCCTCCCCGGCAGGCCCCCGTCGCAGTCGCAGCACAGCCTTTCGGCGGTCGAGCAGTGGGTTGGGCTCAACAGTCGTCACCTTACCTGGCCAAGCTCGCTGGAGTAGAAGCCAAGCTCCGGGGGAGAGACTCGAACTCTCAACCACACGATTAACAGTCGCGTGCTCTGCCGATTGAGCTACCCCGGAATTCAGACGCGAAGCCTATCCGGGCTGATGCTCCTCGCTCGACGCGGGCAAACAGCCCTGTCAGGCCAGGTCGCGCTGGCGGAGCCGGGTCGTCCCGAAGTAAGAAGGGTGGATGCGGTTCAAGACCGGGTTCCTGGTGGGGTGTGCTGCCGGCATCTATTTGACCCAGAAGGCCCGCCACCTCCGCGCCCCGCTGGCCGGACGCACGTGGGTGGCGGTACCCGCCTCGGGCTCGCGGCCCCCGGGCGGCAGCGGCTCACTTGCCGCCGACCTGACGGCCGAAAAGGTACGAGCGTTGGGGGACCTGGCCCGGGAGAGAGCCAGCGATCTCCTGCGGGGGCCAATGGGTGACCTCGCCCGGGAGCGAGCCATCGCCCTGTTCGAAGGCGCTATCGCCTCCCAGCGTGTGGAGGCGGGCCGCCGGGGCTGAGGCTTGCCTCAGTCGCCCTCCACGTAGTCCCGGAGCGGGCGCGACACCATCGGGTGCCGGAGCTTCGCGAGCGTCTTCATCTCGATTTGGCGGATGCGCTCGCGGGTGACCCCGAAGATCTGCCCGACCTCTTCGAGGGTGCGGATCCGACCGTCGTCCAATCCGAAACGGAGCCTCACCACCTCCTGCTCCCTGTCCGTCAACTCCGACAGCGCCCGCTTGACGGCCTCGTTGAGCAGCATCCGCGTCGCGGCGTCGACCGGCACCTCGGCGGTGTGGTCCTCGATCAGGTCGGACAGGCTGAAGTCCTCTTCCTCACCGATCGGCTGCTCCAGCGAGATCGTGTCCTGGCTGATCCGTTGCAGCTCACGGACCCTCTCGACCGGGAACTGCGTCCGAGCGGAGATCTCCTCGACCGTCGGTTCGCGGCCGAGCTCCTGGGACAGTTGGCGCTGGGTGCGCACGACCTTGTTGATCGTCTCGACCATGTGAACCGGGATCCGGATCGTCCGGGCCTGGTCGGCTACCGCTCGGGTGATGGCCTGACGGATCCACCACGTCGCGTAGGTGGAGAACTTGAAGCCGCGGCGATAGTCGAACTTCTCGACGGCTCGCATCAGCCCGAGGTTGCCTTCCTGGATGAGGTCGAGGAACGCCATCCCCCGGTTCCGATAGCGCTTCGCGATCGAGACCACGAGGCGAAGGTTCGCCTCGATGAGAAGGTCCTTGGCCTCCAGCCCGTCGTGCACCGCACGCTGAGCGACCCGGCGCACTTCGAATGTCACGTCGTCCAAGGTGCCTTCCGCGGTCCAAGCGGCCAGCGTCGCAGCCGCTTCCTGGCCGGCTTCGATCTTGCGGGCGCACAGGACCTCGAGCTCGGGCGACAGGAGCGAGACCCTGCCGATCTCCTTCAGGTAGGCACGAACGGGGTCGGTTCCGAGCGCGTCGGCGCTCGCGGCGCCCGAGAGGGACATCGACCCGGAGGAGGCCGAGCGCGGGCGCGACCTGCGGACGCTCAGGATCCTCTGGCCAGGATCCTCTCGCTCAGCCGGTTCGGGAGTGAGGCCGAACGACAGGCCGGCGGGCTCCAAAGTCGCGGCCCCGTTGACCGACACGTCGTCGGGAAACGAGGAGCCTGTGGTGTCTGCCTTTGGCGCCTGGTCGGTCTTACCGCTCATCTTGCCTCCAGATAGCGCTCCGCTAGCCACGCTACCAATCGATGCGCGGCGTCCGTCACCGCTACTGATGTCCTATCGGCCGTTCCGGGCTCCTGCATGACCTCCAATTCGGACTTCAACCAGGTAATGGCCGCACCTGCGTTCGCGAGCCGCCCTCCGTCTCCTTCGGCCTCAGCCTGACGAGCGTCAGCTTCCACCTCCCCGATGGCGACCTGGGCGGCAGTCCTGGCGAGCGCCGCCACAGTCTGGTCCGGATCAGCGTCGGGCTCGGACACCGCGAGGCGGCGCAGCAGGTCAGCGGTCTCCTCGTCGGCGCCTTCGACTGCCTCGTGCAGGTTCGTCGCGTCGGCGAGTGCCCGGTAGGCGGCGCGCTGGACCGGATCTGCGAAGAGGCATTCGCTGATCCGCCCCGCCATGGCTCCGGGCTCGCGGATTGCCAGCACGAGTGCGTCCAGGCCGGCCCGCCTCCCGGGTGCTACCGGCCCGGCTTGCCGCCGACCTCCCGTGCCCCGCCCGTTCCGCCCGCCTCCAGGCGCCGAGTCCTCCGGGCCGGAGCCTGGGTCCGGCTCCCACGGCGGCTCGGCATCCGGCTGCAACGGCCGCCCGCTCGCCCCGGCGCCACTCGGCCCAGCCCCGCTCGCCGCGCCGCCGCCGCCGCTCCGCTTCGACGCTTCGAAGGCCACGACGAGCCGGTCGAGACGCGGCCGGAGCCGTTCGACCTCGAGGCGGGTTCGGTCCGATACCGTCACGAGGTACTGATCGCGAACTAGCTCGTTGGGGTGCTCGGCCACCATCGCCAGAGCGGCCTCGGCCGCGTGGGCGCGCCCTTCGCCGGTCTGGAGCTCCGAGCTGGCCAGCGCCCTCTCCACCCGGAACGCCAGAAACGTCCTCGCCCGCGCCACCGCCTCCCTCAACGCCTCCGGATCGCGCATGGCGAGGTCGGCGGGATCGCTGCCCGGGGGGAGGGCGGCGACGGCGACTTGCAACTCGTGACGTCGCTCCCAGTCATAGATGCGAGCCGCGGCCGACTGGCCGGCCTCGTCGGCGTCGAAGGCGAGCACGATCCGTTTCGCGAACCGGCCCAGGAGCCGGAAGTGCTCTTCGGTGAGCGAGGTCCCGCACGTGGCAACGGCCCGCGGCAGGCCGGCGGTGAAGAACCCGATGACGTCGGTATAACCCTCGCAGACGATGACCTCGCCGGCCTGCACCGCCGCTTGCTTGGCCCAGTTGAGGCCGTAGAGGGTGCGGCGCTTCGCATAGACCGGCGTCTCGGGGGAGTTGCGGTACTTCGGGCCGGCGTCCTCGCCTGCGCCTGGCAGGAGCCGGCCGCCGAGCCCGATCGCGGAGCCCATCGGGTCGAAGATCGGGAAGATGACGCGCCCCCGGAACGCATCTCGCAGACCCCGCTGGGTCTGATGGGCAAGCCCGGCCTTCACGAGCAGGTCGGCCGGTGCTCGGACGGCCCGCACGAGCGACCCGCCCGCCTCGGGCGCCCAGCCGAGGCTGAACTGGCGCACCGTCTCGCCCTGGTAGCCGCGCGAGCGCAGGTACTGCCGGGCGCGGCTCGCATCAGGCTGGCTGAGCAGCTCGTCGTGGTAGAAGGCGACGGCCCGCTCGATCACGCCCAGCAGCGCCTGTCGACCTTCCCGGTCGAAGCTGTCACGGCCGCCGGCGTCGTGGCGGATCGTGATCCCGGCTCGGGCAGCCAGCTTCTCGACCGCCTCGACGAAGTCGCAGCCCTCGGTGTTGCGCAGGAACGTGATCGCGTCCCCGGACGCCTGGCAGCCGAAGCAGTAGTAGAGGCCCTCTTCGGCGTTGACCGAGAACGACGCGGACTTCTCGTTATGAAACGGGCACAGGCCGACGTAACGTCTCCCAACCCGCTTGAGCGGCGTGTGCTCCCCGATGACGGCCAGGATGTCGGTTGCCGAGCGGACCTGTGCCACGTCCTCGTCGGGAATCGTCAAGTGCCGTCGGCCTCCTCGTCTATCGCCAGCAGCGAATGCGCCGCTGCGAGCCGGGCGATCGGCACTCGGTACGGCGAGCAGCTGACGTAGTCGAGGCCCGACCTCGCGAAGAAGTCGACCGAGGCCGGGTCGCCGCCGTGCTCGCCGCAGACACCGATCTTGAGACCGGGACTGGTCGCGCGGCCCCGCTCGACACCGAGTCGGACCAGCTCGCCGACGCCGGCAGTGTCGATGTTCTCGAACGGGTTCGCATTCAGCAGCCCCTTTTCGAGATAGACGGCCATCATCCGTCCTTCGACGTCGTCTCGGCTGAAGCCGAAGGTCATCTGGGTGAGGTCGTTCGTCCCGAAGGAGAAGAAGTCGGCTTCGTCGGCGATCTCGTCCGCCAGAAGAGCGGCCCGTGGCGTCTCGATCATCGTGCCGATGGCGACTTCAATACCGGCGTCCGGGGCTGCTCCGCCCTTCTGCTCGGCCGTCGCGACGTCCTCGAGCGCCTGGACGACCCAGGATCTGGCAAGTGCCAGCTCCTCGCGTGAGATCGTGAGCGGGATCATGATCTCGACGACCGGGTGGCCGCCGGCCCTGACCCGTTCGTGTGCCGCCTCCATCAGGGCCCGCACCTGCATCGCGTACAGCCCCGGCTTCAGGACCCCGAGCCGGACGCCGCGTACGCCGAGCATCGGGTTGGCCTCGCGCCAGGACTTGGCGGCGTCGAGAAGCTTGGTCTCTTTGTCGGTCAGGCCCTCACGCGCCTGTTTCACGAGGAGAGACTCCACGTCGGGCAGGAACTCGTGCAGCGGCGGGTCGAGCAGCCTGACGACGACGGGCAGGCCGTCCATGGCCTCGAGGATGGCGAGGAAGTCAGCCTTCTGCGCGACACGGAGCTCCTCGAGGGCCTCGGTCTCCTCCTCGTCAGTCGCGGCCAGGATCATCCGTTGGACGATCGGCAGGCGGTCCTCACCGAGAAACATGTGCTCGGTCCGGCACAAGCCGATGCCCTCGGCCCCGAGCCTTCTGGCGTTCGCGGCGTCGTCGCCGGTGTCGGCATTGGCGCGCACGCCGAGCCGACCGGTGCGGATGTCGTCCGCCCAGTCGAGAAGGATGGTGAGCTCGGGTGGCGGCTCAGGGGCGATGAGGAGCAGGGCGCCGACGTAGACAGCGCCCTGGGAGCCGTCGATCGAGATGACGTCGCCCTCCCGGACGACGGTGTCGCCGACCCTGAACAGCTTGTCGGCCGGGCTGATGCGGACGGTCTCGGCGCCGACCACCGCCGGCTTGCCCCAACCGCGGGCGACCACGGCGGCGTGACTGACGAGGCCGCCCCGGGCGGTCAGGATGCCTTCGGCGGCGAGCATCCCGTGCACGTCCTCGGGAGAGGTCTCGCTGCGCACGAGGATCACGTGTTTGCCGTTGGCAGCGGCGGCCGCTGCATCGTCCGCAGTGAAGCAGACGCTGCCCACCGCGGCCCCGGGCGATGCGCCGAGGCCCTTCGCGAGCACCGGGACCGAGTGCTCGGCGAACTGCGGGTGCAGGACGCCGTCGATGTGTTCCGCCGAGACCCTGCGCACCGCCTCGGCGTGCGTGAGCCTGATCGCCGGGTCGTCGACCATGTCGACCGCCATGCGGAGCGCCGCGCGGCCGGTTCGCTTGCCGACCCGGGTCTGGAGCATCCAGAGCTTGCCCTGGTCGATCGTGAACTCGGTGTCGCACATGTCCCGGTAATGGGCTTCGAGCCGGGCGAAGATCTCCATCAGCTCGGCGTAGATCGGGGGGAACTCGCCCTTCAGCGCGGCTAGAGGCTCGGTGTTGCGGATGCCGGCCACCACGTCCTCGCCCTGGGCGTTCACGAGGAAGTCGCCGTAGGCGCCCTTCGCCCCGGTAGCCGGATCGCGGGTGAAACCGACGCCCGTACCCGATTTGTCGTCCCGGTTCCCGAACACCATCGCCTGGACGTTGACCGCCGTCCCGAGGTCGTTCGGGATCCGCTCCCGCACCCGGTAGGCAACCGCCCGCGCCCCGTTCCAGGATGCGAAGACGGCTTCGATCGCCCCGCGGAGCTGTTCCACCGGGTCCTGTGGGAAGGGGTTTCCGGTCGCTCGCTCGACGACGTTCTTCAGCTCCTCGACGAGCTCCTGCAGCGCCGCCGCCGGCAGCTCGGCGTCCGAAGCGCCGGTGCGCTCCTTCAGAGCTTCGAGCGGACCGTCGAGTTGATCGCCGGGGATTCCGAGGACGATTCGGCCGTACATCTGCACGAAACGCCGGTACGAGTCGAACGCGAAGCGCTCGTCACTGGTCTGCTTCGCGAGACCCTCGACCGAGCGGTCGTTGAGCCCGAGGTTCAAGACCGTGTCCATCATGCCCGGCATCGAGAACTTCGCGCCCGAGCGCACCGAGACGAGGAGAGGATCGTCCGGGTCCCCGAGCCGGCGGCCCATACGCTGCTCGAGGTTGGCGAGATGCTCGGCGACCTCGGCGTCGAGATCCTCCGGCCACCCCTCGGCCATGTAGGCACGGCAGGCGTCGGTCGAGATCGTGAAGCCGTGTGGTACCGGCAGCCCGAGAACCGAGGTCATCTCAGCCAGGTTGGCGCCCTTGCCACCGAGGAGCTCCTTCAGCTCCATAGGCGGGCGGGGATGCTCGTGGTCGAAGTCGTAGACGTAGCCCATGGGTCCCTCCTGCGGATGATCTCTGCAAGTTGAGCCTAAGGCCTGATTAAGCTCGCCGTTCGCCGGTTTGCAGCCGCTTTTCACCGGTGGGGGTCCGATCCAGGAGGTCGTTCGATGCCATATCTGGAGGCAAGCGACGGCGGCGGCAGGCCGGTGGTCGTCGAGGGACCGGGGACGTTCCGCCGGCTCGACCACGTGCCGGTCCCTCTCGCGGACGGCACCAGGCTTGGCGCTCGTATCTGGATCCCCGACGGCGCCGAGGACCATCCGGTGCCGGCGATCCTCGAGTACATCCCGTACCGAAAGAACGACCTGTTCGCCGTCGACGACCAAGGACGCTTCGGATATTTCGCTGCGCACGGCTACGCCGGGGTGCGTCTCGACATCCGCGGCTCGGGGGACTCCGAGGGCGTGCTGACCGACGAGTACACCGTCCAGGAGCAGGACGACGCCGTCGAGGCCATCGCCTGGATCGCCTCCCAGCCGTGGTGCAGCGGCGCGGTCGGGATGATCGGCAAATCCTGGGGCGGGTTCAACGGCCTCCAGGTCGCGGCCCGGCGCCCGCCCGCCCTCCAAGCTGTCGTCACCGTGTACTCGACCGACGACCGTTACGCCGACGACGCCCATTACATGGGCGGCTGTCTGCTCACCGACGAGATGCTCGGATGGGGCACCAGCATGCACGCGGTGGCGACGCTTCCTCCCGATCCCAAGTCGGTCGGCGAGGGCTGGAAGACGATGTGGCAGGAGCGTCTCGAGGCGTTCCATCCCCAGGTCCACACGTGGCTCACCCACCAGCGTCGCGACGATTATTGGAAGCACGGCTCGGTGAACGAGGACTTCGCCGCCATCAACTGCGCGGTGTACGCGATCGGCGGTTGGTGCGACGGATACCGGGACCCGGTGTTCAGGCTCATGGAGGGTCTCACCTGCCCGAAGAAGGCGCTCATCGGGCCGTGGTCGCACCAGTTCCCGATGGACTTCGAGCCTGGGCCGCATATCGGGTTCTTGCAGGAATGCATGCGTTTCTTCGACCAGTGGCTGAAGGGCGAGGAGACGGGGATCATGGACGAGCCGATGCTCCGGGTCTGGATCCAGGACCCGGTGCCGCCGGCGACCCGCTACGCCGAGCGCCCCGGCCGCTGGGGTGCCGAGCCCTCGTGGCCGTCTCCGAACGTCACGGGGCGGGTCTTGTACCTGAACGACGGCAGCCTCGGTGATTCGGCGGCCGGCGAGCGCCCGGTTCTCATCCGGGGCGCGCAGGTTGCCGGTCAGGACGCCGGCGCCTGGTGCTCGTTCGGGGGACCCCTCGACGCGCCTCCGGACCAGCGGGCCGAGGACGGGCTCTCGATGTGCTTTACCTCGGATCCCCTCACCGAGCCGATCGAGATCCTCGGCCACCCGGTCGTCAACCTCGTCTGCTCCTCCGATCGCCCTCGAGCCCTCGTGGCCGTCCGCCTTTGCGATATCGCCGAGAACGGCGAGTCCACGCTCGTCGCCAGAGGCCTGCTCAACCTCACGCACCGCAACAGCCACGAGCATCTCGAGCCGCTCGTACCGGGGGAACGCACGACGACTTCTGTCGTCATGCAGACGATCGGCCAGATCGTCCCCGCCGGCCACCGTCTCCGCGTGGCCGTCTCACCTACCTACTGGCCGTGGGCGTGGCCCTCGCCGGAGCCTGTCACGTTCACCGTGTATGCCGGGGCCAGCTCGATCGAGTTGCCGCTCCGCGGGGCGATGGCGAGCCCGCTCGACGAGGGCCTCAGGCCATTCGAACGCCCGGAGATCGGCCCGAAGATAGAGGCCGAGGTTCTGGTCCCGCCGGCGGGTGAGACCCGGCTCACGAAGGACCCCTTCACCGGAACCGTCGAGGTCGTCGGCCGGAATCCCGCCACACGGGTCCGCCTCCCCGACGGCCTCGAGATGAGCTCGGGCGGAGAAGTCTCCTCTTCGATCACCGAGGGCGACCCGCTCTCGGCGCGTTTCCGGGTCGAGCGGGCGGTGAGCTTCCTCCGGGACGATTGGTCGGCGCGCCTTGTCGTCGAGAACGAGCTCACGTCGGACTCGGAGCATCTCCGCCTGCACTCGGGGGTGCGGGCTTATGACGGCGGGGATTGTTTCTTCGACCGAGCGTGGACGTTCGAGGTTCCGAGGGACCTGTTGTAGGTGGGTGGGCGGGCCGGGGCGGCCGGGGATGCTGGCCTTGGCGAGAGGCAGGAGATAGCCGAAAAGTTTTCAAACTTGCCTCCGTTAATGATTGCGACCAGTCGCAATCTCGATGGGAGGCAAGTTCAGCGTAAAAATTAAGTGTCCCGACGTACCGAGCCACCGTCGTGACGGATCAGATGTGGTCACGCGGGACGGCGCGCCGCCAGGTCTTGGCGAAGATCCGGCAATCACCCTCGTATCCCTCGACGACATTCGTGAGCTGGAACTCCTCCGCGGTCGATGAGATCGTGCTCGCTGTGCGCACGCGGGTACGCCAGTCGCCGCGCGAGAGGGAGATCTCGCGCTCGTAGCTGTTGAACGCCGACAGCGGCTCGCCCTCGACGATCCGATGCACGTTGCGGGCGGCCGAGTGGTACTCGCGCCCGTCGTCGAAGAACTCGAGCGAGCTGACCCCGCCACTCAGCACCTCGACCCGACCGCTCGCGACGTCGCGATGAATCTCCCTCAGGCCGTCCTCGTAACCGCTCTCCGAATGCGGAGGCGCCGGCGCCTCCTCGGGCTCGGCGAAGTGCGGAGGCGGTTCGTGCGCCCCGGGACCACCCGTCCAGACGGGAAGCTCGAGCGACGAGGGCCCGCCGGCGTAGAGGGTCAGGAGGACAGGTTGCGGCGAGGGCCAGGCCCATGGCCAGTAGGTGGGCGAGATCGCCAGGCGGAGACGGTGGCCTGCGGGGACCGAGTAGCCGATCGAGTTGAGCTTCACGTCGACGACGTAGCGCCGGCCCGGCACCAGGTCCTCGGGCTCCTCGTCGCTATCCCGGTGGGTGAGGTTCAAGAGCCCGCGTGTGATGAGATTCGACTCGCCGTCCGGCCAGAGGTCGCACAGTCGGGCCACGACGAGGGCGAGAGGGCGGTCCGACGACACCTCGAGGCGGGCGAGCGGGAACCCGAGGATCTCCAGCGGCTCGGTGAGCACCTCGGTGTCGAAGCAGAGCGACTGGCCGTCCTCGGGACGCTGGTCCGACGAGTTGTCGACCGGGCCTCCGAGCCCGCCCCAGGTGCCGGGATCGGCCGCCGGAGCCTGAACGCCCCGGATCGCGAGCTCGCGCTCGGATCCCGTCTCGCCGGCGGGCGTCCCCGTCTCGCCGAGCGTCCCGCCGCCGCCGAGTGTGTACGTTCGCGTTGCCACCTCGGCTACCGGCCAGCCGCCGGTGGCGAGCCAACGTCCCGGCCAGTACTTGCGGCCCGGGTCGGAGCGGACCGCGTCCGGCATGTAGACCCGGAGCTTCGGCTCGTCCATGATGCCGTTCTCGGCCCCCTTCAAATGGCAGTCGTAGAAACGAAGACATTCCTGCAGGAATCCGATCGCCGGTCCCGGCACTCCCTGCTCGGGGTAGACGTGCGCCCAGGGGCCGATCAGCCCCTTGCACGGCCCGGGGTATCCCTCGAGGAACCGCGGGATGGCGTTGCGGTAGGCGTCGGTCCAGCCGCCCACCATGTAGACGGGGCAGGTGATGGCGGAGAAGTCCTCGCACACGGAGCCTTGTTTCCAGAACTCGTCGCGCCGCTGATGGGAAACCCACGCCTCGACGAACGGCGGCGTGCGCTCCATGCGGTCCAGCCAGGTCTTGCGCCATGACTCGCCGACCACGGCAGGATCGGGTGGCCGGGCGTTGTAGGCCAGCATCACCGACGCCCACGACAACATGTTCGCCCCCAACAGGCAGCCGCCCATGTAGTGGACGTCGTCGGCGGTACCGGTCGTCGGTCGAGCAGATGCTCACGACGGCTCCGAGCTCGGGGGGCGAGTGGGCCGCGATCTGCAGCCCGTTGAAGCCGCCCCAGGAGATGCCGATCATGCCGACCCTGCCGCTGCAGAACGGTTGTGCGGCAAGCCACCGGATCACCTCGATACCGTCAGACTGCTCGAGCGGCAGGTACTCGTCGGCGAGGATGCCCTCCGAATCGCCCGACCCACGGATGTCGATCCGGGCCGAGACGTAGCCGTGGCCGGCGAAGTAGCCGTGCATCGACTGGTCGTGGACGGCCGTGTAGTCGTTCTTTCGGTAGGGGATGTACTCGAGGATCGCCGGCACCGGATGCTCCTCGGCGTCCTCGGGGATCCAGAGCTTGGCCGACAGGCGGCAGCCGTCGGACATCGTGATCCAGGTGTGGTCGACGACCCGCACCTTGTAGGGAAGGTTCGTGACGACGGTCACCGTGAGCTCCTCGTCGGGGTCATATAGGGGCGCCTCCTGTCGGTCGGTCAAACAGCCGGCATGGAACCTACCGACGGCGCCGCCCCGTCGCCGGCGGATCCGAGCGAGGCCACGTCGCGCCAGCGGTGGCATGCCACCCACCGGGCCGGCTGGACCTCTTCGAGCACCGGCTCCACCTCCCGGCACCGCTCGATCGCGAACGGGCAGCGCGGATGGAAATGGCATCCGGAGGGCGGGTTCCTCGGGCTTGGGATCTCGCCAGAGACGAGCGTCGCCGTGTTGGAGCGTTGGACGTCCATCTCCGGGATGGCGGCGATCAGGGCCCGGGTATAGGGGTGCAGGGGAAGGTCGTAGATCGCTTCGGCCGGACCGCTCTCCACGATCCTGCCCAGATACATGACCGCGATCCGGTCGGCGAGATAGCCCACGACATTGAGGGCATGGGTGATGATGACGTAGGCGGTCCCGTAATTCGCTCGGAGGGACTGCAGGAGATTGAGGATCGAGCTTGCGGCGGAGACGTCGAGGCCGGCCGTCGGCTCGTCCGCCACGATGACCCGGGGTCGAAGGGCGAGCGCGCGGGCGATTCCGACCCGTCGCGCCTGCCCACCCGACAGCTCGTGGGGATACAGGGTCTCGAGCCGGTGCGGAAGCTCGACCATCTGGAGAAGGTCCTTGGTGGAGTAGCGCTCCGCTTTCGGGACGTCATGGATGGAGTAAGGCTCCATGAGCAACGACGAGACTCGCATGCGGGGACTCAGGCTCGAGTGCGGGTCCTGGAAGATCATGACGGCGTTCCGACGCACCCGACGGATCGCGGTGCCGCGGAGCCGGGTGATGTCGGCGCCGTCGTACCGCACACGGCCTCCGGTCGACCGCGTCAGGCGTAAGGCGGCGAGACCGAGGGTGGTCTTGCCAGAGCCGGACTCCCCGACGATGCCCACGATTTCACCCTGCGCCACGTCGAGGCTCACACCGTCGACCGCCCGGACGCCCTTCTCGCGACCTAAGAGCTTGAGGAGGGGGCCGGTGTCGGAAAAGAAGACTCGCAGGTCCTCGACCGCGAGTACGGGCTGGCCGGCGCCGGCCTTGGTGGCCCCGCCGGCCGCGCCCGACGGCTCGGTCACGGCTGCAACGCCACCCCGTCGCTCGCCCAGTTCGATTCTGGGTCCCGCATATGGCAGCGGACGGCCTCGCTGGAGCCGGACGCGACGACGCGCGGTTCGTCAGTGATGCAGCACTTCCTCGCGTAGCGGCATCTTCCGGCAAACCGGCAGCCCTTAAGCTCGCCGATCAGGGACGGCACCTGCCCCGGGATGGTCGCGAGCGTCCGTCCACGGTGCTTCCGCGTGGGAACGGCCTCGAGCAACGCCTCGGTGTAGGGGTGTTGCGGGTTCCCGAAGACGTCGACGACGGTTCCCTGCTCGATGATCTGCCCGGCGTACATGACGAGGACGCGATCGCAGATCTGGGCGACGACGCTGAGGTCGTGCGTGACGAAAAGGATCGTCAAGTTTCGGCTTGCCTGGATGTCTCGTAGCAACGACAGGATCTGAGCCTCGAGCGTGACGTCGAGGGCAGAGGTCGGCTCGTCTGCGATCAGCAGCTCGGGTTCGAGCGAGAGGGCCATGGCGATCACGACTCGCTGGCGCATGCCGCCGGAGAGTTGGTGGGGATAGGAACGGACGATCTGCTCGGGATCGGGGAGCCCGACCTGACGGAGTAGGGAGATCGCCTTCTCGAGGAAAGCCTTGCGGTCCTGCCGGCGGACGTGATGGTCGGCATGGGCGGCCTGGACGTCGACCATCTGCCCGCCGATTCGAAACACCGGGTTGAGCGAGGTGAGCGGGTCCTGGAAGACCATGGCGATCTTCTCGCCCCGTACCCGGCGCAGCTGCTCCTCGCTCAACTTTGCGATGTCGACCGAACCCTCGAGGACGATCCGACCGCGCGACGACTCGACCGTTGGGGGGAAGGAGCCGGAGGATCGTGGAGGCGAGCGTGCTCTTCCCCGAGCCCGACTCACCGACGAGACCCATGATCTCTCCGCGACGGAGCTCGAGCCCGACACCGGGCAGGACTCGCACCGTCGTACCCCGGCTGCGGTACTCGACCGCGAGGTCGTCGACCTGGAGGACGACGTCGCCTGAGGTGGTCACGCCCGCCACCTCGAAACGCCGCGCAGGCGCGGGTCGAGCACGTCTCGCAGCGCTTCTCCGAACATCAGGAAGCCGATCGTTGCGACCGCCAGCGCGAGCGACGCGAAGAGCACCGCCCAGGGGGCCTGGAAGATCGAGTTGAACCCGTCAGAGAGGATCGATCCCCACGAGGGGTTCGGCGGCGGGACACCGAGGCCGAGAAACGACAGCCCCGCCTCGGCTGCAATCGCGCTCGGGATGTCCATGGCGAGGAGGATGAAGAGCGGGGCGACGATGTTGGGGAGCAGGTGGCGGAACATGATCCGTAACCTGCCGGCGCCGAGGGCGCGTTCGGCGACGATGTACTGGTTCTGTCTCACGGTCAACACGAGCGCGCGGCTGGTACGGGCATAGTTCGGCATGAAGGTCACCGCGATCACGATGATCAGGTTGCGAAGCGACGACCCCAGCACTGTCAGAAGTGCCAGGGCGAGCACGATGGCCGGAAACGACTGGAAGGTGTCGGTCAAGAGGACGACGACACTGTCGACGAAGCCGCCCAGGTAGCCCCCGAGCACGCCGAGGACGAGGCCGGCGAGAAGCGCTGCCCCAACGGCGGGGACGGCGACCTCGAGAGCGATCCTCGTGCCGAAGATAAGGCGGGAGAGGAGGTCCCTGCCGAGCTGGTCCGTCCCGAGCAGGTGGTGCAACGTCGGCCCCTGGAGCGGATTGTTCACGTCGATCTGGCTGAAGGAGTACGGCGCCAGCTCCGGCCCGAAGATCGCCACGACGATGAGCCCGGTCACGATGACGACGCCGATGGCGCCGCCCGGTGTGGTGAGGATCGACATCAGCAGCCCGCGGGGCTTCGAGCCACGCCCGGCTCGCACAGGCTTGTCGAGCAGCGTGACGTCGGTGGTCAGTCCGAGCGGCTGCGCAGCCGCCCCGGAACCGAGGAGGGACATCCGCCGGCCGTTCAGCTCGCGGCCGTCTGGCCGAGCTGGATGCGGCTGTCGAGCAGCCGATACGAGAAGTCGGCAAGAAGGTTGGCACCGATGACCATGATGGCGATGACGAGAGCGGTGCCCTGGACGATCGGGAAGTTCCGCGACGCGATGGCGTCGTAGGCGAGCGAGCCGAGGCCCGGACGATCGAAGATCACCTCGATGAAGATGGCACCCCCGAGCAGGCTGCCGAGGCCCACCCCGAGCACGGCGACGACGGGCGCGGTGGCGTTCTTGAGCGCGTACTTGTAGAGGACCCTCCGCTTGCGCAGCCCGAAGGCGTAGGCGGTCCTCACGTAGTTCGCGGTGAGGACCTCGAGCATGTTGCTTCGCACGAGTCGCGGCAAGGTAGCCGATCCATCCGACGGCGAGGGCGGTCGCAGGCAGGATCAGGTGCTTGAGTTGGTCGATGGGATCTCCCGGTGTTCCAGCGCCGATGACGGGAAGCAGGCGCAGGTGGACGGCGAATACCAGGATCAAGAGCAGACCGACGACGAACGAAGGCATCGTGATGAATGACACCGAGCCGATGCCGATCACCCTGTCGAGGATCGACCCCGGCCTCGTGGCGGAGATGATTCCGAGGGGCAGCCCGAAGATCACCGCCAGCGCGAGCCCGGAGACGGCGAGAATGACGGTGTAGGGCAGGTTCTCCATGACGAGGCTGGCGACGGAATGGTCGGTCACGAAGTCGGTGCCGAGGTTTCCGTGAAGGGCGTTGAAGATGTACTGGTAGATCTGCACGGGCACCGAGACATTCAGGCCCATCTCCTGGCGGACCTGACGGATCAAGGCGGGGTTCGCCCGCGGGCCGAAGATGTAGGTGACGGGATTGCCGGGGATGAGACGGTCGAGGACGGCGAGGAAGGCCATCACGATCAGGATGACGAACACCGCCGTCACGAGTCGGCGGAAGAAGTATCGGATCACCGCCGGCCCTCGGTGGCTCTCGCGCTCGGGTCAGACGTGGTCACGGGGGACAGCGAGCTCCCAGGTCTTCGCGAAGACCCTGCAGTCACCCTCGTATCCCTCCACGAGGTTCGTGAGCTGGAAGTCCTCCGCCGTCGACGACATCGTGCTCAGGGTGTGCACGCGGGTGCGCCACTCGCCTCGGGAGATCGAGATCTCCTGCTCGCACTCGTTGAACGCCGAAAGCGGCTCGCCTTCCACGACCCGGTGGAGGTTGCGAGCCGACGAGTGGTACTCGAGGCCGTCGTCGAGGAGCCGCAGGTGGTGCTCACCGCCGCCCTCGATGTCGACCAAACCGCTCGCCACGTCGCGGCGAATGGCACGGGCGGCGTCCTCGTCGCCGCTCGCTTCGTGAGGCGGCGCCGGCGCCTCCTCGGGCTCGGCGAAGTGCGGAGGTGCTTGGTGCGCCTCGGGACCACCTGTCCAGACCGGGAGCTCGAGCGCCGACGACCCGCCGGCGTACAAGCTGAGCAGGACGGGCTCCGGTGAAGGCCATACCCACGGCCAGTAGGTGGGCGAGACCGCCAGGCGGAGACGGTGGCCCGGCGGGACCGAGTACCCGATCGAGTTGAGCTTCACCTGGACGACGTAGCGCCGGCCGGGCACCAGGTCCTCCGGCTCCTCGTCGCCGTCCCGGTGCGTGAGATTGAGCACTCCTCGCGTGATGAGGCTCGACTCGCCGTCCGGCCAGACGTCGCACAGGCGCGCCACGACGAGGGCGATCGGGCGATCCGACGACACCTCGAGGCGGGCGAGAGGAAACCCGAGGATCTCGACCGGTTCGGTGAGCACCTCGGTGTCGAAGCACAGGGACTGGCCGTCCTCGGGACGCTGGTCCGAAGGGTTGTCGACCGGCCCGCCATGGCCGCCCCAGGTGCCCGGATCGGCTCCCGGCGCCTGAGCACCGCGGATCGTGAGCTCCCGTTCGGGTCCCGCCGCGCCGTCGGGTGGGCCGGCGCCGGCGGGCGTGCCACCG
Source organism: uncultured Acidimicrobiaceae bacterium (assembly GCA_963763085.1). GTDB lineage: Bacteria > Actinomycetota > Acidimicrobiia > Acidimicrobiales > Bog-793 > CAVXNB01. The sequence goes on from CAVXNB010000004.1 coordinate 750,984, forward strand.
TCGGGCGTGCCGCTGCCACTGAGCTTCCCGCCCCCGCTGAGCCCGTAGGTGCGGGTCTCGACCTCACTTGCCGGCCAACCTTCCGTGGCGAGCCAACGTCCCGGCCAGTACGTGCGACCCGGCTCGGAGCGGATCGAGTCGGCCATGTAGGCCCGCAGCTTCGGCTCGTCCATGATGCCGTTCTCGATCCCCTTAAGGTGGCAGTCCCACCACCGGACAGCCTCCTGCAGGAACCCGATCGCCGGCCCAGGAGCTCCGCTCTCCGGGTAGACGTGCGCCCACGGGCCGATCAGGCCCTTGCACGGCCCCGGGTATCCCTCGAGAAACCTCAGGATGGCGTTGCGGTAGGCATCGGTCCAGCCGCCCACCATGTAAACGGGGCAGGTGATGGCGGAGTAGTCCTCGCACACGGAGCCTTGTTTCCAGAATTCGTCGCGCCGCTGATGGGAAACCCATGCCTCGACGAATGGCGGCGTGCGCTCCATGCGATCAAGCCAGATCTCCCGCCACGAACCGCCGACGACCGCCGGATCGGGCGGCCTGGCGTTGTAGGCGAGCATCACCGAGGCCCACTGCAGCATGTTGGACGCCAGCATGCAGCCGCCCATGTAGTGGACGTCATCGGCGTAGCGGTCGTCGGTCGACGCGACGCTGATCACGGCGCCGAGCTCCGGCGGCGCTAGAGCGGCGATCTGCAGACCGTTGAATCCACCCCACGACTTCCCGATGATGCCGACCTTGCCGGTGCACCATGGCTGGGCAGCGAGCCACTTGATGACCTCGACGCCGTCGGTCTGTTCGAGGGGGAGGTACTCGTCCTCGAGGATGCCGTCGGAGTCACCGGACCCGCGGGTGTCGACCCGGACGGAGGCGTAGCCGGAGCCCGCGAAATAGGCATGGATCGGGGCGTCCCTCAGGACAAGGCCGTCATTCTTCCTGTACGGCACGTACTCCATGACCGCCGGCACGGGATCGTCGCCGGCGTCTTCGGGCAGCCAGATGCGGGCCGCGAGGCGGCACCCGTCCGACATCGGGATCCAGACGTGTGAGATGACCCGGACACGCCGGGGGAACTCGGTTCTCACCGGCGTCCTCACCGTCTGCCTCCTTGGGGAGCTGAAGACCGGCAAGAGCAATGCGGTCTTTGAAGAGCCGTCAGGTAGCGGTCGTATTCCAAATCAGCAGTCCTCCCTGGGCGAGGAAGGACGGCTTGACGTACGGCTGGCAGCCGATGAAGTTGTCCGAGTTGCAGATCCAGACCATGCCGGCCTCGGTGTCCCACAACTTCTGCGCCTCGATGTAGAGCTTGGTCCGCTCGGAGATGTCGTAGGTCGCGAGCGCCTCGTTCGTGAGCTTCGTGAACTCCGGATTGCACCAGTGGTCCCAGTTCCAAAGGCCCATCTGGGCGCAGGTCCACCATTCGAACCACTCGTTCGGGTCTGACTCTCCGCCGTAGTAGTAGTAGAGGAGCTGGGGATGTGCGCCGCCTCCTCCGGGTCCGGGCAGGTCCGAGATCACGGCCGGGTCGACCGGCTCGACGTTGACCTTGATGCCGATCTGCCCGAGGTTGGCGGCGATGATCTGCGCGGCGGACACATCGTCCGGCACGTTGTCCACGTTCAGCTTCAAGACGACGTTCGTGAGACCGCTCTTGCGCAGGTAGGACTTGGCGAGCGGGATGTTCTGGTTGTATTCGGGTGCGTCAGGCCAGTACCCGATCCCGAGCGACTTCGGGATGATGGCGTTCGTCCGGGTGTAGATCCCGTTGTAAGCGTCCTTGATGATGCCATCCACGTCGATCGCCGAGCGAATGGCCTTGCGGAGCCAGATGTTGTTGAGCGGGGGCTCGGTCACATTCATCGCGAGCCAGTAGTAGAGCCCGGACGGGGTGGAGTACACCTTGAGCGACGAATTGCTCTGCGCCTGCTTGACAGTCGAGGTGCCCATCTCGCAGTAGTTGAGCTCGTTGCTCTCGAGCGCGGCGTAAGCAGTGTCGTCGCTCTTGATCGGGATGGCGTCGATCTCATCGAAGAGGAACTTGTTGGCGTACGCCTTGTTCGCGCCCCCGTACTGGGGGAACTTGGTCATGACGAGCTTCTGGCCCGGGACCCACGAGGTCCACTCATACGGCCCGGTGCCGACCGGGTTGGTGCCGAACCCCTTGCCGAGCTTCTCCACCGCCTTCTCCGACAACACCATTCCGCTCGCGACGCCGGCGCCGGAAAGCGTCGCACTCACCGTAGGGGCGAAGACCTCCTTCATGATGATCGTCCCGGAGTACTTGCTGTCGACGCGGACGCTTTCCAACGCCGCCCAGTCACCCTGGTAGGGGGAGTTCAGTTTCGGCTTGGTCAGGCCGGCGATCCGCTCGAACGAGTACTTGACGTCACTCGCCTGCATTTCGCCGTAGCCCTTTTGGAAGGGGATGCCTTGCTTTAGAGTGAAGTGGAACTGCTTGCCGTCGGAAGACTTCTCGAAGGATTCCGCCAGGCAGTTCACCTGCTCGGTCGTCCCCGGCTTGTAAGTGATGAGCGTCTCGAAGAAGCACTGGACGTACGTCGGGTCCTCGAGACCCGACAAGATCGCCGGATCGACATTCGACACGTCGGCCACAGGACGCCAACTGAGCGTGTTCGTCGGTGGCTTCGGGGACGTCGTCGTGGTCGAGCTGGCAGGGGCGCCCGAGGTGGTCGGTGCGGACGTCCCCGAGCCGCAAGCGGCGAGGAGCGCACTGGCGGTCGAGGCCGAGAGCCCGATCATGGCCGCCCGGCTGAGGAACTGGCGGCGATCGATTCGTTTCCTCAGGAACTCGTCGACGAGGCTCCTGGCCGGCGGCCCACCTGCCGCTGCCGCCTGGTCCCGGGCCGAGCTGTCGAACTGACCTGTCATCTGCCGTCCCCCCTTGTCCTAGACGCAGACCAAACAGTATCCGGTTTGGGTTGTGGCGTTGTGGTCGCGAGACTCGAGGACCTCGCGTCGTTGACGAACGCCAAGGTGGCGAGTAGAAGGACTCAGGGAAGAACCGTGCAGACATCGAGCCCCGGAGTTGACTTGACGAGAGCAGACAGGCCGGCCGGTTACTCCCTGGCAAGGGCGGACGTCGCGTGGGAGCCCCGCTTCCTGCAGCTCGACACCGCGCCGGCCGTTCACGAGTTCGCCGAGTTGGGCACCGTCCCGGACGACGTCCTCCTTTCACCGGTCGCGATCACAGACCCCTTTCGGGTGCTCAGCGAGGAGGGAGCGCGCGTGGCGGTGGAAATCGCCCGGGAGCTCGAGGCCCTTGCGGTAGCCGACGTCCGGTCCAAACGGATGCGCGGCTGTACCTACCGCTCCAGGTTCTTCGCCGGCATGTACTCCGATCCTGCACTGCTGTCCTACTTGAGCGACCTCGCCCAGGCAGACCTGCGGCCACACCCGATCGGTCATCACCGCGTCCAGCTCAACTTTGTGCCCGAAGACCTGGGGAGGGCGGTGGATGTGTGGCATTACGACGTTGTTTCGTTTGACATTGTCATGCTGCTGACCGAACCCAGCCTGATGAAGGGCGGGAACACGGAGTACTTCATGGGCACCGTCGAGGAGGGCGAGGCGATCCTTCGTCAGGGGGGTCGCCTCCCCGCAGAGCGAATCGTGCAGGTGGCGTACCCCGGCGCCGGGTGGGGCTTCTTGCAGCAGGGCCATCAGGTACTCCACCGGGCTGCGCCTCTCGACGAGCCGTACCCGAGAATCTCGTTGGTGGCTTCCTATTACTGCGCCGACAGCCGGTTCCGAGAGCCGACGATCCTGCCCCCGTTGCGGGTCGCGGACGGCCGGGACGTCGCCCTGCTGGAGTGGGCCAACTATGCCGCCTACCGTACGGTGGCCAAGCTTCAACGATTTCTCGAGGACCAGCCCGACTTCGGGCTCGAGCCGGCGGAGGTCCGGGATCGGCTGCAGGAGTGCATCGCCGAGGCCGAGGTTGCCATCGCCGAGTTCGACAGCCTCGACGAGGGCCATCTGATCAATCTCGGGTGACCGCCGGCGGCACCTCAGATCGGGAAAGGGAGTCCGGATGCCAGAGCTCGAGGTGGGCGACGCGAGGATCTTCTACGAGCAGGCGGGCTCGGGGGGCGACATCGTCTGGGTGCCGGGTGGTGATCAGCCCGGCAGCGACTGGCATCTGTACCAGGTTCCGTACTTCTCCGGCCGTTGGCGCAACACCACCTACGACCCGAGGGGGGTCGGTCGGACGGAGGCGCCCGGCGCGTCCGCATGGTCCATCGCCGACCATGCCGCCGATACGGCAGCCGTCATCCGCGCAGTCTGCGAGCCGCCGGTGGTCCTCATCGGGCTGTCCATGGGCTCTCTCATAACCCAGGAGGTGTGTCTGAGCTATCCGGAGCTCGTGCGGGTCGGGATCGCCATGGGGACCGCGGCCGAGGCGCCCGGGTTCCCCGGTGAGTGGATGCGGGCGGAGGTCGAGTTCCGCCGCCAGGGTGGGTCACTGCCGGAGGACTTCGCCGTCACGCACTACGGCGTCTTCATGTATCCGAGCGAGGTGATCGGCGACCCTGAGCTGTGGGCCAAGGTGCGGCCCGTGGTGGCCGGCGCCTATGGCCGGCGGACCGGCGCCGATCTGGCCGCGCAGTGGGAGGGTTGCGTGGACTTCGACTCCGTCTCCCGGCTTCCCGGCTGCCAGGTGCCCCTCCACGTGATCGGCTTCTCGCAGGACGTTCAGGCGCCGCCGGCGCTGGGCCGGCGGGTCGCGGAACTCGCCCCGAAGGGCGAGTTCCACCTTCTCGAGGGCCTTGGCCACTGTTCGCTCTTCGGTCACCGGCCGGAAGTCGTGAATCAGTGCATCGCCGAGATTCTCGACCGGCTTGGCGGCGCCTGAGACGCTCTGGAGCTGCAGCCGGACGGCGGGTCAGATGCCGAGACGCTCGCGGAGGTACGGGAGGAGAGCGTCGATCGGGAGCCGGGTCTGCTCGGTCGTGTCGCGCTCGCGGACCGTCACCTGCTGATCCTCGAGGCTCTCGAAGTCGACCGTCACGCAGTACGGGGTGCCGATCTCGTCCTGGCGCCGGTAGCGGCGCCCGATCGACTGCGTGTCGTCGAAGTCGCACATGAGAGCCTGCTGTAGCCGGCGCTGCACGTCCTTGGCGAGCGGAGCGAGGGTCTCCTTCTTCGAGAGCGGGAGCACCGCGACCTGATACGGCGCGATCCGGGGGTGCAGGCGAAGGACCGCCCGGCGCTCACCGCCGATCTCGTCCTCGTCGTAAGCGGCGAGCAGGAAAGCCATCATCGTCCGGGTCGCGCCCGCCGCCGGTTCGATCACATGCGGGAGGTACCGCTCACCCGTCGCCTGGTCGAAGTATTCGAGGGAGGTGCCCGAGTGCTCCTGGTGGGAGCGAAGGTCGAAGTCGGTCCGATTGGCGATTCCCTCGAGCTCGCCCCAGCCCCACGGGAAGAGGAACTCGATGTCGGTCGTCGCCGAGGAGTAGTGCGAGAGCTCTTCCTTGTCGTGTGGCCGGAGACGGAGCTTGCCGGCGTCGATCCCGTAGCGCAGGTACCAGGCGAGACGTTCGTCGCACCAGTACTGGTGCCAGCGTGGCCCGTCGGGAGGCGGCACGAAGTACTCCATCTCCATCATCTCGAACTCGCGGGTGCGGAAGACGAAGTTGCCGGGGGTGATCTCGTTGCGGAACGCCCGCCCGATCTGGGCGATCCCGAACGGTGGCTTGCGTCTCGTGACGGTGAGGTAGTTCGCGAAGTTGACGAACATGCCCTGCGCCGTCTCGGGTCGCAGGTAGGCGACGGCGGACTCCTCCTCGACCGGTCCGACGAAGGTCTTGAACATGAGGTTGAACGGCCGGGCCTCGGTCAGGTCCTTGGAGCCGCAGTTGGGGCAGGTGTCGTCGATCTGGTCGGCGCGCCAGCGCTCCTTGCAATTGCGGCAGTCGACGAGGGGGTCGGTGAACGTCGCCAGGTGGCCGGACGCCTCCCAGACCTTGGGGTTCGTGAGGATCGCAGCCTCGATCGGCACGACGTCGTCGCGCTCTTGGATCATCGCCCGCCACCACGCCTCCCGCACGTTGCGGAGCATGAGCGCGCCGAGCGGGCCGTAGTCGTACGTCGAGCGGATGCCGCCGTAGATCTCGGCCGAGGGGAAGACGAACCCACGCCGTTTGGACAGGTTGACGACGGCGTCGAACAGCCCTGGGTCGTTCGTGGGCTCCGGCGGCGTCGGCATTGCGGCAGGTTATCCGCCGGCGGCCGGGGCGGCGCCGGCGTGGGCCGGCGAGGGGGCGCACCGTGTGGGCCGGCGGCCGGGGCGGCGCCGGCTGTGGGCCGGCGAGGCGCTGTCCGCCCGGTCTGACCCACCTGGGCGGGATTTCCCGTGCTATGCCCCGGTAATCCCGCCCAGGTTGTCATCCGGGCGGTCACCGAAGGCCACCGAATTGCCGAGTAGAAGTCGGCGAAGCGCGCGGCATAACGGATTCGGGTCTTGGGTGAGCTCAGACAGCGTCGTTCGAAGGACGTGCCAGCCGGCGTCCGTCAGCAGGTTCGCTCGATAGCGATCGGAGACGAACCGATCCGGCCCATCGTGGAATTGGAAGCCGTCGATTTCTAGCGCCACACGTTGGTCGATCCAGGCAAAGTCCAAGCGAAACCTCGCCCCACCGCCGACGATCTCAGTGACCTGGGTCACGGGCGCAGGCAGGCCCTGGACACTCAGGATTCGCAGCACCTCGGCTTCTGCCGGGCTTTCGAGGGAGGTGCCCAGCCAAGGCAGTAACGCCAGCTCGAGGCGATCGGAGCCGGCGCGCCGGCGGTGCCTGTTTCTCGAAATCGCGGCGATCACGAGGCTTGGGGTTGTGAGCCGGCGGGTGAGAGCATCGTCGAGAGCGTTTTGGAGCGTCCGGGTGCTCAGAACCCCGCCGAGGTCGATGAGGGTCCGAGCGACGTTGGTGACGGGGAGCCGGCCGATCTGCGTGCGATCGGTTCGATGGAGGCATCGAGTGCGGTGGGCTCGGACCCGTTGCAACTTCATCTCGCTTCCTGGGGGATGGTCACATCGAGCACGCCGTGGTTATCGATGACGGCACCCAATCCGAGTGCCCTTGCTGCCGATGCGTGCGAGAGCAGGGTCGCCGGCGGGCCGGCCAGGCAGGCGGCGATCGCGTTTCGCTCCCAGGCGGAAGGGGCCATTCTGGGCGCAAAGACCCCACGATGCAGCCGCACGAAGTCGCCTCTTTTCACGCGTTGTCGTAACCATGTCCTCCGTCAGCCCGACGGCAGCTACTTGTCCGGCGGTGAAGACGCCGAATTGACGCCGGCTGGTCTGGGCCAGAAGGCGGAGCTTGGCTGACTGGCCAGCGGCTCGGCCAGCGGGCTCCTGATCCGGAAGCTCTTCGTCAGCCACGCCGGCCAGGCTCGCCCGGGTGACTACCGGTCGGGCTACCGCAGCGGCACCCCTAGGTTCCCCTCACCGTCCGCCGCCGCCTCGCTGCCCGCCGACCCGCCCTCGCCGCCGGGCCGGCCGGGCCGATCAGTCCGCCGTTGCCAGCCGGCGATCGAGATCTCCGCGGACCGGTGGGCCGACCGCACACGACGGTCGAGGTGGTACTCGGTCGCGACGAGGGCCAACCGTTCCGACTCGGCCGTTGCTCGGCTCGCTGGCTCCTCGAGAGCGCCGCGGAGCCCTCCGCCGAGGATCCGGCCGATCAGGCTCAAAGTATCCTCGCCGACGGCTTGGCCCCGGCGGCAGGAGCGGCAGAGGAACCCGCCTTCGCCCGCATCGAACGCGACCAGCTCGCCTTCCGAGCTGCACCTGGCGCACTGGTCGAGCGACGGGCCGACTCCCTCCAACGCGAGGAGCTTCCAGAGGAACGCACTCAGCAGCGCCGGCGCAGCTCGCTCGTCCAGGGTCCGCAGCGCTCCCACGAGCATCCGGAACACCTCCGGCATGGGCTGCCTCTCGAGCGCGACGTGGTCAACTACTTCGAGCATCGTCTGCGCAACCGGGACGCGTTCGAGATCCGCCCGGATGGCCTTGAAATGGTCGAGGGCTTCCACCTGGTTGACGACATCCAGCTCACGGCCGCGCCAGCACAGGACGTTCACGTGGGTGAGGGGCTCGAGGCGGCCACTGAACCGGCTCTTCGGCTTCCGGATCCCTTTTGCCACGGCTCGGACCTTGCCGTGCTCCGGGGTCGCGAGCGTGACGATCCGATCGGCTTCTCCGAGCCGCATCGTGCGCAGCACGACGCCCTCGTCCCGGTACGTGGCCACTCGGCGATCAGCCCCTCATCCGGGACCCGAGCGCGATCAGGCCCAGCCCGACGACGATCACGACCAGCAAAGTGAGCGCCTGCTCGTCACCGAGCAGCGCCAGCGCCAGAACAGCGAGAAACGCGATCGCACCGAGGGTGATCCCCGAGATCATCCCGATGTGGTCGCGGATCCGAAACGGCTCGCGCGGACCGTCCATCACCGCTCGAGTCCTCCGTAGCGACGCTCCCGCTTCTGGTATTCCAGGACGGCATCGAACAGGTTCTGGCGGCGGAAGTCCGGCCAGTAGAGCTCGCTGAAGACGAGCTCGGAGTAAGCGAGCTCCCAGAGCAGGAAGTTGGAGATACGGAACTCGCCCGAGGTCCGGATGACGACGTCCGGATCAGGCATGTCGGGCCAGTACAGGCGGGAGCGCAGGGCCTTCTCGTCGATCTTCTCCGGGCGCACTCCGTCGGCGGCGAGCTTCCGAACGGCGTCGATGATCTCCGCCCGCCCTCCGTAGTTGAAGCAGATGGTCAGCGTCAGTCGCCGGTTGGCGGCAGTGAGAGCGCAGGACTCGTCCATGTGCCGGATGAGCCGGCGGGGGACGCGCCAGTCCCGGCGGCCGGAGAAGCGGATGCGCACTCCCTTCTCGTTCAGGTCGTCACGGTGCCGAGTGAGAATGCCCTCGTTGAAGCGCATGAGATAACGCACCTCGTCAGGCGGCCGCCGCCAGTTCTCCGTGGAGAAGGCGAACATCGTGAGCCAGCCGATCCCGAGCTCGAGCGCTCCCTCGACGGTGTCGAACATCGCCTCCTCGCCGGCGGCGTGACCTTCGGTGCGCGGCAGGCCGCGCTGGCGCGCCCAGCGGCCGTTGCCGTCCATCACGATCGCCACGTGCCGCGGGATACGTGTGGGATCGTGATCCACGCCGGCCATTACATCGAAGTTACTCCCGCTTCTTCCCGCTTATTCGGCCCAGCTCACGGGCGAGCCACTCCTCCAGACGGCGTCGTGCCTCCTCCTCGCGGCCCGCCGCCACGGCCGACACCAGGTCCTCGTCGAGGAGCGAGCTCCAATCGGCACCCTCGGTCGAACTTCCCGCCTCCTTGAGCACACGCCGGGCTTCGCCGAGAAGCTCGGCGACCCCGGCGACCTCGGGGCCCACGTTGTCGCCGATTCGGTCGCGGAGCCACGCCGCGAGAAACGGGCTCGTGCCCGCCGTCGACACCGCCACCGTCACCGGCCCGCGGCGAAGCAGCGCCGGCACGAAGAAACGGCACGCTTCCACGTCATCGACCCCATTCACCAGCACGCCGGCGTCCTCGGCGTCGCGGAAGACCGCCCGGTCGACCTCCCTCACGCCGGTCGCTGCGATCACGAGCCGGTACCCACCCGCATCGCCCGGTCGATAGGCCCTCCGGACGAAGCGGGCGGAGAGACCTTCGGCCTGCGGGCCGATCTCCGGCGCGATCACGGTCACCTTCGCTCCGCAGGCAAGAAGCGACGCGACCTTGCGTGCGGCGACGGAGCCGGCGCCGACGACGAGGCAGGGCTGGCCATCCAGCCGGAGCGCGATCGGGTACAGAGGCGCGGGATTTTTCACGTTCGGCAACGCCGTCAAACCCGTCAGACCCTTCTCGCCGTCACGGCCGGTGCGCCCTCCGGACCACTGCCGAAGCGCTCCTCCCGTTGATTCCCTGAAAATATGATCGGAATAGTCAGATATAGTGGCACAGACGCCGGTCGCACCAGGGGAGGCAATACATTGGAGACCGCACATGAGGAACTTGCGCTGATGGATCAGGGAAGCCGCCTCGAATCCGACCGCCATCACGGCGGACCGTCCGCGGGCCTTCTGGCGGAGATCGACGAAGCCTCGGAGCGCCTCGACAAGGCCGACCCTGCCGAGATCATCTCCTGGGCGGTGGAGAAGTTCCCGGGTCAGGTCGCCGTCGCCGCCTCGTTTCAGGATGCCGTGCTCGTCGACATCGCTGTCGGTGTCGACCCTCGGATCGAGGTGATCTTCCTCGACACCGGCTTCCACTTCCCCGAGACGCTGGCCTACGTCGAGCGACTGCGCCGGCGTTACGACCTCAACCTCCTGGTCACGCATCCCGAGGTGGGCCTCGACGAGTTCCCGTGCGGCTCCAGCCGCTGCTGTGAGCTTCGCAAGGTCGCCCCCCTCGCCCAAGCCCTGCAAGGCCGCAGCGCTTGGATCACCGGTCTGAAACGTGTCGACACGCCCGAGAGGGCCGACGCACCGGTGATCGCCTGGGATCCGGGCCGCAACATGGTGAAGGTGAACCCGGTTGCCGCCTGGGACGACGACGACCTCGACGCGTACGTCGCAGCCCACGATCTGCCCCGCCACCCGCTCAACTACGTCGGGTACGTGTCCATCGGATGCGCCCCGACCACGAGCCCCGTGGCAGAGGGCCATCATCCCCGCGAAGGCCGCTGGGCCGGAAGCGGGAAGACCGAGTGCGGGCTCCACCTGTGAGCCGCTGCGCGAGCCGGCACTGCCGGCGATGCCACCGGGTCCGCCGGTTCTCGCCGGCTCCTTGACCGCCCCCACCTCCTGACCGTCGATCTCCGATGGAGTTCGTTCGCCCGTACCTCCCGGGCGCGCAGCTGAACCAGGTCGAGCGCTGGAAGCTGGAACGCCACCCGTTCGAGGTGGCGGCCGCCATCCGGGATCGTTACGCGCACGAAGGCCCGGCGGCCATCGCCGCCGTACCGGGCGAGATGGAGCGCCTGAAGTGGGTGGGGATCTACCCGCAGCGCCATGGCGGCGACGCCTTCATGCTTCGGGTGAAGGTGCCCGGAGGCCGGATGACCTCCAGCCAAGCGCGCCGGATCGGTGAGGTTGTCGACCGATTCGCCCGCGGGCCGGAGGACCATCCCGTCTGGGGCGACCGGTACTGCGACCTCACGACGCGCCAGGACGTCCAGCTGCATTGGGTCCGGATCGGAGACGTGCCCCAGATCTGGGCCCTGCTCGAGGAGGTCGGGATCACGACGGTGCAGGCGTGCGGCGACTCCGCCCGCAACGTCCTGGGCTGCCCGGTCGCCGGCGTCGACGCCGACGAGGTCTTCGACGCATCGTGGGTTGCTCGCGAGATCTCGGGTTTCTTTACTGGCAACAGGGAGTACGCCAACCTGCCGCGCAAGTTCAAGCTCAGCGTCACGGGCTGCCGGGACGACTGCGCCCAGGCCGAGATCAACGACGTCGGCCTGTGGCCGGCTCGCCTCGACGACGGCACCGTCGGCTTCAACCTGTTGGTGGGCGGAGGGCTGTCCGACGGTCCGAGGATGGCGAGCGACATCGACGTCTTCGTCGCCCCTGAGCAGGCGGTCGAGGTGGCGAGGGCCATCGCGCAGGTCTTCGGCGAGCTGGGCAATCGGGAGAACCGCGGGACGGCCCGGATGCGCTACCTCGTGCAGGAGCTCGGTCCTGAGGGATTCCGTGCCGAGCTCTGCGAACGCGCCGCCTTCGAGCTGCGGCCCGCCGGCGAGGAGCTGACTCGTCGCTACCGGGGTGACCACGTCGGCGTGCACCCTCAAAAGCAGGACGGCCTGTCCTACGTCGGGTGCTCGGTCACTGTCGGCCGCCTCCCCGGAAGCGACCTCGTCGAGGTAGCCCGGCTGGCGGAGCTCTACGGCGACGGTGAGATCCGTCTCGCAACCGATCAGAACTTCGTCATCACCGGCGTCCCGGACGACAGGGTCGATGCGCTTCTCGGCGAGGAGCTCCTCGGACGTCACTCTCCGTTTCCTGCACCCTTCGAGCGGGGCGTCGTCGCCTGCACCGGGAGCGAGTTCTGCCGGTTCGCGATCGTGGAGACCAAGACGCGGGCCGTGCAGTGGGCGAAAGCGATGGACCGGCGGTTCGAGCAGGACTTCGGTGGGCCGGCCGGCGTGCGCGGACGGGCCGCCGACGCCATCGTGAGGATGCACTTCTCCGGCTGCCCCGCTTCGTGCGCCCAGCCGCAGATCGCCGATATCGGCTTCCGAGGAGAGACGGCACACGTCGGCGACGAGATCGTCGAGGCAGTCGACATCGGCCTCGGCGGCAACCTCGGGGCGGACGCGGCCTTCGGCGACTGGGTCGCCGGCGCGGTGCCGGTCGAACAGGTCGTGGATTCGCTCGGCGGCGTCGTGGGCCGTTACCTCGCCGAGCGCGACCAGGACGAGCGCTTTCACGAGTGGGCGCGCCGCTCGTCGGTGGAAACGCTCCGGTCGACGCTGCACGCAGGCGTTGCTACGCGGAACGGCAACGGTGCGGTGCCGGGAGAGGAGTCGGGGACGTGACCGTTTCGCCGCCAAGGCCGCCGGCCATCCGGGCGCGCAGCGCCGAGACGAAGCTGCCGTCCGCGTTCCGCCTTCGCTCGGAGATGAACGGGATCGCCGAAGCGCCGGGAAAGGTGTGGTTCTGGGAGCTGGCCGCCGCTGTCATCGACGCGGAGCGCTGCGTGCAGTGCGGGGCCTGTGTCGCCGCCTGTCCGACGGACTCGATCGGGATCGGCAAGGACGACCTGCCGATGCTCGTGAAGATGTGCACCGGATGCTCGCTCTGCTGGGACTTCTGCCCGCGGGGAGGTTTGCGCTACGAGTCGACCTGGTTGAAGGGCGACGAGGCGGACGACTGGCGGATCACCGGCGTCGACCCGGCGCCAGGACTCGGCGCCGTGCTCGACACGGTGGCGGCGAGAGTGCGCCGGCCCGGCCCGTTCGAGGCTGCCGGAGCCCAGGACGGAGGAGTCGTCTCGGCCATCCTTCTCGCCGGCCTTGCCGCCGGCGAGATCGACGGTGCCGTCGTCGCAACGGAGGACCCCGAGAACCCGTGGAAGGGCGTCCCGGCGCTGGCGACCTCGCCCGAGCAGATTCGCAGCGCCGCCGGGAGCTTCTACAACCAGACGATGGCGCTCGCGTCCCTCGACCTCTCCGCGGCGGGCTTGGGCCGCGGCGCCCGGGTGGCTCTGGTCGGCACGCCATGTGAGATTCAGGGGATCCGGGCGCTTCAAGCCCGCCAGTGGCGCCGGGGCAGCTCGGATGTCGACGCCGTCGTGCTGACGATCGCGCTGTTGTGCACCAAGAGCTTCGACTACCGCAAGCTCCTGCTGAAGGAGCTCCGGGACGACCGGGGCCTCGAGCTCGCCGAGGTCGGCCGGATCGACGTCATCCACGGCCGTCTCGTCGCAGAGGATCACGACGGCAAGGCGATGCTCGACGAACCGATCAAGGACTTTCACGGAGCGGCCCTGAAGGGCTGTGACGAATGTGCAGACTTCCTGGGCCGTGCCGCCGACCTCTCCATCGGGAGCGTCGGAAGCGACGCCGGCTACTCGAGCGTCCTCATCCGGACCGACGCCGGCCGGCGGGCGTTCGACCTCGCCGCTCCGGGACTCGAGATCGGCGAGCTGAGCAAGCCGGAGGCGCTCGAGCGGCTGGACCGTCTCGACAAGAAGGTGGCCGTGTCGGCCCTGCAGCGTGAGCTCGACCCGGACGGCCCGCTCTTCGTCGACTTCGCGGAGCACGTCACGTTCTACGGGGGGACCGACCGGGCCCCCGTCTGGAAATAGATCCGTGAGCCTCGTGCTCGACGAACCCGTCGAACTGCGCGACTGCATGCGATCGCTCGCGGCGGTGGCACCGGCGCAGGCTCGATCGCGGCTCGTCCTCGAGGTGGCCCTCCTCGTCGCCGAGGCCTACCAGCCCGAGGAGGGCGTCACCCAAGCGTGGGGGTCGACATCGAAGCCGCCTGCAGGAGCTACGGGCGCGAGTTGTGGCTCTGGCTCGTCGGCGAACGTACGTGGGAGCAGTGCGTGAGTGGGCTGGGGGGTCGTTTACTGAGGCGGTCGGTGCGAGTGGACTCGAGTGCACCTGAGACGGTCGACGGGCACGCCACCGGAGCACTCGTCTAACCCCGGGGCCACGGCTCTATTCGAGCGGCCCGATCTCGGCCTCCACGGCGGCGACCAGCTCTCCGGAGCGGACGATGGCGATCGTCGCGTCGACGTCGGGCTTGAGCGCCCGGTCCTGGACGAGGGTCGGCACGACCCGGCGGAGCGCCGCGATCGCCGCCCGCCCCGCCGGCCCCGCTCGCAACGGAGCCCGGAGCTCGCAGGCCTGCGCGGCGGCGAGCACCTCCATCGCGATGGCGGCCTCGGCATTGCGGAGACAGTCCCGGGCGTGCCTGGCGGCGATCATGCCCATGCTGACGTGGTCCTCCTGTCCCGCCGAGGACGTGATGGAGTCGACCGACGCCGGGTGCGCCAGGCTCTTCATCTCGGAGACGAGCGACGCGGCGGTGTACTGGCACACCATGAACCCCGAATTGACGCCGGCATCACCGACAAGAAACGGAGGCAGCCCGTTCGAAGTCTTCGGGTCCAGCAGCCGGTACAGCCTGCGCTCGGATATGGAGGCGAGCCCTACGGTCGCGGCGGCGAGCGCATCGCAGGCGAGCGCGACCGGCTGTCCGTGGAAGTTGCCCCCCGACAGGATCTCACCGGTCGCGGGGAGCACGACGGGATTGTCTGAGATCGACGCCAGCTCGATCTCGAGGGTGACGCTGGAGTTGCGGACGACGTCCCGGAACGCGCCGTGGACCTGCGGAGCACAGCGGATCGAGTAGGCGTCCTGAACGATGTGGTCGCTCTCACGGTGCGAGGAGAGCAGGTCGCTCCCCGCCAGCAGGCGTATCAGGTTCCGGGCCGAGGCCACCTGGCCCGGGTGCGGGCGGAGCCCGACGATGCGCGGATCGAACGCACGGTCGGTTCCGAAGATGGCTTCGATCGTGAGGGCGGCCGAGACGTCGGCGAGCTTGGCGAGTCGGACCGCCCTCGAGGCCGCCAGCACGCCGATGGCCGTCATACCTTGAGTGCCGTTGATAAGGGCGAGGCCCTCCTTCGCCTCGAGCACCAGGGGCTCGAGACCGAGACGACCGAGGGCCTCGATCGCCGTGAGTCGCTCGCCGGCCAGCCGGACGTCACCCTCTCCGATGACGGGAAGGGCGAGATGCGCGAGGGGCGCGAGATCGCCCGAGGCGCCGAGCGAGCCTTGCTCCGGCACGACGGGCAGCAGATCCCTCTCGAGCATCTCCACGAAACGAAGCACCACCTCGCGCCTCACGCCCGAGTGCCCGAGCGCCAGCACGTGCGCCCGGAGCGCCAACATCGCCCGGACCTCCTCGGCGGAGAGCTCGTCGCCGACGGCGACCGCGTGGGAGCGCAGCAGCCCGTGCTGGAGGGCCGTGGAATGCTCAGGGGTGAGCCGCACGTCGGCCAGGCTGCCGAAGCCGGTCGTCACGCCGTACACGACCGATCCTGCCTCCAGAGCCGCGACGACGACCTGACGGGCGGCGTCGACTCTCCCGAGGACCTCGTCGCTCACGACCGCCGGAGCGCCTCCGGCGATCCGGACCACCCCGTCGATCTGGAGGGGGACGCCGAGCTCGACGGGCGCAGAGTTGGTCACGGGCCGAGTATGGCATCGGGGTGCTCGCCGAGCCCGGCTCCTCGGCCGCACTCGGCCGCAGAGGAACGCGCCGAAGCCGGACCGATATCCTCGGGGATGCCAACGAAACTCACCCGGCGCCAGATCGCCGACGCCGGCGCCATCGTCGACGCCTGGATACGGTACCGGGCGCTGATGAACGAGGTTCCCGGCGTCTCGTTCGGGATCTCCCACGACGGAGAGGCGGCCGTTCTCGGCGGTTATGGGTACGCAGATCTCGCCACGCTGCGCCCGGCCGCGCCCGACACCGGCTACCGCGTCGCGTCGATCACAAAGACGGTCACCGCCACGCTCGTCATGCAACTGGTCGAGGCGGGCAGATTGCGACTCGACGAGCCCGTCACGAGCTACCTCGGCTGGCTCGGGGCTCCACTCCGGCGGTCCGGCGTGACGGTGCGCCATCTTCTGACCCACAGCAGCGGGATGATCCGGGACGCGTCGTGTGGGTGGGGCGACAACGAGTTTCTCGACAGTGACACGCTTCGCCGTGACGTCCTCGCGCGGGCGACCAACGCCGAGCCCTCCGTCGGTTTCAACTACTCCAATGTCGCCTACGCACTGCTCGGCGAGATCATCGAGGCGGTGTCCGGGCGTCCGTTCTCGTCGATGGTCGAGCGCAAGGTCGTGCGCCCGCTGGCGCTCAATGCGACCGGCTCGCGGTTGACGCGACGGCTCCGGTCCACGCTGGCGACGGGCTACCACCATCGGCGCCCGGGCGAGCCGTTCAGGGCGGCTCCGACCTCCGAGGCTCGGGCCTTCGAACCGGCCGCCGGGCTCATCTCGAACGTCGTCGACCTTCTCCAATATCAACAGGCCCATCTGCCCGGCGATCCGCGCCTGCTCGGCGAGCTGGCCAAGCGCGAGATGCAGCGCGTGCAATGGCAGCGGGGCGAAGAGCCTCACCACGGCTACGGGTGGATGATCTGGTCGGTCGACGGTCTCACGATTCGGGGTCACAGCGGCGGGTACCCGGGCTTCGTGACCAAGATCGGCTTCGTCCCGGATCTCGGCATCGCCGCTGCGGTGCTCACGAACTCGGTCGGGCCCCTCGCCGGCCTCGGCCTCGACGCGATCTTCCACACGGTCGCCCGTGTCCAAGCCATCTGGGAGGACGCGGGTGGCGGGGAGCACGGGCATGCGCGGGCGTCGCTGGCCCGTTTCGTGGGCCAGTACCGCAACGATTTCGGAGAGAAACTAATCCTTCGCGTCAACCAGTCCCTCTACCTCGCCGATCCGGACGACGATCGGCCCATGAGGGTCGCGGCGAGGCTGTCGCCGGTTGACGACGGGACCCGTTTTGTGGTCTGTGACAACGAGGACTACGGCGAGCGGGGCGGGGAGATCTCGTTCGAGCTCGGCGCCTCCGGGCATGCCGCGGTGCTGCACTATGGCGCGCAGGCGATGCCGCTCGCCGAGAGCCTCCACCCGCCCTTCCGGCTCGAGGAGGGCTCACCGGAGTCCTGAGCCTCGGAACCGCGACACCCCTGTCCTACGATCCGGCCGTGCCCGCGAGTATCCGGATCGTCCGCCACGGGAAGGCCTCCCGGCTCGCAGTCCGGGTGAACCTCGACGCGTACAAGCGTGACGATCCGCTGGCTCCGGTCACGGTCGTGGTTCGTTCGCCGCTCGCCGGCCTCGATCTCAGACGGCGGCTCGCCTCGGAGTCCGGCCTCGTCAACGTCCGGTTCGCCGTGCTGTCGCGCCTTGCCGAGCTCCTCGCGGCAGACGAGCTGATCGCAGCCGGAACCGGTCCCGACCACCCGCGGCCGATGTCGCAGGCCGTCCTCGGCGCCGCGCTGCGAGCTGCGCTCGCCGAGGAGCCCGGCGTCCTGGCTCCGGTCGTGGGCCACCCGTCCACGGCGGCCGCTCTTGCCGCCACATACCGCGACCTCCGACAGGCCACGCCCGAGGAGCTGGAACGCTTGCGAGGCTGCGGGGATCGGGCGGCCGACGTCGTACGGATTGCCGTGCGCGCCCGTGACCTCCTCTGGCCACGCTGGTATGACAGCGACGATCTGGCGGACGCCGCCGCGAGCGCGCTCCGCGCCGGCCGCGGGTCGTTCCAGGACGTCGGGCCAGTCATCGTCCACCTGCCCGACCTGCTGCGACCGAGCGAGGTCCGGCTGCTCGTCGCCCTCGCCGGCCGAGCTCAGCTCGTGGTGATGCTCGGTGTGACCGGTGACGAGCGCGCGGATGCAGCCTCGTCCGATCAGGCGGTCACGCTGGGCCGCCTGCTCGGGTGTGAGGCGGTGGTCGACTCCGTGGACGTCGCCGACGCGTCCGGCGGCGCGCTGAGCGAGGTCGTGAGCGCTCCCGATCCCGAGGCCGAGGTGCGCGAGGCGATCAGGCGCGTGCTCGCGCACGACGGGTCGGGGGGCTCGATGGGACGTTGCGCGATCGCCCATCCGGGCTCCCGTCGCTACGGCCGGCTCCTGGCCGAGCAGCTCGCGGCCGGCGGCCTTCCCTGGAACGGTCCCGCTTGCGAGACGCTCGCCGAGACGCCCGAGGCGCGGGTGCTTTCCGGGCTGGTGGCGATGGCAGCGTCGCCGCTCGAGCTCGAGCGGTCCGCCGTCTTCTCCTGGCTCCGGCGGGGCCCCATTCTCGACCGGTCGGGCGTCGGTGTGCCTTTGGGAGGCTGGGATCGGGTGTCGCGGGAGGCCGGCGTCGTCTCGGGGCTCGAGGAGTGGAGGAACCGGCTCGCGGCCCTCGCCGCACGCTGTGTGGAGCACCGCCCGGACAGCGCGGCACTCGCCGTCGGCTTGCAGGACTTCGTCGACCGCCTCGCGGACGTCTGCGGGGAGCTCCTCCGATGTGGTTCCTGGGAGGCCTTCGTTCGATGGGCCGCGGCCGCGGTCGAGGAATACCTCGCGCGTAGCGACGACGAGGTGCACCGTCAGGTGGAGCTGGCGCTGGACGAGCTCCTGGACCTGGACCGTCTCGAGCCGCTCGGGGGACTATCCCCTCCTGCCCGGCACGACCGTATGACGCGGGCTCTCGCGACCGTGCTGGATCGCCCGGCACCGCGCGTCGGCCGGTTCGGGCGGGGAGTCGTGGTGGCGCCGATCGCGTCGCTCGTCGGGGTGGAGACCGAGCTGCTCGTCGTCGTCGGCGCTCTCGAGGGCGAGCTGCCCGGCCGAACCTCCGACGACCCCCTGCTGCCGGCGGGCGAACGCCACCGGGCGGGCTCGCTCGTCCGCGAACGGGCCGAGGTGCGCGATCGCCGCCATCTCCTCGCCCTTCTCCGTGCCGCCGACCGGTCGCTCGCTACCTGGCCACGCGTCGACACGAGGAAGGGCCGGTCGGCGATCGCGTCGCGCTGGCTCGACGGAGACCTCGCCTCGGGGGCGGCCGAGACGGCGATCGGCTCGTTCGCCGGCATGTTGCGTCGCGTGGCCCTCAGGGCCGCCCCGGCCTGTGACGCCCTCGACTACGAGCTGGCGAGCCTGCAGGAATGGTGCGAAGCCGGCCGTGCCGGCGATCGGCACTTTCTGACTGCGTTCGCACCCGGGTTCGCCGCCGCGCTCGACGTGGGCCGCGCGAGGCTGGCGTGGTCCCTCAACCGGTTCAACGGCTTGGCGGCCCAGAGCACCCGTCCGGCCGACGCCGCGGAAGGGCGTCCTGAACGGCTCCTGTCGGCGACGACCGTCGAGATGTACGCAACCTGCCCGTTCCGGGGGTTCCTCAAGCACGACCTGCGGCTGCATGACTTCGACGCTCCCGAGCGGCGTATCACGATCGAGCCGATGGATCGCGGCTCGCTCATCCACGGGGTGCTCGAGCGCCTCGTCGATGAGACGCTCGCATCGGGGCGCCCCTGGTCGGGCTGGACTGCGGAGGACCATCTGCGATTGGCGGAGCTGGCGAGAGAGGCGTTCGGCGACTACGAGCGCCGGGGTCTGGTCGGGCGCGCGCTCCTGTGGGAGCTCGAGAAGAGCCACATCCTGCTCGAGCTCGACCGTTTCCTCGACTCCGACGACCGACGCTGCCGGGCCGGCGCCCGGGTTCCGATCGCCGCCGAGTACCGCTTCGGGGACGAGGACGTGCCGCCGCTCGAGATCGTCGCCGCCGGCCGCCCAGTCCGGTTCAGGGGGATGGTCGATCGCATCGACCGCGGGCGGGACGGGTCGCTCACGGTCGTCGACTACAAGACCGGTAGCTCGGGGTCCTACACCGTGCTCGAGTCCGATCCCGTCGGCGGGGGGGAACGCCTGCAGCTCGCCATCTATGGTCTCGCGGCGGAGGCGGGACTCGGGGGTGGGTCTCCGCCTGGCGGCGAACGACCCGAGGGGGCCGGGCGGGGCGGCGGTGATGTGCGCGCGGAATACCGTTTCTTGTCGTCGAGCGCGAGCAGGGAGTCGATCGGCATCGTCCTCGGGGACGAGGCCCGCGCCCGGCTCGGCGAGGCACTCGACACCTTGGTCGGCCTCATCGACGAGGGCGCGTTTCCCGCCCGCCCGGGCGTCGTCGACCGTGATTCGTACAAGAACTGCCAGTGGTGTGAGTTCGACACGCTCTGCAGTGCCGACCGCGACCGCGCCTGGCAGCGGGTTCGCACCGACCAGCGTCTGCGGGGCTACGTGGCGCTCGTCGAGCCGGACGAACGGGACGACGCGCTCGAGTTGAACGTTGCCGCCGATGTTGTTTGACCTCTCAGAGCTCGAGGCGCCTCCGGCCGCCCGAGCGTGGGCCCTGGCGGACGAAGAGGCGCGCCGTGCGATCTCGGAAGACCTCGATGCGACGCTCTTCGTGGAGGCGGGCGCCGGCTCGGGCAAGACGTCGGCAATGGTCGAGCGCATCGTCCAGCTCGTCCGGTGCCGGCGTGCGGAATTGCGCCAGATCGCCGCAGTCACCTTCACCGAGGCGGCCGCGGCGGAGCTCCGGACGCGGGTCAGGCGCTCGCTGGCGACCGCGGCCGGCGAGGACGGCGACGGCTCGCCAGCCTCGGTCGCGCTGGCGCAGATCGACGAAGCAGCGATCGGCACGATCCACGGGTTCTGCCAACGACTCTTGGCCGAGCACCCGCTCGAGGCCGGCCTGCCGCCCGGGTTCGTGGTGCTCGACGAGGTTCGGGCGAGCATCGCCTGGCGCGCCCGGTGGGCTTCCACCCTCGACCTTCTCGTCGGTGAGGATGGAACCCGCCAGCTCGTGGCGGCGGCGTGGGTACTCGGCATGGACCATCGTCACCTCGAGACGATCGCGCGGGTCTTGGACGATCAATGGGACCGCTGCGGCCTGACACCGCAGCAGGCGGCACCGCTCCTGGCGAGGATCCGAGAAGCGGTCGACCCTGCCACCGCCGAGGTGATCGAGAGACTGCGGGCAGCGCTGAGCCGCCGCGACCTCTGCCGTGAGCCGTCCGATGGGCTGCTCCAGCGGTTCGGAGCCTATGAGATCTACCTCGCGCATCTCGATCAGGCGGAAACCTGGATCGACCGGCTCAGGTTGCTGCGCGCGGGGCCCCGCCTCAACCTTCGAGTCGCCGTCGTCGGCAACCGCGGCAACTGGCGAGACTCCGGCATCGCCGAGGTTCGCTCACTGCTCGCCGAGGCAGAGGAGCGGCGCATGGAAGCGGTGGCGGTGGCGTGCGACGCGGCGCTCGGCGGGCTCGTCTCGCGCCTGGAAGCTCTCGCCCGCGGGGCAGCCGACATCCGCCGCGTAAACGGCGAGCTCAGCTTTCACGACCTGCTCGTGCTTGCCCGTGACCTGGTCGCCGGCGACGCCGGCGTCCGCATGGAGCTCAGGCGTCGCTACCCGTACCTGCTCGTCGACGAGTTCCAGGACACGGACCCGTTGCAGCTCGAGCTGGTCGAGCTGCTGGCGAGAGCACCCGGTCCCGGCGCCGGCCCCGGCGACGGCGCCGGCGGCCCCGCCGCGGGCGGTCCCGGCGCGGGCGGCACAGTCCAGCTGGAGGCCGGCCGCCTCTTCCTCGTCGGCGACCCGAAGCAGGCGATCTACCGGTTCCGGGGTGCCGACCTTCGCGTCTACGAAGCGGCGCGGGCTCGACTGGGTGCGACGGCGCTCGAGCTCACGACGAGCTTCCGTGCGGTGCCCGGGATCATCGAGTTCGTGAATGCCACATTCGCCGGGCTGATGGGAGACCGGTTCGCCCCCTTGCAGGTCGACCGCGAGTCGACGGGTGCCCCGAGTCCGGTCCGGATCGTCGGGGGTGCGCTAGAGAATGTGTCAGCCGCAGAACGCCGGCGCGCCGAAGGCGACGCTGTGGCAGACGTCATTCTCTCAGCGATCGGTGACCCGGGCTGGATCGTCGCCGACGAGTCCGACGGCGCCTTGCGGAGCGCGCGGCTCGCCGACATCGCCATCCTCCTCCCGAGCCGGACCGGCCTCGACATCCTCGAGGACGCCCTCGACGAGCGGCACATCGGCTACCGGGTCGAGAGCGTCTCGCTCGTCTACGACTCGCAGGAGGTCCGCGATCTGCTCGCGCTCGCCCGCGCCATCGACGACCCCGGCAACGAGACGGCTCTCGCCGCGGCGCTTCGCTCTCCGGCCTTCGGGTGCGGCGACGACGATCTGCTCGAGTTCCGGCGCGCTGGCGGTTCGTTCAGCCTTGCGGCCGTGATCCCCGAGGCCGTCGAGACGTCCCCCGTCGCAGCTGCCATCCGAGCGCTGCGAGAGCTCCGCGGGATGCGCCATGCTCTCGGACCGGTCGGCGTCCTCGTCCAAGCCGCGACCGATCGCCGCCTGCTTCAGATCGCCGGGGCGGGCCCCCGGGCGCGGGAGTCCTGGCGCAGATTGCGCTTCGTGATCGAACAGGCGAGGGGCTTCGTCGAGGCGGGAGGCGGAGGGCTCGTCGAGTTTGCGGAGTGGGTCGACGAACAGGTCGCCGGCAACCTGGCGGCCATCGAGTCGACCGTTCCCGACGACGACGAGGATGCGGTGCGGATAATGACGATCCACGGTGCCAAGGGCCTCGAGTTCCCGGTCGTGATCCTGGCGGGGCTCGGCACCGAGCGCCGCGGGCGGCGTGGCGGGGTGAGCGTGCTTCGCGACGACCAGGGCCGCGCCGAGGCCCAGGTCGTCAAGGACCGGTGCACCAGCGGTTACGCCCACCTCGCCGCCGAGGAAAGGCTCCTCGGGATCGAGGAGGACGTGCGCTTGCTGTACGTCGCGGCCACCCGGGCCCGGGACCATCTGGTGATCTGCGGCCACCACACTCCCGCCGGTGGCGGCGAGGTGTCGCTGGCGGAACGCTTGCTGGCGGCGGCCGAGCCGGTGGCGGCCGAGCTGGTGGGCGGAGGAGCGGCCGCAGGCGGGGCAGACCTCGAGCGCAAGGCGAGCGACTGGTGGACCAGCCCCGGCCCACAAGACGAACCGTCGCCGACGGCTCCGGCGAGTCGGGGCGCCGGCCCGGTCGTCAGTGATGCTGAGGTCCCCGGAGGCACCGCAGCCGAATACGAGCGGTGGCGCCTCGGTCGCGAGGAGCTCATCGTGAGGGCGAGACACGGGTGAGTCCGTGGCGGCAACCGAGATCGCAGGGCTGGCGCTGGCGAGCGGCGACGAGAAGCTGCCGTCGTCCGGTGACGAGTTGCCCGCCTGGCGGCGAGGGAGGGCGGGCACCCAGGTGGGTCGTGCGGTGCACGCCGTGCTGCAGGCCGTCGATCTCACGCCTTTCGGGCATGACGCGCCGCCCGAGGTGCGAACCGCCGCTCTCCGGCCGCTCGCCCTCGCGCAGGCCCGCTCGGAACGGATCGGAGACCGCAGCGCCGACGTCGAGCGCCTGGCCGCTGTCGCCCTCTCGAGCGACGTCGTCGTGGAAGCCATTCGCAGCGGCACCGCCAGGCGCGAGGTCTATGTAGCCGCGCCCGTCGGTGGGAGGCTGCTCGAGGGGTTCGTCGACCTCTGTTTCGATGACGGAGCCGGGCTGGTCGTCGTCGACTACAAGACCGACGCTGTGGATGGCGACGAGGACCTCGAGCTTGCCTACGAGCGTTACCGGCTCCAGGCAGCCGCCTACGCGCTCGCGCTCGCCGCCGCGACGGGAAGGCCGGTCCGGCGCTGTGTTCTGCTTTTCGTCGCCGCTCCCGGCCGCCCCGCGGAGCGCGCCGTCACCGATCTCCCCACGCTGTTGGAGGCGGTGCGCTCGCTCGTGTCGAGCCCGTCCTAACGTGGTGGGTGTGACCACGGCTCCGGCCACCGCCGCACGGGGAATCCTGGCGGCGTGGCCGGATGGCGTTTCGTAAGGCGCCGGCGCGGTGATCAAGTACCTCGGCTCGAAGCGCCGGCTCGTCCAAGCAATCTCCTCCCTCGCCTCCGGTTGCGGCGCCTCGAGCGCGGTCGACCTGTTCACGGGCACCACCCGGGTCGCCCAGGAGCTGAAGTCCCAGGGAGCATTCGTCACCGCTGTCGACACGGCCACCTATTCCGAGGTGTTCGGCGGGTGCTACATCGCCACCGACGCGACCAATATCGATCTGACGGAGCTCTCCGAAGCGCTTGCCGAGCTCGACGCTCTGCCCGGCCGCCGGGGGTACTTCACGGAGGTCTTCTGCGAGCGGTCCCGCTACCTTCGGCCAGAGAACGGTGCCCGCGTGGATGCGATCCGGGACGCCATCGAAGAACGTCACCGGGCCAGCAGGCTCTATCCGATCGTGCTCACGAGCCTGCTCGAGGCCGCCGATCGCGTGGACTCGACGACCGGCCTGCAGATGGCGTACCTGAAGCAATGGGCTCCGAGGTCGTTCCGCCCCCTCAGCCTCCGCGTCCCGGAGCTCCTGGCCGGCCCCGGCCGGTGTATCCGCGCCGACGCCCGGGACGCCTTGACAGCGATCGGGCCGGTCGACTTCGCCTATCTGGACCCCCCCTACAACCAGCACCGTTACTTCACCAACTACCACGTCTGGGAGACGCTGGTCCGGTGGGATGCGCCTGAGCACTACGGGATCGCGTGCAAGCGTGCCGACTCCCGGGATGTCGGCACCCGCAGCGATTTCAACTCGAAGGCGGCGATGCGGCCGGCGCTCGCCGAAGTGGTCCGCAACATCGACGGCGACCGTCGTCGTCGTGTCGTGCAACAACGAGTCGTGGCTCGGTCGTGACGAGCTGATCGAGATGTGCGAGTCACGGGGCCACGTCGAGGTGCTCGAGTTCGATTCGAAGCGCTACGTCGGTGCTCAGATCGGCATCCACGACCCCGCCGGCCAGAAGGTGGGCACCGTCTCCCACCTGCGCAACATCGAGCGGCTTGCCGTGTGTGGCCCGCGGGCCGAGGTCATGGCCGCAATCGGCGGGCTGGCGGCGGTGAGCCAGCTATGACGACGGCTACCGTCGTGCTCGCCCTGGCCGTGTTCGGCGCCAGCGCGGTCGAGATGGTCGAGGCGCTGACGATCGTCGTCGCGGCGGGCGTGACCCGAGGTTGGCGTTCGGCGATCGAGGGGAGCGCCGTCGCCGTTCTCGTGCTCGCCGTCCTCGTCGTCGCCGTCGGAGTTCCGCTCGCCCGCCTCGTGCCCATCAACGTGCTTCGCGTCGTCATCGGCTCGCTTCTCCTCGTGCTCGGGCTTGACTGGCTGCGGAAGGCCGTGTTGCGGGCGAGTGGACACAAGGCCCTCCACGACGAGGATGCGATCTATGCGAGAACCGTCCAGGAGCTGTCCGTCGGGGTTCCGGTCGCCGCAGGGCTTGGCGAGGCGCCGGCCGGTCCTCCCACGGCGGCGTCGTGGAGACATGGACGCCGCGACGCGACGGGTTTCACCGTCGCGTTCAAAGGCGTGTTCCTCGAAGGCATGGAGGTCGTCCTGATCGTTATCACCCTCGGCGCGAGCTCCGGGCACTTGGCGCTGGCGGCCGCTGCCGCCGCTGCGGCTGCGGTCGTCGTCGGAGTCGTCGGCCTCCTCGTCGGCGCGTCAGCTGTCAGAGATCCCGGAGAATTCGATGAAGCTCGCCGTCGGCGTCATGCTGACGAGCTTCGGGGTGTTCTGGGTCGGCGAGGGGGCGGGCGTGCACTGGCCGGGTAGCGACCTCATGATCCTGGTGCTGGTCGGGGTGTTCGCCGCCAGCGCAGCGATCCTCACGGTCGCGATGCGGAGACTTGGCCGCTCGGCTGCGCCCCTGGCAGCACGGCCGGGACCTGTCACATGACTGCCGTCGTCAAGGCGCTGGGCGCGTTCGGGAGATTCTGGAAGGATTTTCTGATCGGCGACGCTCCCGAGCTCTTCATCGGGACGCTCGCGGTCGTCGGTGCGGCGTTCGCTCTTCGCCACCGCGGCTACCTGGCGGTGGTCGTCGTACCGCTCGTCGCGGTCGGGTTTCTCACCGGAAGCGTCCTGCGCGGGCGGGCCAAAGGGTGACCCTTCTCCACCACCGTGCGCCGTCTGCGGGCCAGGTACGTTGTCGCCATGAGCGATGGCGCCGGCGGGACGTGGGTGGGTGAGGATGTGGGGTTCCCGGTTCTTGTTTCGCCGGGGTGGCTTGCGGCCAACTTGGGCGACGTCGTGGTCGCCGACGCGCGCTGGTACCTGGACGGGCGTTCCGGCTCGGCCGCCTACGACGCCGGTCACATCGAAGGGGCGATCTTCGTGGACCTCGACCGGTGCCTGTCCGGGCCGCCGTCCCGCGAGGCCGGCCGGCACCCGCTTCCCGAGCCCGCTCGGTTCGCGGAGGCGATGAGCCTGCTCGGCATCGGCGACGACGACACGGTGGTCGCCTACGACGACGTTGGCGGTATCTACGCCGCCCGACTCGTCTGGATGCTGCGGGTGACCGGGCACGCGGCCGCGATCCTCGACGGCGGGCTCGCCGCTTGGGCAGGCCCGATGGACCAGGTCGTTCCCAGCCGGCCGCGCGCACCGTTCAGCGTCGTCTCCTGGCCCGCCGACCGGCTCGCCTCCATCGAGGAAGTGGCCTCGGGGCCGCGGACGCTCATCGACGCTCGCAGCGGCGAACGGTATCGGGGCGATGTCGAGGATCCGCTCGATCCCCAGTCAGGTCACATTCCTGGCGCAGTGAGCGTCCCGTGCCGCGAGAACCTCGAAGCGTCGGGCAGATTCCTACCCGTCGAGACGCTCCGGGAGCGATTCGAGTCAGCCGGGGTCAGCGATGCCGGCGAGGTGACCGTCTACTGCGGCTCAGGCGTCACCGCCTGCCACGACCTGCTCGCCCTCGAATGGGCTGGGTTCGGTCGCGGCAAGCTCTTCGTGGGCTCCTGGTCGCAGTGGAGCAGCGACCCGAAACGCCCGATCGCGACCGGCGCCTCCCCTGGATAAGTCGTGCCGTCTCAAAGTTCCCACGTTCAATACCAATGTATTTCATGTCAATCTGATACTCTTCGGCCGTGACTCGGCCCGACATCGCCGGCCTACTGCAACAGGTCGTCGCGACTCTTCCCGCGGGAGAGGTCCGAGAGGGGCAGCTCGAGATGGCCCAAGCCGTGGCGCGGGCGCTGAGCGCCGCTGATGATCCCGCCGTGGTGGCCGTCTCGGCGGGGACCGGCACCGGCAAGTCCCTCGCGTATCTCGTGCCGGCCGTCAGTTCCGGCAACTGCGTCGTCGTCGCGACGGCGACCAAGGCCTTGCAGGATCAGCTTGCGAACAAGGACCTCCCGCTCGTGGCACGGGGCCTCGGCCGGCCCGTGAAGTGGGCCGTGTTGAAGGGGAGGTCGAACTACCTCTGCCGGCAACGTCTGCACGAGCTCGACCGATTGGGCGAGCAACAGCGACTCGACGCGCCCGACGCTTCGCCGTCCGCTACGGACGAGGCCGGTCCGCGGGAGAGCGGCTCGGCACGCGCGGTCGCGGCTCGGCGCGTCGGCGAGGAGGTGCGACGTCTCGCGGCATGGGCCGGCTCGACCACGAGCGGCGATCGGGCCGAGCTCGACTTCGAGCCGTCGAGTGCGGCGTGGTCGAGTGTGAGCGTCACCTCCGAAGAGTGCCCCGGGGCTCGTCGCTGCCCTTCGGGCCACGAGTGCTTCGCCGAGCTCGCCCGTACCAAGGCAGCTGCGGCGGACATCGTCGTCGTCAACATCCACCTTCTCGGGGCGCATCTGCGCAGCGGAGGAGAGGTACTTCCGGAACATGATGCGCTGGTCGTCGATGAAGCGCACGAGCTCGAGGACATCCTCGCGGCATGTCTCGGCGTGGAGGTCGGGCCCGGGCGCGTGCGCGTGCTCGCCTCCGCCGCACGGGGTGCGCTCGCTGCGGCGGGTCGCCGGGTGCAGCGTGGTGACGACACGCCGGCGGCCCGGGCGGTGGAGGCGGTGATGGGCTCGGCGGCCGGTTTCGAGGAGGCGTTGGCAAGTGGCGAGGAGCGCCGCCTGCCTTCCGGCTTGAGCGGCGCGCTCGGAGACCAGGTGACGCTCCTGGTCGACCGTCTCGAGCGGTTGGGCGTGGAGCTGCGCCGAGCGTCCGATGGCTCGGGCGCCGCCGGCGGGGGCCGGGCCGGCGGGGGCCGGGCCGGCGGCGGGGCCGGCGGTGCGCGCTCGGCTGAAGCCGGCGACCAGGGTGGCGCACCCGACGCAGCCCAGCGTTGCCTGCGGGCTCTGCTTGGAGTCGATCGCTGCCGCGAGGATCTGGCGGCTTGCCTCAACGCGGGCAGCGACGACGTCCTGTGGGTCACCGGCGGCGACCGGCCCGCGCTCCGCTCGGCACCGCTCGACGTCAGCAACACGATGTCGGCACAGGTCTTTTCCGTCATGCCGGTCGTGATGACGAGCGCGACCCTGCCCCGCGGGCTTGCCGCCCGTCTCGGCGCCGCGGGACCCTCCACCGTGGAGCTCGACGTCGGCAGCCCTTTCGCCTACAAGGCCAACAGCCTCCTCTACTGCGCGGTGAGCCTGCCCGACCGGCGCCGGCCCGAGGCCGAGGCGGCCATCCACAACGAGATCGAGGCACTCGTCCTCGCGGCCGGCGGGCGGACCTTGGCGCTGTTCACCAGCCGGCGCGCGATGGCTGCCGCTGCCGAAGTGCTCGCCGGGAGGCTTCCCTGGCCGGTCCTCGTTCAGGGCGATCTCCCGAAGGCGGCGCTGCTCGAGGCGCTCAGCTCGCAGTCGGCTGCGTGCCTGTTCGCAACGATGAGCTTTTGGCAGGGGGTCGACGTTCCGGGGCCGGCGCTGACCCTGGTCGTGATCGACAGGATCCCGTTCCCACGTCCCGACGAGCCTCTCAATGCCGCACGGCGCGAAGCTGCCGGCAAGGCGGGCTTCCAGACCGTCGACCTCCCGCGGGCGGCGACGCTTCTCGCCCAGGGCGCCGGGCGGCTGATCCGGACCGCCACGGACCGCGGCGTCGTCGCCGTGCTCGACCCTCGTCTCGCGCTGGCATCGTACGGGCCGACGCTGGTGAAGGCGCTCCCCCCGATGCGCCGGACGCGGGACCTTGGCGAGGCCGAGGCGTTCCTGCGGGGGATACACGCCGAGGCGGTTGGGGCGGCTTGGGGTCTTCCAGTGGGAGTTGCGCCGGCGCCGATGTCGCCGGCGCCAAAACCGGCGCCTGCGACACCGCCGTCGCCGCCAATACCGGGTCCGCCGGGGCCGCCGGCGCTGCGCCCACGTGATGCGTCGCTGAAATAGCAGCAGCACTCGGCCGGGGCCCCGAATCCGCCCCTGCTGATCACTGGCCGGGCCAAGGGCCTTCGAGAAACGCCCTCGCCTGACGCCGCGAACGGAGCACGTGCACCGTCGTGTGAGACCCGTGCCGCGAGATCTCGGAGCTTGCGTACTCAGGTTCTGAACGGCGGTTGCGCCAAATCCTCCCAACGCCCCCCCACTCGTCGCGCAAGCGTCGGTTGACCGAGTCCTCGCAGCCCTCGGGCATCTCGCCAACGGGCTTGCGAAGGCCCCGCACAAACGCGCGACTGGCGCACAGCCACCAAGGAGTATCGAGAAAGACGACGGTTTCCGCGCGTTCGAGCCGGAGGGCAAGCGTCTCGTTGTAGTTGCCGTCGATGATCCAAGCCTCGCCAGCGATCAGCGCGCGTTGCCGGAATCTCCACTCGTCGTCCGACGGTCGCACCCAGCCCGGCTTCCAGTAGTGAACGTCGAGGTGAATCAACGGTAAACCACTCCTGGCCGCGAGCGCACGTGCGAACGTGCTCTTCCCGGACCCCATCATCCCGTCGACGAGGACGCGGTGGCCGATCATCCGAGACGCACCGTTCATGGCGCAGAGTGTGCCACCGGCGCCTGCGCTCTCGGCGGCCGTTCTGTCCGGGTTGCGTTGCAGGAGCGTCGAATGGGACCCTCCCCAGATGCGATCTCGAACGACTGGCATGTGGTGGGGTACAGCAATCGAAGCGCCGGACCCGGCCGCCCTTGCACGCTTCTACTCGCGGCTTCTCGATTGGCCCATTGGCCACGAGGAGCCCGGGACCGCCATCCTGGCTGCCCCCGAGGGGGCGATCTTTATCGTGTTTCAACAGGCGACAGGATTCCAAGTACCGACCTGGCCGCCTGCTGACGGTCAGCAACGGCCGATGATGCACTTCGACTTCCAGGTCGGCGATCTCAACTCCGCTGTTGCTGAAGCAGTCGAACTAGGAGCCTCGGTCGCTGACTACCAACCCAATGACAACGTACGGGTGCTGATCGACCCGGCAGGACACCCGTTCTGCCTCTGCGTCGAAGCCTGAGGTGCTGCGCTAGCCGGGGGGCGTGCACGTCGGCCAGCACCGGCCGGCGACAGATCACCACCGAGCCCTAGTGAAGAGGTGCGAGCTCCTCGACTTTGAACCCTCCCGTCAGGAGCACCTCTCCCTCCAAGCCGTCTGGGTCCCGGAAGAAGATGCTGAGCAGGTGTGGGCCGAACGCGGTGACGGTGCCGTCACTTGCGCCGGCTTTCACGAGCCGGGCCCTGATCGTCTCGAAAGACTCTTTCGAGGCTGCTGAGAGACCGACGTGGTCGATGCGACCGCGGCCGAACATCGGGGTCTGGCGATCGGCCTCCGTGTTGCCCTCGATCTCGAAGAGGTTGAGCTGCGTGGACGGCCCGATGTCGACGATCGTCATCTTCTCGCCGGGGCCGTGGTCCCGCGTCGGCGAAACGACGGCCTCGAAGACGTCCTGATAAAAGTCGCAAAGGCGACCGCTATCGTTGGTGATCCAAGCGACGTGGTTGACTCCGTTGAGCAGCATGTCGGCATCTCCTTTTGGTCGTCCGACTGACCGATCGGCTTCGTACGCACGATACGAGTTTGTCGAGCTGGGATGAGGTCCTGCCGGATTCCGGCGCTGGTGATGATCGTGGTGATCTTCGGGGCAGCCGCCTGCGGCAGCGCTGTTGCCGTCAATGTCGGACCGCTTGGGAACGGCGAGGCCATCGGAGGCCTCTGCCAGGCGACAACCCACGGAGCCGGGATCACGTACGGCCTCACCGGTTTTCGCAACTCCGGATCCTCGACGGCAACGATCACGAAGGTTGACCTCGTGGATCCGCAGGGGTTGCGAATGCTCGCCGACTCGATCGTCTTGATCGATGGGAGCCGGCCCCGCACCTATTTCGTCGGGGACGATGCCGGTTACCCGCCTGCGGCGATCCTCCTGAGGCAACCCGGCGTTGGCGCGGCCTGGGCGCGACGGCAGGATGCCGTCGGCGCCAAGTTGCCTCCCTCGCGGAAGAATCAGCCAAGGCAGCGCTACAACCTCGTTCTCGGCCTTACGGTCACCAACGGGACAGTCGGAAGAGCTAAGGGGATCGACGTCTTCTACACCGTGGGTGGCCAGCCGTATCACCTGCAGACGGGGATCGCGCTGAGCTTCCCGGTTGCGCCGCGGCACTGCTGATCCCGGTTGGAACACGAGCGGCTCCGGCCCGCTAGCCGGAGCGCTCCCACCTGCACGCGTAGACTGCACGGTCGACGATGCACCCTGCAACCGAGCCGTCCGAGGACACCGGGGCCGAGGACACAGCGGCCGAGGACACCGGGGCGCGCAGTCGCCCGGCGCCCGCGCCGGCCACACCTGGCCTGGCGGCGTTGGCCAGCTCCTTGGTCTGCGGCGGATGTGGCACGACGGTCGGGGCCTTGGAGCCGTACCCGTTCCGGTGCCCGCGATCGGGCGACGGTGGCGACCATGTGCTCCGCCGGGTCCTCGACCTGAGTCGCCTGGAATTCCCGAAAGACGTCGGGGAGCAGAACCCGTTCATAGCCTGGCGCAGCCTGTTGCACGCCTACCATCTCGCCTCCGCCCAGGGCATGAGCGATCGAGTCTTCGTCGAGCTCGTGCAGCGTCTCGACGACGAGGTTGCCAACGTGGACGGACATGGCTTCGCCAGGACACCGTTCAAGCCGTCCCCGTCGCTCGCCGACCGCCTCGGGACGCCGGCGACGGTCTGGGTGAAAGACGAGACCGGCAACGTCGCCGGCTCGCACAAGGCGCGCCACCTGTTCGGGCTCCTTGTCCATCTCGAGGTCGTGCGGCTCCTCGGATTGACCGAGGGACCCCTCCGTCCGCTTGCGATCGCCAGTTGTGGCAACGCCGCCCTGGCCGCGGGGGTCGTCGCGGCCGCCGGCGGCCGGCAGCTGCTCGTGTTCGTCCCGACCGACGCCGACCCAGTCGTTCTCGGCCGCCTGACGGAGCTGGGGGCCGAGATCACGGTCTGCCCGCGTGTCGATGGAGTCGCCGGCGATCCCGCTTATCACGGCTTGCAGGCGGCGATCGACGACGGCGCCCTGCCGTTCACCTGCCAAGGTGACCAGAACGGCCTCGCCATCGAGGGTGCCGAGACACTCGGCTATGAGATGGCGGCGGAGCTGTCCGAGCTAGGTCATCTGGACCACGTCGTGGTTCAGGTCGGCGGCGGCGCGCTCGCGAGCGCGGTGGCGCAGTCGCTCTCCGAGGCGGTCGCGCTCGGCGTCCTGTCCAGGGCTCCGCGGTTGCATACCGTGCAGACAGAGAGCGCCTGGCCGCTCGCCAGGGCGTTCCGCCGGGTTTCAGAAGGCCTCCCGGCCGGGCCGGCCCCGGAGGAGATCGACGCCGCCGTCCACTACGCCGCCGCTCACCGCTCGGTGTACATGTGGCCGTGGGAGACGGTGCCTCACAGCCTGGCTCACGGGATCCTCGACGACGAGACCTACGACTGGGTCGCCGTCGTCGGGGCGATGCTCGCCACCGGCGGGCAGGCGCTCGTCGTGAGCGAGGACGAGATCGCGGACGCGAACCGGCTCGCGATCGAGGCGACCGGCATTGAGGTGGACCCGACGGGCTCGGCGGGGCTGGCCGGTCTGGCCCAGCTGGTCCGTCGAGGTGCGATCGGCCCGGACGAGCATGCCGCCGTGCTGTTCACCGGAGCTCTCCGTCGCGTGGCGTAGCGACGTGACCGCCTCCAGCGACAGGCCCGGCGCCGCGGGTGTGACCACCGGCCCCGCCGTGACGATCTCCACCGCCCCCGGCACCCCACCCACCGCCGTGACCGGCCACCACCTGCCGGCTCTCAACGGGTTGCGGGCGCTCGCCGTACTCGCCGTGATGGCCTACCACCTCCAGCTGGGGTGGGCATCGGGGGGATATCTGGGGGTGGACCTGTTCTTCGTGCTCTCGGGCTTTCTCATCACCACACTCCTGCTCGAAGAGTGGGTCCGGACCGGGGCTCTGCGCCTGGGCCGGTTCTGGGGCCGCAGGGCCAGGCGTCTGCTGCCGGCTCTGTTCGTGCTGGTGGCGGCGCTGGCGGCTTACCTGATCCTGAACGCGTTTCTCGGTGGCCCGGGCGCGAACGGGTTGGTCGACCTGGAGGCGCTGCGCGGCGACGCCGTCGCCACGTTGCTCTACGTCGCCAACTGGCACGCCATCTACGCCCACCAGTCCTATTTCGCCCAGTTCTCGGCGCCCTCTCCCCTGCAGCACACCTGGTCATTGGCGATCGAGGAGCAGTTCTACCTCGTGTGGCCGCCGGTGCTGTTGTTGCTGTTGTCCGTGGCGCGGGCCACCTGGCGCCGGGCGGGTCTCGTCCTGACCGTGGCCGGGACGCTCGCCTCGGCCGGGCTGATGGCGCTCCTCTTCCATCGTGGCTTTGACCCGACCCGGGTCTACTTCGGCACCGACACCCGTTCGTTCGACCTCATGGCGGGGGCCGCGGTCGCGTTTCTCGTCGCGGCGCGCCCGCAGCCGGCACCCGCCGGGCGGCGTGCGCTCCACATCGCCGCGCCCGCCGCCGCCTCCGTGCTCGGCGTCCTCTGGGTCACCGCCGGCACGCCCGAGGGCGTGCCGAGAAACTGGATGTTCCAAGGCGGCTTCCTCCTCGCCGCCGCCCTGGCCGCCGTCGTGATCGCCGATGCACGCCTGTTGGACCGGGGGCTCTTCGCCAGAGCTCTCTCGGTCCCGCCGCTGCACTTCCTCGGCACCATCTCCTACGGGGTCTACCTCTGGCACTGGCCGATCTTCGTCTACCTCACCGCTGCCCGGACCGGGCTTTCGGCCGGCCCGCTCGACGCCGTCCGATTGGCGGCAACCTTGCTGATCGCCACAGCCAGCTACTACCTGGTCGAGCTCCCGATCCGTAACGGCAGGCTCCGCCGCCCGATGCGGGTCTGGTTGGCGCCCGCGGCAGGGCTGGCGGCGGCGGCGGCCGTGGTGGTCGCGACGATCCCGGCGATCGCCGATCCGGCGCCCGTCGCCGGCACCTCAGCGGTCGTGACCGCAGTCCACCGCTCGGCTGCGGGCGCTGCGACCGGGGCGACCGCCGGCGACGCCGGCTATCACGGCCAGCTGCCGATCCGCCTCCCCGCTCGGGCGGTGATCTCGCACCGCCATCGGTTGCGGGTCATGCTGATCGGCGACTCGGTCATGCACGACGCGTCGTTCGGGATCGTGGCGGCGCTGTCGGCGACGGGCGAGGTCGAGGTCGCCAGCAACACCATTGACGGTTTCGGCCTCGTCAACGCCACCAACTGGCGCACCTCGATCCCGCTACTGATCCGCACCGAGCGCCCGCAGCTCATCATCGGGACCTGGAGCTGGGACGAGTTCGGGCCGACGAGGCCCAATGCGCTGCACGAGCCGGCGCAGTACACGGCCTTGTTGCGAAGCGCCATGCGGGCGATGCTCAGGCCGGGCGACGGAGTCGCCGGCGTCATCCTCCTCCAGTTCCCGCCATCGGGGGAGATCCCATCCACGAACCCGGCCGCGCAACGTGCCTACGACGCCGAGCGCGCCAAGGGCAACGCGGCGTGGAACGCCATCGCCGCCAGGATGCCGTCGCTGTTCCCGGGCCGTGTGATGTACCTGCCGCTGGCCGGCTCGATCCTGCTGCACGGACGTTTCTCGAGCTGGTTGCCGCCGCCCGGAGTGCCGCAGGCACCGAAAGACGAGTGGGTGCGCGTCCGCAAGCTCGACAACGTCCACCTCTGCCCCGAAGGCAGCGCCCGCTACGGCGAGGCTCTCCTCGTCGACCTCACGACGATCTTCCGACTGGCGCCGGCCTCGGGCGACTGGTCACGCGGCGCCTGGGTGTCGAACCCGGACTTCAACACTCCGCCGGGGGCCTGTCCCGACGATCACCCTCCGGGCTGACGCGCTGGGGTGCGGGCCGCGAGGAGGAGGTGGGCGGAGAGGCCGAGGAGGGAGGACTCGGTTTCGATGGAGCGGGCGGCGCTGAGGATGAGAGCGCGCTCGCGGGGGTTGTCGAACATGGCCTCCAGCTGCGGGAGCCAGCAGGCCAGGCCCTCCAGGCCGACGAGCTCGACCACGTCGTACCCGGCGGCTGCCGCCTCTTCCAACAGCTCGTCGGGCCGGTGGAAGAAGGCCGTCGTGAACCAGCCGGGCCGGCGCTCGGGGTTGCGGTGCTGGCCGTCGCGCAGGTCCTGCTGGACGATGGCGAGGAAGGCAGGATCGGACAGCATCCCCGAGGTGAGCCCGTCGAACAACGACGCAAAACGAGAGATCGCCGCCACGAACACCCACCCCCCCTCACGCACGGCGCGCCCCGCCTCCCGACAGCGCCTGCAGGCGGTCGGCCCGCGTCGTGAGGTGGTAAAGGGGACCGAGGAGCAGCGCCGCGTCGAAGGTCGAGTCGCCGACGGGCAGGTCGCGGGCGTCGCCGAGCTCGGCGGTGATTCGCAAGCCCGGTGCGGCGAGGTCGCGCACCTGCGCGACATGCCGGGCGATCGGGTCGATGACATGCACCTCGTGGCCCAGCTGGGCGAGCCAGCCGGCGTGGACGCCGGTACCGCCACCGACGTCGAGGATCCGAAGCGCGGGCGGGGGCGGCGGCAGGTGGCGGGTGATCACCTCCTTCGTGCGGAGCAGCTCGAGCTGCCCGAGCCCCTCGACGATCCGGTTGCCCTCGTCGTACTCGTGCTCGTAGTGGGCCGTGATCTCGGGGGGCAGCCCGTCACGGCCGCCGGCCCCCGGCCGACCCGAGGCGGCTGCGACCTGGCCCGGCTCCATCCGGCAAGCCTACGGGCGGCCGGCGCCGGCTTTCAGTAGCCGAGGCGCTCGATCACGTCCGGGTGGCGTTGCCAGCCCTTCTCGACCTTCACGAACAGCTCGAGGTAGGCGCCCGGCTCCAGCTGCTGGCGAACCGCCGTGCCGGCCGCCTTCAGCACGCGCCCACCCTTCCCGATGACGATGCCCTTCTGCGACTCGCGCTCGACGAGGATCTCGCAGCGGATCCGCGGCCACTCCCACTCGGTCACCCGGCAGGCGATCGAGTGCGGCAGCTCCTCCTCGGCGTGGCGCAACAGCTGCTCGCGGACGAGCTCTGCGACATAGAAGGCCTCGGGGACGTCGCTGACCATGCCGGCCGGGAAGTAGCGGGGGCCTTCAGGCATGCGGGCTGCCAGGTGATCGACGAGAGCGTCGACCCCCTCGCCCGTCGTCGCCGAGACGGGGAAGTACTCCGCCTCGGCGAGCCCCAGCTCCGCCGAGGCGAACGCAAGATGTTGGAGGACCTTGGCGTCGTCCACGCGATCGATCTTGTTGACCGCGATAAGAGTGTCGGGGCGCAGCCGCTCGGCGATGAACCGGTCGCCGGGCCCGATCGGCGCGTTCGCCTCGAGTACGAGCACGCAGTAGTCGACGTCGTCGAACGTGGACGCCGCCGTCTGGTTGAGGCGGTCGCCGAGGGCGGTGCGCGGCCGGTGCACCCCGGGCGTGTCGGTGAAGACGATCTGCACGTCCGGCCGGTCGAGGACGCCGCGGACCCGGGTCCGGGTCGTGTGCGGCGTCGCCGAAGTGATGGCGACCTTGCGCCCGAGGATCTTGT
Organism: uncultured Acidimicrobiaceae bacterium; assembly: GCA_963763085.1. Lineage (GTDB taxonomy): Bacteria > Actinomycetota > Acidimicrobiia > Acidimicrobiales > Bog-793 > CAVXNB01. Next base: position 787,898 of record CAVXNB010000004.1, read on the forward strand.
TGAGCAGCGTCGACTTGCCGACGTTGGGGCGGCCGACGAGGGCGACGAAACCGGACCGGAACGGCCCCACATCCCCCTCCCCCTCACGGGCGTCGTCGCCCTGCCCACCGCCGGCCCCCGGCACGCCAGACTCGCTCACTGCTCGGCGGCCCGGTTCGCCCGCTCCGCGAGCCACTCGCCGTCCGGGTTCTTCGGCCCGGTGTGAAGCGGCATCCCCTCGAGCCGGACGATGCGGACGCTCCCGATGCGCCGGCCCTGCAGCTTCTCGGCGACGAGCAGGTGGCCGTCCACCTCGATCGACTCGCCCTCGGCCGGGACGTGGCCGGTCAGGGCGAGCACGAGGCCGCCGATCGTGTCCCAGTCGCCGGCGGGCAGGTCCGCACCGAGGAGCTCGTTCACCTCGTCCACGGGCATCTTGCTCGAGACCCGGAATTGGCCGCCGCCGAGCGGCACGATGAGCGGCTCGTCGACGTCGAACTCGTCGACGATCTCGCCGACGAGCTCCTCGATCAGGTCCTCGAGCGTCACGACGCCGGCCGTGCCGCCGTACTCGTCGATGACGACCGCGAGATGGAACTGGCGGGCTTGCATCTCGCGCATGAGCGGGGCGACCCGTTTTGTCTCGGGGACGTAGTTCGCAGGTCGGCTCACCTCCCGCACCGGGCGGTGCTCCTTGCCGCTCCGCACCGCGCGGATGAGGTCCTTCGTGAACGCGATCCCGACGACGTCGTCGAGGCTCTGGTTGAACACCGGGATGCGGCTGTAGCCCGCCTCGATGGCGCGTTCGAGCACCGCTCCCGCCTCGGCGGAGTCCTCGACCGCGACGACGTCGGGCCGGGGGACCATGACCTCGCGGACGATCGTGTCCCCGAACTCGATGATCGAGTGGATGAGAGCCCGCTCGTCGCCCTCGATGGCCTCGTCCTCGCGCGGCGACGTCGGCGAACGCCAGCAGCTCGGACTCGGTGATGTCCGGCTCGGAGCGCCCGCGCCGCCCCCCGGGCGTGATCAGCCGGGCGAAACCGATCAATGCGCCCGACACGACCCTCGTCGGCGGGAACCGGATGAGTGTCGTCACGAGCGGCGCTGCCAGCAGCGCCGCTCGGTCCGCATGACGCACCGCCCACTGCTTGGGCACGGCCTCGGCGAACACGAAGATCACCGCCACCTCGAACACGGTCGCCACGGCGACGCCGATCGCGCCGAAGAGCTGCGACGCCACGACGCCGACCAGCGTCGCGGCGACGAGCTGGCACAGGAGCACGAGCAGCAGGATCGGAGCCAGGAAGTTCTCGGGCTCCTCGACGAGGCGGCGCAGCGACCGGGCGCCGCGATGGCCGGCGTCCTCGAGCGACTTGGCCCGCGCCCGGGAGGTCCGGGTGAGGCCGGTCTCGGCCAACGCGAGGACGGCCGAGCACCGCGATCAGGAGGAAGACGGCGATCAGCAGGCCGCCGTCGGCGCCGGTGAAGCTCCGGTCGGTGGCGAGCATCACGCGCCAGGCTGCGCGGTGGTGGGCCGTGAGCAGTTGCTGCTCGAGCGCCTCCATCGCCGCCGCCTCGCCGTCGTCGTCGTGGTCCATGCCGAGCAGGTGCAGGATTCCGTGCACGAGCAGGAGGGCGAGCTCGTCCTCGTAGGTGCCGGCGTGGCCGGGTGCCTGCTTCCAGGCGACCTCCGGGCAGATGACGACGTCTCCGATGAGCAGCGGCACGTCCTCGTACTCCGGCGGTCCGCGGCCGGGCCCGCTCGCCTCCTGATCCGGCACGTGGCCCGGGCCGACGAGGTCGTCCTCGATGGGGAAGGACAGCACGTCGGTCGGCCCCTTCCTGCCGAGGAACCGCTCGTTGAGCTCGGCGATGGCCGCCTCGTCGACGAACATCACCGAGAGCTCGGTCCCGTCCCCGATCCCGCGGTCGGCGAGGACCCGCTCGGCAAGGGCGACCCAGCGGCCGAGGTCGACGGCCCGGTCCGACTGCTCGTCAGCACCGAAGACCTGGGCGCTCACCGGCGCTCACCGCAGCCCGGCGCCGATGGTCCGCGCTGCGGTGGAGCGGTCGTACGCCGAGACGATGTCGCGCACGATGCGGTGGCGAACGACGTCGGCCTGGCCGAGATGGACGAACGAGATGCCCTCGATCTCGCCGAGCAACGCCTCGAGGCCGAGCAGCCCGGAGCGCCCGCCGGCGATGTCGATCTGGGTGACGTCGCCGGTCACGACCACCTTCGTGCCGAAGCCGATCCGGGTCAGGAACATCTTCATCTGCTCCGGGGTCGTGTTCTGCGCCTCGTCGAGGATGACGAAGCTGCCGTTGAGCGTGCGGCCGCGCATGAACGCGAGCGGCGCCACCTCGATCGTCCCGCGCTCGAGGAGCCGCTGGGTCCCCTCGGGCTCGAGCATGTCGTAGAGGGCGTCGTAGAGAGGCCGCAGGTAAGGATCGACCTTGGCCATGAGGTCGCCCGGCAGGAAGCCGAGCCGCTCGCCAGCCTCGACCGCCGGCCGCGTCAGGATGATCCGCGCCGACCTCCTTCGCCTGCAGCGCCTGCACGGCGAGTGCGACCGCGAGGTAGGACTTGCCGGTGCCGGCGGGACCGATGCCGAAGGTGATGGTGTTGGCGGCGATGGCGTCGACGTAGCGCTTCTGGCCGGCGGTCTTCGGCATGCACCGTGCGCCCGCGCGCCGACCGGCCGACCTCGGCCGTGAGCACCTCGGACGGTCGCACGTCGTCCTTCACCATCTCGATGGTGCGGCCCGACGTTGGTCGGATCGAGCCAGTGGCCCTGCTCGAGCAGCGAGACGAGCTCCTCGAAGAGATGCCCGACGCGTTCGGCCTCGGGCCCGTCGACGGTGATCTCGTTGCCGCGGACGTGGATGTGCGTGCCGTCGAACGCCTCCTCGACGGTACGGAGCAGCTCGTCACGTTGGCCGAGTAGCCCGACCATGAGGTGGTTCCCGGGGACGAGGATCTTGACCTGGGTGGACGACACGTGGCTCTCCGACGAAGGGTACCAGCCGGTTCGCTGCCGGCGGTCCGCGTCTCCCGTTCGCGCCTTCACCCGCGCACGCCCGGCGCTCAGCGGACCGTCACCTCGCGAGGCTCGGTCCGTTCAGCCTGGCGGCCAGTCGAGCTGGCGGCCGCCGAGGAGGTGGAGATGCAGATGGGGGACCGTGTTGCCGGAGTCGGGCCCGACGTTGAACACGAGTCGGTAGCCGCGCTCCGACAATCCCTCCGCCTCGGCCACGCGGCGGGCGACGTCGAAGAGCTCGACGAGCATGTCCCCGTGGCCGGCGGAGATGTCGGCGGCGTCGGCGACGTGCTCGCGCGGCACGATGAGGACATGGGTCGGCAGCGACAGGGTTCAAGTCCCGGAACGCGTAGACGAGATCCGTGGACAGCACCTCGGTCGAGGGGATGTCGCCCGCCACGATTGCGCAGAAGAGACAGTCGGCCACGGTCGCCCCAGTCCTAGCGGTCGGCCCGGACCGGCTCGGGGTAGAGGTGCTCGAGGCTGCCGGGAACGATGCGGGAGCTCTCCACGAACGCGACGACGTCGTCCTCCTTGAGACGGATGACGCGGCCGAACTTGTACGCCGCCAGATCGCCCTCGTCGATGAAGCGGTAGAGGGTGCGGAGGTTCACGCCGAGGTAGTCGGCAGCCCCTTTCGTGCTCATCCACCGGATCGGATCGGCCACGGGGAAAGCGTACCTGGAGGGTGTGTCCTCGTAGTGTTTCAGTGGATCTGGGCCGGAGCGCGCAGCCGGCACGCCACCTCGTTGGCGAGCAGGCGGCCGCGGCGCGTGAGGACGGCCCGACCTCGGTCGCTCTCCACGAGCTCAGCCAGTGCCTCGTCGTCGGGGAGCGCGGCCGCATCGATGCCATCGCGGGTGCGGATCGCCAGCTCGAGCGCCTCGATGACTCGGTCGGCGGGCTCGAGTCGCTCCTCGCCGGCCACCGCCGGACGACCCGCGGCCACCGCAGCCATGTAGCGCTCGGGGGTGCGGATGTTCCAGAACCTGCGCCCGTCGAGATGGCTGTGGGCGGCGCAGCCCACGCCGAGGTAGTCGCCCTGGCGCCAGTAGTTCCGGTTGTGCCGGCACTCGTGGCCCGCCAGCGCCCAGTTGGAGATCTCGTACCAGTCCAGCCCGGCCTCGGCGAAGGTGACGTCGGCCATCTCGTAGCGCCGGGCCTGCACGTCGTCGTCGGGGTGGCGGGCCGGGTCGCGCCCGAGCGGGGTGCCCGGCTCGGCCTGTGAGGGCGTATGCGCTCACGTGCGGCGGCGACGGATCGAAGCCGAGCACGCCCTCGAGCGTCGCCGCCCAGTCGCCGTCGGTCTCTCCTGCCGCGCCGTAGATGAGGTCGACGCTGAACGAGTCGAATCCGACCTCGCCGACGGCCGCGACCGCCTCGGTCACCGCCCCCTGCTCGTGGCGCCGGCCGAGGCTGTCGAGCACGTGCGGCACGAGCGACTGCACGCCGATCGAGATCCGGGTCACGCCGGCGGCGGCGTAAGTGCGCAGGAGCCCGGTCGAGACGTCCTCCGGATTGCACTCGACGGTCACCTCGGCGCCCTCGAGCAGCCGGATGCCGCCGAGCAATCGGGCGAGGTCGTCCCCCGGCAGCTGCGACGGGGTGCCGCCGCCGACGAAGACCGTCGCCGCCGGGCCAAGGCCGGCGTCATAGGCGCGGTTGAGCTCGGTCAGGCACGCATCGGCGTAGGCGGCCGCCAAGTGGTGCAGATCGGTCCAGGTGGCGAACGCGCAGTAGTCGCAACGCCTGGCGCAGAACGGGACGTGAACGTAAACCCCGAGCCCCTCGGCGGGCTGGCTTGCGCAGGCCCGCTGGGGTGCGCCCCGCTCGGGCGGCGGCCGGCTTGGACGGCGGCCGGCTCGGGCGGCGCCGGCCTCAGACACGGAGCAGGCCGAGCTCCTCCAGCCTCTTGAGAAGGGTCTCGAGGTTCTGCCCGAGCATCGACGCCATGACCCTCAGGTCCTCGGAGCGGATCGTCAGCACCTCGCCGTTGAAGTCCTGGCGCTGCACTTGCACCGAGGCGAGGAACCGCCGGAGCAGCTCACGCTCGGGCCCCTGCACTTCGGACAGGCGGACGAGGTCGACGGCGACCTTGAAGGGCTTGCCGTCCCCGTCCGGGTCGTCGCCGTTGCGATGGGTCGGGACGCGGTTGCGGCTGGGCGGCACGCTCCCGTCGGGTGGGAGCAACTGGTCGACAGGCACGCGGTAGAGCCTCGCCAGGCGTTGGAGCCGCGGGACCGAGATCGTGCGCTCGCCGCGCTCGTAGGCGCCGAGCACGGACGCCTTGAACTCCAGTCTCGAAGCCTTTTCGACCGCTTGGAGGGAGAGCCGCTTCTGGCGCCTTACCGCGCGTAGCCGAGCACCCACGGCGGCGGCGTATTTGGCGTCGTCACCTTCAGGCTGCTGACTTGGGGTCATTCCGTAACTTTCCGATCGGTGAACCGAGCGTTCCGCACCTCGACTCAGCCAACCCGAAGTGGGCTTCCGCTTGGGCTGCTCCGCGGTGTTGGGGCCTTCACCGGTAGCCACCGGGTCGGACTCTGCCTCTCAAGTGTTGCGCTTCACCGCTCCACCTGCAAGGACTCCGAATCGCGGGCCTAGCTTAGTGGCTCGCCGGCCGGTCCCCCATCGTGGCCGCCGGGACCGTGCCCGAGGCTGTGCACGGGAGCCGGCGCGGGCGCGACCGAGGCGCTTCTTAGGGCTGTGAGCAGGACACCTGCAGCAATTGCGGCGGTCTCGACGCGCAGGATGCCGTCTCCGAGCGACACCTTCTTGTCGACCAACGCAAGCTCGCGCGACGACCAGCCGCCTTCCGGGCCGACGAGCACGAGCGGCGTCGCGAGCGACACCGGATCGCCACCCGGCTCGGCGAGGGCGAGGCGCGGCGGCGAGGAGCGAGCGACAACGGCGTCGACGGACTGGGTGGCGCCGACCTCGGGCAGGAAGGGCCGGCGGGACTGCATCGCCGCCTCCCGGACGATCCTGCGCAGCCTCTCGTCCCGCTTCGCGGCGCCGGCGGGATCCGGGCGCGCGACCGTCCTGTCGGCGACGAGCGGTGTCAGGCGGTCCACTCCGAGCTCGACCAGTTTCGCGACGGCCCACTCCGTCCGGTCGCCTTTGGCCCACGAGAAGGCGACCTCGAGCATCGGCGGCCGGCGCTCCTGACGCTGGAGCGGTCCGGTGATCTCCAGAGCGAAACGGCCGGCGGCGCTCGCCTCGTGCCCGCCCCGCCCGCGGTGCCCGCCGTGGCGCCCCCCGGCCCGTGTCTCGGGGCCCGAGAACTCGCACAGCCTCCACGTGCCGGCTCCGTCGGCCGCGACCACGAGCTCACCGGGTTTCAGGCGTAGGACGTCTCCAAGGTGGTGGCAGTCGTCGTCTCCGAGCTCGGGCGAGTCGAGATCCTGGACGAAGACGAGCGCGGCCGCGTCCCGGAGCTCAGCGCTCGGGGCGAAGGCGGACACGCTCAGCCGAAGGCTGAGCGGAGCCGCGAGAGGAGACCGGCGTCCGGCGGCTGGACGTGTTCGCCGCGCAGTTCGGCGAGCTTGCGAAGCAGCTCGTCCTCTTCCTTCGAAAGCTTCACCGGCGTGTTGACGAAGACGCTGACGAGCAGGTCGCCGCGGCGCCCGCCACGCAGGCGGGGCACCCCGTGGCCCGCGACCTTGAGGACGCGACCGGTCTGGACCCCGGCCGGGACCGACAGCACGTAGGGCCCGTCGAGCGTGTCGAGCTCGACTTCCGTGCCGAGCGCAGCCTGCGAGACCGAGAGATGGAGGGTCGCGTGCAGGTCAGTGCCGGACCGCTCGAAACGGCTGTCCGGCTCGACGCGCAGATGCACGTACAGATCTCCCGGACGCTCCGCCGCGGAGCGCAGCGGCCCCCGCGCCGGTGATGCGCAGGGTAGCGCCGTCGTCGACGCCCGCGGGGACCTCGACGGTGAAGGTCCGGTCCTCGAGTCTCCTCCCCTCGCCTCGGCAGTCGGGGCACGGTGAGGTGACGATCTCACCCGCGCCGCTGCAGCGCCCGCACACCGTTGCCGTCATCATCTGCCCGAGTATCGACTGGCGAACGCGCTGGATCTGCCCCGTGCCCCGGCAGTCCGGGCAGGTGCTCGCTGACGTCCCTTCGCGGGCGCCGCTGCCTGCACAGGTCGAGCACGGTACCGGCGCCTTGAGGTTCACCTCGCGGCGGGCACCGAAGACGGCCTCGCCGAGGCTTATCTGCAGCACGATCTCGGCATCAGCGCCCTGGCGGCGGTTGGCGCGCTGCCGCGTTCGCCCCGAAACCCTGGTTGAAGAAGGCGTCGAACAGGTCCCCGAGCCCGCCGGCGAAACCGAACGTGTCGCCACCGCCGGCGCCGGTCCCCCGCACGCCTTCGGGACCGAACATGTCGTACCGCCGCCGGCGCTCCGGGTCGCGCAGCGTCTCGTATGCGACGGTTACCTGCTTGAAGCGAGCCTCGGACTCGGCGTCGCCGGGGTTGGCGTCAGGGTGCAGCTCACGGGCGAGGCGCCGATAGGCCTGCTTCAGCTCATCGTCGGACGCCGAGCGCGGCACGCCCAGCAGCTCGTAGAAGTCCTGGGTCATCGACACCGCTAGTTGCCCCGAAGCTCTCGGGTCAGACGCTGGCCCACGACCGCGACCGCGGCAAGCGCGTGCTCGTAGTCCATCCTGGTGGGGCCCGAGCACACCGATGGTCCCTATCGCGACCCCGTCGGACTCGTACGGCGCGACGACCAGCGAGCACTCGGCCAGGGACTCGATGCCGGAGTGCTCCGATCCGATCGAGACCGACTGGCCCTGTGCGAGGACGTCGCGCAGGAGCGTCACGACGACGTAGGACTGCTCGAGGATCCCCAATACGGCCCGGACCTGGTCGATCGCATCGAAGCGCTCGGCCATGTGCGCCGCGCCGCCCACGAACACCTGGTCGCCGGACGCGATCGTCTCGACGTCGCGCAGTGCGTCCACGCACGCTCGAACGACGTCGTCGACGTCGCGGTCGCCGCTCGTTGCCTCAGGAAGGACATGGCTGAGCGGGTTGCCCGAGAGGCGCTGTTGCAGGAGGGTGCTCGCCGAATCGAGGACGGCGTCGGCGACATCCTCGCGAAGCGTGATCGATCGCTTCTCGACGACGCCGTTCGAGAGGACCGCGACCGCCATGGCCGTGCGCGGCGAGAGTCGCGCGATCAGGGCCGAGCGGACGACGAGGGTCTCGTGGGCCGGGCTCACGACCACGGCCGCGCAGTCGGTGAGCTTGGCCAGCAGCCGGGACGTGTCCTGGAGCACCCGCTCCAGCTCGCCGTGGGCCTTCGAGAAGAAGACCTGCACCTGCTCATGCTCGGCCCGCCCGAGCGGCTGCAGGTTGCCGAGGTGGTCGACGAAGAAACGGTATCCCTTGTCGGTCGGGATCCTCCCCGCGCTCGTGTGCGGGTGGGTCAGGTAGCCCTCCCGCTCGAGCGCCGCCATGTCGGCCCGGACCGTCGCCGGCGAGACCTCGATGACCGGGTCGCGGGCGACCTGCGAGGACCCGACCGGCTGCGCGGTCTCGACGTAGCCGGTCACGACGGACCTCAAGATCGCGGCCTTACGATCGTCGAGCTGGTCGTGCTCGTTGCGGGTGGGCATGGTCAGTCAGGCTCCTCGTGAGGGATTCTACTTGGGGCGTCCGCGCCTGACGGCAACGGCCTCTCGTGCGGCAGGCGCTCCTTCGGCGGCGGCCCCGGGTCCTGCCTCCTGCTGCCGGCCGCGGCCGGGATCGCTCGGCCAGGTCATTCCTCAAGCTTCAGCGCGCTGATGAACGCCTCCTGGGGAACTTCGATGCGACCGATCGACTTCATCCGCTTCTTGCCCTCCTTCTGCTTCTCGAGCAGCTTGCGCTTGCGGGTGATATCGCCGCCGTAGCACTTGGCAAGGACGTCCTTGCGCTTTGCCTTGACGGTCTCGCGGGCGATGATGCGCCCGCCGATCGCAGCCTGGATCGGGACGTCGAAGAGCTGCCGGGGTATGAGCTCGCGCAGCTTGGCGGTCATCTTGCGCCCGTACTCGTCCGCCTTGGAACGGTGCACGATCGTCGAGAACGCATCGACCGGCTGGCCGGCGAGGAGCACGTCCACCTTCACGAGGTTGTCGGTCTGGGTCCCCGCCGGCTCGTAGTCGAGGCTGGCGTAGCCCTTGGTCCGGCTCTTCAGCACGTCGAAGAAGTCCAGCACGACCTCGGCGAGCGGGACCTCGTAGATGAGCTCGACGCGGTCTGTCGAGAGGTACTCCATCTTCTCCATCCGGCCCCGCCGCGCCTGGCAGAGCTCCATGATCGTCCCGGTGTACTCAGCCGGGCTGATGATCGTCACCTTCAACAGCGGCTCGTCGATGTGGTCGATGAACTGCGGCTCGGGCATCGCCGACGGGTTGTCGACGAGGAGGGTGTCCCCGTTGGTGAGGTGGGCGACGTACTCGACCGACGGGGCCGTGGCGATCAACGACAGACCGAACTCGCGCTCGAGCCGCTCGCGGACGATCTCCATGTGGAGCAGACCGAGGAATCCGCAGCGGAACCCGAAACCGAGTGCCGCGCTCGTCTCAGGCTCGTAGGTCACGCTCGAGTCGTTCAGCTTGAGCTTCTCGAGCGCGTCGCGCAGGTCCGGGAACTCGTCGCCGTCGATCGGGTACAGCCCGCAGAACACCATCGGCTTCGGGTTCTGGTAGCCCTCGAGCGGCGTCGTGCGCCGGCCGGGAGACCTCGGTGACCGTCTCACCGACGCGTGCCTCGGCCACGTCCTTGATCCCGGCGACGAGGTAGCCCACTTCGCCGGGGCCGAGGGCGTCGACCTCAACCGGCGCCGGCGTCCGGATTCCCAGCTCCTCGACGTCGTGGGTCGCCCCGGCCTGTAGGAAACGCAAGCGGGCGCCCGAGCGCAGCGTTCCGTCCACGACACGCACGGCGCTCACGACGCCCCGGTACTGGTCGTAGTACGAGTCGAACAACAGCGCCCGGAGCGGGTCGCCCGGATCGCCCTTCGGCGCCGGGATCCGGCGGACGACCTCGTCGAGGAGCGCGGCGACCCCTGCCCCCGTCTTGGCGGAGATCCGCAGGATCTCGTCGGCGGGAATGCCGAGCACGCGCTCGATCTCGCCGGCGTACCGGTCCGGATCGGCCGCGGGCAGGTCGATCTTGTTGAGTGCGGCGACGATCTCGAGATCGTGCTCCATCGCCAGATAACAGTTGGCGAGCGTCTGGGCCTCGATGCCTTGCGACGCGTCGACGAGAAGCACGACCCCCTCGCAGGCGGCCAGGCTCCGCGAGACCTCGTAGCCGAAGTCGACGTGCCCCGGAGTATCGATCAGCTGGAGCACATGGTCGCGCCAGTGCACGCGCACGTTCTGGGCCTTGATCGTGATGCCGCGCTCGCGCTCGAGATCCATCGAGTCGAGGTACTGGGCCCTCATGTCCCGTGGGTCGACCGCCTTGGTCAGCTCCAGGATGCGATCCGACAACGTCGACTTTCCATGGTCGACGTGGCTGATGATCGAGAAGTTGCGAATGAGCTCGGGGGCGACCACGCCGTCCATGCTGCCATCTCGGCCGCGCCGTGCCGTCCCCACAGTCTGGCTGGTACTCTGGCCAGCTCCGGAGGCGACTTGCCTCTGGTCTGTGCGCGTCGAGGGACGAATGGCGAATATCAAGAGTCAGATCAAGCGGAACCGCCAGAACGAGCGTCGCCGCGTCAAGAACAAGGCGGTGCGCTCCGAGCTGAAGACGCGCACGAAGAATGCGCTCATCGCGGCCGAGTCCGGCGCGGAGGACACGGCCGAACGCCTCCGCGAGGCTGTGAAGAGGATCGACAAGGCCGCAGCCAAGGGCGTCATCCACGCCAACCAGGCGTCCCGGCGCAAGTCGCGTCTGGCCCGTCGCATCGCGGCCCTCACGAGCGAGGACGCCGAGGAGAGCTGAGCCTCTCCCTGGCGGAAGGCGGTACGTCGCCCGCCCGGATGCAGCGTCGTATCAGCCGGCGGCGAGCGGAAGCTTGACCGCCGGACTCCCGCCGAGCAGCGCGGCGGTGATCGCGGGGTCGCCGCCCGACATCCCGAGCTCCCACACTCCGACGCCGGCGCAGGCGAATTGGGCCGCCAGCGCGGTCTTCAGAGCCACCGAGACGGGATCGTCGAACCAGGTCTGGTGCCACTTCCCGGCTCTTCGGAACACCGTGAAGGCGGTCTCGGTCACCGGGTCCCATTTCGGCGGCCGGCCGGCGGCCACGATCGATGCATACGTGACGCCCACCGGAGGGCCGGTCGCGTCCGCACCCTCGTACCTGCTCGAAGCAGGGAAGTCGTAGCCGTAGAGAGGAATGCCGAGCACGATCCGGTTTGCCGGCACCACCGAGGCGTACTCGGCCACCGCCATGGCGTCGTTGAGGGAGGCGTTGGTCAACGGAGCCGTCGGCGAGGGGATCTCGTCGTCCTGCATCTCGTAGGCCATGACGAACAACTCGTCGACGTGCGGGAGGAGTGCCTTCACGTCAAAGAAACCGGCCGGATCGAACGCCGACGTCGGGATACGTGTTCAACATGATCGACCACGTGGGGTCGAGTGAATTGAGAGCGCTCGAGAACGAGGCGACGAAGTGCACGAAGCCGGTGCGGTCGGCCGAGCTGCGGCCTTCGAGGTCGAGATCGACCCCGTCGAAGTGCCCGGCTCGGAGCAGTCGTGCCATTTGCCGGGCGAGTCGAGGCCCTGTTGTGGAGGGGTACGCCGCCAGCGAGTGGAGGACGGAGTCGCTGTCGGAGAAGATCGTGAGCAGCACCCGGTCGCCGGCGGCGTGCGCTCGGCGCACGTCCAGGGCAAGAGGACGGCTCGTAAGCACCGACCATCCCACGCCGTTCGCTGCGACTGAACCACCGGCGTCCAGGTTCACCGCGTAGTAGATGAGCGTGGTCAGAGCCCGGAAGTCGGGCGTAAAGCGGCCCACCTCCCAGTAGGGGAGGAAGCCCACGACCTGGTGGGGCCGGAGCGGCCGCGTGAATGCGCGGGCGGGGAGCTTCGGCGCCGGCTCCCCCGGTGACGTCGGCAAATGCACGGCGACCGCCTTCTCGGCCTTTGCGACGGCCCTCTGCTCGACGGGGATCAGGCGCTGGGCCGGGCTCGGCGCCTGGCCCGAGGTCCCCGCGCTCGAGCCGGCGGCTCCGCAGGCCGCGCAGGCGAGCGCGGCCAAGACCACGATGAGGGCGAAGCGAGCGGCGACCGGACGCCGCATGGAGGCCATGACGGGGCGAGCGTACCTGCCGGCTGCGCGCCGGCGGCTGCGCGGCCGGTCCCGGACCGCGCATGACACCGGCTGCGTGCCGGGGCGGCTGCCCGGACCGATCCCGGACCGCGCAGCGCAACGGTGCAAGACGGTCCGATTCCCATGATCGTGAGAATGCTCCTACGCTCTCAACGTGGTCTTCGTCGAGATTCTTCGCTTGATCATCGCGGTCGCAGGCGCGCTCGTCGGCTTGGTGCTGGGCGGGCACATCTCTGCCACGCCCGAGGGTCGCGCTCTCGGGGCGGCCATCGGCGTTCTCGTCGGCTATGTGGTCGGCGGCATCGCCGGTCGTCTGACGGACCGGGGAGTCGGGGAGGCGACGCGCTCGCTCCGCGACGTCCCCGCCCCAGAGCTTCTGGCGGGCATGTTGTTGGGCAGCATCGGCTTTCTGGTCGGTGTCGTCGTGTGCATCCCGCTGTTCGTATTCGTCCGGGAAGACTTCGACTTTCGCAATTACCGCAGCTGTGGCGTGGGTGCTCGCGACGCTTGGACTGAAGCTGGGCATGTCCAAAGGACGCCAGCTCGCCGATGCCCTCGGTGTCACTCGTCGCCTGGAGCCGACGCGCCAGGACGTCGCCGGCGGCGGTGATCTCGTCGACACCTCGGCGGTGATGGACCGCTCGTTCCTCGTCATCGGGCAGGCCGGCCTGCTCGGTCCCGAACTGCTGATCCCCGAGCCGGTGGCGGACGAGATCGCCACGATCGCCGAAGGGCCGGACCCCGTCGCCTCCCGGAGAGCGCGGCGGGGGCTTGAGGCGATCGACGCGCTCCGGAACCTCGGCGTCAAGGTGACGTTCGTCCAGGGCGACGTGCCCGAGGCGGCGTCGACGGAGGAGAAGGTCTCCATCCTGGCGGACCGCCTGCACGCCCGGGTCGTCACCTGCTCGTCGGAGATGACCCGGCGCCGCGAGGCGGCCAACGCACCTGTGCTCGACCTGCGGCGGCTCGCGAGTGACCTCGCGCCCGACCACATCCCAGGCGAGCACCTGAGGATCGACCTCGTGCGCGCGGGACGACAGCCGCAACAGGCGATCGGCTTCCTGCCCGACGGCGACATGGTCGTTGTGAACGACGCCGAAGAACTCGTCGGCCAGTCCAATGTGGAGATCGTGGTGCTCTCGACCAGACCGACGAACCAGGGTCTGCTGGTGTTCGCCCGCGTCGCCGACACTTCGGGCCCCGTCCAGGCGGCGGGTAGCTAGCGGCCGGGAAGCTCGAATCCGTTCTCGCCGAACAACGGCACAAAACGGGCCCCGCACAGCACCCGCCTCTCCACCAACCTGTCACCCTGGCGTTGGAAGACCTTGACGAGGTCGCCGCTTCCGTCACCGACCGGCATCACGAGGTTGCGTTCCTGGGCGAGCTGGTCGGCGAGCGGCGCCGGCACGTTCAGGTAGGCGGCCGCGATGACAATGCCGTCGAACGGGGCAGCACTGCCGAGGCCGAGGGTGCCGTCGCCCGTGACGACCTTCACGTTCGAGATGCCTTCAGCTTCCAGATTGGAACGCGCGGCCTGTGCCAGCTCGTCGATCCTCTCGACGCTGAATACCTGGCGGGCGAGCCGGGAGAGCAGCGCCGTCTCATAGCCGAAGCCCGTGCCGATCTCCAGGACCTTGTCCTCCGGCTCGAGCTCCAGCGCCTCGAGCATCAATGCGATCAGCGACGGTTGCGAGGTCGTCTGGCCATTTCCGATCGGGAGCGCGTAGTCCAGCCCGGCCTCCCTTCGAAGGTCCGGGGGTACGAACCTGGAGCGACGAACCTCGCGGAGTGCATCCAGCACTCGTGGATCCTTGACGCCCTGGGCACGTGCTACTCGCACGAGCGACGCGGCGTTGGCACGATCGGTCCGGGCCTCGCCTTCGGCGCTGCCGTCCTCGCGATCGCGGGCCCATCCCACAGGCTCATTTGAGCAGGCGAGAGGGGCTGCATGCAGGGTGTGTGAGTACTGTTCTTGCGCGCGCAGGTTTTTTCGCCCAATCTTCTGACGTGGCGTGGATCTCATCGGGTGCGAATAGTCGATCACCGAGGTTCCGCGCGCTTGCGGCGGCCGGAGTCGCTGCCGCGGTGCTCGCCGGCTGCTCGGCGGCAGCTTCCACGCCCTCGACGACGACAAAGTCAACCGATCCCGGCACGTCCACCACCCAGTCTCCGCCTTCGTCAACGACGACGTCGTCGACGACCACGACAGACCCCGCGCCGACGACCACCACGACGACGCTGCCATCCCTGATTCGCCCGGGGGCGACGGGAGCGTCGGTTCTCGCGTTGCAGGAGCGGCTCACAGCCCTCGGATATTGGTTGGGGACCCCGGATGGAAACTACGGGGACGCGACCGAACAGGCCGTATGGGCCTTTCAGAAAGCCGCCGGTCTCAGCCGCGACGGTGTCGCCGGACCGATGACGATGGCCGCGCTCGCAAAGGGGATCGAACCGACTCCCCAGCCGGCGACGGGCTATGTCATCGAGGTGGACCTCGAGACACAGCTCCTCATGGTCCTGGACAACGGGAAGCTTCTCCACATCCTCAATGTCTCGACTGGCGGTGGCTACACCTACAAGGACAAGAAGGTGAAGTACGTAGCCATCACACCGACCGGCCATTTCAGCATCTACCGGGTGATCGACGGTATGGATGTCGACTCGCTCGGGGCCCTTTGGCGCCCGAGGTTCTTCGACGGCGGATTCGCGATCCACGGTGACTCCTACGTCCCGCCCTATCCCGTCTCCCACGGTTGCGTCCGGGTGAGCGACGAGGCGATCAACTGGATCTGGGCCAACAACATTGCGCCAATCGGAACGGCGGTGTGGGTGTACTGACCGGGTCGCCTACGCCGGCGGGGGCCCGGCAGCCGGGGTGGCCGGTAGCCGGGGGCCGGCAGCGGGGGCCGGCACGGGGCGTAGTTAATTTCTTTGCAAAACTTGCTTCCGAAAAAGATTGCGACCAGTCGCAATCTCGATGGGAGGCAAGTTCGGGCACGAATTCGAATATGCCCGAGGGGCCGGGCCGCCGGCGCCGACCCACCCGGAGGCGCCCGCCGGCGCCGGCCGCCGGCGCCGGCCCACACTGAGCCCTGCCCCGCCGGCGCCCGGGCTCAAAGGGCCTTGACCGCAGCCACCACCTTGGTGAGCGAGTCCTTCGCGTCGCCGAACAACAGGGTCGTCTTGGGGTCGAACAGGAGCTCGTTGTCGATGCCGGCGAAGCCCGGTCGCATCGAGCGCTTCAGGAAGACAATGTTGCGGGCCTCGTCGACGGCGAGGATGGGCATTCCGTAGATCGGACTCCCGGGCGAGTTCTTGGCGGCCGGGTTGACGACGTCGTTCGCGCCGACCACGAGCGCGACGTCGGCGGACTGGAACTCCGGGTTCGCCTCGTCCATCTCCTTCAGTTGCTCGTACGGGACATTGGCTTCGGCGAGCAGGACGTTCATGTGGCCGGGCATGCGACCCGCGACCGGATGGATGGCGTAGATCACCTCCACGCCGCGCGCTTCGAGCAGATCCGCCAACTCCTTGATGGTGTGCTGAGCCTGCGCCACGGCGAGCCCGTAGCCGGGCACGATGATGACCTTGTTCGCGTAGCTGAGCAGGATCGCAACGTCTTCGGCGCTGGCGGACCGGACGCTGCGGGTCGTGTCGCCTTCAGCGCCTCCGGTAGCGGTGATGACCGAACCGAACGCGCTGAAGAGGATGTTCGGGAGGGACCGTCCCATCGCCCGGCTCATCATCTGGGTCAAGAGCGTGCCCGAAGCGCCGACGAGCGTACCTGCCACGACGAGCACGACCGAATGCAACACGAAACCACTCGCCGCCACCGCAAGCCCCGTGAACGAGTTCAGCAGCGAGATGAGGACAGGTACGTCGGCCCCGCCGATGGGCAGCACGAAGGCGACGCCGAAGCACAGCGAAAGGACGAGAGCGATCCAAACCATCCAGTCGTGCGGGTTTACGCAAGCCGCGATGCCCAGCGCCACTATGGCGGTCGCGATGACGCCGTTCACGAGCTGTTGGCCCGGGTAGGTGACAGGCCGCCCGGTCATGAGCTCCTGGAGCTTGGCGAAGGCGACACAGCTTCCCGCGAACGAGACGCAGCCGATGACGACGCCGAAGAGGATCTCGACGACCTGGTAAACGGCGAGTGACCCGCTTGGTGACCTGAGGAACGTGGCAAGCGCGATGAGGGCGGCGGCGCCGCCTCCGACGCCGTTGAACGCCGCCACCATCTGCGGCATGGCGGTCATCTTCACCATGCGGGCGGCCGGCACTGCGACTACGGTCCCGATCGCCATCGCGGCGACGATCAACAGGAAATGCGTGAGCCCGTTCGTCGCGAAGGTGATACCGACGGCGAGGGCCATGCCGGCGGCGCCGATGAGGTTGCCTCGCCTGGCGGTCTTCGGCGAAGTGAGACCGCGCAGCGCCAAGATGAAGCAGATCGCCGCGATCAGGTCGCCGAGACGGATGCCGGTGCCCAGGCTCACTTGGGGCTGCTCTCCGCGCCGGGCGCCGGCGAGGCGTCGCTGTCTGGACTCTTGGGCGGCTGTCGCACCTTGAACATCTCGAGCATGCGGTCGGTCACGACGAACCCGCCGACGACGTTCACCGTCGCCAGGACCACCGCGACGAAGCCGAGGATCATCTGCGTCGTCCCCACGGCCGTGCCGAGGACGAGCATCGCGCCGACCACGACGACGCCGTGGATGGCGTTCGTGCCCGACATCAGCGGAGTGTGCAGCGTGCTCGGCACCTTCGCGATGACCTCGAAGCCGACGAAGGCGGAGAGCACGAAGACGGTGACCAGCGAGAGGATGTCGCCGCCGTTCATCCGCCACCTCCTTCGAGCAGTTCGCGGGTCGGACCGTGGCGGACCTCGCCCTCGTACGTCACGCACGTGCCGCTAACGATCTCGTCGTCGAAGTCGGGGGCGAACTTGCCCTCCTTCACGACGAGCGCCAGGAACTCCGCGATGTTGCGCGAATACAGGAAGCTCGCGTGCAGGGGCATGGAGCTCGGGAGGTTCCTGACCCCGATGACGGTAACGCCGTCGATCTCGAGGTTCTCGCCGGGCCGGCTGAGCTCAAAGTTGCCTCCCGTCTCGGCGGCAAGGTCGACGATGACGCTGCCTCGAGTCATCTCGCGGGCCATCTCGCCCGTCACGAGGATCGGCGCCCTGCGCCCGGGGATGGCGGCGGTCGTGATCACGACGTCGGCGGCGGCGACCTCCTTGCCGATGAGCTCCCGCTGCCGGCGCAGGAAGTCCTCGGACTGCTCCCGGGCGTAACCGCCTTCGCCCTCCTGGGTCTCGAGCTCGAGCTCGACGAAGGATGCGCCGAGGCTCTTCACCTCGTCTCTTGCGGCCGGCCGGACGTCGTACGCGCGGACGACGGCGCCGAGCCGGCGCGCCGTCGCAATCGCCTGCAGCCCGGCGACGCCGGCACCGAGCACGAGGACCTTGGCCGGCGGCACAGTCCCGGCCGCCGTCATGTAGAGGGGGAAGAACTTCGGCAGGTGCTCGGCTGCCAGCAGGGCCCCGCGGTAACCGGATACGAGCGCCTGGGAGGAGAGCGCGTCCATCGCCTGCGAACGGCTGATCCGAGGCAGAAGGTCCAGGCTGAAGGCGGCAATTCGCCGCGCGGCCAAGGCACGGACCAGCTCGAGGTCCGACCCGGGCTGGAGGAAGCTCAAGGTGGCGGCGCCCTCGTTCAGCAGCTGGACCTCCTCGACGGTCGGGGGCTGAACCTTGCAGACCATTGCCGAGGAGGCGAAGAGCCTCGCGGCATCGTCGATCAACGTGACGCCTTTGGCCACGTAGGCGGCGTCGTCGAGCAGTGACCCGGCGCCGGCGCCGGCCTGGATGGCGACGGTGGCGCCGGTCGCTGTGATCCTTGTTGCGACGTCGGGGACGAGCGCGACCCTCCGCTCGCCGGGCGTTGTCTCGCTCGGAATCCCCACTTGCATGCGAGGGGTCTAGCAAATGTGGGCCCCACCGGTCGACATCGCAGGTCGCGCCGTCGACGGGCACGGCACTAACGTCGTTGGCCGTGCCTACCGCCATTCTCGCTCCCGGCGTCGTCGAGATCGACACTCTCCTGGGGGGCTGGGAGAAGCTCACTGCCGGCTATCTCATCGGCGGCCCGCGGCCCGTCCTCGTCGAGACGGGCAGCCAGAGCTCGATCGAGGTTCTGCTCGCCGCTCTGACCGAGCTCGGCGTTGACGCCGGGGAACTCGCCGGCGTGGTCGTGACCCACATCCACCTCGACCATGCCGGGGGCGTGGGCGACGTGGCCCGCGCGTTTCCCGACGCGGCGGTGTACGTGCACGAGAAGGGAGCGCGGCACCTCGTCGACCCTACGCGCCTCGTGCGGTCGGCCGAAATGGTCTACGGACCGCTCCTCGACTCGCTCTACGGCCGCCTCGATCCGACGCCGACCGAACGTGTTCACGTCCTGTACGACGGCGACGAGATCGACCTCGGTGACGGCAGGAGCCTCCGGGCGATCGACTCGCCCGGGCATGCCAAGCATCATCTCGGATTGCTCGACTCCGAGAGCGGGCTGCTGTTCGCCGGCGACGCCGTGGGCGTACGCCTGCCGGACGGAGGTGGGCTGCGGCCCGCTACGCCGCCGCCCGACTTCGATCTCGACCTGGCACTGGCGTCCTTGCGGAGGTTCGCCGACGAGAGGCCAACTGGGATCGCTCTGGCCCATTACGGCCTCGTGCCCGGCGACCCCCTGGAACTACTCGAGGAGGCCGACGCGACGCTCCGGAGCTGGGCCGAGGAGGCCGAGCGCGCGTGGCGTGGGGGGGAGGACATTGCGGGGGCGCTGCAGGCCCGTTTCGCTGATGGCCTGGACGGCATGGAACCCGAGCGCCGTCAGCGCCTCGAGACGTTGAACGGCGTCCACTCGAATGCTGCCGGCTTGCGCCGCTGGCTCGACCAGCGAGCCGGCGCAAAGCCCTCGGAGGCCTGACGGTCGCGGGGTCGTAGACTTGGTGGTCGTGGACGAGAGCGACGAAGCGGCGGCCTGGCGGGAGCTGTTCGGGTCCTCGGCGCTTCGCGACGTCGAGTTCGAGACCATGTCGGGCATTCCGCTCGAACCGGTCTATGGCCCGTTCGGCTCGCCTGGGTCGACTGACGCGGGGCCCGGAACCGGTTCAGGGGCACGCCTGCCCGAAGGCGCCGACGCAGGGGCCCCCCTGCCCGGCCTGTACCCGTACACCCGGGGGCCGTATGCCTCGATGTACCGGTCGAAGCTCTGGACGATGCGCATGTTCGCCGGATTCGGGACGGCGGAGGACACGAATGTCCGATTCCGCGAGCTGCTCCGGTCCGGCAGCGACGGGCTTTCGGTCGCCTTCGACCTGCCGACATTGATGGGCCGCGACTCCGACGACCCGCTCGCCGAAGGCGAGGTCGGGCGCTGCGGCGTGGCGGTCGACACCCTCGCGGACGTCCACGACCTCTTCGCCGGCATCGACCTCGGCGAGGTGACGACGTCGATGACGATCAACTCGCCGGCGGCGATCGTTCTCGCGATGTACGTCGCGGCCGCGGCCGATGCCGGCGTGCCGAGCCGGCGGTTGGGCGGGACGATTCAGAACGACATGCTGAAGGAGTACCAGGCGCAGAAGGAGTACGTCTTCCCGCCCCGCCCGTCGCTGCGGATCGTCACCGACATGATCCGCTACTGCTCGTCGGAAATGCCGCAGTTTCATGCCGTTTCGGTCTCGGGCTACCACATCCGCGAGGCCGGATCGACGGCTGCCCAGGAGCTCGCGTTCACGCTCGCGAACGGGTTCGCCTACGTCGAGGCGGCGGTGGCGGCCGGGATGAAGGTGGACGAGTTCGCGCCGAGACTGAGTTTCTTCTTCAATGCGCACCTCGATTTCTTCGAGGAGATCGCGAAGTACAGAGCGGCGCGCAGGATCTGGGGCCGCTGGATGCGCGAGCGCTACGGCGCGCAACTGCCTCGCTCGAGCCAGCTCCGGTTCCATACCCAGACCGCCGGGGCGTCGCTGACCGCCCAGCAGCCCGAGGTGAACATCGTCCGCACCGCCATCGAGGCACTCGCCGGCGTGCTCGGCGGAACCCAGAGCCTGCACACGAACTCTATGGACGAGGTCTTCGCCCTGCCGACCGAGCGGGCGGCGCGCATCGCGCTGCGCACCCAGCAGGTGATCGCCCACGAGACGGGCGTCACGAACGTCGCCGATCCCCTCGGAGGCTCCTGGTTCGTCGAGGCGCTGACCGACGAGCTGGAGCGGGAGGCAGAGGCCGTGTTCGCCTATCTCGACGAGCTCGGTGAGGGATCGTTGCTCGAAGGGGTCTATCTCGGGATCGACCAGGGTTACTTCCAGGGCGAGATCGCCGACGCCGCCTACGTCTTCGAGCGCAAGGTGAGCTCAGGCCGACGTGTCGTGGTGGGTGTGAACGCCTACCCGGAGGGCAACGAGGAAGACCCGCCGCCGACGCTTCGCATCGGTCAGGAAGTCGAAGATCTGCAAGCGAAACGGCTTTCCGATGTGCGCCGCAGCCGCTCAGCCGACGCCGTCGAGGCTGCGCTGGCGCGGGTGCGCGAGGACGCCCGCGATCCGACCTGCAACCTGATGGAGTCGATCGGCCAGGCGGTTCGGGCCTTTGCGACGGTTGGGGAGATAATGGGTGCCATGGCGGCGGTGTTCGGTCGTTGGCAGGAATCGCCCAAGATCTGAACGCGACCGCCGGCGAGGATCGATTCGACGGGCGTGCGCACGGCGCTCGGCCACGCC
This sequence comes from uncultured Acidimicrobiaceae bacterium, assembly GCA_963763085.1. Classification (GTDB taxonomy): domain Bacteria; phylum Actinomycetota; class Acidimicrobiia; order Acidimicrobiales; family Bog-793; genus CAVXNB01. Next base: position 808,992 of record CAVXNB010000004.1, read on the forward strand.
TACGGTGGGAGACCGAAGTTCTTCGCAATGTGGGTGCCCGGGAGTTCCGGGCCTTGAGGAGGTCATGATGCGCGTCGTCGTCGACTACGACCTTTGCGAGTCCAACGCCGTCTGCATGGGCATCCTGCCCGAGGTCTTCGAGGTCCGCGACGACGACTTCCTGTACGTGCTGAACGAGCACCCGCCGGAGGAGTACCGCGAGCGTCTGATGCAAGCGGTCGCCTCCTGTCCGAAGCAGGCCATCTCGGTCGTCGAGGACTGAGACCCGTCGCGCCGCGGCGCCGGTAGCCTCGCACGGTGTCCAGCGAGCAGATCGGCGAGGTGACACCGGGTCGGCCGGTCCGCGACCGGATCGCGCCCTCCCCGACCGGATACTTCCACGTCGGCGGTGCCCGTACTGCCCTCTACAACTGGTGCTTCGCACGGCGCCACGAGGGCGCGTTCGTCCTGCGCATCGAGGACACCGACTCCGAGCGGAACAAGGAGGAGTGGGTCGGCGGGATCCTGTCCGCACTGTCGTGGCTCGGGATCGACTGGGACGAGGGCCCTTATCGCCAGTCGGAGCGCGGGGATCTCTACCGGTCGGCACTCGACGAGCTCTGGTCCGGTGACTATCTGTACGCCTGCGACTGCACCCGGGAGATCGTGCTAGAGCGGACGAAGGAGAACCCGACGCCGGGCTACGACGGCTTCTGCCGCGGCCGGGGACTCGAGCGGGGGCCCGGACGGGCGCTGCGCTTCAAGGTTCCCCGTGAAGGTGTGACGGTGGTGGAGGATGTGATTCGGGGGGAGGTCCGTTTCTCGAATTCGACGATCGACGACTTCGTGGTCGCGAAGTCCAACGGCGATCCGCTCTTCGTGCTCGCCGGCGTCGTCGACGACCGGGAAATGCGGATCAGTCACGTGATCCGCGCCGAGGAGCACCTCCCGACGACACCGAAGGCCGTCATGCTGTGGGAGGCGCTCGGGGCCGAGCGAATCCCGCTGCCCGTATACGCGCACCTGCCTGTGCTCGTGAACGAAAAACGGCAAAAGATCTCGAAGCGCCGAGACCGCGTCGCCATCGAGGACTACCGGGCGCAGGGCTTCCTGCCAGAAGCGATGGTGAACTACCTGGCGTTGCTCGGCTGGAGCCCGGGCGACGGACGCGAGTTCTTCACCCTTGACGAGCTCGTGGCGGAGTTCGACCTCAGCCACGTCAACCATTCACCCGCATTCTTCGACGAGCAGAAGCTGCTTCATTTCAACGGCGTCTATCTCCGCGCTCTTCCGGTCGAGGAGTTCACCGAGCGCTGCCGGCGGTGGGCGTCCGAGGACGCCAATGTGAAGGTCGAAGCCGAGTTCGCATCGGCTGAGTTCGCGAAGCTCGCCCCGCTCGTGCAGGAACGGGCGACCACCCTCGCGGAGGCGGCGCGCTTCGTGGAGTTCTACTTCGCACCCGAGTTCGTCATCGAACCGGAGTCCTTCGAGAAGGCGATCGCCCGCGACCCCGAAGCCCGCTCGATCCTGGCAGAGGCCCGGGAGCGATTGGAGAACACCGAGTTCGCGGCGGCCTCGCTGAAGACCGAGATCCAACGGCTCGGAGAGGAGCACGGGCGCAAGCTCGGGAAGGTTCAAGCGCCCATCCGGGTGGCGACGCTGGGGCGTACCGTCGGCCTGCCGCTCTTCGAGTCGCTCGAGATCCTCGGGCGCGCCCGGACGCTCGAGCGCCTCGACGCCGCCATCCGGCGACTGGACGGGTCGGGGGCGGCAGGGGCGGCCGTCTAGCCCGGCACGGCCGGCGACGCCTGAGAGGCCGCGGACGCCGCAAGCACATAGAATCCGGCCCTTGTCAGGGGGGAGGGACGGAGATCTTTTTCGGGCTGGGACTGTTCAAATTGGTCTGGCGTTTGTTCGCGCTCGTCGTGTTGGCGGCGGTGGTTCTGCTCGTCGTCTCGGCGGTGCAGGTCGTGATGGCATCCCGGGCGAGTCCGGCCGCATCTGCCGTCGGACCGGCCAGCGCCGTCATCGTCGTCGGGACCCCGACCGGCCGGAAAGAAGCGACGGGACAGCTCGCCGCTCGTTGCGCGCAGGCGCTAGTGCTCTGGTCAGCGCGTCGGGCATCGGTCGTCATCACTACCGGCGGCGCCGCGACGAGCGGAGCGCCGACGGAAGCGTCGCTCGCGGGCGCCTGGCTGCTCTCTCACGGGCTGCCGGCACGTGCTCTCGAGAGAGTGCCGGACCCGAACCTCGGCTCGGGATTGGCCACGATCGCGAAGCGCTACGGAAAGAGTGCCGGGGATCGCACGATCATCGTGGGCGCGCCCGTGCAGGCTCTGTGGCTCAGGGGGTTGGCCTCAGATGAGGGGCTCGACGCGCAGTTCTCGCCGGCGTCGGCATCGAAGAACAGCTTGCTCACCGACGTCGGCCAGGTCTGGTACCAGGCGGTCGCAGTCGGGCTCGGGAGGATCGTCGGCTTCGATCAAACGCAGGGATTCGGGACGTAGCGACGGCTCGCCTCGCCCTTCGGTCACGAGAGCCGGGCCTGTTACGATGACCACGCCCATTCGGGGGTGGTGTAATCGGCAACACGGCAGGTTCTGGCCCTGTAATTAGGGGTTCGAGTCCTCTCCCCCGAGCTTCATCCCGGGAGGCAATGCCGCCGATCGGCGGCTTGCCCCCCGGCGTTCAGGTGCCCCCCTTCGCCGATGGCGACTGCAGCGCCGGCGGGAGGGTGGTCGTCGTGCACGTCAGGATGATGTTGGCGCCGCTGACCTGCGCAGACCCGACGCAGGGGACGAGCGAGCTGTAGGGGACGCTGAAGACGAAGCTCCCGAAGGTGATCTGCACTCGGCCCGACCCGGCCTCGACCGATCCCCTCAGCCCGGACGCGAGCGTATCCAGCCCCGCGAGCGCGCCATAACCGGCGGCTCTGAGCATCTCGGCGACGCCAACGGTCACTGTGATCGTGGCGCTGGAGAGGCCGAGCAACTTCACCGAGCCGTGCAGCAGGGAGGTCCGGCTGAGCTTCAGGTTGTGAACCGTCACGTCGACCGAACGAAGAGTCAGGCTGCCGTCGGCAACGTGTGTCACGTGAGCATGAATCTCATGGACGGTCCCCGAGACCGCCAGCACTACGAGGAACGGTGACGAGGAGATGGTGACGGTGGCATGAGACCCTGGAACGCGCTGCTCGATGCGAGACGCGATGTCGGCCTCGGTGTGCCGGATCGCGATCGGGTCTGCGACCAGCACGGCGACGCCCAGCAGGACCACGACGATGACGAGCGCAACGATGAGCTTGCGGACTGTGCGCAGGTCAGGTCACCACCGGTAGCTTGGCCGCTCGCGTTTCGCGCGGCCTCAGGCGCGGATGACCTCCTGAAAGCGCTCGGGGATCTGCCGATCACCGAAAGTCTCCAGCCGCTCTGCCGGCAAGCGACCCCAGATCCAGCAGGCGAGGTCGAACGCTTCGCCTCGAAGTGCGGCGTCGGCCTTGGCGTGCTCGCGGGTCAGCGCCACCGCGCCCGGGCGCGAGTCGAGCGTCCACTCCGCACCGGAGACGTCCGTGGCGTGGAGGTGGAGGGAGCCGCCGAGTCCGGTCTCGAGGAGCTGTGTCTCGAACCGCGGGAAGAAGATCTCGAAGAATTCTGCAACGGTATCGGCGGAAACTTCGGGATCGCCTTCAGCCGGCTCGGAGCCGTGTGCCAGCTCGATGTCAACTCGGTGGATCAGGGTCTCGTGTGCTATACGGCGAAACCAGAAGCTCACCGGGCCTGGGCTGTCAGCGGTCCAGTTCCACACCAGTGCGTCGCCGTCGGCGGCGGTGAGGGCGGCCAGCATGGCCGTGCGCTGCTCAGCGAACCACGGAATGAGCGCGGCTCCGTCCGGTGCAGGCGGGAGCTCACTGGAATCCGGAGCTTTGGTGCGCTGGTTCGTGACGACGAAGGCCACACGGCTGTGGATGAAGCCCAGATGCTGCACGAGGCGTGCGACGTCCCAACCCGGACACGTGGGCACCGGCGTGTCGAGCGGAACGGCGCCACTCGAAGCGGCGACGAGAAAGCGGCTGGACTCGAGGTCGACGGCGTCCAGAGCCGTGTCACGATCCATGAGCCCAGTCTGCCGCCCGGCGGCTCGTGGTGCACCTCGGCCCGTAGCGGCCGATCGGCCGCAGTCTCGGTTGAGCGCTGGGGACTAACATGATCAAGCTCCGCTGGCGGGTCGGCCAGCCGGAGTCCTGCGGAGCGGAGCGTGGTCGGGAACCGCGCTCCACGCACGGCCCCATCGTCTAGAGGCCTAGGACACCACCCTCTCAAGGTGGAGACACGGGTTCGAATCCCGTTGGGGCTGCTCTCTTGAAAGACCAGGTCAACGGCCATATCTGAGCAACGATGCTGAAAAGTGTTTGCTCCCCGCCAACCATCTCGCCAACACACCTGGCGGTTCGAGGTTCACGCGTGCCTTCACGCCGTTGAGAGCCATCCCAATGGTGCCGAAGCGCCTCAGGTCAAAGTTGCAAGCGCAGCCTCCCTCGCAATGCGCTCCGGTTCCGGCGTTGTGGGGCACCCCAAGTAGCTTGGGCACGTGACTTTCGGGGCGGCGTGATAAGGGACGGCTGACTCCATGAAAGTGAGTGTGCACCCGACGACGGCGGATCGCTGGAGCGACCTCGTGGAAGTCTTCGGCCGGCGCGGTGACGATCCCGGTTGGTGCTGGTGTCAGCAGTTCCTCCGTGCCCCCACCGAGCGCCAGCCTGAGGCCGCTGACAACCGTGCGGCACTGCACGCGGAGATCGCGCGGGCCGTGATACCGCCGGGGCTGATCGTGTACGTCGACGTCCACCCCGCCGGGTGGACCCGGATCGGACCGCGATCAGGCTTCCCCGGCGTCAACGGCAACAGGTCCTTGGCGCGCGTCCTCGAAGGGGATGGCTCTGCGACTTGGTGGGTGACCTGCTTCGCCGTCGCCCGTCCGTACCGGGAAGCCGGGGTAGCCTCGGCCATGCTGCGGGCTGCCGTCGAGTTCGCTCGGGACCACGGTGCCGCAGCCGTGGAGGGTCACCCCGTCGACGTGGCTGGGCTCCGCGCCGACCGGGTGGCGGCGTCTGCTCTTTACACCGGGACGAAGGCGCTGTTCGTCGCTGCCGGCTTCGTCGAGGTCGCCCGCACGTACCCGACGAGACCCGTGATGAGGCGCGTGCTGTGACGACATAGGCAAGGAGTCCTAAGAACTCACGGATCCGACCACACGCCCATCAAAGTGGCATCGCGAGTCTCCGCCGCCGACCCGGCGGTCGGGGGCAAAGCTGGCACCTTCGGTTGACGGAATATGGGGACAGCTGCCTGGGACACCTGGTCCGGCGCGGCGGCAAGATGGTGACGTGCCTAGCGATATACCAGTCGTGACGCTCTCCGACGGCCTTCCCGAGCCACCATGAAGACGTCGTAGCTGCGTCAGAGGCTTCGAACGCCGCCTTGGGAGCCAACCGCAGCCCATCGTGCTCGCACCGAGCGCTCTGGCATCGACTGCGCGGCTATGGGTGGCGATCCAGTCGAGCGACGGTCTTGTTCACAATCCATGCGTGCATGCCGACCTGCCGCACTCTCTTAAAACCAAGCTCTTCAAAGAGCTCGACCGTCGCGCTAAACAGGAATCGGTCCTGTGCCTCGCGACCGACCGTCACCTCCGAGATCGCCTCTACTCGCCCACCTCCTGCTTGCGCAATTTGACGGAGAGCACCCTCGAGAGCCACTCGCGCGACTCCCTGATGTCGGTGTCGTTTGTCTACGAAAATACATGCGATGCGCCATCGGGCGACAGGCGGTGGCTCCTTGTTGTAGGCGCGTTGGTGCTTCAGTTCGAGCGACTCGGATGGACCGTACTGACACCATCCCTGTGCGTGACCATCGTCATCGATCACGAGTGCGGCGTGTGCTCTGCTCGTCTTGACGAGCTCTCTCTTGAGCGTCTTTGGATCACTAACTCCTCGTTGGTACTCGACGTGGTTCGGAGCGCACCAGCATCCTCCGTAGATTCCGTTGTTGCGCTCGACCAGCTCTGCGAAAGCGTTCCAGGTCGACTCGTCCAAGGCCCGGATGGCGAACTTCGTTGTTCTCGTCGTGCGTTCCGGTGTCATGGCTGGATGCTACGAAACTCGAAGCCCAGCCGCAGGGCGCTCAAATGCGGATCGCGACCCTTGAGGGCTCCTGGTCCGGTCAGTGCCCCACTGCATGCATGCCGAAACGGGTGTCCTAACGGGGCGGTCCAGGACGGGCACGCGGAACATCGTGGTTGAGGGGCTCCGGGTACGCCGGACCTGGCGCCGATTGCTGGTCCTGTCGCGGCCCGAGCGGTACGCTCTACTTCGGCGATACCACTAGGCACCGTTGCTTCGGCAGGCTTCAGGCGGTCGCCCGGACGGGGTCGATGAAGCGGAGCTTAACTTTGCCGCCGTCAATGCTGATGACAGTCGCACGCCTCTCCGGAATCCCGTCCTCCCCGTTCACGAGAACGGTCTCACCGACATGCAGTCCGACCCGCTCGGAGGCAAAGAGGGCCACCTCAACGACGGGGGAGCGGAGGTAGCGGGTGTAGTCCACGGTCAGTCTGCGCATATTGACTCCTGTGAGGATGCTATAGGCGTTGGCGGGGCTCGAACAGGGATCGGAACGTGTCGACGTGAGGGTCGAGCCAGGTCTCGACGGTGGCTAGCAGCTCGACGTCGTCAAGAAGTGCACCTTCGACAGCGAGCCGTTCGTCCTCGAGGCCAGGCAAGACGACGTCGAAATGGACTTCCTGGAGTGGGTCCACGGGCTGGAGGGCGTCGTCGAGAATCGTCGTGGCGAGCAGCTCGAAATAGGCGCGCAACTCGCCGACCGAGCAAGTGCCGTACTGGTTCCAAGGCATAGTGCCGACGATCTCGCGGACTTCGTAGCCCCTTGAGAGCTGCATACACCGACAGGGCGAAGAGACCCCCGCTCTCGGTCACGTCGCGGTAGTCGTCGTACGAGCGGATCGCCTTATCGCGCAGGTTGTTATGTGCGCCGGCACCGAGATGGACGATGACCGTCGCGCCGTCGGGAGGGAGCTCGTCTTCTCGGAGCCTGATAGCCATCCTTCAGGTCCCACCTTCCCCGATGCTGGAACAAATGGACATTGTGCCGCGTCCTGCCTCGATTGAGCAGTGATCCCGCTGTTGCCGGTCGATCCGCTTCGGCCCGAAACCGGAACATGCGGCTCATTTTCGCCAACATTCCGCCAACCGACTTTCCGCCGCAGGCATCCGCTGGAGCTGCAAACTGCCCCGCCGGTGCACCGAGAGCTCTGCTCAGAGGCGGGAAGCGTCCGGCCAGGCCGGCCGCTGGTGATCGAGAGCGAGCCGAAACGCGAAGCCTGAGGGCTGATCGTCCTCCGTGATCACGACCCAGTCATCGGACGTGTAGGTGATGGGTAGGCCGAGCATCTCGGAGTAGAACTGGGCGAGCGCCCTTGGGTCGGTGTCGATGACCACATGGTGCGGACGACCGATCATCGCGCAATCCTCGCGCTTGGCTGCGCGTGGCCCGACATAGGTCGCTGACCGAGGAGTTCATGAGGTCATCGTGGCATGAAGGGGCGGATAACCGTGCAGGATCGTGGAGTCAGACAGAGGCACGCTGAACGCGCGGCTTTCAGCCGGCTATGAGACGCACTTTCGGCCTGATGACAGGCATCGATAGCCATCTCGCCCGAGCCCGAGCGAGAGGAGTCGATACTTACCTCAGGGAAACCGAAAGAGACAAACCAGGACCTCGGGTCTTTGACGTTCTAGGTGGAGAGGCGCTAGAGACCCGTTCGGTTCCGTTCGGGGACGTCGGCACCCTGTTCTCCGGCGATGGGATCGAATGTGTATGGGTTCGCAAACTCGACGAGGAGATCGACCCGGACTGGTTCCAGGCTGACGTGGCGGACCTCATCGTCGTCCTTCAGGGACGCCTGAACGTCGAATTCGAGTCTGACAGTCACGACGACCGGGTTGTCGGACCCGGCAATGTCCTCGTGCTACCGGCGGGAGTCCGATGTCGCGCCTACCGATGGCCACGAGACGCTTCCGAAGCGACGATCTTCGTAGCCACCTATGCCGCGCGTAGCTGAACAGAGGTGGGCGGAGTCGTGCACGCACAGCTGTGCCGGCCCGAAGAAACAGCCCCAAAGCCCGCTCGGTCGCTTGCTATCGCGGGACTGGTCGAACGCGCGAGCCGGAGTCGAGGTTGGACGGAGGCGGCAACGTCCTGTCGCAAGGCGGGATCGCTTTCAGGTTGTTCACGCCGCACCGTCGATCGGGCGCGGTGACACACTTCTCTGTAGCCGGCCGACCCGTGCACGAAGCCGGGACCGCCACGAGTCGGCGCCCGGTCCGCCACGCAGGGACTCGACAAAAACGGCAGAGGTTGTCCTGACGGTCGCCCAATCGGGGCATCGATGAGGCGCGACGTCATACTTCGTCTTAATCGTTGAACATCAAACCCAGGAGGTGTAGTCATGGGACCGGTGGTGGCAGACATGTCGGTGTCGCTGGACGGCTTCGTCGCCGACGAAGATGATGTCGTCGAGGGCGTGTTCAGCTGGTACGCCAAGCCGCAGCCGCAGCCGCAGCCGCAAACGGCCAGGGATGGGGCTGAGGGCGACGAGGTGGTCGAGGCCGCGGTTGGGATGCGCCACGAGCTTGGCGCGCTCATCTACGGCCGACGGACGTTCGAGATCGCTCACGGCTGGGGCGGTAGCCACCCGACCGGGGCGCCAGTAATCGTCGTCTCCCACAGCGTGCCCGACGGCTGGCCCCGACCCGACGGCATGGTGCGCTTCGCCGCCGGAATCGACGAGGCCCTCGAGATGGCCCGCGCCGTCGCAGTGGACAAGGTCATCGCCATCGCTACCCCGAGCATTGCTCGACAGCTGCTCGACCGGGCCCTCCTCGACGGCGTGCGCCTCAGCGGCTCGCTCGCCAACCAACCAAGAACAGCATGTCAAGCGGTACTTCGCGACTTCACAACTATGGCGTTTCCGTTCCGCCAACAACTTCGCCAACATAGTTGCGCGAGATGCGGCGATGAGCTCTCCAAAAGGGCCTCTCGATGGTGAGTGCTCGACCTGTGTCGCTGCTGACGCACGACGGCACCACGATCACACGGGGAATCGCTCAACAACAGTGCTAGCTATTCTCGCTCGGTTGCCCACATCTTCGAGACTTGGGTGACTCCAAAGCTGGCGGAGACACCGCGACCGCTAGCCGTGCCATCTCGAAACACGAACTCACAACCGCCAGGCACTGAGCAGAGCCGCTGCGTCGAGGACAAGGTCGGCTCCGACACCTGACGAGGAACCTCGGGGCGTAACGGCGACCAGACGTGCCGCGCCCGCTTTCGGTATCACAGCGCGTCCTTCTGCGAGTTTGGCTATGTCCTTCGCTCCGAACGTTGTTCTTTCCCTCCACTTGATTGAACCGATCGCCACCGGAATGCTGCCCCGTGCGGAGCCGACAACGTCGTACTCATGCTCGCCGCGTCGGTCCCACCAGCCACCGACAGATTCGATCGAATCAAACGGCGGGTCAAGCTGTGGCGCGAGGCGCAGCACGCCGTCGCGGACGACTGGCTCAATAGCCTTGCCTCTCCAAGTGCTCCAGCCGTTTGAAAAGGCCTTGAGCGCCAGATCTGACCGACCGACCTCGATATTGCGGAGCTGAGGTTCGACAAAGCGGAACCAGAAGCGCAGGTACGGATCGGCTACTCGGTAGCGCTTGAGCCGGCTGCCCTTGTCACCGGCTGGGATGTCGACGGCGAGGATGCGCTTGGTGCCTGTAAGGATGTCAGTTGCCCGACTCACCGCCGTCGTTGCCGCGGTCCCACCGCCGAGATCCGAGGCAATGCGCGAGAAGTTGACCACGCCGATTTCGTCGGCTCCCACCGCTTCGAGGACGAGGCGGGTGTTGGTGCCATCCACGAGCTCGCCGGCAAGGTTGATTTGGGCGACGTCGGCGAGCAGCGTATGGGGACGCGAAAGAGCGTCCTCGACGAGAGCCTCGACAGATCTGAATCTTCGCGCGTGGGCGACGAGCTCTGGGAATCCTCCTGTGATGAGCTGCGTGTCGAAGACCTCGACAGGAGATCGTGAGCCTCCGAGAGCCTGCGCCGTTTCCGCCGGGTTGAACGGCTCGATGACGAAATGGCCATCGAGACGGCCGAACAGCGGTCGGTCGTGCTCGAACAACCGATCCATCATGGCCTCGTCCGAGCCGATGAGCAGGACTAAGACCGGTCGCCTCGCGAACATGAGGTCCCACAGCGACTGGAGGAGCCCATCGAGACCGGGGCTCGACTCATTCGCCCAGGGGAACTCGTCGATGACGAGGATCGCGGGATCATCATTCAGCGCGAGTTGCAGCCGAGACAGCAGGTCATACCAGTTCCCTGGAGGGAGAGCAGTGACGGCTTCGAGCGCTGGCAGCGGCCGGGTAGAGGAGCGGAGCGTCTCAGCGGCTCGGCGCACTTGCACGTCGACCGGCGCGCCCTTCATGCCGGCAACGACGCCGTACGCGACGCCACTTCGCTCTGCGAAGTGCTCGACCAGTCGTGACTTGCCGACCTGGCGACGTCCGCGAATTGCTAGCAGGCGTCCGGTACCCGATTCGGTGGCACTCCGGAGTTCGGTGTCAAGCGCGGCTAGCTCTCGTTCCCGACCGCAGAACTCAGTTGTAGGCACTGACGTAGCATACATCGATGTAACATACTCATCAGTGTCCATTGGTCCGTGACGTCGATAGATCCAGTTGATCGACCAGGCGACCGGCCTTCAGTACGTGCGGCGGAACTCCGAAGTCGGCGTCGCCCGTTCTTCGGAGGGGCACGTCGATGCCGAGGCGCTGTATGTGGAGCATCACGGCGATCCCACCGAGTAGCCGGTAGTCGGCGCCCATGCCCGCCAGCCCCGCCGCCCTCGTCACGTCCGCCATCGCAATGAAGCCACCATCGTCCGCAGCCGACGGACTCATCATCACCAGCCGATCCGTCCCTCCGCCAGACGCGGCCAGGATGTCCTCGACCGGGCGCGGGTCCGACGACGCGGCCGTGGGCGCACGCTTAGTCTGATCGACGGGGGGCGAAACGCACAGGTGGCCCGCACCACAGAAAGCAGACCAAACGTCGGCCTCGTTCTCGCATGGCTTGCCGTCGCTCGTCTCCATGGACATGCACCTACGCGTCGCCAAGGGATCTCCCGACCTCGTGGCCTCCGCAGTCGCCCATCGTCATCGCTCCTTCACCACTGCTGACGCGGACGGTTTGTCGTATTGCCACCTTCAGAGGATGCCCATCACGACGCGGCGCATGAGCCGCTCAGAGGCCTCGAACCTGTCCTCTCCGCCGAGGTCACGCAGGTCCCATATCTGCTGCAACGGGTGCGCGAGGGGGAATGGCGCCTCCCTCGGAGCTTGCCACGGTTCGAGCAGACTCGCGTCCGACACGTGGCGGAGGACGATGCTCGCCTCGCCCCTGGCCATGGCCGGGACGAAGCCGGCCGGGTCGAGCGGCGCGTCGAGGTCGGTGTAGATCACCGTCAGCGTCGGCGACCGCCACGGAGCGACGAAGTCGGGGGCGGCGTCAGCGGAGACGACTGCCACGGCGCCGGCTTCTACAAGGTAGGCGACGGCACGGGCGACCTGCTCGAGTGAGGGGTCGATGTCGTACCAGAGTGTCTCGGTCACGACCGCTGGAGCGTGATGGAGCGCGTAAAGATGAACAAGTCCGGCGCGTTGGTCCGCCTCGTGCACGTCCGCGAACCTGACGCCCTCGGTTACGAGGAGTCTTCCGATCTGTGAAACGCGTGGCTGGGTGATGCCGAGCTCCCTGGCGAGGTCGACCTGCAGCGTGGGGACGGTGCGGAGCGCGAGGAGCCGGACGGCGCGAGAGGTGGCCTCGCCCCATCTTCGTGTCTTGGGCCGCTCGGTTTCCAGCGTCATGCTGCGAGTATAAGTGTTCCTTGCCCTCAAGGCAAGAAGACTTATATTAGTGTTCTGGAGCTGCCAGCCAGCTGCAGGTGAAAATAAATAGCCAAAGCGATTATCCTGCGGCCCCGCGCCCACGGCTCGGCGTGCTGGTTCTCTGGACCATGATCTGCCCGAGGAGATTCCTGTCGAAGGGAACTTTGGCGGGTGGCACGCTGGACGAGGCGCCGGCCTGCGATCATCAAGCTTCGTGCTGCCTTTCGCCCTTTCGAGCGCCGGAGTGGTTGGGTCAGCTTGACATCAAACTGACGCACTACCGCGGCCGAGCGCTGGCAGCCCGGGTGTAGGGTGAGATGGCTACCGATGTGCCCGGCGCACAATGGGAAGCTGGTACCGACCGAGGTAACGCAGACGCTGGGCAGCGGAGCACCTAGACCCGCTCAACAGCGGGAGAACCGGGGCAGTACCCGTGAATACCCTCACTCTGGACAAACGCGTCCATGATTTCATTGTCTCTCGCCGGCAGCTGTTCATCGATGGACAGTTGGTCGACTCCAAGTCTGGCAAGACCTTTGAGACCGTCAACCCGGCAACAGGCGAGACACTCTCCACCGTCGCCGAAGGCGACGCGGTCGATATCGACCTGGCAGTGCAAGCAGCACGACGGGCCTTCGACGACGGTCCATGGGGCCGCATGACGCCCTCCGACCGGGGCCGGATCATCTGGAGGATCGGCGATCTAATCACTGAGCGCTTGGAGGAGTTCGCCGAGCTCGAGACTCTTGACAACGGCAAGCCCCTCGCCGTCGCCCGCGCCGCGGACGTGCCGCTGGCCGCCGAACTGTTCCGTTACATGGCAGGTTGGGCAACCAAAATCGAGGGGAACACGATCGCACTATCCGTGCCCTACACCCCGGGCGCCGAGTTCCACGCCTACACCCTGCGGGAGCCGATCGGCGTGGTTGGCCAGATCATTCCGTGGAACTTTCCGCTCTTGATGGCGGCCTGGAAGCTGGGGCCGGCTTTGGCGACGGGAAACACCGTGGTCCTCAAGCCCGCCGAGCAGACACCGCTGGCGGCCCTCTACCTCGCTGAGATCCTGGCCGAGGCCGGCCTTCCAGACGGTGTAGTCAATGTCGTAACGGGCTTCGGCGAGACTGCCGGCGCCGCGCTCGCAGCCCATGAAGGGGTCGACAAGATCGCCTTCACCGGCTCGACAGATGTCGGCCGGCTCATCGCCAAGGCCGCCACCGGGAACCTGAAGAAGGTGAGCCTCGAATTGGGCGGGAAGAGTCCCAACATCGTGTTTTCCGACGCTGATCCACAGGTCGCCATCGCCGGCGCCGCCAATGCCATTTTCTTCAATCACGGCCAGTGCTGTGTCGCCGGGTCCCGGCTGTACGTCGAAGCGGACTCCTTTGAAGAAGTCGTGGCTGGTGTCGCCGACATTGCCAAGGCGATCAAGCTCGGAGACGGATTGGACCCCGACACCCAGATGGGTCCCCTCGTCTCCGACGAGCAGCTCAACAAGGTCAGTGGATTCCTCGATTCGGGTCGCGAGCAGGGTGCGACGATCGTGGCGGGCGGTCGCCGGGAAGGCGAGCGTGGCTACTTCTTCCAACCCACCGTGGTTGCCAACACACGGCCGGACATGCGGGTGGTCAAGGAGGAGATCTTCGGCCCGGTCGTGGTCGCGGCCCCGTTCCAGAGCCTGGACGAGATCGCAGCGACGGCCAATGACAGCCCGTTCGGCCTCGGTGCAGGGATCTGGACCGGGGACATCGCCAAAGCCCACGCCTTAGCCAAGAAGATCCGAGCTGGGACTGTTTGGATCAACTGCTACAACGTCTTCGACGCCGCCCTGCCGTTCGGTGGTTACAAGCAGTCCGGATGGGGTCGCGAGATGGGCCACCAGGCTCTCGAGGCCTACACCGAGGTAAAGGCCGTCTGCACGCAGCTGTAGAGCTCAAGCGGGGCGCTCGAGGTAAGGCTCGGGCGCCCCGGTAATCGCTCACTGGTCGGGTCGCGTCGTTCACCGATCAACCAGAAATAAGGAGTTCGAAAGCGACAGGGCCCCTCTTCTTGAATGGAGTTCTAATGAAGGCAGCGGTTGTACACGATTTCACCAAAGTGCTCAGTCTTGAGGAGGTGCCCACGCCCGAACCCAGTCTTGGCGAGGTCCTGGTCAAGGTCGAGACCTCCGGCTTGTGCCATACCGACATTCACGCCGCGCACGGTGACTGGCCGTTCAGACCAACTCCGCCATTCATTCCCGGCCACGAGGGAGTCGGGATTGTCGAGAAGGTTGGCCCCGGTGTGGACGCGTTGAACATAGGTGACCGGGTTGCCGTGCCGTGGCTGGGCTCGGCATGTGGAGTTTGCGACTACTGCGTCGATGGTTGGGAGACTCTCTGCGAGAAGCAGGTCAACACGGGCTACAGCGTGAATGGCGCTTACGCCGAGTACGTCGTCGCGAACGCGGCCTACGTCGCCCAGGTCCCAGACACGATCGACCCCCTCGATGCTTCAGTGCTGACCTGCGCCGGCGTGACAACGTACAAGGCCGTGAAGGTATCAGGGGCGCGACCGGGGCAGCTTATGGCGGTGTTCGGCGTCGGCGGGCTTGGCCATCTGGCACTGCAATACGGAAAGATCAGCGGCGCCACCGTGGTTGCTGTTGACGTCGTGGACGACAAGCTCGAGCTTGCCAAGGAATTGGGCGCCGACTATGTCGTCAATGCTCTAACGGAGGACCCGGTGGAGATGATTCAGGCGCTGGGCGGCGCGCATGCGGCCATCTCGGTGGCCGTCGCGCCCAAGGCGTTCGAACAAGCATTCGGTGCTCTGCGCCGCGGCGGGACCCTGGTCTTCGTCGCACTGCCGGCTGACAACTTCGTCAAGCTGCCGATCTTCGAAACGGTGTTGAGAGGCATCACCATTGTCGGTTCCATCGTTGGAACCCGCAAGGACCTTGCCGAGGTGTACGCGATCCACGCTCAAGGACGGACCCGGGTAATAAGGGAGAGCCGCAAACTCGACGAGGTCAACGAATGCTTCGAAGCGGTCGAGAAAGGACAGATCAAGGCGCGAATCGTCTTCGACCTACGCTGACGTAGCTCTGTCCCACGATGGAGGTCGGGAGTCGAGCCGTCTCCGTGACGGGCCCTCAACCGTCGCGGTCGCCGGCAGTCCGTCGGGTGGAATGGCAACTCGGGTCTCGAGGGAAATGTGGGTCAAGAAGCCTGGCTCGAACAACCTCATGGCCCATGGTGGGACACCCGACCGACGAAGCGTAAGACACCGTTCGTCGTGGCTGCGTCAGAGGCTTCGAACGCCGCCTTGGGAGCCAACCGCAGCCCATCGTGCTCGCACCGAGCGCTCTGGCATCGACTGCGCGGCTATGGGTGGCGATCCAGTCGAGCGACGGTCTTGTTCACAATCCATGCGTGCATGCCGACCTGCCGCACTCTCTTAAAACCAAGCTCTTCAAAGAGCTCGACCGTCGCGCTAAACAGGAATCGGTCCTGTGCCTCGCGACCGACCGTCACCTCCGAGATCGCCTCTACTCGCCCACCTCCTGCTTGCGCAATTTGACGGAGAGCACCCTCGAGAGCCACTCGCGCGACTCCCTGATGTCGGTGTCGTTTGTCTACGAAAATACATGCGATGCGCCATCGGGCGACAGGCGGTGGCTCCTTGTTGTAGGCGCGTTGGTGCTTCAGTTCGAGCGACTCGGATGGACCGTACTGACACCATCCCTGTGCGTGACCATCGTCATCGATCACGAGTGCGGCGTGTGCTCTGCTCGTCTTGACGAGCTCTCTCTTGAGCGTCTTTGGATCACTAACTCCTCGTTGGTACTCGACGTGGTTCGGAGCGCACCAGCATCCTCCGTAGATTCCGTTGTTGCGCTCGACCAGCTCTGCGAAAGCGTTCCAGGTCGACTCGTCCAAGGCCCGGATGGCGAACTTCGTTGTTCTCGTCGGGCGTTCCGGTGTCATGGCTGGATGCTACGAAACTCGAAGCCCAGCCGCAGGGCGCTCAAATGCGGATCGCGACCCTTGAGGCGTGAAATGGCGTCACGCCCTCGGTTCGTATCTTCGTTCCGGCTCCACGTCAGCGGTTTGGACATCCGGGGCAGTCAGCGCCTTGAACACCGCGGCGAGACGAGCCTCTCTCAGGTCACCAGGATAGGGGCGCCGGAATCGAGATGAAGGTCTCGACGGGCATGACCGCCGATCCCTCGCTGCTCGCTGCCCCGTCCGCATCAGCTGATCCCAGGCTCGGGTACGTCTATGACTCCGGGCTCGGGGACCTCGACTGGCATCGGCTCGGGAATGTCGATCGGGATCACTGGCTCGGGCTCGAGCGGGTCGCTTCCAGGCGGCGCATCTGGAGGATGGGTGTCGGGTGAGGGATCGGAATCCATGACCAACTCCATACCCTTCCGGCTGGACGCGAAAACACCCGTCCGAGCAGTTCGGAACGTTGTTCACCACCCGACCCGTTCGGTTGGCTTGACCAGTCAGTACACGCAACGTACACCTTGCGTGTATGATACGTGTATGTCCAAGGTAAGAACGAACATTGAGATCGAGGACTCGTATCTCCAGTTGGTCATGGACCGCTACCACTTGCGCACCAAGACCGAAGCGGTTGACCTCGCTCTGCGCCACTTGGCGGGCAACCCCATGTCACGCGAGGAGGCCTTAGCCATGAGGGGCTCTCGTTCGATCGGGAAGGCACCCTCCGACTCCCGACCGCGTGGCGCATGATCCTGGTCGATACCTCGGCCTGGGTGGAGTACGACCGGGCAACAGGCAGCCCCGTCGACCGTCGCCTCACTGAGCTCATTACCGATGAGGGACCCATCGCAGTTACCGAGCCGGTCGTTATGGAGCTCGCCGCAGGTGCCCGGACTGACCAACGCGCGGTGGACCTGCGCCGGCTCCTGCTCAGATTCGCCTTGCTCAGCTTCGACACAGTTGTCGACTTCGATGCCGCGGCGAACATCTACAGAGCGTGCCGGCGGGTCGGTGTCACGCCGCGAGGGATGATCGACTGCATGATCGCCGCCGTCGCGCTGCGCTACGGCGCGACACTCCTGGCCTTCGATGTCGACATGAATCGGGTGGCCGAGGTGATGGGCATCAGCCTCGACCCTGGAACGAACCAGTAGTGAGACAGACGCCCGCTCACTTCCAGAATCCTACGGGCTGTGCTACGCGATGGACATGGCGTCACGCCTTCCGGGGTGAAACAATTATCCCTTCCGGGTGAGAGGTTCGCTATGGTCCGAGTTCGTTTCTTCGCTCCGGTGGTCGCCACCCTCGTGGTCTTCGTCGGGCTCGTCCCTGTCCTTGCGGCCGCGTCTACCCCTCTGCGCAGCGACGGACGATTCTCGCCGTCGGCAGCTCCGGCTGTGCGTGCTGTTCGGGCGACCACGCCTGTACCGCAGAAGCTCAACCGTCGGGAGAGCACGAGCCTTTTCGCGGGGGTGTCCTGTCTGTCCAGCTCGTTCTGCATGGCTGTCGGCAACTTCGAGGCCGAGAACACCGAGCGGCCGTTGGCCGAGAGGTGGAACGGCCATGCGTGGTCGCTTTCGACTGTCCACCTTTCCGTTGGGACCGCACGTTTGAATTCGGTTTCCTGCGTGTCTACCGACTTCTGCATGGCGGTCGGCGCCGGATCAGGAGGTGCAGTCGCCCTGATGTGGGACGGCTCCTCGTGGACAACCGTCGCTGTGGCCCCGGGGTACGACGACGCCTCCTTCTATGGTGTCTCCTGCCCGACGGCATCCCTTTGCGTGGCCGTCGGCGAGACTACTTCCGGATCCGCGCAAGCCCTTGTCGAATACTGGCAGGGAGGCCCAACCTTCACGCTCGGCACAGCCGCGAACACAGCCGGCGTCGACCTCCTCACCTCCGTCTCGTGCACGACCGCGTTCTGCATGTCTGTTGGCTGGAGCGAGACTGGCGGTGGCCCAGCGAGCGCCTTGACTGAGTTGGACTTCCTGGGAACGTGGGTAGTGGAGCCCACGCCTGACACATCGACGACGCGGTGGAACCAACTCACCGGCGTCTCGTGCACGAGCTTCAAAAGCTGCATCGCCGTAGGGCACTCCTCCCTACAGAACCAGTACCGCAATATCAGCCTCACGTGGGATGGGACGTCGTGGAAGAACCGCTCGACGCCTCAGCCGGGCACCGCAGCCGACGATCTCGATGCCGTCTCGTGTGTTGGCACCGGGCTCTCCGACTGCACGGCGGCTGGAGACGAGACGAGCCGGAACCTGCAAAGCGACCACACCTCCATTGTCCATTGGAACGGGTCGTCCTGGTCGGTTCGCGGAACGCCCGAGGCGGCACCCCAGGACAGCTTCGCGGGCGTCTCCTGTTCGTCGGCCTCACGCTGTGTCGCCGTCGGAAACGAGTCCGACGGCGTCCAAACCGTCGCCCTCGCGGACTCCTTCTCCAAGGGGACCTGGAGCGCCGACCGTGTTCCCGATCCCGCGTCGCTCGCCCAGATCCTGGCAGGGGTTGCTTGTACCAACCGCTCCAGTTGCATGGCCGTCGGTCAATATCTCAGCCCGGAAACCCAGTTGGCACGACGCTGGAATGGCCACGCTTGGATCCGTTCGGACCCTGCGCCCGAAGGAGCCCTTGCACAGCTGACGGGCATCTCTTGTCCCACTGTCCGCTTCTGCGCCGCCGTCGGCGTCACGAGTCCCAGCCCGTTGGAGTTCTTCAACGTGGAAGCGAAAGCCCACGATGAGCACATCGCCTACCAAACGATCTCTGATGCACTCATCGAGGTCTGGAACGGAACCTCCTGGAAGCCGACCATCGCCGGCAACAGCCTGGGAGTCGACGAGTCCCTGTCCGACGTCTCCTGCGTAGGCAGACGCTTCTGCATGGCGGTCGGGGCCGAGAACTCGTCCAGTCCTGACTCCTTCGTCTGGCGAGGGCAAAAGTGGGCAGAGGTCGGCATGCCGGCGAATTCCTACTCGGACTCGATGTCGGCGGTTAGCTGCGTTTCCACTACTTCCTGCGTCGCCGTCGGCTCATCCGCGGATGGCGAGGCAGGGCTCGCCGAGCGTTGGAACGGCAGGTCGTGGTCGATTACGCACCTCGCCCAGCCCTCGGTGCCCTACTTCGATCTGGAGGGCGTTTCGTGCGTGTCCTCCAGCCGGTGCACGGCGGCGGGGTCCAGTTTTGCCACCCCTACGACAAAATCCGATCTCGTCGAGTCGTGGAACGGGAAGTCCTGGACCGTTTTACCCGCCCCGAACCCGACGGGCGCTTACGGCGGCCTTGCAGCGGTCTCTTGCGCTTCAGCAAAGTCGTGTCTCGCAGTCGGGCCGTCTGACGATCAGGAGGCGACTTTCGGCGTCGTCCTCAGATGGAATGGGACAGCTTGGAGCGTGGTCCCCCTCGGGACGCTCGTCAAAGGCGAGGTGAATCTCCAGGGAGTGGATGAGACATCGCCCGGCCATGCCGTCGTCGTCGGCACGAAGTTCGGCTTGCTCGGGTTTCAGCAGCTTCGCCTTGTCGAGTCGGGCTCAACCTGGAAGGCGACCTGAGTCGCGGACGCGCCCCACACCCGAGCTCAGCCGCGGGCTGGCCTGAGCCGTGACCGGGGGTCACGCGGCCGATGCCTGTCAAGGCTTCCGCGCGATGACGAACTGGTGGTCGTTCCGCAGGCGGTAGACGCCGTGCTCGTCGCGGCCGGCTTCCAGAGCATCCAGGATCTCGCGGCGCGCCACGTTGGCGTCGGGACCCCGGAGCGCCGGCACCGAAGGTCCGATGCTTGATACCGCCCGCCACGCGACGTCCGCGTCGGGCCATTCGACGACCGAAACCCGGGCACCCCGCTCCGTGACTACGAAGCCGCTCGCCTCGAGCATCGCCTCGGCGACGCCCGGTGTGGCGATGTTGTTCAGCTGCTTCATCGACTCGTGGTGCACCTGGGGCGAGTGGCGCGCGAGCGGGCGGAAGATGCCGCGAATGTCGAGTGGAGGTCCCTCGCCCCAGAAGCTGATCCCGAGCGCCGCCCCGGACCTGAGCACTCGGAACGCCTCGTCGAGCGCGATCTCGCACCCGCCCCAGATGCCGTTGATCGAGATCGCGGCGTCGAACGAAGCGTCCGGCCACGGGATCTCGAACATGGAGCCGAGCCGCAGATCGGCGTCGGGTGTGCGGGTGGTGGCCAAAGCGAGGAGCTCGGCCGAGGCATCGATGCCCGAGACCGTCGCCCCCATCCCGCTCGCGAGGCGGACGGCGAGGCCCGAGCCGCAGGCGATGTCGAGCAGGCTGGTTCCCGGCCCGACGCCCACTCGCCCGAGGATCGCGACGAGCACGTCAATCGCGTAGTGCTCGTACAGGCAGGCCCAGTCGGCCGCTCGGTACCCCCATGCCTCGCCGGCCGCCCGCCAGTCGTGGTGCTCGTCACCGGCCTCCGGGGTGTCGGTGGTCGCCGGTGCGTCGCCAGTCAAATGGGGTTCGGTGCGCGTCGCCATGGAGCGCATCGTGCGCCGGCGGGCGCGAGAAGTCCTGAAGATCGGGTGGAGATCGCGTGACTGCTGCTTGTCAGGTGATCTCCATCCCGGCTCCAAGACTCCGACGCCGCGTCGGTGGAGAGTGATCGCCGTGGCCGGGCGAGCGCCCGGCGCGATCAGAAAAGGAGACTGGCGATGACGACCACCGATACCCCGACCGTCGACAACGGCGTGAACGTCGAGGCGCTGCGCGGCGCCCGCGAGGCGCTCACGAACGCCCCCGAGGCCGCCCTCTTCCAGTGGCGGGCAACCTGCGAGTGGGTGCGAGGGACTCACAGCCGCACCAAGATCGTCGACTTCTCGGGCCTCGGCGCTGAGCACGTGCACCGCCAGGCATACACGGTCGACGCCGACCACCCGGAAGTCTTCGCCTCTGAGGACAACGGCGCCACCCCGCCCGAGATCGCGCTCGCCGCGCTGGCGTCCTGCCTCACGGCCGGTGTCGCGACGGTGGCGTCGAACCGCGGCGTCCAGCTTCACTCCGTGAAGGCGACCGTGACGGCCGGGATGGACTTGCAGGGCATCCTCGGAATCGACGGCGATGTGCGCAACGGCTTCGACGAGGTCACGGTGACCTACGACATCGATGCAGACGCGAGCCGAGCCGACCTCGAGGCGATCCTCGCCCAGTCCCAGAAGCGCTCGGCCGTCTTCGACATCATTGCCAACCCGACCACCGTCCGGGTCTCGCTCGCCTGACCGAGTCGGACCGGAGCCGAGTGTCAAGGCGCGAGAACTATGCGATCGATGCGCGTGACCGCCGCCGTCGTCGGCGCCGGGCAGGCCGGCCTCGCCATGAGCCGTCACCTTGCCGCCGCGGGTCTCGACCACGTTGTGCTCGAACGCGACGAGGTGGCGGCGTCCTGGCGGAAGGAGCGCTGGGACTCGCTCAGGCTGCTCACCCCGAACTGGATGTGCCGTTTGCCCGGGTACCGGTATGAGGGGCCGGACGCCGACGGCTATCAGACGGCGGCCGAGACCGCCGGCTGGCTCGAGGCCTACGCCCGCCACACCGGCGCCCCGGTCCGAACGCAAGTTGCGGTGCGGCAGGTGCGCCGGAAGGGCGACTGGTTCGAGGTCGAGACCGACGACGGCTGCTACCACGCCGCGGCCGTCGTCGTCGCCGCGGGTGCGTCGAGCGATCCGCGGATCCCGGCGGTCGCGGCCGAACTGCCCCGCCGCATCAACCAGATCACCGCCCTGCAATACCGAAACCCCGCGCAACTGGACGCCACCGGCGACGTGCTCGTGGTCGGCGCGTCAGCCTCCGGAGTGCAGATCGCGGACGAGCTTCGACGCGCGGGATTCGCCGTCACCCTCGCGGTCGGTGAGCACCTCCGCTTGCCGCGCACCTACCGCGGGCGCGACATCTACCGCTGGTTGGCCGCGATCGGCCAGCTCGACGAGCGCTACGACGACGTCGACGACATCGAGCGGGCGCGCCGCCATGCTTCGGTGCAGCTCGTCGGCGGCCCGGCCAGGGCGACTCTCGACCTGAACGCCCTCTCCGCCGGCGGCGTCGAGCTTGTCGGCCGGCTCATGCGGGTCTCTGGACTGCGCGCGCAGTTCTCTGGCGCGCTCGCGAGCCTGACGGCGAACGCGGATCTGAAACAGTCCCGCCTCCTCCGGCGGATCGACGAATTCGTCAACGAGCACGGCCTCTCGGACGAGGTCTCCGAGCCTGACCGGCCGGCGCCGACCCGTCTCGGCGCCGTGCCCACGGAGCTCGACCTCGAGCGGTTTACGACCGTGATTTGGGCGACCGGGTACCGGCCCGTCTATCCGTGGCTGGACACGGACGCCTTCGACCGCCGCGGTCGGGTCGCGCACGACGGCGGTGTCTCGCCGGTGCCTGGGCTCTATGTGCTCGGGCTGCCGTTCCTCCGGCGGCGACGCTCGAATCTGATCGCAGGGGCGGGGGACGACGCGGCTGAGTTGCTCCCGCACCTGCTTGCGCACCTCGACGACGCAACGCGCAACGGGGCCCAATTCCGCCGCTCAGTCGTCGCGGGGACGGGCGAGCAGCGCGTTCCGGGTCCGATGGACCACCTCGTCGACCGGGCGTGACGACCCGATCGCCGCGAGCTCAGCTGCGTGTGCCTCGCCGAGTCGGGTCTCGAGCTCGTCGCGCGTGGCGAGCGCCACGTCGCGCAACGTCGCCGACATCGGGGTGACGCCGAGCATGAAGTGCACCTCGATCGCTCCGATCAGTTCCATCGCGAGCTCTGCCTCACCAATGCGGTGCAACGCGATGACACAGCGCGAGAGCGTGTGCCACTGCTGAGCCCACTCACCGGAGCGATACCAAAGGTCGACGGTCTCCGCAAGCCCCGCGCAACCGCGTGCGAGCTCGCCGAAGTGGATGAGCAACCCGCACGCCTCGGTCAGGGCGAACGCGCTCATCCACCGGTTACCCGTTCCTCGAGTGAGCTCCTCGGCCCTGAGGAAGGCGGCCAGCGCGCCATCGTCGCTGCGGCTCGCGAAGCCTTCCGCGACCGCGACCGAAGCGAGGTCGGTCGGGCTGCCGGTCACGGCGGCAAGCTCGTTCGCGCGAGCGATGTACCTCGCGGCAGCCTCGGAGTCGCCGGTCGCGCCCATGCCCACCGCGCCCATGTAGCACGCGTGCACAATGCGAGACGCGACACCGGACGCCTCCGCGAGCTCGATCTGGCGGATCGACGCGCGAAGTGCGCCCTCGTCGTCATTCAGCACGAGCAGCGTGTTGCCGAGCGCGCGCTCCGCGAGCCCGCTCGGCTCGACGCCATGTGCGTCTTCAAGTGCACGGGTCTCGTGGGCGAGGGCGACCGCGAGCTCGAACTCGCCGCGGACCCACGCGCCGTACGCGCGGACTCCCGTGAGCACCGGGGCGAGCGGGTGCCCGAGCGCACCGTCCGTCCGGCAAGCGGCGTCCGCCCACGCGAACAGCTCATAGCGCATGGCCCGCATCGCGAACTCGCGTGCCGACACGATGAGCCCGAACGCCGTGTCGAGGTCGCCCGTCTCGAGGGCGAAGCGCTGCGAGGCGCGCAGGTCGGCGAACGACGCCTCCGCGAGCTCGATCGCCTGCGGCTCGCGCGGCGTCCGCATCTCCTTCTCGACAGAGCCTGCGAGGGCGGCGAAGTGAGCGGCGTGCGACTCGAAGACCTCCGCACGACGGTCGTAGTTCATGCGGCTCCGGCCGTACTCACGCAGCGTCTCGAGCAGCTCATAGCGCGTGCCACCGCTGGCGGGGCGGCGGACCGAGACCATGGAGCGGTCAGCGAGGCGCGTGAGGAGGTCGAGCGCGTCGCCCGAGCGGCACGTCGACTCGGCGGACGCGAGGTCGAAGGGCCCCGCGAAGACCGCGAGCGCGCAGAACAGCTCCTGTTCCTCGGGCGCGAGCAGGTCGTACGACCAGCTGATTGCGTCCTCCATCGTCCGGTGACGGGGGTCGCCCCCGCGGCGGGAGGCCTTCAGCAGACGTAACCGCTCGTCGAGGCGCGCCGCGATCTCCGCCAGGTCGATCGTCCGGGCGCGCGCCGCCGCGAGCTCGATCGCGAGCGGGATCCCGTCGAGGCGCCGGCAGATCTCGACGACGACTCTCGCGTTTTGCTCGTTGAGCTCGAAGCCCGGGTCGGAGGCGCACGCTCGCTCGACGAAGAGCGCGACGGCCGGGGCGCTCTCGAGGCCGCCCCCGGCGAGGGCACCGGCGCCCGCATCGCCGGTCGACAACGGATCGACCGACCACACCTGCTCGCCCGGGAGCGCGAGCGGCTCGCGTGAGGTGGCCACGATGGAGATGGCTGGTGCTTCCCGAAGGACCCGGCTGGCGAGGGACGCCACCGGCTCGACGAGGTGCTCGCAGTTGTCGAGCACGATGAGTAAACGCCGTAGCCTCAGCGTCTCGATGATCGCGTCCCCGATCGAGCTGCCACGCCGGACATGAACGTCGATCGACGTCGCGACGGCCTCGAGCGTGGCGTCCTCGTCGCCGACGGCCACGAGCTCGACGAGCTTCACGCCGTCGGGGTAGCGCTCGGCGGTGCGGCGCGCGAGCTCGACGCCGACCGACGTCTTGCCGACGCCGCCCGGGCCGACGAGCGTGATGAGACGGTGCTTGTCGAGGGCGGCAGCGAGGCGCTCGAGGAGCGACTCCCGGCCGATGAGCGGTTGCAGCGCGGCGGGGAGCATCGGCTCTTGGGGCAGTTGCACCTGCTCACCGTCTTCGGAAGCGGGCGCCTCGAGCGTCTCCACGGTCGCGAGGAACTCGTAGCCCTTGCCATGGACGGTCCGGATGATCGCCTGGCGGCTGCCGTCATCGCCGAGCGCCTGGCGCACCGACTTGATGCGCGTGGTGAGCGCCGACTCGCTCACGAAACGGTCGCCCCAGACGTCGTCGAGGATCTGCTCCTTGCGGACGACCTCGCCCCGGTGCTCGACGAGGTAGCAGAGCACGTCGAACGCTTGTGGCTCGAGTTTCACCTCGCGACCGTCACGACGCACGATCACTCGATTGACGTCCAGCTCGCAATTGGCAAAACGAAGGATCATCGGCCCACCATTCGCGACACTCTCGTGCACAGCTTCGCGCACGCTCGAACCCGGCGCGCTCGGCCGCTCGGCGTACCGCTGGTCGAGGCTCAGGTCGCGACGAACGGCCGGGACTCCGGGTTAGGGGGCAGTAGTGCACTGGGGCGCCGGGGTTGCCGTCGCCAGCGAGCCGTTGGTCGTCCCCGGCGCTGAGCGGCTCCCTCCGCCGGCTGGGACCACGGTGCACGTGACTCGCGGCGCGCTCGGCGCGGTCCCGGTCGGGGTCTCGCTGGTCGAGTCGACGATCCCGGAGGACTTGTAAACCGTCCAGCCGAGGACGGCTCCGACCTTCACACCCTCGTACCCATCCGGGCTGTCGACCAGAGCGACGCTCTGCTCCCCGATAAGGGCGCTGGTTGCCGGATCGAAGATGAGCTCGTTGCGAACGCCATTTGTGTCCATCGCCATCCCGATACCCGAGCGACCGTCATGGTCGGAGACGCTGCCGAGGAGGACGATGCCAGGGAGCTCGGACGCAACCTGGAACAGCGCGCTGCGCAGTGCCGGCGACGCGTCCGTCTCGCGGAGCAGGTCGCCGATCTGGGTGAAGTCCTCGGCGGAACCCGGCGGACCGCCCTCAAGCGAGCGGTCCTCGATGGCGGCCTTGAGCGCCGTCGGATCGGTCGGCGCATTGGCGAGGTTCGAAGGGCCGTCGCTGAGCGCGTTCGGGCCGAAGGAGGTGTCGCTCGTTCCGTTGCCGAGCGACGGCGAGCCCGCGGCCTCCACGCGGCCTTGTCGGCAGGAGTTAGAAACTCTGGCGCGCCGAAGGTCTCGCGGAGGCGCCCGGAACCGTCGGAGCCGATCCAGATTTGACGCTGCTCGGGAACGAGCGCGCAGTAGCCACCGGCGCCGAGGTTGCAGGATTGGTCCGCCTCGACAGACCCCGTGTACTGGTACTGCCCCGGACCAGGCGGCACGGTGGGCGGCTGAGCAATCGCGACATCCGCGAGGCGGGCAAGAATCGTTCCCCTGATGTGCGCACCGCCCCGGGGCGCTGGTCCGCCCGAAATCGCGACCGGGAGCGCGATCGCAGCGGCCGCCGCCGCCACTGCGGCGCCGACGAGCCATGGCCGTCGTCGCTGCGGGAGGCGAGACGCAGCAGCGAAGCGCTCATCGGCAATCGCCGCGTCGAGCGCCGCCCGGATCGCCGCGAGACGACCCTCGTCGAGTTGTGGGACGGCGTCACTCTCGCGAAGGAGCGCGATCTCGTCGATCATCGGATTGTCCTTTCTTCGGACGGTGTTGAGGGCGAGGTTGTCAAGGTCGGGTACGTCGAGAAGGTCCCGGAGCTCGCGCCGGGCGCGGGCGTAGCGGGAGCGGACGGTGCCGATCGGAATCCGTAGGGCGTCGGCGCACTCCGCGTAGGTGAGTTCGGCGACGCCGATGAGGAGCACCACTTCGCGCAGCTCGTCGCCGATGAGCGAGAGCGCAGCTTCGATCAGTGGCTTCGCGTCAAGTTGGCGCTCGAGGGCGTCCGTCGTCGGCTCGGGCTGAACGGGGCTCGGCATCCGGTTCGAGGGCGCGGGCGTATCGCGCGTGGCTGCGCCGATGATGGAGAACCTGGTTCGTCGCGATCCCGAAGAGCCATGCTCGAGGTGACGCCGCGGCGGGGTCGTAGGAGCTGCGGGCGCGAAACGCCGTGACGAAGGTCGCCGCCGTCAGGTCGTCTGCGTCTTCGACCGAGGTCCGGCGGGCGAGGTAGCGGTGGACGGCGTGCACATGGCGGTCGAACAGGCCACCGAACCGAGTCGGATCACTGAGTGAGGCGGCGAGATCGTCTCGGTCGTCCGTCGTCCTGCCTGTCGTAGGCTCCATCTCAATCTGTACTTTCCCGCGGGACGCCGATTGGTTCTCGGTCCGCGTGGGTAGGGGTAGTTTTGGTCCCGCGTGACTGTCGAGGGGCGATGGTCGGGGCCAGGGGGATTCGATGAGCCGCCAGCGGTTGTCGTTGCCACGATTCGGGCTCCGCCGGGGCCGCCGCCCGAGCGTGGTCCTTGGTGCTCTCGGCGGTGCGGCATCGGTGTTGGTCATGGCGGTGCTGCCCGCTTCGGCGGCGCCGGGCCTTCGATCCGCGGCCGGACCCGCCGCCGGTGCTCCTGTGGCTCGCGCCGTCGCCACCCTGCCGGTCTGGGGCTACGCGTTGCCGATCGACGCCCATTCGTCGTCCTACCCGGCCATCACCGGGGTGTCGTGCACCAGCCCGAGCTTCTGTGCAGCCGTCGACAACGCTGGGAACGCGCTGCTGTTCAGAGGGCGTACCTGGTCACGGCCGGTGAACATCGACACGAACACGTACGGCTTCACATCGGTCTCCTGTGCGACCTCGAAATTCTGCGTGGCGATGGATGCAGACGGCTACAGGAGCACCTGGAACGGCTCGCACTGGCGAGCGCCTACGTTGACCGATCCGGAGTCTGTGCCGTCTGATCCGTCGGTCTCCTGTCCGACGGTCAGCTTCTGTGCCGTGGTCGACCAGTTCGGCAAGGGCGCCCTTTGGAACGGGAGGAAATGGACAACGACGACCGTCGCCGGCGGCGGCGACGAGCAATCGGTCTCGTGTGTCTCGTCGTCGTTCTGCGTCGCCGGCGATCTCAGCGGCGTCGTCTACACCTGGAACGGGAAGAAGTGGTCGGGTCCGAGCAATGTCGACCCCGGTGCCGCTATCACGGCAGTCTCGTGCGTGAGGGGCCCGTTCTGCGTAGCGGCCGGCGCGAACGCGGAAACCTTCAACGGATCGAAGTGGACGCCACATGGGCCGATCGCTCCGGTGGACCTGGAGTCCGCTGCATGTGTCACCTCACGATTCTGCATTGTCGGCGACGACGTAGGTGACGCGTATGTCTGGAACGGCGGGCGCTTTTCCAATCAGGGAATGATCGATCCCGACGCTTCCATCTCCGCGCTCTCGTGCCGCTCGACGTGGTTCTGCGCAGCGGTCGATTCCAACGGGCATGGCCTGTTCTGGGCTCGTCCACCGCTCATCACCACATTCAAGTTGCCGGAGGCGACGAGGTCGGACCGATACGTCGCCAGGCTCACCGAGGAGGGAGGCCAGGTCGGGCCGTACGTCTGGCACCGGATTGCGGGCAGCCTGCCGAACGGGCTCGCCCTGTCAGTGAGCGGGGACATCTCCGGTACGCCGAAGAAGGCAGGCACGTTCCGCTTCGTCATCCGCGTGACCGACCCGCTCGGCCAGCACTTCCAGCGCCACTTCGCCATCAAGGTCGAGCGCTGACGCGAGCGCGGCGGGCCGTGGGGCGGGGCTGCCGAGGTGAGGCGCGGCAGGGAGGGCGGCCGGGAAGCGGCCTACGCGAATATGACGCACATATGAGACGACATGTACGGTCGCGACACCGGCTCGGCCCCTCCGTCGACCGGAACCTCGAAGGGGGAGCCATGCCAACCATCGTCGGGTACCACAGCGTGAAGGACACAGATCACTGGCTCGCGTCGCCGAAGCGGGAAGAGTTCTTCGGGCCCCTCGGCGTCACCAACATTCGAACGTTCGTCGACCCGCAGAACCGCACTCAGGTGGCTGTGCTTATGGACGTCGCCGACATGGACGTGCTCATGGGCGCGATGCAGTCCGAGGAGGCGACCCAGGCCATGGAGCACGACGGCGTGCTGCCCGAAACCCTCGTCATCCTCGTCGAGGCCTAGTCCCCGGTCTCTGTTCGGCACAGAATCGCGGCCGACGGGACGCGCCGCAGGAGTAGTGGGACGTCAGGTGCACAGAAAGCCCAGCTCAGCGGCGTCTCAGACGGCTGGACGACGGCTGCCCTTTGCCCGCCCGCTGGGCTCCACTGGCGGCAAATCCTGCGTCAACAGTGTCTGCAACAGCCGACCGAGAGGGCAGAAAGTACTTCAGCCCTTCATCGGATCGGTCGATATTTCTCCTGTGCAGGCTGTGACTCGTCCGATTTATCGCTCCGGCTCCTCTGCGGTGCCGCGGGGTCGGCGCGCGAGTTCTTGGACAATTGGATGATTCACGTGGACAACGAACCACTGGCGCAACCGAATCCACGTCCCGAAGGGCTGCTGGCGCACGCCAGAAAGCTTGCATTGGTCGCGCGAAGGGCGACAGACGCCGTGAACGCCAGCTACCTTCTCGAGAAGACCAAGACGCAGTACACCTACGCAATCGATGCGTTCGAAAGCAAAGGAATGACGAGCGAGGCAAGAGAAGCAAGAGAAGAGATGGGAAGATTTCTGACGCAATCAGAATTCATCCTGAATGCGGGTCCACTCCTTCTGCAAGGATCGAAATTCAGAAAGCACTTCGATCACTTGGCCAGGTCCCAACAGGTGGGACAGTTCTACAACGGAACAGACAACGTTGATGAGGTGGTAGCTCTTGCTAAGAGACGCATGCGGAACTCAGATCGTCTGAATGCCGCAGAGGAGGCCATAACCGCTGCGACCTGCATGTTGTGGCGGGCGCACAGGGAAGAAGAGACGATTCTTCTCTACAACGCATTTACGGATGTCTTGGTAAACGACATAAAATCAAGCATCCTGAAGGGCAACCTCTATCTTGTCGAGACGAGAGCCGGAATAGTCAGAAAGCGGCTTTGGCTGACTGGCAGAAGAGACGAAGCCTTCCAATTGCTGGCGACCGTGACTGAGGCCTTAACGCCCCTTGTGAGCACTTCGGGCGGGTGAGCTCAGTGGCCGGCAGTGTGGTGCTCTTGGCTGCTCCTTTGGACTCGTACGGTTGATAGCGCCCTAGTCAACGTGCCCTTCGATGCGAGCGCGACGCACGAAGCGGCGAAGACCAGTGCACCGCCCACCGCGAAGGTCACAGTGGTGCCGTGTAGCTGGAGGACGATCCCACCAAGTGCCGCTCCCCCCGCAATGCCAACTTGGGTGCCGCTGGTGATCCAGCCAAATGCCTCCACCTCACCCGCCACCGGCGCGATCTGGCCACCAAGGTTGTAGAGGCAGCCGAGAGCAGGCACGATCCCGACGCCGGCGCCGAACATGAGCGGGTAGAGCAACGGGAGACCGGGCGAAGCTAAAGGGAGCAGAAGTCCGGCGCCCGACACGCACAGGATCGTGATGAGCCCGGACTCACCGGCAGCGCTCACACGGGCGCCGATGAAGAAGCCGCCGGCCATTTGCCCAATGCTCCATACCGCGAAGAGCAACCCGGATTGGTCCGACGCCTCGTGAGCGGTGGCGTAACCCACGACCGCGATCTGGAATACCGCGCAGCCGAGAATGATGAGGAGCCCTACGACCGTAAGTGACGCCAGCGCCGCGCTCGCCACCCGTGGTCGTTGGCGCACCGGGCCATCTGGCGCGGCAAATGCGCTGTGACGCACCAGGGCCAAGACTCCCAGCAGGCAAAGGCCGGCGCTCGCCACGAATGGCGCGCTCGTGCCCGCAAGCCAGATGAGCAGCGCAACCAACGCGGGGCCGACGACAAAGGTCAACTCCTGGAAGGTCGAATCCATCGCGTAAAGGGCATCCCGCTTAGCCCCACCCGCAAGCTGTGGCCAGAGCGAGCGCACCGAGGCGGCGACAGGTGGCGTGAAAGCACCCGCGAAGAAGGCGACCACAAACATCGCAGCAGTAGCTCGGACAGGGATCGCGCTCAGAAGCAGCAGCGCAACTGCACTAGCCGAGGCGGTACCGACGAGAACGGCACGGCGGCCGAAGCGGTCCGCCAACCGCCCGAACACGGGGCCGAGCAGGGCACAGCCGGATACGAAGACGGCCGTAACCGCGCCCGCCTCAGCGTAGGACCCCGTGCTTCGCGTGACGCGAAGCACGATGGCCAGTCCAGTCATCCCTTGAGGCAGTCGAGCGACGATCGAGCTCGCGAGCAGCCATCGGACGCCCGGCTCTCTCAACACCGCCGAATAGCCGACGCCTCTCACCGAGGCAGTTCCTCGTCAATAGACGAGTTCATCACTGGCGATTATCTCTCGTCGCCGACGCTCGCAATAGGTTTCGAGCTCCTCCCGCACACTGTCGTCGAGGTGCGGAGGTTCGAACTGTTCGAGCGCCGTAGACGCAATATCGCGCGCGCGGGACGCCGCGTCGGGGCGTCCCTTACGGGTCCAGCGGTCGAAATTGTCGCGTGACGATAGGAGAGGCTCGTAGAAACAGGTCCTGAAGCGTTCGAGCGTGTGCTCACATCCGAGGAAGTGGCCACCGGGACCGACCTCCTCGAACGCTTCGAAGGCCAAGGTTGAGTCGTCGACCTGGAGCGGACGGAACGTCCACTCGAGCATCCGCAGCAATTCGATGTCGATTACGAACTTCTCCAGGCTCGAGACAAGGCCGCTCTCCAGCCAGCCCACAGTGTCGACCACGAGATTGCCGCCGGCGAGGAAGGTCGGCATCATCGCCATAAGCGCCTCGTATCCAGCTTGAGCGTCGGGAAGCTGGCTCCCTGTGTGTCCGTCGCCACCGATTCGAAGTGGCAGATGAAAGCGCCTCCCGAATTGACCGGCGGCGAGTGTTGCGATCATGCCCTCGGGCGTGCCAAGTGCCGGCGCGCCCGATCTGAGGTCGGTATTGGAGATATAGGTGCCGAACACGACGGGGCACCCGGGGGAAACCTCCTGCACGAGCGCGATGCCGGCGAGAGACTCGGCTGCGCCCTGAGCGATCGCAGCAGCTGTCGTCACGGGTGACGACGCACCCAACAGGATCCAAGGAGAGATGAGGACCGGTTGGCGAGCTTCGGCGAAGGCGAGCAATGTCCCGATCATGCGGTCGTCGAAGCGCAGGGGCGAATTGGGATTCACGGCTTCCAGAATCGCCGGCGTCTCCCGTATGCGGTCCATGCCGCCGAACACGATCGCCGCCATCGCGATGGCGTCCTCGGAGCGCGTCCTCCATCCGCCCATCCCGATGTAGGGCTTGTCGCACAGGGAGATGAGCATCGACGTCATGTCCAGGTGTCGCGTCTCGACCGGGAGGTCGATCGGCTCGAGGACTCGCCCTACGACGTCGATCTCGGGAAACGCCTGACAGAGACGTACGAAGTCAGATGCGTCGGCGAAGGAGGGGTCGGTCCTGCTCTCGCCGCCCCGAACAAAGGGCGGGCCGCCGAAGCTTGCCACGACCATGTTGTCGCCACCGATGCGGACGTTTCGGTCGGCGTTCCGTGCTTGCATCTCGAAGCTCTCTGGAGCCCGAGCCACCCGGTCGAGGACGTAGTCCGGATCGAGATACACGCGGTGCCCGTCTACGCGTTGGCCAGCTCGAGCGAAGATCTCACACGCCAGTTCGTCCTCGAAGTCGACGCCGATGTCGCGGACTAGACGCTGCCAGGTCCTGTCGATCGCGTCGAGAGCCTCGCCGGACAAGATCTCGTACCGCGGCAGCTGGTTGAGCAACATCTGTGCTCGCCTCCCTTGGTCGTGCTCTGCAGTGACACAGCGGGCCGATCGTTTTCACAAGACACCGACAACCACCGCCTGCTGCGGTCGTCGGTGTCCCTGGAACACGGTTGCCATCAAGACGTCCATATGACCAGACAAACGGTAGCAGCGCCAGTATCAGCCGGACCTGCTGGCAGGGAGGCGTGGCAGCGGATCGGCGTACCTGGTCACAGCAACGACCGACCCCCGAGCAGCACCTGGTCGACCTGCAGGTCGTCTGTCAGCACGACAAGGTCGGCAGGCCCCCCGAGGCGGATTCGTCCGATGCCATCCTGTCCGAGCAACGCAGCCGGCCGTTCGCTCGCACCGGCCAGGACCTCGCCGAGCGGCACTCCGAGCTGGGCGACGTGCCGGATACCGTCGATGAGGCGGGCGGCCGATCCGGCAATCGTCCCGTCCTGACGCCGGACCACGCCGTGCTGAGCGATCGCGGGCACCTCGCCGAGAACGAGGTTCCCGTCACCACGACCCGAGGCGGCGGTGGCGTCGCTCACAAGACTCCAGCGGTGCGGTGCCGACCCGATTACGACTCGCAGCAGATCGTCGGCTACGTGAACCCCGTCGGCGATGAGCTGGACGCTCACACGAGGGTCGGCGAGAGCAGCGCCCGCCAATCCTGGCGAGCGGGCGGATATCGGAGCCATCGCGTTGAAGATGTGAGTGACAGCCCTCCCGCCTGCGTCGAAGCCGCTACGCGCCTGGTCCGCGTCGGCATCGCTGTGACCAAACGACACAACGACGTTGCGTTGTCGGCACAAGGCGACGAGTGGGAGGGCATCAGGCAGTTCGGGAGCCAGGGTCACCATGGTGACGATGCCGGCGCTCAGCAGCGACTCGAGGAGATCCAGGTCCGGCGGGACGAGCCGCTCGACCGGGTGCGCCCCAGCGCGGAGAGGCGACAGGAACGGCCCCTCGAGGTGCACGCCGAGCACGCGAGCGCCATCGGGCTCCCGGCGGCTCAGTTCGGCGATCCGCCTTGTCGCCGCGCGTGTGCTGGCAATCTCGCTGCTGATGAGGGTTGGCTGGTAGGCGAGGACACCGTCCCGGGCGAGCGACTCGCCCAGGCTCGCGAGCTCATCCACCGACGCGACGAGAGCGTCGACGCCCAGGTAACCGTTTACCTGCAGGTCTACGAAGCCGGGAACTGCTATGCCGCGCTTGCCAGCCGGAAGCCCGATCGCGGCGACGGTTCCGCCGTCGATGGCGACGTCGCCGGGAACGAGGCGTCCGTGCTGGAGAAAGGCGGCTACGCCGAGGCGGCGCAAGTTCGCCGGGCGGCTCCCGGCACTACCTTCGTTGGCGCGCCTTCCGTCGTTGGCCGCCTCAAGGGCCGCACGCAGCCCGCCGCCACTGGCGTCGAGCAGCTCGGCCGCCTCATCGGCACGCAGGGCCGAGGCGGCGACAATGCACGCGACCTTGGTTCGCCACCCGCACGCTTCGAGTGCTGCCGCTGCCTGTTCCGGCGAGGTTCCGGCCACCGCGGACACGATCCGGGTCGCCCTGTCCCTCAGCTTGTCGTTGGTCGGCCGGACGTCGACCATAAGGTTCCCGTACGTCTTGCCGAGCTGAATCATGACGGCGGTCGAGAGGATGTTCAGCGTGATCTTTTGAGCAGTCCCAGCGTTGAGGCGGGTCGAGCCGGCGATCACTTCGCCGCCGACTACAAGTTCGATGGCGATATCTGCCGCGCTCGCTATCGGGCTGTCCCGGCTCGAGACTATTCCGATGGTAAGTGCGCCGACTGCTCTGGCATAAGCGATCGCCTCGGCGACGAACCGGGTCTGACCGCTCGCTGAGATCCCCACGACCACGTCCTGAGGCGAACAGCCGAGCGCGGACAATTCGGCCGTGGCAGCGCTACCGTCGTCCTCAGCGCCCTCTTGAGGCCGGACCAGAGCATCACCGCCCCCGGCGATCAACGCGATCACGACGCCGTCGGGCACGTCGAAGGTCGGTCCAACCTCTGCTGCGTCAAGAACTCCGAGCCGTCCGGCGGTTCCCGCACCGACGTAGATGAGCCGACCGCCCCCAGCCAACTGTCTGGCGATTCCGGCAACGGCATCTGCAATCTGGGCGGCAGCGGCGATGACGGCTTCTGGCGATCGGACCGACTCCGCGGCCATGAGCGCGACGAGATCCGGGACAGCCAGAGCATCGAGCAGCGCGAACTCTGGGCGCACGGCCTCGGTCTCGAGACTTGCGAACGCGTCGGTCCGGCTCACGTGAGCGCCTCCCTCACGCGCCGGTGGATCAGAGCGCGGACGTCGGCCTGGTCTTCGACACGTCGGTTGGGGTGGATCGCGTTTGTAAGCAGGACCACGCCGAGGTCAAGCTCACGCGACACGAGAAGCGAGGTTCCCGTGAAGCCGGTGTGCCACAGGGTTCCCTCTGGCCAGCTGCCCCAGCCTTCTGGCGCCAGCCGCCAACCGAGGCCGCGGACGTCGGGGCTACGTCCGGCTCTTCTCGTGGCGAATGCCTCGACCGCGTCGGTGCCGAAAACTCGGCCGTCAGGGCGAAGAAGGTGGCGAGTGAAGGTCACGAGGTCTTCGAGGGGTGCGAACAGTCCAGCGTGCCCTGCTATCCCGCCGAGGGCGAAGGCGTTGCCGTCATGAACCTCCCCCCACACGAGTCCGGGCACCAGCCGCTGGTCCCCGTCAAGCTCGGTAGCGGCGGTCTCAGCGTTGAGAAGCGGTCGAAAGCTGGTGCGCGCCATGCCCAGTGGAGCAGCCACCTCCCGCGTGAAGAGCTGGTCGAGAGAGGCTTGGCCACAGGCCTCGAGCACCCAGCCGAGGAGCATGAAGTTGGTGTCCGCATAGAAGACCTCGCCGGACGGCGTCGATCCCGCCGCCCTCTCGACGATTGCCTGAGCGATGGCACGTTGACCGACCATCCGCTCGAAGAAGCGCTCGTCGGTGAGACCCGAAGTGTGAGTCATGAGGTGGAGAAGGGTCGTGTCCGACTGGGGGAACTGTGGGAGCCATCGTGCGACCGGGTCTCCCAGGGAGAGCAATCCTCGTTCGGCGAATACGGCCGCGAGAGACACGCTGCACACAACCTTTGTAAGGGAGGCGAGATCGTAAAGAGTCGACGCCGTGATCGGTGACACAGTTCCGACCCGACATGCCAGACCGCCGTAGGCGCCAAAGAGGGGCCCGTCCGAGTCGACCACCACCAGGGAGAACCCGGACGGGAAGGAGCTGGACGCCAGGCCGCGAAGCGTCTCCTCGAGCGCTTCGAAGTCGTGGCTTCCCCGCTCAGCTGTGACGTGAAGAAGATTCGAAGCGCCGGCCTCGATCATGGGGCAGTCCCCGCGGCGCGGGAGAGGCGTACTTCCCGCGCACCGTATTCCGCCTCGATACGCCGCCCACCGTCGGGGCAGAAGTTGAAGCCCGTATAGAACCGCCGCGCCCTTTCGTTCCGTTCGAATACCCAGAGGGTGACAGGACCGAGGTGCCTGCGGTCGAGGTCGCGGAGTGCCTGGGCGAGAAGTTGTCCGCCGATTCCGCGACCCGAAGCAGCGGGCAAGACGTAGAGCGAGAAGATGTGACCCCTGTCCGCGTCGTCTGGGTCTGCGCCGTAGCGGCAGAAGCCGAGAAGCTCGTGGCTCCTCGCCTCGGCGACGCTGGTCGTCCAGGCGCCCTGGCGGAGCAGAGCCCGCAGCCAGCTGGCGATCTCGTTCTCGTCGAGACCGCGAAGAATCGATTCGGCGACGACCCCCCGATAAGACTGTCGCCAGGCCGCGACGAACACCTCCGCGAGCTGTACCGCATCCTCGACGAGGCCGACGCGAAGACGGACGTCAAGGTCGATCCCCGGATCCGCGATTGACGTGTTCCCTGCCTGTTCGCGATCTTGGGAGCGCGGTTCTTGCTCGGAGGGCACTGCCGACATTCCGAGAGCTCCCTTCCGGCTGACCGCCCAACGAGCTTCGCCTACCGCCCAATTATCGCTGCGATTTGCCTTCTGATACGTTTCTCGCTCGTCTCGGCGATGGGCTCGGCTGTAGTGATGATCATTTGACCGGACGACCATACCATGGTAACTTTTCCGCCAACCTCAGGGGGGGCCGCGAGGCCTCGAGGATGTCTGCAAGGCACTGTTGAGGCAACGACGATTGGGAGGTGCGTGTGAGACGTAAAAGGGCTGTTCGCGCAGCGCTCGTTTGGGTCAGTGTCGGTCTGGTGGGCGTACTGTTCACATCTGTCGCCGCCGCGTCGTCTGTCGCGAAGGCGTCCGGCACGGGAGCGAAGGTCACAAAAGTAAGGTCCGCGTCGTCTCCGTTCGTTGTCGCGGAGACCGTCGGAGTAGAGAAGCTCGACCCTCACGTGACCACGGGCTATCCCGACTTTCAGGCGCTCGGGCTGATCTACGACCAGCTCGTCCAGTACAACTCGAAGCTGCAGATCGTTCCGGACCTGGCGACGAGTTGGAAGTTGAGCAACGGGGCCCGAGCGATCACCTTTCAGCTTCGTCGAGGCGTCAAGTTCGACGACGGCAGCACGTTCACGTCGGCCGACGTCGTGGCGTCGCTCCATCGGGTGCTGGCGCCGAAGACAGGCGACGCCGCCTCCTCGTTCCTGTCCTCCGTGAAGTCGATCGTCGCCAAGGGTCCTCATGCCGTGGAACTCGTTCTCCGCCGGCCGGATTACTCGATCTTGGACGGACTCACCTCACTGAACCTCTCCATCCTCTCGACGAAGGCAATCAGCGCGGGGACCGTGGCAACGAAGCCCGATGGTACGGGACCCTACGTCTTTTCGAGCTGGAGTCCTGACAACTTCATGCTGCTGAAGCGGAACACGCATTGGTGGGGTGGCAAGGTGACGATCGCGTCGATAAGAATTGAGGCGATCCCCACCGAGCAATCGATCGCTTCTGCGATGCAGGCGAACACCGTGCAGCTAGGCCTGCTCACGGAGCCGACGGTTGCCAGCTCGCTGAGCAATTTCACGGTCGAGAAGGTGCTCGACCTCTCGTACCGAACCCTCATGCTTCAAGACAGGAAGGGACCGCTCTCCAGGGTCGACAATCGGCGGGCGATCGAGTGTGCCATCAACCGCCAGCAGATCATCCAGGACGCGGTCTTCGGACAGGGAAAGCCGATTGGACCGGAGCCGCTCGGACCGTATGCCCCGAAGCCGATCGCCTCGCTCTGCGTGACTCCGAACCTGGCAAAGGCCAAGAACTACCTGAAGCTGGCAGGCAACCCCTCCGGGTTCACCTTCACCGCCATCACTTCTACCCAGATCGACCCGACCGACAGTGCTCAGGCCATCGCAGCCCAGTCGGAGCTTGCCAGCGTCGGAATCACGATGAACATCGAGAACTTGTCGAGCAGCACGTATATCGCAGACTGGTTGAAGGCCAAGTTCCAGGCGGCGTTCGCGTGGAATAGTGCCTACCCCGAGCCTTACACGATGTACGTGCGTTACTTCGGTCCCGGCGCCAACCTGGGAGGGCCCGCGGGCTACAGCTCGTCAAAGCTCCAGCAGTTGCTCGTTCAGGCTGACGAGACGCCCTCTGCAGCAGTACGTGCGAAGGACTTCGCCGCCTTCCAGGTGTATCTCACTGGACGTGCCGTCTGGGTATGGCTCTTCACGAGCTATGACTACGCGGCGCTCGGCCACAACGTGCACGGAGTCCAATACTTGCCGGCGTACACGGACGCCTTGCGAACCCTTGCGAAGGCTAGCTACTGACAACGGGCATCCTGATTGACGAAGGACCACTACCTGCCGATGCGCAAGCATCGGCAGGTAGTGCTGTTTCGGCCGAACATCGCAAGCGCGACCTGCTTTTCGCGATCGCCCGGCGGCTCGCCTCGATGGTCCTCACGCTGTTCGGCGTGTCGATCATCGTCTTCATCATCCTTCGCGTTCTGCCGGGGAACGCACTTACGAGTGCCCTCGGGACGAGCGCCGGCCTGCTCACCCACGCCCAACGTGTCGCGCTCGACCACTACTACGGCATTGGGCAGCCGCTACTTCAGCAGTACTGGTCGTGGCTGCATGCGATTCTCACCGGCAACCTCGGCGTGTCGCTGTCCTCTCGAACATCAGTCGCCTCGCTGATCGCTGCCGCGCTGCCGGTCACTTTCGAACTCGCCGTGGCGGCGATGATCCTCGGACTCCTCATAGGCGTTCTCTTCGGTGTCTTCGGCGCCTTGCGGCCAGGCCGATTCGTCGATATCACCGGTCAAGGCTTGTCAATAGTCGGGCTCGGAATCCCGAGCTTCGTGATCGGTACCTGGCTTGTGATCTATCTCGCCTCGACCTTCCACTATTTTCCCTCCTCGAAGCCGTTCGCCTCGCTGACGAGCGATCCGTGGCTGAACATCCAGCAGATCTTCTTTCCAGCCCTGACTTTGA
This sequence comes from uncultured Acidimicrobiaceae bacterium, assembly GCA_963763085.1. Taxonomy (GTDB): domain Bacteria; phylum Actinomycetota; class Acidimicrobiia; order Acidimicrobiales; family Bog-793; genus CAVXNB01. The sequence goes on from CAVXNB010000004.1 coordinate 847,845, forward strand.
GCGCCGGGATCGGTGCGGCAATATTGCGCACGACGCGTGCCTCGGTGTTAGAGGTCGGTAGCCAGAACTTCGTTCGGTCCGCACGGGGAAAGGGGCTATCTCGGCGCAAGGTGACCTGGAAGCACATCTTCCTCAACGCCTCTATCCCGGTCTTGACGATGTCCGGCATTCAGCTCGGCTACCTGCTCGGCGGGACAGTGATCGTGGAACAGATCTTCGTACTGCCCGGGCTCGGCCAGCTCCTGGTGAACTCCATCAACGCGCGGGATTATCCGGTCATTCAGAGCGTCACTCTCATCTTTGCTGCTGGCTTCGTGGCCGTGAACATGATCGTCGACGTCCTCTATGCGGTGATCGATCCGAGGATCCGGAATCAATGACGGCGAGTGTCCCAATTGCGGCCGGGATGGCCGGCGAGATCGATGATGCGCCGCTGCCGGCTGCCCGGCACGGCCTGCTGCGGGCTCTGTCGCGCAGTTGGAACGGCCGTATCGGGCTCCTGCTGGTGGGAATCGTCGTTGCCGCCGCGCTCGCGGGCGCGTTCGGCGTTACCCCGTACGACCCTCAATATCAGAACGTCTCTGCGGTGCTGAAGCACCCCTCCTGGAGCCATCTGTTTGGCACTGACCAGTTCGGACGCGACATCGCGTCCCTCGTACTCGACGGGATCGGCGTGTCACTCGAGATCGCCACCGTGGCCGTCCTCATCGCCGGAGTCATTGGAACCTTGGCGGGAGTGATCGCCGGGTTCCTCGGCGGATGGGTCTCGGCGGTGATCATGAGGGTGACGGACATGCTGTTCGCGATTCCCGCCATCCTGTTCGCCCTCATAGTGGTCGCCGCCCTGGGCGCCGGTTGGCAGAACAGTGCGATTGCCATCGGGGTCGGCTACATTCCGATATTCGTACGTGTCGTCCGAGGGCCGGTTCTGGCGCTTCGGGAGTCCGGATACGTCATGGCTGGGCGGGTGCTCGGATTTTCACGGCGCAGACTGCTGTTCAGGCACATTCTTCCCAATGTTGCGGGGCTTGTGGTCGTTCAGACGAGCCTCGCACTTGCCTGGGCCATCATCGCAGAAGCTAGCCTCAGCTTCCTTGGCCTCGGGCCCCCGCCCCCGACAGCCTCGCTCGGAGAGATGGTCAGCCAGTCCACCAGCCTCGCCAGAACCGACTGGTGGACGCTCATTTTTCCTTCGATTGCCATCGTCATCGCCGTCATCGGTTTCAATCTCCTCGGTGACGGACTGAGGGACGCCATCGACCCACGCACGCGGCGCCGATGAGCCGCGACAGATGGACCCACGAGATGGGCAGCCTTCGATGCGAGTGATCGGGATGATCTCCGGAACCTCATTCGACGCTGTCGAGGCGGTGCTCGCCGACTTTGAGCAGACGGGCGACGTGCTCGAGTGCGACCTCGTCGCCCACCGGTCCGTTCCCTACCCGGCGGCGCTCCGGGAGCGGATAGCCGCCGTGCTGCCTTTCAGCTCCACTCACATCGGTGAGGTCTGCGAATTGGACGCAGCGATCGGGCAGGTCTTCGGTGAAGTGGCGCGCGACCTTGCGGACGAGCTCGGCGGCGAACCTGTGGAGCTGGTCTGCTCCCATGGCCAGACCGTCTATCACTGGGTGTCCGGGGATCGGGCCCTCGGAACGCTGCAGCTCGGCCAGCCTGCTTGGATTGCTGAGCTGACAGGAGCGCACGTGGTGAGCGACGTGCGCAATCGTGACATCGCCGCGGGCGGACAGGGGGCACCCCTCGTGAGCATGCTCGACGCCCTCCTCCTAGGCCCGCCGCCGGACGTGATTCGCGGCGCGCTGAACCTCGGTGGGATCGCCAACGTGACCGTGCTCGAGCATGGGCGCGCACCGATCGCGTTCGACATCGGCCCGTCGACCGCTCTGATGGACGCGGCCGTGACCTGGCTCAGCCAGGCCGAGGAGAGCTTCGATGAAGACGGGCGGCGAGCGGGACGCGGCAAGGTCGACCAAAGCCTCCTCGCCTTCCTGCTCGATGAGCCCTTTTACCGCTTACCGCCGCCGAAGTCGACCGGCAAGGAGCTCTTCAACCTCGACTACCTGAAGGCTGCGCTCGCCGGCCGGGAAGTGGATGGCGACGACCTCCTGGCCACGCTCACCGCGCTCACCGCCGAGAGCGTGGCAAGAGCACTCACAGATTGCAAGGTCACCGAGATAGTGGCTAGCGGCGGGGGGACGCGCAATCCCGTCCTGATGTCGAATCTGCGTGAGGCCCTTGTCGGTGTGGCGTTCCGTCCTTTGGATGAGTTCGGAGTTGCCGAGGCGTCAAAGGAAGCACTCGCGTTCGCACTCATCGGATACCTGACCGGATCGGGGCTCAACGGCTCCGTTCCGTCGTGCACGGGCGCGGGTCGGGCAACCATCCTCGGATGCATTACACCGGGCAAGCTCCCGCTGAGGATTCCCACCGGAGTCCGGGCGCCCACGGGCCTGGTCGTACACAGCGCCAAGTCCCTCGCGCGGGAGCACTGAGGCCCGGTGCCGGAGACGCCCGTTCTCTCGATGCGCGGCGTGCGGATCGGTTCGCGCCGCAAACGCAAGGTCCGCGAGATCGTTCGGGGGGTCGATCTCGACATCCTGCCCGGCGAAAAGGTCGGCGTCGTGGGAGAGAGCGGGTCGGGCAAGACACTGACCATGCTTTCGGTGCTCCGGCTCCTGCCGAAATCACTCCAGATCCTGGGCGGTCAGATCGATTTCAACGGCCAGAGTCTGACCGATCTCGGCGAGCGGGGGATAGAGACGATACGCGGCGCCGGGATTGCGATGGTCTATCAGGACCCGATGACCTCGCTGAACCCGCTCCTGCGGGTGCGTACCCAGGTTGTCGAGACGCTGCGGAGCCACGGCTTCAACGCGTCAGCTGCCCGCGAGCGGACCCGCGAGGTGTTGAGTCAGGTGGGGTTCGCCGACCCCGAACGAGTCGAGGCGGCGTATCCGCACGAGCTCTCGGGCGGGATGGCCCAGAGGGTGATGATCGCGACGGCGATTGCCACCTCGCCGCGCCTCCTCGTGGCAGACGAGCCGACCACCGCCCTCGACGTGACAATCCAGCAGCAAATCCTCGACCTCGTCGATTCCCTTCAAGCGCAGACCGCCATGTCGGTCGTCTGGGTCACTCACGACCTCAGTGTGATCGCGGCCCTCGTCGACCGGGTGTTCGTGATGTACGCGGGGCGCATCGTCGAGCAAGCACCGACCGAGCGACTATTCAGCCGGCCGGCTCACCCGTACTCGCAAGCGCTCCTGGGCTCGCTGCCCGGGCCAAAGACGGGCCACCGTACCCGGCTCACCCAGATCGGCGGTTCTCCGCCCGACCCGGCCCGCTTGCCGGCGGGCTGTCCGTTCCGGGCGCGCTGCCCACACGCGTTCGACCGCTGCGCCGAGGAGGAGCCCCCACTGCTGGACCGCGGTGACGGCAGCTACGCCGCCTGCTGGAAGGACCCGAGCGCATGGAGTTAGCGCTTTCCACAACCGATCTCACGAAGGTCTACCGGGTGAGGCGTGGAGCTGCCGTGCACGCGCTGCGTGGTGTGTCGGTCGAGCTCGAGTCGGGCAGAACACTCGGCATTGTCGGCGAGAGCGGGTGCGGAAAATCGACGCTCGCCCGACTTATCATCGGTCTGGAGATTCCCACCTCAGGGACAATCGAGCTTTTCGGCCAGGCACTCGCCCCTCGTCACGACGACCTGGCGCGCAAGATCCAACTTGTCTTCCAGGACCCCTATTCTTCACTCGATCCGCGGGTCTCGGTCGCGAAGGCCATCGGCGAAGTGCTCCGTGTGCACGGCTTGGCCCCACGCCGGCCGCAGCGACGGGCTCGCATCGCCCAGTTGCTGGACATGGTTGCACTCGGGCGGCGGTTTGCCGATGCTTATCCCCACGAGCTTTCCGGGGGCCAGGCCCAGCGGGTCGCCATCGCCAGAGCTCTCGCCGTGGAGCCACGGGCGCTCGTTCTCGACGAGCCGACCTCTGCGCTCGACGTCTCGGTTCGCGCGGAGGTCATCAATCTTCTCATACGACTGCAGGACGAACTCTCCCTGTCGTACGTATTCATCAGCCACGATCTCTCGACGGTCCGACACGTTTCCGACGTCATAGACGTGATGTACCTGGGCCTCGTCGTTGAGTCCGGCCCCTACGACGACGTCCTCCGGACGCCGCTCCATCCCTATACTCAGGCGCTCTCGGAGGCGGCGCCAGTGCCCGACCCGACTCGCAGAGCCGAACATCGGGAGGGGCCAGCCGCCGGCGAAGCGGCCCCCGCCCCCGGCGGCACCATCCCCTCCTCGGGCTGTCTCTACAGGCTCCGATGCCCGCTTGCCGAGGAGGTGTGTCGAGTCGAGCGTCCCGGACTGGTCGAACTCCGGCCCGGGCACCGCGTCGCCTGTCATGTCGTGGCGAGAACCGTCCCGGCAGCAAGTGTCACGATCAACGAGGAGGTGTGATGGCGAGTCGCATTGACCGGCTTTTCAAGAGACGCCACGCCGACATTCATCGTCACAGGGAATGCGCTATGTTGATGTCGTTATGTCCATACAGCTAGAGGGACTCTCGGCTTCTCTCGATCGCTCCGGTCCCGTCCCGCTCTACTACCAAATCAAGCAGTGGCTAACGAGTCGGGTCCTTTCCAGCGAACTAGCCCCCGGCACTCGGCTGCCCGACGAGTTCGAGATCGGTGAGCGACTTGGCGTCAGTCGTGGGGTCGTTCGCCAAGCCTTAACCGAGCTGTGCTATGAGGGCATGCTCTATCGCCAGAAGGGGCGGGGCACGTTCGTCTCGGTACCGAAGACTGCCGAGGGCCTGATCAGTGGTGTAAGGGGACTCGCGGACGATGCGCTTCTACGAGGCGACACGATTGAGAGCAAGGTTCTCTTGCTGCGCGAGACTCCTGCCAACGAGACGGTTGCCCGCAGCCTCAACCTCGCCAGCGACGAGCCTGTCGTCGAGCTTGAACGAGTGCGGGCGTTGAACGGCGAGCCTCATGTCCTTGTGACGACGTACCTTCCAGCCGCGCTCGTGCCCGGGCTGGTACAACGGGACCTGAGTGGCTCAACCTCCCTCTACAAGTTGCTTCGCGATGAGTACCGGATCATCATCACGGCCGGCGTCAGGCGGGTCGAAGCAACCGTTGCCGGAGAGCGGGAGTCGTCCCTGTTACAGATCAAGCGGGGTGCGCCACTGCTCGTGCTGCGGAGCATCGGCTACACGTCGGGACGGCGTGCCGTTGACTACTATGTCGCCTTCCACCGTGGCGACCGCAGCGCTTTCGAGGTGGAACTTCCTAACCCCACTGGCAATGCTTCACGCTTCGAACAAGTGGAGCGGGCTGACAGGCATGCATCCAGTGGGAAAAAGTAAAAGTTGAGCGCGGCCTCAAAGGCTCATTGCCGGCTGCTCTCACGTCACAAGTCGTGGTGACTGCAACGTGAAGCCCTTGAACAGCTGCTTGGTCGTGGTCACGCCGCGATCGTTCGACGACGGGCAGCGCAGTCACCTCGCTGAGCAACTTGGTGAGGTGCGGTACCACCCAGGTCCATTGCGCGCGGAGGAGCTGGCGGAGGCAGTAGCCGACGCCGACGGGCTGATTGCGGGCCTCGACGATGTGAGCGAGGAGGTCTTCGCCCGGGCGTCTCGCCTGCGAGTCGTCGCTCGGTACGGAGTCGGCCTGGACAGCGTCGACCTCCGCGCGGCAGCGGAGCACGGCGTGACAGTCACGGTCACCCCTGGCGCCAATGCCAACGCGGTCGCGGAGCTAGCGGTGGCATTTCTGTTCGTTCTCGCTCGCCCGGTGATTGGGGCCATCGACCGAGTTCGGCAAGGGGAGTGGCCGGCCCTACGAGGTGTCGAGCTTCAGGGGCGGACGCTCGGCCTTATCGGAGTCGGGCGCATCGGTTCACTTGTGGCATTAAAGGCCGCCGCGCTAGGCCTCCGGGTAGTCGCCTACGACCCGAACGTAGCCGACAGCTCAGCCGAGCTTGTCGACCTGCCGACTCTGGCAGCGGCGTCCGACTTCGTATCTCTGCATCTGCCACTCACACATGAAACCCGGGGCATGGTGGACAGGTCATTTCTCGCTCAGCTCAAGCCCGGGGCGTTCCTCATCAACACCGCTCGAGGTGAGCTCATTGACGAGGGAGCTCTGTTGTGGGCCCTCGATGAGGGGCCACTTGCCGGGGCGGCATTAGACGTCCTGGCCGACGAGCCGGCCCCTGTCGATCATCCGTTCCGCAGGCGCCATGACGTGTTGCTCACGCCACATCTGGGCAGCGCGACGACCGAGGCGACAGCAGCCATGAGCCAGATCGCCGCTGACGAAGTGCTTGCGGTCCTTTCGGGGCGCCGTCCGAGATTCGCAGTATGAGCAGCTCCGAACCTCGACGATCCGGCTTGTCGTCCGCGCTGGAGACGCTGCAGCGTCTGAGACTCGCCCGCGTGATCGCTGTGGTCCGCTCCGACGATGCCGTGGAAGCTGTCGCCATCGCCGAGGCACTCGTCGAGGGTGGCATCGGGGCGGTCGAGCTCACCTTCACGACTCCGGGCGTCGAATGCGCCCTCGTGGAGGCGCGTAGGCGTTTGGCGGGTCGAGCCTTGCTCGGCGCCGGAACGATAACAACCCCGGAGCAACTCGCGGCCGCGACGGCCGCAGAGGCCGACTTTCTTGTCTCGCCGCATGTTGACGTCCCACTACTCGAGGCCATGATTGCTTCGGGCCGACTGGCAATTCCAGGCGCGCTCACGCCGTCAGAGGTGGCAACGGCCGTACGTGCCGGGGCGAGCGTCGTGAAACTCTTCCCTGCGTCCACCGTCGGGGTCCGACATCTCAAGGCACTGTTGGGACCCTTCCCGGGTCTTCAGGTCATCCCGACCGGAGGCATCTCGCCGGCTGCGGTACACGAGTGGCTCTCCGCTGGTGCTCTCGCGGTAGGGATAGGCGGAGAGTTGCTGCCTGAAGGGCTCGTCCGGACTCGGGCCTGGGGCGAGATCGCGGACAGGGCATCCGAGGTCCTAACTGCTTTGACGCGAGAGGAGAGCTGAGTTGTCGGGGGCGAGTGAAGCGCCGGCGGGTGAGCTGTCCGCGACGCTCGACGAGGTGGATAAGACGGAGCGGTTCAACTTCGTCGGTGTGACTACGACGAAGTCAGCGATCATGCGGGTCTTCCCGGTCTGGGCGGCGCACCTCGAGTTGAACGGCGTCACGATGTCCGGCCACGACCTTCCGCTGCACGCCGCGCCGGAACGCTACCGCGAGCTCGTCGCGGGAATTGGTTCGCGATCGGCCGATCTCGGAGCCCTTGTCACGAGTCACAAGATCGATCTCTTCAAGGCTTGCAGCGATATGTTCGACTACATCGATCCGTACGCGAGCCTCTGCGGCGAGGTGTCGTGCCTGTCAAAGCGGGACGGCGCCTTCAGGGCACATGCCAAGGATCCGATCGCGTCGGGGCGATCACTGGACGAGTTCCTGCCGCAAGGTCATTGGAGCAAGACACGGGCTCAGGCGCTGCTCTTCGGTGCAGGGGGCTCGAACCTCGCCATCAGCCTCCACCTCATGACCGTACGCAAGCCCGAGGATCGTCCAAGTCGAATAATCGTCGTCAACCGGAGTCCGGAGCGGCTCGATTCCCTCCGCGATCTGCACGAGCAATTGAATTCAAACGTCGAGGTCGAATACGTTCAGAACGCGGACTCCCGTGAGAACGACCGGACACTTGCCGAAGCACCAGCAGGGTCACTTGTCGTCAATGGCACCGGCATGGGGAAAGACAGCCCTGGAAGTCCCATCACCGACGGGGCAACCTTTCCCGAAGGTGCAATCGTGTGGGAACTCAACTACCGGGGCGAACTCGATTTTCTCCATCAGGCCCGGCGCCAAGAACACGCGCGCGGCCTCACGGTGGAGGATGGCTGGCGCTATTTCCTCCACGGCTGGACCTCGGCTATGGAGGAGGTATTCGACATCGAGATCACGCAAGTAGATCTCGAGACCCTTGCCTCCCTGGCGCTCCCGCTGCGCGATGGGACGAGGTGACCGGGCGGCCGGACGTTACGTGAGAGCTTGCTGCGACCCTCACAACGATTAGGGCGTCGTCGGCGACACCAGGGCGACTCGCTCGAGGACGTTGTTGCGGAGAAGTGCTTGGCGTGCTGCCTCGTCGGCGCCAAGGGAACGCAGTCCTTTTTCCACGACCGTCACGAGACCCGACATGCCGTACGGTCCTCCGGCGAAGCGCCACATTGTCGGATCTGCAAGGTCGAGCCCGCACGCGATTGACCCGACCAGTCCGGAGTCGAGCGCTCGGCCGAGGAGTGGCCAGACGTTCTCCTCAGGCCGGTACTTCGGTCGCAGGAACGTGTCGTACTCGAGCAGGTAGCCGCGAGCCGCGAGTTCGAGATGAAGCCCGAGATCTGGTCGCTTGTCCATGTGGCTGAGGATCACTCGTCGGGGGTCGACTGCTTCGCTCTCCACGACAGCGGCGAGCTCCTCGACCGCCTTGCCGAGCTCAGTATGGATCTGTATCGCTGCACCTGTCGCTTTTGCGGCGGCGCAAGTCGCTGTGAGGAGACGTCGGAAGTCGACGTCCTCGACGGTCCCCGGATGGGCGGCCTTCAGTATTCCGGCCTGAATCGCTGCCTCATACCTGCCGTTCAGGTCGCGCTCGAAAAGGCTCGCCGCCTCCGACTCGGAAAGCCGCCAGGTTGCATTGTTCGATCCGTAGTACTGGCGAAGGTGGAAACCGGACGAAGCGATGACAGCTACTCCCGACGCCCGCGAGATCGCGGCCAGACGACCGAGATTGCGGCCGGCGTTTGGCGGTTGGCAGTCGATCACCGCGCCGCCGCCGGTTGAGCCGAAGGTTCTGAGTTCGCTCGAGATCCCCGGCTCGTCGTTCAGGACGAACGTCCGCGTCGGGTCTCGGCCAGCGACCGGATCTATCCAGACGTGCGCATGAGCGTCGATCGCACCGTCGGGAAGATCATCGACGGGTCCGAGCACGGTTGAGATCATTCGAAGTCCCCTACAAAGGGATCAATCTGATGGCGGAACGGCGCTCCGGATGTTGCGCGGATGAGCACGAGCGTCGGAGGAGAAGAGTCTTTGGGGCCGTGTCAGTAGAAGAGCATCGCGGTGAACTGGGCTCGGACCCGGCTGGCATAGCGGCGCTTGAGCTCGTTGTTGTGCTCGAACTCGCCAGGGTGGCGTTCGCTCAGAAGAACCGGGACCTCTCGACCATCGGCACTCAAGAGCTCGATCGTGGCTGCCATCATGGCGTTGAGCAGAGCCATGGACGCGATGGAGGAGCTTGGCCCGACTTTTGCGGCTACTCCGGGTACGTCAACCAGCGCGTCTCCAGCGGGGCAGCAATTGTCCAAGACAACGTCCGCAAGCTCGAAGAGCCGCTTCCCGCTCGAGTGCTTCGGCCGGAGGCTGCTCGAGAACTCGAGGGATGTGATGGCGACCACGCTGAGACCCCGGGCGTGGGCGAGCGTTGCCATTTCGATCGGCAGAGCGTTGACGCCGGAGTTGGAGGAGATCACCATTACTTCGCCTTCACGAAGCTCGTGGCCTTCGAGAATGGCGGCGGCGTAGCCCTCAACGAGTTCTGAACGCCCGCCGGTCCGGTCGACGATCGGGTTGACGCATGCAAGTCCGCCCGTACGGTTGAAGGCCTCTTCGGCGACAACGTGAGAGTGGCCCGGGCCGAAGACGTGTATCAGGCCGTCGTTCTCCACCGCTCCCACCAACAGCCGTGCCGCGGCAAGGACATTGGCCTCCTGAGTGCCGATAAGCCGACCAATAAGCCCTGCCACGCCCTCGAGATAGGCAAGGCAGGCTCGTTGGCCCGTGAGCGCAGTCTCCGCCGTCATGTCATGTGTCCTCCCGGTCGAGCTGCAGACGGAACCGGTGCGCATAACGCGACGGAACCAGGATCTTGCCGAGCACTGCCGACCGCTTTGCTCCGGTCACCTGCGGAATCGTGGCAGGGTTCCCCTGGAGTGTCTCGTCTGCGAGGACGGCCCAGGTAGTTGCTTCCCGCGCGTCGCCAGGTACGCCGTACTCATCATGGAGCTTGACGGCGCAGGCAGGGAGCCTCGCCTTGAGGCGCCGGCGTATCTCGAGATTGTGCGCCCCGCCCCCGGTCAAGACGATCTCGTCCGGGAGGTAGGGAAAGTAGCGCTCGTAGTGGTCGGCCATGCACTCGACGGTGAACTGGGTCGCGGTCGAAATCATCGAATCCTCGGTCAGCTCGAGGGCCTCCGCGGATCGGATCAATTCCTTCACGAACTCCTCCCCGAAATCCTCCGGACCGCGCGAGGTCTTCGGGGGATCCCTCCTCAGGAACGGATGCTCGAGAAGTTCTGCAAGGAGTTCCTCGCTTACCCGACCACGAGCGGCGCGTTCGCCGTCCTTGTCATACTCTGCTTCACCCCCGGTGAAGTGAGCGACGAGCCTGTCGACGACCATGTTCGCCGGACCGCAGTCGAACGAGATCACGTCTTCAGCCGAGCAGTTACGCCCGAGGAACGTCACGTTGGCGATTCCACCGAGATTCTGTATGGCACGCGAGCGATCATCGAGACGCGCGAACAGGACATAGTCGAGGAACGAGCTCAGCGGAGCGCCCTCGCCTCCGAGCGCGATGTCGCTCGGGCGGAGGTCGCCGACGACCAGGCACCCGGTCCGCTCCGCAACGACCGCGAGCTCGCCGACCTCCATGTGCCCGTTCCTCGGTTCGCCCTCATGCCCGGCGATGGCATGAATGAGGTTCGCCCCTTGGACGCCGATAGCGGTCAGCCCGTCCGCGTCGACCGCACCAGCCTCCATGACCGCAAGCGCAGCGAGCGCAAGTTCCTCACCGAACTCGAGGTGTGCGGCCATCAGCTCGTCGGCGCGGAAGGTATTCGGGATGTGAAATCCGAAGAGCGTTCGTCGGATCTCCGGCTTGATCGGATAGTTGATATGGGCACGGACCGTCAATGACCGGGCCGTGCCCTGGCCGCGGGTAGCGACCAGCGCGGCGCTGATCCCGTCAAGGGAGTTGCCGGCCATCAGACCAACGAGCAGACGATCCCGACCGGATCTGTCACCAGAAGCGAAATCAGAGGTCACTGCCGGGCTCCTCTAAGCTGGCCTAGTCATCAGGACGTCCAGACAACGGAAAATAGGGGAAACACGCCTGGGATGTCAAGCCCTCGACCGTTCTCCGCCAGACGGTGCTCGCGGAACGCTCGGTGCTCGGCCGGTTCAGATCCCTTCGACTCGTGGTCGTCCTAGGATACGCAGTTGCACCGGGACGATTGGAGGGTAGTCAGGTTGTATAAGCGAATGCCGCTTCCATACTACGCGGGTCTTAATACCTTTTACCGTGCCCCCATCAAGGATTTCGACGATGTGAAGGCAGATGAGGTCGCAGTCCTCGGAGTGCCGATGGATTTCACAACTTCCGCTCGCAGCGGAGGGCGTTGGGGGCCCGATTCCATTCGCCGCGAATCACTGGATCTGGCGATGTACTACCACTATGGGAATCCGGAGCTGTTCGACGTCTCTGCCGGCGTTGTGACGAGTCTTCCTGAGACGGCCAGGATCTGCGATGTCGGCGATGTGAACATCTTCCCCACTGACGTTGCCGAACAGACCCAGGCGATCACGAGCGCCGTACAAGAGTTGGTTCGCCGCGGCAGTTTTCCGGTCGTGCTTGGCGGAGATCACTACGTTGCCTATCCGAGCTTTGAGGGTTTCGCGGCCGGGTATCGTGAGCGCCACCCAACAGCGAAGTTCGGATACCTGCACCTGGATTCTCACCTGGACTTCCTGGATAATCTCTCGTTTCTCGGTCGTTACAATCACGGCACGAGCGCAAGGCGCGTAAGTGAGAATCCTCATGTAGCCCGCATGGCATGGGTCGGTATCAACTGGCCGAGCGCAATGGATCTTGAGCAATACGAACTGATGCGGGACCGTGGTTTCGCGGTCTTTCCTTCAAGATCCATCCGAGAACGAGGCATCGATAGCGTTATGCGGGAGGCTTTCGAGTTCCTCGACGACGGCACCGATGCGATCTATGTGAGTGTCGACATCGACGTGGTTGACGCAGCGTACGCACCTGCGACGCACTCGAGTGTCTTCGATGGCATCACGGCACGGGACCTGTTGGACGCGATGCGCGTTGTCTCTTCTGTCCCAAAGGTGCAGGCCATAGACCTCTGCGAGGTCGTGCCGTCACAGGACGTGTCGCACCGGACGGAACGTCTTGCCGCGACGGCACTCGTTGTTGCGGTGAGTCCACGAATCCTTGATATTCGAAAGGTCGACTTGCCCACACTGGGCGATGACGTCTTCCGGTAGGTCGTGAGATGGTGCCCCAGATCGAATGAAGGGAGACCGGAAGATGAGCACTCAGCAAACATTCGTGATCGCCGGCGCCAGTCTGGCGGGAGCCAAGGCCGCTGAGACCCTTCGGGCGGAGGGTTTCGACGGGCGAGTGGTGCTCATCGGCGAGGAGGCGGTCCGGCCCTATGAGCGTCCGCCTCTTTCGAAGGCCTATCTGCGTGGCGAGGTCGGCTTCGAGGAGGCGGCGGTGCATCCGGAGGATTTCTACCTGGAACACGAGATCGAGCTGCTCACTTCGACGACGGTCACGTCGATCGATCCCGCCGGCAAAGAGGTCAGCCTCGATCCGGGCGGACGGCTCACCTACGACCAGCTTCTTCTGGCCACGGGAGCGGAGCCGAGGAAATTGGAGATCCCAGGCGCCGACCTCGAAGGGATCCATTACCTACGGAGCGTCTCGAGTTGCGATGCGCTGCGTGACGCACTTGACCGAGCGACAAGGGTCGTAGTGGTCGGGGCGGGTTGGATCGGCTCGGAGGTCGCCGCCTCGGCCCGCCAGCTCGGCAAGGAGGTTGCCCTGATCGAGGGGGCCCAGGTTCCACTCGAACGTGTGCTCGGCACTGAAGTCGGCACGATGTTCCGCGACCTGCATGCCGAGCACGGTGTGCAGCTCCACATGGGTGTCGGAGTCGAGGCTTTCCGGGGTTCGACTACAGCAGAGGAAGTCGTGCTGGCCGACGGCAGCGTCGTGGCCGGGGAGGTGTTTGTGGTAGGGGTCGGCGTCGCCCCGAGAACGGGCTTGGCCGAGGCAGCCGGGCTGACCCTCGACAACGGCGTCGTCGTCGACGAGCACCTGGCCACGAGCGCGCCGGGAATCTGGGCCGTGGGCGACGTCGCCAACGCCTATCACCCGATCTTCGGTACCCGGATCCGCCTGGAACACTGGTCGTCGGCGCTCAACCAGGGGCCCGCGGCTGCCAGGAACATGCTGGGCCAGGGCGTCGAATACACAAGGATCCCGTACTTCTTCTCGGATCAGTACGACCTGGGGATGGAATACAACGGCTTCGCCCCGAGGTGGGACCAAGTTGTCTTCCGAGGGGATCGAGACGGGCGCGAGTTGATCGTCTTCTGGCTGGACCAGGGCCGAGTTGCCGCCGGCATGAACGTCAACGTCTGGGATGTGTCCGATCCCATCGCCGAACTGGTTCGTTCCAGACGATCGATCGACCCACGCCAACTCGCGGACACGGGTGTTGACCTGGCGCTGCTGTCGTCCCAGTAGTGGCAGTCACCGGCAACTTGTTGCCGGTCGCCCCGGTGATCGCCTCCCGCCAACCCCGCGGGTCCCTTCGTCGCTACTCGTCTACTCCTGCAATGGGAGAGTCGGAAGGAGCCGAAGCTGGCCGATGGTCTGGCCGCTGCCCATGTCAGATGTCCGGCTCGCCGGCCGAGCCGAACGAGTCCCCCGGACCCGCCGGGCCGGGTTACCTTCGTAGAGCGCGTACGACTCGCAGTCTTCGCTCACGACCGCTCCGGGGGCGATCACCACTCCGTCTCCGATGGTGACCCCGGGGAGGATCACCACTCTCGTGCCGATCAAGCAACCATCGCCGATCCGGACCGGTTTGCTGAGCGCCCCCTCAGTCACAGTGCCGTCAGCCCGGACGGCGTGCTCGGACGTGAGGATCATGACCTGCGGCGCGATGAAGTTGTCCTCACCGATCTCGATCGACTCATTGCCTGCCACATAGAAACCGTGACGTATAGAGGTATTACGTCCGATGACCAGTCGGTCGGTGCCGAAGAAGGCCCCGGGAACGACTGAACGGGTGCGTACGTCGAGCCCAGCCATTCGGCACAACATAGGACGAAACCTGTCGGGGAGAAGCTGCGAGCCGATGACCACATCCCTCCACAGCCACTTGCGAAGACGTACGAGATAGGCGAGCCCGAATACTTCGGTGCGGTGATCGATGTGCCAACGCACGAAGTGTCCCGCACGTTGGATGACAAGTCCCTTGCCGTCGCCGAGGGCGCCGGGTTCCCCGAATGATGCTCCACGATCGTCGAGCTGCTGCTTGCTCATCTGACTTACCTCCCCCGCTGGAGCCACGATATCGCTCAACGGAAACAAAATCCCGTCGACCTGCCTTCGGTGCCGAAGCAGGCTCGATCGGCAACATGCGGCCTTCGGCTTGCTCGCGCTGCCCAGATCCGATAGCAACAGGCACATGCTGCGTGGAGAGAAGGTCGCGCTCCGAGCGCGGATCGAGTCCGACGTGCCCGTGCTTCATGCGGGGCTGCACGACGACGTCACGACCCGTTCCCGGACCGATTCCCGAGCGTGGCGTCCAATCCCCGTGGATTCCGCTGCGGCGCCTTTTCGCATCCAGGAGCCAACCGAGGAATACGTCCCCTTTTCAGTTGTCCAGCTCGGCGACGGAGAACCTTTGGTGGGGGCGGCCGCATTGTGGGGGGTCGACCTGCACAGCCGGAGCGCGCACATCGGGATGTCCCTGCTGCCCGAGTTTCGAGGTCGAGGACTTGCCGTGGATGCCGTGCGAGTCTTGTGCGACTACGGCTTCACGGTGAGAGGCTTTCATCGCATGGGTCTCGAGACCCTGAGTGACAACGTTGCCATGCTTCGGACCGCTGAACGGGCTGGTTTCGTACGCGAGGGCGTGCTCCGCCAGGCCGCCTGGGTAAATGGCGAGTTCGTCGACGAGGTCCTATTCGGGATGCTGGTGGACGAGTGGCGGGAGTCGCAGAGCCGCCAGCGGACCGACGGAGGAGCCGGCGCAGAGCTCAGCAGACTCGACGAGCTCGTCGACGAGGGCGGCAGGGAGTCTTTCCCCGCCAGCGACCCGCCGGCTTACTGACCAAAGCCCGGGCACGGCACTCGGCAGGCGGTGGACATATAGCAATTAGTGGGAAAACTTGCCTCGGTTAATGATTGCGACTGGTCGCAATCTCGATCGGAGGCAAGTTTGGAAAATTTACAACACACCGCCCGCCACCATTGGGGCCATCGCCCGCCGGCCGTCGCCCGCCGGCCGTCGCCCACCAGCCCGCCGGCAACCCGCCCGCCGGCAACCCGCCCGCCGCCGGGCCTCAGATCATCACGCCGTGGCGCCTCTGCCGGACGAAGAGGTCCGCCGCACGCACCAGGTCCGCCTGCACCTCACCTTGAGTCTCGAGCAATTCATCGGCCCACAGCATTTGCAGCGTCACCCGCAGCCGATCTCCTCGACGGCGCCTCCGGGCGTCGTCGAACGCCTCCCGCAGCACCTCGTGCAGCGTCTCGTCGTGCGCCGGCGGCGGATCGAGCGACTCGCGCTTGTCGGAGAGCATCTGGGCGAACTCCTCGTACCACTGGTGGCTGGAGACATACGAGTCGCGCAGGACCGCCCCGGCGATCGCGACCGATTCCAGCTCGGGCTGGCCTGGCGCCGGCGGGAGAACCGGCAGAGTCGCCAGGGTGTAGGCCGCCAGGCGGATGCGGTTCGCCCCGGTGAACAGGTTGGCAACGGTTGCGACCGGGACCACCTTCGCACCGCGCTCGGTCAGGAACTGACGGAACGCATCATCGAGGCGAAGATAGGCGCGGTGGGCCGCCAGTTCGGCGGGTGCAGTCATCACCACCCTGACCGCTGTGGTCAGCCGGTCCACGGCGTTGGCCAGGTAAGCCGAGTTCTCGACGAACGAATCCGACAGGGCGCGCCCCAGAGCTGCCGTCGCCCCGCGGGGCCAGAACAACAGGCCAACTACGACGCTCACGGCACAACCGATCCCGACGTCCTCGACCCGGGTCAGCCCGACCCTCCAGCCGGTGGGATCGATGATGTTGAAGAGGATGACGACCACCACCGTGAAGCCCGCCTGCCCGGCGGCAAAGGAGATCATGGACGGGGCGACGCCGGACACCAGTACCGCGAACGGAAGGATCGCCCACAACAGAGCCAGGTGGTCGGAGACGCCGATCATGATTGCCCCGCCCACCACGAAGCCGGCAGCTGTGCCGCCAATGGCTCGCAAGGCAGACGACCCGGTGGCGAGCGCATTGGAGCGCAGCACCGACAGCGTTCCTAGGACCACCCAGAAGCCGTGTTCGACGTCGGTGACCTCCACGACCGCGACCGCAAGCGCCAGCCCTGCCGCGCCGCGCACGGCGTTTCGGAACCACACCGAGTGGAATGAAAGGTGCGAGACGAGCTTTCGCCAGAACAAGTGCGAGGAGCCGTCGTCGGCGGCGGCGAGCCCCCGACCGCCCGCTGGCCGGGCGCCGGCCGCCTCGAGTGCCGCGTCCGCCACCATCGCGGTGGCGATGCCCAGGTTCCGTGCGTGGAAGCTCGGGTCCAACGAGTAACGGAGGGCACCGCCGCGACCCATCCCGCCGGCGCCGCTCTCCGCCACGGAGCTTCCCGGATCGGCTTCCTCGTCGATCAGCGTCGAGACCTCGTCGTCGACCACGGTGCCGATCAGCTCGTCCAGCCGCCGAGTCGACTCCTGGACGGCATTGACCAGAGCCGGATCCCTGACGGGGTGGGCGTAGCCGTCGCAGATCAGCGAGGCGCTCAGGCGTAGCGTCTCGGCGACTTGGCCGAACATTGCCCGGACCGGTGCCAGCTCGAGTGACGCCGTATCCCCTGTCGCAATCACGGCGTTCCCTGCCAGCCACTCGACCCGACCGACCAGCTTGGCCAGGGCGACCGCGCCCGAAGCAGCGCCGGTGGGCGGATACGGAGTTCCCGCGAACTGCGTCCTCAGCAGTGAGAGTTCCCCATTCACGTTCGCTTGAGCGTCGGGACCGAGGTTGGAGCCGGCGGACTCCGCCGTCAGCCGGCCGATGGCCGAAACCGTCGCCGACAAGCGCCGGCGCAAGTCGTCGTGCCAAGGGGTGGGCCAGACCAGCATGCAGGCGGGGATGGAGAAAGCGCCGGCGAGTGCCCACCCGAGCAGGCGGGAACCGAGGGCCGATGCCGGCTGGGCGACCGCCACCGGCAACACGAAGGTGAGAATCGCCGCGGTCGATGCCGCCGCGGCCAGCGGCGAGAAGATCCCGGAGAAGAGCACGGCAAAACCCACGACTGCCATCGCCACGACCGCCGCCACTTTGTCGGTCGAGACGACCGTGCCGAGAGAGATGAGACCACCTCCCACTATGAAGAGCACGGTGTAGGAGGCAAGCCGGGTAGCGGGCCGACCCTGGAAGTCCACGAGGAGCAACAAACCGAAGGAACCGAACGCCGCGAACAGGCCGACCTGCGGGTTGGAAAACAGCGAGTGGGCCAGGCCGAAGACGGAGGGCAGTACGACTGCTGCCCGCACCGAACGCTTGACCGCGAGGAACCCCGGATCCTTCGCCCTGACCCGGTCCACGACCTTCGACCAGGGTTGGCGCTGCGCCACTGCCGGTGGAGCGGCCACCGCCGTCAGAGCCTCCCCGCCAGCTGGAACGGGAGGATCGCCTCCGGGATCGCCCGCTTCACGATCATGTCGGCCATCGCCTCGCCGGTGGCCGGCGCCAGGGTCACCCCGAGCATCCCGTGCCCAGTCGCCACGTACAGGCCGGCGGTGTCGGGAACCGGACCGAGGAAGGGGAGGCTGTCGGGCGTGCACGGGCGAAGACCGGCTCGGCCACGCAGCTCCCATCCGTCCGCGTTCGGCCGCCAATCGCGCAGAAACGGAATCGTTTGCTCGACGATCTGCCCCGTCCGTCTCGTCCGCGGTCTGTCGTCCTTGCCGGGCAGTTCGAAGATCCCGGCGACACGCATGACGCCGTTGGCGTAGGGACTTAGGCCGATCTTCGGCTCCATCAGGTACAGCGCGTGCGACGGCATGCGGCCGGTGCCACGGAGATCAACCGAGTACCCTTTCCCGCCGACCACGGGGAGCGCGGTGCCGATCGGTCGGAGGAGATCGTTGATCCGCGCCCCCAAGGCCACGACGACCGCTTCAGCCGAGAGGGTCGCGTCCCGTGTGACGACGCTCCAGGCGTCGAGCCGGCGGTGCAGGCCTTGCTACCGGCGTGTGCTCGCGTAGCACGACGCCCCGTTTACGAAGATCTGCCACTAGCCCCTCGGTCAACGAGTTGGGCTGAACGTGGCGGTCGATGGAGGTGAGCGCGCCCGCGGCGGCCTCGTCGCTGACCGCCGGCTCGACGGCCCGGATCTCCGCCGCCGAGAGCTCGCTGACGGCGCCCTGGTAGCCGAGCGCCGTCAGTTCCTCGAACAGCTGGGTGAACCACGACATGTGCCCGCGGTCGCGGGCGAGGGCCAACACGCCGGCGGCGTGCATTTCGAATTCGACGCCGGACCGGGCCAGTTGGTCGAACAATTCCATCGTGCGGGCGTTCAGGTACATGAGTGCTCTGACGCCGTGTTCGTACTGTCGTTTGCCTGCCGCGGCCCGGAAGCGCCAGAGCCACCTGGTCCAAGCCAGGTCGATGCCCGGGCGGATCACCAGCGCGCCGTTCGGATCGAGCGCGTGCCGGATCCCCGTGCGGATCATGCCAGGAGCGGCCAGGGGCGTCGAGAGGGACGGGACGATCCAGCCGGCGTTCGCACCCGAGGCGCCGCCGCCGAACTCGTTGCCCTCGAGCACCTCGACCTCGACATCTTGTTGGTGCAGGTGCCACGCGCAGCAGAGCCCGATGACGCCGCCTCCGACGACGATCACCTTCATGCGGTCACCTCCATAGAGTCACCCTCATGCTGACCCGCATCCTCTCAGACGGCAGCGCCTAGATTGGCGCCGGAGGGAAGGAGCGACGGTTGCAACGGTCCGAGGGCGACGGACGGCCGAGCGATGGCAGGCGCCTGAACAACACCCATCCGGCTTTGCGGAGCGCGTGGCACCCGGCAGCCCGCTCCAGCGAGATCGGCAAGCAGCCGGTGAGGGTCGAAGTGCTCGGCAAGCCCTACGTCGTCTTCCGCTCGCCTGAGGGCGAGCTCGTCGCCTTCCTCGATCGTTGCCCGCACCGGCTGGCACCACTCTCGCTCGGCCGGCCGGAGGACGACGTCCTCCGCTGCGCCTACCACGGCTGGTGCTTCGACGCTTCCGGCCGTTGCGTCGAGATCCCGGCCCTCGGCCCCGGCGCGACCCTTCCTCCCAACGCCCGTCTGACGAAGCCCGCCGGAGTCGCCGAACGGCTCGGGATGGTTTTCTTGGCCCCTGACGAACCAATCGTCGAGCTGCCGTCGATTCCCGAAGCGGGCGAGGACGGCTTCGAGATGCTGGAACTGCCTCCGGTGACGGCGCGTGCGGCCGCCGGGCTCATGGCGGACAACTTCCTCGACTTCGCCCATTTTCCTTTCGTCCACGCCGGCACGTTCGGGACCGACGAGTCGAGGACGCTGGATCCCTACGAGGTCGAGCGCGACGGCTGGGCGTTCCGTGTCGTCTACGAGCACCCTTTCGCAAACCGGGAGGACCCCGGCGTTGCGCAGGGGATCCGGCCGCTCGTCCAGACGCGGCGGATGACGTACCGGTACCAGGCGCCGCTGTTTCTCGCGCTGCGGCTCGAGTTCCTGGAGGCCGCTGGGGTGAGTGTGATCGGTTTCTTCATTCAGCCGGAGACCGAGGAGCGGTGCCGGCTGTACACGACGATGTGGCGCAATGACCTCGGTGAGGGAGAGGCCGTCCGGCAGAGCGCCGTCGCGTTCGAGCAGCAGGTGCTCGACGAGGATCTCAGGGTGCAGTCGCGCTACGACGATCTGTCCCTGCCGCTCGATCTTCGCACCGAGGTGCACACCCGCGCCGACCGTAACACGATCGAGCTCCGGCGGGTGCTCTCCGACTTCGTCGAGACGGCCGCACTGAAGGCCACAGACGGGTCCGAGGCGCCGAACTGAGCAGGGCCTGTTACCCGCCGGCCATAGCACCCACGACGAAGAATGGCTCGGCACCGGTCGCGACTGCGTCGGGAAGCGGCGCGTCCGGGGACTCGTGAGACAGGTCGTCCTCGCAGGCGAAGAAACGCACGAAAGCCCGCCGCTGCTGCGTGACCGGGTCGCGGATGGTCCCGTGCAGCGCCGGGAAGCGGGCCTCGAGCGCATCGATCACCGATCGCTGCGTGGGGGGATCGGTGACCTCCAGCTCCACCTCCCGGTCGACTTGAGCAAGAGTTCGCAGGTGTGCCGGGAGCACGACGCGGATCATGGCAACGTCTGCACCTCGACCGACAGCACAGCCGGCAGGTCCCGGACGATCGGCGCCCAGGTGTCACCCGAGTCGGCTGATCCGTACACCTGGCCTCCCGTCGTGCCGAAGTACACCCCGCAGGACTCGAGCGTGTCCACCGCCATCGCATCGCGGAGCACGTTGACGTAGCAGTCCTGCTGCGGAAGGCCCTTCGTGAGCGGCTCCCACTCGTTGCCACCGCTTCGGCTGCGGTAGACGCGCAACTTGCCGTCCGGCGGGTAGTGCTCGGAGTCGCTCTTGATCGGCACGACGTAGACGGTCTCCGGTTCGTGCGCATGGACGTCGATGGCGAAGCCGAAATCGCTCGGGAGGTCTCCGCTGACCTCTTCCCAGGAGTCGCCGGCGTCGTCGCTGCGCATTACATCCCAGTGCTTCTGCATGTAAAGCACGTTGGGATGCGAAGGATGCATGGCGAGACGGTGGACGCAGTGGCCGACCTCGGCGTCCGAGTCGGGGATGCCCTCGGAACGCAGTCCCCGGTTCGTGGGATGCCACGTCTTACCGCCGTTGTCCGACCGGAAGACGCCGGCCGCGGAGATCGCCACGAAGATCCGCTCCGGATCACTTGGATCGACCATGATCGTGTGAAGGCACATGCCGCCCGCCCCCGGTTGCCAACTGGGTCCCGAGCCGTGACCGCGTAGGCCCGAGAGCTCGTTCCAGCTCTGTCCGCCGTCTGTGGAGCGGAACAGCGCCGCGTCCTCCACGCCGGCGAGGATCGTGTCCGGATCGGTCAGCGACGGTTCGAGATGCCAGACCCGTGCGAATTCCCACGGGTGCGGCGTGCCGTCGTACCACTGATGGGTCCCGGGCACGCCGTCGTACTGAAACTGGTTGCCCACGGGTTCCCAGGTCGTTCCGCCGTCGTCGGAACGTTGGATCAGCTGCCCGAACCAGCTGTTGGACTGCGACGCGTAGAGCCGGTTCGGATCGGCGGGAGAGCCGCTCACGTGATAGATCTCCCAGCCTCCGAAATGCGGTCCACTGACGTCCCAGGTCTCGCGCTTGCCGTCGGATGTGAGGACGAACGCTCCCTTTCGTGTGCCCACGAGCACTCTCACGCCGCTCATCTGACTCCTCTCAACTCGCTTCGCGCAGGCGCTGGCCACCCCCGACCAAGGGTAGTGGCGTGCGCGCGCCTTCGTATTGCTTGGTTAGACGGATCAACCCTCCCAAGATCATCGGTGGGTGCTCCCTGGCTTCAGCGCCGGCAGAAAAGCGCCCGTAGGTCTCGGTCCTCGTCGACGAGAAGCTCCACGTCGCGGTAGCCGTTCGCGGCCAGCAGGGGCCTGAGCAGATCGGCCTGCTCACCTCCGAGCTCGAGGAGCAGAGAGCCGCCGGGTCGCAACAGCGGTGCCGCACCGAGGACGGCTCGAGACAGCAGCGCCGTGCCGTCCTTGCCGCCGTCGAGGGCTTGACGCGGCTCGAACTCGATTACGTCGCGAGGCAACAGGCGGAGGTCGGCGGTCGGGACGTAGGGGACGACCGCCGTCACGACGTCGACCCGGCCGGTGAGCGAGTCGGGGACGGGCGCCGCCATGTCGCCCACGAAGACCTCGATGCCGTTGCTCCTGGCGCACGCCGCCGCCACAGGATCGAGCTCGGTCGCCACGACCCGTGCCAGCGGCCGCCGGCGGCTGAGCACCACGGCGATCGCGCCGGCACCCGTGCAGAGGTCGAGGCCGAGGCCGCTCTCGGGCAGTCGGTTCGCAGCCTCGAGCGCCAACGGCTCGCTCTGCCAGCGCGGCACGTAGACACCCGGGTGGACGAGCACGGTCTCGCCGCAGAAGCGCACCGAGCCGGTCAGCCACGCGAGCGGCTCGCCGGTGGAGCGGCGGTCGACAAGGGCCTGGAGTCGTCGCTCGTCGCCACGTGCCGCTCCGAGGAGCTCGGCGGCTTCCTCCTCTGCGGCGATGCACCCCGCGGCCCGGAGCGCCGATGTCGTCCTCTCCAGCGCGCCGCCGCGCGCCGCCGTCACGCCCCCCTTCAGGACCGCAACCTCCATGCGTAGCCCTCGACCACGTCCCCGGCGGCGTCGTACCGCTCGAAGATGTGGTACTCCTCGTCGTGACCAGCCAGGAGATTGCAGCTGATGTCCGACCACATCGGGTACTGGGCGCCGCAGACGTCGATTCTGGCGCCGAAGACTTCGAGGTCGTCCATCATCGCGACGCCTCCAGAACAACATCCCGGTGAATTCGGCTCCGAACGCTCTCGCGGCGCACGCTATCGTCTCTCCCTCGCTGGCGACACGAATACGCTACGGCGCCCGGGGCGCCGATGCACGCGGGCCACGGGCAACGGCACGTTTTTGGGCGCCCGGCTCAGATCTTGGACTTGATGAGCTTCGCCATTGCCGCAGCGCCGGCGCCGCCGATGGGCATGTGGATGCCGTCGGGACCGAACCACTGCGGGTTCTTGTCGGCGAGCTTGTTGAAGTCCGCGAGCCGGTCCCGCGAGTACCTGCGGACTCCCTGCTTGAGGGTGGCGTTCACCGACTGCCACCAGGAGTACGACGGAGGAAGGTGGATGGTCACGAACACGACCCGTGACGCGCCCGCGAGGACGTTCATCATCGTGGTGAACTGCTCCGGCGTCACCGGGCCGTTGGTCCCGAGGTCGATGATGACGGTCGCCCCGAGGCGGTCCTCAGACTTGAGCTCTTGCGCGAGCGCGACGCCTTCGTCCCACTGGCGGCTGACCTGTGCCTCGACGTCGATGCCGGGGATGTCCGCCTCGAGGTTCGGCTGCGCGTCGAGCATCACCGAGTCGCCGATCGAGGTGACGTGGCCGGCGAGAAAGCCCTCGCCGGGAGGCGGCAGCGCCAGCAGGGAGGGATTCGTCGGCAGGAGCCAGTAACCCCGGCCGTCGGGTGTGGCCACGGCCGCCGCGATCGGGTTCCTGCTGACTGCGATGGGAGCCGCGCCGTGGTAACGGGCGTTGCCGAAGGGGAAGACACCGCCACCGGCGGCGACGAGCCAGTACCCGTGCCCGTTCGGAGTCGTCGCGATGGCGGCCATGTGGTCGACGTGGTCGCGGGTTGCAGAGCCGTAGAGGTGGGCGTCGCCGTAGCGGAGCACGGCACCGTCGGAGACGACGAGCCAGTAGCCCCGGCCGTCCGGCGTGGCGGCGATGGCGACGACGTGGGCCGGCACCTTGTGGCCGCGCTCGTGGCCGGTGCTGGCCGAGCCGTAGAAGTGGGCGTCGCCGTAGTGGAACACCGTCCCGTCGGACGAGACGAGCCAGTAGCCCCGGTCGTCGGGTGTGGCGGCCATGGCGACGATAGGGCTGGCCAGGCGGCGGCCCTTGAGCGACCCGTGCGATCTCGCGTCACCGAATCCGAAGACACCGCCGGCGCTGCTCGCCAGCCAGTACCCTCCGCCACCCCTCGTCGCCACGATCGCCACGATCGCCGCTTGGGCGGACAGTGACTTGACGGCGCCGTGGAACTTGGCGTGACCGAAGCTGAACACACCTCCACGAGAGGTCGCGATCCAGTAGCCGCGACCGCCGGGGCTCACGGCCATGCCGACTTCCTGCTGAACGTTGTCCCTCTGCGGGATGGCGCCGAAGTAGCGCGCGGTGCCGAAGGGGATCGGCTCCCCTGCGATGTCTGGGACGGTTCGCGACGGGCGGACCGATCTGAGCGCGACCGAGTCGCTCAGGCTGAGGGCAGGCGTGGCGCTCGGCCGTCCGGCCGCGGCCGACGCCGGGCTGATCGCGGTAGCGGCCGTCGCCACGGCTGCAACCGCCATGGCAGAGATGACGGCGACTCGTCCGGCCAGCGCCCGACGAGCCCGACCAGGCGATCCGGGGTACGCCACCGCATAAACGTTAGTCCTGATCCACCGGGATGCATTGGGCGATCCTCGATGCTGCGCTGCATCAGACAGACTGGTCTTGGGCACTAATTAGGGACTCAGATGGCGCATTATCGTCCCGAGATTGAGACTTCAACCGCGACGGGGCAACCGCTCCGTGGCCCTGAACGAGAGGCGTCATCACGACTATGCCAGCACCCCCTGTTTGCGCCTTGCTCCTCTGTTCTCCGAACGCCGCCGAGCTGAAGAGGTGGTACTCCGAAGCGTTCGACGTCGTCGAAAACGAGCTCGGAGCTCTCGAATTCGGAGATGTGGATTTTTACATCGAAGATCACAGCGAGATCAGCGGACCGACTAAAGAGCCTGCCCGCGTCATGGCCTGTCTGAACATCGAAGACTTCGACACGGTGGAGCAACGCCTCCGTTCCCTCGGCGTGCAGTTCGTGCGCGACACCGAGAAGACGTCATTCGGCTTGCTGGCAACTGTCTCCGACCCGGACGGCAACTTCCTTCAGCTCACACAGTGGAAGGTTCCTTCCGCGCACCAACGGAGCTGAATTCGATCCTGAGTTCACGCCGCCGTCGTGGTCCGGAAGCGCCGCAGCGCGAGCGGCACGCATACGGCGATGATGAGCACGCACCAGCCGATCATCGCCGGCACGGGATGATCCAGCTGCCATGACCCGTGTGTGGTCGTGCCCTGGCAGATGTTGCGGACGGAGGCGACCAGGGCCGAGAGCGGGTCCCATTCTCCGATCACCCGCGGCACCTCCCTCATGCCGGCGATGGGCACGAACGTCCCCGCCAGGAACGACAGCGGGAACACGATCGCGAACCCGATCCCCTGCATGGCGTCAGAGTTGCGGACGATCATGCCCAACAGCACTCCGAACCACGTGAACGCGGACAGGCCGAGCACGATCAGGGCGACGAGCTCGACGAACTTGACCGGGGTCAGCTGTGGCCTCCAGCCGAGCAGCAGCCCGATGCCGATGATGATGGTCATGCCGAGGATCTGCTCGATCATCTGTCCGATGACCTGTGCCGTGATGACCGACAGCCGCGTCACAGGCAAGGAGCGGAACCGGTCGATGACTCCGCTCGTGAAGTCGGTCGCCGTCGCAACGCCGGCGCCTATGACGCCGAACGCAAGGCCCTGGCCGACGAGTCCGGGCAGCAGATAGTCCTGGTAGCGAATGCCGGGAATGTGGATGGCCGAACCGAACACGTACAGGAACAGGAGCGTGAACACGAGGGGCTGGATGGTGACGTCGCTCAACCTCTCCGGCACGCGAGGGATCGTTCGTAGGCTGCGCCCGACCAGCAGGCTGGTCTCGCGTACGTAACGCACCAGCCGGTTCGGTGCTGCCGGCGACAATTCGGGCAGCAGAGCCGTTGCGGCGCTCATGCGTTCACCGCGACGGGCTGGTCGAGGCCGAGCTCGGCCGCCGGCGCCTGCGCCTGCGCGGCGCCTGCCCGGTGAGGGTGAGGAACGCGTCGTCGAGCGTCGGGCGCCGGAGGGCGATCTCGTCGACTGACAAGCCGGCGGTCACCAGGCAGGCTGTCACCGCGCTGAGGTCGACAGCCTCCCGCGGCGCCGGAATCGAGATCGTCCGGCGGTCGCTTGAAACCTTCATCTCGAACCCGCCGAGCACCCTGACCAGCCGCTCGAGGCTGGCGGTGTCTGCCGCCACGACGTCGACCCGCTGCTCGCCGATCTGGGCCTTGAGGGCGGAAGGCGTTCCAGTTGCCACCGTCCGACCATGGTCCATGAGCACGATGCTGTCTGCCAGCGCGTCGGCTTCTTCGAGGTACTGGGTGGTGAGCAGCACGGTGACACCTTCCGAGACGAGCTCGCGGATCGTCGACCACACGACCTGCCTGCTCCGGGGGTCGAGCCCGGTGGTCGGCTCGTCGAGGACCAGCAGCTGCGGCTGTGTCACGACGCTCGCCGCCAAGTCGACGCGGCGCCGCTGCCCGCCCGAGATGGACTTCACGAGCTTGTCGCGGAACTCGCCTATGTCGAATCGGTCGATGAGCCGGTAGCTCACCCTCATGGCCTCGCTCCGGCCGAAGCCTCGCAGCCTCGCGACAAGGACGAGATTCTCGTGGGCCGTGAGGTTGGCTTCGAGCGCGGCGAACTGGCCCGTCAGCGAGATCACGCGGCGAACCGCGTCGGCGTCACGAGCCACGTCGTAGCCGCACACGACGGCCGTGCCACTGGTCGGCTCTGACAGCGTCGCCAGCATCCGCACGATCGTTGTCTTGCCGGCGCCGTTCGGGCCGAGCAGCGACACGACGGTGCCGGCGGAGACCTGGAGGTCGATTCTGTCGACGGCGGTGAAATCGCCGAATCTTTTGGTCAGCTGATCGGTGACGACCGCGAGTTCGAGCATGAGAAGAACGTCCTCCCTCTTCGGGCGAGATCCCGTAGGGCACTAACTTACAGTGACTGGAAAGATTGTGCAACCGTACTTTTCTCCGGGACTCGTACTAAGCTCGGCGACGTGACAGAGGGAGCCACCGTCCCTGAGGCGAAGTTGGCCGTCGAGGGATTGCGCGAGCGCAAGAAGCGGCTGATGCGGCGGCTGATCTCGGACACCGCGACGGAGATGTTTCTCGAGCGTGGCTTCGACGAGGTCAAGGTGACCGACGTCGCCGCCGCCTGCGGGGTGTCGGAAAAGACCGTGTACAACTACTTCCCGACGAAGGAGTCGCTGCTTCTCGATCGTGAGGAGGACATGGCCACCGCGATCCGGCAAGCCTTCGGTCCGGCGGCGCCGCCACGTTCGCCGATAGAGGCAGCGCTCGCGGTTCTCGGCCGCGATCTCGACGAGTTGCGTGCATCGTTGCAGATCGACGGCGAGATGCCGTCCGGACTGGCGTTGTTCAGGCGCTTCACCGATCTCATCGACAGCACGCCGTCGCTTCGCGCGGCGCAGCGCGACATGATGGACCGCCTCGTCCAGGTGACCGCGGAGGCCATGGCCGCCCGCGCCGGTCTCAGCCCGGACGATCCCGAGCCGCAGATCGCGGCGCATGCGATCCTCGGCCTGTGGCGCATCCAGTTCCAGGCCCTCAGGCGCTACGCCGACGAGGTCGAGGGCCTCGAGGACATCTACGGCAGGGTCACCGCTGAGGTGCGGCGCGCCGCTCGCTTGATCGATTCCGGGCTGTGGTCCTTTGGCGTCATGGTGCAGGGCGGTAACAACCGCGAGCAGCTCAAGGCCGCCGCCGACGCCGCCCAGCAGGGCGGGCGCCAGGTGGCGGCGGCGCTGCGCCAGGCACGCCTCGTCTGGCGCAACCTGCAACAGGAGAGGGACCCGAGCGAGCATCGGGACCGCCACCAGCAGTACATAGAGGCGCACCGCCAGCAGCAGCAACTCAGGCAGGCTCAACGCGGGCAGCGGCAACGGGACCAAGGCGCCGTTCGCCGGCGCAGGCGGGAGACCTGAGCCTTGCCAGCCGAGGGAGAGGCTCGCCGACACGACGATTCGTCTCCGATCCGGCCCGCCGGCTCACAGCGCCTCGCCAACCGGCCGCTGACGTGTCCCCACGAATCTCGGCTGAGCCGCGACAATCCCGACTACGCGGAGATCGTCGCGGCCCATGCAATCGCCTTGAACGAGGACCGCTCTGGGTATCTCGACCCGGCCACGGGGTTGTTCGTGCTTTCGGCGGCGTATCTTTCCGCCCGCGGCTACTGCTGTGACAACGGCTGCAGGCATTGCCCGTACGTGGAATGAGGGCTCGCTGGTGAGCCGCCGCCGCAGAGCCTGGATGAGCTGGAGCAGCGGAAAGGACAGCACGATGGCTCTTGACGTGGTGCGTCACGAGCCGGACATCGACGTCACGGCGCTGCTGGTGACGCTGAACGCCGCCGCCGACCGGGTTGCGATGCACGGCGTTCGGCGCAGCCTGGTCGAGGCGCAGGCGGATCGCTTGGGGCTGCCGCTCAAGGTCGTCGAGATCCCGGCGATGTGCTCGAACGATGTCTATGAAGCCCGCATGTCGGCGGCGCTCGAGGAGGCTATCGACGAGGGCGTTGAGCACATCGTCTTCGGCGATCTGTTCCTCGAGGACGTTCGGGCCTACCGCGAGAGCCGGCTCGCCGATACAGGAGTCTCGCCGGGGTTCCCGCTCTGGGGCCGTCCGACAGACGTCCTGGCACAGGACATCCTCAGCTGTGGAGTCCGCGCGGTGCTCACGTGTGTCGATCCCGCTCAATTGCCGGGGGGATTTGCCGGCCGGCTCTATGACGCCAGCCTGTTGACGGAGCTTCCTGCAGCCGTTGACCCTTGCGGCGAGCGCGGCGAGTTCCACACATTCGTGTTCGACGGACCCGGGTTTGCCAGTCCGATCGACATCGAGGTGGGTGAGGCGGAAGAGCACGACGGTTTCGTGTTCTGCGACGTACGGCCCGGACCACCCAGACTCGACGGGCGCTAGGCGTTCGTCAGGGACTCGACGGCGCGTCCTCAGTCCAGGCCACGACCCGCCCCCGGACCGAGAGCGACACCCGGGTGCCCTCGCTCGGGACGTTGCCGGCGTCAGCTATTCGGGCTACGAGCAGGGCCGAGTCGTCCCAGTCGGCGCGCAGTCTCACGACCGCGTCGTGGCCGTAGAACTCTGCATCGAGGACCCGGGCGGTCGCACGAGTGCTTCCGAGCTCGTCCGAGAGCTCGATCTGCTCGGGCCGGACCAGAACGAGGAGCATCCCGCCCTCGGCCGCCGGGGCGTCCGATGCCGGTGTGCCATCGAGGAAGAGGAGCCCGAGGGGTGTCGCGACGGCATCGCCCTGCGCGGTCCCGCGGAGGAAATTCGTCTCGCCGAGACCGCGGGCGAGCTCGGGGCTCGACGGGCTCGTGTAGATGCTCTGGGGAGTGCCGTACTGCCCGATCCGGCCGTCGCACATGATCGCGACGCGATCGGCGAGTGAAAGCGCCTCGTCCTGGTCGTGGGTGACGAGAAGCGCCGTGGTTCCGGCCTCGCGTAGCACCCGGCGCACATCCTGGCGAACCGCAGCTCGGAGGCTGGCGTCGAGCGAGGCGAACGGCTCGTCCAGCAGCACGATGGAAGGCTCGATTGCGAGCGCCCGGGCGAGGGCGACACGCTGTTGCTGGCCGCCGGAGAGTTGATGTGGGTAGCGTCGCCCGAGCCCGCCGAGCCCAACCATCTCCAGCAGATCCGTCACCCGCTTCCCGTGCCGCTCGCGCCGGGCGAGACCGAAGGCGACATTCTGCTCGACGGACAGGTGGGGGAAAAGGCTTCCCTCCTGCGGAACGTAGCCGATACGCCGCCGATCGGGCGTCACGTAGCGCTCCGTGTCGTCGACGACCTCGCCGCCGAGCCGGACGAGCCCGCGGTCGGGACGCTCGAAGCCGGCGATCACCCGGAGCAGCGTCGTCTTCCCGCTTCCTGACGGTCCGAGGATGGACGTGAACGAGCCGTCGACGATCGCGAGGTCGAGGCCGCGGAGCACCGGCTGAGAGCCGTAGGACTTGTGGATGCCGGCAACGTCGAGCCCGTTCAAGTCAGCACGCTCCGTACCGGCGCGGCACTCCGGCGAGCCGGAAGGCGATCGAAGAAACGGCCCAGCACGTAGCTCGGGAAGGCGGCGATGGCGATGATCACGAGCGCGAATGGCGCCGCTTGACCGTAGGAGAGAGAGCTCTGATACGCCCAGAACTGCGTGGCAAGCGTCTCGGCTCCGCCCGGGATCAAGATCAGCGTCGCCGTGAGCTCGGTGACCGCGGACAGGAATACCAGACAGAAGGCGGCTCCCAAGCCCGGCGCCACGAGTGGGAAGGTCACGCGCCGCAAGGTGCCGAGCCGGCCGACCCCGAGTGAGCCGGCAACCTCCTCCAGGCCAACGGGCGACTGCGCGACCGACGCACGCACACAGACGAGGGCGAGCGGGAAGAACAGCAGAGCGTAGGCGAGGACAAGGAGCGGGGCCGACTGGTAGCCGAAGCCGTTCAAGGCGTGTTCGGAGAAGTACGACAGCGCCAGCGCGACGACGAGACCCGGTGTCGCGAGGACGAGGAACGTCGACTTCTCGAGCATCAGGTTCGGGTGGCTGGGATGCCGGACGACGAGAAGGGCCACGGGGAGAGCCATGGCAGTCGCGACGAGAGCGGCCGCGGCGCTGTAGCCGGCGGTGTAAAGCGTTGCAGCGCCGAGCGACACGCCATTGAGAGAGTGGGCTCCGCCTTCGAAGATCCAGTAGATCGAGGATCCGATCGGCACGCCGAGGGCAGCGAGGGCGAGCAGTCCGTACGCGAGCAGTACGGGCAGCTTCGCCCGTCCGAGACGCCTGCGGGCAACGACCCGCTGGACCCCCGGCCCGCTCCGGCTGACCTTTCCGCCCCCGCGCCACGAGGCCTCGCCCAGTAGCACCAGGAGGCTGAGTGCGACGAGCACCAGAGAGAGGGCACAGGCTGCAGTCGTGTCGAGGCCGACGGTGAATTCCGTGAAGATCTCTGTCGTAAAGGTCTGGTATCCGAGAATCTCGAACGCGCCGTACTCGGCAAGGATGACGAGCGCGACGAGAAGGCACCCACCGAGGATGGCCCGGCGCGCCTGAGCGAGCGTGACACGGACGAACGTCGACATCCAACTCGCTCCGAGGCTGCGGGCGATCTCCTCCTGGCCGGGATCCGCACCTCGCAAGCTTGCCGCGACCGGAAGATAGACCAAGGGATAGACGGCGAGCGTCATGACGAGAACCGCGCCCTGGAAGCCTTGGACCCAGGTCGAAAGCGATGACCACCCAAAACTCACGACGAAGTCAGGGATGGCGAGCGGGACCACGACGAGGACCGCCCAGATGCTGCGACCGGGCAGGTCCGTCCGCTCCACCCCGTAGGCGGCGAGCGTCCCGATCACCGCGCAGAGAACTGTCACGACCACGGTGAGCCGGACGGTGTTCCACAGCAGGCTCCCCGTGATCGAGCGCCAAATGAGATGCCAGACGTTGGAGGCACCTGCTGCGGCCGCTTCGCTGAGAAGGAAGGCGAGGGGGAGCGCGAGCGCCGCGGCGACGAGCAGGCTCGCCGCCAGCAGGACCTTCGGCTGTCGAGGGCGTCGAGCCGGGACGACCGCGCGGTCGTCGCCGACGGCCGGCCCGAACGGTCCCGGCTGAAGCCGTGCCGGCGACGCCGTCACAAGAGCTGCACCTCTTGCAGCAGCGCAACTGCTTGGGTTCCGGTGCCGAGCTCGCCGACGTCGATCGGGTTCGGCTGGAGCTTGTCGAACGGCGTCTCGGGCTGGGCCGTCTTCACCCCCGAGCCGATCGGGTACTCGAAACTGGTCGACTTGGCGATGATCTCCTGCCCCTGTCTCGAGACGAGGAAGGCGAGGAATCTCTGGGCGGCGGCCCGGTGCTCGGAGGACCTCAGGATCCCGGCTCCCGAGACGTTGATGACATAGCCCGGGTCGTGCGGAGCGAAATACGTGATCAGCGAGTGCACCTCCGACGCGCCGATCTCGGCGCGCATCCTGTACCAGTAGTACTGGTTGACGACGCCGAACGCGACGACTCCGCGGTTCACCTCGTTGGCGATGGTCTCGTTGTCGGCGTAGGTGCGCCCGGCGAGGTTCGCCTTGATGCCGTCCAGCCACTGGACCGTCCTCGGCTTCCCGTAGGCGCGAAGCACCGAGGTGACGATCGGCTGGAAGTCGGTCTCTCCCGGGGCGAAGGCGAGCTTTCCCCTATAGCGGGGCGCCGCCAGCTGGAGCACGCTTGTGGGTAGGGCGCTCTTGTCGATCAGGCTCGGGTTGTATATGAGGGCGCTGACGCGCGCTGAGACGCCTACCCAATCGCCCTGCGGCGAGCTGTACTTGCTCGGAACGTGGGCGAGCGTCGAGGGATCGACCGGCGCCAGAAGGCCCTTCTGCTGCAGGTATTCGAGCGCAGGGGAGTTCTCCGTGAGGAACACGTCGGCCGGCGAGCGCGATCCCTCGGCGACGATCTGGGAGGCCAAGTAGTCCTCGTCGTCGTAGCGGACCACGACGTTGATCCCGGTCGCCTTCGTGAACCCCTCGACGAGCGACTGGGTCGTCTGCTGGTGCTGGCCGCTGTAGAGCGTGATCGTCGTCTGACCGGACGAGCCCGCCGTCCCGCCGCAGGCCGACTCCGCAAGGGCGAGCGCGGCCAGCACCAGGATCCCGAGCGCCACGACGAGGGGGTTCGGGCGGCTTGTGGCGGGAAGGGCCAGTTTCTCTCCGATGCCGATGGAGGCGAAGCGAGACCCAGATCGCATCGGAAGGCTCTTTCTTCATCGAGCGCGTTTATCAGGCTTACCTGATAAATAGTATCTGGCGCCCTTGAATGTCAAGCTGGGGCCCGCTAAGCGGCCGCATCGCTTGCTCCCGCAGCACGACGATGGTTGAAGCTCAGGTGGGGAAGTGGGTCACGACCCGGTGTTGAGGAACGGCCTGACCAGCTGGGCAGCGAGGAGGGACACGGGCCGGCTGCGGACCTGTGCCTGCTCCACTTCCAGCGGTCGGCCCGCCAGGCCGGTCCGGCAGACCGGATCGCCGGCCCGAGGAAAGACGGCGCGCCGTGCCAGCACGTCCCATACGGTGAGCACGATGCCGAGGTTGGCGCCGTCGGGGCCGCCGATCGAGTGATGGATGCGGTGGTAGGCGGGGCTGACGACGATCCTTCCAACCGGGCCGAAGCTCCATCGCACATTGGCGTGCGGGAGCGTGCCGAGGCACACGTAGGCGGTGATGAGCACGGCTGCGAGCGCTCGGTCGCCGGTCAGCGCCACGACCGGGACCGTGGCGAGCAAGAAGCCGGTCGTGTGCACGAGCGGATGAGCCCGGAACGAGGTGAGCACGCTCAACTCCTCCTGGCTGTGGTGGACGGCGTGGAAGCGCCACAACGTGTCGATGCGATGGTCGGCCCAGTGCGCCAGCCAATTGCAGGCGTCCATCGCAACGAGGGTCACCGCCACCACGATCCATCGGGGCCAGCTGGCGGTCCAGGGAGCTTCGATCCACCTCGCGTGAGCGCCCAACAGGGATGCAAAGCCCACGCCAAGCAACGTCATGAGTGGCACGACCGCGGCGGCGTAGACGAGGAAGAAGCACGCGTCCTGTACGTGCCCCCTCGCCAGGGGCCGGCGACGTTCGGCCGGCCACAGGTGCTCACAAGCGAGCACCACGAGCACCAACCCGATGAGCGCCGGCGCCGCCAGCTCCGCCCGCCCTGCCGCCAGCGAAGAGCCGAGGGCTCCCCTGCGCTCGAGGTCCGCTGCCCCTTGCCAGGCAACCCAGAGGCCGCAGGCCGCGAACAGAAGTGAGGGGACGTGGAGCCGCTTCGGGAAGCGCCGGCGAGTGACGATCGGGCGGGACGCGGTCGCTTCCGGTGCGATCTGTGCCACTGACGACCCGGCTGTGGGGCTCCAGGCGGCGGCGCCGACCTCGGGGCGCTGGTCCGTCACTGCAGGCATATCCTCTGGCCCTCCTTCGACCCGGTGCCCAAGGATACGAGTCGGGGCCGTCCAGGGATTGAAGTCCCCGTCAGCGGTAGTTCTTGCAGTCGGTTGCCGGCGAACAGTGGGCGAAGTCCCCCGCCACGACTGCCTTCACAGCTCTGATGACGGCCGCGTCCGATGTGACGATCCCGAGCTCGCGGTTGTAGTTCATCGAGGCGCTGGAGAAGTTGATGCTGCCGGCGTACATGCGTTGCGCGCCCAAGCCGCCGTCGGCGATCGTCACCTTGGCGTGGATGTAGAGGTCAGACGATTCGTTCGCGTAGAGGTGGACGTGGCCGCCGGCCTTGACGATCGACGTGAGGGCGCCGTCGTAGTAGCTGTCGGCCGTCATCGTGATCTCGACCTTCACGCCGCGTCTCGCCGCGGCGACGATCGCCCTTGTGATCGCCGGGTCGTCCATTTCCTCGTTCTCGATCGAAAGGCTGTGCCGCGCCCCGTTGATCACAGCCAGCATCTGGGACTGCGAGCCGGGGCTCCAGACCAGGTCGGTCCCGTTCGAAGGCTTGACCGAACGATGTCCGAAGTCCGCGTCGAAGACGGCCTCGATGGCGGAGACGTCAGCCCGGTTCGTGTCCCAGATCCCGAAGTCCCGGGTCGTCGTGTAGTACTCGTAGGTGAGGTTGAACGAGGCGATCAGCGACTCGTTGTCGTCGACGGTGATGGTCTTCTGATGCGTCGCCTCATAGGCGGTGTCGGCCCAGACAACGGAGACTCCACCTGCCTTGAGGGTGCGGAACGCGGGCAGGTTGCGGCTCCGCTCGCGGTTGGTGTCGAGGATCACTCGGACTACGACGCCACGCTTCCGGTCGGCGATGAGGTCCTTCACCATCGTCGGGTCGATCAGCTCGTACATCGTCATGTCGACGCGCTTTTTCGCCGACAGGACGAACGCATATACGGGTCTCATGCCGGCGGCCGAACCGAGCCTGGAAGGCTCGATGAGCACACCGACCAGCCCATGCTGGACCCGCAGGCGCGCGGCCGGCGCCGCCGCCGGCAGGTTCGTTCCGAACGAGCAGACAACGGCCGCGAGTACGGCGCACGCCACGCCACAGAGCAGCCGACGGGTCATGGTCGGAGCGGGCCGGTCAGTCGCCCGTGACGCCGTCGACGCACTCACGAAGGAGATCCGCGTGGCCGTTGTGGCGCGCGTACTCCTCGATCATGTGCTGGTAGATCCAGCGCACGTCACGCGTTCGCTCGGGATGATGACCGCGGCTCGGCACGACGTCCGAGAGATCCTTGCCCCGCGCCGCGGCCCGGGCCGCCTCGATCTCCCGGCGATACGTCTCGAGGTCGGCTGCTGGGTCCGCGTCGTCGAGATCGTCGAAGTCTCCGTTCACGTTGTCGTCGGTCGAATACAAGTATTCGATCTGCTCGCCGCCGGCGTGCATCCGGAACCAGCCCCGCTCGACGTCAGTCATGTGCCGAACCAGTCCGAGCAACGAAAGGGCCGACGGGGGCACCGAGCGCGCCTTGAGCTGGTCTGAGGTGAGACCGGCGCATTTGGTCATCAGCGTCGCGCGGTGGAAGTCGAGCCACTGCTCGAGCGATTCGCGCTCTCCGGCGATGCGCTCGGGCTCGGTCCGTTCGACGGTAGCTGCCGTCCACTCGGTCGTCATGTGACGAAGGCTACAAGTTGATCTCCTCGGCATCGTCGCCGCCGGCGGCCGCCGCCGGTCTCACGGGGAGCGTGGCGAACACCTGCGGCGGCTCGCTCCAGGGCGATGCCGAGGCGGGTGATCCGGCGTCGCGGATGGCCCGCCAGACGCGCTCCGGAGTGCAGGGCATGTCGAGGTGCCGTACGCCCAAGTGGCTCAAGGCATCGACGACGGCGTTCTGCACGGCCGGTGTCGAGCCGACCGTTGCGGACTCTCCGATTCCCTTCGCCCCGATCGAGTTGAGAGGCGACGGGGTCTCGGTGTGGGCGAGCTCGAAGGAGGGCAGTTCCGCTGCGCTCGGTATCGCGTAGTCGGCCAGCGTCGAGGTGAGCGGGTTGCCGTCGTCGTCGTAGACGTACTGCTCCCAGAGCGCCTGCGAGATGCCCGACGCCAGGCCGCCGTGCACCTGGCCGTCGACGAGGAGCGGGTTGAGGATCCGCCCGCAGTCGTCGACGGCGATGTGGCGGATCGGCCTGACCTCCCCGGTCTCCATGTCCACCTCGACCACCGACACGTGGGCGCCGAACGGGAAGGTGGAACCCTCCTGGTGCGAGTCGTGCTCCACGAGTAGGGGTTCGCCCTTCTCGGAAGCCGCCTGCGAGATCTCAGGCCATCCGAGCGCTCTGCTCGGCACGCCGGCCACGATGAACCGTCCCTCGCTAAGGACGATGTCCTCGGGTGCCGACTCGAATATCTCGGCTGCGAGCTCCCTGGCGCGCTCGAGCACGAGCGCGGCGCTCTCCGAGACGGCACTGCCGCCCATCTGGAGGGACCGCGACCCGCCGGTGCCACCTCCTCTTCGGACCTGGGCGGTGTCCGACTGAACGAAGCGGATGTTCTCCATCGCGATGCCGAGGCGGTCGGCAACCATCATCGAGAAGGCGGTCGCGTGCCCTTGCCCGTGGGCGGAGGTCCCCGCTTTCACCGTCACGGTGCCGTCGCCGTGGACCTGGACCGACGCGAATTCCTCGCCTCCGCTCCCGGTGATCTCGACATAGACCGACATGCCGATCCCGAGCTGCAGCCGGTC
The DNA here is from genome assembly GCA_963763085.1 of uncultured Acidimicrobiaceae bacterium. GTDB lineage: Bacteria > Actinomycetota > Acidimicrobiia > Acidimicrobiales > Bog-793 > CAVXNB01. The sequence continues at coordinate 884,437 of CAVXNB010000004.1, forward strand.
GCCGCGCCGGCGCCGTTCGGCCTGTTCGGCGCGGAGGTCGTCGTAGCGGGCGATCCGCAGTGCCTCGGCGAGGGTCGCCTCGTAATCGCCGCTGTCGTAGACGGCTCCCATGACGGTCGCGTAGGGGAACTCGTCCGGTCGCAGCAGGTTCCGTCTCCGCAACTCGGCCGGATCGATCCGGAGCTCGTCGGCCGCCATGTCCATGATGCGCTCGACGAAGGCTGCCGCTTCCGGACGTCCCGCGCCGCGATAGGCCCCCATGGAAGTGGTGTTCGTGATGGCCACGGCGACGTCGAAGGCGATCTTCGGAATGCGGTAGCAGCCCGACGCCATGATCCTGGTCATCATGCCCGGCAACATGCCCCCGAAGCCGGCGTACGAGCCCGAGTCGCCGACGACCCGGCAGTGCATCCCGACGACGGTGCCGTCCTGCTTCAGGCCGAGCTCCACGTACTGCACCTGACCACGGCCGTGGGCCATGGCGATCATGTTCTCCGAGCGTGTCTCCACCCATTTCACCGGGCGGCCGAGCTCGAGGGCCGCCTTGGCCGCGACGATGCCCTCGGCCGTGAGGTGCTTGGCGCCGAACGCACCGCCGACGTGGGGAGCGATCACTCGTATCTCAGCTGTCGGAATGCCGAGGGCGTCCGCGAGCTGGCCTTGGGTCATGTGCGGCATCTGGCACGCGACGTAGGCGGTGAGCTTGAACTCCGAGCCTTCGCGGCCGGGCAGGACGGCGATAGCGGACCCCTCCATCGGCACAACGGCCACGCGTTGGTTCTCGAAGCGCCCCCGGACGACGACGTCGGCGCCGCGGAGCGCGTCGACGGACCCCGGGTCTCGAGTGCCCGAAAGCAGGTTGCCGGGAACCTCCTCGTACTGCTGCGGTGCACCCGGGGCGAGCGCCGCCTCCATGTCGATCGCGGCGGCGAGGGTTTCGTATTCGACCGCCACAAGCTCGGCCGCGTCCACAGCCTGGCTCTTGGACTCGGCGATCACGACGGCAACAGGATCGCCGACGAAACGGACGCGTCCCGAAGCGAGCGGCTGACGGTGCACTCCCGGGTGAACCTGGAAGAAGCCGACGAAGTCCGGCAACTCCAGATTCTCTGCCGTGTACACCGCGACGACGCCCGGCATCCGCTCCGCCTCGCTGATATCGATCGATCGGATCTCGGCGTGCGCCGAGGGCGATCGCACGAAGGCGAGCGAGAGCATGCCGTCGACCTTGAGATTGTCGACGTAGGTAGCGAGCCCTCGGAGCAGGTCGGCGTCTTCGACTCGCCGGACGGGCTTTCCGGCGAGCGATCCGGCCACGAAGGTCATGAAGCCTTCTCTGGCGGTGGGGGCGTTGCCTCTCCGGGACTCCGGCGCGCTCGTTCTGTCATGTTGCGATGTTCACGCATTAGAACCGTGCAGAGCAACTAGGAGGAGCGATGCCCAGCGATCTCGATCATGTCCGCAACCTTGTACGGCGGGATTCCCTCGCCGTCGTCACGACGGTCCGCGCCGACGGGACCATCCACGCCTCCGTCGTGAACGCCGGCGTCCTGGACGACCCGATCACGGGGGACCCACGCGTCGGGCTCGTCGCGATGGGAGACTCCCGCAAGCTGAAGCATCTCCGCAGCAGCCACAGGGCGACGATCGTGTTCCGCGACGGCGGAGACTGGGCCGCCGTCGAGGGCCCCGTTCAGCTCTTCGGCCCCAGGGACCGGGTGGAGAATTTCGGCAACGTGGAGCTTCCGATGCTGCTCCGCCGCGTCTTCGTCGCCGCCGGCGGTACCCACCAGGACTGGGACGAGTTCGACCACGTCATGGAGGCCGAGGGCCGGACTGCAGTGCTCATCGCGCCCGAGCGGATCAGCGCCAACGGCTGAGCGTCGCCGGCGTGGAGCGGGCTCCGCGTCGAGCGTCTGAACAGAGCCGTGTTTCTCCGCCGGGACCCTGTCGGCTCTCGGTCGTTTGCCAGGCGGGGGAACTCGACTGGGTGAAGCCGGACCGGGGCTACCGGGCCGGCGGCACCAGCGAACAAAGGAGAAGCACATGAGACACCGAAGACGCAACGCACTCGCCGCGCTTGCGATGAGTGCCGCAGCGGTTGGAGCCGGGGTCGGCCTCGGCTTGAGCTCGGCCGGCGCGGCGACGGCGACACACGCCGCCACGACGGTGAGCCAAGCCGCTACACGGGCCGGCACACCGACAATCCGGAGCGCCGTAACGAGGGTGAGCTTGACCGACGCCTCGACTTCGACGACTTCGTCGACGACGAAGAAAGCATCGTCTGGGACGAAGAAGTCGACGTCGAAGATGAACGGGCACTGCACCCACATGGGCTCCGGTTCCTCGAGCCGCACCTCCACCGGAAGCTGAGCACCTCCCGGTGAGTGCGCCCCGATCCGGTGGCCGGCACGGACCGGATCGGGGCGCCGCCTCGTGAGCGTTGCGACACCGTGCAAGGCTGAACGCGTGCCGAGCAGTGACATCCCGACTCGTGCGCCCGACACGGGACCTGCGCGGAGGGTCCTCGTGGTCGACGACGAGCCGTCGATCGTGGATGCCGTGGCCACCGTCCTCCGCTACGAGGGATTCGAGGTCGAGGAGGCCTCGACCGGCCGAGCCGGACTCGCGAAGTGTCAAGAGCAGTCCTTCGACGCGGTGATCCTCGATGTCATGTTGCCCGACCTCGACGGTTTCGAGATCACCCGGCGTCTGCGCGCCGACGGAATCGCCGTGCCGGTGCTGTTCCTCACGGCGCGCAACGAAGTCGAGGACCTCGTCGCTGGGCTCGGCCTCGGTGGTGACGACTATGTCTCCAAACCCTTCTCCCTGGCGGAGATCGTGGCCAGGACCAAGGCACTGGTCCGGCGCCGGCAAGGCGACGAGCAGGATCGTCGTCTCAAGTTCGCCGACGTCGTGATGGACGAGGGAACCCACGAGGTGACCCGAGGTGGTCAACCGGTCAAGCTCACGGCCACCGAGTTCAGCCTGTTGCGCCTGTTCCTGTTGAACCCTCGTCTCGTGCTCTCCAAGGAGCAGATCATCGACCACGTCTGGCACTACGACTTCGGGGGCAATGCCAACATCGTCGAGACCTACGTCCGCTATCTCCGCCGCAAGCTGGACGCCCACGGACCGCCTTTGATCCACACCATCCGCCTCGTCGGGTATGTCATGCGCGAGCCGAAGGACTAGATGTCACTCAGGTTGCGGCTGCTGCTCGCGACCGGCGCGGCGGCACTCCTCGCGCTGGTGGCGACCGATCTCGTCACCTACTCGTCGCTCAATGGCTACCTCCTCGGTCAGATCGACCAGCAGCTGGAGCTTGCGCACCCGGGGATCGAAGGCGCGCTCGACGCCGGCGCGCCACTGACCCAGGGGCTCGTCGCGGAGAGCGCGCCAGGGACGTTCGCGGAGCTCAGAAGCAGAACGGGCAGGACCATCGGTCAACCGGTCGAGGCCTTCTCCGGCGCGACGGGAAAATTTCTTCCCATCCCGAACGTTCCGCGCACGATTCCGGGCCTCGCCAGCCACTCGACTCCGCTGACCTCGCGGCCGGGCGCGCCGCCGTCCTCCGGGGAGCCGCCGGCCTCTGGGGAGCCTCCGGCTTCCCACGGCGGAAAGCCCGGGCCGGGCGGCGGTCAGCGCCCGGGTGGCGAGCCGGCCGTCTACCTGACGACTGGGTCGTCGAGCCCGACGGGCCCGGCATTCCGGCTTCGGGCCTCGCTGTTGTCCGACGGTCGCCAGCTCATTCTCGGACTTCCCCTGACCGCGACGGAAGCGACTCTGTCCCACCTCGTGCAGGTGGAGCTCCTCGTGACCGGCGCCGCCCTGCTGCTCGCCGTCGTGGCCGGGTGGTGGCTCGTCCGCATCGGCCTGCGCCCGCTGGCCGAGGTCGAGCGTGCAGCTGAGGACGTCGCCGGCGGCGAGCTGGGGCGTCGCGTGCCCGGCGAGACGGCCACGACGGAAGTCGGTCGTCTCGCCCGCGTACTCAACACCATGCTGGGCCGCATCGAAGACGCCTTCTCCGCCCGCGACCGGACTGAGGCGGACCTGCGGGAGTCGGAGGCGAAGATGCGCCGATTCCTCGCTGACGCGTCCCACGAGCTGCGCACGCCGCTGACAGCCGTCTCCGCGTACGCGGAGCTCTTCGAGGCAGGAGCCGGTGACCGGCCGGAAGACCTCGCCCGCGTGTTCACCGGCATCAGGCGCGAGACCGAACGGATGGGCGACCTCGTGGCCGATCTCCTCCTCTTGGCGCGCCTCGACGAAGCGCGACCGCTCAACCTCGAACCCACCGAGCTCGTGCTGACCGCCGCCCACGCCATCGAGACGGCCGAGGCGGTCGAACCGGGTTGGCCGGTGAGACTCGTAGCCGCGCAGCCGGTCGAGGTGGCTGGGGACGGAGCGCGGCTGCGCCAGGTGTTGGACAACCTTCTCGGCAACGTGCGAGCGCACACCCCGCCCGGTACCGAGACAGTGCTCACGGTCTCCGAGACCGATGGTCTGGCGGTCATCGAAATCGCCGACAACGGTCCCGGCCTGCCGGCGGAGCGGACGGACCGGGTGTTCGACCGTTTCTACCGAGGCGACAGCTCGCGGCTCGAGGGAGAGCGGGGGGTCGGGTCTCGGGCTCGCCATCGTGCGTGCGATCGTGCTCAAGCACGGCGGCTCCGTGGCGGCAGCCAATGGCGCGACGGGAGGGGCGGTCTTCACGATTCGCCTGCCGCTGAGCGCCGCAAGCTCAGTGCAAGCACCGGGCACGCCGACGCCGCCCTCCGCGCATCCGCCTCGAGATGAGCCGGCACGTCGCCTTGTCGGAGAACGGGGTACCCCCAGTCGTCGAGACTGATCAGCTCCGGGAGCAGCACGGCACACAAGCCTCTTCCGTCGCACCGGATCGGGTTCAGGGTCATCCTCATGCCCACCGCAGGTCCGATCCCTGGGCCGGAAACGGCAGCGACGGCTGAGAACCGAACTGCGGGCACGGGCCGGCGAGCGACATGTGCAGCGCGACGTGGGTCGAGAAGGCGTGAAGCGCGCTCCGCACGAATCTGGCCGCGCCGTCGGGCAGCTTGCAGCCGCCTCGCCCCTCGACCATGCCGGCCCAGCGCCGGGCCTGTTGCTCGGCTCGTTCGACGTCGGTTCCGCGCGCCAGAGCCTCGATCGCCCCGGCGATCGCTGGAAGCCCGTTCACGCAGGGCCCGCATTGTCCGGCCGACTCGCCTGCCAGCCATCGGACGACCCGCGCAGACTCCTCCAACGGGCAGACGCGGTCGGGCAGCACAGCGACGACTCCGCACCCGAGCGAGCCGCCGAGAGCATCGAGAGACGCCCGGCTGAGCCGCGCACCAGCTGCCTGCGCAGGTGTGAGCCAGGTGCCGAAGTAGCCGCCGACGAGCACACCGAGTGACCTGGCCGGTCCGGCGAGGGCGACCGCGTCCCGGAGCCGCGAACCGTTGGCAACCTCGTACACCCCCGGTCGGGCCACGGCCCCCGAGATGGTGAGCAGGATCGAACCCGGGTCGTCCTCGGTTCCCAAGCCCCTCCACCAGTCGGCGCCCAGCCGGGCGATGACACCCAGATTGGCCATCGTCTCGACGTTGTCGACGAGTGTCGGCCGACTGCACACCCCCCGCTCAGAAGGACGGGGCGGAGTGATCGTCGGCCTCGGAACACCGGCGGTCAGCCAGTTCACGAGGGCGGACTCCTCCCCGGAGACGTAGCCGGACGGGACGGTCGAGAGCTCGAGCTCGATCTCGTCTTGGCCGCGGCGCTCGGCGAGTGCACGCTCGAGGGCGGCGAGAACCGGCCGCTGGTCGTGCTTGACGCACAAGATGGCCCGTTGCGCCCCCAGGGAGGCTGCGGCCGCCGCCAGGCCGTCGAGCACGAGATGGGGGCTGCGCAGGAGAAGGGCGCGGTCCTTGGCGCTGGCGGGTTCACCTTCAGTCCCGTTCGCGACCACGATCGGGCGCCGCCTCCTCCACCCGGTCCCGCCCGCCGCGCGCTGCACCGCCTTCATCTTGAGCCCCGTCGGGAAGCCCGCTCCGCCCCTCCCACGAAGGCCCGAGCGGCAGGTCTCGCCGACGAGGTCGCCGTCGGGCATCGGTCCCCAGTGAGCTCGGTGCGCGACAAGGGATGTCACCGGCGGGTCGGGCAGCAGGCGTGGGAGACCCGGGCCGGCGAGCGCCACCCGATCGGGCCACTCCAACAGTCCGGTCCCATGCTGGTTGGTCATCTTGTGGATCTCGTTTCGTTCGTCGTAACGGTGGAAAGAGCGAGCGCTTCGGTGAACGATCCGCTTGCAGCCGGCGATCGGCCGGCGATACGCCACGCCAGCGCGAGCGCGACGATCCCGATGCAGGTCGCGCACAACCCGAGGCCCCAACCGCTTCCGGTGTCGCTCCCCGCGCCGAGGCTGTGTGCGATGGCGAGCGGCCAAGCTGCAACGGCCGCCCAGTGCACGAAGCGCCAGAGCCGGTACCCGAGGTGCCGGCGGAGAAGGCTGGTAGCGACGATCGCGATCGTGAGGTCGACGCTCAGCACCCCGAGTCCGATCCAGACCGGCCGGTAGGCGGACGCGAACGGCAGGATCACGTCGAACCAGCTGAGGTGGACGAAGCTGTCGAGGACCGCGGTGACAACGTGCACCGTCAAGAAACAAACCGCGAGCAGCGCAAGGTTCCTGTGCATCCCCGACGTCACGACCCTGGCCGAACGCGACGACCTGGGCCGAGCCGCACCGGCAATGCCGAGCGCGACGGCGAAGGTGAACAGGAGCAGGGTCACGAGGCCGGTGCCGCGCATCAGGAACCAGTCGCTCTTCGAGGTGGCGGCAAGAATCATGACGCCCTCCTGGCGTATGTCTCGGCCGGCCATTGCCCGATCCGTTCCACCGTGCCGTCGTTGTGGACGAGCCGGGCGTGAAGTCCGCGATCGGCGAGCCAACCCGGCGCCGCTGAGCCGAGAAGGACCGCCGCCGTCGACGCCGTGTTCGCTTCGAGACACGTGGCGTGCGCGACCGATGCAGTGCGCCAACACGTGCGAGCCGAGAGACCCGTGGCGGGATCTATGAGGTGGTGGAGCGGCCGGCCGCCCCGCTCCCAGCGGCGTGCCGAGGTCCCCGACGTGGCGAGACCGCCCTCGCGGACCGCGACGACGGGGCCGGGCTCGGAGGCCGGCGCGTCGTGCCGATCAGAGATCCGGATCGCCCAGCCGTTCTCGGGTGCGGGTCCGGCCACCGCGACGTCTCCGCCGAGGCTGACGAGGACGCCAGCGCAGGTGGTGGCCGAACCGGCCCGGGCCGCCCGGTCGGCGCACGCGGCCTTGGCCGTCGCGCCGAGGTCGAGCTCGATCCCCATCGGTACCTTGACGGTCCGGCGGTCGGGGTCGAGCTCGATCGCGGTCCAGCCCGGTACGGGGGCGACCCGAACCCGGACCGGTCCGCCCGAACGGGCGACCTCGGCGAAGTCGCGGTCGTAACCGATGATCCGCATCGCCTCCCCGACCGTCGGCGACACCAGTCCGTCGGTCACCGCGGCGGCGCGGACCGCGTCTGCGATCGCCTCGTACAACAGTTCCGAGACGACCACGGCCGATCCACGAGAAGCGTTCAGCTTCGTGAGGTCGCTGTCCGCCCTGAACCTGCTCGCGGCCAGATCGAGCGCTTCGACATGCTGTCTCACGATCTCTGCCAGCTCGGCGAGAGAAGCCGGTTCGGTCGTGCTGTACACGACCGTCGTCCCGATCGCCTCGAAGCAGCCGGAGGCCACTGGCGCCGTCATGACGCTCCCGATGTGGCTTGTACCGTCGTCGTCGTGGTGGTCGTCGGTGCGGTAGTCGTCACCGTGGTCGTACTCGTCGATCCCTTGCGGGCGGCGCCGGTCTTGGCGGCGCCGGTGTTGGCGGCGGCGGTGTTGGCGGCGCCGCTCTTGGTGGCGCCGGTCGTGGCGGTCGTCTTCGAGGTCGAAGCGCCGGCGCCGGACCTGCTGGCCGTCGAGGAGGCGGTCGCGCCGGCTGTCGACTGCGCCGCCAGGAGGGCGAAGGCTCCCGTCAACGCCACCCCGGCCGATGCCGCCGCCGCCGTCATCGACCGGATCTGCCGCCGAGCGCGTTCCCGGCGGCGTACGGTGACAGCTCGCCCTTTCGGTTTGTCGGTTTCCATGCGCCCAATCCTCTGGGTCGTCCCTGTGAGGTTCATGGGAACCGCGCGAACCTGCACTGAGAACGAGCGGGCGCGCCGCCCAAGCCTTGCTCGACGACTTGAAGGCCGGCCTCCAGCGGAGTCACAGCTGATCCGGAGCTAGGCCTCCCATGCTCCTCGCATGACCCTTGCCTACCGAACAGACCGGATCGATCCACGCTTCGCTCGGTGGCTGGACGTCGAGATCGTCGTGCCCGTCTACAACGAGGCGCACGACCTCGAGGACAGCGTCCGGCGGCTGCGGGACTATCTCGATCGCTTTTTCCCGTTCCGCTCCCTCGTCACCATCGTCGACAACGCCAGCTCCGATGGCACACCCGCCATAGCCCGGCGCCTCGCCGCCGAGCTGCCGGACGTGCGCTCCATCCGCATCGACGACAAGGGCCGCGGCCGGGCTCTGCGCGAGACGTGGTTGGAGAGCGAGGCCTCAGTCGTCGCCTACATGGACGCCGACCTCTCGACCGATCTTGCGGCCGTGCTGCCCCTCGTGGCACCGCTGCTGTCGGGTCACAGCGACATCGCCATCGGCACCCGCCTCGCACCCGGGTCCCGTGTCGTGCGGGGGCCGAAGCGGGAGCTCATCTCGCGGGCGTACAACTTTGTCGTGCGCACCGTCCTCGGGAGCGCGTTCACCGACGCCCAGTGCGGATTCAAGGCCATGAGCCGGGAAGCCGCCCAGGCCCTGCTCCCGCTGGTCGCGGACAACGCCTGGTTCTTCGACACCGAATTGCTGGTCCTCGCACAGAGAAACGGCCTCCGCATCCACGAAGTCCCCGTCGACTGGACCGATCGCCGCGACTCGACCGTCGAGATCGCCGCGACCGCCCGGGGCGACTTGATGGGAATCTGGCGATTGCTCCGGGTCTTCATGTCCGGTGGCGGCTGGACCGAGGCCCCCGGCCGGCCCCGAGACGATCTGTCCCACCTCCGGCGCACCGCCGGCATCGGCGCGGTCAGCACCGTCGTGTACGTGGCGCTCTTCCTCGCGCTTCGGCCACCGTTCGGGCCGATGGCGGCCAACCTCGTCGCGCTGGGCGCCACCACGCTCGCCAACTTCTCCGTTCACGCGGCGCTCACCCGCGGAGCGAGAACCGATCGAGGTGATCGCAGACATGTCGTCGGCGTGCTCGCGGCGACGATGGTGAGCCTGGCGCTGACAACCGGCGCCCTACTCGTCGCGTCCCTGGTTGCGCCTTCGGCTGCGGGTGACGTCGTCGCCGTGACCCTGGCTTCGATCGCAGCCGCTCCGATCCGCCTCATGGCGGTGAGGGCGTGCCGCTCATGACGGCCGTCCTGCCAGACCTACGCGGCACCGAAGGGACCCAGCCCGACCTGTCGATTGAGGGCGCTGCCGTCCGGGGTACCCGGACCCGCCGACGCCCGCTGCACCGCCTCGTCCGGGGCCGGCCGGAAGACCCTCGTTGGGTGCGGCCCGCACTGCTGGTGCTCCTCGGTTCGACCGCGTTCGCCTACCTGTGGGCGCTCGGCGACTCCGGTTGGGCGAACGCCTTCTACTCCGCGGCGGTTCAGGCCGGGACCAAGAGCTGGAAGGCGTTCTTCTTCGGGTCGTCGGACGCCTCGAACTTCATCACCGTCGACAAGCCGCCTGCCGCCTTGTGGGTGATGGAGATCTCGGCGCGAATCTTCGGACTGAACTCTTGGAGCATTCTCGTCCCGCAGGCACTCGAAGGCGTCGCTGCGGTGGCGGTTCTCTATGCCGCCGTCCGCCGCTGGTTCTCACCGGCCGCCGCCCTGCTCGCGGGCGCGGTCCTTGCTCTCACGCCGGTCGCCGCCTTGATGTTCCGGTACAACAATCCCGACGCCCTCCTCGTTCTTCTGCTGACGGCGGCTGCGTACGCCACAGTCCGGGCCCTGGAGCGGGCGAGCACTTGGTGGCTCGTCCTCGCGGCCGCCCTCGTCGGGACGGGATTCATTACCAAGATGCTGCAGGCGTTGCTCGTTGTGCCCGCCCTCGGGCTGGTCTATCTCGTGACCGCTCCGACGCCTTTCGGACGCCGCGTCCGCCAGTTGGCGGCGGCCGGGGTGGCGCTCATCGTCTCGGCCGGTTGGTGGGTTGCCGTCGTCCAGCTCACGCCGGCGGCCGACCGCCCGTACATCGGCGGGTCCCAGGACAACAGCCTCCTGAACCTGATCTTCGGCTACAACGGCTTCGGCCGCCTTTCCGGCAGCGAATCGGGCAGTGTCGGCGGCAGAGGCGCGGGCGGGTCGGTCTGGGGCCCGACCGGCTGGAACCGGCTCTTCCTGCAGGACTTCGGCGGACAGGTCGCGTGGCTCGTGCCGGGCGCCCTCGTCCTCGGTGCCGCGGTGCTCTGGATGACCCGCCGAGCACCGCGGACCGACCGGACACGCGCCGCGCTCGTCCTGTGGAGCGGGATCCTTCTCGTCACCGGAGCGACTTTCAGCTTCGCCAAAGGGATCATCCACCCGTACTACACGGTCGCCCTAGCCCCGGCGATTGGCGGCCTCGTCGGCATCGGCGCTGTGACGCTCTGGAAGCAACGGCAGAACCTGGTCGCGCGCCTCGCCCTCTCATCCGCTTTGGCGGCGACAGCGGTGTGGTCCTTTGTGCTCCTCGACCGGACCCCGCAATGGTTGCCCGAGCTGCGCTGGTCGATCCTCGTCGTGGGCCTGCCGGCCGCCTTGGCGCTCGGGATGGCCGATCGCCTGCACGGTCGCTCCGCCTTCGCCCTCGGAGCGGCGGCCCTTATCTCGGCTCTTGCCGGTGCGGCGGCCTACACCCTCGACACCGTCGTCGTCCCGCACTCCGGGGCGATCCCGTCGGCTGGGCCGACCCTGGTCAGCGCCCGCGGCGCCTTCGGTGGCGGTCCGGCCGGGGCATCGGGCATCTCCGGGCGAGGCCCTGTCGGCCTGGGCCAAGGTGCCGGCGCACCCGGCGCGGGCCTCGGCGCACCAGGGGCGGGCCTTGGCCCACCCGGCGCGGGCGCCGGCAGTCCGGGTCAGGGCGCCGGAGGGTCCGCCGGCGGTCTCGGCCGCGGCCGCCGGCGGTCTCGGCCGCGGCGCCGGCGGTCTCGGCCGCGGCGCCGGCGGCTTCTTGAGCAGCAGCACGCCCGGGAAGGCGATCGTGAGCCTGCTCGAGCATGACGCGGGCTCCTACACCTGGGTTGCGGCCACCGTGAACTCCAACTCGGCAGCCGGCTACCAGCTCGCGACGCGTGATCCCGTCATGGCGATCGGCGGGTTCAACGGGACTGACCCCGCGCCGACGCTGGCCGAGTTCGAGCGGTACGTCGCTACCGGGAAGGTGCACTATTTCATCGCCTCGAGCGGTGCAGGCCCGGGCACGGGCGCGACAGGGACGACCGCAGCTCGGATCACGGCCTGGGTCGAGGCCCATTTCAGCGCACGTACCGTCGACGGCGTCACGCTGTACGACCTGACGGCACGCTGAGACCGAACCGGAGAACCGGCGCCAGGTCGATGCCAGACTGTCGGGAGCGTGGCACCCGAGGAGCTCTCTCTCACCTATCTCAACGGTCTCGACGTGGCCGCCCTCCAGCTCTCCGATGCCGAGATCCTGGAGGCCGTCGAGGGTGGCCTGCGCGCCCAGGCGGCCGGCGGGACGGTCATCGAGCCCCGGGTTCACCTCGAACCGGATCCCTCGTTCCACGGTCATTTCAACGTCCTTCGTGGCTATGTCGCTCCGATCGGGCTCGCCGGCGTAAAGGTGGTCGGCGACTTCGTGGACAACTATCTGCTGGGACTCCCCTCGGAGATGGCACTCCTCAACCTGTTCGATCCGCGGACCGGGGCCCCCGTCGCGATTGTCGAGGCGACGGCGATCACCGAGATGCGTACCGGGGCGATGACGGCGCTCGGCGCACGGCACCTCGCCCGAGCCGATTCCCGGGTTCTCGGCCATCTCGGGGCGCGCGGCACCGCCTACTGGAACGTGCGCCTGCTCCACGCCCTGTTCGACCTCTCAGAGGTCCGCGTGCACTCGCGCCGGCCGGAGAGCCGCGAGGCGTTCGCCCGCCGGCTCCGCGAGGATCTGGGCATCCCGATCGTCGTCACCGACGACTGGGAATCGTGCGTGCGGGGGGCGGACATCGTCGTGGAGGCGACTCGCCTCGAGCGGCCCGAACCGTTGCTGCGCACCGAGTGGATCGCCGCCGGCTCGCTGGTCGTTCCGTACGGGACGATGAGCGCCGTCGAGCTCTCGCTCACCGACGTCATGGACAAGGTGGTCGTCGACGACTGGGGCCAGTGCCGCGCGGGAAGGTTGGGAGCGCTCCGTGCCCATGTCGAGAGCGGCAAGCTCACCGAAGACTCGCTTTACGGCGAGCTATGCGAGATCGTGGCCGGGACCAAGCCCGGGCGGGAGAGCCCGCAGGAGACGAACCTGTTCTGGCACCGCGGCCTGTCCCTCTCCGACATCGCGCTCGGGGGAGCGATGCTGGAAAAGGCAGGCCGAATCGGCGTCGGGCAACGGCTGCGGCTCCGGTGACCGATCTCGACACGGCGCTGCTGGAGGAAGTACAGGAGGTGCTCGGCCGCCTCCACGAGAAGTACGCCGGCCGGCCCGATCTCGAGCTCGAACAGCTCTGGCTCCTCGCCCTCGAGCGGGAGCAGATCGTCGCCGTCGCCTACCGGGAGGAGGCGGTCGCAGCACGGGTAGAGGCGCTCCAGATGGGATCCGGGGTGCGCGCCCTCATCCGGCAGACCCTCGTCTGGATCTGGAAGGACGAGCAGCTTCACGAGGAATATCTGCGAGGTCTGCTCCTCCAGCGGGGCGGGCTGAACTCGTCGGTGACCGTGTACGGACGGGCCCTCGAGGGCGCCGTCTCGGGTTGGGCATCCTCGACCGAGAACAACCTCCACATCCGAAACGCGCCGCTGCGCACCGGGGCAGCCGCGCTGCTGGTGAACGCGGCGAGCCTGATGGGCAAGGTTCCAGCGGCGCTGAAGCCGGAGCTCAGGTACCAGACGTTCCGTCGGTACTGCGCCCTCAACGCCGGGCTCGAAGCCTCTGCCGAGCTTGCTTACCGCCGGCTCCTCGAGATCACCTCGAATGCGGAACAACGGGAGACCTTCGGTCGGATCCGCGAGGACGAGGGGCGTCACGCGGCGGCGTTCCGCATCCTGGCCGCGGCCGTGACCGACGACGACCGTCTCGCCGCCGGAGCATCGCTCGACGGGCTCCTGACCTCGCTGGGAGCAGTGAGCCCGTGGTTCGTCCCGGCGAGCCTGCGCAGCGGTACGGGCGCCGGCGGCCGTCCCCGCTCGTTCGGTTCGGACGCCCGCGTGGCCGTGCGCAGCGGTGCGACAGACGCCGACAAGGAGCGCGTGCTCACTGAGTGCCTGGAAGCTGCCGGGCTGGAGGAGATCGTGTCCGGCGGCGGCCTCGTCGCCATCCGGGCCTCGTTCATGCTCGGCTACGACCGGAACGACCGGTCGAACGTGAACGACCCGGAGCTCGTCCGGATGCTCGCCGGCTACCTGCGCCGCCACGGCGCGGCTGACGTGGCGGTGCTGGAGGCGCCGACTGTGTACGGCAGTTGCTACGAGAACCGCTCGGTGGCGCAGGTGGCGTCGTACCTCGGATTCGACGCCACGGAATATCGCATCGTCGACATCAGCCGGGACCTCCGCCCTTACCGCTACGAGCGCGGGTTCGTCCAGCAGGCGATCAGCGCTACCTGGCTCGACGCGAACGTCCGCATCGTGATGCCGAAGCTGCGTACCGACCCGACCGAGTTCGCGCATCTGAGCCTCTCGAGCCTCGAAGGCAGCAACGGGCCGATCGACGAGACCGTGTACGCGGGGCGGCGCACGGACTTCCGCTCGGCGACGATGATGCTGCTCGACGTCGCCGCACCCGACTTCGCCGTCGTCGACGCCTGGGCGCCGGTCGCCGACGGCCCGTTCGGCGTCATGGGATGCCGCCGGCCGGCCGACGTGCGCCACATCTACGCCGGCGCCGACGCCCTCGCCGTCGACGAGGTCGTCCTCGGGGATCTCGGCATCACCGACCCGAGGCGTGCGCCGATCGTGCGGCGGGCCCATCACTGGTTCGGCCTGCCGCTGTCGCATCCGGTGGTCGACGGGTCGCGACCGAACCTGCACGATGAGCTTCGCGGTGCGCACCGATCGGTGGCGCTCCGCGCCCTCGGCACGCTCTCGTACCCGGTCTACCTGTATCTGAGCAACCACGGCGAGGTGTTCGTGCCCGAGATGGACACCGTCGCCTTCCCGCCCTCCGGCCCGACAGGTTCGGTCACGAAGGCGGTGCGCTGGAGCGCTCAACGGGCGTTCGGGCTGCGCCCCCCGGCTCAGCCGTTGCTGGGGCAGACCGTGTTCCTCGGCGGGAGGCGGAGGTCGACCAGATAGCGGTCCGCCCACTGCTGCACGCAAGCGCTGGCGAAATAGCCAGTGTGCCCGTCGCCGGCTCGCGTGAGCAGGACGGCGCCGGGCAATTCCACAGCCAGCGCCTTGGCCCAGGCGTACGGCGTCACCGGGTCTCGCGTCGAGCCGACGACGAGGACGGGCGCGAGGCCCGAGGGGTGAACCGGTGCCGCCCGGCCGGTCGGCGGCACAGGCCAGTAGGCGCACACGAGCGACCCCCACGCCTCGAGTGCGCCGAAGTCGGGGTCCTCCGCCCCCATCCGGCGAGCCAGTGCCTGGTAGGTCGCCAAGCCTTTAGGGGAGCCGTGATCGAGGCAGGAGATCGCAATGTTGGCCGAGACGATGTTGGTGTCCGACCCGTTCGCCTCGATGCCCGCATAGCCGTCGGCGAGCTGGGCGAGGAGCGTGCCGTTTCCGTTCAGCCCTTGGGCGACGGCCTGAGCCAGTTCGGGCCAGTCGCGGGGCGAGTACAGGGTCGATGCGATCCCGGTCTCGGCAACCCCCAAGTTGACAGGCTGCGAGCCGATCGCGGGCGAAGGCGTAGCAGCAAGCACGTCGCCGTCCTGAAGGTGGCCGGTCAACCTGCGGAACTCGATAGCCGCCCCTGCGGGCAGGTCGCGCTTGCAGGTGGCGTCGGTGCGGCACCAGGCGAAGAAGTCGTGCAGGTCGGTCTCGAGACCGCCTGCCTGTTGGATCGAGGTCTGGACCGTTCCGAGCGCCGGGTCGATCGCGCCGTCGAGCACCATGGCCCGGACATGGGAACCGAACTCCTGGGCATAGAGGGCGCCGAGGTAGGTCCCGTACGAGAAGCCGAGGTAGGTGAGCTTCCGCTGCCCCAACGCGATCCGCAGGCGGTCCATGTCCCGAGCCGTCGTTGCGGTGCCCAGGTTCGCCAGCACCAGTCTCGGGGTGTGCGCCTCGCAACCGGCTACGAACCGCCTCACAGCCGCCACGACGACGGCCACTTGCGTTCGTGAGACCGGCTCCGGGTCGACGGCGAGCCAACGACGAAGGCCGGCCGGCGAGACGCAGTCGACCGGAGCGCTTGCCCCGATGCCGCGGGGGTCGAAGCTCACGAGGTTGAATCGCCGGCGGATCTCGGACGGGAACGACGGCCCAGCGGACTCGAGAAAGCTGACGCCGGAGACGCCGGGCCCTCCCGGGTTCATGACGAGGTCTCCGATCGGCGCGCCCGTCGCCGGCAGCATGACGACGGAAAGCACGAGCGACCCGTCGGCCGGATGCGCGTAGCTGATCGGCACCCGCAGCCGCGCACAGAGAAATCCGCCGGCGCAGCTCTGCCACCTGAGGCTCTTGGTACCGGCCGGAGGTGAGGATGAGGGCGCGCTCGAGCAACCCGCCGTCAGGGCCAGGGCTGTGACCGCCGCCAGCGTGAGCGCCCCGCACCGGCGTCGGGGGCGGAGAGGCCGGCTCAGTTGACGGCGTCCGCCTCGAGACGGAGATGGAGGCGGACGTCGGGATAGAGCTTGAGGAGCGGCATCGACGGGACGGCCATGTCGAAGTGGCGCACGTCGAGCACGTGCTCGCCGGCGATGATGATCCGTCGCTCGAGCGTTGCCGGGCCATTGACGTTCGTCCTGTGGCTCTCCAGGATCGTCGCCGTCACGGCTCCGTTCAGGTGCTTCGTCACCCCGTGCATCGTCACGTCGCCGGTGATGCGGTAGCAGTTGCCTACGCCCATCCGGCCGCAGGAGCCGAGATCGACCCGGACGGTCGGGAACCGGCGGGCGTCGATCCGGCGCAGGAGCTCGGCGTCGTAGAGCGCGTTTCCCGACGCGAGATCGGTCACCCGGGTCTCGAGATGAGCGGCCGGCGGTGGATCTTCTCCGACGAGCCCATCGTAGATCTCCGCCTCGATCCAGCCCGTCAGGCTGGTCGTGATGAACGCGATAGGCCCGATGTTCGAGCGCGCCTCCACGACGAGGCTGGAGCGGTCGGCCGCGATCTCGAAGCGAACCCGGTGGCCGGACTCTTCCCCCGCCGTCGCCACGGGTTGCGAGAACGCCGGCAGCCCGCTGTCGCCGGCACCGGCGGGCTCACCCGTCGGCGACGTGAGACGGCGGGCGTTGCAGTACCAGTAGCGCTGCAGGACGAGGTCGAGGGAGGCGCGCTCCTGCGCGATGACCGACATCCACGCCTCGAGTGCCTGGATCCCCTCGGGCGTCAAGGCGTTCACGTGTCGGGTGGACCCGGCCGTCGGCGGTTCGTCCCATGACATGACGAGACCGTCGCGCTCGAGGTCCGACAGTGCCCGGTAGATGCTCGGGCGGTCCACCCGGCCCAGGCCGAGCCCGGTCAGCGCGCTCGCCAGCCCGTAGCCGTGGCGGGGCTGCTCGGCGAGAAGGAGGAGAATCGCCGGGTACAGGAAATGGCGGGGCGGTGCCAGGATGAATTGGGCTTTCGAGGCGGGTAGAACGTCCGGGGCCTCCGGCCATGCCTGCCCCGATCGATCGGTGGTGCCGGGCGGCACCTCGGATGCCGCGACCGAACGCTCAACCGTCACAGCCTGCGAACCTACCCCAAACCACTCACGGTTGCCATCGTGCTTTCTCGCGGCGGCTGTGACCGGCGTGCTGCGCAATGAAGCACCGTCGAGGCACGAAGTCAATAGGTGGATGTCGCACTGATCGGCAAACCCTTCCCGACCTCCAAGGTACGTCCGGCGATGTCAATAGGTGCAGTTTGTCCCTAACCGTGACCTGGGCAGACGTCGGCCGGGGAGATAAGGGGAAATTTCACTCATTTACGGTTTCGAGCGGCCGTGCCAGCGTTCGGTGTGGGTCCGTGTGCCGCGGGGGGCGCCCGGGGGGTGCCGACGAGATCGCGATCCGTTAGGCAAGCTGGAGGTGAGGATGTGACGACAGTTGAAGCTCCACCCCAAGAGACCGTCATCCACGTCTTGTGGATCAACGCCGGTCTCAGCTGCGACGGCGACTCGGTTGCGCTGACCGCGGCGACGCAGCCGAGCATCGAGGAGATTGCGCTCGGGGCGTTGCCCGGCTTGCCCAAGATCGCGGTGCACTGGCCGCTGATCGACTTCGAGTGCGGCCCGGTCGGTGGTGCGGACGACTTCATCGAATGGTTCTTCAAGGCGGACCGGGGCGAGCTCGAGCCCTTCGTCCTCGTCGTCGAAGGCTCGATCCCGAACGAGGCGATCAAGCGTGAGGGGTACTGGTGCGGCTTCGGGAATGATCCCGCCACCGACCAGCCGATGACGACCAGCGAGTGGCTCGACCGGCTGGCGCCGAAGGCGCTCGCCGTGTTGGCGGTCGGAACGTGCGCGACCTACGGGGGCATGCACGCCATGGCGGGCAACCCGACGGGTGCGATGGGAGTGCCGGACTACCTCGGGTGGGGCTGGCATTCCAAGGCCGGCATCCCGATCGTCTGCGTTCCCGGCTGCCCGATCCAACCCGACAACCTGTCCGAGACGATCCTGTACCTGCTCTATCAGGCGACCGGCCAGGCCCCGATGATCCCCCTCGACGAGGCGCTCCGGCCCACCTGGCTGTTCGGCGCCACGGTCCACGAGGGTTGCGACCGCGCCGGCTACTACGAGCAGGGTGACTTCGCCACGGAGTACGGCTCGCCGAAGTGCATCGTGAAGCTCGGCTGCTGGGGCCCGGTCGTGAAGTGCAACGTCCCCAAGCGGGGCTGGATCAACGGCGTCGGCGGCTGCCCCAACGTGGGCGGGATCTGCATCGGCTGCACCATGCCGGGATTCCCGGACAAATTCATGCCGTTCATGGACGAGCCGCCCGGTTCTCACGTCTCGACGACGGCCAGCGGTGCCTACGGGCGCGTGATCCGGAGGCTTCGCGGCGTGACCGCCAAGACGTTGGACGACGAGCCCAAGTGGCGAGAGCCCGGCAACAAGCTGCTGACCGGCTACAAGCAGAGTTGGCGCTGAGCCGGCGGCCAGAGATCTCCCACCGCTCGGCCGGCGCTTCCCCGGCGCCGGCCGAGCACACGGGTCCATTGAAGGCAAGCAAGCACGAACCTTGGAAGACGAGCTTCGAGGAAGGACGGACACGATGGCCACCCAGGTGAAGGAAGCAGGCCCCGACGGTCTTGTCGAGATGGCGTGGGACCCCATCACGAGAATCGTGGGCAGCCTCGGCATCTACACCAAGATCGACTTCAACAAGAAACGGGTGGCCCAGTGCCACTCGACTTCGTCGATCTTCCGTGGCTACAGCATCTTCATGAAGGGCAAGGACCCTCGGGACGCGCACTTCATAACTAGCCGGATCTGCGGCATCTGCGGCGACAATCACGCCACCTGCTCCTGCTACACGCAGAACATGGCCTACGGGGTCAAGCCTCCGCACCTCGGCGAATGGATCGTCAACCTGGGCGAGGCGGCCGAGTACATGTTCGACCACAACATCTTCCAGGAGAATCTGGTCGGCGTGGACTTCTGCGAGAGGATGGTGCGGGAGACCAACCCGGGCGTTCTGCAGCTGGCCGAGAGGACCGAAGCGCCGCACGCCGGCGACCACGGGCACAAGACGATCGCCGACATCATGCGTGCGCTCAACCCGTTCGAGGGCGAGTTCTACCGGGAAGCCCTCCAGGTGAGCCGGTACACGCGCGAGATGTTCTGCCTGATGGAGGGCCGCCACGTTCATCCCTCGACGCTGTACCCCGGCGGCGTGGGGACGACCGCGACGATCCAGTTGTTCACCGACTACCTGACGCGGCTGATGCGGTACGTCGAGTTCATGAAGCGCGTCGTTCCCATGCACGACGACCTGTTCGACTTCTTCTACCAGGCGCTTCCGGGTTATGAGGAGGTCGGGAAGCGTCGCATCCTGCTCGGGTGCTGGGGCAGCTTCCAGGACCCGGAGGTGTGCAATTTCGAGTACCGCGACATGACGGACTGGGGGCGCGCCATGTTCGTGACGCCCGGGGTCGTGGTGGACGGCAAGCTCGTCACGAACGACCTCGTGGAGATCAATCTCGGCATCCGCATCCTGCTCGGCTCGTCGTTCTACGACGACTGGGAGGACCAGGAGATGTTCGTGACCCGCGATCCGCTCGGGAATCCCGTCGACCGGCGCCACCCGTGGAACCAGCACACGAACCCCCAGCCCCAGAAACGGAACTTCGACGACAAGTACTCCTGGGTCATGTCGCCCCGGTGGTTCGACGGCAAGGACCACCTCGCGCTCGACACGGGCGGCGGCCCGCTCGCCCGGCTCTGGTCGACGGCTCTGTCAGGGCTCGTGGACATCGGCTACGTCAAGGCGACCGGCACCAGCGTCCAGATCAACCTTCCCCGCACGGCGTTGAAGCCGGAGGTCTCCTTCGAGTGGAAAGTGCCGCAGTGGTCCAACACCATCGAGCGCGACCGGGCCCGGACGTACTTCCAGGCCTACGCCGCCGCCTGCGCCCTGCACTTCGTCGAGAAGGCCCTCGTCGAGATCCGTGCCGGCCGCACCAAGACCTGGGAGACCTTCGAAGTGCCCGACGAAGGCATCGGGTGTGGTTTCACCGAGGCGGTGCGCGGCGTCCTGTCGCATCACATGGTCATCCGGGACGGCAAGATCGCCAACTACCACCCGTACCCGCCGACTCCGTGGAACGCCAACCCGCGCGACAGCTTCGGCACCCCCGGGCCGTACGAGGACGCGGTGCAGGACTGTCCGATCTTCGAGGAGAACGGCCTCGACAAGTTCAAGGGCATCGACATAATGCGGACGGTCCGGGCGTTCGACCCGTGCCTGCCGTGCGGTGTCCACATGTACCTCGGCAAGGGCAACCTGCTCAAGAAGATGCACTCACCGACGATGGTGAACTCCCTCGAGGACAGCTGACCGAGGACGGTCCGGGAGGACGCCGTGTCCGACGCAGACAACCTGCAAGCCACAGGGGATCGGATCGCCAAGCTGCTCGAGCAGCTCGAGGCGCTGCCTGATGATCGCGCCGCCAAGTGGGCCGAGGAGTTGGTGCGCCTCGTGACCTCGATGTACGGCGAAGCTCTGACGCGGGTCCTCGAGCTCGCGTGCGGGCCCGAGCCCCTGGGGGGCGAGTCGCTGCTCGCCAGGCTCGCCGACGACGAGCTCGTTGCCAGCCTGCTGCTGTTGCACGGGCTGCACCCCGAGAGCCTGCAAGTCCGCGTCGAACGGGCTCTTTCGAGCCTGCAGCGGTCGCTGGGCTCAGGCGACGTGCGCCTGCTCGACGTCGACGAAGAGACCGGGACGGTGCGGGTCCGCCTCCTGGCTGGCGGCGCCGGCTCTGTGCCGGCCTCGCTCGAGCAGCTCGTCCGGCGCACGATCGAGGACGCGGCGCCGGAGGTGGGAGCCATCGAGGTGGAGAGACCGCTGCCGAGCACGCCGGTCCGGCTGGGGCGCCGGCCGGGCGGCGGCCCGCCGGAGGAGCTCGTCGCCACGCGTCCCGAGCCCGTCGCTGCCGTCGCGAAGGCGTCGTCGTGAGCGACCGGGCCGTCGACCCGCTGGCGATCCTCGAGCGGATCCGGCGTCCCACCCCGGTCGCGCGCCCGGGCGAGCGGTGCGACCTGTGCGCCGTCGAGATCGCCGACGCCCACAGCCATGTCGTCAACCTGGACTCGCGCGGATTGCTGTGCGTGTGCCGGGCCTGCTACCTGCTGTTCACGCAGAAGGGCGCGGCTGGCGGGCGCTACCAGGCCGTTCCGGACCGGGTCGTCGCCGTCACCGACTTCTCCGTCACGGCCGGCGAGTGGGAGGCGCTGCAGATCCCGGTCGCCGTGGCGTTCTTCTTCTACAACACCGATCTCGGCCGGATCGCCGCGTTCTACCCCAGCCCGGCCGGAGCGACCGAGTGCCTGCTTCCCCTCGGAGCGTGGGAGGGTGTCGTCGCCGGCAACGGCGTGCTGGCCTCGATCGAGCCGGATGTCGAGGCGGTGCTTATCCGGACCGGCCGGGACGCCGGCGACTGCTTCATCGTGCCCATCGACGCCTGTTACGAGCTCGTCGGCATCCTGCGGCAGCTCTGGAGAGGCTTCGACGGCGGCCGGGAGGTCCACGTCGCGCTCGACGAGTTCTTCGACGGCATCCGGAGCCGGGCACGGCCGGCGCGGCGGGAGCGTCCCGCGAGCGTGCAAGTGCCGGCGCAGACGACCTCGTTAGCCCGAGGCGGCGGCGGTGCCTGATCTCGCGTTCGAGGTCCTCGATGGGGCGGCGGAGCGCTACGCGGCGGTTCCGACCCTCGGGTTGCAACTCCGGATCGAGGAGAAGACCGGCGTCCGGGTGCAGGCGATCGCGCTGCGCGTCCAGATCCGTATCGAGCCGCAGCGGCGCCGGTACGGACCCGAGGAGGAAGAGCGCCTCTATGAGCTCTTCGGCGAGACTCGCCAGTGGGGCGAGTCACTGCGCCCGTTCCTTTGGACCCAGGTCGCGACGACGGTCGGGTCCTTCAGCGGCTCGACGGAGGTCAGCCTGCCCGTCCCGTGCACTTACGACTTCGAGGTGGCCGGGGCCAAGTACCTGCACGGGCTCGAGTCGGGCGAGATCCCGTTGCTGCTGCTGTTCAACGGTACGGTCTTCGGGGCGGGCCCGGCCGGAATGCAGGTGGAGCCGATACCGTGGCACCTGGAGGCGAGCTACCGGTTGCCGGTCCAGGTCTGGCGAGAGGTGCTGGACCTGTACTTCCCCGACAGCGGTTGGCTGCGGCTCCGTCGGGACACCCTCGACGCCCTGCAGCGCTACAAGATCGGGCAAGCGCTCCCGACGTGGGAACAAGCTTTCGAGTCGCTGTTGAAGGCCGCAGGAGAAGAGGCCACGTGACAGCGACCCCCACGACCTCGCCCGGTGAAGGGCGCTTCGCGACGGCCCGCAAGGTTGCCGATGCGGTCATTTACGAGGGCTACGTCCTCTACCCGTACCGGGCGTCCGCGCAGAAGAACCAGGTTCGCTGGCAGTTCGGCGTGCTGGCGCCACGGCCCTTCAGCGAGTCGACGGGATCCGAGGCCTGGGCGATGCAGACCGAGTGCGTGCTCGAGGCGCCGGGCTCGGCGGCCGTGAGCGTCCAGGTCCGTTTCCTCCGGGTGCTCTCGAGGGTCGTCGAGGAGGCGCCCCGGACGGAGGGCGACGCATTCACCCCCGTGGCGTCGCTCGAGGTGGACGGTGAGCTCTGGACCACCTGGGAGGAGTCGAGCGAGCAGCAGATCGACGTCGGACCTTTCGCCCTCGGGAGTCTCGTCAACGCCGGCACGTCGGCGGCCGACGAGACGGCGATCACGCTCGAAGGCCGCGTCGAGCGGGAGCTGCTGCGGGACGCCTCGGGCCGTACCGCCGGCCGTGTCGTACGTGAGCTCCGGCCGGTGTGCGGGCGTATCGGGGTCTCTGCGAGCGCGGTGGAACAGGCAGCCGGCCTCACGAGGCTGCGCATTCGCGTCGAGAATCTCACGCCCTGGGCCGGTCATCCCGGCGTGAAGCGGGACGAGGTCGTACGGAACTCCCTCGTCGCCGTCCACGTCCTGGCGGCAGTGGACGACGGAAGGTTCATCTCGATGCTCGATCCTCCCGAGCACTGCCGGGGTGCCGTCGCCTCCTGCCGCAACATCGGCGGTTTCCCCGTCCTTATCGGGGAGGGGGGCGCCGACGACGTCATCCTGTCGTCGCCGATCATCCTCTACGACCATCCGGAAGTGGCGCCCGAGAGCCAAGGGGACATGTTCGACGCCACCGAGATCGACGAGATTCTTGCGCTCCGCATCCTCACCCTGACCGAGGAAGAGAAACGGGAAGCCCGCCGCACCGACACCCTCTCGGCCACGATCATCGACCGATGCGATGCGATGCCTCCGGAGGTGTTCGAGCGCCTGCACGGGGCGATCCGGTCGCTGCGACCGCCGGCGGAGCCCACCTGCCCTCGAGGTGCCGGTCGCCTCCCCGGAGGAGCCCGTCCCCTGGTGGGACCCGGAGATGGACGCCAGCGTCGATCCCGCTCACGACACGATCGTGGTCGGGACCGCGGAGGTCGGCAAGGGTGCCAAGGTCCGCCTCAACCCGACCCGCAGGGCCGACGCGCAGGACTTCTTCCTCGCCGGTCGCTCGGCTGTCGTCGCCGGCATCTTCCACGACGTCGACGGCGACGTTCACCTCGCGGTCGTCCTTGACGACGACCCGGCGGCGGAGTTTCACGAGTGGTACGGGCGCTTCCTCTACTTCCATCCCGAAGAGGTCGAAGTTCTCGAGGGGGCGTCATGACCGAGCGGGTGCTCGTGGCCGGGGTGGGCAACATCTTCCTCGGCGACGACGGGTTTGGTGTCGCCGTCGCGTCCCGCATGGCCGGCGAGACGTTTCCGGAAGGCGTGAAGGTCGGGGACTTCGGCATCCGCAGCGTGCACCTTGCATACGAGCTGCTCGACGGCTACGACAGTCTGGTGCTCATCGACGCCCTCAGCCGTGGAGACCGGCCGGGCACGCTCACGGTCCTCGAGCCCGAGCTCGACGACCATCCCCTTGGAGAGGCGGCCGGGCTGGGCGCCATGGACGCCCACACCATGCACCCCGAGGCGGTGCTCAACATGCTCAGCGCCCTCGGAGGACACCTGCGACGCGTCGTCGTCGTCGGTTGCGAGCCGGCGCTCGTCGAGGAGTACCTGGGACTGTCGACAGAGGTTGCCGGCGCAGTCGACCAGGCCGTGGAGATCGTGCGGGATCTCGTCGCGGAGCTGTCCACCTCTAACAGGAAGGAGGGATCACCGTGATCCGACGATTCGTCTTGTCATTGCTGTTCGCCGCCATTGCCTCAATGGTGGTGCGGTCCTTGCCGGACATCGCCCGGTATCTGAAGATCAGGGAGATGTGACCACCGCGGTCGCGAGACGTGAAGGACGGGCGAGCCATTGGCGCGTTATGAGATTCATCCCGAGCGGTCGGAGGTGCGGATCGAGGCGCGCTCGAGCATCCATCCGATCGACGCAGTGATCAACGGGCTGGAGGGCTTCTTGGAGCTGGAGGTGGGCGAAGGCGGCATGCTCGACCTGTCCGTCGCGCCAAAGGGCCGTCTCGACCTTCCGGTCGATCGCCTCACGTCGGGCAATGCTCTCTACGACCGCGAGATGAAGCGGAGGATCGACGCCCGGAAATTCCGCTCGATCACCGGGGAGCTCAAGGAGATGAAGCCGGCCGGTGATGGTGGGCGCTATGTCGTGGGCGGAGACGTCACGTTTCGGGGAGAGACGCGGCACTTCGAGGACGAGATGTCGTTCGCCGTGCTCGACGAGAAGAGCGTCAGCCTGGGAGGCTCGCACGTGTTCGACATCCGTGAATTCGGGATGGAGCCCCCGAAGATCATGATGCTCAAGGTCTACCCCGACGTCTCGGTCACCGTGAAGATCGTGGCGGTGAAGCCCTGATGCACGAGCTCGGTCTCTGCGAGGACATTCTCGATGCCGTGCAGCGGCGCGCCGGCGATCGTCCCGTGGCCCGGGTCCGGGTCCGGGTCGGCCGGCTCCACCACGTCCATCCGGACGCGTTCGAGCAGTCCTTCGCGCTCGCTGCGTCGGGCGGTGTCGCCGAGGATGCGACGGCCGAGCTCGTGATCGTGCCGATCCGGGGCCACTGCCCCGACTGCGGGTCGAGCTTCGAGGCCGACGAGCCCGTATTGTGCTGCCCGGACTGCGGGGCGCTCGGGGTCGAGCAGGAGGGCGGCGACGAGCTGATCCTCGAGCTGATCGAGTATCGGGCCTAGAGAGAGGAGCGCCATGTGCCTTGGGATTCCCGGTGAGGTCGTGGAGCTGGTCGACTCGAATCGCCACCTGGCGAAGGTCGACGTCGCCGGCGTGAGGCGCAACATCAACATCGGACTGCTCGAGGACCTGAACCTGGTGCCGGGGGACTGGGTGCTCATCCACGTCGGCTTTGCGATGGCCAAGATCGACGAGGAGGAGGCGCAACGCGCCCTCGAAGGGCTGCAACTGATGGGCCAGGCGTACGCCGACGAGGTTCAGGCAGTGATCGAATCGCAGATCGCATAGCAACGACGAGCAAATGAGGAGGAGTGGTGGCCGCAGTCATCGCATTGATAGTGGGCTACGTGCTCGGGGCGCGCGCCGGTGAGGAAGGCCTCGAGGAGCTCAAGGACGCCTGGCAGACGATCGCGTCCTCGGGAGAGGTGAAGGATCTCGTCGCGGGCGGCCTCTCCATCGCTCGCGACATCGTGTCGCGCGGTGGCGGGATGCTCGCCGACCGGATGCCGACCGGCGATACGCGCCTCACGCGGGTCGCTTGAGGTTCGCCATGCGGCCGAGCCCGCCTCGGCCGGCTCAGCAGTCCTGGGTGTGCGAGAGGAAGGGGCACCATGCGATTCGTCGATGAGTACCGTGACCCGGCGGCGGCCCGCGGTTTGGTGGCGCGCATCACCGAGTTGGCCGGCGACGGGAGCTACAAGTTCATGGAGGTCTGTGGGGGGCACACCCACACGATCTACCGCCACGGCATCGAGCACGTCCTCCCGATCTCGGTCGAGCTCGTGCACGGCCCCGGCTGCCCGGTGTGCGTCATCCCGATGGGCCGGATCGACGACGCCATCGCCGTGGCCGAGGCACCCGGGGTGATCTTCACGTCGTTCGGCGACATGATGCGCGTGCCTGGCTCGAACGGCAACCTGCTCGGGGCAAAGGCGCGGGGCGCCGACGTCCGTTTCGTGTACTCGCCGCTCGACGCGCTCCGGATCGCGGCCGACAATCCCGACCGGCAGGTCGTGTTCTTCGCCGTCGGGTTCGAGACGACGGCGCCTTCGACAGCGGCGACGCTGCTTCGGGCCAGGGCCGACAACGTCGTGAACTTCACCGTCTTCTCGAACCACGTCACGATCGTGCCCCCGATCAAGGCCATCCTCGAGTCGCCCGACCTGCGCCTCGACGGCTTCCTCGGCCCCGGTCACGTGTCGACGGTGGTCGGCCAGCGACCGTACCGTTTCGTGCCCGAGGTGTACGGCAAGCCCGTCGTCACCGCCGGCTTCGAGCCCCTCGACATCCTGCAGGCGATCGCGATGCTGCTCGTGCAGATCAACGAGGGCCGGTGCTGTGTCGAGAACCAGTACACGCGCTGCGTCAGCGAGGCGGGGAACCCCAAGGCGCTCGCCATCTTGAACGAGGTGTTCGAGCTCCGACCGCACTTCGAATGGCGCGGCCTCGGGTTCATCTCCCAGAGCGCGCTCAAGCTCAGGGCGGAGTTCGCGCCGTGGGACGCGGAGCTTCGTTTCGAGGTGCCGGGCGTCCGCGTCGCCGACCCGAAGGCCTGCCAGTGCGGCGAGGTGCTGAAGGGCGTCATCAAGCCCTGGGAATGCAAGGTGTTCGGCACCGCCTGCACGCCTGAGACGCCGATCGGCACCTGCATGGTCTCCTCGGAGGGGGCCTGTGCCGCCTACTACAACTTCGGGCGCCTCCACCGGGAGGTGGCAGTCACCGTCGGCGCCACGCGCTGAGGCTTGCGAGGCCCTGCAGCCGCTTCGTCAGGGACGGCTTCGTCAGGGCCGGGCGCCGAGAGCGGCGATGGCCGCCTGACCGATGCTGATCCCGCCGTCGTTGGGCGGGACCGACTCGTGCACGAGAACCGTGAGCCCCTCGGCCACGAGAGCGTCCTCGACGGTGTCGCTGAAGCGCTCGTTCTGGAACACCCCGCCGCTCAGCGCCACGGTGTCGAGCCCGTGCCTCCCCGCCAGTCGGGAGGCGAGCGCAGCCGTGGCGCGCCCGAGCCCTTCGTGGAAGCCGGCTGCGATCACAGCCCGATCCGTGCCGCGCTCGATCTCGCTCAGCACCGTGGTGACGAGTGGCGCCGGGTCGAGCACATCGAGGCCGCCGCTGGCGCCGCTGCCGGAGCCGCCGCCGGCGATGACCTCCGCCGGGTAGCAGGGTGCCTGTGTGCGGGGGACGCGGCCGGCGAGCATCTCGAGCTCGATCGCGGCCTGGCCCTCGTACGTGATGCGCGAGCGGAGGCCCACGAGCGCGGCGACAGCGTCGAACAGGCGGCCGGCGCTGGAGGTGAGCACGGCACGCTGGCCTCCGCCGTGAGAGCCTGCGCCGGCGAGGCCGAGGACCTGGCTCCACCGAGGATCGAGCGTCGGCCCGAGTCGAGCGGCCGCTTCGGGACCGGCGGCGAGCGCGGTCCAGGCGAGCGCCATCCTCCACGGTTCGCGGATCGCCGCCGCCCCGCCCGGGAGCGGCACCGGCCGCAGGTGCGCGACACGCTCGAATCCGGCGAAGTCGGCCACGAGAAACTCACCGCCCCATATCGTCCCGTCCGTCCCATACCCGAGCCCGTCGAACGCGATCCCGAGGACCCTGCCGGTGTGGGAGTGCTCCGCCAGGCACGAGGCGATGTGGGCGTGGTGGTGCTGCACGGGCCACGGCTCGATGTCCAGCTCCAGGGCGTGCTTGGTGGACAGGTACTCCGGGTGCAGGTCGTGCGCGACCACGTCCGGGTCGACGCCGAAGAGCCGGCAGAGGTGCACCGTTGCCTGCAGGAACGCCTGATAGGCGGCGAGGTGCTCGAGATCTCCGATGTGGTGGCTGCAGACGAGAGCCGACTCCTTCGCCACCGACACCGTGTTCTTCAGCTCGGCGCCGACGGCGAGCACCTGCCGCTGTGCCGCCTGCGGCAGCCCCAACGCTTCGGGCGCGTAGCCGCGGGACCGCCGCACCATCTGCACCCGGCGGCCTGTCGCCTTCACGACCGAGTCGTCGCAACGGATGTGGATCTGGCGGTCGTGTGCCAGCACACCGTCGACGAGGGCACCGAGACGGGCGAAAGCGTCATCGTCGGTGTGCGCGATCGGGTCGTCCGAGCGGTTGCCGCTGGTCATGACGAGCGGCCGTGCCACCTTCGACCAGGAGGAGATGGTGCAGCGGCGTGTAGGCGAGCATGAGGCCGAGATCGGCCATACCGGGCGCGACGCCGTCTGCGATGACGGCGCCCGGCCGGCGGGGAGCGAGGACGATCGGTCGCCGGAACGATGCGAGCGCAGCCTCGGCTGCCGGCTCGAGCAGGCAGAGCGACCGTGCCATCTCGAGGTCGGTCACCATGACCGCGAACGGCTTGTCGTCCCTCACCTTGCGCCGTCTGAGCTCGGCCACCGCGTCGGCGTTGGTGGCGTCCGCGGCCAGGTGATAGCCGCCGATGCCCTTGACGGCGACGATCCGTCCCTCGAGCAATGCTCCGGCGACGGCGTCGAGCGCGGCGCCGGCCTCGGCGAGCGGCCGGCCCTCGGCGTCGTGAAAGGCGATGCGCGGACCGCAGTCCGGGCACGCATTCGGCTGGGCGTGGAAGCGCCGATCCGCCGGATCGTCGTACTCGGCCTGGCATGCCGCGCACATCACGAAGCTCGCCATGGTCGTGGCGGGCCGGTCGTACGGTACTTCGAGCACGATCGTGTAGCGCGGTCCGCAATTCGTGCAGTTCGTGAACGGGTAGCCGTAGCGGCGGTCCCCAGGGTCGTCCACTTCAGCCAGGCAGTCGGCGCAGGTGGCGCTGTCGACGCTCACCGCCGCGTTCGGGCACGCGGCCGGCGGTGCTCTCGACGATGCGGAAGGTGTCGTCGTCGCCGACACGGGGGATCGTCGCCCAGTCGACCGAGGTCACGCGGG
This sequence comes from uncultured Acidimicrobiaceae bacterium, assembly GCA_963763085.1. Taxonomy (GTDB): domain Bacteria; phylum Actinomycetota; class Acidimicrobiia; order Acidimicrobiales; family Bog-793; genus CAVXNB01. The sequence goes on from CAVXNB010000004.1 coordinate 913,623, forward strand.
CCAGCGGCGGCGGCGCCTCGCTCAGCAGCCGGCACAGCTCGGCGACCTCGGCCGTGTCGCCCTCGACCTCGATGAGCACGCCGGCGGAGTCGTTCAGCACGAACCCGACGAGCCCGAGCGCCACCGCCTGGCGAAATACGAAGGGGCGAAACCCGACCCCCTGCACAGTGCCGGTGACCCTGACGCGCCGGCGCTCCGCGAGCTGACTCAACTCGGCCGAAACCCGAGCTAGCAGATCCGCGGCAGCGGGTCACCGACCAGCATGTCGACGATCCGCGTCCCCCCGAACGACGTCCGGAGCACGACGATCCCTTCCGGCTCTGCTCGGATGTCGCCGATGATCGTCGCGTTCGCCCCCAGCGGATGGCTACGGAGCGCCTGAAGCCCCGCGTCGGCCTCGCGCGCCGGGACGACCGCCACGATCTTGCCTTCGTTGGCGACATAGAGCGGATCGATGCCGAGCAGGTCGCACGCTCCCGAGACCGCTGGGTCGATGGGCAGAGTGGACTCGTCCAGCACGACGGCGAGGCCGGCGTCGTGAGCGAGCTCGTTGCACACGGTGCCGACGCCGCCGCGCGTCGGGTCGCGCAGCCAACGCGTCGAAGGAGCGGCGGAGAGCAGCGCTTCGACGAGCTCGGCCACCGGCGCGGTGTCGGACTCGATGTCGGCCTCGAGCGCGAGGTCGCCTCTCGCGAGCATCACGGCCATGCCGTGGTCGGCGATGGTGCCGGAGATGAGGATCCGGTCGCCCCGCTGGACGAGGTCGGCGGCGAGGCGGCGTCCTGCAGGAATGAGGCCGACACCGGCCGTCGTCACGTACAGGCCGTCGGCGGCTCCCCGACCGACCACCTTGGTGTCGCCGGTGACTATCGCCACTCCCGCCTTGCCGGCCGCCTCGGCCATGTCGGCGACCACCTTTCGCAGCTCGCTGACGGCGAAACCCTCCTCGAGGACGAACGCAGCCGACAGCCACTGGGGCCGGGCGCCCATGACGGCGAGGTCGTTGACCGTGCCGTTGACGGCGAGATCGCCGATCGACCCACCGGGAAAGCGGATCGGCTTGACGACGAACGAGTCGGTCGTGAACGCGAGCGTGTCGCCGCTCGGAAGCTCGATCAGGGCGGCATCGTTGAGCGGTGGGCGCTCGAGCCCGCTGAACGGGTCGAGGAACACGGCGTCGATCAACGCGGCCGAAGCCTTGCCCCCGGCCCCGTGGGCCATCGTGATGATGTCGTCGCGAAATCGCGGCCGGCGCCGGCGGAAGGTCTCGATCCGCTCGAGAACCGCCGCTTCCCGGCCGCTCGGGCCTTCGCCCGGTCGCTTGGGAGCGGTGCCGGATCGCGACCCGCCCTGACCCGGGTCCTCCTCGGTCAATTTGCCTCCTCCGGTTCGAGTCGTCGGTGCCGCGTCGCGAGGTGCTCGCCGACGCCCGCCAGACGGTCCTGCACGTCAACCCAGAGGCGGTAGCTGAGGGCGGCCTGCGTCTCCTGGATCCGGTGCACGCTGTGCGACCGTACGACGAAGCAGTGATCCAGCGCATCGCAGGCTGCCATCTGGCCCCCCTCGTAGCCGGCGAAGCCGATGGTCAACAGGTGGCGGCGCTTGGCCTCCTCGAACGCGCGGATGACGTTCTCCGAGTTCCCGCTCGTCGAGTAACCGATCGCGATGTCATCGCCCGCCGCGAACGCGATCAGCTGGCGGGAGAATGTGAGGTCGAAGCCGACGTCGTTTCCTAGAGCGGTCAGCACGGCCTGGTCGGCGACGAGGCTCCGGGCCGGGAGCGCCCTGCCCGACGGTGCCTCTCCGAACAACGCCGCCAAGGCGGCGGCGTCGGTCGAGCTTCCCCCGTTGCCGAAGGTGTACAGCCGTCCGCCGGCTTGGAATCGCTCCGTCATGTCGTACCGCAGCCGCGGCGATGTCGTCGCCGAGCGCTTCGAGGGTGACCGTTCCGAGCCGGCTGCTCTCGGCCGCCTTGCCGGAGGCGGAAGCCGCCAGGTCGCGCAGCAGGGCATCGGCATCGTGCTCGTCGGCTTCGATGAACGGATACAGGAAGCCCGTCTCCTCCGGGCTCATCGTGAGGACGCTTCGACGAGGCTCACGGCGGCGCCGGCATGGATGAGGACGAGGTCGCCCGGGCGGGCATCGTCGATCAGCGTCGTGTCAACGGCTTCCAGGCCGGCCGGCGTTCGAACCTGCGCGTTCCCGTCATCGCACAGCGACACGATCTCCCCCAGGCGTCCTTCGTCCGAGCAGGTGATGCAGACGTCGTCGGTGCACTCGGCCGCCTCCGGCTTGAGAAGTCCGGGGTGCTCGAAGCAGACGTGCGTCAACTCCCAGAGCAGATGGTAGGCAAGGACGAACTTCCCGCCGTAGGAGGCGATCGTCTCGTCGCCGTCCACCCAGAGCACGTAGTCGGCCGCACCCGGGTCGGGTCTCGCACCGGCTCCGATCCAGATCGTGAGCAGGCCCCATGCTCTCGCCCGCTGCCGGAGCTCGGCAGCCGCCGGCTCGTCCGATCCCGCCACGAGAAGCAGGATGTCGCCCGCCCGGGCGAGCTCCCTCAGGCTTTCGAGGGGCCGGTGCCCCGCGACCATGACGGCCGGAAGGGCGCGCTTTCCGACGATCACCGGGTGCACGAACTCGACGGCGACGTGCTGGGCGTGCGACGGCCACGACGGCGAGGTGCACCAGAGTGTGGCGCCGGCGGAGAACCGCCGCGCCATCGCGAGCGAGGCGGAGGCGAGGTCGGCCGTGTCGGGACCGAAAGTCGTTGGATCCATTGACGGTCCTCCGGGAAACGTAGGCACTTCAGTCTAGGCCCACGCGCTCCTCGGAGGCCTCCTCCTCGCCGCTCGACTGGCTCACCCACGTGGCGTACATCTCGGCGTAGAGCCCCCCTGCCTCGACGAGTTGCTCGTGCTTGCCCTCTTCGGCGATGCGGCCGTCCACGACGACCACGATCCGGTCGGCCTTCATGGCCGTGGACAGGCGATGGGCAATGAGGACGGCCGTGCGGGCCTCGAGGAGGATGTCGAGCGCCGCCTCGATCTTCGTCTCGGACTGCAGGTCGAGGTTCGAGGTCGCCTCGTCGAGCACGATCACCCTGGGATGGGCCAGGAACGCCCGCGCCAGCGCGAGCAGCTGGCGCTCGCCGGAGGACAGGGACTGCCCACGCTCCTGAACGACCGTGTCCAGGCCCTCGGGCAGGTTCTCGATGAGCTCGACCAGCCCGACGGCGCGGACCGCCTCGTCCACGTCGGCGGCGCTGGCGTCCGGCCTCGCAAAACGGATGTTCTCCCGAATCGTCCCAGCGAACAAGAAGGGCTCCTGCGGCACCACGCCGAGCTGGTGCCGCAGCGACGCCATGGTCACCGAGCGAAGGTCGTGGCCGTCGATGAGGACTCTCCCTGCCGTCGGGTCATAGAAACGGGCGATCAGCTTCGCAATCGTCGATTTCCCCGCTCCCGTCGGACCCACGAACGCCACGGTCTCACCAGCCGCGATGCGCAGGTTCACGCCTGTCAGCACCTGAACCGAAGGCTCGTAGCCGAACGAGACCGCGTCGAAGACGATCTCACCGCTGACCGGGGGCAGCTCCGTGGCCGTCGGCGACTCCCGCACTGACGGCTCGGTCTCGAGAAGGGTGCGGAGCTTGAAGACCGACGCCTGGCCCTGCTGATAGGTGTTGTACTGCTGCACCAACAGTTGGATCGGCTGCAGGAAGCGGTTGAGGTACAGGAAGAAGGCCACCAGGGCCCCGAGACTGAGCGATCCGCTCAACACCATGTCGCCTCCGACCCCGAGCAGGACGGCTTGGCCGAGCACGCCGAGCAGCTGGGTGCTCGGCCCGTAGACGGCGTTGATCTGGGCGGTGTAGTTGTTGGCGTCGCGATAGCGGCCGACGACATTGCGATGGTGGACGACGTTGCGCTGCTGGCGGTTGTGGGCCGTCACGACGCGGACCCCGTGCAAGCTCTCGGAGAGGTCGGCGAGGACGTTCGCGATCCCGTCCCTGACGCGGTCGTAGCCTCGCTCGGACGATCTCCGGAACCAGAGGGACATGGCCACGAGCGCCGGCACGATCAGCACCACGGTGATGAAGGCGAGGCGGACGTCGAGGGTGAAGAGGATCGCGGTGATGACGATCATGGTCAGGCCCTGGACCGCGAACTGGGCCAGGCCGTCCTGGAGGAGCTGCTGCAGGTTCTCGATGTCGCTCGTCATCCGGCTCATGAGCACGCCCGCCTTCTCCCTCGTGAAGAAGTCGAGCGACAGCCGCTGCAGATGGGAGAACACCCTGACGCGGAGGTCGTTCATCACGTAGGCGGCTAGACGACCGGTGACCTTCACACCGGCCCGCTGCAGCAAGGCGGAGGCGGCGATCGAAACGAGGTAGAGGCCAGCGACGAGAGCGACGACGGCGAAGTTCTCGTGACCGGGCGACATGCCGTCGTTGATGGCGATCTCGGTCAGCTTCGGGCCCGCCTGCATGATCACGCTGGTGACGGTCACGATCACGGCGGCGCTCACGAGCAGGTGCGGGTACTGCCGCAGGAGCCGCCACAGCGTCAGCCGGCGCCGTTCGCCGACGTCGGCCTGTTGGCTGAACGAGGCCGACGGCTCGCCGTGGTCCGGTTCCTCCTTCAAGAGCGCGTCCACCCCGCTCTGGAGCTCGGGAGGTATCCCCCCGAACGGGAGGCCCGGCGCCGAGCGCCCGATCGGGGCGCCGCCCATCGGTGGAGCGAAGGCTCCTCCGCCTCCCCAGGCCATCAGGAAGCTCCGCCGGCGGCGAGGGGCTCGGTCTCGTCGGCCTGCGCGAGGACCTCTGCGTAGAGAGGGGTGCTGGCGAGAAGCTCGCTGTGCGTCCCGTCGGCGACGATGTGCCCTTCGTCCAGCAATACGACCCGATCGGCCAGGCTGATGGTGGAGAGGCGGTGGGCGACGATGAGGGTCGTGCGCCCCGCCATGAGCGTCCGGAGAGACTCGTGGATCTGTTGTTCGATCTGGACGTCGACGGCGCTCGTGGCATCGTCGAGGATCAGGATCGGCGGGTTCACGAGCAGCGTGCGGGCGATGGCCACGCGCTGGCGCTGACCACCCGAGAGCGTGTAGCCGCGCTCGCCGACGACCGCGTCGTAGCCGCCCGGAAGATCCCGGATGAACTCGTCCACGCCCGCGGCGACGGCGGCGGCCTCGATCTCGGCCATCGTGGCGCCGGGTCGCCCGTAGGCGATGTTGTCGCTTATCGACGACGAGAACAGGAAGGGTTCGTCGAGGACGATCCCCACGTTGGCGCGGAGGCTGGCGAGGGTCAGATCCCGGACGTCGTGCCCGTCGATCAGCACGGCGCCGGCCGTCACGTCGTAGAAGCGGTCGAGGAGCCGGGCAACGGTCGATTTGCCGCCTCCCGTCCGTCCGACGAGAGCCACCGTGTCCCCGGGGCGGAGGTGGAGGTTGAACCCGGAGAGCACGAGCTGGCCGTCCTCGCTCTCGCCGTATGAGAAGTCGACCGAATCGAACCGGACGTCGCCCTTACAGTCCAGGAGGTCGATCGCGCCGGGCCGGTCGGCGATGGTCGGCTGCTCGTCGAGGATCTCGTAGAGACGCTCGGCCGATGCAGCGGCTCGCTGGCCCATCATGATGAGCATCCCGAGCATCATGAACGGCGCCTGCAGCATCAGCAGATAGGCGTTGAAGGCCAGGATCGCCCCGACGCCCAGGTGCCCGTGGATCACCATGTAGCCGCCGAACAAAAGGACGAGGGCGAGACCGGCCTGCGGCAGGTTCTGGAGGATCGGTGTCCACTTCGCCCGCAGGTCGGCGTCCTTCACGTAAGACCACTGGAGCTTGTCGGCGGCCTTGGCCAAAGAGCGGAGCTGGTACGGCTCGGCGGCGAAGGACTTCACGACACGGACGCCGTTGACGTTCTCGTCCACGATCGTCGCGACGTCCGCCAACCGCGCCTGGATCAGCCACGACACGGGGAACATCGACTTTCGCATGCCGACGCCGGAGAGGTACACCAACGGCATGGTCGCCATCGCGATGAACGCAAGCACCACGTTGATCGACAGCATGAAGCCGAACGCCACCACCGCGATGCTGCACTGAACGAGGATGAGGGGTGCGAAGGTCATGTACATCTGCACCGACCGGATGTCGGAGTTCGCCCTCGAGATCAATTGCCCGGACTGGACGCGGTCGTAGAAGGGAAACGACATCCGCGTCAGGTGCTCGTAGATCACGTTCCGCAGGTCGTACTCGATGTTGTACGCAGTCTTGAAGAGAAACAGGCCGCGAGAAGTACCCAGTGACCGCGCCCACTCCACCCAGGGCGAGGATCCACGTCACATAGAAGCGGAGGGGGACCGAGTGGTGCTGGATCGAGTTGTCGATCGCCCGGTTCAGCAGGTTGGGGATCTGGACCTGGAGCACGAGCCCGACGAAGGCAAGCACGAGCGAAGTGCCGAAGATCGCCCGGTGCGACCGCAGGATCGGCAGGGCCCGCTTCAGCCACGACTTCGAGGTGTCAGGGTCGATCGTCGCCTTCGGCGCCTCGTAGTTCGACCTCTCCGGCGGCGGCACGAACGGCGTCTGCCCAGGAGCTTCCGAGTCGTTGCCGGAGCGTGGTTCTTCTGTGGAGTCGGCGATCGTCTTCATGGGTCGGGGGGCGGGGGTCTCTCGGGCGGCCCGCCGAACGAGGCTACCGAATGGATCCGCCGGCTCCTCCCGCCGGGCCGCCGCGCCCGGCCTCGGCCGCCGCCCGCCGGCCGTCGGGCCGCTTCAGCCTGCGCCCGCCCAGAGCGTCGCCTGCCGGAGCGCGGTCGCCATGATCGTGAGCGTGGGGTTGTGCGCCCCGGAGCCCGGGAAGACGGCGCCGTCGGCGACGAAGAGGTTGTCGAGGTGGTGGTGACGACCCTGCCCGTCGGTGACGCTCGTGCGCACGTCGGTCCCCATCGGCATGCCGCCCATGACGTGCTCGGTCGCCGGCACCTGATCCTGGGCGATGGGAAAGCGGGACGAAGCGATCTCCGGCACGGCGATCGCCACGTCCGCCCCGGCCGCCTTCAGCAGCTTCACGACCCAGGGGAGATAGAAGGCCTGAGCGGCGATCTCCGACGGCCCCGGGCCGTAGGTGATGCGCGGCACCGGGAAGCCGCGCCAGTCGCGCACCTTGGGGTCGAGGTCGACGCGGTTCGTCGCGTAGGGAAGGTCCTCGGCGATCAGCTCGACGCCACAGAGGCGGTCTCTGAGAAGGCTGGCGCGCATCAGTTTCTTGAAGTCGGCGCCGAACGGCTTCTGTCCCACCAGCAGCCGCAGCACCTCCTGGTAGCTGCGCGCTTCGTCCAGCGGTCGTTGCGTCCCGCCGAGCTCGCACTTGCCGCCGCGGAAGTACGGCAGCCCCGCCGCTTTTGCCGCCTTCCGTGCGCCGGGGAAGTCCGGATCGGCGAAGTCGTCGATGTCGTGGGTGTGGTCGCGGCCGCGGTAGTTGTGCAGACGCTCTGAGAAGAAGATGCCCGATCCCTCGGTGAACCAGTGGAACATCAGCTGGCGGCCCGCAAGGTCGTGGGGGTCCGGGAGGCCGGACAGGAGCGCGAGCCGGACGGTCTCGATGGCGAGTGCCGCCAGCACGACGACGTCGCCCGACTCGGTGTGCATCCGGTCGGCGTCGTCGAGCCAATTGACGCCCGTCGCTCTGCGGCCGCTCGTCAGGACTTTGACGACCGTCGCGCCGGAGCGCAGCTCCGCGCCCGCCCGGAGCGCCTCACGCAGCGGAGCCAGCGCACCCACCCGGGCTTGGATCGGGCATCCGTAACCCGAGCAGAAGCCGCAGTTGTTGCAAGCGGGCCGCCCGTCGTAGCTGCGGCTGTTGATCGCCATCGGGGCGATGAACGGGTGCAGCCCGACGCGACTGCAACCTTCGGCAACCAGGTGGGACGAGTACTGAGGCGGCCCGGCAGCCATGGGGAGCGCCTTGGTACGCGGGGCGTGGGCGAGCGTCGGCTCCTTGGGAAAGAGATGCACGTCGCCGGCGACGCCGATCAGCTCCTCGATCCGGTCGTAGTACGGAGCGATCTCGGCGTAGTCGAAGGGCCAGTCGGCGACGTTCGCCCCCCGCACCGGCCCCAGAAGCGAGAGCTTCTTGAAGTCGATGTCCCAGAATCTCGGCGTTTTCGCGTCCCAGTGCACCGACCCGCCCCCGACGGTCTGGGGAAGGTTCTGCACCGCGCCGATGATCGGCGGTGCCTGCGGCGAGGAGCGGTAGACGCGAGGTTCCGACGACGGGTCGGGCCGGCAGAAGAAACGGTCCATCTTCAGCTCGTCGTTGGAGAAGACCGTCCCGGGCCGGTCGGAGGCGAGATCGGTGAAGTAATTGGGTCCCTTCTCGAAGATCGTGACGTCCCAGCCCGCCCTGGCGAGCACCATCGCGGCGACCGATCCGCCGGCGCCGCTGCCGACGACGAGAGCCCGCCGGCTCATCTCTCCACCCGCACCGGTACACCTTCTCACCCGCACGCCGTTGTGCGGGAATTGAGCACCGCAGCCGCTGGCCTTCGCGCCCCGCCGGCGCTCTCGCGTTCGCCGGGAGCGAAGGCCAGCTGAGGGTCAGGCGTCCCGGGTCATCATTCGCCAGGCACCGAGGACGGTCCAGCCCACGAGCCAGGCGACGATGACGCAGATGGCCACGGCCGTCGACTCCGGTACCAACTGCGGTCCGCCCGGGCCGCCACCGCCCGAATGGCCCCCGCCGCCCAGGAAGAGCATCGGCAGGCCACTCGGTTCGAGATGGGCCACGGCAAGACCGACCACCGAGCGCTGGAGGTTGATCATGTGGGCGATGCTTGCCGTCGACAGGAGCGGCGTCAGAATGAGCTCGAGCACGATCATCAAGATGACGGCGACGGTCCTCTGGCCGAGCAGTGACGCGAGCCCGAGTCCCACGACGAACCCGATGACGGCTTCAAGCTCGAGCCAGAGCCCCGAGTAGATCATGAGCGAGTCCGACGGGGACAGGAAAAGGGCGGAGTAGCCCGAATAATCCGCCTTTGCGATCTGGACGGCTGCTGCTCTTATCTGAGCTGCGGTGGGCTGGCCGGCCGTCTGAGACCCGGGCCCCGAGAGGACCTGTCCGTTGGGTCCGCATGGGACATTCTGTAGACCGGGTACACCGGGCCCGCCGTACGGAAAGGTCGCAGACGACCGAGCCGGCATGGTTGCCGGCCCAGGTCTCGAACCCGGTGCGCGAGAGGCCGGCGGGTACGTTGACACCGTCGTAGTTGATCTGCTTCGGAGCAGCAAGGACGCACACGGTGCAGACAATGGTGAAACCGATCGCAACCATCGGCACGACAATGGCCAACCCGGCGGGGATCCGAGCCAGGTAGAGCGCCAGTCGGGAGCGGCCGGTCACTACGAGGTGCCGGAACATCCCCTCGCCGAGGTCGACCGATCCCGCCGTGCAGCCCAACGTGGCGGCGACGATGAACCCGAAGATGAACATCACGCCGGCGACGAGGTTGGTGAAGATGTCGTAGCCGCCGGCCGGGCCGTACGACTTCGGAGCGAAGGCGTGGGCCAGCAGACGGACGACGAGAAAGATCGACGGGATGCCGATGTTCACCACGATGAGGGCGATCATGAGCCCGCGCCGCTTGCGCAGCTCCATGAACCGAGTCGCGATCATGCCAAAGTTCGGGATCGGCGATCCCCGGTGGTCGGGCGGCCGCGCAAAGGGCGCTGCCAACGGGGCGGGAGCTTCCAGTGCAGTCGTCACGCGGATGCCCCCAGTCGGCTTGTCACTTGCAGGAACCACGACTCGAGTGAGGCCTGGATCTGCTGGAGCCGGTAGACCGAGATCCCGCCTTCCACCAGTACCCGGTTGATCTCGGCGATGACGTCGCGGGAGGTGCCCGTCGCGAGCGTGATCCCGAGCCCGTGCGTGCCGAGCTCGATGTGAGCGCCGAGGTTGGTCGCCGCGACGAGGGCGCGGGCACGTTCTGGATCGGAGCATTCGATCTGCAGCTCGAGCGAGGCACCTGCGAGGAGCTCTGAGATCGGGCCCTGGCGGATGACGTTGCCCCGGTCGACGATGGCGACGGCGTCACAGGTCCGCTCGACCTCGTCGAGCAGGTGCGAGGAAAGCACGACCGTGCGCCCCTCGGCGACGAGCGAGAGGATCATGTCGCGCATCTCGTGCATACCGGCCGGATCGAGCCCGTTCATCGGCTCGTCCAGGATCAAAAGGTGCGGGTCGCCGATCAGACAGGCGGCGACGCCGAGGCGCTGGCGCATGCCCATGGAGTACTTGGCCACCTTGTCGTCGGCGCGCTGCGCGAGCCCGACGCGTTCCAGCGACGGCCCGATGCGGTCGCGCGCCGCCGGCTCGCGGGCGGCGGCGAGAATCTGCAGGTTCTGCCGCCCGGTCAGGTGGCGGTGGAAGCGGGGCTCGTCGACGATCGCCCCGACCCGGGCCAGGGCTACATCGCGCTGCCTCGGGACGGGGTAGCCGAGCAGCGACATGGTGCCGGAATCGGCATGGGTCAGTCCTAGCAGCACCCGGATGAGGGTGGTCTTGCCAGCGCCGTTCGGTCCGAGGTAGCCGAACGCGCACCCGCGGGGCACGAGCAGCTCGACGCCGTTGACTGCGACGTTGTCCTTGAACCGTTTCGTCAGACCATGGGTCTCGACTGCCCAGCCGCTCTCAGCGGCGCGCCGGTCGGAGACCTCGGGGAGCGTTGCGACGGTCATCGCACGGTCCCGCTTTCGATCGCCCGCGTGCTTGTCCGATGTTCATTGACTTTTGGGATCACTTGCAGCTCTCCTCAATCGACGGCCGACACGCTCGTTCGGCCTTCAATGAGGTTGGCAGGAAAGCCGGTCCGGGTCGTCCGCCCGCGGTCGATTGTTCGCGTACCCTCGTGGTCGTACGCCGTCGGTCGCACGAGCCCGCCGCGTACATCCTGAGGCGTAGGTGACGAGAGACCCGGGGATGACGACGTGACCCGGATTGCTCTGTAGGGTCGTTGGGGTGCCTGTAGCAGAGCGGAACGAGCTCAGTCCGCGACCTCCGCTGCTGCATCGCGTCACTCCGAGACAGTTGCAGATCGTCGACTTCGCTGTCGCGGCCCTGCTTGTGTTCCTCGTGGCAGTCCACTCCGCAGGGTCGGGTGACAACAGATTCGGTGGACCCCCCGTTCTCGTTCTTGCGCTCGTTGTGGGCCTGTCGATCGCGATCCGCCGCACGGCTCCGATCGCTGCGCTCTTCGTCGCGACGATCGCGATAGCGATCGCGTCGACTGTGGCGCCTGTTAACGAGTCTTGGCTCGGGCCGTTCATCGCGCTACCGATGTATCAGGTGGCCGCGGCTCACGACCGGCGAAGGTCGTTGCCAGCGCTGGTGCTCGTGGTCGTCGGGCTCTCGGTTGCGGCGGAGATCGGTTTCCTCACCGAACATCGAGGTGATGTATCCGTACTCGGCATCGTCGTGGCGGTCGCGGCGTGGTTCGTCGGCGACAGCGTGCGGGTGCGGCGCGTCTATGTCGCCGGTCTGGCCGAGCAGGCCGCACAGCGCCAGCGCGAAGTGGTCGAACGGGCACAGCGTTCGCTTGCCGAACAGCGCCTGCAGATCGCGCGCGAGCTCCATGACGTCGTCGCGCACAGCCTGAGCGTCATCGCCGTCCAGTCCGGCGTCGGCCGCCACGTCATCGACGAACAGCCCGCCGAGGCGAAGAAGGCGCTCGCCGCCGTCGAAGCCACCAGCCGATCCGCGCTTGGCGAGCTGCGCCGGCTGCTCGGGGTTCTCCGACGTGACGACGGCGCGCCGGCCGCGCTCGCACCGGCTCCCGGCGTCGCGGCGCTCGGCCCGTTGGTGGAACAGGTGCGGGCAGCCGGATTCGCCGTGAGCCTCGACGCCCGAAGCGTTGCGGTGCGGGCTCTCTCGCCGTCAGTCGAGCTGTCGATCTACCGGATCGTCCAGGAGGCGTTGACCAACGTCGTCAAGCATGCCGGGCCCGCGGCGGTCAGGGTCGAGTTCCGCGATGAAACCGACGCGCTGGTGCTCGAGATCAACGACGACGGCCGAGGCATCGCTTCCCCGTCGGCCGACCCGATCGACCCGGCCAGCCCGGAGACCCACCACGGGATCGTCGGGATGCGCGAGCGCGTCGCACTCTTCGACGGGTCATTGCTCGCTGAGCCTCGCCCGGAGGGCGGTTTCCGCGTGATCGCGAGATTTCCGATCGACTGCCTCACGTCATCGTGATCGGCGTTGTCGTGGTCGACGATCAGGCGCTCGTTCGCGCGGGGTTCAGAGTTCTCGTCGACTCCTCGCCCGATCTCCAGGTGCTCGGAGATGCGGCAGATGGAATCGAGGCGGTCCGTATCGTGCGCGACCTGCGCCCTGACGTGGTTCTCATGGACATCCGAATGCCGGAGATGGATGGCATCGAAGCGACCCGACAGATCGTCGGGTCACCCGAAGGGGCTGCGACGCGCGTCCTGATCCTCACCACGTTCGATCTCGACGAGTACGTCTATGACGCGCTCCGGGCGGGCGCGAGCGGCTTCCTCCTGAAAGACACGCCGCCCGAGGATCTACTCGACGCGATCCGAGTGATCGCGGCGGGCAATGCGCTGTTGGCGCCCAGCGTCACCAAGACGCTCATCGCCGAGTTCGCCGGGCGAGTAGCTCCCCTTGCGAAGTGTGCCGACGTTCTTGACGCCGTTACACCCCGAGAGCGCGAGGTCCTCGTGCTCGTCGCACGCGGACGATCGAACACAGAGATCGCCGGCGAGCTCCACATGAGCTCCGCGACCGCGAAGACTCATGTGAGCCGGCTATTGGCGAAGCTCGGGGCCCGGGACCGGGCCCAGCTCGTGGTGATCGCGTACGAGACAGGGTTGGCAACGGCTCGATAACGGCCGTCTTTCGCGGGCTTCTGGTGCGGTAGGTGCGGTCCGGCTATGGCGAGACGGCGAGCAGCTTGATCAACTGCTCGCCGATCCCCGCCGGCGTGTACACGTCAGGGCCGTCGGAGAGGCTCACTTCGGCGTCGGTGAAGCCGCGGGGCTGCCGGTCGCCCGGAAACGCGATCTCGCTCCAGCCGACGAGCCCCGCGTTTCCGCCGTATTCGGGCACCGAGTACATACCCTCGATCGCGTGCCCGAACAGCAGGGTCATGAAGCCGTCGGGATCCTGGGCGAGAATCGCGTCCATCTCCTCGGGCGGCACGCGTCGTGAAGTCGCCGCGAGCCATCTGGTCGAGTCTCCTCACGCCCGTGCGGTACTGCATGCGAAACGTCGTCAAGCGCAGCCTCCACGCGCTCGCCTGAGCCGGGGACAAGCCGAGGAAGGTCGCCATGTCGTCCACCTTCGACCCGGCCCGGCGGCTGAACGGCCCGCCGGCGAAGATCTTGCTCGGGTCGAGTGTCAGCGCCCCGAGCATCGTGTCGATGTACCGCGTGACCTTCGCCTCGCGTGCTCCCGGGTGGCCAACCTCCGACGGATCGTCGTGCGGACCGGGAATGAGCCGTGCGGTCGCTTCCTCGACGACCTCGGCCTGATGCGCGTCGAACACGAGAAACGCCTCGCCGCCCGCACTTCCTCCAGGCGACCCGCCTTTCGCCGGCGAAGCAGTGGAGCTGCAGGCGGCGAGCAGCTCGGGCGGAAGGACGATTGCGAGTCCCGCCAGCCCGGCGCTCTTCAGCACGCGACGGCGGGGGACGGTTGCCATGGCCCAGAATCCTCGCAGCCCCGACCGGGTCCGTCGAGCCGGGCCGTGGAGCCGGGCCGTGGAGCCGGGCCGTGGAGCCGGCGCCCAGCCGGCGCCCCGCAACCGCGGCCACCTGTCGGCCGGTAGGGTGCGCTGTCATGGCCACGACCACCGAACCGGAAGGTTCGAGCCGTTCCGCGTCCGCAATGCTGTGCTCCTCGTGGGCTCGGGAGCAGCAACTCGACCCCATCGGAAGCGCCGGCTCCTATCAGGGCTTCCTGCTCGTCGAGTGGCCACTGCCCTGGCCACGGGACCTGGGAGAGGACCCGGCGCTCGCGCCCGTGGCGGCGGCGGCCCGCGCAGCGGGCATGCGCCTGCAGGGCCTCGTCCCTGCGGCGGGCGGCGGCCCTCGTCACGTGATCGCCTATCGCTGGCCGCAACGTGCCGGCGCGCGTTATGAGCGCACCGAGCTTCTCGTCGAACCGGGTGAGGTGGTCGAGGCTGCGCTCGCGATAGGTGGCGAGGCGCCCAGCGCCGGCGAGACCACCGATCTCCTCGTCTGCGGCCATGGCCGGCGGGACCGTTGTTGCGGCTCGCTCGGAACCGTGCTCGCCTTGGAGATATTGGCCGATCCCGCCTCACTCGCCGACGGCGTACGGGTGTGGAGGACGAGTCACACGGGAGGGCACCGCTTTGCGCCGACGGCGATCGTGCTCCCTCAGGGTACGGCGTGGGCCTTCTGCGACCGGGACCTCCTGGCACGGGTCGTGCGCAAGCACGGTCCCCTCGAGGACGTGCTGCCGCGCTATCGCGGCTGTGCGGGGCTGGCCTCGGCGGAGGTCCAGGCGCTCGAGCGAGCAGTGCTCGGCGAGATCGGGTGGTCGCTGCTCGACTTGCCCCGCCGCGGCGCGCCACTGGGCGAAGACGCGGTCGAGCTCGTCGTCGACGGCCCGGGCGGCCCGATGGCATGGGAGGCCACCGTGCGCGTCGACCGTGAGATGCCGGTGCCGGACTGCGGCTCTCCGATCGAGCTGTCGAAGAAGACCGAGCCGCAGTACGTCGTGGAGGGCCTGCGCCGGCGTTAGGCGCGAACTTGAAGCCGGTCATCAGTTGGGGCGAATCTACGGGGGTGGCTTCCGGCCCGACGCCGAACAGCTTGTGGGACCTCTTCTCGGCGAGGCGGCCGGCCGATGGGAGCGCCCCTCTTCTCGTCACTCCTGACGGCGCCCGTTACTCCTACGACGACGCTTGGCGATGGTCGAGCGGCTTGGCAAACGGGTTGGCGGCCCGGGGCGTAGCTCGAGGCGATCGGATCGCCCTCGCTGTCGAGAAGTCCCCAGAGTTGGTCTTCCTCTACCTCGCCTGCCTCCGGTCGGGAATCGTGTTCTCCCCGTTCAATCCCGTCGCGACGTCGAGCGAGATGAGCTTTCTCGTCGACGACCTCGCGCCTGCGCTCGTCGTAACCGACGCGGTGCTCGCCGAGCTCTCCGAGCTCTCCAAGGCGCAGGCCGGCGCTGGGCCGTGCGCGCCGGACGCCGACTGTGGACCGGGCGAGCCCGCCGCCATCTTGTACACGAGCGGCACGACCGGTCGCCCGAAAGGGGCGATGCTCAGCCACGGCAACCTCGCGACGAATGCTGTGGCCCTGGTCGAGGCATGGGACTTCTCGCCGCGGGACGTCCTCCTGCACGCATTACCTATGTTCCACGCCCACGGGCTGTTCGTCGCCCTGAACTGTGTGCTCGGCAGCGGGGCCTCGATGGAGTACCTGCCGCGGTACGACGCCGACGCCGTCGCCGGTGCTCTCGACCGCTGCAGCGTGTTCATGGGCGTGCCGACGTACTACACGCGGCTTCTGGCCGACCCGCGGTTCGGCTCGTCGAACTGGCCGTCGATGCGCCTGTTCATTTCCGGGTCGGCCCCGCTGGCGCCTTTGACGCACAATGAATTCCGCGAGCGGACGGGGCACTCGATCCTCGAGCGCTACGGCATGACCGAAACGCTGATGCTCACCTCGAATCCCCTGCGCGGGGAGCGGCGCCCCGGGACGGTCGGCGTCCCGCTCGCCGGGGTCGAGGTTCGCATCGTTGACCCCGCCACCGGAGCGGCGCCCGGACCCCGGATGGCAGGAGAGATCGAGGTTCGCAGTCCCGGTGTCTTCTCCGGGTACTGGCGCAATCCGCAAGGCGCGGCGGCCGAGGTAGCGGCGACCGAGCTGTTCCACGACGGCTACTTCCGCACAGGCGACCTGGGTCGCCTCGACGACGCCGGGTATCTCGAGATCATGGGTCGTTCGAAGGATCTCGTCATCAGTGGCGGGATGAACGTCTACCCGAAGGAGGTCGAGCTCGTTCTCGATGCCATCGAAGGCATCGCCGAGACGGCGGTCGTCGGCGTGCCGGACCCGGACCTCGGCGAAGCCGTCGTGGCGTTTGTCGTAGCGAGTCCCGGTCACCGGCTCGACGCCGCCGGGGTTCGGACGGCCGCCAGAGCCAGCCTCACCGGCTACAAGATCCCCAAGCAGATCGAGTTCGTCGACGCCCTGCCCCGCAACGCGATGGGCAAGGTCGAGAAGGCGGCACTGCGTGCTCTTCTGCAAGGTTCCGCGCGCCCGGACCTAGGCTGAGCGCCCGTGCCATCGCCGTTGCCGCCTGTCGAGCGAGTCCGCCCGGGCCTCTGGAGCATTCCCGTGCCCATCCCGGCGAACTCGTTACGTTACGTCTTCGTCTATCTCTTCGAGACCGACCGCGGTCCCTACATCGTCGATACCGGTTGGAACACCGAAGAGGCTTGGGAAGCCCTCGGTGCCGGACTCGCCGAGGCCGGCACGTCGGTCGGGGAGGTGCAGGGCATTCTCGTCACGCACCTCCATCCCGACCACTACGGCCTCGCCGGCCGCATCCGTGAGGCGTCCGGGGCCTGGATCGGCCTCCACCCGGCTGACGCGGCGCTCATCCACGACCGCTACGTCGACCCCGACTTTCTCGTCGGCATGATGGGATCGGTGCTCTTCCGGGCGGGCGCGCCGCCCGAGGAGCTCGAGGCGCTCAAACATGCGGCGATGCCCGTGCTGCCGTTCGTGACGGCGGCCACCCCGGACATTCTCGTCGAGGACGGCGACCGCCTCGAAATTCCCGGTTGGGAGGTCGCCGCGGTCTGGACGCCCGGGCACTCGCCCGGCCACCTCTGCCTGTGGGAGACCGCCAACCAGCTGATGCTCTCCGGCGACCACGTGCTTCCGCGCATCACGCCGAACATCGCCTTTCATCCCCAGGCCGGCGACAACCCGCTTGGCGACTATCTGAAGTCGCTCGAGCGGGTCGGGCGGTACGCGGCGGCGGAGGTGCTCCCTGGCCACGAGCACCGTTTCGTGAACCTCGCCAGTCGCGTGGGCGAGCTGCAGGAACATCACGCGCGCCGCTTCGATGAGGTTGTGGCGGCGCTCTCGGCCGGCTTCACGACCGGTTGGGAGGTGGCGACGCTCATGAAGTGGTCGCGGCCATGGACGGGCATCGACGGCTTCATGCGCCGAGCCGCGGTGCTCGAGTCACTGGCCCATCTCCGCGCTCTCGAAGTCCGCGGTGTGGTCGAGGAGATCACGTACCCGGATGGGCCATCCCAGTGGCGGCTCGTGGCAGGATCAAGGCCATGAGACTTGCAACCGTACGAACCGCTGACGGAACCCGTGCCGCCCGTGTCGAGGGCGACCGCCTCCTGCTCCTGGCTGCGCCGGACGTCGGCGCGCTCCTCGCCGGCGGGCACGGTGCAGACGCTGCTGCGGATGGCGAGACCTTCGGGGAGCTTGCTTTCGCCGACGCCTCCTTTGCCCCGCTCGTCCCGCACCCCGAGAAGATCTTCTGCGTAGGGCTGAACTACCGGTCCCACATCCGCGAGATGGGCGATGAGATACCGAGCTATCCGACCTTGTTCGCCAAGTTCGCGTCCAGCCTCATCGGGGCGGAGGACGACCTGGTCCTGCCCTCGGTGAGCGACGCCGTGGACTGGGAGGTCGAGCTCGGCGTGGTCATCGGCCGCCACACACGGCGAGTAGGGATCGACGAGGCACAAGAGGCGATCGCCGGATTCACGGTCGTGAACGACGTCTCGATGCGCGACTGGCAGAAAAGGACGACGCAGTTCCTGCAGGGCAAGACGTTCGACGCCTCCACTCCGGTCGGTCCGGTACTCGTAACACAAAACGAAGTCGGTGACGCCTCAGATCTCGCCGTCCGTTGCGAGGTCGACGGCGTCGTCATGCAAGACGGACGCACCTCCGACCTCCTGTTTGGCTCAGCCGCGATCGTGAGCTACATCAGCCAGTTCTGCACACTCGTGCCGGGTGATCTCGTATCGACCGGCACGCCCGCCGGCGTAGGAGCGGGCCGCAAACCGCCGGTGTTCCTCGCTCCGGGCCAGGTGATGACGACGACTGTCGAGGGAATCGGCAGCTGCGTGAACCGCTGCGTTGCCGAGGCGGGCTGAGCGAGGGCGCCGGCTGCCGAGGCGGGCTGAGCGAGGGCGGCACCTCTGCACCGGGACACTTGTTTTCAACTTCAAACTTGCCTCCCTTAATGATTGTGACCAGTCGCAATCTCGATTGGAGGCAAGTTTGAAATGAAATTCGAACATGCCCAAGGAGGCTGAGGAGGCTGAGGGGGTTGACGTGACGCCGAACTGATGTCATAGTGACATCATGCAGCTGTCAGTTACGGTGGAAGGCCTCCAAGAGGATCTGACCAGATTGGCGGGTCTCGGCGACGACGCCGTGGCCGAGGCGGCGAGCCGGCTCGTGGCTGCAATAAGCGGCCCAGCGACGATGCGGCTGCTGGACCTTCTCGGCGAGGCCGCGGCGGAGCTCGGCAATCAGCTGAGCTCCGGCCGAGTCGAGCTGCGCATCTCGGGCCGTGACGCCGAGCTCGTCTACATCGACGACTCCGGCGCCTCGGCTGACGCCGAGGTCGACGACGACCAGTCGGCGCGGATCAGTCTCAGGCTTGCCGAGCAGCTCAAGTCCCGCATCGAGCAGGCCGCGGCGCGTGACGGCGTCTCCACGAACACCTGGATCGTCCGGACCCTGGCGCGCGCCACCGCGACCGAGCGGATGACACCGTCACACAAGCGTCTCTCCGGCTACGGCCGGTCATGACGAGGAACGAACGAGGAGGAGCGATGAGCGAGTTCGGGTACGGCAGCGAGGCGGGAGTGGGCGCGGGGCCTGAGGGATCGGCGGAGCGTAGTTTCGAGACTGCTGGGCCGGTGAGCCTGCGAGTGCAGAACGCCATCGGGCGCGTGGAGATCGAGACGCACGACGCACCCAGGACCGACGTCAGGGTCGTGGCGCTGAGCCATTCCGCCGACGAGCTGGTCGAGCGGGCGCGGATCACCGTACGGACGACGGCTCGCGGTGACGAGGTCGTCGTGGACATCCCCCAGGGCCGGGGCAAGACGCGGTTCCGGCTCGGGAACGGGAGTGCGGTCGCCGTGGCGGTGAAGGTGCCGGCGGGTGCTCTGCTCGACGTCTCGACGTCGTCGGCCTCCGTCGCGGCCTCGGGCCAGTATCAAACGGCCAACGTCCGCACGGCCTCGGGCGAGATCGAGCTGGGAGACATCGCCGCCGAGGCCAAGGTGCGGACCGCGAGCGGTGACATCGCACTCGACACCGTCGGCGGCGTGTTGGACATCCACTCCGCCTCCGGAGGCGTCCGGATCCGGGCGGCGGCGTCCGGGGGCAAGATCCTGACCGCCTCCGGCGACATCGACCTCGGTCGGGCCGACCAGTCGATCCGGATCCAGAGCGCGTCGGGGAACGTCCGGCTCGGAGAGGCGCTCGCCGGCGCCAGCGTGCAGAGCGCTTCGGGCGACCAGCGGATCGAGCGCGCCGCCGGCGGTGACTTCCTGCTCAACGCCGTCAGCGGCGACATCGTGGTCGCCGTGGCTCCCGGGGCGCTCATCCGGTTCGACACCGGGACCCTGTCGGGCCGTGTGTCCACCGACATCGACGTCGGGCCCGAGCGGCCGGTCGCCCCTGCGGGAGAGGACGACGGACCGGAGATCCTGATCCAGGCGAAGACGATCAGCGGCGACATCAAAGTGAGCCGGGCCGCCGGTTGAGGCGGCGGAACATACCCTTGAGCGAAGCGTGGAGCTTCGGGAATTCGGCGTACAGACCGTCGTACATCTCGCGGTTCGCCGGCTTGGGCCGGAAGGTGCCCTCGACGGGGACCAGAGTCCGAAGCTCGTCGGGATCAACTTCTCGCAGCGCCATCCCAGCGAGCAGGCCGGCGCCCCGCAGGCTCGCGTGCACGGGCTCGGAGATGCGTTCGACCGTGCGACTCATCACGTCGGCGTGCACTTGGCACCAGAGGTCGGAGGCGGCCCCGCCTCCGACGATACGGAGCGGGGCGAGCCTCCGCTTCGCAAACCGCTCGACCGATTCGAGCAGCCAGCGATTGTTGTACGCGATCCCCTCGAGCACAGCCCGCACTAGATCAGCCCTCGTCGTTTGCAGCTGCAGGTTGTAGAAGCCGCCCCTTGCGTACTTGTCGTCCACCGGCGTCCTCTGACCCGACATCCAAGGCGTGAAGAGCACCCGCCCGCTCCCGGCCGGCGCCGTCGCCGCCAGGGCCGTGAGGGACTCGTAGGAGATCTCTGCCGGCGGCTGCAGCCCGTCGTCGGGCGTCAGTACGTTGTCCCTGAGCCACCCCAGGCAGGCGCCCGAGGTGTCCTGATTGTCGACGATTAGGTAGCTGCCCGGGAACAAGCCGGGAACCGAGGCGATCTGCCGGAGCGCATCGGTCTTCTTGAACGGAACGGGGCAGCTGATCCAGGAGGTCGTGCTGATGGCGAGGTGGGTCTCATAGTCGTGGACGCAGCCGGAGCCGGCGGCAGCGGTGTGGAGGTCCGGTACGCCGGTCACGACTTTCACCCCCGGCGCCAGCCCCAGGTCGGCGGCGACCGCTGGCGCGACGACCCCGATGACCGATCCGGTCGCCCGCAGGGGAGCGAGCTTGTCTGCGGGGACGCCGATCATCTCGATGAGGGTCTGGTCGTACTCGAGACGGTAGGGCTTGCGGTTGTCGGTGAGCCAACAGCCGAACATCGAGGCCGGCGACGCGGCGGCAACGCCCGTGAAGCGCATCGAGAGGTAGTCGACCGGCTCGAGGTACCAGCGCGCCTCTCGCGCCACGTCCGGCTGCTCTCGCTCAATGAGGAGCATGTGCCCGAGCGGGTCCGCGCCTCCGGTGTCCGGCGCGCCTCCGGTTCGCTTGATCCACCGGGCAACTGCGAGCGGCGAGTAGCCGGCGACGGGACCCCCGACCGCTTCGCGTACGTACCGGCCGCCTCTCGTGTCCATCCACATGACGCAGTCCCCGACGGGGATCCCGCCGGCGTCGACGGGCACCGTGCTCGACCACTGGCCGGTGCAGCAGACCGCGACGACCTGCTCCGGATGAACCGCGCCAGACGAGAGAGCGCGGCGGGTCGTCGCGGTGATGACGTCCCACCAGCCGCCGGGGTCCTGCACGACCGCGCCGCCCGGTTCGCGTCTGGTGGCTACCGGGACGTGCTCCTTCCACGCCAGCGCGCCGGTGAGCGAGACGAGCCCGACCTTCGGGCCGCCCGTCCCGAGGTCGACGGCGAGGACGAATCGCTCCTCGCGTGGCCCGCTCACAAGCCGGCGGGGACCGTCAGCTGGGAGTCCATCATGCCGGCCATGACCATCTGGATGAAGGCGTCGGCTTCGTCGGTCATGCCGCCGGCGACTCCGCCATAGATGGCGCCGGACTGCGCCTGCTCGGCTTTGTGGGCGACGGCGTACTCGACCGCGTCGGCCAGATCGGTGGCGAAGGCGGCGCTGACGCCGGGCTGTGTCTGGGGCCGGGTCACGGCCATGTGCAGCGCATTGGGGTACTGCTGACCGTTGAAGCGCCAGCCCTTCCCCCTCATGAAATCGTTGACGTGGTAGATGTCGAACTCGTCGGAAGTGAACGAGAAGAGAAACGTGGGCTTCCCGATGATCCGCAGCTCGGCGTGCGAACGCACCGCGTCCTGCATCTCGAAGGAGGTCGAGAAGATCGACTCGGCGTAACGCCGGTACCCCTCGCGCCCGAGCTGCACCATGGACGCCCAGGTCGCGGCGATCAATCCTCCGGAGCGGGAGCCTTCGATCCCAGGCGAGCAGTACTTGCCGCCGCTCCAATCGGTCAGGAAGAAGTACTGCGCATTGCGCAATGCCTTGTCACGAAACGTGAGCACCGAGGTGCCTTTGAGCGCGTAGCCGTACTTGTGCGTGTCGGCCGAGATGCTCGTGACTCCCGGTACCCGGAAGTCGAAGACCGGCACCTCATGGCCGAGCTCCTCGCCGAACGGGAGGATGAAGCCGCCCAGGCAAGCGTCGACGTGCAGGCCGACCCCGCGGGCGACGGCGATTTCGGAGAGCTCGTCGATGCGGTCGACGGTCCCGTAGCCGTAGTTGCACGCCGAGCCGATGATCGCGACGGTCTGGTCGTCGATGTGCTCGTCGACCCATTGCACGTCGACGAGCGTCGTGTCGGGATCGATCGGCGCCCGCCGGAGCTCGATGCCGAAGAGGTGGCAAGCCTTGTCGAACGCGGGGTGTGCCGTTTCGGGCTTGACGACGTTGGGTCGTACGACGCCGCGTTCGCGGGCCGCCTGCTCGCGATAGGCGAGCATCGCGTGCGCGATGCTCCCGGTCCCGCCGGTGGTGATGAGCCCGGCGGGGGAGGCGGAGTCGTCCGAGATTGCTTCCGCGTGCAGCAGGTCGAGCGTCATCGCCACGATTTCGGACTCGAACTTGGTCTGAGCGGGGCACATGTCGCGTTGCAGCGCGTTCACGTGCGCGAACAAGCCGAAGGCCTCGTTCAGGAAGTCGTAGTGCTCGTGGTCGCCGCAGTACATGGTGCCCGAACACCGTCCCGTCTCCCAGAAGGCGTCCTCCTCACGAGCGATCTCGCGCAGTTCGTCCAGCACCTCGGATCGGGGCCGGCCGCGCTCGGGCAGTTCGGGATGCACGGCGAATCGATCCCTGTAGGGAAACGAGCTCATCGCGACCTTGAATTCCTGGCGTTCATGGCGCCATCGTAGGTGCGGGCGGAGAGCCCGACTCTGTGGTACGGGGACCCGCTGGTACCGTCGTGCGATGCGCCCCCGTCCTTTGCTCGTCATGCTGACTGCCACGATCGCGTTCGCGGCCGGGTGTGGGAGCTCCTCGTCCTCAGGTTCCAAGAGCTCCACTACGACCAGCACCACCGTCGCGCCAAACGCCCACAACGGCATGGAGACGAAGTCCGGCGGCGAGATCGTCGCGGCGGCGGTGGCGGCGACGGAGCAGCAGAGCTCGTTTCATTTCGTGGAAGTCGCGGGCCAGGCGGGCAGCGGTGTGGTCGTTGTCGGGGACGTCGGCCGATCCGCCGGCAAGCAGCGCATCACCATCCACAACGGCCACAAGTTCGGCCACCTCACCCTGCTTCTCTCCGACAAGATTGCCTATTTCGAAGGTGACGTCCTCGGCCTCGAGGGCTTCACCGGACTGAGTGCCAAGCTCTCCGCACAATACGCGGACCAGTGGATCTCGGTGCCGGCGTCGAGCCAGAGTTTCGGCACCATCGCCGGGACGCTGGCGGTCGGCACGGCGGCGACCCAGCTCGTCAAGCTGCCCGGCACGCTCACCCGGGAGGCGACCTCAACCAAGCAGGGGCGGCCGGCGGTGGCGGTGAAGGCGTCGGAGAAGTCGAGCTCGGGCAGCCTTGCGCTCACGATGTACGTCGCGACGACCGGCGAGGCGCTGCCGATCCTCGTGGCAGGGACGACGACCGCGAGCGGCAGTGCCGCCGCCCGATCCATCTCCGCGAGGTTCAGCGACTGGGGAGAGGCCGTGAACGTGACCGCACCGAGCACGTCGGTGCCGATCGCCAAGGTGCAGGCGCTCGCCGGCTAGTTGCCCAAGCCTCTACCGGGCTACCTCGTCGATCCGCCTCATGACCTCCTCGTCGAGGCGCTCCAAGACGTCGAGCGAGCGGAGGTTCTCCTGCACCTGCTCGACACGGCTCGCTCCTGTGATGACCGTCGAGACGTGCGGATTGGCCGCGACCCAGGCGATGGCCAGCTGAGCGAGCGGACACCCGAGGTCGTCGGCGATCGCCTTCAAGGCTCGAACCTTCTCTTTGTTGCGCGGGTCCTCCACCTCCGCGCGGAGCCATCCGTATCCGGGAAGGGCGAGCCGGGATCCCGCTGGAATCCCGTCCAGGTACTTGCCCGTGAGAGCGCCGGAGGCGAGCGGGCTCCAGGTCGTCAACCCGATCCCGTAGTCGCTCAGCACGCGGGCGTACTCCTGTTCCACGCGCTTTCGTTCGAGCAGGTTGTACTGCGGCTGTTCCACGACGGGCTTGTGCAGATTGTGCCGCTCGGCGATCTCGATGGCGGCGACGATCTCCTCCGCGGCCCACTCGGAAGTGCCCCAGTAGAGGGCTTTGCCGGAGGTGACGATGTCGGACATCGCCTGGACGGTCTCTTCGATGGGAGTTTCCGGGTCGGCGCGGTGGCAGAAGATGAGGTCCAGGAAGTCGAGCCCGAATCGCTCGAGTGAGGCGTCCACCGCTTGCATCAGGTACTTGCGGTTGAGTGTCTGAGTCATGTTGGGGACGTCGTGGATGCCCCAGAAGAACTTGCTGGAGACGACGTACTCATAGCGTTCCCACCCGAGCTTCTTGAACGCCCGGCCCATGATCGCCTCGGACTGGCCCCCTGCGTAGGACTCGGCGTTGTCGAAGAAGTTGACCCCTCCCTCGCGCGCCGCCTCGAGGCAGCGAGTGGCGAGGTCGTCATCCAGCTGGGGGCCGAACGTCACCCAGGATCCGAAAGAGAGGAGGCTCACCTTCAGGCCGGAGCGGCCGAGACGGCGGTACGGCATCGTCATGTCTCGAAACCTATCGGGTTCAGCGACGCTTGGCCTTTGGCACCGTGGCGAGCAGCGCGGTCATGAGCTCGACGATCACTTTCCTGGCCCGGTCCACCGAGCAGTCCTGGTTCGTACGCAATGTGTCCCAGGTCGCCCAGCTCAGGGCGAGGTCGAGCGCGTCGAGCAGGAGCGTCCGCCGCCTCGCGTCGACACGCGACAACTCCGGGGCGAAGACGTCGGAGACCTGGGCTCGCGCCGCCTCGTAGGCCTGCCCGAGCTGCTCGAGCACGACCGGGCGGGTGTGGCTGAGGTGGATCGCTACCCTCCGCACAGGTGCGATCTCCTCGTAGAGCTTCGACCTCAGGCGCACGAGGGCTGTGATCCGCGCCACGACGTCGGGAGCATCGGGTCGCGGCCCGACGTAGGTCTCGTGGGCGGGCCGCTGCTTGGCGGCAGCCGCCATGAAGAGCGAATCCAGATCGGCGAAGTGGCGGAAGACGGTCCGCTCGGACACTCCTGCGCGTGCCGCGACCTCGGCGGCGCCCGGCAGGTTCATCGTCTCGGGCGTGCGTTCGCGCACGATGTCGAGGACGGCTCCCACGACTGCCTCGTGGTTGCGAGCGGCGCGCAGGCGCCGGCCGTCAGACTTGTCGCCGCCCGCGACCTTGGAAGTCGCCCGCTGCGACGGGGGCGGCGGCCGGCGAGCATGCACAAGCGGCATGCTAGTCACAGACCGGCCCGCGAAATCATCGGCCTCTGCTTCAAATTCCGCCGTATCGAAACGACTTTCAGCCCTCCGCAAGGAGGGTCCCGTCGGCCGATCGCACGATGGGGATCTTGGGCAGCGCGATCACGGCCGGACCCCGGACGACCTCGCCCGTGAGCGCCGAGTAGATGGAGCCGTGGCAAGGGCAGCGGAACTGCAGCGCCGGCTGGAAGAACGCCACCGTGCAGCCGGCATGGGTGCACACGGCGCTGAATCCGAGGAACTTGTCCGCCGAGGGCCGGACGACGTAAGCCGGGATGCCCTGCTCGGTGTCCGTGAACTCCCGCGCACTGCCGACCGGCACGTCGCTCGCCGGCCCGATCGGGGTGCCCTTCGAGGGGCTGCCGTTCGAGCCCGCTCCCTTCGAGGGACCGGTCTGACCCGATGCCGTGGGGGACATTCTCCCGATCGTCGCGGCGATGCCGGCGGTCACGACGGCGAATGTCGCGAGCGCGACGCCTGACGCGACCCTGCGCACAGCCGCCCGGCGGTCCAGTTCAGGCGCCGGCTGTCCCGCCGCCTTCTTGGCCTGGGCTCGATCGGCGGCGAGACGATCGGCGAGTACGGCGTCGGCGGACCACCGACCCGAGCCGGCGATCACGAGCGGCGTCCAGGCGAAAAAGAAGACGATGTCCGAGCCCAGGAAGTACGGCGTCGTGTTGAAGCTGACGGACAGGAACAAGGTGAGCGACAGCGCCATCCCGCCGGCGGCGGCAACGCGCCCGAAGAGCCCGACGAGTGTCCCGAGGCCGACGGCAAGCTCGCCGAAGGCGATGAGCAGTCCCACCACGACCGGAAAGTGCGCGGCCAGCCGAAGCACAGGACCGATCGGGCTGGTCGCGATCGAAGCGTGCAGCTGAGCCTGGATGGAGCCCGGGTTGGCGGCGTTGAAGAAGAAGCGATTCGTCAACTTCTGCAGCCCCGCGTACGTGAACGTGACCCCGAGAAACGCCCGCAGGACGAGCTGAGCGCCCCCCGGCGTCTCCGCCAGTTGCGCCAAGCGTGTCGGCGCAGGCACCTCAGCGCAGCCCGGCCCGGTCGATCGCCAGCAGGAGCTGGTCGAGTGAACCCGGATCCGAGAGCGCATCGGGCGAAACGACCTCGGACGGCGTCGCCCCCAGCAGGATCCGCCGGATCGGGACTTCGATCCGCTTGCCGTTCAGGGTGTGTGGAAGGGACGCGACCTCGATGATCCGGTCCGGGACGTGACGGGGCGAGAGCCCGTGGCGCAGCGCGGTCTTGATGCGGGCGGCGAGCTCGTCTGCGGGTGACGACCCCGCGGGCACCACGAACAGCAGCAGCTCGCCGTCGCGGCCGAGCTCGCTCGTGTCGACGGCGAGGCTGTCGGCGACGCCTTCGACCGCTTCCACGATTCGGTACAGCTCGGCGGTCCCCATGCGCACGCCGCCGCGGTTGAGCGTCGCATCGGAGCGGCCGTAGACGATCGCGCTCGACCGACTGGTGATCTTGACCCAGTCCCCGTGGCGCCAGATACCGGGAAATTCGGCGAAGTAGCTCGAACGCAACCGGGTCCCGTCGCTGTCGCCCCAGAGCTTGAGCGGCATCGAGGGCATCGGTTCGGTGACGACCAGCTCGCCGACCTCGTCCACTACCGGACGGCCGTCACTGTCGAAGGCGGCAACGGCGGCCCCGAGCGCCCGGCACTGGAGCTCGCCGGCGTGCACCGGCAGGATCGGGCACGAGGCGAGAAACGCCGTGCACACGTCCGTGCCGCCGGAGACCGACGCCACGAGCGTGTCCGTGCCGGTCACGGCGCCGGCCCAGGCGAAGCCCTCGGGCGAAAGCGGGGCGCCGGTGGAGCCGATCGTGCGGACGTTCGACAGGTCGCACTCGTCCTGGGGGACGAGGCCGAGCTTGCGGCAGGCCTCGAGATACGGGGCGCTGACGCCGAAGCAAGTCACGCGCTCGTCCGCGGCGAGCCTCCAGAGACGCAGGGGGTCGGGCTCGAGCGGGTTTCCGTCGAAGCAGACGATGCTGGCGCCGATGAGAAGTCCGCCGACCAGGTAGTTCCACATCATCCAACCGGTCGTGGTGAACCAGAAGAAACGATCCGAACCTCCCAGATCCTGATGCAGAGCCAGGATCTTGGTGTGCTCGGCGACGATGCCCGCGTGGCCGTGCACGATCGGCTTGGGCAGCCCCGTGGTGCCCGAGGAGTAGAGGATCCACAGAGGATGATCCGCCGGCACCTGGACGGGCTGGAGAGCCTCAGGTTCGCCGCAGAGCTCCTCCCAGCCGATGTGCGGCGCCCGACCGGCCGCGGACACTCGGACCGGTTCGCCCAGCACGGGCACGAGCACGGTCGCGAGGTCGCCGTCGAGACCGTCGACAAGCGCGTCGGTCTTCTCCCGGAGATCGAAGACCCGGCCGCCGTAGCGGTAGCCGTCGGCGACGAGCAGCACTTTGGGTGCGATCTGGCTGAACCGGTCGACCATGCTGGCGGCCCCGAACTCTGGAGCGCAGCTCGACCAGATCGCGCCGAGGCTCGCCGCCGCCAGGAAGCCCACGATCGCCGGCAGCCCGTTCGGGAGCACGGCTGCGACGCGGTCGCCCCTGGAGACGCCAAGTGCGGCGAGCCCGGCAGCGGCCGCTCCGACCCGTTCGGACAGCTGGCCGTAGGTGACCTCGTCACGGGTGCCTGCGTCGTCGATCGCGACGACGGCCGGAGCGTCCGCCGGAGCCCGTAGCACCTGGTCCACATAGTTGAGCTCCGCCCCCACAAAGAAACGTGCCCCCTCCGCCCCAAACCCACGCTCACACACGGCCGCCGGCTCCTTGGAGGCCCTGATACCGGCCCAGTCCCAAACGGACGACCAGAAACCCTCCAGGTCGCTCACGGACCAGGACCACAGCTCGTCGTAGTCGTCGAACGTGAGGTCGCGGTGGGCTTCGAGCCACCTCATGTAATCGGTGATGCGCGCCCGGTCGATCCGCTCGGGCGTCGGCGTCCAGAGAAGCTCGCCCTCCACCGCCGACGGTGCGGCCCCGGCGCCCACGGTGTCGCGTTCTCGCCTCAACCGGGGATGTCGAGCACGATCTTGCCGAGCTTGCCTCCCGCCGCAAAGCGTTCGTAGGCGGCGTCCACCTCTGCCAGCGGGAACGCCTCCTCGATCGGAACCCGCACCCGCCCCGCGGTGACCAGCGGCAGAACGTGGCGCTCCACGAGGCGGGCTGCATTGGCCTTCCCCTCGAGCGGACGCGGCCGCAGCGTGGATCCGTGGATGCGCCCGCGAAGCCCCATGAGCTGGCGAAGATCGATCTCGCCGCGAGCGCCTGCACCGACCCCGATGATCGCGATCCGGCCGCCGGTGGCGAGTGAGTCCATGTCGGCCTGGAGGTTCGGTGCGCCCACGAGCTCGAGGACGACGTCGTACGGGCCGTGGTCTCCCGTCTCGGCTGGATCGACGGCGGTCGCGCCGAACGCCGCCACGGCCTCGCGCAGCTTCGGGTTGCGCACGCTCGCCACGACCGAGGCGCCGGTCGCAACCGCGAGCTGGACCCCCGCGATGCCGACGCCGCCGGCGGCGCCGTTGATGAGCAGGCGCTCTCCCGCTCCGAGCCCGCACTGGGTGAAGAGGGCGTCGTGCGAGGTCGTGAACGCCTCCGCGAACCCGCCGGCTTCGAGTGGCCTGAGGGAGTCCGGCACCGGCATGGCCGTCCGCTCGTGCACGATCGCCAGCTCGGCCTGCCCCCCACCGCCGACCACGGCCATGACCCGGTCACCCACGCCGAAGCGCAGGACGCCGGGCCCGATCGCGGCCACGACGCCGGCAAGCTCGAGGCCCGGGATGTCCGCCGGGGAGCCCGGCGGAGCCGGGTACCCACCGGCTCGCTGCAACAGGTCCGCTCCATTCAGGCCGGCGGCCTGGACTTTGACGAGAAGTTCGCCCGCCCCCGGAACCGGGTCGGCCTGCTCTTTCACGACGACTGAACCTGATTCAACGATGACGGCTCGCATGCCCAGCAGCGTAGGCGGAGCCGCCGCTACGCTGCGCCCGCACGGCAGAGGAGGTGGAGCGGTGAGCGAGTCGGGCGAGCTCGGGGGCAAGGTCGCGCTGGTGACCGGTGGCGCGTCCGGCATCGGGCTCGCGACGTCGAAGCGGTTGGTGGATGCGGGTGCTTCGCTCGTGCTGGTCGATCTCGCCGAGGAGGCCGGCGGGGAGGCCGCCGCTCAGCTCGGGGCTCTTTACGTGCGCGCCGACGTCGGCATCCCGGCCGACTGGGACCGGGTCGTGGCGGCTGCGGTCGACTCGTTCGGAGGGATCGACCTCGCCTTCTTGAACGCCGGCGTCATTACACCAGAAGCGGACGTGACCGCCGTGTCGGACGAGTCCTACCGGCGGATCGCCAGCGTGAACATCGACGGGGTCTTTTACGGGGTGCGAGCCGTCGTGCCCTCGATGCAGGCCGGCGGCGGCGGCGCCATCGTCGCCACGGCCTCGTTGGCCGGCCTGATCTCGTACTCGCCGGACCCCGTGTACTCGATGACCAAGCATGCCGTCGTCGGCCTCGTGCGTGCGCTGGCGCCGCAGCTCGAAGCCAAGGGCATCACCATCAACGCCATCTGTCCCGGCATCGTCGACACGCCCTTGCTAGGCCCGGAGGTGAAACAGATGGCAGCCGCGGCCGGCTTCCCGCTGATCGCGCCTGCGGACATCGCAGAAGCCGTGTACGACCGGATGGTCGGGGCCGAGAGCGGGCGGGCGTGGATCTGCCAGGTGGGCCGGGAGGCGATTGCGTACCGTTTTGCGGGTGTTCCCGGGCCGGGCGGAGCTGCTGCCGGGCGGACTCCGCCGGCGGAACTGGCCGCGCACGACCAGATCAAGAAGAGCTGAATCGTCGACCGTGCACTCGGGTCAAGGCCTGAGGACCGACCCCGAGGACTAGCGCCTCAGGGTCTCCCGGCGCCGTAGGCACCGGGCGGGATGGGCGTGTCCATCACGTTGGTGCCCGTCTCCTCCGCCTGCACGACCATGCCACCGCCGATGTACATGACGACGTGGTAGAGGTAGCCGGAATCTCCGAAGAAGATGAGGTCACCGGGCTGAAGGTCGGACATCGAGACGTGCTGGATCTGGTAGTACTGGTCAGTGGCCCCGTGACTGAGCGAGACACCTGCCTGGCCCCAGGCCCACATAGTGAGGCCCGAGCAGTCGAACCCGACCCCCGGCGTAGCGCCTCCCCAGACGTACGGGACGCCTCGCTGGCTCTGAGCGGCGTTCACGGCTATCTGGCCGGCGCCACCGCCCGACGACGGAGCCGACGGAGCTGACGGTGCCGCTGGCGCGGGCGGCGGCGGGGGAGCCGGAGCCGGAGGTGGGGGAGGTGCCTGTTGTTC
Organism: uncultured Acidimicrobiaceae bacterium; assembly: GCA_963763085.1. Classification (GTDB taxonomy): domain Bacteria; phylum Actinomycetota; class Acidimicrobiia; order Acidimicrobiales; family Bog-793; genus CAVXNB01. The sequence goes on from CAVXNB010000004.1 coordinate 944,378, forward strand.
CTGCTGCAGCTCCTTTCTCTGAGCTGCGGCGGCCTGCGCGGCGGCCTGCGCGGCGGCCTTTGCCAGCGCCGCCCGGAACGCCGCAGCCTTCGCCGCCTCGGCGGCTGCCACGGCTTGCACGAGCTGGCCCTTCACTTGCGCCTGCTCATTGGCGAGCTGGACGGCGATGGCCTTGGCCTGCGAGATGTCGTTCGAGATGGCGTGCTCGTTGGCCTTGGCGATTGCCTCGGTGTGATCAAGGGTGTTGCGGTCGGTCTTGAGCTTGAACTGGGCGATGAGCACGGTCGCCTCGGTCTCGCTCAGGTTGCCGGACGCGGCCTGGATGTAGGTCTGCTGCATGCCGGCGTTCTGCTGAGACCCGTTGAACAGCACCGACAGGCTCTGCGAGGCGTTGCCCGTGACGTATGCCTCGATCGCAACCTGTCGCAGGTGGGAGCGGTCATGCCCGAGCGCCACCTCGGTCCGTTCGATCGCCTTCGTGGCATCGGTCACCCGTGAGGCGAGCCACGCGACATGAGACTTGGCCTGCAGGTAGTTCTCGTCCAGAATGGAGAGCTTCACGTTGGCAGACTGAATCTCCTCGGCGATCCACTGGGCGCGTTCCTTCAAGGTCGCGATCTGATCGGCGCCGGCGGGCGCGCTCGACAGGACGAGAGGTGTAATGAACCCGGTCAATAACATGCCAGAAAGCACCACCGAAAGTGCTGCCATCAGGCCGCGCCTCTTGGCCGCAACCGGTGCGGCGACGCAGCCTTGCACAGCCTCAGACGCGAGGCGCCCCCCAGCAGGTCTCACAGTGCCCGGCAAACTAACCCGAGCCGTAAAGCCATTGCAAGCACATAGCGCCCCACCTGCGGCGGAGCCGTTCCTCAAGCAAAATACACTGTTACGGCGTTGTTACGATATTGCGAATGACATTGTTATGCCAGCGGCCCTGACAGCTACGTTGACTCGATGACCGCGATTGGATCAACAGAGGGCCGAAAGGATACGGCGTTAGGGTATCGGATCGAGCACGATTCGATGGGCGAGGTCCGCGTTCCCGAGACGGCCCGATGGGGAGCCCAGACCCAGCGAGCGCTCGAGAACTTCCCGATTTCGGGTCAGGTCGTGGAGCCGGCGCTCCTGACCGCTCTGGCCATGATCAAGGGCGCCGCGGCGACGGTGAATGCCGAGATGGGCACGATCTCGGCGGAGGTCGGCAAGGCAATCGCCGACGCGGCCGACGAGGTCGCGGCCGGACGACACTTCGACCAATTCCCGATCGACGTGTTCCAGACGGGATCGGGAACCTCGACCAATATGAACATGAACGAAGTGCTGGCGAATCTCGCCGGTGAACGGCTCGGTCGCGAGATCCGCCCCAACGACGAGCCGAACGCGTCACAGTCGACGAACGACACGTTCCCCTCGGCGATCCACCTTGCCGCGAGTCGCGAAATCGTGGACGAACTGGTGCCTGCCTTGGGGCGTCTGGCTTCAGCATTGCGCACGAAGCAGCAGGAGTTCGCCGGCGTCGTGAAATCGGGCCGCACTCATCTCATGGACGCGACGCCGGTGACGCTCGGGCAGGAATTCGGCGGTTACGCGGCGGCGGTCGAACACGGGATCGAGCGCCTCGAGTCCGCGTTGCCGCGACTGGCCGAACTGCCTCTCGGCGGGACGGCGGTCGGCACGGGGCTGAATGCGAAGCCCGGGTTTGCAGCGGGCGTGATCGCACGGCTCGCTGCGGCGACAAAGCTGCCGCTCACCGAGGCTCGTGACCACTTCGAGGCCCAGGGCGCGCGCGACGCTCTCGTCGAGGCGTCAGGCGTGTTCCGGACGATCGCCGTCTCGCTCTACAAGATCGCGAACGACCTTCGCTGGATGTCGTCCGGGCCGAGTTGCGGTCTTGCCGAGGTCCAATTGCCGGACCTGCAGCCCGGCTCGTCGATCATGCCGGGAAAAGTCAACCCCGTCGTTCCCGAAGCGGTGTGCCAGGTCGTCGCCCAGGTCGTGGGGAACGACGCCGCCGTCGCATTCGGCGGCGCTGCGGGCAACTTCGAGCTCAACGTCATGATGCCGGTCATCGGCAGCAACCTTCTCGAGTCGATCCGCCTCCTCTCTTCTGTCAGCCGAACGCTGGCGGACAAGTGCGTGTCCGGGATTGTCGCCGACGTCGAGCGGTGCCGGTCCTACGCGCTCTCCTCGCCGGCTGTCGCCACGGCGCTCAACCCCTACATCGGCTATGAGCAGGCGGCGAAGGTGGTCAAGACCGCGCTCGCCGAAGGCAAGGACCTTCGAACGGTCGTGCTGGAGATGGGCCTCCTCTCGGCGGACGAGGTCGACCGGGCTCTCGACGTGCTGGCGATGACCAGGGGCGGCATCGTCGGCTGAGCGCCGGCCGGTGCGCCCCGGCTTGCCCGCTCCTCTCGCGGAGCCGGAGGGCTAGCGTCGTTGCGTGCACCCGATCGAGCGCCTGCGGTGGATCGCCAGGGCTCACGGGGAAGCCCCGACGACGCTGGCGACCGAGGCGGCCTGGACCATTTCAGAGCTGGCGCTCGACGAGCCGCCGGCCCTCGTCACGGCCTGTCGCCGCCTTCTCGAGGCGCATGTCACCGTCGGGCCGCTCTGGTGGGTCGCCGCGACGGTGCTCGTCGCTCCGGATCCGGATCAGGCGGCTCGACGAGCCGTCGGTGAGCTCAGCTCGGATCCCACTGCGGACCTGCTCGCAGACGCGTTGAGCCAGCGTCTCTCGGGCGACGCGGCGATCGTCGTGGTTTGCCCCGCCGACACCGTGCGTGAGGCCCTCGCAGGCGTGCCCGATGCCGTCGTCCGCGTCGTCGGGTCCTCGCCGGAGCTCCGCGGCGAGGTTCGCGGGTTCGCGCGACTGGTCGAAGAGGCAAGTGGATGGGAGTTCGACGAGGCGCGAGATGCGCTCGACGGAGCGGCACTCGTGCTCGTCGAGGCGCTTGCGGCCGGGCCCCGCGGGGTCCTCATCGGAGCCGAGACGATGGAGCTCGTGCAGGCCGCCGGTGAGGCATCGGTCCCGATCTGGGCGGTGGCCGGCGTTGGCCGCGTGCTCAACGACCAGCTGCTCGGCGAGATGCTCCGCCGGGCAGGAGAGGGCTTCGAGCTGATCGAGCCTGAGGTCCTGGAGGCGCTCGTCGGTCCGGGTGGCGTCGAGCGCCCGAGCGACGCCCTCGGCCGTTCAGGGTGCCCGACTGCACCCGAGCTTCTCGTTCGAGCGGGCTGAGAACGCGAACAGGCGGCTAGGTTCGCTCCCATGGGAGAGATGATCGAGTTTCCGAGCAACGGTTCGACCGCCGAGGGATACCTGGCCACCCCTCAGATCGGGACCGGACCCGGTGTTGTCGTGATCCAGGAGTGGTGGGGCCTTGTGGATCACATCAAGGACGTCTGCGACCGCTTCGCCGCCCAGGGCTTCGTGGCGCTGGCGCCCGACCTCTACCACGGAAAGCACGTCGCTGAGCCTGACGAGGCGGGCAAGCTGATGATGGCGCTGGAGCTGGATCGGGCGGCGCTGGACATGAGCGGCGCGGTGGACGAGGTGGGCTCTCGCTCCAGCGGTACTGGAGTCGGGGTAGTCGGCTTCTGCATGGGAGGCGGTCTGGCTCTCATGCTCGCCTCGCAGAGGCCGGACATGGTGAGAGCCGTCGTCGCGTTCTACGGGGCCGTACCGTGGCAGGGTGCCCAGCCGGACTACTCGGCGCTGAGCGGTGCGGTCCTTGGCCACTACGCGGGCAAGGACGAGTGGGCGACTCCTGAAGTCGGCAGGGCCCTCGTGCGCACGCTGCGGGAGGCGGGCAACAGCGACGTCGCGATCCACATCTACCCCGAAGCCGAGCATGCCTTCTTCAACGACGCCCGCCCGGAGGTTTACGACCCCGAGGCATCCGCGCTCTCATGGCAGCGCACGCTCGATTTTCTCCGCTCGCGCATCGGCTGAGCCCGTATGACGCCAAAGGTCGTCGAGCGATACCTGGCGTTCGGTTTGGCGATGGACCGGCATATCGCCGGCTTCGTGGACGCCTACTACGGGCCGAAGTCCATCGCGGACCGCGTCCATGCGCTCCCGGTCATCGCGCCCGAGCACCTCGTCGCCGAGGCTCGGGCGCTCCTGGCGGCGATCGACGCCGGTGAGCCGCTCGGCGACCCTGAGGGCGAGACCGCGCCGGATCTGCCCGGCGACGTAACCGCACCGGGCACGGGGACGGACGCCAGCCGGCGCCATTTCCTCCGCTCCCAGGCGATCGGGCTCCTCACCTCTGCGCGCAAGCTCGCCGGGGAGCACATCGGCTACGCCGACGAGGTCGAGGCCTGCTACGGCGTGCGTCCGAGACGATTCGACGAGGAGGAGTTCGAGGCGGCGCATCGTCGGCTCGACGAGGTCGTGCCGGGCACCGGGCCTCTCGCCGAGCGCTATGTCGCCTGGCGGGAGGCGCAGGCGGTGCCCGTCGATCTGCTCGAGGCGGCGATCGGCTCGCTCGCCGAGGATCTTCAGCAGCGCACGAGGGTCCTCTTCGGCCTGCCTGACGGCGAGCGCGTCGACTTCGAGCTCGTGACGCACCAGCCGTGGGGCGGCTTCAACTACTACCTCGGCGGCCTGAAGTCGAAGGTCGCCATCAACGTCGACCTCCCGGTCCTCTCGACGTCGATCGCCCATCTCGTGGCGCACGAGGCCTATCCCGGCCATCACACCGAGCACGCCCGCAAGGAAGTCGGGCTCGTCCGGCGCCGGAGGTGGTGGGAGGAGTCGATCGCCCTCGTGGGAACGCCGCAGAACCTGATCGCCGAAGGCCTGGCGGATCTCGGTCTCGAGGTGGTGATGGGCAGCCGGCCGGAGCCCGCGGTGGCGGACCACCTACGCCCACTTGGAATTCCCTACGACCCCGACGTCGTGGCGGTCGTGAGGAAGGCGGCAGAATCGCTTGGAGGCGTGCGGGCGAACGCGGCCTTTCGCCTCTTCGAGGACGGAGCGGAGCCCGACACCGTCATCGACGAGGTTGCCCGCTGGGGTCTCCTGCCACGGGCGAGGGCCGAGAAGTCTGTCGAATTCCTCCTTCATCCGACCTGGCGGGCTTACATCACGTGTTACGTCGAAGGTCTTCCGCTCTGCCGGAAGTTCGTCGGAGGCGATCCGGCCCGCTTCGGCCGTCTCGTCACCGAGCAGCTCACACCGCAGGACCTCATCGACCAGACGGCACTCGTCGCATAGCGCAGCCCGCGAGGCTTGGCGACCACTCGGGACATCGCCGTACCATCGATGCCATGTCCGCACGCTCACGTCACCTGCCACGCCGCTCGTGCCTCTCGGTTCCCGGGTCGAGTGAGCGGTTTCTCGAGAAGGCCCCGACCGTCCCGGCCGACATGACCTTTCTCGACCTCGAGGACTCTGTGGCGCCGCTGGAGAAGGAGTCGGCGAGGGCGAAGGTCGTCGACGCGATCCGCAACCTCGCCTGGGACGACCGTGTCCTCTGCGTGCGCCTGAACGGCTGGGACACGCGCTGGACCTACGGGGACTTGATCGAAGTCGTCGGCGGATCCGGTGACCGCCTCGACGAGGTGATGTTGCCGAAGGTCCAGTCAGCGGCGGAGATCATCGCGCTCGACCTGCTGCTCACCCAGGTCGAGCTCAACAGCGGCCTGCCGACGGGCCACATCGGCATCGAGGCACAGATCGAGACCGCCCGGGGGCTGATCAACGTGGAGGAGATCTGTGCGGCCTCGCCCAGGCTGGAGGCGATCGTCTTCGGTCCGGCTGATTTCGCCGCCTCGATCGAGATGCCCGTACTGACGGGGGGAGTCCAGATCGACGCCTACCCGGGCGACCACTTCCACTACGTCTTCTCCAAGATCCTGATGGCGGGCCGGGCGAATGGGCTTCAGGTCATCGACGGCCCGTTTCTCAAGATCCGTGAACCGGAGTTGTTCCGTGAGTACTGCAACCGGGCCCACATCCTCGGATACGACGGCAAATGGGCGCTCCACCCGGACCAGGTCGCGATCCTGAACGAGGTGTTCTCGCCGACTCAGGAGCAATTCGACCGCGCCTGGGCGATTCTCGATGCGTACAAGGAGGCGACCGAGCACGACCGCAAGGGCGCGGTGATGTTCGGCGAGGAGATGATCGACGAGGCGAGCCGCAAGATGGCGATCAAGTTCGTCGCCCGGGGCGAGCGGGCGGGCCGCAAGCGCTCCGAGCCGGCGGCGTCCTGACCGCGCGGCGCCGGGGAGTGCCCCATGCCTGAGCTTCCCCAGATGCAGGCGCTTGCCGAGCGGCTGGACGCCGCCGTCGCGGGGGCGACGATCGAGCGGGTCGAGCTGCTCGGCTTCTCAGGGCTCAAGACCGTCGTGCCGCCGGGCGAAGGCCTCGTGAGCGAGCAATTATGCGGGGTCGGGCGTCGCGGCAAGTATCTGGTGCTGAGCCTCGGGTCGGGGCGGCGCGTGCTGATCCACCTCTCCCAGGCCGGCCGGTTGGACATCGAGGTTCCGCCCAAGGCCACCAAGCCGAGGGGCGCCGTCGTCCGCTTCGTATTCGACAACGGGACTTCGGTGCTTGTTCGCGAGCACGGCCACGAGCGGAAGGCTGGGTGGTGGGTGCTGGCCGCCGGCGAGGATGGGCCCTTGGCGGGTCTCGGCCCGGAGCCCGCTTCGCAGGCTTTCGAGGAGCTGCTGCTCACGAGTGAGGACACGCGGCACCTTCACACGCTGTTGCGCGATCAGCGATTCGTCGCCGGCGTGGGTCGCGGCTACGCGGACGACGCGCTGAACCGGGCCGGACTTTCGCCTTTCTCGCCCCTCAAATCGCTCAGCCCGGCGGACCGCAAGCGCCTCGTGGAAGACGTGCGATCGGTGATCGACGAGGCGGTCGCGTCGGAGCGGGCCCGCAAGGGCGGACTTTCCGAGCCGAAGCTGGGCACGGTCTTCTCGGTGCACAACCGGGCGGGTCAACCCTGTCCCGTCTGTGGTGAGGCGTTGCTGAGGGTGTCGTACGAGTCGCACGAGGTCGTGTACTGCAAGAAATGTCAGACCAAGGGACGCGAGCTCGCGGACCGGCGTCTGTCGCGCCTGCTCAAGTAACTCCCACCTGCAGCTCGATGTCCTGCAGGTGGTGCAGGACGTCGTGGGCGTTGCGGCGGATGACGTCGGCGGCCGACAGCGTGCCGTACTCCGGGTGCTCGATCGTGGTCGCTGCAGGGGCGCCTTCGGCAACGGGGCGCCACGCTCCCGCCACCTCGGCCAGCGCCCGGACACCGACTTCCGTCGAGAGCTCCTCGTAGTGGCGGAACGCTGCCAATTCATTCTCGTCCCAGCTGGGAACGAGCGAGCCAGGTGCCAGCTCGAGCATCCAGAGCCGCTCCATGCCGAAGCGCAGCACGTCGACGACGTGCCATAGGTATTCGGTCGGGGACCATGTCCCCTCCGGTCGTGGGTTTCGGGGCGCCTCGAGCTCGGCCGGCGGCGGATAGCGCTCGACCGTCGACCCCACGAGGTCGATCGCCTCGTTCACGGGCATCGACCAGTGGAACCCGCATTCTGGACACTGCTCTTGTTCGGGGGGCCATTTCACGGCTCGGAGCCTAGTTTTACGCCGCTCAGAGAAGCTCGGCGTCCGTCTCGATGACGCTTTTTTCGCCCCACCACACGTACACGACGACCAGAGGCTCATCGGGCCCCGACGTGACCGCGTGCGGGGCGAATGGCGGGTGATAGATGAACGTGACGGGCGAAAGCTCACGCGACACGTCTCCCGAAGTCTCCCAGGTGCCGGTCCCGGACACGACGACATACACCTCCGGCGACGGATGGGCGTGCAACGGGTAGTGAAACCCTGCTGGAAGCGTCATCATGCCCACCCGGGCGCCCTCCGCCCAGACGCCGCCGGCCCCGCCTTTGCCCGGCCCGGCGAACTCGAACACCTTGTAGGCGCTTCGCATCTCCCGTGGGTAGCTCCGACTTCCGCCGCCCTCCGTCAGCTCCTCCAAGCGGGCGACAACTGGTTCGAGGCCGGGCGCGAGTGGCATGCTGCTCAGCCTAGGCCGGCGGTCATGTCAGTTGTCATGACGATTGCAGAGGGCGCAGTCGCCGGAGGATCCGCGGTCGAGGGATTCGGGTCCTGGCTCCGCGCGACGCAGACCAGGAGCGTGAGACCGGCGGCGGAGAGAAGGACGAGGACGATCGCACCGACGACGAGCGCGACGTGCGACCCGGCCGGAACTGTGCCGGGCTCGGCCGGGAACGTGATCGTCGCGGTGACCGACCGTCGGAGGAGCCCGCTGCGGACGCGGACTTCGGCCCGCCAGGGGCCGTCGGGGAAGGCTTTGCCGAGCTGAACCTTGGCAGGCTCGGTGCCCCCGGGAGCGAGGGGCGCGCTCAGGGTGAGGGGAAATGGCCCGGCGCTGATGCCACCCGGTCCGTCGGAGAGCGTCAGGGTGCCGCTGACCTCGAGCGTGCCTTGGCCGACGTTGTGAACCTCTGCAACCACACTCGGATGTCCATTCTGCGAGCGCGTGGCGACGATCGCCCCGATCGCGAACTGCTGGGGGAGCGATCCGCCGGCGCCGACCGAGACGTACATGCGGACGCCGACTCTGTTGACGAGCGTGACGCCTCCCGCAGCGGGAGCCGACACCTGCGCCCAGACGACGGCGTAGCGCTCCGCGGGCGAGGCACTCTTCGGCACGGCGATCGACACCGTCTCGGAAGCCTTGGTGCCCGGTCGCAAACGGAGCGCCCCTCTGCTGACCGATGTCCAGCTCGACAGTTCGTCCTGTGAGCCGCCGGGAGCGAATCGCGAACGAGCCATGATCGATCCTGGCGCCGGCGGCATAGACCGCGACGTCGGCGGTCGAGTGCGTGCTGTTGCTGATCTCGACCGTCCGGCGGACGACCGTGCCTGGTGCCAGCCGTTCGACGATGTACGACTGGGCGAGAGGGCCGCCCGATTTGCCGGGAGCGGCGACGAGCCGGATCCCGATGCCGCCCGCTCTTGTACCGGCCTGCGCCGCCAGGACCGAGAACGCACTTGCGGCGAGCAGGACGGTTCCCGCCAGAACGCCGTGCAGCGCTGCCACGGCCACGCGGCGGCGCTTGGGTTCAGGTTGCACTAGGCGACGGAGTGGGTGATCGTCGCGGAATAGACGCCCGGCGCGAAATTCGCCGGCACGATTACCGAGATGATCGGGTCCCAGCTGGCGGTGCTGATTCCGGTGCTCGCGCCGGTCACCACGGTCGAGACGCCGGTCAGGTTCGATTCAGGGACCGCCGTCGCCACCACGGTCGAGGTGTCGGTGATGATGCCTGCCGCGTAGCTGACGTTGCTGGCCGGGTCGGCCGGCCCCGCCGGCGGAGTGAACGCCGTCGAAATCACAGAGGCTGTCCAGGTTGTCGCCCCGCCGCGTTGGTCCGTGACGGTCACGACGCCGAGCGGGCCGCTGATCGTGGTGTCACCGGTCGAGGCGACTTGCGATCCGAGCGACACCGTCCCGGTTGGCGCACTGATCGACAAAGCGCCCGCCGTCAGAGTAAAGGTCGCCGTCGTCGCGGCGCCCGCGGGTGAGGCGGCGGCGCCAGGCAGGACCATCGCGACCACCATTGCGGCGGTCGTGGCGCTGGCGAGGAGGAGAGATCTCGGCATGCTGAGGCGGTTCACGCATCTTGTGAGGCACTGCATCGTTTCGTCTCCGTGCTGACAGCCCGATGGAACATCGAGCCAAGTTGTCGCCACGCTCTGTGGTGACGTATCCACTATACGTGATATTCATATCGTGTATTTTGTATCGTGATAATCATGTCCGACATCCCAGCGTCCCCAACTGCTGGGGACTCCGCCTCCCGCGTCGTACCGGGCTTCCGTTTCCTGACGAACCACGGCAATACGCTGCTTCTGATCGCCGAGGACCCCCAGATCCGCATCCGCGACATCGCCACCATGTTGGAGATCACCGAGCGGGCCACTCAACGCATCGTCAACGACTTGGTGCGGGCTGAGTACATCGCCCGCAGGCGGGAGGGCCGGCGGAGCGTCTACAGCGTGAGAGCCCACTCGCCACTTGGGCTGCCAATCGAACGTGACATCAATGTCGGGAGCCTGCTTGCGATCCTGGGCACGCAGGAGGACCCCCACTCGGCGACGGCGACCTGAACGAGCCGCGCGCACAAGTCGCCGCGCGACAAGTCGCCGCGCGCAGCTGTCAGGCGCCTTCGAGCACCGCCCCGAATCTGGACGTGAACAGGTAGGCGTCGCCAGGCCAACGGGCCGACACGTAGCGGCCGTCGCGCACGATAAAGGCGGGGGCGCTCTCGGGTGCGGTCCTGCCGTGGCCAAGAGTCAGCGGGCCGCGAACGAAGAGGGCGGGGTCGGACAGGGCGTCTCGCACCTCGTCCTCGACATAGGCCGGGTAGGTGCGGTAGTAGCGGCCGAGCTTCCACGCCGTGAGCCAGAAGGCAGTCCGTTCCATGTATTTCGGCAGGCAGGTCGTCGAGCGACCGGCGATCACGCTTCGGCCCGTGGCACCCTCGGTTGTGCGGGCGAGGACGAGCACACCGTGGCAGATCGCGCCGACGGGCCTCCCTAGTGCCCAGAATCCGGCGACTTTCTCGCGGAGCGCCGGGCTGCCGAGGTACTGACGCATGCCCGGCGCATGACCACCCGGGAGGATGAGGCCGTCGAAGTCCGTGGCCACGACCTCCTCCCATGGGATCGGCGCACGAAACTCCGGCGCCTCGGTCATCTCGCCGTAAGCGGCGATCGCGTCCGCCTGGGCGCCGAGCCGGCCGAAAAGGACACCCGTGAGCAGCCGCGGGTCGCACGTTGGCGGCAGGCCTCCCCGTTCGGTCGCAAAGATGAGCTCGTGCCCGGCGTCGGTCAGCCCCCGCCACGGCACGGCGACCTCGGTCGGGTCGAAATCGCGGTCGGGGAGCGGGACGAGGACTCTCATCCGGCCTGCTCCACGAGCCGGCGGGCGATCACCTTCAGGCAGAGGGTCTCATCGGCTCCCTCGAAGATGGACAGGACGCGGGCGTCGACGAACCATCGGCTGACGGCGAATTCCTCGGCGTATCCCATGCCGCCGTGCAGCTGCATCGCTTCCCGAGTCACCCATTCGGCCGCTCTGCACACGTAAGCCTTGAGCATCGAGGCTTCGAGCGAAGCGTCTCGGACCGCCATGGCGGCCGCCACACGGTATGCGCACTGCCGGCTCGCCTGGATCATCGCTGCCATCCTGCCGAGCTTGACGCGCGTGAGCTGATACTCGAGGATCGGCCGGCCGAAGACGGTGCGGTTCCGGGCGTACTCGAGCCCGGCTTCGTACGCAGCCTGCATGAGACCGATCGCCCGCGCGGCGGTCTGAAGCCTCCCGTTCTCGAAGCCCTGCATCTGGAGATAGAAACCACGGCCTTCCCCGGAGTGGCCCCCCACCAGCGCATCGTCGGGCACCCACCAGTTCTCGAAGGCGAGCTCGTAGGAATGCATGCCTCGATAGCCGATCGTGTCGATCGGCCGGCCCTCGAGGCGGCCTTGTGGAAGGCTCGCTGGCCGGCCCTCTCTGGCGGCTGCGGCGCCGGCAGATGTGGCGCCGCCGGCGGCTGCGGCGCCGGCAGGCCCGCCCTCGTCACCGCCCTGCAGGAAGACGAACCCGGCCGCCTCGCCCCGCGGCTTGGGGACCACGAACACCGACAGACCCCGGTGGCCCTGTGTGCGGTCGGGGTCGGTGCGGGCCAGGAGCATCAACACGTCGGCACGGGCTGCGAACGTGCACCAGGTCTTGACACCGTTGACGACCCATCCGCCGCCTTCCTCCCGCGTCGCCGTCGTCGAGATGTTCGCGACGTCCGAGCCGTAGTCGGGCTCGGTGACAGCGATCGCGACCATGAGCTCGCCGGAGGCGATGAGCGGCAGCAGTTCGCGTTTCTGGTCTTCGGTGCCACCCTTGACGAGAGCCCGCGTCAGGATCTCGGGGCGGGTGACGAGCGACCCGCCGGCGCCGAGCGAAGCCCGCGACAGCTCTTCGGTCGCCACCACCATCCCCAGGTAGTCGCGTTCGGTGCCCGAGGCTGCACCGCCGAACGCCTCGGGGACCGACAACCCGAAGCCGCCCATCTCGGCGAGGCTCTTGATGATCCCCTCGGGGATGTCGGTGTTCTCACGGTGGATGTGCTCGGCGAGCGGAGCGATCTGCTCGTCAGCAAAACGACGAAATGCCTCCCGCACCATCTCGAATTCCGGATCGAGATGGTGCTTGCCGGGCCGCTCTGCTACCTGGGCCATCAGCGCGGGCGACCGGCCGGCGCTGATGAACTCGCCCAGGCGCCCGTGCCAGCCCGGCTCGGTGCCCCACGACGCCTCGCGGCCGGCCGTGCGGGCGACGAGATCGCTGAGCACGTCGGCGGCGAAGACGACGGCGAGGCAGGCCTCGTCGGCGCCGAGACGCCCGTACTCCAATGCGGCCTTCGCCGTCTCGAGGCCGGCGGCCACATGGGCGAGGTCGTAGGCGAAGACCTGCTCGTCGTCGAGGCGCCGGCCGCCGTCGGTCAGAACCGCGAGGCGTGCGGCGGCGCCCCGGACCAGGCCGGTGCCGAGGTCGAGCGCGGACTCGACCGCTGAGAGGTCTGGCAGGGCGTCCGGCGGCACGGCGCCAGGCTATCGACGGGTCGGGGACCGCTCCGGCGCCCCCGCCCCGGCCGCCCCAACCTTGCGGCCGATAACTGTCACCAGAGGTGGCAGCACCACGGGGACGTCTCCAGGGTCCACCTCGGTGAGCTCCTCGAGATAGCTCGCCACCGGGCCGGGTCCTGCGCCGGCCGGCGCCTCTGCCCAAGCGTCGACGAGCTCGAGCCCGACGTCGCGGACGAGGCCGGGAAGCAGCGCCCCGACATCGGGGTGGCGGCCCTCGAGCATCGACATCGGCGCGCCGTCGATCCGGCCCGCCGAGGTGATCGGCTCCTGCGCGAGGAGGTAGCCGCCCGGCCTCAACGTGGCGGCCATCCGCCGCAGCACGACGAGCGGTTCGATGACATGCACCAACAAGAAACGGCAATACGCGAGGTCAACCCTCTCCGGCAACACCAGGTCCTCCCCGGCCTGGGTGATCGCGACCACCTGCGCGCCGCCGGCCGCAGCCGCCGCGGCGGCGACCTCGTCCCGTGCCCGGGGGTCTCTGTCGACGGCATAGACACGCCCGTCACGGCCCACGAGCTCGGCGAACGCGATCGAGACGTCACCGGCGCCGGCGCCGACGTCGACGCACCGCCAGCCCGCCACCGGACCGAGGCGCTCGAGAGCGGTCGCGAGCGGCCGCCGGTACAGGTCGTTGCGCAACCCGAGCTCGCCCACGGCGCCGACGGTAGTCGCCGCACGAGGTGAAACGATTGCCGTCCGGGCTACGGTGGCCCGGTGCGAGTGACCATGATGCTGTGCGACGCGGCCCAGGTGGCAGACGGGAAACTATTCATCCTCGGCGGAGGCTGGAGCCTCATCGGGCCGGATCCGATGCCGTCGGCGATTGCGATCAAGGTGGACGTCGACTGGAACGAGGCGGGCCGGCCCCACCACTGGGAGCTCTTCCTCGTCGACGAGGACGGGCGACCCATCATCGTGGAGGGTGCCGACGGCCCCCAGCCGATCGAGGTGCGAGGCGACTTCGAGGTGGCACGTCCGGACGGCGTTCCGGAAGGGAGTCCTGTCGACGTGGCCGTGGCCGTCAACTTCAGCCCGCTCCCTCTCCTGCACAGCACCCGGTTCACCTGGCGCCTCACGATTGACGGCGACAGCGAGGACGACTGGCAGCTCGCCTTCTCGACGAGGCCGCCGCGGGAGCCGACCGAGGAATGACGACCTACGACCGGCCGTTCGGCCGTGCGTTCGAGGACTTCGTCGTGGGCGACGTGTATCGCCACTGGCCGGGCAAGACGATCACCGAGTACGACGACCACCTCTTCTGCCTCCTGACGATGAATCATCATCCGCTCCACATCGACGCCTGGTTCGGGGAGCACGAGACAGTGCAGCGATCGAACGTCGTCGTCGGCAATCTCGTCTACTCGCTCGCACTCGGGATGAGCGTGCCCGACGTCTCGGGCTCCGCGATCGCGAATCTCGAGATCGAGTCGCTCCAGCACAGGTTCCCGACGTTCCACGGGGACACGATCTACGCCGAGACCCGAGTCCTCGAGGCTGTGGCGTCCCGGTCCAAGGACGACCGCGGCATAGTGACGGTCGAGACCCGTGCCTTCAACCAGCACGGGAACGAGGTCTGTTACTTCCGCCGCAAGGTGATGGTATGGAAACGGGCGGCAGTCCCGCCCCGCAACCGCCCGTACGCGGAGGCCGAGGACTGATCCGGTTGCGGGGCTGTCGTCGAGCTGGACGAAGGCCAGCAACTAACCTGCCGGAGGCCTGACCGAATCCGAGTCGAGAAAGGGAATCGTGCCGAGGGTCACGTTCTACGGCGTCCGGGGCTCGTGCCCATGTTCCGACCCAGCCATGGTCCGCTACGGCGGTGCCACGTCCTGCGTGGCGATCGACTCCGACGACGGCGGCGTGCCGATCGTGCTCGACCTCGGCACCGGAGCGCGGCGCCTCGGTGAGCAGCTGTTGGCGCGTCACTTCCCCCACGGGGGCCTCCCGGCAGGCGCGCCGGCGCCGACGGAGAGCACGGATCTGGCCTTCGATGCCGGGTTCGGGTTGGACGACGCCCCACCGGAGCTGCTGCATCACCAACGGCCCCTCGTCGATCCGAGCCTCGAGGTCAATGTCTTCGCGACGCACCTCCACTTCGACCACATCCAGGGACTGCCGTTCTTCGGCCCCGCACTCAGGCCGGACACACGGCTGGTGATCCACGGCCCGCGCCAACCCGGGATCACGCTTTCGGACGTGTTCGCGGCCTTCATCAGGCCGCCGTACTTTCCGGTGGGGTTGCACGATCTGCCGGCGGAGCTGTGCTTCGTCGAGGTGGGCGACGGCGAGGTGAAGTTGGGCGCGGCTCGGGTGATCGTCCGGGAGGTTCCCCATGTCGGGCTCACGGTGGGCTACCGGGTGGAGGTAGGGGGCGTCTCGATCGCGTACGTGAGCGATCACCAGGCGCCGGCCGAGGACGGCGCTGTCCTCTGGAGCGTGTCCGAGGACGTGCTCGAGCTGTGCGACGGCGCCGATCTCCTGATCCACGATGCCCAGTACTCCGACGAGGAATTCGCGGTCAAGGCACACTGGGGCCACAGCACCACCGCCTACGCCATGCACGTCGCGCGCGAGGCCGGGGCTCGCCGGCTCGCCCTGTTCCACCACGACCCGACGCACGACGACGCGGCCCTCGACTCGCTCGGCCGATGGGTGGAGGACTCGGGCCGCACCGGCTCTCTCGAGGCGATCATCGTCGCCGCCGAGGGCAGCACCATGGACCTCGCCCCAACCAGTTCGCGGGCTGGCGGGCCCGCGGCCGGGAAGGAGGCAGGCCGATGACGGAGATCGCCGCGTCCGAGGTGATCGCGGACGTCATGATCGTGACGCCGGACGTCTTCGGCGACGACCGCGGCCGGTTCGTCGAGACGTACCGGCGCTCCTGGTTGCCGCTCGGCCGGGAGATGATCCAGGGAAATCGCTCGGATCGCCAACAAGGCGCCATCGTCGGCGTGCACTACCACCTCCACCAGGCCGACTATTGGTACGTGACGCGGGGCCGGGCACGAGTGGTCCTGCACGACCTCCGCCTCGGTTCGCCGACCGACGGTGCGACCGAGGTGCTCGAGATCGGCGAACACGACGATCGCGGATTGTTCATCCCTCCGGGCGTCGGTCACGCCTTCGCGGCGGTCACCGACCTGACCCTCACGTACCTCGTCGACTCCTATTACAACCCGTCAGACGAGCTCGGCATGGCTTGGGACGACCCCGAGCTCGCGAGTCGACTGGGGCGTGAACGAACCCGTGACATCCGCACGTGATCGGGCGAATCCCCGTCGCGCGGACATCCCCGACCACCTCCGGCCGCGCTACGGGCTGAGAACCTGAACTTCGGCGACCGGCCGCCCGCGGTGCTCCACCTGCGGCACTCGGCTTGAATGGAAGCGTGCGTAGCGAACGGTGGGGTCGCGGGCCATGATCGTGATCGTCGTCGTGGTCCTCGTGGTGCTGGTCGTGGCCGCGATCGTCTGGGCACGCATCGGCGCCGCCAGGTCCGAGAATCGCTCCGTCGAGACCTACGAGCACGCACTCGGTGTTCTCGGAGAGGTCTCGAAACGGACCGAGTCCACCGGATTCCGCATCGTCCCCCACGACGAGACAGGCCGCCCACACGTCGGCAGGGCGATCGACGAGGGCGGTGGCGAGCCGGCGGGAGAACGCCTCAGGCCTCGCCCCCCCGGCCAGGGGCCGCTGACGCCACCGCGTCTGCCGCCGGCCGGGCCGCCCAAGCTTCGCTTCTCGAGGCCCGGCGGGACAGGCGAGCTCGCGCCGGGGGGCGAGCGGACGGACGTTCCCGAGCGGGAGAACCGCGGGGCTGGGCCAACGGCCGGCCCTGCAGTCGGCGCGGCCGGCCAGCGGCCGCCGGCGGCTCGCCGCCGGGTTCCCGGGGGCGGCGAGCGTGGCCGCCCAGGTGCTCACCAGACAGGATTGCAACGGCGACGCCAGGTCATGGCACGACGGGCGGCGACCGGTGGCGCGGCGGCGGTCGCTGTGGCGGCGGTCGCGCTAGCCGCAGTGTCCCTCACCGGAGGCGGAGGCGGGAAGCCGGGCAAGGTCACGACGACGACCACCGTGCATCATTCGGGCGGGGGATCCACCACGACGAGCAGCTCGACCACGAGCAGCACGACGACGACGATCCCGACGACGCTGAAGCCGACGTCCGTAACGGCTTCGGTCGTCTCGTTCACGGCCCCGACGGGACCTTACACACTCGACTTCCAGGCGACCGGCGGCGCCTGCTGGATCGGGATCAAGCAGAACGTCGACGGCCCTTGGCTGTTCGCCGAGACCTTGAACAACGGCCGGTCGACGACCTACCACGCGTCCGGAGCCCTCGTCGTGACGCTCGGCGCCCCGGACTACATCGGGCTGCGCGTGAACGGATTGCTTGCGCAGCTCCCGACCGGGGTCACCCAGTCCTACAGCGTCGAGCTCACGCCCACTTCCGGCTGACCGACGCCGGCCGCGCCGGCGACCTCGAGTGCGAAGGCAAGCTCGAAAGCCCAGTCGCGCCACGCCCGGTAGCGCCCGGAGGGCCCGTGGTGGCCAGAGCCCAGCTCCATCTTCAAGAGGACCCGGTCACGGTTGTCGGCGTGCGAGGCACGCAGCTTCTGCACCCACTTCGCAGGCTCGAAGTACGAGACCCTCGGGTCGTTGAGGCCCCCCGTCACCAGCATCCTCGGGTACCGGACAGGCTTCACGTTGTCGTAGGGCGAATACGACTTGATCAGCCAGTAGGCGTCCTCGTCGTCGGTCGGGTTGCCCCACTCCTCGCGCTCGGTCATCGTCAACGGCAGGTCGACGTCGAGCATCGTGGTGAGGCAGTCGACGAACGGCACCGCCGCGACGATGCCGGCGAACAGCTCGGGGGCGAGGTTCGCCGCAGCTCCCACGAGCAGGCCTCCGGCACTGCCGCCAAACGCGACCAGCTGGTCCTCCGAGGTAAGGCCCTCGGAGACGAGGTACCGGGCGCTGGCGATGAAATCCTCGAAACTGTGCCGTTTCTGCCCCAGCTTCCCGCCCAGATACCACGCACGCGCCAGCTCTCCGCCCCCGCGTACGTGGGCGATCGCGTAACAACCGCCCCGGTCGAGAAGGGGGAGGATCGACCGGTCGGCGGCGAAGACCGGGTTGACGCTGATCTCGTACGCGCCGTAGCCGTACAGAAGACAAGGCCCGGGCCCGGCCGGCCTGTCCGCCCGGAAGGCGAGCGTGATGGGCACCCTGGTCCCGTCCTCGGACGTCGCCCAGCGGCGCTCGGTCCGGTAGGCCGTGCTGTCGTAGTTGGGCACCAGGCGCCGCCAGATCACCTTCGCCTGGCCGGTGTCGAGGTCGTACTCGTGGACCGCGACCGGGCTGACGACCGACGTGGAGGAGTAGCGGATGCGTCGGGCGGAGAAGTCGAGGTTCTCGCCCAGGAAGACGGCACCCGCTTCCTCGGGCGGGGTGATCACCGACTCGGCTCCCCCCGCGAGATCGACGATGCGCACGGCCGTCGACGCGTGGCCACGCTCGTGCAACAAAGCGAAGCCCTCGACGACGTCCAAGCTCTCGAGGCGGACGTCGTCACGATGGGCCACGAGTGGGCGCCAGTGAGCGCGGTCCGGAGTCGCCGCAGGCGTGCGGAAAGCGGCGAAATTCTCGGCGCCGTCGTTGGACAGCACGAGGATCTCGTCACGGTGGTGCTCGATCGAGTACTCGATTCCCTGCCGGCGAGCCTCGACGAGACGCGGCTCACCGTCGGCCTCGGCGGCATCGAGGACGCGGACCTCTGAGGTCGTGTTGCTGCCGGCGCTGAGCACGATCAGGGCGCCGTCCTTTGTAGTTCCGACGTTGAGGTAGAAGCGCGGGTCGCTCTCCTCCCAAACGCAGGTGTCCTCTCCGGTCGGACGGCCGAGCGCGTGTCGCCAGATCTGGTAGGGCCGCATCGACTCGTCCGCCCGCGTGTAGAGGAGCGTCCGCCCGTCGGCGGAGAACGCGAGCCCGTAGGAGGCGTCCTCGATCGTGTCGGCGAGCTCCTCGCCGCTCTCGAGATCCCGGATCCGGACCGTGAATCGCTCCGCGCCGGTCCGGTCGATCGAATACGCCAGCAGTCGCTGGTCGGCCGTGAGCTCGAGACTCCCGAGCTCCAGCTGACCGGTCGCCTCGGCGAGGGCGTTCTCGTCGAGGAGGACCTGCTCGAGCTCGTCCGCCGGCGCGGGCGGCATGACGCCGGGCGGCGGCTCGCCGGGCGGCGGGGGCGCGTCCGCGGGGCGCCGGCAGTGGATGCCGTACTCGAGGCCTTCGACCGTGCGGGTGTAGTAGGCCCAGGCGCCCTTCGGCGACGGCAGTGTGACGTCGGTCAGCTGGACTCTTGCGACGATCTCCTCGTAGACGGCGTCGGCGAGGGGGCCGTTGGGCTCGGTCACCTCCTTCAGGTAGGCGGCCTCGGCGTCCAGCAGCTCGAGAAGTGCCGGATCGTCCCGGTACCGCAGCCAGTACCAGTCGTCGACGCGGTCATCGCCGTGGGCGGACAGAATGACCGGGCGGCGTTCCGCGACAGGAGGCTCGATCGGACGGGGCATCGTGTTGGAGCTTCCCACGTCGGACGTGCCGGCGGGTGGGTTCGCTTGGGGAGTTGTTACTATGTCCGTAGGAGAAACTCGTCCTGAGAGGATTACCTGATGGCCACCACGGAGCTCGATCTCGGCAAATATCAGCTCGGCTGGAGCGATGTAGAGGACTATGTCTTCAAGCCGCGCAAGGGGCTCTCGGAGGAAATCGTCCGGGAGATGTCCGCCATGAAGGGCGAGCCGAGCTGGATGCTCGACTTCCGGCTGTCCTCGCTGCGCAGGTTCGAGCGGAAGCCGATGGTGCGCTGGTTCGCCGAGAAGATGCCCGACCTGGACTTCGACGACATCTTCTACTACATCAAGCCCACCGACAAGCAGGTCAACGAGTGGGATCAGCTGCCCGAGTCGGTGAAGAACACCTGGGACAAGCTCGGCATCCCCCAAGCCGAGCGGAAGTATCTCGCCGGCGTGACCGCGCAGTACGAGTCCGAGGTCGTGTACCACCGCAACCGTGAGGACCTGGAGCGCCTCGGCGTCCTCTTCACGGACATGGACACGGCGGTTCGCGAGCACCCCGAGATCGTGCGCAAGTGGTTCGGCAAGATCATTCCCCCGGGTGACAACAAGTTCGCCGCGCTCAACTCGGCCGTGTGGTCGGGCGGCTCGTTCATATATGTCCCGCCCGGCGTGAACGTCGACATGCCGCTTCAGGCCTACTTCCGCATCAACGCCGAGAACATGGGCCAGTTCGAGCGGACGCTGATCATTGCCGACGAGGGCGCCCAAGTCCATTATGTCGAGGGATGCTCGGCGCCGGTCTACTCGTCGGACTCCCTGCACTCGGCCGTGGTCGAGCTCGTGGCGCTTCCCGGCAGCAGGATCACTTACACGACCATCCAGAACTGGTCGACCAACGTCTACAACCTCGTCACCAAGCGGGCCCGTGCCGAGGCCGAGGCCCACGTCGAATGGATCGACGGCAACATCGGCTCGCGGCTGACGATGAAGTACCCCTCGGTCTACCTGATGGGACCGAAGGCATCCGGTGAGGTCCTCTCCGTCGCCTACGCCGGCGCCGGCCAGATCCTGGACACCGGGGCGAAGATGTTCCACTCCGCGCCGGAGACCACCTCCACCATCGTTTCCAAGTCCATCTCCAAGGACGGTGGCCACGCCACCTACCGCGGGAAGGTTCACGTCGACGAAGGGGCCCGGAGGGCGAAGTCGTTCGTGCGCTGCGATGCGCTCATCCTGGACGAGGACTCCATCTCCGAGACCAAGCCGTACATGGAGGTCGAGGAGCGCGATGCCGAGATCGGTCACGAGGCGACCGTCTCCAAGATCGGCGACGACCAGCTCTTCTACCTGATGAGCCGCGGCCTCACCGAGAGTCAGGCGATGGGGATGATCGTGAACGGCTTCATCGAGCCGATCACCCGCACGCTTCCGATGGAGTACGCGGTCGAATGGAGCCGCCTGATCGAGCTCCAGATGGACGGTTCGGTCGGCTGACCAGGTAGCGTCCGCTCATGCCCATGCGGGAGGACTGTCGCCACTACCAGAGCCGCACCTACGAGAGCGGCGAAGTGGCGAGGTTCTGCGTGCTCGACATGGCGCCGGACGCGCCGTGGCGATGCCCGGACAACTGCCCGGTGTACGAGCGGCGCCTCGCGGACGCGGGCTGGACTCACGGCAGCCTCGTCGAGCCTGCGGTCGAGGACGAGCCGGGCGGGGTGCCGGCGGCTGACGCGGCCGACGTGCTCGAGAGCGCCGAGGAGATAGTGGATACCGTCGCGCCCGAGGCTTTCTCCGAGGCCCGCGATCGGGAGCGGAAGACCGGCAAGGACGGGGGCTTCGGCTCCCGGCGCTGGTTCAAGCGCAAGGGCTAGGGCGTCTCGTCCAGTTCGTCACGTGCCGGTGAACTCGGGAGGTCGGCGCTCGAAGAACGCGGTCACCGCCTCGGTGAGGTCGTTGGAGCGGAGCTGGCCGGCGTTCCACGCGGCCACGTAGCGCAGCCCTTCGTCGATACGTTGCCGGTGGATCTGAGCGAGCACGGCCTTGGTGCCCTGCACAGCGACCGGCGAGTTGGCGGCAATCTCGGCCGCAATGGCCGTTGCACCCTCGAGCGTCCTTTGGGCATCGGCGAACACTTCGTTGACGAGGCCGATGCGCTCGGCGCGGGCGGCATCGATGTCCTTGCCAGTGAGCGCCAGCTCGGCGACGTGACCCATTCCGATCAGGAGGGGGAGACGCTGGAGGCTGCCGAGATCGGCGACGATCGCCATCTTCGTCTCACGCACCGAGAAGAGCGTGTCTGCTGAGCAGACGCGGACATCGCACGCCGAGACGAGGTCGACTCCACCGCCGATGCAATAGCCGTGAGCCGCGGCGATGACGGGCTTGGGGCAGTCGGCGACGGCATTGAACGGCTCCTGCATGCGCAGGACGTCGGCATGGGTGTGTCTCGCCAGTTCGGCGGCGGAGGGGCTGCTCAGGTCGCTCGGAGGGCCGGCCCGATCCGCCGCTCCTGGGCTCACGATGTCGCCGAGGGCGGACAGATCGAGCCCGACGCTGAAATGCGGCCCCTTCGCCGCAAGGACTACCGCCCGAACTTCAGGGTCCGCAGCGAGCTCGGCCATCGCGGCCGTGAGCTCGGAGAAGAAGGTCATGTTCATGGCGTTGCGTTTCTCGGGGCGGTCGAGAAACAACGTGGCGACGTGGCCCTCGCGCTCGATGGAGAGCACTTCGTAGTTGCTGGACATGAGCGAAACGGTACTGCCGGCGGCGCGGCTCACCCGGGCCGGCGAGATATTGATGAGGGCGGTCGGCCTTGCCAATGCTGCCGGCGGTAGGCACGATGGCGGCCGATGGCATGGGACGGAGACGACTACCAGGCTCGCTTCGACTGCCTCGCCTCACAGGGCGTCGACGTCCATGGCGAAGCCGACTTCGTCTGCAGCCTGTCGCCTCCGCCTCACTCGGTGCTCGACGCCGGCTGCGGCACGGGAAGGGTCGCGGTGGAGCTGGCGAGACGAGGTCTCGACGTCGTCGGGGTCGACGTCGATCCGTCGATGCTGGCGACGGCCCGCAGGCGCGCTCCGGAGATCGAGTTCGTCGAGTCGGACCTGGACGGGTTGGAGCTGGGCCGGCGGTTCGACGTGGTGCTCATGGCAGGCAACGTCCTCCTGTTCACGCCGAAGGGGACGGAGCGAGGGGTCGTGCTCGGATGTGCTCGGCACATCACGAGCGCTGGTGCGCTCGTCGCCGGCTTCCAACTCGACCGCGGCTACGGACTCGGCGCCTACGACGCCGACTGCAGCGCCGCCGGCCTTGGGCTGGCCGAACGGTGGGCCACGTGGGACCGGCAACCGTTCGACGCGGCGGCGGCGCCGGCCGGGGTCTACGCGGTGTCGGTGTACCGGCCCCTGCTGGCCGGGGCCTCCTCCCCTACGGGAAGTTCTTTTTCTTCGCAAAACTTGCCTCCAGAAAAGATTGTGAGTGGTCGCAATCTGTCTGGGAGGCAAGTTCAAAACAAAATTCGAACATCCCCACTCCTCCTCCCCGACCCGGAGCGCTGCGAGCTGTGCGAAGCAGGTCACCTGACGACCTGGTACCACGAGGACGAGATCTGCTGGATTGCCGACTGCGAGATATGCGCCGTCCCGATGGTCGTGTGGAAGCGACACGGGGTGACACCTCCCGACGCCGAAGTCGCCCACATGATCGGCGAGCTCGACCGGGTGGCGAGGGAGCGGTTCGGCGACGTCGAATTCACCGTCGACCGGGTGATGCGGCAGATCAAGACCCACTTCCATGCCCACGCACGCGATCGGCAATGGTGGCACCGGCGCTTCAACGCCTGGTCCGGGCGATGACGGCTGACCGTTAGCCTGCAGGACCTGATCACGATGCAGTTACCCCTTTCCTTCTCCGCTGACGCGGCGCGGAGCCTCGACGGCCCGGAATGGCTCGCCGAGTGGCGTCTCCGCGCGCTCGAGCGCTTCGCCGAGAGCCCGCCGCCCGCCACCGACGAGGATCTCTGGCGCTACGGCCGGATCTCCGAGCTGGACCTCGATCAGTACGTCCCGAGTGGTACGGCGTCGAGCGCCGGCGGGTTGCCCGCGGCCCTCGGAGCCGACGCCTGGCCGGCGTCGGCCGCCTTGCTCGAGCACATCGGCGAGCGCTCCGGTCTTGCGGTCGTCGTCGACGGCGTGCCCGTGACCCTCGAGCTGTCGGCGCCCGCGAGCGCCACCGGGACGAGGCTCGGAAGCGTGTTCGACGAACCCCGGCGCACGGACGTCCTCGATCAGGTGACCAAGCTGAACGGCGAGAGCGGAAAGGAGGAGCACCTGCCCGACGCCTTCGACCACCTTGCCGACGCCTTCCTGCGGGACGCGCTCGTCCTCAACGTTCCCGCTCGCGCCCGCATCGATCACCCGATCGTGATCGTCCACCTGCTCGGATCGATCGTGGCCGACGGCGCGGCCCAGGCGATCTTCCCCCGCACGGTGATCGAGCTGGGCGAAGCGGCCGAGGCGACCGTGATCGAGCTCTTCGTCTCGTGCGACGGCCCGCTCCTCGTGGTGCCGATCGTCGACCTCTTTCTCGGAGACGCCGCCGTCGCGTCCTACAACGCCATACAGCAGCTCGGAGCGGGAGCCTGGCAGCTCGCGCATCAACGAATGCGGGCCGGCAGGGATGCCACGATCCGTACCTTCACCGCCTCGCTCGGAGGCGAGTACGCCCGTTTCCGCACCGAGTCGGTCCTGGCAGGCAAGGGGGGCAGCGCCGAGCTCCTCGCCGCGTACCTCGGCGACGGGACCCAGATGCACGACTTCCGGACCCTCCAAGAGCACGGCGCGCCACGAACGACGAGCGACCTCGTCTTCAAGGGCGCAGTCGGCGACACGGCACGCTCGGTCTACTCCGGGCTCATCCGGATGCGGCGAGGGGCGAAGGGCGCCAACGCCTTCCAGACGAACCGCAACCTCGTGCTGAGCGACGGGGCACACGCAGACTCTGTGCCAAACCTCGACATCGAGGAGAACGACGTCCGCTGCTCCCATGCTTCTGCAGTCGGCCAGATCGACCGCGAGCAGCGCTTCTACCTCGAGTCGCGCGGCGTGCCGCCGGCGGTGGCGGAGAGATTGATCCTCTTGGGCTTCTTCGAGGACCTGTGGGCTCGTGTCGCGGCGCCGGGTATACGCGAGCACCTGGTTGCCGCCGTCGCAGCCAGGCTGGACGGCGTCACAGGTGGCCGGTGATCGCGTGAGAGTACGACTGTGCGCGGCCGGGGAGCTCGGGGTGGGAGAGGTGCGCCGTTTCGAGATCGAGGGAGGACCGATCGCTCTCGTCCACTGCGACTCGGGGTTCCGGGCGGTGGTGGACGTGTGCAGCCACGAGGACTATCCGCTTTCGGAGGGTGAGGTGTTCCCGGACGTGTGCGAGATCGAGTGCCTTCGCCACGGGAGCACGTTCTCCATGCTGGACGGCTCGCCGCAGAGCCTGCCCGCCACCCGGCCGGTGAAGGTCGTGCCGATCGAGGTGGACGGCGACGACGTCTTCGCGGTGGTCACGTGAGCGCCAGCGTCCTGCGGATCTCGGACCTTCACGCCGGCGTCGAGGGACGTGAGATCCTGCGCGGCATCGATCTCGAGGTGCGCAGCGGCGAGATTCACGCCGTCATGGGCCCGAACGGCTCGGGCAAGAGCACACTCGCCCACGTCCTGATGGGACGTCCCGGCTACGAGGTAATGAGCGGGAGCGTCACGCTGGATGGCGTCGAGCTGCTCGGGCTGACCCCTTTCGAGCGGGCGAAGGCGGGACTGTTCCTGACGTTCCAGTACCCGATCGAAGTGCCGGGAGTGCCGCTCGCGTCGGCCCTCGCCGAGGCGCTCGTCGCCGCCGGCCGCGCCGGAGAAGCCGACGCCGGATTCCTGACGGCGCGCCTCTCGGAGGAGGCCGACGACCTCGGCATCCTGCCGGAGATCCTCGCCCGGCCGATGAACGTCGACCTCTCCGGTGGCGAGGCGAAGCGCAACGAGACCCTCCAGCTCGCCATCCTCCGCCCGCGCATCGCCGTCCTGGACGAGCTCGACTCCGGCCTCGACGTCGACGCCCTCGGCCAGGTCGCCAGGCGCATCGAACGGGCGACGAGGGAGGGGGACCCGCCTCTCGGGGTGATCGCGATCACGCACTACCGCCGGCTGCTTCACGAGCTGCCCGCCCAGCGCGTTCACGTGCTGTCGGAGGGACGCATCGTCGCGAGTGGCGGACCGGAGCTGGCCGAGGAACTCGAACGGACCGGTTACGTCGCCTATCGGGAGGACGTGGAGGACGCCGAGGGTCTTGCAGAAGGGGCCGGTCGCGACGAGCTGGGTCTCGGGGAGACATTTCTCGGCGGCCTGTAGCCACCGGGGCGCCAGCTATATGCGCCCAGCTACAAGCACCAGCTACAAGCGCCAGCTACAAATTGACCACCGGGCAGGTCAGCGTACGTGTAATGCCCTCGATGAGCTGCACGCGGCTCACGACCATCTTGCCAAGGTCGTCGACCGTGTCGGCCTCGGCCTGAACGATCACGTCGTAGGGGCCGGTCACGTCCTCGGCTCGCACCACCCCTGGGATCTCTGCCACCTTCGTGGCGACCGTGGCCGCCTTGCCAACTTCCGTTTGGATCAGCACGTAGGCCCGAACTCCCACTCTTGACCTCCTCGTCCTCGGCTTGCGCGCATCGTAGCGGCCGGGAGGTCGGGACCGACACGTACCATGGCGAATGTGGACCACGCGGCGCGCTGGGCTCGCCTCACCCGGCTCCTGCGGAGTGCCGTCCACGACCTGTTCGACCAGTCCCAGCCGTTCGGCAGGCTTGCGCTGGTCCACACCATCTTCTCGGTGGGCACGACCCTCATCACGATCTCGCTCGCGGGGACGTTGTTCTTCACGATCTCGCCGGAGGCCGCCAAGGACAAGGTCCTGCTCTATCTGCTCCTCACGATCGCGCCGTTCGCCGTCGTCGCTCCGGCGCTCAGCCCGCTGCTCGACCGGGGGAGCTACGCCCGCCGGACGAGCATCGCGGTCTCCTCCGTGGGGAGCGCCGTGCTCGTCTTCCTGATGGCGAACGACATCAACGGATTGCTGCTCTTCCCCGAGGCGTTCGGCGTGCTCGTGCTCTCGAAGCTGTACCTCGTCGCCAAGGCGGCACTCGTGCCGTCGATGACCGATACGGAGGACGACCTCGCGAGTGCGAACGCCAAGCTCGCCGTGCTGGCCTCGCTCGCCGGCTTTGTCGCCTCCCCTGTCGCGGTCGGCCTGCTCCAGATCGGAGCGCCTTGGGTGCTGCGGGTCTCCTGCGTGGTCTTCCTCCTCGGGGGCGTCGCCGCGATGAGGCTTCCCAAGCTGGCGGAGGCGGTGCGCCCCAAGCCGGCGGACACCACCCCTGACGGCCGCCCCCTCCTGGGACCACCCGTCCCCAAGACGGGTCGCTCGACGCAGGGAGCCGGACGTCCCCTCTACGAGCGCCCCCAACCGACGAACCAAGAGCGCACGGAGCGGATCAATGTCGCCCGGGAGCGGCAGCGCCTCGGGCTGCCGCTGTTCGTGCCCGAGGTCGTGCTCGGCCTGACCGCGATGTCGGTGATCCGGGGAGCGGTTGGATTCGTCACGTTCTTCCTGGCTTTTGCGCTCCGCCACCTTCACGCAGCGACGTGGTGGTACGGGATTCTCCTGCTTACGAGCGCGATCGGCTCTCTGCTCGGGTCCCTCCTCGTGCCGACCCTGCGCCGATACCTGTCCGAGCAACAGCTGATCCTGTACTCGCTGGTGCTGTCGGCGGTCGTGGGAGTCGTCGTGGCGATCGTGGGGTCGCTGTGGGTGCAGCCGCTGCTCACATTCGCCATCGGGTTCGCGACGACCTCGGCCAAGCCGTCGTTCGACTCGATCGCGCAGAGGAACGTGGCCCCCGCGCTCCTCGGTCGCGCGTTTGCGAGGTTCGAGACCCAGCTGCAACTGGTCTGGGTGTTCGGCTCGCTGCTCGCCGTGATCGTCGGGTTCCCGCTCCGCTCGGGAGACGTCCTGATAGGAGTCACCTGTGCCGTGGCTGCCGCCTTCAACGTCTCCATGCGGCGCGCGGTGACTCAGAGCCGTCTCGCCGACAGGCGCGCAAGTGAAGTCGACCTGCCGGGCACCTCGCTGAACTGAACGGCGACCGCGGGCCGCGGTTTCGCGTCATCCGCCGGCACAGCTTGCGCCGTACTCCTGTCGAGAGGCACCCGGACAACCGCCGGGCAACCCTCGCCGAGGTGCCTCCACAAGGCGCCGGAGGATTGGTGGGGTTGTGGGCCTCTCCGAATCAGGAGGTCAAGTCATGGCAAGCTTCTCCCGACGGACGTTTCTCGTGCGGGGAGGCACGGGGGCTGCAGCAGTCGGCTTTCTCGCTGCGATCCCGGCGCTCCCGGGCCGGGCGTGGGCGTCAGTACGACCCGCCACCGTCCACGATGACGGCGTGGCGGCCGCCGCAGGGCGTGCGGCGACCGGGCCGATGGTCGTCCACATCCCCGATCCTCGTACCGGCGACGTCCACGTGATGTTCGGTACCCGCGAGGTCGTCCGTCGCGACCGGGCTCTCGTCGCACGGCTCGTTCGCGCCGCCGGCTGAGCTCGGCTCGCCGGCACCCGTCCCATCCACGCGGCCCGCTCGGCCGCTCCTGAATTCCCGACCCGAGACCAACAAATAGCGAGGTAGCTCAAGATGTCTTCCCACCGAGAAGCACCCGAGATTTCCAAGGATCCCGTAGCCGACAGCACGGATCTCTACGCCTTCGTGAGCCCGGACAACTCCGGAACGGTCACGCTCATCGCCAACTACGTCCCTTTGCAGCAGCCCGCCGGCGGCCCGAACTTCTACGAGTTCGGCGACGACGTCCTGTACGAGATTCACATCGACAACGACAACGACGCCGACTCGGACGTCACCTACCAGTTCCGCTTCTACACGGTGCTCACCGACACCGGAGCGAATGACATATTCCTGTACAACACCGGCCAGATCGCCAACCTGACCGACACGACCTGGAACCGCAAGCAGTTCTACTCCGTCACCCGGGTCGACGAGGACGGCAACTGGGAGGTGCTCGGCGCGAACCTGCCCTGCCCCCCGTGCAACGTCGGCAAGAACTCGATCCCGAGCTACGCGCCGCTGACCGCCCAGGCGATTCATTCGCTCGGGGGTGGCCGCCAGGTGTTCGCAGGCCAGCGCGCGGACGGTTTCTACGTGGATCTCGGGTCCATCTTCGACCTCGGCGACCTCCGCCCGTTCCAGCCGGACTTCCTCCTGAAGGGGCTGACCGCCATGCCCGGCATCAATACCGTCGCCGGCCTGAACGTCCACAGCATCGCCATCCAGGTGCCGATCGAGGACCTGACGCGGCACCACAGCAAGCCGTCCGGCTACACCGACCCGAACGCCGTCATCGGTGTCTGGACGACGGCGAGCCGTCAGAAGGGCTTCATCGGCGGCCATGAGCGGTTCCACGCCGGACCCTGGGTACAGGTGTCTCGTCTCGGCAACCCCCTCATCAACGAGGTCATCATCCCGATGGGCAAGAAGGACTACTGGAACCACCAGTGCCCGAGGAACGACGCTCAATTCGGCGGCTTCTACGACCACCCTGCGCTCGCCTCGTTGCTCAACGTGCTCTACCCGGGGGTCTTCAAGAGCCTCGCGACCTACACCGCGAACCCTTCGAACACCCGACCGGACCTCGACGCGGTCCTCCTGACCGGCGTGCCGGCCGGCCTCTTCGCCGGCTTTCAGAACAACACGGGGACGACCAAGGCCGACCTGCTGCGGCTCAACGTGGCCATCGCACCGACGGCACCGTCGGCAGCCAACATCCTCGGCGTCGTCGGTGGCGACAACGCCGGCTTCCCGAACGGCCGCCGGGTGTTCGACGACGTCGTCAGCATCGAGCTGAAGGCCGTGGCGGGCGCCCTGCTGGGCGACGTCGTCCCGTCCTTCAAGCCCGACGGCGCCGCCGCCTTGCTGTTCGACGTCGGCGGTCCGAGCGCGGAGCCGACGAGCGTCGCGAGCCTGTCGGCTTTCGGCCTCACGTACGGGAACTCGTTCCCCTACCTGAGCGACCCGTGGGACGGATACAACAACCCGTCGGTACAGAACATCCCGGCCGCGGGCTGACCGCGGCCGACGTCATCCGGAAACGGGACCGGTGTCGTAGTGATCACGAGAGGCACTCGGAACCACTCCAGGGACGACCCTCACCATAGGTGCCGCAGGGTGCGGCGCCGGAGCTGCGGCGCCGCCGTCGGCTTCTGCGGACAAGGAGGCCAGTAGATGGCAAGAATCTCCCGAAGGGCTTTCCTCCAGCGGGGCGGGGCCGGGGCGGCTGCGGCGGGCTTTCTCGCGGCAATCCCGGCGTTTCCCGGCCGGGCGTGGGCGGCCGTGAGACCCGCGACCGTGCACAGCGACGGCGTCGCCGCACCGGCAGGGCGGGCGGCTACCGGTCCGCTCGTCGTGCACATCCCCGATCCGCGCACGGGCGAAGTTCACCTGATGGTGGGCACCCGTGAGGTGGTCCGCCGAGACCGGGCCCTCGTGGCGCGACTCGTCCGTGACGCCGGCTGAGCGGAGCGCGAGCTCGTCAGGCCCGATTTCCCGATCCCCTTTGACCCCAACCAGTGAGGTGTAAACGATGTCCTCCCACCGCGAAGCTCCCGAAATCTCGAAGGACCCCGTCGCAGACAGCGCGGACCTGTATGCGTTCGTGAGCCCGGACAACCCCAGCACGGTCACGATCATCGCCAACTACGTACCGCTCCAGCAGCCTGCGGGCGGCCCGAACTTCTACGAGTTCGGCGACGACGTGCTGTACGAGATCCACATTGACAACGACAACGATGCCAAATCGGACATCACCTACCAGTTCAAGTTCACCACGCGACTGACCGACACTGGCGCCAACGACCTGTTCCTCTACAACACCGGGCAGATCAAGCACTTGAGCGACAAGACGTGGAACCGCAAGCAGTTCTATTCGGTGACCCGCGTCGACAAGCACGGCACGCACCTGCTGGCGAAGGACCTGGCGTGCCCGCCGTGCAACGTCGGCAAGAACTCGATCCCGAAGTACGGGCCGCTTGCCGCAGAGGCGATCCATTCCCTCGGCTCGGGCAGCCTCGTCTTCGCGGGTCAGCGCGCGGACGGCTTCTACGTCGACCTCGGCTCGATCTTCGACCTCGGCGACCTCCGGCCCTTCCAGCCTGACTTCCTTCTCAAGGGATCTGCGGCCGCCGGCATCAACACCGTGGCCGGCCTCAACGTCCACAGCATCGCGATCCAGGTTCCGATCAAGGACCTCACGCTCCACGGCACCAAGCCCAGCAACTACAAGGCTTCCGACTCGACCATCGGCGTCTGGACTACGGCGAGCCGGCAGAAGACCAAGATCCTCGGGCATCCTTCAACGGGCCCGTGGACCCAGATCTCGCGTCTCGGCAACCCCCTCATCAACGAGGTGATCATCCCGATGGGCGAGAAGGACTACTGGAACACCCAGGCACCCCACGGCGACAGCGCATTCAGCCACTACTACGACCACCCGACGCTGGCGGCGCTGCTGAACGTGCTCTACCCGGGGGCGTTCCCGAACCTCGCGGCGTACACGGCGAAGAAGTCGAACACCCGCCCCGATCTCGACGCGGTCCTGCTGACGGGCGTGCCGCCGTTGTTCACGGGTTTCCAGAACTACACCGGGAGCACGAAAGCGGACATGCTCCGGCTCAACGTGGCCATCAAGCCCACCTCGACCGCGAAGGCGAACATTCTCGGCGTCGTCGGTGGTGACCCCGCCGGCTTCCCGAACGGGCGCCGCGTCTACGACGACGTCGTCAGCATCGAGCTGAAGGCTGTGGCCGGCGCTCTTCTGCACGACGTCGTGCCGTCCTTCAAGCCCGACGCGCCTGCCGCCGCTCTCTTCGACGTCGGAGCGTCCGAGACGACGAGCGTGGCGAGCCTGAGCGCCTTCGGCCTCAGTTACGAGCACGTGTTCCCGTACCTGAGCAACCCGTGGGACGGCTTCGACAACCCCTCGAAGCAGAACATCCCGGTCGCCGGCTGACGGCGCCGCCCCCGAGCGGACCGAAGGCGCCACCGGTGCACGAGCACTCCCACCCCCACCCCCACCCTGTCTGCGAGGGAAAGGCTCACCAGAGCCACGGTGAAGGGTCGGCGGCCGGGGAATCACCCCGGCCGACCGATCCGAGCCAGGCCGTGATACTCGACATCGGAGAGCACACGGGCGCCCTCGTGCTGCGGGCGCCGGCGGAGCGGGAAGGTCTGGAGGTCGAGATCCATCCCGCCTCGGACCCTTCGCGCCGCACGCACGTGTGGGTCCTGCCACGGGCGGGCCGGGACGGCACGGTCTACGCGGCCGTCTTCCCGAGCCTGGCCGCCGGCGACTACACCGTTCTCGAACCCGACGGTTCGATCGCCGTGACCGTTTCCGTCCCGGCGAATGTGGTGACGAACGCGAACTGGGGATAGAGGAGCGTCAGCCGAGGCGCTTGCGCAGGGCCTCGAGCTGATCGGAGATCTCCGGTCGGCAGCCGGTCCCCGAATTGTTCGAAGTACTCGGCGATCACCGGGACCTCGGCCCGCCACTCGTCACGGTCGACACGGAGCAGCTCGTCCATGTCCGCCCGCGACACCTCGAGCCCTTCGGTGTCGATCGCGTCGGCTGTGGGCAGATAGCCGATCGGCGTCTCGACGCCTTCGCCCCGGCCGGCGCAGCGCTCGAAGACCCACTCGAGGACCCGCGAGTTCTCCCCGTATCCGGGCCAGAGCCAGCGACCGTCGGGAGCCTTGCGGAACCAATTCACGTAGAAGATGCGGGGCAGCTTCTCCTCGTCCATCCGGTCCCGGAACGACAGCCAGTGAGCCCAGTAGTCGGCCATGTTGTAGCCACAGAACGGGAGCATCGCGAAGGGGTCGCGCCTCAGGTTGCCGACCGCCCCTGTGGCGGCGGCCGTGGTCTCCGACGACATGATGGAGCCCAGGAACACCCCGTGGGCCCAGTCGAACGACTCGTGGACGAGCGGGATCACCGACGCCCGCCGGCCACCGAAGAGGATGGCCGAGATGGGCACGCCGTTCGGGTCCTCCCACTCGGTCGCGATGGCCGGATCCTGGCTGGCGGGGGCGGTGAAGCGTGAGTTCGGGTGCGCGGCGGGCGTACCGGCCTCGGGAGTCCAGGAGCTCCCCTTCCAGTCCGTGCAATGCGCGGGCGGGTCCTCGGTCAGGCCCTCCCACCAGACGTCGCCGTCGTCGGTGAGCGCTGTGTTCGTGAAGATGCAGTTCGCGGCAAGTGTGAGCACGGCGTTCGGGTTGGTCAACATGTTCGTGCCCGGCGCCACCCCAAAGAAACCGGCCTCCGGGTTGATCGCCCGCAGCATCCCATCCGGCCCGAGCTTCATCCAGCAGATGTCGTCCCCGATCGTCTCGACCTTCCAGCCCGGCATGGTCGGCACGAGCATGGCGAGGTTCGTCTTGCCGCAGGCGGAGGGGAACGCCCCGCTCACGTAGCGAACCTCGCCGGCGGGGGAGGTCAACTTCAAGATGAGCATGTGCTCGGCGAGCCAGCCCTCGTCGCGGGCCATCGCGGACGCGATCCGCAGAGCGAGGCACTTCTTCCCCAGCAGGGCGTTGCCTCCGTACCCGGAGCCGAACGACCAGATCTCCCGGGTCTCGGGGAAGTGCACGATGTGGAGGTTCTCCGGGCTGCAGGGCCACGGCACGTCCGCCTGTCCCGGCTCGAGCGGGGCGCCGACCGAGTGCACGCATGGCACGAACTCACCCTCGTCGCCGATCACCTCGAGCGCCCCCGCGCCCATGCGGGTCATGATCCGCATGTTGACGGCCACATACGGCGAGTCGGTGATCTCGACGCCGACACGAGCGATGGGCGATCCGAGCGGCCCCATGGAGAAGGGCACGACGTACATGGTCCGACCCCGCATCGAGCCGCGGAAAAGGTCGGTCAAGGTCGCCCGCATCTTGTCGGGGTCGACCCAGTTGTTGTTCGGGCCGGCGTCCTGCTCGTCCCGGGGGCAGACGAATGTACGGCTCTCGACCCGCGCCACATCGGCAGGGTCCGAGTGGGCCCAGTAGCTGTTCGGGCGCTTCGCGTCTGACAGCCTCGTGAACGCCCCCTGGTCCACGAGCAGCTGGCAGAGGCGGTCGTACTCGTCGGCAGATCCGTCGCACCACTCCACCCGGTCGGGCTGAGTCAGAGCGGCCACACCGTCCACCCAGTCGTTGAGCTTGCGGTTGCGCGTGACTGGCATGACGAGATCGTACGCGAGTGCTCCCGGCGCTCCCAAGTCGGGCGCCCCCGAAGCGGAGGTAGCGTCCGGGCGTGTCCGAAGGCGGGAACGGCGATCCGGAAGCCGCGAGCGGCGAGTTCGCCGCGATCGAGCGGATCCGCCGGCTCCTGCCGCCGCCGCCGGACGGAGACGTCTGGGTCGGCGACGACGCCGCCGTCGTCAGCATGCCCGGCGGCGAACGTCTGCTGTTCGCCGCCGACTGCGTGGTCGAAGGGGTGCACTTCGATCTCGACCTCGTCCGGCCCGCCGACGTCGGTTGGAAGGCGCTCGCCGTCAACGTGAGCGACATCGCCGCTATGGGCGGGCGCCCCCTGCAAGCCGTCGTTACCGTCGTCGGCGCCGGCGGAGACCTCCTCGACGAGCTCATGGGCGGCCTCGCCGAGGCGGCGGTCGCGTTCGGATGCGACGTCGTCGGCGGCGACCTGTCTTCCGGTTCATGCATCGTCGTGTCAGTGGCCATCACCGGAACGCCCGGGGATCGGGGGGCGGTCCTGCGCTCGCGAGCCCGTGCGGGCGACCTGATCTACGTCACGGGACCTCTCGGCCGCTCGGCTGCCGGGCTGAGAGCGCTGCAAGCCGGGCAACGGACAGGCCGCGGCGACGAGACAGTCGACGGGCTCATCGCCGCTCACCGCCGGCCGGTCGCACGGGTGGCCGAAGGCCTTGCAGCGGCGGCCGCAGGCGCAACGGCGATGATCGACATCTCGGACGGACTGGGGATCGACCTCGACCACCTCGCGACCGCGTCCGCGATCGGCGTCGCGCTGGAGGCGGTCCCGGTGGCGGACGGGGCGAGCTCTCGACGACGCGCTCGCCGGTGGCGAGGACTACGAGCTCGTCTTCGCAGCCCGCGATCCGGTGCTCGTGGAGAGGACCTTCGAGGCCGGCGGGTTGCGCCGGCCGATCCGAATGGGCGTCTGCGTCCCGGATCCGACCGTCAGGCGTGTCGGTGCGGACCCGCTACCGGTCAGGGGCTGGGAGCACCGCCTGCGGCGGGCGTGAGGTTACGACGAGGAGGAGCGGTCGGCGAGGACTCGCCGGGGCGGCTTCACGACCCGCCCCGCGCGAATGCACGAGGTGCAGACGTGCAGGTGGGTCGGCGTGCCGTTCACGAGAGCGCGTACCCGCTGGATGTTCGGGTTCCAGCGTCGCTTGGTGCGCCGGTGGGAGTGGGAGACGTTCATCCCGAAGCTCGGGCCTTTCCCACAGAGTTCACAGACAGCTGCCACGATGACGCGTTCCTCGAGAGAGTTCCTACAACTGGACGAAGGGTGACGTTAGCATCCAGCGGAATGGAGCCGTGCGAGCCCGAACCGCGACCGCCGGCATCGCCGCGGCGCGGCGCCCTCCGGTGACCGCGGATCTCGAGGCAGGTGCCCGGACGTCCACCTTGACTCCGAAACGGCTCGTCGCGGCGATGCGCGCCTTCTCCGAGGCCCTGGAGCTCCACCGTGACACGGTGAATCGGCTGAACGTCTACCCCGTTCCGGACGGCGACACGGGCACGAACATGGCGCTCACCGTCGACAGTGTGGTCAAGGCGCTCGACGGGATCGACCTCGATCCGGCCGCCGACGACCCGATGGGCGCCGTGTGCCGGGCGATCTCGAGCGGATCGCTCATGGGTGCCCGCGGCAATTCGGGCGTCATCCTCTGCCAGATCCTCCGTGGACTCGCCGGCACATTCGGCTCCGCACAGGTGGTCGGACCCTACGAGGCGGCCGTCGCCCTGCGCGAGGGCAGCGCGGCCGCTCGGGCCGGCGTCATGCGCCCGGTCGAAGGGACGATGCTGACCGTCGCTGCCGACGCCGCCACGGCTGCCCAGGCCGCCGCCGGCGGCGAGAGCGCCACCGGCGGCGCCACCGACACCGCCGGCGGCGAGAGCGATCTGGTCACGGTCTTCGAGGCAGCAGGGCAAGCTGCCGTGGCGTCGCTCTGGCGCACGCCTGACCTGCTGCCGGTCCTCGCGCAAGCCGGCGTGGTCGATGCCGGCGGGGCCGGCCTCGTGCTGCTCTACGACGCCTTTCTCCACGCTCTCGACGGGCGCTCGCTTCCCGACACGCTGCCCCTTCCGCCCGGGGTGGCGGACAACATCGCGGGCGGCTCACGGCTCAACGGTGCCGGCTCGCGCCCAGCCGACTCGGACGACGGCGGCGATCAGGGCGTTGCGGACTTGCGCTACGAGGTCATGTACTTCCTCGAGGCGCCCGACGACGCGCTCGCGGCCTTCAAGGACGTCTGGGCCGGCATCGGCGACTCCATCGTGGTCGTCGGAGGTGACGGCCTGTGGAACTGCCACATCCACACCGACGACATCGGCGCCGCGATCGAAGCTGCGCTCGACGCCGGCCGCCCCCGCGACATCCGCGTCACCGACCTGCTAGATCAGGTCGAAGAGGAGTCCTGGGTTCGCCAGGCGGAGGAGTCCGGCGCGACCGCGCCGCCGGTGGCCGAGGGCCCTGCCCCGGTGACCTCGGTCGTGGCCGTCGCCACCGGCGACGGGATTCGCCGCATCTTCTACTCGCTCGGCGTGCACCACATCGTCGGCGGAGGGCAGTCGATGAATCCCTCCACTGCCCAGATCCTCGAGGTCATCGAGTCCGTGCCCGGCGCCGAGGTCGTCATCCTCCCCAACAACAAGAACATCCTCGCGGTTGCCAAACAGGCGTGCGAGCTCTCGCCCCGGCCCGCCTTCGTGGTCGACACACCCGGGATCCAGGAGGGATTCGCCGCCCTGCTCGAGTACGACCCCGGAGCCACGGGCGAGGAGAACGCCGGCGCCATGCAGGCCGCCGCTACCCGGGTGCGCGCCGGAGAGGTGACCCGGGCGGTCCGCGCGGCGGAGTCGCCGTCGGGGCACGTCGAGGCCGGCGACTGGATCGGGCTGTCCCGCGGCGGGATCGAGTCGGTGGCCGAGTCGCTCTCGGAAGCAACGTGCGGCCTTCTCGCCAAGCTGCTGCGCGACAGCGACGAGATCGTGACGCTGATCGAGGGCGCGGGAGCGACTGCCGCCGACCGGCGCAGGGTGACCGAGTGGTTGCGCGAGCGCCGGCCGGACGTCTCCCTCGACCTGCACCACGGGGGCCAGCCGCTGTACCCGTACCTCGTCTCGGTCGAGTGAGCGGGGGGCCGGGGGGCCGCACGTTGCGGTTTCTGGCGGGGAAGGGCGTCGGCGAGTTGCGCAGCGTCAAGGCCCGCAAGGCGGCGGGGCTCGAGGCGATGGGTATCGAGACCGTTCTCGACCTCCTGATGCACTACCCACGGCGCTACGTCGACCGGCGCCACCAGTCGGAGATCGCCTCGCTCGTCGAGGACGAGGAGGCGATGGTGACCGCGACCATGCGGCGCATCTCCTCTCGCCGAACGAGGGGCGGCAAGACGATGGTGCAGGCCGTGGTGGAGGATGCATCGGGGCGGCTCCAGATCGTGTTCTTCAATCAGCCGTGGCGGGCGAAGCAGCTGCCGGTCAACTCGGAGGTCGTCGTCTTCGGGCGGGTGGAGATCTACAGGGGTGTCCGCCAGATGACGAATCCGGTCGTGGACCTCATCGGGGATCAGACCGGCCGCCTCGTCCCCATCTATCAGCAGTCGGGCAAGGCCAAGATCGGATCGACCGAGATCGCCGGCTACGTCGCCGAGGCGCTCGAGCGCACCGGGCAGCTGGCCGAAGTCCTTCCGCCGGCCTGGCTCGAAACGTTCGCCCTCGCCGGTCGGACTGACGCGTTCCGGGCCATCCACGCCCCGGAGACCTTCGAGGAGCGCGAGGACGCACGCCGCCGGCTCGCGTTCGACGAACTGCTCCGGCTCCAGCTCGTCCTCGTCATGAAGAAACGTGCCGCCGCCACCCAAGCCCCCGGCATCCCCCACGCCGTCACGCTCCCACCCGGCACTCCGAGCCTCGTCGAGGCGTTCCTCCGAAGCCTGCCTTTCCGGTTGACGGCGGCTCAGGAACGAGCGATCCGGGAGGTGGCCGGCGACCTCGGCGCCTCCCATCCCATGCACCGCCTGCTCCAAGGCGACGTCGGAGCGGGCAAGACGGTCGTGGCACTCGCGAGCCTGCTCTACGGCGTCCAGGGTGGGCATCAGGGGGCGCTCATGGTCCCGACCGAGGTGCTGGCGGAGCAGCACTTCCTGGCGGCTCAGAGCTTTCTCGGGGGGTTGGAGGTTGCGGACTCGACCCGGATCGGCGGAGTGCGCCCGCTGGCGGTGGCACTGCTCACGAACCGCACCACCGCCGGCGAGCGCTCCCGTATCCAGTCCGAGCTGCTCGCCGGCAGCCTCGACCTGGTCGTCGGCACCCACGCCTTGCTCACCGACGTCATCCGGTTCCGCTCGCTCGGGGTGGTCGTGATCGACGAGCAGCATCGTTTCGGGGTCGAGCAGCGAGCGGCGCTCCGCGAGAAGGGTCCGGCGGTGGCCGGCGCCGGCGCCGAGTCGGGCGCCCGCCACCCCGATGTGCTCGTGATGACCGCGACGCCGATCCCGCGCACCGCGGCGATGACGGTCTATGGGGATCTCGACCAGACCGTCCTCGACGAGCTGCCTGCCGGCAGGACGCCGGTTGCCACCGCCTGGCTCAGCGGGCCGGGCGGAGATCGGACCGCCTGGGAGCGGGTGCGCAAGGAGGTCGCGGCCGGACGCCAGGCGTACGTGATCTGCCCGCTCGTCGGTGGCGGGCAGCCGGAGGACGACGAGCCCGTCGATGAGGGGGAACCCGAGACGGATGAGGACGTGGAGCTCGAGTTGGAGCGGGAGGCGCAGCTGGGCCAGGAGCCGCTCGCGGGGCTCGGGTCGGTGCTCGAGACCGCGCCGAAACTGCCCCCGAGATCGGTCGTCGAGGAGCACGCCCGCCTCGTGGCCGGCGAGCTGGAGGGGCTCGAAGTGGGACTCCTGCACGGACAGCTTCCCTCGAAGGAGAAGGAGGCGACGATGGGGGCGTTCCGCCGTGGGGAGCTTCAGGTGCTCGTCGCAACGACGGTGATCGAGGTGGGGGTCGACGTCACGAACGCCACCGTGATGGTGATCGAGGACGCCGACCGGTTCGGGATCGCCCAGCTGCATCAGCTGCGGGGCAGGGTCGGCCGCGGCACCGACAAGTCGTGGTGCTACCTGCTCGCGGACGTCGTGACGCCTGGGGCGGAGAAGAGGCTGCGGGCGCTCGAGGCGTCAAGCGACGGCTTCGAGCTGGCGGAGGTCGATCTCGAGCTGCGCGGCGAGGGCACGGTGCTCGGGATCCGTCAGAAGGGGAGGAGCGACCTGCGCCTGACGTCGCTTCGCAGGGACAAGGCGCTCGTCCGGGCGGCGCGCCAGGTGGCGGAGGCGATCGTCGACGAGGATCCCACCCTCGAGGCGCATCCGCTCCTCGGCGACGAGGTCCAGCTGTTCGTGGCCGAAGAGGAGCAGGAGTTCCTCCTCAAGAACTGAACGGCCGCGGACCGAGGGAGGGAGGAGGGATAGTACGAAATTTACGCCAAACTTGCCTCCAATCGAGATTGTGACCAGTCGCAATCATTAACGGAGGCAAGTTTGGAAACTTTTCGAAACATCCCCACGCGCCCCCGCCCCGCCCCGCCCACGTCCACGCCGGCCGCGCCCGGCGCCCAGCCCCCGACGGTGGTTGCGTGCGCGTAATCGGGGGCACGGCGCGCGGACGCCGGCTGGCAGCTCCGGACCTGCCTGGTCTGCGGCCGACGAGCGACCGCGTCCGGGAGGCCATCTTCGACATCCTCGCCAGCCGCGGCGTGCTGGAGGGCGCATCGGTGCTCGACCTGTTCGCCGGCTCGGGCGCTCTCGGGATCGAGGCCTTGTCGCGTGGGGCCGGCGCCGTCTGTTTCGTCGAGAAGGACCGCCGGGCGGTTGCGGCCATCCGCGCCAACCTCGACTCGACCGGCCTCGCCGCCGCACCCGGAGTCCGCGTCGTCCGCACCGAGGTCCTCCAGTTCCTCGCCCGTGAGGCCGGCACGCGCTACGACCTCGCCCTCGTCGACCCGCCGTATGTGTTCGACGGCTGGCGTTTCCTGCTCGGCCTTCTCGAAACCAAGCTCGCCGTCCTCGAGTCCTCCGCCCCCGTCGAGGTCCCCGCGTCCTTCACGGTCCGCCGCGAGTACCGCTACGGCGGTACGCTCGTCACGCTGGTCGAAGCCCTCGGGCCCGACCGCGACGATCCCCGAAGCACCGAGAAGGACCCCGTGTGACCATCGCCCTCTTCCCTGGCTCGTTCGATCCGTTCCACAACGGGCACCTCGAGATCGCCGAGCGCGCCTCGAGGCTGTTCGACGCGCTCGTCGTGGCCGTCGTCCGCAACCCGCAGAAGGGCGAGCCGCTGTTCGACGCCGACGACCGGCAGGCGATGATCGCCGAGTCCCTCGCCCACCTCGGCTCGGTGCGGATCGAGTCGATGTCGACGCTCGTCGTCGAGGTCGCCCGCGAGGTGGGTGCCACCGTCATCGTGCGGGGGCTCCGAGCGATCTCCGACTTCGAGAACGAGTTGCAGATGGCGCAAATGAACCACCATCTTTCGGGGATCGAGACTTTGTTTCTCCCGACGAGCTCCACGCACTCGTTCGTGGCGTCGCGCCTCATCCGGGAAGTGGTCCGTTACGGCGGGGACGTGAGCGAGTTCGTGCCGCCTCCGATCGCCCGCCGGCTGAAGGAGCTTCAGCCGTGACCGACCTCCACGACACCGAAGGTACCGAGCGCGACCCGGGGCATCCGGCCGAGCCGGGCGGCGTCGAGGACCTCCTCGAGGAGCTCATCGAGATCGTCACCTCCGCCAAGTCGATGCCGCTCTCGTCGTCGGCGATCATCACCCGCGACGAGGTGCTCGACCTGCTGGAAGCGGTTCGCGACGAGCTGCCCGAGGAGCTCAGGCGAGCCCGCCGGATGCTCAAGGACCACGAGCAGCTGCTCGTCGCCGCCAGGCGGGAGGCGGCGGACATCGTCGGCGACGCGAGGGTCCAGTCCGAGCGGATGGTGCAACGGACCGAGATCGTCCGCCAGGCCGAGCACCGGGCCGTTCGGATCGTCGAGGACGCCGAGGCGGAAGGCCGCCAGATGCGGCATGAGGCCGAGGACTACGTCGACCAGAAGCTCGCCGGCTTCGAGATCGTGCTCGACCGGACGCTGAAGACGGTCCGGGCCGGCCGCGAGCGTCTGGCGTCGGTGCCCACACCGCAGGAGGAGCCCGGCGACGAGGAGTCCGAGGAGGACGGCGACGACGGCTGGCTGTCCGGCGACGGCCTCTTCGACCAGGACATCGAGTGAAGAGGAACGGCCGCGGGGGACCGTTCGTCGTCGCGGTCGCCGCTCTCCGCAAGCATCCCGGCACGCGGCGCCGGTTCGAGGTCGCCGGCCCGATCGCCGAGCTCGAGATCACCAACTCCCGCGTACCGGAGGGTTCCGACGTCGACGTGGACGTCGTGCTCGAGTCGATCCTCGGCGGCGTCGTGGCGACCGGGACCGTGTCCGCCGACTGGGAGGGCGAGTGCCGGCGCTGTCTCGAGCCGGCGAGGGGGCGCCTGGTGGCAGGCGTCCGCGAGGTCTACTCGGACGACCCGGATCCCGAGCTCGACTACGCCATGACCGCTGACTGGCTCGATCTCGAACCGCTCGCCCACGATGCCTGTATCCTCGAGTTGCCGCTCGCGCCCCTTTGTGGGCCCGACTGCCTCGGGCTCTGTCCGGACTGCGGCGTGAACCGCAACTACGAGACCTGTATCTGCACGGAGAAGCTCGACCCGAGGTGGGCTGCGCTCTCCGGGCTCGGTGCACCCGAGGCCGAATCCGACTGGAGAGAGTGACGATGGCCGTCCCCAAGAAGAAGACCTCGAAGTCGAAGAGCAGGAGCCGGCGCGCCTCCGCCTGGACGCTGAGGACGCCGCCGCGCAGCCTCTGCCCGCAGTGCAACAGGGCGAAGCTGCCGCACGTGGTGTGTCCGCACTGCGGGTGGTACAAGGGACGTCAGGCGGTCGAGGTCAACTGACCGAGCAGGCGCCGACTGCAGCCGCTGGCTCCGCGCCGACTTCCATGAGCTCGCTTCCGGTCGCGGTTGACGCCATGGGAGGCGACCGCGCCCCCGGCGACATCGTCGCCGGCGCCCGGCGCGCCGTCGAAGAGCTCGGGATTCCCGTCGTGCTCGTCGGTCCGACGGACGGCTCGCTCGGAGACACGGGCGACCTGGAGGT
This sequence comes from uncultured Acidimicrobiaceae bacterium, assembly GCA_963763085.1. Lineage (GTDB taxonomy): Bacteria > Actinomycetota > Acidimicrobiia > Acidimicrobiales > Bog-793 > CAVXNB01. The sequence continues at coordinate 986,200 of CAVXNB010000004.1, forward strand.
GCTTCACGCCTCCGAGGTCATCGAGATGCACGCCGACCCGGCCCAGAGCGTCCGGACGAAGAAGGACTCGAGCCTCGTCAGGGCTGCCGAGGCGGTGCGCGACGGGCGGGCCTGCGCGATGGTGAGCGCCGGCAACACCGGCGCCACGATGGCGAGCGCCCTGCTGCGGATGGGGCGGCTGCCCGGCGTCGCCCGTCCCGGGCTCGCCGCCCTCATCCCGGCGATCAGCGGGCGCCCGGCGATCCTCGTCGACGCCGGCGCCAATGCCGATTGCCGGGCCGAGTGGCTGGTTCAGTTCGCCCAGATGGGAGCGGTGTTCGTCACCCGCCGCTACGGCACTCTGGCCCCGAAAGTCGGGCTGCTCTCGATCGGCGAGGAGTCCACGAAAGGCAATCAGCTCGCGAAGGAAGCGCACGCGTTGCTCGCTGAAGGCGTCGGCGTGGACTTCATCGGCAACGTGGAGGGCCGGGACCTCCTCGACGGCAACGTCGACGTGATCGTGACCGACGGCTTCACCGGCAACGTGGCGCTCAAGTCCGTGGAGGGAACGCTGCGGGTCGTGTTCGACATCCTCGGCCGGGTGATCGGGACCTCGCCGGAGACCCGGGCCGCCGGCGACGTGCTCGCCCCGGAGCTCCTCGTGTACGCGCAGCGGCTCAACCCGGACGAGACCGGCGGCGCCATGTTGCTCGGCGTGGACGGAGTTTGCGTCATCAGCCACGGGAGCTCGTCGGCGACGGCGATCCTGAACGCCGTTCGGGTCGCCTACGAGCTGGCGACGGGAGACCTCGTCGGGTCGCTGCGTGACGCCGTGGCGGTGCCGGCCCGCCGTAACATCGATGTTGGTGTCAGGACGATCCGAAGGAGTCCAGGTGGCCGAGACGACCGGTGCGATCATGAGCCGCGACGAGGTACTCGAACTCGTCCGCTCCCAGCTGGCGGAGATCCTCGAGATCGACGTCTCCGACATCAGCGAGTCCTCATCGTTCGCCGACGACCTCAACGCCGACTCGCTGGCGCTGATCGAGCTCGTCGAGGCGCTCGAGGAGGAGCTGAGCGAACGGGTGTCCGGGTTCCGCATCGAGGACGAGGACCTCGAGGACCTTCGCACCGTCCGCGACGCGGTCGATTACGTGAGTGCGAAGGTCGAGGCCGCCTGACGTCGGTGAACTTGGAGCGCCCGCCCACGAGCGGGCGTCTTCGGAGGGCGCTGGCCGAGTACCCGGTCGAGGACGGCCTCCTGCACCAGGCCCTGTCGCACCGTTCGTACTGTTCGGAGTCGGGAGGGCTCCCGTCCAACGAACGACTCGAGCTCCTGGGCGATGCCGTGCTCGGCCTCGTCGTCACCGATCACCTCTACCGGGCCTTCCCCTCGCTGCCCGAGGGCGACCTCGCCCGGCTCCGGGCCTCGGTCGTCAGCACACAGGCTCTCGCCCCGGTCGCGTCCGAGCTCGGCGTCGGCGATGCGGTCCTGCTCGGAAAAGGTGAAGAGGCCTCGGGAGGGCGTTCGAAGGAGTCGATCCTCGCCGACTGCCTCGAGGCGATCATCGGAGCGGTGTACCTGTCCGCCGGGCTGGAGGCGGCGACCCGTTTCGTGGTCGATCGTCTCGCGGCGCCGATCGCGGGCATCGCCGCCGGCGGGCGGCTGGGCGACCCCAAGAACCAACTGCAGGAGCTGACGGCGCGCCTCGGCCTGAGCCTGCCGTCGTACAAGGTGCGCGACCGCGGGCCGGACCACGCCAAGGTCTTCACGGCCGAGGTGTACGTCGGCGGACAGCTGCTGGGTCACGGCACCGGGCCCTCCAAGAAGCACGCCGAGCGCGTCGCCGCCTCCGCCGCCCTCGAGTTTCTCGTCGCCAGTGCAGGCGACGCCCCCGGCCCCTAGGTGCCCGAGCTCCCCGAGGTGGAGACCGTGCGCCGCGGTCTCGACGGCGCGCTCGTCGGGAAGCGGATCGATGACGTGCGGGTTCTGGGACGGCGCACGGTCCGGCGCCAGTCTCCCGCCGAGCTGGAGACCCGGCTCATCGGCCGGTCGGTGAGGGCGGCCGGCCGCCGCGGCAAGTTCCTGTTGCTCTCCTTGGACGACGATGCCGTCCTGGTCGTCCATCTGCGCATGAGCGGCCAGCTGCTGCACGTGCGCGGCCCCGATTGGCCGCCGCTGGCGCCGCACACCCATGTCGTGCTGTCGCTCGGGGACGGCACCGAGCTGCGTTTCGTGGACCCGAGGACGTTCGGCGAGTGGTTCGTCTCGTCGGAGCTCGACGAGCGCGGCGTCCCGGCCGAGCTCGCCCACCTCGGGCGAGATCCGCTCCTGGAAGGGCTCCCGGCGGCCTTTCTCGCCAGCCGTTTCGCCGGCCGGCGTGCGTCGCTCAAGGCCCTGCTCACCGATCAGCGCATCGTCGCCGGGATCGGGAACATCTACGCAGACGAGATCTGCTTCCGGGCGAAGCTGCGACCCGACCGCACCGGCGGCTCGCTCACGCCCGCCGAGGTCGCCGCCCTGGCAAGAGCCGCCCGGGCCGTCCTCCGTGACGCGGTGCGGATGCGCGGGTCCTCACTCGTGGACGCCCGCTACCGCGACGTCGAGGGTGACCTCGGGTCTTACCAGGGACGCCACGCCGTCTACGACCGGGCTGGTGAGCCCTGTCGCCGGTGCGGAGGACGCGTCGTACGGCTCAAGATCGGCGCCCGGCCGGCGTACTGCTGCGAGGGCTGCCAGGTGTGAGGCTCAGTCCTGGGCGGTCCCCGAGCTCGGCCTCCGGCACGGATAACGTGAGCCCACCGTGTTCCTGAAGACGCTGACCCTCAAGGGATTCAAGTCGTTCGCCGATCCGACCACGATCGAGCTCGAGCCCGGCATCACCGTGGTCGTGGGGCCGAACGGGTCCGGCAAGTCGAACGTCGTGGACGCGGTCGCCTGGGTTCTCGGAGCCCAGGGGCCGAAGGTGGTCCGGTCCACCAAGATGGACGACGTCATCTTCGCCGGCACTTCGAAGCGGCCCGCACTCGGCCGCGCCGAGGTCTCCCTCACGATCGACAACAGCTCGAGACGCCTCCCGGTGGAGATGGCGGAGGTGACGATCACGAGGACGTTGTTTCGGACGGGCGAGAGCGAGTATGCGGTGAACGGGGCGCCCTGCCGCCTGCTCGACGTCCAGGAGCTGCTCTCCGACGCCGGCGTCGGCCGCCAGCAGCACGTGATCGTCAGCCAGGGCCAGCTCGACTCGGTGCTCCAGTCGCGCCCGGAGGACCGGCGCATGGTGATCGAGGAGGCGGCGGGGGTCCTCAAGTTCCGGCGCCGGCGCGAGCGGGCGGAGCGGCGGCTCGAGTCGAGTGAGCAGAACCTGCTCCGGTTGCAGGACCTCCAGCGGGAGGTGCGCCGCCAGCTCAGGCCCCTGGAGCGCCAGGCGGAGGCCGCCCGCCGTCACGACGGCCTCGTCACCGAGCTGCGGGCGCTCCGGCTGCATCTCGCCGGGCGGGAGATCGACTCGCTCGGTCGCCGGCTCGAGAGGGCACGGCTCTCGCACGTCGAGCTGACCGAGCGTGAGGCCGGGCAGCGCAGCGAGCTGGCGCGCCTCGACGACCTCGTTGCCACGACCGAGACCGCCGTCAGCGAGGCTCAGGCCTGGGACGGCTCCGACCGGCTCGGGCGCGCCGAGCGGCTGCTCGAGCGCCAACGCGGTCTCGCGAACGTGGTCGTGGAGCGCCGGCGCACCGTCGCCGGCTTGCTGGCCGCGGCGACGGAGGCCGACGTCGTGGCGTCGCTCGAGGCCGAGGCGTCCCGCCTCGCTTCGGAACTTTCGGCCGCGTTGGCAGCGGCGGAAGCCCTGGTGCCCGAGCGCGACTCGCTCGAGGCGCTCGAGGCGGAGCTCCGGCGCGACGAGGCCGTGTTCGCCGGCGAGGCCGTGCCGACCGGGCTGGCGAGCGCCCGGAATGCACGCCAGCAGCACGAGGCGGCGCGCGACCGTCTGTCGGCGGCGAGGGAGGCCGTGGCGCGCCTCGCCGAGCGCCTCGCGAGCGTGGATCGCATGCGCGAGGAGCACGAGGCGCTGCTCGCCGACCTGGCGGCGACGGCGGCCGCGTCCGAGGCCAACCACGAGCAGCTCCGCGCCAACCACGAGCGGCTTGCGGCGGCAGAACGAGCGGCCGCGGGGCGCGCGGAGGAGAGCGAGTCCCGGGCCCGGGCGGCCGCGGATCACTCGCACGCTCTCGAGGCCAGGGTGGAGGCGCTTCAGGCCGCCCTCGACGAGGCGCGGGCGCGAGCCGGTGTCGAGCGGCTGGCCGGGCTTGCCGGCGTGCTCGGCACGCTCGCCGACGTCGTCGAGATCGACGACGGCTGCGAGAAGGGCTTCGAGGCCGCCGTGGAAGATGCGCTCGGCACGGTCGTGGTGGACGGGACGGCCGCCGCCCGCGACGCGTTGCGCCACCTGCACGACGCCGGCCTGCACGGTGGCGTGCTGGCGACAGGCGGGTCGAGCGGGTCGAGCCGGGCCCTCCCGGTGCCGCCGCCCCCGGAGGCCGAGCCCCTGCGTCACCGCGTGCGATCAGGCGTGCGGGGCGTCGATGCGGTGCTCGACGAGCTCCTCGCCGGCGTGCTCCTGTGCCGGGGCGGGCTCGAGGAGGCGCTCCGCCTCGCCGAGGACCTGCCCGGCTACACGATCGTCACGACGGCAGGCGATCGCCTCTCGGTTCGGGGCTGGCGCATCGGGGCAGCGCGCTCGGGAGCGACGAGGGCCGCCCTCGAAACAGTCCGGCGCGACGCCGAGTCCGCGCTCCGACTCGCACGGACGGCGGCGGCCGAAGCAGAAGAGGATCGGAAGTCGCTCGCCGGCGCCCGATCGGCGAGTGCCGAAGCTGCGCGCCGGTTCGACCACGCCGCCGCCGCGCTGGCCCAGGCGCAGTCGACCCGGGCGCAGTCGGCGCAGCGTCTCGTCGCGCTTGCGGCTGAGCGGAGCGACGTGTCGTCGGCACACGAGGCCGCCATGGGGCGCCTCGCGGCCACCGAAGCGGAGCTCGTGCTGCGCGAAGCCGAGCTCGCGAGAGCCGAGGGCGCCGAGCTCGAGGCGCTCGCAGTCGCCGAGGAGGCGACCCGCGCCCGGACCGCTCTCGACGAACGGGCCCGGTCCCTCGCCGCGCTCGGGGCGGAGCTCGGGATGCGCGCGGCGGGACTGGAGGAACGGGCGACGCTTCTCACGACGCGGCGCGACGAGGTCGAACGGCGCCTCGCCGGCCTCGACCGGGCCAGGGCCGAAGCCGCAGCGAAGCGGGAGGGCCTCGAGGCGGCAGCTGTGGCGCTCGGGCGCCTTGCCGGCGAGCTCGCCCGCCTCGGCGGCGTGCTGGCGGGGGCGGCTGACCGGCTCCGTACCGAGCGGGTGGAGCGCGAGCTCGCGGTCGCCACGACCGCCGCCCGGCTACGGCAGCTGCGCGACGAGCGGGCCGCCACCGAACGCGACCTCGCCGGCGCCCGCGAGCTGCTCCAGCGGGTCGAGCTGGAGAGGGCGGAGGCGAAGCTCCGCCTGGAGACCGCCGTCGAAGCGCTGCGCCGGGAGCTGGAGTGCGAGCCCGACGAGGCCGTTGCCTCGCCCTGCCCCGAGCTGCCGCCGGGTATCCCCGCCCAGGCGCGGGTGCGGGAGCTCGACCGGGAGCTCCGGCTGATGGGTCCCGTCAACCCGCTGGCGCTGGAGGAGCTGGCCGCGCTCGAGGAGCGGGACCGTTTCCTCGCCGAGCAGCTCGAGGACGTCCGTAACGCCCGCCGCGAGCTCGGGCGCGTCATCCGCGCCGTCGACGAGGAGATCGTCGGCGTCTTCGCCCAGGCCTTCGCGGATGTCGCCCGCCACTTCGAGGAGCTGTTCGCGATGCTCTTCCCGGGCGGTAGCGGCAGCCTCAGCCTGGTCGAGCCCGAGGACCTGCTCTCGACCGGGGTCGAGATCGAGGCCCGGCCTGCGGGCCGGAACGTCCGCCGTCTGTCGCTGCTGTCGGGCGGGGAGCGGTCGCTCGTCGCGCTGGCGTTCCTGTTCGCCGTGTTCCGCAGCCGCCCGTCGCCGTTCTATTTGATGGACGAGGTGGAGGCGGCGCTCGACGACGTGAACCTGCACCGGTTTCTGGACCTCGTCGACGAGTTCCGTGCGGACGCCCAGCTGGTCATCGTCACCCACCAGAAACGGACCATGGAAGCAGCAGACGTCCTCTACGGCGTGACGATGCAGCCGGAAGGGGCATCCAAAGTCGTGAGCGAGCGGATCGGGAACCCCAGCGCCCAACGGGCGTCGGTCGACTAGACGCTCTCCTGGGCCGGGGCCGCCGGCCGGTAGTCTGCGCACGGCATGACCCTCGTCATCATTCTCGTCGTCGTCGCCCTGGCTGTTGTCACGTCAGCGACGCTTGCGATCGGTTCGCGCAACCGCCGCCGCGGCCGGGAGCGCCCGCACGCTGCCCGGCCGCCGGCCGGCGCCCCGCCGACGGCCCCGCCGATCACGCCGGCCCGGCCACCGGCCGCCGCTCCCGAGGCCGCGCCGGCGGAGGCGCCGACTGCGGCGCCGGCGGCGGGCCAGGCCCCGGCGCCGGTCGAGGAGGCCCCCGCCCCGCCTGCGCTCAAGGAGCGGCTCGGGCGCGCCCGTGGCCTGTTGTCCGGCTACCTCGAGGGCATACGGGGCCGCAAGGGCATCGACGAGACCACATTCGAACAGCTCGAGGAGGCGCTGATCCTCGCCGATGTGGGGGTCACGACGACGACACGGGTCCTCGACGATCTCCGAGCCAAATTGAAAAACGGCACCCTGTCCGCCACCGACCCCGCCGCCCTCCTGCAGGCGCTGCAGGCTGACCTCACGGCGATGTTCGAGGGCGACGACGAGTCACTCGCGTTCGGCGAGGGCGAAGGCCCGACAGTGTGGCTCTTCGTCGGGGTGAACGGGGTCGGCAAGACGACGACGATCGGCAAGCTCGCCCTGCGGGAGATGCAAGGGGGGCGGGGGGTGGTGCTGGCGGCCGGGGACACCTTTCGGGCGGCGGCAGGAGAGCAGCTCGAGACATGGGCGGAGCGTGCCGGCGCGCGGATCGTCCGGGGTTCCGACGGCGCAGACCCTTCGTCGGTGATCTTCGACGCCGTCCAACACGCAGCCTCCAGAGGAGCGGGACTCGTCCTGGCGGACACCGCCGGCCGGCTCCACACGAAGGTGAACCTGATGGAGGAGCTGCGCAAGGTGCGCCGCGTCGCGGAGCGTCCTCCCGGCGAGCTGACCGAGGTCCTGCTCGTGCTCGACGCCACGACCGGCCAGAACGGCGTCGTCCAGGCGCGCCAGTTCACCGAGGCGGTCGGTGTGACCGGGATCGTCCTCACCAAGCTTGACGGAACGGCAAAAGGGGGCGTGGTGCTGGCGATCCGATCTGAGCTCGGCCTGCCCATCAAGCTCGTCGGGATCGGCGAAGGCGCGGCGGACCTGGTGCCGTTCGACCCGCAGGAGTTCGTGTCCGCCCTCTTCGGTTGAAGTCCGCCGCTGCCACGGCCGACCCCGCTCGGATGACGCGCTCGCGGCCCGAGTAACCTGGTCTGGCCCATGTTCGACACGCTGACTGATCGTTTCGAAGGAATCCTCACGCGCCTTCGCGGTCGCGGTCGCCTCGGCGACGCCGAAGTTGGCGAGGTCCTGCGGGAGATCCGAGTCGCGCTGCTCGAGGCCGACGTCAATCTCGCCGTCGTCCAGGACCTCATCGAACGGATTCGCGCCCGCTGCACCGGTGCCGAGCTCGCCAAGCACCTCACCCCTGCTCAGCAGGTCATCAAGGTCGTCAACGAGGAGCTGACCGCGACCCTGGGCGGCGAGGCGCTCAAGATCACCTACGCCTCCAAGCCCCCCACCGTCGTCCTGCTCGCCGGCCTCCAGGGCTCGGGCAAGACGACCGCGGCCGCCAAGCTGGCCCTTTGGTTTCGCCAGCAGGGTCGCAATCCCTACCTGATCGGCGCCGACCTCCAGCGCCCGGCGGCCGTCGAGCAGCTGCGTGTGCTCGGTGCCGAGGTCGGCGTCGGCGTGTTCTCCGAGCCGACCGATCCGGTGAGCGTCGCCCGGCGAGGCCTCGCCGAGGCGGAGCGTCTCGGGCGCGACGTCGTCATCGTCGACACCGCCGGCCGTCTCGCGATCGACCACGAGCTGATGGACGAGGTGCGGCGGGTCTCGGACGTCGTGCACCCGAACTACACCTTCTTCGTCGTCGACGCCATGACCGGACAGGACGCGGTCCAGACCGCAGAGGCGTTCCACCGGACGCTGCAGCTCGACGGCATCATCCTGACCAAGGTTGACGGCGACGCCCGAGGCGGTGCAGCCCTGTCGGTGAAGCAGGTCGTGGGGAAGCCGATCGCGTTTCTCTCGACCGGGGAACGCGTAGCGGACTTCGACACGTTCCATCCCGACCGCCTCGCCAGCCGCATCCTCGGCATGGGCGACGTGCTCAGCCTGATCGAGAAGGCGGAGCGGGAGTACGACGAGGAGGTCGCCGGTCAAGCCCTCGAACGGCTGCAGGCGGGAACCTTCACGCTCGACGACTTCCTCGACCAGCTCCGCCAGCTCAAGAAGATGGGCCCGCTCACCGGCATCCTGTCGCTGCTGCCCGGCGTCCCGAAGGAGATGCGCGACGCTAAGGTCGACGACCGCGACGTCACCAGGATCGAGGCGATCATCTGCTCGATGACACTGCTCGAGCGGACCGACCCCACCGTGCTCGACGGCTCCCGCCGGCTCAGGATCGCTAACGGGAGCGGTACGTCCACGACCGAGGTCAACAATCTCCTTCGGCAGTTCAAGGAGATGCAAAAGATGATGCGGGGAGTCGGGCCGATGGCCAAGCTCGCCGGCACCGCCGCCGGTGCCGGCGGCCGGGCCGGCAGATCCGGCAAGGCTGGCAAAGGCAACCGCAAGAAGGTCAAGGGCGGTCGGGTCACCCCGTCGACCCGCGGCCTCGGGCCGACCCGCTAAGCGTCTTCACCCCAAAGAGAGAAGGACACACCGTGACCGTAAAGCTCCGCCTGATGCGCATGGGCAAGAAGAAGCAGCCCACGTACCGCGTCGTCGTGGCCGACAGCCGCTCACCTCGCGACGGGCGGTTCATCGAGACCGTCGGCACGTACGCACCCCGCATGGAGCCGTCGACCGTCGAGATCGACAACGCCCGGGTCCTCGGCTGGCTGGCCAAGGGAGCGCAGCCGACCGAGACCGTGCGCAAGCTGCTCGTCATCTCGGGCGCCTGGGAGCAGTTCGAGTCGAGCCGCCCGGCGAAGCCCGTGTCCGACCGCCACGCCCGCCCGGGCCGCGCGGCCGGTCCGGCCAAGCGGCCGGCCGCGAAGAAGGCGACGGCCGTCGCCGTCGCCCCCGCCGGCGACACCGCCTCCGCCGGCGACGGCCGACCCCGCCGGCGATGGCGATGACGGCGACGCAGCCGAGACCGACGCAGAAGCCGAAAGCTGAGGTTCACGATGACCGATTCCGGCAGCAACCCATTCGGCGAGCCCGACTTCAGCGCTCTCAGCCCGTCTGAAGACGACGACACCGACGACGACTTCACCGACGAGGACGACGAACTCGAGGAAGAGGACGACGAGCTCGAAGAGGAGGCGGAGGCAGAAGACGTTGCCAATGATGCTGACGAGGGCGACGAGGGCGACGAGGGCGACGAGTCCTCCGAGGCCGTAGGGGCGGACGAGGCAGTCGCGGTCGCCGAGGCAGGCAATCGCGTGGAGGGTGGCACGGCACGTTCCGTCCTGGAGCATGTCGCCCGCTCGATCGTTGACGACCCCGCCGGCGTGACGGTCGAGGTCGCCGAGGGACGCGGCGGGATCCGACTCTCGTTGCACGTCGCTCAAAGTGACATGGGGCGCATCATCGGCCGGAGGGGACGTACGGCGCAGGCGCTGCGCACCCTCGTGCGCGCCGCCGCCGCCCGCGATGGCCAGGAGGCGTCGGTCGACATCGTCGACTGACCGCGAGATGGGCTCCGGCGGCGACGGGGGCGAGCGGCCACTTCTCGAGGTTGGCCGGATCGCACGGCCTCACGGTCTCCTCGGCGAAGTGGTGGTCTCCCTCGTCACCAACCGCACCGAAAGGCTCGCTCCGGGAGCCGAGCTGACGTGTTCCCCGGCCGGCGGCGCCGGCGGCGCCGGCCGGCCGCGGCCCGGCGAGCGCCCCCCGGACCCTGGAGGTGCGCAGGTCCCGGCCATTTCAAGGGCGCTACCTCGTGGAGTTCGAGGGTGTGCACACGCGGGAGGCGGCGGACGAGCTTCGCGGCGCGCTCCTTCTGGCGCCGGCGGTCGACGATCCCGAGTCACTCTTCGTGCACGACCTCGTCGGCAGCGAGGTGATCGAGGTCGACGGGACGCCGCGCGGGACCGTCTCCGCCGTCCAGGCCAACCCTGCGAGCGATCTGCTCGTGATGGATGACGGGAACCTGGTACCGCTCCGTTTCGTTGTGGATCGCGCGCCCGGCCGCATCGTCGTGGACGTGCCCGCCGGGCTGTTCGAGTGACCCCGCAGGACCCGCCGGCGGCCCGTGACCCCGAGGCGGCTGCGGGCCAGGCGCCGGCGGCGCGCATCGACGTGTTCACCATCTTTCCCGAGGCCATAGACAGCTTCTGCGCGGTCAGCATCGTCGGGCGGGCCAGGAGAGACGGGCTGGTGGACCTCCGCATCCACGATCTTCGGTCGGGCGCGACGGATCCGCACCGCACCGTGGACGACGCACCGTTTGGCGGCGGGGCGGGCATGGTGCTTGCTCCGGAGCCGGTCTTCGCCGCCGTCGAGCTTGCAGATCCCCCGCGACCCCTCTACTTGCTCGCGCCCGGCGGCCGGCGGTTCGATCAGACCGTTGCCGCCGAGCTCGCCGGCCTCGGCGGCGCTCGGCCCGGCGCCCCGGCCCGTGGCCTTCTCGCTCCTCTGCGGCCGCTACGAGGGTGTGGACCAGCGGATCGCCGACCACCTTGTCGACGACGAGCTCTCGATCGGTGACTACGTGCTCGCCGGCGGCGAACTGGCAGCCCTCGTCATTGTGGAGGCCACGCTCCGGCTCGTCCCCGGCGTGCTCGGCAACTCGGCGTCAGCGGGGGACGAGAGCTTCACGACCGGGCTGCTCGAGTATCCGCAGTACACGAGGCCGGCGATGTTTCGGGGCTGGGAGGTCCCGGAGGTCCTCCGCGGCGGAGACCACGGTCGAGTCGAGCGATGGCGACGGGCGGAGGCCCTCTGGCGCACCCTCCAGCGCCGACCTGACCTCATCGAGGCGCGAGGTGGTCTGGCGCCCGACGAGGTGCGCCTGCTCGCTCAGCACGGCTATCCTCTAGGTGCCGACGGAACGGAACGAGTCGACACGCCGGACGCCGGATCCGGCGAGCGGCGCCCAGCCGGTGGCCATCCGTCCGATCGCCCCGAGGAGCGTGACCTGTCATGAACCCCACCGACCTTGTCGACCGCGAGAGCCTTCGCGACGACATTCCCGAATTTCGCCCTGGGGACACCTTGAAGGTGCACGTCCGGGTCGTCGAGGGCAACCGTGAGCGCGTTCAGGTCTTCCAGGGCGCAGCCATACGCCGCCAGGGATCGGGCATCCGCGAGACCTTCACGGTTCGCAAGGTGAGCTTCGGCGTCGGCGTAGAGCGAACCTTTCCGGTCCACTCCCCGATCATCGCCAAGATCGAACGGACGACCGAGGGCGATGTCCGCCGTGCGAAGCTGTACTACCTGCGTGACCGCGTAGGCAAGGCCGCGAAGATCAAGGAGAAGCGAGACGCCCGCTGACCCGCAGTCCGCACCCGTTCTTCCAGCAGGTGGGGCCGTGATAGGCACGCAGCCGTGAGCGCCGAAGAGGACCTCGACCAGTTCGAGGCTGAAGTCGAGCTCGAGCTCTACCGCGAGTACCGCGCGGTACTTCCGATGTTCAGCTACGTCGTCGAGACGGAGCGCCGTTTCTACCTCGCCAACGATGTAAAGGTCACGCCCAGGTCCGGGCCGGGCGCCACATACTTCGAGGTCGACCTCGCTGACGCCTGGGTCTGGGACATGTACCGCCAGGCGCGGTTCGTCTCGTCGGTGCGCGTCGTCACCTACAAGGACGTGAACGTGGAGGCTCTGCCAAAAGACGAGGCCTAGTGGCGCCGTCCGCCGGCCGGTCGGCACTCGGCCGACAGGGTGAGGACGCCACCGCAGACTGGTATGTCGCCCACGGTTATGAAGTCGTCGCAAGGAACTGGCGCTGTCGCACGGGTGAGATCGACCTCATCTGCCGCCGTGCGCGGGTCCTGGTCATCTGCGAGGTGAAGACGAGGGCAACCGAACAGTTCGGCTCCCCTTTCGAAGCCGTCACCCCTGCAAAACGTCGTCGTCTCCGCCAGCTCGCCACCCTTTACCTCCTCGAGGCGCCTCAGGGCACCTCGACCCTGCGCTTCGACGTGGCCGCGGTCCTTGATGGCCGCGTCGAGGTCATCGAGAACGCGTTCTGACGCTGGGACGGGCGGCCCTGCCTCAACGCCCGGTCGGGCGGCGCCGGCCGCGATGCTCCCAGCAGGGCGAGTGCCAGTGGCGCCGGTCGGTTGGATCCGAGACCGGGACGATGACGAAATGCCCGGTACCGGGGTGGATCTCCTGGTTGCAGCCCGGACAGATGTAGGTCTTCGTCGCCTGGTATGGCTGGATCCTTTGCAACTGCGCAGCGCCGGAGCCCATCGGGTCCTCGACGAAGGAGACCTCGGAGTCCCGCGGCGGGCCTGGGCGGCCAGCGACGCGCTTCCGCGGGTCGGGGCGGCGCGGGCGTCGGTCCGGAGGTCGTCGGGGCATGGCACTGATTATGTTGCACACATGGACACTTTGATCATCGAGCGCTCGGCCGGAGTGCTCACCGTCACCCTGAACCGCCCCGAACGGCGCAACGCGGCGCCGATCTCGATGTGGCGCGAGCTGACCGAGGTGTTCACCGAGGCCCGCAGGCGGCCGGAGGACCGGGTCGTGGTCGTCACCGGTGCCGGAGGCGCGTTCTGCGCCGGCGCCGATCTGGCGGACCCGGAGATGAACGACATGCACCAGGTGAGCTACATGCGAGTCGTCGGCGACGCGGCGCTGGCTCTCCATCGCCTCCCGCAACCTTCCATCGCCAAGGTCGAGGGCGTCGCCGTCGGCGCCGGCTGCAACCTTGCCTTCGGGTGCGATCTGGTCGTCGCGAGCAGCGAGGCGCGCTTCTCCGAGATCTTCTCCCGGCGCGGGCTTTCGCTCGACTTCGGCGGCAGCTGGTTGCTTCCTCGCCGAGTCGGGCTGCACAAGGCGAAGGAGATCGCCTTCTTCGGGGACATCCTGAGCGCCTCCGAAGCGGCCGACTTCGGGCTCGTCAACCGGGTCGTTCCCAGCGAGGAGCTCGATGGCTTCGTCGCGGAGTGGGCCTGCCGGCTGGCCGCCGGCCCGCCGCTCGCCCTGTCAGCCACCAAGGCGATGCTCGATGGCAGCTTCTCGATGGGGATGGCCGAGGCGCTCGAGCGCGAAGGCGTCACGCAGATCATGAACCTCACGTCGGAGGACGCGCGAGAGGCCATCAGCGCCTTCCTCGAGAAACGAGACGCTACCTTCAAAGGCCGCTAACCCCACCCCCGTCCGCCGTCCGCCGTCCGCCGTCCGCCAGCAGTCGGCAGTCGGCCGCGGGCGGGACGGAGGCCGGCCGGCGGGAGGGAGGCCGGCCGGCAGGAGGGAGCTGGGTGATACTTCGAAAAGTTTTCAAACTTGCCTCCAATCGAGATTGCGACCAGTCGCAATCTTTAGCGGAGGCAAGTTAAACGCAAAATTGAACTATCCCTCCCTCGAGGTCTCGGCCCCTCCCCTGAGGTCTCGGCCCCTCCCTCGAGGTCTCGGCCCCTCCCTCGAGGTCTCGGCCCAGGTCCCACCGCGACGGAGCGTCACACCCCTTCGGTAGCGTGCACTCCGAAGAGCTATCGAGCGTGCCAGTGGATGGGCGTTCCACACATTGCAAGCCATCCCGTCTGGAGTCCGCTCATGATCGCCTCTATCCCATCCGCCACCCTGCTCGGTGTTCGCGGCCGCCCTGTCCTGGTCGAGGTCCACGTTTCCAACGGCCTGCCCGGTTTCGCGGTGGTCGGCCTGCCCGACGCCGCCTGCCGGGAAGCACGCGACCGTGTCCGAGCCGCCCTGCTTTCCAGCGGCCTTCCCTGGCCGTTGCGGCGCGTAACTGTGAACCTCGCACCCTCCGGAGTTCGCAAATCCGGCGCCGGCCTCGATCTGCCGATCGCGGTCGGGCTTCTCGTCGCCACCGGACAGCTCGAGGCGGGAGCCGTCGCCGGCTGTGCGTTCATCGGAGAGCTCGGCCTCGACGGCACGATCCGATCGGTGCCCGGCGCGCTCCCGCTCGCCGACGCAATTACCTCGCCCGCGGTGGTCGTGCCTCCGGCCTGCACTCCCGAGGCGCTGCTCGTGGGACGCACGGTCGTGCGAACCGCTCGCTCGCTCAGCGAGCTCGTCGACGCGCTGTCGGGCCGGGCGCCCTGGCCCGACTCGAAGGTACGTCGACCGCCGGCCGCGAACGGGACCGCCGGCGGCCACGGGGCCGGCGTCTCTCTCGACTTGGCGGACGTGCGCGGCCAGGCGTTGGGGCGCCTTGCCATCGAGGTCGCGGCAGCGGGCGGCCATCACCTTCTGCTGTCCGGTCCGCCCGGCTCCGGCAAGACCATGCTGGCGGAACGGATCACGAGCGTGCTTCCCCCGCTTGACGAGTCCGAGCTGCTGGAGACGTGGCGGATCTATTCGGCGGCTGGCTTGCCGTTGCCGCAGACGGGGGAGCGCCGGCGGCCGTTTCGGGCGCCTCATCACGGGATCTCGGCCCCGGCTCTCATCGGAGGCGGCTCCTCCTGGATGCGTCCCGGTGAGGTGAGCCTCGCGACCAACGGCGTGCTGTTCCTCGACGAGCTGGGCGAATTCCCCACGACGTTGCTCGACCTGCTTCGCCAGCCGCTCGAGGAGGGCGTCATCCGGGTCGCACGGGCGAGGGCGACGGTCAGCTTCCCGGCGAGGTTTCTTCTCGTCGCGGCGATGAACCCCTGCCCGTGTGGCGAACGAAGGGGCATGGGCAGCTGCGTGTGTTCGGCCGCTCAGCTCGCCCGCTACGCGCGGAAGCTGTCGGGGCCGCTGTTGGATCGCTTCGACCTGCACGTTCCCGTCGGCCCGCCCCGTGTCTGCGACATCCTCGACTCGACTCCCGGCGAGCCGAGTGCCGCCGTTGCCGAGCGGGTCGCCGACGTGCGGTCCGCGGCACGCCGGCGTGGCGTCGCGACGAACGCGGCGCTTCCTTCGGCGAGCCTCGACGCGCACGCTCCCTTGACGAAGGGCGCTCGAGCCCTGCTCGAGCGGCAGCTGTCCGCGGGCACGCTCTCGGCTCGCGGTCTTGACCGTGTGCGGCGGGTCGCCTTGACACTGGCCGATCTCGACGCTTGCGAGGCGACAGTCGACGAGGGTCACCTCGCCATGGCGCTCGAGCTCCGAGCGGGGCGTACAGCCCTCCTCGGCGGATCGGACGCGGCATGAGCGCGGCAGGGGATCCCATGCAACCGACGGGCGAGCTGCCGGACGTTGCCTACGGGGCGACGCTGGCGGGTCTGGCCTCGATGACGCCCCAGCGCCTGCAGCGGCTGTTGCGCGGCCGCTCCGCAGCTGAGGTCTTCGCGGACCTTCGCGCCCCGAGACCCCGCCTCGTGCCGCGGCTCATGCGTGCCGAGCAGACGCCGGGTCACGGCGGCGTTCGCTCCCCGCAGATCGTGGCGGCGTGGCGGCGGGCGATTGTCGACGCTGATCCCGCGCTCGACTGGGAGCGACTCACCGCTTCGGGGACTGCGGTTCTCCGTCGCGGCGCGCCCGGGTACCCGGAGCGTCTCGTCGATGACCGGGCTGCGCCGGAGATCCTTTTTGCCCGGGGCACGATCAGCCAGATCGAAGGGCCCTGCGTCGCCCTCGTCGGCACGAGATCGGCCACGTTCTACGGCTCGAACGTCGCTTCCGAGCTAGGGGCTGATCTGTCGGACGCCGGCGTGGTCGTGGTCTCGGGCCTGGCCGCCGGGATCGACTCGGCAGCTCACGAGGGTGCGCTCGCGTGCGAGAGGCCGACGCCTCCGATCGCCGTCGTCGGAGGCGGAGTGGACGTCGTCTACCCGGCCAGCAGCAGCCGGCTCTGGGCCAGGCTGGAGACCGTCGGAGGGATCCTCTCGGAAGCGGCACCCGGCGCGGCGCCGGAAGGCTGGCGCTTCCCGCTGCGGAACCGCCTCATCGCCGCCCTCGCCCACGTCGTGGTCGTCGTCGAATCGCACAGAAGTGGCGGAGCGCTGCACACTGTCACAGCGGCTGACGAGCGCGGCGTGACGGTGCTTGCGGTGCCGGGATCCGTGCGCAGCCCAGCCTCCGAAGGCACCAATGCACTCATCGCAGACGGGTGCGGCGTCGCCAGAGACGCGGCCGACGTGCTCGCGGCGCTGGAGCTTGCATGCGCCGGGTCGGGCCGCTCGCTGCGGGCAGGCGCCGGCCGCCGGCCCGGCACGACCGGTGCTGCCGCCACGACCGGTGCCGCCGCAACGACCGGCGCCGGCGCCCCCGCGACGAGCAGAGCCGCCAAGCAACTGACGCCGGCGCAGCGCTCGGTGCTGGAGGCGTTGGAAGACGTGGCGATCCCGTTCGAGCTCGTGTCCGAACGGTCGGGCCTTCCTCTTGCCGGCACGGCGGTCGCTCTGGAGCGCCTCACCACACTCGGTCTCGCAGCTCGATCGGGCTCTGGTTGGGAACGGCGCTGAGCGAGCGCCGAGCCAGCGCTGAGCGCCGCCGCACCAGCAGCGGGCGCCCGTGTTCAGCCGGCCAGGAGCTTCATCGGGTCGACCCAGTCCAGCCCGAGCGCTGCCGCCACGGCCGGATTCGTGCAGCTCCCCGCGACCGTATTGACTCCCGCGCGCAGCACGGGGTCCGCCGACGCCGCGCCGTCCACGCCGCGCTCGGCGAGCTCCACGACGTAAGGGAACGTTGCGTTGGTGAGCGCGTAGGTGGAGGTGTGCGGCACCGCCGCAGGCATGTTGCCGACCGCGTAGTGGAGAACGTCGTGCACGAAATAGGTGGGGGCGTCGTGTGTCGTCTCGTGCGTGGTCTCGATGCAGCCGCCCTGGTCGACCGCGACGTCGACGATGACCGCTCCCGCACGCATCCCAGCGACCATGTCCTCGGTGACGACGATCGGGGCACGCCCTCCCGCGACGAGGACGGCTCCGATGACCAGATCGGCCTCGGAGATCGCCCGCTCGATCGACCCCCGGTTCGAGGCCAGAGTCATGATCCGACCCTGGTGAATCTGGTCGACCCAGCGCAGCCGGTCTATGTTCCGGTCCAGGAGCAGGACCTCGGCCTCCATCCCTTGCGCGATCCAGGCCGCGTTCCAACCCACGTGGCCGGCGCCGATGACCACTACGCGAGCCGGTCGTACACCTGGCACGCCTCCGAGCAGGATGCCCCTCGTCCCGTGCGCAGCCTCCAGGAAATGGGCTCCGACTTGAGTGGCAATCCGCCCGGCGACCTCGCTCATCGGCGCGAGCAGGGGCAGATCGCCCGAAGGGACCTGCACAGTCTCGTAGGCCACGCCGGTCGTCTCGGACTCGAGCAGCGCCTTGGCCACGAGCGGATACGCGGCGAGGTGGAGGTAGGTGAACAGCACGAGCCCGGGCCGCAGGTAGCCGAACTCGGACTCCTGGGGCTCCTTCACCTTGCATACGAGCTCAGCCGACCACGCAGCTGCGGCGTCGACCACCCTCGCCCCGGCCGATGCGAAGTCGGCGTCGCTCAAGGACGAGCCCTCGCCGGCTCCCGTCTCGAGGAGCACCTCGTGGCCGAGCGCCGTCAGCTCCCGGACGCCGTCGGGGGTGATGGCGACACGACCTTCCGCGATCTTCACCTCTGCGGGGACGCCGATGATCATGAGCCAAACCTACTCCGCAGCAGCGCAATCTTCCTCGCCCGCCCGCGCCTGTGCTCGGCCACCCCGGTTACCATCGCGGCGTGCCGCTGATCGGAGGCATCGCGGCGCTTGCCGGCAGGCGGGTGGCCGTCTTCGGTGCCGGCATGGAGGGCCAGTCGTTCGCTCGGCGGGTCGGTCCCAGCTGCGCGGAGCTCGTCATCGTCGACGACGCTGCTGCTGACGTGCCCGGCTACTCGGCCCCGCGCCGGGCCAGTGCCGCCGACATCGCCGAATTCGGGGTGGAGGCGCCGTCGGTGCTCGAGGGTGGTGGCTTCGATTTCGTCGTGCACTCGCCCGGGATCTCACGCTACGACGAGCGCCTCGCAGCAGCGGCGGAGCTCGGTGCGGTCGTCACCACGCCGACGGCGCTCTGGTTGGAGGATTTCCAGGACCGCCGAGTCGTTGCCGTCACCGGATCCAAGGGCAAGACGACGACGGCGATGCTCACCGCCGCGGCCCTTCGCGCCTACGGACTCGACGTCGTGCTGGCGGGCAACATCGGCCGCCCCGTGACCGAGCTCTACGACGACGACAGCCATGATGTCTTCGTGGTCGAGCTGTCGAGCTTCCAGACGGCGGACGTGACGACGTCGCCCTCGGTCGGCGTCCTCACGCTGCTTTCGGCCGACCATCTCGACTGGCATCGCAACCTTGCCAACTACATCGACGACAAGCTGCGGCTCTTCTCGCACCGCGAGGACGTGCCGGTTGCGGTCAACGGGTGTGCCGACGAGACTGTCGCCCGGACGTCGGAGCTCTTCGGCAGAGTGCTGTACGGCAACGACGGCCCGGCTCGCCTCGGCGGCGGGACCATCGTCGTCGAGGGCCTCGGACCGCTCGATCTCGCGAGATTCCAGCTCCTCGGTGAGCACAATCTTGTCAACGCCTGCGGCGCCGTCACGGCCGCGCTCCTGCTGACCGGCGACCCGCCAGCAGCAAGACCGCTCGAAGACGAGCTCTGCGCAGTGACGGCGCCCCGGTCGCGGCTCCAGCCCATCGGCGAGTACGACGGGGTGATCTATGTCGACGACGCGCTCGCGAGCAACCCGGAAGGGACGCTCGCGGCGCTTCGTGCGTTCGCAGGCGCGCGCGTGGCACTCATCGTCGGCGGGCAGGACCGCGGTCTCGACTTCGCCCCGCTCGCCCGGGGGATCGAGGCGTCCTCGCCCCAGCCGGTTGTCGTCTGGATCGACGACGGCGGCGATGCCGGCGCCGCCATCGCCGCCGCACTCGACCACCTGTCGTGCAGAGCCACCCGGCGGCCGGCGCCCTCGCTCGAGGCCGCGGTCGCCATGGCGGCGTCGAGCCCGGACGTCGAAGCCGTGCTGTTCTCGCCGGCGGCGCCCACTCCTCACGCAGATGGGACCTACCTCGACCGGAGCCGGCGGTTCAGGCAGGCCGCGGAGGCGGGACGGGAAGCTCCGTGACCGCTCCCGAACTGGCCGGCGTCGAGACCTTCAGGCTCGTCGCATTTGACTTCGATGCTTCGAGCAACGTCGCCCGTTTCGATTACGCCTTCGACGACCGCCACAGCTTCCGCGAGGTCGTCGAATTCGGAGGGCAGCCGCTCGGTTCACATGCCGGCGCCGGCATCGAGCGAGCCCTGCGCCTGGTGCATCTCGCAGCCGGCGTCAGTTACTACAAGGCTGCCGCTCCGGGAACGATCCTCATCGAAACGGGACCGCTCAGCCCGGCGGAGTCCGGCTTCGTCCACGACCTGTACGACAAGGGCATGCGGGAGTTCGCGGTCACCAACGGCCTGCCGGTACCGCTTCGTTTCGAAATTCAGGCCGGGACCGGGCCGGCCCTCGCCACGGCCTCGGCTCAAGAGGCGCCGAGCCCGGGGATCGCGGTGCCGGTCGGAGGCGGCAAGGATTCGATCGTGCTGATCGAGGCCCTGAAACAGGCGGGCCCACCGCCCGGGCTCGAGGTCCGGCTCGTCGCCATCAACCGGCATCCCGCCATGCAACGCACGGCGGATGTATCAGGCTTCAAGCTCGCCTCGATAAACCGGACCTTGTCGCCGCGGTTGCACGAGCTCAATGCCGCCGGCGCACTCAACGGCCACGTCCCGATCACGGCGATCGTGTCGCTCATCGTCGTTGCCGCCGGCTACGTCCACGGCTACGACACGACCCTCGTGGCTCTCGAACGTTCTGCGGACGAGGCCACGTCCCTCGTCGACGACGTCGCCGTCAACCACCAGTGGAGCAAGAGCACCGAGTGCGAGCTGGCGTTGCGGTCCGTCCTTCGGGAGTCGGTCTCGCGGTCGATCGAGTACGCGTCGCCGTTGCGCTCCTGCGGTGAGCTCGAGATCGCGCGCTGGTTCGCGGAGCTGGAGGCGTACCACGGCAGCTTTCGCAGCTGTAACCGGGTGTTCCGCTCGGGCGCCGCCTTCGACGGTTGGTGCCGCGAGTGCCCGAAGTGCCGGTTCGTGTTCCTGGTGATGGCGCCGTTTCTCGAGCCGGACCGGCTCGTGGCCATCTTCGGTCGACAACCTTCTCGACGACCCCGGGCAGGTCGAGGGTTTCAGGGACCTGTACGCCGCCGGACGCAAGCCTTACGAGTGCGTCGGAGAGCAGCGCGAGTCCCTGCTCGCATTTCTCCTCCTTCTCGGCCGGCCGGCGTGGCAAGGCGCTGCGGTGGTCGCTGCGCTCCGGGGCGAGCTCGAGGCGAGCCGCAGCCTCGTCGCCGCCGACCTCGAACATGGCGTCCCGGTGCTCGAACGTCGCGACGCCACCCGCGAGCACGTCGTGAGGTTCATCGAGCACGTGCTGAGTCGCGAGCGCAGCGCGCCGGACATGCCGCGTATGATCGCGCCGACCGAGTGGTCAGTCCCGCATAGTGCGGGTCCGGTAGCCTGACTCGCGGTAACCCCGACATGATCCTCGACTCCGTCAACTCGCCCTCCGACCTCAAGACCCTCTCGCTCGCCGAGTGCGACCAGCTCGCGGGCGAGATCCGCGACTTCGTGGTCGAAGCGACGTCCCGTACGGGCGGTCATCTCGGGTCGAACCTAGGCATCGTGGAACTCACGCTGGCGCTGCACCGGGTCTTCGATTCCCCGCGCGACGTGTTGTTGTTCGACACCGGCCACCAGGCCTATGTCCACAAGCTCGTGACCGGCCGGCGCGAGGGGTTCAGTCAGCTCAGGCAGGAGCATGGTCTTTCGGGCTATCCGTCGAGGGCAGAGTCCGTTCACGACCGGATCGAGAACTCCCACGCCTCGACCGCACTCGGCTACGCGCACGGCATAGCAATGGCGCTGCGCCTCGAGGGCAAGGACGACCCTGAGCACGGCGGGCGTCACGTCGTAGCCGTGGTAGGTGACGGCGCCCTCACAGGTGGGATGGCATACGAGGCGCTGAACAACCTCGGGCATTCGGGCACGCGGGTGCTCGTTGTCCTGAACGACAACGGCCGCAGCTACGCCCCGACCGTCTCCAGGCTGTCCGTGTCATTGACCCAGCTCCGGCTCGACCCCCGCTACATGCAGGTCCGGGAACGGGTTAGACAGATGGTGAGGGAGCTTCCTTCCGGTGTCAGCTCGCTTGCCTACACCTCGATCCACGGTCTGACGTCGGCCGTGCGCGAGGTCGTCGAACCGCACGTGTTCTTCGAAGCTCTCGGGATTCGTTACACCGGCCCGATCGACGGCCACGACGTCGGCGCGCTCGAGCAGGCAATCCGCAGGGCCGCGAGCTGGCGTGGTCCGATCGTGCTCCACGTCGTGACCACCAAAGGCAAGGGCTATGCCCCCGCCGAAGCGGACGACATCGCCCGTCTGCACGACTTCAAGGCTTCGGGGACGTCCGCCCAGGCGGGCCGTTCCGGCGGCCAGGCCGGTACCGCCCGGGTGGCCTCTTCCGACGTTGCCGTGCCTCGCGTCGGTGCCTCGACCGACGATTCTGGCCCGCTGCCCGGGCCCCTTGCCGCCGGTGAGAGTTACAGCGAGGCATTCTCGCAAGCCCTGGTCGAGGTTGCGGCCGCCGACGAGCGCATCGTGGCAATCACGGCGGCGATGCCAGGTCCCACCGGATTGTTGGCGTTCCAGGACCGCTACCCGGACCGCTTCGTGGATGTCGGCATTGCCGAACAGCACGCCCTCACGGCGGCAGCGGGTATGGCGATGGGCGGTCTGCGTCCGGTTGTCGCGATCTACTCGACGTTTCTTGCTCGAGCCGTCGACCAGTGGAACCTCGACATCGGGCTTCACGGGCTGCCCGTGGTCATCTGTGCCCACAGGGCCGGGATCACCGGTGATGACGGGCCGAGCCACCATGGCCTCTACGACATGGTCCAGGCCCTTCAGATCCCCGGCTGCGCCGTCTTCTGTCCGGCCGAGCCGGCCGAGATCGCTCCGATGCTCGCCGAAGCGCTCAAGCTGGAGACGCCGGCCCTGATCCGCTTCCCGAAGACGCCGTCACCGGGGTCGCTCGGGGCGCCAGGGGTCGGTCTCAGGAGCCGCCGGCTTCGCCAGGGGACCGGTGACGTCGTCCTCGTCGGCATAGGAAAGCTGGCTCGGGCGGCAGTTGCCGCGGCGTCCGAGCTCTCCAATGACGGCATCGAGACTGACGTCTTCGACGCCCGAGTAGTGCGCCCAGCCGACCCTGAGCTGCTCGAGGCGATCGCGCACGCGGGGCTCGTCGTCACCGCCGAGGACGGTCTCGCTCACGGAGGGGCGGGCGCCTACCTGGTCGGCGAAGCCGATCGCGTCGCCGAAGCGGCCGGCCTCCCGGGACCTCGGAAGGTCGTGATGGGGGTCCCCACGACCTATGTCGAGCACGCCCAGCCGGACGCGATCCTGTCCCGCCTCGGGCTCGACGGCGCCGGCATCGCCGAGGCCACGCGGAGAGCGCTCGCCCGGCGTTTGTGGATCGAGAGGGCGGGACAGGCCGAGCGCGCCGAGTAAGGCGGTCGCCGGCACACCTGGCAGTCCGCCCCGCCGGCAGCTGCCGCCGGCTCAGAACAGCTGAGCCTGCCCGCTGTCATCTTCGGCAATCGGCTCGACAAGCTCAGGACCCTCCTCGCGGGCGTCGTTCACCGCGGTGGAGACCCGGAACGCCTCGAGCACCCCGGCCGGGACAGGGTGGATGAGGGAGTTGAGCTCGCCGGCTGCAAGCGGCTCGGGCGACAACCACGCCTCGAGATCGCGTTCGGCGATCAGCACCGGCATGCGATTGTGCACTCGGCCGACGAGCTCGTTCGCCTCCATCGTGAGGATCGTGCAGGACCGAAGCGTCGTAGCGGGTTCGCCGGCCTCGCCGCCCTCGACGGGCGCGCCGGACCCCGCCGGGCTGGCCTCGCCGGCCGCCTTCTCCCCCTTGGGACGCCACCGCTCCCAGAGGCCACCCATCAAGAGCAATCCGGAGTCGGCGGACCGGTAGCACCAAGGCTGCTTCCGGTGTCTCCGGTCACCGGCCCCCGCCGGCGCCCACTCGTAGAAAGCGTCGGCTGGGATGACGCAACGTTGGTGAGCGACCGCCCCCCGAAACATCGCCTTTTCCTCCACCGTCTCCACCTTCGCGTTGAACGCCCGCGCGCCGATCGCCGGGTCCTTGGCCCACCAGGGCACGAGGCCCCAACGAAAGGCCGAGAGGCGCCGCAAGGCCGGGTCGTGGCGCGACGAAGTCACGGCGAGCACTTCCGCCTGGGGCGCGATGTTCCATCTCGGGGCCGCCAGCTCAGGAGGAACGTCCACCTCGTCCACGTCCAGCAGACGGGCGATGTCCTCGACAGGGCGGCTAGCCACGAAACGGCCACACATCGGGCACGGACCCTATCGTCCGGCGGCCGGTTCGCGGACGGGCGCGGGCATGTTCAATTACTGAAAAAACTTGCCTCCGTTAATGATTGTGACCAGTCGCAATCTCGATCGGAGGCAAGTTTGGCGCGAAATTAGAGTGTCCCTCCTCACTCCTCCCAGCGAAACGCCGCCCTCTGCTGACGAACCCTCGAGCCGGGCGCTACCCTCGTCCGCACGATGCATCGCTGCTAGAGGAGCGTTTGGATGGTCTGTGCGAGCTGTGGGACCGAGAACCCAACAGGGACCAAGTTCTGCGAGGAGTGCGGGAACCCCCTGGCGCAGGTCTGCCAAAGTTGCGGAACGGTTCTCAGAGCGGGCACGAAGTTCTGCGGGGAGTGTGGGTCCCCGCAGGTCCCGGGCACTGCGCCGGCGTCGGCACCGGCCGCGACCGCCGCCGCCTCCCCCGCCGGCCCCAGCCCCAGTCCGAGCCCGAGCGCCGCCTTCGGCCCGGCTCCGGCACCCGCAGCGAGCCCCGGCACCGAGCTTCGGCACGTGTCGGTCCTGTTCTGTGACTTGGTCGGCTTCACCCCACTCGCCGAGAAACACGACCCCGAAGAAGTACGAGATCTCCTCTCCGGTTACTTCGAGCTCGCCCGAGCCATCGTCAACCGGTACGGCGGCATCGTGGAGAAGTTCATCGGCGACGCCGTCATGGCCGTCTGGGGCGCTCCCGTCGCGAAGGAGGACGACGCCGAGCGGGCGGTCCGCGCCGGCCTCGAGCTCGTCTCGGCCGTGTCCGCCTACGGCGCCGAGCACGGCACGGAGCTCAAGGCCCGCGTCGGGATCGTGACGGGCGGGGTCGCCACGACCGAGACGCCCGAGGAGGGCCTCGTCATCGGCGACCGTGTGAACACCGCCGCCCGCATCCAGTCCGCGGCCCCGCCCGGGTGCTGCTATGTCGACGAGACGACCAGGGCCGCGACGGCGGCCGCCATCGCCTACGTCGACGCCGGCGAGCACGAGCTGAAGGGGAAGGCGGAGCCCGTCCGGTTAGCCCAGGCGACCCGGGTCGTCGCTGCAATAGCCGGCTCCCAGCGCTCGGGCGTCCTCGAGGCGCCCTTCATCGGGAGGGACCACGAGCTCCGCCTCGTAAAGGAGCTCTTCCACGCCTCCTCGGAACGTCAGTCGGCGCGGATGGTGCTCGTCTCGGGAGTCGCCGGGGTGGGTAAGTCCCGTCTCGCCTGGGAGTTCTTCAAGTACATCGACGGGCTGGCGGGAGACGTGCTGTGGCACGCCGGACGCTGCCTGTCCTACGGGGAGGGCGTGAGCTACTGGGCCCTGTCGGAGATGGTCCGCTCGAGGCTCCAGATCAGCGAGGAGGACCCGCTCGATATCGTCGCCGAGCGTCTGCGCAGCGGCCTCGAGCGCTGGATTCCCGACGGTGCCGACCGGGACTACATCGCCCCGCGCCTCGGGCAGCTGCTCGGTCTGCCGAGTCCGAAGGTGCTCGCCCGGGAGGAGCTCTTCTCGGGCTGGCGGCTCTTCTTCGAGCGCCTCGCCGAATACCTCCCGGTGGTCATGGTGGTCGAGGACCTGCAGTGGGCCGACGCGGGCATGGTGGACTTCCTGGACCATCTCCTCGAGTGGTCGGGCGACCATGCCATCTTCTTGCTCGTGTTGTCCCGGCCGGAGGGCACGGACCGCAAGGGCCTCGGCCTCTCACGCCGGTCCGTCACGGCCCTCCCTCTCGACCCGCTTTCCGACGAGGTCGTCGGCGAGATGCTCGACGGCCTCGTGGCGGGGCTTCCGCTCGGAGCGCGCGCCCGCATCGTGGAGCGTGCGGAGGGGATCCCCCTGTACGCCATCGAGACCGTGCGGAGCCTCCTCGACAAAGGCGTCCTCGAAAAGGGGGACGGCACCGCGCTCCATCTCGTCGGCGAGCTCGGAGAGCTCGAGATCCCGCCCGGACTCACGGCTCTCATCGCTTCCCGCCTCGACGCGCTCGGCCCCGACGAGCGCCAGCTCGTCAAGGAGTGCTCGGTCCTCGGTGGGAGCTTTCCCCGCCAGGCGATCGAGGCCGTCTCCGACGCAGACCCCGGGGGCCTCGACGAGCTGCTCAGCTCGCTCGTGCGCAAGGAGGTGCTTGTCGTCCGGGCGGACAAGCTCTCCCCGGAACGCGGTCAGTACGCCTTCACCCAGTCCCTGATCCGGTCGGTCGCCTACGACATGTTGAACCGGGCCGAGCGCAAGGCCAGGCACTTGAAGACCGCCGAGCACCTTCGCTCCGCGTTCCCCGACGAGGGCGCCGAGGTGGCCGAGGTGATCGGCGCCCACCTTTACGACGCCTACAAGGCCGCCGGCGACGACCCCGACTCGGAGATGCTTCGTGCAGCGGCGTGCGAGGCCTACGCGGTGGCGGCGGAGCGGGCGGAGTCCATCGGCGCCCCCGAGGCGGCCGAGGCCGCCTACCTAAGGGCCGCGGAGCTGAGCTCTGACGAAGCCCAGCGAGCCAGGTTCACCGAGATGGGCGGGCAGATGGCGTATCTCGCAGGCTGGGGCGACCGGGCCGCCGCCAATTTCGAGTCGGTCATCTCCACCCATACCGGGGCCGGGCGAGTCGTCGAGGCGGCGCGCGTGACGTCTTGGCTCGGCCAGGCTCTGAACTCTGTCGGTCAAGGTGAGATCGGGATCGCCCGGATGCGGGCGGCGCTGGCGTCACTCGAGGGAGTCGACGCCCCCCCGGAGGTGATAGCGGACCTTCAAGCCAGGCTCGCCGGTGCCCTGATCTTCTCCGGTCACGGCGACGAGGCCACTGGTGCCATCGAAGAGGCATTGATACTCGCGCAGCACTACGAGCTCGACGAGCAGCTCGTGATTGCTCTCGGAGGGAAAGCAACCCTGCTCGCTACGGAGGGGCGACCCACCGAGGCCCAGGCTCTGTACGAGATGCAGGCCTCCGTCGCCCGCCGTCTTGGCCGAGCTCAGGCCGAGGCCCTCGCGAACGGCAATCTCTCCGATCTCTGTATGACCCTCGACATCGCTGGAGCTGACGAGCATTGTCAGGCGGCGCTGGCGGCGGCGCCGCCGGGTAGGAGCCCGGCGTATGGAGGAGACAGCGGCCGGCAACCTGATGTACGTGCTGATCATGGCCGGCCGCCTCGACGAGGCCTACCGGATCGGGACCGAGGTGCACCGAGCCGGCGCCCAGTCCCCGGGATGGAATCAGGTCGCTCTTCGACTCGCTTGGATCGAAGCCATTCGAGGCAACTCCGTCGCCGCCAGGGAGCACCTCGAACCGTCGAGCGCTTCAGCGGACAGCGACAATGTCCAGACGCGCGTCACGTATCTGGCGGCCGAGGGCTTCGTCGCCCTCGCCGAGGGCGACACGCGGCGCGCGCTCGAGGCTACGAACCGGGCGATCGACGAGAATCTGGCCGGCGGGCAGGAGTTCGCGCACGAAGCGGTCCGAATCGCCTATCCCGAGGCGCTCGAGGCCGCAATGACACTTCACGACCTCGCCGCCGTCGCGAAGCTGATCGAGCACGTCGCCACCCGTCCTCGGGGGGAGGTACCACCCTTCCTTCGCGCCCAGGGCCTCCGGGCGGAGGCGCTGCTGGCCGCTGCGGAGGGGCGCGACGAGGAGGTGGGGGGGAGGCTTGTGGGCGCGGAGGCTGTGTTTCGGGAGCTTGGGTATCCCTACTGGGCGGCGAGGGCGCAGCTCGATCGTGCGGAATGGCTCGCCGGCCAGGGTCGCGTCGAGGAGGCAGAGCGGCTCGCCGGCGAGGCCGCCGCCACCTTCGAGGTGGTGGGAGCCATGCCGATGGTCGCCCGGGCCGCGGCCGTCTCGAAGGCCGCGGCCGCCGTCAGCTGAGCTGGGGACCCCGAGAGACCGCATCGACGGCGCACGCGTCGGCCACGTCGTCGGCGCAAGGCTCGCACTCCATCTCGAGGGTGGCGTGCGCAACCCGGAAACGCTCGCCCACCGCAGACTTGACCCGCTCCCCGATGACCTGCGCCTGCTCGAGGCTCGGGTGCCCGTCGAGCACGATGTGGGCCGAGAGCGCCCGTATCTCGCTCGACAGGCTCCAGCAGTGCAGGTCGTGGACCTCGGTCACGCCCGGCGTGGCCGAGATCACCAACGCTACGGCGGACACGTCGAGATCGGAGGGAGTCGCCTCGAGCAGGACCCCCACGCTCGCCCGCACGAGCCGCCACGCCTCAGCGCCGATGAGAAGTGCGACCAGGAGGGCCACGATCGGGTCGAGCGCCCAGAAACGACCCGTCGCGAATATCACCGCCCCCGCCACGATGACCCCGGCGGCAGCTGCGGCGTCGCCGGCGAAATGGAGGGCCACGGCCCGGAAATTGAGGTCGCCGGCAGGGTCGCGGAGCAACAGGGCCGCGGCAGCGTTTCCTACCATGCCGCCCGCCGCCACGATCACCACCAGCCCACCGTGCACATGGGTCGGGTGGCCGAGGCGGTACACGGCGAGAGCGGCGACACCGAGGGTCACCACGACGATCGCGGTCGCGTTCGCCAGTGCGGCGAGGATCGTGGCACGGTGCCAGCCGAACGACTTGGCGGCGGTGGCCGGCCGGAGGGCGAGCCGCGTCGCCACCAGCGCGAGCCCGAGCGCGCCGGCGTCTGCCAGATCGTGGCCGGCCGTGGCGAACAGGCCGGTCGAATGGGCGAACACGGCGCCGACGCTCTCGCCGGCTACGAGCATCAGGTCGAGAACGAGAGCCAGCACGAGCCGGCGAGTTCGGGTCATGGACGGCCTCAGCCGGCGAGTCCCTCGGCGATGAGCGCGCGGACGAGGGGGAGATCGTCGGGGTGGGTGAGCCCGATGCAACGACTGTGCGACGGGACGACGCGGATCGCCGCCCGGCCTTCTGCCGCCGCGCGGCCGACGACGTCGGGCAGGAGCAGCTCGGGCGGTTTGCCCTCGGCGTGGGGGGCCGTGGCCGGGTCGAAAGCGTCGAGGGCCGCGTCGAGCTCGTCGAGCATCGCCTCTGCAAAGCCCCACAGGTTCATGCTCACGGCCTCTTCTCCACTGAAGCTTCGCACCTCCTGCGCGCCCCGCCCGGCCAGGGGAGAACCCTCGAAGGATCCGTCGGGGAGGCGCTGCACCGAGTGCTCGACGAGCCGGTTGAGGAATCCGTCAGCGCCGATCTCGCACATCCCGCGGGTGACCGGTGCGTCGGTGAGCACCGTGTCCGCGAGGCGGTAGGAGACAATGACGCTCTCGCCCTCGGCGCCGATCCGGAGCTGCTCGGCCAGCGCCGCGATCGCCGCTGTCCCGTACAGGTCGTCCGCGTTCGCGACCCCGAACGGCCCGTCGACGAACGGGCGGGCCGACTCAACCGCCTGAGCGGTGCCGGCGATCGCCCCCTGGATCACCGGGGAAACGGGGAGATCGGGAGGCCAGAAGGACTTGATGTGCGCCATGAGCTCGTCCTGCACCTCTTCCCGGACGATCAGGATGACGCCGTCGAAGCCGGCGGTGACCGCGTCGCGGGCAGTGAAGTCCATGATCGCCTCGCCCGCCGGCCCCACGGACGCGAGCTGCTTGAGGCCGCCGAACCGGCGCCCGTGACCGGCTGCGAGGACGACGAGCTGCACGCTAGAAGCCTACGGCCTCCTATCATCGAGACGGACGGAGTGTGCCCAGGGCCCTGAACGCGAGAGGAGGCCGCCGGTGTACAACGATGCCGAAGAGCAGGCGGTTCCGGTCGCGGTCAGCGTCGGGATCTCCACGAGGTCGCCCGCCGGCGCCCGGTCGCCAAGCCCGCCGGCCCGGTCGCCAAGCCGGCCGATGTCCCCGCCGCCGGCCCGGTCGACGACGCCGAACGCGCCTGCCGTAAGGAGGCGCTCGAGGGGCTGATGGCGCTCATGCGCCCGGCCGTCCAAGCCGACGGGGGCGACCTCGCCGTGATCGAAGTCGACTACGACGCCGGCGTCGTGGAGGTCCAGCTGCAAGGTGCGTGCGGGTCGTGCGCAATCTCTGCGGTGACGTTGCAGGGCGGCGTCGAGCGGCTCTTGAAGGAGCGCCTGCCGTGGGTGACGGAGGTCAAGGGCGGAGTTGACGACTCGGTCGACCCGTTCGAGAGCGCGGCCATGGGCCGTGGAGGCTACGTCCCCCGCTGGGAGTGAAGGACCTCTTTCGGTTCCAGCCTGCCATAGCGGATCAGCGGCTCGAACAGATCGAGGACGGTCCGGTCGGGGCTCGTGATGCCCCTTACAGGCGGTGACTCGAGCCTTCGGTGGGTGAAGTGGGCGGCGATGGCTGCTTTGCGGGCGTCGCCGTTTTGCTGCAGCGACCAGGCGGCTTCCTCACAGAGCAACGCCCCTTCCAGCGTGTCGGCCATCAAGTAGGAGAAGCGCCGCAGCTGCAGAAGCGCCAGGTCCTCCGGGGCCGCCTGCAGGTAGCCGATGGCCTCGACGAGCTCGGTCCGGGCGGCCCGCACGGCGGCGGCGGGCCGGTCGAGGGCGCCCTCGGCCTCGGCCAGGTCCGCGGCCTCGAGGGCTCGGTCGATACGTCGTAGCACGGCTTCGTGGGCGCCCTCGGAGCGCATGGCCCGCCGGACGTCGATGGCACAGATGTTCTCCGTGCCCTCCCAGATGGTGTGGCACTGGGCGTCGCGGAGCTGGCGGGCCATCGGCCAGTCCTCCATGTAGCCGTTGCCGCCGAAGATCTCGAGCGCGTGCGTGGCCGACTCGAGTCCTACCCGGCACGTCCGGAGCTTGGCGAGCGGGATGGCGATCCGGCGCAGCAGAGCACCCTCCTCCGGACTGGAGGCGAGCCTCGCCGCGGCGGCGCACTCGAACGTCAGGGCCAGGCCGGCCTCGAGATCGGCGAGCAGGTCGACGAGCGTCTCGCGGACGAGCGGGTACGCATCGATCCTGTGGCCGAACTGCTCGCGCCCGCCGGCGTAGATGGCCGCCTCCAGCCAGGTGCGCCGGTGGATCCCGAGCCCCATGAGCGCCACACCGAAACGACTCCCGTTCACCATCTCCATCATCCGGTTGATGCCGCGGCCGTCGCGGGCGCCGTCGCGGGCGGCGTCCCGGGCCCCGTCCCCGCCGGCGGCGTTCTGGTCGTCCCCGCCGGCGTCCGCCGCCTCCGGTTGCGGTCCCGCCAACCAGGCGAGCGCCCCGTCGAGGGTGACCTCGCCGGTGGGGACGGCGACGGTGCCGAGCTTCGGCTTGAGCCGTTTGATCCGAAAGCCGTTCGAGGACCCGTCGGGAAGCCGGCTCGGGACGATGAATGTGGCGAGCCCGCGGCTGCCGCCCGGGGCGCCTTCGGGCCGGGCGAGCACGATGAAGACGTCGGCGTCAACGTTGGAGCAGAAGTACTTGTCGCCGAAGAGCCGCCACTCGTCGCCGTCCTGGACCGCGCGGGTGGTGTTGGCGCCGACGTCGCTACCGCCCTGGCGCTCGGTGAGGAACATCCCGCCGTTCCAGAAGTGCTCCGGATCGAGTGACGTGAGCCGACCGACGATGTCGTCGCGCACGGCTGCGGGCGCATAGCGCTGCACGATGTCTGCCGCCCCGCCGGCCATGCCGAGCGCGCAGTAGATCGCCGTCTCCGCTTGGCACACCACGTAGGCGATGGCGGCGGTCACGACTGACGGCACCCGCCGCCCAGCGTGCTCAGGCATCCCCACGAACCCAGCCCTCACCAGCTCATCCCTGTTCGCCACCCACGTCGGATGATGCACGACCCGCACTTCGTCGCGGCCCCAGTGGTCGTAGCGCTCGAGCACCGGGCCGTGCTTGTCGGTGATTTCGGCGCGGGCGGCGATCGTCGAGCCGACGAGCTTGCCGAAACGGCCGAGCTGATCCTCCGCGAACGCCCGGTCGCCGCCGTCTGGCAGCAGCCGGTCCAACAGCAGCGACAGGTTGGGATCGATTTGGTACCAGTCGAGGCCGATGGCGCCGTCGTAGCCGGCGTAGTCGGGAAGCATCAGCCGACCGCCACGGCGTAGTAGTCCTCGGTGCCGACCACGTCGAACCCGCAGCTCTGGTAGAGATGCAGGGCGGCGTCGTTGGTGCAGGACACCTCGAGGTGGACGTTCGGCACGCCCTCGTCAGACAGGTCGCCTGCCAGCTCCGAAAGCACCTGGCGGCCGATCCCGCGGCCCTGGAACGCCGGCGTGACGGCGAACCCGTAGATGCCGGCGCCGTCGCCGTCCCGGTCGACACGCACCGTGCCGACGAGCTCGCCGGCGCGCTCGATGACGAGAGTGCCGGTGAACCGTCTCATCAGCGTCTCGAGGTCTGCGCTCTCGAGCTGCTCGGCCGGGAGGTCGAACGCCTCACTGATGCACGAGATGATGAAGGGGCCGTCCTCGATCCCGGCCTCGCGGACCGTGATGAGCGGATCCGGGGTCACGGCTGCGGGCGAGCGAGAGAGGACCATTCGGTGCTCGGAATGCTCCACGCTCCCGCCCACCGATCGGGCGAAGGCGGCGCCGGCTTCGTAGGTGCGGTCCACTACGAGCAGAGCCTGGCGCACGCCGCGGCCCACCATCTCCGCCACGGCGGCCGCGAACAGTGTGGAGAAGATGCCCTGCCGCCGGGCCGAAGGGTGGACCATGCCGCAGACCTCGACCTGGTCGGGCCGAAATCCGTAGATACCGAGGAACCCGACGAGCCCGTGCTCGCCGATCCACAGGAAGTCGTTGACCTGGTCGGCCGGTCTGGACCGCAGGGTTCCCCACTCCAGCTTGAGGCGGCCGCCGTCGGCGGCGACGCAGGCGCCGGCAAGCGCTTCGATCTCGTGGAGCTCCTCGGGCCGAAGCCCTGCTTCGGCGAGCAGCCGCCCGCGAGGTCGCTTCAGCCTGCTGCCCCCGTCTTGTGCTCCGGACGCGGCTCCTTCGGGAGCCCGAGGACGCGCTCGCCCACGATGTTGCGCTGGATCTGAGCCGTTCCCCCCCAGATCGTCTCGGACCTCGAGAAGAAGAAACTGGACTGCAGCCCGCTCACCGGATACCCCGGGCGAAGGTGCCGCGTCGGGACTCCAGGGTTCAACTCCTCGTCCCCGCCGGCGCCGTCGTCCCCGCCGGCGCCGGTCAGGATCTGGCCGCTCATGCCGAGGATGTCGATCGCGAGCTCCATGACGTCTCGGTGGTACTCGGACCAGAACATCTTGTTGGTAGCCGCCAAGCCGGCCGCCGAACGGTCCTCGTTGAGGGCCGAGGTCAGCGTGCGCAGGCCGTTGATCTGCATGATCTTGACCTTGGACCACGCCTGGGCGAGGCGCTGGCGGATCCCGGGATCGTTCAGCTTCCCGTTGCCCCGAGCGATCTCGATGATCTGTTCGAGCTCTTTCTGGAATCGCCGGTAGCCGGTAGTGGCCGACGTGCCGCGCTCGAAGCCGAGCGTCGTCATCGCGATCTGCCAGCCGTTGTTCACGCCTCCGACGACGGCATCGCGCGGGCAGCGGGCGTTGGTGAAGAAGACCTCGTTGAATTCGGCCGACCCGTCCACCTGGGCGATCGGCCGCACCTCGATACCGTCCTGGCGCATCGGCACCAACAGGTAGGAGATGCCCTTGTGCTGCGGGGCGTCGGGATCGGTGCGGCAGAGAAGGAAGATGTAGTCGGCGTACTGCGCCTGGGTCGTCCAGACCTTCTGGCCGTTGATGACCCACTCGTCGCCGTCGAGCTCGGCGCGGGTCTTGAGCGAGGCGAGATCCGAGCCGGCGTCGGGCTCGGAGAACCCCTGACACCAGCTGACCTCACCGTGCAGGATCTTCGGGAGGAAGAACTGCTTCTGCTCCTCGGAGCCCCACTCGAGGATTGTCGGCCCGACGAGGGTGTCACCGAAGAAATCGGCCCGCATCGGCGCGTTCAGCCTCGCGAACTCCTCGTTCAGGACCACGCTCTCCATGATCGACAGGCCGCGGCCGCCGTACTCCTTCGGCCACGAGGCGCAGATCCAACCGCCCTCCGCAAGCTTCGGGGTCCACTCCTTGGCGAACTGGGCGCGCTCCTCAGGAGTCATCTGGAACCCGGGCTCGCCCCAGCCTTCCGGCAGATTGTCCTCGAGCCAGGCCCGGATCTCTGTGCGGAAAGCCTCGGCCTCCGGCGGATAGGTCAGGTCCATGGCCGCAGGTTACCCGCCGGCCCGGTGGCCCAACGGCGCGACCTCACCAGGCGCTCAGTGCCCGGTCCCGAGCTGCACGGCCTTCACGATGAGGAGCAGGACCGCCACGAACAGGTAGATGCGGAGGATCCACATCGCCGTCGTGCGGCCCCGCGACCAGACCGGCCGCTGCAACAGGGCGAGCTGGGGCATCCTCCACGTCTCGCGCCGTACTTCGCCTTCGGCCCGCGCCGCCGCGAGCTCCGCGGACCGGGCGGCTTGGCGTCTGGCGCGCGGCGAGGGAAGCAGCATCCAGGCTCCGAGGACGAGGAAACCGAAGCCGATTGCGGCACCCAGCACGACTGCAAGGTGCGTGACGTCGAGATGCGGGAAGACCGTTGTCGCCATCAAGATGAGCGACAGCGCCAGGAGGACGGCGACGATGAAGCCGGCCAGGACGTTCAGCCACGGGCGGTTCACCCACGGGCCGAGGACCTCCTTGTCATTGCAGAGCAGGAGCAGGAACACCGTGGCGCTCGGCAGCAGGACACCCGCCAGCGCCTGCACCGAGGTCGTGATCAGCCCCAGCGGCGCACGGGGAATCAGAACGATGCCGGCGGCGAGGACGACGAGCCCGCTGAACATCGCGTAGAAGGCCCTCGCATCCCGGAAGCTGCGGTGGAGCGAGTGGCGGATCCCGAAAATGTCCCCGACGGCGTACGACGTCGACAGTGTGACCGCGGCGGCGCCGATGATCGAGGCGTTGAGGAGCACGAGTGCGAAGAGTCCTCCGGTGCCCTTCCCCACGTAGCGCTGGAGCCCGCGGGCGACTCCTTCGGCGTTGGTGAAATGGCCGGCGAGGGGGGTGTTCATGAAGGCGAAAGCGGCCGTCACGACGAGCGCCGTCGCCGCGATCACGACGACGAGCGAGCCGAGGACGGTGTCGACCCGCTCGTAGTTGATCCACCGCGGCGTGATCCGCTTGTCGACGATGTTCGACTGCTGGAAGAACAACTGCCACGGCGCGACGGTGGTCCCGACGATGGCGATGATGAGCAGTACCGCCGTCGAGCTCAGTCCGCCCTGAGCGCCGGGGACGAGGAATCCGTGCACGATCGGGCCGGCCCGTGGGTGGACCAGGATCACGAGCGGGACGGCGAGGAAGTTGACCGCCACGAAGATGAACATGAACCGTTCCCAGCGGCGGAAGCTGCCCGTTGCGGTCATGGCGATCAGGCCGAGGGCGGCGACGGGGACCGAGATGAAGGGGGTGACGCCGAAGTAGCCGAGAGCGAGGCTCACGCCGATGAACTCGGTCACGATCGTGAGGAAGTTCAAGAGAAACAAGTCCCCCACCGAGAACGCCCCCCAGAACCTCCCGTACCGCTCGTTGATGAGCCGGGCGTGGCCGACGCCGGTCACCGCCCCGAGCCGCACGACCATCTCCTGGTTGACGATGAGGACGGGGATGAGGAGGGGGAGCGTCCAGAGCAGGCTGAGGCCGAAATTCTGACCCGCCTGGGCGTAGGTCGAGACACCGCCGGCGTCGTTGTCGCCCACCATCACGATGAGCCCCGGCCCGATGATGGCGAGCAGCGTCAAGAGCCGGGCGCCCCAGGACCGGCGAGCAGCGAGGTCGTGCTCGCCGATGGAGCCGAAGGCCCCCTGGATGTCGCCGCTCTCGGGCATGTGACCTCCCGCCGCCGTGGGCGTCGTCGGTGTGCGTGGGCGTGGTTGGCTGCGCACGCACACCGGAGGTCAAGCGGGCGTCAGCCCGACGGCCGCTCCCACCCGGAAGCAGCGTGCGCGCGAGGTTGGTTCGGTAACGAACCGTCGGTACTCAGGGCTGCTCGCTTTCGTGGCCCATGGTCAACCTGTCTCCGAGGGACTGGCGCCGGCGGGTACCGGCCTCACCACGGCACTCGTGGTGCACTCCGCTCGCGGTACTGGACGAGACAGGGCTGCTTACGGCCTTGATCTTACCTTCCAACCTCGCCGGCGAACCAGTTCGGCGCCTATTCGTCCGCCACGCTCATGCCGTGGTCCCGGCGCCAACCCGTGGGAAGGAGAAGCTCCAGGACGTCGTCGACGGTGACGACCCCGATCATCTTGTGGTCGGCGTCGATGACCGGGGCCGCGGCGAGGTTGAAGTCCGACATCTTGCGGACGATGGTGTGGAGGTCGGCGTCGGCCCGGACGGCCGCCGGGTCGAGGTCGGCGACGTCGCCGATGCGGGCCGCCGACGGGCTCTTCAAGAGCCGGACGACCGAAGCCGTCCCGGTCAGGCGGCCGTCGTCGTCGGTCGTGTAGATGGTCGCGAGCGCTTCCGGCGCGACCGGGCTCCGCCGGATCTCCTCGAGCGCCTCCGAGACGAGCGTGTCGCCGGGCAGGGCGAGGAACTCCGGGCTCATGAGGCCGCCGGCGGTCTCCGGGTTGTAGCTGAGGAGCGCACGGACCTTCGCCTGTGTCGGTGCGGGCAGCGCCTCCAGCACCGAGAGGCGCCGCTCCTGGTCGAGATCCGCGATCAGGTCGGCGGCGTCGTCGGGTGCCATCGTCGCCAGCAGACGAGCCGCGTCCTTGTCGGACCGGGTCCTCAGGAACTCGAGCTGGTGCTCGGTGT
Organism: uncultured Acidimicrobiaceae bacterium; assembly: GCA_963763085.1. Lineage (GTDB taxonomy): Bacteria > Actinomycetota > Acidimicrobiia > Acidimicrobiales > Bog-793 > CAVXNB01. Next base: position 1,022,671 of record CAVXNB010000004.1, read on the forward strand.
CGAGCTCCTCGAAGACGTCGGCCTCGAGCTCGAGGTCCTGGCCGACGGCGTTGATGATCTCCTCGCCCTCCTCGTGCGAGGCGGCCTCGACGAGGTCGGCGATCTGGGCCGGGTGCAGCCGGGCAAGCTTGCGGTAGGGGATCCGGAGCCGTGCGGTCGGCACGTGCGAGACGAAGGGCTGGATGCTCTCCCAGTCGACGATCGCCTTCGCCGGTATGCGCTGCGCGAGCGACCGCGGCAGCAGCCGGCGGAGAACCGGGCGGCTGCTCGGATCGACGCCGACGACCTCGAGACGGCCGTCCACGAGCGCGAGCTCGATCTCGTTGGCGCGGATGAGGCGGGCACCGACGATGTTGATCAGGTGCCGAGCCGACAGGTCCTTGGCGAGGAGCAGCTCGCCTTGTCGCCGCTCGAAACGGGTCAGGTTGAGCCACTCGCCCTGCAACTGCACCCGGCCGGGGCGAACGCTCGCCACCATGGAGATCGGCACGAAGAGCTCACGCCGGCCGATCCTCGCAACGATCCCGCTCGCCGGGGGATGCGCCTGCTCGCCCGGGCGCACGATGACGTCCTCGACGCGCCCGATCCGCTCACCGTCGCTTCCGAGCAGCGGGCTGCGGACGATGCTCGAGAGGTGAATGATGTCGGCGGCCATCAGCAGCGATCAGCGTAGGGCCCAGCGCGATCGGCACACGGCGATCAGCACACGGCCATCGTAGTGAAGACTCCGCCGAACCGGGGAGCTCGCTCCAGTTCCCTCCCGCCGGCGGCTGTCGACGCGCCGCTGCCGGCCGTCTTGCGCATCCGGGCCGGGGCAGGGAGGCTAGGCCGCTATGCGGGACCCCGTTCGGCCCGGTTGCCTGCGCATCGCGTACCTGGCGTACAGGGGCAATCCGCGCTGCGGCGGCCAGGGCGTCTACACGCGCCACCTCACGCGTGAGCTGGCCGTGCTCGGCCACCAGGTGACGGTGTTCTCCGGGCCGCCGTATCCCGAGCTCGACGCCGGCGTGGAGCTCGTAAGGGTCGCGAGCTTGGACTTGTACCGGGAGCCGGACCCGTTTCGGGTGCCGGCGCTGGCCGAGTTCAAGTCGCCGATCGACGTCCTCGAGTTCGCCGTCATGTGCAGCGCGGGCTTTCCGGAACCGCTCACCTTCACCTTGCGCGCCCGGCGTCTCCTGGCACGGCGCCTCGGCGACTTCGATCTCGTCCACGACAACCAGTCGCTCGGTTCGGGCCTCCTCGGCATGATGGCCGACGGCTGGCCGGTGCTGGCGACGATTCACCATCCCATCACCGTCGACCGGGAGCTCGAGCTCTCCCACGCCGATGGGTGGAAGCGGCGCCTGACGCTGAAGCGCTGGTACGGGTTCGTCCGGATGCAGGCTCGCGTCGCCCGGCGGCTTCCGCGGGTCGTGACGGTCTCCGGGTCGTCGCGGCGTGACATCGCGGACCAGCTCGGCGTCGACCCCGCCCGGATCGCGGTCGTCCCCGTCGGCGTGGACGACTCGGTCTTCCGGCCGATGCCGGGCCGGGTGCGGGTACGGGGCCGGATCATGACCACCGCGAGCGCCGACGTGCCGATGAAGGGCCTCGTCCCGCTGCTGGAGGCGCTCGCCAAGGTCCGGACCGAGCGGCCGGAGGCCCATCTCGTCGTCGTCGGCCGGCTGAAGGACGGCAGCGTCATTCCGGGCGTGTTGGAGCGTTACGGCTTGAACGGCGCCGTCCGCTTCCTTTCGGGCGTAACCGACCAGGGCATCGTCGACCTCTATGCCGAGGCCGAGCTGGCGGTGGTGCCGTCGCTGTACGAGGGATTCTCGCTGCCCGCCGTCGAGGCGATGGCCTGCGGCGTCCCCCTCGTCGCCACCACGGGCGGGGCGTTGCCGGAGGTCGCCGGCCAGAGCGGCGTCACGGCGCTGCTCGTTCCGCCGAACGATCCGGGGGCGCTCGCTCAGGCGATGCTGGCCGCGCTCGCCGACGAGGAGCTGTGCCGCCGGCTCGGGGCAGCCGGCAGGAAGCGGACGATCGAGCGGTTCACCTGGCCCGTCACCGCCCGGGGGACGGCCGAGCAGTACCGCGAACTGCTGGGGAGCCGCCCCGGAGCAGCGTCGTGCTGACCGTCGACTTCGGCCGCCTCGGCCTCCGCCCCGGCGACCGCGTGCTCGACCTGGGCTGCGGCGCCGGCCGCCACGCCTTCGAGTGCCTGCGCCGCGGCGCCGTCGTGATCGCCCTCGACGCGGAGCCGGTCGAGGTCAAAGGCGTCATCGGGCTCATGGCGGCCATGGCCGAGGCCGGGGAGGTCCCCGAGGGTGGGACGGGGGTGGGGGTGAGGGGTGACGCGCTGGGACTTCCGTTTCGTGATGGGGCTTTCGACAAGGTCATATGCGCCGAGGTGCTCGAGCATCTCCCCGACGACGTCGCGGCGATGGCCGAGCTCGCCCGCGTGCTGCGACCCGACGGGATCCTCGCCATCAGCGTCCCCCGCTACGGCCCGGAGATCGTCAACTGGGCGCTCTCGGACCGCTACCACAGCGTGCCGGGCGGTCACGTCCGCATCTACCGCCGCCGGGAGCTCCTCGCCAGGCTCGGCGCGGCCGGACTGGAACCTGGTCGCCTCGCACCACGCCCACGCGCTCCACAGTCCCTACTGGTGGCTCCGCTGCCTCGTCGGCCCCGAGAACGACCGGCATGTCGCCGTCCGCCTCTATCACCGCCTCCTGGTCTGGGACATCACGGCGCACACGCCGGCCACTCGCATCCCTGAGCGGATCCTCAACCCGGTTCTGGGGAAGAGCCTCGTCGTGTACCTGAAGCACCGCGGCCGGTGACCACGCCACCTCGCCCCCTCGTCCTCGGCGTCGAGGATCTCGCCCGGACAGTCGAGTCCATTCGCGCCGTCCAATTGCAAAACGGGATGATTCCGTGGTTCGACGGTGGCCACTCCGATCCGTGGAACCATGTCGAGGCCGCCATGGCGCTCGACGTGGGCGGGGCGTGCCGAGACGCCGAGCGCGCCTACGAGTGGCTGCGGGCCGCTCAGCGACCGGACGGCTCGTGGCACACGTACTACCTGTCGAACGGTCAGATCGAGGAACCGCGCCTCGACACCAACGTCTGCGCATACGTCGCGACGGGCGTGTGGCACCACTTCCTCGTGACGGGAGACGGCGGCTTCCTCGAGGACGTGTGGCCGATGATCGAACGCGCCATCGATTTCGTCGTCGCCTGGCAGCGCCCCGGTGGCGAGCTCGTCTGGTCCGTCGACCCCGACGGCACGCCCGGCCGCTACGGGTTGCTGACCGGGTCCTCGTCGGCGTACTTCAGTCTGCGTTGTGCCATCGCCTGCGCCGGCGAGCTGGGCCACGAACGTCCCGACTGGGAGCTCGCAGCGGGTCGCCTTCGGCACGCGATCGCATACGGGACCGAGGGATTCGCGTCGAAGGACGAGTTCGCGATGGACTGGTACTACCCCGTCCTGGCCGGGGCGCTCGATCCGGTGACGGCCTCGGACCGCGTCGACGAGCGCTGGTCCGAGTTCGTGATCGAGCACCGTGGCGTGCGGTGTGTATCGGATCGCCCGTGGGTGACTGCCGCCGAGACCGCCGAGTGCGCCTTGGCCCTGCTCTCACTCGGGCGACGTGAGGCCGCGGCGACCCTGCTCGGCTGGGTGCAGCAGCACCGTTGCGCGGACGGGTCGTACTCGACTGGCGTCGTGTACCCCGAGCAGTCGACGTTTCCGCCGGCGGAGCGGTCGAGCTACACCGCGGCGGCGATCGTGCTCGCCGCCGACGCGCTCGGCGGCCTGAGCCCGGCCGCTTCGCTCTTCGTGGACGGGGCGCTCCCCCGGGGGCTCGATCTCGATTCGGAGGCGCTCGAGGATCGGGCCTAGGCCGGCGGCCTGGGTGCGTGCCCGCCGGGGCGTGCGCGCCGGCTCGGGGCTCCGACGGCTGCCCGGTGGCATGTTGTTTTTCTTTTCAAACTTGCTTCCGCTAATGATTGCGACCAGTCACAATCTCGATTCGAGGCAAGTTTGCGTCGAAAATTGAATGTGCCGAGCGGACCGGCCGGCGGTCGGTCCCGCCGCCTACACCGCAGCGCCGTTCGCCAGCCTCCTCAGCACTCGCAGGCTTCCCGCCCCGGCCGAGTGGACCTCCGAGAACGCGCCGGACGCGACCGCCCGGCTGTAGATCTCGAACGGTGGACGCCCGCCGTCGGCCGGGTCCGGGAAGACGTCGTGGATGGCGAGCCACCCGCCTTCGGCGACGCGGGGAGCCCAACCGCGGTAGTCGGCCCATGCCGGGATCTCCCCGTGGCCTCCGTCGATGAAGACCAGACCGGCTGCGACGTTCCACCGCGCGGCCACCGCAGGGGAGTCCCCCACCACGGCGACGGCGAGATCCTCCGCCTGAGCCTGTTCAATGGTGCGCCTCCAGAATCCGAGAGTGTCCATCCTCCCGGTCTCGGGGTCGACGAGCGTCTCATCGTGATGCTCCCAGCCGGCCTGATTCTCCTCCGAGCCGTGGTGATGGTCGACGCTGAAGATGACGGCCCCGGGTGTCACCGACGGCGTGGCCCGCACGGCCCGGGCTACGCCCGAAGCGAGGTAGAGGGTCGACCGGCCGCAGTACGCGCCGACCTCGACGATGGAGTCGAAGCCGGCGCTCGCCGCACGCTCGGCCGCGGCGGCGAGTGCGAGCCCCTCGTCGTCGGGCATGAATCCCTTGGTGGCACGAGCCGCCGCAAGCAGGCGCTCATCTCTCGGCGGTGAGGTCATCCGGCTCGTTCGTGATCGGCAAACGGGCGCCGGCCGGTCTCAAGCTTTCGCGAGGAGAGACCCGAGATGCGGGCGCTGTTCGAGCACGAAGCGAACGTTCACCGCGAGGCGCTCGAGGCGTTGGTCCACGGCCCGCTGCTGTCCGCCGAGAGGATGCGCGGCGCAGAAGGCCGCCGCTTCCTGCGAGAGTCGAGGTGTCCCGTCGCTGTCCAGCTGGCACAGCCGGGAGATCTCGAGCATGCGCGTGATCGAGTTGGCCGGGTACCTCTCGTAGAGGGTCGGCCAATGACTGGCGACGAACTCCCAGACCACTGGTCCGACGACGCGGTTCAAAAGCAGCGTGCGCAGCACATAGGGGGCGTCCTGGCTCCGGAACTCGGTCAGGCACAGCTCGCACGTCTCTGCCGCCAGTTCCACGTCACGGACGTAGCTGAGCGAGTCGAGATAGCGCTGCTCCTCGAGGGGATCGGCGGGGGATCGGAAGTGAGAAAGGAGCGTCTCGTAGTCGTCGCGATCGGCCGTGGCCGCAACGACGTGGAGGATCGCCGCCGCAGAGTCGGGTTCCAGGTGTGAGCCCTTCCGGAGCGCCGCGAATCGCCGGCGGCTCTCCGCCCGGACGGCGGGATCGGCGCCGACCGTGCCTAGCGTCCCGATGAGAACTGCCCGCCGGCGCGCCGCGTCGTAATCGTCGTCCTCGCGCGCATCCCAGCCGACTCGTTCGAGCTCGGGCCGCAGGAGCGACTGAGTGAAGCCCTCGAGCACGCCTCGGTCCTGGTCGGAAACGGCGAAGTCGAGAAGGCCGAGCGCGCCTGCGACCATCGACCACACGCGCGGGTCGATCTCGCCCCCGAGGCGCCGGATCAGCGCGAGGAACTGCTCGAGCGGGGTCGACCCGGCGAGTGAGCATGCCCAGGTGTCGGCGACGAGCGTGAAACGCTCGAGCGGCTCGAGCCGTTCGAATCCGGCCAGGATGTCGTCCAACAGCCCTTCCTCGTACCGCAGCCGGAAGACACCGCTCGCTCCGGCGTTCACCACGAGCATCCCCCGGCCGGCGGGCACCCGGACCGACTGATCCCGCAGGAGGTCGTAATGGCGGCCCTTCCCCGAAAGCGAACCGGAGCGCGGCCGCCTCTCGGTCGCCACCGGGACAAGCCATCCCGAGCCGATGCCGCTCGGTCCGGAGCCAGCCGGGCGGTCGGTCGCCGCCAGGTATGAGAACGGCGCTTGGCTGAGGAGGACGATAGGGCCCTCCGCCCGCGCGGTCACGAGTGGATGCCCGCCTTGGAAGATCCACGAGTCCATCAAAGCCCGGATCGGCAGCCCTTCGGCGGCGAGCTCGATCGCGTCCCAGAGGTCCGTCGTCTCGGTGTTGCCGTAGCGGTGAGCAGCCAGGTAGCGGCGGACGCCGTCGCGGAAGCGTTCGAGGCCGAGGTACTGCTCGAGCATCCGGAGAAGGCTGCCGCCCTTCTCGTAGGTGAGGACGTCGAACATGGCGTCGGCCTCGTCTGGCGTGTGCACCGGGAACTCGATCGGCCGAGTCGTGTGCAGGCCGTCCAGAGCGAGGGCCAGGTCCCGGTCGCGACCGAATCCGATCCAGCACTGGTACTCGGGCCTGAAGTCGTCAAGGCAGACCAGGCTCATGTAGGTGGCGAACGCCTCGTTCAGCCAGATGCCGTTCCACCAGCCCATGGTCACGAGGTCGCCGAACCACATGTGCGCGATCTCGTGCTCGATGACCGAGGCGATCCCCTCGAGCTCGACGCGGGCCGAGTTGTCGGGATCGGTGAGCAGCGCGACCTCTCGGAACGTGACGCACCCGAGGTTCTCCATGGCCCCGAAGGCGAAGTCGGGGATCGCCACCAGGTCGAGCTTGTCGCCCGGGTAGGGCTGGTCGAAGTACTCGGCGAAGAACCGAAGCGCGTGGGCGCCGGCCTCGAGCGCGAACGCGGTCAGACCGGCCTTGCCCGCGGTGTGGATGACGCGAAGCGGGATGCCGTCGACGTCGACCGCCTCCGTGACCTCGAGCGGGCCGACGATGAACGCGACGATGTAGGTCGACATCGGAATCGTGTCCGTGAAGACGAGGCGACGCTTGCCATCGGGGAGCTCCGTCGCCGACTGCTCGGCGCCGTTCGAGATCGCGAGCAGGCCCGGTTCGATCTCGAGCGCGATGGAGAACACCGCTTTGCGGTCGGGCTCGTCCCAGCAAGGGAACGCCCGCCTGGCGTCGGTCGATTCGAACTGGGTCGTGGCGATGACGCGCTCCACGCCTTCCTCGTCCCGAAAAGTGCTCCGGTAGAAGCCGCGCAACTTGTCGTTCAGCACGCCGGCGAACTCGCACTCGAGGACACACGGTCCTGGCGGTAGCTCGTGAGGCGCCGAGAAAGTGACCCGCTCGCGCTCGTTGTCGAAGGCGATGTCGAGAGCGAGCGGCTCCGATCCGTCGGGCAAAGCCAACCGGGCGGTCGAGATCTCGAGCTCCACGGCGTGGCAGACGATCGAGCTGGTCGGACTGACTACCTCGAGCTCGATCCGCTCCCGGCCCAGAAACGTCGCCGCCTCCAGGTCGGGCGCGATGGTGAGCTGGTAGCGCGTCGGGCTGACGTCGCGGGGAAGTCTGAAGTCCGTTTCGTCGGCGTTCGAAGTCACGGAGATCGAAGGTTAGCCGGGTGCGGCGTCTGACCCAGTACCGTCATGGCTCGTGCCCGAGTCATCCGCCTCTCGTTCCGCCGAAGTACAGGCGCCCAGTGGGCGGTCGACGGACGTCGTTTGCATCGGGCACGCCATCGTCGATCGGCTAGCGCACGTGGACGAGCGGACTATGGTCGCCGCCGGCGTGGAGCCCGGCGCCATGACCTTGGTCGACGGCAGGCGGATCGGCGAGCTCGCGGAGCTCTGCGAGGACTGGCTCCAGGTCGCCGGCGGGTCGGCCGCCAACACGGCCGCAGGTCTGGCGTCCCTCGGAAGCCGCCCCGCGTTTGTCGGCTCGGTCGGGCCGGACTCGCTCGGGTCCGGCTACTACCTCGATCTCACCGCGGCCGGCGTGCGTTGCGAGTTGAGCCGGGGCTCGGACGGCGTCGCCACCGGACAGTGCCTGGTGCTCGTCACCTCGGACTCGCGGCGCACGATGGCGACGAGTCTCGGAGCGGGGGTGGCGATCGACGTCGAGGCCGTCGAGCGCGCCGGGATCCAAGAAGCCGCTGTGCTCTATCTCGAGGGCTACCTTCTCGACTCGCCCGGTACCTACGCAGCCCGCGAGCGGGCGGTCGAGATTGCAAAGTCCGCCGGGGTGGCGGTGGCGCTGAGCTTGTCGGACCCGTTTCTCGTCGATCGTTATGACGGCCTGCTGAACGAGGTCATCGACGCAGAGGTCGACCTGCTCTTCGCGAACGAGGAGGAGGCTCGGCGCCTGACGGGCGCAGACGACCTGGCCGGGGCGCTGGACGCCCTCTCGAGGCCGGGACTGATCGCCGCCGTCACGCTCGGCGCCAAGGGCGCCGTCCTGCTGCACGGCAACGAGCGAGCGTCGGTCGAAGCGCTAGCGGTCGCGCGCGTGGACGACACGACCGGCGCCGGCGACTTGTTCGCCGCGGGTGTCCTGCACGGCATCGTCCGGGGCGCACCGCTGGCGACGGCTGGCCGGCTGGGTGCCCTCGCCGCCGGCGAGGTCATCACTCACCTCGGGGCGCAGCCTCGGGTGTCATTGCGCGATCTGGCGGTGGAGGCCGGACTCGTCGAGCGCTCGTAGGACGCCGGCGGTCAGACCCGGTCGCTGTCCTCGTCCGGCGGAAGGACGGCCAGGTCGAGATCCGCGAGACGGACAAGCGCCGACGCTACCCAACGGGCGAGCCCGGCGACCTGGCCGTCGAGCTTGGTCGGGTCGTCGAGGAGCGGTTCCTCGAGGCGGACGCTGCCCTGGAAGGCGATCTCGATCGCGCAGGCCGGCGTGTCGGACGTCGGCTCGAAGACCTGTTCGATCATCGGCCCCGACCGCTCGAGGCGTTCGGAACCGAACTCGGGGCCTTCGCTCGAGAGGGCGGCGAGCACCGTGGCCGGGTCGGGCATGGCGGCCAACCGCTGCATGCGGAGGGCGATCTCGACGACGAGCTCGGGGGGCTCGGCCGGCGGCTCGCCGATCGACCACGAGCGGTAGGCGCTCTGGCTCCAGGTCGGCCAATCGAGGCTGAGATCGGCGCGGACCCGCGGCGGGCTGCCCTCGCCGGGCAGGCTGTAGGAAGTCTCGAACGACACGTCCCCGAGGAAGACGTCGATCTGGAAGCGCTCCTCGACCGCCTGCTGCTCGAGCAACGCGCCCTCGAACGCTTCGCGGAGGGCGGCGATCACGTCGAGGAGGATGTGATCGATCATGGCCAATCGAGGCTACCTTCCTGTCAGGCGGCTCGGCGCATCAGTGGTAGACACCGTTCGTGCCCGACAACGTGTGGCTGGATCGGCGCGTCATCGCCTACGCGCACCAGGGGGGTGCCAAGGAGGCGCCCTCTAGCACGCTCTACGCGATCCGCCAGGCGCTCCAGCACGGCGCCACGGGCATAGAGCTCGACGTCCACGCAACGAGAGACGGACACGTCGTCGTCTGCCACGATCCGACGCTCGACCGCACGACCGACTCGTCCGGCGCCATTGCCGACGTCACCCTCGACGAGCTCCGCCAACTCGACAACGCCCATTGGTTCCTGCCCGGCGAAGACGCTGTCCACGGGCACCCCGCCGAGGACTACCTGCTGCGCGGCAGAGCGCCCCGCGACCGCGACTTCGGCGTGTCCTCGCTGGCGGAAGTCCTCGACGCCTTTCCCGGCGTGGTGCTGAATCTCGACATCAAGCGCACCGCTCCGGACGTCGTCGCCTACGAGGAGGCGATCGCCCGCGTGCTGGTGGAGCACGGCCGCTCAGACGACGTCATCGTGGCGTCCTTCCTCGACTCGGCGACAGCGGCCTTCGCCCGGCACGCACCGCGGATCGGCATCTCCGCCGGCACCGAGGCGACGACCGAGTTCTACCGGCGGGTGCACGCCGGCGAGCCGCCGCAGGACGACATCGGACGCTACGTCGCACTCCAAGTCCCGGCGCGCTTCGGCCCGGTTGTCGTCGTGGACGAGCAGTTCGTCGAGGTCGCGCACTCGTGCGGGCTCGCGGTGCACGTGTGGACCGTCGACGACCCCGAGGAGATGGAGCATCTGGTCGGCCTCGGCGTCGACGGGATCATCTCCGACAAGCCGACCGTGCTGGCCGGCGTGCTGAGCCGCCTGGGAGCGAACTGGAAGGTGTGAAGCTCAGCCGCGGCCGCAGTTCGGCTTCTTGCCGTGGTTGGCCTTCTTCTTCTTGCGGAGCTTGCGTTTCACAGTTCGCTTGGACACAAGCGGGACAGTGTAGTGCCTTGTACGCAGGTACTTTCCGGCGGGCACGGCGGTCGTTCGGTAGCGTTGGCCTCGCGATAGCTCCGAGGCGGGTGTGGGGACAGAGGCGGGTGTGGGGACAGACGTATGGCATGGCTGCTGTGTGACGGCGAGGTGCTGGCGAGCGTCGAGGTCGCCTCGTCGCTCGTCGCCAGATCGCGCGGCCTACTTGGGAAGAAGGGCTGCGAGGGGGCTCTGCTTCTCCTCCACACGAGGTCGGTTCACACGATCGGGATGCGGTTCGCCCTCGACGTCGCATTCCTGACCAAGGACCTCCGGGTGATCGCCGTCGCCAGTCTGCCGCCGTATCGCATCGGGCTCCCGCGGAGGGCCGGCCGGTCGGTGCTCGAAGCCGAGGCCGGCGCGTTCGAGCGGTGGGGCCTCGTACCGGGCAAGCAGCTCGAGATCAAGGGGTGAGCGCCCCGGACGACGACCAGCCCTCCGCGCGCGGCGAGCTGGTCGTCGTCGCAACGCCGATCGGGAACCTCGCCGATCTGTCGCCACGGGCTGCCGCGACGCTGGAACAGGCAGACGTCGTGTGCTGCGAGGACACGCGCCACACCGGACAGATGCTCTCCCGCCTGGGCCTCCGGGCCTCCCGCCTCCTCTCGGTGCACGCGCACAACGAGCGGGAACGGGTCAGCGAGGTCCTCGAGCTGCTCGACCGAGGTGCGCGCGTCGCGCTCGTGAGCGACGCCGGCACTCCCGCCGTGTCCGACCCGGGTGAGCGGGTCATCGAGGCGGCCATCTCGGCCGGCCACCGGGTTACGAGCGTGCCGGGTCCTTCGGCCGCCGTGGCCGCCCTCGTGGTGGCCGGGCTCGGGACCGCTCGCTGGCGGTTCGAGGGCTTCCTGCCGAGGCGGGGAGCCGACCGCGCAGGGCGCCTCGGGGAGATCGCCGCGGCGCCCTATCCGAGCGTCATCTACGAGGCGCCGCAGCGGATCGCCGCCACGCTGCGCGATCTCGCCGAGCGGTGCGGAGGCGATCGCATCGTCTCGGTCTCGCCGCGAGCTCACGAAGCGATTCGAGGAAACGTGGCACGGGACTCTCGCTGCGGCCTGCGAGCGCGCCTCGGCGACCCCGCCACGAGGCGAGCACGTGCTCGTCGTCGCCGGCGCCTCGAGCGCGCCCGGTACAGCGAGCGCGCCCGGTACAGCGAGCGCGCCCGGCACGCCCGGCACGCCGGGCGCCGCCGGCGCCGCCGGCGGCGTGGCCTCACCGAGCGAGGAGGAGATCCGAGCCGCGGTCGCACGCCGCATGTCGGCCGGCGCCAGCCGCCGGCAGGCCGCGGCCGGGGTGGCAGCCGAGCTCGGCGTGTCGAGACGCTTCGCCTACGAGACTTCCCTGCAGCGCGGCGACCGGTAGTTTGGGGACGTGCCCGGCCGCTTCTTCGTGACCACGCCGATCTACTACGTCAACGACGCCCCACACCTCGGGACCGCCTATTCGACGGTCAACGCCGACGCGCTCGCCCGCTGGCACCGGCTCGTCGGCGACGAGTGCTGGTTCCTCACGGGGACCGACGAGCACGGTTTGAAGAACGCCCGCGCTGCCGAGCAGCAGGGACTCACGCCCCAGGAGTGGGTCGACGAGACGAGCCGTCGCTACGTCGCCTCCTGGGCCGCGCTCGACATCGCCAACGACGACTTCATCCGCACGACCGAGCCGCGCCACCACCAGAGCGTCCAGCGGTTCATGCAGGCGATCTACGACAACGGCTACATGCACAAGGACTTGTACGAGGGCTGGTACTGCGTCTCGTGCGAGGCCTACTACCCGGAGTCGGACCTTCTCGAGGGCCTGCTCTGCCCCGTCCACGAGCGGCCGGTGGAATGGTTCACGGAGGAGAACTGGTTCTTCGACCTGTCGCGTTTCGAAAAGCCGTTGCTCGACTGGTACGAGCGCCATCCAGACGCCATCTTCCCGGACTCGCGCCGCAACGAGGCGCTCGGGATCATCAACGGCGGCCTGCAGGACATCTCGATCACGAGGACCTCGATCGACTGGGGCGTGCGCGTCCCGTGGGACCCCGAACACGTCTTCTACGTCTGGTACGACGCTCTGGTCAACTACATCACCGCCATCGGCTACGGCGAGGACCCCGAACGGTTCGCGAAATGGTGGCCGGCGGTCCACCACCTGCTGGGCAAGGACATCATCCGCTTCCACTGCGTCTGGTGGCCGGCGATGTGCCTCGCGGCCGGCATCGACCCACCGGCTCACTTCATCGTCCACGGGTGGCTTCTCGTCGGCGGCGAGAAGATGTCGAAGACGCGCTTGAACCAGATCGACCCCGTCGAGCTCGCAGCTGACATCGGGGTCGACGCGCTCCGCTACCACCTCGTGCGTGAGGTGGCGCTCGGCTCCGACGGGGACTTCACCTACGAGGGCCTCGTCGCGAGGTACAACTCGGACCTCGCGAACAACCTCGGCAATCTGCTCGCACGCGTCGCGACCGTGGTCGGGAGCAAGTGCGACGGGATCGGACCTGCCCCGCGGCCGGCGGCGCCTGCTGTCCGGTTGAGCGAGGTCGCGGCGGAGGTGGGCGCGGCGTGCCGGGACGCATGGGCACGTTTTGCGCCGCATGAGGCTCTGGAGGCGACGTGGCGCCTGGTCCGTGCGGCGAATGCCGAGCTCGAGCTGGCCGAGCCCTGGAAGCTGCCGCCAGGACCGCAGGTCGACGCCGTGCTCGGGGACGCCCTCGAGGCGCTGCGGCTCGTTGCCGTGCTCGTTTCGCCCGTGATGCCGGGGGCGGCAGCCGAGCTCTGGGCACGCATCGGCCTGCAGGGAAGGCCTGACGAGCCCGGCACGGCCGGGGCCCGTGGCGGCCTCGATTGGGGTGGCTACCCGGGAGGACGGCTCGTCGTGAAGGGTGCGGCGCTGTTCCCGAGGCGTACGGTCGAGAGTTGAGGGAGAGAGGAAACGTGGACGATTCCAACGAGCAGGCAGGACGCGGGGAGGAGCGGGAGGGGTCGTGGCTCCGCCGCCGGCGTGGTGGGCGCCGGGGCCAGGCTGCCGATCGCGAGACCGAGTCTCCTGTCGAGGCCGATCTCGGCGCCGAGACGGCGGGCCTTCTGGAACCGCCACCACCGCCACCTCCGCCGAAGGCGATCTGGACCGACAGCCACTGCCATCTCCAGGACGACGCCGATCCCGCCGCAACCCTTGCCGCCGCTCGGGCCGCGAGGGTCGGGCGAGTCGTCTGTGTCGGCACCGACGCCGAGTCGTCCCGCCAGGCCGTGGAGCTGGCGCGCGAACTGTCGGGAAAGCGCGCCCCGGCTCTCGTGGGACCGGCGGCCGCCGGCGTGACCATTCCAGTGCCCACGCCCGGCCCCGACGGCGTCTGGCGGGCGGAGCTCTGGGCAACGGTCGGGCTGCATCCCCATGACGCCAAGGCGGGTGTGGGCCAGCTCACCGAGCTCCTCGACGAGGTGGCCGGCGGGGACGGTGGATTCCGAGCGGCACGTGTCGTCGCCATCGGCGAGTGCGGTCTCGACTACCACTACGACAACTCGCCGCGCGCCATCCAGAGGGACGTATTCGCCGCCCAAGTCGCCCTGGCGCTGCGCCATCGGCTCCCACTCGTGATCCACACGCGGGACGCCTGGGACGACACGTTCTCGGTTCTCGCGTCCGAGGGCACGCCGGACCGGACGATCTTCCACTGCTTCACGGGTGGCACGCCGGAAGCGAAGCGGTGCATCGACCTCGGCGCCTACCTCTCCTTCAGCGGGATCGTCACGTTCTCGAACGCCAACGAGCTGCGCGAGGCGGTTGCGCACTGCCCCTTGGACAGCTTGCTGATCGAGACGGACGCGCCGTTTCTCACGCCGGTTCCCTATCGGGGCCGCCGCAACGATCCGAGCAACGTCGCCCTCGTCGGAAATGCGCTCGCGAAGGTCAAGGGCTTCGAGCCCGAGGTCCTGGCCGCGGTCAGCTGGATGAATGCCGAGAAGGCCTTCGGCCTCGGGAACTGAGATCGCCGAGCCCGCAAGGGCGGCCCGGCCGCAGCGGCGCCCCGGCCGCAAGCGGCGCCCCGGCCCGCCGGCCGCCCGGGCGGGCGGAGGTCGCCCGCCTGCTCCGACAGCACGGCCTTCATCCCTCCAAAGCCCTCGGCCAGCACTTCGTCGTCGACCCGAATACCGTCGAGCGCATCGCACGGATCGCCAAGGTCGGTCCGGGTGACGCGGTCCTCGAGATCGGAGCCGGCCTCGGCTCGCTCACCGTCGCGCTCGCCGCGACCGGGGCCGCGGTTACGGCGGTCGAGGTGGACCGAGGCATCGTGCCGGTTCTTAGGGAGCTGGTCGAGCCTCTCGGGGTCTCGGTTCTCGAGGCCGACGCGATGGCGTGCGACTGGAGCCAGGTGCTCGCAGCGGCGCCCCGCTGGGTGCTCGTCGCCAACCTGCCGTACAACGTCGCGACGCCGCTCGTCCTGGAGCTGCTCCAGCACGTGCCGGCCATCGACCGCATGCTCGTGATGGTGCAGCGAGAGGCCGGCGAGCGGCTCGTCGCCTCACCGGGATCGAGCAATTTCGGAGCGGTCTCAGTCCGCGTCGACTACTTCGCGACCTCGACGCTCGCCGGCCGCGTCCCGCCCGGCGTCTTCCTGCCGCGCCCGAATGTGGAGTCCGTGCTCGTGGAGCTCGTGCGGCGCGAGTCGCCGGCGGTCGACCCCTCCGTAGCGACGTATGCCGAAATCGACCTGTTGCTTCGCGCCGGCTTCGGCGGCAGGCGGAAAATGCTCCGCCGATCCCTCGAAGGGCTCGTCGACGCGACTGGCTTCGAGGCCGCCGGGATCGACGGGCGTTCGCGGCCCGAAGAGCTCGGCATCGAGGACTGGGGCAAGCTGGTCGCGTGGCGCCGGTCGATCTCCTGCGGGCACCCGCCAAGCTGACCCGCTCGCTGCGGGTGGTGGGGCGCCGTGACGACGGCTATCACCTGCTCGAGGCGGAGATGGCGACGCTCGATCTTTCGGACGAGCTCGAGATCGAGGAGGGGGCCGACGGGTTCGAGGTCGTCGACGAGGTCGCCTGGGTGGGCGAGCCGGGTCGCGACCGAGCCGAGACGCAGCTTGGCGGCCTGGCGAGCGCAGTCGTCCCGCCGGGTCCGGAGAACCTCGTGATCCGTGCGCTCGCCACGACGGGCCGGCGCGCCCGGGTGCGGCTCGTCAAGCGGGTCCCGGCGGGAGCCGGTCTCGGCGGCGGCTCCTCGGATGCGGCGGCCGTGCTCCGGTGGGCGGGCGTCCTCGATCCGGGGGTCGGGGTGGGGTTGGGAGCGGACGTCCCGTTTTGCGTCGTGGGCGGGAGGGCGTTGGTGGGCGGGGTCGGGGAGGTCGTCGAACCGCTCGGTTTCGAGGCTTTCACGGCGGTGCTGGTGACGCCGGCGCTGAGCGTCTCGACACCCGAGGTGTACCGGGCCTGGGACGCGCTCGGGGGGCCGGCCGGCGAACGGGGGAACGACCTGGAGCCGGCGGCTCTGGTGGTCGAGCCGATACTGGCGTGGTGGCGCGACCTCGTGTCCGAAGTGGGGGGCACGGAGCCGCGCCTGGCTGGGAGCGGGGGGACCTGGTATCTCGAGCGTGACCCGGAGGAGGCGGAGCTCGTCGCGGCCGATTTGCGGGTGGCGGTGGCCGCCGAGCGCCGGCGAGCCCTCGTTGCGGCCGTGGCGAGCACTCCCCGCCAGTGACTTCGATGACGCCGGCGACGGACGCCCGGGGATTACTTGCCGGCGGCGCGGCGCTGCCAGCGGGTGCGCTTCAGCATCTTCTTGTGCTTCTTCTTGCGCATTCGCTTGCGGCGTTTCTTGATCAGTGAACCCATGGCCGGCCGAAGGCTAGCCGAACTTGGTCCGGGCCTGCCCATCGGCTGGCCTTGTCTGTTGTAAAAATGCAGGCGACGCTTCCTTCCGGGGTAGTTCAATCGGCAGAACGCCGGCCTTTGGAGCCGGATGTTGGAGGTTCGAGCCCTCCCCCCGGAGCGACATGAGAGACGCTGCACCCGAACCCGAGTGGCTGGCGGCGAACCGCGCCAACTGGGACGAGCGAGTCCCGATTCACGTTGCGAGCGATTTCTACGCTGTCGCAGGGGTTCCTGCAGGGAGTGAGCTCGCTCGACGAGTTCGAGGTCGAAGAGCTCGGCCCGATCGTCAAGGGCCGCACGCTCGTCCATCTCCAGTGCCACTTCGGGCTCGACACGCTCTCGTGGGCCCGGCTCGGCGCGAGCGTCACCGGGCTCGACTTCTCCGCCCCAGCGGTCGCCGCTGCCCGGGAGCTGGCGGTGTCTGCGGGAGTGGAGGCACGTTTCGTGGAGGGGAACGTCTACGACGCGCCGGCGCTGCTCGGGGAGCAGTACGACATCGTCTACACGGGCAAGGGCGCCATCAACTGGCTGCCGGACATCGAGGCCTGGGCGGGCGTGCTCGCCGAGGTCTGCAAGCCGGGCGGTGCCGTGTACGTGTCGGAGTTCCACCCCTTCTCGTGGGTGTTCGGCGACGAGAGCCTCGAAATCGAGTACGGCTACTTCCACACGCCCGAGCCGCTCGTCTTCGACGAGCAGGGGACCTACGCCGATCCCGACGTCGTGATGGCCCACACCCGCACCCTCGAGTGGGTCCATCCGATCGGCGACATCGTGTCGGCACTGGCCGCAGCCGGCCTTCGTCTCGAGTTCCTGCACGAATTCGCCCACACGCACTTCCCGCGGTGGCCCTTCTTGAAGCTGATCGGTCCGGGTCGCCGGTACGAGCTGCCGCCAGGGATGCCACCGCTCCCGCTCATGTTCTCCCTGCTCGCCACCAAGGGTGGCTGAGGCCGGCGCCGGTCAGGACGAACGAGCCTCTCTCACGTCGGTCGTCCATCGCTGACCGTCGAAGTAGCGAAAGTGGTGTTCGCCGAGCGGGTCGAGGTGCCACGACGGCGAGACGTCGGCCGGCGCCGGGAGCGCCCGAAGCCGCCGGTCGAGGTCGGCACGCTCGTCTCCGACGACCGCAGCCACCCGCTGAGCGGGATTGTCGGTGACCTCACGAGTCCACCGCTGTCCGTCAAAGAAACGGAAGTCCTTCTGATTCAAAGGATCCTCATGCCACCCCCGGCTGTCCGGCTGCGGAGGAGGCAGAAACGGGAGCTGGGCGACTATCTGCTGCAGCTTCTCACGCTCCTCGGGAGTGTCGGCGATGACGGGGGCGGCCCGGTGGGCGAGCGACGGGTCCGACACGACGGTCGTCCTCGAGGCAGCGGAGTACAGCGCCCAGCCGATGGGCAGGAGCGCGACGTGGATGACACCCCAGCCAGTGGGAGAGACGCCCCACGGAGCCCTGCCTTTCTCTGAGCGGTACCGGGCCGCCCGCGTCCAGCCCCAGACGAAGAACACGGCCGCCACGATGACGGCGAAGACCACAATCCCCGCAACGCCCACGTCTACAAGGTTATGTCACCTTCAGTCCTCATAGAGCGACTGGGCGTAGCCGGTGTCGTCCCAGCCGGTGATGACGATCAGAAACAGCGCGAACGTGAGCACATGGACGCTCGTGCACCACAGGCAGATCGCGTGCAGGGTCAGGGCCTCCTGGCTGATCAGGTAGATCACCGTGCCGATCCCGACGACGACGGCAGCAAGCCGGGCACGGGCGAGCCACGGGGACCTCGAGCGCCACGCCGCCGGAAGGCTCAAGGCGGTCATGGCGACGAAGAAGGCGAGACCGTAGATCGGCACGGGGATGCCGAAGATGACCGACTGCGGGCTGGTGAGCACCTTCTCGCAGTCCACGACGCCGTTGGTGCTGCAGACGAGCGCCGAGGGCTCGATAATGCACGATCAGCAGGTAGATCGAGATCCCGATTCCGGCGAGGGAGATGGCTCCCGTCGCCAGAGGTCTCCAGAGCCGACGCGCCGCGACGGCGCCATCGCTTCGGACCGGGGCCGCGACCTTGCTCACAGCTTCATGAGGATACCCGCCTGTTTCACGGCGGGCAGCTGGCAGACCGAGGCGGGCTTGTTGTTGGTCAGCTTGCAGATCATGGCCGAGTAGTAGTTCGCGGCGACGAGGATCGGCTGCGCCGGGAGCGCCGTGGGATTGTTCAGGCTCTCGACGATTCTCACCTGGGTCAGACCCGCCAGGATCGCCGGGTCGATGAACGCGCCGTCCTCGTGGTAGTGGTTGGCGAAGTCGACGAAGGGGATGCCGCCCGGCTCGTTGTTCTTGTTCGGCACGTACGGCGGTTCGTCGTACTTCAAGAAGACTCTCTCGGCCGTCGGCGACCAGTTCTCGAGCGGCTTGTAGCCGTTGCAGGCCGTCACCGCCGCCGACGTGCTCGTCGAGGGGATGTTGGTGCATTGCTCAGTCGGCGAGAAGACGATGTAGGGGCTCGTGTAGGTCGAGCCGTGAAAGCTCAGCGTCGGGGTGTTCGGATCGACGTCGGTCGTAGACGAATGCGTGACGCGAAGCCCCTTGAATGTGCCGAAACGACCGAGGGCGAGCGCGAGCGGCCAGCGCGTTGCCGCGCAGTAAGGGCAGTACTCCGAACCCACGTAGACGATCAGCGGCTTGCCATCCTGGGTGAGCTTGGGTTGGTTCTTGAGCTTGAAGATCGCCTGGAAGAAGGGACCGCTGGAGGTGGGCGTCGACCCGGCCACCTCGAAGGCCGAGGCCGGCGTGTGGTTGATCGCGTTCAGGACACTGGCGGGAGCGGGCTTCGAGTCGGCGGCGTTCGCGGGAGTGGTCTTCCCGACTATCGAGACGAGGATGATGACAAGGACGGCGAGCACGACCAGCGCCGTGCCGAAGATTCCTGCCGTCCTGGCCGTGCTGTGCTTGGCGGCGCTCCTGGCCGAGCCTCGCCGGGAGCTGGGGCCGCCCGTTCTCGGCCGTTGCGACGACGGCCCGCCGGCTCGAGCCCGCTGCGAGGCGCTCTGGCGTTTCTGGCCGGAGGCGCTCTGTTGGGCCAGCCGCTCGCGTGCCCGCTCGGCGGCGGACTCGGCTCCGGCGTCCTTGGTTCCGGCGTCCTTGGTCGGTTCGGTGACGGCGCGTTCGTTGCGCGGCGGCCGGTTGCCGTCGGGCGTTTTCGCCTGACCTCCGCGTGCCTTCGACTGGCCACCCCGGGGGGGACGGTTGCCACTCTGTGCCATTGCGGCGTGCTCTCCTCGTCGGTTCCGCTGTTGAGGCCGCGGAAGGTGCTGACGTCAAAAGGGTAACCCGCCCAGGGGTCATTCGTAGATCGGCTCGCCTGGCGGGCATGCTGATGGGTGTGATCGGTGCCCTGGTGATCGAGCTTCACTTTCCGGCCTGCCGCTCGCTCAAAGAGAAACGTGCCCTTCTCCGTCCGGTCATCCACGGTTCCCGGTCACGTTTTGCGGTCGCGGTGGCCGAAGCCGACTACCAGGACCTGCACCAGCGCTCGGTCGTCGAGGTGGCGGCGGCGGCCGCCTCCGAGCACGTCGTCGTCGAGACGCTCGACGCGGTCGAGCGCTTCATCTGGTCGTTGCCGGGACTCGAGGTGATCGGAGCCACACGTAAGTGGCTCGACTACGACTGAGCCAGGCGGGCGGGCCGGCGCGAGGCGCGGTCAGTCGACCCAGACGGTCTTGATGTTGGTGAATTCCCGGATGCCGTGGTGCGTGAGCTCGCGACCGTAGCCGGAGCGCTTGATGCCTCCGAAGGGGAGGTCGAAGTAGGAGATCGTCATCGAATTGACGAAGACCATGCCCGCTTCGATCTCGTCGATGAAGCGGCTCTGCTCGGCTGGGTCCTCGGTCCAGGCGTTCGAGCTCAGCCCGAAGTCCGTGTTGTTGGCGACCGCGATCGCCTCGTCGATGTCGGCGACCGTGAAGAACGTCGTCACCGGCCCGAAGACCTCGTCGCGGTTCACCCGCATGTCCGGGGTGATCTCCGTGAGTGCCGTCGGTTGGACGAACCACCCCGGGCCGTCGACGGCACCGCCGCCGCAAAGGGCCTTTGCCCCTTTCGAGAGTGCGTCCGCCACCTGCTGGTTCACCTCGTCGCGGCCCTGAGCGGTGGCGAGCGGGCCGATCTGCGTCGCCTCGTCGAGCGGGTCGCCGACAACGAGCTTCGACATCGCCTCGCCGTAGCGCTCCAGATATTCGTCGGCGACCGCTTCGTGGACGATGAAGCGCTTGGCGGCTATGCAGCTCTGGCCGTTGTTCTGGATGCGAGCCCATAGCCCGACCTCGACGGCGCGGGCGATGTCTGCGGACGGCATCACGATGAAGGGGTCGGCCCCGCCGAGCTCGAGGACGGTCTTCTTGATCTGCCCTCCGGCGGTCTTCGCCACAGCGCGCCCGGCTCCCTCGCTGCCGGTCAGCGTGGCTGCCCTCACGCGGTCGTCCTCCAGGATCTGCTGCACCCGGTCGGAGCCGACGAGCAGGGTCTGGAACACTCCGTCAGGGAAGCCGGCGCGCGTCGCGGCGTCCTCGAGGTAGAGCGCGGTCTGGGGCACGTTCGAGGCGTGCTTGAGGAGGGTGACGTTGCCGGCCATGAAGGCCGGCGCCGCGAACCGGATGACCTGCCAGAGCGGGAAGTTCCACGGCATGACGGCGAGCACGGGTCCGAGGGGCTGATAGGTCACGAAGGATCGTTTCTTGGCTGCTGTGGTCGTGACCAGTTCGTCGGCGAGCATGTCCGGCGCGTGCTCGGCGTAGTAGCGCAGGCCGGCGGCGCACTTGGTGACCTCGTTGCGCGCCTGCACGATCGGCTTGCCCATCTCGACGGTGATCGTCTCAGCGACCGAGTCCCTGTCCTTGTCGAGCAGGTCGGCAAGGCCCCGCACGAGCGCCGCCCGCTCGCCGAGGCTGGTGCGGCGGTACGAGCGGAACGCCCGGTCGGCGAGCGCCAGCCGGCGCTCCAGCTCGGCGTCGTCGTACGCCTCGAAGGTCTTCTGGGTCTCGCCTGTCGTCGGGTTCACGGTTGCGATAGTCACGTCCACCGTTCTACCCCTTCGCGAGGTCATCCGCACCAGCCGCGGCGGCGGCCGGGCGTGCGGTGCCGGGCGGGCGCTCTCCGGCGCGGTGGCGGCCCTTGCCTCCCCCGGGCCGGCCCCGGCCAGTCGTCCGCGCCTCCCCGTGGCCGGCCCCGGCTCCCATTAGCATCGGGTCGGTGGAAGCCGGACGGACCTTCGACGCCGACGCGGCGGTCGGCGCCGCAGATTCCGAAGACGTCCGGGTGCTCGACCGGGCCGAGGCGGAGCTC
The DNA here is from genome assembly GCA_963763085.1 of uncultured Acidimicrobiaceae bacterium. Taxonomy (GTDB): domain Bacteria; phylum Actinomycetota; class Acidimicrobiia; order Acidimicrobiales; family Bog-793; genus CAVXNB01. The sequence continues at coordinate 1,044,055 of CAVXNB010000004.1, forward strand.
GAGGACGTCGAACGGGCGCTCGAACGCTTGGACCAAGGAAGCTACGACCGCTGCGAGGTGTGCGGCGGCGGCATCGGGCACGACAGGCTCGCGAGCTCGCCCCTGACCCGACGTTGCGCCGGCCATGTCGCCGCCGGGCCGTCGTCCGCCGCGGGCGCCGCAGCCCGCCCGCGCCCCCCGGCCGCCGCAGCCCGCGCCGCCCCCCGCCGCGGCCGCGCCGGCCCCCGCAGCCGCGCCCGGCGGGTGGCCAGACTCGCCCGGGACCTGACGTCTTGGCGCGGCTCCGCCTGTTCGCCCAGGCACGCGAGTGCGCCGGCACGGGAGCGGTCGAGATCGGCGGGGCCACCGTCGGCGACGTCCTCGACGCGGCCGTGGAGCGCTACGGGGAACGCCTCGGCGAGGTCATCGGCGTCAGCGCCATCTGGCTGAACGGCGAGGCCGCAACCCGCGACATGGCGGCCGGCGCCGACGACGAGGTCGCAGTGCTGCCGCCCGTCTCGGGCGGATAAAACCCCTCGATTCAGCTCACCTTGTCTTGTAGCATCCGGGCGCGAAGGGGGTCGAAATGTCCCATTTTCGTGCCGCCATCGCCGCATTGGCGGCGGTCCTGGCGATAGCGGTCAGCTTCGCCGGGTCCACGCCGGCGGCCTCGGCTGTGCCTGCGTGCCTCGGCTGTGCCGGCGGCCTCGGCCGGCGACGCCGGCGGCCTCGGTGCCGGCGACTGGAGTGCGAGCTGCGGCAACGCCACGGCTGCCCGCCGGCGTCCCACGGCCCGGAGCCCTCGTGCCGGCGCCCTCGGCGTCCGGCGTAAACCCGCACCAGAGCACCAGCTTGTTCTACGCCGTGTCGTGCCGATCCTCGACGTTCTGCATGGCGGTCGGTTCCTACTTCCGTGAGGACGTCCTGCAGACGCTCGCCGAGAAGTGGAACGGGAAGAGGTGGTCGATCTCGGCGTCCAAGGACATCCTGGATGTCACAGATCCGGTCACGCAGTGGCTCACCGGGATTTCGTGCGCCTCGACGAACTTCTGCATGGCCGTCGGGATCAGCGAGTTGTCCACTGAGCACGCCTTCGGCGAGATCTGGAACGGGAGCACGTGGAAGCTATCCCCGCTGCCCGCGACCCTCAAGTACCCCACCCTCAACGCCGTGTCCTGCCCGTCCACGACATCCTGCGTCGCAGTGGGCTACCAGGAACCTGTCTCGGTCAATGTGGCCCTCATCATGGATTGGTCCGGGACGACATGGTCAGCCGACACCGCGTCCAACCAGGGCACCATGAACAACGACCTAACTGCGGTGCAGTGTTCGAGCACCACGTTCTGCATGGCGGTCGGCTACTACGAGGCGGCGACAACCGTCGTGACCTCAGAGCCGCTCGCCGAATACGGCTCCCCTCCGATGCTCGCTGCCTGGACTCTTGCGAACCCGACCGTGAACATCCCCGGGGCCGACAACTCCCTGCTCGGGGTGTCCTGTACCTCGTCCTCGTCGTGTATGGCGGTCGGCGACTCCGATATCGACTCTCAGGAGCGCAACCTGAGCTTCGCCTGGAACGGGTCGGCGTGGACCAGGCACCCGGTGCCCGAGCCGGGATCGGCTGTCGATCTTCTCGACGCCGTGAGGTGCCACGCGGCCGCGGGCAAGATCCCGGCAGGATGCGTGGCGGCCGGCGCGGAGAGCAGCGACCCGTCGTCGAGCGAGGAAACGGCAATCTTCGGCTGGAACGGCAGCAAATGGGCGAAGCAGGCCAGCCCGTCGGCACAGCCGTTCCAGGTCCTCGAAGGGCTGTCGTGCCCCACCCTGAAGAGTTGCGTGGCCGTCGGCGAAGAGTCGGATACCCGCAACCAGGTGGCGCTCGCCGACTCCTTCATCGGCACGTCGTGGATCCGCGAGTCGGCGGAGGACCCGGTCGCGCTCACGCAGTTCCTGTACGGCACTTCGTGCGTCACGTCGTCGTTCTGCATGGCGGTCGGTGAGTTCGACAACGGGAGTGACGATCCCTCGCTGGCGCAGATCTGGAACGGAGCCAAGTGGGCCGCGACCAGCCCCCAACAGCTTGGAAGGCAGTCCTCGCTGCACGGCGTCTCGTGTGCGTCGAAGTCCTTCTGCGTCGGCGCCGGCGAGGCTCAGTTCGGCCAGGTCCTGATCGTGAGCCCGAGCGCCCCGGCCGGATCGTCTCCGCGAACCGCCGGCCGACGAATCGCCAAGGACGGCGAGTCGGCCATCCCCCTGACCGGTGAGCTGGGCCTCGTCGAAGTCTGGCGCGCAGGCAAATGGAGCGCGACGACGGTGGGCTTCGATTCCGGCTCAGGGGAGTTCCTGAACTCGGTCTCCTGCCCCTCGACGAAATTCTGCATGGCGGTCGGAGGCACCGCGTTCGAGGACGAGCTCGAATCGTACGCGTGGAACGGGAAGACCTGGGCCGAGGAGTCCATGCCCTCTCTTTCGAGCAACGGCGAGGTTTCGAACTCGGTGTCGTGCACCTCGGCGACCAACTGCGTGGCCGTCGGCGGGGCCGCCGATGCCCGGGTGGCCTTCGCCCAGCACTGGAACGGCAAACGTTGGTCCGTCACGAACGTCGCGAGGGCGCCGGATCCGTTCGACACCCTGAACGCCGTGGACTGCCCATCCGCCAAGCGCTGCATCGCTGTCGGCGGCGACTGGAGCAACGAGGACAACCCGATTCCACAGCTCAACCTCGCCGAGTCGTGGAACGGCTCAAGATGGTCCGTGATGACGGTGCCGACGTCCATCTACTCCGTCGGCGGGCTGGCTGCCGTCTCGTGCAACTCGAACGTCTCGTGCCTCGCCGCCGGGCCCGGCGACACGCAGCTGTCCAAAGGCGGCATCGTGCTACGGCTGGCGAACCATCACTGGACTTCGGTCGGCCTGCCGGTGGCCGCCTCCGCCGAAGTCGATCTGCAGGGCGTCTCGGAGACCTCGGCCAACTCGGCGGTCGTCGTCGGCTTACATCAGGGATCTCTACGGCTTCTCGACGTTCAGACTGGTCGAGTCAAAGGGTCATTGGGCGGTGAAGTGACCCACGGCGGAGCGCCGCCCGGGCCTTCAGGCTCAGGCCTTCTTCGTCTCCACGAAGATCCTGTCGATCTCGGCGATGCCGTCGAGCAGCTTCTGGCCTACGGCGGGGTCGGTGGTCTTCTTGGCCTCGCCGGCGGTCTTGGTGGTCGTCCAGAACAGGTTGTGGAGCTCCGGGAATTTCGCGACGTGGTCCGGCTTGAAGTAGTCCGTCCAGAGCACCCAGAGGTGGTGCTTCACGAGCTCGGCGCGCTCCTCTTTGATCGTGATCGCCCGCTCCTTGAAGACCTCGTCGTCCGAGGAGTTGAACTTCTCCATACAGGCCTTGACGGACTCGGCCTCGATGCGGGCCTGGGCGGGGTCATAGACGCCGCACGGGAGATCGCAGTGGGCGTGGACGGTCGCGGGGCTGCTCAGGCGGTCGAGCAGGATGAGCAAACGCGAGGTGAGGTGCATGCGGCAGCTCCTTGTTCGGGGATTGCTGGCTAGGTCCCGCTCACCTTATCCCCGGTCCCGCGCGTACCGGCGGGGAGCTCGGCCGCCCCGCGAGCGGCGCCGCAGCCGGCGTCGGTACACCCCGGCGCTGTTGGCGATCGCCGGCGCCGCCACCGGCGCGATGTGGCGGGCTTGCGTACGCCGGGTCGCGGTCGAAGGCTCGAGCATGATGCCGACGCTCGCTCCAGGAGACCGTCTCCTCGTCGTGCGGCTCGGCCGCCCCCGCCCAGGCGATCTCGTCGCGCTACGCGACCCCGACGAGCCGGCTCGGCTGCTCGTGAAGCGGATCAAGGCCCGCGGCCCGGCCGGCGTCGAGGTCCGAGGCGACAACGAGGCGGCGAGCCGCGACAGCCGCGTGTTCGGGCCGGTGGCCCCTTCCCGGCTGCTCGGAAGAGCCGTCTACCGCTACTTCCCGCCGGCCCAGGCGGGCCGGCTTCCACGGCGTCCTTCGAGCAGCGGTACGCTCGATCTTCATGGGCTTGCATCAGGAGGACATCGACCGGTTGCTCGAGCCAGACGTGACCTCTGATCTGGAGTCGGTGCCCGTCGGTGAGCTCCGCCTCCGCCGCGACGCATGTCAGCGCGCCGAGGTCGCCTTCTCCTACGTCCGGCGGGTGCTGCAAGGTGAGCTCGACATCGTCGCCGCCGAGCTCGAGGCACGGGCACGGGGCGTGCGCGGCGACTGGGGCCAGCTCGTGCACGATCTGCCGACGATCCTGGCGGGCACGAGCCCGGACGCGCCGGCCCAACAGCACGCTCACGAACCCCGCATGACGATGGCAGGGGTCGCCGAGGGGTGGACCGAACAGAAGGAGCTAGCGCTCGAGGATCTTGTCGCCGAAGTGCTGATCGCCGAGCAGAAGGGCGACGAGACCCGCCCGCCGGTGCTGCCTGGGGCCAACCTGGGTGCCTTCGGCGACGACGAGCTGCGCACACTGGCGGAGTCCCTCCGGGCGGCCGAGACGTCCGTCTCGTCGAGACGCCGGGCGTTGCACGACCGGATCGACCAGCTTCAGTCGGCGATCGTCGAGCGGTACAAGATCGGGGCAGCGGACGCGGACAGCCTGCTCGCGTGAAGGCCGGATGATCGGGAACGACCCGTCCGATCGCTGGGACGAGCTCGGCGAGTTCATCCGCCAACAACGCAACACAGCCCGGCTCTCCCTCCGCCGGCTGTCGGAGATCGCCGGCATCTCGAACCCCTACCTGAGCCAGATCGAGCGAGGGCTGCGCAAGCCGTCGGCCCAGATCCTCCAGCAGATCGCCAAGGCACTACGGATATCGGCGGAGACGCTGTACGTCCGGGCCGGGATCCTGGAGGACGAGCGCCGCGACGACGACGTCGTGCGCCACATCCTCACCGACCCGTATCTCCTCGAGGAGCAGCGTCAGGCGCTGGTGAGGATCTACGTGTCGTTCCGGCGCGAGAACGGCTCCGAGGAGCGGATGCGTACCGGCCCGGAGCTGGCGGCCGAGCCCGTCGCGGCCACCGCCGACGCGGCCACCGCCGTCGAGGCCACCGGGGCCGATGCCGGCGGAGGCCGCACCTGACGTCCGCTCCCGGGCCTGACGTCCGCAATCCCCATTAGTCTCACCTCGATGCGCAAGTTGGCGGTGCTTTCCATGCACACGTCGCCCCTGGCTCAGCCCGGGACAGGTGACGGGGGCGGGATGAACGTGTACGTCCGGGAGCTGTCGTCCGCGCTCGCCCGAGGGGGAGTGACCTGCGACGTGTACACCCGGCGCTGGTCCCCCGAGCTTCCCGACGTGGTCGCCGTCGAGCCCGGGTTCGCCGTGCACCACGTCGCCGCCGGCCCGCCCACGGCTGTCGCCAAGGAGACGCTTCAAGAGCACGTGGAGGAGTTCACCGAATCGGTGATCGAGCGGATGACCGCTCCCCCGAACGGCGCGCCGCGGGCGAGTGACGAGCCAGCCGACGCGATCCATGCCAATTACTGGCTGTCGGGGCTCGCCGGCCACGCCATCAAGCATCGCCTCGAGCTCCCACTCGTCTCGACGTTCCACACGTTGGACCGCGTTAAGGCCGAAGCCAGCCCGGAGGAGGTCGAGAGCGCCGAGCCGGGCCGGCGGGCGAGAGCCGAGTCGGAGATCGTCGGGTGCTCCGACGCGCTCGCTCGCCTCGTGCTCGGTCGAGGTCGATCAGCTGGTGGACCTGTACGGGGCTGACCAGGCCCGTGTCGAGATCGTGCCGCTCGGGGTGGATCACGCCTTCTTCTCGCCCGGCGACCGGGCCCACGCGAGACGGGCGCTCGGCCTTGCCGGTGACGGCCCCCTGCTGTTGTTCGTGGGGCGCATCCAGCCCTTGAAGGGGGCGGATGTCGCCCTCACGGCGTTCGACCTCCTGGTCCGCTCCATCCCGGAAGCCCAGCTGATCCTCGTCGGCGGCCCGAGCGGGCCAAGGGGCGAGGCGGAGCTGGCGACGTTGCACGCGATGGTCGAGGCGCTCGGCCTCCGGGAACGGGTGCGCTTCGTCGCACCGCAGCGACACGAGCTGCTGTCTACCTACTACAGGGCGGCCGACTGCTGCCTCGTGCCCTCGCGTTCGGAGTCGTTCGGCCTCGTCGCCCTCGAGGCTGCCGCCTGCGGCACCCCGGTCGTGGCGGCCTCGGTCGGGGGACTGACCACGCTCGTCCAACACGGGCGGACGGGTTACCTCGTGGACGCCGGCGACGCCGGCGAGTACGCGAGGTTCGCAGCGGAGATCTGCTCCGACCCGGTGCTGCAGGCAGAGCTCGGTGCCGGAGGAGCCGCCATGGCGGCCGGTTACACCTGGTCGATCGCCGCCGGCCGGCTGCGCCGTCTGTACGGCGACCTCACGTCGCGCACGCTCGTCGAGTGCTGAGCGCGGCGGTGTGACGCGCCTCGTCGTAGTCGGCGGCGGACGCATGGGCCACGCGCTCCTAGGCGGTCTGCTCCGGTCCGGCTGGGCTGCCCCTGCCGACCTGGCGGTGGTCGAGCCGCTGGCGACCGCACGGGCGGAGCTGCTCGAGCGCTATCCCGGCATCCTCGCCACGGAGACGAGCGTGACCGCTGAGTCCGCCGTCCTCGCCGTCAAGCCCGCCGACGCCGAGGCCGGCTGCCGGACCGTCGCCGCCTCGGGCTGCAAACGCGTCGTGTCCATCGTGGCAGGGGTGAGGATCGCCCAGCTCGAAGGCTGGATAGGCAACCGGGTCCCCGTGCTCCGAGCCATGCCGAACACCCCCGCCGTCCTCGGCGCCGGCGCCTCGGCCCTGTCCGGAGGCGCCTCGGTCACCGAGAACGACTTCATGTGGGCGGAGTCGGTGCTGTCGGCGCTCGGCGTCGTGGCGCGCCTTCCCGAATATCAGCTGGATGCAGTGACCGGTTTGTCCGGCTCCGGCCCCGCCTACGTCTTCCTGTTGGCCGAGGCTCTGGTCGAAGCCGGCGTCCAGGAGGGCCTCGATCGGGAAGTGAGCAGGCTGCTGGCGGTCCAGACCCTGCTCGGGTCGGCCCGCCTCCTCGTCGAGACCGGCGACTCGCCAGAAGCCCTGCGAGCTTTGGTCACCTCACCCGGCGGCACCACGGCGGCGGCCTTGAGGGTGCTCGAGGCGCACGGCTTCCGCTCGGCGGTCCTCGAAGCGGTGGCTGCCGCCGCCGACCGCTCCCGCGAGTTGGCGCGTCCGAAAGTGACCTGAAAGCCGCTCCGAAGCCCTTACCGGTCCCCACCTGGGCGCTTGGCGCCTCCTCCACTTTGCACTTCAGCCACATTGGCGTACATTCGTTACCGGCGGAGAGGGGTGATGCAACTGTCATCGATTGAATATGCGAAAGCAAAGTTTTCCACGGTCGCAGAAGTGGCCAGAGCGCTCCGGGTCTCGAACATGACGGTCTACCGGCTCATCAACTCGGGACAGCTGCCGGCCGTGCGGGTCGGCAAGTCGTACCGGCTGCGTGAGGAGGATGTCGACCGTTACCTTGCGGAGCGTTTCACGGAAGCCGGCTGAAGCCGGTCGGTGAATCTCGCAAGTATCGTCAGCAGCCATCCGGCCGAGGCCCTGGCCCTGGTCCAGGGCCGCAGTCGGATCAACTACGGCAAGCTGAGGGCTGACGCGGAGCGGGCGCGGGCGGGCCTCGCTTCCAACGGCGTCGGGCCTGGCGACCGGGTCGCCCTCATTTGCGCGTCGAGCCCCGAATTCGTCATCGCCTACCTGGCCGTGCTCGGTGTGGGCGCCGTGGTCGTGCCCGTCAACCCGCAGAGCCCTCTCGATGAGCTAACCCAGGAGCTCTCCAGTGTCCGGCCCGCCGCCATCGTCGTCGGGCCGGCGGAGGAGGTCGCCGGCCGGCAGCTGGCGGAGCCCGGCCGGGCGGCGCTCGGAACGGCCGAGCTCATCGCCAGTGCCGGGCCTGACACCGGGATCGTCGAGCGCCAGGCCGGCGATCCGGCCGCGCTGCTGTTCACCTCGGGCACGGCCGGGCTCCCCAAGGCGGCCGTGCTGACTCACGGCAGCATGCTCGCGAACCTCCAGCAGATCGAGACGAGCGCCGGCGCCGCCCCGACCTCCTCCGACGTCGCGCTTCTCGTGATCCCCCCGTTCCACATCTTCGGGCTGAACGCCGTGCTCGGTGTGCAGCTCCTCGTCGGCGGCGCCACGGTTCTGGCCGACCGGTTCGATCCCGAGTCGACCCTCGCAGTCGTGCAGTCCGAGCAGGTGACCCTGCTCCCAGGAGTGCCGGAGCTCTTCGCAGCGCTTGCCGGCCACCCCGGCGCCCGCGGCGACGAGCTCGCCACCGTTCGCCTTGCCGTCTCCGGCGCGGCGCCGCTCGGTCCCGAGGTGGCCGCGCGGTTCGAGGACCGGTTCAAGATCCGCCTGTGGCAGGGCTACGGGCTGACCGAGGCGTCACCGGCGGTCACCTTTCCCGACACGACCGGCCCGCACGACCCGCTCTCGGTCGGAATGCCCCTGCCAGGCGTCGAGGTCAGGATCATCGATCCGGACGGGGACCCGGTGCTTCCCGGCGATCCGGGCGAGATCCTGCTTCGGGGGCCGAACGTGTTCGCCGGCTATTTCGAGGACCCCGCGGCGACCGCGAGCGTGCTGGATGTCGCCGGCTGGCTGCACACCGGCGACATCGCGGTCATGGGCGGGGGAGGCGAGCTGACCATCGTGGACCGGCACAAGGACCTCATCATCGTCTCGGGCTTCAACGTCTTCCCCGCCGAGGTCGAGCAGGTCCTGATGAAGCACCCGGACGTCGCCGAGGTGGCCGTGGTCGGCGTTCCGGATCGCGGCCACGGGGAGTCGGTCCGCGCCTACGTCGTCCCGCGGCCGGAGCTGTGGTCCGAGGGTTCGCGGGCCCCGGAAGGCTTGAGCGAGCCCGAGCTGGTGCAGTACTGCGGCCGTTACTTGGCGCGGTACAAGCTGCCGGCGGGGGTGAGTTTTGTGAGGGAGCTGCCGCGGTCGCTGTACGGGAAGGCGCTGCGCCGGGAGCTCCACTGAGGTTCTGCTCGAGCCGGAGTTTGTGAGCGCGAGCACGAAGTCGTTACCATCGCCCGCGATGGCCGACCGCTTCGCCCGCCGCATCCCAGAGCCCACCGTGGTGCGGCTGCCGGTCTACCAGCGAGCCCTGCTCGAGCTGTCGGCGATCGGCGTCTCGACGATCTCGTCGGCGGAGCTGGCGGACGCCGCAGGGGTCAACGCCGCCAAGGTGCGCAAGGACCTGTCGCACCTCGGCACCTACGGCACGCCCGGAACGGGCTACGACGTCGACTTCCTCCTCGGCCAGATCCGCCGCGAGCTCGGCCTCGACCGGGAGTGGCAGGTCGTCATCGCCGGCATGGGCAACCTCGGGCACGCCCTCGCCCGCTCGCACGGATTCTCGACCCAGAACTTCCGGGCGGTGGCGCTCCTCGACGTCGATCCGACGAAGATCGGTGAGCTGGTCGCCGGCCTGCCGATCCGCCACCTGTCGGAGCTGCCGGACATCGCAGCCGGCACCACACTTTCGATCGGGGTGATCGCATCGCCGGCCAGTGCCGCCCAAGTCGTCTGCGACCGGCTCGTCGACGCCGGCATCGGCGCCATCCTGAACTTCGCGCCGGCGATCCTGACGGTCCCGCCGCAGGTGCTGCTGCGCCAGGTCGACTTCTCCGTCGAGCTGCAGGTGCTGGCGTTCTACGTCGCCCACAGGGAAGCTACGGACGAGCCCGTCGAGAGCCGCGTCGCGCCCGATTCGGGTGCGTGATGCCCGTAGGCTGTCGCCCGAGAGAAACGAGGTAGCCGCGTCGTGGCGGTCGTCGTCGTAGGAGTCAACGAACGGGACGTGTCGTTGGACGTCTTCGAGCAGGGCGCGGTCGCCGAACGCGATCTGCCGAAGGCCCTGAGGGCGCTCTGCGACAGCGAGCACGTCTCCGAAGCCGTCGTGCTCAGCACGTGCCTGCGCACCGAGGTGTACGCCGTCGTCGAGCGGTTCCACGACGGCCTCGCCGACATCGAGAACTTCTTCCGGTCCCGCTCGAGCGCGATGGGGCCGGACTCGCTGGCGCTCTCGGACCACCTTTTCTGCTGGATCGACGACGCCGCGATCTCGCACCTGTTCGACGTGGCAGCTGGGATCGACTCGCCGGTCCTCGGCGAGGGCGAGATCCTGCGCCAGGTGCGCAGCGCGGCGGAGCTGGCCCAGAGGGAGCAGGCCGCCGGGCCGATCCTTGGTCCGCTGTTCCGGCACGCGGTCGAGGCGGGCAAGCGAGCTCGCTCCGAGACCGCTATCGCGCAGGGGACGACGTCGCTCGCCCACGCCGCAGTCGCGCTGGCGGCCGACCAGCTCGAAGGCGGGTTCGCGGGCCGGTCCGTGCTCGTGATCGGGGCCGGTCAGATGGGAGCGGGGTTCTCCAAGGCGCTCGCGCAGCCGGACGGTCTGGCGCCGGCTCGCGTCGTGGTCGCGAACCGCTCCGCCGGGCGGGCGGCGGCGATCGCGGAGCAAGCCGGTGCCCAGGCGGTCGGCCTCTCTGACCTGGACGATGAGCTTGCCCGGGCCGACGTCGTGCTCACTTCGACGACGGCGTCGGAGGTGGTTCTCGATGCCGCCCGCGTCGGTCGGACGATGCAGTCGCGGCCCCGCCAGCCTCTGCTCGTGGTCGACGTCGCCGTCCCGCGCGACGTCGACCCCGCCGTCGCCCGTCTCGACGGCGTCCGGCTGCTCGACGTGGAGGACGTGCGGCGCTTCGCGGAGGCGCAGATGGCGACGCGCCGCCGTGAGATCCCGGTCGTGCAGGCGGTTCTCGCTCAGGAGCTCGACCGGTACCGGGTCCTGTCGGCGGGGCGGTCGGCCGCCCCGGTCGTGGCGGCGCTGCGGGCCCGAGCAGAGTCGATCCGGCGCGCGGAGCTCGACCGCCATCGTGCCCGCCTCGACGCGCTCGACCCCGAGGCCCGCCAGATCGTCGAATCCGTCACCCAGCGCACGATCGCCAAACTCCTCCACGAGCCGACCGTGCGCCTGAAGGACGCGGCGGGCTCGCCCCGCGGGGAACGTCTCGCCGAGGCCATGCGCAGCCTGTTCGACCTCTAGGGCACGCCGGTGCTGACGCTCCGGGTCGCCACCCGTGGCAGCCCGCTCGCGCTCGCTCAGGCCGGGCTCGTGGCCGACGCGCTGGCCGTGGCCACCGCCGCTGGTGCCGGCGATCGGAGGGTGACGACCGAGCTCGTGCTCGTCGAGACGGCCGGGGACCGGCGCCGGGACCTGCCGATCGGCGAGGTCGGAGGCCAGGGCGTCTTCGTGAAGGAAGTCGAGCAGGCCCTGCTCGACGGTCGGGCCGACGTGGCCGTCCACTCCGCCAAGGACCTGCCGTCCACCTCGGCGACCGACGAGCTCGAGATCGTCGCGGTGCCCGGACGGGCCGATCCGAGGGACGCGCTCGTGGGCCTCGGCCTCTCCGAGCTCGGCCCCGGCGCCCGTGTCGCCACCGGCGCGGCGAGAAGGCGGGCGCAGCTGGCGTGGCTGAGGCCGGACCTCCGTTTCGAGGAGCTGAGGGGGAACGTCGGGACCCGGCTCGACAAGGTCCCGGCGGCGGGGGCCGTCGTCGTTGCCTTCGCCGCCCTCGAGCGTCTCGGGCTCACCGGGCTGGCGGCGGAGCTGCTCTCCACCTCGACAATGCTCCCGCAGGTCGGTCAAGGCGCGCTCGCGGTCCAGTGCCGCGCCGCCGACGCGGCGACAGCGGCGGCGGTCCGCTCGATCGACGACGTCGCCGCCCACCGCTGCCTCGACGCCGAACGGGCGTTCCTGGGCGAGCTCGGAGGCAGCTGTGACCTGCCGGTCGGTGCCTACGCCAGGGGCGGACCGGGCGGTGCGATCGAACTGGAAGGCCTCATCGCCAGCCTCGACGGCGTGGTCCTGCTCCGGCGGACGATGAGCGGGCCGGAGCCGCTCGAGCTCGGCCGGGAGCTGGCACGCGAGATGCGCGACCGCTGCGGGGGCGAGGAGATCCTCTCAGGGACCGGTGGAACGCCGTGACGGTCTACCTCGTCGGAGCCGGGCCTGGCGATCCCAAGCTGGTGACCGTGCGGGGCGCCGAGCTGCTGTCGCGGGCGAGCGCCGTCGTCTTCGACCGGCTCGTCGACCCCCGGCTGGTGTCCCTTGCTCCGGCGGGCGCCGAGCTGGTCGACGTCGGCAAGCGGGCCGGCGACAGCGGCTCCGCCGACCAGGAGGCGATCAACGAGCTCCTGGTTGATCTCGCCCGCCGCCACGAGGTGGTCGTCCGGCTCAAGGGTGGCGACCCGTTCGTCTTCGGGCGAGGCGGCGAGGAGGCGCTCGCCGTCCGGGCCGCCGGCCTCGACTTCGAGGTCGTGGCCGGCGTCTCGGCCGCAACCGGAGTACTCACCGCCGCCGGCGTCCCGGTCACCCACCGCGGCGTCGCCGCCAGCTTCACCGTCGTCACCGGCCATGCCGCAGGCGGCGAGCCGGCCGCGGCGGACTGGGAGTCGCTGGCCTCGCTCGGAGGCACGCTCGTGGTGCTCATGGGCGTCGCCCACCGCGGCGAGATCGCGGACCGGCTCATCGCCGCCGGCCGGCCGCCCGCTACCCCGGTCGCAGTCATCGAGCGTGGCACCGTTCCCGGCCAGCGCACGGTGCGCACCACACTCGAGCGCCTCGGCGCCGTGCCCGTGGCGAGCCCGGCCACGATCGTGATAGGCGAGGTGGCCGCGCTCGACCTGTCCTGGTCCGAGGACCGACCCCTGTCCGGCTGGCGGATTCTCGTCACGCGTGCCCGCTCCCAGGCCTCCGCTCTGGTCGAGCGGCTCGCAGCCGCCGGGGCGTGGCCGGTCGAGCTGCCGGTGATCGCGGTCGCCGACGCCGCCGACGGTGGGGCGGCGCTCGATCTGGCGATGTCACGGGTCGACCGCTACGACTGGATCGTCTTCACGTCGGTGAACGCCGTGGAGCGGTCCTGGCGGCACTTGCGCGACGCCCGTTCGCTCGGCCGGACCAAGGTGGCGGCGATCGGGGACGGCACCGCTGCCGCGCTCGCCGAGAGGGGGGTCGTCGCCGACCTCCTTCCCGACCGTTTCGTCGCCGAGTCGCTCGTCGCCGCGTTCCCGGAGCCGTCCGAGCGGGGGACGGGATCGGCCCTGTTGCCTAGCGCGGCGGGAGCGAGGGCGGTCCTGGCCGCGGGACTGCGCGAGAAGGGCTGGCGCGTCGACGTGGTCGAGGCCTACCGGACGGTCCGACCCGCGCCTGGTGACGCCGCGTCCGCAGCCCTCGACGGCGCAGACGCTGTCACGTTCACGTCGTCGTCGACGGTGACGGGCTTCCTGGAGGTCGCCGGTGCAAAACGGGTGCCCGCCGTCGTCGCCTGCATCGGGCCAGTCACGGCCCAGACTGCGAGGGAGGCCGGCCTCCGGGTCGACGTCGTGGCACCGGTCCACACCGTCGACGGGCTCGTCGCAGCGCTCGTTGCCTGGGCGGAGCACCACAGGGGCGGGCCGCAAGCGCCCCGATAGGCTCCGATCGTGCCGTTTCCTGCCCGCCGCCTCCGCCGCCTCCGCCGGCTGCCCGCGATGCGCCGCCTCGTGGCCGAATCGTCCCTCGGCGTCGACGACCTCGTCGCGCCGCTGTTCGTGCGTGAGGGGATCGACTCCCCGGTGCCGATCCCGTCGCTCCCCGGCGTCGTCCAGCACACGGTCGCCTCGCTCGTAGCTCGAGGCAAAGAGGTTGGCCTCGCTCGGCATCCCGGCCCTCGTCCTGTTCGGCGTGCCCACAGCGAAGGACTCAGTCGGGTCGGGCGCCTCGGACCCCGACGGAATCGTCCAGGTCGCGCTCGGAGAGCTGCGCACCGCGCTCGGCGACGAGCTGCTGCTGATGGCCGATCTGTGCCTTGACGAGTACACCGACCATGGGCATTGCGGGGTCCTGGACCAGCACGGCGAGGTCGACAACGATCTCACCCTCGTCCGCTACGGCGAGGTGGCGGTCGCGCAGGCCCGCGCCGGCGCCCACCTCGTGGCGCCGAGCGGGATGATGGACGGCCAGGTCGGAGCGATCCGGGCGGCGCTGGACGGCTCAGGTCACGACGACGTCGGGATCCTCGCCTACGCGGCGAAGTACGCCTCGGCGCTCTACGGGCCGTTTCGGGACGCGGTCGACGTGACGATCGCCGGGGGCGGTGACCGGAAGGGTTACCAGCAGGACCCGCGCAACCGGAGGGAGGCGATCGAGGAGGTCCGGCTCGACGTCGAAGAAGGCGCCGACCTCGTCATGGTGAAGCCGGCGCTCGCCTACCTCGACGTCATCGCCGCCGTGCGGGCGGCCGTCGACGTCCCGGTCGCCGCCTACCACGTGAGCGGCGAGTACGCCATGGTGGCGGCGGCCGCCGAGCGCGGCTGGCTGGACCGGGAGGCCGTGGCGCTCGAGCACCTCGGGGCGATCAAGCGGGCCGGCGCGGACGTGATCCTGACCTACTTCGCGGCCGAGGTGGCCGAGGCGCTCGGTGGCTGACGACGCCCCGCCGGTCGTCTCGACGGCCGGCCGGCGGAGCGAGGAGCTCTTCGCCGAGGCCTGTCGCGTGATCCCCGGCGGCGTCGACTCGCCCGTGCGCGCCTTCGGCTCGGTCGGCGGTTCGCCCTACTTCGTCGCCCGGGCGGAAGGGGCCTACGTCGAGGACGTCGACGGCCGGCGGTTGCTCGACTACGTCCAGTCCTGGGGAGCGTCCATCCTCGGGCATGCCCACCCCGCCGTGCTGGAGGCGATCGGCGCCGCCGCGGCACGCGGCACGACTTACGGCGCCCCGACCGAGGGCGAGGTCCGCCTGGCCGAAGTGATCACTCTGGCCGTCGGTGGGTGCGAGCAGGTGAGGCTCGTTTCTTCGGGGACCGAGGCCGCGATGACGGTCGTCCGGCTCGCTCGCGGAGCCACCGGACGCGAGCGAGTCGTCAAGTTCGCCGGCTGCTATCACGGCCACTCCGACGCATTGCTCGCCGGCGGCGGGAGCGGTGTCGCGACCCTCGGGCTTCCCGGCTCGGCCGGCGTGCCGGCGAGTGCCGTCGCGGCGACGGTCGTCGCGCCCTTCAACGAGGTCCCGGAGATCGACGAGTCCGTGGCCTGCGTGATCGTCGAGCCGGTGGCCGCGAACATGGGGCTCGTCGCCCCCGAGGCCGGGTTCCTCGAGGGGCTGCGCGCCGCGTGCGACCGTGCGGGCGCGCTCTTGATCTTCGACGAGGTGATCACGGGCTTCCGTCTCGGACGCGGCGGCGCCACTGCGGCGGTCGGGGTGCAGCCGGACCTGTGGTGCTTCGGGAAGGTGATCGGCGGCGGGCTGCCGCTCGCCGCGCTCGGGGGCCCACGCG
Source organism: uncultured Acidimicrobiaceae bacterium (assembly GCA_963763085.1). Lineage (GTDB taxonomy): Bacteria > Actinomycetota > Acidimicrobiia > Acidimicrobiales > Bog-793 > CAVXNB01. The sequence continues at coordinate 1,059,405 of CAVXNB010000004.1, forward strand.
ACCTCATGTCGCAGCTCGCTCCGGAAGGGCCCGTCTACCAGGCAGGCACCCTTTCGGGCAATCCCCTCGCGACCGCGGCCGGGCTCGCCGTCCTGGAGCGGCTGCCGGACGAGGCCTACGGCGAGCTCGAGAGCCGCGTCCGGCGGCTCGCCGCCGGGCTGGAGGAAGTGATCGGCTCAGCCGGGCTCGCCGTCCAGGTGCCCGTCTTCGGCACGCTCTGCTCGCTGTTCTTCACCGACGACACCGTTCGCGACTACGACGGGGCGCGGCGGGCCGCCTCGTCCGGGCTCTACGCCCCGTTCTTCCGTGCAATGCTCGCCCGCGGGATCGCGTTGGCGCCGAGCCCGTACGAGGTCGCCTTCGTGTCGCTGGCCCATTCCCAGGCCGATGTCGACCGCACCATCGAGGCTGCCGCCGGCGCCGCGCTCGAGGTCGCCGCCGGCGCCGTTGCGGCCGGCGAGGACGTCCGGGCGGCCGGCGGTGCCGGGACCCCGGCGGGGAGGTCGGGGCGGCCGGCGGGGAGGTCGGGGCTCAGCTCTCCGGGATCTGACGCGCCAGGGCCGTGATGGCCCGGTAGGCGGCCTCGGCCGGTCCGACCTCGTCGGGCCGCAGGTAGTTCCCCATGATCCGCAGCAGCCATTCCATGAGGCTGCGGCTGTACATGCCCGTGTTGACACAGACCCGCATCAAGCCGGGACGCGAGATCACCGTGATGAAGGCGCGGGCCACCCGGTAGTAGAGCCCGTAGATGTCCTCGAGGGACTGCTCGTAGCGGCCGAGCAGACGCGGGTCGCGCGCTGCGAGCGCGTCCGAGACGGCGGCGGCAGCGAGCCGGCCGGTCTCGTAGGCGTAAGCGATGCCCTCGCCGTTGAAGGGGTTGATTGTGCCGGCGGCGTCGCCGGCGGCGATGCAGTCCGGTCCGACCCGCGGGCCGACGGCGAGGCCCATGGGCAGGCGGCCACCGGTGGGTGCACCGCACGAGGTCTCGGCGTCGAGGCACCACGATGCCGGCGCCTGGGCCACGAACGCCTCCATGAGCTTTGTCGTGTTGACGTGCTTCCAGCGGTCCTGGGTCGAGAGCAGGCCGACGCCGACGTTCACCCGACCGTCCCCGAGCGGGAAGATCCAGCCGTATCCCGGCACGACTTTGCCGTCGGCGTCGCGGATGTCGAGAAACGAGTCGATGTACGCCTCGGCATGCCTCGGAGACCGGTAATAGCCGCGCAGCGCCATGCCCTGTGGCCAGTCCCGGTTGCGCCCCGTGCCGAGCGCGCGCCCGAACCTCGACAGTGACCCGTCGGCCACGATGACGTAGCGGGCGCGGACCTCGGTCGTGGTCCCGCGCGGTCCGTCGGCGACGATGGCACCGCCGGCGCGGCGCAGAGGCTGGCCCCGCGGCACCGGCGACGGCTCGCGCGGCGAGTCCGGCGAACTGGCGGCGGACAACGGCGACACGGCCTCGGCACCCTGCCAGACGACGGCGCCCGCCTTCTCGGCCCGGGCCGCGACGAGGCCGTCGAGGTCGGCTCGCGTGATGACGTAGCCGTGCGCGGGCAGGTCGCCGAGCTGCGGCCAGTTCATGGCGATCGAACGCCCGTATGCGTTCGCGCGCAGACCCACGTAGCGGTGGTACGGCGCCAGGTCGTCGGCGAGGCCCATTTCCTCGAGCTGGTGGACCGAGCGAGGCGTGAGGCCGTCGCCGCAGGTCTTCTCCCGTGGGAAGGTCTTCTTCTCGACGACGAGCACGTCGATGCCGGAGGTCGCGAGCCAGTACGCGGCCGACGCACCGGTGGGGCCGCCGCCGACGACGAGCACGTCGCACTCGTACCGGTCCGGGCGCGGAGGCTGGAGCTCGGCCGCGATGCCGTTCGAGGGGGCCATGCGAGCATGATAGGGGGCGGTGCCGGCGGGTCGCCTGATGTGCTCGCGCCGGAGCGTGCGTGGTAGAACCGATTTGCGACCTATGGGCAGCCTCGACAGCTATCTCCCCATCTTTTTCATGCTGGTGCTCGGTATCGCGTTCGCGAGCCTCTCGTTCATCGCGTCCAGGATGCTGTCCCCGCAGCGCCCGACCTCGGCCAAGGAGGCGCCGTACGAGTGCGGCATCGTGCCGACCCACGAGCCGGCTCGGCGCTTTCCAGTCCGGTTCTACCTGGTCGCGATGATCTTCGTCGTGGTCGACATCGAGATCGTCTTCCTCTTCCCGTGGGCAGTGGATGCCCAGAGCCTGGGACGATTCGGCCTCGTCGAGATCATCGTGTTCGCCGCCACGGTGTTCGTCCCGCTCGTCTATCTCGTCGCCAACGGCGCCCTCGACTGGGGGCCGATGAAGCGGGTCCGCCCGATCGAGCCGGAGTCCGGCCGCACGAGCTCCACGACGGTCCGGCGTGTTGGCCCGTCGAGCGGCGAAGCCGCGTAGACGAGGCGCGAGCGGCGTGGGCCTCGAAGACCTCAATCACAACTTCCTCACCGGCTCCCTCGAGGAGCTGGTCAAGTGGGCTCGGCGCTCGAGCGTCTGGCCGGCGACGTTCGGCCTTGCCTGTTGCGCCATCGAGATGATGGCGGCCGGGGCGGCTGACTTCGACTTGGCACGTTTCGGTATGGAGGTCTTCCGCGGCTCGCCTCGCCAGGCCGACCTGATGATCGTCGCCGGCCGCGTGTCCCAGAAGATGGCGCCGGTGCTGAGGCAGGTCTACGACCAGATGGTCGAGCCGAAGTGGGTCATCTCCATGGGCGTCTGCGCGTCGACGGGCGGCATGTTCAACAACTACGCCATCGTCCAGGGCGTCGACCAGATCGTTCCGGTCGACGTCTACGCGCCGGGGTGCCCGCCGAACCCGCAGACGCTCATCCACGCCATCCTCACGCTGCACGAGAAGATCCGGCGCGGCGAGCTCACCCAGCGGCGCCCGGGAGAGACGGGCGCCGGCATCGACCTCGCCTCCGAGCCCGTCCCTGCCGGTTGGGTCCCTCCGCCGTCGGGCGCCGTCAACGTGGGGCGACCGCGCTGATGGCAACCGAGGCCCCGAGCCCCATCGCCGCGTCCGGGGTCGCCCAGGACGATGCCCGCGGTCAGCAGGTGCTCCACGTCACCCGGGAGCGTTACCTCGAGGCGACCGAACGGCTCCGCGAGAGCGGCTATGAGATGTGTGCTGATCTGTGCGCCGTCGACTACCTGCGCCATTTCGACCGCCCGCTGCCCGAGGGGACGACGGCCGAGCGCTTCGAGATCGTCGTCAACCTTCTCTCCCTCGAGCACCACAGGCGGGTGCGCCTTCGCGTGCAAGTCCCCGAGAGCGACCCCGTCGTCCCGTCGCTGTTCCATCTCTACCCCGGTACCGAGAACATGGAGCGGGAGGCGTTCGACATGTACGGGCTGCGTTTCGAGGGGCATCCGGACCTCACGAGGATCCTGATGCCGGAGGACTGGGAGGGTCACCCGCTTCGCAAGGACTACTCGGTCGGACGCGTGCCGGTTCAGTTCAAGGAAGCGCCGGGTCCACGTTGACCGACGAGGATCTCAAGGCGGAGACCTTCGAAGGATCGCAGGAGCTGCGCGAGCGCGACGAGACCGATCCGGAGGAGCTCTCGATCGAGGAGGGCGCGTTCCTCAGGATGCCCGAGGGCCCCGTGCTCGACCCCGGCGACGTCGACGTCGAGTTCGGCGACGACGAGACCATGATCATCAACATGGGCCCGCAGCACCCGTCCACCCACGGCGTGCTGCGCATCATGATGGAGCTCGAGGGCGAGACGGTGCTGCGGTCCAAGCCCGTCATCGGCTACCTGCACACCGGGATGGAGAAGACGGGCGAGGAGCTCACCTACGTCCAGGGCGCGACGAACGTCACGCGTATGGACTATCTGGCGCCACTGCACAACGAGCTCGTGTTCTCGCTGGCCGTCGAGTCGCTGCTCGGGATCGAGCTTCCGAGCAGGGCGACCTGGATCCGGATGCTCATGACCGAGCTCAACCGGATCTCCTCGCACGTCATGTGGATGGCCACGAACGGGATGGATCTCGCGTCGACGATCGATGATGATCTACGGCTTTCGCGAGCGGGAGATGATCCTGTCGTTCTTCGAGAAGACGACCGGCCTTCGCATGAACCACGACTACATCCGTCCCGGCGGTGTCGCGGCGGACCTCCCCGACGGGTGGGAGGACGACGTCATGTCGATCGTCGAGACGGTCCCGGGCCGCATCGACGAGTACGACGAGATGTTGACCGGTCAGCCGATCTTCAAGCGAGCGCGCGGAGGGTGTCGGCCTGATCTCGCCCGAGCTGGCCGTCGCCATGTCGGCCACCGGCCCGATCCTGCGCGCCTCCGGGGTGGCGTGGGACCTCCGTCGCGTCGATGCCCTACCTCGCCTACGACGAGGTCGACTTCGACGTCATCGTCGGCACGGTCGGGGACACCTTCGACCGCTACGCCGTGCGGCTCAACGAGATCCGCGAGTCCTGCAAGATCGTCCGCCAGTGCGTCGAGCGGATGCCGCCAGGCGACTACCGGCTGCAGGACAAGAAGGTGACGCCGCCGCCACGTGCTCGAATCGACGAGTCGATGGAGGCCCTCATCCATCATTTCAAGATCTTCACGAGGGGCTTCGAGGTGCCGCCCGGGGAGGTCTACGAGGCGGTCGAGTCGCCTCGCGGCGAACTGGGCTGCTACCTGGTCTCCGACGGGACGAACAAGCCGTACCGGCTGCACATAAGGGCACCGTCCTTCGTGAACCTCCAGAGCCTGCCGCCACTCTTCCGCGGCGGGCTCATCGCGGACGCGATCGCAGTCATCTCCTCGGTCGACCCGGTCATGGGCGAGGTCGACCGCTGATGGCCCATTTCTCCCCGGAGCTCCGCACGAGAGCCCAAGCCCTCATCGCCTGCTATCCGCAACGGCGGTCGGCGCTCATCCCGCTGTGCCACCTGGCGCAGGGTCAGGACGGCTGGCTGACGCCCGAGGCGATGGACGACATCGCGTCGCTCGTGGGCTGCACGCCGGCCGAGGTCCGGGGCACCGCCACGTTCTACGACATGCTGCACACCGAGCCTGTGGGCCGGTACGTGGTCAACGTCTGCACGAACATCGCCTGCATGCTCGCCGGCGCCTACCAGGTGCTCGAGCATGCCGAGGGCTCGCTCGGGATCTCGGTCGGCCAGACGACCGATGACGGCGAGTTCACGCTCGAGGAGGCCGAGTGCCTGGCGGGCTGCGACCTGGCGCCGTGCGTGCAGGTGAACCATCGTTTCTTCGGTCCTATCGACCCCGAGGGCTTCGACTGGCTCGCCGAGGAGCTTCGCTCGGGCCGCCTCGCCGACACGGTCCCGGCGCACGGGGTCCTGAGCCGCGTCGACCGGAGCGTGGGGCTGCCCGGGCGGGGGACGCGCAGATGATCACCCAGGCCCCCCGGATCGTGACTTCGCGGGTGGAGCTGGCCGACGGGTTCACGCTGGAGCGGTATCTGGCCACGGGCGGCTACGAAGGTCTCCGCAAGGCGCTGTCGATGGCGCCGGCGGACGTGGCGGCGGAGGTCAACAAGGCGAGCCTCCTGGGGCGCGGCGGCGCCGGCTTCCCGGCCGGCCGCAAGTGGTCGATGCTGCGCCCGGCCCCGACCAAGTACCTCGTCGTGAACGGCGACGAGAGCGAGCCCGCCACGTTCAAGGACCACATGCTGATCGAGCGCGACCCGCACCAGATCATCGAGGGCACCGTGATCGCGGCCTACGCGACGGGAGCAGAGCAGGCATTCATCTACTGCCGAGGCGAATTCGCCCTCGGCCTCGAGCGCCTGCAGCGGGCGTGCAACGAGGCCTATGCCCACGGCGCTCTCGGCGCCGACATCCTCGGCACCGGTTACGCCCTCGACGTCGTGATCCATCCCGGCGCCGGCGCCTACATCTGCGGCGAGGAAACGGCGTTGCTCGAGAGCCTGGAGGGAAAACGCGGCTTTCCCCGGATCAAGCCCCCGTTCTTTCCCGCCGCCATCGGCCTGTACGGCGAGCCCACGGTCGTCAACAACGTCGAAACCATGTCCAACCTGCCCTGGATCATCACCCACGGGGGCGATGCGTTCGCCGCCCTCGGGCGAGGGCTCGTCCGCCGGGACCCGCCTCTTCGCCCTGTCGGGGCGCGTCGAGCGGCCAGGGTGGTTCGAGATCGAGATGTCGAAGACGACGTTCCGGGACCTCATCTACGACCCGAGTCTCGGCGGGGGGATCGTGGGTGGGAAGGCTCTGAAGGCCTTCATCCCGGGCGGCGTCTCGGCTCCGTGGTTCGGTCCGGACGAGCTCGACCTCGGGCTGAACCAGGACGAGGTCGGCAAGGCCGGGTCGATGCTCGGCTCGGGCTCGGTCGTCGTGATGGACGAGGACAGCTGCGCGGTGCGGGCGGCCTGGCGGATCGCCCAGTTCTTCCACCGGGAATCGTGTGGCCAGTGCACGCCGTGCCGGGAGGGGAGCGGCTGGATCGAGAAGATCATGCGCCGCCTCGAGCAGGGGCTCGGTCGCGAAGAGGATCTCGACGTCGTGCTCGACGCCTGCGACAACATCTCTCCCGGCCTCGCCTGGCCGCCCAAGCAGACGACGATCTGCGTCCTCGGCCCGTCGATCCCCTCGGCGATCGTCTCGGCGGCGAAGATGTTCGGCGACGAGTTCCTCGTCCACGTGAAGGAAGGCGGATGTCCCTTCCCGCCGGACGCGGTGCGCCGTGGCTGACGTCGTAGAGGCTCCGGCCGGGCTCTCCATCACCGTCGACGGGCGCGTGATCGCGGTCGAGAAGGGCGAGGTCATCATCGCGGCGGCGGAGCGGGCCGGCATCTTCATCCCGCGCTTCTGCTACCACCCGCGGATGACGCCGGTCGGCATGTGCCGGATGTGCCTCGTCGAGGTGTCGGGGCCGCGGGGTGTGAGTTTGCAACCGGCGTGTTTCGTCGAGGTGGCCGACGGACAGGAGGTCTTCACCGCCTCCGAGGCCGCGAAGAAGGCCCAGGAAGGCGTGATCGAGTTCCTGCTCCTCAACCACCCGCTCGACTGCCCCGTCTGCGACAAGGGCGGTGAGTGCCCTCTCCAGGACCAATCCGTGTCACACGGGCCCGGCGAGACTCGCTTCCTCGAAGAGAAACGGCACTGGGCCAAGCCCATCGAGATCTCCCCCCTCGTGCTCCTCGATCGGGAGCGGTGCATCCAGTGCGCGCGCTGCACACGGTTCGCCGACGAGGTCGCCGGCGAACCGCTCATCGACTTCGCGGAGCGGGGCGACCTGATCGAGGTCGCGATCTTCCCGGGCGACCCCTTCACGTCCTACTTCGCCGGCAACACGGTGCAGATCTGTCCCGTCGGCGCCCTGACGGCGACGCCGTACCGGTTCAAGTCCCGTCCCTGGGACCTCGAGCAGGTCGAGACGACGTGCACGACGTGTGCCGTCGGCTGCCGCATGGTCGCCCAGTCGTCCGCCGGCGAGCTCGTCCGCTACCTCGGTGTCGACTCGGACCCGGTGAACCAGAGCTGGTTGTGCGACCGGGGTCGCTACGGCTTCGAGGCGGTCGAGGCGCCCAGGCGGCTCGGGCGGCCGCTCGTGCGCGGCGAGAACGGCCTCGAGCCGGCCACCTGGCACGAGGCGCTGGCCCCGGTAGTACAGGCGTTGCGCCAGGCGCTCGAGGGATCGGGCCCGGGAGCGGTCGGAGTCATAGGCGGCGCCAGGCTCGCGAACGAGGACGTCTACGCCTGGGTCCGGCTCGCCAAAGGAGTCATCGGGACTGACAACTTCGATGCCCAGCTCGGGGACGGCCTGCCGGCCGAGCTGGTCGCGAGCCTGCCGAGAGCCACCATCGACGACGCAATGGCGGCTCGGGCCGTGGTCGTCCTCTCCGGCGACCTCCGCGAGGAGCTGCCCGTGCTGTTCCTCAGGCTGCGCGACGCGGCGGCCAACGACGGTCTGCGGATCATCGACTGCGCGCCGGTCCCGACCGCGCTCAGCCCGGTGGCGACCTCCGTCCCGTACCGGCCCGGCGAGGCCGCCGAACTGGCGCGTGCGCTCGTCGCCGGCGGAGCAGACCGAGGTCGGAGATCTGACGGCGGGCGCGGACGGCGAGCCCGGCGCCGGCATCGTGGTCGTCCTCGGGCGCCCCTCGCTCGCCGAGTCCGCAGACGGGGTCGCCGCCGCCGCGGCGGTGTTCGCCGGGGCCTGGCCGGGCGCCCGTTTCCTGTCGGCGCTCCGGCGCGGCAACGTCCACGGTGCGATCGACCTCGGCGCTGCCCCCGGTCTTCTTCCCGGGCGGGTCGGGCTCGACGAGGGCCGAGCGTGGTTCGAGGATCAGTGGGGGTCGGTTCCGGCCGCCCGTGGGCTCGACACGGCCGGGATGCTCGAGGCCGCAGCCGCGGGTGAGCTCGAGACGCTCGTTCTCCTCGGCGCCGACCCGCTGTCCGACTTTCCGGACCGCGACCTTGCGACCCGTGCGCTCGAGCGGGTCAACTTCCTCGTGGCCGTCGACACGACCGAGAGCGCGTCCTCGATGCTCGCGGACGTGGTGCTGCCGGCGGCGGGATTCGCAGAGCGCGACGGCACGACGACGAATATCGAAGGCCGCGTGTCGCGACTCGCGGCGAAGGTCGTGCCGCCGGGTGTCGCCCGGGCGGACTGGGTGATCGCAACCGAGTTGGGGGAGCGACTGGGGGCGGAGCTCGGTTTCGAGTCCTTGGGCGGGATCTGGGCCGAGATCGAAAGGGTCTCGCCGGCGCATGCCGGTTGCACGGTCGCCGCCCTTGCGGCGCCTGCCGCAGCCGACGGCCTCGTCGTCCCGCTGCCGGCGGCGCCGGTGAAGCTCACGGAGCGGCCGCGAAAGCTGGATCCGATCGCGACCCCTGGTATCGAGTCGGTCGAGGAGCAGGGGGCACCGCTGACGACCGGAGCGGCGATGTCCGGAGGTGTCGAGGCCGACCCGTTCGAAGACGCCGACGGCGGGGAGCCGGCGGACGAGGCCGGCGTCTCCGAGGCCGGCGTCTCCGAGGCCGGCGCCTCCGAGGCCGGCGCCTCCGAAGCCGGCGCCGCCCATGCCGGCGCCGCCCGCAACGGCACCCGACCGCCGGCGCTGCTGCGCTTCGACGCCGCCGCCTGGACGGCCAAGGCGCCACCGCCGGTCGACAGGTACGCGTGGCGCCTGGTCGTGCGGCGCGGGCTGTACGACTTCGGGACGCTCGTCCAGACCGCCGATTCGCTGGCGCGCCTCGCGAGGCCCCAGCAGCTCCACCTGCGTGCCCAGGAGATGGAGAAGCTCGGGGTCGAGCCCGGCGGCGATGTACGGGTGCGGTCGCCCCGCGGCGAGCTCGTCGTCAGCGCCGTCGCCGATGCCGCCGTCCCGACCGGGGTGGCGCTCCTCCAGTTCAACGCCACCCCCATTGAAGAGCCGAGCGCCTCGGTCCTCATCGACTCCTCCTCCAGGGCGGTCGAAGTACGCGTGGAAACGGTCAGCTGATGCCCGATCCGCTCTTCTCTCAGGGCGTCGGCCTCGCCGTGCTGCTCATCGTCATCGTGAAAGTGGTGGTCGTCTTCGGGGTCCTGCTCGTCTCGGTCATGTTGATGATCTGGTTCGAGCGCAAGGTCATCTCCGACATGCAGAACCGGGTCGGTCCGAACCGGGCCGGCCCCTTCGGCATACTCCAGACCCTTGCCGACGGGATCAAGCTGTTCTTCAAGGAGGACATGCTGCCGGAGCGGGCCGACCGTTTCGTGTTCAAACTGGCGCCGTACCTGGCGCTCCTGCCGGCGCTGCTCATCTTCACGATCGTCCCCGTCGGCGGCGTCGTGACGATCGCCCATCACGTCGTGGAGCTGCAGGTGGCCGATCCGCCGATCGGCATCCTGCTCCTGCTGGCGCTGTCGTCGGTCTCGGTCTACGGGACGATGCTGGCCGGCTGGTCCTCGGGCTCCAAGTATCCGCTCCTCGGCTCGATCCGGGCGTCCGCCCAGATGATCTCGTACGAGGCGGCGATGGGACTGACCATCGCAACGGTGATTCTCGTCACCCACTCGCTCTCGACCCGGGCGATCGTGCTCTCGCAGGCGACCAGCTTCTGGCATTGGAACATCTTCCGCCTCGGCATCCTGCCGTTCCCGCTGTTCTTCATCGCCGTGACCGCCGAGCTGAACCGCCCGCCGTTCGATCTGACCGAGGGCGAGCAGGAGCTCGTCGGCGGTTTCCACACCGAGTACACCTCGCTCGGCTTCGCCCTGTTCTTCCTGGCGGAGTTCATGAACACGATCACGATGTCGGCCATCATGGTGACGCTGTTCTTCGGTGGCCCGGACGGGCCCGGCTTCCACTTCCTGCGCTGGCTGTGGCCCATCTTGTGGTTCAGCGGCAAGACCGTCGTGTTCCTGTACGGCTACGTGTGGATCCGGGCGGCACTGCCACGGCTTCGCTACGACCAGCTCATGGACATCGGCTGGAAGGTGCTCATCCCGCTGTCGCTCGGATGGCTCCTCGTGGTAGCGGCGTTCCGCCAGGGAACGATCTGGGGAGTGGCGGTCTTCTGGGGGTGCGTTGCCGCCGGCGGCGGGCTCTGGCAGGCGCTCCGCGTCGCCCGGGCGCGCCGCGAGGAGCTTGCCGAGCAGGAGGCGTCCGGACGATATGGACAGCGGCCGGCCGACGCGCATCTGCGAGCCGTGCCGGAGCCGGACGGGGGCGGGTGATGGCGAAGAAACCACGCAAGAAGCGATCACTCGGGTTCTTCGGCGGTTTCGCCGTCACCTTGAAGCAGGTCGGCGAGCCCAGGGTGACGACGCCGTATCCGGACGAGAAGGTGCCCAAGCCGCCGAGGCTCCACGGTCGTCACGTGCTCAACCGCTACGAGGACGGGATGGAGAAGTGCATCGGCTGCGAGTTGTGCGCGGCCGTGTGCCCGGCGGACTGCATCTACGTGCGCGGGCTCGACAACCCACCCGACGCGCCGGTCTCCCCAGGCGAACGGTACGGGTTCGTCTACGAGATCAACTACCTGCGCTGCATCCACTGTGACCTGTGCGTCGAGGCCTGCCCGACCGAGGCCATCACCGAGTCGAAGATGTTCGAGTTCTCGTTCTCGAATCGCTCCGACGCCATCTACACAAAACAAGAGCTCGTCGTCGACGACGAAGGCCGCCCCCGCCACCTCCCGTGGGAGGACTGGCGCCCGGGCGAGGACGACCACACGTCCGGCTGGATGCGGGCCACCTCGCCGTCGGGCGCGGCCGAGTACGAAGGCGAGGTGCAGTGGTCGGGCGAGCTCGGCTACGGCGTCCGGACGCCGGAGGGCGGCCAGAGCGGCCGGCGTGACGATGCCGCCACCGGCAACATCTCCATCCGCACTGTGGAGAGGGACAAGATCTCGCGTCGTTTCGGGGGCAAGGTGCACGGAACGTGACCTACGTCCTCGCCACCGCCACGATCCCCGACGCCATCACGTTCGCGATCGCGGCGATCATCTGCGTCGTCGGGGCGTTCGGGGTCGTCCTGGCGCGCAACCCCGTCCATTCGGCCCTCATGCTCGTGATGACGCTTTTCGGCATAGCGGTGCTCTTCGTCGAGGAGAACGCGCAGTTCCTGGCCGCGGTGCAGGTCATCGTGTACGCGGGCGCGATCGTCGTCCTGTTCCTGTTCGTGATCATGCTTCTCGGCGTCGACCGTCGCGAGGCCCTCGAACGCGACCCGCTCCCCGGCCAGCGGCTGATCGCGATCGTCCTCGGGGTCCTCGCCCTCGTGGAGTTGCTCCTTCTCGCCCGCGGCAAGTGGCCTCACGGCCCGCGTACGGTGAGCGGTCCGCTCGGCAGCCCGGCCAACAACGTCAGGGTTCTCGGGCGCTCGGTGTTCACGACCTACCTGTTGGCGTTCGAAGTCACCTCCGCCCTGCTCGTCATCGCCGTCGTCGGTGCCGTCGTGCTCGCACGCCGGCCCCGCCGGGCCGCCGGTGAGGACGGGTCGCCGCTCGGCGGCCTCGTCGAGCCCGATGACGTGATCGCCGGCCCGGACGCGGGCGCCCCCGATGCCGGCGCCGCCGAGGATGACGCCGGCGACGGCCGGCGGCCGGCGATGCTGCCGGGGCCGGCGACGGGCCGGCGATGACGGCCGACGCGCTGAGCCGGCGAGGTGGCTGCGGGCGTCGAGGCTTCCGGGAGCCGGAGGACCGGACCATGAGTGTCGGAACCTCTTGGTATCTGACCTTGGCGGCGGTCCTCTTCACGATCGGGGCGATCGGCCTGCTCGTTCGCCGAAACGTGCTCGTCATGTTCATGTGCGTCGAGCTGATGCTGAACGCAGCCAACCTCACGTTCGTGACGTTCGCCCGAGGGCTGAACGACATCGCCGGCCAGATCGGCGGTCTTCTTCGTGCTCGTCGTGGCGGCCGCCGAAGTCGTCGTCGGCCTCGGGATCATCGTCTCGATCTTCCGCCGGCGTCCCGGGGCGACCGCCGACGACATCCACAGGCTGAAGGGCTGACCGCGCCGATGCTCCGATCCGTCTTCCTCGTCCCGCTGTTGCCGCTCGCCGGCTTCTTGATCCTCGCTCGTGTTCGGCAGAAAGCTCGGCAATCCGCGTGCCGGCTGGCTGGCGACCCTGGCGGTGACGGCCTCTTTCGTCGTCTCGATCGTCGTCTTCGTCGGGCTGTTCCGGCTGCCCGCGGATAGCCGCTCCTACACCCAGACCTGGTTCACCTGGATCTCCGCCGGCCACCTGCACGTCGACATGGGCCTGCTCGTCGACCCGCTGTCGATGACGATGGCGACTTTCGTGACCGGGGTCAGCGCTCTGATCCACCTCTATTCGATCGGCTACATGGAGCACGACGAGGACTTCTCGAAGTTCTTCCTCTACCTGAACCTGTTCGTGGCCTCCGATGCTGATGCTCGTGCTGGCGGACAACTTCCTCGTTTCTGTTCCTCGGCTGGGAGGGCGTCGGGGTCTGCTCCTACTTCCTGATCGCGTTTCTGGTTCGAGCGCAACACGGCGGCGAGCGCGGCAAGAAGGCGATGATCTTCAACCGCATCGGCGACGCCGGCTTCCTCATCGCGCTCTTCTTGATCTTCGAGACGCACGGGCAGCCTCGAGTACCACGACCGTCTTCGCCAATCTCGGCCGTGTCGGTGAGCCGATCGCTCGTCGCGATCGGGCTGCTGCTGTTCCTCGGGCGCGGCCGGGAAGTCCGCTCAGATCCCCCTCTACCCCTGGCTCGCCGACGCGATGGAGGGCCCGACGCCGGTCTCGGCGCTGATCCACGCCGCGACGATGGTCACCGCCGGCGTCTACCTGATGTGCCGCATCAACCCGATCCTGCACCTCGCGCCGGACGCCGCCCACGTCGTCGCGATGGGTCGGCGCGGCGACGGCCTTGCTCGGGGCGACCATCGCCTGCGCCCAGAACGACATCAAGAAGGTCCTCGCCTACTCGACGATCTCCCAGCTCGGTTACATGTTCCTCGCCGCCGGCATCGGCGCCTACGACGCGGCCATCTTCCTCATGCTCACCCACGCCTTCTACAAGGCACTGCTCTTCCTCGGCGCCGGGTCGGTCATCCACGCGATGAACGACGAGCAGGACATCAAGACGATGGGCGCGCTGCGCGCGGTACATGCCGATCACGGCGTGTGACGTTCCTCATCGGGTGGCTCGCGATCGGCGGCGTGCCGCCGTTCTCCGGCTTCTGGTCCAAGGGAGACGTGCTCCTCAACGCCTACGCCTTCAGCCCCGCCCTGTGGGCGATCGGCTGCGCTCACCGCCGTGCTGACCGCTTACTACATGGGCCGCGAGTACTTGCTCGTCTTCCGCGGCGAGCAGCGCTGGGTCGAGGCCAGGCCGGAGGGCGGCGCCGGCGCCGGCGCTGGCGCTGGCGCTGGCTACGACCCGCACGACCCACGCTGGGTGATGTCCGTGCCCCTGGTCGTGCTCGGGACACTGTCGGCGCTCGGTGGACTCATCAACCTCCCGTTCCATCCCTACCTCGACTTCCTCGACCGGTGGCTCGACCCCGTCGTTCGACTCGCGCCTGTTGCAGCACCGCTGGAGCATCGGCAGGTCTGTGGGGCTTCGCGGTCGTCGACGGCGTGCTCGCGGTGTTCGGCGTCGGGCTGGCGATCGCCTTGTGGCGGACACACCGCCGAGCGGCCGGCGCTCGAGCCGACCGTTCTGCGCCGCGCCTGGTACATCGACTGGGCGTACGACCGCTTCATCGCCCGGCCGTCGACCGAGGTCGCCGTCGAGACGTCGTCGGTCGTCGAGGCGAAGGTCATCGACGGCGCCGTGAACGGCGTCGCCGTGCTCGTGCGCGACTCCGGCAGGCAGCTCCGCAAAGTTCAGACCGGCTATGTGCGCAACTACGCGCTCGGTCTGGTCGCCGGCCTCGTGCTCATCCTCGCCTACGTCCTCACGAGGGCGACGTGAGCAGCTTTCCGTACCTCACGACCGTCGTCCTGGTGCCCGCCGGCGCGGCGCTCGTCATCGCGCTCGTCCCGCGCGCTCAGCGCCGCATCGTCCAGGTGGTCGGCCTGGTCGCATCGCTCGCCGTGCTCGGCATCGCCGCCGCTGCGACGGCGGAGTTCACGACGGGCAACGGCGGCTACCAGCTCGTCGACCACCCATCAATGGATCGCGGCGCTCGGGATCTCCTGGAGCCTCGGCATCGACGGCATCTCGCTCTTCCTCGTGCTCATGTCGGCGCTGCTCTTCCCGCTCGCGCTCGCCGGCCTCCGGTGAGCGAGCTGGAGACAAGTCGTTCGTGGCCTGGATCCTGGTGCTGGAAGCCGGATGCCTCGGCAGCTTCCTCGCCCTCGACCTGCTGCTCTTCTTCTTCTTCTTCGAGACTGACGCTCGTCCCCGTGTACTTCCTCATCGCCGGCTGGGGCCACGAGCGGCGCGGCTACGCGGCGGCGAAGTTCTTCCTCTACACCCTCGGAGCCTCGGCCTTCCTGCTTCGTCGGCATCCTGGCGCTCGTCGTCATCCACGCCGTCGCAGACCGGCGTGACGACCTTCGACGTACGCGCGCTTGACCCACACGCACCTGTCGGGCACCGCCGGCGTCCTGCTCTTCCTCGCCTTCACCGCCGCCTTCGCCGTGAAGGCGCCGATCTTCCCGTTCCACACCTGGTCGCCCGACGCCTACCGCGAGGCCCCGGCGGCGGGCTCGCTGCTGCTCGCCGGCGTCATGGCGAAGCTCGGCACCTACGGGATCGTCCGCTTCGACCTGGCGCTTTTCCCGCACGCGGTCGTCACGCTGGCGCCGCTGCTGCTGACCCTCGGTGTCATCGGGATCATCTACGGCGGCGTCGTGGCCGCGGTGCAGCGTGACCTCAAGCGACTCGTCGCCTACTCGTCGCTGGCACACATCGGCTTCATCGTCGTCGGAGCGTTCGCGCTCACAGGCGAGGCGCTCACGGGCGCGGTGCTGCAGATGGTGAACCACGGCCTCTACACCGCGGCGCTGTTTCTCTTGATCGCGATGATCTACCGGCGGCCGGCACGTTCTCGATCCGCGACATCGCGCGGCCTCCAGCACCGGGCGCCGGTGCTCGCGGGCGTGTTCACCCTCGTGATGCTGGCCTCGATCGGCGTCCCCGGGCTGAACGGCTTCGTCGGGGAGTTCCTGATCCTCGTCGGGACCTTCCTCACCCACCGCTGGTGGGCGGTCGTCGCGACCGTCGGAGTCGTCATCGCGGCCGTCTACCTGCTGTGGGCCTACCAGCAGGTCGTTCCACGGGCAAGCCGGCCGTCGAGACGCGCCGCGATCCGGGACCTGACGTGGCAGGAAGGTCTGGTGCTGGCTCCGCTCGTCGTGCTGATCGTGCTGCTCGGCGTCTTCCCCGGGCCCGTGCTGACCGCATCGCGCCCGTCGGTCGACCCGCTCGTCGCCCACGTCGAGGCCGTCGCGCATCAGAAGCCGACGCAGGTCGGTCCCGCCGGCGCGGCGTTGCGACACACCGATCGGCGCCAACGATGAGCCTGCTCGTCGCCGTGGCCACATTCGCCACTCCGCACATCAACTACACGGCGATCCTTCCGGAGCTGATCCTCATCGGCGGGGCGTTGGTCCTGCTCGTCGCCGGCCAGCTCGTCTTCGTCCAAGGTGTCGACGGCGTTCTACTCGGTGGGGTCGGGCGCCGTTGCAACGGCTGCGCTGGTCGCCTCGCTCGTGCTCTGGCACGACGTGCAGGCACGTGGGCCATTCAGCACGATCGCAGACTCCGTCGCGGTCGACGGATTCAGCGTCGCGTTCCTCGTGCTCGTGTCGTGCATCTTGATCCTCGCCTCCGCGATCGGCTACGGCTTCTTGACCCGAGAGGGAATCCAGGGCCCGGAGTACCACGTGCTGGCGCTGTTCGCGGGCTCTGGCGCGATGCTGATGGCCGCAGCCGACGACCTGATCCTCATCTTCGTCGCCCTCGAGATCCTGTCGCTCCCGCTCTACATCCTCGCCGGACTGGACCTCAGGCGCCGAGAGTCGGGAGAGGCGGCGATGAAGTACTTCGTCCTCGGTGCGTTCTCCTCGGCGATCTTCGTCTACGGGATCGCCCTCGTCTACGGGGCGACGGGCTCGACGAACCTTGCCTCAGATCGCGTCCTACCTGAGCTCGAACGTCATCGCCTCGGACGGCGTGCTCCTGGCCGGGATGGGGCTGCTGCTGGTCGGCTTCGGCTTCAAGGTGGCAGCGGTGCCGTTCCACATGTGGACACCCGACGTCTACCAGGGCGCACCGACGCCGGCGACCGGGTTCATGGCGGCGCTCGCCAAGGCCGGCGGGTTCGCGGCGCTGCTTCGTGTGTTCTTCTCGACGTTCGGCACCCTCCGCACGGACTGGCAGCCGCTGCTGTGGGCGATCGCGATCGTCACGCTGCTGGTCGGCGCCGTCCTCGGCCTCGTGCAGCGCGACGTGAAGCGCATGCTGGCCTACTCGTCGATCAACCACGCCGGGTTCATCCTCGTCGGCCTGCAGGCCGCGACGACCGAGGGTGTCACGGGAAGCCTCTATTACGTGTTCGTCTACGCGTTCTTGGTTCTCGGCAGCTTCGCCGTGGTCACCGTCGTCGGCGGCCGCGGCGACCGCACGCACGACCTCGAGAGCTACCGGGGACTGGGTCGCCGCCAGCCTGCCTTGGCGCTCGCCTTCGCCGTGCTGCTCCTCGCGCAGGCCGGCGTCCCGTTCACGACCGGCTTCCTGGCCAAGCTGTACGTCGTGACGGCCGCCGTCCAGACCCACTCGTACGCTCTCGCGGTCGTCGCCATGCTGTCGGCGACCATTGCTGCCGCGTTCTACCTGCGTGTGGTCTTC
Organism: uncultured Acidimicrobiaceae bacterium; assembly: GCA_963763085.1. GTDB lineage: Bacteria > Actinomycetota > Acidimicrobiia > Acidimicrobiales > Bog-793 > CAVXNB01. The sequence continues at coordinate 1,076,699 of CAVXNB010000004.1, forward strand.
CTCATGTACGGCGTAAGACTGCGGGCCGCCGAGTTCGGGGGCGACGCCGGGTCGCTGTCGCTGCCGCTCACCGGTGGGGTGCCGGGCGTGCCGGACGTGACCGACCCGGCGGAGGCTGCCGTGGCAGGTGCCGGTGCCGCGCCGATGGGGCGGGTGTACGTTCCAGCGCCGACCGCCGTTGCGATCTTCGTGACGGTCATGGTCACGCTCGTGTTCGGTATCTGGCCGGCGCCGCTCGTGAACTTCGTGCACTCCGCCACTCTGTTGTTCTGAGGTCCTTCGGCCGGCGCAGTCCTCAGGCCGCTCGGCGCAGTCCTCGGGCCGCCGGCGCAGCCGGCGGCGGCGCCGGGGCGGGCGCCGTCTCCGGCGGCGGGCGCCGTCCGCGGGCACACCTCAATTTCTTTTCAAACTTGCTTCCGCTAATGATTGCGACCAGTCGCAATCTCGATGGGAGGCAAGTTTGGCGCGAAGATTCAATGTGCCCGCCGGCGGTGAGGGTCGGCGCTGAGGCGGCTAGAGCCGAGGCAAGCCGGCGCTGGGGCAGCCGGCGCTGGACGGCAGCCGCCGCGGGGCAGCCGGCGGTCAGGCCGAGCGGTGGTCCGCCGGTGCGCACGGCGCTCGTCGAGTGCGCCGAGCCCACCGACGCCGCCGCCTCTTCGTTGCCGGGCGGCTGGAAGAACCTTCCGATGAGGGGAAGCTCCCAGAACGACTCGGCCCGGGCAATCGCAAGGGCCGTCGGCAACGTGGTCTCGGCTGTATCCCAGACCACGTAGCGGGGCAGCCACTCCGGCCCGAACTTTGCGTTGAAGCGCCACAGGGACTCGATCTGCATCGAGTCGGACATGCGTCTCAGGAACCAGCGCTGGATGCCGCCTCCGTCTTCTCCGGCCAGGACGGCCCGCATGGCGGCGAAGTTGAGCCCGAGATGCTCGTCGCCGGCGCTGCGGAGCCGCTCGATCGTGCGGACCAGGATGAAGTCGAGCAGCCCGTTCGGGTGTTCGCCGTCGTCGCGGCGCATCAGGTCGAGCGAGTAGCCGTGGATGCCGGGTGCGGGCACGTACTGGCAGAACGCCACCGGGCTGCCGTCCGGTCCGTGCGCGACGGCCAGCAGCAGACCCTGGTCGCGGGGGTCGAAGATGCGCCCGAGGGTCATCGAGAAGCCGCGCTCGACTTCGCCCCGGCGCCTCTTGACCATGATGGCGCGCACCGCCTCCTCGAGCGCCGGGTCGATCCGGGCAGGGTCGTGGAACGAGATCGTGTAGCCGTACTTCGCGATGCGGTTGACGGCCTGGCGCAAGCCCTTTCGCGTCCCTCCGTCCAGCGAGAACGTCCGGACGTCAACGACGCCTTCGTCGCCGATGTAGCGCTCGTGCATGCTGGAACGGCGGTACACGGGTAGCCACTCCTCGCCGGCGCCGAGGACGGCGACCGACCAACCGTGCTCGTCCGCGAATCGGCGGAACGCCGACCAGAATGCGTCGCGCTCCTCGGGTGCGCAGATCGGGTCCGGCGAGACGAGACAGATCCCGCCGTAGATCGCGTACGCCACCAGGCCGTCGCGCTCGAGGAAGCACTGCTTGTCGCTCCGGAGCGCGAAGTAGTCGAGCGTGCTCGTGCCGCGCCGGCGGACGACGTCGGCCGCACGCTCGGCCGTATCGCCGCGTCCGACGGAGCGCCGGCGGTCGACGACGGGCCGGAAGGCGAGCACCAGCGCGACGGATGCGAGCCCGAGGCCGATCGCGAGCAGCGCCGGGTAGAGGAACGCATCCACTCGAGGGTTCAGAGCCACCGTGCGGATGCCGACGAGCCGGCCGGCGGTGGCCCACCACGCGGTTATCCAGGAGATCGGATGACCGTGAGGGCGCGTCGGCGTCACGCTCCAGATGACCGTCGCGCCGATGAACGTGACCGCCAACACCCCTCCGAGGAGCGTCGTCAGGCCCGTGCGCAGTGACGGGAGGTCGAACCGGGCCCGGAACGACGTCCTCGTCCACCACAGCATCGCCATCAGCGCCAGGGCGGCGACCGACTGCACGACCTCGCCGTGCCGGACGAGATGGAGGGCCACGGTGCCGGCGAGAAGCAGCATCGAGACGAGCCAAGCGGAGCGTTGGCCGCGGCGGATCCCCCGGGCGAGCGCGAGCAGGCCGACGCCCGCAAGGGCGACGAGAGCGCCGGCGGCCTCGCTCAAGCCAAGTGGGATGTAGCCGAACAGCGGATGGAGGCGGCCACGCAGCTCCGGTGGCACGACGGCCGAGACGAGGTCGGCGAGACCCAGGACCGCGATGCCGGCTGCGGCGAGCCGGCGTACGCGGCGCTGACTGCGGACCGGGTTGGCGACCGGCGGCCAGACGAGGCCGCCGGGAAAGGAAGCGACGACTTCCGGCTCGCAGCTGGCGTGCGGCAGCCGTCCCGCCGCGAAGCGCTCCAGCAAGGTCACCGGTCGCAGGTATGTACGGGCGAGGAGGAGCCTCGCGTGCACCTCGGCCCCCGCCTCGATCTCGACCCACGACACCTGCTGGAGATGGACGAAGACCGGTGGCAGGCCGAGACGGGACGGCCGCTCCTCGATCACCTCGCCGCACGCGCCCGTGTTGGCATAGAACCCGGTTCCGACGCTGCGCGAGCTCGGGTTGGAGGGTGTGGCCCGTGACGAGGCCGGCGCCGCCGGCGGCAAGTACCGGGCGAGACGCCTCCCGGGCGCAGTCGTTGGCCCGGTGCGCCGGCGGGCCGAGCAGCGAGCTGCCGGCCGAATGCCAGACGCGGTGGTTGACAACGGCTAGCACTATCCCGACGACGATGACCTCGAGCAGGAGGGTGATCGCGACCCCGAGCAAACGGGACGAGAACGGCTCGAGCCGACTGGGCACGCCGTAGAGCCAGTAGTCCGGGAGCCTGGCGAGGAGCGAGACCCCGATCGGCAGGAGGAGCCACCACAGCCACCGGACGATGCGGCGATAGGTGAGGCGAGACGCCACGAAACGAGGCAGTCCCGACGGATCGGCCAGCCGGTCGATCCCGGCCAGCCACGGCGAGGTGGAGCCGGCGAGCGCCGGCAGGATCTCCGCCACCGCGTGGTGGCCGAGCGGCGTGTCGCGTGGGTCGGCCGGGTCGATGAACGCATTGCGCTCGTCGTATGACCAACCGGGATCGATGCAGACCACCTTCGGACCCATGGCGGTCGTGACCTGCAGCTGTGCCTTGAGCGCGACCTCGAAGCCGGCGGCCGCGACCGCGGCGTTCGCGGCAGGGTCGAAGAGCACGGCTCGGTCGCGATTGCCCGGAAGGAGCACGGCCCGGCGCCGTCGATCCTTTCCGAGGAAGCGGGTGAGCGCGACTCGCAGCTCCTCATGAGCTCCGAGTGCCAGGGCCGGGTCGCCGCCGAGCGGGACCAACAGGTCGAAGGCGTTGCCCGCGATGACCAGGGCGCCGGGGCCTTCCGCACGCTCGAGGGCGCGGGCGAGCATCAAGGAGGCCGACTCGGAGGCGCTCGTCCTTTGCGCGCCGAGGAAGAGGTCGCTCACCACGATCACGCGGCTCCCTACGGGGACCGCCAGGCAAGCGACGGAGGCGTAGCCCGGGTGAAGCGAAGCTTCGTCGGCCATCTGCCCTCCATTGTTACAGCCATCCCGGTCGCAGGTCGTTAGCGTGGGTCGGGCCGCCCAGTGCCGCGCCCGGCCGCCCAACCGGTAGGCCGGCGGTCCCGGGCGCGGGCCGCGATGACGGAGGGGACATGAGCGACGAGACCGGACATGCAGACGACGCGCAGAGCGCTGCGATCGAGGACTACCTCGCCGAGCTCCGGACGTTTCCGCCGCCGGAGGATTTCGCCCGTTCGGCAGTCGTTCGCGACCGGACGCTGTACGAGCAGGCTGAGCGCGATCCGGAGGGATTCTGGGCCGAGCAGGCGAGAGCGCTGACTTGGTTCGAGCCGTGGGAACAGGTGCTGGACTGGCAGCTGCCCTTCGCCAAGTGGTTCGTCGGCGGCCGGTTGAACGTCGCCTTCAATTGCCTCGACCGTCACGTCGAGGCCGGCGCCGGCGACCGGGTGGCCTTCCACTTCGAGGGCGAGCCCGGGGATCGACGCACCATCACCTACGCGGATCTCCTCGAGGAGGTCGGGCGGTGCGCGAACGCACTGCGCAGTCTCGGCATCGAGCGTGGCGACCGCGTGGCGATCTACATGCCCATGATCCCCGAGCTTCCGGTGGCGATGCTGGCGTGCGCACGAATCGGGGCGGCGCACTCCGTCGTGTTCGGAGGCTTCTCGGCCGACGCGCTCCGCGATCGCATCGACGACGCGGCCGCCCGGCTACTCATCACTGCGGACGGTGGCTGGCGCCGCGGGCAGCCCGTCGAATTGAAGCGCAATGCCGACTTCGCCCTCGCGAGCGGAGCGTCCTCAATTGAGAACGTGCTCGTGGTGCGCCGGCTCGGCGACGCCGCCACCGAGCTCGTGATGCAAGAGGGCCGGGACCACTGGTGGCACGAGCTCGTGGCAAGCCAGGACCCGCACAGCCCGCTCGAGGCGATGGAGGCCGAAGACCTGCTCTTTCTGCTCTACACCTCCGGGACGACGGCGCGCCCGAAGGGGATCATGCACACCACCGGCGGCTACCTGACCCAGGTCGCGTTCACCCACCGCACCGTGTTCGACCTGAAGCCCGAGACCGACGTCTATTGGTGCGCGGCCGACATCGGCTGGGTCACCGGCCACAGCTACATCCTGTACGGACCGCTTGCGAACGGAGCCACGAGCGTCCTCTACGAGGGAACGCCCGATTTCCCGGACCGGGACCGATGGTGGTCGATCATCGAGCGCTACGGAGTCACGACGCTCTACACGGCTCCGACGGCCATCCGGACCTTCATGAAGTGGGGGACGAGCTACCCGGCCGCGCACGACCTGTCGAGCCTGCGGCTCCTCGGATCGGTGGGGGAGCCGATCAACCCCGAGGCGTGGATCTGGTACTGGGAGCACATCGGAGGCGGCCGGTGCCCGATCGTCGACACCTGGTGGCAGACCGAGACCGGGGCCATCATGATCGCACCGCTGCCGGGAGTCACGACCCTGAAGCCAGGCAGCGCCACATTCCCGTTGCCCGCGATCGGAGCCGAAGTCGTCGACGACGCCGGCGAGAAGGTGGAACGCGGCGGCGGCTATCTGACCTTGACGCAGCCCTGGCCGTCCATGCTGCGAGGCATCTACGGCGACCCGGAGCGGTACCGGGAGACGTACTGGAGCCGTTTCGAGGGGAAGTACTTCGCGGGCGACGGCGCCAAGGTCGACGACGACGGATACCTGTGGCTGCTCGGCCGGGTCGACGACGTCATGAACGTGTCGGGGCACCGCGTGTCCACGACCGAGGTGGAGTCCGCGCTCGTGGACCATCCCAGCGTCGCCGAGGCGGCAGTCGTCGGCGCCAACGACCCGACGACGGGCCAGGCGATCATCGCCTTCGTCACCTTGAAGCACGGCCAGGAAGTGGACAGCGAGCACGGCGAGGCGTTGCGCGCACACGTGTCCGGCAAGATCGGCGCCATCGCCCGACCGCGGGTCGTGATCTTCACGGAGGACTTGCCGAAGACACGCTCGGGCAAGATCATGCGGCGCCTGCTCAGGGACGTGGCCGAAGGGCGCGATCTGGGCGACACGACCACGCTCGCGGACCCTGCCGTGGTCGAGGAGCTGCGCAGCCGCGCCGCGAGCGGAGCCGCCGAGGAGTGACCGCCGAACCCGAGTACCCCGCGACCTGGACCTGGCATGGTGCCCCGAAGGCGCCGGGGCCGGCGGTGATCTTCGACATCGACGGGGTGCTCGCGGACGCTTCCGGGCGTCAGCACCATCTCGCCGGCCTCCGTCGTGACTGGGACGCGTTCTTCGCCGAGTGCGGCGAGGACCCCCTCATCCCAGAGGTGGCGCGGCTGCTCGAGCTGCTCACGCCCGAGGTGGCCGTGGTGCTGCTCACTGCGCGGCCCGCCCGCGTTCGCGCCAAGACCCTCACGTGGCTGGAGTCCTACGGGCTGCGCTACGACCTGCTCGTGATGCGCGAGCAGGGAGACCGCCTTTCGGCGCGGGAATTCAAGAGGGCGGGGACCGTGGGGTTGAGGGGGTACGGTTTCGAATTGCGCCTGGCAGTCGAGGACGATCCTGCCAACCTCGAGATGTTCGAGTCCGAAGGCGTGCCCTGCCTGTACGTGCACTCCGGTTACTACGGCTGAGGGACCTCAGTCGCGGAAGTTGCCGAACTGGAGGGGGATGTCGAGGTTCTCCTCCTTCAGCGCCGCGATCACCGCCTGGAGGTCGTCCCGCTTCTTGCCGGTGACACGGACCTGATCGCCCTGGGTCTGGGACTGGACGCCCTTGAGGTTGAGGTCCTTGACGATCTTGTTGATCTTCTTGGCGTGGTCGGACGAGATGCCGGCGTTGAGGGCCGCCGTCTGTCGCAGCGCTCCACGGGACGCCTCTTCGATCTTGCCGTAGGAGAGGGCCTTGAGGGACACCTGTCGACGGACCAGCTTCTCCTCCAGGACCTGGACGAGTGCACGGCGGCGGTCCTCGGTGGGTGCGTTCAGGAGGATCTCGTGTCCCTTGAGCTCGACGCTCGCGCCGGTGTCCTTGAAGTCGAAACGGGTGGCGACCTCCCGGCTCGCCTGGTCCACTGCGTTGCGCACCTCTTGCAGGTCGACCTCGGAGGTGACATCGAAGCTCGGCACGCAAGCACGCTAGCAAGCCGGGTTGCCCGATTCAGCTTGCGGAGCGGCTCGCTCTGGCCACTATCGTGTCGGCCGACGGGTCGGTACCCAAGTGGCCAAAGGGAGCAGACTGTAAATCTGCCGGCTCAGCCTTCGAAGGTTCGAATCCTTCCCGGCCCACCGTCGAGATCCGCGGAACGCGACGTCGGAGGTGGGTATGCCGGAGCAGCCGGACGTGATGGGCATGCTGGCGCAACAGGTCAGCGTCGCGTTGGACGCGGCCGACCTGTCCGGCGTTCGCCGAGCTGCTGGATCCGGACGTGCAATGGGGGGCTCCGGACCAATCGCCACCCACCTGCCGGAACCGGGCGCAGGTGCTGTCGTGGTACCAAACGGGGCGGGAGGCGGGTGTCCGAGCCCGTGTGTCCGAGACCGTCGTGCTCGGGGATCGGATCCTCGTCGGCCTGAAGGTGGTGGGCAATCGGGCCGGCGAGCCGGCAGACGGCGAGGCCGAGCGGTGGCAGGTGCTCACGGTGCGCGGCGGTCGGGTCGTCGACATCGTCGGCTTCGACGAGCGAAGCGAAGCCATGGCCCGTGCCTTGCCGGAGGGGGCTTAGCCGGCCCCCGCGGGCTGTCCCCTTGCGGAGGCCTTCGGTAGGATCGCTCGCATCGGAGACCGGGAAGATGCGAAATGACCCTGGTGGGGGAACCGAAGACCGATAACCCTGCGATCGACGAGGCCGCGCCTTCCGTCGAAGGCGAGCGGCCGAGCGGAATCGTCGATGGGACGAGCTGGCGGGTGCGTCGCGGGGTGGGGTTTCTTGCCCGGATGCGAACGCCGCTCGGTGAAGTGCGCCCTTACGTTCGGGGCGAGACGCCCGTTGCAAGACTGCTGGCGGTGCCTGTCGTCTGCGGGCTGATCAGTGCCTGCGCGATCACGTGGGGCGCGTCGTTGCCGAGCTCGCCGTTCACCTGGAAGTCATGCAGCGGCGTGGTGTCGGGCTCGGTCACGGTGTGCCATCCCTGGTTCTTCGGCGTCGGGCCGGCGCCGATCGTGGCCGGTTCGCCGCTGCCCGCCGACAAGAACCTCTTCATCGGGCTGGTGGCCGTGTACGGCGGCATGGTGCTCATGATGCAGGCGTGGATCGCGTTGATCCGCGTCGCCCGCCGGCACCGGGGCCTGCCCGTTCGGGTCTTCGCGGCCGTCTTCGCGGCCTGGACGCTCCCGCTCCTCGTCGTCGCGCCGCTGTTCAGTCGCGACGCCTACAGCTACGCGGCCCAGGGCGAGATGATGAGCCGCGGGATCAGCCCCTACCTGTTCGGCCCGGCGGTTATCGGCGTGAACGCCTTCTCGGGGCTCGTCGACAAGCTCTGGGCCAACGTGACGTCGCCCTACGGGCCCGTCTTTCTCTGGCTGGCGGGGGTGAACGCGACCGTCGTGGGCCACAACGAGCTGCTCGCGGTCGTCGGCTTCCGCGTTCTGGCGCTGGCGGGGGTCGTGATGATCGCGATCTTCGTGCCGCGGCTCGCCCGCTCTTACGGCCGCGACCCCTCGGTCGCCTTCATTCTCGCCGTCCTCAACCCGCTCGTGCTCCTCCACCTGGTGGCGGGCGCGCACAATGACGCGCTCATGCTCGGTTTCTTGTTGGCTGGGCTGTCGTTCGCCCGAGACGGCCGCCGAGGTCTCGGAGTGCTCCTCTGCACGATCGGCGCGATGGTGAAGGTGCCGGCGTTCATCGGCGTCGTCTATATCGGCTGGGAGTGGCTGGGCGACGATGTCCCGTTGCGGACGCGGATCAAGCCGACGCTGATGGCATCCGCGATGGCAGTGGCCGCCATGGCCGCCGTGTCGGAGATGGTCGGCCTCGGGTGGGGATGGGTGACCGCCCTCAACAATCCCGGGACGGTGCTGTCCTGGCTCGATCCCCCGACGGCCGTCGGCCTGTCCCTGACCAAGCTCGGCGAGCTCCTGGGTCTGGGCAGCCACCAGGACATCCTTCTCAGCGGGTCACGAGATGTGGCGGCGGTGATCGCCGCGGTCATCAGCGTCCGCCTGCTGTTGCGGGCTCGAGGCGCCGGGACGATGCGGGCGATCGGGTTCACCCTGCTCGCGGTCGTCTTCCTCGGTCCGACGATGCAGCCGTGGTATGTCGCCTGGTCCATGGTCGTGCTCGCGACCATCGCCGAACACCGTCTCAGGGTCCTCGTGATCGTCCTGAGTTGCGTGTCGTCGTTCTTCGGGCTGCCGGGCGAGGGGAAGTTGGTGACCGAGTTCGGCGAGGCGAATCCGTTTCTGATATTGGGCGCCTCGATCGCCATTGTCCTCGTGCTTGCCATCCCCCTCGTGATCAGGGTCCGGAGGGCGTTGCAGTCGCCCGAGCCGGAGCGGGTGCTGGCGGTCTCGCGCTCCTGAGCGGACTTCGTCGAAGTCGTGCCCGCCGGCGGCCGCCTGCTGGCCGACGAGGCCGCCCGCTCACAACAGGCGTTGCAGGATCGCGACGTCCACCCATCGGCCGAACTTGCGGCCGATCTCCCGTTCGATGCCGACGAGGTCGAAGCCGCAAGCCTGGTGAAGCGCCACCGAGGCTTCCTGAGCGGCGCCGACGCGGGCGACGACCGAGTGGAAGCCGTGGGTCCGGGCCATGGCCACGGCCTCGCTGAGCAGTGCCCGCCCGACGCCCCTGCCACGACGCGGCCCTGCGACGTAGATCGAGTCCTCGACGGCGGTCGCGTAGCCGGGGCGCGGCCGGTATGGGGACAAGGAGGCGAAGCCGACCACCTCGCCGTCGTCGTCCGCGACGATCACCGGATAGACGCCGGAATGGGCGACCATCCAGGTCGCCTGCTCCTCGACGGTGCGCGGCACGAGGTCGAGCGTCGCCGTCGAGCCGATCACCTCGAGGTTGTAGATCTGACGGATGACCTCGGCATCTGCCATCGAAGCCCGGCGGAGATCCATCGGGACATGGTAATGACCGGCCTCGTCTTCTCCTCTGCCGGTCGCGGATATGATCGATCGGCGCGGTTCGCCGGCCACCGTGGCCGGTCCGCCCCCTTAGCTCAGTCGGCAGAGCACAGCCATGGTAAGGCTGGTGTCGTCGGTTCGATTCCGACAGGGGGCTCCGCGGCGGCGTAGCTCAGTTGGTAAGAGCACACGGCTCATAATCGTGGGGTCGCCGGTTCGAGTCCGGCCGCCGCTACCAGGAGTTGGAGCAGAGGAGCAAGAGCGTGGCAAAGAATGAGAAGCGAGTGAAGGTGACTCTCGCTTGTGAGGTCTGCAAGCGTCGTAACTACATCACGACCAAGAACAAGCAGAACGACCGCGAGCGGATCGAGCTGAAGAAGTTCTGCCGGTTCGACCGGGAGCACACCGTTCACAAGGAAACGCGCTGAACCGACAGCTCGACGACCTCGCCGAGCTCGTCGAGTCGGCCCGCGACGGGGACCGCGCAGCCTTCGAGAGCCTGGTGCGCGCCACGTCCTCGGACTGCTATGCCCTGGCGCTGCGTCTCGTCGGCAACGAGGACGACGCCCGGGACGTGCTCCAGGAGACCTATCTGCGAGCGTTCCGCTCGCTGCGCAAGTTCCGTGGCGACGCGGCGTTCCAGACCTGGCTGCATCGCATCACCGTGAACTGCTCGGCGACGCTCGTCGCCAAACGCCGGCGGGCGGCGCACGTCGAGCTGAACAACGATCTCGAGGTTCTCGAGACGCGCTCGGAGCGTGATCCCGAGACGGCCGTGGGAACCGCGGACGACCGGGAGCGACTCGTCGCGGCCCTTGCAGGTCTTACGGACCAGCTGCGCATGGTGGTCGTGCTCCGCGATGTGTACGACCTCCCGCACGAGGCGATCGCCCGCGAGCTCGGAATCAGCCAGACGGCGGCCAAGGTCCGACTCCACCGCGCTCGTCGACGTCTGCGTGAGCAGCTGTTCCCGCCAGCGGCCGCGGCCGTCGGCGCGGGCCGCCCGCGGCCCAGGCCGCGGCAGCGCTCGAGGCCCGTGCTGGGTCTTGCAGGGGCGGAGGTCCAGGTCGGGGAGCCGAACGATCGTGCCGCGGCGGTCTGAAGGGCGCACCCGGCCCTGGGCGCCGGGCCCCGAGCCCGTGGCAGGCAGCGTGTCCTGCGCCGAAGTCGCAGGCATGCTGCCCATGGTCCTCGACGGGTGGTCGGCGGCACCCGAGCAGGTCGTCGATCACGTGGGATCCTGCCTCCGCTGCCAGTCGGAGCTTGCCAAGTACCACAAGCTGCTGCGCCTCCTCAACCAGCTCCGAGCGCACCGGGTCGAGCCCCCGCCCGGCGTAGTGGCGGACGTGCTCGATGCGCTCGAGAAGGCGGCCCAGCGGCGGGTCATCCGCTCGGTGCTCACGGGCCGGCGCCTCGTGTACGCCGGGGCCCTGGCCGCCTCGGCCGGGGCGGTCGTCGCGGTCACCGTCGCACGGCGCGGCCGCCTGCGGAGGGTTCGGCCCGTGGTGCTATCGTGATCCCGACCCGGGGCGGCCGGTGCTCAATCGGTGGGGGATCACGACCCCGGTCCGGAGGGCAGTAGCTCAATTGGTAGAGCACCGGTCTCCAAAACCGGCGGTTGGGGGTTCGAGTCCCTCCTGCCCTGCTCACCGCTCTTTCGAGCCGAGGATTGTTGCGTGAATCGACAGACCAAGCGTCTCCTGCAGCGACAGGGACAGATCGACGACGAGGGTACGCCGACCGGAGGTGGCCGCCGGCCGCCCCCGACCAAGCGTCCCGCACCCGGGTCAGCCGGACCCGACCGGCCTGGTCGTCCGGAGCGCATGCTGGAGTTCCTGCGGGAGGTTCGCAACGAGCTCGCTAAGGTCGCGTGGCCGAACCGTCCCGAGGTTGTCAAGTACACCCTCGTGGTGTTCGTGACCCTTGTGTTCATGACCAGCCTTGTCTTCGGTCTCGACTATGGCTTCGCCAAGGGCGTGCTTTGGCTCTTCGGCTCATGAGTGACGAAGACAACCCCGGAGACGACGACGTGACAGCATTGAACCCAGAAGAGCCCGAGGACCTGGCCGAAGATCAGGTTGAGGCCGACGCGCCCGCCGAAGCGGTGGTGGCGCACGAGGAGCCGAAGTCGGCCGGTTACGACGCGCTCGAGTACGAGCTGCCGGGCCACGAGGACGACGAGGAGGTGGCTGAGCGCGAGCCCAGCCCGTTCGACCGGCCAGGGAGCTGGTACGTCGTGCACACCTACGCCGGCTATGAGAACAAGGTGAAGTCGAACCTCGAGAGCCGGATCTCGTCGATGAACATGGAGGACCGGATCTTCGAGGTCGTGATCCCGATGGAGGAAGTCGCCGAGATCAAGGCCGGCAAGCGGGTCTTCGTGCAGCGCAAGGTGTTCCCCGGCTACCTGTTGTGCCGGTGCGACCTGGACGACGACTCCTGGTCGGTGATCCGTCAGACGCCTGGCGTCACCGGCTTCGTCGGGCCCGGCACCAAGCCGACACCGCTGCCGCGGGCCGAGGTCGAGGCAATCCTCCAGGTGCGCCCCGAGGGTCCGGAGGGGCAGAAGCGCCACTCGAAGCCACGCCTCGAGCACCAGGTCGGCGACACGGTCCGGGTCAAGGAGGGTCCGTTCGCGGACTTCTCCGGCCAGATCGCGGAGATCAACGAGGACCAGCTGAAGCTGAAGGTGCTCGTGAACATCTTCGGCCGGGAGACCCCGGTCGAGCTCGAATTCAGCCAGGTCGCCAAGCTCTAAGCGTCCGGCAGCCAACAAGAAAGAGGTATCCCGTCCATGGCACGTCGCCGCGTCGCCGCCATCGTCAAGATCCAGCTGCCAGCGGGCGCTGCCACGCCCGCGCCGCCCGTCGGCACAGCTCTCGGGCCGCACGGGGTGCAGACGATGGAGTTCTGCAAGCAGTACAACGCCGCGACCGAGAGTCAGCGCGGGACGATCATCCCGGTCGAGATCACGATCTACGAGGACCGGTCGTTCACCTTCGTGCTGAAGACTCCACCGACGACCGTCCTCATCAGAGAAGCGGCGGGTGTCGAGAAGGGGAGCAACCTCGCCGGACGCGAATCGGCGGGATCGATCACCGACGATCAGGTCGCCGAGATAGCCAAGAAGAAGATGCCGGACCTGAACGCCAACGACCTCGAAGCGGCCAAGCTGCAGGTGGCGGGCACGGCACGTTCGATGGGCATCAGCGTCAGCAAGTGACGGCCGCTTCGGCGGGCCGAGCGCCGTTCCAGAGGGAGTCGTGCAGATGACAAAGGGAAAGCGGTACATCGAAGCCCTCAAGGGCTACGACCGGGACCGTCTCTACACACCGATAGAAGCGGTGGAGCTGGTGAAGGGCCTCGCGAAGGCACGTTTTGATGAGACGGTCGAGCTGGCCGTGCGTCTCGGCGTCGACCCGCGGCGAGCTGACCAGATCGTCCGCGGCTCGATCTCGCTGCCGGCGGGCTCGGGGCGGACCGCACGCGTGGCCGTATTCGCCGCCGGCGAGCCGGCCGCTGAGGCCCGTGCAGCTGGTGCCGACTTCGTCGGGGCGGACGACCTGGTCGCGCGGATCGAGAAGGAGGGTTTCCTCGATTTCGACGTGGCCATCGCCACGCCGGACCTCATGGCTCAGGTCGGACGCCTGGGGCGCATCCTCGGCCCCCGCGGCCTCATGCCGAACCCGAAGACCGGGACCGTGACGACAGATGTCGCCAAGGCCGTCGCCGAATTCAAGGCGGGCCGCGTCGAGTACCGGACCGACCGGGTCGGCAACGTCCACGTCCCGATCGGGAAGGTCTCGTTCGAGCGCGCCGCCTTGCTCGACAACTACCGGGCCGTCCTCGACGAGCTGATCAGGGCCAAGCCGGCGGCAGCCAAGGGTCGCTACCTGCGGTCCTTGACCCTGAGCTCGACGATGGGACCGGGCGTGAAGATCGATCCGGCGAGAGCTCGAATCACCGACGAGGAGCTGGCTGCCTCTGCTTGAGCCGCTGGGCCAGCGCCTGTGCGAGCCGGGCTCGACCTCGTGCGAGGCGGCCGTCGCCTGCTGACGGGTCAGCACCCGGGTCCGCTACGCTTCGTAACCACAACTGAACCCATCGCCGTAGAACTCCGGTGCGCAGACCGCGCTGAAAGGGTTTCGACCCGCCCGACGAGGCGAAGTGCCAAGCGCTTCCCACGTCTCGCGCGTCGTCGTCCCTCCGGAGCCGTACCCCCGGGGGTCGCCCCGGGATCGTGACCAAAGGAGCGCTCGTGGCAGGTCCGAGACCTGAGAAGGTGGCCGTCGTAGAGGAGGTGCGCGAGCATCTCGACGACTCCGGCGCGGCCATCCTCACCGAGTACCGCGGCCTCAAGGTCGGTGACCTGGCGGCGCTCCGGCGCCAGCTGCGCTCGGCCGGTGCCGACTACAAGATCTTCAAGAACACGCTGGTACGCCGGGCAACCGCTGACACCGACCGGGCCGTAATCGATTCCCTCCTCGTGGGTCCGACAGCGATCGTCTTCGTCCACGACGACATCGCATCGGTCGCGAAGGTGCTTCGTGAATTCGGCCGGGCGCATCCGCAGCTCGTCGTGAAGGGCGGACTGATCGGAAGTCAGCTCTTGGACGCCGGCGGAGCGAGCGCGCTCGCCGACCTCCCGTCGCGTGAGGCCCAGCTGGCTCAGCTCGCCGGCGCGATCGCGGCTCCGATGCAGCAGTTCGCAGGACTGTTGCAGGCACTGCCTCGTAATCTCGCCTTTGGCCTCTCGGCACTGCTGAAGAAGCGGAGCGACGAGGAGGGGCCGCCTCCGGCGGCGGCCGAGGCCGAGCCGGAGCCGCGTGGCCGCCGAGGCCGAGCCGGAGCCGGAGCCGCCGAGCCGCCGAGCCGAGCCGGAGCCGCCGGCCGCCGAGGCCGAGCCGGAGCCAGAGCCGGCGGCGGCCGAGGCCGAGGCCGAGCCGGAGCCCGCCGCCGAGGCCGAGCCCGAGCCGGCGCCTGCAGAGCCGGAGCCGGAGGAGCCGCCCGCCGTCGAGGCGTCAGCGCCCACCGAGCCGGAGGGCGACGGGGCCTAGCCCGCCGGCCCAGCAGCCCGCCGGCTCACACGGATCGACAACCGACAACCATTCGTACAACAGGAGGAAACATGGCAACCAAGGAAGACATCCTCGAAGGCATAGCGAGCATGACCGTGCTCGAGTTGAGCGAGCTGCTCAAGGCGTTCGAGGAGAAGTTCGGCGTGACCGCGGCAGCCCCGGTGGCCGTGGCGGCCGTGGCCCAGGGCGGTGGCGGCGAGGCGGCGCCCGCCGAGGAGGAGCAGGACGAGTTCGACGTCGTGCTCATCGCTGCGGGCGAAAAGAAGATCCAGGTGATCAAAGAGGTGCGGTCACTCACGAGCCTCGGCCTGAAAGAGGCGAAGGACCTCGTGGACAGCGCGCCCAAGCCTGTGCTCGAGAAGGTCTCGAAGGAGGACGCCGAAAAGGCCAAGGCTCAGCTCGAGGAGGCTGGCGCTACCGTCGAGCTCAAGTAGCTGGCGCTCCTAGGCCGCAGGCCCCGGGGCCGACGCCGGTCGCCGGCGTCGGCCGCCTCGGCGGTCAGCCCCAGGCGATCGGGCGATACCCCCTTGACCTGCGGGCCCGGTTTCCCGTACCCTTCCGGAGGCGATTTTGAGCGCGCCGGTTGCTCGCGCCTTGACGCGCGTGTAAGATAAACGGTTGCCGTGCCCTCCCGTCAAGTGACCGCTCCACTTCAAGTTCTTTGACGCGCGCCCACGCACCGCTTATCCACGTCTTTCGGTCCACCAGCACCCGCGAGGAGTAGACCCTTGCCCTTACGTTCCCGCACTCCGGAGCGTTTCTCGTTTGCAAATATTGACGAGGTTCTGCCCCTGCCCGACCTGATAGCTGTTCAACGCGATTCCTTCCAGTGGTTCCTCGACCGTGGGCTTGCCGAGACGTTCGGCGACATCAGCCCGATCGCGGACTTCACCGACCAGTTGAGCCTGAAGCTCGACTTCGACCCGACCGATCCGGATCTCCGGCCACCACCCAAGTTCTCGATCGACGAGTGCAAGGCGAAGGACATCACCTACGCCGCCCCGATCTTCGTCCGGGCGTCGTTCATGAACCGCTCCACCGGTGAGATCAAGGAGCAGACGGTCTTCATGGGGGACTTCCCCATGATGACGGGCCGGGGCACCTTCATCATCAACGGGACCGAGCGGGTCGTCGTGAGCCAGCTCGTGCGCTCGCCCGGCGTGATCTTCCAGCCGGGTCGTGACCAGAAGACGATCGTCACCGGCACGATCCACCCCTACCGCGGCGAGTGGATCGAGTTCGACGTCGAGGCGAAGCCGAACCGCGACGTGAGCGCCGGCGCCCGCGTCGCCCGCAAGCGCCGCCTGTCGCTGTTCGTTGTGCTGCGCGCCCTCGGTTACGAGGACGAGGCGTTCCTGAACCGCTTCGTCCGTCATTTCGATTTCCTCGAAGGCCAATGGGAGCGCGAGCGCGAGCTGATCCCGACGCGGGACGAGGCTCTGCTCGAGATCTACAAGCGCGCACGTCCGGGCGAGCCGCTCTCGCTCGAGGCTGCCCGGGTCTACTTCGAGAATGCCTTCTTCAACCCGCGCCGCTACGACCTCACCCGCGTCGGGCGCTACAAGCTGAACCGGAAGCTCGGGCCGGAGATCGAGCGCATCTCCCAGCTGCTCGACATCCCGCTCGAGCGCCCGGACGAGCACTCAGGGGTACTGAGCCCGAGCGAGGTGCTCGCCGCTTCGACCTACATGCTGCATCTCGCCAACGGCGAGGCGGGCTACCGGCTCGACGACCAGGACCACTTCGCCAACCGCCGCATCCGTTCGGTCGGCGAGCTCATCCAGAACCAGGTCCGCATCGGCCTCTCGCGGATGGAGCGAGTCGTCCGCGAGCGCATGACGACCCAGGACGTCGAGGCGATCACGCCCCAGACGTTGATCAACATCCGCCCGGTTGTCGCGGCGATCAAGGAATTCTTCGGCACCAGCCAGCTCTCGCAGTTCATGGACCAGCACAATCCCCTGTCGGGGCTGGCTCACAAGCGCCGCCTGTCTGCGCTCGGGCCTGGGGGCCTGTCGCGTGAGCGGGCCGGTTTCGAGGTCCGCGACGTCCACACCTCCCACTACGGCCGGATGTGCCCGATCGAGACGCCGGAAGGGCCGAACATCGGCCTCATCGGTCACCTCGCCAGCTACGCGCGGGTGAACGACCACGGCTTCATCGAGACGCCCTACCGCAAGGTGGTCGACAGCACGGTGACCGACGAGATCGTCTACCTCGCCGCCGACGAGGAGGAGGAGTACGTCATCGCGCAGGCCTCCGCCGTGCTCGACTCGGCCGGCAAGTTCGTCGGCGACCGCGTCCTCGTTCGCCGCGGCCCGCAAGGCGCAGGCGTGCGGGTGGGCGCGACCTCCACCTCCTACGGCACCACGAGCGAGGTCGACTACGTCCCCGCGGCCGAGGTCGGTCTGATGGACGTGTCGCCGAAGCAGATCCTCTCGGTCTCGACGGCCCTCATCCCGTTCGTCGAGCACGACGACGCCAACCGGGCCCTCATGGGCGCCAACATGCAGAAGCAGGCCGTCCCGCTGCTCGTGCCCGAGGCGCCGTACATCGGGACCGGCATCGAGGCCCGCGCCGCCCGCGACGCCGGCGAAGTCGTGCTGGCGGAGGGCACGGGCAAGGTCGTGCGAGGTGGCGGGCGACTACATCACCGTCGAGTACAAGGCAGGCGAGAAGGACCGGGCCCGCCAGGAGCTCGGCCGGAAGATCTACCCGGTCGCGAAGTTCCGGCGTTCCAACCAGAACACGTGCGTGAACCAGAAGCCGGTGGTGTCCGAGGGCCAGGACGTCCGACTCGACGACGTGCTGGCCGACGGCCCGTCGACCCACAACGGTGAGCTCGCCCTCGGCAAGAACCTCCTCGTGGCCTTCATGCCATGGGAGGGCTACAACTACGAGGACGCCATCATCCTGTCCGAGCGGCTCGTCCGCGACGACGTCCTCACGTCGATCCACATCGAGGAGCACGAGGTCGACGCCCGCGACACCAAGCTCGGTGCGGAGGAGATCACCCGGGACATCCCGAACCTGTCCGACGACATCCTCGCCGACCTCGACGAGCGCGGCATCATCCGCATCGGGGCCGAGGTCGGACGCGGGCGACATCCTGGTCGGCAAGGTCACTCCGAAGGGAGAGACCGAGCTCACCCCGGAGGAGCGGCTGCTGCGGGCGATCTTCGGAGAGAAGGCTCGCGACGTGCGGGACACGAGCCTCAAGGTCCCCCACGGAGAGTCCGGCAAGGTCATCGACGTGCGGGTGTTCTCGCGCGACGACACCCACGAGCTGCCTCCGGGCGTGAACCAGCTCGTCCGGGTCTACGTGGCCCAGAAGCGCAAGATCTCCGAGGGCGACAAGCTCGCCGGCCGCCACGGCAACAAGGGCGTCATCTCGAAGATCCTGCCCATCGCGGACATGCCCCACCTTGCGGACGGCACGCCCGTCGACATCATCTTGAACCCGCTCGGTGTCCCGAGCCGGATGAACGTCGGCCAGGTCCTCGAGGCCCACCTCGGCTACGCGGCGCGGTGGGGTTGGCAGGGCGCTGACAAGAACGTGCTCGCCGACCACGTCGTGCGCGGCACCGAGACCAAGACGCGGCCGAGCACCGACCCGGCAATCTGGGTGTCGACGCCCGTGTTCGACGGTGCCCACTGGGACGAGAAGGAAGAGGCCGGCCGGCACTCGACGATCCAGGAGCTGTTCGAGAAGCTGCTTCCGGACTCTGTCGACGGAGCCTCGAAGATGATCGGCACGGACGGCAAGGCCACCTTGTACAACGGCCGGACGGGCGAGCCGTACGACAACTCGGTCTGCGTGGGCTACGTCTACATCCTGAAGCTCGCGCACCTCGTCGACGACAAGATCCACGCCCGGTCGACGGGTCCCTACTCGATGATCACCCAGCAGCCCCTCGGCGGGAAGGCCCAGTTCGGCGGGCAGCGCTTCGGTGAGATGGAGGTGTGGGCGCTCGAGGCTTACGGGGCCGCCTACGCCCTGCAGGAGTTGCTCACCATCAAGTCAGACGACGTACTCGGCCGCGTGAAGGTGTACGAGGCCATCGTGAAGGGCGAGAACATCCCCGAGCCCGGCATCCCCGAGAGCTTCAAGGTGCTCATCAAGGAGATGCAATCTCTCTGCCTGGACGTCGAGGTGCTCTCGACCACGGGCGAGGAGATCGAGATGCGGGAATTGGACGAGGACGTTTACCGGACCGCCGAGGAGCTCGGGATCGACATCAGCCGTCCCGAGCGGGGGTCCGACGAGGAAGACGCGCGCCGCGCTGCGGAGAGGAGCTTTTAGGTGCTCGACGTCAACGATTTCGATCAGCTTCGAATCGGGCTCGCCACTGCCGACGACATCCGGACCTGGTCGCACGGCGAGGTTCGCAAGCCCGAGACGATCAACTACCGAACGCTGCGTCCCGAGAAGGACGGGCTCTTCTGCGAGAAGATCTTCGGGCCGACCAAGGACTGGGAGTGCTACTGCGGTAAGTACAAGCGCGTCCGGTTCCGCGGCATCATCTGCGAGCGGTGCGGCGTCGAGGTCACGCGCTCGAAGGTGCGGCGCGAGCGGATGGGCCACATCGAGCTCGCCGCCTCGGTCGTGCACATCTGGTACCTCCGAGGCACGAGGTCCTGGCTCGCCTACCTGCTCATGGGCACCGAGGCCCGCGAGGAGCTGAAGGCCAAGCAGCTCGAGAAGGTCATCTACTTCGCCGCCTACCTCGTCACCCACGTGGACGAGGAGCGCCGTCACGCCGACCTGCCGAACCTCGAAGCCGAGCTCACGACCGAGATCGGCGAGATCGAGCGCGCCCGTGACCTCGAGGCCGAGCGCCGGCTCGCGGAGCTGGAGAAGGAGCTGGCCGAACTCGAGAGCTCGGGTGCCAAGGAGTCCGAGATCCGGGCCCGCCAGCGGACCGTCGAGAAGGAGATCACGGCCGTCCGCGACCGGGCGAACGACGACATCACACTCGCACGGCGAGCCTTCGACGAGATCGCCGGCCTGCACGGTCGCAAGATCATCGAGGACGAGCTCCTCTGGCGGGAGCTGAAGAGCCGCTACGGCGACTACTTCGAAGGTGGCATGGGCGCCGAGGCCATCGCCCGGCTGATCGACCGTCTCGACCTCGACGAGGAGGAGCTCAAGCTCCGCGAGAACATCGAGCCGACCGACGGCCGTCGCCCGCTGTCGGCCCAGCGCAAGCAGAAGGCCATCAAGCGGCTGAAGATCGTCTCGGCCTTCAACCGCCGCGACGACGCCGGCCGGCGGGTCAACGACCCGAGGGCCATGATCCTCGACGCCGTGCCGGTGATCCCGCCGGACCTGCGTCCGATGGTGCAGCTGGACGGCGGTCGTTTTGCGACCTCTGACCTGAACGACCTCTACCGCCGCGTCATCAACCGCAACAACCGTCTGAAGCGTCTGCTCGACCTCGGCGCGCCCGAGATCATCATCAACAACGAGAAGCGGATGCTGCAGGAGGCCGTGGACGCCCTGTTCGACAACGGACGGCGCGGGCGCCCGGTCACCGGTCCGGGCAACCGGCCCCTCAAGAGCCTGTCCGACATGTTGAAGGGCAAGCAGGGCCGGTTCCGCCAGAACCTCCTCGGCAAGCGCGTCGACTACTCCGGTCGGTCGGTCATCGTCGTCGGCCCGACCTTGAAGCTCCACCAGTGCGGGCTTCCCAAGCTCATGGCTCTCGAGCTGTTCAAGCCGTTCGTGATGAAGCGGCTCGTCGACACCGAGACCGCCCAGAACATCAAGTCCGCCAAGCGCATGGTGGAACGGCGCCGCACCCAGGTCTGGGATGTGCTGGACGAGGTCATCAAGGAGCACCCGGTCTTCCTGAACCGGGCGCCGACCCTGCACCGCCTCGGCATCCAGGCCTTCGAGCCGATCCTCGTCGAGGGCAAGGCGATCCAGATCCACCCGCTCGTCTGCACCGCGTTCAACGCCGACTTCGACGGCGACCAGATGGCCGTGCACCTGCCGCTTTCGGCAGAGGCGCAGGCCGAAGCCCGCGTCCTCATGCTGTCGGCGAACAACATCCTCTCTCCGGCCACGGGTCGCCCGATCACTGTGCCCGGCCAGGACATGGTCTTCGGCGCCTACTACCTGACGCTCATGGTCGACGGAGCCAAGGGTGAAGGTCGTGTCTTCCGTAACCTGTACGAGGTCGAGCAGGCCTGGGAGAGCGGCGTCGTCGACCTGCATGCCAAGATCCGCCTGCGGCGCGGGCCGGACGGCTTCGAGTTCCCGCTTCACGGGGCTCGCCACGGTGACGCTCCCGCCGGCGAAGAGCCCGAGGAGCTCGAGACGACGGCGGGACGCCTCTTCTTCAACAAGGCCCTCCCGGTCGGCTTCGGGTACGTGAACGACATCATCGGAAAGCGCGCGACGTCGATCGCGACGATCGTCGAGCAGATCGCCGCCCACTACTCGAAGGTCCTCGTCGCCGAGAGCCTCGACAGGATCAAGGACCTCGGCTTCCGGTTCGCGACCCGGTCCGGGCTCACGATCTCGATCGACGACGTCAAGACGCCGCCGGACAAGCAGCAGATCCTCGACCGCTACGAGAAGGAGGCCGAGAAGGCCGAAACTCAGTTCCGGCGTGGCATCATCACCGACGACGAGCGCCGCCAGAAGGAGATCGAGATCTGGACCTCGGCGAACTCCGAGGTCGGGCGCGCCATGGAGAAGACGCTCGCCACTATCGCCTTCAACCCGCTCGACATGATGGTCGACTCCGGTGCCCGTGGTAACCCCCAGCAGGTGCGTCAGATCGCCGGCATGAAGGGTCTTGTTTCGAACCCTCGCGGCGAGATGATTCCCCGCCCGATCAAGTCCTCCTTCCGCGAGGGCCTGTCGGTGCTGGAGTACTTCATCTCAACCCACGGCGCCCGCAAGGGCCTCGCGGACACCGCGCTCCGCACCGCCGACTCCGGGTACCTGACGCGCCGTCTCGTCGACGTGGCCCAGGAGCTCATCATCCGCGAGGAGGACTGCGGCAGCACCCGGGGCATCTGGATCGAGGGCGTCACCCACGACCAGGCCGGCAAGCGGAGCTACCTCGAGACCCGTTTGTACGGGCGTGTGCTGGTCGAGCCCGTCAAGCTCGGCGACGGCACCGTCCTCGAGGCGGGTCGCGTGCTTCGTGACCTGGAGATCCAGCAGCTCTCGGCCGACCCCGGGATCGACCGCGTGCGTACCCGTTCGGTGCTCACGTGCGAGGCCAACCACGGTGTCTGCGCCGCCTGCTACGGCCAGTCCCTCGCGACCGGTCGTGGCATCGAGCTCGGCGAGGCGGTCGGCGTGATCGCCGCCCAGTCCATCGGCGAGCCCGGCACTCAGCTCACGATGCGTACCTTCCACACCGGCGGCATCGTCGGTGAGGACATCACGCACGGCCTTCCCAGGGTCGTGGAGCTGTTCGAGGCCCGCACCCCGAAGGGCGCGGCCGTGCTCGCCCGTACATCCGGGGTGGTCCGCGTCGACGAGGACGAGACCGGGCGGCGCGTGGTCGTCGTTGCCGACGACGGCAGCGAGGAGACGGTCACGGTGTCGGCGAGAGCTCACCTCGAGGTGACCGGCGGTCAGGAAGTGAGCCCCGGGGATGCGCTCGTGGACGGGCCGAAGGATCCGAAGGAGCTGCTCGAGATCAAGGGCATCCGGGAGACCCAGCAGTACCTCGTCGAAGAGGTTCAGAAGGTCTACCGGGACCAGGGCGTCTCGATCCACGACAAGCACATCGAGCTCATCGTCCGCCAGATGCTGCGGCGCGTGCTCGTGGCCGAGCCCGGCGACGCGCCGTTCCTCCCGGGCGAGCGCGTCGACAACCAGCGCTACGCCGCGGTCAACCGCGAGCTGGTGCAGGCCGGCAAGCGCGCCGCCGAAGGTCGCCCCGAGCTGATGGGCATCACGAAGGCGTCGCTCGCGACGGACTCGTGGCTGTCCGCCGCCTCCTTCCAGGAGACGACCCGGGTCCTCACCGAGGCTGCGATCGAGAGCAAGTCCGACCAGCTGTTCGGGCTCAAGGAGAACATCATCATCGGCAAGCTCATCCCGGCAGGCACCGGGATGATGCGCTACCGCAGCGTCGAGGTGTCCACCCCGGACGCCGAGCGGATGTCCTTCTGGTCCTCGGACCTCGAGGGCGGCGACGGC
Organism: uncultured Acidimicrobiaceae bacterium; assembly: GCA_963763085.1. Lineage (GTDB taxonomy): Bacteria > Actinomycetota > Acidimicrobiia > Acidimicrobiales > Bog-793 > CAVXNB01. Next base: position 1,099,608 of record CAVXNB010000004.1, read on the forward strand.
GGAGAGGCGAGCACGGACGACCTGGCCTCGTGGCTGCGCGACGTGGGGCGGTCCGCCTTTGGCGGCCCCTACGGCCAGGACGACCCGTACGCGGTCACGGCCGCCGGCGGGACCTACACCAGCTTCGGTCCCACCGATGACCTCGCCGCCGAGGGCGATCCCCTCGCGGAGCTCGGGCCGGCCGAGGAAGGCTCCGCCTAAACTCGCCCTACACTGTTGCCTGGAGCGTTACGCGCTCCTACTATCAGGCCGTTGCGCGCGCGGCTGCGCCTACGGCACTTCACCAAGGAAGTTCAGAGAGGTTCGCGTGCCCACCATCGCCCAGCTCGTCCGCAAAGGGCGGACAACGAAGCGGTCGAAGACGAAGACCCCCGCCTTGAAGGGGGCGCCGCAGCGCCGCGGCGTGTGCACGCGCGTCTACACGACGACCCCCAAGAAGCCCAACTCCGCGCTCCGCAAGGTCGCCCGCGTCCGCCTGACCAGCGGTTCGGAGATCACCGCTTACATCCCCGGCGTGGGCCACAACCTGCAGGAGCACTCGATCGTGCTGGTCCGCGGGGGACGTGTGAAGGACCTTCCGGGCGTCCGCTACAAGATCGTCCGGGGGACGCTCGACACCTCCGGCGTGCGCGACCGCGCTCAGGCCCGAAGCCGCTACGGCGCCAAGAAGGAGTCCTGAGTTGCCCCGCAACGGCCCCCCGGCTCGCCGCGTGCTCGTGCCCGACCCGGTCTACCGGTCCGTGCTCGTCACCCAGCTGTGCAACAAGGTCCTTTCTCGCGGCAAGCGCTCGCTGGCCGAGCGCATCGTGTACGACGCCCTCGACACCGTGCGGGAGAAGACGAGCGGCGACCCGCTCCAGCTCCTGAAGCGGGCCTTGGACAACGCCCGCCCCGAGCTCGAGGTCCGCAGCCGGCGGGTCGGCGGCGCCACCTACCAGGTGCCGGTCGAGGTCCCGTCCCGAAGGGCGACGACGTTGTCGATCAGGTGGCTCGTCGGGTACTCCCGCCAGCGCCGCGAGCGCACCATGGCGCTCAGGCTCGCCAACGAGATCCTGGATGCGTCCAACGGGATCGGTGCAGCGGTCAAGCGCAAGGAGGACCTCCACAAGATGGCAGAGTCCAACAAGGCGTTCGCCCACTACCGCTGGTAGTCGCCGGGGCGAGGAACTTCGCCCCGGCCGTGCCGGCCCCCTCCGCCAGACGCGTCGCGAGTCGCGACGCCGAGACGGCGGTGCGCTCCCTGCCTTTGCAGGTGACTGCCGCAGCAACATTTCCATCCGACCACGAAACCACGAGAGAAACGAAGCAACGCGATGGCCAATCCATCATCCATCCGGGAGTTCCCGCTAGCCAAGACCCGCAACATCGGGATCATGGCCCATATCGACGCGGGCAAGACGACGACGACCGAGCGCATCCTGTACTACACCGGTCGCACGTACAAGCTCGGCGAGGTGCACGAGGGTGGCACCGTCATGGACTGGATGGTGCAGGAGCAAGAGCGCGGGATCACGATCACGTCCGCCGCCACCACCTGTCGCTGGCGCGACACCTGGATCAACATCATCGACACCCCCGGGCACGTTGACTTCACCGTCGAGGTCGAGCGCTCGCTGCGCGTCCTCGACGGGGCGGTCGCCGTCTTCGACGCCGTCGCCGGCGTCGAGCCCCAGACCGAGACGGTCTGGCGGCAGGCGAACAAGTACAAGGTTCCCCGGATGTGTTTCGTCAACAAGATGGACCGGGTCGGAGCGGACTTCGACCGCACCGTCGCCATGATCCGCGACCGCCTCGAGGCGGTGCCCGCGGTGGTGCAGCTTCCGATCGGCGCCGAGGGCGGCTTCGAGGGCGTCATCGACCTGTTGAAGATGAAGGCCCTCGTGTGGGGCGAGGGGATGGGCGAGACCTGGGAGACCCGGGAGATCCCCGAGCATCTGGTACAGGCCGCCGAGGAGGCCCGGCACGCCCTCGTCGACGTCGTCTCGAACTTCGACGACAACGTGATGGAGCGCTACGTGTCCGAGCAGGAGATCACCGCCGAGGATCTCCGCAAGGGGCTGCGCCAGGCGACGATCGCGAGCGAGCTCGTCCCTGTGCTGTGCGGGTCCGCCTTCAAGAACAAGGCCGTGCAGCCAATGCTCGACGCGGTCGTCGACTACCTGCCGAGCCCGCTCGACGTGCCGCCCACCCAAGGTGTCGTACCCCGCACGGGCGAGCCGATCGAGCGCGAGCCCCGTGACGACGAGCCGTTCTCGGCGCTCGCCTTCAAGATCATGAGCGATCCGTTCGTGGGCAAGCTCACCTACCTGCGCGTCTACTCGGGCACTCTCCAAAAGGGCACGACGGTCCTGAACTCGAGCCGGGACCGCAAGGAGCGCATCGGCCGGATCCTCCAGATGCACGCCAACCACCGCGAGGACCGCGACGCGGTCTATACCGGCGACATCGTCGCCGTCGTCGGGCTCAAGTCCACTACGACCGGTGACACGCTCTGCGAGATCGCGCACCCCGTCGTGCTCGAGTCGCTCGAGTTTCCCGAGCCCGTGATCCACGTGGCCGTCGAGCCGAAGACGAAGGCGGACCAGGACAAGCTGTCGAAGGCGCTGTTCGCCCTCAGCGAGGAGGACCCGACGTTCCGGGTCCGTTCCGACCAGGACACCGGCCAGACCGTCATCTCCGGTATGGGCGAGCTGCACCTCGAGGTGCTCGTCGACCGCATGCTGCGCGAATTCAGGGTCGACGCGAACGTCGGCAAGCCGCAGGTCGCCTATCGCGAGACGATCCGGGACTCGGTCCACAAGATCGAGGAGCGCTACATCCGCCAGACCGGCGGCCGCGGCCAGTACGGCCACGTCGTCATCGACATCGAGCCGACGGGGCCCGGCGGGGGCTTCGAGTTCGTCGACAAGGTCACGGGCGGGGTGATCCCGAAGGAGTACATCCCGGCGGTCGACGCCGGCATCCAGGAGGCGATGAATTCCGGCGTGCTGGCCGGGTTCCCGATCGTGGACCTGCGGGTCACGCTCGTCTACGGCTCCTACCACGACGTCGACTCGTCGGAGATGGCCTTCAAGATCGCCGGCTCGATGGCCTTCAAGAAGGCGGTGCGGGCCGCACGCCCCGTGCTGCTCGAGCCCATCATGGAGGTCGAGGTCGTCACGCCCGAGGACAATCTCGGCGACGTCATCGGCGATCTGTCGTCGCGCCGCGGCACGGATCGAGGGCATGGAACAGCGGGGGGCGAGCCATGTCGTGCAGGCCCAGGTCCCATTGTCCGATATGTTCGGCTACGCTACCGACCTGCGTTCCCGCACCCAGGGTCGCGCGACGTACACGATGCAGTTCGACTCCTACCAGGAGGTTCCGGAGTCGGTATCGCGGGAGATTATCGCCCGAGTGACCGGCGAGTGAGCGGCCAGGGAGTCAGCACCGCGGCGGCCTGAGTCGCCACAATCGAGAACGCAATTCACCAACATGGCGGCGCCCGAGGGGCGCAGCCCAGATCAAACGGAGCGGTCGGCAACAATGGCCAAAAAGAAGTTCGAGCGGACGAAGCCCCACGTCAACGTCGGAACGATGGGGCACATCGACCACGGTAAGACGACCCTCACCGCGGCGATCACCAAGGTTCTCCACGACCACAACCCGAACGTCGCCTTCACGGCGTTCGAACAGATCGACAAGGCACCCGAGGAGAAGGCGCGCGGCATCACCATCGCCATCGCGCACGTCGAGTACGAGACCGACAAGCGCCACTACGCGCACGTCGACATGCCCGGGCACGCGGACTACATCAAGAACATGATCACCGGTGCCGCACAGGTGGACGGTGCGATCCTCGTCGTATCGGCTGCGGACGGCCCCATGCCCCAGACGCGTGAGCACGTTCTGCTCGCTCGCCAGGTCGGGGTGCCGTCCATCGTCGTCGCCCTCAACAAGGTCGACATGGTCGACGACGAGGAGCTGATCGAGCTGGTCGAGCTAGAGGTGCGCGAGCTCCTCACCGACTACGACTTCCCAGGTGACGACACGCCGGTCGTGCGGGTCAGCGCACTGAAGGGCCTCGAAGGGGACGAGGAGGCCGCGGCAGGGATCATGAGCCTGATGGACGCGGTGGACGACTTCATCCCCGAGCCGGTCCGCGAGGTGGACAAGCCCTTCCTGATGTCGGTCGAAGACGTGATGACGATCACCGGGCGCGGCACGGTCGTGACGGGCCGGATCGAGCAGGGGATCGTGAAGGTCGGAGACGACGTCGAGATCGTCGGCCTCCGTGCGACGCAGAAGACGGTCTGCACCGGCGTCGAGATGTTCCACAAGCTGCTCGACCAGGGCCAGGCGGGCGACAACGTCGGCGTGCTGCTGCGCGGCACGAAGAAGGAGGATGTCGAACGGGGCCAGGTGCTGTGCAAGCCGGGTTCGATCACGCCGCACACCAACTTCGAGGCGAACGTCTACGTCCTCACCAAGGAAGAGGGCGGCCGCCACAAGCCGTTCTTCAGCAACTACCGCCCGCAGTTCTACTTCCGCACGACGGATGTGACCGGCACGATCGAGCTCGCCGAGGGCACTGAGATGGTCATGCCGGGCGACAACACCATCATGACCGTCGAGCTGGGCAAGCCGATCGCCATGGACGAGGGTCTGCGGTTCGCGATCCGCGAAGGCGGCCGCACCGTCGGTGCCGGCCGCGTGACCAAGATTCTCAAGTAGGCGAGGCGAAATGGCAGAGGGACCCCGTCAGCGGATCCGGATCCGGCTCAAGGCGTACGACCACGAGATCATCGACCAATCGACGAAGAAGATCGTCGAGACGGTGCTACGCACCCAGGCCAAGGTCCGGGGTCCCGTTCCGCTGCCGACCGAACGCCACCGCTACACGGTGATCCGCTCGCCTCACAAGCACAAGGACAGCCGCGAGCACTTCGAGATGCGCATCCACAAGCGGCTCGTGGACATCGTGGAGCACACGCCGAAGACGGTGGACTCCCTTCAGCGGCTCGACCTTCCTGCGGGGGTCGATATCGAGATCAAGATACAGAGCGCTTAGCCCTGCTCACGGCACCGTTGTCCCACTTCACCCTGGTCCTGACGCTGCCGCTCTGATCACCGAGTTCGCCAAGCGCTCTCCGTCTCGTCATCTTGGAACGCGCCTAGCGACGACCTCGCGTCCTGCTTGCAGGAACCGGAGCGTATCGGGCGGCTCGAAGACCAGTACCGCCTCGAGCCCAGGGGAAACGCCATTGGCCCTCGGCGAACGGATGCGCCAGTTGGACGGTCGGCTGGTCTGGGAGCGTCAGTTCGATCGAGCGCTGGCCCCACTGGTCTGGGGGCGTCGCCGTTAGGACTACGTTCAACCCGCTGGCGAGACGGTACGTGCCGGCGGCCGTCAGGTGGTGCTCGTTCATCCTGATGGCGGCGGCGATGCCCTCCCAGAGGAGGTCGTGCATGGCGAATGGGCCTTGGCCCTCGCGGCGAGATACCAGCTCGCCGATCGCCTTGACCACGGGCGCAGCACTTGAGGAGTTCGCCAACGCCGCCCAGGCGAAACCGGCTTCTGCCACGCCTCCCATGAGGCACTCGAAACCCGGTACCGACCCACTGTGCGACCACCAATTGTGGCCGGTCTCCCCGTTTAGGAAAAGGCCCAGTCCCATCCGTGGTTCGACGGGATGGCCGACGAGCATCTCAGGAGCGGCCTTGGAGTTGACCGCCCTAGCCAGACGCATCAGGTCACTGGGCGTCGTCCACATGCCCTGCGCAGCCACGGCAGGGTCCCTCTTCGCGCCCGCGACGATTGCGCGGCCATCGACGTGCCCGTCCGCCGCCACTGCACTAAAGCGTTGCGGCAATGGTGCCTTGAACGTCGTCGCGGACATCTCGAGCGGCCCCAGCACGAGCTCGCTCACCGCATCTGCAAAGGAGGCGCCTGTTATGTCGGTAACGAGCAACTGCAAGAGGTGGTAGCCACCGCTCGAGTAGTGCCACATGATGTTCGGGAGGGTGTGGAACGTCAGCGGTGGAGTGTCGCCATGGCCCTCGAGCACCTCGACCAAGGTCTGGGGTGGCTCCTCCTCGGCATAGCCGCGGTTGTCACCCCAGCCGGAGGCGCCAGCCACGTGAGCGAGCAGCATTCGGGCACTCACGGCAGGCTTCCGACCGCCGACCGAGGGTACTGCCCACGAGGTGAGGAGCGAATTGAGGTCAGCGTCGAGGTCAAGGTGCCCTCGCCCTGCGAGCTGCAGGACGGCGAACGCTGTCACGGGCTTGCTCAAGGAGCCGGCCCGGAACACGGTGCCTGCCCTGACCGGACGGTTATCCGCCTTGGAGGCCACACCCCAGACCTGGACTACAGGTTCGCTCGAGGCGTCCTTGCAATAGGCGAGCGAAAGCCCAGGGACACCGCCCTCGCTCATCAGCTCGCCGACATCGGAAAGACCGGCTATGGCCATCGCGCCAATCTAGGGACGGCCCTCCGGCCGCCCGGGTAGCGTCGCAGCGAGATCGTTTGACAGGCGCCCAGATCTCCGTACAATTGTACGTACAGGAGGAGTGATGCCGACAAAGGACCACCGAAGAGAATTGCGCCTGTCATCCACCGATGACGACCTGATCACCGAAGCCGCGGGGCTGCTCGGGCTGTCGGTGTCGGAGTTCCTCCTCGGTCGGGCGGTTGCCGATGCCGAAGCCATCGTTGACGCCCACCGGTCGGTACGACTGAACCAGAATTCCTACGACAGGTTCATGGCCGCTCTCGACTCTCCACCCGAGCCGGTGACCCTGCTCGTCGATCAGATCAGGGAGAGCCGAACACTGAAGCATGCCGACTGATGCAGGTCGAGCGTCTCAGCGACAGCCACGACGTCAGTCGCTTCAGTTGCGGGAACAAGGCACTTGACGAGTGGTTGCGCGTCCACGCCCTGGAGAACCAGCGCCGCAACCTATCCCGGACCTTCGTGCTCGTCGACGACTCTGAGGTGGTGGTCGGCTACTACGCACTGTCGATGGGCGGCGTGGCCAAGGACGAACTTCCTCGTCGACTGGGTCGAGGGCTGCCGGGCTACCAGATCGGCATGGTCCTGCTGGCGCGTTTGGCCATCGGGGCCGGCCACCAGGGCGAGGGACTCGGCCGCGACCTTCTGATCGACGCCGTCCTCCACGCCGCCGTTGCCGGTCAGCACGCCGCGGCCCGGTTCATCGCCGTCGACCCCATCGACGAGTCGGCGAGACGCTTCTACGGTCGCTTCGGTTTCACCGACATCGAAGGAGACGAGCGCGGCCGCATGTACATCAGAATCGACGACGCCCTGGCGTCGTTCGAAGAAGCCAGAGACGACTAACCCATCCGAGCCGGGAGGTCTGACCAAATGTCCGAGGAAGCGTGCGAGTACGGTTGTAAATCCTCAAAGAGGATCAAGATCCAGACGGCATAGCGCGAACGCCCGCGGTGCGGCCGGAGGTCGCAGGCGGGCGGGTGCTATGATCTCGTACTCGGCGGACGCACTGTCCGTCGCGGTAAAAAGTTCGACGTCCGGGAGCGCCCCAAGGCAAGCTGCGGGGGACCTTCCGGCGACACATGATTTTCGCTCCGCTCGGGATGCCCGGGCGGAGCGTCCGCACGACAAAGGGCTGTTATCGCAGCCGGGCGGGCGCGAGCGGTGACAACGGGTGTCCCATCCGTTCTGTCCGCGAGCCCCCACGCGATCACGAGCAGAGCAGAGGCAAAGGAAGCATGGCCACCAAGGCGATCGTCGGCGAGAAGGTCGGCATGACGCAGGTCTGGGACGACGCGCAACGCGTCGTGCCCGTGACCATGGTCAAGGTCTCGGCTGTTCGTGTGGTGCGTGTGAAGACCGTCGAGCAGGAGGGCTACTCGGCTCTGCAGGTCACCTACGGCGTGCGCCGCGCCAGCAAGCTCAACAAGCCGGAAGCGGGTCATTTCGCGAAGGCGGGCGTCGAGCCGGGTGTTCGGCTGGTCGAGCTGCGCCTGGACGACACGAGCGGCTACTCGGTCGGCCAGGAGATCGATGCCGGCATCCTCGCGGCCGGGGACAAGATCGACGTCACCGCCGTGAGCAAGGGCAAAGGTTTTGCCGGCGGGATGAAGCGGCACAACTTCAAGGGACAAGGTGCCGCCCACGGCAACCACAAGAAGCACCGCTCGCCCGGCTCGGTCGGAGCCTGTGCCACGCCGGCCCGCGTGTTCAAGGGCACGAGGATGGCCGGCCGCATGGGCGCGGAGAAGGTGACGACGCTCAATCTCGAGGTCGTGGCGGCGGATCCCGAGCGTGAGCTCATCCTCGTCAAGGGCGCCGTCCCCGGCCCACGAGGCGGGATGGTCCTCATCCGCGACGCCGTGAAGGGCGGCGGCAAGTGAAGGCCGACACGATGATCGAAGCCGTGCCGTCGGTGCTGGTGGAGCGGTGCAACGATGCCGGCGACCTCCTCGGAGTGGTCCAGCTCGATGCCGAGTACTTCGGCGCCCACGTCAACGTGCCGCTGTTGCACCAGGTCGTCACCGCCCAGCTCGCGGCCAAGCGCTCGGGCACCCACAGCACCAAGACACGGTCTGAGGTGAGAGGCGGCGGCGCCAAGCCGTACCGCCAGAAGGGCACCGGCCGGGCCCGGCAGGGCACGATCCGTGCACCCCAGTTCACCGGCGGAGGCATTGCATTCGGACCCAAGCCGCGCGACTACACCCAGAGCACGCCCCGCAAGATGGTGCGCCAGGCGTTGCGGGCTGCCCTTTCCGACCGTGCGGCCGAAGGTCGGATCTCCCTTGTGGATAGCTGGTCCTACGAGGCACCGAGGACCAAGCGGGCGGCAAGCTCGCTTCAAGCGCTCGGACTCGACGGGAAGGTGCTCGTCGTGCTCGGCGCCGGGGACGTCATCGCGGAGCGCTCGTTCGGGAACCTGCCCCACGTCAGCATCGTCGAGGCCGGACAGCTCACCGCCTATGACGTCGTGGCGTCGGACTGGGTCGTGTTCACCGACGACACCGTGCCGGGCCAGGTCAGCGACGCCCCAGAGGGTGCCGTCGTGTTGAACTCGCCTCGGCCGGTCAAGGGGGTCGGCGAGGGCGACGCCGACGCTGACGCCGCCGACGATGTCGCCGGCGCCAAAACCGGCGCCCGCGACATCGACGCCGCCGACGAGACCGACGTCCTCGCCGACGAGACCGACGCCGCCGATGAGACCGACGTCCTTGCCGACGAGGTCGATGACGAGGTCGATGACGAGGTCGATGACGACGACGAGGTCGACGAGACCGCCGACGAGGTCGACGAGGTCGACGACGACGAGGTCGACGACGACGACGAGGTCGAGGCTGCTGACGAGACCGACGACGCGGACGACGAGACCGGCGACGCGGACGACCAGTCCGACGACGCGGAGGAGGAGGAGGACCAGTGAGCGGCGACCGTTCCATCCTGTTGCGCCCGGTGATCTCCGAGAAGTCGTACGCGCTGATGGACGAACACACCTACGTGTTCGTCGTGGATCCGAGGGCGAGCAAGATCGAGATCCGCGCTGCGGTCGAGGACGCCTTCGGCGTGCGAGTCGCCAGTGTCAACACGATGAACCGCAAAGGAAAGCGGAAGCGCCAACGACGGGTCGCCACGATGGGCAAGCGGCCGGACACCAAGCGGGCCATCGTTCGCCTTGTCGGCGACGACCGCATCGAGCTGTTCGAGAGCTGAGGAGACTCGTCATGGCCCTTCGAAAGCGCAAGCCGACCAGTCCCGGACGGCGGTTCCAGTCGGTCTCGGACTTCTCCGAGGTCACCAAGACCAAACCCGAGAAGACTCTTCTCGTGCCCAAGGCGGGCAGCGGTGGCCGGAACAACCACGGTCGCAAGACGGCGCGTCACCGCGGTGGCGGCCACAAGCAGCAGTACCGGCTGGTCGACTTCCGTCGGGACAAGGACGGCGTGCCCGCCAAGGTTGCGGCCATCGAGTACGACCCGAATCGGAACGCCCGCATCGCCCTGCTCCACTACCTCGACGGCGAGAAGCGCTACATCCTGGCGCCGGCGCGCGTCGCCGTCGGAGACCTGCTGCAGTCCGGACCCGGCGCCGAGATCCGGCCCGGGAATGCCCTGCCTATGCGCTATATCCCGGTCGGATCCGTGATCCACAACGTCGAGCTCCGGCCCGGCGGCGGAGGCAAGCTCGCCCGGGGTGCAGGGATGAGCGTGCAGCTCGTGGCCAAAGAGGGGATGTTTGCCACGCTGCGGCTCCCCTCGACCGAGATGAGACGGGTGCCCATCGACTGCAGGGCAACGCTCGGTGAGGTGGGCAACTCGGAAGCCGAGCTCATCTCGATCGGTAAAGCAGGACGGAACCGATGGAAAGGCGTTCGCCCGCAGACTCGTGGAGTCGCCATGAACCCGGTCGACCACCCGCTCGGCGGTGGCGAGGGCAAGACCTCCGGTGGCCGCCACCCGGTGTCTCCCTGGGGCCAGGCCGAGGGCCGGACTCGTCCGCGCCACAAGCCATCTGACCAGCTCATCATTCGCCGGCGCCGCACCCGCGGCGCCCGCCGCTGAACGCCGCCGGGAGCGATATGCCTCGTAGCCTGAAAAAGGGACCGTTCGTCGACGATCATCTGCTCCGCAAGGTCGACGCGCTCGAATTCCACGAACGAGAAGCGGGTGATCAAGACCTGGTCGCGCCGCTCGACCGTCATCCCCGACATGGTGGGCCACACGATCGCGGTCCACGACGGCCGTAAGCACGTGCCGGTCTATGTCACCGAGTCGATGGTCGGCCACAAGCTCGGCGAGTTCGCCCCCACCCGGACGTTCCGCTACCACGCCGGCCAGGAACGGGCGGGGAGGCGCTGACGTGGCAGGCACCAAGACCAACGAGCAGCCGGGAACGCGCGCCGTGCTCCGTCATTCCGGAGTGTCGGCGTACAAGGCGCGCGAGGTTCTCAACCTGATCCGGGGTAAGGACGTGCAGCGGGCGTCGGAGATCCTCGAGTACTGCGACCGCGAGGTGGCGGACGTCATCGGCAAGTTGCTGCGCTCAGCAGCCGCGAACGCATTTCACAATGACGGGCTGGATCCGGACGAGTTGTTCGTCGCGGCTTGTTTCGCCGACGAGGGCACGACGCTGAAGCGGTGGCGTCCCCGCGCCCGTGGGCGTGCGACCCGGATCCGGAAGAGGACGTGCCACGTCACGATCATCGTTTCGCGGATGCCCGACGCCGAGCTGACCCGGCGCCGCGCCCGGGTTGCCGCCGAGGCAGCCGATCGCCGCGCACGCCGTGTCGCCGGCGCGCGACGCCAGGGGCGTGCCGCCAGAGCCGGAGAAGCGACCCCTGCCAGCGAACCAGTCGACGAGCAGCTTCTCGAGATCGTGGCTGCGGGTGACGCCGGCGAGCCGCCCGAGATCGATGAGGCCGTCGAGCAGGCGCTCGCCCACGAGGAGGCTGACGAGGCCGAGCAGGCCGACGACGAGGCCGAGCAGGCCGACGACGACGCGCGAGCAGGGCGACGACGCCGACGAGGTCCACGAGGACGAGGCCGACGAGGCGGACGCCGACGCCGACGCCGCCGAGGAGACAGACGCCTCTGCGATCCAGGAAAACGAAACTACGACCGAGCACGAAGATCCCGACGACCACGACCAGGGCGCCGGCGACGAGGAGACGAACGACTGATGGGTCAAAAGGTCAATCCCTACGGATTTCGCCTCGGTGTCACGACCGATTGGAAGTCGCGCTGGTTCGACGACCGGAACTACCAGGACACGGTGGTCGAGGACTGGAAGGTCCGCGACTATCTGATGTCCCAGCTGGAAGCGGCGGCGGTGAGCCGGATCGAGATCGAACGCACACGGGACCGGCTCCGGGTCGACGTTCACACGGCGCGTCCTGGCATCGTGATCGGCCGCCGCGGCGCAGAGGCCGACCGGCTCCGGCGCCAGTTGGCGCGCATCACACACAACGCCAACGTGCAGCTCAACATCCAGGAGATCAAGCAGCCCGAGCTCGACGCGGCGCTGATCGCGCAAGGCATCGCGGACCAGCTACAGCGTCGGATCAGCTTCCGCCGGGCCATGAAGCGGGCGATCCAGACGGTCCAGAAGGCTGGCGCCCAGGGCGTTCGCGTCCAGTGCTCCGGTCGCCTCGGCGGCTCGGAGATGGCTCGCAAGGAGTCCTACCGCGAGGGCCGCGTTCCGCTGCACACCTTGCGCGCCGACATCGACTACGGGTTTCGCGAGGCGAAGACCTCGACCGGGCGGATCGGGATCAAGGTCTGGATCTACAAGGGCGACATCCTGCCTTACAAGACCTCGGCGGAGGAGAAGATCTCGCGTGAGGCCGCCATGGCGGTGGGAGAGACCTCCGGCCAGGCGCGCCCGAAGCGCATCGTGATCGCCGGCGGCGGCCGCCGCAGGCCCGAGCTCGGAGAGCCCGGGTCGGTGGCTCCGGAGGCCGCGGTCGAGGTCGAGGTCGACGTGCCTTCCGACCTGGCGGTCGAGGAGGCACCGGTGCCCACCTCGCCGCCCGCCGCCGACGACCCGCTCGAGAAGCTCCTCGCCGAGGAAGAAGAGATCGAGCGTCGCACCCGGGAGCAGCATCACGACGTGCCGCATTTCCGCAGGGAGAACGACTGACCATGTTGATGCCTCGCAAGGTCAAGCACCGCAAGCAACAGCGCGGGCGCTTGTCGGGAATGACCAAAGGTGGCGAGACCATCAACTTCGGCGACTTCGGTATTCAGGCGCTTGAGCCCGCCTGGCTGACCGCCCGCCAGATCGAGGCTGCCCGAATCGCCATGACCAGGCACATCAAGCGTGGCGGCAAGGTCTGGATCCGGGTGTTCCCGGACAAGCCGGTCACCCAGAAGCCGGCCGAGACCCGGATGGGATCAGGCAAGGGCAACCCCGAGCACTGGGTTGCCGTCGTCCGCCCCGGGAGGATCCTCTTCGAGCTGGCCGGCGTGGACGACGCTCTTGCCCACTCGGCCATGGAGCGCGCCATCCAGAAGTTGCCGATGAAGGCTCGCGTCATCTCCCGGCCCGGACTCGGTTCCACTCCTGAGGTGCTGGTCTGATGCCGGGCGCAGCCGAAATTCGTGAGCTCGACGATGAGGAGCTCGTGAACAAGCTTCTCGAGTCCCGCAAGGAGCTCTTCAACCTCAGGTTCCAGGCGGCGACGGGCCGGCTGGACAACAACGCCCGCGTCACGCAGGTCCGCCGGGACATCGCCCGGCTGCTCACGGTGCAGCGGGCGCGGGAGCTCGACCTCGTCGAGTCGGAAGAGGCGGTCGGTCCCCGTGCCGACGGAAGGACCAAGGAGCGGTGATGGCCGAGAACGAGGCCCAGGTGGGCGCATCAGCTGCGGTGCCCGAGACAGAGGCGGAGGTGCGCGTCAACCGGCGCAGGATCCGCGAGGGCACCGTCGTCGAGAACCGCATGGACAAGACCGCCGTAGTGGCGGTGACCGAGCGCGTCCGGCACGCCAAGTATTCGAAGACGGTCCAGCGGACACGGCATCTCTATGTGCACGACGAGAAGAACGAGGCCGCCGCCGGTGACCGCGTCCGTGTCGCCGAGACGCGGCCCTTCTCCAAGCTGAAGCGCTGGCGCCTGGTCGAGATCGTGGAGCGGGCGAGGTGATCCAGCAAGAATCGCGACTTCGGGTCGCGGACAACTCGGGCGCCAAAGAGGTGCTGTGCATCAAGGTCCTCGGCGGGACCAGGCGCCGCTACGCGCGCATCGGGGACGTCTTCATTGCGACCGTGAAGGACGCCGTGCCCGGTGCTGCGGTCAAAAAGGGTGACGTGGTGCGCTGCGTCGTCGTCAGGACGAAGAAGGAGAACCGCCGTCCGGACGGCAGTTACATCCGCTTCGACGAGAACGCCGCGGTGCTGATCAACGACCAGCTCCAGCCCCGCGGCACCCGCATTTTCGGCCCTGTCGGGCGTGAGCTGCGGGAGAAGCGCTTCATGCGCATCGTTTCGCTGGCTCCGGAGGTGATCTAGGTGCGTATCCGCAAAGGGGATCGGGTTCAGGTGCTGTCCGGCAAGGACCGGGGCAAGATCGGTGAAGTCATGCGGGTCATCCCGTCTAGGGACCGCGTGATCGTCGACGGTGTGAACGTCGCCAAACGTTCCACCAAGGCCAAGCGCGGAACCATGCAGGGCGGCATCATCGACAAGGACATGCCGGTGCACGCCTCCACTGTGGCGGTGGTCTGCCCCCAGTGCGGTCCGACACGCATCGGCGTGCGGATCGACGACCAGGGCCGCAAGGTCCGGGTCTGTCGCAAGTGCGGAGGGGACCTGTGAGCCCGGCTGTCATCGAGCGGCCTCGCCTCCGCCAGCGCTACGACTCCGAGATCCGCGCCTCGCTCGCCGAGGAGCTCGGTCTCGACAACGTCATGCAGGTGCCGCGCCTCGAGAAGATCGTCATCAACATCGGCGTCGGGAAGGCGACTCAGCAGCAGTCGCTGCTCGAGAGTGCCGTCCGTGACCTCCAGGTGATCTCCGGGCAGCGGCCCGTGGTCACAAAGGCGCGCCGTTCCATCGCGGCGTTCAAGCTTCGTGAGGGCATGGCGATCGGTTGCATGGTGACCCTTCGGGGCGATCGCATGTGGGAGTTCTTCGATCGCCTCATCAGTCTCGCGATCCCGCGCATCCGTGACTTCCGAGGGTTGTCGCCGAGGTCGTTCGACGGCCGGGGCAACTACACCTTCGGCGTCACCGAGCAGCTCATCTTTCCGGAGATCGATTACGACAAGGTCGACAGCCCCCGCGGCATGGACATCACGATCGTGACCTCCAGCCGCACCGATGCCGGAGGCCGGGCCCTGCTCGCCGCCTTCGGGTTCCCGTTCCGACGTGAAGGACAGTAGAGCCGACCCATGGCCAAGAAGGCATTGATCCAAAAACAACAAGCCAAGCCCAAGTTCAAGGTGCGCGGCTACACGAGGTGCCGGAGGTGCGGGCGCCCGAGAGCGGTCTACCGCAAGTTCGGGCTCTGCCGCATCTGCCTGCGCGAGCTCGTCCACGCCGGCGAGGTGCCGGGCGTCACAAAGGCCAGCTGGTGAGAGGAGGGGACCGTCCATGACCATGACTGACCCCATCGCGGACATGCTGACGCGCGTTCGCAACGCGAACGTCGCCATGCACGAGACCGTCCGCATGCCCAGCTCGAAGCTGAAGGAAGCGCTCGCCGTGATTCTCGAGCGCGAGGGCTACATCGCCGGCTTCACGACCGTCGCACAGGAGGATCGTCCCGGCGACGTGCTCGAGATCGCGCTCAAGTACACGCCCGACCGCTCGCGGGTGATCGCGGGGCTGAAGCGGGTTTCCAAGCCAGGCCTGCGAATCTATTGCCGCGCCGACAAGCTGCCCCGGGTGCTGGGCGGGCTCGGGGTCGCGGTCCTCTCCACGAGCCAGGGCCTCATGACCGACCGCGAAGCACGCCAACAGCGCGTGGGCGGTGAGGTGCTCTGTTATGTCTGGTGACCTCGGGGTGATGAGCTGATGTCGCGAATCGGAAAGTCGCCGATCGACGTGCCCTCGGGCGTCGAAGTGACGCTGCACGACCGCAACGTACGGGTGAAGGGTCCCCAGGGAACCTTGCAACGCGACCTGCCCGGCGAGATCACGGTCCGGCGCGAGGACGCGGTGCTCGTCGTCGAGCGACCCGACGACGAACGCGTCAACCGGGCGCTGCACGGACTGACCCGAAGCCTGATCGCGAACATGGTCACCGGCGTCACCGCCGGCTTCACGAAGGACCTCGAGATCGTGGGCGTCGGCTACCGGGCTACGCTTCGGGACCCCCAGCTGCTCGAGCTGGCGCTCGGCTACAGCCATCCCGTCGTCGTGAAGGCGCCGGAAGGCATCACGTTCGAGGTGCCTAGCCCGGTCCGCATCACGGTGAAGGGAATCGACAAGGAGACAGTCGGCCAGGTCGCAGCCGACATTCGCAAGCTACGCAAGCCCGAGCCGTACAAGGGCAAGGGCGTCCGCTATGCGGGCGAGGTTGTGCAGCGCAAGGCCGGGAAGGCAGCGAAGTAGCCATGGCAAAGACTCTGAAGACCCACGAGCTGCGCAACCGGCGACACCGCCGCGTCCGCAAGCGTGTGATCGGCACGACCGCGCGACCGCGTCTGAGTGTGTTCCGTTCGAACAAGCACATCGCCGCTCAGATCATCGACGACGGGACGGGCCGCACCCTGGTGTCTGCCTCCACGCTCGAGGCCGGCATGCGCAGCGGCTCGACCGGCAACACCGCCGCCGCGGCCGAGATCGGCAAGCTCGTGGCGAGCCGGGCGAAAGCCCAAGGAGTTACGAAGGTCGTGTTCGACCGGGGCTCGTCCCGGTACCACGGCAGGGTCGCGGCGCTCGCCGAGGCCGCGCGTGAAGCCGGATTGGAGCTGTAATGGTCGAGTCGCAGTACGAAGAGAGCACGATCAAGGTCAACCGTGTCGCGAAGGTCGTGAAGGGCGGGCGGAGGTTCTCGTTCACCGCTCTGATGGTGATCGGCGACGGGAATGGCCGGGTCGGCCTCGGGTACGGCAAGGCGAAGGAGGCCGGACTCGCCGTCCAGAAGGGCATCGAGGAGGCCCGCAAGAACATGTTCGACGTCCCGCTCGCGGGATCGACGATCACCCACCCGGTGCTGGGTCACGCGGGCGCCGGCAGGATCATCCTGAAGCCGGCCGCGCCCGGCACCGGCGTCATCGCCGGCGGCGCGGCGCGTGCGATCCTCGAGAAGGCCGGCATCCGTGACGTCGTGGCCAAGTCGTTGGGCACTTCGAACGCGATCAACGTCGCGCACGCGACCATCGACGGCCTGCGCAGCCTCCGCCGTCCCGACGAGGTCGCCCGCCTCCGCGGCAAGACCCCCGAGGAGGTCACCCCGACGGGCGTGCTCCGTGCCTACGAAGAGCGCCGCCGACTCGGGCGTGTCGCCGGAGAGGTGGGCTGACCGTGGCGACCCGCAAGAGTGCGCAGGCCGCACCCATAACCGAGGGCCGGCTCGTCGTCACCCAGGTCAAGTCCTCGATCGGCACAAAGCCGAAGCACCGCGGCACCCTGCGGGCGCTCGGGCTCGGCCGGATCGGCAAGACGAACGACCTTCCCGACCGGCCGGAGATCCGCGGCATGATCGCCCGCGTGCCTCACCTCATCACCGTCTCCGAGGAGAGATCCGAATGAAGTTGCACGAGCTCGCACCCTCCCCCGGCTCGAATCGACCCAAGCGCCGGGTCGGGCGGGGTACCGGCGGCAAAGGTGGCAAAACTGCAGGCCGCGGCACCAAAGGTCAGAAGGCCCGGAACAAGATCAAACTCGGATTCGAGGGAGGTCAGCTGCCTTTGACCCAGCGGATACCGAAGTTGCGAGGGTTCGCGAACCCGTTCCGCGTCGAGTACAACGTCGTCAACTTGGGCATTCTGGATGAGCTGGGCGCCGACGAGGTCACCCCGGAGAGCCTCAAGGCCAGCGGCATCGTGCATCACAAGGGTCTGGTGAAGGTCCTTGGTGACGGCGAGCTGCATCGGGCCGTCCGGGTATCCGCGCATGCCTTCTCGCGTTCGGCCGTCGAGGCGATCGAGGCCGCCGGCGGGTCGGTTACGGTCGTTCCCCCGCCGTACGGCGACCGGCGCCCCCCTGCCAAGGGAAATGCCCTCGCCAACCGCTAGGGTTCTTCGGCGGCGTCGAGGTTTCGCCTGCAATCGCGCGTCGGGCAGCGCGCCGAGTGAGGGAAGGATCTGATGCTCGCAAGCCTGCGGAACATGTTCAAGGTCCCGGACCTCCGCAACAAGGTCCTGTTCACCCTGCTCATCATCGGCATCTACCTGCTCGGCGCGAACATCGTCGTACCCGGGGTCGACTTCAAGGAGATCCAGCAGATCACCGCTACTGAGCGGTCCGGCGGCGCCCTCGGCTTCCTCAACCTGTTCTCGGGTGGCGCCCTCGCCAGAGCCGCCATCTTCGGCCTCGGGATCATGCCCTACATCACGTCTTCGATCATCGTCCAGCTTCTCCAGACGGTGATCCCGAAGTTCGAGCAGTGGCGCGAGCAGGGCGCGGTCGGCCAGCGCAAGCTGACCCAGGCAACCCGTTACCTCACCGTGGCGCTCGCCGTCATGCAGAGCTCCGGCCTGGTCTTTCTCTTCCACAGCGGCCAGCTCTTCGGCAGCGGCAGCAACATCGACCTCATCCCCGACTTCACGGCGCCTCGCGTGCTGTTCATCATCCTCATCTTCACCGCCGGGACGGCCGTCGTGATGTGGCTCGCCGAGCTCATCACCCAGCGCGGCATCGGCAACGGCATGTCGATTCTGATCTTCTCGAACGTCGTCGCCGCGATCCCGATCTACGGCCAGCTGATCAAGGCCGACAAGGGCTGGTTCGGGCTCGGGGTGATCCTGCTCCTGGTCATGGCCCTGCTGGTCGCGATCGTGTTCGTCGAGCAGGGCCAGCGCCGCATCCCGGTCACGTTCGCAAAACGAGTCCAGGGCCGGCGCATGTACGGCGGCCAGAGCACCTACATCCCTCTCAAGGTCAACCAGGCCGGCGTGATCCCGATCATCTTCGCGAGCTCACTTCTGTACATACCGGTCCTGCTCTCGAACGTGCTTCCCTGGTCGGCCTTGCGCAACTGGGTGCAGCACAACCTGCTGAACCCGACCGACGGCTGGTACATCGTCTTCTACGGCTTGTTCATCGTCCTGTTCACGTTCTTCTACGTGCACGTGAGCTTCGACCCCTTCCAGCAGGCTGACACGATCCGTAAGCAGGGCGGTTACATCCCCGGTTTCCGGCCCGGGCCTCCGACCGAGCACTACCTCGCCCGGATCCTCAACCGGATCACCCTCCCGGGGAGCTTGTTCCTTGCGGCGGTGGCGCTGACTCCCTCGATCCTGCTGTCGGCCTGGCACATCACCAATATCCCCTTCGCCGGCACGACCCTCCTGATCTCCGTGGGTGTTGCCCTGGAGACCATGAAGCAGATCGACAGCCAGTTGATGATGCGTAACTACGAGGGTTTCCTTCAGTAGGTGGTACCGGGCGCGAGGCTCATAGTTCTCGGCAAGCAGGGCGCGGGGAAAGGGACGCAGTGCACGCGGTTGTCGCACCATTACGTCCTTCCCCACATCTCCACCGGGGACATGTTGCGAGCGGCGGCCAAGTCGCGGACGTCGCTCGGGATCGAGGCGCGCCTGTATCTTGATCGGGGCGACCTCATCCCTGACGAGATCGTGCTGCGAATGGTCGGCGTCCGCCTCGAACAGGACGACACCAGGACCCGCGGGTTCGTGCTCGACGGGTTCCCGCGCACGGTCGCCCAGGCGGACGGACTCGACGAGCTGCTGAAGCCTGTCGAGCTGGACCTGGCGCTCAACCTGGTCGCGCCGACCGAGGTCGTGCTGGAGCGTCTCGCAAGCCGCCGAGTGTGCGAGGACTGTGGCGCGATCTACTCGACGGCGATTCCGCCGAAGCTGAATTGGACCTGCGACGTCTGTGGTGGCGAGGTCCTGCAACGAGAGGACGACACCATCGATGCGATAAAGCACCGCCTCGATCTCTACGATCTCTCGACGGCCCCACTCGTCACGCGGTACGCGGCCGCCGGCAAGCTCGTTGAGGTGTCAGGGCTGGGAAGCGCCGACGAAGTGACCGCTTCGCTCGTCGCGGTGATCGATGCCTACCAGCACGGAGGCGATTTCTCCCCCCGACCCCGCCGGCCGAGGAGAGCGATCCGCCAGCCGAAGAGGGCGATCCGCTGGCCGAGGAGGCCGATCCGCTGGCCGAGGAGGGCGATCCGCTGACCGAAGAGGCCGATCCGCTGGCCGAAGAGGCGGACAAGTAGCGGTTGCACGGTCGTTCGGGGCAACGCCGGGGCTGGCGGTGTAGTCGAATTTCTTTCCAAACTTGCTTCCGCGAAAGATTGTGACTGGTCGCAATCTCGTTCCGAGGCAAGTTTGGACGAAATTTTGATAAGTGCCGCCGGCGGGCCGGCGAGCCGGGGTGCCGGCGAGCGGGCGAGCCCCTGCAGCGGCTGGCGAGCCGGCCGCACGGGCCGTACCGGCTCGGTACCGTGGAGAGGCCATGAGACGTTCGCCAGAGGAGATCGCGAAGATGCGGCGCGCCGGGAAGGTCGTCGCCGAGATGCTCGAGACGACGCGGCTCGCGATCAAGCCGGGCGTCACGACCGGTGACCTCGACCGCACCGCCCGCGAGGTGCTCGAACGCCGGGGCGCACGGTCGAACTTCCTCGGCTATCACGGCTTCCCCGCCGTGATCTGCACATCCCCGAACGACATGATCGTGCACGGCATCCCCGGCAACTACCGGCTCGAGGATGGCGACGTGATCTCGATCGACTGTGGAGCGATCATCGAGGGCTACCACGGCGACGCTGCGTACACCGCTCCGGTGGGCGAGGTCTCGGCCGAGGCCGCCCGGCTGCTCGAGGTGACCGAGCGGAGCTTGTGGGCCGGGATCGACGAGCTGCGGGACGGCAATCGACTTCACGACGTCGGGCGGGCCGTCCAGAACGTCGCCGAAGCCGCCGGCTACTCGGTCGTCCGCAAGTACGTGGGTCACGCCATCGGCACGGAGATGCACGAGGAGCCGCAGGTGCCCAACTACTGGCCCGGCGTGCCGGGGCCGAGGATCAAGGTCGGGAACGTCTTCGCGATCGAGCCGATGGTGAACGTCGGGACTCCCGATACAATCGAGCTCGACGACGGATGGAGCGTCATCACGGCAGACGGGAAGCTGTCCGCCCACTTCGAGCACACAATCGCGGTCACCGAAGATGGCCCGGAGGTGCTGACGCAGGCTTGAGCGGCTAGTATGGCTGGCGCCTCGGGTCAGGTGGCCGGCGGGCTATGCTTTTGTGTGCCCTGAGCCGGTTGTTTGCGCGGCATCAGTGCGATGATTCCGTCGCCAATGATTCAGCTGGACGGCGGCTGCCGCGCCGGCGACAAGAAGTCGAAGCTGAGAATTGTAGGAGGTTGACCTGCCCAAACCCAAAGAGGATGCGATCGTGCTGGAAGGCACCGTTGTCGAGCCGCTCCCGAACGCCATGTTCCGTGTCGAGCTGGAGAACGGCCACAAGGTCCTCGCCCACAGCTCGGGCAAGATGAGAATGCACCGTATCCGCATCTTGCCGGGTGACCGTGTCCAGGTGGAGATCACGCCATACGACCTCGCGCGAGGGCGGATCACGTATCGCTACAAGTGAGTGATGACGCGCTCTGGCGCGTGGCCACCGGTTTCGGGCGGTTGGAGGGGTTGCAGAGTAGGAGCCGGGCGGCACGGCCGTCCAGGCAGGAGCGGGTCGGCGGCGCCGGCCCCGTCGAGTGGAGCATGAGATCGTGAAGGTTCGACCGAGCGTCAAGACAATGTGCGAGAAATGCAAGGTCATCCGTCGTCACGGGCGGGTGATGGTCATCTGCACCAATCCGCGGCACAAGCAAAGGCAGGGGTAGCTCGTGGCCCGAATCTCCGGTGTCGACATCCCCGCGAGAAGCGCCTCGAGATCGCGCTCACCTACGTCTACGGAATCGGCCTCACGCGATCGCAGGAGGCCTGTGCCGCGACCGGGATCAATCTGGACACCCGGGTTCGCGATCTCACCGACGAGGAGGTCGCCCGCCTGAGGACGTGGATCGACACCAATCTCAAGGTGGAAGGTGATCTTCGCCGCGACGTCGCCCAGGACATCAAGAGGAAGATGGAGATCGGCTGCTACCAGGGGATTCGCCACCGCAAGGGCCTTCCGGTCCACGGTCAGCGCACGCACACCAACGCCCGCACCCGCAAGGGACCGAAGAAGACCGTCGCCGGAAAGAAGAAGGTGCGCAAGTAGCCATGGCCCCCCATACGATCGACCGCTCACCGGAGCGCCGCTGATGGCCAAGACGACCAAGCCGGGCGGCCGCCGGCCGCGCCGCAAGGAACGCAAGAATGTCACCTACGGCGTAGCCCATATCAAGAGCTCGTTCAACAACACCATCGTCTCGATCACCGACCAGGAAGGCAACGTCATCGCCTGGGCGTCCGCCGGCAACGTCGGCTTCAAGGGGTCCCGCAAGTCCACGCCCTTCGCGGCGCAGATGGCGGCCGAGCAGTGCGCCCGGCGGGCCATGGAGCACGGTGTCCGGCGGGTCGACGTGCTGGTCCGGGGACCCGGCTCAGGTCGAGAGACCGCGATCCGGTCGCTTTCGAGCGCCGGCATCGAGGTCACGGGAATCAAAGACGTCACGCCCATCCCCCACAACGGCTGCCGCCCTAAGAAGCGGCGCCGGGTCTGAGCGAGGGGACGACGATGGCTCGATACACCGGACCGGTCTGCCGCCTTTGCCGGCGGGAGAAGGTCAAGCTCTTCCTGAAGGGCCCGAAGTGCGAGACGGTACGCTGCCCGATCGAGCGGCGGCCGAACCCGCCGGGCGAGCACGGGCGCGACCGTCTGCGCCAGCCCTCCGAGTACAACACCCAGCTTCGCGAGAAGCAGAAGGCTCGCCGCATCTACGGCGTGCTCGAGACCCAATTCCGCAACATGTACGAGGAGGCGAACCGCCAGTCCGGCATCACGGGCGAGAACCTGCTCCGGATGCTGGAATCCCGCCTCGACAACGTCGTCTTCCGTGCCGGCTGGGGAGCGAGTCGTAACCAGGCGCGGCAGTTGGTGCGCCACGGCCACCTGCTCGTGAACGGCCGGCGCGTCACGATCCCGAGCTACCGCGTGCGCGCAGAACGACCGGGTCGAGCTCGGCCCCAAGGCGCGGGAATTCATCATCATCCGCCACAACCTCGACACCATCGACCGACGGCCTCCCGCGTGGCTCGAGGTCGAGGACGGGGCAGCGCGGTCCGCGTGCTCGCGCTCCCGCTCCGGGAGCAGATCGACACTCAGGTGCGCGAGCAGCTGATCGTCGAGTTGTACTCCAAGTAACCAGCGCGGCAATCCAACCAGGAGCCCCATAACCCCATGCTCATCATTCAGCGTCCCACCGTCGAGCCGATCGGTGAGCCGGACCAGCACCATCAGCGTTTTGCGATCGGTCCGCTCGACCCCGGCTTCGGGCACACCCTCGGAGCCTCGCTCCGCCGCACCCTGCTCTCGTCGATCCCCGGCGCAGCGGTCACCCAGGTGCGTTTCGACGAGGCTCTCCACGAGTTCACGTACCTCCCCGGAGTGAAGGAGGACGTGAGCGACATCATCTTGAACCTGAAGGATCTCGTGCTCCGGAGCGAGTCCGACGAGCCCGTCACGATGCGGATCGACGTGCGCGGCCCGGCGGACGTGACTGGCGGGGACCTGCGCACGACCGCGGACGTCGAGGTGCTCAACCCCGATGTCCACATTGCGACCGTCAACGCGAAGGGTCGCCTGGCGATCGACGTCACCGTCGAGCGCGGCAAGGGTTACGTCGCGGCCGAGCGCAAGCAGGCATCGTCCACCATCGGGGTAATCCCCGTCGACGCGATCTTCTCGCCGGTGCGCCGCGTGGCCTTCGAGGTCGAGCCCACCCGGGTCGAGGTATCGACCGACTACGACCGGATCGTCATGGACATCGAGACCGACGGCTCCATCTCGCCGCGGGAGGCGCTCGCGTCGGCCGGCCAGACCTTGCGTGGGCTGCTCTCCCTCGTCGCCCAGCTCGCCGGCGAGGGTCGGGGCCTGGAGCTCGGCGAGGTCGGGGTCGCCGCCACCGGCTCGCCCGACCTGGACCTCCCGATCGAGGAGCTCGACCTTCCCGAGCGGCCGCGCAACTGCCTCAAGCGCGCCCAGATCAACACCGTCGGCGAGCTCATCGAGCGCACGCCCGAGGACCTGCTGGCGATCACCAACTTCGGCCAGAAGTCGCTCGACGAGGTGCTCGAGCGTCTCGACGAGCGAGGCTTGTCGTTGCGCGAGGCGGGAGTCTGAGATGCCCGCCACGCCGCGGAAGGGCCGCCGACTCGGCGGTGACGCCGCGCATCAAAAGGCGATGCTCGGCAACCTCGTCGCGTCGCTGATCGCGGCAGACCCGCGGTGGATCATCACGACCGAGGCCAAGGCGAAGGCGATGCGGCCGGTGGCCGAGAAGCTGATCACCAAGGCACGCAAGGGCGGCGTTCACAACCATCGCCAGGTCGTGGCGTTCATCCGTGACAAGGACATGGCGCACAAGCTGTTCGCGGAGATCGGCCCGCGCTACGCCGATCGGCCCGGGGGCTACATCCGGATCCTCAAACTCGGGCCGCGCCAGGGCGACAAGGCGCCGATGGCGCGGGTCGAGCTCGTGTGAGGCTCTTCGAGCCCGGGATTGAAGCGGCCCCAATCGGGCCGCTTCGTCGCGTCATGCTCCTCGTCGCCTACGACGGGAGCTCGTTTCACGGCTTCGCCGCCCAACCCGGACAGAGGACCGTAGGTGGCACGCTGGCGGCGATCCTGGCCTCGATGGCGGGCCACGAGGTCTCAGTGACCTGTGCCGGCCGGACGGACACCGGTGTTCACGCGCAGCGACAGGTCGTCCACGCCGACGTCGACGAGGCGATGGTCGCCCATTGGGCCGGCCGCGAGCCCAGGGCGGGCACGGTGCTGCAGAAGCTCCCACGCTCGCTCAGCCGCCAGCTCGGTCCAGCGGCCGCGGTGCTCGAGGCCCGCGTTGCCCCGGAGGGCTTCGATGCCCGCCACTCGGCGCTGACGCGGCGTTATCGCTACGACCTCCTACGGACACCCTGGCCCGATCCGCTGCTGCGCCATTCGTCGTGGCACGTCCCAGGCGAGCTCGACCTGGCGGCGATGCGTATCGCGGCCGACGTCCTGCTGGGCGAGCACGATTTCGCCGCCTTCTGCCGGCGCCCTCCTGGTGAGCCTGCGCCGATCACGCGCTGCGTGCTTTCGAGCTCCTGGGCGCCCGACCCGGGCGACGAGCGGAAATGGTGTTTCCGGATCGAGGCGAACGCTTTCTGTCACCAGATGGTCCGCTCGATCGTCGGAACGCTCGTCGCCGTGGGGCAGGGAAAGGTGCGTGCCGGCGAGCTCCTCGCGATCCTGCGGGCCGCCGACCGGTCGCGCAGCAGCCAGCCTGCGCCCCCGCAGGGGTTGTGCCTCGTGGGCGTGAGCTACCCGGAGGCGCTCGTTCCCGGAGGGACATGGGACCCCGGTGGGGGCGACTGGCCCTAGAATGGGCTTGCCGGCTTGCTGAGGGCCTGCCGGTCTTCTATCGTTGTCACCTGGCTCCTGCCCGCTGAGCTTGACCTTCGCGCCCTTCATGCGGTCGAGGGACCCTGCAGGCTGGCATCACTGGTCGGCCTCTACAAAGGACGGTTGTGCGCACGTATTCCCCCAAGCCGAGCGAAATCCAGCGCGTCTGGCTCGTCGTCGACGCCGAAGGCCTAGTCCTCGGCCGGCTCTCGACCGAGGTTGCACGTGTGCTCCGAGGCAAGCATCGGGTGATCTTCGCCCCGCACCTCGACACCGGTGACCACGTCATCATCGTCAACGCGGCCAAGGTCGTCATGTCCGCCGGCAAGAGCGACCGTGAGTTCTCCTACCGCCACAGCGGCTATCCGGGAGGACTGCGCGCGACCAGCTACGCGCAGCAACTCTCGACGAGGCCCGAGGAGGTCGTCAGGCGTGCGATCAAGGGCATGCTCCCCAAGGGTGCGCTCGGACACAAGATGCTCGGCAAGCTGAAGGTCTACGCCGGGCCGGACCACCCGCACGCTGCACAGATGCCAGTACCACTCGACCTGCCCGCCGCCCGGCGGGCTTCCTGACCGCAAAGGGACCGTCTCCTCCATGGGAAAGCCACTCGTCCAGTCGACCGGCCGCCGCAAGCGCGCAGTCGCCCGAGTTCGCCTGCGCAACGGCGAAGGTGCGATCACGATCAACAAGCGGTCGTTCGAGGACTACTTCCCCTCGGAGACCCATCGGACGCTCGCAACCGAGCCGCTGCGCATCGCCGGCGCCGCCGAGCAGTACGACGTGGACGCCACGATCGACGGAGGCGGGATCTCCGGTCAGGCCGGCGCCCTCCGCCTCGGGATCGCCCGGGGTCTCATCGAGCTGGACGGCGAGCTTCGCGCCAACCTCAAGAAGGCCGGCATGCTCACGCGGGACGCGCGCGAGAAGGAGAGCAAGAAGTACGGCTTGAAGAAGGCGCGCAAGGCTCCTCAGTACTCGAAGCGCTGAGGCCTCGATGGCGCCCCGTTTTGGGACGGACGGGATCCGCGGGGTTGCCGGCACCGAGCTGACCCCCGAGCTGGCGGTGGCCCTCGGGCGGGCGGCGGCCAGGCTCGTGCCGGGATCGCCGTTTCTGCTCGGGCGGGACACCCGTCGTTCGGGCACGATGCTCCAGGCCGCCCTCGCGGCGGGTATCGCCGCCGAGGGTGTCGACGTCGAGGACGCCGGCGTGATCCCGACCCCGGGACTCGCCTGGCTCGCGTCCGATCGCGGCGTGCCCGCCGCGATGGTCTCGGCCTCACACAACCCGTTCGGCGACAACGGCATCAAGCTGCTCGGCGCAGGCGGCACAAAGCTCGCCACCGAGCTCGAGGTCGCCATCCAGGACGAGCTCGACCGGCTGTCCTCGCCGTCCGCCGTTCACGAGTCGCCGGGACTCCCCGGCGTCGACGAGCACGGTGCCCCCTTCGGCCGGGGCCCTGCAGGCGCCGGGATCGGCTTGCTCCGCCTGGACCCGAGCTCGCTCGAACGCTACGCCGACCACCTCGTGGGCGCGGTCGTCGGTGGCGCGCACCCCGAGTTCGAGGTCGTGATCGACTGCGCGAACGGTGCCGCCAGCACGGTCGCGCCGGAGGTCCTCGAGCGCCTTGGCATCCGTCATCTCGTCCTCTCGAACGAGCCGGACGGCGTCAACATCAACGCCGGCTGCGGGTCGACCCATCTCCGGCCGTTGCAGGAGGCGGTCAAGGCTTCGGGAGCGGCGCTCGGAGTCGCGCTCGACGGCGATGCCGACAGGGTGCTGGCGGTGGACCACGAAGGCGAGATCGTGGACGGCGACCAGCTGCTGGCGATGTTCGCCTTCGACCTCCTCGACCGGGGTCTTCTGGCCGGCGGGTGCATCGTCGTGACCGTCATGAGCAATCTCGGTCTCCGCCACGCGCTCGCCGCCCGGGGCATCCGGGTCGTCGAGACCCCCGTCGGCGACCGGCACGTCAGCGACGCCATCGAGGCCAACGACCTCCAGCTCGGCGGCGAGCAATCCGGCCACCTCGTCTTCCGGCGCTACGGGATGACCGGCGACGGGATCCTGACCTCGCTCCTGCTGTTCGAGCTCGTCGCCCGAACCGGCCGCAGCCTCGCCCAGCTGGCCGGCGACGCCATGACGCGGTTGCCCCAGGTGCTGCGCAACGTGCACGTTCGCGACCCTGCGCGCCTGGCACTCGCGCACGGCATCTGGGAGGAGGTCTCGCTCGTCGAGTCGGAGCTGGGCGACAAGGGCCGCGTGCTGTTGCGCGCGTCCGGCACGGAGGCCGTCGTCCGGGTCATGGCAGAAGCGCAGAGTCACGATCTCGCCACCGAGGTGGTCGATCGGCTCGTCACGGTCGTCGTTCGGGAGCTCGACGCCACCAATGGCTCCGGCAGGCCCTAGCCTTTAGTCCTATGTGCGGAATCATCGGGGTCACCGGGACGGCCGACCCCTACCGGACGCTGCTCGACGGCCTCGCCCTACTGGAGTACCGCGGCTACGACTCAGCCGGCATCGCCCTCGTCGGCGACGACGTCCTCTGGCGAAAGCGCGACGCCGTCCGGGGGCACTCCCTCGATGCGCTCGAGGCGGCCGCCTCGGAGGCGCCGGCGGGACTGAGAGCCGGGATCGGCCATACCCGCTGGGCAACCCATGGCGCCCCGGTCGAGCACAATGCCCATCCCCACTTCGACTGCACCGGCACCGTCGCCATCGTCCACAACGGCATCATCGAGAACTACCGCGAGCTCGGCGAGAAGCTCGCAGTCGAAGGCCATACCCGCTCCTCCCAGACAGACAGCGAAGTCGTCGCCCACATGCTCGAACGGGAGCTCGCCACGGGCGTGAGCCTCGCCGAGGCACTCCGCGCGGTGCGTGGTCGAACTTCGCGGCGACTTCGCCCTGGCGGCGGTCAGCTCGCACGAGCCCGACGTGATCGCGGCGGCGAGGCGGACCTCCCCGCTCATTCTCGGCCAGGTCAAGGGCATGGGCCTCGTGGCGTCCGACATCTCGGCACTGCTCGGCACCACCCGCACCCTCTTTCAGCTCTCGGACGACGAGATCGCCGAGGTCCGACCCGACGCGATCTCCGTCGTCGGGCTCGACGGCACCAGGCGCGATCTTCAGCCCCTCGAGGTCGGCTGGGATCTCGTCGCGGCGCGCCGCGACGGCTACGACGACTTCATGTCGAAGGAGATCCACGAGCAGCCGAGAGCGCTCGCGGACTCGTTCATCGGGAGGCTGCACGCGGATGGCTCGACCGAGCTGGAGGAGGTCGGTCTCTCGGACGGCGAGCTCGCCGAGATCGACCGGGTCGTCCTGATCGGCTGCGGTTCGGCCTACTACGCCTGCTTGAGCGGCCGGATCGCCCTCGAGCACTGGGCGCGCATGCCGGCCGAGGTCGAGATCGCGAGCGAGTTCCGATACCGCGACGCCGTGCTCGGAGATCGCACGCTCGTAGTCGCCGTCAGCCAGTCGGGAGAGACCGTCGACACGTTCCACGCCATGCGCGAGGCGAAGCGCCGCGGCGCCCGGACGCTCGCGCTGACAAACGTCGTCGACTCGCTGCTGGCCCGTGAGGCGGACGGTGTGCTCTATACGAGAGCGGGGCCTGAGATCGGGGTGGCGTCCACCAAGTGCCACTGCGGCCCAGATCGCCATGCTCCAGCTGTTCGCCCTCGACCTCGCCGAACGGCGGGGGACGGTGGACCCGGAAGAGGGGAGGCAGCTCGGGCGTGCGCTGGGATCGCTGCCCGGGCTCGTCGCCACCGCCATCGGCCGCATGGACGACTACCGAGCGGTCGCGGCCCAGCTCGCAGAGGTGCAGGACGTCTACTTCCTCGGTCGTCACGTCGGTTTCGGCATTGCGCTCGAGGGCGCCCTCAAGCTCAAGGAGCTGGCCTACGTGCGGGCCGAGGCGTACCCGGCCGGAGAGATGAAGCACGGCCCGATCGCGCTCATCGACGACCGCGCCGTCGTCGTCGCCATCGCCACCCGCGGCCATCTGTGGGAGAAGGTCATGGCCAACATCGCCGAGGTGTCGGCGCGGGGCGCGACGGTCGTCGCGGTCTGCCACGAGGGAGACGAGGTGACGAAGGCGGTCGCCGATCACGTGCTCGAGATCCCGGTGGTACCCGAGCTGCTGTCGCCCGTCGTGGCGATCGTGCCGCTTCAGGCGCTCGCGTACGGCGTCGCCCGCGCGAGGGGCAACGACGTCGACCGCCCGCGCAACCTCGCCAAAGTCGTCACCGTCGAGTGAGCGGAGCCGGCGGGCGAAGGCGAGGCGACGGGTGATCGGGCTGGGGATCGACGCCGTCGACGTCGAGCGGTTCCGCCGTCTCCTGGAACGGCGACCTCAACTCCTGCGCCGTGTCTTCACCGATGCGGAGCGGACAACCATGTCCGCCCGGGCTGACCCGGTGCCGGGGCTGGCCGCCCGTTTCGCCGCCAAGGAAGCGACGATGAAGGCCCTCGGAACAGGCCTCGGCGGCGTGCGGTTCGCCGACGTGGAGGTCGTCCGCGGTGCGGCGGGCGCGCCGCTGCCTCGAGATCACCGGGCTTGCGGCCGCCCGCGCGGCGGCCCTCGGCGTCCGGTCGTGGCACCTGTCGCTCACCCACACCGACTCGGTCGCCGCCGCGGTCGTCGTCGCGGACTGAGACGCCGCCGCGTGCAGCCGATCCACATCCGCGAGGAGCTGAGAGCCGCAGACGAGGCGGCGATCGCGGAAGTCGGCCTCGACACCCTCGTCGCCCGCGCCGGCGCGGCCGTGGCCGTCGCCGCTCTTCGGATCCTCGGCGGCGGCTACGGGAAACGCGTCGTCGTCGTGGCGGGCCGCGGCCACAACGGCGACGACGGACGCGTGGCAGCGGCGCTGCTGAATCGCCGAGGCGTCAGGACCGCGATGTTCGATCCCGCCGCCCTGCCGCCGGAGCTTCCTCGCTGTGACCTCGTGATCGACGCCGCCTACGGGACGGGGTTCCGGGGCGAGTACGCCGCCCCCTTCGTTCCGGTCGGCACGCCCGTGCTGGCAGTGGACGTCCCGTCCGGGCTCGACGCGGACACCGGCCGGGCGGGCGAGGGGGCTGTGCGCGCCACGCACACCGTCACGATGGCGGCACTCAAGCCCGGCCTGTTCATGGGCGACGGCCCGGAGCTCGCCGGAGAGATCGAGGTGGCGCCGATCGGGATCGCCGTGCCCCCCGGCAGGTTGTGGCTCGTGGAGGACGCGGACATCGCGAGCTGGCTGCCGGCCCGCGCCCGTGACACGAACAAGTGGAAGTCGGCGTGCGTGGTCGTGGCCGGGTCGGCGGGCATGATCGGCGCAGCCCGTTTCTCGTCGAACGGGGCGCTGCGGGCAGGCGCCGGCATGGTCCGCTGGTGCGTGCCGGGTGCGCCGCCCGCCTCGTTGCCGGTGTCCGAGGCGGTGGCGCGGGCGGTGCCGGCGGGCGACTTCGCCGACGCCGTGCTGCAGGAGCTGCACCGCTGCCGGTCGCTCGTGGTCGGGCCCGGCCTCGGATCGGCGCAGAAGGTCGTCGCCTCGGTGCGCCGCCTCGTCGCCGAGGCAGAGGTTCCGGTCGTCGTCGACGCCGACGGGCTGGGCGCGCTCGGCTCGCTCGAACGTGCGGCCAAGGTGCTGGCGGGGCGTTCGGTGCCGGCGGTGCTGACGCCCCACGACGGCGAGTACGAGCGGCTGGCCCGCACGACCGAGGGCGGGGACGGTCGCCCGGGCGCCGACCGGATCGGGGCGGCGCGGTCCCTTGCGTCCCGCCTCGGCGCAATCGTGCTCCTGAAGGGATCGACGACGGTGGTCGCCGCCCCCGACGGCCAGGGTTTCTTCGTCACGTCCGGATCGGCCCGGCTGGCGACGGCGGGCACCGGCGACGTCTTGTCGGGAGTCATCGGAGCGTTTCTCGCCCGCGGCATCGATCCCCTGAGAGCCGCCGGCCTGGGCGCACACGTGCACGGGCGCGCTGCCGGCCTCGGCTACGCCGAGGGACTCCTGGCCGGCGACCTGCCCGACCTCGTCGCGACGGTGCTGTCGAGGGCGCGTGGCTGAAGCTTGGCGGCGCCCGGCCTGGGCGGAGGTGGACCTCGACGCCGTCACGGCGAACGCCGGTCTGCTCGCTTCTCTCGTCGCGCCGGCCGGCCTGAGCGCGGTGGTGAAGGCCGACGCCTACGGCCACGGTGCGGCTCCCGTCGCCGTCGCCGCGCTCGCAGGTGGTGCCACCTCGCTGGCGGTGGCACTCGTCGAAGAGGGCGTGGCGCTGCGCGAGGCCGGCATCCTCGCGCCGATCCTGATCCTGTCCGAACCCGGTGCCGAGGCCATGGAAGAGGCGGTCGGGCGGGGACTCGTGCCGACGGTGTACACCGACGAGGGCGTGAAGGCGATCCGCCGGGCGGCCAACGCCGCCTCGCGCCGGGTCGACGTCGAGGTCAAGGTGGACACAGGGATGCACCGGGTGGGCGCCGACCTCGGCGAAGCGCGCTCGATCGTGGAGCAGGTAGTCGAGGCGCCGGAGCTGCACTACGCCGGCCTCTGGACGCACCTGGCCGTCGCCGACGACCCGGCAGACCCGTTCACCGGGTTGCAGGTCGAGCGCTTCGAGGCCTTCCGGGCGACCTTGGCCGACGGCCGGGGTCCCGTCCCCGGGTCGCATCCACGCGGCCAACTCCGCCGGCGCGATCTCGCACCCGTCCGCCCGCTTCGACGTGGTGCGCTGCGGGATAGCCCTCTACGGCTACGCGCCCTCCGCGGCCGTCGGCGCGCAGCTCGCCGCCGTGCCGGGCGGGCGATCGCTCAGGCCGGCATTGCGCTGGAGGTCACAGGTCAGCCTCGTGCGCGAGCTCGCGGCCGGCGAGCGGACGAGCTACGGCCGGTCGTACGCACTGCCGACACGGGCAGACATCGCGACGGTCCCGGTCGGCTACGCCGACGGGGTGCCACGCGCCTTGTTCGAAGCAGGAGGCGAGCTCCTCGTCGCCGGCCGCCGGCGGCGCTTGGCGGGAACGGTGACCATGGACCAGCTGCTCGTCGACTGTGGCCCGGACTCCGGGGTGCGACCCGGCGACGAGGTCGTGCTGATCGGATCCCAGGGAGCCGAGTCGGTCACCGCCGAGGAGTGGGCCGACCGCCTCGGCACGATCTCCTACGAGATCCTCTGCGGCATCGGTCCGCCGCGTGACCCGCCGGCACACCGGCAGCGGAGCGCCCTGATGGCGCGGAACGTGACACGCGTCGCCGGCATCGCAGCCGTCGGGGTTCTCAGCGCCGCCGGGCTCGCCTACGGGATCTCGCGCGAGTACGTCCGGCGGCAGCGAGCCTCGGAGCCGGGCCAGGACCCGGAGCTCGTCGCGCCCGACGACGTCTTGCACTCCACGCTCGTCATGCGCGACGGGGGCGAGCTGCACCTGATCGAGCGCGGGGACGGGCCGCCCGTCCTGCTGCTGCACGGAGCGAGCCTCGCGGCGGAGGTCTGGAGCTATCAGCTCCGGGATCTCGCCCAGGCTCATCGCGTGATCGCGCTCGACCTGCGAGGCCACGGGCGCTCGGTCCCCGGTTCCGAAGGCGTCACCATCTCGTCGATGGCCGACGACACGGCCGAGGTGGTGGCAGCGCTCGAGCTCGAACGGGCCGTGGTCGCGGGGCATTCCCTGGGGGGGATGGTCTGCCTGCGCATGGCCAGGCGGCACCCGAACCTGCTCGGCGACCGCGTCGGGGCGCTCGGGCTCATCGCCACGAGCGGTGGGCTGGCGCTGCCCGTGCCGAGCTGGGACCGGCTGGCGGGTGCGGTCGGCCGGGCGGCCGGCTCCGGCGCCGGCGTGCTGCGCGGCAGCCGGCCGACGCTCCCCGGCGGGGACATCGGGTATCTGGCCTCCCGTCTCGGCTTCGGGCGACAGCCGCGGCCGGCGGAGGTGGCCGCGACGCTCCGGATGCTGAGGGCGACCGAGCCGGGGGTGTTCACGGGATTGTTTTCGGAGGTGCTCGGTTTCGAGGAGAGAGCGGCATTCGAGCAGGTCGAAGTGCCCGTAGCGGTTGCCGTCGGAACGAGCGACCTCCTGACACCCCCGTACTTCGCCCGCCGGCTCGCCGCCAGCTTCCCCCACGCGACGTTGAACGAGTACGTCGGCGCCGGGCACATGCTCATGTACGAGCGCCGCGAGGAGATGGACGACCTGCTCGACGGCCTGTCGGTCAGGGCCGCCGCCTGAGGCCTAGGGCGCGAAGAGCACCTTGACCGCCCCGGTGTGGCGGGAGTCGGCGAGGGCGAGCACGGCCTCGTCCCAGCGGGCGAGCGGGAAGCGGTGCGTCACGACCGCCGTCAGGTCGAGCCCGGCGGCTGCGAAGTCGAAGTAGTGCTCGAAGGCGTGCTTGCGGACGCCGGCGACCTCCTCGATGCCGAAGCCGTTCGATCCGACGACCCGCAATTCCTTGAAGTACATGGGTGTCCACTCGAAGCGCTTCGGCGGCTCGACGCCGCTCACCACGAGCGTCCCTCCTGTCTGCAGGAGGCGGAGCGAGGTCTCGACGGTCTCGGTGCTGCCGATCGTGTCGTAGACCACCGCTGGGCCGTCCTGCAACCAGTCCTTCCCGCTCCAGGGTCTGAGCGCCGGCTTGCCCGTCCGGCGCGCGACCTCGCGCACGAGGTCGTCGGGTGTCGAGGTGAGCACGGCGTCGGCGCCCAGTCTGGCCGCGAGCGAGGACCGGAAGCCGGCCCGGGTCGCCGCCCAGATCTCGATCTGCGGGTAGAGGTGGCGCAAAAGGCCGATGGCGGCGAACGCCAGCGTCCCCGAGCCGTACACGAGCACCGGCCTGGACGGCTCGGGCGGGCTGAGCAGTATCGAGCGCAGCGAGACGCTGACGGGATCGGACAGGACGGCGGCCTCGTCGCTCAAGGTCTGCGGAACTTCGAACAGCTGGCTCTCGTGGGCGCAGAAACGTTCCGCGTGCGCCCCAGCCGCCCCGGCGCAGTTGCCGAGGTGGATGGCCACGGGCAGATCGCCGTTGGAGAAGTTGCGGCACCACGGGTAGCGCCCCTCGGCGCAGGCTTCGCAGAGCGGCTCGATCCCGCGTGGCGTGCACCACAGCCACGGGTTGAGCACGACCCGGCGGCCGTTGTCGAGCCGGCGCGCCACGGCCTCGTGCCCGAGGACGTGCGGGAACGAGACGAGCGCGGTGAGGGGATTGTCCCGCGAGCCGTTCAGGAATATCTGCTTGGCATCGGAGCCGCACAGGCCGCTGACCACGGTCTCGCACTTCACCCAGCCGGCGGCCGGCGGGACGGGTTCGGGCACCTCCTTCAGGCTGACGGGGGCGTACCTCGAGACGAAGACGCGCTTGTCCACCCGGCCGCCGATCGTCGCCGCGGCCTCCCTCGCCAGGTTGTGTTGGAAGACGAGCGCCTGCACCGGACCCCCTAGTCGAGTCCGGTGCAACCTAGCCCGGCCTGACTCCGGCTCGCTACGATCGTCAGCCAGTGACGACCCTCGCCCAGCTCGAGGCGGAGGCGCTCGGGTGCGTCGCCTGCCCGCTCGCCGGCGGCCGGACCAAAGTGGTCTTCTCGGCGGGGAACCCGGCCTCCGATCTGATGCTCGTCGGCGAGGCGCCTGGGCACGACGAGGACCTCGCCGGGGAGCCGTTCGTGGGGCGTTCGGGACAGCTGCTCGACCGCCTGCTCGCCGAGGAGCTCGGCCTCGACCGGACCGGGTGCTACATCGCCAATGTGGTGAAGTGCCGGCCGCCCGGCAACCGCGATCCCCTCCCGCTCGAAGTGGCAACGTGCCGCCACTTCCTCGAGTCCCAGGTCGAGCTCGTGTCACCGAAGGTGGTCGTCTCGCTCGGCAATTTCGCCACGCGGACCCTTCTCGGGGTGACCGAGGGCGTCACCAGCTTGCGCGGCCGGTCCTACCCGTATGGTTCCAGAGTGCTCGTGCCCACGTTCCACCCGGCGTACGCGCTCCGGGGTGGCGGCGTCGTGGTGGCGGAGATGCGCGCCGATCTCGTGCGGGCGAAGAAATTCCTGCTGTGATGCCGACGGTCCCGACCGCGAGCTCGGACGAGACCGGAGCCGTCGGTGCGGCGATCGCCGGCATCCTGCGCCCGGGCGACGTCGTGCTGCTAGTCGGCCCTCTCGGCGCCGGCAAGACGACGCTCGTCAAGGGGCTGGTGGCGGCTCTCGGCGGGGACGAGGCTGCGACCAGCCCGACGTTCACTCTCGCCCACACGTACCGGACGTCACCTCCGGTCACCCACGTCGACCTCTGGCGCCTCGAGAATCTGCAGGAGGTGGTCGACCTCGCCCTGGAGGAGGGGCTCGACGCCGGCGGCGTCGTCGTCGCCGAGTGGGGGGAGGCGGCCGAGCCGCTCTACGGCGCCGACGCGCTCGTCGTGACGTTGAACCGAGGCGCGACCGACGACGAGCGCACGATCACCGTCGAGGGCCGGGGCCCGTCCTGGGGGTCGCGGGAGCGTCACCTGGCCCAGGTGATCGGAGCACGGAACGACTAAGAAGTGAACTTGTGGACCAACACGTCGATGTCGCCCTTGTCGTCGACACGTTCCTGCTGTTGCTGATCGGGATCGGACCGAAGATCGCCCTCGTGCCCTTCCTGGAGGCGACGGCGAGCATGGACGGCGACACGAAGCGCCGCGTGAGCCAGAAGATGCTCACGACGGCCAGCGTCGTCGCGGTCATCCTCCTGTCGCTGGGCGAGCTCCTGACGCGGTTGCTGCACTTCTCCCCCGGAGCGCTCTCCGTCGCCGGCGGCATCGTCCTGTTGATCATCGCCGTCGTCATGGTGCTGGGCTCGGGGGAGAAGAGGGACGAGTCCATGAAGGCGAGGGACCCCATGCTGCTCGCGCAGTTTCCTTTGGCGGTCCCCTACCTCTTGAACCCGGTCGGAATCGTCGCCCTCGTGACGCTTTCCGGCGATGCGAACACGTGGGCGTTGTTCGGCGTGGTCCTCGGAGTCCTCGTCGTCGTACTGGCCCTCGACTTCCTCGTGTTCCGGTGGGCGAACCGGGTCAGCGAGCATCTGGACGAGGGCCGCATGCTCATCACCGAGAAGGTCTTCGGCTTTCTGTTGGCGGCCCTAGCCGTCCAGCTCGTCCTCAACGGTCTGTCGGACGCCGGGGTCATCCACCTGACCGGTCACTGAGGACCCTGTCCGACGCCTGCAGTAGGGTCGCGGTGGCCGCTGGTGCTGGCGGGGCTGATTCGCGCAGGGACCTCAGATCGGAGGAAAGAGTGTTCGTCTGGTTCATCATGGCGATTGCCCTGGTCGTCATCGTCGCCGGCGGGTTCACAGGTCGTCGATACCAGAACCAGCATCGCTCGGGCTCAGACGCCAGCGCCACCTCGCACACGACCCATCACGGCAAGAAGGCCCGCAATCACCGGGGGCGGGGGCGGGGGCACTAGCCCACGCCGGTTCAAGCGCCGGAGGCGGGCGCGCCGGAGGCGGGCGGTCCACCCGCCGGCGCCTCGGAGCCCGTGCCCGGTCGGGTCCCCGCGACCAGCTTGGCGCTCATCTTGACGGCCTTGACGGCGCCGGTCGCGCCTGCCTGCAGCGTGAACCCGACGGCGATCACAATGATTCCGGGGATGAAGAGCGCCTTCGACCCGAGCATGAGGAGGCCGACACGCGCGAGGGCATACGGCGGTGAGCAGACCAAGGCCCCGAGCGCTCCTCCCACGGCGGTGGCCTTCAGAGCGTCCCGTTTCGAATACGTCGTCTTCATGCCGATGAGTCTCGAGGGCACTGCCACGTAGGAGACCATCATCACCCCGACGACGATGCTCAAGGAGATCGCGAACCACCACAGGCCCCAGCGAGTTACCACGAGCGTCGAGAATCCGAGGGCGAGACCGATCAGTCCGCCCGAGAGGAAGATCACGGCGAGGTGGGACCGCGCCTCGGCGAAGGCGGGTCTGATCTGCGGAGGGCCCGGCTTGGCGATCGCGAAGGCGAACACGGCGTTCAAGAAGAAGCTCCCGATGGTGATCGCCATCACGGCGAGCACGAGCGGGATGAGGACAGGCCCGCGAAGGACGTGCAACGTCTTCCCGTGAAGCACGTGTGCCTTAATGTCCAGCATCGCCAGCCAGATCCACATCGCGGGGAGGATCTCGATGAGCAGGAGTCGCCAGTTGGAGACCAGGAGCCTGACGCCTTCGAAGAGCATCACAAAGGCACTGACCGCAAACGCGAGAGGGGCGTAGTAGCGATGCCGCCGGCTCAGGTCGATGACGGCTTCCTCGACCTGCGCGTCGCTCCCTTCCCGGATGACGTGAACGAGGTTGCGGACCTGGCTCGTGAGGCGGACCCGGCGCGAGTCCTGGGGCGCCGCGTCGCCGGCGTCCTCCGAAGCGGCAACCAGCTCCGCAGCGGAACCCGTGCTCGTCGTCGCCGTCTCGCGTGCGGCCTGTTCGCCGTCCATCTGCACCCTTTCACGATGCTCCGCACCGAGCGCAGCATCGTCAGGTACGGAGCCTCGCCGATGATACTGTCCGCTATCCGGGGGGTTCCCGGCGTCCTGTTTGCTTCCTGGTCGGAACGATATCTACTGCTGCCATGAGCGGAACAGAGCTCGAGGGTTCGCCGTCGCTGACGCACGACCCCTCCGGGGAGCAGGGCCGCCAGCGGGCGATTCGCTACTGGCGAGCGGTCGTGTTCGCCAGCACCGGCGACGGATTGACCCGTCGCCGCCCGTCCGACGCCGTCCGCATGGGGGTCGGCACGCTGGTGGCGATAGTCGCGACGCTGCTGGTGTCCGCGAACACCCGAGCGGAGCTCCGTGTAAGCAGCTTTCTCACTCCGCCGCCACACGTCCTCGACTGGCTCGTGACAGCAGTCTGGATCGTCGGCTTCTACGGGGTCGTCGTCACCGTCGTCGTGGCAGCGGTCGTCGGCCGGAACGTCCCGCTGCTCCGCGACGGGGCTGCCTCCGCTCTGCTGGCCTGGCTGGCGTGCGTGCTGGCGGGGTGGCTTGGTGGTTCATCCGGTGGACGCCCTGTCAACGGAGTGCCGGAGG
This sequence comes from uncultured Acidimicrobiaceae bacterium, assembly GCA_963763085.1. Taxonomy (GTDB): domain Bacteria; phylum Actinomycetota; class Acidimicrobiia; order Acidimicrobiales; family Bog-793; genus CAVXNB01. The sequence continues at coordinate 1,137,824 of CAVXNB010000004.1, forward strand.
GCGTGAGCACCGGCTATCCGTCCGTGAAACTCGCCGTAGCGACCGCTGTGGTGATGGTCGCGTACCCATACTTGAGTCGGGCACTTCGGCGAGCGACGGTGCTGAGCGCGATCCTGCTCGTGCTGGCGAGCGTCGTCCACGGGGCGGCGCTTCCATTCGATGCCGCGGCAAGCGTTGCGATCGGCTACACCGTCGGTGCCGGAGTCCGCCTCCTCTTCGGCTCTCCAATGGGGATGCCCTCGGTCGCGGACGTGGTCGACGCGCTCGCTGACCTTGGTGTCGACGGGCGGGACGTCACACGGACTCCGGAGCAGGTCTGGGGAGTCGCAACGTTCACGGCCCGGGACGCTGATTCGCGACAGCTCGACATCTCCGTGTACGGGCGTGATGCAGCGGATGCGGAGGTACTGGGGAAGACCTGGCGCTTCGTCTTCTTCCGAGACTCCGGGTCGACCGCTCAGATCACCAGACTTCAGCAGGTGGAGCACGAGGCCTACCTGGCGCTGCGCTCGGGACAGGTAGGAGTTCGGGTTCCCGAGGTCGTGACGGCCGGCCCCGGTGGGCCGAGCAACGACGCGCTCCTCGTCACCGTACCCCCGGATGGCAGACGACTGGCATCCATGGAGCCGGCGAGCGTGTCGGAAGGCACGATGCAAGACCTGTTCACGGCTCTGGCGCAGATGCGCTCCGCCCGCCTTGCCCACAGCGCCATCAGTGGCGCCACCGTCGTCGTCGACGATTCCGGCTGTGTCGGCCTGCGGGACTTTCGCCTGGCCTCGTCCGGGGCACCCCCGGAGCGCCTCGACGCCGATGTCGGCGCCGCTCTCGTCGCTCTCGCCCTCGTCGCCGGGATCGCTCCCGTGGCCGAGGCGGCGGCGCGTTGTCTCGACAGCGAGTCACTCACGGCCGCTCTGCTCCACGTGCAGCCCAGTGCCCTCGTGCCGAGCTCCAAAGCGCAGCTCAAGGATCGAAAGGGCTTCCTGGAGGAGTTGCGGAGCGCGTGCGCGGCCGCTGCGGGGATCGAGGTGCCCGGGCTTGCGAAGCTGCAGCGAACGAGCTGGAGCTCGGTGCTGCTCGCAATCGGCAGCGTCATCGGCATGTGGGCGCTGCTGGGCGTCTTCGTGAATGTCGCCGCCTCCTTCGACACGCTGAAGGGTGCATCGTGGGACTGGGTGGCACTCGTCTTCGTGCTGAGTCTCCTGCCACCGGTCGTCGTAGCCTGGGCACTCGTGGCGTCGCTCTTCGACGGCGTCCCCCTCGTGCAAGCGACGCTTCTTCAGGAATCCCAGACCTTCACGGGAATGATCGGTTCGGCTGTGGCGAGCATGGCGGTCACTGTTCGTTTCTTTCAGCGGCGAGGCCGCGACGTAGTGTTCGCGACGACGACCAGCGTGCTGGCCAGCACGGCCAGCTGGCTCGTGAAGGGCCTGCTCTTCCTGGTGGCGCTTCCCCTGGCGTGGGGCAACTTTCACTTTGCCACAGCGTCCGACGCCTCGCGGAGCGGGATCGTAAACCTGCTTTTGTATGTCGTCATCGGCGTCGGTGTCCTGCTGGGCGTCGTGATTGTGTTGCCGAAGCTACGCCGGCTGGCGTGGTCCCGGCTCAAGCCTCAATTGGTGAAGGCCGTAGGCCCGATGAGAGCCTTGGCTGCCGAACCGCGCAAGCTGGTGTCCCTGTTAGCCGGCAACGCCGGCGCCCAGCTCCTGACGGCGCTCGCCCTGAGCGCTTCCCTACGCGCGTTTCATTATCAGCTCGGTCTGGCATCGATAATCATCGTCATCACCGTCGCCTCGATGCTCGGCGGAGTGTCGCCGGTACCGGGCGGGGTAGGTGTCGTCGAGGCCGGGCTGATCGCGGGGCTCGTCGCGGCAGGAGTCCCCGAGGACGTGGCCACCGCCACAGTCTTCGTCCAGCGGCTCTTCACCGCCTACTTGCCGCCGCTGTGGGGGTGGCTGTCGCTCATGTGGTTGGGCCGCCACGAGCTGATCTGATTGGTGGACGGCCCGCCCGCCCAGCCGCCCGCCGCCTTCGTTCCTGGCGAGCCCAAACCCTATTGTGTCCGACCATGGACCCGGTCGATACCACCGATGGATCCCATCCGACGTCTTCGAACCGAAGAGGTCTGGCGACACGACTGGAGGGCCGCGGACCATGCCCGTCTCTTTGAAGACCATTTACGGCCGTATCCAAAATCGAGTACCGGGGTACCGGTTCGGTGGGGTCTTCGTCCTGCTGCTGTTGACATATGTGTACCTGGCGTCCGCCCCGCCGACCGGGCGGTGGGTACCGCTCTTGGCTATGGCGCTCATGGGGGCCACGCTCCTCGCGTGCTTGCTCGCCTCGCGGAGCGGCAGCATCGCCTTCTACGTCGCGTTGATCGTCCTCGCCGCCGGCTTCGCATCGGCGATCGTCGGGGTCCTCGGTGGTTATGAGACCGAACGGGCGATCGCGTACGGAGTCAGTGCCCTGCTCGTCGTGGCCGCTCCGATTGCCATCGCCCACGGAGTGGTAAGCCGCGGAGTGATCGACCGAAGGACGATCATGGCCGCCCTGAGCATTTACGTTCTGGTCGGGATGTTGTGGGCCTTCACCGAGCTCACGATTCAGGCCGCCAGCTCTCATCCGTTCTTCGCCCAGACCAAGCAGGGGACGACTGCAGACTTCCTCTACTTCAGCTTCGTGACCTTGACGACGGTCGGCTATGGAGATCTGACCGCCGCCGGGGGGTTCGGGAGGTCGCTCGCCGTGCTCGAAGCCATGTTCGGCCAGATGTACCTGGTGACGGTCGTGGCGCTGCTGATCACCAACCTCAGGCCCGTTCGGAAGCTCGGCGAGCCGCAAACCTCTCTCGACACCGAGTAGCTGCGCCGCCGGGTAAGCACCGACCTGGCGACGTCGTGGTGGCGCGACTCGAAAGGCGACCAGTAGGGTTCGTGCCGTTCGAGATCTGACACCGAATTGACGAAAGAGGCGGATTGCCCATGCTCGCATCCACGTATCCGGTCCTGAGCCTGTTCTGGTCGATGTTGATGTTCTTCGGCCTGATTCTCTGGATCTTTCTCGTCATAAGCATCTTCATCGACATCTTCCGCAGTCATGACATGGGGGGATTCGCAAAGGCGCTGTGGGTGATCTTCATCGTCTTCCTCCCTATTCTTGGTGTGCTGTTCTATTTGATCGTGCGGGGCGGCAGCATGCACGAACGTTCGGTCCGAGAAGCGACTGCCGAGAAGGCACAATTCGACGATTACGTTCGCACGACCGCCGGTGCGGCTTCGCCTGCAGACCAGCTGGCCACCATTGCGAGCCTCCACGATCAGGGCAAGCTCAACGACGAGGACTTCGCGAAGGCGAAAGCCCAAATTCTCGGCTGAAGCAACAGCCGAGGCTGCGGAGGCTGCGGTCAGCCGGAGAAGCCCGGGATCGTGCTCCAGGCTAGGTGACGGGTTCGCGAATGGCCTCGCGCATGGCGAACGCGAGTACGAAGCAGCTGATCGACCGGCCGATCGCGATCAGGGCGACCCAGAGAGTCAGCACCACATAGGCATGGCCGGGATAGGCAAGGGCCCACAGTCCGATCCCCAATTCGAAGGCGCCGCCGAGCAGCCCCAGACCCCAGAGATCCATCTGGTGGCGGAACGCGAGCGACCTCACGATGTCGAACGTTCCCTTGAAGAACAGGTACCAGGCGAGCAGGACCGCAATGACATGGAAGGTGGAATTCGGGTACACGAATGCCGTGATGCCTGCCCCGATGGCGACCACCCCGAGAATCGCGTGCCAGATCCTCCATGAAGGATCGATGACTGCCACGATCAGGTCGAAGATTCCGAGAGCGAGGAAGAGCGCACCGGCAAGGATGGCGACGGCAGAAACGGTTCGATGGCTGAAGGACAGCACGACGAACGCGAAGATCAGCCAAGCGATCGCCGGGACGAGCAGCAGCAGCCAGGATCCTTGTGGCAGACGGTCCGGCAGTTCTACGGATTCGCCCTCAGCCGCAAGCCCGGATGACGCCACGCGGTCACCCTACCTCAGGGCTGAGCTTCTCCTGAGGGATGGGCTCGGCCGGCCTTGGTCATGAGCACGCCGGCTATGGCAACGGCGACGAGGCAAGCCTAATCTTGCGTTGCTCAAGGGCGCGGACCACCACCCTCGTCCCCGCCAGCCAACGGGAGGCCGGCTCCGCCCTGTGGTCCTCAACCTGGTCCTCATCGGTCTCGTAATCACCTTGGAGCCGATTCCGCTCACGGCCTTCATCCTCGTCGTCGCCTCGAAGAACGGCGTCAAGAAGGGCGCCGGCTTCATCGTGGGCTGGCTGCTGTCGCTCGTGGTCGTGGTCGCCGCCACGGTACTCATCACGGGCAACAAGCCACCGGCTCCCAGCACGGCTCCCTCGATCGCGGCGATCGTCGTCAAGCTCGTCATCGGCCTCGGCCTGCTCTACATCGCCCTTCGGGAGCGCCGGAAGATGGGGCAGCCCAAGATTCCTAAGGCGCCTCCGAAGTGGCAGACCGGGATCGACAAAATGTCCCCGTGGTACGCGATCGGGCTCGGGCCCCTGACTCAGCCGTGGGGGCTTGTCGCCGCCGGCGTTGCGGTGATCGTGGAGGCGAAGCTGTCCTCGTGGGAGAGCTACCTCGTCCTCGTATTGTTCTGTCTCCTCGCCACCTCGAGCATCCTCATCCTGGAGCTGCTCGCCGGCTTCAGCCCCGAGCGCGCCGCCCGGGCCGTCAACGCAGCCACGAGGACCTGGATCGATGCTCACACAGACCAGGCGGTCTTGATCCTGTCGCTCGTGCTGGGCCTCTGGCTGCTGTTAGACAGCATCTACTACCTCGTAACGACGGCCTAGCCTCCCGGCTGCGGCTTTTGGGTAGCGGTGATCGTTTCGCCCTCGATCGACTGCGACGGCAGCGCCCCGTGGCCCTTCATATGTCGGCTTCGGCAGCGGTCTCGAGAGCTCCCCGCCGGGCAAGCCATCTCGTCAAAGGCGTCGTGATCTCTGCCGGACGGTCACCCCAGTCATAGACGACGCAGGTTCCCGCCGCGTGGTCGTGCAAAGCCTCTCGCTGACGGCCCACGACAGCCATGACAAGGCCGATACCGAGCAAGGCGATGCTGAAGGGAAGAACGAGCACACGGACGAACGATTGGCTCTGTTTCAGCGGTTGGCCGTCGTTCGAGACGACTCGTAACCCGAAGACGGCCATGCCAGCCGTCCGTCCGGTAATGGAGGGTCCGAGCCAGAAATAGACGAAACCCAGCACGAGCAACGCGACCGTCCACCAAAAGCCGTACGTGCCCTTGCGCTCCAGTTGGTACCCGGCGAGGAGCCGTGCCAGATAGGACACCACCGAGGTGCCAATCGCAAAGAGCCCGAGAATCGTCAGGATGTCGAACGCGAACGCGAGCAGCCGACTGACGGGGCCAGCGTAGCGGCCGCTCACCTGCTTGTCCGGAGTGGAGCCGGCCTCGGTAGCGAGCAGGTGGGCGGGTCCGGCGGGAAGCGAGCCAGGTTGGCGCCCGAGCAGGCGATCGACGAAGCGGAGGACGACGAGATCGAGTCCGGCCGCATGACGCCGCAGCAAATCGATGAACGACCTGAAGAGGCCGCCGGTGCCGCGAGCCAGGGCCGACCCGAGCTTTTCCGTCATCGAAGCGACGTCTGAAAAGACGTCCACCTCCTTGACGATGGCATTGATGTCCACGCGAGCGATGACAGCGTTGAGGTCAACCCGCTCGATGGCGGCATTGAGGTCGACGCGGTCGACGATCCCCTCGATGTCCACCCGATTCACCAGCTGGCCGAGGTCAACACGATCAAGGAGGAGGTTGAGATCCACGCGGTCGAGCAGACGGTTGAGGTCGAGCCGCTCCACGAGCGCCTGCAGGTCGAGGCGGCTGACGACGGCGTCGAGATCGACGTGCTCGAGCAGCTCGTTGATGTCGACGCGGCTCAGGGTCTCGTTGAGGTCGACAGCGTCGACCATGACGGGCATGACGGCATCAGCAACGGAAGTGACCTGCTGGGAGAGCACCCTGCGGATGAGTCCCTGCCGCTCAGGTTGGCGGCGGCTCACCGACGCGACCCTCCCCGGCAACCGGCACCGCGGATGTCCTTAGTACGAGGCCGCGACACAGGTCGCATGGGCCATGACCGTACTATGAGACGGTCGCCGCCGCGATCTCCGAGCCCGGGAGAAGGCCAAGCCGAGGTTCCACCCGTTCCGGGTGAATCTTGCGAGATCGGTGCGCGCGTAGTTTCCTTCTTGTCAGTGTCGAGACGGGCGACGTCAGGAACGAGGAAGCGGCAATGAACGAGAACAACGCCGAGACCGCTCCGGAGGCAGAGGCGACGCCTCCAGGGCCGCCGGCGACCTCGAAGAAGGCGGGCCGTCGGACGAGGCGACCCTACCGGGCCCGTCGCTACGCGGCAGGTTTCCTGATCGTCCTGTTCTCGATCAGCCTGTTCGCGTCCGTCGTCTCGTTCTGGGGTGCCCGTCAGGTTCTCAACACGAACGTCTTCGTGTCGCACCTCACGACCGCGATTCAGGACCCGAACGTTCAAAAGGAGATCACCAACTACGTCTCCAACGAGGTCGTAAAGGTCGTCAACCCGGCGCCGAAGATCGCGAACGTCCTTCCTCCGAAGGCAAAGGTCATCGTGGGTCCGGTCGTCCTCGCGTTCGAGAACCTGGTCCATAGCGCCGTGCAGAAGCTTGTCGCGTCCCCCGGTTCCAGAAGGTCCTCCTCTCCGCGATCCGTCATACCCATGCGGCGGCCGTCGCGCTGCTCGAGGGGAAGACGAAGGGCAATCTCGTCATCCAGGGCAACGAGGTGGTGCTCAACACCCTGCCGCTCATCGACTCCACCATTCGAGCGCTCGAGCAGCAGAACGTGCTTTCCCGTCTCCTCGTGCACGTGCCGCCTCTGGCAGCCTCGAACGGCACGCCGTCGCAGCAGATCGAGCAACTGAGCCACCGCCTCGGGGTCACTCTCCCGCCAAACTTCGGACAGATCGTCGTGTTCCGGTCGAACACGCTCCGGCAGGCTCAATCGGGCCTGAAGAAGCTCCGTCGAACTTTGATCTTGGAGATAGTGCTGACGCTGGTGCTGTTCGTCTTGGCGATCGTGGTCGCCCCCTTCAGATTGCGGACGGTCGCTCAGCTTGGCGGTGCGGCCGCGATCGTGGGCCTGTTGACCTGGGCGGGCACGAAGTGGGCGACGAACCACGTCGTGCAGCTGGCGACGAACGGCAACGTCAGGGCGGCGCTGCGTGCCATCGTGAACGCCGAGACCGGCGGCCTGAGCGCCCTCGTGCTCGTCGTGGCCGCAATCGGTGTCGTCGCCGCTGTCCTCGCATTCATCTTCGGCGAGTCGCCACAGGCCGGCGGCACCCGCGCGGCGGTGAAGCGGACGACGGCCAAGCTGCCCGCTGCCGCCCGGAGCTCCCGAACGTTCGTCAACGCCCATGCCGACGGCGTGCGCATCGTCGGCTACGTGGTCGGACTCGGCATCGTTCTCATCTGGCTGAACTGGACAGCCCTCTTCATCGCGATCGGTGTGGTGCTTGCCTGGCAGATCGCGGTCTCGTTCATCGAACGGGCGGAGAAGGTGGCCGGTTCGCCACCGGCGGGCGATGGGCCGGCGGGCGCTCTGTCATCAGCTGCGCCGGCACCAGAAGGCTGAGTGAGCCGAGGGAGGACAGGGGTGCTCATGACGCCGGGGGGGGTGCTGTAACGGTGACGGAACAGCAGATACGCAGGAGAGCAGAGGAGCAATACGAGGCGAGCGATATGTGAGGGTGGAGAAAGGCGTAGAGTTGACGTTGGCGAGAATCAACAGACCGCTCAAGCTCGCTCGACGACGCGAGTGGGTGATGGGACAGGGGAGATGGAGACGGCGTAGGCAGGAGGACGAGCGAGGGCCGCGGGTGAACGTGGCGTAGGGCCGCAGCAGCAGAAGAAGTCGAGGAGTGTGCAGACAGGAGTACGCTGGGCAAGTGCTGCAGAACCTCCTGCGGGCGCTGACGAATGAGTCGAACATCCAGGTCCGCCAGCGGAGGACGATTCCGGAACAAGCGGTTCGAACGCGCGAACGAAGCGACGACCAGGACCAGTGGCCGGTTGGTCACGAGGACGACAGCACCGAAGCCGGCGAAAAGACAAAAGCCGCCGACGCCGAGCAGGGCGGCTTGGAGCAATCCGCGGTTCACGGGTCCGCCGAAGACGATCGCCGGAAGGGCGAAGATCGGAGGGCCAAGAGGCCTCCGACTCCCAGGAGGGAAAAAGCGTCAAGCCTCCACAGCGACGTCAGGATCGATCCCGGCGGTGGCGAGCATGCGGAACTGGACTGCGGCCCGGCGACGTGCCTGCCGGCACGATGCCCGTGATCGCGTTCCCGGCGAGGGCCGCGTGGCGACTGCGAACCAGCCTCTGGTGCGGAGCGAGCCGCTGCAGCGCGATGGTGCAGGTGAAGTGGGCACCTCGAAGAGCACGGCGGCGGTGAACCAGATGGGCGGAGCGTGGACAGACGCGGCCACGAAGCGAAGACCTCGGTGATGCTCGGAAGGACCAAGTAGATCGCCAGCCCGGCCACGGCCACAGCCACGGCGCGCTCAGGACGGTCTTCCATTGAAGCGGGTGCCCCTGCTCCGCCTCGATCGCAGCGCGGTCAGGGCGACCTTGCGCGGCTTGTCTGGACCACAGGGCCTGAGCGGCGGGGGTCACGAGGACTCCCGGTGTGGCGAGAGTCGCCCGGGTGTGACGACGATCAGCTCGGGAGTGTCCCTCCCGCCGTGCCAATGGCAGCGTTTCGGGTTGCGACGAGGACGTCGACGCTCAAGGCCAGGATCCAGGTGGGGAACAACAGCTCCACCCAGGGGGAGAAGCCGATGCCGAAGAGGAGTACCAAGGCGGTCGCCAGGCCGGCGACCGTCAGCCATCGGGAGACGATCTCGGTGCGGCGAGCGATGGTCACGGTCGTGAGCGTGAATACGGCGGCCATCCGCATCGCGTAGACGTTCAGGAGGACCGAGGTGACGTCGCGGCCAAGGGCGAGGGTGCCGCTGTTCGCCGGAGCCGACGTCACGTCCGTGATGAGGCCCCCGGCGATGGCGGCAGCCGCGAACAACATGGCGACGAACAACAGGCCGCTACCAAGGAACACCGTCGCGAAGAAGCGGTCCTCGCGTTCGCCGATCCGGTCCCGGAGGACCCCGATGAACCAGAGAAAGGCGATACCGGCGAACGGGACGAGGTTCAACCCGATTGCCAAGGTCCTTCTTTGCCCTGAATCGGTCAACCAGCTGCCGGCGACGTCGGCGTGGGGCGGCGACGAGATCCTCAGCAGCACAAGGGACGAGATCAGCAGTACAGAAAAGATGATCCCCGCAACGGCGGCGGCCCGAGGAGTCCTCAGTTGGCTCCCAGCACGAAAGGGACCGTCGCCCAGCGCACTCTCGCTCATTGGCATCCCTCCGGCGAGCGGTTGATCACAGGCATCTTTTCACAGGCCTCCGGACGCCCGACGTCGAACATCGGAACGTGAAACACTCGCGGAAAAGGAACGAGGGATGCGGACGCCAACTAGCACCTCGCACGACAGACGCGCGCCGCGCCAGGCGCGACGATGAACTCCCGCTGGGCCTTGCCGGCGCCATCCCCGGCACTGTCAATCGTCGACCGCGAGCCGTCGAGAAGTATGGCTGCGCCGTACCCGCGCGGCGACGTCCTTGAAACCAAGTTGCGCCCCCCGGTGATCCCCCCGACCTGGACGGTTCGCAACCGGCTCGACGACCTCCTGAGCGATGCTGTCCAACACCGCCTGACGGTCGTGACCGGCCCACCCGGCGCCGGAAAGACCGTCATGCTGGCCGGCTGGGCCACGCGCCATCCGGACCGGCGCGTGGCATGGGTCTCGCTCGAAGCGGCAGACGATGATCCGCAGCGCTTCTGGCAGACACTCGCCGGCGCGCTGCGTCCGTTCGGGCATAGTTCCGAGGGATTCACCACGCCTCCACCGGAGCCGCTCAGTCCACAAGGTCTGGGCTACATCGTCGAGTACGTCGCCGACCTGCCCGCAGTGGTCCTCGTGCTGGACGACTTCCATGCCGTCAAAGATGCTTCAATCCTCGCCGACGTGGGCCACCTGGTCAGGAACCTGTCGCCGCAGCTGCGCGTCGTGTTGAGCAGCCGGGAGGATCCCGACCTGGCGCTGCACCGGCTCAGGCTGCGCGGAGAACTGGCCGAGATCCGCGATCACGACCTGCGCTTCGCGACGGCAGAGGCCGCCCAATTCGTCGAATCCGTCACCGGCCGACAGCTCGAGGCCCCCGATCTCGAGATGCTCGTCGAGCGAACCGAGGGCTGGGCCGCCGGCCTTCAACTCGCCGCACTTTCCTTGCGCGACGAGCCGGATCCCCCGGCTTTCGTGAGAGCCTTCGCGGGGAACTCTCATCTCGTTGCCGAGTACCTCATCGAGGAGGTGCTGTCGGTGCTTTCGAAGGACGTGATCCGGTTCTTGTCGCTCACGTCCGTGCTCGATCGCATGACGGGGTCGCTGTGCGAACACCTGACGGGCGCGACGGACGCGCACGAGATACTCGATGACCTTGCCGGCCGGCACCTCTTCGTCGTTCGCATGGACTCCGAGCACCGTTGGTACCGCTATCACCGCCTGTTCGCGGACCTGCTCAGGCACAGTCTGCACGTCCGGGATCCCACGGCCATGCGTGTCGCCCACGAGCGCGCGGCCGAGTGGTTCGAGATGACGGGCGACCGGCGCTCGGCAGCGGCGCACCTCGTCGCAGCCGGCGCGCTGGACCAGGCGTTCGCCATCGGGGCCGAGCTCGCCGTCGATCAACTCGAGGCTGGCTTCGTTCTCGACGAAAGAGCCGTGTTGCCCGCCGGCCTCCCCGAGGCCTTCTTCGTCGACGACCCTCTCCGCACCTACGGGCTCGTACTGGGCCAGTTGGCGGGGCTGCACGCGGATGAAGCGGAGCTGTGGCTCCGCCGCCTGCCAAGGATCATCCGGGGGCCGGCTCCGGCCTGGCTCGTCGCAAGGGTCGAGCTGGCCTGGGTGCTGCACGACTGGATGGTCGGCGACGCACCGGGCATGCTCGCTCATCACGCGGCCGCGGCCCGGCTCGCGCCGTCGCGCTGCGCCCTGCCGCCCCTGCCCGAGGAGGTCCGTACCGAGCATCCATGGCTGGAGCGCCTCGACCACCTGGCTGGTGCGCTCCTCGGCGTCATGGCCGGCCGAGCGCACAACTGGCTCGGTCACCACAGTGCCGCCCGGGCCTCCCTCGAGTCGCCGGTTGACGGACCAGACTGGGTCGCGTCGGTATCGGTACCCGGCGTCATGGCCATGGCCGCGGCGTCCGAGGGGAGGTTGGTCGCTGGGCAGCAGCTGGCGAAGCACTCGCTCGACGTAGCCCGGCGGATCGGAATAGAGCACAACCCGGCGGTCATCGATGCTCACCTTGCGCTCGCTGCGATCCACCGCGAGCGCGACGAGCTCGACCGGGCGGATCGGCACGTGAATGAAGCGCTCCAGCTCTGCCGGCACGGTACGGGGCCGGCGTGGTTGGCGGCCGTGGAGCTCGAGCGGGCAGCCCTCCTCATGGCTCAAGGTCGGCTCGAAGACTCCCACGCCGTCGTGTCGCGACTTCGAGCCTGCGAATCGGACGGAAGGCTCCCGGCCCGGATCCGGATCCAGATCGGCCCGGCGGATGTCCGCTGGCACCTTGCGGCGGGTGATCTCGACGGGGCGCTCCGGCTCCTCGGCACGCTTCCAGAGCATCCGTCGCTCGTCCATCTACGGGCGCGGGTGGACCTCCGTGCTGGTCGGGTCGAACGAGCAGTGGCGCGGCTCGCCACCTCCGAGGCCCGGACGGGGTCCCCGCGGGACGAGCTCGAGCGACTCACGCTCCTATCCGAGGCGGCGTCGGAGCTCGGCGACCGGCGGCGAGCCAGAGAGACGCTCCGTCTGGCGTTGGACAAGGGACGACCAGAGGGGTACGTCCGGCCGTTCCTGGACGGGGGACACGCGATGTCCCGGTTGCTCCAGTCACTCGAGACGTGGTTCGCGGACCCCTATCTCGAACTCCTGCGCGAGCGCTCCCGCCCGCCTCGCGAAGGCGTGCAATCCCATGCGTCTGCCGCGCTCGCGCGCCTCACCAGCCGCGAGAGCGCGGCCCTGACGCGGCTGCCGACCTATCTGACGCAACGCCAGATCGCCGACGAGCTCTACATCTCGCTCAACACCCTCAAGACCCACCTCAAGAGTCTCTACCGAAAGCTGGGGGCCTCGTCGCGGGCGGAGGCCGTCGCGTCCGCTCGAGCGCACGGGCTGATCTGAGCCGCCGGTCCCCACGTTGAAGACCGGCGCGAACCGAGCTCGACTCAAGTCCGAAGTGGCGCGGTGAAAGGGCTCGCCATTGTCGCGGCGGTGTTCGTGGCTTACTCCCTCGTCGCCTCCCGGCTGGATCGTCTGTCCGTGACGCCCGCGATCGTCTTCGTCGCGACGGGCCTGATCCTCGGCGTTCAGTCGACCGGTCTGCTTCCCGACGCGATCAGAGGCGGGACGGTAGCCGTTGAGCTGACGCTCGCGGTACTGCTGTTCGCCGACGCCTCCACGGTACGACTTGTGGACGCGCGGGCGGACGCCCGGGTTCCCATCCGACTGCTCTTGATCGGCCTCCCGCTGACGATCGTCGTCGGTACACTGCTCGCCAAAGCGGTGTACCCGACGAGCGGATGGGCGACAGCGGCCCTGATTGCGACGATCCTCAGCCCGACGGACTCGGCTCTCGGCCTTGCCGTCTATACCGACACTGCGGTCCCGGTCCGCATCCGCCGTTCGCTGAACCTCGAGAGCGGCTTGAACGACGGTCTCGTGACGCCGTTCTTCACGCTCTTTCTTGCCGTGGTCGTCTCCGAAGATCACGTCGGACCGAACAACTGGGGCCTTCAAGCGGGCAAGGAGATCGGCCTGGCAGTCGTTGCGGCCGTCGTGATCGGCGGTCTGGGCGGGTGGATGTTGACGCTGGCCCGGCGCCGGGGTTGGATGTCGCCAGCTTCCGAGCAACTCGCGGTCTTGTCCCTTGCTCTGCTCAGCTATGCGGGCTCGGTCGCGATCGGCGGGAACGGCTTCGTCGCAGCCTTTGGAGCGGGCATCGTCTTCGGGCGGACCAGCGCAGGAGAGATGCACAAGCCCGTGGAATTCACCGAAACCGTCGGCCTGGTCGGTTCCTTCGTCGTCTGGCTCCTCTTCGGGGCGCTGCTCGCACGCCCCGTCCTCACCCACAGCTTCCATCCGCGCGCCATCGTCTATGCCGCGCTCAGCTTGACTGTCGTCCGCATGCTTCCCGTCGCTCTGAGCCTGCTCGGTCTCAAGTTCCGACGCGACACGCTCTTGTTCATGGGATGGTTCGGGCCACGCGGCCTGGCCTCGGTCGTGTTCACGCTGATCGCAGTGGAGGACCTTCATCACGCCGCGGTCGCGACGGACGTGCTCGTGGAGGTCGTCGTCTGGACGGTCCTTCTGTCGGTACTGGCGCACGGGCTGAGTGCGAGACCGCTAGCCAGGGCGTATGCAGGCCGCCTCGGCCGGTTGTCCGACTTGCCCGAACTCGAAGAAGCACCCGAGCCGAGAATGCGCCGGCGCAACCTGAGTGCCGGTCCGTCTCTGCGAGCCGCACCGGCGGCGGGCGACCCATCGTGAAGATCCTCGCCATCGAGACGGCGACGATCGAAGTCGGCGTCGCGATCGCCGACGATTCCGGCCTTGTTGCCACGGTCACCGCGCGCCCTGGACGTCGTCAGGTCGAGACGCTGCACCCGATGGTCGCCGATGCCTGCCGGCTCGCCCGGATCTCGCTCCCCGAGCTCGATGCGATCGCGGTGGACGTCGGCCCGGGGTTGTTCACAGGACTCCGTGTAGGCGTCGCCGCCGCCAAGGCGCTGGCCGGCGCCCTCGGAATCCCCGTGGTCACGGCGACGAGCCTCGATGTGCTGGTCGCCGGGTTCCCGGACGGGATCGCGGTCGTGATCCCCGTGATCGACATGCGCCGGGGTGATGTCGCGTGGCTGATGCCGGGCGAGGCGGCGGGCCAGCCTCGGGTCGGAAGGCCGGAGCAGCTGGCTGCGGAGCTCGCGGCCGAGTTCCCCGCCGGCCGGCCGGCTCCGACATCAGGCGCCGGCGTCGTCGTGCTCGCCGGCGACGGCGCGCTCCGCTACGCCGAGCAGCTCGCGAGCTGCCTGGCGCCCGAGCCGGTCTTCGCGGGCACCGAGTTCGCCGCTCCGCGGGTAGGGTCGCTGGCCGTGCTGGCTTTTTCGGCCATGAAGGCGGGGCGCTTCTCCGATCCTGCGGGCGTGCGCCCCCTCTACGGGCGAGAGGCCGACGCGCGTATCAACTGGAGCTCGCGCGAGGGCCGCACGGCGGTGACCGAGTGACCAACGTGCGTTCGATGTTCCACCTCCCGTCGGGACGTGGCCGCAACGCCCTGAAGGCTCCCGAGGTCGTGTCGGACTCCGACGAGGCAGTGATCGAGCTGGTGCCGATGCGGCGCCGCCATCTGAAGGCCGTCATCGCCATCGAACAGCGCATCTTTCCGAGCCCCTGGTCGATCGGGCTCTACCTGGGCGAGCTCTCGCAACCGGCGACGCGTGCCTACTACGTGGCCCGCGTCGGGCCTGACGTCGTCGGCTACGCCGGGATGATGATGGTCGTCGGCGAGGCGCACGTCACCAACATCGGGGTGGCCCCGGAATGGCAGCGTCACGGCGTCGGGCGCCGGTTGCTCCTGCAGCTCGCCCGCGAAGCGCGTCGTCGCTCGGCTCAGCACCTGACTCTCGAGGTGCGGGTGTCGAATGTGGGGGCGCAGGAGCTGTACCGCGAGTTCGGTTTCGTGCCGGCCGGCATCCGCAAGAACTACTACGCCGAGGTGAACGAGGACGCGCTCATCATGTGGGCCCATGACGTCGAAAGCGACCAGTACGGCCGCCGTCTCGACGCGATCGAGGCCCGGCTGCCGCCGGAGGGCCGGCTCGGGCATGGAAGCGGTCCGGCACCGGAGGGCGTCCCGGCACGAGAAGACGGCCCCGAACCGGACGAGGCGGCGCGGCGCCGGTCACACCCGGCCGGTGAACGGCCGGGGTCGCGTTCTCGGCATCGAGACCTCGTGCGACGAGACGGCCGCGGCGGTGGTGGACAAGGGCAGGACCGTGGTCACGTCCGTGGTGTCGAGTCAGGTCGACCTCCACGCCCGCTACGGGGGCGTCGTGCCCGAGCTGGCCGGGCGTGCCCATGTCGAGCTCGCCCTGCCGGTCGTGACCGATGCCCTGGAAGGCGCCGGCCTCGACCGCCGTGGACGAGCGTTCGACCGCCCGGACGGTCCGGTCGGGATCGACGCGGTCGCGGCCACGATCGGCCCGGGACTCATCGGGGCTCTCCTCGTGGGCGTCAGCACAGCCAAGGCGCTCGCTCTGGCTTGGGACGTTCCCTTCGTGGGCGTCAACCATCTCGAGGGCCACCTCTACGCGGCCCTGCTGGAGAGACCCGACCTGGAATTGCCCGTGGTGGTCCTCCTCGTGTCCGGGGGGCACACGTTGCTCGTGGCGTTGGACGCGCCGGGCAGCTATTCGGTGCTCGGGGCGACGGTCGACGACGCGGCGGGCGAAGCGTTCGACAAAGTGGCCCGCTACCTCGGCCTCGGCTACCCCGGCGGCCCCGAGATCGACCGGCTGGCGCTGTCGGGTGATCCTGGCGCCATCCGCTTTCCCAGGGCATCGCCCGAAGGCCGGTTCGACTTCTCCTTCTCCGGGGTCAAGACCGCCGTCGTCAATTACGTGCGGGCCCACCCGGAGGTCACGAACGCGGACGTCGCGGCCTCGTTCCAGGAAGCAGTCGTGGACGTGCTCGTCGCCAAGTCGCTCGCGGCGGCCGAGGAGATCGGGGCAAGGGGCGGCTGCCTGGCCGGGGGGGTGGCGGCGAATTCATCGCTGCGGGAACGTTTTGCGGGGGCTTTCGCCGCCCGGGGGCTCGAGTCGTACCTTCCGAGCCGAGAGATGTGCACGGACAACGCCGCCATGATCGCCGCGGCGGGCTATTTCGAGCTCCAGCGGTCCGGCCCGACACCACTGGACGCCGGCGCAGTCCCTGACCTGCACCTTCGCGGCAGGAAGTAGCACTCTCCCCCCGCGGTTGCCAGACGCGCCGAGTGCCGGTATCGTTGGCACTCGTAAGTCGAGAGTGCTAATGGAGCCAGACAGGAGGCCCCCTGAAATGAAGTTGCAGCCCCTGGACGACCGCATCGTCGTTCGGCCGAGCGAGTCCGAAGAGATGACCGCATCCGGCCTTGTCATCCCCGACACGGCGAAGGAGAAGCCCCAACAGGGCGAGGTTCTCGCGGTAGGCCCGGGTCGGCGTACCGAGGCCACCGGCGAGCTCGTCCCCTTGGACGTGGCCGTCGGTGACAAGGTCGTCTACTCGAAATATGGAGGGACAGAGATCACCCACGACGGTGAGGAGCTGTTGATCCTCTCCAGCCGCGACGTGTTGGCAAAGGTCAGCGCCTGATGCCGAAGACGCTAGTTTTCGACGAGCACGCGAGGCGCCGGCTCGAGTCCGGCGTCAACAAGCTTGCCGACACCGTCAAGGTGACGCTCGGGCCGAAGGGCCGGAACGTCGTGCTCGACAAGAAGTTCGGCGCACCGACCATCACCAACGACGGCGTCACGATCGCCCGCGACATCGAGCTCGACGACCACTTCGAGAACATGGGCGCTCAGCTCGTGAAGGAAGTCGCGACGAAGACCAACGACGTGGCAGGTGACGGGACGACCACCGCAACCGTGCTGGCCCAGGCGCTGGTCCGCGAGGGCCTTCGCAACGTGGCGGCCGGCGCCAACCCGATGTCGCTCAAGCGCGGTATCGAGAAGGCCGTGGCGGCAGCCGTCAAGTCGATCCACAGCCAGGCCAAGGAGATCGAGGGCCGCCGGGAGATCGCCCAGGTGGCAGCCATCTCGGCCGCGGACGCCTCCATCGGTGAGGTGCTGGCCGACGCGATCGACAAGGTCGGCAAGGACGGGACCGTCACTGTCGAGGAGTCCAACACCTTCGGGCTCGAGCTCGAGTTCACCGAGGGCATGCAGTTCGACAAGGGCTTCCTCTCGCCGTACTTCGTGACCGATCCCGAGCGCCAGGAGGCGGTCCTGGAGGACCCCTACCTGCTCATCGCGAACAGCAAGATCTCCTCGGTCCACGATCTGCTCCCCGTGCTCGAAAAGGTCATGCAGACGGGCAAGCCCCTGCTGATCATCTCCGAGGACGTGGACGGAGAGGCCCTGGCGACGCTGGTCGTCAACAAGATCCGTGGGCTCTTCCAGTCCGTCGCCGTGAAGGCGCCCGGATTCGGCGAGCGACGCAAGGCCATGCTCGGTGACCTCGCCGTTCTCACGGGTGCGCAGCTCATCTCCGAGGAGGTCGGGCTCAAGCTCGAGAACACGTCTCTCGACCTGCTGGGCCGGGCCCGGCGCGTCGTCGTCACCAAGGACGACACGACGATCGTCGACGGCGGCGGTTCGCCCGACGAGGTGAAGGGCCGGATCTCCCAGATCAAGCGGGAGATCGAGGAGACGGACTCCGACTGGGACCGTGAGAAGCTCCAGGAGCGCCTCGCCAAGCTCGCCGGCGGCGTTGCCGTCGTGAAGGTGGGCGCGGCGACCGAGATCGAGCTCAAGGAGAAGAAGCACCGCATCGAGGACGCACTGTCCGCGACGCGTGCGGCGATCGAGGAGGGCATCGTCGCCGGCGGCGGCACCGCTCTCGTCCGAAGCCGTGTAGCGGTGCTCAAAGTTGCCGAGACCCTGACGGGCGACGAGGCCACGGGTGCGACCATCGTCGCTCGTTCGCTGGCCGAGCCGCTCAAGTGGATCGCCATCAATGCGGGCTTCGAGGGCGCGGTCATGGTGCAGGAGGTCGAGAAGGCCAAGGGCACTATGGGCTTGAACGCGCTCACCGGGAAGATCGAGGACCTCGTCAAGGCGGGCGTCATCGATCCGACGAAGGTGACCCGCTCGGCGTTGCAGAACGCGGCGTCGATCGCCGCCTTGCTGCTCACGACCGAGGCGCTCATCGCCGACAAGCCGGAGAAGTCCGACGGCGGCGCCGCTGCCGCAGCCATGGCAGCCGGCGGCGGCATGGGGATGATGTAACTCCAGCCTTCCGCTTCACCGAAATCGCGACACCAGCAGCCGGGCCTTGGGCCCGGCTGCTGTCGCGAGGGCGCTGACTACACTTCGCCCGTGACGGCGTCCCGGGCACGCCAGCTGATCCCCCGGCCGCCGTGGACCTACCGTGTCGAGCCGCCCGTCGACGGGCTCGAGGTCGTCGA
Organism: uncultured Acidimicrobiaceae bacterium; assembly: GCA_963763085.1. GTDB lineage: Bacteria > Actinomycetota > Acidimicrobiia > Acidimicrobiales > Bog-793 > CAVXNB01. The sequence goes on from CAVXNB010000004.1 coordinate 1,156,224, forward strand.
TGCGGCCTCCGGGCTCTCGATGGGTGCCGTGCGCGGCGCGTTCGGGGCCGGATCGGGCGGCGGGGCCGGATCGGGCGGCGGGGGCGGATCGGCGGCGGGCCGGCGGCCCGCACTGCCGGGGCCGGATCGGCCCGCACCGGGATGGAGCGCGACCCGGGCGCGGCGGTGCTGATCACGCTCGTCCCGGACGACGAAGGCTCAGAGGGTCGCCCCGCATCGCCCGAATCGCCGGCGTCGGTGGTCCTCATCAGGCGGGCGACATCGCTCCGCGCGAATCCCGGCGAGATCGCCTTCCCGGGCGGCCGCATCGAAACGGGCGAGGATCCCCTCGCAGCCGCGCTGCGAGAGGCCGAGGAAGAGGTGGCCCTCAGAGCAGCCGACGTGGACGTGCTCGATCGGCTCCCGACGCTCGAGCGCTCGAACCGGTTGGGGCCGGTCATCCTGCCGTTCGTGGCCGCCGCGTCGAGGCGGCCGGTGCTGACGCCCAACCCGGAGGAGGTCGAGAGCGTGCTGATCGTCCCGCTCGCCGAGCTCGTGGCCCCCGGCCGGTACTGGCAGGAGCGGTGGGACGCCGCCGGCGCCCCCGACCGGACCATGCACTTCTTCGATCTGGGCGAGGACGTGATCTGGGGCGCGACGGCCTGGATGCTGTATCTGTTCCTGTTCCGCCTGCTCAGGGGTCAGGAGGGATCAAGCGTCGGGCCTGACGGCGAACATTAGGCTGGCGCACGAACACGGAGCCCGAGACGGGGAGGCAGCGCGTGGCTGAGGTCGAGATCGGAATCGGGAAGTCCGGGCGGCGGGCGTACGGATTCGACGACATCGCGATCGTTCCGTCGAGGCGCACGCGGGACCCCGAGGACGTGGACATCTCCTGGGAGATCGACGCGTTCCGTTTCGAGCTGCCGCTCATGGCGTCGGCCATGGACGGCGTCGTCAGCCCTTCGACGGCGATCGAGATCGGCCGCCTCGGCGGCGTCGGCGTGCTGAACCTGGAGGGCCTCTGGACCCGCTACGAGGACCCCGAGCCTTATCTGGTCGAGATCGCCGGGCTCCCTCCGGAGAAGGCGACCGCCCGCATGCAGCAGATCTACACCGAGCCGTTCAAGCCGGAGCTCGTGAGGCAGCGCATCCAGGAGATCAAGGAGGCCGGGGTGACCGCCTGCGGCTCGGTGACGCCGCAGCGGACCGCCGAGCTGGCCGGCGCCCTGCTCGAGGCCGAGCTCGACCTGCTCGTGATACAGGGGACGGTGGTGTCGGCGGAGCATGTCTCGAGGACGAGTGAGCCGCTCAACTTGAAGCGGTTCATCCGCGACTTCGACATCCCCGTCGTCGTCGGAGGCTGTGCGTCCTATCCCGCCGCTCTGCACCTCATGCGCACGGGCGCCGCCGGCGTCCTCGTCGGCGTCGGCCCAGGCAACGCCTGCACGACCCGGGGCGTGCTGGGCATCGGGGTGCCGCAGGCGACAGCGATCGCGGACGCCGCCGGCGCCAGGTCGCGCCACCTGGAAGAGACCGGCGTCTACGTCCAGGTGATCGCCGACGGCGGCATGAGCCGCGGCGGCGACATCGCAAAGGCGATCGCGTGCGGGGCTGACGCGGTCATGATCGGGTCCCCGCTCGCAGCGGCCTACGAGGCGCCCGGCCGCGGTTACCACTGGGGCATGGCGACGTTCCACCCGACGCTGCCGCGGGGCGCGCGGGTGAAGGTGGAACGGCGCGGGACGATCCGCGAGATCCTGCTCGGGCCGGCGCACGAGAACGACGGACGCATGAACCTGTTCGGAGCGCTTCGCACCTCGATGGCCACCTGCGGCTACGAGACCGTCCGCGAGTTCCACAAGGCCGAGGTGATGGTGGCGCCGGCGCTGCAGACCGAGGGCAAGCAGCTCCAGCGGGCCCAGTCGGTCGGCATGGGGAGCTGACGCCGGCCCCAATGTGACACTCCGGCCCCGGCGCCGCCGGCGCTGGTAGCTTCGGGAGATGAAGGCCGACTTCGACACGGTGCTGGTCGTCGACTTCGGAGCCCAGTACGCGCAGCTCATCGCCCGGCGGGTGCGCGAGGCGCACGTCTACTCCGAGATCGTGCCCGCCTCGATGCCGGCGAGCGAGATGCTCGCCCGCAAGCCGAGCGGGATCATCCTCTCCGGCGGGCCGAAATCGGTGTACGCCCCGGCTGCGCCCTCGGTCGATCCCGGGTTGTTCGCGTTCGGCGTCCCCGTGCTCGGCATCTGCTACGGCGCTCAGCTCCTCACCCAGTCGCTCGGCGGCGAGGTCGCCCGCACCGGGACGGGAGAGTACGGCCGCACGCCGTTGCTCGCCCGGGCGCCATCGGAGCTCATGGACCACTGGGAGCCGTCGACCGACGTCTGGATGAGCCACGCCGACTCGATCGTGCGCGCCCCGGACGGGTTCACCGTCACGGCGGCGACCGCAGAGGTAGCGGTGGCGGCGTTCGAGGATCGCGAGCGGGAGCTCTACGGCGTCCAGTTCCATCCCGAGGTCGCGCACACGAGACGTGGCCAGGAGCTGCTCAGGCGGTTCCTCTTCGACATCTGCGAGTGCCGCCCGCGCTGGACCCATACGTCGGTGATCGAGTCGCAGGTGGCGGCGGTCCGCGCCCAGGTCGGGCAAGGCCGCGTGCTCTGCGCGCTCTCCGGCGGCGTCGACTCGGCCGTCGCCGCCGCCCTCGTGCACAAGGCGATCGGTGACCAGCTCACCTGCGTGTTCGTCGACACGGGGCTGATGCGGGCCGGGGAGGGCGAGCAGGTCGAGGCTACGTTTCTCAAACAGTTCGCCGCCGACCTCGTGCACGTGAAGGCGTCGGACCGGTTCTTCCAGGCTCTGGCCGGCGTGACCGACCCGGAAGCAAAACGCAAAGCCATCGGCCAGCTCTTCATCCGCCTCTTCGAGGAGGTGGCGATCGAGCAGAAGGACGCCAAGTACCTCGTCCAGGGCACGCTCTACCCGGACGTGATCGAGTCGGGCACGGCGGACGCTTCGACGATCAAGTCGCACCACAACGTCGGCGGGCTGCCCGACAACATGGACCTCGAGCTCGTCGAGCCGCTCCGGAACCTGTTCAAGGACGAGGTGCGGGCGATCGGCGAGGAGCTGGGTCTGCCGGAGGAGATCGTGTGGCGTCAGCCGTTTCCGGGTCCGGGGCTGGCGGTGCGGGTGGTCGGCGAGGTGACGCCCGAACGGGTCGAGATCGTCCGCGAGGCCGACGCGATCGTTCTCGACGAGATCCGACGGGCTGGCCTGGACGAGGAGCTCTGGCAGTGGTTTGCCGTCCTGCCGGCCGTCCGCTCGGTCGGTGTGATGGGTGACGAGCGGACTTACGCCTACCCGATCGTCATCCGTGCGGTCACGAGCGAGGACGCAATGACCGCCGACTGGGCCCGGCTGCCCTACGACGTGCTCGAGCGTATGTCGAGCCGCATCATCAACGAGGTTCGAGGGGTCAACCGCGTTGCCTATGACGTGACCTCCAAGCCCCCGGGCACGATCGAGTGGGAATGAGGTCGCCGGCGTCGTCGGCCGGGCCGGCGAAGCGGTGCGGGACCCACGGGAGGGCTCCAGGGCGCCGGTAGTCTCGGGTGTGATGTCGTCCGTGCCCCCGCGAGCTCCTGACTCGTGGGGAGCCGAGGAGTGGGACCTTCTCGGGGATCTGACCCCGCTCGGCGGGCTGCCCCCGCTCGAGGCGATACCGACCGAGGCACCCCCTCCGGACCCGGCCGCCGTGGCGGCTGCGATGGCGGCCGCCATCGAGGACCTCGTAGCCGATCTGAACCCGCCCCAGCGCGAGGCGGTCCTGCACGACGGCGGCCCCCTCGTCGTCGTGGCCGGCGCCGGCTCGGGAAAGACAAGGGTGCTGACGCGGCGCATCGCCCGCCTCGTCGCCTCGGGGGTGCCGCCGTGGCGCATCCTCGCCATCACGTTCACCAACAAGGCCGCTGACGAGATGCGCCGCCGCGTGGTCGAGCTCGTCGGGTCGGAGGCCGAGCGGATGTGGATCTCGACCTTCCACGCCGCCTGCGTGCGGATGCTGCGCCGCAACGTCGAGCGGATCGGCTACCGCCCCGGCTTCACCATCTACGACGACGGTGACAGCCGGCGGCTCGTGGAGCACGTCCTCGACGACCTCGGCGTCGACCAGCGGCGGTTCCCGCCGCGCGCCGTGCTCGGTGTGATCAGCTCCGCCAAGTCGGACCTGATCGGCGTCTCGGCGCTCCAGGAGCGGGCGGGAACGATCTACGAGGAGCGGATCGCCCAGGCCTACGCCGAGTACGAGCGCCGGCTCGTCGCCGCCAACGCGATGGACTTCGACGACCTCCTCGTCCGCACGGTGCGCATGTTCCGCGACCACCCCGACGTGCTCGAGCAGTATTCGGACCGGTTCGAGCACGTGCTCGTCGACGAGTACCAGGACACGAACGTGGCCCAGAACGAGCTCGTCATCCTGCTCGGACAGGCCCGGCGCAACGTCTGCGTCGTCGGCGACACCGACCAGAGCATCTACCGCTTCCGGGGCGCCGAGATGCGGAACCTGCTCGAGTTCGAGCGGGCCTTCCCCGACTCGCGCGTCATCATCCTCGACCAGAACTACCGCTCCACCCAGACGATCCTCGACGCCGCCAACTCGGTCATCTCGAACAACCTCCTCCGTCAGGAGAAGGACCTCTGGAGCGCTCTCGGCAAGGGCGAGCCCATCCGGCGCTACAGAGCCGGCGACGACCGGGACGAGGCGTCGTTCGTCACGGGCGAGATCGCGACCCTGAGCCGCGACGAGGGCGTCGGCTACAGCGACATCGCCGTCTTCTACCGGACCAACGCCCAGAGCCGCGCCCTCGAGACTGCGCTGGCCGATCGGGGGATCGCCTACACGGTGGTGGGGGGGACCCGTTTCTTCGACCGGCGCGAGATTCGTGACGTGCTCGCCTATCTGCGTGCCGTCGCCAACCCGGGCGACGAGGTGTCGCTCCGCCGCATCCTCAACACGCCGCGGCGCGGCGTCGGCGACACGACGGTGGGCAGGCTGCTCGCGTTCGCCGCAGAGAAGGGGGTCGGGTTCGCGGAGGCACTGGCGAACGCCGAGCTGGCCGGGGCCTCCGGCAAGGCCCTGGCCGGGATCCGGGGCCTGCTCGCCCTGCTCGAGGAGGTCCGGTCGAGCGATCTCGTCACACGCCCGCCCGACAATCTGATCCAGGTGATCCTCGAGCGGACCGGCTACTCCGACACGCTCGAGGCCGAGATCGCCATCGGCGGCAGCCGGGCCATCGACGCCGAGGGCCGGGTCGAGAACCTCGCCGAGCTCATGAACGTCGCCTCGGAGCACGAGGACCTCGAGTCCTTCCTCGAGTCGACGGCGCTCGTGGCGGCGACCGACGTCCTCGACGACGGCGCCAGCGTCTCCCTCATGACTCTCCACTCCGCCAAGGGCCTCGAATTCCGCGTCGTGTTCCTCACGGGCATGGAGGAGGGGATCTTCCCCCATGCCCAGACCCTGAGCGAGCCCGACGAGCTCGAGGAGGAGCGGCGGCTCTGCTACGTCGGGCTGACCCGCGCCCGTGAGCGCCTGTACCTCACGCACACCTGGAGCCGCCTGCTGTTCGGGCGCATCCAGCAGAGCTTCCCGAGCCGGTTCATGAAGGAGATCCCCGAGGAGCTGATCCGCGACGTCGAAGAGGGGGTCGTGATCGGTGGCGGGCAGCGGTCCCGGGCGGGCACCCACCCCGCCGTGCAGGCAGCCGGCGCCACCACCGGAGCCGAGCGCCTCGGCCTGGCTCCGGGCGATCGGGTGGTGCACGCCCGATTCGGCGAGGGCGTCGTGCTCGAGGTCGAGGGGGTGGGGGCCGACGAGCGAGCCACGATCCGCTTCCCGGACAAGGGCGACAAGCGGTTCCTCGTGGCGCTCAGCCCGCTCGAGCGGCCGTGAGGCCGGCGGTGGCCGACCGCCTGTAGACGGCGGCGCCACCCGAGCTGACGACCGATGTGAAGGCGCGGCTGAACCACCGCCGCAGCGCCGGGGTCCAGGGAATGTACGACGGCCCCCGCGTGGCCAGCACGACGTAGTCGGCTTGCCCCAGCCAGGTCCGCCACGAAGCCACGAGCGTGCGGTCACGCGGGCCCGGAGTCGTGGGCGGATGGTCCGGATCGATCACACGCCACGTCCCGGCGGCGTCGAGCACGGTCGGGCACTCCGCCACGCCGGCCGAGAAACGGTCCCCGCTGATAACCAGCGACGCCCCCTCCGTCACGACGCACGTGCCGGGCGCCACGGCACTCATGATGCTCGGCCCCGGCGACGTCGCGGCGACCGCGAAAAAGGCGCGGGTGAACGTCGCCTCGCGCCTGACGGTGGTGACGGCGCCGGCGACCACGAGCGCCACGATGATGAACGTCAGCCCGGTGCGGGCGGCGAAGTCGACCGAGACGTAGGAGCCGCCCGCGACCGCTTGGATGATCCCGGTGATGCCCTCGAGCAGGTAGCGGACCGCGAGGCCGAAGACGATGGCGACGAACGGCGCTGCGAAGTACGTGTCGTGACCGGAGAACGTGGGCACGAAGACGACGAGCGCCGTGACGGCGACCATGGCCGCGAACGCGAAGCCGTCAGAGCGAGAGGCTCTTCCGGTCGCTGCCGCGGCGGCGAAGATGAGGCCGAAGACGAGCCCGGCACCGAGCGCGATCGCGGTAGCGGCGCCGGTGGAGATGTGGAGGCCGAGCGGCGGCCCGAGCCCGGTCAGGACCAAGAAACGGGTCCCCGCGCCGACCACCGGTCCGAACGCCGTGCCCGTCAGCTGCGTCAGCACTGTGTCGTGCCAGAAGGCGTGTGGCGCCAGCAGGACGAACGGCAGGCAGGTCACACCGAGGCCGATGGCGGCGCCGCCCAGCAGGGGGAGCACCGCACGGCGCCAGACCGGGACGCAGAACGCGGCAGCGACAACGAGCGGGACGAGAGCCCACAGCTCGACTGCGGCACCGAGCCCGAAGGCGAGGCCGGCGAGCCAGACACGCCTCGGGGTGGCGATGTCGCCGTTCTGGAAGAGCAGTACGGCGCCGAGCAGGCAGAAGAACACGAGATAGGGCTCGAGCAGGACAGCGCTGTCGGCGAGGTAGGCGGCGGGGAAGATCGCCAGCGCCGTCGCCGCCGCGGCCGATGCGGCGATCCCTCGATGGCGCACCGCCAGCCCGGCCAGGAACGCGTTGGCCCCCGTGACGACCGCCGTGAAGACCCTCGCCGAGGCGAGGGCTTCGTTCTGCGCGGTGAAGTGCGTCAAGAGCGCGAACGGCGTCATGAGCAGTGTGATCCCGGGCGGGACCAAGATTGTGAAGTCGCGGTATGGGACGATGCCGTGGATCAGGTAGAGCGCGGACCCGAAGTAGACGCCGTCGTCATACGAGAACACGCCATGGAGCACGTTCGGGTAGGCGAGCTGGTAACAGCAGAGTCCGAGCGCGAGCAGCGCCGGCGGCAGCGACGCCAAGGTGGCCCAGCGCGGGTTCTCCCACCAGGAAGAACGGTTGAGGAGGGCGTGCGCCACGGGGGCTGATGGTAGCCCCGCCTGCCGGACGCTCCCCGCTCGGCAGATCTACCGACCGGTAGGTAGAGTTGTCTCCCGTGGCGCGGGTTGCCCAAGCGAACGCTCCGGCCGTCGAGCGCCCGAAACCGCGCCTGCGCGGATGGTCGCACGAGGTCGCTGCGATCGCGATGCTCGTCGTCGGTCCCCTCATCGGGCTCGAGGCCCGTGGGGTGAAGGCGGCGGTGTGTACGGCGATTGCGTGTTTCTCGGTGACGGCGATGTTCACGACGAGCGCGTTGTTCCACCGGGTCAACTGGTCGCCGCCGGCACGCCGGCGGATGCGGCGGGCGGACCACTCGGCGATCTTCCTCTGCATCGCCGGCTGCTACACCGCCGTCGCGGGGCTGTCGCTTCCCGACGCCGACGCCTGGATCGTCCTCGGCATCGTCTGGACGGCCTCGCTGTGCGGGGTGATCATGCGCTTCACGTGGTTGGACGCGCCGAAGTGGGCCGTCGTGCTTCCCTACATCGCCGTCAGCTGGATCGCCGTCGGCGCCTTGCCGGAGTTCTTCCACTACCTGGGAGTCCTGGGGTTCTCGCTCATGGCCGCCGGCGGCCTCCTGTACACGATCGGCGCCGTCGTCTACGCACGCCGGCGCCCCGACCCGTGGCCGACTGTCTTCGGCTACCACGAGATATTCCACGCCTGCGTCGTGGTCGCCGCCGCGCTGCATCTGTCGTTGATCGCCTTCGTACTTCTGCCGGCAGTGCCGTCCTGAGGGCTCGGCCATGCGACCGATTGGTCTCTCCAGGCCAAGTGCTGCCTAGTATCGCCGGGGAATGGATCGCCGCTACCGCGTCGTCGTCGCCAAACCAGGCCTCGACGGCCACGACCGAGGTGCCAAGGTCATCGCGCGCGCGCTGCGCGACGCCGGCTTCGAGGTCATCTACACCGGCCTCCATCAGACACCAGAGCAGGTGGTTCGCACCGCCCTCCAGGAGGACGCCGACGCGGTCGGGCTGTCCCTGTTGTCCGGGGCGCACCTGACGCTGGTTCCGAGAGTGCTCGAGGGCCTGCGTGCCGAGGGGCTCGAGGACGTGCTCGTCATCGTCGGCGGGATCATTCCCGAGCGGGACATCGAAGTGCTGAAGGAATCTGGCGTGAGCGCCGTGTTCACGCCGGGTGCGTCGCTCCCGCAGATCGCCTCCTGGCTGGAGGAGGCGCTGGACTCCCGGGAGCGGTCGAGCGCCGGGCGGTCCGGGCCCGGCGGCGACTGACAGCGGCGACCGACAGCGGCGACCGCATAGCGGCGACTGACAGGAAGGCGGCACGTGGATCTAGTCGAGTATCAGGGCAAGCAGTACTTCGCGCGCTACGGCCTGCCGGTGCCGTCCGGAGAGGTCGCGGACACGGTTGCCGAGGCCGAAGCGGCTGCGGAACGGCTCGGCTATCCCGTCGTCGTGAAGGCCCAGGTGCAAGTCGGCGGCCGCGGCAAGGCCGGCGGGGTCAAGCTGGCCTTCTCCCGTGAGGAGGTCATCGAGCACGCGGGCAGCATCCTCGGTCTCGACATCAAGGGCCACGTCGTGCGCCGGCTCTGGATCGAGCACGCGACCGATATCGCCCGCGAGTTCTACGCCAGCTTCACCCTCGACCGGGCGGCGAAGCTGCACCTCGGCATGGTCTCGGCCCGTGGCGGTGTCGACATCGAGCAGGTCGTCGATGAGGACCCGGACGCGATCGCGCGGCTGCACGTCAACCCGCTCGACGGGCTGTCGCTGCCGGCGGCGTACGAGCTGGTCGATGCCGCCGGCCTCGACCCGAGAGCGCGTGACGGAGCCGCCGACATCCTCGTGAAGCTCTACGACTGCTACATCCGGGGAGACGCGGACCTCGTGGAGATCAACCCGCTCGTGCTGACGACCGACGGCGAGGTACGTGTGCTCGACGCCAAGGTGACGCTCGACGACGATGCCGCCTTCCGCCATCCGGAGTGGGCGGAGATCGAGGATCTGGGCGACGTCGACGAGCGGGAGCGGCTCGCCAAGGAGAAAGGTCTCCAGTACATCGGGCTCGACGGCTCGGTGGGGATCATCGCGAACGGGGCCGGGCTCGCCATGAGCACGCTCGACGTCGTGAACCAGGTGGGAGGCGCGGCCGCGAACTTCCTCGACATCGGCGGCGGCGCCGACGCAGACGTCATGGCGAACGCGCTCGAGGTGATCAACACCGATCCGAAAGTCCGGGCGATCCTCGTCAACATCTTCGGCGGGATCGTCCGGTGCGACGACATCGCCCGGGGGATCCTGGCCGCGCTCGAGCGGGTCGACATCTCGTCGCGGATCGTCCTCCGTCTCGACGGCACGAACGCGGCCGAGGCGAGGCGGATCATCGCCGACCGGGCCTCCGAGCAGATCGTGAGCGAGCCGACGATGCTCAGCGCCGCCCGGCGGGCGGTCGAGCTCGCGGCCGAGCACGCCTCTGCGGGAGGTTCGAACTCGTGAGCATCTTCGTCGACGAGACCACGCGGGTCGTCGTCCAGGGACTCACCGGGAGCCAGGGCCGCTTCCACGGACTGCGCAACCGGGCCTACGGCACGAACGTCGTCGCCGGCGTCACCCCGGGCAAGGGCGGCCAGGACGTCGAGGGCATCCCGGTCTTCGACTCGGTTGCCGAGGCGGTCGATGCGACCGGCGCGGATGCGAGCTTCATCGCCGTACCTCCTCGTGCGGCACCGGCGGCGATCATCGACGCCGCCTCCGCCGGCATCCGCCTCGTCGTGTGCATCACCGAGCACATTCCGGCCAAGGACGAGGCGCTCGTGAACGCCCGGCTCGTCCGCGACTATCCCGGCATCCGCCTGATCGGGCCGAATTGTCCCGGCGTCATCTCGCCCGGGAAGTGCAACATCGGCATCACGTCCGGTGACATCGCCCGGCCCGGAGGACCCGTCGGCATCGTGAGCCGCTCGGGCACCTTGACCTATCAGGCTCTGCACGAGCTGTCCCAGCAGTCCATCGGCCAGACGACCTGCGTCGGCATAGGTGGCGACCCGGTCCCGGGCACGACGTTCGTCGACGTTCTCGCCGCCTTCCAGGAGGACCCCGAGACGCTGGCGGTGATGATGATCGGGGAGATCGGAGGCGAGGGCGAGGAACGGGCGGCGGACTTCATCGCCGCCGAGATGGACAAGCCGGTCGTGGCGTACATCGCCGGCGTCACGGCGCCGGAGGGACGGAAGATGGGTCACGCCGGCGCCATCGTCTCCGGTCACAGCGGCACCGCCAAAGCCAAGATGGAGGCCCTTTCCGCCGCCGGCGTGCTCGTCGCGAAGAACCCGACCGAAGCCGGCGACCTCATGGTCGGGCTCGTCCGGGCATTTTGAGGGCTGCCCGGTGGCGGAGTCCGGGGACCTGCTCCTCGAGGAGATCGAGGCCGCCACTGCCGCCGTGCAGCGCACAGCGGTTCACACGCCGATCTACAACTGCCGGGTCCTGAGCGAGCTGACCGGCTCGCGCGTCGTCCTCAAGGCGGAGAACCTCCAGCGAACCGGGTCGTTCAAGATCCGCGGCGCGTCGGCGAAGCTGGCGGCACTCGGCGACGGAGCCTGGCCCGGAGTCGTTGTCGCCTCAGCCGGCAACCACGCACAGGCGGTTGCGTTCGCGGCGCGCTCGGCGGGTGTGCCGTGCGAGGTCTTCATGCCGGCGGAGGCCTCGATCTCGAAGGCGGACGCGACCATCGGCTACGGCGCGTCGGTGCATCTCGAGGGCGAGTCGCTCGACGACTGCGTCCTCCTCGCGCAGGCACGCGCCCGGGAGACCGGCCTTCATTTCGTCCATCCATTCGACGACAGGGCGATCGTGGCGGGCCAAGGAACACTCGGGCTCGAGCTGGTTCAAGACGTGGACGACCTCGCCATGGTGATCGTGCCCCTCGGCGGTGGTGGGCTCGCGTCCGGGGTCGCCTGTGCCATCGACGCGCTCGGCTCCGCGCGTCAAGGTCGTCGCTGTGCAGGCGGACGTCTGCGCGCCCTTTTTGGCGGGGCCGGAGGCCGGCGTGCCCGCGACGGTCACGGGCGGGCCGACTCTGGCCGACGGGATCGCCGTGAAGCGCCCGACCGGCATCACGGTCGAGCTCATCAGGCGGCACGTCGACGAGATCGTCGCGGTCGGCGAGAACGAGATCGCCGACGCGATCGTGATGCTGCTCATGCGATCCAAGCTCGTCGTCGAGGGTGCGGGCGCCGTCGGTGCAGCCGCGTTGATGGACGGTCGGGTGACGCCGCCTGCGGCCGGCACGACGGTCGTGGTGCTCTCCGGCGGCAACATCGACACCGGGCTGCTCTCGCCGGTGATCCGTCGCCACGAAACTAACGCCGGCAGGCGAGTGGTGCTCTTCGCCCGGATCTCCGACCGGCCGGGAAACCTCGCCCGCTTGCTCACCTGCATCGGGCTCAGCGGCGGCAACCTTGTGACGGTTGAGCACCTTCGCGAGGGATACGACCTGCACGTGCGCGAGACCGCGGTGCACATCGTCCTCGAGACGCGGAACCGTGAGCACGCGAAGGCGGTGTTGGACGCAGCCAGAGCCCAGGGCTTCGACGTGCGTCCGGTCAGTCACGCTGCCAATTGACGCTTGGCGCCGCCGGGCGCCCGGGCGGCCCTGCGGCAAGCTTGCAGAGTGAATTCGCCGAGTCAAACGGCCGGCGAACTGCTTAGCAGAACTAATGAGCTATGCTAAGGGTATGAGTTTGGGCACCCCCGTGCGAGGCCGGCGCAGCGGGCGACGGCGGCGGGCGGCGGGGGCGGACCGGCCGGATCCGGAGCTTTGGCAGACGCGGCCGAGGCCGGAACGGACGAGTCGTCCGGCCTGGCGAGCACGCTGCGCATCTCGGTGATGCGGCTCTCCCGCCGGCTGCGAAGCGAGCGCAGCAGCGAGGGCCTCACGGTCAGCCAGCTTTCGGTTCTCGGGATCATCGAGCGCGAAGGGCCGCTGTCGCCGTCGCAGCTCGCCGCCATGGAGCGCGTGCAGCCGCCATCGATGACGCGGGTCATCGCCGCCCTCGAGGAGCTCGGGCTCGTTCGCCGTGACCGGCACTCGACCGATGGCCGCCAGTCCGTGATCACCCTTACCGAGCACGGCGCCGACCTGCTCGTTGAGGACCGAAGCCGTCGACAGGCCTGGCTGGCCCGCAGGCTCGAGGAGCTCTCGCCGGCCGAGCGCGACGCCTTGCGTATCGCCGCTCCGATCATCGAACGGCTCGCGGATTCGTGAACCGCACGTTCCGCTCGTTGCGGGTTCGCAATTACCGACTCTTTGCCGGCGGCCAGCTCGTGTCGCTGACCGGCTCCTGGATGCAGCGCGTCGGTCAGGACTGGTTGGTGCTGCGGCTCTCCCACAACAGCGGGACTGCCATCGGAATCACGACCGGACTGCAGTTCCTGCCTCTTCTGCTCTTCGGCCTCCAGGGCGGTGTCATCGCCGATCGCTTCTCCAAGCGCAAGCTCATCATCGCCACGCAGGTGTCGATGGCGTGCATCGCGCTCGCGCTGGGTCTCCTCGACCTGCTCGGTGCAGCGACTCTTCGCGAGGTGTACCTCTTCGCTTTCCTGCTCGGCGTGGCGACCGCGTTCGACAACCCGACGCGCCAGGCTTTCGTGTCCGAGCTCGTCGGAACCGACGAGTTGCCAAACGCCGTCGGGCTGAACAGCGCCACGTTCAACGCGGCTCGCATCGTGGGCCCGGCCGCAGCCGGATTGCTCATCGACGGTGTCGGCACAGCGTGGGTCTTCCTCGGCAACGCGGCCTCCTTCATACCCGTCATCGCTTCTCTGCTCATGATGCGATCGGCAGAGCTCTTCCCTGCTCCTCGCCTCGTGCGCCAACGAGGGAACATCCGCGAGGGCTTGTCGTACGTGAGGCACAAGCGGGAGCTGCTCGTGCCTATCGTGCTGGTCGCGATCGTCGGCACGTTCGGGTTCAACTTCCAGATCACGCTCGCGCTCGTCGACAAGCTGGTGTTCCAGCGAGGAGCGGGCGCGTTCGGAATCCTCTCGTCGGTGCTTGCGGCGGGTTCACTTGCCGGAGCACTGTTCGGCGCCCGGCGCGAGCATCCCACCACCCGGCTGGTAATCGTGGCGGCCGTGGCGTTCGGCCTGCTCGAAGTGTGCGTTGGCCTGATGCCGACATTTCTCTTGCTGGCGATCTCGCTCATTCCGGCAGGCTTTGCCGCCATAACGTTCTCGACCGCTGCCAACTCCAGCGTCCAGCTCGCCTCCGCGCCAGCCATGCGCGGTCGCGTGATGGGCCTCTACATGCTGGTCTTCGCCGGAGGCACTCCGCTGGGTGCGCCCCTGGTGGGCTGGCTGTCCCAGGAGTTCGGGCCTCGATGGGGCCTCATCGTCGGAGGAACGATCAGCGCCGGCGCCGCAACCGTCGTGCTGGCAATGTCCATGAGAAGGGCGAAGGCGCGGCGCACCGCCATCCAGGGTCGACCGGCCGTCGCGATGTCCGGAGCGCAGACGCGTGCGATCTCGGTGACCGACGCGGCCGCCGCCGGGTAGTTTGCTTGCCGTGGTGATCGAGCGGACCGGTCAGAGCCCATTCGAGACGACGCTCAGCGTCCTCGACCCCGAAGTGGGCGCAGCGATCGAGGGGGAACTCGCCCGTCAGCGCGCAACGCTCGATTTGGTCGCCTCCGAGAGCGTGCCGCCGCGGGCGGTGCTCGAGGCGCAAGGGTCGATCCTGACGACGAAGTACGCGGACGGCTATCCCGGGCACCGCGACTACGACACGTGCGAATGGATCGACGAGATCGAGCGCCTTGCGATCGAGCGCGCCAAGGCTCTTTTCGGTGCGGATCACGCCAATGTCCAGTCGTACTCGGGTGCCAACGCCAATGCCGCCGTGCTGCATGCGCTGTGCGATCCCGGCGACGTCGTGCTCGGCTTCGACTTCAGCCATGGGGGGCACCCGACCCATTGCGCGCCCGAGACCTTCGCCGGGCGCAATTACCGGGCCTTCGCCTACCACGTTCGGCGTGACGACCGTCTCGTGGACATGGACGAAGTGGCGACGCTCGCCCGCCGGCATCGTCCAAAGGTGATCTTCGCCGGTTGGTCCTGCTACTCCCGTCACCTTGATTTTGCCCGGTTCCGCGAGATCGCCGACGAGGTTGGCGCCGCCTTGGTCGTCGACATGGCCCATTTCGCCGGACTTGTGGCTGCGAAGCTGCACCCTGACCCGGTGCCGCTGGCCGACGCGTGCACGATGACCGTGCACAAGACGCTCGGCGGTGCCCGCGGTGGTGCGATCCTGTGCCGCGCGGACCTTGCCGCCCGCATCGACGCCGCCGTCTATCCGGGCGAACAAGGTTGCCCCCTACCGCATGTGATCGCAGCCAAGGCGGTGACGTTCAAGCTCGCTGCGACGGATGCGTTCCGCGAGCGCATGGAGCGCACGTTGGAAGGTGCCCGGATCATGGCGGAAGTGCTCGTCGCTGCCGAGGACCGGACGCAGGCAAGGGTCGTGACCGGAGGCACCGACGTTCATCAGTTCCTCGTCGACCTGGCACCGGGGGGCCGCGAGGCTTGGGCGACGCTTCGCCGGCTGAATCGGATCGGGTTCTCTGCGAACGCGGTCGCGCTCGCTTACGACGCGCTCGAAGCGCCGGGGTGTTCGGGACTGCGCTTCGGGGCGGCGGCGCTCGCAGCTCGAGAGTTCACGCGTGAGCAATTCGCGGTCGTCGGCGGCATCCTCGCCGATGCGTTGGCGCAAGGCGCCGAGGATCCCGACGGCGCTCTAGCGGAGCGGGTCGCAGAGCTCACACGGGTAATGCCGCTGTACGAGTATCCGGACTGAGCGCGCCGCTCAAGCGGGTGGCGGCCGGTCGGCCCTTCGTCGGGGTCGCCTTCTTCGGCGCGGGGTTCGTGCGGTGGGCGAGGACCTGGGGGGCATGTCGTTTTTGTTTTGAAACTTGCTTCCGATCGAGATTGCGACCAGTCACAATCTTTCGCGGAAGCAAGTTTGGCAAGAAAATTAAGAGGCGAAGCGCTCCACTCGAGTCGCCAAGACCTTGAGCAGCGCCTCGCCGACGCTCGGCGAGAGTGGAGCGATCTTCGATGTCGTCACGAGGGAGACCTCGGCCGGACCGGAGCCGAACTGTGTGATCTGGAAGTGGATCGGCTGGGCGACGTTTCGCACCGTGGCGATGCCGTTCATCGACATGGACCATGCGGGCGGGTTCCCCGGGATCGGGGGAACCGGCGCCGGCGACACGGACATCACCACATGGGAACCGACCGCCAACGGCGGCAGTAGTTCTGCAGCCCAGAACTGGCTGATGCAAGCCCTTGAGTCCGGGCGCGCCAGGAGCCGCTGCATGGACGACACCTCGTTGCCCACCTGCGCGGCGGTACCGTGAAACGCGACCGCATTCGCGATCTGCCAGGAGCCCCCGAGGCCGGCCTGCCGCGTCGCCTGCGAAGCCGACACCGCCGTCGGTTGGCCGGTCGACGGCCGCATCGCCGCGCTGAGGGTGTACAGCGTCTTGGCACAGGCGGGATGAGCGGTCACCCAGACGCGTACGAGCGACGGTATGACGAGAACCGAGCCGATGCCGTATGACCCGCTGGACAGCGCGGCGGACGAGAAGGTCCACCCCGTCGGGAAGTCGCCGGCTCTGAGCACGATGTGGCCTGCCGCGGCGCGGTCCTGCGCCGGCGTCGGGTTCACCACCGGGACGGGCCCCCGCAGTGCGGCGATGCCGGCGGCAGCACCGCCGGCGGCGATGAAGAGCGCGAATATGCCGATGGCGGACGCGTAACGGCGAAGGATGCCCGGCGTCCTCTCGGGGGTGAGGGACTGGCTCGTCGGCCGTTCGCCGACCGGGCGTGGGCCCGTCGCCTCGAAGCGCCGAGAGCTCGAGGTTGGCGAGTCGACTTGGCGCGGGTCGGAATCGACAGCAGCCTGGAGCGCCGCAGGCAGAGGCTTGCGAGCTTGGCGTGCCGCCGAACGCCTCTCTCCTGCCGGCCAGGAGGTCTCGTCCGCACTCGCTGAGCCCGGTGTCCGGGACTCGCTGTCGGTGCCGGACGAAGGCTCGGGACTCACGAGAGCAGCCTCTGACTGAGCTTGCACGCCGGGCGTCTGGTCGGAGGAAGGCGGAGTCGGCGCCTCCGGGGAGCGGTCGGTCTCCTGCCGCGGCGCGGTTTCGGCGGCGGCGTACTGGCGCGCCAGCATCGCGAACTCCTCGTACGCTGTCCGCTGCCGGCTCCGTGGACGGTTCTGCCGCCGGCTCATCACCGGACTCATCCTCGATCGCGCCGTCCAACGGAAAGACCCCTCCGCGCCCGGCCAGCCAGAGCGGCACGTGTGGCCCCGGGTCCGTGGACTCGACCGGCGTGCTCGGCGGGCGATCGGTGTAGCGCCTCGTAGCAGCGCCGGCCATGGCGGCGTGACGGCCTGCCAATCTCGCGAACTCCTCGTAAGGGTCCATCGGCGATGGTTCGGGCTCGGCCGCGGTGGATGGCGTGGTTGATGCAGTGGGTGCGGCGGGAACCTGGGCGACATTCTCGACAGGAAACGGAGCCGGGCGGCGCCGAGTCTTCGGCCACAACGGCGCTGGTTCGTGGGCCTCGGGCGAGACAACGGATTCCTCGGGCGCCGCCGGCACGAGTGGTCCTTGCGCGGCGGCCCGTGCCACAGCGCCGGCCACCGCTTGGCGAAGGTCCGAGGCACCTCTTCCGGAAGGGCGCCGGCGAGCTGTAGGGGGAAGGGCGTTCGCCTCCGCGGTCCGGGTGGCGTCCGGCGACGGGGCGGCGGCGTCCGGCAACGGGGCGGCGGCGTCCGGCAACGGGGCGGCGGCGTCCGGCAACGGGGCGGCGGCGTCCGGCAACGGGGCGGCGGCGTCCGGCAACGGGGCGGCGGCGTCCGGCTCCGGAGGCGCCGGCGGCGATAGCGAGGGCTCGGGCAACGGTGGCGCCGGTGGCGGGAGCGGCGGCTCGGGCAACGGTGGTGAGGGCGCAGGGGCGGGGGGCTCGGGCAAGGGTGGCGCCGGTGGGGCTGGAGGCGGGGGCGCCGGCGGAGGGGAAGGCGCCGGCGGAGGGGGAGGCGCCGGCGGAGTCGGGGGGGTGGGGTCCGGTAGCGGGGGACGGGGTGTGGGAGGCGCCGGCTCCGGCGTCGGAGGGGTCGGCAACGCCGGCTCCGGCGTCGGCGGGATGTACGAGCCAGGGGCCGGCGCGGGGTCCACCGATGGCAGCGAAGGAGCCGGGCGGGCGTACCCGGAGGGTGACCAGGGCGTTGGCTGGTATGCCGGTCTCTCGCGCGTGCCAGGCCGAGGCCGTGGCTCGGCACGGACCGTCTCGGGCACCGAGAGGTCCCCTGCCACGTACGGCGAACCCGTCGACTCGCGACCGCGAAACCGCCGCTGAGGCTCGGATCCGTGCTGCTTTTCGAATTCCTGATCAGAGGCCCTGCGGCCTTTCGTGACCCGCTGGGGGCCCAGGTGGGCGTCGTTGCCGTTGCCGGTGGTCGAATATCCCGACCTGCGCTCTGGCCCGGTGTGGGCGGCGACGCTCTCACTGACCCGGGCGACGTCCAATGCGGCGTCGAAGAGCGCGGCGAAACGATCCTCCTCGGTCAGGACCGGCGCTGAGGGCTGCACGTCCGGATGCAGGTCAGGGGGATACCACTTGCCGTCGGACGCGAGCCACCAGTTGCCGTCCTGGGGGTCGTCGCTCACCTAGTACTCCTCATCCGTCCCTGGATTTGACTCTTGTTGGCCCAGCGAGCCCGACGGTGCATCGTCAGACCTGGTAGGCAGGCAATATGACCTGGATGTCCGACCAGGGCCCCTCCGCTTCTGATCGTGCTCCCTGCGCCTGCGAAACCGCAGCCGCACTGTCACCCGCCTCCCACCGGGACGGTACCCGAAGGATAGCCGTCCTGGCATCGGGCTCTGGCACAATCCTCGCGGCTCTCGCGGGTGCGCGGTTGCCCATCGCGGTCGTGCTCGTCGACCGCATCTGCGAGGCGGAAGGCGTCGCCGGGCTGGCTGGCATCCCGGTCGTGAGGATCGAGCGCAAGACGTTCGGAGCGAGCTTCGACCGCGACGGCTACACGGCCGAAGTCGTGGCAGCACTCGCTCCCTACGGGGTCGAGCTCATAGCCCTGGCCGGCTTCGGGACGATTCTCGGTCGGGCGATCTTCGAGGCCTATGCGGGGCGGATCCTGAACACCCATCCGGCCCTGCTCCCGGCGTTCAAAGGTTGGCACGCGGTGGCCGACGCGCTCGACGCCGGCGTGGCCGTGACGGGGTGCACCGTGCACGTCGTCACCTGGGAGGTCGACGCCGGCCCGATCCTCGCTCAGGAGGTCGTGCCGGTTCTCGGCGGCGATTCCGTCGCCACGCTGCACGAGCGGATCAAGGTCGTCGAACGGCGCCTCTACCCCGAGACCGTCCGGCGCGTCCTCGCCGAGCTCGCGGCCGACCCGACCGATACCGCCATGGACCCAACCGACCGGACCTGACCGCCAACAGGAGGCAGCGCGCAGCGGTCGTTTATCGTGACGTCTGTGACCCCTGCAACCGGCAGCATCGTCGTGACCGGTGCCGCAAACGGCATCGGCGCCAGCGTGGCGACCCGCCTCGCCCACGCCGGCGGACGGGTCGTCGTCGCCGATCTCGACGAGTCCTCCGCCAGCGCGGTTGCTGAAGAGCTCGCCGCATCGGGGTCGAGCTGCGCCTCCCGCGGCTGCGACGTCCGGAGCTACGCCGAGGTGGAGTCGCTGTTCTCGTTCGCCGAGGAACAATTCGGGCCGGTCCAGGCCGTTGTGGCCGCGGCCGGGGTGGTCGAGGCAGGCACGCTCCAGTCGGGCGACGTGGCGGCATGGAAGGCGGTCATGGACACGAACGTCCTGGGCACCGCACACGTCATCCGGGCGGCGCTCTCGCGTATGGCCACCCGCGGCGAGGGGCACATCGTCGTTGTCGGCTCGACGTCGGGTCTCGAGACCTACGTGGGCGAGCCGCTGTACTGCGCCAGCAAGTGGGCGGTCACCGGCCTCGTGGACGTCCTCCGGAGGGAAGCGGCGCCGCTCGGGGTGCGGGTGACCTTGGTCGCCCCCGGTCTCGTGGACACGAGGTTGTCCCGCTCGAGCCCGCTCGGGCGGGAGGAGCTCGCACTGCTCGAGCCACTGCAGCCGGAGGACGTCGCGCGAGCCGTCGAGTTCGCCCTCGGCCAGCCCGACCACGTGGTCATCAGCCAGATCGTCGTGCGCCCGCGCGGAGAGGTGTGAGCGTGTCGGACCCTGAGCCCGGGGGGCCAGATGTGCCTGTAGGGTCGCCGATCGTGCGCGCGCTCCTTTCCGTGTACGACAAGACCGGCATCCAGGCTTTCGCGGCCGGGCTCGTGGGCCTCGGGGTTGAGCTCGTCGCGAGCGGCGGCACCGCCCGGGTCCTCGAGGAAGCCGGAATCGATCACACCGAGGTCGCTGCCGTCACCGGCATGCCGTCGATGCTCGGCGGCCGCGTGAAGACCTTGCATCCGAGCATCCATGCCGGCATCCTCGCCGACCGCTCGGTGCCGTCGCATCTCGCCGATCTGGCGGCTCACGACATCGCGGCGATCGACCTCGTCGCATGCAACCTGTACCCGTTCGGAGCGCAGCCCTCCATCGAGACCATCGACATCGGAGGACCTGCGATGGTCCGGGCGGCGGCGAAGAACCACGCGCACGTGACCGTCGTCGTGCATCCGGAGGAGTACGGCCTCGTGCTCGACGAGTTGCGGAAGGAGGGTGCCGTCAGCGCCGCGACCCGCCGGCGGCTGGCGCGCGACGCCTTCGCGCACACGGCCGCCTACGACGCCGCCATCGTCGGTTGGCTCGACGACACCGGGACGAGCGACGACGACGTGGCCGGCGGCTTCCCGACGAGTCTGCACCTCGCGCTCGAGCGGGGCATGGTGCTGCGCTACGGGGAGAACCCTCATCAGCGGGCTGCCCGTTACCGGACGCTCGGCGATCCGCCCGGGTGGTGGGACGGAGCCGTCCAACACGGTGGCCGCGAGCTCTCTTACCTGAACCTGCTCGACGCGGAAGCGGCCTGGACTCTCGTCCACGAGCTCGCCGGCCCGAACGGGCTCAGGCTCGCCCGCGACCTGGCGGCGGCGGTGATCGTGAAGCACACGAATCCCTGCGGGGTTGCTGTATCCGACGACCTGGGCACGGCGCACGCACGGGCGCTCGAGGGCGATCCGGTCTCGGCCTTCGGCGGGATCCTCGCACTGAGCGGTCCCGTCACCGAGGCGCTGGCGGAGCAGATCGTGGACGGCCCACTGGTCGATGTTCTTGTCGCACCCGCCATCGACGACGGCGCCCTCGCCCGCTTCGCGGCCAAGCGCAGGAACATGCGCGTGATCGCCGCGCCCCCGCCGCGCCGGCCCCAGCTCGACCTTCGCCAGGTGGACGGGGGCTTTCTCGTACAGGAGCCCGACCGGATCGGGTCTGCTCCCGCGGACTGGCGGGTGGCGACCAAGCTCGCCCCCACCGACGAGCAGTGGCGCGATCTCGAGCTTGCCTGGAGAGTCTGCGCCCGGACGTCGTCGAACGCGGTGGTCTTGGCCTACGGTGGGCAGGTGGTCGGAATCGGATGTGGGCAGCAGAGCCGAGTGGACGCGGCGGAGATCGCCGGCCGCAAGGCCGCCGGACGAGCGCAGGGGGGAGCGGGGGCGAGTGACGCATTTTTCCCGTTTCGTGATGGGTTGGACGCGATGATCGACGCCGGCGCAACGGCCGTCGTGCAGCCGGGCGGGTCGCTTCGCGACGACGAGGTGATCGCGGCCGCCGACGAGCGCGGCATCGCCATGGTGTTCACCGGCGAACGCCACTTCCGCCACTGATGGCCGCCATCTTGTTGGACGGCGAGGCGCTCGCCGCCAAGGTGCGGGCGGAGCTGGCCGCGCGGGTGGCCGAGCTGAAGTCGGCCGGCGTGACGCCCGGGCTGGGGACGATCCTCGTGGGCGACGACGGTCCGAGCGGCCGCTACGTGGCGATGAAGCACCAGGACTGCGCCCAGGTGGGGATCATCTCGGTGCACGAGGAGCTGCCGGCGGACGTGACCCAGGCGCACCTCGAGTCGGTCGTCCGCTCGCTCAGCGCCAACCCCGACGTCGACGCTCTCCTCGTCCAGTTGCCGTTGCCGGGCCACCTGGACGAGGAGCGGACCTTGCTGGCGGTGGATCCCGACAAGGACGTCGACGGGCTCCACCCGGTCAACCTCGGTCGTCTCGTGATGGGCGCCCCCGGGCCGCTCCCGTGCACGCCGGCCGGCATCGTCGAGCTGCTGAGCGAGTACGGCGTGCCGGTGAGCGGGCGCCACGTCGTGATCATCGGGCGGGGGCTGACGATCGGCCGGCCGCTCGCCCTGCTGCTGGCTCTCAAGCGTCCGGGGTGCAACGCCGCCGTCACGGTCGTGCACACCGGGGTGGCGAACCTGGGCGAGTACGTCGTTCGCGGCGACGTCGTCGTGGCCGCGGCCGGACGGGCCAACCTCGTTACCCCGGACATGGTGAAGCCGGGCGCGGCGGTCGTCGGAGCCGGCGTCTCGCGCGACGGCAAGCGGTTGCTGTCCGACGTCGACGAGTCGGTGGCCGAGGTCGCCGGCTGGATCACCCCGAGGATCGGGGGCGTGGGGCCGATGACGCGGGCGATGCTGTTGCGCAACACGGTGCTTGCCGCCGAGCGAAGAGCGGCGGCTCTAGCTGTTCCATCGCCAGCCCCTCGTTAGGCTCGCCGCCATGCCCGAGAAGATAACGATGGCGCCGAGCGGCGCGCTCCTGGTGCCGGACGAGCCCGTCATCCCCTACATCGAAGGCGACGGGATCGGCGTGGACATCTGGCCGGCCGCGCAGCTCGTGCTCGACGCCGCCGCCGCCAAGCACGCGAAGCGCGTCGCCTGGAAGGAGGTGCTCGCGGGCGAGAAGGCCTTCACGGAGACGGGCCAATGGCTGCCCGAAGCGACGGTCGAGTCGTTCCGCGACCATCTGATCGGCCTCAAGGGACCTCTCACGACGCCGGTCGGCGGCGGGATCCGGTCGCTCAACGTCGCCCTGCGACAGCTGCTCGATCTCTACGTGTGCCTGCGGCCCGTGCGTTGGTTCAAGGGCGTGCCGTCGCCGGTCGTCCACCCGGAGAAGGTCGACATGGTGATCTTCCGGGAGAACACCGAGGACGTCTATGCCGGCCTCGAGGTGCAGGAAGGCACCGAGGAGGCGCGGCGGCTCATCACGTACCTGGAAGAGCAGTTCGGATGGACGATACGCCCCGACTCGGGCATCGGGATCAAGCCCATCTCGGAGACGGGGTCGAAGCGCCTCGTCCGGGCGGCCCTGCAGTACGCGGTGCGGCGGCAACGACGGAGCGTCACGCTCGTGCACAAGGGGAACATCCAGAAATTCACCGAAGGGGCCTTCCGGAACTGGGGCTACGAGGTGACCCGTGACGAGTTCGCCGACGTCGCGGTCGCCTGGGACGACTGCAACGGTCAGCCGGGTGGCAGGATCCTCGTCAAGGACGCAATTGCCGACATCACGTTCCAGCAGGTGCTGACGCGCCCCGATGAGTTCGACGTCCTCGCGGCGACGAACCTGAACGGGGACTACCTCAGCGACGCCCTCGCGGCACAGGTCGGGGGCATCGGGATCGCACCCGGTGGCAACATCAACTACGTCTCGGGACACGGCGTCTTCGAGGCCACGCACGGCACGGCCCCGAAGTATGCCGGCCAGGACAAAGTCAACCCCGGCTCGCTGTTGCTGTCCGGCGTGCTCATGTTCGAGCATCTCGGATGGCAGGAGGCCGCCGACGACATCGTCGCCGCTCTCGAACGGACGATCGCCGACAAGATCGTCACCTACGACTTCGCCCGTCTGATGGAGGGCGCGCACGAGGTGCGCACCAGCCAGTTCGCGGAGGCGATCGTCGAGCGGCTCTGATTCGGGACGCGCCGGAAGGCCGATTAGTGTCCGATGCCGTGACCGACTCCACCACCTCGACAACTCCGGCCCCGAGTCCGCGGCCGGTGCACGTGACCGTCACCGGGGCCGCCGGCCAGATCGGCTACTCGTTGCTCTTCCGGATCGCGTCGGGCCAGATGCTCGGCGAGCACCAGCCGATCGTGCTGCGCCTGCTCGAGATCGAGGCCGGCATGAAGGCGCTCGAGGGTGTCGTGATGGAGCTGGAGGACTGCGCCTTCCCCCTTCTCGTCGACATCGAGCCGACGAGCGACCTCGCGACGGCCTTTCGGGGCTCCTCGGTCGCTCTGCTCGTCGGGGCGGTGCCCCGCAAGGCAGGTATGGAACGGAAGGACCTGCTCGGCATCAACGGCGGGATCTTCAAGCCGCAGGGTCGCGCCATCGCCGAGCAGGCGGCGCCGGACGTGCGGGTGCTCGTGGTCGGCAACCCGTGCAACACGAACTGCCTGATCGCCCGGTCGAACGCGCCCGAGGTGCCCGAGGACCGCTGGTTCGCGATGATGCGCCTCGACCAGAACCGGGCACAGAGCCTGCTTGCCAGGAGGGCCGGGGTGGCCAACGCGCAGGTGACGAGGGTGGGGGTGTGGGGGAACCATTCGTCGACGCAGTTTCCTGATTATGAGAACGCGCTGATCGGGGGCCGTCCGGCCGTCGATGTCATACCGGACCGGTCGTGGCTCGAGGGCGAATTCCTGACCACGGTGCAACAGCGGGGCGCGGCGATCATCGCGGCGAGGGGCTTGTCGTCGGCGGCGAGCGCGGCGAACGCGGCCATCGACTCGGTCGTGAGCATCCTCCGGCCGACGGCGCCCGGCGAGTGGGCCTCGCTGGCGGTGGTGTCCCACGGCGAGTACGACGTGCCCGACGGGCTGCAGTTCGGGTTCCCTGTGCGGAGCGACGGAGCCGGCTGGGAGATCGTGCCTGGCCTGCAGCACGGCGAGTTCGCCGCGGAACGGATCAGGGCGACGGCCGCCGAGCTGGTCCAGGAGCGAGAAGAGGTGGCCCACCTGCTGGCGCCGTAGCGCCCCTGTCAGCGGCGCAGCACCACGGTGCCGGCGGCCTTGTCGTGGAGGGTCTGGTTTCGGGGATCCCAGAGCGGCCAGAGGAGGTCGAGCAGGGACCCGACGAGCGGGACGAGCGTCAGAACCGCAGCTGCGAACGAGCGCACCGCCGCCTTGACGGGCCCGATCGGGAAGCGGCCGTCGAGCCCGTCGACCGCCTCCAGTCCCAGCATCCGCATCCCGAGCGTGCGGCCCCAGAAACCGATCAGCGCGAACGAGTACACGAAGTTCGCCGCGAGATCGAGGTACGCGAACGCACTCCGGCTACGGAGGTGCGCCGCGACGGCGACTCCGTAGATCACGATGCCGACGATCACGCCGTCGACGATGGCCCCGACGGCACGAACCCCCCAACTTGCAAGGGGGACGTCCACTCCGACCGGGACGAAGCTCGCAGGTTTCACGATCACTTCTGTCCGTTGCGGCGCCGGCTTCGGGCCAGATAACCGACCGACATGTACTCGACCTCGACGCGGCCGCCGTTGGCGTCGACGGCGCTCCTGATCCGGTCGAACAGGCCGGCCCGGTCGTCCTCGGCGAGCATGCGATGGTCCGACGCGGTGGACAGGAGCTCCAGCCAGGCGTCGGTGTCGTAGGTCGTGCGCCACGGCTCGCGCACGACGGTCACCGGACCGAACAGGCCCGAGGAGTCGAGCTCGTCGACGACCCGGGAATTGGCCTCGATGCGGTCGGCCGCGGCCGTCCGCCACATCCCGTCCGGGATGAGGTCGCCGTAGGCGACGGCGAGGTCACGGTCCAGGCTCTCGTCCCCGCGGCGGGCGATGATGTTCCAGAACAACGCCAGTGTCCCGCCCGGCCGGAGGACGAGGTCGGCTTTGACGTAGCGGGCCTCGGGCGACACCCAGTGCCACGACTGGGCGGCGTAGACAAGCCCGTAGCTGTGGGGAGGGGGCTGCCAGTCCTCGAACGAGGTCTGCAAGACTTCGGCGAGGGGAAAGGCGGCGAGGTTCGCTCTGGCGAGCGCAGCCATGTTGTGATTCGGCTCGAGGCAGGTCAGCTCGAGGTTCCGGGCGGCGAACAGGACGCTCGCCTTGCCGGTCCCGGCGCCGACTTCGGCTACAGGCGGTCCCGGGTCGGGACCGCGCTCGAGATCCGCGAAGGAAACGATTGCGTCGACGAGCGATGACGGGTAGGACGGCCGCCGGCGGTCGTAGGTGTCGGCGACTTCGCCGAACACGAGGCGCTGCTCGCGTATCGGCTCGGGGGGACCTACTCCCATCCGGTCGGGCTCGAAACGTGGCTGCGGCTGTGGCTCGGCCAGCAACCGCAGGTCGTGGGGTGACTCAGGTGGTGACCTCGATCCCAAGACGCTTCAGATAGGCGAGTCGACAGGCCACCGCCCGCACCCAGTCGTTGTAGTCGGCCTCGAAGTGGTCGCGGTCTCCGTCCTCGTAGGCATGCTCGAGTCCGTCGAACGCTTCATCCTCCCGGTCGAGCAACACGCGGTACTGGCTCAGCATGTGATCGTCGACCACGCCTGTAAGGGTCATATTTCGTGTCTCCCTTTCGTGACGTCTGGTGCCTGCAAGCCTACCCCGGTGCGTCGGTGCCGTGTAAGCCGACTTGCGTGACGATCGCGTGAATGGCGGGTCCGGGCGCCACGTCGCCGCCCGCGGCCGCCTAGGTGCCGGGCGCCAGCCCGAGTACCTCCTCCAGGAACGCCAGCACGTCGGTCCGCTCTGCGACGAGCTTCGCGGTCGGCTTGCCGGCGCCGTGGCCGGCGGCGGTCTCGACCCGGATGAGGACCGGCGCCTCGCCGGCCTGGGCGGCCTGAAGGGCGGCGGCGAACTTGAACGAGTGGCCCGGGACCACCCGGTCGTCGTGATCGCCCGTCAACACGAGCATCGGCGGGTAGTGCGCACCGGGCTGAATGCGGTGCAGCGGCGAATAGGCGCGCAGCCACCGGTACTGATCGGGATCGTCCGGATCGCCGAAGTCGCTCGTCCAGGCCCATCCGATCGTGAACTTGTTGAAGCGCAACATGTCCAGGACCCCGACCTCGGCCACGCCGGCGCCGAACAGCTCCGGGTGCTGGGTGATGCACGCGCCGACCAGCAGACCGCCGTTCGAAGCGCCGTTGATGGCGATCCGGTCCGGACGGGACCAGCCCGAGGCGGCCAACCACTTCGCGCAGGCGCAGAAGTCGTCGAACACGTTCTGCTTGCGGGCGAGCCGCCCGGCGTCGTGCCAAGCCGTCCCGTACTCGCCCCCACCGCGGAGGTTGGCGACCGCGAGCATCCCGCCCCGTTCCATCCAGAGGGCCTGGGTGACCGAGAACGCCGGCGTGATCGGCACGTCGAACCCCCCGTATCCATAGAGGAGGACCGGAACGTCGCCCGAGGCGGTGAGCTCGCGCCGCCGGCTCAGGAAGACGGGAACCCTCGTGCCGTCGCCCGACGGCACGAAGACCTGCTCGGTGACGTAGGAGGCGGCGTCGAAGGCGGCGCTGGAGGGACGTACCAGCTTCGTCTCGCCGGTCGAGAGGTCGTGCGCCCAGAGCGAGCCGGATTCGGTGAACGACGTCACCTCGAAGTGGACGAGGTCACTGGTGGCGCGGCCCTCGATGCCCTTGCCACCGAAGCGGTTGCTCGAGACCGACGTCATGGCGGGGGTCGGGATGTCGCGCACGTGGGTCCCGTCGAGCTCGTAGACGCGCAGCACCGAACAGGCGTGCCGGAGGAAGTGGCAGACGAGCCGGCCGCCGTAGCCGTACGCCTCGAGGAGCAGGTCGCGTCCTTCGGGTACCACTTCCCGCCACGCCGCCCGTTCCGGTCGGTCGAGATCGACGGCCACGATCGCGCTGCAGGTCGGCGCTGTCGTCGGTCAGCAGGAAGAAGGTCGTTCCGACGTTGGTCAACACGACCGCCTTCGACGCGAAGTCGGAGACGAGCGACCGGAAACCTGCCTCCGGATCCTCGAGGTCGAGGACGTGCACCTGGGCCTCGGGGAACGTTCCCCGGTGGATCGAGATCACCAGGAAACGGCCGTCGTCGGTGACCGCCGGCGCCAGCAGCCACTCGATCTGGTCAGGAGTGGAGAACACGAGCTCGTCGTCGGCCTGGCCGGCGCCGAGACGGTGGAAGAAGATCCGCTCCAGCCGGGACTCGTCGAGGTATTCGGCACCCTCGGGCGGAGGCTCCATGGCCGCGTAGTAGAAGCCGGATCCGTCCTTCCGCCACGCGACGGGCGAGAACTTGGACCACTCGATCACGTCGTCGAGGTCCGAAGCGGTCGCAACCTCGCGGACCCGCCAGATCTTCCAGTCCGATCCCCCTGCGCTCGTGGCGTAAGCGACCTTCGAGCCGTCCTCGCTGACCTCGATTCCCGTGACGGCGACGGTGCCGTCCGGCGAGAGGACGTTGGGATCGAGCAACACCCGTCCGTCCGAGCCCGGCTCCTCCATCACCCACAGCACCGGCTGGTCCTGAAGCCCCGGGTTCCGCGTCTCGAACCAGACACCGCCGCGCTCGAACGGAACCCCGAATTTCGGGTAGTCCAGCAGGTCCGTGAGCCGCGAACGGATCTCCTCCCGTGTCGGGACAGCTGCCAGGAAGGCCTCGGTCAGCTGGTTCTCGGCCCTGACCCACGCCACGGTCTCGGGGTCGTCCGTGCCCTCGAGCCACCGGTAGGGATCGCTCACCGCCTCCCCGTGGTAGTCGTCGACCTGGTCGCCCCTGCGGGCGGGGGGGTAGGTGCGGCGGCCGCCGCCGCCGGGCACCGCCGGCGCCCGGGCCCGCCGCCGCCGCGCCCGCCGCCGCCGAGCGCGGCACCGACGAGCGGAGCGACTCGCGCAAGGACCTCTCCGCCGGCGACCAGGGCCCGCGAGTCGCCCCGCACCTTGATCCTCCCGGCAGTCAACAGATCAGAAACCGACTCCCCCGACGCAATCGCCCGCGCCGTCCCCCAATCCTCGACGAGCACGACGTCCGCCATCTCGACCGTATCCCGTGCCAACAGGGCCGTCCCGTCGTGGCGGAGCACCATCGTGTAGCGAACCTGACCATCGGGAGACCGTGCCACGCCAGCCCCCTCGGGGACCCCGGTGACGATCTGACCGAGCGCGAGTCCGGGGCCGTCGGCCTCCCCGGGCCCGCCGCTGAGCCCGGCCAGGACGGCGTCGAGCGCCTCGAACCACTCCTCGCTCAGGAGTTCAGGCAACGGTTCCGGTTTGGGTGTGCGCCTCCGGCGTGTGCTTCCAGGCCTCGGAGGCTGGAAGCGGCGGCGGGCGCCGTGCGATCTTGCGGCCGAGCCAGGCGATCGGGTCGTAGCGGGCGTCGACGACGCGCTCTTTCAGCGGGATGATCGCGTTGTCGGTGATGTGGATGTCCTCGGGGCAGACCTCGGTGCAGCACTTGGTGATGTTGCAGCAGCCCGATGCCGAGCTCCTCGCGGATGTAGCGCGCGCCGGTCGAGCGTGTCGAGCGGGTGCATCTCGAGCTCGGCGAGCCGCACGAAGAAGCGCGGCCCGGCGTACGCTGGGCTTGTTCTCCTCGTGGTCGCGGATGACGTGGCAGACGTTCTGGCAGAGGAAGCACTCGATGCACTTGTGGAACTCCTGGCCGCGGTCGATGTCGACCTGTGCCATCCGGTAGGTGCCGTCGGCGTCCTTGGGGCGGGGCTGGAAGGCGGGGATCCGCTTTGCGACCTCGAAGTTGTACGAGACGTCGGTGACGAGGTCGCGGATGATCGGGAAGGCCGCGCATCGGCGAGACCGTGATCGGCTCGTCGGCTGGGAGCGTGCTCATCCGCGTCATGCACATGAGGCGCGGCCGGCCGTTGATCTCGGCGCGCACGAGCCGCACTTGCCGGCCTTGCAGTTCCAGCGCACCGCGAGGTCGGGC
Organism: uncultured Acidimicrobiaceae bacterium; assembly: GCA_963763085.1. Lineage (GTDB taxonomy): Bacteria > Actinomycetota > Acidimicrobiia > Acidimicrobiales > Bog-793 > CAVXNB01. The sequence goes on from CAVXNB010000004.1 coordinate 1,185,702, forward strand.
GCCTGCGTCGCCTGGATGCGGTGGACGACGTCGAGCACGACCTCGCCCTCTTGTGCCGGCAGGCGGTAGTCCTCGAACTCGCCGCCGCTCGCGTCGCCTCGCCAGAGGCGCATCACGAGATCCGGTTGCGGTGCGTCCGGCGCCGGCGCCGGCCGGCGCCGACGTGGCCGGGCCGGTGTCGACGGCCATCAGTGCGCTCCCTCCTCGAAGAGCTTCGCCAGCTCGTCGGGCATCTCCGGCTTCGGCTCCGGCGTCACGGTGTACTCGCCGTCGCGTGAGACGGGTGATCATGTTGACCTTCTCGAGTTCCGGGTCCGGCTCGGGGTAGTCCTCGCGGGTGTGGCCGCCACGGCTCTCCTTGCGCTCGAGCGCGCTCGAGCGTCGTGCAGTCGAGCGACCGCCAGCATCGCCTCCAGGTCGAGGGCGAGGTGCCAGCCGGGGTTGAACTGGCTGTTGCCCTCGACCGACGCACCTTCGCGGCCCGCTCGTCGAGCTCGGCCAGCTTCTCCTTCGCCTCGAGCAGCTCGCGACTCGGTGCGGATGATGCCGACGAGGTCCTGCATCGTGTCCTGCAGGTCCTGGTGGACCGCGTAGGGGTTCTCGCCGCCGTCGTGGTCGAAGAAGGCGAGTGCATGTTCTGTCACTTCGCTCGACTTGAGTCGTCGGCGACCGTTGCACTCGACGGCATTCCGAGGGCGCGCTCGGCCGCCGCGAGGCCGGCCCGGCGGCCGAACACGAGCAGGTCCGAGAGCGAGTTGCCGCCGAGCCGGTTGGCGCCGTGCATGCCGCCGGCGACCTCGCCGGCGGCGTAGAGGCCGGCCACGGTCGTCGCCTCCGTGTCGGCCTCGACTCGCACGCCGCCCATGATGTAGTGGCACGTCGGGCCGATCTCCATCGGCTCGTGGTGATGTCGACGTCGGCGAGCTCCTTGAACTGGTGGTACATCGAGGGCAGCCGCCGGCGGATCTCGTCGGCCGGGCGGCGGCTGGCGATGTCGAGGTAGACGCCGCCGTGCGGGCTGCCCCGGCCCGCCTTCACCTCGGAGTTGATCGCCCGGGCGACCTCGTCGCGGGGCAGCAGCTCCGGCGGCCGGCGGAAGTCCTTCTTGTTCGTCGTACCACTGGTCGGCCTCCTCGATCGTGTCGGCCGTCTCGGCGGCGAAGAAGGGCGAGATGTAGTCGAACATGAACCGCTTGCCGTCGCGGTTCTTGAGCACGCCGCCGTCGCCGCGCACGCCCTCGGTGACGAGGAGGCCCCGGGCCGACGGCGGCCAGACCATCCCGGTCGGGTGGAACTGGATGCACTCCATGTCGATCAGGTCGGCGCCGGCCCAGAGCGCCAGGCGCGATGCCGTCGCCGGTCGACTCCCACGAGTTCGAGGTGAACTTCCACACCTTGCCGACGCCGCCGGTCGCCAGCACCACGGCCTTGGCGCCGAACGTGACGAAACGGCCCGTCTCCCGCCAGAACCCGACCGCCCCGTTCACGGCTCCGTCGGCCGTCCTGCAGCAGGCGGACGATCTTGCACTCCATGAAGACGTCGATGCCGAGCGCGACGGCCCTGTGCTGCAGCGTGCGGATCATCTCGAGGCCGGTGCGGTCGCCGACGTGGGCGAGGCGGGCGTAGCGGTGGCCGCCGAAGTCGCGCTGCAGGATCCGGCCGTCCGGGGTGCGGTCGAAGAGCGCCCCCCACTCCTCGAGCTCGAGCACCCGGTCGGGCGCCTCCTAGCGCGTGCAGCTGCGGCCATGCGCCAGTTGTTGAGCATCTTGCCGCCGCGCATCGTGTCGCGGAAGTGGACCTCCCAGTTGTCCTCGGGCCAGACGTTGCCGAGCGCGGCGGCGACGCCGCCCTCGGCCATCACGGTGTGCGCCTTGCCGAGAAGCGACTTGCAGACGAGCGCGGTGCGGGCGCCGAGCTCGCGTGCCTCGATGGCGGCACGCAGGCCGGCGCCGCCGGCGCCGATGACGACGACGTCGAAGTCGTGACGTTCGGACTCGGCCATCAGAAGATCCTCGGGTCGTTGATGGCCCCGGACGCCACGAGGTAGACGTAGAAATCGGTCACGACGATCGAGACCAGGGACAGCCAGGCGAACAGCTGGTGGTGCTTGTTCAGCGGCGTCGCGAGGTTCTTCCAGATCCAGTAGCCGAACGGGCGACTTCGAGAACGCCTCAGCGCCGCCGCCGCAGAGGTGGCGGCAGGCGTGGCAGCCGAGCTGTGTAGGCCCAGATGAAGACCGCATTCACGACGAAGATGAGCGTGCCGAGGCCCATCCCGACCCCGTCCGGGGAAGCGGAACGCCGCGATCGCGTCCCAGGTCAAGATGCCCGGCGAAGACGACGCGCGAAGTACCAGAAGTAGCGGTGGATGTTCTGCAGGACCAGCGGGAAGCGGGTCTCGCCGGTGTAGCGGCTACGCAGCCCGCCGGGCTTGGTCGAGCCGGCGTCGGCGACGGTGCACGCCGGCGGCGAGAGCCAGAACGAGCGGTAGTAGGCCTTGCGGTAGTAGTAGCAGGTGAGCGCGGAAGCCGAGCGGGAAAGATCAGGATCAGGAGCGCCGGCGAGATCGTCCACCATGCGCCGGCGTGATCGGCCCCCATCGCACCGCGGTCGGCGCAGTTCGCTGCGAGGCACGGCGAGTAGAGGGGCGAGAGGTAGTTGCGGCCGTGGTCGAGTCCGACGAAGTAGTTCCCGTTTCGGAAGGCGGCCCAGGTCGCGTAGACGATGAACGCCAGCAGCCCGAGCCCGGTGACGAGCGGGCTGCACCCACCAGCGGTCCTTGCGCAGCACCGTCGTCCAGCGGCGGCCCGGCCCTCGTGGCGCCGAGCCGGACCGGGACCGGCTGAGGTGCGGGCGCTGCCGGTGATGAGTCTTCGACGACGCTCAATCAGGTGCCTCCGTCGGGGTTGCCTCCGTTCTACCGCACGTTCCGGCGAGCGGTGACCACGGCGGTTGTGCAGCTGAGGTCCATCCTTCCACCTGCGGCGCGCACGGTGCGAGTTCTCGGGCGTAGTCTCGCCTCGTGCCCGAATCACTCGACCCGCAAGAGAGCCGTTCTCCCGCCAGGGGGCGCTCGACGTCCTCGGCCATGCGGCCGTCCCCGCCGTCCACGCTGGCCTCGACGCTCGGCGAGCTGCGCGCGTCCGGATGGCGCTCCGTCCCGGTCAAGGAAGAGATCCGCCGCAACGTGCTCGTTCGCGATCGCCGAGGGCAAGCCGGTCGTCGACGGGTCCTCGGCTACGAGGACACGCGTCCTGCCGGCAGCTCGAGCACGCGCTCATCGCCGGCCACGACGTGATCCTCCTCGGCGAGCGCGGCCAGGCGAAGAGCCGCATCATCCGCTCGCTCGTCGACCTGCTCGACGAGTGGCTGCCGGTCGTCGCCGGGTCGGAGATCAACGACGACCCGTACCAGCCGGTGTCTCGCGTACGCCCGTGAGCTCGTCGCCGAGCGCGGGCGAAGACACGCCGATCACCTGGGTGCACCGGAGCGAACGCTACGGCGAGAAGCTGGCCACGCCGGACACCTCGATCGCCGACCTGATCGGCGAGGTCGACCCGATCAAGGTGGCCGAGGGCCGCTACCTCTCCGACGAGCTCACGATCCACTACGGGCTCGTTCCACGCACGAACCGGGGGATCTTCGCCATCAACGAGCTGCCCGGACCTCGCCGAGCGCATCCAGGTCGGCCTGCTCGACGTGCTCGAGGAGCGCGACGTCCAGATCCGCGGCCACAAGGTGCGCCTCCCGCTCGACATCCTGCTCGTGGCCTCGGCCAACCCGGAGGACTACACGAACCGGGGACGGATCATCACGCCGCTGAAGGACCGCTTCGGGGCGCAGATCCGCACGCACTACCCGCAGGACCTCGACACCGAGCTCACGATCGTCGAACAGGAGGCCCGCGTCTTCGACGACCCCGAGCGTCCGGCTCGAGATCCCCGAGTACATGTCCGAGATCGTCGGCGCGGGTCAGCCAGCTTGCCCGCGCGCAGCCCGAGGGTGAACCAGCACTCGGGCGTGTCGGTGCGCCTGAGCGTCGCCAACCACGAGACGCTCGGCGCCGCCGCCGTCCGCCGGGCGCTGCGGCACGGCGAGACCGAGGCGGTCCCACGAGTGAGCGACCTCGACGGCTCTCGTCTCCTCGACGCTCGGCAAGCTCGAGATCGAGTCGCTCGAAGAAGGACGAGGACGAGGAGGTCGTCGACAAGCTCATCAACGCCGCCGTCCTCCAGACCTTCCGCGAGCACTGCCCGACCGAGACGCTCGGCCAGGTCGTCGGCGGCTTCGACGACGGCAAGGTCGTGCACGCCGGCCCCGACCTCTCGTCGGCGGACTACGTCGCGCATGCTGCGAGCGAACTTCCCGGCACTCCGTACGCCTGTCACCGTGCTCAGCGCGGGATCCGAGAGCCCGGCCGCGATCGCCAGCGCCGTCGAGCTCGTGCTGGACGGGCCTCCACCTGTCCAAGCGGCTCAACAAGGACGCCGCAGGGGCGCGGGCGACATACCGGGCGCGATAGGGCCGCGACGTGGCGCACTTCCAGTACTCGCGTTGGGACGGCACTCAGGCCGGCTTCGACCTCGACGCGGACGCGATCCTGTCGGAGATCAACGACGACCTGCTGTACCACGGCGACATCGGATCGGCGCTACGCCGGCTCCTGCAGCAGGGATTCAAGGACCGCAACGGCCGGCACGTCGAGGGCATGCAGGAGCTGCTCGAGCGGATCCGTGAACGCAGGCGGCAGGAACGGGAGCAGCACGACCTCGGCGGCGTCTACGAGGACATCGCCAACGAGCTCAACGAGATCCTCGATCAGGAGCGTCAGGAGCTGGACCAGCTCGAGCAGGAGGCGCGCGACTCGGGCGACGAGCGGCGCCGCGAGGTGACCGAGAACGTCGTCGGCGAGCGACGGGCGCAGCTCGGGCTGCTCCCTGAGGATCTCGCCGGCCAGCGTGCACGGGCTGCAGAGCTACGAGTTCGCCTCGACCGAAGCGCGGGAGCACTTCGAACAGCTCCTCGAGCGGCTGCGCGAAGAGGTCGTGCAGTCCTATCTCGACCAGCTGGCCGGGGCGGCGGCCGCGACGGGTCCCGAGGAGCGCGAGCACCTCCGCGACGCCCTCGACGCCCTCAACCGGATGATGGAGCAGAGGAGCGACGGGGGAGCCGCTCGACCCGAGCTTCGAGGAGTTCATGGGGAAGTTCGGCGACCTGTTCCCCGGCGATCCGAAGGACCTCGACGAGCTTCTCGAACAGCTCGCGCAACGGATGGCGGCGGCCTCGGCGATGCTGGCGTCGATGACGCCCCGGACAGCGGGCCCAGCTGCAGTCGCTCATGAACGAGCTGCTCGGCGACATGGATCTCTCCTGGCAGGTCAATCGGCTGGCGGGCAACCTCCGAGCGGCCTTCCCGGGCGAGCAGTGGGACCGGCGCATGTCGTTCAGCGGCGGCGAGGGACTCGGCATGGCCGAGACGACGGACATGTTCCAGCGCCTCGGCGACCTCGACCAGCTCGAGCAGATGCTGTCGGGGGCTCCCCAGCCGGGCGCGCTCGCCGAGATCGACCTCGACCGGGTCAGGGAGCTCGTCGGCCAGGACGCCTCCGCGTCGCTGGCGGAGCTCGCAGAAGCTGGCGAGGCGCCTCGAGGAGGCCGGCCTCGTCGAGCAGCGGGAGGGCCGGCTCGAGCTCACGCCGAAAGGACTTCGGCGAATCGGCCAGCGGGCGCTGGAGGACCTGTTCAAGCACCTCTCGCAAGGATCGCCTCGGCGGGCACGGGCTCGTCCGGATGGGCGTGGGCCACGAGCGTGCCGACGCCACCAAGCCCTACGAGCTGCGGCGACCCGTTCAACCTGCACATCGAACGGACGATGCGCAACGCGATCAGGCGGCAGGTGGCCGAGGGCGTGCTCGACCGCGCCGCCTCGGGGGCCGGCTGTCCGCCCGGCCGGCGGAGTCCGCCCTGGCGTGCAGGGTCGGCCCGGCCAGGGTCGGCCCGGCGTGCAGTTCCCGGTTCGGCTCAGCCCGGAAGACTTCGAGATCGAGCGGACCGAGTACCTGACCCAGTGCGCGACGGCGCTTCTCGTGGACCTGTCCCTGTCGATGCCGATGCGGGACAATTTCCTCGCCGCGAAGAAGGTCGCGACTCGCGATGCAGGCGCTCATCTCCGGCCAATTCCCGAGGGATTACCTGGCGATCATCGGTTTCTCCGAGCGGGCACGGGAGATCCGGCCGGAGGAGCTGCCGGAGGTCTCGTGGGACTACGTCTACGGGACGAACATGCAGCACGCCCTGTTGCTGGCGCGGCGGCTGCTCGCGCCGCCACGACGGGACCCGCCAGATCGTCATGATCACCGACGGCGAGCCCACCGCTCATCTGCTCGAGGACGGCGAGGTCTTCTTCAGCTACCCGCCGGTGGCCGCGACGGTCGAGGCGACGCTGCAGGAGGTGCTGCGCTGCTCCCGGGACGGTATCCGCATCAACACGTTCGCCTTGGACGCCACCGGGCACCTGCGCAACTTCATCGAGAAGATCACGCAACTCAACCGCGGTCGGGCTTTTTTCACGACTCCAGACACGCTCGGGGACTACGTCCTCGTCGACTTCATCGAGAACCGCCGGCAGCAGGCGCACCGACATTCCCGCGGGGCGTGATCGGCCGATCCCCGCTGTAACCCGCCGGCGTCGCCGTGCCCGCCGTCGGTCGCTTTGCACGTTCCCGAAAAGATCCCTCTTGCATCAGATCGCGCGACGGTGCATGATAAATCGCAACCTTGTAACTACACGGTTGCGAGTCGTTAGGGGAGGGGGCGCCGGAGATGGCACTCCAAGCATTGTTCGATGATGGTCTCGACCGCACCTGGCAGGGCCGTGCCAACTGCATGGGTGTCGACCCGGAGTTGTTCTTCCCGGAGCGCGGGGCGTCAACGCGCGAGGCGAAGGAGGTCTGCCGCGGTTGCGTGGTTCGCGAGGACTGCCTCGAGTTCGCGATCGCGAACGGTGAGAAGTTCGGCATCTGGGGCGGCATGAGCGAGCGGGAGCGGCGCAGAGTCCGGCGTGCCCGCGTGCTGGCTCAGATGGGTCCCGCAGCGTCCTGATCCGGGGCCAGGCCCCGCCTGTCGGCCGTCCTCGTTACAGGGTGACGGCCCGCTCCACGAGCCGCGCCTCGATCGTGCGGTCCTCGGCCAGGTCGAGCTCGCTCCACCGCTGGCGGGGGGTTGCCGCCAGGATCGACGCCGGCACCAGCCCGACAAGCTCGGCGCGGGCGACCGGTGCCCGGCGGGAGACGAAGTCGAACGCCTCGGCCGGCCCGTATTGCCAGGGCTCGACAAGGTTGCAGGAGACCTGAGCCTTCCCGCCGAGCTCGAGGCCGAGAGCTCTCACCTCCGTCCGGCGCATCGAGCGGGCGATCTCCCGGGCGAGCGCGACATCGTCGACGGCAAGCCACAGGTTGTACGCGACGAGCACGTCCCTTGCGCCGACACAACAGGCTCCCGCCGTGGGGTGAGGCGTAGTGGGGCCCGTGTCGGGTGATTCGGTGATGAAGGCCCGCCGGCGAACCTCCGGCAGGGAGCGCTCCGGTCCGTAGAGGAAGCACGGAACGCCGAGCTCGGTTCCCGTATAGCTCGCGAACGCGTCCCGAGCGGCCAGCGCCGGCGCGAGGCTCACGGCCGCCGGCCCCGAAGCGCCGGCCGGAACTTCGCCCAGGACGCCGGTCCGGAGCGGCACGAACGGCACCACGTCGATCACCCCGAGTCGTGGGTGCGCGCCCGCATGATCATTGAGATCCAGGTGCTCGACGGCGGCGCCGGCGACTGCCCGGGCAGCGTCTTGCACATCCCGCCCGGCCAGAGTCAGAACGGACCGGTTGTGCCAGGGGTCGGTGTGGACGTCCAGGAGGCAGGAGCCCGCGGCGCGGGCGAGGGCGTCGATCGTGGCGCTAGCTGTCCCTTCGCTCACATTGATGACGCACTCAAGCGGGCGGAGCCCCGCCGGCGAAGCCACTTGTGGCACCGCCCGACGGCGACGCGGGACAAGCTAAAGCCAGAAGTCCCGCTCAGTTCGGGCGAGTTGCGAGAAGCCGGCGATGGCGGGCGATGCGCCGGCGCTCGCGTTCGGAGGTTCCGCCCCAGACGCCATGGTCGATGTGATTCACCATTGCGTACTCGAGGCACGGCTCTTTGACTGGGCAGTCCGCGCAGATCCGCCGCGCCACTTCGACGCCCACTCCATCGCTCGGAAAGAACGTATCCGGAGGCACCTCCCGGCACTTTCCCCGACCCATCCACGAAGTGTCCACAACACCATTGTGACGTGTCCGGCGGCGCATTGTTACGCAAAACGAAACATTCGCAGCAAACCCTAAGGTTTTTTGCCGTAAGTCCTGCTCGCACGAGTGGCGGCTACCGTACCTCAGGTTCACGCCCGGTACATTGTGCGCATGGTGCCAGGCGGCGCGGCCGACGGCGAGGACGGCCAGGGCGTCCAACAGGAGGACGCTGCTGCGCCCCCTCCAGCCCCCGAATCCCCGTCGGAAGCGCCTGCCGAGAGCCCGACCCAGTCCCTCTACGGGCCGCCCGCGTACGGCTCGTCCCTCTACGGTCCGCCCCCGTATCGCGCACCGCAGTACGACCAACCTGTCTGGTCCGGGACACAATGGTCGCAGCCTCAATGGCCGCAAAGGTGGGGCTTCGAGGAGGTTCCGCGACCGAAAATAGCGAAACATCCTCCGCGCACCTTGCCCGGGTGGCTCGCTGTCGCCCTCGTCGCCGCACTCGTCGGCGCCCTCGCCGGCGGTGGCCTCGTCTCGGTGTTCGCGAGCCGCTCCCCGCAGACCATTGTCCGGGAGTACTTTCCTTCGACGCCCGTGAACGTCCGGACGGGCGACATCCAGGCGATCCTGGCGTCCGTACTGCCGGCTGTCGTCTCGATCGACACAAGCAGCTTCCGGGGCGCCGGCGGCGTGGCCGGCTTCGTGCAAGGCGCGGGGACGGGCATGATCATCGAGCGGAGTGGCATCGTGCTCACCAACAACCACGTCATCGCCGGGGCCCAAACGGTAACGGTGACGTTGTACGGGCAGACGAAGCCGTGGCCTGCCAGGGTCATCGGCACCGACGCTCACAAGGACATTGCGCTCGTACAGATCGAAGGGCTCAAGGGCCAGTCGCTTCCGACAGTGCGGTTCGGAAACTCCAACACCTCACAGCAGGGCGACGGCGTTCTCGCGATCGGGAACGCCCTCGCGCTGGCCGGCGGCCCGACGGTCACCGAAGGCATCGTCTCGGCGGAGGACCGGTCGCTCACCGCCACGACCGAGGACGGCACGGCCGAGAACCTGACCGGCTTGATCCAGACCGACGCACCGATAAACCCAGGCAACTCCGGAGGTCCGCTCGTCAATTCCTCCGGAGAGGTCGTGGCGATGAACACGGCCGTGGCGACCAGCTCGCGGGGCAACGCCCCGGCACAGAACGTCGGCTTTGCGATCGCAGTGGACGAGATCCGCGTCATCGTCGCCCAGATCCTCCAAGTCGCAGGCCTGCATTGACCCTTCCCCGGTACACTTCGCCCGGTTCCACCGCCAAGGAGACACGATGAGCTTGATCAACCCAGACGAGAACCAGCCGACCGAGCCACCCCGAGGCCACGTCCGGATGGTCTATCTCGGACCTGTTGCGCCCCACTGGGAGGTCGAGTCGGAGTTCGGCGATCGTGCGGTCATCGAGGAGTTCCGTCAGCGTGCGCTGGCGCGCCTCGTTCTGCTCCCACCCCACGATCCCCAGTTCCGTAGGAATCGTGAGCGCATCGTCCGGGACGCGGAGCGCGAGAACCTCATCCTCGAATGGGACTTCGGCGTGCCGGAGGAAGAGGTGGCGCTCGCCTGAGGGGCGGGGGCGCCGGGTCGCCCGAGGGGCGGGGGCGCGGTCGCCTGAGGGGCGGGGGCGCGCGGTCGCCTGAGGGGCGGGGGACTTTGTTTTCTTTTCCAAACTTGCTTCGGATCGAGATTGCGACTGGTCGCAAACTTTCGCGGAGGCAAGTTGAACGCAAAATTCAATAACACCCCGCCCGCCGCCGCCCTCGGAGGGGCGGTGAAGCCGGCGTGGGCGGCTCGCGGCGTAGGCGGCTCGCGGCTTACTCGCTGGCGGAGCCGAGATTGATGCGGGCGAGCCACAGTCCCGGGGCGTCGACCTCGGCCGGCGTGGGTAGGTTCTCCTCGTTTATCCACATCCGTGCCAGGTCGAGCTCACCCGAGCGCTCGAGCACACCTTGCACGAACGCGGCGCCACGGTCGATGTCCTCCTGATCCAAGTGCAGGCCGAACAAGGACTCTGCGACGCGCTCTCCTTCGCCGCGGCCGACGCGCCGCCGGCGCATGGCCTCGCCGATCGGGGCATGGGAACCGATCAGGCGTGAGGCGACGACGGAGGTGACGTACTCCGAGTAGCCGGCGATCGCAGCCGTGAGGGAGGCGAGCTGTGCCCGAACCGTCTCGAGCTCGGGCGACGGGCCGGTGTCAGCGTCGCCGAGCAGAGACGGGTCGCCGATGATCTGGGAAAGGCCGGGGATCGCCCCCGGGTCGATGCCTTGAAGGAGTCCTTCCAGGTCGCGGGGATCAGGCCGAACGAGCTGCGCATGGGCCACTACGAGCTCCTCCAGCCGCTTCGCGACATGAGGCCGGGTGAGCACGGCGTGGAAAGCCATCTCGTGAGCGCAAAGCCACAAGCGCAGGTCGTCTTGCGGGAGGCTCCACTCTTCAGCCACCCGGTCGAGGTTGTCGATAACGACGAGTATCTCGCTCGACGGCGTGCGAGGCAGCGGCAGGTCGTACTGTCCGAGAGACCGTCGTGCGAGGTGTCCGACCACCGAGCCGACTTGCATGGCGGCCATTGCCGGCGCCATGGCCGAGGTCCAGCGCCCGATCATTTCGGCGAGACCGCCACTTTCCTCGTCGTCGTCCGCGTCTCCGACAGGAGCCGCCGTCTTGAAGGGATCCGGCTCACCGAGAAACGGATCCACCGGCATGGCGTCGTCGTCGCTCGCCGGAGCGCCAGTCTCGGACGGCCCGCCATCCGGTCTGCCGCCGGCGCTCGCAGCCGGCCCGAAGCCGAGTGGCCCGGCGGGCTCGGCGCCGGCCGTCGCGCTCGTGTCGGTCGTGGTCGTGAGCGCCGCAGCGAGTCGGTCGAGCAACGGCCGCCAAGCCTCCAGGCTCCTCCGGGCCCATTCGACCCGGGTCGTCGGAACGAGCTTGAGATTGGAGCCGGCGGGTGCGAGAACCATCCCGGTGACGTCCGCCACGTGCAACTCGGCAATCGCGCTCGAGCTCTTCGAGGCGAATGCGGCCGATGGGGTCGGGGTTGGGATCGGGCTCGTCGCCTGCGGCCACACTCGTCGCCAACTGGAATGCGAGCTCCCACTGCAACGGGCCTTCTGTTCGGATGAGCCGGAGGAGGTCGCCCAACATGTTGCGGAGGAAGTCGCCACCGCCCGAGGCGAGAGGATCACTCACGGCTTCGATGCTACGGCCGGAGCCACTCGGGCGCGGCCGGAGCGGATGGAAACGCGGGCGACGAAGACGCGCTCAGGCCGCAGGGGCAAGTCGGGCGTGGGCCGCCCATACGTGACCACCCCGGACGATGTTCAGCACAATGGCCTGGTCCGGTGGAAGCGAGTAAAGCGCAGCAAGCATGTCGGACATCGTCCTGACCGGAACGCCGTTGAGGTCCTCGATCAGGTCCCCGGGCTGCATACCCGCCTTGGCCGCCGCACCGTGTGGCTCGACGGAGACGACCTGGACCCCGGTTTCCGTGCCGGACATGGAGACGGTCTCGCCGGTGATGCCGAGCCAGCCGTGGACGACTCGTCCGCTCGAGATGAGATCGCGGGAGACGACGTCGGCGAGCCAGCCCGGCGTCGCAACGAGCGACTTCCCTGCGACGCTCGTCACCATCCCGATCAGGTGACCGTCACCGTCGATGACCACGCCCCCCTTCGCCGATCCGGGCAGTGGGACGAGCGCTTGCAGGGACTCGAGCAGCGGCGGACTCCCGACAACGCCCGTCACAGGGACATCGATCTCGCTGACCGTGCCCAAGCAGGCGTGCGTGCCGTCCTGCCCGACCCAGACGAGGTCCACTAAGGCGCCGGACCCGAGCAGGTCCTCGGCCGTGAAGCTCGCCACCGGCAGCGTGTCGTCCGCATGCACCCGTATGACGGCGAGCCCCGTGCGCGAGTCGACGCCCACCAGGTTCGCGATCAGCTGCTGGCTGTCGATGTCCACGGTGATGTCGTCGGCGTCCGCGACGAGAGTGGCCGGCACGAGCACGTAGCCCTTAGCGTCGATGACGACCCCGACGCCGGTCTGGCTCCCGTCCAACACGACAGGCATCGCCGTGGCGACCCGAGATGCCAGCTTCTCCAAGGCGGGCTCTACCGGCATGGACATCGTGGTGGTCGTGACGGTGGGGTTGCTGCCCGTCATCAGGGTTGGCTTCGTCGCCGGCGCGTCATTCGAGTGGGAATTGCCGAGCGCGGTTGTCCTGACCGAGAACTTGGGAGACTGCGGCGAGAGGAGGTGCGTGAGATGGCCACCGACCAGGACGACACCGGTCGCGAGCACCGCGCCGACGATGCCGGCGGACCAGGCTCCGGCTCGAGACGGCGTGGCGGCCATCCAGCTGCGGCGTGCGGAAAGTGCCTCAGCGCTTACAGGCTGGCCGTGCTGGCCGAGCTCGGACGGGTGTCTCCAGAGCCTGTCCTCCGGGGGCAAGAGGGGACGGGCCAGCGCGTCTTCGGGAATGTCGTCGAAGTCGTCTCCGGGTTCGACCACGGAATTTGAGGATACCGAACGGCGAGCCGCTCTGGGGGTCGGGCACCCGTCGCGAGGCCGCCGGCGGTCGACAGGTCGCGTACCATGACGGTCGTGCTCGACGCGGTACAAGGTGACAACTGGCTCGAGCTGACTCCGGAGCCCCTCGCGTCCGAGCGCGCGATCGCGTGGGTGGAGAGGCCGTCGTGTGGCGCGGTGGCGTGCTTTGTCGGGCTCGTGCGGGACCACGCCGAAGGCCGGTCCGGCGTGAAGTCCATCGAGTACGAGGCTTACACGCTGCAGGTGCTACCCCGATTCGAGGCGATCGCCGCGACCGCGCGGGATCGGTGGGCCGACGTCGGCCGAATCGTCGTCTGGCACCGGGTCGGTCATGTCCTGCTAGGGGAGGCCTCCGTGGTCGTGGCCGTCTCGACGCCGCACCGGGCCGAGGCGTTCGAGGCCTGCCGGTACATCATCGACACGCTGAAGGCGACCACTCCGATCTGGAAGAGAGAGACCTGGGAAGGCGGGACGGACTGGAGCTCTGCGGCTCGGCCCGTCGAGTCGGTGCCCGAGGTCACCCAGCGGTGACCCCGCTGCTCGCCGTCGATCTCGGGACGGCGCGCACCCTCGTGGCCGTACCCGGTCGTGGCGTGATCATCGACGAGCCGACGATTGCCGCCGTCGATCTCGGCCGGAACCGCCTCGTCGCCTTCGGCAGTGACGCCGCCGGTCTCAGCGGCCGCTGCGCCGGCGAGGTCGCGATCGTGCGGCCGGTCCATCACGGCCAGCTCTTCGATCTGGATCTCACCGCGGAGGTCGTCCGCGACCTCCTCCGCCGGGGGCGGATCTCGTCGATGGCCCATCCGACGGTGCTGTGCTGCGCGTCCGGCGGCGCGACAGGTGTACAGCGACGGGCACTCGACCGGGCGTTCAAGAAGGCGGGGGCGGGGAAGGTACGTTTTGTGGAGCAGCAGGTCGCGGCGGCGCTCGGCTCCGGGCTGAGGATCGAGGAGCCAGTGGCGTCAATGGTGGTCGACGTCGGCGCCGGTACAACCGAGATCGGGGTGCTGGCTCTCGGCGGCCTCGTCACCCAAGCCTCGGTGGCGCTCGGGGGCGGAGACTTCGACGCGGCCATCCGGCGACTGTGCGTGCGCGACTTCGAGCTCGTCATCGACGCCGCCACCGCCGAGAGCATCAAGTGCACGATCGGCAGCGCCTGGGTGGAGGAGGACGACAAGGTCGAGGTTCGAGGCCGCGATGTCTCGACCGGCATCGTCCGATCGATCGTTATCACGCGGACGGAAGTGGCCGACGCGATCGCGCCGCGGGTCGAACGGATCCTTGCCGCGGCCACGTTCTGCATCTCTTCGTCGCCGCCCGATCTCGCCAATGACCTTTTGAACCGCGGGCTCTACCTCTCGGGAGGCGGCGCTCTCCTCACCGGCTTCGCACAGCGACTGGCGACCTCGACCGGGATCCCGGTCCACCTCGTCCAGGATCCGGAGCGCTGCGCCGTGTCGGGTGCGGCGATGTGCATGGCCACGATGCGCCACACCGCCGAGTCCCTCAGTCGTCGCCGCTGACGCCGAGCACGTCCTCGGCCGCCTGGCGCACCTGCCAGTCCCTGTCCTTGAGCGACCGCCTCAGCGCCGCGTCGGACTCGGGGTCGTCGAAGGCGGCGAGCGCGCTTACCGCCCGGCGCCGGATCTGTGGCTTGTCGTCCAAGGCCGCCAGGATGGCGGGCAGGCCTTCAGGCTCGCCGATGGCCCCGAGCGCCGCGACCGCCGACTCGCGGCAAAGGGGGTCGGCGTGTCCCGACGCGATCCGGACGAGCGCCGGCACCGCCAGAGCGTCGTGCGCCTCGCCGACAGCAAAACAAGCCGCCTCGACCACCAAGTCATCCTCGTCCCCCAGCAACCTCGCGAACGGGGCGCCTGGCAGCGCCGCGCCCAACTCGCAGGCTCGCCTGCGTGCGAGCGGGTCAGGGTCCTCGATGGCGGCGTCTGCATCCGACGGGGTCGCCCGACCCATTCGGACGAGCGCTCCGAGCGCAGTCGCCCGCACTTCGGGATCCGGGTCATCGAGGAACGAGCGCGCCGCCCGCTCGTCACCGGCATGCCCCGCAAGCGCGGCTTCACCGCGGCGCCGAGCCGCTGCGATCGAGGCTTCAGTGCCCGGATCGGTCATGGGCGCTGCCCGCGGAGCACGGGGTCATGGCATTCTACGGCTCCGTGGAATCGGTGAACGATGGATCGAGCGTAGAGGGCGAGCAGCCGGATGAGGTGCTGCCCGCAGAGAGCGATGGCGACGGCGCGCGAGACGGGGGTGGGCGGGGGCGGGGGCGGGGAGGGGCTCCGTTTCGCTGGAGAAAGCGCCACACCGGGCTGACGATCCTCGCCGTCGTGCTGATCGCGGTCGTCATCTCGATCTTCATCCAGCTGCCCTACTACGCGGTGACCCCCGGGTCGGCCCCCGACGTGAGCACGCTCATCCAGGTGCCAGCCTCCTACCGGCACCACCATCCTGGATCTGTGTTGCTCGTCTATGTGGAGCTGACGCCCATGCGGGCGATCGAGTATCCCTTCTTCTGGCTGGACCCGAATGCTCAGATCGATCCCGACGGGCTCGATCCTCGGCGTCGAGAGCACGGCCCAGTACAACACCGAGGGCGAGATCGACATGGCGACGGCCCAGCAGGCGGCCACTGTCGTGGCGTTGAGGGAGCTCGGCTACAAGGTGCCGGTGAAGGCGGTCGGGGCGCTCGTGTACGGGATCCTGCCCGGGTCGCCTGCGGCGGAGGCCCTCCAGGTCGGCGACGTCATCAGCAGGGTCAACGGCCTGCCGGTCGCCACCTACGTCGGCCTCGAGCAACGGCTCGAAGGCCTCGCCCCGGGGGCGAGAGTGCGACTCGTGGTGAGCGCCTATCCCGCCGGCAAGCCCCGGACGGAGACGTTGCATCTCGGCGTGTTCCGCGTTAAAGGCAAGGGTTCCGCTGCGACGCTCGCCTGCTTCCCCGAGGGCCAGGGGACCAAGTATCCCATCGCCGAGCTCCAGACGGTCACGGGCGGCAAGCGCCACTCAGTCGCTTGCCTCGGCATCTATCCCCAGGGGAGCGGCGGGCCGGCGGTCGACGGGACGGCCTTCAAGGTCGGGCCGCTGCCGGTGAAGGTAAACCTTTCGTCCGAAGGCATCGTCGGCCCGTCGGCCGGTCTGGCGTTCACGCTCGGGCTCATCCAGGAGCTCGACCCGGCCGACCTGACCGGAGGTCTCAAGGTCGGCGCGACCGGGACGATGTCGATCGACGGAACGGTCGGGGACGTCGGTGGAGTGGCCCAGAAGACGATCGCCGTGCGGGGGGCGGGAGCGACCGTGTTCCTGGTGCCGAAGCCTGAGTACCAGGTCGCCAAGTCCCGCGCCGGCCCGCACCTGCACGTGTACGCCGTGACCTCGATCGCCCAGGCGATCCGGATTCTGGAGTCCCTGGGTGGCCACATCGCCCGTACCACCTCCCGGTGAGGGCTTCGCCGTAGGCTGTTGGCAATGACGGACGATCCTCAGGTTGTCTCGATCTCGTCGTCTCCTCCCCTCAGCCCCGACGAGATCGCACGAAAGTCCTTCCCCGCCGCGCGGCGCGGCGTCGACGGCGAAGCCGTGCGGGCGTTTCTCGCCAAGGTCTCGGCCGAGCTCCGTGAGCTGATGGAGCGGGAGGCGGCGCTTCGCGTGCGCGTCGTCGAGGCGGAGCAGCGGGCCGAAGACCCCGAGCTCGACGAGGCGACGCTCACCCGAGCAATCGGCATCGAAACTGCCAAAATACTCTGGACCGCCCACGACGCGGCCAAGAATGTCGTCACCACGGCGGAGCAACGCGCCGCCGAGCTGCTCGCCGAGGCCGAGCACGTGCTCGAGGATCAGGTCGCGGCGTCGGAAGCGGCAGGACAGGAGATCCGGCTCGCCGCCGAGCAAGAGGCCGCCGAGCTCAAGGCCCGGGCCCAGACCGAGGCGGAGTCGCTGACGAGTGAGGCTCACGGCGACGCCGTCGAGCTGCTCGATGCGACCAAAGAGGAGTGCCGTCGCATGGTGGCCGAGGCGCGCGAGTTGCGGAACCGGACCCTGGCGGATCTTGCGGCCCGCCGGCGTGCGCTCCACATCCAGCTCGAGGAGCTGCGAACCGGGAAGGACTCGTTGCTGCGTGTCGTGGACGGCGTCGCCTTCTCGGTCGAGGAGCTGCGACACCGGCTTGCGTCCGCCGAGGACGCGGCCCGCGTCGAGGCCGAGGAGGCGGGCCAGCGCGCCGCCCAGGAGCCCGACCACGGTGACCTCGAGGAGCTCGAGGAGGAGCTCGTGGCCGGCGCCGCTGGGGTGGGGGCGGGGGTTGGGAGGACGGGGTGGTGCCGGGGGGCCGGTGTCGGGGCTCGAGGAGTCGACAGCCGCGTCCGATGAGATCTCCGAGGAAGAGCGTTCGGCCGAAGGCGAACCGGAGCAGGCCGGGTCGCCTTCGAGTCGCCGGAGCGTCGACGAGCTCTTTGCCCGCATCCGTGCCAGCCGCGCGGCGGAGGAGGCTGCGGCGGCCGGGGTGGCCGGTGCGGGCGGTGCGGGTGGTGCGGGCGGTGCCGCCGGCGCGGCCGGCGCTGGCGGGGCGGCCGGCGCTGGCGGCGATTCGGAAGCTGCCGGCGGCCTCTACGACATCGAAGCCGTGACGGCGGCGGAGGCCGGCGGGGCGATCTCGGCCGAAGAGGAGCTTTCTGAGGCTGCAGAGCAGGCCGAGCTCGAGGCCGAGGGCGCCGGCGGCGACGGCGCCGGCGGCGATGCCGGCGGCGATGCCAGCGGCGATGGCGAGCCGTTGGACATCACCCGGGCCGTGGAAATCGTGACGATAGTGGAGGGACCCGGCGTGGCCGGGGACGTAGGCGGCGGGACTGGGGGCGGGCCGGCCGCCGCGCCGGGGTCGGGCGCGGGCGCGGCCGGCGCCGAGGAGGGCGCCGAGGGCGGCCCCGATGCCGCGGGCGCCGCTGTGGCCGGCGCCGAGGCCGGCGCGGCCGCCGAGGCCGGCGAGGCCGGCGCAGAGGACGTCACCGAGGAGGAGGTCGCGGCACAGATCGTCGCGGCGGAGGCGGCGATCGAGGCTGACGCGGTCACCGAGCCCGACGTCGAGGCGTTGGCCAGGCGCGACCACCTGCTCGGGCCAATCACTGCCAAGCTCGGGCGAACGCTGAAGCGTGCGCTCCAGGACGACCAGAACGAGCTACTCAACGCGTTGCGTCAGACCTCCGGCAAACCAGTGCTCGACGACTTGATCCCACCGAGCGTGCAACGCGAGCGACTCGTCTCCGCGGCCGAGGAGCAGCTTGCCAAGGCGTTCGAAGCCGGTGCCGACTTCCTGGTGGCCGGCGACGCCGTGGAGGGACCATCTGTGACAGCGGTCGCGCCGAGTGATTTCGTGGCGTTCGAAGCCGGCACGCTGCTTGCCGCCGAGCTGGCCGACGAACTCACTTCGATGCTGCGCCAGCGGATCGAGCAGGCACTCTCGGAGCTCGACGGCGGACTGGAGGGCTCGGCGGACGCCGCCGGCGCCGCCTATCGCGAATGGAAAGGCTCGCGAGTCGAGGGACTGGCCGGCGATTTCGCCACCCGGGCGTTCGCACACGGAGAGCTGGCGGTGCTGGGCTCGCTCGGCGAGGGTGAGGTTCCCTTCGTTCGCTGGGTCGTCGAGGACGACGATGCCGGCGGTTCCTGCCCCGACTGCGACGACAACTTCCTGGCCGGCCCGCAGCTTCCCGGTGTGGAATTCCCGACGGGGCACGTGAGGCCGCCGGTTCACCCCGGTTGCCGCTGCCTCTTGGTGCCCGTTCGGTCCTAGGCTGCTGCGCCGTGCGAGTTCCAACGGATCTGCCATCTCGGTCGCGCCCCGTCCGGCGCTACCAGGTGTGGATCGTGGCAGGTGTTGTCTTCGTAATCCTGGTGCTGATCATCGTCCAGGGAATCGCCAACTTCTACACGAACTACCTGTGGTACCGGTCGGTCGACAAGACCATGGTCTGGCGCGCCATGGTCGAAGCCAAGCTCGGGCTCGCGGCAACGTTCGTCGGCGTATTCTTCGTCGCCTGCTGGATCAGCCTTTGGGTGGTCGACCGCATCGCTCCCCGCGCGCTGCTCGTGTCGCCGGAGCTCGAGCTCGTTCGCAGGTATCAGCAGATCGTGGGCCGGCACACCTTCGCCTTGCGCACCGTCGTGTCCCTCATCCTCGCCCTTCTCGTGGGAGCGTCGACGAGCGGCCAATGGCAGCACTGGCTACTGCTTCGCAACGCTCAGAGCTTCGGAAAGCTCGTGGACCCGCAATTCCACAAGCCGATCGGTTTCTATGTGTTCGAGTTGCCGTTCCTGTCATTCCTCGTCGATTGGTGCCTCGTTGCGCTGCTCGTGCTCCTCATCGTCACCGCCATCGGCCACTACCTCAACGGCGGCCTCAGGTTCCAGGGGCCCTCGCCGCGCGTCGATCCGCGGGTCACCGCGCATCTTTCGCTGATCCTGGCGGTCATGGCCCTGGTCCGTTCGGCTGGGTACTTCTACGTCGACCGTTACAACCTCGTCCTGGCGAAGGACGGCGTCGTGGGCGGAGCCGGCTACACCGACGTGCACGTGCGCCTGCCGGCCATCGAGCTGTTGGCGGTCGTGGCGCTGGCGGTGTTCGTCCTCATGATCTTCAACGTCTACCAACGCAGCATGGCGCTTCCCGCGATCGGTGCCGGACTGTGGCTGCTCGTGGCGCTGGCCGCCGGCGTAATCGTTCCTGCGGCGGTGCAGGCGCTGCGCGTGACACCGGCTCAGAGCACCCTCGAGATTCCTTACATCGGTCGGAATATCGGCGCGACGCGCGCGGCGATGAACATCGACAACGTCACGACGCAGAAGTTCGCCGGGACCGCGAACCTGACCGGCCCGGTCGTGGCCGGGGACAAGTCCACACTTGCCAACCTTCCGCTCTGGGAGCCCTCGATCACGTCGCAGTCGTATCAGAAGCTTCAGCAGAACGGCACGGGTTTCACGCTGGCCGGCCTATCTCTCGACCGTTACCTGATCGACGGCGTCCTGACCCCCTTCGTCATCGGTGTTCGGCAGGTCAATGCCGCAGACCTGCCGACCCAGTCCTGGGTGAATATCCACCTGCAGTACACCCACGGCTACGGAGCGATCCTGTCGCCGGCGAACTCCGCGACCGGCGGGAACCCGAACTTCGACATCTCGGGTGTGCCTCCGGTCTCGACCGATGGAGCCCCGACGATCAAGCAATCCGAGATCTACTTCGGTGTGGGTCAGACCGGGTACGTCGTGGCCGATACGAAGGTAAAGGAAGTCGACTATTCGACCAACAACGGCAATACGGTCCGCACCAACTACGGCGGGACCGGCGGGATACCGATCGGCTCGTTCTGGGTCAAGGCCGCCTTTGCCCTCCGTTTCCACGACCTCAATCTGCTCATCTCGAACTCGATCACGCAGAAATCGCGGCTGCTCTTCCTCCAGGATGTCCGCGCTCGGGTCGCCCAGGCGGCGCCCTTCCTCATGGTCGACAACAACCCATATCCGGTGATCGACAACGGCAACATCGACTGGATCGTCGACGCCTACACAGCGACGGACTACTACCCGTATGCGCAGCAGGCGCAGACCTCCGAGCTCCCGTCGGGGAGCGGCTTGACGGGCAGTCCCTTCAATTACGTCCGCAACTCGGTGAAGGTCGTCGTGAACGCCTTCAACGGCGACATGACGTTCTACGCCGTCACCAAGTCCGACCCGATCCTGAACACCTGGGAAGCCGCTTTCCCAGGCATGTTCCTGCCGCTCAGTGACATGGACGCAACACTGCAGGCACACTTGCGCTATCCGCAGGACCTGCTCATGGTGCAGGCGGCGATGTACGGCCGTTACCACCTGACGAACGCTCAGTCCTTCTACACGGCCAACAATGCCTGGGAGATCTCACCGACGTCCGGAACCGGGTCTCCGGAATCACCGTTGCCGACGGATGCGGCAGGGAACAAGCTGCGTTTCGTTCCGGAGTACGAGATCCTCCAGCTTCCGCAGCAGACCGATCCGCAATTCACGGTCATCGAGCCGATGGACCCTCTGTCCGACAACGACCGACTACAGACCCTGGCCGCCCTGCTCACCGCTGGCTGCACCACGGAGAACTACGGGCAGCTGACCGTGTACCGAACGCCGGCGAAGACACAGCCGGACGGCCCAGGCCTCGTCGCTTCGCAGATCCAGTCGAACTCGAAGATCTCCACGTACGTGACGCTCGTCGGTCGAGCCGGCTCGACCGTCTCGCTTGGCACGACGCTCATCGTTCCCGTCGACGACTCTTTGGTGTACGTGCGGCCCCTGTACGTCAGTTCCTCGCAGAACCCGTATCCGCAGCTCACCCGTTACATCGTCGTTTACGGCAACCAGGCCACGGGCAACCATGTCGCCATGGAGCAGACCCTCGGTGCCGCCCTCGCCGACGTCTTCGGCGCGGCGACGAGCACGATCGGTGGCGGTCCGGGCGAGGTCCCCGCGTCGGTCCGGATTCTGCTCAGCCAGGCCCAGAGCTACTACGCGAAGGGCCTCGCGGCACTGAAGAACGAGGACTTGGCGACCTACTACGACGACATGAAGATGGTCGACAGTCTGATCAGGCAGGCTGAGATCGAGTTGAAGGCGACGAAGAAGACCGGGACGGGCGGCACCTCGTCACAGCCAACGACGAGCGCCGCGACGGGCGCCGGCTCCGGGACCACGACCACGACGACTCAGCCAGGGTCGAGTGCGGCGATGACCACCGGGCCGCCGGGCACGGCCTAGCAAACCGGGTCGCGACTCGCACCGGCCTGCGAATCGGTAGCCTGGAGACGGTGTTCATGCTCTTTGGCCGTGGCGGCCGGAATTTCTGGGTTGCGCGGATCGCCATCCTCTTCATCGTCCTCACCGCCGGAGCGGTGTTCCACTACCACGGCGCGGCCTACTGGACGGTGCGGGGGCTGTATTACGCGCTCATTCTCGGTTTCATTGCGACGGCGGTGTTGCGCAACAGGGGAAGGCAGCGGGGAGTCGGGACCTCGGGGCCCGGCACCTTCTCCGGGCCGCCCTTCGGGAGAGGCGGCGTGCAGCCACCCTTCGGCGGTTCGTACCCGCCGAGCCCGCCGCACAGCGATCTGCCGCCGTCGGTCCCGCCGGTTGAGTACCCGCAGTCGCTTCCCGCTCCGGACGCGCCCGCGAGCGTCCAGCCTGCGAGCGCACCCGCATTTCCCGCGCCGGCAGCGACTTCGCCGCCGGCGCCCGAGGTCGTGCCTATCGGGCACTCGATCTTGTCGGCCCCGGGTCAACAGCCAGGCTGGTACCCGGACCCTTCGGACCCGATGGCTCGTCAATACTGGGACGGCACGGCGTGGTCGCACCGGCTCAAGTGGGACGGCCAGACCTGGGTGTCCGTCTGAGCTCACGCTCGGGCTGAGCGCGCCGGACAGGTCCCGCCCTACGGGTTGCGGGGAGCCCGTCCCGGTTGGAAGCCGAGCGGGCCCTTGCTGTCGGCCCGCTTGCCGTTGACCGGATGACGGCGGGGACTGCTGATCGAACGGATCGGGCCGGTGGCGCCGGCAACCTCGTCGACGAGCCGATACGCAAGCGCTTCCGAGGCGTCGAACGATCGCCCGGTTCGAAAGTCTGCGGCCACTTGCGAGAGCGGACGGCCGGTCGAGTTGGCGACACGTTCGTGCAGTCGATCCAGACGCGCCGTGTGGTGGTCGAGCAAGGCACCCAGCTCGCTCGCCCGGCCGGCGATGGCCAGCTCGGGATCACCCAAGCGAAACCGAGCATGTGGAAGCGCAGTCCTCCTCCCCCCTGCGGTCAGCAACCCGACGACCGCGCCCTCGACGCGGCCGGAACACACGATGTTGACGGGAACGCCGAGGAGGTCGATGACGTCGATCAGGGACCACGTCGCCTCGAGCGAAGCCCGCTCGCTGTCCAGCCGGAGCTCGACGGCGCCGTCGCCGAGGGCGTCGAGGGTCATGAGCTCCGCCGCGACCCGGCCGGCGAGCGGGTCGTCGAGCACGCCCCGGCACAGAACGATCCGGCGCTCGAAGAGCCTTTCCTCCAACCAGGAGCTGTTCGGTTCCAGGTTCATGTGTCGTCCCGGTCCTGTTCGGGCCCGAGGGCGAGGCGCCACTCGAGTCGCTGGTCGAGCGCAGCCGCGTATCGCTCAAGCGTCGAGATCCTCACGTCGTTGTGGCCGGCTTCGAGTCGGGCGACGGCGGACTGGGACGTCCCCATCAGCGCGGCAACCTCCGTCTGGCTCAACCCGGCAGCGCGGCGCCGCGCCGTCAAGTCCTCGACCAACTCCTGTCGTCTCCGAGCCATCTCCCCGAAACCAGGAAATACCGGCTCATGTCGCCGCTCCGTCACGCCCGCTGCCACCCTCCTATAGCGTTGGTGATATCTTGAAAATGATATAGCACCGACGAGTCAGGGGGTAGTGGCAATGTGGGAAGAGAGCTCGGGATCGAGGGCCTTGAGGCAGTCGCTGGTCCCGACAGTGCTCGACCAGACGAGCCGTGGTGACCGCGCCTACGACCTGTATTCGCTGTTGTTGCGGGAGAGGATCGTGTTTCTCGGCCAGGAGGTCGACGACCAGATCGCCAATCTCATCGTTGCCCAGATCCTCTATCTCGAGGCCAACGACCCGGAGAAGGACATCTCGCTCTACATCAACTCTCCTGGCGGTCTCGGCTACGCGGGCATGGCGATCTACGACGTCATGCAGCACGTCCGGCCCGAGGTGTCGACGATCTGCGTCGGGATGGGCATGTCGGCCGCGGCGATGATCCTCGCCGGCGGCGCAGCGGGCAAGCGCCTCGCGCTCCCGAACGCCAAGATCATGATCCACCAGGGAAGCGCGGGAGCCCGGGGAGCCCCTCGGGACATGGAGATCCAGCTACGCGAGGTGCTGGCGACGACGAGACGGATGGCCGAGATCATCGCCTTTCACAGCGGTCGCAGCATCGAGGAGGTCGAGCACGACATCGATCGGGACTACTTCATGACGGCGCGGGAGGCGCTCGAGTACGGCCTGATCGACGAGATCATCACGCCTCGGCGTGGTGTGGCGGCCGCGGACCTGGTGCTGGCCGGAGCGACGGAGGTGGCTTGAGCCGCTCGGGTGGCTCGGGCGGCGATCCGGCGATCCAGTTCGGAGCGGAAGAGGTGCAGCGTGGACTTCGGGCGGGGTTGCGGAGAGCGGCGGGCGAGAGTGGGAGTGGCTCGGAGGGCATGGGAACATTTGTTTTCTTCTTCAAACTTGCTTCTGGAAAAGTGACCACCCGCAATCTTTCTTATGAGCGAGGCGACCGGGTGGCGCGGGCGACGGTGCTGATAAAGTCTCCCTTACGCCGCGGGGTGGAGCAGTCAGGTAGCTCGTCGGGCTCATAACCCGAAGGTCGTAGGTTCAAATCCTACCCCCGCCACCACTCACTCAGAAGGTGCAGTTCAGGGCCGGTTCTTCGGAGCCCTTCTGTGCATTCGGTCACTGTCATGTTCCCAGAGCGGTACGCGGGAGCAAACGTTGATCTGGAATGGCGCTTTCATTCGTCCGACCGGTGCGGGCTGCCCATCGCAGCTCAGTGGCGCGACGATTCGGTTTCGACGTTGTCAAATGCCGCCGTGAGTTGGCGGCGCGACGTGACGGAGAGCTTCCGGAATACCTTGCGCAGGTGGTATTCGACGGTGCTGGAGGCGATGAACAGCTTTGCGGCGATCTCCGCGTTGGTGTCGCCGGCCGCGGCGAGGCGAGCTACGCGCTCTTCCTGCCGGGTCAGCTCAGAGGAGGTTTCAAAGCTTCGCTTGCGTACCCGCTCGCCTGTGGCGAGCAGCTCGTGGCGGGCCCGGTTCGCAAAGGCGTCGGCGCCCATGTCCGTGAACATGTTGTGGGCGATGCGCAGCTGGTCCCGGGCGTCGATCTTGCGCTTTTGACGCCGGAGCCACTCGCCGTAGAGCAGGTGGGCCCGGGCCAGCTCGACGGCCATGCGAGTGGATCCGAGCAGGTCGATCGCCTCTTGGTACAACCGCTCGGCGTCGTCATCTGCGAGGAGTGCTCGACACCGGGCGAGAAGTCCCATGGCCCATGGTGTGCCGCTGGCCGGGGCCCGTTCGGCCAGGCTGTCTATGGCGGCACGCGCCCGGCCGGGATCGCCCGCTCGCACGGCCGCTTCGATCACGTCGGCCAGGACCTGGTGTCCGCTGCCGACGCGGCCGGTCATCGCTGTGACGGCGTGGCCGAGAGCTTCGCTGTACTCGGCCGCGCCGAGGTCGAGTAGGAGCAAGGCGTGGTTGGCGAACAGCGCGGCGGAACCCGAGCCGAGTTCAGCCGCGTTCTGGATGACTATGCGGGCACTTGCCCGTGTTTGCGCGACGCGGCCCTGTACGGCGGCTACCTCGAGCCGCATCATTTCGATGCTCATCGGATGTTCGCCCGCGGCCAAGCTCACGTCGGCGGCGTCGGCGAGGTCGATTTCGGCGACATCGAACCGTCCAGCCCAGACCTCATCAGTGGCCCGTGCCTTGAGCGCGACCGCCAGCCACATGAGCGCCCCCTGCTCCCGACTGGCCTGGGCCAAACGAATCGTCAACTTGTTGTGCGCCTGGTCGTCCCACAGGGCGCGGGTGGCAAATACGGCGAACTGGACCCATCGGATGAGCTGATCGGCGGGTATCTCCGGACTGCTCATCGCCGTGACCGCGACGCGCAATGCGGGTGCCGCAGCCACGAAACCCGCGGCGAGATAGGTTCCGAAGGCGTCGAGGAGCAGGTCGACGAGAGTGTCGTCGCCGGGTGGGGTCGCGCGGACTGCCTCGGTCACAGCGCTGATCATGTTGTCGCCGGCTGCGCTTCCTGCGATCAAGACGGCCTCGATGGCCTCGAGGAGGGCTTGGCGTGCCAACCGGGGATCAGTGGGCATCAGTGCGACAGCCGCAGAGAGCAGGAGCGGAGCTGCGATGGCGGTCTTGCCTTCGCGTCGCCACGCGTTGCCGTCCAGGCGATCCGCTCGAGCCGTCATCACCGGGTCTTTGAGCGCCGGCTTGGCCAGCGCGATCAGGGCGTGCACCTGGAAGGACGCGCCGCTGGCGAGCGCCGCTTCGGCGGCGGCGATGCGGCGCACAGCCGCCCGTTCCGGGGACGGGCTGAGTTCAGCCGAGCGGCCCAGGAGGGCGGCGGCGGCGCTGTGGCCCCCTCGCTCACGGGCGCGCCCCGCGCCCCGCTCCAAGATGGCGGCGACTTCCTCGTCCCGGCCGACCGATGCCGCCGCCAGGTGCCACGCCCGCCGGTCACTGTCGTCCTCCGAGTCGGTGGCCGCGGCGAGCGCCTTGTGCGCTGCCCGCCTATCGGCCGGTCGCGCCCCGCCGTATACCGCGGAGCGGATGAGCGGGTGCCGGAACGCGACGGTCGACCCTAGGACCACAAGCCCGGCAGCTTCGGCGGCCGCAGCCGCCTCGGTCTTGACCCCCAGGATCGACGCCGCCCGCAGGAGAAAGGCCGTGTCGGCCGTCGAATCGGCCGCTGCCAGCAGCAAGAGCATCTGGGTGTCGACCGGCAGAGACCGGGCCTGGCGGGCGAAGCGCTCCTCCAGCCGCCGGCTCAGCGGGAGGGGTTGCAGCGTTGCCGCGGCACCGATCAGCTGACCGGGCTGCGGGTCCTTGGCGAATTCGACGAGCGCCAGCGGGTTGCCCCTCGCCTCCGTGACGATCCGGTCCGCCACCTGACGATCGCCGCCGAACCCTGCCTCGGCGGCGAGCAGCGAATGCGCCGCTTCATCGGTCAGACCGTCGATCTCCAGCATGGGGAACCCCTCGAGCGGGCTCGCCGACTCCGGTCCGCTTCGCTCCGCGAAGATCAGGGCGATCCCGTCCGCCTGAAGTCGACGCCCCCAGAAAGCGAGCGTCTCGATCGATTCACGGTCGACCCAATGTGCATCGTCGATCAGGCACAAAAGGCGTTCGCAAGCTCTCGCCGCGTTCGCAGCCAGATTGATGACTCCCAATCCGACGAGGAAGTTGTTGCCAGGTTGGCCCGCCGCCAATCCCAGCGCCGAGTTCAGGGCGTCGCGTTGCGGTTCGGGTAGCCGTCCGATCTGGTGCAAGATCGGCATTAGTAGCCGGTGGAGCGCGGCGAACCCGATGTCCTGCTCCGGCTCGAGGCCGGTGAGCCGCACGACGAGGAAGTCGTGAGCAGCCGTCGCGGCGTAATCGAGCAGAGCCGTCTTGCCGATACCTGCTTCGCCCCGGACGACCAACGCCGCGCTGGGCCCTCGGCGGGCCGAATCGAGAAGCTGATCGAGCGCCCGGCATTCGTGCTCTCTACCGACAAGGCTCGCCACCACCGGTGATCGTATGTCCCAGGCCGGGCTGGCGGTCGGGGCATCGCCGGCCGGCCACCCCCAGGTACGTGAAGTCGTTCCCTATGGGGAGGCCCCGAGCGGACTATGGACGATCAGGGATTCGAAGTTGCCATGTCGTCAGTGAAGCTGTCCAGGAGCAGGAAGACGGCCATGGTGGCAACCGCGACGAAGGAGCCGAGATGGATCTGATGCTGGCCGGCAAGATTGCGGTCGTCACCGGCGCCAGCAAAGGCATCGGTCTGGCGGTGACCAAAGCGCTCGTCCAGGAGGGCGCACGCGTCGTGGCCGGGGCCCTGACCGCCGATAGCCTGGCCGACCTCGCCGGTGTCACTGCCATGGCGTTGGACCTGTCCGACCCCGCCGCTCCGGCCGCGCTCGTTCAGCGAGCCCTTGACGATCACGGGACGATCGACGTGCTCGTCAACAACGTCGGCGCCGTCAAACTACGCCTCGAGGGGTTTCTGGCCGTCAGCGACGAAGACTTCGAGTGGTCACTGCAGATGAACTTCTTCACTACCCTGCGAGCGACGCGGGCCGCCGTGCCGCTGATGGTCGAGCGAGGAAGCGGGGCAATCGTCAACATCGCCTCGGTGAACGCCTTCTACCAGCCGGATGGCGCGACCATCGACTATGGAGCGAGCAAAGCCGCCGTCGCCAACCTGACCAAGTCACTCGCCCAGGAGCTCGGGCCAAAGGGCATTCACGTCAATGCCGTCTCGCCCGGCCCGGTCAGCACGGACCTGTGGCTCGGCGCCCACGGTGTAGCCGCAACCGTGGCCGCAGCCGCCGGCGTGGACGCCGCCACGGCCCGCGACCGGATAGTGGCAGGTATGGGCGGATTGGCGACAGGGCGGTTCAGCACCGCCGAGGAGGTCGCCACCCTAGTAGTTCTGCTCGCGTCTGAGCGCACCGCCAACGTGACCGGCGCCAACTTCATCATCGACGGCGGCCTGATCAAAACCACCTAACTAGACAAGGAGATTCCATGACCGACCACGCCGAGAGCCCACCGGACACCATCGTCTTGATTCATGGGCTTTTCCTCACCGCGAAAAGCTGGGAGCGCTGGGTTGAGCGGTACTCCGATCAAGGTTTCACGGTCATCGCCAAGAGCTGGCCAGGTATGGACGTTGACATCGAGGCGCTGCGAAAGGACACGTCGGACATCGATGATCTGGGGATCGCGGAAGTGGCTGATCACTACGAGAAGATCGTCTCCGATCTCGACCGACCACCGATCATCATCGGCCACTCCTTCGGCGGTCTCATCACCCAGCTTCTCCTCGGACGGGGACTCGGCGTCGCCGGCGTCGCCCTCGACTCGGCACCGTTCAAAGGAGTCCATGTCGTGCCGCCCAGCACCGTTCGAGTCGGCTGGCCGGCGTTGAAGAGCCCAGCCAACGCGCACCGAGCAGTCACGCTCACCCCCGAAGAGTTTCACTACGCCTTCACCAACGCGATGACCGAGGACGACTCCCGGGCCGTCTACGAGCGCTACGCAGCGCCCGGGCCGGGTCGTCCACTGTTCCAAGCCGCGTTTGCCAACTTCACCCCTCACTCACCAGCTGCGGTCGACTACCACAACGCCCAGCGGGCACCGCTGCTCATCATCGCCGGGACCCGAGATCACGTATCGCCCGTATCCATTAACCGGTCCGAGCTCAAGCACCAACAGAAGTCACACGCCGTCACTGCGTACAAGGAGTTCCCAGACCGCCAGCACTTCCTGTTGGGCCAGGAAAGGTGGGAAGAGATCGCCGACTTCGCCCTCGCCTGGGCACTGAACCCGGTGGCCGGAGAGCTCTAATCCACGGGAGGAGAAAGTTATGGAGCATGCGACAACTGAACGGGATGCAGACGGTGCCGAGTTCCTCGAGTTTCTCGAGCGGTGTCATGAAGCCCTCAGGCAGCACACAAGCGGTAACCCGCGGCCGTATCTTGAACTGTGGTCGCATGCTGACGACGTTTCGCTAATGGGAGGGGTTGGCGGTCACCAGGTCGGCATTGACGCCGTTAGCGAGCTCCTGACTGCAGCAGCCAAGACGCTCAACTACGAAACCTGGAGCGCCGAGAACCTCGTCACTGGTTTCGACGACACGTTTGGTTTCACAGTCGAGCTTGAGCGGCTCACTCGGCATATCCACGGTGAGACGGAGGAAATGGGTCTGAGAGCGACGTCGATATACCGGCGAGAGGAAGGCGCCTGGAAGGTAGTCCATCGTCACGGTGACAGTCTGATGACCGTCGAAATCGACCCAGAGGGCAGACGCTGAGACCGCGTGAATGAATCCGGCTTGGCTCATCTGCCGATGGTAAGGGCGAGAAGGGTATTGACCGCGGTCTCGAACGGGCGGGTACTCCGTTGCACCTGGGCGAGAAGTAGTCCTCCTTGGAGCGTGGCGAGCAAGGTGATAGCGAGGTCGTCCGGGTCGATGTCGGACGGGAGTTTCCCGTCGGCCTGAAGGGATCTGAGTCCATCGCCGATGGCAGCGGCCCACTGATCGAACCCTGCCGCTATGAGCGCTCGGGCCTCGGGGTCACTCTCGGCGAGTTGACCAACGAGCGAGCCAAGTTGGCAGCCCCCCTTGGCTTTGGTGCGCCTCGCTGCGGTGATCACCATGTTCCGCCAGGCTTCGACTCCGTTCGCGCTGCTGAGCGCGTGCCGATTGCGATTGACGATGCTCTCGGCTTGGTAGTCGATGACTGCCTGCACGAGTTCGTTCTTGTCGGGAAAGTAGTGGTACATCTGCGAGCCGCTGACTTCCGCTGCCACCTTGACGTCTTCCAAGGTGGTGCCCGCCACCCCG
This sequence comes from uncultured Acidimicrobiaceae bacterium, assembly GCA_963763085.1. Lineage (GTDB taxonomy): Bacteria > Actinomycetota > Acidimicrobiia > Acidimicrobiales > Bog-793 > CAVXNB01. The sequence continues at coordinate 1,215,753 of CAVXNB010000004.1, forward strand.
CGCTCATGGATCAGGGCGGCGGCCTCCTCCACTATTCGTGCCCGGGTGCGTGCTCCCTTGGGGGTGAGCCTCGGCCGGTCACTCGTCTCGTTGACCATGCACCAATGTTAGCGGGATTGTGAGTTTGACAACCCAGTGCCGACCTGTCAGAGTGAGTTGTACGACCCATTTTGGAGCGAGAGGACGACACATCGCATGACTGACCTAAAGGGCAAGACAGCTCTGGTAACGGGCTCGACGAGCGGGATCGGCAAAGCTACGGCCATCGCCTTGGCCGCCCGCGGCGCTCACGTACTGGTAGTTGGACGCAACGAACAACGAGCCAAAGGCGTGGTCGCCGAGATCGAAGGCAGCCACGGTAGCGCAACGTTCCGGCTCACTACGTTGAGCGATCTGAAATCGGCCCAGGACCTGGTCGAGTGGGCCACTGGGGCAGGCGACGGTCACGTCGACATCCTCATCAACAACGCTGGCGTCGCCTTGCTCGGACCAAGCAACGCAGCCACCGAAGCAGAGTTCGACGAGACCTTTGCACTGAACGTCAAGCTTCCGTTCTTCCTCGTCGCGTCACTGGCGCCAGCCATGGCCGAACGCGGATGGGGTTCGATCGTCAACATCTCCACGATGGTCGCCAGCTTTGGACAGGCCGGCATGGCTATGTATGGCGCCAGCCGAGCGGCTCTCGAACTGTTGACTAAGGCTTGGGCCGCCGAATACGGCGCTCGTGGTGTTCGGGTCAACGCCGTTGCTCCCGGTCCGACGCGCACCGCGATGATGGAAGGTGTCCCCGACGAGATGGTGAATCAGCTCGCAGCACTAGCACCAGCAGGTCGCGTAGCTCAGCCCGAGGAACTTGCTGCGGCGATCGTCTTCCTCGCAAGTGATGATGCCAGCTTCGTCCAAGGCGTCACTCTTGCGGTCGATGGAGGCCGGGTCGCGACATAACACCGTCGTACCACGGTGACGTTTAAGAGTGACGACCTAGAACACAGATCACACCTAATAACTGAGGAGTATCCACATGAGCGCATACGTAATTGTCGAATTCACGGTCAAGGACCCGGATGTTTATCGTGAGAAATACAGCCGCAACGCTGGACAGACGGCCAAAGAGCACGGAGGCGAGGTTCTCGCCAACAGTAACTGGGAGATCCTGCATGGCGATTCCACGCTCTCCTCAGGGGCGATCATGCGGTTTCCGGACCATGAGGCGGCCGTCAGATGGTACAACTCGCCTGAATATCAGCAGCTGATCGACGTCCGAAGTGTCGCGATGGATGCCCGTTTCAGCTTGCTCGACGGCCTGCCTAGCTGATCGAGGTGGCTTCAGATCCCACCCGCGGCCCACGTGCTCGTCCACCCGCTACGGGTCTATAGCAACCCGGGAGAACCGGTGGACGCAACCCGGCAAGAGCTGTCCTGGCTGACTAGGCCCACAGAAAACGAGAGGAAATACCAATGAGCACACTCCCAGGAAAGACCGTGCTGATCACGGGCGCCAACGTCGGGATAGGCAAGGACGTGGCCCGGCAACTGTCGTTACGTCCCGAGTTCGCCCGCATCTACCTGGCGTGCCGGAACCAGGATCGGGCGACAACGGCAAAGGCCGAACTCGAAGCCGTGACCGGCCGGTCCATCTTCGACATCATTCTCATGGACGTCGCCGATCTGGGTTCGGTCCGCGCCGGCCTGGCGGCCATCAACGGATCCCTCGACGCGCTGGTCATGAACGTTGGTGTAATCGGCGACAAGAAGTTGATGAACTTGACCGCTGACGGGGTCACCACCCTATTCGCAACGAACGTTCTTGGTCACGCCGTGCTCCTCGAAGGTCTCCTAACCGAGAACCGGCTTGGCGAGGTTGCGGTCTTCGTCGGAAGTGAAGCAGCCAGAGGAATTCCGAAGTTGCGGATGAAACGGCCATCCTTCGCCTCAACCTCTGCCGATGAACTCGCCACCGTCATCGACGGCAGCTACTTCGACGGCAAAAAATTTGAATCCAGCGTAGCCTTCAGTCAGGTCAAGTACATAGGGGCCCTGTGGATGGCCTACCTGGCCCGCCAATACCCCGACCGCCGACTTATTACCGTGAGCCCCGGGAATACCACCGGCACCCAAGCCCCCGACGGCCTCAAGCTACCGCTACGTATAGCGGCCAAATACGTCATGCCCCACCTGGGGATCGCCCACAACCTTGACGTGGGCTCAAAGCGACTGGTCGACGGAGTCACCGACCCGACCCTGTCGAGTGGCGTGTTCTACGCCAGCGCGGCCAACACGATAACCGGTCCCTTGGTCAACCAAGCAGAGATCTTGCCTGACTTCGCCAACCCGTCCTTTCAGGACCACGCCAACGAGGCCATCCACCGCTTCATCTCCTAATGACGTTTGCGCGATAACGCGCCGGGCGTGTCCTGCTGATCCCGGGCGAGTGACGCGCGTGACCGGACCACTACGCGAACCCGTTGGCTCTGCTCATCCAGGTCCTGCTCGCCGACCTGGAACTTGCCCATTTCGATGAGGAGACACGGCGAGCCGAGGGCAGCCATTCGGCTGCAGAGATGCTGCGGCTCTCTATCGTCGGCGTCGCCGACCACATCGAACGCTTCGAAGCTGTCTACCGCCTGGCCTTGGACGACCCAGCCGACGGAGGGGTCTTTGAGGCGCTCGTGCGCCACTTCCGCGAATACGCCGTGACCTTTATCGAGCTGGGCACGCACCCGGGCATACCCACCGCGAGCCGCGGCGTCGTCGCCCAGTTCCTTGCTCATGGCTTCGCCGGAGCAATCAAGGCCTGGCTCAGTGACCCCGCAGTATCGAAGGATGATCTGATCGACGCCGCTACGGCCTGCGCTCCAGTGTGGTGGGGCTGAGGATCCGACAAGATCCGACGGAGTCGGATTCGGCTGTCACAACGCCAATTCCCAGGTCGACCTGGTCGATCGTCGGGTCAGAAGCCCGAGGTGCCGAGCCGTCTGGATGGAACGCGGCGCCGTCTCACTTCCTGTCCACCTGCTGAGCGCTCAGCTCGGCGATTTGTGCGCGAGCTGCGTCGACCAGTTCACCGTTGGTGTGTGCGTGGCCGGCTAGGCCCCAACCTCCTTCGACCGCTTCAGTGAGGAGGACCCACGTCCGTTTCGATATGGAGGTATCTACGGCTGCTGCGGTAATAAGTTCGGTGAACTGGCTGACAACAGCGAGCTGCTTATCCCGATCGAGTGCGCCGGCGTTGGTCAATACCTGAACCCTAACGTAGGCATTCTCGCCATCGACGTTGGACATGGCGTCATCGCGCAGGGCATGGACGAAAGCCGCGGTGTTCTGACGAAACATCGGGATGTCGGGAACCCCTTCGATGGCCATCAGCCTCCCGGCCAGGTCCACGGCCAGCTGGTGCGGATCGGCGAAGGTGCCCGCTATCGCGTACACATCGATCATCGGCACCGCGTTCTCCTTCCCATCCAGGTCACCGTTTTGCCGCTTCGGCCTCGCGCGGGCACTGTCGGCGCCGACGTCATAGTGATGCGAGCGCTTTGAGGATCAGACTGGATGCGACGTCTGGCTTGGCGATGAAGGCGGCGTGGGAGCCGTCGACCGACTCGGTGACGGCGTTCATGCGCTGAGCCATGAAGCGCTCGCAGTCGGGTGGGATGGCGTTGTCGCGTTCGGACACTAGGTACCAGTTCGGAAGGTGTTTCCAGCCGACGGCGGCTGATGCCGGCTCGGTAAACGCCGCCGCGGCGAGGGGGCGCTGGCTGACCGCCATGGGTCCGGCGACGTCCTCGCTGAGGTCAGCGGCGAAGGCCTCGTGGAAGTCCTCGATCTTGATGAACAGATCGGGGCCGCCTGCGGCGCCGGGCGCGTCGTAGGGGCTGGGCACGTTGGTGGTCGCGAGCAGCGAGGGTGGGTACGGCTCCATCACACTGACGCAGGTCTCTCCCTCGTCGAGCGCGAACGCCGAGAGGAACACCAGGGCTTGGACGTCGGTCACGGTGGGTGCAGCCTGGGAGATGACGGCACCACCGTACGAATGGCCGACGAGGACGATCGGTCCCTCGATCGAGGTGGTGTAGCGCCGAATGGCCTCGGCGTCCGATGCCAGGCCACGCAGCGGGTTCATCGGGGCTCTCACGGCAACGCCTTGGGCCTGCAGGTGCCGGATCACACCGGCGAACCCGGACGCGTCTGCGAATGCGCCGTGCACCAGCACGGCGGTCGGCTGTGTGCTCATCACTTACCTCCGATTCGTCGACTGACCGAGAGAAAGCGACCCGCCTGCTGGACCGATCGCTCCAGGCTTTCTAGACCATTCGCTCCAGTAGAGTCAAGGCGTGGTCAGCAACCGTGACACCCGGGCTGACTTGGTGCAGACGATGGCGCGGCTGCTGCGAGATCAGGGATACACAGCGACCGGGCGAGCGCAGCTACTGACAGAGAGCAGCGTGTCCAATGGGTCGCTGTACCACCATTTCCCCGGGGGCATGGAAGAGCTCGCCGAGGCCGCCTTGGAAGCGTCCGGCCAGGCCGTCGCAGACGCCCTCGGCGATGCCTTGGACGGGGCGCCCAACGCGGCAGTCGGCGTCGCCCGGTTCCTCGACATAGCCGCGGGACCACTTGTCGGGGAACCGTGCCCAGGCTGTCCGGTCGCGCCGACCGCACTCGAATCACCGATCATCAACCCGCGTCTCCGCGACGCCGCAGCCCGGTGCTTCGAGCAATGGGAAGGTCTCATCGCCGCCCGGCTCCGAGCCGACGGATGGCCAGAAGGCACGGCCGCCGAGACGGCCTCGGCAGCCCTTGCCCTCGTCGAGGGCGCTTTGCTCCTCGCCCGGGTGAGCGGGCAGGTGAGTCACCTTGTCGAACGCGAAGCGGGCTGCTCTGTCCCTGCTCGTCACCCCCGAAGCGGGAGGAAACCGAAGCGTATCGTCGAAGACGCGAACCAAAAAGAGATCGCGGAGAGGAAAGACTGACATGATCCTGCTGGCCAGAGGTTCCGTCACCGATCCGGGCGCGCTCGGCCCCTACATCGACGACGAGATGCGAGTCGTGGCAGACCTGAAAGCAGACGGCGTCGTAAAGGCCATCTATCGGCGTGTCGCAGGCCCAGGGGTGCACCTCATCCTCGAGGGAGTCAGCCTCGACCAGGTTCGTGACCGTCTGGACGCCCTGCCGTTCGTTTTCGAAGGCCTGATGACCCTTGAATACGACGAGATTTACGAGATCTAGTTACGTCCGGAAGCGCGGCGGCAAGTAGCGCCAAGACGGCCTGGCGAGTGACAGGAGCGATAGCAGGGTCGTGGTGGTCCATGCGCCCTGCGAGTCCGGCCCCGTCGTAGATCAGATGAAGCTGGCGTCCAAGAGTCACCGGGTCAGGGGCGCCAGCTTGCGTGGCGAGATCGGTGAACATGGCGCGGATCCAGGACCTGAAGTTGTCGGCCGCCTGTTCGACCAGGCCGTGTGAGGGGGCCTCGGTCGATGCAGCGATGAAGGCGCACCCGTTGAAGTCCGGCTGTTGGTACTGCTGGGCTTGGTAGTCGAAGACAGCCAGGATTTTCCGGAGGGGATCGTCGGTGCCATCGATTGCCTCGGTGAGTCGGCTGGTCGTCTTGTCGTGCCGGGAGGCGAGGTATGCAGCCACCAGTTCTTCCTTGCTACCGAAGAGGTTGTACAGGGAGGCTTTGGCGACCCCGGCGCGCTCGATGATCCGGTCGATGCCGACGGTCTGGACGCCTTCGGCGTAGAAGAGCTCGTTGGCAGCATTGAGGAGGCGCTCACGTGCCGGGGCTCGATGCTCAGACGGAGCTGGTGCGGTTGTGCTCACAGGGCGGGCTCCTTTCAGACAGACCTGTCTATCGTACGGTGGGATCGCTGGGGGACGTGGTGATGGCGACCCGGTCGGCGTAGAAGGCCACGTGGCCCTCGATGTCGGCGACAGCGGGGAATGGATGGTCGTAGTACCAGACAACCGCGGTCAGATCGGTTCCGTCGGTGCCAACGATGTCGTAGTAGGAGGCCTCGCCCTTGTACGGACACCAGGTGTGCAGGTCGTTGTTCTGCACGTGTCGCGGGTCGACATCTTCGAGCGGGATGTAGAGCACCGGCGGGTAGCCGGCCTCTTGCAACTCGAGGGCATGGTTGGTTTCGGCGATCACGGTGGTGCCGCTCCGCACGACCACATGGGACAAGAACGGTTCGGTGGTGATCGGGTGATCCGGTCCGGGCTCTTTCCGGATGCGGGTGTAAGTCATCGGGTGACCTCCTCGGTCGACGGGGTGTTGTTGTTGTGAACGCGGATCAGGTTGATGGTGGCGACGAGGCCGGGGAGGATCACGGCCAAGCCGTATTGGTAGCTGGTGATAGCGAGCATCGAACTCATGCCGCCGTGCGGCCGCCGTCGACGGCCAGGGTGGCTCCGGTTATGTAGCTGGCCTTGTCCGAGGCGAGGAAGGCGATCACCTCGGCGATCTCTTCGACTTGGGCGCCGCGTCCAAGCAGAGTGGTCTTCCCGAGTCGTTCGATGAGCGGCGCTTTTTCGGGCGTACTGAATACCGGCCCAGCCGCGATGGCGTTCACACGGACGCCCCGTGGGCTGAACTCAGCCGCCCAGGAGCGGGTCATGGAGCTGAGCGCGGACTTGGTGGCCCCGTAGGCGGCGCCACCGTCGAGGCCGATCTGGCCGGCCATGCTGGCCACGCTGATGATGCTCCCCGTTGACCGTCGGGCCATGCTGGGCGCGATCCCAGCGACCAGGAAGTAGGCCGAGCGCACGTTCCCGTCGAACAGGTCGTCGAAGGTGGTCTGGTCGAGGTCGGCGGTGGGACCAAACCAGGAGGCCCCGGCGTTGTTGACTAGGACGTCTACTTCCCCGACCTCGATGACCAACGCTCGCACTGAGGCCACGTCCTTGAGGTCCGCTGCAATGAAACGGGCCCGGCCGCCCTGCGCCTCGATCTCCTTGACCACCTCTGCACCCCGCTCGGGATTGCGACCATGGACCACTACGTCCCAGCCGTCGTGAGCCAGTCGGAGGGCGGTCGCCCGGCCGATGCCCGAGGTCGCACCGGTCACGAGCGCAATCCCCAATCCGGTGCTGGTAGTGGTTCCCGTATTGCTCATGAGATCCCTCCCTTTGAGTAGACCAGTCTGTCTATTACTGCAAGGTAGACCGGTCTGTTCATTCTGTCAAGGAGAAAGTATCTAGGGGTGTGGTGATGACGGATGGCGAGGCCGACGGCTGAGCCTTCGGTCATCAACCCGAAGGTCGGCCTGATCGAGAAGCCATTGGGCGTTTCTGGGGACGAGTGGGCTTGGTGTCTGATCGCTGATTTACTTCGGCGGGTCGGCTGGGAGTTCTATCGGGTAGGGCTCGCTGAAGTCAGCGGAGCGCCCCACGTCGCTCCATCGGCGGTCTTCGGTGAGGAGTTGCTCGTCGAGACGGATCGAGCCTTCGACTGCGTTCACTCCGAGGGGCAGGTGGTCGGGAATGTCCTGGCGTTTGGCGACCTGAACGAGGATCGCCGCCGCGCGTGCTGGGTCGCCCGCGGGTCCTTCGGTGCTATGCCGGACGCGGTTGTTCATGGCGGGCGCGCTGCGCGCCGAGCTCGGGAGGCGCAGGAACCCAACTCCCGCTGCCGTCGCGGCCGTGTTCGCCCGAACGCTGGCGGCCCGGGGCGCCTTCTGCGACCTTCTTGCGCAGGCCCCGCTGAATCTCGAACGGAACGTGTCGGTCGAGGCGGTGCGCGCCTTCAAGCTCGTGACGCACACCGAGCTCGACGCGATCGCCCTTGTGGTCCGAAGTCTGCTCCCCACCCTGAGCGGGCTCGACGCCGTCGAGCTCATCGCGGCGGCGACCTCGTTGTCGGGCGCGTTCTGGCAGATGGCCACGCCGGGTCCTGAGATCGCGGCCCTCTATCGCAGCGATCCTCGCCTCTCCCACGCGGTGTTCGATGTCGAAGCGCGGGTCCAGCGGCTGCTGAGCGCTCTCATCCAAGGCTTCCTCGTCCGACCTGGGGCGAAGCTGACCGACCACTAGATCCTGCCTCGATCTTCGGGCACCTAGCCCGAAGGGTGCGTGATGGCTTGGAACCCCCGCCACTAATAAGGCTCATCGGATTCTGACGGGGTCACACCTGTCATCGAACGACGATCGAGCCGAAGGACTCGCCAGTTCGGCCTGCCGGCGGCGCGACACTCGAAACCTGAATCTGTTACGTAGTCGGGTCCCGTACGTCCAGTCCGTCTGTTGCGGCAAACGTCCCCTCACAACAAGGGATCCTGAGGCCAGGAGTGTGACCACCAGAATCCGGCGTATGTGTGTGCCGCTACCGCGTTCGTGCAGGCAGTTGCTTACGGCGAGGCGGTGCCGGCATCTCACGGCCCGTTGATCCTTCGTTCTCTGCAGGCCAAGCACCGGAGGCGAGGCTCTTCATAACCCCGCCAGTCCAATCACTCCACTCGCTGAGAACTGCTGCACCTCGAGGTCGACGAGGGACACGAATGTCGAGTACATCAAGATCTTCCTCGATTGCGCGGATTGCTTGATGAACTTCCACAACGAGCGCGTCGTGCGGCACCTCTTCCGTGTCATCCGCGACTCTCACGATCACGGCGACTACTCGAAGCAAGGCGTTCCAATCAGGGGTAATGTCCGGCATCGCGCCTACGAAGTCGGCTAGCGAGTCGCCTGGGGCCAGCGAGAAGTAAAAACGGTTGCCGACCCCTTTTGATGACAGAACACCCGCTTGCACGAGCACATCGCACGCGTCCGCGATGTTTCGTTTCGCGTAGTTCGCTGTCTCCGCAAGCATTGCGGCCGTTGCGCGTTCCCACGGATGGAACAGGAAGTACCGAAGTATCTCCGTGCGTGCACTCAAGCCAAAGATGGCTCGCATGCGAAGTAGCACCAGCGACGACTCAGTGAGCGGACGTAACGTCGATCGACCCGTCAGCTTGTAGCAAGTGCGTTCTGTAGTTGCGCGTGGCCAGTGAGTCCCAGCGCGAGCATTTACGGTTGCGGCAAACCTTCCCCAGTCCTCCAATGTCTCTTCGGACTGACGCATCAAGATGTGTCGCAGTCGAGTTTGCGAGACGTGGCGCCAATTGCGAATGCACCAGTCCATGACTTCGTCGCGCAGGCGCGGGTCAGACTCAGCTACGGCGACAGTGAAGACAACAAGCGGCTCAGGGTCGATTGCCCAGTCCTGATGAGTCCGGCCCCAGCCGGAGACCCCTAGCTCCGCCCAGGCTCCCCAACAGAGATCGAGCGCCTGTTGTCGAATGCGCTCCGCCTCCAGCGCGTTCTTAGATGTCGCCATCGTTGACCTCCACACCAAGACTGGCCAGTCACCCGAGCAGCTCGCTCCGGAAACCTTCGGACGGATCGTGCGTTATGGTCCAGCGCGCTGCCTGAGTGAGCTCGTCTGCGGTTGGCTGCAACGTCTGAAGGTCGGTGTAGTGCTTGTCGTTCGGTCCGCGGTCGACCGCGGCGTACAGCTTGAAACAGACAAGGTCGAAGCGGGAAGGGATGTGCACTTCGAGGGCTCCATACGTGCGGACTGAGATCCGCTCTTCCCATCCGGAGGGGAGCCCGAAGTCCATCAGGGAGGCCGGCCCGGTGTTCAGCCAGTTGTCGGTCAACCCCAATGCTTGCGCCACCTGTGCCGCCGCCGTGGAAAGCGGGGGCGGCAGAGCCTCGATCTTGTGATACTTGCCGTTCTCCGACAGACCGACGACATCCAGGTCCCCGGTCGGCCGGTCGATCAGTCGCAAGAGGAGCAGGCTACCGCCGCCGACAACCAGGAGGCTGAACGGCGTGTCACGCTGTTGGAGGACTGCTCCGAGTGAATGAAGTGCCTCTTCCAGAGCGTTGAGCTGAAACGACATACGCGGCATTCTACCCGCTCGGATCGAGCATGTAAATCGCTCGATCCGAGCGTTCTAAATGCTCAACTTTGAGGCTTCGGGGCGCCTTGCCGTCGTCCCCAAAGCCCTCGGAGGCTGATTCGACGGCGCCCAGCCCCCTTCGAGCGGATTGAACGTAGCGACGGGTCTCCCGTCTGGGCCGGTTGACTATCGGGGACTGAATCCGAAGGTTGATGAAGGCGAGTCGGGTCGACGGGTTCAGATCGTGAACCGGAGGTTGCGTGCGAGCTGCCCGGCGAGTTCGTTGTTTCCTCGTAGCTTGATGTTGCCGGCTGCGAGGTGGGCATCGGGGTCGGTTCTGCCGCAGGCGAGGAGCATGAAGGTGAGGAAGTCGGTGCGCACGATTGCGTCGGGCTGGTCGAGATCGTCGACGACGCGGGCTCGTCCGTCAACGACTGCTGCGAGGTTCGCGTCGACGGGGCCGGTGAGCTCGACGAGGACGCTGGAGCCGTCGGGTATCCCGGCTCGTTTACCGACGATGTAGCCGAAGCTGCGTCGGACCTCGTCGAGAGCGAGTTCGGCGGCGGGCCCGCTGGTGTGTCCGGGCCGTCCGAGGGGTACTCGGATGTCTTGCTCGTGGACCCAGAAGTCGAAGTTGCGGATGGCCATGAACCGTCCGTAGGTCTGGATCCCGACCGGGGTCCACGACGCCTCGTCGAACAGTGTCTCATCCGCGGCGAGCAGTTCGTCGCGCCGCCCGGTGAGCACCGTACGGAAGCGGCCGAGGAGCCGGTAGGGGGGCCAGTCGTTCACTTCGTCGAAGACGTTTCCGACGATCTCGAATGGTGCCGGGGTGTCCCCCGAGGGCTGCCACCCGGTGAGCGCTTCTTCGATCCCGTCGAGGTGAGCGACGACGTGGCGAACCTGCCAGGCCGGGCAGAGCGATGGGACCCGCCACTCGCCGTCGTCGAGCTGGCCGAGGAGATCCACGACCGAGTCCATGCTCTCCAGCAGGCAATCGACTTCGTGGACACTCATCTACGGGTCTCCTTCGGTACCAGCCGTCCCGAGTCTTGCTGATCAGCGGGGCGCGCACCCGATCCGGCCTGATCGTCACCTGCCGGCTTTCCGCTGCGACCGCCGGCTCGGCGCGGTCGTCTGCCTCTCAGGATTGGCCCATGCCGCCGGTGACGAACAGCTCGGTGCCGGTGACGAAGCTGGAGTCGGAGCTGGCGAGGAACAGTGCCGCGGTGGCGATCTCGGTGGGTTGGGCGAGGCGGCCGATGGTGGTGAGCGACACGAGATAGTCGCGGGCTGCTTGAGGTCGTCCTTCGAGGGCGGACGTGGCGGTAGGCCCGGGGTGAAGGACGTTGACCCGGATGCTCCGGGGAGCGAGTTCCGCGCTCCAGACCCGGGCGAACGCCTTGAGGCCGGCCTTGCTAGCCGCGTAGACCGAAGAGCCGGGCATGGCCTTTTCTGCGGCGGCCGATCCGTTGAGGATGATCGAGCCGCCGCTGGTCATGAGCTCGGCCGCCTTCTGGGCGGTGAATAGGGTGCCTCGCACGTTGAGCCCAAACAGCTGGTCGAAGCTGTCGGGCGTCACCTCGGCGAGGGGCTCGGTCAGGTTCCCGACACCGGCGCTGGCGAAGAGGACATCGAGGCGGCCTGCCTCGGAGCGGATGGTCGAGAAGACGCGCTCGATGTCATCGAGGCCGGAGGCGTCGGCGACCACTCCTCGAAGCCGGGGCCCGATCCGATCGGTGGCGGCGTTGAGCGGTTCCCGCCGTCGGCCGGTGATATAGACGAGCGCGCCTTCTTCGACGAACAGCTCTGCCGTTGCCAGGCCCATTCCCGCGGATCCGCCGGTGACGAGGGCCACTTTGTCGTTCAGCTTCCCTGGCATGTTCAGGTGCTCCAGATGCTAGATAGATAGGGGCAGATGGTTGGCGGTCTGGCGGCTCAGCTCACGGCGGCCAGGGCGGCGACGATGTCGGCGACCTCGGTTCGGGCCGTGTAGTCGGGTTGAACGTCGACGTAGCGCACCACCCGGTCCCGGTCCACGACCAGCACGGTCGGCCGGGGTAGGCGGGTGGCACCTTCGGCGTTGACTTGGGCCAGGTCGAGACCGAGCTGACGCTGAGCGGCCATCACCTCGTCGGCCTGCTGGAACGCGATGCCGATCTGCCCGGCAAGCCGGCTGCCCGGGTCGGACAGGATGGTGAAGGACAGGTCGGCCTTCTCGGCGGTGGACAGCGACTCGTCGGGGGATTGAGGACTGATCGCCACCATGCGAGCATCGAAGCCCTCCAGTTGGGGGACAAGGTCGCGCTGGTAGGTCCGCAGCGCCAGGTTGCAGTAAGGGCACCAACCGCCCCGGTAGAACACGATCACCGCCGGACCGGACTCGACCAGTTGCTCCAGGCTCACGGGCGCACCCGTGGCGTCGTCCAGCGTGAAGGGGTCAAGCCAGTCGCCTACCTTGACGGCGTCAGAGGGCACGCCCTCATTGAGGAGGCGTTCGATGCTGCGATCGAACACTTCGACGACCTCGGCGGGCAGCTGGCCGGCGGCGGCGGCCTTCAGCTGGTCGGACTGCTCACGGATGGTGACGGACATAAGGGCCTCCCGAAGAGGGCAGAGTGGACTATGTAGTCCAGTAGATCAGGAAAGTAGTGGACTGTCAAGTCCAATAGGCTGACTCAACGCTGGCCCAGCCTCCAAGGCGGGCTCGTCCTCACCCGGCCTGGCGGGACCCGGCGCATTGCGTCGCGCGCTCGACGGCGTTCATGGTCGAAATCGATGATCCGAGCCTCGGGGACATCACCGAACCGCTTCACTCGGAGAAGATCCGAGTCGAGGGCGGTAGGTCCCAATGAGGGCGAGAGCACCGTCGAGAGCCTGGCGCAGCGCGTGGGGATCACGTCGAGCCTGAGTGAGGATTAGCCCCCCTTGGAGACTCGCCAGAGTGGATGCGGCGAGCCACTCGAGGTCAGTCTCCGGCACAAGCTCGCCGCTTGCGACCATCGCCGCCAGGCCAGCCTTGATGTGGGCCTCCCAACGGTCGAAGCCTGACGCGAGAACAGCGCGGATGTCGTCGTCATATTCGCCGAGCTGACCGACGAGGTTCCCGATGGGACAGCCTCCACGCCCACCGTTTTGTTCTTGGAGCGCGACCAAGGCCTCCATCCACTTAGCCAGGCCCTCCCAGGAGCCGAGTTCAGCAAACAAGTCTCGTTGGCCGCCGAGGACCGCGTCGTTGGTCGCTTCGGCAACCGCTTTGAGCAGGTCGGCCTTGTCGTCGAAGTAGTGGTAGAGCTGGCTGCGCGAGGCTGCGGCGCGAGCGCCGACCTCATCCAAGCTCGCCCCGACAGCGCCTTTCTCAGCCACGACGTCTGCCGCCGCCTCCACGATTCGCTGTCGGGTCCGGCGTCCCCGGTCGGTAGTCGGCTGCGCTGCCATATCTCAAAGTATCCCACAACTGGACTTGACAGTCCAGTTGTGGAGGTCTTTACTGGACTGCGTAGTCCAATACCATCCCGCTTCAGAAGGAGCATTCCGGTGAGCAACCCTGACTACTTCGATCGGTTCGAAAACCTGGCCATGGAGCGCGACGAGGACGGCGTGCTGACGGTCCGCTTCCATACCGACGACGGGCCCTGTGTCTTCACCGGTCAGACCCACGAGGACCTCCCCGAGGCTCTCGAACGCATCTCGATGGACGCCGAGAATCACGCCATCGTGCTCACCGGCACCGGCGAATCGTTCATGGACCAGATCGATGGTCCAAGCCTCGGGGACATCACCGACCCGCTTGTCTGGGAGAAGGCCCGGGTCGAGGGACTGAAGATCCTCCAGCGGCTCGTCGAACTGCCGATGCCCGTCGTCGGCGTTGCGAACGGGCCGGCGACCGTTCACTCCGAGTACCTGCTGCTGGCCGACGTCCACATCGCCTCAGAACGCGCCACCTATGGCGATTACCCGCATCCGGCGTTCGGCATCACCGCAGGCGACGGACTGCAAGTCGTCTGGGAAGAGGTCGCGGGCGCGGCCCGTGCGAAGTGGCTGCTGTGGAGTGGTGAGACGATCGACGCGACGACGGCGATGCAGTGGGGTGTAGTGACCGAGGTGCTCCCGCAGGACGCGGTGCTCGCCCGCGGGCACGAGATCGCCAGGATGCTGGCCGGGAGGTCCGAGACCTACCGAAGGCTCCAGAAGCAGACGCTCAACCAGAAGATGCGTCGCCGGATCCTCGAAGGCGTTCCGTACGGCATGGCGCTCGAAGGACTGACGGCAGCGCGGCTGGGGCGCCCATGAGCGATGCCTCGCCTTCCATCGACTTCGACAATCTGCCGGCGCCGAGCGAAGGGATCCTGGTCACTCTCTTCTTGACGGTTCGCGACACCGCAGCGTCGTGCGACTTCTACTCGCGTGTCCTCGGTGGGACCGTGGTGCTCGAGGGGACCCCCTCCATGGTCAAGCTCTCCAACTCGTGGATCATCATGAACTCCGGCGGCGGGCCGACTCCCGACAAGCCGGGCATCTCGGTCGTGAACTACGAGCCGGGGGACACCACTTCGATCTTCCTCAACCTGCGCGTCGCCGACATCGAGGCCTGCTACCGGGAGTGGAGCGCAAAAGGCGCCACCTTCGTCACGCCGCCGATCGACCGCGGGCCCGAAATCCGCTGCTACATGCGTGACCCCGATGGCTACCTCATCGAGGTGGGCCAGGCGACCGGCTTGCTGCGGGGTGACATGGCGCCGGTCAAGGCGGCTCGGCCATGAGGAGCTGACGTCCCGCGGTGATGACAGCCGCCATCGCGCCGGGGGTAGCTCGATCCCGCCGACGCGGTGGCCGACTAGGGCTGAGTCGGCGGTGATCGGGACCCCGAGGAGGCGGTATCCGTCGACCGGGAAAGACGGGTGAGTAGCTTTCGGCGGGCTTCGGGGTCGCCCCACTCGGCGGAGAGGGTGCCTTGGGCCGTCTCGTCGCTGGTGTCGGCGATCCTTTGGGCCATGGCGCGGATCACGTCGTGTTGGGTGACCCATCCGATGATCCGTTGCCGGTCGGAGGAGACGACGGGGAGTCCGTCGGGTCCGAAAAGAACGAGCTGGCGAAGCGCCTGTGCGAGGGTCTCCTCGCGGTATAGGGCTTGGGCCTGCCCGTCGTTGTCGATGTCTGCCAGGTTCGAAGTCCATGAGGGGACACCATGGTCGTCTGGGGCGGCCCGATGGCCGTCGAGGGCCACCGGGCCGTCGCGGTCGGCGAGCGGCTGCATGACGTCGCCGATGGTGAGGACCTGGAGCATCGAGGCGGGCTTGGGCCGGTCGATGTCGGTGCCCCGCCGGAGCAGCTTGGTGGTGTAGATGGTGCCGTAGGAGAGCCGTTTGGAGACCCCGGCGGCGAGACCGACGGCGAGCATGACGGGAAGGGTGAGGGTGTAGTTGCCCGTCATTTCGATGACGCTGGCGATGGAGGTGAGCGGCGCCTGGGCGGCCGCGGCGAACACGGCTCCCATGGCGATGACGCCGTAGATGGCGGGCGAGCCGACGCCAGAGCCGAACAGGTGCCGGGCGATGACGCCGAACGCGGTGCCTGCCATGGCTCCGGTGAACAGGGATGGGGCGAACACGCCGCCGGAGCCGCCGATTCCGATGGTGAGACTGGCCGCGACCATCTTGCCGAGCATCAGCAGGACGAGGAACCACAGTACGTAGTTGCCTGCCACAGCCTTATCCATGACGGGATAGCCGACGCCGTACATCTGGGGCAACGCCAGCAGCAAGGCCCCGAGTAAGACGCCGCCGACGGCGGGGCGGCACCACTCTGGTCGCCCCTTCCACAACCGGTCGCAGATGTCCTCGATGGCGTAGAGGACGCTCTTGAAGCCGACGCCGATGAACGCCGCGGCCAGCCCGAGCACCACGACCAGGAGGTAGTCGGGGTCGTGGGGGAGAACCAGATTGTGGGGTATCTGGCCGAATATGGGACCTGACCCGAAGAACGCCCGGCCGATCACGTCAGCTGCCACGGCGGCGAGGATGAGCGGGAAGAGTGCGTCGACGGAGAACTCGCGCAGGATCAGCTCGAAACCGAAGAACACCCCCGTGATGGGAGCGTTGAAGGTGGCCGAGATGCCGCCTGCTGCCCCGCAGGCCACCAGAATCCGCAGCCGGGACTCCGACATGCGCACCACCTGCCCGGCGCTGGACGCGAGCGCTGATCCGATCTGCACGATAGGACCTTCACGGCCTACCGAACCGCCCACCCCGATACAGATCGCCGATGCCAGCGCCTTGACCACCGTGACCTGTGGGCGGATGCGCCCGCCGTCTTCGGCCACCGCGATCATCACCTCGGGTACGCCGTGACCGCGGGCCTCTTTGGCGAACCGCTGGATGAGCGGACCGTAGAGCAGGCCGCCCACGATCGGGATCACGAGCAAGAACCAGATGCCCAGCCACGGGAGGTGGAGGCTGCCGACCCGGCCCATCTGCCCGAACTCCTCATGACCGGTGGCCAGCCACGTCGCCCCAAAAATGAGCCACCGGAAACCGACCGCCCCCAGACCGGCGCCCGCACCGATGAGCACCGCCATGACCACCATCCCCAGCCGAGACGTCCGCAGCCACGTCGCGGTCACCGTGATGATCGCCGTCACACGCCGAAAGCGCTGCGCCACGGGAAGTGGGGCATCTCGCTCCGACGACGTCGTTTCTTTTTCGGCTGCGGTTATCGCTGCCTCGGACACCTCCTGGTCGGCCATCGGACCCCCGTGCCACCTCCGTTCTCTTTCGTCCTCTCATGCGTAAGTGTACGCAACATTGGCACGACTGGGGTACGTGTACGCAAGTGCGTTACCATTCGGTCCATGGCTCGGTCTGAGGGCTCCTCCAAGCTGACCCGGACCCGCGTTGGGGATCTCCCCGATGCCGCTCGGGTGCCCTGGGGCACCATCTCCCGCGAGCACGTCGTCGAGACCGCCACCGCCATCGTGCGGGCCGGGGGCTACGAGGAAATGACCATCCGCAGTCTGGCCGCCGAGCTGGGCGTTGGCCCCATGTCGCTCTACCGGCATGTCCGCGACAAGGACGACCTGCTCGACGAAGTCGTCGACCGCCTCCTGGCCAAAGCCTGGCGTCCTTCGCCGGTGCCCGGAGACTGGCAGGCGTGGATCGCCATGGCTGCCAATAAGTTCCGCACCTTCCTGGTGAACCAACCTGCCGCGCTCCACGTCTTTTTGCGCCACCCGGTGGTCTCACCCGCGGCTGTCGCTCGCATGAACGCCATGATGGAGGTCCTGCGGGACGTGACCCACGACGAGGACTCGGCCAAGCGGGCATACGCCGCTATCCATACCTACACGTTGGGTTTCGCTGCACTGGAAGCCTCCCGGGCCGGCTGGGAACCCACCGGTGACGCACCCGACGGCCTCGCCCGCGAGCTTGCTGCCTACACCACCTCGGAACAGTTCGTCGCCGGTCTGCGCTACCTCCTCGACGGCATCCAACGAAACGGACAGAGCGACGCTCCGTCGGGGCAATGACCGGGCACGTCTCACCTCCGTTACGTCCGACCTCGTTCTGAGATGCGATCAGGCGCGATAATCGGCGGATAATCGACCGCATCGAAATAGCTCGGTAAGGACGGCGCTCATGAGTGAGTTGATGCCGGCGGCATTCCTGGGGCACGGGAGCCCGATGAATGCGCTGGATCACAATGGCTACACGGAGGCATGGCGGGCCTTTGGGGACTCGGTGCCTCGACCTCGGGCGATCCTGGCTGTCTCCGCCCACTGGTACGTCAACGCATCGGCGGTCACCGCCATGGCTCGACCCAAGACCATCCACGACTTCTACGGCTTCCCCGATGAACTCTTCGCAGTTGAATACCCGGCTGTCGGTGATCCCACCCTTGCGGAGGAGGTGGCCGAGGTGGTCAAGCCCACCTGGATCGGGTTTGACCACGACAGCTGGGGCATTGACCACGGCACCTGGTCAGTCCTCATACACGCGTTTCCCGATGCCGACATTCCCGTAGTGCAGTTATCGATCAATGCAGAGAGGCCGTTCGAGTACCACCTCGAACTCGGGGCGAAGCTCGCACCGCTGCGCCAGCGCGGCATCCTCATCGTCGCCAGCGGCAACGTGGTCCATAATCTGCGTCGTATCGACTGGGACCGGCCCGACGAAGGTCTCGACTGGGCTTGTCGCTTCGATAATGCTGCTCGGGAACACATGACAACATCACCGGCGGCCGTCCTCGGCTTGCGCGATCACCCTGATTTCCCCAACGCGGTCCCCACGCCCGACCATTTCCTCCCGCTCATCTATCTGGCCGGACTGGCCGAGGCTGCGGGATCGACCACGAATGTTCTCCTAGAGGGCTACGCCTACGGGTCGCTGTCGATGACGGCCTTTACGCTCGACGCCGAGTGCCCAGAACCGCCGCCTTTTGCCCATGCCGCACCGCTCCCAAGTCCTGAACTCGTCCCGACCGACGACACCAACACTTAGCGCCGGCACGACGGGTGGCTGATGACTCGATCTGGATTGGAGGGCCCTCTAGATTTATGCCAAGCGACGACGCAGTTGATAGCAATCTTCAAGGTATGGATGACCTTGACTTCGTGGGATGGAACAACGCCGATTGGACCGGCGTCTTCGCTCGCCATCACACTGACGATGTCCTCGTAGACTGGCAAGGACAGCCCCCGACCCACGGCATCGAGGAGCACATCGAGGCCATGAAGTCATACGTCGAAGAAACCGGGGGCGGTACACCACCTCAGATCACATCCCACCCGATCAAGTTCGGGTCCGGAGCGTGGACGTGCGTCGTAGGGGAGTTCGCCAACGGTGCCCGAATGGTGACCGTAGCCAAATGGCGCGATGGCGCCATCGCTGAGGAGTACATCTGGGCGTAGCATGATCGCGGACGGCCGCTGAGGGAGCTTCAGCTTCGATCGCCGACAACTACCTCTCTTGGCAGTCAACTCTACGCTGCTCGTGACGCCTTCGGTCACGACGACCGGGCCCGAGGCCCTGCAGACTGCAGTCCCTCCTTCGTACCGCGGACTCTGCCCCGTGACGGTGTATGTGCCCACGGATACGGATACCGAGAATCGACCGCTCGCACCGACGGTAATGCCAGTCGTCCCTTCCGACCGATGGAGGGTGACTTGTCCGCTGAGAGCTCGTGGGCCGCCGCCGGGAGGACCGCCGACAGCCTGGAGCGTGCCGGAAAGAGTCCCCGTTGGACCTGGGGGGCCATTGGACCGGCGCGGAGGCACTTGCCGAGTTGGCCGGAATCCGCCTGAAACCGGTGCCCGAGGGTTCGAGGACGGCAACCACGTCGAAACTGCTACCTTGATAAATAGATATTAAGTGATATCATTTCGATAAGTGGTCGGAATAGCCGGAGCGTCCGATACCGCAGGTCAACCGATGAGCCCTCGGCCCGCTTGCGGAGAGCTTCTGCCAAGGAACGGCCTCGATTGACGGAGAAGCCGATGGAGCTTTCTCAATAACTGGATAGGAGCATGTAATGACGACCAGAGAAGGCACCCGCAGAACCGACACTGAAGCAGCAAGGCGCAGATTCATCGAGGCCACTCTCGAGGAGGGATCGTGAGCCAGACTGTCCAGTCGAACCGCGAACCCGAGGCGACTCCCGTCGGTCACTTGGGAACCCGAGTCGTGATCCAGGAGCGCCCCGCGTGGGCCATCAGCGGCTGGCTCGGCGTCCTCGTCCTGGCCGCTTTGATTGCCGGATCTGTCTTTATCGCTCGGAGCTCGGTCAAGGGTGTCGTGGCCGTACCCATCATCCTGGCCGTACTGATGGCTGGCTCGCTCATCATCGTGCAGCCCGGCGAGACCAAGGTCATGCGGTTCTTCGGCCGCTACATCGGCACGGTGCGTCGCACCGGTCTGTTCTGGATCCTGCCCCTCGCCGACCGCAAGAAGGTGAGCATCCGCGTGAGGAACTTCGAGACTGGCCATCTCAAGGTCAACGACGCTGATGGCAATCCCGTGGAGATCGCGGCCATCGTCGTCTGGCAGGTCGCCGATACCTCGCGTGCTCTGTACGCCGTCGATGACTACATGAACTTCGTGCGGGTCCAGGCTGAGTCGGCGCTACGGCATGTCGCCACCACCCATCCCTACGACAACGCTGAAGAGCAGGGCCTTTCACTGCGCGGCTCGACCGACATCGTCGCCGGCGAGCTCGCCACGGAGATGGCGGCCCGCGTCGTCATTGCCGGAGTGGAGATCGTCGAGGTGCGCATCAGCCATCTTGCCTACGCGGCGGAGATCGCCCAGGCGATGCTGCGCCGGCAGCAGGCAAACGCCGTCGTCGCCGCCCGCTCTCGTATCGTCGACGGCGCCGTCGGAATGGTTGAAATGGCGCTCGAACGGCTGGCGGAGCGCAACATCGTCGAGCTTGACGAGGAGCGCAAAGCGGCCATGGTGAGCAATCTCATGGTCGTGCTGTGCAGTGACCAACCGGCTTCGCCAGTTGTCAACACCGGCACCCTCTACTCGTAATTCGTGAAGGACCGCAAGCAAGTACTAGTGCGGATGGATCCCGCTGTCCATGAGGCCCTCGCCCGGTGGGCGGACGACGAGTTCCGCAGCCTCAATGCTCAAGTCGAGATGCTGCTGCGCCGAGCCCTCGAGGGCGCCGGACGAATGCCCAAGAAGGCTGGGCCTTTGCCAAAGCGGGGCCGGCCACCGATGGCTGGACCCAACAATCCGAACCCGCCGACCGTGCAAACAAAGACTGAGAGAGTCAGATGAAAGCCGGTGAGATTTCTCCCCAAAGGGGTCCCAGGGCCAGCCCCCGAGGGCTTCCAGCCGGGCAGGTGCTCGTGTCCGGCATAAGCGCAACCTGGTTCCACAGGGCGAGGCCCAAGCGGATCGGGTCATGGCGTTCAGGCCACCCGACGGCGGACCAGCCACACGGTTACGGCGATGAGCAGCACCGAGAGCGCCAGCAGCCAGCCACCCTCGATCCACTGGAACGGCCAGAACCGGCTAGCCGGCTGGTAGCTGGTCAATTGGGTGTAGCCGTGCTGGACGAAGCACTGGTAGAGGGATACCGGCGCCGACTTGCCGCCACCCGTTGGTGGACTGGCGCAGGCTTGGATGAGGTTCGGGGGAGCGTCCCTCCAGTTGTAGAACGCGAACCTGCCGCCCTTCGTGAACCACTGACTCAGCACGAACGCGGAACCAGGTCCGTTCGCGGAACCAACCCCGCTGAGTTGGCTGGTGACCAGCGGCGCCAGGTAGTGCTGGCGCAGGAAGTTCCCAGCCACGAGGGCGAGCCCGGTGTAGGCGGCCAGCGTGGCGACGATCGCAGGCACGACCCGGCGGACGAGCAGACCGGCCAGGGCGCCGACCGCGAACGCAACCAGCGTCCAGGCGGCGAACGAGACCCCGCGCAGGTTGAACATGCCCGGAGCGAGCGGGGAGGCCTCGGAAAGCGAAAGAGACTGGTTGCCCGGGGCGAGGTACGGCTGGTAGTACCAGGAGATCAGCACGCTGAGGGCACCGGCCACGGTGGCCACCGCAGCCCCGAGCGCCACCAGCTTGGCGAGCGTCCAGCGCCATCGCCCGAAGCCTTGGGTCCAGGCATAGCGGAAGGTGCCCGTCTCGAGTTCTCGGGCCAGCACGGGCGCCCCGACGAACGCCCCGATCAGCGCGGGAACTATCTGCAGTACGTAGCCACCAATCAGAACATGGTTCATGTTGTTGAAGTTTGTGACCAGGTCAGCGCAGGCAGGTGAGGCCGTGTTGCAGGCGGTAGCGGCGACGTAGGCGTGATGCAGCTGAAGTCCAACGATCCACAGCCACACCGCCAGCGCGCCTGCCAGAGCGGCAACGCCGGTCAGCGCGACGCGATGCTGCCGCCAAATGACCCAGGCCATCCGCCGCCATGCAAGCGGCCGCAGGTTCGCTTCCTCCACTTGACGAGCGGGAGCAGTCAGCACGGTCATTTCGTCACCTCCGACGGTTCGACGTTCGGGCCGCGAGCCGGGCCACGCAGCGTTGCGGCGCCGGGGTCGCGCAGGTAGGCAAGCGCGAGTTCTTCGAGGCTCACCGGGTGCATCTCCCAACCCGGTGGCACTGGGCCGGTGCTTCCGTTCGTCTTGACCAACACCTGAACCCGTCCTCCGTCATACCGGGCGTGCACCACGTCCGGTCGGGCCGTGAACATGTCAGCTTCGGCGGTCGGGCCAATGAGCACTCGGTGGTGGGCGAGCAGGTCGTCGACCTCGCCTGCCACCTGCACGCGGCCCCGCGACACCAAGATGAGATAGTTGGCGACGCGCTCGAGCTCGGCGAGGACATGCGATGACAGCACCACCGACACACCGTCCTCGGCCATTGCGGTCATCACCCTGGCCATGAAGTCGTGGCGGGCAAGTGGGTCGAGCATCGCCATCGGCTCGTCGAGCACCAAGAGCCGCGGCCGCCGTGCCAGCGCAAGGGTCAACGCGAGTTGCGCTTGCTGACCACCGGACAGCTTTCCGGCCTTGCGCTTCAGCGGGATGTCTAGCTCGTCCAGCCGGGCTTCCGCGTATCTCTGGTCGAACTGTCGGTTCAGGTTGCGGGTCAGGTGCAGCATGTCGGCGACGGACAGGTTCTTGTACAGCGGCGCGTCCTGGGCAACAAACGCAATGCCGTCCAGCGCGGCGAGCGAGCCGGCCCGCGTACCGCCGAGGACGGCGACGGTGCCGGCAGTCGGGTCCGTGAGGCTGACCGCCAGGTTTAACAGGGTGGTCTTGCCGGCGCCGTTAGGTCCCACGAGCGCGGCCACGTGCCCGTCGGGAATGGCCATTGTGCACTCGCGCAGCGCCCACGTGCTGCCATAGCGCTTCCCGAGGCGGTTAGCTTCGATGACATTCACGCCACACCCTCCGTTTCACTGCCTGTGACGCCGCTGCAATCGCCAGAGCTGCGGCGCTCTCGACAGTCCCGAAACACGTTGGTGAACAGCGCCGCGATCCTGCCCTCGTCCGCGGCACGACCGCGGCGGGAACACCAGTGGCTCGGTCGTTTCGTCAGATCGGGCCATGTGTTGGAGCTGTGCATATGCGGAGGGTACGAAAGGCCCGATAACACTGCGATAACACCACCCCCTGAGCCGCGGGGCACGGACATCGCTCCTGCGCCCAGGAGGTGTTACCCCGTTGTTATCGGCGGTGAGCCACCATGGAGCCCATGAGGGTGCTGGTCGTTGAGGACAACTCCGGTCGTGGCGGACGCCGTGGCCGAGGGGCTGCGTGATCAGGGGATCGCGGTCGACGTCGCCTACGACGGGCCGACCGGGCTGAACAAGACGACCGTGAACACCTATGACGTCATAGTTCTCGACCGCGACTTGCCCCGGCTGCACGGTGACGCCCTCTGCCAGCAGATCGTGGACTCGCCGAGCACCAGCCGTATCCTGATGCTCACCGCCGCCGCTCTGGTCGAGGACCGGGTGGAAGGGCTGAACCTTGGCGCCGACGACTATCTGGCCAAACCGTTCGACTTCTCGGAGCTGGTCGCCACGGGTGCGGGCCCTGGCCCGACGCAGCCCCTCCGCCCCGCCGGTGCTCACCCGGGGTGACCTGATGATCGATCGCGGCCGCCGGGCCGTCACCCGAGCCGGCCGGCCCGTGCCGCTGGCCCGAAAGGAGCTCGGGGTGCTCGAGGTACTCGTGTCGGCGGACGGCGCGGCGGTGACGGCCGAGCAGCTCCTCGAACAGGTCTGGGACGAGTACGCCGATCCGTTCACCAACGCCGTTGCGGTCACCGTCGGGCGCCTGCGACGGAAACTCGGAGAGCCGCCGGTGATCGACACGGTCATCGGCGGCGGCTACCGGATCCCCTAGACGTGGCCCTGGCCCGACTGCGACCCAAGATCCTCGGCCGCCGCAGCGTGCGGGCCAGAATCGCGCTGGCCTGCGCGGGGCTGTTCCTCGTCATCGCCGCAGCGTTCGTCGCCGCCATCTACACGGTGGTTGATCGCAGCTTCGGCTCCAGCCCTCCCCCCAACTCCGTACCGACTGCGTCTTGCCCGCACCTGCCAGGCGGCCGAAGCGAATGGCACCCTCAAGCTCGACCACGCTTTGGCGACCCAGTGTCAGTACTTCCTCGGAGCTGCCAATCAGCGCGCCAATGACCTTCACCAACTGCTCGTGTGGTCCCTCGGCGGTTTGGCCGTCGCCACCATCGTTGCCGGCATCTTGGGGTGGGTGATAGGACGGCGGATCCTCCTCCCCCTCCACAAGAGTCACCGCCGCCGCCCGGCGAGCCTCCCAGGAGCGTCTTGACGAGCGAATCAGCCTCGACGGACCCGACGACGAGCTCAAAGAGCTGGCAGACACCTTCGACGACATGTTGAATCGTCTCGATCTGGCCTTCGCCAGCCAGCGCAGGTTCGTGGCCAACGCCTCACACGAACTGCGAACCCCGCTGACCTCCATGCGAACGCTCATCGACGTGGCGATGGCCAAGCCCAGCCGAACGACCGAACAGCTCGAGGTGCTCGTCGGTCGCGTCCGAGAGGCCCTCGACCAATCACAGGCGCTCATCGACGGACTCCTGACTCTGGCCCGATCGGATCGGGGCTTGACCACCCATGAGCTGGTCGACCTCGAAGCCGCCGCCCAAGACGCAATTGAACAGGTCGGCAATCTCGCAAGGGACTCGAACATTGTCATCGACGCCGACCTGTCGCCCGGCCCGACCCTCGGCGACCGGGTCCTGCTCGAGCGCCTGGTTGCCAACCTCCTCGACAACGCCGTCCGCTACAACCTCACCGGAGGCTCGGTAAGAGTCGTGACGGGCTCCGACGACGACGCGTCGTACATCACCGTTACCAACAGCGGGCCGCTCGTGCCGGCATCGGCGGTGACGTCTTTGTTCGAGCCTTTCACGCGTCTCGACGGACGAGTCAGCAACAGCCAAGGCGTCGGGCTCGGACTGTCCATCGTCACCTCGGTTGTCAAGGCTCACCACGGTCACCTGCACGCCGAAGCACTGCCCAATGGAGGAATGAGAATATCGGTCCGACTCCCGAAAACATCCGTGGGCACCTCATGTGTTGATCGGGTCTTATGCGATGTCGACGCCAGCACCATGCAGTGACGCCGTCGTGCTGAGCGATCAGGCCGTGCTGGCGAGGAGTACATCTGGGCACTCTGTGTTTCAAGTCGCACGACGGTGGACCAACCAGACAGTCACTGCGATGAGCAGCACTGACAACGCGAGCAGCCCGGCCCCTGCGATCCACTGGACTCGCCAGAAGTGGCTGGCCGACTGATAGTCGGCTCGCAGGACGTCCCCGACAATGATGGCGAGAACGGTGTAGCCGGCGAGGGTTGCGACGATGGCAGGGACGACCCGGCGGATGAACATGCCGGCGAGGGCGCCGATAGCGAACGCGGCCAACGTCCAAGCTGCGAACGCGACTCCGCGCAAGTCAAACAGCCAGTGCGGGAGCGCGGACGTTGGGTCAGAGAGCCTGCCGGGAGCAAGGTACGGCTGGTAGTACCAAGAGGCCAGCACACTGAAGGCGCCGGCCATGGCGGCGACCGCGACTCCGAGAAGCACCAGTTTGGCGAGCGTCCAGCGCCACCGCCCGAAGCCCTGGGTCCAGGCGTAGCGGAAAGTGCCGGTCTCAAGCTCACGGCCCAACACCACTGGCCCGACGAACGCCCCGATCAGCGCGGGCACGGGCTGGAGGACGAAGCCACCTTTCAAAACGCCGCCGGTGATCCGGAAGTTGAGGATCAACTCACTGCAGGCGGTCGAGCCTGCCGGGTGGCAGTCGGTGGCGGCGGTGAAGGCGTGATGCAGCTGAAGGCCGACGATCCACAGCCAAACCGCGAGAGCGCTCAGGAACACAGCCACGCCGCCCAGGGCAATTCGGTGGTGCCGCCACGTGACCCAGGCCATCCGCCGCCACGGCAGCGGCCGAGGGTTCGCGTCCGTCTCCAGCGGAATGGGAGCGGTGAGTGTCGTCATTTCGTCACCTTCATCGGCTCTGCGTCCGGCCGGGGCCGGCCCCGCCAACCCTGGGATAGTTGCGCCATCAGGCCACCCGACGGCGGACCAGCCAGACGGTCACGCCGATGAGCAGCACCGACAGCGCGAGGAGCCAGCTGCCCTCGATCCACTGAAACGTCCAGTAGTGGCTGGCCGGCTGGTAGTCGGACCATTGCATGTAGCCGTGCTCGACAAGGCACTGCGTTGGGCTAAAGGAGCCTGATATTCCGATCCTGCCACCTGGTCCAATAGCGACAGACGAAGGGCAGAGCTGCCGGAATAGCTCGATAGGGGGTCGACCACCGAACGCGACCTTCCCGGCCTTGGTCCACCACTCGCTCGTGATCCACGCGGCGTTGGGTAGGTTCGAACCTTTCGCAACCAGCGGTGTCAGGTAGTGCTGGCGCAGCACGTTCCCGGCCAGCAAGGCGAGACCGGTGTAGGCGGCGAGGGTGGCAACGATTGCCGGGACGATCCGGCGGATGACCATGCCGGCGAGGGCACCGAGAGCGAAGGCAACCAGCGTCCACGCGGCGAACGCGACCCCGCTCAAGTCGAACAGCCCGGGTGAGAGCGGGGACGGCGAAGAAAACACGGCCCCGTGGCCGGAGGCGAGGTACGGCTGGTAGTACCAGGAGACCAGCAGGCTGAAGGTGCCGGCTATGGCGGCCACCGCGGCTCCGACCAGTACCAGCTTGGCGACCATCCAGCGCCGTCGCTCGAAGCCCTGGGTCCAGGCGTAGCGGAAGGTGCCGGACTCGATCTCGCGAGCCAGCATGGGTGCCCCGACAAAGGCCCCGATCAGCGCGGGCACGGCCTGCAGGACGAAGCCACCCTTGAGAATGACGTTGGTGGCCTGGAAGGCGTTGATCAGGTTCTCGCATGCCGCTGAGCTCGAGGGGTGACAGGCAACCGCGGTCGCGTACGCGTGGTGTAGCTGATTGCCGGTGGTCCAGAGCCACACCGCCAACACGCCCAGCAAGACAGCCACGCCGCCCAGCGCGACTCGGTGGTGCCGCCAGGTCACCCAGGCCATCCGGCGCCACGGCAGTGGCCGCAGTCCTGCGTCCTTCGTTAGGCGGACCGGTACGGTCACCGTGGTCATCTGGTCACCTCCGACGGGTCAGCGCCCGAGCCTCGGGCCGGGCCGGACGATGTCGCGGCGCCGGACTCGCGCAGGTAGGCCATGGTCAGTTCTTCCAGCGTGACGGCGCGCTCGTCCCATCCCGGTGGGGCCGGACTCGCGATGCTGTCGCCGCGGACGAGCAGCAGCCCCTGCGATGCGGAACGGCTGGCGTGTACGACATCCCGCCGTTGCGCAAGCCGAGCGGACTCCGATGCCGGGCCGATGCGCATGCGGTGGGCCGCGAGAAGGTCCTCGACCTCGCCCGCGACCTGGATGCTCCCATGCGAGACGAGCACGAGGTAGTCGGCGACCCGCTCCAGTTCGGCAAGGACGTGTGAGGAGAGCACGACCGAGACGCCATCATCCCTGGCCGCAGTCATCACCGTGGCCATGAAGTCCTCTCGGGCGAGCGGATCGAGATTGGCAAGGGGTTCATCGAGAACGAGGAGCTGGGGCCGGCGCGCCAACGCAAGCGTCAACGCGACCTGGGCCTGCTGGCCGCCCGACATCTTCCCCGCCTTCTGGCGCAACGGGATACCGAGTTCGCCGAGGCGGCGCTCGGCGTAGCCCTGGTCGAAGCGGCGGTTCAAGTTGCACGTCTCGTGCAGCAGGTCGGCAGCCGACAGGTTCTTGTAGAGCGGCGCGTTCTGCGCCACGAACGCGATCCCGTCGAGCGCGGCCAACGAACCTGCCCGCCGACCGCCGAGGACGGAGATAGTGCCCGAGCTCGGATCCGTGAGGCCGACCGCCAGGTTCAACAAGGTGGTCTTGCCCGCGCCGTTCGGTCCGACCAATGCTGCCAACTTGCCCTCGGGAACGGCCAGTGTGCACTCACGAAGGGCCCAGGTACTGCCATACCGTTTCCCGAGGTCGTTGGCTTCGATGACGTTCATTTGGCACCGTCCGTTTCGCTGCGGGGTCTCTGGCTTCCTGGGTCGCGGTAGCTCAGTGCCTCCATTGTGAGGAGTGGGTCGTCACCAGGGAATACGGCTAGGCGGCGTCTTCCAGGTGTATTTAGGTACACCTGTTTTCGGTGCTCAGCCCTACTGCCACCGCAGTGTCGTGTGGGACAGACTGGGGTAACCCGACCATGGAGTCGATGCATAATGGGTGCAGGTGAGATAGCGGAATCAGGCGACCGACGACGGGGGTTGCGTCAGCGTCTGAGCGACGGACTCCTGGCGTTCGCGCAGGGATCGGCCTTCCTCGGTTTGGCAATGGCCGGCCTGGTCCTCCTCGTGGTTCTCGTGCTCGTGCCGGGCCTGGCGGTGCTTGGCGTGGTGGCGATGGTCGGCCTTCCCCCCACGCATGGGCTCGTGCTGGCGCTGGTGTTGTGGGCTGGCGACCTCTTTATCGTGCGCTATGGCGTACCACTGGCTCTCCTGGGGATCCGTCGACTGGCGAAGTTCACCCGGCGGATGTCGGAGGAGTGGCTGGCGCTACCGATCTCGGAGTCCTACATGCCGGCGCCCGATCACGACGTCAAGAGGTTGAGCGCGGAGCGGCTGCGGTGGATGGTGTCGGACCCTGCCACGTGGCGAGACCTTCTTTGGATGGTCACCGACGCCTCCTTTGGGTGGATCCTTGCGATGGGGTCGGTCATCCTGGCGTCAGCGGGGCTGGTCGGCTGTGTTGGCTACGCGATCGTGGGCGTGTCCAATGCATCTCGCCCTCTCGAGCGGATAACGCTCGCGGTGTTGGGCGTGGCCTTGACCGCCTTGGCATTGTGGTCGGGACCACTTCTGCTGCAGGCGTATGGCGGCCTGGCCCGCGCCATCCTCGGTCCTCGCCAAGATCCCGAGTTGGCGCAGCGAGTCCGCCACCTGGCCCAGACGCGCGCTGACACCATCGACGCCAATGCGGCCGAGATTCGCCGCATCGAGCGGGACCTGCACGATGGGGCGCAGGCTCGATTGGTGGCGATGGGGATGACGCTGGGCGTCGCGGAAGATCTCCTCGATTCCAACCCCGAGGCGACCCGCAAGCTGTTAGCCGAGGCTCGTCGGGCGTCGCGCACGGCACTGGCCGAGCTACGTGCGCTCGTGACCGGCATTCACCCACCGGTCCTTGCCGACCGGGGTCTGGTCGACGCCATCCGCGCTCTGGCGCTTGATTCCGTGTCGCGTGTGGAGGTGACCGCCGATCCCATCGGACGCCCGCCGGCGCCTATCGAATCGGCTGCCTATTTTGCCGTGTCCGAGTTGCTGGCCAATGTGACCAAGCATGCCGGCGCCCGTCAGGCCTGGATCGAGATCCGGTATCGCCCAGGGGTGCTGGGAATCTGTGTCACCGACGACGGTCGAGGCGGCGCTGATCCGGAGCGCGGCACCGGGCTGCGGGGCATTGAGCACCGACTCGCCGCCTTCGACGGAGTGGTGGCGCTGAGCAGCCCAACGGGCGGACCGACCGTCATCCAGTTGGAGATTCCGTGCGAATTGTCATAGCTGAAGACCTCTTCTTGTTGCGGGACGGCCTGACCCGCATGCTCGAGGCTCACGGCCTAGAGATCAGTGCGGCCGTCGGCAACGGAGACGATCTCGTCGCCGCCATCACGGCCGATCCACCCGATCTCGCCATCGTCGACGTCCGACTCCCGCCTACTTTCACCGATGAGGGCATCCGGGCGGCTCTGGCGGCGCGGCAGAAGGTGCCGGGACTGCCCATCTTGGTGCTGTCCCAATACGTCGAGCAGCTGTACGCCCGCGAACTGCTGGCCGACGGCACGGGTGGCATTGGCTATCTCTTGAAGGACCGGGTGTTTGATAGTGGCCAGTTCGTCGAAGCGGTACGGCGGGTCGCAACCGGTGGGATGGCCATGGACCCAGAGGTGATCGCCCGCCTGCTGGCCCGCAACACCGGCAACGATGCCGTCGGCGCGCTCAGCCCGCGCGAGCGCGAAGTGCTCGGCCTTATGGCTGAGGGCCGTTCCAACGCCGCCATCGGCCAGCAGCTCGTGATCTCCGAGCGCGCCGTGGCCAAGCACACGGCGTCGATCTTCCAGCGGCTCGGCCTGCAACCATCAGACGACGACAATCGCCGCGTCCTTGCGGTGCTGGCGTATCTGGGCACCTGACAGCGGTCCCGATTCGTCGGTGGCCGTCAGCCAGTCCTGCCCCTCGGCGGCGTCGATCCCCGCCTCCGATGGTCGGGTGAGCATGTCAGGCTCCTTGATCGAGCGATGTCGTGGCCGAGAGAAGCCGCCGGGCGACTCCGTCGTCAGCTCCGAGCTGGGTCAGATGAGCGATGAGGTCGTCGCCGGCCGCGTGGAGCGCCTTGTCGGTCAGCGGGTCGAGGGCGTCGAGGATGAACAATGCGGTGGTGGTGTCGTCGCGTAGCTGGGTGCGGTGGGCCTGACGCCAGTTCCAACGGCGGCAGGTCACGCCGGCGTCGTCGCACCAGATCACCTCGCCGGGTTCGGGGTGCTCGATGACCGTGGCGCCGTCGGCCACGGTGTCGAACGATTCCGTGCCGGCAGCTCGGAGCAGTCGCGGCGGGCCGCTGTAGCGGGTCAGATCCTCCCCGCCGCAAGGGAGCTGGTGCAGGATAGAGACCGCGTTATAGACGTCGGTGAGCCGGTTCACCCGGGGCAACCCTGACGACGCACGGCGCATGAGCGCCTCCAGGCTGTTGCGGGTACGCTGCGGCTTAGCTCCGAATGTCCGGTACGCGTCCCGCCACGCCGCTACGTGCGGGATCTCTTCGACGGGCTGTTTCGACAGCACGTCTGCAGCCGCGACCTCCGCCGATCGGAGTAGGTCATCGCTCGCTGTGTCGCTCGGGCCTGGGACGAGGCCGTCGACGGCAACCAGCAGCGCCCGGTAGTCGGGTCGGAGCGCGAATACCGCAGCATCGACGCGAGCGCCAGCGAGGAACGTCGCCAGTGCGCGAGGGTCAGACATCAGTTAGCTCCTCCCGTGTCGGTGAACCGGTGCCGGGGACGAAGACCGCCAAAGAGAACCGTGCCGTCTTCCGGCCGTTGTTGGCGTACGAATACGTTCTCAAGCAGCCTCAGACTGAAGAGTCTCCGCGAGGGATCGTCGGGCACCAACCCGGGCGGGGATGGTGGTGAGTGTCCCGAGGACGAGCATCGTCCCGAGCACCATGGCAACCAACCACGAGACCGGGGGGATGCTCGTACTACCCCCACTCTTCGCGGCGACATAGATCGCGATGCCGCCTGGGATGCCGAGAATCGCTCCAATGAACGCCGGCAACATCTGCACGGCCACCAACCCCGTTGTCGCCTGTCGGCGTGTCGCGCCCAGTGCACGCGTGAGCGCCGATGAGTGCCTCGCATCAAGCACGGTCGCCCAGGCGATGAAGACAGCGTTCACCGCGGCGAGAAGGACGAGCATCACCGAGAGCACCGTCGTCACCTGATGCAGCCGAGCGGTGACGGGATCGCCTGGAGCAAAAAACCCTTGCTCGTTGCGGTTGGAGGTGGCATGGACGACCAGCACGGCGACGATCCCACTCGTGGTGATGGCAACGCTGAAGACGTTCAGCAGCAGTCGGCGCGGCCGGCGAGCCGCAAGGCGCGCACCGATCAGCAGCGAGACGGGCAAATGCCGAGAAGGCGCGATCATCCACGCTCTGCGTCGAGGCGCTCGCGCCGCGTCGTCGAGGAGACGGACCGTACTCGTCCGAGCCGCACGGATCGCCGGAACGAGGGTCGCGAGAAAAGCCACGGCGACCGCGACGGCGACGACGAGCCCGATCGTGGTCCCGGTGACCGGCGGCACTCCTGGTGTGCCGAGGAGACCAGCACCGGGTCCATCGACGAGCGGTGCCGCCAGCCACCCAGCGACCAATCCGATGGCGGCGGCGCACAACGCGAGGAGCAGGTTTTCGACGAGCAGCACCGTGGCGACGAAGGTCGGTGTGCCACCCACCGCCTTGAGGAGCCCGACGCGCCGTGATTCCTCGGCCATTCGACCTCCGACGAGCACGGCCACGCTGGCGATCGCGAGCAGGCCGAGCAGCCAGCTGCCGGTCAATAGTACGAGCTGAGCATTCACCACGATTTTCGAGTCCGCGTCCCGGATTTGTTGCCACGTGAACAAGGTGGCTCCCGTCGGGGACGTGCTGTCATGAGCGTTCGCGAAGGCTTCGGCCGTGGCCGGGTCCTTGAGCTTCAGGTTCAGGAAGTACATGATCGGCTGAGACGCCCAATGGCTCACACGGGTCGCGTCCGCCTCGGTCAACCAGACGAAGCCTGGGTTGCCGCTCGGCCCGTCGCAGCCGAAAACACACAGCCGCGTGTAGTTCGGGACAGCAGCGGTGACCGCGATCCCCACGACCTCGAATGGATGGCCGGCAAGAGTGATCCGGTCGCCGACTCGAACACCGAGCCCGGTCGCGAAGCCGCGCTCGACAACGACACCGCCGGATCGCACCCAGGTCCCATCGGTCAACTTTGGCTCATCGACGAGCGACCTTCCGATGTCCCGACCTTCGACCTCCGCGGCGGCGGTCGTCCCATTCGCCCGAAGCACCGCCCAGGTCACCGGAAAGGGCCCACTCGAGGCGAGTACGCCGCTCGCGTGCTCCAGCGGGGTCAGCTCGGCTGGGCTCGCCGAGACGTTGCCAGCTGGTCCCGTGGGAAACGCGTTCGCAACCACGTCGGGGCCATTCGTTGCCACTCGGGTCTGCGCATAGGGCTCATTCGTCGCCCCGTACAGGGAGAGTCCAAGCGACAAGGTCGCAGCCGCAGCCCCAATCGCAAGTAGGAGGAGAAGCGTCTCGGCGGCGTGGTGACGGACGTCCTTCACCACAAGGCGCCAAACGAGGAGAGTCTTTCCCATCGGATCAGTCCTCCAACGCGACGGGTGCGCTGAGCTGGCTCGCCGTGCCGACATCGAGTCGTATCTCATCGATGAATGGTTGATTCATGACATGCTCCGTCGACCTCACGACAGCCGTTCCCACTCCGCGAAGGTGCCGAGGTCCCCTAGCGAACCGCCCGTCAGCCATGTCTCATCGACGAACGCGCCATCGCGCATCGAGATCACACGGTCCGCTGTTGTGGCGATGCGCTCGTCATGTGTGACGATGAGCAATGTCAAGCCCTTAGTGTGCAAGCCCTCCAACAGCCGAAGCACGTCGAATGCCGCGGCGCTGTCCAAGTTGCCGGTCGGCTCGTCCGCGAGGACGATCTTCGGATCGTTCGCCAGTGCTCGCGCGATTGCCACGCGTTGGCGTTGCCCCCCGGACAACATCGAGGGAAGGTGCCGGACGCGATCGGCGAGGTCGACCTCTTCGAGGAGGGCGGTGGCGCGTGCACGAGCATCGCTCGGCGAGCAACCGGCGAGGAGGGCGGGGAGTTCGACGTTCTCCTGCGCGGTGAGCTCGTTCATCAGGTGGAAGGCCTGAAAGACAAATCCGATCTCGTCGCGGCGTAGGTGGGCAAGGGCGCGCTCGGAGAGCTGGTCGAGACGTTGTCCCGCGACCGACAGCTGTCCGGCGCTCGGACGATCGAGCCCGCCAATCAGCTGGAGCAGCGTCGATTTGCCGCAGCCGCTCGGTCCCATGATTGCCAGGGTCTCGCCCTGAGTTACGTCGAGGTCGACCGCGTCGAGCGCGCGCACCAAGCCCTCGCCACTGCCGTAGTCCTTGCGCAAACCCTTGGCGTGCACGAGCACAGTGGGTGAGTTATTCATTTCGGAGTACTCCGTCTCGTCCAGGTCGTCTCGCAGACTTGCAACCAGCGCAGATCGGCTTGCAGGCGCAGCACGATGCCTTCGAGGAGCAACGCCGCGTCCGAATCCTTTTCCTGTTCCATCACCGCGCGCCCTACTTCGCGGCAGACGGCGAAGCAGGTCACGACGTTGCGCGTCGATGATGGCGATCGGGTCGGCGAGTGCGCCCTGCGCGGCGGCTATGAGCTTCATGTGGAATTCGGCGAGGTCGGGCCGGGGCCAACTCACGTCCGCCATCCACTGCGTCACCCGTTCCTGGCCGGCGGGGGTGAGGCAGTAGACCTTGCGATCGGAGCGCTGCGTAGGCGCATCCAGCCGAGCGACGAAGCCCCCCTTCTCCAGCCGGCTGAGCGTGACGTACATCTGAGCTTCGTTGATCCTGTCGGCCACCGGTCCGAGAGCCCGAGCGAGACGAGCACGCAGCTCGTACCCGTGGGACGGTTCTTTTGCCAGCATCGCCAGCACAACTTCCTGCTGCACATCGACCTCCTTAACGGTTCAGTATCCTAAACCGTTAAGGTAGTTGTCAAGGTGCGACTGCTCGCTCGGTCGAGCCCCGATCTCACCGGAGCGGCGTGTCCGCGCTGGATCCTGGCTGAGGGACGCCTTTCACTTCCAACCCGGCGTGCGGCTCGCCTCCTTGATCCACTTACGCAGCTCCGGTCGCTGCAGCTCCTCAACGGAAGTTACCTTGACGTACCGGGTCCGGTCTGTAGCCCCGAGTGGCGGTGGGCAGTCGAAGTCCGCCCCGCCGAGGAAAACAACGTTTACCGAAACGTCGTAGGCGGCTATCTCGATACTCAAATAGAGAACAACTAAAAAAAAAAAAAATTCCACTAAAAAAAAATTCGTCACCAAAAAAATTGATCGTAGAGAGTCCGGGCTGTAGCGAGAGTAAAGATGGGCAGTCGAAGTAGCCGAGGAAAACAACGTTTACCGAAACGTCGTAGGCGGCTATCTCGATGATCCACCCGAGTTCTGCTAACCCGTAGAATGGTCTCTTCCATTTTACGGCGTAGTTCAGGTCCGGGATTGTCGTTCGAATCGTCTCGTCCAGCTGCTTGATGATGGGCTGGAGATGCGGCATTTGGCGCCGGAACCAGTCGTCGATCTCCGAGTGGTTTGTCGCGGGCTCTGGAGGCTTTCGCGATACGTTCCCTTTGGTTGCTTTCGGCATTTCGTGTCCTTCCGTCGAAGCCGCCAAGCGAGCTGAAGACCGACGTCGCAGCGCATACTCCTGCCCGTCTACGGACGGAGTTAGCTTTCCCTATCCGCAATCATCGATCGCCACGTCGCTCCCGCATCACCAGCAAGGCTGACCGTGTGGAAACGAGCGTTGATCTCGGCCAGCTGCTCATCCGTGGCCTCAGGACCGAGTAGACCCATCTCCACAAACAGTTCCTCGTTGCCCGAGGGCGAGCAGACAAAAAGCATCCGGCCACCGAGGGCAGTAGTGAAAGTGTGCTGACTGCCCTTCGGGACGACTACCAGGGTCCCTGGACCAGCCGAGAACTCAGCCTCACCAACCCGAAAGTTGTACTCACCTTCGAGGACGTAGGCGATTTTCATGAAATCGAGGTGGGCGTGGGGTGGGTTCTCTGGTATCGGTCCGTGGGTGAAGACAAAGGCGCCCAAGGCGTGGTCGACCTGAGACCCGCGCACCAGAATCTCAGGCCGATGCGGGCCGCCGGTGTCGATACCCAACCCCTCGCCAAGTCGCACGGCCCAACCGGGTCGACCCCAGTCATCCCTCATCCCGGTATTCCGGATCTCATCGATGACCCCGCGGATGAGCCCACAGCGACAACGATACGCAAGCTCCAGGCGACCTGGGTCCGCGACGTGAAGCCGTCGGCGATTCGTGGGATCCTTCGCCCAGACCCGTTTCGAGCCTGGAGGTCACATGCGAAGCGACATAAGTGAGGGCGGGACGTTCCCCGACTACGAGCTAGCCGATCAGTCCGGCAAACGGCGTTCTCTGTCGGAACTTCAAGGGGGCAACCCGATGGTGCTCCACCTCTCCCGCGGCGGCTACGATCCGAAGGAGCACCAATTTGTTCGGCAATTGGTCGACGTCTACCCCGAATTTCGAAACGCATACACACGATTAGTTCTCATCTCCACCGACAATCAGCTGAACATCAATGAGTTCCGCGACGCTTTAGGCGCCACCTGGCCGTTCCTGTCGGATCCCGATCGAGTGATCCAGAAGGACCTGGACATCAAAGAGTTCACTGATGAGCCGCACGACCCGATGATCCCGCACACGTTCGTCCTCGAACCCGGACTCACGATCTTCAAGGTCTACAACGGCTACTGGTATTGGGGCCGCCCGACGATGGCAGAGTTGCACGTGGACCTGCGGGCACTCTTTCAGAAGATTCGCCCGGACTTCGACCTGGCGTCCCCAGGATTGAAGGAGGCGTGGGAACGAGGAGATCGCGACGAGTTCCTCGTCGACACGCTCGAGGAGCCGATTCGTTACACCGAAGGAAAGAGCATCGGCATCAAACGCTGACCAATGCGGGAGGGCGAGTGCGCTTCCGTCGTCCGGGCCTCCGACGGCGTGGAGCTGGGGTGACGTCGAACGCCTGCAGCGGCGCACTCCAAGGTGTAAGGCAAGCGATCTGGTGCGAAGATGCAACCGGAGCCGACCAGAGGAGACCCTGATGAGCACCGTCGACGGACAGGATGGCGCAACCGGCGGGACGCCAAACAACGCAGTTGCCGACCTGAAGCTTGAAGCGGTCGTCATCCCCGTGGCTGACGCCGACCGCTCCAAGGCCTTCTACGCCGGCCTCGGATGGAGGCTCGACGCCGACCTCTCCTTCGACAACGGCTTCCGGGTCGTGCAGTTCACGCCACCCGGATCGCTTTGCTCGGTGCAGTTCGGCACCAAGATCACATATGCCCCACCCGGTTCTGCCCATGGCCTATACCTCGTCGTGTCCGACGTTGATGCCGCACGTGAGGAACTCATGAGTCGGGGAGCCAAGGTCAGTGAGGTATTTCATTCCGGAGCGCCGGGCGCGCAACTCGATCCCGAGGGAACGAGCGGTCGTGTCAGTGGGCCGGACCCGGATGACAAGAGCTATAGCTCCTTTGCGACGTTTGAAGATCCTGACGGCAACGGCTGGCTGCTCCAGGAGGTGACCCACCGCCTCCCGGGCCGACTCGACTCGAACATCACTTCGTTCAACTCCGCCAGCGACCTGGCTGAGGCGTTGCGCCGCGCCGAGACTGCCCACGGCGCTCACGAGAAGCGGATCGGCAAAGCTGACCCGGATTGGCCCGACTGGTACGCCGAGTACATGGTGCGCGAGCAGACCGGTCAGGAGCTGCCTGTATGAGAGATTTCGACGTGTCGAGTGGCTCAGTGCTGCGTTGCGCTGATCATCAGGTGCCATTCGACGCCCTCCCGCTCACAGCATCACTCAGACGCGACCGCCGGCACTGTCCATCACGTCCTCGAAGCCGGCACGTCGATCTGGGTTCTCCCAGACGCCCTCACCGGATCGCGGCCACCCAGTCCCACGAGTGCAAAGACAATGGACAAGGCGGCCAGAAAGAGCCAGCCCACGGTGAAGCTCGTATGCGGGACCAGGTGCCCGAAGATAATCGGAATGAAGAAGCCGCCTATGGCGGCGAGAGTGAGCATGAGACCCGTCGCTGTGCCGATGTACTCGTGTCTGATACGGCTGACCCTTGGAGGCACAGACAACCAGGCGGCGAAGCCGAAGATGAGAAAGAAGCCGATTCCAATGCCAAGTGGCCAGAGAGCGTAATTCGGGACTACGGGGATCAGTGCCAGTAATGCCGCAACGACGAAGAGCGGTCCGATCACGAATACCCGCAACCGCGAGCTGCGGTCGGCACAATACCCACCCATCACGCTGCCAGGAATCCCCGCCAGGAGGATCAGTGCGGACAACAGACCACCCGAGGATGGTTCGAAATGGCGATCGAGCGTTACGTACTCACTGAATAGTTGCGACGTGGTGAAGTAGGCGCCATATCCGCCGAGTAAGGCGATGCCATAGATCCAGAGATCTCTGCTCGTGATCGAGGCGTGCAAAGCGGCGCGGTCGAACCTCACGCCACCGAGCGACCGATCCCCTTCGGGGATCCGGAACGCCACGATCGTGACGACGGCGACGAGGAGCTCGAAGACACCGGCAAGAACCAGCGAGGCATGCCAACCGATCGCCCGTTGCAGATACAACCAGACGTAGAGGGCGAACGCCGCTCCCGCACTGAAGGCAGCGCCTCCGGTGACGCCGAGGGCGAACGTCACCTCTTTTTCGCGAAACCACACCACCATCGCCGCGGCCGTCATGGCGACGAATACCGAACCACCGATACCGCTCACGACTCGGAAGAAGGCCAATTCGTTGTAGCTGTAGGACAGTCCGGACATGATGCCTGCGAGCCCCTGCACAAGGAGACCGAGCACCAAGGTCTTTTTCATGCCGATTCTCGTGGAGAGCATGCCACCCGGGATGTGCGAGAGCCCGTAGCCAACGATGTAGAGCGAGATGAGAAGGCTGAGTGGACCGAGTCCGACCTTGAACTCGGCGCCGATGAGCGGGAACGCGGTGGCGACGTCGAACCAGTTCAGCGTGAGGGCAAAGATCCCCAGACTGATGACTGCGAGCATGGCCCAGCGATCGGAGCCCTCCCCGAAACCTTGGGCGGAGCTCATGAGCGTTCCCTTGTCGGCAGAGCCGCCGGGTCGGCCGGAGTTAGAGTCGAGTCGAATCGATGCCGGCCAGGCTTGCCGGCAGGACTGCCGTCTTCAGCAGACTCCCAGGCGTAGCCTACTAACGTGCACTCACGTCTCGCTCGTCCAAGGCGCTTCCCGCGCATCGACGCCAGAGGATCCATCTTGTGCGCTCGACCGAGGGCGAACGGACTCAAACTGGTGGCAACCCAGTCTTCGAAGGGTCAGCGCCGCGGGCCATGATCGAGCCAGTGCCACCGTCGGACTAACCGGTGCCTACCGCAACCCGCTTCGTCGGGCGCAACGACGAATTGGGGATCCTCGCGGAGCGATTAGCAGCGGCCGCGATGGGTCATCCCCAGATCCTCCATCTAGAGGGCGAGGCGGGCTCAGGAAAGTCGACGCTTCTCGCTCGGTTCCTCGGGTCCCTCTCGGACGTTGTCATTCTCCAGGCCGGGGGCGATGAGGACGAGATGCTCCTCTCCTATGGTGTTGTCGACCAACTCGAGCCTGGGACATCCAGGGAGCCAGCCACAGACCCGATGGCTGTCGGGGCAGCATTGTTGGATCTGCTCGATCAACTGCAGTCCGACGGTCGGGTTGTGGTGCTCGCAATTGACGATTTGCATTGGGCTGACCGACCCTCGTCGCGAGCGATCCTGTTCGCACTACGTCGTCTTCGTGCAGACAAGGTGCTGACTGTCGTCTCGGCTCGGGGCGGAGGTCTGACCGATCCTGGCTGGGCTCGGTTCCTCGGCGGTGATTCACGGGTCACACGGATCCACCTCGGTGGTCTCAGTTCGAGCGATCTCACGGACCTCGCCAGCGCTCTCGAGCTCGGATCTCTCACGTACAGGGGAGCGTCTCGGTTAGCTGCCCACACCGATGGGAACGCCCTTTACTGCCGGGCGTTGCTCGACGAGATCGGCGTCGCCGCTTTGAACGAAGGGGACGGGGGACTGCCTGCGCCTCGGGAGCTGTCCGCGGTCATCCTCGCCCGGGTGACTGCGCTCTCTGCTGCAACCCAGTCGTTTCTCGCGGCTGCCTCGGTGCTGGGGCAGCACTCGCCGTTATCGATGATCGCGACGGTCGCCGAGCTACCGGACGCACTCGATGCCGTCGATGCTGTCGTCAAGGCCGGGCTGATGAGCGACGGTGGGGTCGTATCAGAGCTGTCCTTCACTCATCCGCTATATCGGGCCGCCATCTACGCCGACCTCAGCCCGACTCATCGCCAGATGCTGCATGCGCGTGCAGCCGAATTCGTTGCGGGGCAGGCCCGTCTGGCACACCGGATTGCGGCGTCGGCCGGTGCAGACGAGTCGCTCGCGGGCGAGCTCGAAGCATCGGCTCTGAAAAGTCTTGCGCACGGTGAGCTAGGCACCGCGGTATGGGCGTTCGAGCATTCGGCCTACCTATCACCCGATGCCGGACAGCGGGAGCGACGGCTGCTCGACGCCGCTGGAGTCCAGCTCATTGCGGCGGACAACGCCGGCGCGGCGCGAACGCTGGCGGCCTGCCGCGGCAGCAGCGCCCGCCGTGACGCCCTGTCCGGCCTGCTCGGCGTCTACACCGGATCGCCTGACGCCGAGGATCGCCTGTTAGCGGCATGGGAAAGCCATGATCCGGGAACCGAGTCGGAGATCGGGACGCGGGCGGCGACATCGCTGGCCAACTGGATGGTCCTTTCCGGGCGCCCGGACCAGGCGCTCATGTGGGCTGGTCGAGCCGTCGATGGCACCGTCCCAGGGTCGGCGTTGCACATCCGGGCTCGCGTCGCTCAGGCCTTTGCCATGTCGTCTGCTGGCCGGAGCCCCGACGGGCTGGAGGCGCTGGACTTGCCTCCGGCGTCGGGGAACGAGGTCCAGGCGGCAGCGAGCGACGTTTTGATCATGCGGGGAATGCTGAAGCTCTACGTCGACGATCTGGCCGGTGCCATCGCCGACCTCGGCGTTGCTGCCGCCAGGCTTCGCAACGGCATGCCCGCTAGCTACCCCGGCATGTGCTTGTCGGATCTGAGCGACGCGCACTTCCGCCGCGGCGACTGGGACGCCGCAGTGACCTATGCACAGCTGGCGACCTCGCTGGCCATGGACACCGACCGCCCTGTTGATCTCGTTCGGGCACACGCCCGCGCGACCCAGGTTCTCGCCTTCCGCGGGCAGTGGACCGACGCCGATGCGCACGCAAAGGCGGCGCGGGCGGCGGCTCAGCGCTTCCCCCGGGCGCTGACCACCGCTGCTGCCGCCATGGCGGGCACGTCGTTGGCCTTCGCCCGCGGCGACTGGGCGGGCGTGATCGACGCCGCCGAGCCGGTTCGGGCGGCCGGGCCCCCAAGCGTTGGTGGCCTACCGGGTGTGCTCAGCTGGAGGGCGTTCGAAGCCGACGCCCTCGTGGGCCTCGGGCGGCTCGGCGACGCCCAGCGCGCCCTCGACGAGTTCGATTCCGCGATAGCCCACGGCGGACCGGGCTCCGCGGTGCGCGCGAGCGCCCGATGCCGCGGCAACCTGGCCGCGGCCGTGGGTGATGAGGCGGGGGCGGAACAGGCCTTCTCGCAGGCCCGTTCGATCAGGACGACTGCGCCCATGCCGTTCGAGGTCGCACTGTTGAATTTCGACGACGGCCGCCGTCTGCGCGGGTTCGGTCATGGACCGGCGGCCGTCGCCCGCCTCGAGGAGGCGCACAAGGCGTTCTCCCAACTTGGCGCGGACCCCTTCGTGCAGGCGTGCGCTGGCGAGCTGGCGGCCTTGCACGTCACGGCTGCTCCAGAGAGCCCCGCCAGACTTCTAGGTCTGAGCCGCGCCGAGCTGGCCGTGGCGCGATTGGTGGCAATCGGACTGACCAACAAAGAAGTGGCGAGCGAGCTGTACGTGTCGGTGAAGACCGTGGAGTACCACCTTCGCAACTGCTTCATGAAGCTCGACATCACGTCCCGCCGAGCGCTCGCCGCCCTTGTGAACTGACCTCTTCGGTCCGCTGCACGGGAGACGGGGGACTTCTACGCCTTCACCCAAGCGGCCAGCATCCGAGCGGTAGAAGAGACGCTGAAAGGCACCGCACCCGGGGCGCGCAGCCCTGCAGCCGCCTTCGGCGCTGACTTCGCCTTCAACGATCAGAGACACCACGGGTATCTCCGAGCTGAGCTGAGCGCTGCGGTCTAGAAGCTGTTGAGCCAAGTAGCGGTAAAGCTGTTGTTATAGAACGGCGAAACGGTGGACAGATGGTACGTGCCTGTGCCGTCAATCATGCTGATCCCGCGCACAATCGAGCTTGAGCGAAATTCGTCCCACGCTGCAGCGCTCAAGTGAACGGTGCTGTAGTCGGAGAGGGGCATGATCCCTGTCGTCGCCATCGCGGGACGCTCTACGATCCATTCGACGCTGGAGTCATCGCAAATCGCGACCGCACACGTTCGATGGGCAGTGAAGTTGCGGCCGGACGTGTGATCGATTACGGACAGTGTGTACGTCGCACCCCGATGACCCACAATTGCGTTCAATGAATCGCCTGGTTGGACCTGTCGTTCTTCAACGCCGGCGCCTGGAAACATCTCGTACCAGGTGTAGTAGTAGGCCTGACCACGGAAGCAATCGGCATCCATGCCTGCCTGCTCGATGGTCTGGTCATTGAAGCCGTCGATACCGACCCACACACCGGTGGCCTGGTGTTCGTAGCTCGGGCATGTAACTGCGGGTACTGTCCACCAGGCGCTGACCCGGGCGAACGTGCCATCCTTGGACGCACTCTTCGCATACCCGGACCAGTTGTAAGCCTGGAGTCCGTTGAATCGCTTGGTTACCGCACGCCTTACGAGCGGACTCTGGTGATCGACGTTGAAGATCGCTGCGGCCGCGACTGCGGTCGTGACTGGTGCTGCCGTCGTCGGGGACACGCTGGACACGAGCGCTGCGGCGGCCGTGCCACACGTCGCGAGCGCGAGGGCCGCGACGACGCCGATCGTGAGAGCACTGCGGCTGCGGCCACGAAGGTTTCGGAATAGGGACATGACTCTGCTCCTCGCATTGATCAGCCGAGGCGTCAAGCCTGCTCCCGGGCGGCAACCTAAGCGGTCGTCCTTACCAAACGGGGCGTCCCTACTGATGACAGTGCCTTAAACGTACACCCCATTGACAGGTCCGTGTCGCCGGGCTGCCCGGCACATCGGCACGTTGAGCGGTGCGCGGCGAATCTGGCAGATCCCCGGGGGCAACTCCGCCGGGGCCGGGTGGCAAACCTGTGAAACTCGA
Source organism: uncultured Acidimicrobiaceae bacterium (assembly GCA_963763085.1). Lineage (GTDB taxonomy): Bacteria > Actinomycetota > Acidimicrobiia > Acidimicrobiales > Bog-793 > CAVXNB01. The sequence continues at coordinate 1,258,445 of CAVXNB010000004.1, forward strand.
TGGGGCGCTCCTTCTCGTCTGGAGTTCCGAAACAAGCAGATTCTCGATCGTGCACGTCGAGTCCGCATTCACTACCATCCAACTGATTCGGCGCTTCGCCGAGCAGAAAGGACTGACCGAATGCCTGACTTGATCGCTATCGGCTACGACGACACGACCACTGCGTTGCAGGCTCTCGACGCTGCAGAGGCCATGGCCGCCGATCTCATCATCCAGCCGGACGCACTCGCCGCGATCATCCGCACCGAAGACGGCAAGTTCCGCACCATCACCAACCAGCACAGCGTCGGCAAAGGTGCTACCTGGGGAATGTTCTGGGGCGTCTTGTTCGGAATTCTCTTCTTCGTCCCGTTCCTCGGGCTCGCGCTCGGTGCGGCGTTTGGAGCGCTAGGGGGCAAGCTTGGCAAGACCACGATCGACAAAGCGTTCCAAGAACAGGTCCGCGCCCAGGTCAAGCCGGGAACCTCTTGCTTGTTCATGATCGTCGAGCAGATAACAACCGATAAGGCTCTCGAACGGCTCTCCCAATTCGGTGGCCACGTGATCAAGACGTCGCTCAGCAAGGAGCAGGAAGAAGAGATCCAGAGAGAGCTGCACGGGGCAACCAGCTAGCGATTTCGAGCGACACCGCGCTGAGCTGGCGAGGAATTCGATGGGGGTCGTCTGGTCCGACGGCCCCCATGCGCGGCTTAGGGTATGCCATGCGGGCTGCAGTCACTCTGCACATCGACGCTCCGCCGGACAGGGTCTGGGAGTTAGTGAGTGACATCACCAAAATGGGCGAATACAGCCCGGAGGTGATCGAGGCCGAGTGGACCCGGGGCGCCACCGGACCGGAAGTCGGTGCGCGCTACCGGGGACACGTGAGGCGCAACGAGAAATGGCCCCTCCTGTATTGGACCACTTGCGAGATTACCGAGTGCCAACCGGGCAAGGTTTTCGAGTTCGCCGTCTTAATGGGCGACAAACCGGTCAACACTTGGCGTTACGAGTTCCGCCGGATGGACGACGGTGGCACCGAGGTGACCGAGTCATTCGACCTCGGCGACAACCTCTTCACCAAGATCTGGCGCCCACTCGGCGGATTTCTGCGGGAGCGCCGCAACCGGCGCGACATGCTCACCACTCTCAAGCGCGTCAAGGAAGTGGCCGAGGGATCGTAGAGAGCCCGGCTCATGCTCAAGTTGCGGGAGTCATTCCCCGGCGGTAACGACTTTCAGCTCGTCGCGCGACTCTCTGATGAGTGTCGGCAAGTCTCGCTGATTGGCCTCGCCGACCCAGAGTTCAAACGCGACCCTGAAGACAGCGATCCCTGCCTCGGCGGTCAGACTCGCCGCTGGATCTTTGACTCCACGCCGGCGCAGCGCGTCTGCGAGCGCCGCGGCGAGTGACGCGAGCTTGATCAACTCGCGCTCTTGAAGTTCAACGTTCGCGGTGATGACGGCTTGGCGCTGCCGGGCGTATTCGCGGCGCCCCTGGAGGACGGTGCCGGCCGCCTCGAGAGCCGCGACGATCGCGTCGAGCGGCGCCGCGGAATCAGGTGCGCCGGCGACGGTGCTCACGAGGAGCTCCTGCAATGTTGCAGCGCCCCCGAAGAGAACCTCGCGCTTGTCGGCGAAATGCCGGAAGAATGTTCGCTCCGTCAATCCAGCGCGCTCGGCGATCTCCGCAACGGTGGTGTTGTCGAAGCCACGCTCGCCGTAGAGGGCGAGGGCTGCCTGCTCGAGCCTGCCGCGGCTGTCCGGCTCCCAACGCGCCATGTTCCAATCGTAGTAGATGATGACAGCGACTGACATCTCTGTTAGGGTGATGGCAGTAACTGACATCGACCCTTGCCTCGAGAAACACCGGGGACTCAAAGAACAGGAGGCGTCATCATGCGCATTTTCGTCACGGGGGCCTCGGGCTGGATTGGCTCTGCCGTGGTACCCGAACTCATCGGCGCCGGCCATCAAGTTACCGGGCTCGCCCGATCGGATGACTCTGCCGACGCCCTCACCGCTGCCGGGGCAAAGGTCCATCGCGGCACTCTCGATGATCTCGACGGCTTGCGGAGTGCAGCTGACGCGTCGGACGGAGTAATCCATCTCGCGTTCAAACACGACCTCGCATTTTCGGGGAGGTTCCAGGACGCCGCCGATGCGGATCGCCACGCGGTCGAGGCCCTCGGCGACGCGCTTGCGGGTTCTGATCGACCTTTCGCAATCGCCTCCGGCACGCTCGGGCTCGCCCCGGGGCGGGTGGGGACCGAGCGGGACGGGCACGGTAACGACCTGGCCGTGGCCGCTCTTCGCAGCGGCCCGCAGACTCGTGCGGCCACCGCTGAGCTCGTGCTGTCGCTGGCCGCCCGCGGCGTCCGATCGTCCGTCGTGCGACTCTCTCCGACGGTTCACGGGGACGGCGACAACGGCTTCATGGCTTACGTCGTGGGCATCGCCAGGGCAAAGGGCGTCTCGGGCTACATCGGCGACGGGGCCAACCGCTGGCCCGCGGTGCACAGGCTCGATGCGGCGCATCTTTTCCGGCTGACGGTTGAAAAGGCCACTCCAGGATCGACGCTCCACGCGGTCGCGGAAGAGGGCGTACCGATTCGCCGGGTCGCTGAGGTAATCGGCGGGCAACTCGGTCTCCCGGTGGTCTCCATCTCCGCCGAGGACTCAAGCGAGCACTTTGGCTTCCTTGCGGGCTACCTGGCCATGGACAGTCCAGCCTCGAGCGCGTTGACTCGCGATCTGCTGGGCTGGGAGCCCACACACCCCGGTCTCATCGAGGATCTCGAACAGGGCCACTATTTCGCTTAGAGAAGGCGGCGGCCCGGGTTCGCGACTCCTAGCGCGGGTCCTCCCTATCCAGGTACCAATGACGGACGACGCTGGCAAACCACTCGTTCTCGTTGGCGGCGTACCGATTGATCGCGAAACGGCTGATCGTTCTCTGCCCACCCTCTTGATCGCTGTAGAGCAGGTCGATGATCAGCGGGTTTGGTCCGGCGATGGCAACTTCAACCGGGGACCGATAGGGGTCGTCAGCTGTCCTGATGGCTCCGTGCCAGAAGCTGAGGTCGCCGGGGGGCGAATACAGATCTCGGGTCTGCGGGCGGAACGTGTCTGGATCGGGACGAACCCTGACTGGATCAGCCCTCATCTCCTCGAGCGAAACGTTGGGTCGGAGGAGCTCGGCAACATCGACCCTCCAGCCGTGCAGGACGGCAATGCCGGATCCCACATTCTGCAATGAGAGGGCCAAATAGATGACGCCGTCCTTCTTCTCCACGACAGCGCGGCCATTTGGCAACAGCGCCCAGTGGTCATCGCCCCAACGGATCTTCTGGACTGACTCGCTGGAACGGGAAGCGAAGAGGACCGGGCGCAGGCCGACATTGAGAGCGCGCTCGGCGTTACGGCCAGCCCGGTTGGCTGAACGGACCGAGGCGAAGGTGGCCACCGCCAGAACCAGTGTTCCCCCAGCCGTCGCCACTGAGGCCCAGTCGGTCACGGCGCAAGGTTACGGCTCAGCGCCGCTTGACCTTGACCCCGTGTCAAGCCCGGAAGATGCACCCGGGCCTCAGCCCATCTCGAGCGGTATCGACCCCGTCGGAACTGGGAAGGCGTGGTTCAACTCCGAGTGATCCTGTTCCGTGAGGTGAATCTCGACGGCACCCCGGTTCTCCTGCACATGATTTGATGAGCCGGCTTCAGGGATGGCGATCAGCCCGTCCCGGCTGACGATCCATGCGAGTGCGACCTGAGCGGGAGTTGCCCCGTGTCGTTCCGCAATTTTGGCGAGCGCGGGATGGCCCAGCATCCGGCCCTGCTCGATCGGCGTGTACGCCATCACCGGCACCTTGAATTGCCGGCACCAGGGGAGCACGTCGAGTTCGATTCCGCGGTGCCTCAGGTTGTAGAGGAGCTGGTCGGTCGCGAGGGACCTGCCGTTAGGAAGCTGGACGAGCTCATCGAGGTCCGCGAGGGCGAGGTTGCTGACGCCCCAGTTGCGGATCGCGCCCGCCTCCTGCAGATCGGTGAACGCCTCCACGGTCTCCGAGAGAGGCACCGTTCCCCGCCAGTGCAGCAAGTACAGGTCCAACCAGTCAGTCTTGAGTCGACTCAGGCTGGCGTGGCACGCCGCTCGAGTCCCTTGTCTGGTGGCATGCGACGGCAGGACCTTGCTCACGAGGAAGACGTCCTGCCGCCGGCCCGCGATCGCTCTGCCGATCAACTCCTCCGAACGCCCGTTGCCGTACATCTCGGCGGTGTCGATGAGGTTCATGCCGAGATCGATGCCGAGCCGCAAGGCGGCCATCTCGTCCTCGGGTGGTCGCCTGCCTTGCCCGAAGTGCCATGTCCCTTGGCCCAGCACTGGAACCTCGACGCCCGAGGGAAGTTCGGTCTTGCGCATGTCGGCGAGTCCCATTGCGTTCTCCCTTCGGGGGCGGGTGGTGGGTCGGGTGGTTGACCCCGTCGACAGTAGTTTCGGCCGTCGTGCGACACGCCGCGATTTGCGTTGAGCCGGCGCTGGGGGGGCCGGCAAGAGTGAATTCACGCCAAACTTGCCTTCCTTAATGGTTGCGACCGGTCGCAATCTTCTTTGGAGGCAAGTTGCGAATGAATTTGAATATGCCCGAGCCGCGGCACCCGGCCGCCACGGCTGGCGCGGCCCGGCACCGGCCGCCACCAACCGGCACGGCTGGCGCGGCCCGGCACCGGCCGCGACACCCCTCCCGCCAAAGAGCGCCGAGCTGCGCAAGGCGTCATTATGAACCCGGGAAACCAACAAGGGAGGTCCAGATGAGCAACACCGACGCGAGCACCGACTACGACGTCATCGTCATGGGCGGCGGCGCACCGGGCGAGCACTGCGCCGGCGCACTGGCGGAGGGCGGCCTGCGGGTCGCCGTCGTCGAGCGCGAGCTCGTGGGCGGTGAGTGTTCCTACTGGGCGTGCATCCCGTCCAAGACCCTGCTGCGGCCAGGTGAGGCTGTGCACGGCGCCCGCGAGGCCGCCGCGACCGCGCAGGTCGACGTCAAAGCGGCGCTTGCCTGGCGCGACGTCATGGTCTCGAACTACTCCGACTCTGGCCAGGTGAGCTGGCTGACGGACAGGGGTATCGAACTGCTTCGCGGCCAGGGCAAGCTCGCCGGCGTGGGCGTGGTCGAGGTGGACGGCGTTCGCCATACGGCCCGGCACGTCGTCGTCGCGACGGGCGCTGATCCGACCGTGCCGCCCGTTCCGGGCCTGCGGGAACTCGAGGGCATCTGGGGCACCCGGGAGGCGACGAGCATGAAGGTCGTTCCGCGCCGCCTGCTCGTGATGGGCGGTGGAGCCGCCGGAGTCGAGCTGGCCCAAGTCGTGCATCGTCTCGGTGGCGAGGTGGTACTCGTCGAGGCCGCAGAGCGGGTGATCGCTCACGAGGCCGCCCCATTGGGCGACGCTCTCGGTGAGGCCCTACGACGCGACGGCATCGAGCTCGTGCTCGGCGTGCAGGCCACTGCCGCCCGACGCGAAGGCGCCGACTTCGTCCTCGGGCTCGGCCCCGATCGCGAGCTGCGCGGCGATCACTTGCTCGTCTGCACGGGACGGCACCCGCGCGTATCGGGAATCGGCCTGGAGACCGTTGGCATCGACGCCGCCGCTGACACCCATGGCATCCGGGTCGACCCGTACCTGCGGGCCGGCGAGCGCTTGTGGGCGATTGGCGACGTCAACGGCATCTGGCCGCTGACCCACGTCGGCGAGTACGAGGGTGACGTCGTGGCGGCGAACATCCTCGGCGAGGCGAGAGTGGCGAACTACGACGCCGTGCCGCGGGTCGTCTACACCGACCCTCAGGCCGCGGCCGTCGGCGCAGTCGAGGCCCAGTTCAGCGGCACCGCCCCGCTGTCAGGGATCCCCAAGACCGCCACCTACACCCACGACTACGCCGAGTCCAACGGCTTCATGACCCTGCTCAGCGACGGCGAGCGACTGACCGGTGCCTACGCACTCGGCCCTGAGGCCGGCGAATGGATGCAACAGGCCACCCTGGCCATCCGCGCCCGTGTCCCGCTCGAGGTGTTGAGCGACACCATTCAGCCCTTCCCGAGCTTCTCGGGGATTTACGCCGATGCGCTGAAGGCGCTCCGCGGCGAGATCATGGCCGCCCCCCAGGCGATCAAGGCGGGATCGACATGACGAGCGACGATGGTCCAGCGGGAGGACGGTCATGAAGGACAAGCAACAGCGGGTCGCCGTCATCACCGGAGGATCGCAGGGGATTGGCGCAGGACTCGTTGCCGGCTACCGCCGGCAAGGGTGGGCGGTCGTGGCCAACTCCCGAACGATCAAGCCTTCCGACGACCGGGACGTGCTCACCGTTGACGGAGACATCTCAGAGGCTGCAACCGTCGACCGAGTCATCAGCGGAGCACTCGAACGTTTCGGCCGCATCGACACCCTCGCCAACATTGCCGGTGTCTTCATCTCGAAACCGTTCACCGACTACACCGCCGAAGACTACGCATTCGTCGTCGGCGTCAACCTGACGGGGTTCTTCGGACTGACTCAGCGAGTTGTCGCCGAGATGCTGAAGCAGAACGGCGGCCACATCGTGAACGTCACGACGACCCTCGTCGATTCTGCGAGCTCGGATGTGCCATCGGTCTTGACTTCGCTGACCAAGGGCGGCGTCGCTGCGGCCACACGATCACTCGCGATCGAGTACGCGTCTCGTGGAATCCGGGTCAACGCTGTCTCGCCGGGCATCATCCAGACGCCGAGCAATCCACCGGAGAGCTACGACGCACTCACCCGCCTAGAGCCGATCGGTCGAGTCGGTCAGATCAGCGACATCGTCGACGGGATCCTCTTTCTGGAGGCGTCGCCCTTCATCACCGGCGAGATTCTGCACATCGACGGTGGCCAGTCGGCCGGCCACTGATGAGCGCGACTCCCATCGCCGACTGCGCCTTGCTGTCTGTTTGTCATTCCGCTGCGCTGGTGAGCCGCGGCGGGTCGATCGACTCGTTGTGCTTCCCCCGTTTCGACGAAGGCTGACGCAGCGCGCCAGCCCTGGCCGGGGGTTAACCCCAGCTGCGAGAGACCTGGCAGCGGTATAGGCACGGCTGGACCGGTAGAGCACACTGGGTTCATGCTCGTGGCAGGTTTGATGAGATGGTAGCGGTGCTCACAGAGGACCAGTGGACCCGAGTCCGCGAGATCGCCCACACGATCTTTCGCGAACCCTTCACAAAACGGACCTGGTCCGAACTCGTCTTCTTTTCCCTCGGAGTCCCCGTCGCCTGCCTCGGTCTGGCGTTCGTCGCCCTCACTATGGCGGCCGGACTGGTCCTCGCCATCACGTTTGTCGGTCTCGCCCTTATCGCCTTTTCCGTCCTCGGTGCGAGGGTGATCGGGGGATTCCAGCGAGGGCTCGCGAGAGCGCTTCTGAACGAGGAGATCGAAGACCCGCCTTCGTTCTACTCCCGTCCGGGCTTCCTGGGCTGGCTCCAGACGGCCGTACGGGATCGCACCGGTTGGCGGGCAATCGCCTACCTCCTGATCAAGGTTCCGCTGTCGGTCGCCGGCGTCTACGCCGCCTTCAGCGTGTGGTGGGATGCGTTCGCCTGCCTGACCGACCCGTTGTGGCGCGGCAATGGTCGGCCGGCAGAATTCGGCTTGGTTCGCGATCTTTTCCCGCCGGGATTCTTCTCGATCGGGACCGCCGGGTTCTTCCATGGGGTCTGGGTATTTGCGACCGGGGTGATCCTGGTCTTCGTTGCACCTTGGGGCGTCCGGGTCGTGGTGTCGCTCGACCGACTCCTGATTCAAGCGTTCCTGGCACCCGACGCCGTCACGGTGCGGATGCGCTCGCTCGAACAGGCCCGGGCCGAGACCGTGGACGCATCGGCAGCGACGCTCCGGCGGATCGAGCGCGACCTCCACGACGGCACCCAGGCGCAGCTGGTCGCGATCGCGATGCGGCTCGGAATGGCCAAAGAGAAGCTGGCCGATGCCGACCAACCCGACCTCCAACAGGTGCGCCGGTTGGTGGACGAAGCTCACAAAGGAGCCAAGGAGGCCATCGTCGAGCTGCGGGACCTGGCCCGTGGAATCCATCCTCCCGCGCTCGACGTCGGCCTCGAAGGAGCGCTCTCGACGTTGGCGGCGCGCAGCGCCGTCCCGACGGAGGTGACGATCTCGCTCGAGGATCGACCGACGGCGGCCATCGAGGCCATCGCCTACTTCTGCGTGGCGGAGCTGCTCGCGAACGTCGCTCAACACGCCTATGCCTCCCGCGCAACCGTGACGTGCGCCCAGCACGGCAGATGGATGCGTCTCGTCGTGCGCGACGACGGGAAGGGCGGGGCGCAGCCGTCAGCGATGGGGTCGTCGTCGAGTGGGTTGGCCGGCCTCACCGACCGGGTGCGCACCGTGGACGGGCGACTGGACGTCACGAGCCCGCTGCGCGGACCGACGGTGGTCGTGGTCGACCTGCCGATGCACGCGTAGATGACCGTCCCGCCGCTACGAGTCGTCATCGCCGAGGACTCGGTCATCCTGCGCGACGGCCTCGTTCAGCTGCTGGTCGACCGGGGATTCGTCGTCACGGCCGCCGTCGGCGAACCCCACGCCCTGCGAAGGTCGGTCGAGTACGAATGTCCTGATGTGGCTGTCGTCGACGTCCGGATGCCGCCGACGTTCACGGACGAGGGTCTGCGGGCCGCCATCGATCTGCACAGCCGGCATCAGGATCTCGGGATCTTGATGTTCTCCCAGTACATCGAGACCCGCTACGCGGCACAGCTGTTGGCCGGCGGCGCGGCGGGGATCGGATATCTGTTGAAAGACCGAGTGGCCGACGTGAGCGACTTCGTCGAAGCGCTCGTGCGGGTGGCATCCGGCGGGACGGCGCTCGACCCTGAAGTCGTGACCCAGCTGCTGGGAGCGTCTCGACAGGCCGACTCGATCTCGGTCTTGAGCGTGCGGGAGAAGGAAGTGCTCTCGCTCATGGCCGAGGGACGCTCCAACGCCGCCATCGCGAGCGCGCTCGTGATATCGGACGGCGCGGTCGAGAAGCATGTCGCCAACATCTTCACGAAGTTCGGCCTGCCGGTGTCCCAGTCCGATCATCGACGGGTCCTGGCGGTGCTGCGCTTTCTTGAGTCCTGAACCCGAACGACGCCGCCCCGGACGGTGACGGGGAAACCGTGACGATCGAGCGGTACGCTCCCTTGCCGTGACTCGAAGCGACGGCGTCACCCCTCCCGTCGTGGCCGGGACTCTGCGTGTACCCGAGATCACGGTCTTCTTCTGGATCATCAAGGCACTCTCGACGGCGATGGGCGAGTCGACCTCGGACTACCTCGTCCACGCGATCAACCCCGTCGCTGCCGTCGGGCTCGGGTTCGTCGGCTTCCTGGTGGCCCTGGCGGTGCAGTTCTCGAGGCGGCGCTATATCGCGTGGACCTACTGGTTCGCCGTCGTGATGGTCGGGGTGTTCGGCACGATGGCCGCCGACGTCCTCCATGTCGGATTCGGCGTCCCGTACATCGCCTCCACCGTTCTGTACGCCGTCGTGTTGGCGGCGGTGTTCGTGTCGTGGCAGAAGACCGAACACACGCTCTCCATCCACAGCATCGACACGCCACGTCGCGAAGCCTTCTACTGGGCGGCGGTCGTCGCCACGTTCGCGATGGGCACGGCGCTCGGTGACTTGACCGCAACGACGTTCGGCCTCGGGTACTTCTTCTCGATGGTGTTCTTCGGCGGCGTGATCCTCGTTCCCGCCGTCGGCTTTCGCTGGCTCCACTGGAACGCGATCTTCACGTTTTGGTTCGCCTATGTAGTCACCCGGCCCCTCGGCGCTTCGTTCGCCGACTGGCTCGGCAAGCCCAAGAGCGTTGGCGGCCTCGGGTGGGGTGCCGGGCGGGTCAGTTTGGGGCTGACCTTCATCATCGTCTGCTTCGTGGCGTACCTCGCCATCACGCGTCGAGACGTGCAGCAGGCCGGGACGCCTGGCGACGGTGAGCCGTAGGCTGACGGGAACGACGCGTCCGACCCGTCCGACACTACGGAGATCCCATGTCCACCCCAGCCCAGTCCACCCGGCTCGATCTCGCGCAGCGGTTTCTGATGCACATCGGGCACCGAGACTCGGCCCAGGCCTTGGAGCTGCTCGCGCCTCAGGCGACCTACCGGGTGCCGGGACACCACGCGCTCGCGGGGTTGTACACCGGTCGCGACGAGGTCACCAAGCACCTCTGCGACCTCTTCCAACGCACCGGTGGAACCTTGGACACATTCAAGTGGGAGGACTGGATGGTGGGCGAGGACCACGTGGCGGCTCTCGTCGACAACAGCCTGCAGGCGGAGCACCGGGTCTACTCGGGACGACAATTGTTTGTCGTGGACTTTGACATCGACGACAAGATCGTCGAGGTCCTCGTGTTCTTCGTGGACGAGGCGGCAGCCGAGCGGTTCTTCGCCGACTGAGGCGCGCGGCCCCGCTACCGTTGCCCGCATGCCTCTCGACGGTGAGTACGAGCCAAGCACGCAAGCCTGGGTGAGGGACCAGGTCAAGCTTTACGAGGGGTCCGGCGGCACCGAAGGCACGATGCTGCGGGGAATGCCGGTGGTCATCGTGACCAACCGGGGTGTCCGTTCGGGGAAGCTCCGCAAGACGCCGGTGATGCGGGTCGAGCACGATGGGCGCTACGCGGCCGTCGCCTCGAAGGGCGGCAGCCCGACCCACCCCGTCTGGTACTACAACCTGGTCGCCAATCCGCACGTCGAGCTCCAGGACGGGCCCGTCAGGACCGACATGGTCGCCAGGCTGGTCACCGGCGACGAGAAGGCGGCGTGGTGGGATCGTGCCGTGGCCGCCTACCCGGACTACGCCGCTTATCAGACGAAGACGACTCGGGAGATCCCGGTGTTCGTGCTCGAGCCGGCGGTCGACTAAGCCCGGCGCCGGCCCTACTTCACGTACGCGAGCGGAACCACCGCCGGCGGCTGCGCGATCGCTTCGCTCACGTACATCGACCGGATGCCGTTGATGTAATGCAGGCAGCGGGCGGTCAGACCGTCGGCCGTCTGCATCCGGCCCTTCGTCACGAGTACGCCGAGATCGGCGCCCTTGAACCGGTAATCGCCGGGGGGATAGACGCGTAAATAGAAGCACTCGTCCTCGTGCGTCACGTCGTGCCAGTCGTCGCACGTGCGGACGAAGGTGAGCGACCCGTCGTCGGAGAGGTGATAGCTCCCGGTCCTGGGTGCCGCCAGGATGAGCTCGACCGAGTCGACGGGCTCCTTCATGATCAGCTGCGCCCAGACGTCGGCCGCCGCCAGCCGGCGCCAGCGCTCGTTGATCTCCTCGACGTCGATGGTGTAGTCGACGTCCATGTGCTCCAGCAGATGGAAGAGAAACAACGGCATATCCGCGTAAGCCCCCGCGGTCACATTCGTCATCGACGACGTGCCTGAGATACGGGGGTTGAGCTCGCCCAGGTACACCTCGTCGCTGTCGAGGTCGACTAGCACGTCGACCTCGAAGAAGCCGACGTAACTCTCTTCGCCGAGGCGGTCGCCGAGGCGGCGGACGAGCTCGATCGCCTTCTCACGATGCGCGTCGGACAGGGCCTCGGGGAACAGATCGTTGCCGCACCATCCACCCTTGTAAGGCGTGAGCTCGGGGTAGCCGGTGAGGTCGGTCATGAACGGACCGACCACTGTGCCGAATCTCGTGATCACCGCCTCGACTGCGACTGCCTTGTTCTTGATCCGACGCATCACCTTGACCGTCCCGCCGACGACCTCGTCGGCGCAGGCGTCCCAGTCCGCCCGGCACGAGAGGAAGAACGTGGTCTTGCCCGAATCGCCATACGGCGTCTGGACGACGAGGTCGGTACCGAGCCCGGCGAGGGTCGCGACTTGCGCGAGCGTTTCCCAAGAGTCCACCTCGGTCAGGACGTTCGGCACACTCGGCACGCCGGCCTCGTTGCCGAGCGTCGTCGTGACGATCTTGGAGTCGAGCCGCCGGCGCAGCGCGTGAGCGGGAAGGATGAGCTCGTAGCCCAGCTCCTCGCAGATCTGCTCGGTCTCGGCGTCGAAGAACACCATCGCGATCTTGGGTCGTGACGCCGAGCGCTGGCCCCGCTTGGCGATGAACGCCTGCACTTCGGGATCGCGGAGCAGGTAGTTGTTGATCTGCTCGCTGCTCTCGAACTCGACGAAGGGCTTGTCGCTCGGGGCGAATACCCGTGGATGCCCGCCGTCCCAGGAGTCGTAGTAGACGATGTAGTCAAAGTTGCGTACCCAGCGGTCGATACCGAGCAGGTTGAAGGCGGTCGGGCCGACGAAGTACACCGGCGTCTGATTGGTCCGGAAAAAGCTGCGGATCTCCGCCATGCCGTTCAGGAACGGGCGACCCGTGCCCGGGCCCGTGTCCGGTCTGTCAGCGGACACCGGATCAACCTCCGGCGGTTCCAGCGGACCGGTTCCGGCTGAGGCCGGCGGCGACGCCGGCCGGCCCTGTCGGATGCGGAGATTCCCCGGGCGCATCGATCGGCATTCCGGCCAATGTGGCACCGATGGTGTCGAAGGCCCCGAGCGTGTCGTGGAGCATCGCCGCTGACTGGGCGACGGGCCAGGACGAGAGCTTGGCCGCCACGGTCCCGGTCGCAGGGTTCACGTACAGCATCTGGCCGTAGATGCCGAGACAGAGCAGCACGGGGCCGTGCGGGCGGGGAACGAACCAGAACTGGTTGCGATACCAGCCGCCGGCCATGAACGGAGCGCTCGCGGACTGGGCGAAGGCCTCGAGGATCTCGGGGTCGACCGTCCACGAGTCCTGAAGCCACTCGGCCGGTATGACGCTCTGGCCGGCGGCGGACTCGCCCCCCGCCAGCACGAGCATCCCGAAACGGGCCAGGTCGCGTGCCGTCGCGCAAATGCCCCCGTCGTGGATCGCGGCACCGAGCCGGTCGCAGGTCACCTCGGCGTCGTGTTCCGCGCCCATGGGAGCCCAGATGAGCTCGGACAGAAGCTGCGACATCCGCTCACCGGCGGCGCGTTCGCACACCCAGCCCAGGACGTCGCTCTCGCACGACCGGTAGGAGAAGGGGCCGCCGTGTTCGCGATCGGCGACCAATGTGGTCAGGTACTCGTACATCGAGCCGGTCTCGAGCCCCGCCACCACGGGCCTCCACCCGAAGGCCTGCTCGATCAGCCGGACCTCGGAGCTCAAGTCGGTGTAGTCCTCGCTGAATTTGACGCCCGAGCGCATGTCCAGCAGGTCGCGGACTCGTGCGCCGCTGTAACCGCTGACGTCGAGCTCGGGAACGTAGGCGGTGACGAGCGACGCGGGATCCACCGCCCCGCGCTGCACGAGGCAGCCGACGACGGAGCCGACCAGGGACTTGGACATCGACATCAGCAAGTGGGGCGTGTCTGGGTGGGTCTCACCCGCGTAGCGCTCCAGGACGACCGATCCGTCATGCACGACCACGAGGGCATCGGTGAACGTGTCGGCGAGAACCTGGCCGACCGTGCCGACCTTGCCGTCGGTTCTCATCAATTCCGCCCTGTCGACCCCTTGCGGGTTGTCGGCCAAGGGACTGACGGGGCCGGCGCCACGGGCGATCCGCTGGGTCGGCACGAGCTCGCGCAGGTGCGAGAAGGCCCAGCGATTGAAGGGCGGATCCTGCCAATTGGACAGGGTGACGCGGGCGTCGACGGGCGGCGGTGACCCTTCCATGAGCATCCCGAGAGACTAATGGCGAGGGCGGCCCCGGTTAGCGTGATCCGGGGTATCTCGCCCCTGTCCCTCCTTGAACCGACCGATGCGAAGACTCGTCCTCCTACTCAGCTTGTTGTTCGCCCTCGAGGCGTCGCTGTTCGCCTGTATCGCGCCCTTGCTGCCCCACTACGCGCACGAGTTCGCGCTCTCCAAGCTGGAGGCGGGGTTGCTCACCGGGTCCTACCCGGCCGGCGTCATCATGGGCGCACTCGTCGTCGGCCGCGCGAGGCGAGTCAACCCGCGCACCTTGACCTTGATCGGTCTCGTCATCTTCAGCGCCGCGACCTTCGTCTTCGGGTTCGGGCGCAGCGTCGTGGTCCTCGACGTGGCGCGCGTCACGCAGGGAATTGGCTGCGGCGGCATCTGGGGCGGAGGCCTCGCCTGGCTGGCCAGGGCGTCGTCGCCGAGCAACCGGGGCCGGGCGCTCGGCATCACGATGGGTGCCTCGACCTTCGGGACCATGCTCGGGCCGGTGCTCGGAACGATCGCCGCCGCCGTCGACCCCCGCGTGGTCTTCGGCTCCATGGCCCTGGCCGCTGTTCTCGTGATCCCGCTCGTCTTCGCAACCGCCGCACCGACGTCGAGCTCGGGACAAACGGCGTCGATGGCGGCGGTGCTGCGCAACCCGGCCCTCGTCGTGTGCCTGGTGGTTCTCGTCACGCCCCTCCTCGGCGCCGGCGCGCTGAGCGTGCTCGTTCCCCTGCAACTGAGCCGTTTGGGCGGCTCAGGGTTCGAAGTAGGCGCAACGTTCTTCCTCGCCTCGGCGACGGCCACGCTGTTCAGCCCCCTTGCCGGGACGCTCAGCGACCGGCGGGGCCGGGCGCTCCCGATCCGGATCGGGCTCCTCGTCGGCACGCTGATGCTCGTCGCGCTGTGCCTGCTGCACACCCTGCCGCTCGTGATGGTCCTGACAATCGGTTATCTCGGATTCGTGTTCAGTCTCGTCCCGCCGCCGGCGATGGCGTTGATGACCGACATCGCCGAAGGGACCGAGTTCGTTGCCGCGGTCCCGCCGGCCCAGCTGATCGCGCTGTCGCTCGGGGATCTCGTCGGCTCCTCGGCGGGCGCGGCACTGGCGCAGGCGACTCGCGACGCCGTCACTTATGCGACGCTGGCGATGTTGAGTCTTGGCACGCTGGCCCTGTTTCGGGCGAGCCTGGTCCGGCGGCGCCAGATCGCCGTCGCGGAAGACAGGAGGTAGCCCGTGGTAGAAGACATCGAGGATCCCCGCCGGAGCGAGCCCCCGTTCGTCCTGGACGAGCGTCCAATGCTCGAGGCCTGGTTGGAGTTCCACCGCACCACGCTCCTGCTCAAGTGCGAGCGGCTGAGCGACGCCGATCGCAAGAGCCGTCCGGTCCCGACCTCGAACCTGTCCCTTCATGGTCTGGTGCGTCACATGGCCGAGGTGGAGCGGAATTGGTTTCAACGGGTGCTGTTACGCGAGCCCGAGACGCCCCCTATCTGGTACGACCCGGCGATCCCGGACAGCGAGCTCGTTCCCCTCGACGACGCCGACTGGGAAGCCGACGTCCTCGCCTGGCAAGGGCAGTGTCAGGTGAGCCGGGAGGCGGCCTCCGGCTACGACCTGGATCACCTCGGGATGCGGCACGGGGAGCCGTGTTCCTTGCGCTGGATCTACGTTCACATGATCGAGGAGTATGCCCGCCACAACGGGCACGCCGATATCATCCGCGAGCTGGTCGACGGGGAGGTCGGCTGTTAGGTATGGGGGCTGTGCTCCGGCGACCCGGCGTCTAGAGATCCACGGTCGTGCCCACGCCCGACGCCCGGGCACGCTCGTAGACGAGCGAAGCGGCGGCGACGTCTTCGGCGGCGTGGCCGGTCGATTTGTAGATCGTCAGCTCGACCGGTGACGATCGTCCCGGGCGACAGCCTGCGAGCACCTCGCCGAGCTCGGTGACCTCGTCCGGGTCGCGCCCTTGCAACTCGACGGCGCCCGCGGGCGGGGCGCTCGTGACCGCGCCCCGCCACTCCACGAAGATCGTGCCGGACTCGACCGTGTCGCCGTCGAGCTCGGCGCCGGTTCCGACCGAGCCGACGTGGGCGCCCGGCGAGAGCCACGACCGCCTGATGACGGGCAACTTGGAGTCGGTGCAGGAGGAGACGACGTCGGCGCCTCGAATGGCGGTCTCGAAGGTGTTGCTGACCACGACCCCCGTGTGCCGTGCGGCGAGGGTCTCGGCATGTTCGCGGTTGCGCGACGCGAGGCGAACCTCCTCGAAGTTCAGGGTTCGCCCGAACGCGTCCAGGTGGGCAGCGCCCTGAACGCCGGCGCCGAGCACGGCGAGCACGCCCGCGTCCGCGCGGGCGAGGGTGCGGGCGGCGAGAGCGGCCGTGGTCGCCGTGCGGACGGCCGTGATGTAGGTGCCGTCCATGAGCGCGAGCAGCCGGCCGTTCTCGACGTCGAACAGGCCGATGACGGCCTGATGGGACGGCAACCCGTGGCCCGCGTTGCCGGCGAACACCGAGACGAGCTTCACCGCCAGCCCCAGTCCGGGGACGCATCCCGGCATGGCCGCGACGAGGCCGTTCTGGGTCGTGGCCGCGACCCGGGGCGGCACCGAGGCCCGGCCGGCGCTGAGCTCGCGGAGGGCGTTCTCGAGAGCGGTTAGGAGGGCGGCGGGGTCCAGGAGCTGGCGAACCTGTCGCTGGTTGAGGATCAGGACGTCGTTCACGATCCCTCCGCGGTCCGGACGACCTCGAGAGTCGCCAGGCTCGCGTCGGCAGCGTACGCGACACGGACGCCCTCAGCTGCGACGGCCCGCAGGCCGGCGAGGAGCTCCTCGGTGATCAGCTCGCCCGGCGCCAGAACCGGAATGCCCGGGGGATAGGGGGCGATTAGCTCGGCCGAGACCCGCCCTACGGCAAGGTCAGCCGCGACCGTCTCGTGAGCCGCGAAGAACGCTGCCCTCGGGGTCATCACGTTGACCGGCTCGACCCGCCAGCTCAGCGCCGTCGACGGCGGCCGTGGCGGGCCGGAAGTCGCACGGATAGCCGGCACGAGCGCGTCGACGAGCGCTCCGAGGGTCGCCTCGTCGTCGGCGAGCGTGACGATCGGCACGAGCGTGTCACGGTCGGCGAGCTCGACGGGAAGGCCCTGGGCGATGAGCCGCCGGTCGACTTCGACGCCGTCGGCTCCGAGCCCCGACAGCAGCAGCACGAGCCGCGTCGGGTCGAAGCGGCCCGCCTCGAAAGCGTGCTCGTCTGGCACCTCGAGGCCCGGAAGCTCTTCACGCAGGCGCACGCGAGCGGCCCTGACGTTGCCGAGCAGGCGCTCGAGCAGCTCGGGCCCGCGCGCTTCCACGAGAGCCCGGCATGCGTCGATGCTCGCCATCACCGTGCCGGCGGGGCTCGTGGTGTGACTCGCCTCGAACGCCCGCTCGAGGCGGTCACGGTCGAAGCGCTCCGTGCGGGCGCACACGAGACTCGACTGGGTGTAACCGGGCAGCAGCTTGTGGATGCTCGTCACCATGGCGTCAGCTCCGAGAGCCATCGCGTGCGCCGGCACGTGCGGGTGGCTACCGAAGTGGGCCCCCCATGCCTGGTCGACGACGACCGGCACGCGGGCACTGTGCGCCACCTCGACGATGCCGGCGAGGTCCGAGAGCGTGCCGAGATAGCCCGGCTCGGTGACGAGGACGGCGCAGGCGTCCGGATTGGCGGCGAGCGTCGACTCGACATCCTCCACCGCGACGCCGAGCGGCATGCCCGTCGCCGGGTCCAGCGTGGTCGGAAGCCAGCAAGGCACGAGGTCCGCGAGCACCATGCCGAGGAGGAGAGAGCGATGGAGCAAACGCGTGACGACGACCTTGTCGCCCGGTTGCCCCACCGCGAGGCTGAGCGCCTGGTTCCCGTGCGTGGAACCGCCCGGAGAGAAACGGCACCAGTCGGCGCCATACCACCGCGCCGCCCGAGCTTCGGCAGCTGCGAGCAGACCTCTGGACGACTTGATGGTGTCGACGCCGCCGTAGAGCGGGACGTCGCCCGCGACGACGATCCCGAGCTCCTCGTCGAGCTGCGACGCCCGGCCCTTGTGCCCGGGCGTCGTGAACGGCGTGGCGTGCGATTCGCGGAAGGTCAGGTAGCCGTCCAGGAGCGGCGCCGCGGTCCGAAGGCTGGGGGGAGCGTCCGGGTGTCTCGGGGCTTGGTCTGCTGAGCTCACGGGCTAAAGAGGCGACCGCTCGGTCGGCGTCGCAGCGTCCAGGGCCGCCGGCGTCGCCATGCCCGAGCTCACGACGAGGTACTCGAGCGCGGCGGCCCAACTTTCGTAATAGGGCCGTTCGGGTGCGTCGGCGATGGCCTCGATGAGGCGGGAGCGAAACGCGTCCCAGGGCAACTCGGCACTTTCCACGACGGCGAGCGCGAGTGCGAGCGCGCGTGCCTGCCACGGCGCGTCGAAGACGAGCTCGCCGTTGTCCCGCGGCGGGGCGGACCGCCCGTCCATGAGCGCCAGGTTGTCGGGTTGCGTCGTCACGCCCCGATCACAACCGCTCGACGCCGATCATCGAGTCCCGGGTGACGACAGCGGCGAGCTCCTCCTCGGACAGACCCTCGGTCCCGGCGGGGCGTTCGGGCAGCACCAGATAGCGGACTTCGGCGCTCGAGTCCCACACGCGGATCTCGGTCTCCTGCGGCAACGACGTGCCCATCTCCGCCAGCAGGGCTCGAGGTTCGCGCACCGCTCGCGAGCGGTATGCCGGCGCCTTGTACCACTTCGGCGGGAGTCCGAGCGTTGGCCACGGGTAGCAGGAGCACAGGGTGCAGACCACGAGGTTGTGCACCTGTGGCGAGTTCTCCACCACGACCATGTGCTCGCCCTCGTCGCCGCCGAATCCGAGCTCGGCGATGGCGGCGGTGCCGTCGTCGAGCAGGCGGGTCTTGTACTCGGGATCGACCCAGGCCCGCGCCACCACCTTGGCGCCGTTCATCGGGCCGAGGTTGTGCTCGAAATTCTCGACGATCGCGTCGAGGCGCCCGGCGTCGATCAGGCCCTTTTCCACGAGGACCGATTCGATGGCCGCCACCCGGGCTTCGATCGGGGCCAACGGCTCTGGGCGGTGTCCGTGATCGTGGCCGTGGCCGTGGCCGTCGGCGCCGTCGTCGTCCGTCAATCCCCCTCCTCCAGATAGCGCTCCCAGAGGTCCACGTGGACCGTCTCGCCGTCGGCGCCACCTTGTCCCCACAGTTCCCAGGCCGAGAAGCCCACCGAATACGTGGGATCGAGAACCTTGCCGCCGCCGTGGGCTTCTATGTCCGGGAAATTGGCGGGACCGTCCACGCGGACGATCACGCCCCGCTTGCCCTGCACGTACCGCGGCGCACGCGTGTGACCGAGAGGATGCCACTCCCGGACCCGCACCCGGTCGCCCACCGCGAAGCGGGCCTCGACGGCGTCCTGGCCGGCGTCGGCGGCGGGCAAGGGGGGCGCGGGGGCCGCGGGGGGCGCCCCGCGATCCGGGCGAGAGAGCGGAAAGCGGCCGTTGGCGCGGCGCTCGAGCTCCTCCTGCGAGACGAGCCCGGACTCGACCAGAAGCGACGCAGCCCCCGTCAGCCAGTGCTCGTAGTAGGACGACGACAGGTACTGGGCCGGATCCATCCGCTCAATGCTGTGCCGGAACGCACCCCCGTTCGGCTGCACCTTGGCCATCACGTTCATGCTGGCCCGAAAGGCGCCCCGCTCCCAGTCCTCGGCGAAGACAGGCTCGTCCCGCGACCACTCGACGGGGCCGAAGCCCTCCATGCCGCCGAGATCGTGGATGCCGTCGATACCTCCAGCCTCGCGCGTCTGAAGCATGACCGACCAAGTTTTGACAACTTTTTCATGTTCCCCGGCCCCGCGCCCCCACTCCCTACAGCGTTCTGCGGCGATAGCGCCGGACGGAGATGGGCGCCAGGACGAGGAAGATCCCGACGGACCACACCACGGCCCAGAACGCCGAAGTGCTGGTCGAGGTGGTGCTGGGAACATGGGTGAACGGCGGAAAGACAAGGGCTGGATTGGGCGGCCCGGACATCAGGTCGCGGGCGGCGTTCACCACGACGCTCACCGGCTGGTAGCGGGCGAAGGCTTGTAGCCAACCGGGCATTGTTTCGATGGGGACGAACGCCGAAGACGCGAAGGTCAGCGGAAAAAGTATCGGGAAGGACATGAGCTGCGCCGTCTCGCTGTTCGCAGCGGAAAGTCCGATGTAGGCGAGGCCCCAACTGAGCGCGTACGCGAAGAGCAGAATCAGAATGGCACCGAAGAGGTACTCGCCGAAGTTAGTTCCGATGCGGTAGCCCACGGCGTAGCCGACCGCGGTCATGAGCACGATCACGAACGCGTTGCGGCAAAGATCGGCCGTGGTCCGGCCGGCGAGGACCGCCGAGCGCGACATCGGAAGCGCCCGGAACCGTTCGATGAGTCCCTTCTGGAGATCCTCGGCGAGACCGATCGAGGTCCCGATCGACCCGAAGACGACCGTCTGCACGAAGATGCCCGGCATGAGGAACTGCACGTATGTGTAGCCCGGTGTCGGGATCGCGCCTCCGAAGACGTAGCGGAACAGCAGCACGAACATGATCGGCTGCACGCTCGAGAAGAAGACGGCCTCCGGAACCCGTGTGTACCCGATGAGGTTGCGTTTGGTGAGCGTGAGAGCGTCGGCGATCTCCCAGTACAGGCGTCCCCTTGGCGACTCGGAGGGCGGCACCTTCGGGACCGACAGCGCGGTCGTTGTCATGGCTTTCCCCTCCCTCTGGCGCGACGGCCCTGGCCATCGTGCCCCTCGTCGCTGTCAGCCTCGGCGGCGTCGGTGCGCTGCCCGGTGAGGGCGAGAAAGACGTCGTCAAGGCTCGGCTCGCGCAGGGCCAGCGTTGCGGGCGTGATGCCCTGCTCCCCCAGGATCCTCAAGGCGTCGCCGACCACCCGCGGACCGTCGTCCACGTTCAGCTCGACGGTGGTGCCGTCCAGGACGGGAGCCTTCCCGCCCACCTCCGCGAGGAGATTGCCGGCCCGGCGCGCCTCCTCCTCGTTCGCAAGACCGAGGTCGAGCACCGTGGCACCCAATTCCGCCTTCAAGGACGCCGGGGTTCCCTCGGCGATGACCTTCCCGTGGTCGATGACGACGAGACGCTCCGCCAGGCGGTCCGCCTCCTCGAGGTACTGGGTCGTGAGGAGCACGGTCGTCCCCCCGGCGACGAGGCTCGCGACCATCATCCACACGTCCGCGCGGCTGGCGGGATCCAGCCCGGTCGTCGGCTCGTCCAGAAACAGCACCTTCGGGCGCGCAACGAGTGATGCCGCCACATCCAGGCGGCGCCGCATCCCGCCCGAGTAAGTCTTGACCGGCCGATCGGCTGCGTCGGTCAGCCCGAATTGCTCGAGAAGCTCCGACGACCGGGAGCGCACCGAGGGCTTGGACATGTGGTTCAGCCGGCCGACCATCCAGAGGTTCTCCGAGCCGGTCAGGTTCTCGTCCACGGCCGCAAACTGCCCTGCCAGGCCGATCAGCTGTCGCACGACCTGGGGTTCGGCCACCACGTCGTGCCCGAGCACTCGAGCACTGCCGCCGTCGGCATTGAGCACCGTCGTCAGAATCCGCACCGCCGTGGTCTTTCCGGCGCCGTTCGGTCCGAGAAGGCCGAAGATCGTGCCCGTCTCGACGGCAAAGCTGACGCCGTCGAGCGCTTTCACCGTGCCGCCGAACGTCTTTTGGAGGTTCTCGACCTCGATCGCGAGCGTCATTCGTCGGCCTGAGTCGGCGCCGGCCAAAGGGAACAACGAGAGGTGCCGGTATTCATGGTCTCATCCTGTCTCGCGGGGGCAGGTGCGGGCACATTCCAGTCCCGCCACTGTCACACTTGGGCATGAACGATCGCGTGTGGTTCAACTCCGGCCAGCCGCAAACCTTGCAATACGCCGTCATTCTGCTGTATTTCAACGGCGTCCTGGGTGTGCTGCAGGGGATCTTCGCCGGCGCGCTCGGGCTCGTCTCGGCGGCCTTCGCCGTGGGCCAACTCGCCGCAGGCTTCGGTATCGCCAACGAGAAGAAATGGGGCTACTGGCTCGGGGTCGTGATGGCCTTCCTGCCGTTCGCCTTCACGGGCTATCTCCTCTACCGCTACCACGTCTTCGCTGTGAACGTGATCAGCCTGGTCTTCGAGATCGCGCTGGTCATCCTGCTGCTGCACCCGATGAGTCGGGACTATCGGAGGATCTGGTTTCGCTGAGGTCAGGCAGGGGTGGGACGGACGGTGGCGCGCCCCACAATGCCGGGCGTAGTCCCGACGCACGGGCGATCGGCCTGTCGATCGCAGCCAGGACCGACTCCTCGGTTCCGACGAGGAACAGCCTTCGACGCGCCCGCGTGACGGCGGTGTACAGGAGCTCCCGGGTCAGGATGGGGGAGTCCGGGCCGGGGAGCAGGACGGCCACGGCGTCGAATTGCGACCCTTGGGCCTTGTGCACCGTCATCGCATAGACGGTGTCCACCGACGCGAGTCGCGTGGGGCTGACTTCCAGGATCTCGCCACCGCGTTCGAAGGCAGCCACGACCCGGCCCGGACCGGCTGCGACCACCACGCCCGTGTCCCCGTTGTAGAGACGGAGGCTGTAGTCGTTCTCCGTGACGAGCAGTGGCCGGCCGACGAACCAGGCGCCCTCTTCCGCGAATCCCTCGATCTCGGAGGCGAGCCAGCGCTCGACCACGCCCATCCAGGTGCTCGCGCCGGCCGGTCCCCGTCGGTGGGCGCAGAGGAGCCGGAACCCGCCCAGCTCGCTGATCGCGTCCCGGGCGAGACCGGCCCGGGCGGCGTCGATGAGGACCCGTCCGTTCCCGACCGCCGCTGCCCGCACCGACTCGAGCTGGTTGACCGCACCCTCCCCAGAGACGTCGACGGGAATCCACTCCACGCCGGCAGCTCCCGGCCCGGCGCCGCCGGCCGGCACGACGCCGCCGGCCCGCGAGGCCCCGCCGGCCCCGCGGCCCTCCTCGAGCAGCCCAAGAGCACGCTTGCCGTCGCCTGCCTGGATCGCTTCGGCCAGGCGGGCGATGTTCCCGCCGAAGCGGTGGACGTGCCGCAGGACGACGACGCCGTCGCCGATCGGGCTCGCCGGCCGCGCCGGGGCCGCCGGCCCTCCCCCCGCCGCCCGCCGGGCTCGAAGCGCCGGCACCTTCTGTCCTGATGCCTGAGCGAGGACGCGCCGAGCCGCCGTGCGCATCAGCAGGCCGCGACTGGCCGGCCCGACGATGTCGCCCAAGACCGCTCCGGCCTCCACCGAAGCAAGCTGCTCCGGGTCGCCGACGAGGATGAGCCGGGCATCCGTACGTACGGCCTCGACGAGGCGGGCCATCATCGACAGCGACACCATGCTTGTCTCGTCGACGACGATGACGTCGTGCGCCAGGCGGTTCAACCGGTTGTGTCGAAACCGCGAGCGGTTGGCGGGGTTGAAGCCGAGCAGGCGGTGGAGCGTGACGCCTCGGAGCTGCAGCAGTCGGGTGCGTTCCTCGGAGTCGACGGGCAGCTCGGCAGCCTCCTGGTGCACCGCCTCCTGCAGGCGGGCCGCCGCCTTCCCGGTCGGCGCCGACAGAGCAACCAGGGACGGCCGCTGTCCCCGAGCGGCCGCTTGTTCGTCGAGGAGCACCAGCACGCGGGCCACCGTCGTCGTCTTGCCCGTGCCCGGGCCGCCGGCGATGACCGAGAAGCGCCGGAGCACCGCAGATGCCGCAGCCAGCCTCTGAAGGTCGGGCTGTTCCTCGCTCGTGAACAGCCGCGCCAGCCCGGTGGCGAGCAGCTCGATGTCCACGCCATCGGCCGGCGCGCCCGCGAGGGTCAGGAGATCGCGGGCCACCTGCTGTTCCTCCGACCAGTAGCGGTCGAGGTAGAGCATCGTCCCCTCCAAGTGGAGCGGCCGATCGAGGCCCGAGAGCGGGCCGCCTGCAACGCGGGCGATCCAGTCGTCTTCGTCCGGCCAGGGGAGCTCTCGCAGGTCGGCCTCCTCCAGGTCCGAGGTGGCCGTGGTGCGGATCGTGGCCAGATCAACGCAGACGTGGCCGAGTCGCGGCGCGCGGACGGCGAAGGCGGCACCGAGCAGGACAGCGTCGTCGCTCGTGTCCCCGAGCACCCCGAGTCGCGTCGCGACGTGCACGTCGGCTGCCGTCAGGACGCCGGCCTCGTTGAACTCGCGCAACACGCCCGAGGCGCCGCGAGCGAGGCGGATGTCGTACCGGTCCGTCTCAGACAGGCTCATGGATCCTCCAGACCCCGGTCGAACAGATCGCTGAGCGACGCGACCAGCGACCCCGACGGCCGCCAGGACCACACGCCGCACGGACGGCCGTCGACCTCCGGCCGTGTGGGGCTGCTCATCCCCCGCAGGAACAAGTAGAGCGCCCCGCCCAAATTCCGCTCCGGGTCGTATCCCGGGATCCGCCAGCGCAGGTATCGGTGCAGGGCGACGGTGTACAGCAGCGCCTGCAGCGGGTAATGGGCGGCCTCCATCTCCGCCAGCACGGCGGCTGGACGGTAATCCCACGCCGTAAGCGGCTGGTCGGCTACCCCGAGCCGGTTCGTCTTGTAGTCGACGACGACGAACCGGTCGTCGGGCGTGCGCAGCACCAGGTCGAGGCTGCCGGTCAGATAGCCGCGCAACGACGTGTCGAGGGACGGGTCCATGAGACGCGAGGCGTAGCCGGCCAGCGCATCGTCGGAAGGCAGGTGGGCTGCCAGGAACCACGCGATGTCGGCCACAGACAGATCTCCGAGAGGGCGATCGCCACCGACGAGCGGGAGCTCGAAACTCAACTCGTCAACCCGGTCCCGGCGCCCGATATCGCGCAATCGGAGCCCTTCCACCATTGGACCGAGTGGCGTCTCGATTGCGGCCACGAGGCCGGCGACGACGCCGTCCAGGTCCCCGAGGTCCAACTGCTGCCACGACAACGCCGACCCGAGGGCCGTCCTCAGCTCACGGGCCAGGTCGGGCGTCGCGAAATCGGTCGACTCCATGACCGAGTGGATGAGCGTTCCCACCCGGGTCCCGGCCGGCATACCAGACAGCAGCAGAGGCACAGCCGCCAGGCCGCGATCGGCGTCGCCGGCTCCCGCCGGGGCGAAGGAGGCGACAGGCTCCTCGTCGCCGATGACGTGCTCATCGGGTTCGCTGCTCACGGTCTGGTCGTGGCTTGCCTGGGTGATGCTCGAGTACGACACGCGTCGCCAGACCCGGTCGAGCACCCGGTCGAAGCGATCGACCTCCAGCTCTGGCAGCTCCGGTCTCGTGCCGGCCCACCGCAACGCTGGTACCGGGGCGACGCGCTCGACGCCGATCCCACCACCGAGAGCGGCCACGCCGGCGGCGACGTCGTCGTCGGAGAGCGTCCGCCCCCCGAAGTCGCTGACGACACCTTCGGCGTCGCGGGCGAACAGCAGTCTTCCGAGGGGGGACTTCTCGGCTCCATACGAGCCGGCCCACCAGACGACGGCCTGGTGCTTGGCCCGGGTGAGAGCCACGTAGAGCAGACGGAGGTCCTCACCGCGCCGCTCGGCGAGCGCCATGTGCTGGTGGCGGGCGAACGCGGCACCTTCCTGGCTGACGTCGATCGTGCGGAGGTTGCCGTTGTCCGGGTCGTGGAACACCGGCACCTTGTCTTCCTTGCTGTATCCCTCCCACAGGTACGGGCAGTACACGACTGGGAACTCGAGCCCTTTGCTGCGGTGGATCGTCAGCACCTGCACCGCTTCGGCGTCCGACTCGAGCCGACGGCTGCGGTCTTCGTCACCCGAGTCCCGGCCTGCTTCGTTGATTCGGCGCCTGAGCCAGGCCGTGAGAGCGGTCGAGCCCAGGCCGTCCGACATTGCGGCGGCGTGCAGAAGCTGTCCGATGTGGCGCAGGTCCGTCATGAAGCGCTCGCCGCTGGGACGGGCGAGCACGCGTGCCGGCAGGTGGCGGGTGACCGTGATGTTCTCGAGCAGGCTGGCGACCCCGCGCCGGCGAAGTGTCGCCGCCCAGCGGTGCAGTGACCAATGCAGGTCCTCCCACTCCTCGTCGCCGGCGGTGGCGACCTTCACCGGGTCCCAGCCGATGAACGAGGTGAGTGCTGCCGAGGCGGCGCGGTCGCGGGCGGTGGGCCTCTCGAGGGCGTCGAGCACGCGCAGCCACTCGCCGGCCGGTTCGGTGGCGAACACGCTGCCGGCGCCGGCGATCACGGCCGGTACAGCGGCCTCCTGCAGAGCGCCCTGCACCGTCGTCGCGTGGGAATTGGTGCGCACGAGCACGGCGACGTGGCCGGGCTGTAACGGCTCCCGTCCGATCTCGGATCCGTCCTGCCGGCGGGCGACGATCTCGGCTCCCGAGGAGAGCAGCCGTACGACGTCGGCCGCGAGGTCCTTGGCGATGAGCGTGCGCGCCGGGTTCAGTGACGCGTACCCCATCTTCGTCGTCGGCAGGAGCCCGTCGGCGCGGTGGACGATCCTGAACCGCAGCGCGGTCTCGTCGGGCGCGCCGACGCAGCCGGCGATCCGCGTTGGCCGGAGCCGGCCTGACCGTCCGATAGGCGATGCCCTCGTGGCCCAGCTGGCAGTTGGCGAACATTGCGTCGTAGGCCGCGATGAGGGCACCGTCGCTCCGCCAGTTGACTGCGAGCGTGGACTCGGACGCCGCCTGCTCGGCGGCATCGAGGTAGGCGAAGACGTCGGCGCCGCGGAAGGCGTAGATGGCCTGCTTCGGATCGCCGATGAGGACGAGCGTGGCGCCGCCCGTCCCGAAGGCCCGCCGCATGATGTCCCATTGCACCGGATCGGTGTCCTGGAACTCGTCGACGAGGACGACCTCGTAGCGTTCCTGGAGCCGCCTGCAGGCGACCGGGCCGCGCACCGGATCGGCGAGGGTGTCGCGAAGGCGGATCAGCACGTCGTCGTAGGTCAGGACCTGCGCGAGGCGCTTGCGCCTGTCGATCTCGGTGCCGACGGCCTCCGCCAGCCTCCGTCGGATGGCCCGCGCGTCACGGTCCTCGCTGCGCGCGGGCAGGATGGCCGCCGTGGGGTGGCGCAACACCTCCATGCCGATCTCGAGTGCTTCGGCGCGGCCGAACATCAGGTCGTCGGGCCGGGCCCAGAAACGGCGGATGTACAGGTCGTCGACCACCTCGTCGAGAAGGTCCTGGGCGTCCTCGATGAGGGTGACGTCGCGTTCGACGTCGCCCGCCGTGCCGAGCCCGGCAAGGACCTGCATGCAGAACCCGTGCGTGGTCTCGATCGTGGCGGCGTCGAAGTCGGCGATGGCCTTGGCAAGCCGTTCGTGACGGAGGGCCACCTCCTCAGCCGTACCGTCGGCCAGCAGCCGGGCGACGTCGTCGTCTGGGTCGGGCTCGAAGCCACCGAGGGCGGCCGACAGCGACTCGGCGGCACTGAGGAGCCGGTCCCGGACCCGTTCGCGTAGCTCGCCCGTGGCCATGCGGGTGAACGTCACGATGAGCAGCCGGTCGAGGGGCAGACCGGCCGCGACGTAGCGGGTGGCGAGGGCGGCGATGGTGAACGTCTTGCCGGTTCCGGCGCTGGCCTCGAGCAGGGTGACGCCGTTTGGGAGGCCACCGCAGACGTCGAAGGGCTGGGGCGCCGGCCGCGCCGTCGCCGTCACGAGTCGACCAGCTGCTCGTGGTCGAGCAGGTCGTCCCAGAGGCGCCGGGCGTAGAGGCCGAAGCGGGTGTGCTCGGCGGACGGCCATCGGCCGCCCGTCTCGTCGTCGTGAGGGACGCCGGCGAGCGCGATGACAGCTTCGAAGTCCAGGGCGCTGCCGAGGACCAGCACGTGCTCCGGATCCCCGTCCTCCTTCGCGAAGTCGTAGTCGCTCGTCCAGCACTTGCCCGCTGCCGCTCTCGGATCCTGGCCCCCTCGGGTGGCTTCCGCCCACGCCGCCGACGTCCGGTTGTAGATGGGGAGGGGCTCGCGCAGGCCCCGCCGGTACAGATCGAGCAGCGTTCGCAGCGAGTCGACTCCCGCCTCCTGGCGCGAGGCAGCGTCGGCACCGAGCGCCGGGATCACCGCCGCGGTGATCGTGGCGCCCTTGGCGCCGCGGCGTGCGCGCCCGATCGTCATGGCCTGGAACGGTCGCTCGGGCCACGCCGCGCTGAGTGCGAGCAGGCGTGCCCATGCGATGAGCCGGTGCGCCGGCGAGACGCTCGAGTACGTGACGGTGTGCAGCACGTCGCCACGGAGGTGAGCGACAGTGCCGATGAGCGTGTCCTCGTCGGAGAGCGACACGTTGACGTCGAGCGAGGACGGCTCGATGTCGCTCTGCCCGACGGCCACCAACTGTTCGATCGCCGGGATGATGCCTTCGAGCAGCGGTCCGGCGAGCTCACCCGGGGGCAGTGGGCCGCGGGCACGCTCGGCGGCGAGGCATGCCTCGAGGCTGGCTCCGGCCAGCCGGGCGGCCAGGATCCGCTCCGCCACCTCCCATCGCTCGAGGCTGTCGAGGTCGATGGGGACGGCGTCGTCGAGGTCACGGCTCCGGTCGGTCATCGAGAAGCCGAGCCGGTTACGCAGAAAAGAGCGGACCGGATGCCGCAGGAAAGCCTCCAGGCGCTCGAGCTCGACCGTCTGCGGGCCGACGTCGGACAGGGGGCCTGGGAGCCACGGTCCCGGTGGCAGCCGCTGGCCTGTCGAGGCGCGGGCGCCGTCGAGGTTGACCTCGTCGAAGCTCCAGGGCCGGCCCGCGATGAGAGCCCCGGGCGTGAAGTTGCGGACGTCGAACGGCTGCAGCGGGTGACGGGTCACGAGGTGGTCCCGGGGCCGTCCTGCGTCGGGCGGCACGACGGTGCGGTCGATCACGTCGAGGAGCTCGCCGAGTGGGACGGCCGGCGGGCGGACGAGATTGGTGCGGTCGTCCCGGGCCGTGTACGTGATGACCAGCCGGTCCGTGGCGGCCAACAGGGCGTCGAGCAGGAGCTGGCGGTCCTCGGTGCGAGCGTCGTTGTCCCCGACGTTCGGATTGGCGGCGATGAGGTCGTCTCCGTCGCGCTCGACGTGGCGGGGGAACACGCCGTCGTCGAGGCCGAGCACGCAGACCACGCGGTGGGGCACCGAGCGCATCGGCACGAGAGTGCAGATGGTGAGGTGGCCGGTCCGGAAGTTGGCCCGGGTCGGGCGCCCCCTGAGGCGGTCCGCGAGGAGGGCCCGGAGGTCGGGCCCCCCGAGCTCGACCGTGCTCACGACGCCGGCCGCGCTCGCCTCCTCGACCAGCTCGTCGAGCAGGCGTTGCAGCTGCACGCGCTGCCAGGCGTCCTGCTCGCTGGTCGCCGTGAAGGCGTCGGCGGCGTCGGCCACCGCGCTCACCCAGCCCTCGATGGATCTCGTCCCGGTCAGCGCCGACACGGTGGACCCGAGGCGAGCGAGTAGCTCTGCCATCCGCCCCGCCAGCTCGATGGCTCCGCTGTCCATGTCGTCAAGGGGAAGAGCGCCGCCGAAGAGGCGTTGGCGCTCGTCGGCCATGGAGACGCCGAGCAGCGCCCGATCGAGCCCCGCGTGCCAGGTGTTGGCGTCCAGCTGCTCGAGCTTGAAAGGCGTACGGTGCTCGGCGTCGAGGCCCCAGCGGACGCCGGTGCGCACGACCCACTCCTCGATCCGGGTCAGGTCGTCGTCGTCGAAGTGAAAGCGCCTGCGGACAGGCTCCCGGCTGGCGAGGTCGAGCACCTCGGTGGCGGTGATGCGCGAGCTGGCGAGGTCCAGCAGCTCCGCCACGACGCCGAGGACGGCGTTGGTCTGGCGGAGCGATCGGTCGGCGAGGCGGACCCGAAGGTCCTGGGACGTGTTGGCGGCGTCGTCCTCCGGGTCGAAGCTGCCGAATGTGGCTTGAATGAGGGGTGCGAACGTGTCGATGTCGGGGCACATCACGATCACGTCCCGCGGCTCGAGCGTCGGGTCCTCCTCGAGGAGGTGCAAAACGGTGTCCCGGATGACTTCCACCTGACGAGCCCGACCGTGACATGCATGCACCTGGACGCTGCGATCGCCGGCTTCGAGTGGCGCTCGTGCTTCGGCGCCGCCGGGTGTGGGCAAGCCTGGAGGCCGGCGGTCGAGGCGGACGTCGGCTTGCAGCCGGTGGAGGAGATCGCCGGCACCGTCGTCGATCGCGAGGTGGTGATCAGTCGCCGCTCGACCGCCGTTGCCTCGCAGGACCAGCTGCATCTCGCGGGCGTCGCGGCCCCAGGACGCCAGGAGGGGATTGCGCGTCTCGTCGGACGTCGGGTCGAAGGCGCGGGACAGCCCGCGGGTCGGACCGCTCAGCGCCGCTGCGACCTTGGCCCACAGCGACGGGGACGGATGCAGCAGGAAGAGGTGAACGTCCCGGCCGACGGCGATGGCGTCGAGGACGTCGAGGTAGCTGGCGGGCAGGCGCGTCAGGCCGAACAACGACAGCCGAGTGGGAAGCTCGAGCAGGGCCGGCTCGTCTTCGAGGCGCCGGCAGGCGTCGATCAGCCGCTCGGCCGGGCTGGGCGCCCCGATCCGGCTCCGCAGCCTCCGCCACAGCTCGGGCTGCCACCCGGCGCTCGGGTGGTCGTCGGCGCCGTTCAGCCACGACCGCAACATCTCGGGACGGTGGACGCTGTAGCGGTCGTACAGGTCGGCGATGTGCCGCACGCCGGCGAAGCGCCGGATCTCCCCTTCGGGAGCCGAGTTGTGCAGGTGGGCGGCCAAAGCCGCCAGCCAGGGCTCGCCGAGGCTCTCGTCGACCACCTCGAGCAGGGGCCAGACGGATCGTTCCGGTGCCCACGGGTCGGAGCGGGGATCGATGCCGCCTCCCAGCGCCAGGGCCGCGCCGACCACAGCGCCGGGAAACGGGAAGTCGATGTTGGCGCACACGCCGTCCCGGCGCCCAGGGCTCGTGCCGAGGTGTTGCGAGAGCTGCTGGGTAAGCCACCGCTCGACACCACGAGTCGGGACAGCCACGACCTCTGCGGTCAGGGCATCCTCGAGAGGCTCGACCACGAGCTCGGCCAGCATGGCCGCGAGGCCGTCCGCTCGCTCGGAGCGGTGGAGGTGCAGCACACAGGAGAACTTATGCCGTGGGTGCGCGGCGGCTGGCCGTCAGGTCGGAGCGACGGCCGGCGTCGTGCAGGATGCAACGGAAACCGATGTGGCTGCTCGTGCTGTCTATGGCTTGGCCCTGGCGGGCGGCTGGCCTGTAGCGCAGGCAGTAGTTCGGGGCGCATAGGTGCGACCCGCCCTTGGTGACTCGCCGGGGGATATGCCCGCCCGCCTGTCTCTGCTCGTAGCTGTCATTGGGGGAGTCGATCCGGGGGTTCACCGGCGTGCAGCAGGGCTTGTCCGTGTCGGCGGGATGAGCCGGGGTGTAGAAGTCGCAGGTCCATTCCCACACGTTGCCGGCCATGTCATAGAGGCCGTAGCCGTTGGGCGGGAACGTCTTCACCGGCGAAGTGCGTTCGTGACGGTCGAGGAGAAGGTTCTGCCAGGGGAACTCGCCCTGCCAGGTGTTGGCCATCATGCGGCCCTTGGGCGCGAACTCGTCGCCCCAGCAGAAGATCTTGCCCTCGAGCCCGCCGCGTGCGGCGTACTCCCACTCTGCTTCGCTCGGCAGTTCCTTGCCGGCCCAGGCCGCGTACGCCAAGGCGTCGGCGTAGGCGACATGGGTGACCGGGTGCCGGTCCCGCCCGTTGAGGGTCGAACCAGGACCTTCGGGATGGCGCCAGTCAGCGCCCGGGATCCAGCTCCACCAGTTGTGAAGGTCGGACAGGTCGACCGGGCCGGTCGACCCTGTGAACACGAGCGACCCGGGCACCATGAGCTCGGGGATCGCGTCCGGGTAGTCGTCGGGGTTAGGGGCCTGCTCAGCCCAGCTGAGGTGGCCCGTCGCCTTCGCGAATCGGCGGAACTCGGCGACCGTCACCGGATGCTCGTCGATCCAGAACCCGTCGACAGCGACGCGGTGGACGGGACGCTCCTCGGCGTAGAAATCCTCCGAGCCCATCAGGAACTCGCCGGCGGGCACCCACACCATGTTCTTCGGCGGGAACCCGAACTCAGCCTGATCGCTGCGCTTTGCGTGCGCCACGACCAGGAAACGTAATGCACTATTTTCGAACGGGTATCACCCTGCTGAAAGCTCGGGGTCCGGCCGGCCGGCACGCGACCCGCCGTCCACCAGCACGACCGCGCCGAGGATGAAATCGGCTTGGGACGAGACGAGAAACGAGACCAGTTTCGCCGTGTCGTCTCCCACCCCGATCCGTCCTCGCGGCGGAGGCGTCCACGATTCGTAGTCCTCGAGCGGTCGCTCGGTCTGGCCCGGCCGAACGAGGTAGCGCATCCCCGGCAGTGTGTCCCCGGGGCAGACGACGTTCACCCGGATCCCCGACGGCGCCAGGTCCAGAGCCAGCATTCTGCCCGTCATGTTGAGAGCCGCCTTCGTGACCGAGTAGGCGCCGATCGCCTGCTCGCCCTCGACGCCGGCGTCGGAGGAGATCAGGATCACCGACGACGGCGACGCCAGCTTCGGGCGCACCGTCCGCACGAGGAACTGAGGCGCGAGGACGTTGACGCGCAGCATCTGCTCGAACTCGCTCCGGCCGGTATCGATGAGGTGCGTCTGCAGGCCCTCCGCCGCAGACGCCACCAACGCGCCCACGGTCCGGTCGCCGATTGCTTCGAGCAGCGCGTCGTAACCGTCCCAGTCGTCGCTCGCCAGCCGGAGGAACCGTGCCTCCCCGCCCCATCGTCCCGCCACCGCCGCAGCCGCCGCCCGACCGCGTTCGGCGTCCCGTCCGGTGACGATCAGGTCGTAGCCGTCCTGCGCCAGCCGGTAGGCGACGGCCAGGCCGATGCCGGACGTGCCCCCGGTGATCACCGCCAGCGGGCGTGAGTCCGGTCCCGCCATCGACCGCGACCCTACGAGGCGGTCGGCGCGAGGGCTGCCCCTGCCCCGGGAAGGAAGGGGTCCTCGCCCAGCAATGCCAGCAATTCATGGGCGGTCGCTGTCGCGGCCGAGAGAACCGGACGCCCGAGAGCTTGCTCGGCGGCCTCGATGGCGGGAAGGGACGGCATCTGCACGCAGGCGGACAGCACGACGGCGTCGGCACCCGTGAGGTCCAGCTGCTCCGCGTAGCCGACGAGCCGGCCCGGGTCGAGCCGGCCGACAGCGACGTTGTCGTCCACCTCGAGGCTCGCCGAGCTGACGACTTCGATGCCGTACGACGCCAGATAGTCGATGACGAGTTGGGTCAAGGGCTTCACGTAGGGGGCGACCAGCGCCACCCGCCCGGCCTCCATCCGATGCAGCGCGCGGACCAGGGCGCCGGCGCTGCTGGTCACGGGCGCATCGGAGCCCGCCGCCGCCAGCGTCTCTTTCAGCCGCTCCTCGGAGGATTCGTGGGCGCCTTTGCCTTCGGCCATGATGGCGATCAGGCAGGCGTACGCGACGACGTCGACGCGGGCGTCGGCGAGCTCGCGGGCGCACCGGTCGCTCTCGCCGACCATCTTCTGCAGCGACTCGGCATCGACGCGGTGCAGGACCGCCCGGCTGGAATGGAACGTGTAACCGGTCGTCGCGGCCGAGGTGTGGCGCGCCATCATCGCCGGCAGCTCTGTCTCCATCGTCACATTCGAGCTTGGGACGATGAGTCCTATACGGTGTGGAGCGTTCATCGACAGAGCGGCAGGCCGACTCGACCGGACCGCAGAGGAGGGGCAATGTTCGAACGCATCCTGATCGCCGTGGACGGCTCCGAGCATTCTCGGAATGTCGTGGCGCGCGTCATCGAGCTCGCAACGGCTTCCAAGAGCGAGGTCCGGGTGCTCAACGTCCACGAGGTCGGCTGGAGCGGCCGGTCCGCGCCCGTCGCATCGGACGCGGAGACCAAGGAGGCATCGGACTTCGTCGCAGGCGTCGTCGGCCAGTTCACCACGGCAGGAGTGAGCGCGTCAGGTGCGGTTCGCCAGTCGATCTCGGGTCGGATCGCCGGCGAGATCGTCGAGGAGGCGACGGAGTGGAAGGCCTCGGCCATCGCGGTCGGAACCCGCGGCCGCACCGACCTCGAAGGCATCTTCACGGGAAGCGTGTGCCATCGCGTCCTGCACCTGGCGAAGATTCCGGTGCTCGTCATCACCTGAGATCGTCGAGTGAAGCCATCGCGCTCGCCAGCAGCGGCTCGGCGAGGCGACGGGCTTCGGCGATGCGGATCCGGTCGGCCATGTACTGGAACTTGGCCCGCGCCTGGCTGATCGGGCATTCGCCGTTCACTACCCAGGCCCGCACCGCGTCCTGCAAGGTCTCGAGGAACGAGAGCGAGTCGCCGGCCTGCACGAGGTCGGCTCCTGCGAGGCCGCCGAACTCGTGCAAAGTGACCAGGCGGCGCACCTCGGCGACTGAGAGATCTCCCGCGGCCTCCCCCTGCTCGTGAATCCAGACGCCGACGACAAGTGCGGAGCGCGACGCGTGCGCGTAGCAGTAATCGGGGTCGTCCCATCGCCCATTCTTCTTGTCGAAGGTGGGGCCGCCCGGGAACATGCGCTCGATGTCGTGGGTCGCCGCCGCGAGGCGCATCTCGACCGACGCGTCGCCGTCGAGCCGCACGACCCAGTCTCTCGCCCGTTCCAGGTGCCATGCCTGGTTGTAGGGCTTGATCCAAGCGATGGCGCGGCGCTCGATCTCAGTGTCGAGAGCCGCGCGAGGGGCTTGTTCCATCGTCGTTGTCACGTGAGCCTCCCTGTGGCCTTGCGGCCGGTTCGGGTCAGTATGAGAGATCCTTACAATTCGCTCGCGAAGGTCTCGATCTCCCGGAGCGTCTGCTCGAGGTTGTCCCAGGGGACCATATGCCCGCTGTCTGGGACCGAGACGACTCTTGCCCGCGGGTTCAGCCGCTCGAGCTCGGCCGCGTCGGCATGGGTGACGACCGGGCTCTCGGCGCCGAAGAGCAGCAGAGCCGGCGGCTCGACTTCCTGCCACACCGGCTCGAACGCCTCGAGGTGGAACCATGCATAGCTCTCGACCACGGCGACCTCGTCACAGGACCCGAGCCAGCGGCCGCGCTCCGCGACCTGTTCGTCGGTCCAGGTGGGGTAGTGCTCCCGGGCCTGTTTCTCGCCTTCGCCGGCGCGCGCGCCGTGAATGCCGTTGACGAAGCGGTCGAGGCCCATCGGATAGGGCCGGCGCCCCGGGCCCGACAATGGTGGGTCGATCGCGACCACGCCGGCCGAGCATCCCGGAAACCGCGCCCGGGCGTGGGCGACGACGCGGGCGCCGAGGGAGTGACCGATGAGCAGCGGGCTTTCGAGCCCGGCGTGGTCGATGAGGGCGAGCACGTCTTCGGCGTAGTCCCCGGCCCGATGGGCGCCGGAACCAACGCGTTCGGACAAGCCTCGTCCGCGCATGTCGAGGACGTAGACGTCGCCGGCGACCGCGGTGAGGCGCTTTGCAGCGAAAGCGATGCCGCCCGCCGGGGTCGTGATCCCCGGGACGACGACGAGCGGGCGTCCTCCTCCCCCCTCGTGACGGACCGCGTGGAGGCGCGCCCCGCCCGAGAGGAAGAACACCGACCCGCCGGCGGTCATTGGGCGGTTCCGACCGGCTGGCCCGAGGCCGTGCTGATTGACAGCTCAGTGGCATTGCCCGCGTTCGGGGCGAACAGCGTCGCCACGTAGTAGATGAGACCGCCCCCGATGCCGGCCATCAGCCACGAGAGATCGACTCCCTTTACGGAGTTCTCGAGCGGTCCTGTGAACAGGCTGGTCGTCGAGAACATGAGTCCGAGGGCGACGCCGCACGCCCAGGCGATAACGGCGCGTGGGTTGACGCCGTTGGAGTACCAGTACCGTCCCCGCACTCCGGGCATGGCGAACGCGTGCAGGTCCATGGGGGAGTACTTGCCCTTGTTCATGAGGAAATGGATCCCGATGATGATCATCCATGGGGTGGCGGTGACGGTCAGGATCGTCACGAACGCCTCGAGGTTCGAGAGGAAGTTGGTGACAATGACGAGCAGGTAGGTGAGGCCGAAGACGACCGCGCTGAGCCCGAGGGCGATCTGCCACCGCTTGACCTTGTAGAAGAAGGGCCACGACCCGATGTCGAGCGCCGCGTTGTAGACCGACATTCCGGCGCTCGCGATGTTCGAGCCGAGCCCGAGGACGATCAGCGCGGGGAGCAGGAACCAGCTTGGCATCGTGGCGGTGACCCCCGGGACGAAGTTGCCGGCCTGAGTCACGAACGCGGTTGCGGCGAAGGCGGCCGCGAGCATGGCGGTCCAACTGCCCAAGAAGATACCGAAGAACCCGGCGGAACAGACGCGGCTCGTCGGAGTGTCGGCCGGGATGTAGCGGCCGTAGTCACCCACGAACGGGCCCCAGGAGAGCGGTATGACCGCGACGGTCGTCGTGGTGAGGAAGAAGGTCGGCCAGAAGCTCCCGAGCAGGTAATTGGCGCCGTGGGTGACGTGGAACTTCGGCGCGAACACGGCGAACAGCGCGATGCCCACGACGATGGCGGCGTACGTGATCACCTTGACGCTTCGCTCGAGGGTGCGATGTCCGAGCACCGCCGAGATGCATGTCACGATCAAGACGGCGATCATCGCGATCGACAGCGCCGTGTTGCTCGTCGAGGTGTGCCACCACCGGTTGAAGGTGTATATGAGCGCTTCGCCGGAGGTGAAGACGAGGATGATGGTGAAGCCGATGGCGATGAACCAGGTGATGGCCGATCCGAGCAAACGGCCGCGGACCCCGAACGACGCCCCGCTCGACACCTGGTTGTTCGTGCCGGTCTTCGGGCTGACGGGCGTGACCGCCAGGAAAATGAACGACCCGACGATCGATCCGATAGTGATGGAGGCGAACGCCGCCCACCAGCCCAGGCCGAACGCGATCGCGAGCGCGCCGAACAGCATGTTCCCGTATCCGAATTGCGGTCCGAAGAACACGGTGAAGAGCTCCCTGGGCTTGGATTTCCGCTCGACCTCGGGGATCATGTCGATCCCGCGGGTCTCTATCCTGCCGAAGTCGTCTTCGCCTTCCCCCGGTGCGATGGCCGCCCCGGCCTCTAGGTTCTCCACTTCCCCCTCCTTGTCGTCGATCCTGCTTGGTCTCGAGCTTTGTCGTGTTTTCCGCTACTTCCGTGGCTGCATCTCCGGCACGACGATGTCGCCACGGTCGATGATCTGACGGTCGTCGAGGTAGAGCGAGTAGCCGTGCACCGGGATGTCGAGGTGGCACGGCGACGAGTTCGTCCCCCCGAGCTCTTGATTCGGTCCTGTCGCGAAGAGGACGTTGCCGTAGAAGGAGCGCCCTTCCTGGCCGATCCCACGAGTGTCCATCATCGGCCCGGACCAGAGCGCCTTTTCGTTCAGGCCCCAGCCGATGTGGGAGATCGCGTAGCCGTCAGGGTCGTGGAACTGGTCCATGTAGTCGCGCATCAGGTCGGCATCGAGCTCGCCGGAGAGATCGGTGATCCGCCCCTTCTCGACCCGAAGCGTGATCGGCGTGCGCGTGTAGGACTTGAACGGATAGATGATCGTCCCCGGCGCCAGCACCATCGTGCCGTCGACGCCGTCGTCGTGGGCCCCGGTGAACAGGAAGCCCGAAGGCCAATGGTCCCACCGCCCCGGCTCGTCGGTGTAGCCGTACTCGGTCATGACCGGGTAGCGCCCGAGGCGGTAGGTGAGGTTGGTGCCGTTCTCGTGCTCGATGCGAAGGCTTCCCGCCGCGGCGAGCAGCTCGCCCGCGAACTCCACCCTCTCGCGCAGCTCCGGGCTCGGCAGCAGCCGCGTCAACACGTCCACGGGCTCGACGGCGAGCAGGATGCGCGTGCCGGAGGCCTGAATCTCGAGCTGCTCCTTGGAGAACAGCATGAACACGAGGTCGATCACGAGGTCGGCTCCCTTGAGGGCAGCCATCGCCGGCTCGTGCCCCGTGAGGGGGGTCTGGCCGACCTCCCAGGTGGCCGAGCCCTTCCCACGCTGCGCCGGGACGCGCACGTGATACGGGAGGGCGCCGAGCTCCTTGGCCGCCTGCAGGAAGGCATTGGCGTGGCCGAGCAGCTCGTCGGAGCTGTCCGAGCTCAGGATGGCCACCGCCTCCCCTTCGTGTACGCCGCACAGGCGCAGCTCCTCACGGCAGACGTTGACGAAGTCGTAGTCCATGGTCACTCCTTTTCAATCAGGTCGGTCTCGAGAGAGACAAGGTCGTCCAGGAAGCCAGCGTCGTCTCCGTGCGGGGCTACCGCCTGCACGCCGACGGGGAGGCCGTCGCCGCGACGGTAGGCCGGGACGTTCGCCGCCGGCAGGCCGAGCAGCGTCCACGGGCGGCACATGACGGGGTCGCCCGTGAAGTCGTGGCCCTCCGGGGCGACGCCGAGCGCGCTCGGAGCAAGGAGCAGGTCGAAGGTGGCGGCGAGCGGCGAGAGGATCGCCCTCGCCTCTTCGGTTGCCTCGAGCGCGGCGAGATAGGCCTGGGCGAGGCAGTGATCACCTCGCTCGACGATGGCGCGGGCGCTCTCCGAGATGAGCTCGACCCTCGGGCCGAGGGCAGCCCGGAGATTCTTGGCCACCTCGACGGCCATGATCGTCTCGTGGTACTCGGGGAGCCGGCGCCAGGCGGCCGGCATCGCCATCCCGGAGACCTCCCACCCCTTGGCGGACAACCGGCCGGCGACGTCGGCGAGGGCGTCGTCGACGTCGCCTTCGGTGGTCGCCCACTCGTCGCCCGAGAGGACCGCTACCCGCCGCGCTTTGTTTCCGGGCCGGCCCCGGCGCCAGGCTCGGGACGTCGCCGCCGCCGGCTCCGTGCGGAGGGCGTCGTAGAGGAGGGCGAGGTCGGCGGCCGCGCGGGCGAACAGGCCGATCGTGTCGAAGTGCTCGGCGAGGAGCCACGCCCCCTCGGTCGAGGTCCAGCCCCGTGCCGGCTTGTAGCCGTAGACGCCGCAGTAGGCGGCGGGGCGGATGACCGAGCCGGCCGTCTGAGTGCCGAGGGCGACGGGCACCATCCCTGCGGCGACGGCCGCGGCCGAGCCGCTCGAGGAACCGCCCGGCGTACGGAGAGGATCCACCGGATTGCAGGTGCGGGTGGGCTGGTACATGGCGAACTCTGTCGACTCGGTCTTTCCGAGCACATAGGCGCCGGCGGCCGCCAGAGCCGCCACGACGGCAGCGTCCGCGGCCGGGCGATGTTCGCTGAACAGAGGCGACCCATAGCCGGTCGGGAGGTCGGCCGTGTCGATCACGTCCTTCACGCCGACAGGTAGTCCG
This sequence comes from uncultured Acidimicrobiaceae bacterium, assembly GCA_963763085.1. Lineage (GTDB taxonomy): Bacteria > Actinomycetota > Acidimicrobiia > Acidimicrobiales > Bog-793 > CAVXNB01. The sequence goes on from CAVXNB010000004.1 coordinate 1,297,477, forward strand.
TAGAGGCGGCCGCCGGGCCGTTCGTCGAGCTCCTTCGCCCGTTGGCGAACCGCCTCATCGTCGACGACCCTGAATGCGCCGATCTCGCCGTCGCGCTCGCGGATGCGATCGAGCAGGTCTCCGGCAACCTCGCTCACCGACCGGGCGCCGGTCGTGACGGCCTTCACCACGCCGACGCCGGTCAGCCCGGTCGCGGGAGTCCGCCCGCGGTCGCTGCTCACGATCCTGCTGTCCCGTTCGCGTTGCCGCTCAGGCGCCCGAGGATGAAGTCGATGGCACTCGCGTTCGGCACCGAGACCCGGTGCCGGTGACCGGGGTCGACCGTGATCGGTCGGACCTGGAGCGCATAGAGCGCCTCCCTGCCGTCACCGCCTTCGGTCGTGCCGATGGCCCATTCGACGTCAAGGCCCCGGCCGAGCGCCGACTCGAGACCGATGCCCATGTCCGAGATCGAAGCAACCTCCTCATCGGAGGCAGACCAGGCCTGCTGGCGATCCGGATCGACCGCTCGGCGCTCCACGGCGCGGCGGTCCTCGCTGAGGCGGTGCTCGACCGGTTTCGCGCCGCGGCTGCGCTGCTGGATCTGGCGGGTGATCTTGTTGACCTCGAACAGGTCCGGTGTGACTTCGCCACCGACGACCGCCTCACCGAGCCCGAAGCTCGCCTCCACGACGACGAGCGACCGGTCTCCCGTGCGCGGGTGCTGGGTGAACATCACGCCGGCGACACGCGCGTCCACCAGCTCCTGGACGACAACGGCGATCCCGGCGTCGGTCGCATCGAGGCCGCGCTCGGCACGGTAGGACCCGACGTGCGGGTCGAAGGCCGACCGCCAGCACCGCTCGACCTCCCCGACGACCTCGGCGGTCCCACGCGCTCCGAGGAACGTCCGGAACTGGCCGGCGCAACTCGCTTCGGTGGAGTCCTCGACCGTCGCACTCGAGCGCACGGCGACAGACACCGTCCCGCCCCGGAGCGCGCACAATGCCGAATACGCCTGTTCGATCGAGCGGCGGAGCTCGTCGGGCATCCCGTCCTCGCGCAGGTACCGCTGGTAGGCGGACGAGGTGACGACGAAGGAAGCCGGGACAGCCGGTCCCGCCCGGTGCAACGATGCGAGGCCGACGGCCTTGCCGCCCACTTCTGCAAGGTCTTCCGGGCGACAATTCTCGGTCGCGACGACGAAGGTGTTGGACGCGACCTCCGGCTCGGAGTCGGCTCGCATCCGGGTCACCCCCTTCCCGTCGCGTTGCCGCCGGCGACCGAGACCTCGTCGCCGGCGCGGGCCAGGATGGTCACGACGCCCGTGTTGCCGTTCACTCGCAGCCGGTCTCCGGTCTGCACGACCTTGGTCCCGATGCCTGTTGCCACGACCGCGGGCAGCTCGTACTCGCGCGAGACGATTGCCGCATGCGACATGATGCCGCCGCCGTCGGAGACCGCGGCGGCGATGCGGGCGAAGACGATCGACCAACTCGGCGCCGTGAGCGGGCAGATGAGAATCTCGCCGTCGAGCAGGGTCTCTAGCTCATCAGCGCTGTGCACGACGCGCGCGACGCCTTCTGCCTCGCCGGGCGAGGCTGCGAGACCGATGAACTCGTCCTTCGAGGCGGACCCGCGCTCGGCCGCGAGCCAGCGGTTGATCGTCTCGGTGTTGATGCCGAAGAGGGTGACGGTGATCGGCTCGGTGACCCGCTCCGGCGGGACGCCGAGCGCAACCGGGGGGCTCCAGGCCTCGAGAGCGGCGTAGATCTCACGACGACGGGCGACGATCTCGCGCCACGTGAACTCCCCGCGGGTCGGTACGGCGGTCGCCCAGCGCACCTCCGCCTCGTAGAGGAGGCTGTAGACCTCGTAGCGGTGGAGGAAGAAGATGTCGTCCGCGGTCTCCAGCATCCCGCCGGCGACCATCGCCTCGCCGAGCTCGCGCACCTTGTTGAAGAAGATCGAATGGTGCCAGTGCTCGACGTAGAAGTTGTGATTCTCGACGAATGGGAAGACCTGGCGAGAGAGCGCCAGCAGACTGTCGAAGCCGGCCGCGTCCTCGTCGTCGAGCAGCGCCCGATAGCCGGCTGCGATCCGCTCGCGCTCCGAGCGGAGGTGTTCGAGCGGCCGAGAGAGGTCCTCGCCTCGTTGCACCCGCGGCACGTAGTCGCGCAGCGCCGCAAACGGAGGGCGCAGGTCGTCGATCCAGGCCCGGTTGGCGTGGCAGTAGCCGGCGCCGGTCGAGTAGTAGAACCACGGATCCTTCACCTGCTCCAAGTCGGCAAGCCATTCCTTGCCGGCGACCGACCCCTCGAGCGCTGCGATCACCTCGCTCGGCTCGCCCGGCGAGACGAGGACGTCGCCGACACCGAGCGCGACTGCCCTGGCGGCGAGACGGCGCAGCTCCGCGTCCGGCCGGTACAAGATGACGTCGATGCCGGCAACCATCCTCGCGACCAGGTCGTCGGTGATGGCGGGGAAATGGCTGCGGCAGAACTCGAGGAACGTCAGGTAGGCGCCATACGAGAGGTTCAGCATCTCGAAGTGGTAGTAGGCCATCTCGTGCATGTTCTCGAGGAGGCGGCTGTAGTTCGCGAGCAGGTCGTAGGCCGTGGTCGTGCCCCGGTGCTCGAACACGGTCCGCTCGGGCTCGCGTTCTCCTAGCGGCTCGAAGTGCATGTTCTTCAGCCGCTCGATACATCCGGTCGCCTTCGTGACCCACTCGCCGTAGATCTCGTCCCAGTGCTCGAAGTAGTGCCTGGCTCGCTCGAGGAAGATCGGCTCGCGCTCCGCGATCATCGCCGGGTCATCGATCACGTTCGGGCTCAGATAGAGGTAGCCGTTGACGATCCGCTGCTCGATGCCGAGGGCCGTAGGGAGGTTCCAGATCCTGGTCGTGTACTGGTTGAGCGATACGAGCCAGCTCTCGGGCATCATCAGGTCGAACGGATAGACAGGCTCGGGGTTGTGCATCTGGTCGAAGAACCAGAGCTTCTGCTCGTCGCGGGCGCGCAGTTCGTCGCCGAAGAGCATGTAGGAGGGGTACATCGTCTCCCAGTCTTCGGCACCGGGCGGTGTCCCGATGTCGTGCGGATTCTGGAATTGTCCCCCGTCGGCCGTCACTCAGCCCCCGTCCTCGACTTCCCCAGCGCATACTGTACGAGGGCACTGGCAATTGAAAGGAAATCGTTCCTGAGGACGGAACGTCATTCCTTCCACGGGAACGACCCGGGAACGACCGAAAACGGACGTCAGCGGTAATCCGTCCCGTTCCACCAGACCGACTCGATGCTCGTGAGCTGCTGGGCGGCCGCCTGCACACGCCGCGCCATCTGGCCGATGTCGTCGCCGGTCACCCGCGAGACCGGACCTGCGACGGAGATCGCCGCCCGGGCGATGCCGTCGCGATCGAGCACGGGTGCCGCCACCGAGGAGAGACCCGGCTCGTCCTCCTCGATGCTGAACGCGTAACCGCGGGCGCGGGTCTCGGCCAGGCAGCGGAGGAACTGTTGCTTGGTGCGGATCGTCCGTTGGGTGCGGATCGCGAATCCGGCCGCGCAGGCCGCGTCGGCCACGGCCGGATTGAAGGCGGCGACGGCCTTGCCCGAGCTGGAGAGGTGGATGGGCCGAAGTCGCGAGACGCGGGACGAGAAGCGAAGGCCCTGGTAGCTCTCGAGGCGCTCGACGTAGAACATCTGCGCCCCCTCGGGCACCGCCAGGTGCACGGTCTCGCCCGTCTGGTTGCGGAGCTGTTCGAGAAGCGGCAGTGCGTGGTCGCGAAGCTGGCTCCGGCTCGCCACCAGCTCACCGAGCTCGTGGAGGCGGATGCCGAGCCGGTAGGACTTGGTCTCGGGGACGCGCTGCACGTAGCCCTTCGCGCACAGCGTCGTGACGATGCGGTGCGCGGTGCTCTTGGCGACACCGAGACGACGGCCGAGCTCCGCGACTCCGAGCTCCGGTTCGGTCGCGAGGCAGTCGAGCAGCTCGATTGCCGTCGCGACGGACCGGATGCCGCGGTAGACCCCGAGGTCGTCCTCGACGGACTCTGCGGTGCGCTCGTTCATCTCACCTCTAAGCCCCCGTCCGGTGTGTCGGCGGACACCCAGATGGGACGGCGCGAACCTACTCCGCCCTCAGGTGGGGATCGAGCCGGGCGACCGCCATCGATCCGGCCCAGGAGATGTGGCGGTGCATCAGTCTCGCAGCGTCGTTCGAGCGATGGTGACCGATCGCCGTCGCGATGGCGCGGTGCTGTCGCTCCGCTTCCTCCATGTCGCCCGGCGTGTAGGCGATGCTCGACCGGTAGGCCTCGGGAATGGCGCAGACCTGGTGGATCAGCGAGCAAAGGCGAGGACTGCCCGAGGCGTCGGCGATGCTGTAGTGGAAGTAGGTGTCCGCCGCGAGCTGATCGGACGCCGGAGCCTCGTGCAGCGCTGCGAGTCGGTCGCAGCTCTTCTGCAACAGGTCGGCCAGATCTCCAGAGGCCCGCTTGGCGGCGAGGCGCGCGGACTCGGACTCGAGCAACGCCCGCAGATGGTAGATCTCGAGGACGTCGGCGGCGCTGAGCTGCAGCACGGTCGCCCCGCGATTGCGCGTGAGCTCGACGAGCCCGCTCCCGCTCAGCAGGATGAGCGCCTCGCGGATCGGGGTCCGGCTGACGGAATAGGCCTGGGCAAGGGTCTCCTCGGTCAGACGGGTGCCGGGCAACAATCTTCCCGAGACGATGTCCTGGCTTACTCGGCGGGCGACGATCTCGGCGATCCCCTCGCCTCGGACCTGCGCGCCCGGAGCCGGTGCATTGATCACAGGACCTCCCATGGCCAAGGATTGTATGGTTGTATACAATCATAGTTCTTGGTAGAGGAGCGGTGATGGGCAAACGAGACACAGGGGCCGGCCGCCGGTGAAGGCGGCTCCGTTCGGGTATCACCGGGCGTCGTCGGCGACCGAGGCGGTCGAGTACCTCGAGGCCTACGGCGGGGCGGCGCGGGTGATCGCCGGGGGGCAGAGCCTCGTGCCGATGATGAACATGCGGTTGCTGCGGCCGGACGCGATCATCGATCTCGCCGGCATTCGGGACCTGACCGAGATCCGCGTGAGCAACGACACGACCGAGGTCGGAGCGATGGTCCGCTATACGACGCTCGAGCGGTCTCCCGTCGCAGCCGAGCGGCTCCCGCTGCTGGCCCGGGTCGTTCACCACATCGGCGACCGGCAGGTCCGCAACCGCGGGACGATCGGGGGGAGCCTCGTCCAGGGTGACCCGACCGGTGAGATGCCGCTCGCATGCCTGGCGCTCGGTGCCACCGTCCGTGCTCTCGGCCCGGACGGTTTCCGCGAGATTCCCGTCGAGGAGCTCTACACGGGGTCGTACGCGACCGTCCTCGACCCTTGCGAGGTGGTGACCGAGATCGTCTTCCCTGCTCGACCTGACCATGTGGCGTTCGCCGAGTGTTGCCGGCGCCACAACGACTTCGCCGTCATCAGCGTCGCGTGTGTCGGCAACCGTTCCCCGTCCGGGCAATGGAGCGACGTACGCGTCGCGCTCGGCGGGGTCGGTGACGGTCCGGTGCTGGCGGAGGCCTCGAACAGGCACCTTTCAGGGTCCTTCCTCTCGGACGAGGACATCGATGCCGCCGCCCGTGCCGCCCTCGAAGCGGTGGACCCGCCGTCGGACGTGCGAGCGTCGGCCGAGTACCGCCTCCACCTGGTTCCCGTCTACGTGAGGCGCGTGCTCACCGAACTGCGTCGCGCGGGAGCGTCGTCGAAAGGATGACCGATGAGACTGTATGAGGAGTTCCGGGTGAACGAGCCCGTTTCGAGGGTGTGGGAGTTCTTCGAGCAGCCGGACCTCGTCGCAAAGTGCGTGCCCGGTCTCGAGGAGGTGACCGTCGTCGATCCGGACGTGGTGAACGTCCGCGCGACGCAGAGGATCGGGCCCATGACGGCCACGTTCGACGCGAAGATCACCGTGGTCGAGCGCGTGCCGGGCGAGCTGATCCGGTTCAATGCCGTCGGCAAGAGCGTTCGAGGCGCGATCGGCAACGTCCGCACGTCGAACGCCGTGCGCCTGCGTGCCGATGAGGACGGCACCCTCGTGACAGTCGAGGGCGACGTGATCCTCGCCGGCGCGCTCGGGAGCGTCGGTCAGAAGGTGGTGGCCAAGCAGGCGGCCAAGGTGACGGCGGACTTTGCGGCGAACCTGCAGGCTGCACTCGGCGGCGAGGTGGTCGAGGTGGTCGGCGCAGCCGGCGCCGCGCCCGGCAACGGGACACGTGCCAGGCAAGCGGCATCGTCCGGGGCGCGGACGCCGGCGTCGAGTTGGAGCGAGGCGGCGGCCAAGCACGGCGACGGCGTCGCCGGTCCTCAGGATCCCTGGATCCGTATCGCAGCGGCACTGAGCGCCCTCTCGGCTCTGCTGAGCATCATCGTGCTCGTGCGCGACCGGAGGAGGAGCCGATGAGCGAGCTCGCCAACCTGATGTCTCAGGACGACCCGATCGGGATGAGCGAGCCGAGCGTCGTCGTCACGATCGAGGTCAACGGCACGACTACGACTGCGCAGGTGCCGACGCGCCTCAGCCTGGCCGACTTCCTGCGCCACAGCCTGGGCCTCACCGGCACGCACGTCGGGTGCGAGCAGGGAGTGTGCGGAATGTGCACCGTCCTGCTCGACGGCGAGGCGGTGAAGTCGTGCCTGATCTACACCGCTCAGCTCGACGGCCAACGCGTGGAGACCGTCGAGTCGCTCGCGGCCACCTCTGCGCTGAGCCCGTTGCAGCAGATGTTCAAGGACGAGCACGGGCTGCAGTGCGGATTCTGCACCCCGGCGTTCCTCATGACCACGACGGCACTGGCCCGCGACGGCCGGAAGCTGTCACGACAGGACATCCGCGAGGAGCTCGCCGGTGTGCTCTGTCGCTGCACGGGCTACGAGTTCATCATCAACGCTGTCGAGCGCTATCTGGACAGCCAGACGGAGGGCCGGCCGGATGTCTGATGTCCGAGACCGCGTGCTCGAGTTCTCGGCACCGCCTGCGACGCGCCTGTTCGGCACCGACGTGCCGCGGAAGGAGGACGACCGCCTCCTGCAAGGCGACGGCCAGTTCACCGACGACGTCGACCGGGCCCACATCGTCGAGATGGCGGTCGGGCGCTGCCCCTATCCGCACGCGCGGATCGTCCGGGTCGACGCGGACGCCGCCAGAGCGCTGAGCGGCGTCCGCCACGTCCTCGTCGGGAGCGACGTCGCCGCCCTCTCCGGTCCGATCGGCATCCTCCGTCCCATTCCCGAAGCGCCGGCGATCCCGCAGTTCGCCCTCGCCGAGCGCGTGGCGACCTACGAGGGCCAACCGGTCGTCAGCGTCGCCGCCACCTCGCGGCACATCGCCGAGGACGCGCTCGACCTCATCGAGATCGAGTACGAGCCGCTGCCGCACGTGACCGACGTCATCTCGGCGTTGGAGCCCGGCGCCCCGGTGATCCAGCCGGACGTCCTGTCCTCGAATCTGCTCGTTTCGAATCCGCAAGGCTCCGGCGACGCTGCGGCACGGTTTCTCGAGTCCGACGTTGTGGTGGAGGCGCGTTTCTTCGTCAATCGGGTGACGGCCCTGCCGATGGAGACACGAGCCGTGCTGGCCGAATGGCGGCAAGGTGCTCGAGAGCTCGTCGTCCATGTCTCGACGCAGGCTCCGCATCTCCTGCGCCATCAGCTGGCCGGGACGCTCGGACTGGACGAGGGCGACATCCGGGTCGTCACGTCGGACGTCGGAGGCGGCTTCGGGATGAAGCTCGGCGTCTACCCCGAGGACGTGCTGGCGTGCCTGCACGCCATGGCGATCCGCCAGCCCGTGAAGTGGGTCGAGGATCGCAACGAGCACTTCCGTGCCTCGTGCCACGGCCGGGAGTCGGTGCACGACTACCGGATCGGGGCCCGCGCCGACGGCCGCATCCTCGCGATGTCCGACGTCTACGCGAACGACCTCGGCGGTGTCAACAGCTCGTTCGGCGCCTCGCAGCTCTCGACGATCGTCTTCAACGGTCCCTACAAGGTGGACGACGGCTTCGTCGAGCGCCGTGTCGTCGTCACGAACAAGACGCCGATCGGCGCCTATCGCGGCTACGGCCAACCGGAAGTCAATTTCGCCTACGAGCGACTCATGGACAAGCTGGCCCGCACGCTCGGCATGGACCCGGTCGAGCTTCGGGCGATGAACATGCTGAAGCCCGAAGAGCTGCCGTGGACCAACCCGACCGGCGCGATCTACGACAGCGGGGACTACGAGCGCTGCCTGCGGATGGCCGCCAAAGCCGTCGACTACGACCGTCATCGCCGCGAAGGCCGCGGCCCGGGCGCCGACGGCCGCTACCACGGCGTCGGTTTCGCCTCTTACGTCGAGCGCACCGGTTACGCGAGCTCGAGGTTCCTTGCTGCGCGCGGATCGCGTTTCGGGGCGCACGAGAGCGTGACGCTTCGGGCCAACCGGAGCGGCGGCATCGACGTCTACACCGGCGTCGCCACCATCGGTCAGGGTTCCGAGACGATCCTCGCCCAGATGGCCGCCGAGTTCTTCGGGATCCCCTACGACGCCGTCAGCGTGCACGCCGGGGACACGGGTGCCTCCCCGCTCAACACCGGCTCGTTCGCATCGCGGACGGTCATCGCCGCCGCCGGCGCCCTCCTCGAGGCCTCTACCCGTCTGCGCGAGCGAACGCTGCAGTTAGGCGCTTGGGTGCTCGAGGTCGAAGACCCGGACGAGCTCGACATCGTCGGGCAGGTCGTCCGGCATCGACGCGATCCGAGCCTCGAGGTGCCGCTCCAGAGGTTGTTCACGCTCGCCATCCTCGGCTCGGGCCTGCCTCCCGGCGTCAGTCCCGGTCTCGAGGAGACGGCGTACTTCGACCCTCCGGAGGCGGCCTACGCATTCGGGACCGGGGCCGCTGTCGTGTCCGTCGACGCCGAGACCGGCGAGTTCGACGTGGAACGGCTCATCATGGTCCACGACTGCGGCACACCCGTGAACCCCAAGCTGATCGAGGGACAGATCCGCGGCGGGCTCGTGCAGGGCCTCGGAGCCGCGCTCGCCGAGGAGCTGCACTACGACCCCGAGAGCGGCCAACTCCTGAACGGCACGATGATGGACTACTTCGCACCGTCCGCCTGCGACGTACCACCCATCTTCCTCATGCACACCGAGGTCCCGTCGCCGGTTACCTCGTTCGGGGTGAGGGGAGCGGGTGAGGTGGGGACCATCCCGCCCGCAGCCGCGGTGGCGAATGCCATCTGCGACGCGCTCGCAGACTTCGGCGTCGAGCTCTACCGCCTGCCCTTGACGCCCGAGAGCGTCTGGCGTGCGATTCAGGCACAGCGCGACTGAACCACCGCGCCTAGTGTCCCCTCATCCCGGGAGAAGCCCGTCGAAGGAGGCGCTGCAGTGAACGAAGCCGTCGTCACGCGAGAGCACGGTTACCGGATGCCGTACTCCGTCGGGATACGGGTTCCGGCGGGGAAGGACCTGTTGTTCGTCGCCGGGACCACCGCATTGCCGCTCTACCACGATCACCCGCACGTTCGGGCCGATCTCGAGTTCCCAGCAGATCCTGCCGAACAGACGAAGCAGGCCCTTGCCGGCATCCGTGAGGTCGTCGAAGGCGCCGGTGGGACGACAGGGGACATCGTGCGGCTCGACGTGTTCATCACCGATATGGGGGTGCAGGACGAGGTGGCTCGTGAGCTGGGTCGTTTCTTTGCGGGACCGTGTCCACCGGCGATGAGCCTGATCGCAGTGCGTGAGCTGGTGGTGCCGGGCCTCTTCGTGGAGATCAATGCCGTAGCCGCGCTCGAAGCCAGGTAGATCAACGAGGCGATGTAATGCAATTCAGCATCATGATCGTGCAGACGACCGTGTCGGGCACCGGTGAACGCTACGGGGAGATCATCGAGCAGGTTCAGCTGGCGGAGGAGCTCGGATACGTCCGGGTCTGGCTCGTCGCACACGAGTTCACCGATTTCAGCCGGCCTTCGAGCATGCTGACGGCCTCACATCTGGCGGCGTCGACCGATCGCATCCGCCTCGGGATCGGAGTGTCGGTGCTGCCGCTCCAGCATCCCCTGCGGGTGGCGGAGGAGACGACCGTCCTGGACCACCTGAGTCACGGGCGGGTAGACCTCGGCGTGGGCAGGGGAATCCAACCCGAGGCCTACGCCGCGTACGGGATTCCCATGGAAGAGTCGACCGAGCGGATGTGGGAGGCGATTCACGTCCTCTTGAGAGTCTGGACCGAGCGCGACGTTCGTCACGACGGCAAGTACTGGCGATTTCCCGAGACGACGGTCGAGCCGCGTCCTCTACAACAGCCTCACCCCCCGTTGTGGGTAGTAGGGGTGAGCCCGGCCTCGATTGAGCGGGCCGCTGCGAGCGGATTCAACGGGCTGATCGGCACCTACATGAACACGTTGGACGAAGTCGAGGACGATCTCCGGCGGTGGTCGACCGCAAGGGGTGCGAGCTCGAACGGTGCACCCGCGTCGCCGCAAGTCGCGCACAACGAGCTCGTGTACGTGGCCGACACGGACGAGATCGCGGAGCGGGAGGCGGCCGACGCGGCGATGTGGTACTCCCGTGGGGCGGCAGCCACCTGGGAGGGTGACGCTGCAAAGCTCCCCGACAACTATGCCCACTGGCGGAGCCTCTCCCGCCGGACCGCGACTCTGGAGTGGAGCGACCTGTTCGCGAACCGGTCCTTGATGGGGTCGCCCGAGACGGTTGCGGCGAAGGTCAGGAGACTGGCCGGATCGGGCGTCGACGAGCTCATCGTCTTCACGTCGTTCGGCACGCTCGAGCACGCGAAGACGCTTGGCTCGATGCGGAAGTTCGCGCAGCACGTCATGGGCGAGTTCAGCTCGTGACGAACCGGGACGTCGAAGCCGGCGACGATCTCTTCGCCCTGCTCCGCAAGCGCCGGATGCACCGCTTCTTCACCGGCGAACCGGTCCCTCAGGAGGCGTTGGACAAGTTGGTCTGGGCAGCCGGCCGGGCGCCGGCGGGCGGGAACGCGCAGATGCGACTTCTGGTTATGGTCACCGACCCGGCACTGCTCTTGACGTTGCGCCAGGTGACCCCGAGCTTCTCCGCTCGGGGCGCCTCGGCGGTCCTCGCTCTCTGCACCGACGAGGCGGCTGCACTGAGCAAGATGGGAACGCTCGGCCGGGACGTGCTCTCCCTCGTCGACGCCGGTGCGGCAGCGGAGAACGTCACGTTGGCCGCCGCCGCGCTCGGGCTCGGGGCGTGCTTCGTGCGCAGCTCCAATGAGGCGGCCCTGCGGGCGGTGCTCGAGCTGCCGCCACATGTCCGTGTGGATCTGCTCGTCGCCATCGGCCGACCGGTCGCGTCTCCTCCGCCGGCGGCTCACGCATCTCGGCCTCCCACGTACCGCAACACGTTCGCCGTCCCGACAGGAGAGGACTCATGAATGACGCCCGAGGAGAAGGCAGTCCACTCTTCGAGATCGTCCTGTTTCTCGTCGCCTGCGCCCGCGACTGCATCGACGAGCCCCCGATCTTCGGTCCGCGCCGCATGGTCGACGCCGCCAACCGGCTGATCGCCATCGCGGACGCGACCGGTCCGCCAGATCCGTCCCTGAAGCGGCTCCGGGAGCAGATAAGTGCTCGCGGCAGCCTGCTCGGACTCGAGGCCGGGCCGCTCGCCGCCTGGTTGGACGAACTGCTCGGCGAGCTGAGCACGGAGGCCAAGCGGCGGAACATCGCCGCTTCGGAGCCACCGAGCTGAGCACGGAGGCCAAGCGGCGGAACATCGCCGCTTCGGAGCCGCTTCAGTGCCGCTTCAGTAGAAGGGCGGGATCTCCTCGGTGCCGAGCCGGATCTGCACCTTGGAGAACGACTTGCGGTCCAGCAGCTCGAACATCCGTGCGAGCTCGGGTCTCGAGGTCTTGGCGACCAGCATCGCGGTCGTCATCTGCCGCACGAGGTCCACCGTGCCGGGCTGCTGGAACGGCCTGGTGGTGATCCCGGCAACTTCGAGCGGCATGGTGAGGACCGACTTGTGCCAGACCATCGCGTCCAGCTCGCCGGTCGCGACCTTGGCCGTCATGTAGGTGTAGTTGCAGTCCACGTACTCGCAGCGACCCGTCTGTGGGAACTCCGCTTCGGTGAGCGCCGTCTGGTCGTGGGAGCTCCGGTCGATGCCGATCCTCCGCACGGTCCTGTCATCGTTCGGGTCGAGCCCCGGCCGCAGGATCACCACCCACGTTCCCTGGTAGTAGTAGCTGTTCGGCGACAGCGCCGATGCGAACCATTCGTCGCTCCGATCTGCCAGCAATGCCGCCGCGGCGGTGGCCGAGAGCACTGTGAAGTCTGCCTCGCCCTGCTCGACCAACGCGAGCCGACGGCTCGACCCGTAGGTCCACAGCGCCTGGAAAGGTATGCCGAGGCGTCTGAACTCCAGGCGCAGCGCCCGCGCGAGCCCCATGAGCTCGGGCGAGGTCGGGATCGGCAGGACCGCCGTCGGCGCGCCGATCGCCGCTAGGGCCCAGAGCTTCGGCAGCTCGACGTTGAGCAGGTACGTGCCGGTGTGCCCGCGCGATTGCAGGTCGACGGCGCCGACACTTTGGAGTGTCCGCAAAGCCTTCTGCACCGTGCCCGACCCGACGCCCGTCAGCTGCTGGTACTGGAGCGCCGTCGGGATCCGCTCGCCCTGGACCCGCGTCAGCAGGTCTCGAGACACGAGCTGGATCGCGAGGAGGTTCTTCGAGACGCCCAGCTCGGTCGGCGCAGCGACCGGAATGGCTGCCGGCAAAGCGTTCGTCATCGCGCGGTTCGAGGTGTCATCGGTGCGCTCGGCGAATCCCGAGTCAGGCGACCAGCTTGCCCCGGTCGACGACGGGTCGGTCGTCGACAGAGATCGAGCAATCGCGGATCGGAAGGTCAAGATGGAACGGCGTGACGCGGTTCTTGAACGGGTGGGGCCCGGTGGAGATCAGGAAGTTGCCCTCGTAGCAGCGACCGTCCATTCCCATGAGCGACTCCCGACCGTACATGCCGAGCGCCAGCCAGTCCGCCGTCGAGAGCAGCCCCCACCCCATGTGAGAGGTGAACGGAGCGGCGTCATCGTTCTTCTCGTCGCAGTACGCCTGGATCTTCCAAGCTTGCGCCCCGCCGACGACCTTCACGACCCGGCTGTCCTCGACGCTGACGGTGATCGGGTCGCTGACGTACTCCTTGAACGGGAACAAGATGTCGCCTGGGGCAAGGACGAACTGGCCGTCGGCGCGCCCCGGCCAGCAGACCACCATGCAGCTCGGCCAGTGATCCCAGCGACCCGGGTCGTCAGCGAAACCGGTCTGGAAGCCAGGATGACAGTCCGACACGTCCACGTGGAGGTCGGTGCCGTGGTCCGAGGAGACGTGCATCTTGGTGGCCTGTTTCAAAAGGTCCCGTGCCGCGAGTGCGCGCGCCTTGTCGGCTTGTCCGGTCATGTTGCGCGCCAGCACTTCGGGAGGGTCGCACACGAACAGGATCCGCGTGCCGGCTCGCAGGATGTCCTGCTGGATCTCGGCGTGGATGTGCCCTTCGATCGTCACGTCGACGATCATGTCCACGGACTTCAGGAACTCGAGCATGTCCGGGAAGCCCTCGAGGGCCGCGAGGCCGGAGCCGCTTCCACTCCGCACTCCGGGCACGGCCACGGACGAGCCCCCCGGCAGGACGACCGAGGCCACCGACCGCAGCCCGAGCGCCTCGGCGGCGGCGAAGGTCGATCCCACGTAGTCCTGCCGGCTGGTGGGCTCGGAGAGGATGACGAGCGATTCGTCAGGCCTGAGCGCACACGTGCTCAGCTCCTCCCGGAACAGCGCAACCAGATCGCTGGCAGCGAGCAGTGATGACATCGTCGCGACCTCCTGTCAGTGGGTGTTCGGGGATGCGATGGCTCCAACTCAACCGACGGCACCGCTCGCCGGCCGATAGACCTCCAGGTAACGCCTCAGCGCCTGTTCGAAGCAGTCGAGCGGAGCCGTCATGATCCCCGCTCCGATGTGACCGCCGCTGCGATTCGCGGCGCCGGCGTGGATGCGTGGGACGATCCCGGTCTCGACGACCTTGAAGATGTCGATCCCGAGTGCTGTCCCGCGACCGTCGAAATATGGGATGGTGAGCTCGGGATGCTCGCCGACCGAGAAACGGTAGGCGTTCTCGCTCATGGCGATCATGCTGCTTGCCGTCCCTCCCGAGTAGTTCTGGAGGGCGAAGCCGGCAGCAGCGGCTGAGCCGCCGAGACCGATCGTCTCCATGATCAGGCTCTCCCCGGGCATCGCGGCGACATCGTCGGGGCTGAAGCCCTCGAAGACCTTCGCCACCACGAGCGGTACCGGGGCGCGGAACCACTCGCTCCCGAGACCGCTCACGCGAATGGAGAACTCGCGGCAACTCGCCGTCATCGCCGTCACGACGCTCGAGCCGGCGATGTCGCGGGCGCCGTCGGCAGTGAGCTTGGCTGAAGCCATCGCGAGGTGGAGGAAGAACAAGTCACTCCTGCGAATGAAGGCGGCCGTGGCCTCGACCGCCTCCCTGGCGTGAACGGAGACCTCGATCAGGCCGGCCAGCAGTTCGCGCGAGAAGAAGAGCGTCGCCGCGGTGTTCCGGCTGTGGAGCTCGTCGCCGGCGAGCAATGCCCTGCGCATGACGGCGAAGAGGTCGAGCGGGCCGGAGTGGCGGACGACCTCCTTGAGGACGGGAGCGACGGTCTCGCGGATGAAGCGCAGATTGGCAGCCACAGCCTCGTCGTAGACCCCGAACGTCAGACGCTCGCGTTGTGGGCCCTCGTAGATCGTGCAGAAGGACCGGGCTCCGCCTGACGCGTCCTCGACGACAAACACCGGCATCGATGCCGTGTACACCCCGGCGACCGAGCCGACACAGCCGTGATCGTGGCAGGCACGAAGCTGGATCCGGCCGTCGATGACCTGCTCCCAAGCGTCCTCCTCGGAATCGGCCAAGCCCTCGTAGAGCGCCCCGCCGATGATCGCACTGCGCTGCACGCCCTCGTAGGCGGGCGGGTCCAACGGGGCGCCCGAGGTGAGGATGGTGCTCGGCGTCATGCCGGGGATGACCTCGAGCGCCGGGGCGACATCGACGAGCCGAGGCCGGCAGCTCGCCAGGCGGGCCACCGTCTCGTCGTTCGCCGCCCCACGTTCGACGCTCCTGAGATCGCCCGCGGTCGTGGACCCCGTCATGGAGTGGCGGCGCCCTCTTCGTCCTCGTCGAGGATCGTCACGATGCCGCGGGTCCCGTCGACCCGGACTCGCTGGCCGGTCTTGATGACGCGGGTGCCGTAACCGGTACCCACCACGGCCGGCAGCCCGTACTCGCGCGAAACGATCGCCGCGTGCGCCATGATCCCGCCCGAGTCCGACACGGCCGCGTTGATCCGCTTGAAGATCGGGGTCCAGCTCGGGTTCGTGATGGGGCAGACGAGCACCTCGCCTTCCTTCACCGTTGTCAGCTCGTCTGGCCCCAGGATGACGCGGGCCGGCCCCTCGGCAACCCCTGGGGAGGCAGCCACGCCGTGCAGGGTTCTGTCCGACGCCTCACGGGGTGTCTGCCAGCGCTCCAGGGTCTCCTGGGTGATACCCCACAACATGATCGTGAACGGCTCGGTGATGAGCTCGGGCGCGATCCCGAGCGCCGGCGGGGGAGTCCAGTTCCGGAGCGCCTCGAGGATCCGCTTGCGTTCGGCCACCTCGCGCTGCCAATAGGCGCGCCGGTCGGTACTGATCGCCGCCCATCCGGTCTGCAGGTCCCACATCGCCGGGTACACCTCCCAGCGGTGAAGGTAGAAGATGTCCTCCGAAGCCTCGAGGAAGCCGCGATGCTCGAACACCCGACCGAGCTCGCGGACCTTGGTCCAGAAGATCGACCAGTGCTGATGCTCGCAGTAGAAGGCGTGGTCCTCCACGAACACGTACACCATGCGGGCAAGAGCGATCAGATCGTCGAAGGTGGCCCGGTCGGCGTCGGAGGCCAGCAGCTCCCGGTACTCGCTCGTGACCCGGTCCCGCTCCGCCTGGACCTCCTCGCGCGGCCGGTCGGTCGACTCGTCACGCCCGAGGGCGTCGACGTAGTTCTTCAACGCCGAGAACGGGACCGAGAGGTCCGTCATCCAGACCGCGTGATGGTGCGACACGCCGTGGCCGGTCGAGAACCAGAACCACTCCTCCTTCGTCGATGCGAAGGTCTCGAGCCACTGATCGCCGTTCGGCAGGTCCTTGATCTTGGCAAGGACAGTCTCGGGCTCATCGTCCTCGGCGGCGAAGGCCTCCGTCAGCTCGAGCTCGACGGCGAGAGCGGCGAGCTTGCGCAGCTCCTCGTTGGGCCGGAACAGCAGCACCTCGATACCCATCACCATCTTGGCGACGGTCTGGTCCTCGATGCTCGGGAAGGCTTTCTTGCAGAAGCCGAGGAGCGTCAGGTAGGCGCCGTAACCGAGCCCGAGCATCTCGAAGTGGAGGTAGTCCATCTCCTGGTGGTTCTCGAGCAGCCGGTTGTAAGCCTTGTAGAGGTGGAACCCACTCGTGAGGTGCTGGCCCTCGCGGACCACCTCGTCCGGCTCGAGCTCGGGGAGCGGTTGGAACGAGATCTCCTTCAGCTCCTTGATGCAAGCAAGAGCTTTGACGACCCACTTGTCGTAGAGCTCGGGCCAATGCTCGAAGTAGAAGCCGGCGCGGTCGGTGAAGATCGCCGCTCGGCGCTCGATCTCCGCCGGATCGGTGATCACGTTCGGGCTCACGTAGACGTAGCCGTTGAGGACGCGGTGGTCGAGGCCGAGCGCGGTCGGCACCGCGAACACCCGGGTGATGTTCTGGCTCGCCACGACCCAGGTGTGCTCGGGGAAGAGGAGATCGAACGGGTAGACCGGCTCGGGGTAGTGCATCGAGTCGAAGAACCAGAACCTCTTTTCCTCCTCGTTCCTGCGGTCCTCGGAGAACGTCGCGTAGTACGGGTACATCCGTTCCCAGCCTTCAGCCCCAGGCGGCGTGGGGATCTCGAAGGGGTTCGGGAACCCGGTCAGCTCTCGATCGGTCATCGGTCTCCTCTCAGTTGCCGTCGCGGTCGACGCTCAGCCCGAGGAGAAGCCGGGAGTCGCCAACGATCTCACGCATTCCTTCGATGGCGACCTCGTCCGCGTGGTCCAGGTCGAAGATGGCCTGCCGGTAGAGGGGGAGGCCGAACACGACGGCCTCTGGTGGGCGCATCCGCTCCAGCATCCAGCTGTGCTTGATCTTTGCCTGCTCGGCGGTGTAGCGGCCGGTCTGCACCCACTGGACCGTGAGCCACCGCAGGGTCTCGAGGAACGAGAGCGAGTCGGCGGCCTGGAGCACGTCTGCTTCGGGACTGCCTCCGACCTCGTGACGGAGCACGAGGCTGCTCACCCGGTAGCGGAACGCCTCGTCGACCTCGCCGTCTTCGGCGAGCCAGGCATCCACGAACTCTGCCGAGCGGATCGAGTGGGCGAACAGATAGGCGGGATCGTCGAACTCGCGCGGCGTGCTCGGCGGTCCGCCTGGGAAGTGCCGCTCGGCATCGTGAACGAGTGCGGCCAGGCAGAGCTCCAACGACGCGTGAGGACGCAGTCGCCGCACCCATTGCCGCGTGACGATCAGATGCTCGAGCTCGTAGAAGCCCTCGAGCCATTCGATGGCGCGCAGCTCGAGGGCGCTGAGCGACGGGTCACGGTAGCGGCCGAGAAAGCTCCCACGATCCACCGTCAATGACTTCATCTCAATCCTCTCCGCTGAACATCGCAACGACGCAATCGAGGGCTCTTCGGGGTCGTCCCTCTGACGCCTGAGTCGCCACGACATGCGTGCTCCAGACGGTCTCGGGCCGTACCTGAAGGAGGAAGATCCTCCCGTCGTGATCGATCGCCCACTCGGTGTCCTGTGGTGACGCGCGCAACTTCTCCACCCGCCTGCCGAGGCTGACGAGCCGGCTTATCTCGTCATCGGACAGCGACGGAAGAACCTGCCTGGCCTCGTCCACGGGTGTGGCTACGACAGTGCCCGAGCTCGCATCGAACCGGTACTCGTGGAGCTTGTCCCCGACCTCTTCGAAATTGATCGCACCCGTCACCTTGTTGACCGAGATTCGGTCCGGCCGGACGTCTCCTCTCACAACCGCCTCGCCGAGCCCCCAGCTCGACTCGATCACCACCCGGGACCGGTCGCCCGTCCGTGGATCGAGCGTGAACATGACCCCGGCGCTCCGTGCGTCGACCATGAGCTGGACCCCCATGCACATTGGCGTGAAACCGACGCCGAGAGAACGGTCGACCCGGTACGACAACGTGCTGTCGGCGAGGGAGCCGACGAGGCCGCGTTTCACGGCACTGACGACGGCCTCCGCGCCGATCACCCAGAGAAACGTGTCGTACTGGCCGGCGAAGCTCGCGTCCTCTCCGTCCTCGCTCTGCCCACTGGAGCGGACAGCGACCGGCGGGTCGGCGCGTCCCACTCGTTTCCCGAGCTCCTGGTAGGCAGCGACGACAGCAGCTTCGACCGGCTCGTCCATCGGGAGCGACTGAGCGAGGTCGTGCATGACCGCCAACCGGTCCGTGCTCGGGACGGCCTCGGCCGAC
Source organism: uncultured Acidimicrobiaceae bacterium (assembly GCA_963763085.1). Lineage (GTDB taxonomy): Bacteria > Actinomycetota > Acidimicrobiia > Acidimicrobiales > Bog-793 > CAVXNB01. The sequence continues at coordinate 1,316,111 of CAVXNB010000004.1, forward strand.
GCAGCGTCGAGGTGCCGCTCCGGATGGGGCTGCGCCTCGTGGTAGCGGGCCAGCGACCGCTCGAGGAAGGACTCGTTGGCCGCCGTCGTGATCGCGAACCCGGGAGGCACATCGACTCCTGCAGCCGTCATCTGCGCCAAGCCCCAGCACTTCCCACCGAGCAGGTCGCTCGAGAGGTCCGAAGCCTGATCGAACCAGGCAACAAGCGGGAGGCTCGATGCTCGACCACCGGGCTCAATCATCGGCACCCCAGCCTTTCGCGTTTCATCGCCAAGAACTCAGGCTCCTAGCTTTCGAGCGAAGCAAAATGCAGATAACTGCATGTGGTCACACTACGAAGACGCGCTCGCGGTGTCAACTCAGCTGCAGGAACGTGCGTATGGCGGCGTTCATCGCCTCCGGCTGCTCGAGGTAGGCAAGATGCCCGGCCCGCGGCACCTCGACGAGGCGGGCACCGGGGATCGCGGCGGCCACCCGCTGGTTGTAGGCGGGTCGTGTGATCAGGTCCTCGTCTCCGTGGACGACCAGCACTGGGCAGGCGATCCGGGGGAGTCGGTCGAGCGTCTCGTGAGCCAGGTCGGCGGCGAAGTGCCCGATGTAGCCGGAGACGTCCCTTGCGCCGGAGACGGTGCCGAGAAACGCCTCCAGTTCGACCAGATCCTCATACCGTTCGTCCAAGGTCGACGGCGCCCACATCCAAAACGCGAACTTCTTGAACACCTCCATGTCCGCATGCCGCAGCGCGTAGATCCTCGACTCGTAGTGCCGGCGCACGTGGTGCTCGCGCGCGGTGGAGGACCACGTCGACATGAGCACGACCGAGCGCGTCCTCTGCGGGTGGGAGAGCGCGAGCTCCTGCAGGGTCGCGGCGCCGAGGCTGAACCCGACGAAGTTCGCGTCGTCGACGCCGAGATGGTCGAGGAGCCCGACGAGGTCCTCGGCGAGAAGCGCAGCGCTGTAGGGACCGTCAGGGCACTCGCTCCGGCCGCTGCCCCGGAGGTCGAAGGTGATGCACCGGTAGCTGCTGGAGAACTCAGGTACCTGGTATCGGTGCCAGGCGTCGCCGTTCATGCCGGTGCCCATGACCCAGACGAGCGGGGGGCCGTCTCCAGTCTCTCGGTAGTGCAGCTCCACGCCATTGACAAAAGCAAGGGGCATGCGGGTCTCCTTCTGCTCGTTTGGGGGTCAGCCGGCTCGCTCGGTCGCCCGGTCGCCCGGTCGCCCGGTCGCCCGGTCGCCGGTCACGCCGGTCACCCGGTCGCCCGCACCGCGAAAGCCTCGACTTCGACCGAGAACTGCTCCTCCACCAGGCCGGCCACGATGAGCAGCGTGTTGGGCGGGTAGCCACCGTCAGGAAAGAGGTCAGCGAAAACGGCGGTCCGCGCCTCCATGAACTCGGCGATGTTGCCGGCCCCGACCAGGTAGGTCGTGGTCTTGAAGATGTCCTTGGCTCCGAGACCCGCCGATCGCAGGGCCGTGGCGATGTTCTCGAACACCTGTCTTGTCTGTGCACTGACACTTCCGTCGCCCGCGAGGCTGCCGGAGGGGGTCGTGCCGAGCTGACCCGCCACGGTCACGATCTCAGTGCCGGTGGCGATGCTCACGTGCGAGTACTTCCCGCGCGGGTCGCCGAGCCCGGCCGGATGCTTGATGAGTTCAACGGGCATTGCCGGATCCTCCTCGTCAGTCGACAGTGCTCAGCGACGCGTCGCCCGCTTGCTCCTGCAGGGACCTGAGGTCGTGGAGCAGGTCCTTGCCGTCGCTCAGGCTCCACGGCGCAACGGTGTAGGAAGGCGACGGGTCGCCGTCGCAGACCATCTCGAAGGTGAGGCCGACCTTGGAGTAGACCACGGGCAGGCGGTCGACCTGGAACCGCTTGCCGCCGAGGTCGTCGGGAAAGACCTGCACGACGCCGTCCTTGATCACGTGCAGGATGTTGGCCTTGTCGAGCAGCACCCGGAGGTTCTTCAGCGGATCCCCTCGGACGACGATCAGGTCGGCGAGGTAGCCCGGCGTCACCTGACCGAGCTGGCCGCCGAGACCCATCATCTTGGCGCCGTTCTGGGTTCCTGCAGTGATCGCTTCGAGTGGCGAAAGGCCGGCATAGATGGTCAGAAGCTCGAGCTCCCTCGCGTGCCACTCGCCGTAGGCGGTGATGCTGAAGCCGGTATCGGTGCCCATCGCAAACCGCACGCCCGCTTCCCGAGCCGCATGCAACGAATCGGCAGTCTTTTCGAGCATCCTGCGCATGTTGCTCAGGTCCCGCGGCCGCGTCCCGGTGAGCTCGGGCCAGTCGCACATGTTGGCGAGCAGCAGCAGCGTCGGCACGAGCGTGATCCCGGATCGGGCCAGCCGATCGACGACCTCGTCGGTCATGACGTTGCCGTGCATGATCCAATCGAACCCCGCCCGGACGGCGGCATCGAGCTCGGCGGCGCCCCGGGCGTGAATCGTGCACTTCCTCCCGAGCTGGTGGGTGAGCTCGGCCACGCACTTCAGCTCGTCGTCGGTGAACGCCTGGTACTGACCGTACGGGCTGTCGGCGAGCTTGATCAGGTCGACCCCGTTCTTGACCTGCTTGCGGATCTCGGTCTTCATCTCGTCGACCGTGTTCGTCAGCACGCCGATGCTGCCCTCCGGCACCCCGACAGAGCTCGGGTACCAGTCCGTGAGCCCGTTGCTCGTGGTCAGGTACCGGCCGGCGGTCGACATTCGTGGGCCGTGGACCAAGCCACGCTTGATGCCCTCCCGTAGGCCGACGCCTATGTAGTAGCTGCCGCCCGGCTGGGAGATGCTGGTGACTCCGGCCCTCAGCACCTTCTCCGCGTTGGCCGCGGCGACGAGCGTCCGCAGCTCGTGACTCGTGTACAGATCGATCTCTTCCTCGGCTCCGCTCTCGCCGTAGGTCATATGACAATGCACGTCGATCAGGCCGGGCATGACGGTCATGCCGGTCGCGTCGATGATCTCGCGCTCTTCCGGCGCCGGCATCTCGCCCGGCGGCGTGTCGCTCGGCGACGAGGCGCCCGGCGACCAGGCGTCGCCCACCGCGACGATGCGGTTGTTCTTGACGAGCACGTCGGCACGCTCCGGCGGCCGCCCCGTGCCGGCGATGACCGTGCCACCGCGGATCTGCAGCCACCGGTCAGCCATCGGCGCCGCCGAGCTCTGCGCGGAGGATGCCTGCGGCCTCCGCCATCGAGCGCATCTTGCCCTCTGCCGATGCCCGCGGCAGGTACTTCATGCCACAGTCCGTCGCAATCACCACACGCTCGGCTTCCACGAACGGCAGGGCGCGCCGCACCCGCTGCGCGACCGTCTCCCCGGTCTCGACGGCCTCGTCCGACAGGTCGATGACCCCGAGAATGATCGTCTTGCCGGCCAGCTCCCGCAGGATCGAGACGTCGAGGCCCGACTGCGCCGTTTCGATCGACACCTGGTCGCACGGCGCGCCGGCGAGCTCTGGCAGGAACGAGTAGCCGGCAGGGCGATCGTGGATGATGGCCGCGTAGCCGAAGCAGATGTGCACGGCCGTCGTGCCCGTGACGCCGGCGAGGGCCCGGTTCAGGCTCTTGACGCCGAACCGCTGCGCCATCTCGGGGCGTGCCTGCATGTACGGCTCGTCAAGTTGGACGATGTCGGCGCCGGCAGCGAACAGGTCGCCGACCTCCGCGTTGACGGCGTCGGCGTAGGCCATCGCGAGCTCCTCGGGATCGCCGTAGTAGTCGTCCTGGGCCTGTTGGGACATGGTGAACGGCCCGGGAACGGTGACCTTGATCGTCCGATCCGTGTTCTCCCTCAGAAACTGGACGTCCCGCGCCAACACCGCCCTCTCCCTCTTGATCGGGCCGACCACCCGTGGGACGGGGTTGGGATGCCCGCTGCGGTCGAGGGCCGTGCCCGGGTTGTCGATGTCAACCCCCTCGAGAGCCGTGGCGAAGTGGTTCGAGTAGCTTTCCCGGCGCATCTCGCCGTCGGTCACGATGTCGAGTCCTGCCATCTCCTGTGCTCGAATGGCGAGAAGCGTGGCGTCGTCCTGGGCCTCTTGAAGGTGGTCAGGGGCCGGGCGCCAGAGCTCCCGGGCGCGGACCCGTGGCGGGAAGCGCCCGGCCAATCGCGCCCGATCGATCAACCACTCCGGTTGGGCGTAGCTGCCGACGAGAGAGGTCGGAAACAGTGGCAGCGTTCGCACCTCAGGGAGTCTGGTCCAGCCCTGCGTGGCGAGCAACCGCGCAGCCGGCGCGAGGCGCGCTTGCTCAGTCCTTGCCGATCATGACCTCGGTCGCCTTGATGACCGCCTTCACGGCGTCTCCTTCGGCCAAGCCGAGGCTCTCGGCGGAGTCCCTCGTGATGGCTGATACGACTTCCTGACCGCCCGCAAGACGGATCACGACAGTCGACATCACCGAACCGTGCTCGACCCGAGCCACGACCCCGTCCAGCTGGTTCCTTGCGCTGAGTCTCATGATTCGGAGGCTACCCGGGGCGGGATAGCCCGAGCGGCCCGCCTCGGCTCATTGAATTCCTTTGCAAACTGGGATGAAATGCGTTAGCCCCTCACGGTGTCTGGGCGCGCGGGACGAGGCGGTGGGCGGTAGGGAGGTTGTCGGGTGAAGATTGCGGTGCGAGCTCAGGCCGCCCGTGGAGTTAGGTTCACCTCAAAGCCAAGCTTTTCGATTCGGCGTGCGAGTCGCTTCGCCTCGACGGCTGGATCGTGACGGCTGTTGAAGTAGTCAGCTCCAGGATCCTCATAGAGCGCACCTGTCGTGAGCAGGTGCCAGACGACCTCCAGCATTGAGTCGCGCGACGGCAACCGCGGCCTTGTTCGGTCCTCGCCGCTTCGCGATTCGCACGTACTGGGCAGAGAAGTAGGTCCCTTTAGTGCGAGCCGCCGCTCGGGCGGCCTCGACGAGAGTGCGTCTCAGCCAAGGCGCTCCTTGGCGGGTAGACGCGGGCCGATGCTTTCCCGCCGACTCATAGGACCCAGGCGCGAGGCCTGCCCAGGCGCACAGGTGGCCTGCGGTCGGGAACCGGCTCATGTCGGCACCGGTCTCGGCGATGATGACCTCTGCGGTGGTCCTCGAGATCCCGGGCACCGAGCACATCAGGGTGACGGCTCGCTCAAAAGGGGCGAGCCGAAGCGTGATCTCCTCGGTGATCGAGGCTATGCAGCGGTCGAGGAACTCGATGTGGTCGATGATCTGACGGCAGATCAGGCCGTGGTGCGCTCCGAAGTGGCCATCGAGGGCCTCTTCGAGCTCGGGGATCTTCGAACGCATCCTGCGCTTGGCCAGTTGGGCCAGAACGACGGGGTCCCGCTCACCGGCTATGAGCGCCTCGACCATCTCACGTGAAGAGACGCTCCAGACCGTGGAGGCGACCGAGGTGAGCTTGATGCCGGCGTCCTGGAGGACCTTTTCGAGACGCTGGATCTCGATTCCCCGCGCTGTCACCTGGGTCTTTCTGTATCGAGTGAGTTCACGTAGCTCGCGGATCTCTGGCGGTGGGACAAAGCTCGGTCGCACCATGCCGTGCGCGGCCACATCAGCGAGCCACTCGGCGTCAGAAAGGTCGGTCTTTCGGCCCGGCACATTCTTCACGTGCTGGGCGTTGCACAGCCAAAGCTCGTCGAACAGGCCTTCCAGGGCGTAGTACGGAGGCTTCCAGTAGACCCCGGTCGCCTCCATGGCGACGGTTTGCACCCCGGCTGTCATGAGGTAGTCGGCGAGCTCGCACAGTCCCTTGCGGGTAGTCGCGAACCGCTTCTTTCTCACGGTCACCGAGCCATCCCTCTCACGCAACTGGCAGCAAGCCACCACCGTGTCGCGGTGAACGTCGAGGCCGGCGACTCGGTCCCGAATCTGCTCCATGTTGATCACCTCCTAGGTTGGAGGCTGTCGGGCTGAGGAACCAGGCGAAGCGAAATCTGGGATTCGTGCTCGTAGCGACACTCGGCGGTCCTCAACGGCCCTCGCGCCAGACTTGCCTCGCGCAGCGGGGCTGCAAGTTAAAGAACGGCGACCGTGCCCGACAGCCGCCACCAGCATTTCATCTCGCGCAGGTGGACACACAGGCCATATGGACTTGCCTCGGAAAGAGATTGCGACCAGTCACAATCTTTCGCGGAGGCAAGTTTGGAGCAAAAATTGAACTACCCCGAGCGGAGCGGCACCGCCGAGTGGCGCTTTGGCGCCCAGCATATGGATTGCGTCGCCTCCGACTCTGAATCGCGCGACGATCAATTCATGGCGAATCGGGCGTGGCAGACGCACTGGCACAAGCACCCGGGCGTGCGATCCGGCACCGAGTTGTCTCGAGGCGAACGAGCAGCGGACCGAATGCGCAACATGATGGGGTCGTGGCCGTTTGTCTTCAGCTTCTTCGCGATCATGATCATCTGGGCCGCCGTCAATACGATTTTGTTCGCGCACGTCCTGCACCACAAGGCGTTCGACCCGTACCCATACATCCTGCTGAACCTCTTCCTTTCCATGCTCGCCGGCGTCCAGGCGGCCGCCCTTCTCATCGCCGCCAAACGTTCCGACGCCGTTTCCTCCGAGATCGCCATGCACACCGAGCGCAACACCGACGAGATCAAGACGTTGATCGCCGAGAACACCGCGCTCACTGTGCAGATGAAGAAGAACACCGATCTCCTCGACGAGATCCACCTGCACGTGGCAAACATCGGCATGAAGATCGGGGCCGAGGCGGGGCGATTCGCTCCAGGCACCGCCCCTCCGCCCGACTCGTGACCGCCGAACGACACCACAACGGACCGTGCCGAGGTGAGCGCCTCCTAGCCTGACTCGGTGGCCAGGTACCCGGAACCTCCGGCGTTCGATCCGGAGCCGATCGCGGAGGCGGAGCGAGAGCCGGGAAGCGCCGCGGGGCCTGCCCAGGCGCCAGGGTTCGCCTCCCTCGCACCGCTTCGTCACCGGAACTACGCGCTCCTGTGGGCCGGCGGCCTCGTGTCGATCATCGGATCGTGGATGCAGACGGTCGCCGTCGGGGCGCTCGTGATCGCACACACTGGCAAGGCGACGTGGGCCGTTGCGATCGCTGCTGGAGCCTTCCTGCCGATCGGACTGCTGTCGCCGCTCGGCGGAGCGCTCGCCGATCGCATTCCACGGCGCGCTGCGCTCGTTACGGGCAACCTCGCAGCCGGCGCTGTTGCGCTCGTCATCGCCCTGCTCGTCGCAGCCGGGCGGGACGGGCCAGGTGTCCTCACACTTCTGGTGACCGCTCAAGGCTGTGTCAGCGCCCTCATCAATCCGTTCCAGCAGGCGATCCTTCCCGACCTGGTGCCGCGGCACGAGTTTCTCGCCGCGGTGTCGCTGAATTCAGCCCAGTACAACCTGGGAAGGGTGATCGGTCCGGCGCTCGCCGGCGGGGCGGTAGCCGCCTTCGGATATCCGGTCGCGTTCGTCGCGAATGCCGTGTCGTTCCTGGCGGTCGTGATCGCGCTTGCGTTCATCCGTCTCGCGCCCCCGCCGGGTCGTGACGAGCGGCGCGGGCTGGTCGCGTCGCTCCGCCTCGGGTTTCGGGCTGCCCGGGGGGAGCCGGGCTGCAAAGCGGCCATCGGCATGATCGCGGTCGTGGGGCTCCTCGCATCGCCCTTCATCGCACTCGTGCCGGCGATGGCGCACCGCCTGAGTCACAGCGGCGCGAGGGGTATCGCATCAGCGACAGGTCTGCTGACCACCGCTCAAGGAGTCGGGGCCGTCGTCGGCGCTCTTGCCGTAACGCCTCTCGCGAGACGGTTCAGCCGCGGCCGCCTGTTGTCGGCGAGCCTCCTTCTCCTTCCGCCGGCGCTCGGCATCTACGCCTTGTCGCCGAACCTGGCGTTCGGGGTTGCGTCCCTCTTCCTGGTCGGGCTCGTGTACATCGGGGTGCTGTCGGGGTTGTCGACGGTCGTGCAGCTCCGGGCACCGAGCGAGTACCGCGGTCGCGTGCTCAGCTTCTACCTCGTCGCGCTCGGCGTGTCCTACCCAATCGGGTCGCTTCTCCAGGGTCCGATTGCCGACCAGGTCGGCCTTGCGTGGACGACGGTCGGGGCGGCGGCGCTGCTCATGGCCGTGCTTCTCGGGGTCCGCCTGCTCCGCCCGAACGTGTTCCGGATCCTGGCCGCGCCGGTCGCCGCGAACACCTCCGGCAAGGCTGATTGAGCGTCGCCATCAGGCGGGCCGGGCGGCCGACGCAGCCGGCGTCCCTCAGGCGGAGGCAACGGCGCCGGCGGAGGCAGCGGCGCCCGCGGAGGCAGCGTCGCCGGATGCTGGCCGGCGTGCTTGGCTCACGAAGTCCTTCTGGCGGATCGTCAATGCCGCGAACACGGCGCCGAAGAGCGCAAGTCCGGAGGCCACGACGAACAGTTCGTTCAAGCCTGTGGAGAACGCGTTCTTGGCAATCGAACCGACGAGTGCCCGGAGGTGCGGCGACGCGCCGGAGACCGACGACGCGGGCAAGCCTCCTCCTTGTGCGAAGCCGGCCGCGATCTGAGAGGCGTGGGCCCGCAGGGGCGTGGTCTGCAAGCTCGACGTGATCTGGGACTCGAGGCGAGCTTGGAAGATGGCGCCGAGACCGGCGATTCCGGTCGCAATGCCGACCTGACGGAACGTCGAACTGATTCCCGAGGCCATGCCGCTCTTCTCCGGGCCGACGACGCCAATCGCGGCGGAGGAGAGGGGCGGGTTGATCATGCCGATCCCGATGCCGGCGACGACGAAGCCGGCCAGCAGCACATTCCAGGTCGAGTCGGAGCTGACGTGGGCCATGAGGAGGAGGCCGACGGACACGAACAGCATGCCCACGCTGAGGAAGATGCGGGCCTGGATCCTCGCCGACAGCCTGCCGGCGACGGGCGCCACGAAGAACGCCAGGAGCGTGATGGGAAGGAGCGTCAAGCCCGCCTTGAGCGGTCCGTAACCGAGGATGTTCTGCAGGTACAACGTGATGTACAGGAACATCGCGAACATCGATGCCGACAGCAGGAATGCGGTCGCCGACACGCCGCAGAAGGCGGGCTTGCGGAAGAGCGACAAGTCGAACAGCGGGTCCTGCTGGCGGAGCTCCCAGAGCACGAACCCGACGAGCAGTATCCCGCTCCCGATCAGGACCGAGAGAATGAGCGAGCTCAGCCAACCGTCGGCATTGCCCCGGATCAAGCCGATCACGAGCAAGAACAACGCCCCGCTGAACAGGACCGCCCCGATCCAGTCGATGCCGTGCGGCGTCGGGTCCTTGGTCTCCTCAACGTTTCGCAGCGTCACCACGATTGCGATGAGGCCGACCGGCACGTTCACGAGGAAGATGGAGCGCCACCCGACGCCCTGGGTGAGGAGCCCGCCCAAGAGGGGCCCGATGGCGATCGAAGCACCCGTGACGGCGCCGAGGATTCCGAACGCCACGGCCCGGTCCTTGCCACGGAACGACTGCGCGATCAACGCCAACGTCGTCGCGAACATCATCGCCCCGCCGATCCCCTGGGCGGCGCGGGAGACGGACAGCATGAGGGGACTGAGCGCGAGACCGCACACGAGCGAGGCCACGGAGAACACGATCAGCCCGCTGACGAAGACCAGCCGCCGGCCGATCCTGTCCGCGACCGACCCAGACACGAGCAGAAGGATCGACAGAGTGAGGGCGTAGGCGTCGACGACCCACTGCAGGTCGCTGAACGAGGCCCTTAGCGACCTCTGGATCGCAGGCAGGGCGACATTCACGATCGTGATGTCGAGGAGAAGCATGAAGGTCGCCAGTGAGACGACGGTCAGGGTCCACCACTTGCGATCGGCCATCAGGACTCCTCGTCTAGCCGCTGAGCGGTCAGTCTCCGGCCCGAGCGTGGAACTCGGCAGAGGCCGGCACGCGGGTGCGCATCGTCAGGGCAGCCACGATCGCGCAGGCGAGCATCATCGCTCCCGCCGCCGAGAGGGCGACGTCGAGGCCCCGACCGAAGGCGACGAACGCGGCCTGCGTCACTTCGTTCACGATCTTGGTGATGGCCGGCGTCCCTTTGAACTGCTTCGCCTGGGAGCTGAAGGTGCCCGTCGTCACGGCGGTGATGACGACCTCCTGAAAGGCCTTCGGGATGCCGATCACGTTGAGCTGGCGAACAAGGCTGGAGATGAGTTGGCCGTTCACCATCGATCCGAGGATGGCGACGCCGGCGACGGCGCCGAGCTCCCGGCTCGTGTTCGTGGCCGAAGCAGCCATGCCCGAGTGCTCGGCGGGAACTGCGGACAGTGCGGCCGAGGTCACAGGCACGATGGCGATACCGAATCCCGCACCGGCGATGGGGAGCGTCCAGCCCAGCGTCGATAGTCCTGAGCTCGGCTCCAGCACGATCTCGGTGAGGATTATCCCGACGCCGGCGAGAATGCAGCCGATCGTCATCGGCAGTCTTGGGCCCGATCGCGCCACCCAACGTCCGGCCAACAGCGACGCGATCATCATGGCGGCCGCCATAGGGGCGAAGTCGAGTGCCGTCGCGTAGCCCGAGCTCGTTCCGACGTCCTGCAGATAGAGGGCCACGAAGAAGAAGATCGAGAACGTGCCGAAGTACGTGCAGAACGCCACGACGTTCGCGCCGGCGAAGGCCGGGCGCCTGAAGAAGGACAGATCGAGCATCGGGTTCTCGGCCGTCTGCTCGCGGCGCACGAAACCGATCGCCAGCACGAACGAGGCCGCGAACAACAGAACGATCTTTAAGCTCCCGTACCCCGACGACTCGCCCTGGATGATGGCGAACGAGGCGGTGGCGAGAGCGCCGGCTCCGAGGAGGAACCCGGCGAAGTCGAGTCGGTAGCGGGACGCGTTGACGCTCTCGGGAAGGATCAGGGCGGCACCCGAGAGGGCAATCAGTCCGAAGAAGAGGTTGAACCAGAACACGGCCCGGAACGAGTAGACCCCTACCAGCACGCCACCGATCAGGGGACCCGAGGCGAGAGCCAAGGCGGAGACGCCGGCCCAGATCCCGAGCACCTTCGCCCGTGACCGCCGCTCGGGATAGAGGTGGCGGATCATCGAGAGGGTGCCCGGTTCGGAGGCCGCCGCGCCCAGGCCCATGATCACCCTTCCGGCGATCAGCACGTTGGCGTCCGGGGCGAGCGCAGCAACGACCGAGCCCCCGCAGAACAGGATGACGCCCGCCAGCATGATCTTCTTCCGACCGAACTGGTCGCCCAGCGTGCCGAAGATGAGCATGAAGCTCGCGAAGACGAGGGCGTAACCGTTGATCACCCACTGCAGTTGGCTGATGCCGGTGTGAAGGCGCGTCTGCACGTCAGCCAGGGTGACGCTGATGACCGTGTTGTCCATGAACGTCAGGAACAGCACGAGCAGCAGGGTCGCCAAGCCGAGCCGCCGGCGCATGGTGCCGAGACGGAACTCGACCTCCACCACTTCCGAGCCCGGGTCCACGAGCGCTAGGTCGTGGGTGACCGTTGGTTCGCCGCCGACAGGCACGAGGAATCCTTTCGAGAGTCCTACCGCGCCAGAGTGTATGGGCGTGGCCTCGCCCGAGCGGTCATTCGGAAGTTCGCGACAGACGCTTCAGTGACTGGCGACCTGCAGTACCGCCCGCCGCGGCAGAACCGCCTTGCGCACGCCGTACGCCTGATAGCCGAGAGTCAGGATCGACGCGTACACCATGAGCTTCTGGGCCGTGACTTGGAAGACGAGTCCGGCATGCGTGTGGACGCTCGGGCCCGCAACGAGGATGACGACGTAAGCGGCCAATGCGGCTATGAACAGGACGTTCGTGATGACGTAGGGCCACGGCCAATGGTTGCGCCGCTGCACGGCCAGCATGGAGAGCACGAAGACCAGGAGAAGGCCGAAGGCGCCTCGGGCGAAGAAGTTGTGCAGGCTTCCGAACAGGTTCGACGGCGTGGCGCCTATCCCGATGAAGCACAGCCCGCTTGCGATAGCGCTCCACTTGAATACCCAGGCGGCGCGGACGGCGATGCCACGACGCTCGGCGATGCCGTGCCATGACCCGGAGAAGGCGATGAGAGAGATGCCGACGCAACTCGTGGCGATCACGAAGAGGACGCAGGAGGAGGTGTTCGTGTAGCCGGCGTAGGTCTTGGTCGCACCGAGGTCGCTGAAGAAATTCTCGAAGAAGAGGTAGTGATGGCTCCCGGGGCTGTAGCGCGAGCCACCGGGGTATTCGACCATGGCGAGCGCGGTGAGGATGACGAAAGTCACGCCTGCCGTTAGGACCGAGGAGGCTCCTTGGGCCGTCGCACGGGTGGCTACTCCGTCCATCTCACGAATTGTAGCTAATCAACCACTCTAAGTGGTAATAGCTCTAGGGCCAGGCGCAGGCGGCGACGTCGGCTTCGGGCTCGCCCGCCGGTTGCTCATCCCCCTCGGTGCTGACCGGGAAGCCGGCGGTCGTGAGACCGTGCCCGAAGCCGTCCAGATACGTGTGCGCCTCCATCTGGCGGGGATAGCGGTTGGCGAGCTCGTGGAACCGGGGCGTGTGGCCGGCCTCGAGCAGGTGGGCGAGCTCATGGACGATGACGCCGTCGAGCACCCACTCGGGGACGGTCTGAAGGCGAGCGGCGATGCGGATCTCGCGGGAGTGAAGCGAACACGACCCCCAACGCCTCTGCTGGCGCGCGGACCACCGGATCGAGGATGGCCTGACGCCGTCGAGGTATTGGTCCGCCAGGAAGCCGGCGCGGGCGGCGAGCCCGTCGTCGGATGAGTGCCGGCGACCGCTGCGTCGGAGGAGCTGCTTCACCAACTGCTCGGCGAAGCTCTCCTTCGCGGTTCGCGACATGCGCTCCGGCACGACGACCACCACACGCCCGCCTTCCCAGAACGCGACGCCGGTCTTGCGTCGTCGGGAACTCGAGCGGACTTCCACCTCGGGCTTGACATGCGGGTCCATTGGACTCCCTTTCTCAATCGGGCGTGCCACGATGGTACCGAGGGGGTGTTCGCGCCCTGGGGATACCGGGACGCGGTTGAGGGTGGACCGCAACGGGTAGGAGGGCGAACCTATGGACGAGCGCATCCGAGAGTTTCCCGAGTGAATCCGATCGAGCGGGTCGTGCGCGTCGCCGACCGTTTCCAGCAAGGTCACACGGCGCCGAGCGTCGTGTTCGCGGTCATCAAGAAGTACGGCGACGACGCCGCCGGCAACCTCGCGGCCGTGCTCGCTTTCTCGGGCTTCATCACGCTTTTCCCCCTGCTGCTCCTGCTCGTGACCATCCTCGGACTCGTGCTCGCCAGCAATCCCCACCTGAGAAACGAGATCCTCAATTCAGCCTTCTCCCAATTCCCCCTCGTCGGAAGCGACTTGCGCAACAACGTCCACGCGCTCCACCGCAACAGCATGATCGGCCTGATCGTCGCGATCGTGCTCCTGCTGTACGGCTCGCTCGGCCTCGCCCAGAACGGCATCTACACCATGGAACAGATCTGGAACCTGCCCGGCGTGCAACGCTCCAATTTCTTGAAGCGGACCGGCCGGAGTCTCGAGTTCATCGCCGTTCTCGGCCTCGGGGTCATCGTGACGACGTTCCTGAGCGCTGTCGGGACGAACACGTCGTCGCGACCGTTTCTCGTCGATGCCGGCGCCGTCGTCCTTTCACTCGTCATCTCGTTCCTGCTCTTCATTTCTGCCTATCGGGTGCTGACGCCTCCCGTCGTGAAGACGAGGAGCCTGCTCCCCGGTGCGGTCCTGGCTGGGATCGGCTGGACCGTCCTGCAAGCGGTCGGCACCTATCTCGTGGGCCACACACTGCGGAATGCGTCCGTGACCTACGGCGTCTTCGCGCTCGTTCTCGGGCTCGTCTTCTGGATCTCGCTCGTCGTACGGCTCGTGGTCTACAGCTCGGAACTGAACGTGGTGCTGAGCCGGCGCCTGTGGCCGCGCTCGATCGTGCAACCGCCGCTCACACGGGCGGACCGTGAGGTGCTGGCGGCTCAGGCCGAGCAGAACCGGCGCCGGCCCGAGCAACGGGTGCGCGTCACCTTCGAGGACATCGGAGCCGACGGGACCGTCGCCAACAAGGTCGTCCGGCCCGATGCGGGCAAGACCACGGTCAATGGTGAAAGCCCGCCCGCTCCTCCGTCGGCCCCGGCCCCGGCCCCGCCGACATCGCCAGCTTCTTCAGCACCTTCTGAAGGTCGCCCAGGAGCATCTTCGCAAGATCCCGGCTGAAGCCGTTTCGCGTGACGACCCGAAGCACGGCCACGTCTTCGAGCGCCGGCGGCATCGTGTATGCCGGCACGAGCCAGCCCCACGAGCGGAGTGCCTCCGATATGTCGAAGACGCTGTAGGGCAAGCTCTCGGTGAGCCGGAACGCGAACACCGGGATGCCCTCGGCCCGCGACAGGAGCGTGAACGGACCGAGGCGCTCGATCTCACCGGCGAGCCACTGTGCCGTGTCCCGGCACGCCGCCTGGACGTCGCGGTAACCCTCGACCCCGAGCCGGAGGAAGTTGTAGTACTGCGCCACGACCTGGGCACCCGGACGCGAGAAATTGAGGGCGAATGTTGGCATCTCGCCGCCGAGATAGTTGACCTTGAACACGAGCTCGTCGGGCAGGGCTTCGGCGTCTCTCCACAGGATCCAGCCGACGCCGGGGTAGACGAGCCCGAACTTGTGGCCGCTGACATTGATGGACTGCACCCGCGGGATCCGGAAGTCCCACGCGAGATCGGGATCCAGAAACGGAGCCACCATCGCCCCAGACGCCCCGTCCACATGCATCGGCACGTCCGGGCCCCCACCTGCGGCGAGCGCGTCGAGCGCCCCGGCGATCTCGGCCACTGGCTCGTAGGCGCCGTCGAAGGTCGATCCGAGGACGGCCACGACGCCGATCGTGTTCTCGTCGCACGCCTTGGCGGCGCCCTCCGGTGTGAGACAAGTGGCCTCCGGCCCGACCGGCACCTGGCGAGCCTCGACGTCGAAGTAGCGGCAGAACTTCTCCCAACAGACCTGAACGTTCGTGCCCATCACGAGATTCGGGCGGTCCGTCGGCAGGCCGACGGCGGTGCGCCGCTGCCGCCAGCGCCACTTGAGCGCGAGCCCGCCGAGCATGCACGCTTCGCTCGACCCGGTCGTCGAGCATCCCGTGGCGCCGGCGCCCTCGGCGTTCCAGAGCCGGGCGAGCATGTTCACACATCGCCGCTCCATCTCGGCGGTCTGGGGATACTCGTCCTTGTCGATCATGTTCTTCGAGGAGCACTCGGCCATGAGGAGCTCCGCCTCGGGCTCCATCCACGTCGTCACGAACGTCGCCAGGTTGAGCCGCGCGTTGCCGTCCAGCATCAGCTCGTCGTGGATGATCTGGAATGCGACCGAGGGAGGCATGCTCTTTTCAGGCATTCGCAGGCGCGAGACCTCCCCCAGCTCGCCGCTTTGGCAGAACTGGGGCCGGATACTCAGCTCGTCGTCATCCTCATAGCCGGGAGTATGGGAGTGGAGTGCCATGGGCCGGCCGCCTCAGCGGGGGGTCGTGTCAACGATCAGCAGATTGCACGAGCAGCGGTGCGACACCTTGTTCGGGACGCTTCCAAGCACGAAACGCCGGACGCCGGTCATGCCCCGATTGCCGACGACAACGAGGTCCGCTCCGACGTCCTCGGCGACCGTGACGAGCAGATCGGCGGGGTCGCCGGGCAACGCGTGGGTCACGACCTCGACGCCCTCGCGCTCCACCTGCGATGCGGCGTGGGCACAGATGCTCTCGCTGGCGTCGGCGATGCCGGCGTTGACTTCCTCGAGGTCCTCCGTCCACGCTGGGAGGGTCCCGGCCATGGCGAGACTTCCCACGGACACCGCCTGGTAGGCGTGCACGATGTGAAGCGTCGCGCCGGTCATCTTTGCGAGCCTGGCTGCGTGGTGAACCGCGGCCGCCGCGGTCTCCGAGCCGTCCGTGCCGACGACGATGACGTTGTACATCAGGCGAAGGCTATTCGACTGAGCGTGGTGGCGTCATCCCAGCCCTTTGTTCACGGATACGCCGAGGGACCGCTAAGGGCTCGCCGCACGATAACTTCGCACGTTGGCGCGCCAATTATCGGATTACCGGCTTGACGTTGACGAGGTGACCCTCGATCCCGTCTTGGGCCAGCCCGGCCCTGAACTACCAGTTGCATGACGACGAAAATAGTTTGAGGTTGTATCACTCACGGTGTGGACGGTTTGGAACCACGCGATCTGAATTTTCGTGAGCACTAACCTCCGTGGGGGCCAGGTAACGGAGCGAGAGACCATGAGCCAGCCAGTCACCAAGAGGTTGCGCGGTGTCGCGGCCGCGTTCGCCGATCGGCGCCGCCTCCAAGGACTGGCCGCAGGGCTCGCGCTCGGCATCCTGGTCACGACGGGCATCGCCGTCGCCTCCGTCAAACCTGCGACGGCGTCAAAGACGATACGCGGCTGCGTCAACGACAAGACCGGGGTGCTGACCGTGCTGAAGAAGTCCGGCGCCAGGTGCCCGGGCGGCGCCACGGCCATCAGCTGGAATACGACCGGGCCGAAGGGTGCAGCCGGCCCGAAGGGTGCGGCGGGCCCGAAGGGTGCAGCCGGCCCGAAGGGTGTGGCGGGGCCGAGGGGCGTCGCCGGCCCCACTGGAGCCGCCGGACCCACTGGAGCGCGGGGAGCCACCGGCGCGACGGGGGCGTCGCAGCTGTACGTGGCGCGGCCCAAGCCCGTGACGGTGCCCGCCGGCGACAGTCCCGCCATCGTCGAGTCCCTGCCGGTCCCCGCTGGGATGTACTTCACGACCGCGAACGTCCAACTTTCGGGTGCAGACTCTGCTCATGAATGCGAGTCGCTGTCCAATGCCGAGGACTCCGTCACGGGCGCAACCCAGATCGACCAGGCCGTCGCTGGGGTATCGGGTGTCCAGCCCGCGAATCCCCTTGTGGAACTTCAAGGCTCCGCCGATCTCCAGACCTCAGGCTGGATCCTCGTAGCATGCGTCCCGGGGGCGACGAGCATCGACGCGGTGGCCGCGATCTCGGCCCTTTCCGTCGGCGGAGTGACTGCCATCTCGGGGTGATGTTCCGCCGCGTAGTCCTCGGTCTCTCGGTTGGCGTGACGTTGACCCTGGCCGGATTCGCGGGAGCGGGTGCGGCTTCGGCGGCAGGGCCCGGGGTGGGCGGATTGGGTGTGGAGCAGGCGTATTCGTTTCCTGATGGGAGCTTCGCCTCGGTCTCGTGCCCGTCGGCGTCCGATTGCTTCGTCGTCGGGGTTACCGCCGAGTACTCGGCCGGCGATGTCATCGCCACGACCGACGGCGGCGCCACCTGGGTCGATCAAGAAATTCCTGTTGGCGTGACGAGCCTCAACAGCATCTCGTGCGCGTCGACGAAGGACTGCGTCGCGGTCGGCGCCAGCCAGACCGGCGTCGTCGGCGAGAGCCAGACCGGCACCGCCGTCGTGGCCACGACCGACGGCGGTGCGACGTGGGTCGATCAGACCGTTCCGTTCACGGTGGGGTATCTGGGCGCGGTGTCGTGTCCGACGACGAAGGTGTGTCACGCCGAGGGCGACACCCAGTCCGGCGGCGCCACACTGGTGGCCACCGTCAACGGCGGTCTCACGTGGGTCGTGCAGGTTGTTCCGCCCGACGTGACCTCTCTCGGCGACCTTCGCTGCGGTTCGGCCGAGGACTGCGTCGCCGTAGGAGCGGCCGGCTCCGACGCCGCCATCATCGCCACGACCGACGGCGGAGCCACCTGGGTCGACCAGCACGTCTCGGCGGGCGTGGGCTCCCTGAGCGGCCTTTCGTGCTCGTCCACCCAGCACTGCGTCGCAGTCGGCGAGACCCCGGCCTATAGGCCCGCCATCGTAACCACGACGAGCGGCGGTGCACGCTGGATCGGACAGAAGGTCCCGGCGACGGTGCTGAGTCTCTCGAGCGTCTCGTGCCCATGGACGAAGCACTGTGTGGCGGTCGGCCAGGAGCGCGCCGGCGGCGCGATCCTGGCCACCGCCAATGGTGGCGCCACATGGGTGGGCGAGAAGTCCCCGGAGAATGTGGGCATTCTCTATGGTGTGGCGTGCTTCGCGCCGAGCGCCTGCGTGGCGGCGGGGCTCGCGAACGACTACCTCAGCGGTGACGTCGTCGCGACGAGCGGTCGTGCCACCTGGGTGACCCAGAACGTCCCGTCAGGTGTGGCGTTTCTCGCCGGCGTCTCCTGCCCGTCGACGGAGGACTGCATCGTGGCGGGCGGCACGCCGGCCGCCGGAGCGCTCTTCGCCACGACGAACGGTGGTGCCACATGGGAACCCCGGATTGTGCCGGCCGCCGTGGCGGGTCTCGAGGCCGTCTCCTGCGCGTCCACGAAGGACTGCGTCGCCGTGGGTACTTCGGCGACGGCCGGCGCCATCATCGCCACGACGGACGGCGGCGAGGCCTGGGCGACCGAGAGGGTGCCGGCGGGGCCCTGGCGGCTCGACAGCGTCTCCTGCCCGTCCACCCGAGACTGCGTTGCCTCCGGCGAAACCAAATCCGGTTTCCCCATCACCCTCTCCACCACCAACGACGGTGCCACCTGGACCCGGCACAAGCTTCCCCCGAGCGTTGCCGGGGTCGAAGCCGTCTCGTGCGCTTCCACGAAGGACTGCGTGGCGGTCGGTTACACCGCGTTCCAGAGCGGTGCGATTGCCGGCGCTGTCGCCACGACCACGAACGGCGGCGGTTTCTGGCACGCCCAGACGGTTCCCACCGATGTCATGCAACTCACGGCGGTCTCGTGCGGCTCGACAGATCACTGCGTCGCGGTCGGTGCGCTTGCCACTCCTCCCACGTCGCCGCCGGCCGGCGTCATCATCGCCACCGCGGACGGCGGTAGGAGTTGGGACGACGCGACGGTGCCGGCGGGGGCGTTGTTCATGTTTGGCGTTTCTTGTCCGTCGGCGGGGCAGTGCGTCGCGGCCGGCGACCGCCTGACGGAGTTCGGCGAGATCGCCGGCACCGCCGTCGCAACCTCGGACGCCGGCGCCACCTGGGAACCGGTGGGGCTCGCCCCGGAAGTGAGCAGCCTCGGTGGTGTCTCGTGCGCCGGGCCCGGTTACTGCCAGAGCTTGGGGACCACGTCTCAGAGCGAGGTGATCCTCGGGGAGAAGCCGACCGGCTGACGCGGTGAGCGGGATCGGGGCCCGGGTCGGGCCCTCCCACGCCTATGTCCGATTTCCGCCAGACGCTGCCGCCGGCGCCTGTCAGAATCGACACATGGTCAAGAGCGAGATCCCGAGCGGGCCGACGCGAGTGGCCATGTCGTCCCCACTCGACGACGACGCTCGGTACTTGGCGGTGCGGAGCCGTGATGCCCGTTTCGACGGCTGGTTCTTCGTCGCGATCACCTCGACCGGCATCTATTGCCGGCCGAGCTGTCCGTCACCGCCGGCCAGGCCGGCGAGGATGCGGTTCTTTCCGACAGCCGCAGCCGCGCAGCGAGCGGGTTTTCGTGCATGCAAGCGCTGCGTGCCGGACGCAACCCCGGGATCGCCGGAGTGGGACCGGCGCGCGGACGTCGTCGGGCGCGCGATGCGCCTCATCGCCGACGGCGTCGTCGACCGGGACGGCGTACCCGGCTTGGCCCGCCGGCTCGGCTACAGCGATCGCCATCTCAACCGGCTGCTGATCGGTGAAGTCGGCGCAGGCCCGTTGGCTCTCGCCCGAGCACAGCGCGCTCAGACGGCACGCATCCTGCTCGAGACGACCGAGTTGCGTGCGGCCGAGATCGCGTTCGCAGCCGGATTTTCGAGCGTGCGCCAGTTCAACGAGACGACGCGAGAGGTCTTCGCCCTCGCGCCCATGGAGCTCAGGGCTCGCTCGGCGGCCAGGCGCTCGCCGCACGCCGCCCACCACGACTCGACATGGGGCGCGCCGGGAACGATCGCGCTCAAACTCGCCTACCGGTCACCATTTCAGGCTGCCGAGATCTTCGGATTCCTCGCCGCACGGGCCGTGCCCGGTGTCGAGGAGGGCGACGGGGAACGCTACCGCCGGACGCTGTCTCTGCCGCACGGGGCCGGCATCGCCGAGGTCAGCGTTGAGCAGGGTGCCCAGGGCTACCTGCGATGCGTCGTCAGCCTCGACGACCTCCGCGACCTCACCGCCGCGGTCCGTAGGTTGCGACGGCTGTTCGATCTCGACGCTGACCCGGTCGCCGTCTCCGAGGCCCTCGCTGTCGACGCGGTCCTCGGCCGGTCCGTCGCCTCACTGCCCGGGCTGCGTACCCCTGGACATGTCGACGGAGACGAGTTGGCCTTCCGTGCCGTCCTCGGTCAGCAGGTGAGCGTGGCCGGCGCCCGCACGATCGCGGGCCGGCTCGCTGCGGAGCACGGGCGAGGGTTGGGGGGGTCGGGTTCGTTGAGGACTTTGTTTCCTGGTGCTGAGGTGCTCGCGGCGCTCAAGCCCGACCAGCTGCCGATGCCGGCCAGCCGGGCTGAGGCAATGCTTCGACTTGCATCGGTTCTTGCGTCGGGAGACGTGACCCTCGATGCCGGCGCCGACCGCGACGTGGTCGCGGGCCGCCTGCTCGCCATACCCGGCATCGGGCCGTGGACCGTGGCCTATATCCGGATGCGAGCGCTCGGGGACCCGGATGCATTCCTGCCGAGCGATCTCGGGGTGCGACGGGCGCTAGAGGCCCGTGGGCTCCCAGGCGATCCGCGCAGCGCGGCGTCCATGGCCGAATCGTGGCGTCCTTGGCGCTCGTACGCGTTGCAGTACCTGTGGTCCGGGCCGATGACCCGCGGCCTGGAAACGACCGACCGCCGCCAAGCGGCGAGAAAGGAGCAAGCAGCATGATGCTCGTCAACAACGGGGCCGCCTCGGCCGACTCTGACTCCTACTCCTGGGCCATCCACCGATCGCCGATCGGGGAGATCCTTCTTGTCGCCGACGACGAAGGAGTCCGTGAGCTCCACTTGCCCGGTTCGTTCGTCGCCCCCGGCGGGGACCCGGCCAAGGCCGGCACGTCCGCCGCACTCGACCAGGCCCTCGAACAGCTCGAGGCGTACTTCGCGGGCGAGCTGACGAAGTTCGACCTCGCACTTGCCCCCCGGGGGACCGCATTTCAGCAACGAGTCTGGTGGGCGCTCGCGGACATCCCCTACGCCGCGACCGAGAGCTACGGCTCCGTGGCGGCTCGTGTCGGCAATCCGAAAGCGAGCCGGGCGGTCGGCATGGCGAACAACAGGAACCCCCTGGCGATCATTTTCCCCTGCCACCGCGTCATCGGAGCGAACGGCAACCTCGTCGGCTACGGCGGAGGACTCTGGATGAAGGAGTGGTTGTTGGAGCACGAGGCGAAGGTCGCCGGGCGCAACGGAGCGGCGCAGGGCTGAGCTGGCGGCCCGGGGCGGGCCGGGGGCGGCCGGGGGCGGCCGGGGAATCCGGCGCTTGGTGCCCCCCGTCCCTTCCGGCATGTTCGAAAATCGTTTGAACTTGCCTCCGTTAATGATTGCGACCGGTCGCAATCTCGATGGGAGGCAAGTTGAACAAAAAAAGTTACTGTCGCTGACGATCGGGCGGTAGCTGCTGGAGCGCCTCGGGACCGAGCGAGCGGTAGTGGTCGCGCCAGATCAAGCGGTAGACACCCGTCCATCGTGGGATCGACCTGAGGAACGGGATGAACGGGAGCAGGGCAAGAAGCAGCGTAAGCACCATCATGATCGCCCAGACTTCGACGTCACCGTTGCTCGAGCTGTTCATCGGGGGGATCTGGTACCAGAACGTGTAGAGCCACAACCATGCTTGACCTGGGAAGTTCCCGGTCTCGTTCATCATCCCCCATTGGTCGCCCGTGAGATGACGCATGCTCGCCTGATTCCCCAGATAGGCACCGTCGGCGATGAAGAGCAGTGGTTTGGTGTAATCGGTGCCGTACAGCTGGGGCGTGGCCAGCAGGGCCCCGTCCAAGGCTCCGGATCGGGCCATCGACTCGAGGTCGCTGATGAGGATGCCGACAGGCCCGTACGGCCCCGCCGTTACCACTAGCTTTCCGCTGGCAAAAGTTGCGTTGGCGACGACCTTCTCGTACGCCGCGTCCCACGCTGCTTGCTGTGCCGAAGACGCATTTTCGTACTGCGCGATCGCTGCCTGCAGTGCCGGCCGGTCCGGGAGCGTAGAGAGCGGATTCAGGACGAAGTCTCGAGTCGTGTTGATCGGGATCCGGACGCCGGCGGCCTGTTGGAGCGAGATCGGACCTAGCTTCTGGGCGGCGTCGGCAGTGTTCGTGTAAGGCGGGCCGTATGTCGCTACCCCGCTCGTCATATCGAGCTCGGTCATCGCCGTTTGGGCGAAGGCCACGGGTGCGGCGTTCGACCAGGACTTCAGGGTCACCGGACGCTCGTCGGGCGACGAGAACACGTAGGAACACGCACCTGCGATCACGAGCACTACGAGGAAGGCAACGAAGACTTCCTTCAACAGGTCGTACCGACGGTACTGGCCCTGCCACTCGACGACGTCACGATCCGGCCTGAACCGACGGGTCCGGTGGCGACCGCTGCGGTCGGTCGCGTTCGTCGCCGTCACGACGGGTCCCCTGGCTCGGGCCGCGGCTCGGACGTATCCTGCGGCAACGGTGGTGGCGATGGCGGCGGCGGTGCCGATGGCGTTGGCGGCGGCGGTGCCGATGGCGTTGGCGGCGGCGGCGGCGCCTGGGCTTCTGCAGGCAGGGTCTGCTCCACCGGCAGGGCGACGGCGGCTGTCAGATCCTGTGACCCCTGTAAGGGCGCCGAGTCAGGCATGGCGGCGGACAGGCCCA
The DNA here is from genome assembly GCA_963763085.1 of uncultured Acidimicrobiaceae bacterium. Lineage (GTDB taxonomy): Bacteria > Actinomycetota > Acidimicrobiia > Acidimicrobiales > Bog-793 > CAVXNB01. The sequence continues at coordinate 1,338,864 of CAVXNB010000004.1, forward strand.
GCCCGGCCTTGGCCAATTGGCGTTCGGTCGGGGCAAAGGGCGGCACGACGCCCCGCCGTCTGACGAGGAGGACGTGAAGCCCGATCAGAATCGTGACGAGGAGCGGGAGCAGCACGATGTGCCACATCAGCATCTGGCCGAAGTTGAGGACGTTCCAGAAAGCGCCGATCCCCGTGGAGTTGATGCCGTCCTTTGCCTGGGTGCTGATCCATTCCGAGTCGAAGTTCTGTTGCGACAGGTAACCCGTGAAGGCAGTCCCGATGGAGACCACGAACGCGATCACACCGGTAATCCATGTCGCCTTGCGCCGGCCTCGCCATGCCGCCATGAAGAATTTCCCCCACAAATGCACGACCATGAACATGAAGAAGAGCTCGGTGCCCCACATATGCATCGAGTTCACGAATAGACCGACGTTCGACTTGTGCCACCACGCCGGACCTTCGACAGCGAGCACGGCCCCCGAGAGCATGACGACGACGAACGCTCCGATCGTCAGAGCCCCGAACACGTAAATCCATGAAGCCACATACGTGGGTTGCCCGCTCGGCAGCAGACGATCGGGTGGGAGTTCCCTAACTCCTCGGTCGCGGAACCTCTCGGTCCAGGTCTTCTTCTCGCCCGGGTGGAGAATGGTTTCGGTTACTGGTGTGCTCACTTGTGGCGTGCCCTGTGTCCAGGGAACGGCAGAAGAATCGCCGCTACGAACAAAACGATCATCGCCCCGATGATGATCAGATTCGACAGCGAGATCTGAATAACTCCCCAATGGATGTATCTGCCGACGCCTCCGAGGTGCACAACGGCTCCGAGCAGATTCGCACCCTGTAAAACTTCCATACTCTCCACGGTAAACCTCCGTGGACATCTTTTGCTGGATCACCGAAGAATGCCAGGGCCGAAGGTCCCTAGTCGGGCGCGCCGCGAAGTGTCTGCCTGGTGCACGCCGTCGAGCGATTCACTACAGGAATTGTCACGTCGCTGTCCGCAGAACGGGAGGTGGGGCGGTAGGTCCAGGGCCGGCTGCGGCCTACCATGCTGCAAATGGCGGCAGCACCGAGAACAGACCGGCTCGAGCGGATGACGAACCTGGTTCTGGTTCTTCTGGAGACGCCGCGTCCCTTGTCGCTGCGGGAGATCGCCTCGACCGTACTGGGTTACCCGGAGGGCAAGGAGGCGAGCCGGCAGGCGTTCGAGCGAGACAAGCGGGCCCTTCGCGAACTCGGCATCCCCATCACCGTCATGCCGCTCGCGGGCGAGGAACAGCTCGGCTACCGCATCCGCCACGAGGACTACTACCTTCCCGAGCTTCGACTCGAGCCTGCCGAGCAGCAGGCTCTGAGCTTCGCTGTGGCGGCGGTGCAGCTCGGAGGCGCCGCCGGCCGGGATGCCGTCGCCAAGCTCGGTGCCACCGGTGAGGTGCCCGAGCCGGGCCTGCCGCCGATCGCCGTCCTGCCGTCGCTGCCGGCGCTCGGGCTCTTGTACGAGGCCGTCAGAGATCGGGCGCTCGTCAGCTTCGGCTACCGGGGACGTCGCCGCGAGGTGGAGCCTTACGGGCTCACGTTCAAGCAGACGGCCTGGTATCTCGTCGGGCGCGACCGGACGGCGCCGGATGCCGGGCTGCGGACGTTCCGCGTCGATCGTTTCGAGGACGGGCCGGTTCTCGGGTCGTCGGCCGAGTTCGCGCTGCCGGCGGGATTCGACTTGCGTGACGCCGTGCGATTTATGCCGTGGCAGGTCGGGCACAAGGCCACGCCGGCCCGTTCCGCCGAGGCCGACGGCAGCGAGCCAGTGGAGGCTGACGCGACGATGATCGTCGACGCCCGGCTCGCGCGGAGCGTCGTCGGCACCGTCGGCACCGGTGCGGTGGAGGCGTGGGAGCCCTCGGGTGCCGTGCGCCTCCGGATCGCGGCGCCGGAGCGGCGACCATTTGTCGACTGGGTCGTCGGCCTCGGCGATACCGCCGAAGTGCTCGGGCCTCCGGACCTCCGTGCGGAAGTCGTCCGCCGGCTCGAGGTGTTCGTGTCTCGCCCGGCGGCGTCCGGGGCGCAGTCCGGGCAATCGCCCGCCCGGAGCCCGTCCCGCCGACCGTCGCGGCAATCGGGTAAGTCCGCGCCCGGCCGGCCGGATCATGCGAACGACGCGGTGGCCGCGCCGGCGGTGCCCGCAGCCAGCGGGAGGGCCTCCCGGCGCACCCCGCCACCACCGCAGGCGACCGCCGGCCACAGGCTCAACCGGCTCCTCGCCATCCTCGTGTACCTCGCTCGGGTGGGGGAGGCGCGGGTTCCGGAGCTGGCGGCTCGTTTCTCTGTGAGTGCCGCCGAGCTCCTCCACGACCTCGAGCTCGCTGCCTGCTGCGGGGTGCCGCCGTACACGCCCGACCAGTTGATCGACCTGCTGGTCGACGAAGACCGCGTCGTGGCCGAGGGCCTGCGGGAGCTGGCGCACCCTCGCCGGCTCACGCCCGAGGAGGGCTTCGCCCTCGCCGCCGCCGCCCGGGCGCTGCTGGCCGTGCCCGGAGCCGACGAAGAAGGTGACCTGGCGGGGGCGCTCGCCAAGCTCGAGGCGGCCCTCGGCGCGTCGCGGCTCGCCGTGGAGGTCGACCAGTCGCCCTCCCTCGGTCCACTCCGGGCGGCGGTCGCGGCCGGCGAGCAGGTCGAGATCGACTACTTCGGCGCGTCTGCGACGGCGCCGTCGACACGGGTCGTCGACCCGTATCAGATCGTCGTCCGCGAAGGGAAGTGGTACCTCGACGGGTGGTGCTACAAGGCCGGTGGCCTCCGGCGCTTCCAGGTCGACCGCGTACGGTCCGTTCGGCCGACGGGTCTGCCCGCCGGCGACGGCACCTCGCTCTCGGAGGCCGAGCGTGACACGCTGTCGCGTCCCGAGGCCTTTCTCGGCGCGTCCGAGGCCGTGGTGGCGAGGGTTGTACTGCCGGAGGAGGCTCGCTTTGCGGTGGAGGGACTTGTCATCGGTGACCTCGAAGACCTCGGCGACGGCCGGCTCGTAGCGACGATCCCGGTCAGTGACGCGGAGGGGTGGTTCGGCCGCCTGCAGCTGTTGCTCGGTCCTGAGGCCGAGGTGATCGAACCGCCGGAGCTCGTGGACGCCGCAGCGAGGGCGGCGCGCCGGGCGCTGGACCGGTATCGCCCGTAGGGTCGGGCGGTAGGTGTAGCGGGCCCTCGGGGTTTGTCACAGGGGGAACGTCTCTTCGGCATCTGCCACCTGCGTGGCCGGCTCCCACCCCCCAGACGCCGGCTCTTCGGTCAGACATTTCCCCGAGGACCCAAACCGAATTTTACGCCTTCCGAGGCGCCGGCGGAAGAGGGGTGTTTTGTCCGATCGGCACCATGACTCGGCTCATTCGGTAGGTCCGGCGGTCAGTGCTCCCTGTAGCCAGGCTTCGGTGCTGAGTGTTGCGAAGGTGGCTCGGGGGAGGGAGGGCTACTACCTGTCGACCGTCGCCTCCGGGCGGGAGGAAGCGGGTGTCTTCACCGAGCCCGAAGGGCGCTGGCTCGGGCGCGCAGCGAGTTCGCTGGGCCTTGCCGGGACCGTCGACGGCTCGGCACTGCGAGCGCTGCTCGCCGGCGTCGACCCGGGTACCGGCGAAATCCTCTCGCCCCACCATGACCGCGTGCGTGTCGCCGCCTTCGACTGCACCTGCTCGACGCCGAAGTCGGTGAGCTTGTTGCATGCGCTCGGCCCCGAGGAGGTGCGGACCCAGGTGCGCGCGGGCCATGAGGAAGCAGCGGCTGCGGCGCTCGGGTACCTGGAGCGACACGGCGCCCGTGTGCGGCGCCCGCCCGCGCGTGGCGCGCCGCCGTCGGCCGTGGCGGCAGGGGGGTTCGTTGCGGCGGCGTTCTTGCATCGGACGAGCCGAGCGCCGGATCCTCACCTTCACAGCCACGTGCTGGTCGCGAACCTGGCGCCGGGGCCGGACGAGCGGTGGTCGGCTCTCGATGCTCGGGGGCTGTTTCTCGAGCTGCGGACCGCCCGCGACCTCTACGAGACCCAGCTGCGGTCGGAGCTCACGACGCGCCTCGGAGTCTCCTGGCGCGAGCTCCAGGGCTCCTGGGCGGATCTGGCCGGCATCGACCCTGCCGTGAGTCGTGCCTTTTCCCGCCGCTCTGCCGAAATCGAGGCCGACCTTCGCCAATCCGGCCGCTCCGGCCCCGGCGCAGCGCGACTCGCCGCAGCGCGGACCCGCCAGGAGAAGGATCTCGCGACTCCGTATGAGGACCTCGTGTCCGTCTGGCGAGAGCGTTCCTACCGTCTCGGCGTCTCCGATGCCCGGATCGCCTCGGTGGTTGGGCGATCGCCGGCCGTCCCGCCATCGCCGGCCGTCCCGTCCGCGCCGGCCGCCCGCCCGATCAGTGGGCCGACCGGGCGCTCGGGGAGCACGGCGTCACCGCCAGGGAGGGGACTTGCCGCAGAGGCGATCTCGTCCGGTCGCGCTGCGCGTCCCTGCCGTTGGGCGCACCGGTCACCGAAGTCGAGGCGGCTGTCGAAGCTCTTCTGGCCGACGGCCGGGTCATTCCGGTCCCGGCGCCGGCCCGGTCCGCGGCCCGGCGCCTGCAGGGCGCGTCCGGACGGTCGTTTCCCGGAGGTCTGGCGGAGCCTCTGTACACGACGCCGGCGGTGCTCGACCTTCACGAGCGGCTCGAGCGGACCGTTCGCCACAACCCTGGCGCGATCTCTCTCCTTTCCTACCGTCCCGGCGAGCGCCTCGCCGCCCTCGACGCGCTCGGCGTGCTCGCCTCCCGACGGGACGGCCCGGTTGGCGCGATCGCACCCGGGCGTGCGGCGGCGGCTTCGTTCGAGTCCGTCACCGGCATCGAGACGGCGGCCGTCGCCGGTTGGGCCGGGCCGGGCGCCGGCGCCGGCGCCGGCGCCGTCGTAGTCGTGGCGGAGGCGCACCGTTTGGGGCCGTGGGAGCTCGCGTCGGTCGTCGAGTCGTGTGTGGCGACCGGTGGCCGGGTTGTGCTGTTCGCCCCGACAGCCGCCCTCGAGAACGAATTCGTTACCGCCTCGATCCTCGCCCCCCACCTCGTCTCCTTCTCGCCCGAGGCCTGGTCCCGGGAGCGGTCAACCGTGAGGGGGGGAGGGGTTGTGGCGGAAGGGCATGGTTTCTCTGGGAAGGAGGTCATCGTCGTTCCGGATGGCGCCGCGGCCCGGGACGCGCTGCTCTCGACCTGGATCGAGCGCCGGGCTTCGGCCGGCGGAGCGCTGCTCGTCGCGAGCGACGACGCCGTGGTGCTGGCGCTGCGTGAATCGGTGCGGGCAGCCGGCGGGGGGCCCAACGACGTGGTCGAAGCCCGCCGCCTGGCGGGGCGGCTCGCCGGCCGGATCGTCGCCGGGTCGCCGGCCTCGAGTGTCGAGCCTCAGATCGTCGTGCTCGGCCCGTTGCCGAGCGGGCTCGGGGACGTGCCGGCCGCGGGATGCGTCCACGTCGCCATCGTCCCCTTTCAGGCGTCCGGGACCGAGCGCCTTGGTCGGGCGGCCGAGGTTGCGAGGCCGCGGCATCTCGTTTCGGAGCTGGGGTCGGTGCGTTCGAGCCCTTCGGATCGGTCGGCGTGGCGTGCCGGCGCCACGGCGATCGAGACATTCCGCCGGCGCTGGTCGATCGACGACCCCGAGCACGCCTTCGGGGACCGCAGCGCCGTTCTGGCCCGCGGCGCCGGCGCCGCCGGCGACCTGGCCGAGACGAAGCTCAAGGTCCGGGCTGCGGTGCGGGCTCTCGACCTCGCGACGCCGGCGAGGGCGCGCCGCACACGGGAGGTGCCGGACCGGTCACGCGCTGTAACGCTCGGGCGCTGAAGGCGGGGTCGAGGCCTGTCCACGAGCCGGTCCGCGAGGCGGTCGGGAGGAGGGACATAGTCCGATTTCGTGTTGAACTTGCCTCCGTTAATGATTGCGACCAGTCGCAATCTCGATCCGAGGCAAGTTCGGCGCGAAATTTGTAATTGTCCGGCGCCCGCGGCGCGAGAGCCCTACCGCCAGCGAGGGCTGCGCACTCGGCCGGAGGACAGGGCGGGCGGGGGCGGGCCGGCGGCAACCGCCAGCCCGTGTCGGTCGCGTGCCCGAGACCGCGCCTCGATTACCGCCTCGCGCCAAGGGGACGTCGAGTGCCACGGGGTCATTGCAAGAAAGCGCGGCCGGGCACCCTCGATCCCCAAGATGCAGCCGTCGTACCCTCTGGCGATGGCGTCGACCGGGAGCCAGCGCTCCTTGCGAAGCGAGACGGTTCGGGTCGTGCCACCCCTGGCGCGGAACGGGCCGATCCGACGCCCGCCGTGCGCGACCGAGAGCGTGGGCACGTCGTGCTCGCCGGCGAGGAGAGACACCGCCTCGAGGGTGCGTGTGTCGCCGATGCCCGGGAAGACGAGCTTGGTTCCGAACAGAGAAAAGAAGCCGTCCGCCTCACGCTCCCACCGGGCTCGGGCCTGCGCGAGATCCTGCAGGCAAGCGAGAGTCACGACGCCCTGGCTGCCGCCTTCCGCGATGAGCTTCGGCAGGTCGTGCAGCGGCGCGATGTTCGCCAACTCGTCGAGCACGAGCAGCAGAGGAGCCGCCGGCGGGAGCGCACCAACCGCGGTCGTGACCGCCGCCAAAGGATCGCCCGACGTTCCAGCCGTGGCCGACTGCGAGCGTTGATAGACGGCGGTCCTGACTTCCCGCAGAAGCCCGGCGACGAGCGGCGCAGCGTGGCGCTGATGATCGCTGCCGGCGCAGACATAAAGCGTTCCGCGGCTGTCGAGCAGCTGGGCGGGATCGAGCCTGCGACCCTCCGTCGAGGCGAGCGCGGCACTGGTCCGGTACGCCGCCAGCACGCCCGAGGAAGTAGACCAGATCCCACTCTGCTCGCGCCCATCGGTGTCGAGAATTCCTTCGAGCACGTCCAGCGCCCTTTCCGAACCGCGGCGTGCCAGAGCGGCCCGCGTCTCGGCGGGGTCGTGGCGATCGATGTCGGCAATCACCTTGGACATGGGCCGCTGCTCGAGCGCGCCGGCGTGGAAGAAGATGGAAAGGAGCGCTCCCGCCCTCTCGCTCCAGTGCGACGCCTCGCCTCGATCGGTGCCCGGGCGGGCGGCTTGCACCATCGAATCGGCGACGAGGACCGCGCCGTCCCAGGAGTCGGCGAGGCCGAGCGGCGACCATGCCACGCGCTCCACGCCCGGAGGAACAGGGACCGAACCGCTCGGGTCGAAGAGCAGGACCGGGCCGACGCGGGACCGCGCAGCGCAGGTTGCGGCCAACACGTCGGCCTTTGTCGAGGCGGCGATCACCGGCCCGCACGCGGCGAGAACGTTCGGAACCACGACCGATGAGGTCTTTCCCGAACGCGGAGGGCCCAGTAGGAGCACGGCCTGCTGCGCTGGGGCGAAGAGGGGGGCGAGATCGGGAGCGGAATCGAGCGAAGCCCCGAGATAGATGCCGTGTCCGTGCCGCTCGGAAGTGGCGAGGGCCACCGCGAGGTGATCTGGGGTCGTTGCGGACACCCAACGAGTCGTACCCGAGCGCGTTACCACGACACCTCATGGCGGACGGGTGCGACAGCGGGCATGCTGGGACTCCGTCTGGCGACCGGCGCCGGTTGAAGGGGAGGGAGGGTCGTATGTTGGTGCCGCTCACGGTTTCGGACTTCCTCGACCGCGGCGCGTACGTCTATCCCGACCGCGTCGCCGTGGTGGACGAACCGGGAGTTCCGGGCGATCTGGGGCGGATCACCTACCGGGAACTCCAACAGCGTTCACTCGGCCTCGCCGCCGCCCTCGACGACCTCGACGTGCCGGTCGGCGGGCGGGTCGCCATCGTGAGCCCGAACGCGGCTCGTTTCCTGATCGCCTTCTTCGGCGTCAGCGGCTCCGGGCGCGTGCTCGTGCCGGTCAATTTTCGGCTTACTGCGGCCGAGGTCGAGTACGTGGTCGACCACTCGGGCGCAGAGATCCTCCTCGTCGACCCGGAGTACGACGAAGCACTCCGGCAAGTGGTGGCCCGTGAGCGGATCGTCATCGACGGCGTCGCCGACGCCGGGCTCTTTGCGCCGATCGGCGGCGGCCGCAGCCCGAACGGTTGGGACCCGGACGAGAACGCGACGTGCTCGATCAACTACACCTCCGGTACGACCGCAAGGCCCAAAGGCGTACAGCTCACGCATCGCAACTGCTGGATCAATGCCCTGACGTTCGGCTGGCACACCACTGTCACCGATCGCGACGTCCTGCTGCACACGCTCCCGATGTTCCACTGCAACGGGTGGGGCATGCCCTATGCCGCCACGGGGATGGGAGCGAAGCACGTCGTGCTTCGCAAGGTGGACGGCGAGCAGATCCTGCAACGGGTCGAAGCCGAAGGGGTGACCCTGATGTGCGGCGCACCTGCAGTCGTCTCCGCCATCCTCGACGCGGCGGCGCAGCGCCGCTTACGCGGCGAACCCGTGCCGGGGCAGGGGACCGTACGGGTCGTGGTGGCCGGCGCCCCGCCGCCCAGCAGCATCATCGAGCGGGTCGAGACCGATCTCGGATGGGAGTTCATCCAGATCTACGGCCTCACCGAAACCGCGCCACTGCTCACGATCAATCGTGCGCCGGCCGAATGGGACGGCCTCGCGACCGACGAGCGCGCCCGACTGATCTCGCGCGCCGGAACGCCGGCGATCGGGGTCAGCATTCGCATCGACGACACCGACGAAGTGTGCGCGCGGGCGAACCAGATCTTCGCCGGCTACTGGAACCAGCCCGAAGACACAGCCAAGGTGGTCGTCGACGGGTGGTTCCATACGGGGGACGGTGGTCAGATGGATGGGCCGTTTCTCGTCATCTCGGATCGAAAGAAGGACGTCATCATCTCGGGGGGAGAGAACGTCTCCTCGATCGAGGTCGAAGACGTCCTGTACCGTCATCCCGCAGTCGCCGAGGCGGCGGTGATCGGCGTCCCGGACGAGAAGTGGGGTGAGACTGTCATGGCCCTCGTCGTGCTTCGTCCGGCCGGCGAGGCGAGCGAATCGGAGCTGATCGAGTTCTGCAGAGCCAACATGGCGCATTTCAAGTGTCCGACGAGAATTGAGTTTCGTGACACGTTGGCGCGCACGGCGACGGGGAAGTTGCAGAAATTCAAGCTTCGGCAGTCTTTTTGGGAAGGGCGGGACCGACAGGTCAATTGACCGTTGCGGGAGCCGCCGGCGGACCCGGTGATCAACCGAAAGTGCTTGTATTACAAGGAGTAATTTGCCCCCGCTCGGCTGATCCGGCTTTGCATCGGCTCCGAAACAGGCCGTGAAATATAGGACTCGCGCGCCCCATCCAGCGAGAATGCTTGATTTCCGCCGAAAAATCACCTTGTATTTGCGGGAGGGTTGGACAAGATGCCAGGAGGCGAAATTGAACAAAACGGAACTCATCAACAAGATCAGCGAACATTCTCGTCTGGGGAAGCGTGAGGCGGAGTCGGCGTTGGAGTCGGTGCTGTACGCGATCAAGTCGGCGGTGCGAGAAGGCGACACGGTTCGGATCACGGGCTTCGGCACCTTCAAGGGCCGTGACCGTGCAGCCCGGCGTGGCCGCAACCCGCAGACGGGAGCGCCCGTTCGTATCAAGGCGTCGAAGGGCATCGGCTTCTCGGCCGGCGCGACGCTCAAGAACGAACTCAACTCGCGCTCACCGTTGAAGAGGCCGGAACCCGTCCCGGTCGCCGCCACGGCCAGCGCTGCGAAGGCGGCGCCGGCTCGCAAGGCAGCTCCGGCGAAGAGGGCACCGGCCAAGAAGGCGGCACCTGCCCGGAAGGCTGCACCTGCGCGCAAGGCCGCACCCGCCAAGCGGGCGCCGGCCAAGAAGGCGCCGGCGAAGAAGGCACCTGCCAAGCGCGCACCAGCGAAGAAGGCTCCTGCCCGCAAGGCTGCACCCGCCAAAAGGGCGCCGGCGAGAAAGGCTTCCCGCTAGGGTCGCTCATCAGCAACAAAGGCAAGCTCTCGACGAGGCCTCGCGGCGCACTTGCGTCGTGGGGCCTCGTCGCGTGCGGCTAGAGGCCCTCGATTCGCTTGAACGCTTCGGCCGCTTCGAAGCCGCCCTCGGCGCCATGCTCGGTGAGGCGATCGACCACACGGCGCTTGAATTCGACGAGCTCGGCGTTCTCGCCGTCGATCTCGACCCCGGAGTCCGCGATTCCCATTGTCGAGCGGAACTGGCTCCTGTGCGCCAACAGCGCCCGGAGCTTCGCGTCGACGAATCCCGTCACATCCTCGAGATGGTCGGGCTCGTCGGCCTCGAACAGCAGCAATGCCGCCGGCCGGTGCGGCTCATCGCCGAGCTCGGGGAAGAACAGCGGGTCGCGGGCGGCGACGATCCCGTCGGTCACGAGGAAGCCGGCATTGCGATGGTCGGGATGGAGGCGGTACCGCTTCCAGGGGTCGTGACCGAGGACGACGTCGGGCCGGATCCTGCGGATGGAGGAGGCGACCTGAAAGCGCTGTCGGATGCCCGCCTCGAGCTCGCCGTCGGGCCACCCGAGGAACGTCACGTCGCCCGTGCCGCCGAGCGCGACCGATGCGGCGCGTTGCTCGCGGCGCCGCGTGAGCACGAGCTCAGCCGGATCCTGCCCGGGATCCCAGGATCCCTTCGACCCGTCCGTGCAGACGAGATGGAAGATCTCGCATCCGCCCGCCGCCCACTTCGCCAGCGTGCCTCCGCATCCGAACTCGACATCGTCGGGGTGGGCTGCCACGGCGAGCGCCCGGCGGGGGACCGGGAGGTTCGCCTCCATCGTCAAGTTGCCGCGGGCACGAGAGCCAAGTCTTCTGGGAGATCGATGTCGATGGCGAGCCGGCGGTCGTGCACGATCCGGCAGGGCAGGCCCAGTCGGGCCGCCTCCGCCTTGTGCCGCTCGAAACTCCCGGCTCCATACGCGAAACCGAACCCGGCGCCCGCCGGCACCACCGCTACGTTCGTCCCGTCCAGCCGGAGATCGGGCACGAGCGTGACCACGCCGGCCTCGCCCAGTGTTGCGAGGCCCGCAGCGAACGGGAGATCTGCATGCGCGACGACCGCGAGCTCGACGCCTTCGCCGGCAAGCTGCTCGACTCCCGCCATCACCGCAGCCGACAGGCCGAGACCGGGTGTCCAGGCGACCCGGGCGCCGTGTTCTTCAGCCCACGCCGCCACCTCCAAGTCGTCACAGACCACGAGGACGTCCAGCGGTGCGGCAGCGAGGATGACGCGCGAGGCGAGCTCGCGGGCGAGAGCCTCGCGAGCGACAGGGTCGAGAACCGTTGCGAGCCGCAACTTTGCGGCACGAAACGACTTCACTGGGACGAGCGCGGCCCGCACGCGGCCGAGTCTAGGGGTGCCGGCCCGCCGGGCCTCCGAAGGGCGGCCGGGCCAGGACCGCTCGGAGCGGCGACCGGTAGGGTGAATCGATGGGCACCAAAGTCGCCGTGATCGGCGCTGGATCGTGGGGCACCACGGTGGCGGCGATCGTGGCCGCGCGGACAGAGACGGTCCTGTGGGCGAGGCGTTCGACCTTGGCGGCCGAGATCAACGAGCGAAGGCTGAACAGCACATATCTCCCCGACGCTCGCCTCCCGGAGTCACTCGTGGCAACGTCGTCGATCACCGAGGCAGTCGAAGGAGCCAGCGTCGTCGTGATGGGCGTGCCGTCGCATGGTTTCCGCGCCGTGCTGTCGGAGGCGGCAGAGGCCATCGTGGGGGGCACTCCCGTCCTCAGCCTCTCCAAAGGACTCGAGCAGCAGACGCTGCTGCGGATGACGGAGGTGATCGGAGAGATCTGCCCCGCCAGCCCCGCCGGCGTGCTCACGGGGCCGAATCTGGCGGCGGAGGTCGTCGCCGGCCAGCCGACCGCGACGGTCGTGGCTTTCACCGATGAGGACCTGGCGCTCGAGCTGCAGGACCTGTTCTGGACCGAGACGTTGCGCGTCTATACGAATACCGACGTCGTCGGGTGCGAGATCGCGGGTGCGGTGAAGAACGTGATGGCGATCGCGACGGGTATGGCGGTGGGGCTTGGTTTCGGGGACAATACGCGAGCGGCCGTGATCACCCGCAGCCTGGCCGAGGTCGCGCGACTGGGGACGGCACTCGGCGGCGATCCGCTGACGTTCGGCGGCCTGGCCGGGTTGGGCGACCTCGTGGCGACGTGCACGAGCGCCAAGAGCCGGAATTTCTCCGTTGGGCTCGAGCTGGCGTCGGGCAAGTCCATGGACGAGATCGTCGACGGGATGAAGATGGTGGCCGAGGGCATCAAGAGCTCGCGCCCGGTCGTGGAGCTCGCCGACCGCCACGGGCTGGAGATGCCGATCGCCGAGCAGGTGGTCGCGGTGCTCTACGAGGGCAAGCCGCCGGCGGCGACGATCCCGTCACTCATGAGTCGCTCGGCGAAGCCGGAGCTGGAGGGGCTCGACGGCCGGGAGGGCCGGCGGGGGTAAAGAACAAACGCCGGCGGTCAGCTCTCGGCCAGCCTCGCGGTCGCAATGCGATAGGGCCCGAGCTCGAAGCTGCCTTCGAAGCTGGCGACATAGCGGCCGCGCAGGTCGACGAGCCGGCCCCGAAGCGGCGTCGGTGCCGGGGGACCACCGGCGTCGGTTTCGCCAGCGTTTCTCTGCATTTCGACGGTGCTGGTACTGGCACCTGGGTTGAAGACTCGGACCTCGAGGCCGCCGCCGGCCACGCGCCGCACCGCGCTCACCTCGGCGCCGGAGACCGAGAGCATCGAGCCCTCCAGGGGAAGCCGCCCGCCACCGAGGCTCGGAAGTACGGGCAAATCGATGAACGCATCGTCGGCGAGCGCGTACCCGTCCCGCTCGCCGACGGCGACCGCGTAGCGCAACGTGACCGGGCCTTGCATCTGCGGGCCCTCGAGGGCGTCGGTGGGGCCGGCCGGCAGGGGTCGGTTGAGCGTCGTGAGCCGTGACAGCATGCCGGTAGCCCTGAGCAAGGTGAGCGCGAGGCCGTGCGCCCGAACGGCGGCATTCGAGCCGTCGTCGGCGTTCCCGGTGCCGCCGCCCGGCTCGGCGAGATCGACGAGCTCGTACTCGCACAAGCCGTCGTGGCAGACGGTGAGGCCGCCGGCCTGCACGAAGCGGCGGGAGGGATAGGTCGCGAGCGCACGTTCGCTCGGACCGCCCTCGGCGAACAGCCCACGCTCGACGACCGCAAAGGCACACTCGGCGCTCGAATGATCGGCGGGCTCGGGCAACGGGAACCAGGCGCGGAGCCGGTGGTCCCGGCACGTGTTGTCGAAGCTCGTCGTGACCCGGACGAGAGGCTCGCCGGCGCGGACTTCGATGCGGGAGGTGACCACGACCTCGCGCCCGCCGGTGCGCGCCCGCTTGCCGTCGTCGATGGACTCTGGCCAGTTGTAGGTCCGCCGTGCGACGGCGACGGCGCGTACCGGGCCAGACTCGACCAGTTTCAGGGCCACCAGCTCCGGAGTTTCCACCACGACGTCGTGTTCGGGCGGCGAATAGTTGTACGTATCGCCGTGGTCGCCCGAGTCGACGAGCCGGTTGAAGCCTGGGATGCCGTTGACCGAGAACGTGCCGTCGGCCGGCGAGACGGCGACGGTCACGAGCGAGTTCGCCAGCTCGAGCCGCCCGTCGGCGTTCTCGACGGCGGAGACCGGATCGCCGAGCGGGCCGGCCCGCCAGGCCTTCCAACCGAAGCCAGGGATGTCGTCGACACGGGCCAGCACTCGCCGGGACGCCGCCTGGTCGAGCTTCACGCGTACCTGGGCGTCGGGTCGCAGCGCGAAACGGGCCAGCAGGTCGCTCTTGATCTGCGCCACGGGCAGGTCCTTCCGCCGTTCGGGCCGGAAACGGACCGCGATGTCGATGCCGGTGTCGTCCTCCTCGACGTCGACGCCGGCGAGATAAGCGCCATCGCCCAGCTGGTCCTGCTCGCCGATCTGGGACAGGATGCCGCGCACCTCGGATGTGGTGAGCACGAGGTCGGCAGCCAGCCCCACCCGCTCGTCGAGGATCTGGGCGCCCTCGATGGGCCCCTCGCCACCGAGGATCAGCTCGACGATGCCCGATCGAGGTCGGGCCGAGGGATTGACGGCGACGTGACACGGCTCGGAGAACGACGACGCGAGCTCGGCGAGCGCCCGCTCGGTGACTCCTTCGGCGATCCGGTTCGCCTCGGCGTACCGGTTCAGCACGGCCGCATCGACCTCGTCGTGGGAACAGGCGCAGATCGAGTCGTGAGCCGCATTCCGCACGACCTGGCGCCAGGCGATCCTGAGCTGCGCCTCCGGATACCGGCCAGGCGCCATGAACAACGATGCCAGCGGCTCGGCGAACCGCTCGAGCGCCCGCTCCGCTTGGGCGGCAGCCTGTTTGACGTCCACGCGGTTCGAGGCGACGCCCATCAAGATGTTCGCCCGGGCTCCCGACCGGAGCTCGCCGGACCAGTGCGGCAACCCCGTGCGGGGCGCCCCGCGCAACGCCTCGGGCAGGGACGAGATCACGATCTCGAAACGATCCTGAATCCCATTCGCCTCCTCCACTACCCGACCGAGCCAAGGCTGAGGCTTCTGGTGATCGGTGCCGTTCGGGAAGAGGAGCGGGGCTTCGGGCCCGAGCAGGAAGGCCGATCGCTCCTCTTCGAGCGATTCCAGCCGCCGTACGAACGCCTTGGCGTCGTCTCCCACCGCGGCGCCTGTCGAGTAGCCGCCGAGGAGATACTCGGCGCGGACGACGGAGCCGTCGGGCGCTGCCCAGGAGAAGGCCGTTTTGTCGACCGCGGACGGCACGCCCCGCCACACGACGGCGTCGGCAAAGCCGGCGCCGGCCAGCAGCTGGGGCATCTGGGCCACGTGGCCGAACATGTCGGGCAGGTAGCCGATCTCCATGGCGCCCCCGAAGGCAGCGGCCCGCTCGAGGCCGAGCTGGAGGTTGCGGACGATCGTCTCGCCCGAGACGAGGAACTCGTCCATGAGGACGTACCAGGGGCCGAACGTGATCCGTCCGGCAGCCGCCAGCTGGCGGAGCCGACCCTCGTTCTCCGGCCGAACCTCGAGATAGTCGTCCACCGCAGCCATCTGGCCGTCCATCAGGAAGCGGGCATAGGAGGGGTCTGACTCCATCAGCTCGAGCAGGCCGTCCACCAGGTCGACCAGACGCAGCTGGAAGGTCCGGAACGGCGCATACCACTCCCGGTCCCAGTGCGTGTGCGGGACGACGTCGACCCTTCGCCGGTGTGCCATGAACCGAAAGGCTACGCCGCGTGGAGCGCCGCGAGCTACGGTCGTCGGTGTGCGCACGGCGCCCAGCTCGGACTCAAATCTGACGTGACCGCGGGCCGCGCTCCCAATCTCAAGCTCGAACGCGACCTGCTCGTCGCCGATCGAGTCGCCGTCGCGGGCTGCGACGAGGTCGGGAGGGGTTCGCTCGGAGGGCCGGTTTCGGTCGGCATGGTCGTCGTCGACGCCGTCACGCGCCGGCCGCCCACCGGGCTGCGCGACAGCAAGCTCCTGCCGCCGGCGGTGCGGGAGGCTCTCGTCCCGAGGATCAACTCGTGGTCGTGCTGCTGGGCGATCGGCCACGCGAGCGCAGCCGAGATCGACGAGATCGGGATCCTCCGCGCGTTGCGGCTGGCGGGGGAGCGGGCGGTCGCGTCGCTGGCGGTGCGACCCGATCTCATCCTTCTCGACGGCAACTACGACTGGTTCACCCGCCCGGAGCGCTCAGCCGCGTCGCCGACTTCGGTGGAGCCGGAGCAGGTGACGCTCAAGGTGAAGGCCGACCTGACGTGCGCCTCGGTCGCCGCCGCGAGCGTGATCGCGAAGGTGGCCCGAGACCGCCTCATGGTGGAGCTCAGCCGCTCGTACCCCTGGTACGGCTGGCACGCCAACAAGGGCTACGCGGCGCCGGAGCACCGGGCGGCGTTGCTGGCGAATGGCCCGTGCGAGGAGCACCGGCGGTCGTGGCGCCTCCTGGTCTCGGACGAGGAGGCCGATCTCGAGGAGGAGACCGAGGTCGGGGAGTACGCACGAGGCTGAGACCGGCGCCCCGGCCTGCCGCTAGCGAGCCTGGGGCTCCTTCGGAAGACCGAGCACGCGCTCGCCGATGATGTTGCGCATCACCTCGTCGGTCCCGCCGGCGATCCGCATGCCGGGCACTCCGAGCACGAACGCCCCCCAGGCGTAAGTCCCCCACTCGCCCGTGTCGACCACGAGACGCTCGCCGAGGATGGCGCCGGCGAGGTCGGCGAGGCGGCGGAGGTTCTCGGTGAGGGAGAGCTTTGCGATCGAGAGCTCGGGACCCGGGAGCTCGCCCGCGCGGATCTTGGCAAGGGCGCGCTCGTTGGTGTACCTGGCGACCTGGAGGTTGATCCACGCATCGGCGATCTGCTGGCGGACGAGCGGGTCCTCGTTCCTGCCGAGGTGAGCGGCGAGGTCGATCAGCCGGTGCATCGACCCGGCTCCGGTCCCGGCGCCCCCGCCCCCGCCACCACCGATGCTGGCGCGCTCGTTCATGAGCGTCGTGAGCGCGACCGACCAACCGCCGTTGACGTCGCCGAGCAGGTGATCTGCCGGCACGCGGACGTCGGTGAAGAAGACCTCGTTGAAGGAAGCGCCGCCCGTGATCTGGCGCAGCGGCCTCACCTCGACGCCCGGGGCCCGCATGTCGACGATGAATCCCGTCAGGCCCTTGTGCTTCGGCAGATCGGGGTCGGTCCGGCAGATGATCTCGCCGATGTCGGAGTACTGAGCGCCGGAGGTCCATACCTTCTGGCCGTTGACGAGCCATTCGTCCCCGTCTCGGGTCGCCCGAGTCTGGAGGCCGGCGAGGTCGCTTCCCGCCCCCGGCTCGCTGAAGAGCTGGCAGGCGACGATGTCGCCTCGCCAGAGAGCCCGCAGGTAGCGCTCCTTTGCTGTCCCGGTCCCGTGGGCGAGGATGGTCGGCGCCACCATCCCGAGCCCGATGGCGCGAGAAGCCTGCGATGGCGTGTCGTAGCCGGCCTCGAGCGAGGCGTACAGCCGCTGGTAGGAGCCGGGCAGCTCCCGGCCTCCGTAGGCGGACGGCCCGGTGATCCAGCCGAAGCCGGCGTCGAAGACCTTCCTGGCCCAAGCCTTGGCGGCGGCGACGTCCCGGAGCTCCTCCTCGGCGGTGCGCTCCTCCAACAAGCTGACCGAGTCCGGGCCTTCGCCGAAGACGTGGCGCGCGGGAGGTCTGGGGTCCGCGTTCGACTCCAGGAACTTGCTCGCCTCGAGGGTGAAGGCCTCCTCGGTCATCGTCTGCATCGGGCGTCTCTCCGGTCCGCGTGGCGCGATCGACCTTACAACCGGGCCCGCTTTGGCTGCGGCCGGCGTCGGAGCGGCGGTAGGTTGAGTCGACGGACTGCCTTGGAGGCCGCGCGATGTCTGGATCCGACCCGTGGGACGCAATACTCGAACGCATCCAGGACGGGGCCGCGTTGATCGGCCTCGATCCCGACACGCTGCGCATCCTTTCGGCGCCCGAGCGCGTCCTGGAGGTGTCCGTCCCGATTCGCCGCGATAGCGGCCGGATCGAGGTCTATCGCGGATGGCGCGTCCATCACGACACGTCCCGGGGCCCGGGCAAGGGCGGGATCCGCTTCCACCAGTCCGTGTCCGCGCACGAGATCATGGCCCTTGCCGCCGACATGACGCTCAAGTGCGCCGTCGTGGACGTGCCGTTCGGAGGCGCAAAGGGCGGCGTCCAGGTCGACCCGAGGACGCTGTCGGTGACCGAGCTCGAGCGGCTCACGCGCAGGTACGCGCTCGGCATCGCCTCGATGCTCGGGCCTGACCGCGACATACCGGCGCCGGACGTGAACACCGACGCCAACGTGATGGCTTGGCTCATGGACACGATCTCGATGGTGAGCGGGGAGGCCGTGACCGGCATCGTGACCGGCAAACCGCTCTCGATCGGCGGCAGCCGCGGACATGTCGGCGCGACGTCTCAAGGCGTGCTCATCTGCACCCGTGCGATCTTCCACGAGCTCGGTCTCCCCATGACCGGGGCACGTGCCGTGATCCAGGGGCACGGCAAGGTCGGCGGCCCGCTCGTGTACCTGCTGTCGTCGGCAGGGATGCGCGTAGTGGCGGTGACCGACGTCGGCGGCGGTGTCTACAACGCGGCCGGACTGGACGCCGCAGGCCTCGCTCGCCATGTCGAGCGGACGGGCACCGTCGCCGGGTTCGAGCTAGCCGACCCCCTTACGCCTGACGAGCTGTGGGACGTCGAGTGCGAGCTTGCGATCCCGGCCGCGCTCGAGGGGGTGATCACGGCGGGCGTGGCCGAGCGGCTCGGGGCTCAGCTCATCGTGGAGGCGGCGAACGGGCCGACGCTTCCCGAGGCCGACCCGATCCTCGAACGGCGCAACATCGTCGTCGTCCCGGACATCCTCGCCAACGCCGGCGGCGTCACGGCTTCCTACTTCGAGTGGGCGCAGAGCCGCCAGGGCTTTGCATGGGAAGAGGAGCTCGTCGCCGAACGGCTCCGCAGGATCATGGCAACCGCTTTCGACGCCGTCTGGCACAGGTCGCGCGAGCTCAAGGTGACGCTGCGGAGGGGTGCCGTTGCGGTAGCGCTCGAGAGGGTGGGGGAGGCGATCGAGGTGAGGGGCCTGTTTCCTTAGGGATGTGAGAGCGGGGGCCGCCACGGCCGGCGGCCAGACTGTTCGGCGTGAGCCTGTTCCGGATCGACCTGGCGCCGCTGCGCGGCTCGAGAGAGTTCCGCCTTCTCTTCATAGGTCAGGGCGTGTCGTTCTTCGGGAGCATGGTGACCTACGTCGCGCTCCCGTATCAGGCATTCCAGATCAGCCATTCGTCGCTCATCGTGGGTCTGCTCAGCTTGGCGGAGCTGATCCCCCTGCTCATCACGGCGTTCGTCGGAGGGGCGCTCGCCGACGCGGTGGACCGGCGTCGGATGGTCCGCCTGACGGAGTCGGCCATGTGCCTCGTCATCGGCGTGCTCGTCGTGAATTCGCTTCTCGCCCACCCTCTCCTGTGGGTGCTGTTCGCGGTCGCCTTCGCTGCTGCGGGGATCGACGGGTTGCAGCGGCCATCGCTCGACGCGATGGTGCCGCGGCTGGTCCCGCCCGAACGGCTTCCCGCGGCGTCGGCACTCACGTCCCTTCGGGGCAGTCTCGGGATGGTGGCGGGCCCGCCGGTCGCGGGCGTCCTCATCGTCGTGGCCGGGCTTCCCCTCACGTACGGGGTCGACGTGGCGACGTACTTCGTCTCGCTCGTCGCGCTGGCCATGATGCGGGCGGCGCCTCCGCCGGCGCAGTCCGATGGCCTTTCTCTTCGGGCGATTGCCGACGGCCTGCGCTACGCGAGGAGCCGTAAGGATCTGCTCGGCTCGTACCTCGTCGACATGAACGCCATGTTCTTCGGGATTCCGACCGCGCTGTTCCCACAGGTCGCGAGCCACTTCGGCGGCGCAGGCGTGCTCGGGCTTCTCTACGCTGCGCCTTCTGCGGGCTCACTGCTAGTGGCGCTCACAAGCGGCTGGGCACACCGGGTCCGGCGTCAGGGGCGGGCCATCGCCCTTTCGGCCGGCGTGTGGGGGCTCGGGATCATCGGGTTCGGGCTCGCAACCTCGCTCCCCCTGGCGATCGTCGGACTGGCGGTGGCGGGGGGAGGTGACATGGTGAGCGGCTTGTTTCGGGGGACGATGTGGAACCAGTCCATTCCGGATGCACTGCGCGGGCGCCTGGCGGGGATCGAGATGCTGAGCTACTCGTCGGGGCCGGCGCTCGGCAACGTCGAAGCCGGTCTGTTCGAGGCCCTCGCCGGTCTCCGTGTGTCGATCGTCGCGGGGGGCGCGCTGTGCGTGGTGGGGACGGCGGCGCTGGCGGCGGCGTTGCCCCGCTTCTGGAAGTACGACGCCGCGGAAGGTGCGTTGCTGCGGGGGGCGTCCGGGGATTGATCCGGTTGCTGTGCGGGTGACCGCCATACTGGGTCGGCGGCGTCGTGAACGGCCGCCGCCTCGTCTGGAGGCTCATGGGTCGCTCGAGAATTTCTGGTGGTCGGAGGACTGGCCATGTTGCTGGGCGTCTCCGCGCTCGTCGGCGGGTGCTCGAGTGCGGCGACGTCCACCACGACCACGACGGTCCCGCCGCCCTCGTCGTCGACCTCGACTACGACGACGACAGCGACAACGACAACGAGCGCCCCGGCGACGACATCGACGAGCACGTCATCCACGACGACGACGACCCGGCCACCTGCCCCGTCTCCCTGCACCGGCCGCGAGCTGACGCTCGTGCCTAAGAAGTCCAACGGCACAGCCGGCCAGACCTTCAGCGCCGTCACGATCGTGAACACGTCGGCCGCACCGTGCACGCTCAAGGGCCGGCCCGGCATCACCCTGATCGGGGGACCGCAGGGGGCTGCTCCAGCTCCCCTCAAGGCGACGGTGCTCACCACGGGCGAAGGCGCCGTCTTCGGCATTCCCCCGACACTCCTGACGCTGCCTCAGGGGCATGTCGCAGGGGCCGGTTTCCTTGTGCAGTCGAGCGACTTCCCGTCGAACGGTGAACAGTCGTGTCCCGTCGTGAGCTCGATGAAGGTCACGCTGCCCGGGATCTCGTCGGCCTTCACCGTCGCGGAGGATTTCACTGCCTGCGGCGGCCCGACGATCTTCGTGTCCGCGATCGTTCGACCGAGCCAACTGCCGGTGAGCTGACAGCGGTTGGTCCCGTGCGCCGGCGGCACCTCTGCGTGGGAAGATACGACGTCTGTGAGAGGGCGGCTGCTGGCGTCGGGACCGCTCTCGTAGGGACGGGCGCTTAGCTCAGGTGGTCAGAGCAGCTCGCTTACAACGAGCAGGCCGGCGGTTCGAGTCCGTCAGCGCCCACAAAGTGGCATCTACCAGGGAGTATAGTCCATGACTAGTCGCCCAGCATAAGGCACAGCGCATCGATACCTGCTAACAGTTCGCTAAAGTCGGACCGCGGCGCGGATCGAATGTCGCTCTTCCCGGTGAGTCGAGCGAGGTCGTGATGTCCCTTCTCTCGCCGTCAGGTTTTCCGATCGCGATGGCTCAGCCCGGGCCACGACTTCAAGCTGAGGTCGCTCCCCGCGAGCGCCGCCCCTCCTTCATTCTCGGGATCGACCTCGGCGAGCTGCGGGACTACACCGCGCTGGTTGTGCTGGAGGTGAAGAACGGAGATCCCCCGACCTACGACTGTCGCCACATCGAACGGATTCCGCTCGGCACCGGCTACCCCGAGCAGGTCGAGCACATCGCCCGGTTGGAGAGGTCTCTTCGAGCCATGGGCAACGTTCGGATCGCGGTCGACGCGACCGGCGTCGGTCGTCCGGTCATCGAGATGTTGCGCCCCGTCGTCGGCAAGCTGAACGCGATCACCTTGACCGGCGGAGACGCCGTCTCAGAAAGCGAAGGACGGGAGTATCGGGCACCGAAGAGAGACGTAGTCGCAGCCACCAAGGTGCTGCTCCAGTGTGGGCGTCTACGGATCGCAGAAGCCCTCGCGCTCTCCCCGGCGCTCGTCGACGAACTGCTGGCCTTCGAGGCTCGCATCTCGCCGCGCGGTCACGAGAGCTACGCAGCCGGACGCGACGGTGAGCACGACGACCTCGTTCTTGCCCTTGCACTAGCCGGTATGGCTTGCGGAGCACGACCGCAGAGTCAGGTTGCTGGTGTGATCCCACCCAGCTCGTCCCGCCGACCGACCTCCGGGGCACGGTTCATGTGCAGCGCTACGAAGCCGTTCGACGGTTCGGTCTCGGGGCCGGGCGAAGTCGCGGCGCTGGTCGCCGCTGTCACGGTAGCTTCAGGACCGATGGTCACCCACTCGAAGGATTCTTCTGAGGCAGGCGACGAGCCTGAGACGGCTCAACAGACCTATCACCGGATGCTCCGCGACTGGATGGCACCGGCCCTTCGTCAGATGGGCTTCAAGGGAAGCGGCCAGAGGTTCAGCCGCCCAGACGACACCTATGAGTGCCGCTTCTGTTTCCAAAAGAGTAGGTGGAGCACACCACAGATGGTGTCTTTCTCGGCAAGGTTCGATGTACTCCAGAGACCGACGTTTGAAGCCTTCCGTGAAACACTCCGCGAAGCTGACACGGAGCACGGCGTTCGACTAGTTCGCCCAGCAGGCATATACGGTCTGAGCCTTGAAACTCTCATTCGGGATCGCGACCATCCTCGGGACAACCGTAGCTTCGACGAACTCAACGACGCACCCAACTGGTGGGAGATGCCGGAAGGGTCACCCATCTCCTCCAGGTTTGGCTGGTGGGAGCTGCCGGCGGGTGGACCAATCGAGCCGCTGGCACACACGGTCATCGAGGCGATCAGGGAACTCGCCTTGCCCGCCATCCAACGCGAACTGGCGCGACCCCTTGACGCCAAGTGGGCACCTGAGCCCAGCTAGTCTGCCGACTCGTTCCAATGGGGATGATAGTCATGATCGACTCCGATGGGATGGCCGTCACGACCGCGATGGTGCACGGGTCGCACGGTGCCATGGGATTGGACTGAAGGCCGTGATGGGCGGGAACGGCATGATGACGACCGGGACCTGCGAGCCGCCGACCGAACACCTGGCGGTCTCGGGACCTGGCGAATCAGCCGGTCGTTCGGCACCTTGATATTCGCAAGTAGCACAATCGCTGGGCGCTCTCAAAGTAAGTCCGGTGTTGGGGCCGGACCTAGCTGTCATGACGGTCAGGTTCGTCGGCGTGGAAGGCGCGTGCGACGATGAACCTTGCGTGTTCCAGCATTTGGCCGCTGACCATCACCCAACCCTCGTCACCCTTCGTTGCCGCCTGGGCTTCATATTCCTCGATGGCGTGACCCTCAAAGACCGCGGCCAGGCTGAGCCACTCTCGCAACGTTAGGTTGAGGTCGGCTTGCGGCACATATGACTCGGCATCGCGGAGTCGCTCAATATTGATACCGCTTGCTTCTGCCAATTCTTCGAGCGACAGCCCGGCAGCGGTGCGAGTGTTCCGAAGGTCCGCGGCGTCGATGCTGGCAAGAACTCTCTTGTGTACGTCATCGTAGTCGGGGTGCTCGGTCAGGTCCGGGTAGCCATCGCCCCACCACCACAGGCCGTCGTCATCTTCTACGAGAAGGTCGTACTGGCGACCGAGCGGCTCTCCCATTTCGCACCAGGCAATCCACCCGGCGAGCCACTCGTCAAGGTCGTCGCTCGGACTTAGCAAGACCGGCCATCGGTCCAGCCGACGGCGCAGCCCCGTTCGTTCTGGCCAGAAGGCGTGCTCGTAGACGGCGAGCAGGACTGGCACACCGTCGGGGTCCGTATCAAGGCTGGCGTCAATCAGACGCACAGGTTCCAGCGTGGGTCGCCCTTCTCGGAAGTGCCGACGCAACGCCGCAAGGACACGTTCACCCCAATCCGGGGCGGTGACTGCCGCCTTCCACTCGTCTTCCGACGGCCAGTCCACTCATCCATTCTGCCGGACCATCTGTCAGGCAACATGGAGCCATGGCCGCACATCCCCTCACCCGTGGGGAAATTACCGAGCTTGCCGGCCGGCTCGGGGGCGCCTCTTGGAAATGGTGGACGCCCGACCCGCTGTGAGCGTCTGCACGGTGCATGATGATGACCGGTGGTAGGCAAAACCCTGAGCAGCGTTACGACGACGGCGGCAGCACCCGACCACCCTGTCGGCGAAGACGCCATGAGGCGGCTCGGATGGCCAGTCGCCTGCGCGTGGCTTGTCCTGGTGGCCGGTGTGGAATTTCTCTTGAGCTACTTCTTGCCTCAGGTAGGTGAGCCGATTGATGTCCCGGCCGCAGTAGCGGGAAGGAAATATCGTCAATCGTGCCTTCCGGCCATTGAACCCGGTGGTTCGGCGACGGGCGCATGAACAGGGGAACCTGGACGGCTCAGGCGGCAGGGTCCCGACTGAGCACTTTGCCAAACGGCTCTCCAACGTCGGGGAGGGGGCCGTCGAACCAGGAAAACCTCTTATATATAACCCAAATTAAGAGGTTCTCCGGGCTTCGGCTACTGAACAGCGAGGCGTACTACCCGCGTCGGTCGGCTCCGGTCACCCGTCGAATCAACTTGCCGACGAAGGTCGCCATGCCCATCGCCGCCCCGTACGGCGTCATGGTCGAATACTCGTCCGGCGTGTCAGCAACTCGCAGCGGTGTTCCGTCGTCGGATGCAGGAGCCTTCAATGGGCGAGGCGGCTTCCGACCACGAACTCCTTCCGAACCCACACACTCAGTATGCACGAAAGGGCTGCTGGCGGTTCGCGGCCATCCCTCAAGTAGGACCCGTGGGTACCGCCGGGAGGACGAACGTGCTCGCCGGTACCGCTCTTGAGATGCGCGTCAGGACGAGTTCCTTCACGCCAGACTGTGACGAGCGACTGTCGGACGTGAAGTAGGCGAACTGCCCGGTGGGGACGACACACCAGGTGTCACCCGCCTCACCGCCTCTGCTCAGGGCCAGGCATGTCATCCGCGTGTGGTCGATGACTCGCGAGTACAGGTCCACTGAGGAAGCCCGGACACCGACCAGCCCGTTCGCCAAGAGGTATCTGAGAAAAATCGGAGGGTAGTTGAGCGTGTGGAGGAACCAGCCACCACCGCTCATATTCATGCCCTCCTGTAGCTCATCGCATTGCCAACCCGGTCCGATGTTGGAGCAGGTGACCACCCGCCCTGACTTCAGGAGGAACTCGCGCCAGTTAGACCCGGATACGCTCCACTCGCCCGACCGCTGAGCTACTACGACCACCGCTGACGACGGCTGATGCTGCCGCTTCGGATAGGTCTCCTGATAGGTCGCGGAGAACGTCGAACCCAATCCCTTCTCCACCAAGCTCTGGAAACGTCTCACGCCGGGCGTGCTGGACGCGAGAACGGCTGGGACGGTGGTGGCCGTGGTCTGGGGACCTGTGGTTGGAGTAGATGTGGTCGTGCTGGCGGCTCCACTGCCGGAGTTGGTGCAGGCGCCAAGAACCACTGACAAAACACCGGCCAGCGCACAGGCGAGAGCACGGCGGCGGAGCATGGCCGATTTCTACACCTTGTGCCGGGCGCTGGGGCCGCGAGGCGTCAGACGCCAATCCCCCGGCTCACCGGCTTGCCGCTGACTAAGGGCGCAGGCCATCCGCAATCGCGAGCAACTGCCGAGTGGTGAGCACCCTCTCGCGCGGGCCGTTCAAAGAAGTCATGAGCATAAAGGTGTAGCCGTCGGCGTCCCAAGTGAGCACACGAAGGAAGACGCCCAGCGGCCCGGATGCCGCTGCCACTTGCAGTGACGCACGGTGACGATTGACGCTCGGATGCGCCACCACTGGCGAGCCGAGCTTCGCGTCGAACGCCCCGTGTCCAATGGCCTGAGTCACCGTGAGGGTTGCGA
Organism: uncultured Acidimicrobiaceae bacterium; assembly: GCA_963763085.1. Taxonomy (GTDB): domain Bacteria; phylum Actinomycetota; class Acidimicrobiia; order Acidimicrobiales; family Bog-793; genus CAVXNB01. Next base: position 1,364,225 of record CAVXNB010000004.1, read on the forward strand.
GCGGAAAAGCCGGTTTGGTGTAGGGGCACCACCGCGCAGCGGCTACATAGCTTCCCGCCCCGAACCCCCCACTGGGGGAGTCGCCGCCGAGGACACAACCTGGTGGCAACACGGTGAGTCTGGCTAACAGCCTGGCGTCGAAGTAAGAGATGGCGTTGCCCGAGGATGCTTGGACGAGCTTTCGCCGACCCAGAGGCGCAGGAAGCTTTGTCTGCACACTCAGGACTTCCTGGCCGAAGTCGAACAAGCAAAACTCGTTGGGCTGAGCCACGAGGGGGGCGACCAAGGCCAGCGTGACCCGATTCGGGTAGGAGCGGGCGCGCAGGCTTGGGTCATGGCCGCACTCAACTTGCGCATCGGTGGTGATGGTGCGTCCATCGGCGCTGAGCAAGACGGGACCCGTCACCGGAGAAGTCAGGGCAGGCCCGGTCTGGGTGGTCGGAGGAATGCTCTGGCCAGGACTGCACGCCGAGACGACCAATGCCAAGACCACAAGTACGAGGACGCGCAGCCTCACGGTGGGCATTGTCCCATGAAACCTTGACGGGAGTACCTCGCCCACAGGGCGCGAGGTCCGCGTCAACCGGGGCTTGTGCCCACGTATCAACTCCTTGGGGGGGAAGCGCTGGCCTTTGAGGCGATCACTATCGCGGACAGTCCAGGTGTAACTCGGATGGGCTTGCCCACGGCACCGGTCCCGACGGAAATGGGCAACACGACGCCTTCGCTCCTAACCAGCATGTAGTCGGTCTTACCGTTCGGCGTCGTGGCGACAGTCGTGGCGCAGCCTCAGTCCACCAACCTGGTGACGAGGACCCTCACGGGGCTGCCAGCGGTGTTAGTGCCAACGCTGATGGGCACGACCGTGACCGAGGCGGTGGTGCCACTGTCACGACCGACGTAGACCGTTGAGCCATCAAGGGCGACGCCTATGTACTGAGCAACCCTTTTGCCAACGTTGATGGGTCTGCCAGCGATGTTTGTGGCCGTGTTGATTGGTGTCACGGTGCCTGAGTCGGAGTTGAGCACGTAGGCCACTAAGGTCCCGAACCGTTCCGCAGGGGCCGTGCTCGTTGGTGACGAAACGCCGGGGTGCCGCGCTCGGGAACTCGGCCCGCTGGCAACCGCGTAGGTGACACCGCTCACGACCATCGCGACGATCACGATGCTGCCCACCCACAATCGACGTTTCCGTTGGCGCTGGCGGGCTTCTTCGATGAGCGCCTCGGCGTCTGGGTGAACGGGTTCAAGAACCTTCATGGCCGTCCTATGAGACTCTTTGCCGTCGTCCAGCTACGGCCTCCGTTGGTGGTTCGAACGATGAAAGGGCCAGCAGCGGCCCAGCAGTACTGGGAGCCGACGCACGCGATACCGCCAGCGCCAGGTCCGAATGACAGACTCCCGGCGTTAGCCATCATGACCCAGACCCGCCCTCCGTCAAAGGTTGCGAACGCGCCCGAGAACTGGGAGAGCAGCACGGCGTGCTGAGGCGAGGTCGCCGCGAGCATGAACGCGTACCCTGTCGTGGAAACCTTGCCGATGGACGTTCCCTTCCGACCCAGGAAGGACCTGCTTGCGAGTTTCCAGGTCGCCCCGCTGTTGAGCGAGCGGTAAATCCATTTCAATTGCTGTCCCGCACCCATCATGAAGGTGCAAACCGCCCAGATGTCCGAAGGTCGGTCGGCGGCGATGAGTGACGGCGTACAGGCAAAGGCCAACCTGCGTTGCTCCCATGTCGCGCCACCGTTCTTGGAAAAGAACAGAGCGTGACAGCCCTCGGCTATCAAGGTCCCATCGGTACTCACTACATCGCTCTCGGTGTATCGCTCCAAACATGAGGGCAAACGCCGCGTCGATGCCACAGAACCGCTGCCGAACGGAACGGTCACTAGCTCGCGCTGACCACACTCCGGGTAGCCATTGTTGGGTGGTTGACAGTCGTCCGCGACCAGAACGAACTCCCGGTCAACCGAAAGGACCTGGATGACGACGCCAGGAATCCGAACGGGACTCCAACGCGCTCCTGCGTCGTCGGTGACGAGGACAAGTTTCGATTTGGCGAACAGCATCCCGTCTTGGTCGTTGGCAAACCAAAGATCGTTGGTGGTCTCGTTGGTTGGGCCGTTTTCCAATGCCGGTGTTTGCGGGTTCAGCGGTCTCAGGAGATTGGCGATCCGGTGCCAGGTGACTCCACCGTCAGCGGTTGCCTCGATGCCGACGAAGCAATGAACGGACCCACAACGAAGCACCGAGGCGAAGCCATGGCTGGCCGACGGGAAGGCTATGCCGAGTACCCACGGACCGACTGCCGTAACAGCGCCGGACGTTACGGCTTTTTTGGCCGAACCGGGCGTGCTCGCCGGAGTCTTGGTGTGACCCGGCTTCTTCGATGTTGACGGTGGCTTGGTCGCCGACCCACCACCCGACGCGGCCCAGATGCCCGAGGCGACGGCCACGATGAGCACGATGCTGCCGATGAACAAACGGCGTTTCCGTTGGCGCTGGCGGGCTTCTTCGATGAGGGCGTCTGCATCTGGGAGTTCTGTCTCTGCCTGCCGAGGTTCCTCAATAAGGGTCATAACGGCTTCATTCCTTGACCAAACGACAACCGGCCAGCCGCGCATCCGACGCCGAGGCGACGATGAAGTTGCCGCGGTCCATCTGCTGCGCACTACACCCGGAGAGCAAGGCCCCCACCGGCAGAGAGGTCCCGCAGTAGGCGACTGACCCTGGAACATTGACCATCCCCGTCACGCCCGCAAGCTTGATGAGGAAGCCTTTCGACTCTTGGCACGGTCCTTTTTGGAGGCCAACTGCGATTCCGAAGCTCGCATAGCCGTGATCACCCAGGACGACAACCTTGCCGCAGTCCTTCAGCGCTGAGTAGGGGATGCGAGCACATGAGAACGAAGGGCGGAACGCATCGGGCAGGAAAATCCGCCTGTCACCGACAAGCGTGTAGGGTCGGAGCGTCGGTGGACCTGCCAGGACGCTGCAACTCGCGGCACGGAAGTTGTGCACAAGGAACGCCTCATAGTTCCAGCCCAACTGCGTCTGGACGCCCAGTGCTTCGACGCCAAGTGACCGCGCCGCACAGCGGGCGGGCGTTGTTGGCGGCGAGGGTGCCTTTGTCGCCACCGGCGATGGCCTGCTGGGGGTTCCACGGCTCAACACAGCCCATGTCACGCTCGCCGCTGCCACGACGAGCGCGATGCTGCCGATGAACCACCGACGCTTCCGTTGCCGCTGCCGCGCTTCCTCGATGAGCGCGTCGGCCTCCGTGCGGCCATCAGGAGTCAGCCGCTGCTCGTCCAGGAGTGTCACGACGGCTCCATCTACGACACCTGCTCGATTATCTGCAACAACTCGTCGGGCCGGTAGCCGTAACGGCGAGCGAGCTTGACCAGTTCCCGTGCCTTCACGACGACGGCGCTGCGCTGGGGAGCCATACCGGTGACCGACACCCCATGGCCACGGGAGAACTCCAACAGGCCCTCGTCTCGGAGCGTGTGGAGCGCACGGAACACCGTGTTGGAGTTCACCCCGAGCACCTTGGCCATGTCCCGCGCAGGTGGGAGCCGCTCGCCCGGTTTCGCCTCGCCGTCGGCGATCGCCCGGCGTATCGCGGCAGCGACTTGTTCGTGCAAGGGGACCGGGTTGGCGGGGTCGATTTCGGCCTTCGGGGTGGTACTAGGCACAATGTGATAATACGCTTCGGATGGTCCACGTCAACCGGGATCGCCGAACGCCAGTGCCCGAGGCCCCGGAGATGGTGATCGGTGAGAGGATGATCACGGTGCGCAAGCTCTGCGTGATGGTGATGGCTGTCATAGTTCTGACCCTGGCCACGGGTACGAGTTGGGCGTCATTCCGCCCTACGACTACCACGACCCAGACCGAAGCGCACCCCAAGGTCACCCCGACCGCAGTGACCGGTGCCTCGGGCTACCTGTGGCTGCTGGGGACGTATCCATGCTCCACAGGGACCTGTCGTGTGCTCACGCGGAGCACCAACGGTGGGAAGACCTTCATTCGGGTCGGCACGCCTCCTGTGGGCACGTACGGCATCGAGTTCGCGAACCGACAGGACGGCTACGCGTACAGCGCCGACCTCCAAGATGGCCCACCCAGCCTCTACTGGACCGACGACGGGGGAAAGTCTTGGCGACTTGCATTCGCCCGATTCCAAGGAGCAGTCGTCATTACAGATGGCCGTGCCTACGTGCTCGTCCCCGAGAACTGCTCAGCCAAAGGTCTGTGCAAGTCAATCGAACTCGCCTCATCCCAGGTGACGAGCGACAGGTGGACGACGAGGCGACTTCCGGTGACAGCAGTCGAGGCTGAGAACCCGTTCGGCTGGACAGCCTTTGGGTCGAACGTGTGGCTTCTCCTGACCTCGGGCAGCAACTTTGGACTACTCGTTTCCCACAATGGCGGCAGGACTTTCTCGAAACTGACACCGGGCGGCTATACGGTGCTGTCGTATGCGATTTGACCGCCACGTCGCCTATTACGCTCTGGGGCTTCTGTACGACCGGCACTGGCGGCTACGCGTTCCGTTCCACAGACGGAGGGCGGGAGTTCGGCACCCCGCAGTCTCCGTGGGGCATCTCGAATGGCCTCCAGATCTATCCCGTCTCGGATAGCGAAGCGATTTTCTATCCGCTCTCAGGGGACGTGTGGCTGACGCGAGACGGCGGCAGACATTTCACATCCCTGCTGCGGGTCCCGCAGAGCGCGGCATACGACTGCCAAGTAGCTCTCGCCAACGCGAGAAAGTGGCTGGTGCTCGGGCGCTCAGGCGTTGGACCACCGACCTGTTTTGATGTGGCGCACTACCAACGGCGGGCGCACCTGGCAGCCGTTGAAAGTCCCGAGCGTGTAGGCAAAGACGATGGGCACGGTGCGCAAGCTCGGCGTGATCGGGATGGCCGTCCTGGCGCTGATGTTGGCCGCCTGCACCAACTCGTCATCGCCTCGCCCAACGACCACCCCGGCAGCCGTTGGAAATACGACTGTTGGCGGTCCAACAACGACCACGGCGGTCACGGGTGAGGTCGTGCCTTGGGTCGACGAGCCAGCATCCAAGGCTCTGCTCTCCTCGCTACTACCCAGGGCTCTGCCACCGAGCCCACCACGAACCGGGGCGCCACCGTGCACTGTTAGGGAGCTGTCGGCGGCCATCGGCGGCCCAACGGAAGTGTCCGGCGACGAGGGGGTCGTCATCGTGCTGCGCAACACCGGTTCGACTGCCTGCCTGTTGACCGGCACGCCGAGAGTCGTGGCAGGCGCGCCGGGGCATGTGACCGTGGTGGCTGGCCGCGAGCCGATGCCCTCGGACGGCGAGACCGCTGATACCGCGCCCGGCGGAACGGTGGTACTGCGCGTCGACGTCCCGACCTACTGCAGGGCCAACCCGACGGGTGCGATCGGTCGCGCGATGCCTTACCACAGCTTGGCGATCTCCATCCCGGGAGGCGGGGCGAAGAAGGTCGGCGGCCTTCGTCTCAGCTTCCCTTGCGGCATGTCGACCACGCCCTTCTACACGCCCAAGCCAGGTCCGACTTATCCGGCAGACACGCTCGCTACCCTCGTTCCCCGACTACGACTCCCCGCAAGGGTCCGACCCGGCACCGTGTTGGACTACGAGGTCGACCTGTACAACCCCGGAGATACGACCGGTGGCGCTGTCCCCGTGCCCGGTCTACCTGGAGCACTCCAACGTCCCGACCAAGCTCCTGTACCGGCTCGACTGTCGCAGCGTCCACCTCGTTCCCGCGCATAGCCAGGTGCGTTACGAGATGGAGATGGCCATACCGGCCGATGCGCCGGGCGGACCGATGGGCCTGTGGTGGACGTTCTTCGGGCCATCGACCCGCACGGCTCACGGTCAGGTGCTGGTGCAATAGCCCCAAAGAGGCCTCAGCCACGACCTTGCAGCGCGACGACGTGTTCGGGTGTGTATGTGAGTGTGGGGTCGATGAGCGGGTCTGGGCGGACTGACTACGACGACTTCTTCACTTCCGCGCGTCCGCAACTGGTCGGGCTGGCGTTCGCCCTTACCGGGGACATCCAGGTTGCCCACGAACTCGCTCAAGAGGCACTCGTACGATCCTGGATTCACTGGCGAAAGATCCGTAGCTACGACGACCCATCCGCCTGGGCGCGGCGAGTCTTGAGGAACCTCGCGGCCAACCACGCCCGACACCTCCGGCGGGCACCCCTGCCGCCACCGATTGAGAACGTGTCCGCTCCGACAACGGACCGCCTCGCAATGATCGCCGCGCTCGCCCACCTTCCTGAGCCGCAGCGCGAGGCCCTCGTGCTTCACGACGGACTCGGTCTATCGGTGGCCGAGGTGGCGAGCGAGCTTGGCGTTCCCGAGGGCACGGTGCGGTCCTGGCTCAGCCGGGGCCGGGCCGTCCTCGCCCCGATTCTCAGTGCTGGCGACGACACAATGGAGGTCAAGAGCTGATGAGCGCTCCTGAAGACCGAGTCACCCAGGCCCTACGAGAGGTTGTCGCGTTCGGCGCGGCGGAGCCATGGCAGTTCTCGGCCGCCGATGCTCGCCGGGCTGCCCGACTTCGGCCTGCAGCGCTCGTCGCCGCTCACCGGGGAGCGATGACCATGGCGCTGACGGCCGCGGCGATCCTTGTCGTTCTCGGCCTAGTGATCGCCGGTACGTTCTCGGCGGCGCAACCCGGCGGCACCGCGGCCCATCAAAATCATTCGTCTGCCTCTTGTTTGGCGGAACTCGCAACCGCCGGCCAGGCGATACCCATGCCGACTCCCACACGACTCACGGTAACGCTGCACCTGCGCGGCGGCTATGAGCTGACGCCAGCACCGCCCTCCTACCAGCCAGGTTCACCAGCATCAGCCGCATGGGCAGCACTGAGCAAGGAGTCGGGCGCCACCTACCGTCTGTACCTCGGCACCTTTGTGGTGCCGGACGGGTTGTCGGGGAGCAGCTACAACGGTGTCGTTGCCTGGGTCGAGGTCGGCCAGAACATCGCAGGAATGACCAATGCTCCGGGGGCGCGTCATGGGAGCTGCAAGTTCTTCAGCGCCTTCGATGTCTTCAACGCCACCACCGGACGTGACGTCTTCGGTTTCGGAACGGCCAAGGTAGTAGTCCACGGAACCGAAGTCGGTCGAGTGGCCGCCACCTGAAGCACCCGAGAGGACGATCGGTGGGACGATGATCACGGTGCGCAAGATGGCGCTGGTCGCGATGGCAGGTCCTTGCTCTCGCCCTGGCCGCCTGTGGTGCGGGCCAGACGGTCCCCCCTACCACCCAGAATGGCGGCGAGGCCATCGTGACCGGGTTTGCTGGCCCCTGCGTGGCCTATGTTCAGAACCCCCCTTCTGCGGTGACGGTGCGGCTGTTCTCCGGGCCGATCCTCGTCACGTCGGTGAGAATCCGATCAGGCGGGCGATACCGATTCTCTGTCGTCCCTGGGCCATACCGCGTCGCGGTTGCGGCCCGCTCGGTGGATATTGCAGTCGGAGCGGGGCGCAGCGCCACCGCTGACTTTCCTACCTGTGTGCACGGCACGGTGACGGTGACGAGTGACCTGTAGAGACTGACGCGAACCGAGCTGGTGCCAGTGGCCGCCTCGATTCTCGGACGAAGCAGATCGGTGAGACGATGATCACCGTGCGCAAGCGCGGCTCGATCGCGATGGTGGTGATGACTTTCGAGGTCGCGGATGGCCCGTGACTTCATCGACGGGGTTTTCGACGATCTGCTGTACCAAGCGCCTTTCGGGGTGATGTGGGAGCGCACTGACGCCGCAGTCCTTATTCGGCCCGCAGATTGGCCACCGTTCAGTGTCCCGGTCGAGCGCGATACGGCTGACGGGAGACAGACGCTTCGTAGTCGAACTCCGCGACCGCCTTGGATCTGTCTTCGCTCGACCGGCGATACCGTGCCCGCTTCACAACAGGCACGAACTTGATGTCGTCGGTGGGGACGGTGCGCTTCAGTGGAGCTGCCCTGAGGGTGCTTGGGCCTGCCCCGTTGGCGGCTTGCGCGATGCCATGTGGCCGCCTGGCGTCGACGTTCCGCCTGGGCGCGTGGCCCAACTCCTCTCCGCACGGTTCCGCGACCGAGGAGTCGGTCGCTTACGGCAACTCGGCTGCGAACTTCGAGACGGAGAGTGGGTGGCGGTCGTCCAGCTCGTGGGCGAGGGCGGATCGACGCCGAGCGAGATGATCAAGGCGGCCGCTCCCTTCCAGGTCGAAGCTCGCTGGGTCAGCGACGATCCCGAAGGCTGGCAGAAGGCACACGATCGTCGCCTCGAAGCAGAGCGCGAATGGGCCAGTTGGTCGCTTGAGCAGTGGTCCGGCTTCCCCGTCGAAGCTCATCCGCGGCCGCTCGTCCTCGTTGGACCTACGGCTCGACCGGAGGGTGGCTTTCACACCGGTGCCGCCAAGCTTGCCTTCCTTAGAGGCGACATCGAGACGACCGTCCCCGTCCCCGACGAGGTTCTCCTATCGCTCAGACCGACAAGGCCGAACCAGTTACCGCTTCGTCCCGACGACGGGCCGCTTCGGGTGACTGATGCCGCCAAGGTCCACGCAGAGTTCCTCACCGATCGAGGACGCCGAAGCCTTCCCGCCTGGCGACTTCAGGCCGAGGGCGCGATCGGACCGATCTGGGTGCTCGCTCCCGAGGTCGAGCGCTGGTCGGCTCCAGATCCACCGACTCGTGTCGCCCCGTTGCCCGGAAGCCCCCACAGGGCGCGAGAAGGCTGGATCGAGGCCGACGGCGTCACACTCCATTTCCACTTCAGCGGCGATCACTCCAGCGTGACGGAGTACCCATCAGCCGAGGTGATCGAGACGAGCGAGGCCGTGACGGTCCTTCCTGTCGCCCGCGACATTGGGCCACCGGGGTGGCGTGCTCTGCCAGGTCAGGTGCGCGAGGTTGTGGCCAAGCTGGCGCGACCGCTCGTGGGCCGGGTCCTCGTCGATCTCGACGGCAGTCCGGTGGTCGTCAATGACCCTCCTGAGCCAGGAGCCTCCGCCTATTCCAGATACTGATGAACCCGGGCGGCGAACTTGGGGTGGTGGTCGCTCAGCCCACCTCGCGCGGCGAGCCTCGCGAGACGCTCACTTGGCAGTCATCTCCGACTCGCATTCCAGCGCCCGGTTCGGAATCGGTCGGACTTCTTGAGCCGAGCGAGCAGGTCTCGCGCCTCTTGAGGCCTTACGTCGACCGAGTAGGTGACTTCCTCGTCCACCTTGGCGATATGGCGGACCGCCTCCTCGAACGTCATTCCGGGCAGCAGCCACACCAGCCGATCGTTGGCGTCGCGCCGCCCGCCCATGAAGCCTCCGATACCCCTTCCCTCGGTGAACGGCTTGCCATTTGACGACTAGTATTTTCACGATATATCGTTCGTATAGGAGTGGTAGAGATGGTCAGCGGACGGTGGCGTCGAATCGAAGATCCGGACAGCGTTTCGCTCGGTCGGTACGCGGACCCGGCCATCCTCGTGCTCACAAGCCTCGCCGACGGGCCGAAACACGGCTACGCCCTCTTGAAGGACGTCGAGGACTTCGCTCGAATCTCACTCGGTCCAGGCACGCTTTACGGCGCCCTCGCGCGGCTGGAGCAGAGCTGGCTCATCGAAGCGCTCCCCGCCGAGGATCGTCGACATCCCTACCGGATCACGGCGGCTGGCGCCGCTGCACTGACTGATCACCTTGCGAGCCTGGAACAGGTCACCACGACGGTGCGGAAGCGATTGCGACTGCTTGGAGCGTTGCCGTGAGATCTCGGCGCCTCGTCAGATTGGCCTTTCGCTGCTATCCGGGGTGGTGGCGCGATCGGTATGAAGTCGAGGCTCGTGGTGTTGCTAGCTCCTTACTCGAAGAAGGTCGGTCCGCCTGGCGGGTGACGGCAAGCTTCGCCTGGCACGGTATAGCGAGCCGTTTCAGTCCTACGCCTGCCGAGCTTCGTCAGCCCGCTGCTGTCGCCGTGCAGCGAGCAGACGGGTTGGCGCTGTCCGCGGCGCTGCCCTACTTCTTCTTGGCCCTGGTCGCGCTGGCGAGCGCTTCGAGTGTCTATGTCGGCGTGCAAGCGAGATTTACCGACTCGGGGCCAAGATTCGCACCACTACCAGGCGCCGGATTTCTTTACCCGGCTGTCCTCGCCATCGAGCTTGCCGGTGTGGTATTTGTGCTCACGGCCCTCGGGTCGATGATGAACTCGATCTCGCGGTCGGTGCGAGAACGCGACTGGCGCGCGATTGCCCTCGGGTGCGTAGCTGTCGCGGCCCTCGTCGCGATCCCGCTCGTCAACGTCGTGGCGGTGCGCCTGATGGGAGGGTTCGGCGCCGCACAACGATTTACTTCGTTCGCGGCACTCTTGACCTTTCAGCGCTACTTTCTCGCCTACAACACGTCTCCGTTCCGCTTCTACCTCGTCGCTTCCGTCAGTTGGTTGTGCGTGCTCCTCGCGGTTGCCACAAGTGTTGCTGCGGCGCGCAGAATCCGCGTGCGAGCACGGCTTGGGGGCGCGTATCTCAAGGTGGAGTCCGCTCTCACCTCGGTGTCAGCCATCGCGATGTTGATCGGGTGGGCTGGTCTCGTCGGGTGGGGGATCTATGTGGCGGCGGAACCGGTCTCAACTGCTTGTCTGCCTGCCATGCTGGGCTGCGGAATTAGGGGAATACAGCCAGGCAGTCCGAGCCTGACGACGGCCTGGTGGCTCATCGTGGCCGCGATGGGACTGGCGATGCTTCGTGCCTCGGCTGCCAGCCTTCAGTCCGTTCGCGAGAGGCGCCGTCTCAGCGTTCTCGGGATGTCCTGACCCCTCTTGCTCGGCTAGGAGACGAACGGTACGGGTCCAGGTGGGCAAGAGGTACAGGACTTCATGAGCGAACGGACCCGGTGGCCTACACGGGCGAGGGTTCAAGCCGCCGCTTGGTCACCAACGCCCTGCGGCGCGGAATGAACGACAGACTGCGTACGCGAAACCATCCCGTCTTTCGTTCGTGGGACCAGAGACCGAACGCAGCGATTTGGCCGCGCCATGCGTTTACCTTTAGGTGGGAACGCCGCTGAGGAGAACAGGTGGAGCCAGATGGGGACGTCGAGGGCTACGAGAAGTTCTTCCGCGAGGTCGAGCCGACACTTCGGCGAGTCGCTTTCCTCCACACTGGCAACACCGACCAGGCTTGCGACCTCGCCCAGGAGACCCTCGTTCGAGCCTGGCAGCACTGGCCGAAGGTGTCGCGTCACCCCCACCCCGATGCCTGGTGCTGCACGGTCCTGCACAATCTCGCAAGGAGCCACTGGCGCCGCGCAGCACTGGAGCGGTCACGCTCGACGGACAAGAGCGGTCAGACGAGCGGACCGAGCGCCGATCACCTCGACATCGTCGCCGCTTTACGGCGGCTTTCCGCCAATCAACAGCACGCGATCATTCTCCATGACGTCGTGGGCTACACGGCCGACGAGATCGCCCTCGAACTACATACCTCGCCTGGGACGGTGCGGTCCTGGCTCAGTAGAGGGCGCGAGACCTTGTGGCACGACCTCGCCGATCGACTGCCGGAACAGGCCAAAGGAGGCAGAACATGACGGATCTCGATGACCGCGTCGCCTCCTCGCTGCGGGAGGTCGCCGGCGAGGCCGATACCACGGTGAGAAGGGTTGACCTGAAGGCTGTCCTCTCCGAAGGATCGAAACGCTCTCGAAGACGAAGAAGGCAGCGACAGACCGTTGCGACCGCGGCGCTGATCGCCGCGATCGTCCTGGTCTTCGTCGTCCCGCTGCCGCACATGCTGCTGCGCCACCGGGCCGGGTCGACCACTGTCACGACTGTCCCGAACAACTCCACACATAAGGTCGCGAGGGGCACTGCAGGTGTCTCGGTGGCCGACCTGCTGGCGGGTCGGTGGTCCACGATGTCGCCCGCCCCGATCACCGCGAGAGGGGACGCCGCGATCGTCTGGACGGGTCGAGAGCTGATCGTGTGGGGCGGATCGGCAGGTTCTCACGGGGCACAGCTCCACGGTGATGGAGCCGCCTACGACCCCTCGACGAATAGCTGGCGGATGCTGCCCCCGGCACCACTGCGCCCGACCGCCGACGCGAGCGCTATCTGGACCGGGCAGGAGATGGTCGTGTTCGGCGGCTACGACGACGAGTCGCTCGGGGCGTTCCAGGTCACCAACGCCGCCGCCGCGTACGACCCCTCGACCAATCGTTGGCGCACGTTGCCTCCCGCACCCTTGTCGCCACGAGCGGGAGCGATCGCGGTCTGGACCGGCAAGAACATGATCGTGCTCGGTGGCCAACCCGCCGTTACAACGTCAAGTCTCCAGAGCTACGGCAACGGAGCGGCATACACCCCAACAACCGATACCTGGCAGCAGATCGCAGCGCCCACCCCACCTCACGGTCATCAGCTCGACTGGCAGACTGCCGCGCAGGCGGGCGACGAGGTGCTTGCCTTCTCGCTCTGGTCGGAGAGTCACCCGATCGGCCAGAACACGATTGAACGCTCCGGTGGAGCTGATCTTTTCGCGTACGACCTCACCACGGGGCAGTGGAGCCTCGTACCGGCTGCACCCCACGCCCTCCAGGGTCCGACGGAGGCACTCCGGACCGGTCGGCTCCTGATCGTTCGTGGCGCGGCGTACTACTGCGGTGCTTGTCGCGAGCCTTTTTCGCCGGAGGTCACCAGGTTCTATGTTCCCGTCTCGAACACCTGGACCCCCATCGGTCCAGACCCGCTCGGGACGAACAACCTTGCCTCGGTATGGACCGGCGACGCGTTGTTCTCGTTCAATCCCGGCTCCGAATCCGGGTCGATCCGGCCCGGCGCCGCCAGCCTCTACGACCTGTCGACTCAGCGCTGGAGCCTGCTTCCTACCGCGCCCTTCGGCTGTAGCAGTGTCCAACCCATCTGGACCGGTCACCAGGTCCTCATCTACTGCCCGCAGTTCGGAAGTCATGTCACCGGTTCGGCTGGCCTTGTCTATACGCCGCGCCAAAGTGCCGCTGCAGTCGAGATCCGACTCGTCCTCGATCGGACCGAGGTCAAGGCGGGAACACCAATCCGGGGCGAAGCGCTGCTGACGAACACGACCGGTAGGACCATCACGGTCGAGACATGTGCCGCCGACGGGTGGCTCTCGGTAGGACTGACCAATGCGCAGGTGAGTTACGATCCTGCCACTATTGGCGTCGTTTGTGCACCAACGGTGCGACTCTCACCAGGGCTGAATCGCTTTCCCATCATGATTTCCTCCAGCTTCCTGGCCTGCACACAGGCGAGCAGTCAGGCGACCCCGCAGCTCCCGGCATGTACCTCCCGAGGAGAGCCGCCTTTGCCCGCTGGGCAATATTTCACGAAGGTTGTCATCGTCGGTCTACCGACGGGGACACGGCTTCCCTCAGCGATCAAAGTCACGCTCCTGCCCGCCTGAAAGAAAGGGACGCGGAAGGGGAGATCTCCGCCACGAACTCACAAGCCCGTGCGGCGGCCTCCTCGAAGCGGACGCTCGATCCCGCAGACGACCGTGCCGCCAGCTACACAGGCGGAGCCCCTCCATGTGCTCCCAGACACGCCCAGGTCGCCCCAGGACGGGCGGAGGGGCGGCCCCGCGGGAATGGAGCGGGGTGCGAGAATGTCTGGCCTGAGCGGCGACGATAAGGAGTTCAGCGTCGGGAGTGTGAGTGGTGGCATCGCCCGCGCCCGAGAGAGCATTCCCCCGGAGCCGCCGGACGTTGAAGTCTGCCAGGCACTTGCAGACTTGGCGGACTGTGTAGGCGATCTTGCGGACGCCGTGACAGACCTAGCGAACGAAGTTCTCCGGGGCAGGTGGGGCGCTCATCCGACCTATTCACGGTAGGACTACACGACCGCTCAAGCTTCTTCGCTCGGGGTGCCTCCCCGGAACGCCCGCCCGTTACCCAGTAGGGATTCACCGTTCAAGCGTAGGGTCTAGCTGTGGACAACGTTCCGGGCGTCGAGGTCGTGCCATTGGGCTGGTGTGTCGACGCGATGTATCGCGCCTTTGAGCGCGTGCGGGAGGCGGGATGGAACGATCCGATTTGCGCGTTTGCCTCGGTCGCCGAGACGCTGTTTTGGATCGACGTCGTTGACGAGCAACTGAAGTGCAAGTACCGATCTCACTACGAGGCGACGCTCGCCGAACAGGCAGAGGATGTGGCTCGGATGCTGAACGGGCTGCTCTTCGCGCGCAACCGGATCACACACGAAGTAGACCAAGTCGGCTACCTCCTCGCGACCGCGAAGCGACCCGATGGCTTCGCGGCGAACTGGACCTGGCAATCCCTCCCGCCACGTCCCGGCGACAGGCAGGCCGACCGACACCGCGACTGCGAGACAGTGATCGCAGGACGCGACGTCGCCGCCCCGCTGTCGACCGTGACCATGTTCCTCGGACAGGCACGGAACCGGATGTGGCAGCACTATGGGAGCCAGGAGCCGCGATGAGACTCCGGGCACCCCTGGAATGAGTGAGCGAAGCACTCCCGTCCCAGCTTCGTGGGAGCATGGCCATGGTGAAAGTCCGCATCGTCGTGCTGGTGGCCTTGGCGCTGACGGTCGCCGCATGCAGTAGCTCCCAGACGGTCCTTCCGACCACCCGTGCGCCATCCACGACGACCGTTCCGCCCACCACCCAGCCGGTCCCAGCGGTGGACGTGTCGGCCACACCGAGCGGCTGGGTGCCAGTCGCGTACGGCGACGCGCAAGTCTCCGTCCCCGCGACATTCTGTGAGGTCGCTACCACGCCTGACTCGCTGTTTATCGGGTCACCGTCGGGCGCTTCGACCATCTTTAGCTGCGGGCCTGAGGGCAGGGTAGGCAGTCAGTCGACGGTCGTGAACCTGGTCTCCATTCGCCAGGTGCCGCGGCCCTACGCAGGTGAGAAGCCCACCATTCGCAACGGTGTGCCGGTCTACCTCTGCCAGCACAGCGGCGACGAGTTCAGTTACTTCGCGCCTTCCGTGGGTATCGAGATAAGCGCTGGTGGCCCTCTAGCACGCCGGGTCGTGGACAGCTTGACCCGCTCCCCCCGCGCCATCGTGTTGGCCGTAGGCCCCGCGCCGGCAGGTGCCCTCATCGTGGCATTCGCTGACGTTCGCGGGCATGAGGTTCGCGGTTCCCGCAGGCTGGCCGGTGCAAAGGCAGAGCCTGTTTTTCGGGTCCTGCTCTAGCGGACCGCCAGAGGGCTATGGACTTGACCACGCGACTGTCGTTCTCGACACCGATGCGCGTGTGTCCCTTCCGGGGTGCCCAATCATCAGCCCGCCACCTGTACGGCCATCAGCGAACGGTGTACGCATCGACACCGGGCCATACTTCCCAGCGCCGCCGAGCCGGTTCATATCGACCCGCTGTCTTAGTCTCCACGGCCTCACCGCCTGTCCCGCAACCTCGCCCGAGTATTCCATTCTCGTCCTCAGAGTGACCGTGCCAGGCCGCACCAAGCCGGCGTTCGTGTCCATCGGTCTGGCCGGGAACGGCATGGTCGCTCGGACCATCCTGTACTCGCTGAGGCCGGCATGACGGCAGAACTCCGTGGCGCTGACGGGTAAGTTCAGGCTGTGCCTGATTCGGACCCGCCGTTCTTCGTTTGCCAAGGCGGCGACGTTGCCAGCTTCCCGACGACACATCATCTGGCTGCGTATATCGAGGTTTATGATATTGACAAGGGCTTTGAGTTCTTCGATTCGCGGGCCCGGCCACTAGCTGTAGACCGAGAGGGACGCGAAGTGAGCGTTCGTTCTGACCCTGAGGCGGTTCCGGCAACCGGTCGAATGAGCGAGCTACTCAGGGCTTATTTCCAGCGCCTGCCCGAGAAGTACCACGGCTATGCGCTCAGAGCCAGCGGAGCCGGGACTCTGGACGAGCTTGTGGAACTGTTCGCCGAGTTTGAGCAACGACCATCGCCTCGCGGCACTTGGAACAAGACCGTTGCCCGACTTCGGAGGTAGAGACCCTCATGCGCAACCTCCGCCATCCCATCACCGGCTTCGTCGTTGCCGTGCTCGCGATCATCGGCACCGGGGTCGCCGTTGTGGCTGCCACGACGAATCAGAAGGTCTACGGACCATCGTGGGGTCGGTTCACCGCGGCCTTCCCTGGGCGCGTAGATGGATTCCAGAGACCGAGGCCGTTGACGGTGAGTGTTGGCGACGCTCCGCTGAAAGTTACGAACGCCGCGGTTTTTGACTACTACGTGACACCACCGATTCCGTCGACCGGGTACGCCCCCCTCTCCATTCCGAGCGAGTACTTCTTAGTAGGAGGTGAAGATGTCTACAGCACAGTTGGAGCCGCCCCCGCAATTCATGCTGCCGTGCGTTTCGACAAGAGGGCCTTCTTTCATGCTGGCGTCCACCAATCGTTAGAAGATGGGAATGGTGTCTCGGTCATCACCATCGGACCACAATGCACGAAGGGTGAGTGCAGGGCGGCTCAGATTGTCACAAACGGGCAAGTGTTCTGGGTCTTGCTTGCCTTTTCAAAGGGACCGGTGAGCAACGTCCAGAGCTTCCTCGCCTCGTTCCAACCCATTGGGTAGGGCACGGACCATGCGCACGGTCAAGCTCCCCGTCGCCATCTTCGTTGTCGCCGTTCTCGCGGTCATCGGCATCGGGGTCGGGCTGGTTGGTGGACTTCCTACCGAATCGCCCGGCACGACGCCTGCGAGTACCTATACCCTCGGCGGCGTACGGTTCACTATCAGGTTTCCTGCGAAGCTCGAACGGCGACAAGATGTCATCAACGGCGTGCCGCTACCTCTGCTTCATGACGTGGGTACGGCCAGCCACGACCAACTTGGGGTCGATGTAATCGTGATTCCCCCGAACACCGCCAGCATCGCTTACACCACCGGCTCGCCATGCGGCGGGAAGCGACCGTTCGGCGTCACCCTTCCGCCCTTGCAACAGGGCGAGTACTGCGTCTCAGGAACGCTCCGAAATGGCTATGAGGTCATTGCGTGGGTAGGCAGTGGCGTGGGGACCGGCATCGCCGAGGCTGTCATGAATTCAGTCAAGGTGCTGAAGACTAAGTAGCGCAGAGTCGGCAACGTCGCGCACGACCATGAACGACGCCTGAGGGTTAGCGTGAGCCAGATGCGCACAGTCCACCATCCCATCGGCGTCTTCGTCCTGGCCGTGTTCGCGGTCATCGCAATCGGGGTCGGCGAGGTCGCTGTCGTGGGGCCGGTTCACGGCGGCGTTCGGTGGACCGGTGTACGTGACTCAAGTCTATCGGAAGGTGTCTGTTTCTAGCGGGTTGCCCTCGGACGTGAACTCCTTCTTGTACTCAAACCAACCGCACTCTGGCTGGGTTGCGTACGCACCGCTGTCAGACATCTTCTACCCGAGTTTCCTGCAATCGGTTTCGGTCGGGGCAGCCACCTCGCTGGCCGGAAACGGGTCGCTCCAGCAGACGGTGCGCTCCGTCATTGAGTTCTTCCGCGTTGGCGTACCCGAATCCGCAGCGGGTCGATTCCGGTGCGCGACATCTTCGACGACGACAACACCGGTTCGTGGAACGAGCGCATCGAGCGCGTGAGCGAGATGGTCATGCGCAAGATGAAGCGAGTCGCAGATGAGGCGCTAGGCGAGCCATGGCTGGGCGTCGGACCCGAGCAAGAACATCATGCCGAAGTACGAGACTCCAAGCTTTACCTGTGGTTCGGCGAGCCAGGCGAAGCGGGGTTTGAGTTCGAACCCATTGAGATTGAAGTGTAGGAACTGGTCCATAACATGTCTGGTCCGCTGACGGCTCGGCATGGTCCCGACCGGAGCATGGTGCCAAACGGCTCTCCAACGCCGGGGAGGGGGCCGTCGTAGCAGGAAAACCTCTTATATATAACCCTATTAAGAGGTTCTCCGGCTTCGGCTACTGAACAGCGAGGCTCTAGTCGCGTCGGTCGGCCCCGGTCACGCGTCGGATGAGCTTGCCGACGAAGGAAGCCATGCCCATCGCGGCTCCGTACGGCGTCATGGTCGAATACTCGTCCGGCGTCAGCAACTCGCAGCGGTGTTCCGTCGTCGGATGCAGGAGCCTTCAATGGGCGAGGCGGCTTCCGACGACGAACTCCTTTCGAACCCACTCGCTCAGTATGCATGAGGTTGCTGACGGCTGTCGCCTGGCCGCTCGCTAAGGGTGCAGGCCGTCCGCGATTGCGAGCAACAGCCGGACGCTGATCACCCTCTCGCGCACGTCGTTCGGCTCGCTCGTCAAGACGAACGTGTAGCCGTCCTGGTGCCAAGCAACCGAGCGAACGTAGACCCCGAGGCCGGATTCCGCTCCGACCCACAGCGTGGCCCGGTGACCATTGATGCTCGGGTGATCCACGACCGACCATGCGGTACCGGGGTTGGCGCCGACCCTTCCAATGAACTGGGTGACAGACAGGGTTAATCCGGTCGAATCGGACCCGTAAGTACAGTCGCGTTGATCGCCGCGATTGTGCGGCCCGCCTGCGGGAAAGTCACCGGCGAGGACACAACCTGGTGGCAGAACAGTGAGGCGGGCGAACTGGCTGGCGTCGAAGTAGGGAATGGGCTTGCCCGATGACGCTTGGACGAGCCTTCGTTCCCCGAGGGGCGCGGGCAACCTAGTGCTCACGGTTTCGGCCATCAAGTCCAACAGGCATAACGTGGTCGGCGGCACGACGGGGGTGACCAAGGTCAGTGTGACCCGGTTCGAATAGGAGTGGGCGCGCAGGCGCTGCGCGTGACCGCAATCGACCCCTGCCCACGCCGTCATCGTGCGCCCGTCCGCGCTGATCACGACCTGACCCACCTGTGAAGTCCGAGCCGTGAGCCTTCCCGAGTGCGTGTCCGAACCCGGAGCGCCCGAGGGAGCCTTGATGTGCCCCGACTTGTTCGCTGATGACGGTGGCTTGTTCCCTGGTATGCCACCCGACGCGGCCCACGCGCCCGCGGCAACCACGACGACGAGAGCGATGCTGCCGATCCACAATCGACGCTTCCGTTGGCGTTGACGGGCTTCCTCGATGAGGGCGTCAGCCTCCGTGCGGCCATTCGGGGTCAGCCGTTGCTCGTCCAGGAGCGTCACGTCGGCTCCATCTACGAAACCTGCTGAATAGTCTGCAATAATTCGTCGGGCCGGTACCCGAACTTGCGGGCGAGCTTGACCAGTTCCCGCGCCTTGGTGACGACGGCGCCGCGCTGGGGGGCCTTACCCGTGACCGACATCCCATGGCCGCGGGAGAACTCCAACAGGCCCTCGTCACGGAGCGTGTGGAGCGCACGGAACACCGTGTTGGAATTCACCCCGAGCACCTTGGCCATGTCCCGCGCAGGTGGCAGCCTCTCGCCTGGTTCCGCTTCCCCGTCGGCAATCGCACGCCGTATCGCAGCAGCGACTTGCTCATGCAAGGGGACCGGGCTGTCGGGGTCGATGTCTGCCTTCGGGGTGGTACTAGACACAATGTGATAATACGCTGGTTGGGGTCAGTGTCAACTGGCTGGTCGAACGTGCCCTGCACGACGAGCGAGGAAAGACGATTGGTGAGACGATGAGCACGGTGCGCAAGCTCGGCGTGACGATGACGGTGACCCTCATCCTGGCCGTCACGCTCGCCGCCTGTACGAGTTCGACCTCGCCGCCGTCAACGTCGTCTACATCGTCAACTCGTCCGGCCACTACGACCACGCACGCCCCTGCGACGACTACGACCGCGACGACGTGGACCGAGGCGGCTCCCAGAACCAACTGGCTGACAGTCGCCGGTGGCGCGGGGAGGTTGTGGCTGCTCGGCGATTATCCCTGTTCGACCGGGACCTGCCTCGCGATTCTGCGGAGTGACAACGGCGGGACGAGCTTTGTGCGGGTTGGCGCTCCGCCCGTTCACGGTGAACGCGGTGTCACGCCAAGCGGACTCTCCATTGGTTCTCTCCTGTTCGTCAACAAGGAAGACGGATACGCGTACTCGCGTGGCGGGCCGACAGGTGAGACCGGCTTTTATCGGACCCACGACGGCGGTGAGACCTGGCAGCAGATTCATTTGGGCGGCGCTCTCGCTTCGGAAATCGTGGTCACCGGTGGACGCGTGTACGCGGTCATCTACGGGTGTCGAAGCGCGACCTGTACCTCCTACAAGCTCGTCTCGGCGTCGGTGACACGGAACTCCTGGACCACCACAGCGAGATTTTCGCCCGCTGAGACGAATGGCCAGAACGTCTCGCTTGCCGCCTTCGGCCCCAACGTCTGGGTGGTGCTGACGCCCCAGGGGGGTGGCCCAGGACGATTGCTCGTCTCGCGTGTCGGCGGCAGCACCTTCTCGCAGAGACCTAGTAGCCAGTACCTAGGTCCAATCTCATGCGCGCTCTCGGCGACATCGGCCCAGACGCTCTGGGGCACCTGTTACAGCATTCATTCAAGTTACAACGTCAGGTCCACCGACGGCGGCGAACGATTTGTCCAAATCGCGGGGGCGAATATCGACTTTGGGAGCACGACCCTGTTACCCCTTTCGAACCGAGTGGGCGTGCTGTTGTTCTACAACCCGGAGGTTCCCGTGAAGGTTCTCTGGGAGCTGGAAGTGACTACTGACGGCGGGCAGAGTTTCCAGCCAACGCTAGGACACCGACTGGTGCTCGCCATCGGCTTCGCGTCTTTGACCACCTGGCTCGCTCTCAGGGGTCCCGTGAAGGGGCAGAGCAGCCTCGCCTGGCGTACCGAGAACGGCGGGCGGTCCTGGCAGACCGTCAAGTTGCCGAGCTTGTAGAAGGGGCCTGTACGGTGAACAAGCTCGGCATGGCCGTGATGGCGGTGACGGCTCTGATGCTGACGGCCTGTACGAGCACAAGCTCGCCGCCGTCAACGTCATCCACATCGACAACCGGAACCTCCACCACGACCACCACGACCGCTCCGGTCACCACGACGACAACTGTCAGTTCCGCAAGCCTGGACCGATTCGTAGCCCTAGCCCGTAAAGGGCTTCGTCAGCCATTCGAAGCTGTCTACCGCTTGGTGTACCCGACAGGGGAAATCGGACAGGTGAATCAGTTTCGTATCTGGTCCGAACCCGCGACAGGCTCGCAGAACGAGGGGGACTTCGTCTACGAGGCGACGGCTGGTTTGCGGACCTTCCAGTTCATCCAGAACCGGCGGGGCGACTTCGAATGCCTCCGCGCCGCGCCGCAAAGAGAATGGAGATGCCTCGGGCCACTTTTTCCGTCCAGCATCGGACAAACCATGATGATTGAGAGATACCGGCTCCCGATGTTCCTCCCCACCCTCCCCCAGGACACCACCAGCGCCATCGCCTTGTTGCATCAAATCGTGCGCAGCCGTCGCGTATGGTGTCTCCAAACGCACCCCTACACCCTCTGCCTGACGAAGACCGGTCAACTGGCGGTAGCCACGCCTACGCCTCTCACTTCCGCTCGCCAGCTTGAGTTGGTCTCGCTGGCCCCGATTCCTTCCAAGCTGGCCTTCGCTCCGGCAGTCACGCCGAGGCCCTGGAACGGCCAAGGCTTCCCAAGACTGTGTGGCACGACCCTGTGCCTCCCACCAGGAAACTGAAATGCGTCTGGTGCCGCCATTTCACGATAGGACGGTCACGGCGCGCAAGTTCGGCATGATCGCGATGGTGCTCCTGGCTATCACAGTGGCGGCTTGCACTAGCTCCCAGGCGGTGCCGCCGACCACGCAGAACGGCATCTCGCCTACTTCTCATCCAGCCACGACGACTACGGCCATCCCGCCGGTCACGAAGCTCGTACGACTGCCGAACACTGTCGGGACGATGGATACCATCGCTACCAGGGTGCTCGGCCGCGAGGGCTTCGCCATCCGGGTCAGGGTTGGGGACGTACCCTCTACCTCGGGTGGGGTTGTCGTGGGCCAGGTCCCTGCGCGGGGCCGGGTTCCTTTGGGCACGATGGTCGTCTTGACCGTGTCGGTCGCGCGTTCGGCTGCCAAGCCGCCGGGTGTGCCGCCAGGTTTCTTGCCCGAGTGGGTCAGCGCCATCTCTACCAAGCAGTGGTGGGTACTCGGCAACTCCTGTTCCGTCGGTCTTGTTTGCACGAACAGTGGCGTTATCATCGAGACGAAGAACGCGGGCAAGACCTTTGTGGACTTGAATGTGCGCGGACTGGCAGCGTCTCGGGTCGCCTTCATCGACTCGTTGCACGGATACGCGTATGGCTCGTTACAGGGAGTCCTCTACGCGACCGACGACGGAGGGCTGTCGTGGACCAGCATCAACCTCCCCGGACCAGTCACCAGCCTTGCCATCGGCAAGCACTACGTCTTTGCTGTCGTGAAAGGCTCCTGCCCCGCGGGAACGCTCTTGTGTCCGTCGTCGCGTCTTTATCGGGCAACGCGCGACACCGAGACTTGGGTACCGGTGGCCTCCGGTGTTGCTGGTGGCGACAATCCCGTCGCTACTTATGGCGATTCCGTCATCTTCAACCGGGACGAGCAAACCGGGCCTGCCGCGAGATTACGTGTTCGTGTCGCACAAAGGCGGAACGACCTTTGCGAGATATCCTGGGCCGGGACTCTATTGCGAGTTCTCCTTCGGTGGCGCGACCACGATTTATGCCTATTGCCGTTCGGGTATGTTCTACTTTCTCCATCGATTGGACGACGGGAGGGCGAAGCTTCGTCGCGCCTGGCGACCTCAACGGCCTCAACTACTGCCCATTAGGCACGATAACGGCGGTATCGCCTTCTGTCGTGGTGGGCATCTGCGGCGAGACTCCACAGCCTGCGCCAATTCTTCGTAGTGACGACGGTGGTGCATTGTTCAAGACGGTGGTCGCGAACAACGGACACCAAGAGTGGCTACTGGTCGGGAGTGGTCCCGGACCGGTGATATTCGCTGCGACGGGTTCGCATCTATGGTGGTCCCGCGACGGCGGAGCAACGTGGTGGCCAGTCCTGTGAGAGTCCTGACGCGCACCCTCGTAACGTTGGTGTCGGCGCTCACGTTCGCCGCCTGTACGACTTCGGCATCGCCGTCATCAACGTCATCCACATCGTCAACCGTCACGCCAATCACGACCACGACCCCACAACGCTCCGGCTCCCACGGATTCGTGCCGGACATGCTCATCAGAGCGTCTGCGAACGTGGTGTACCTTCTCGGGAGCGTTGGATGTTCAGCAGGTGACTGTCCCCGTTTGCTTCGAAGCACCGACGAGGGATTGCACTTTGCAAGAGTCGCCCTTCCGAGGGTGGGTCACTCTACGGCAGCGATTGCGTTCGACTCCGTCCGGTACTTGCAATTCGCCAACCCCCGAAGTGGATACCTTCTGAGCGGCTCGGTCCCAGGCGTGCTCTACATGACCGACGACGGTGCTCGGACGTGGCAGGTTGTCAGCTTCGGTCACGACACGTCGGTTCTCAGCGTCGCCACAACCCCGCAGTTGGTCTACGTCACGGTTTCGCATTGCCAGGGCGATTACTGCGAAGCTGACCGGCTCGCCACGTCCCTCGCCGGGTCAGCGCGCTGGACCGTGGTCTCGGACATCCACGCGAACAAGACCGGAGGATGGTCCCTTGAAGCCGCTGTCGGGCAACAGGTCTGGCTCGGAACGGGAGGCGGGACGGGCGATGTGAAGCTCGCGCTCTCGGCAAACGGGGGCAGGACGTTTGCGCTCATTTGGAATGAGCCGGTCCTCGGTTGTGGCCTGACTCCGACTTCTGACACAGTGATATGGCTGGACTGTTCGGGCGGCATGGAGGGGGACTGGTTCCGCTCCACCGACGGCGGTCGTAAGTTTAAGGCTCTGCCAATTCGCCCCTATCACAGCGACGCCTTTGACCCGGTGAGCGATTCCATCGCCTTCTACCTCCCTGGCGCTGGCCCCCAGGTGTACCGGACCAGCAACGCCGGGCGGAGCTTCGATGCGCGTGGAGTCATCCCAGTCAAGGCCCCGGAAGGCGTCGAAGTTTCGTTCGCCAACGGGGCACTTGGACTCGCTCTGGTAGGGCCACAGCAAGAACTATTTCGAACCAAGGATGGCGGAGTCACCTGGACAAGGGTGCTGGTATGACCGCAATGAAGACTAGGCGTACGGTCTTCGCAGGTACCTGTGCGGCACTACTAGCCATGACGCTCGCCGCCTGTACGACCTCGACTTCAGCGCCGCCAGCCTCGTCCACATCGACAACCGGAACCTCCACCACGACTCAGGCGAGTACCACCCCGACCGACCGCACCACCACAACGACCGAGGCAAACGTCGTGACTACCGCCGCGGCCTGTAAGGCATCACAACTCACTGTGGGCGGGTTCGGAATCACCGGTGTGTCGTTCACCGGAGTCATCAGCATCCGAGTCAAAAACACTTCCTCGTTGCCGTGCTCGCTCAGGGGTTACCCGGTCGTGACATTTCTCGGTAACGCCAGGTCGCGCTTCGACCCTGCCTCTTATCCTGCCCACTTGCTGCGAGTCACCGAAGGCCACACTCGCTTCTTCGGAGCTATGACGAGGGTCGTGCTTCCTCCCGGTAGAGCCGCCTCCGCGGGCTTCGTCATCACCAGCGACGGCGACGAAGGTAGCGCGATTTGCCCCACCGCGACCTCCATCAGGGTGAGGCTCCCGAACACGGAGGCTTGGTTCAGGGTGGGCACTGCCATCCAGGTCCCTGGCATCATGATGTGTGCGCCCGGCAACGCGGTGAGCATCTCGCCCATCGTCAGGGGAGCGGTACTCGCCGTTTCGCCTCAAGTCACAGTTCCGACCACGACAACTACGGCGCCTGCCCGAACCGCACAATGATCGTCTGCCCAGGCGCCGCTCCGGTCGCCCCGTCAGGGTCCTTCCGCGCGTGATCGTCCGCAAGCTCGGCGTGATCGCGATGGTGGTCATGGCGCTGATGCTCACCGCCTGCGCGACGAGCACGGTGAGACCAACCGGCGTCGTGACTGGCGTCGCCGACGCCTGCGTGGGACATCCCGTCCCGCCGGGTGAGATTCTCCACGTGAAGGTGAGCATAGATTCGGTGTCCAGGGTCGTCGCGTCTACGACCATACGGTCGGGTACCAGGTACCGGTTCTCGGTAGTTCCCGGTGAGTACCGTGTGACCGGCTGGTGGGGTTCCAAGAGTGTGGCCGTGCGCGCCGATCGTGCGGTCACCGCCAACTTCCCGAGCGACTGCGTCTAGCCGGTCACCGTCCAGTACGCGAAGCATGCAGGTCCCAGCTTCGTGGGAACATGGCAACAGTGAGATTCCGTATCGTCGTGCTGGTGGCCATGGCGCTGATGCTGGCCGCGTGCAGTGCGGCCCAGACGGTCCCTCCCACGACAGAGATTTACGGCATCCCCATCCCAACTATCAGAGTCCCACATCTCGTCCCGATACCGCCCACCACTCAGCCGACTCCCGGCGTTGACCTGTCGGCAACACCAGCGGGATGGGTGCCAGTCGAGTACGGGGATGCGCAAGCTTCCGTCCCTTCGACGTTCTATGTCTTCTATGGAGCGCCTGACTTGTATTCTTGCCTGGCTTTGGATTCGCCTGGCGATTTGTTGGTTATCCCCAGAAAATTCAAGCCGATTATCACCACGCTTGATTGTCCCGGCCTGGCCCACTTCAACTTCCCGGCCACCGTTGTGAGCTTCGTCCTTACGCATCGTCCGGTATATGTGGCAAAGAAGCTCACCACTCTTAACGGTCTGCCGGTGTACTTGGGGAGAAGCCGCACCACGTTTCACTGTTACGCGCCATCGCTGGGAGTTGAAATCACCACGGCTGGTCTGCTGGCGCGCCGCATTCCTGGACACGTTCACTCGTTCACCCCGCGCAGTTGCGCTTACTCACGCGGCTCCACCAGCGGTACCGTCGTCGTGGCGGTCGGTAACGTTCGCCGGGTTGGATTTCTCGGCCCCGGCGTCTTGGCCCACGGTGCGAACTCCGGGGACGCCTGGCCTTGGAAACATCTGTAGCACGCCTGGCGTGTCCTTCTATCAGGCACTAGTGACTCTGAGCAGCGACACGCGTGCCTACGTCGTACCTGTCTGTGCCGACCTCCCTCCGACCCCTCAGCATCCAAAGGAGGGTGTGCAAATCGACTCGGGACTTCGGTCAGAACCAGTCTTGGCCGTGTCCTTCTCGGCTAACTGTCTTGACCTTCACGGCCTGACCGCCTGTCCCGCAACCTCACCCGACTACTCGATCCTAGTTCTCAGAGTGACAGTGCCAGGACGCACCAAGCCTGTCTTCGTCTCCATCGGGTTGGCGGGGAACGGCATGGTCGCAAGGACCATCCTGTACTCGCTGCGAGCGGCGTGACGACTGCGGCGATGTCATGAAGCGCAAGCTCGGCACGGTCGCGATCATGATCTTGGCGCTCATGATGGCCGCGTGTACGAGTTCCTCGTCATCCCGTCACCCGACGACCACTCACCCCACGACCACGACGACTAGCACGCCGAACGAATCGAGTAATCCCACGGTGGCGGGTGCCCCCTACCCATGGATCGAGGTCGCTTGCGGTACGAGCTTCCTATCGTCCGCAGCGCAGTCGGCGCTCACTTCGAACTTCGGCGTTCCGTTCTGTAACGGGTACCGGTCGGCGAGGGAGATTGTGTGGACCGTCGTAGGTTTCGGTGGCAGCGTCACCTATCACGACGGCTCCACCGTGACGGCATCCGTGCGTACGTCACCAGGGGGGTCCATGGTCGCGGTGCTGATTTGCTCGTTGGGGACCACCTGCGCCGACCCGAACTCAGCACACCCGTTCTCCGAGTTCAGGGTCTATCCCGCACCCGACAGCACGACGCCGCTTCAGTTCGGACATCCGGGAATGGGTGCGCCGTTCTTGGCCTTGCAGAACGGAATTGCCTCTACCTGCGACGACGTTTTCGACCCGGTGACCGGCAAGTGGTACTCCGCGTTCGGTTTCAACCCGGTCGGCAAAGCCTCTCGTCCTGGCCGGACACCACCTGCAGCACCGCCAGCCGAAACGGGAACCGATGCTCTGACAGCCACTGCTCCTAGGCCAACCACGTCAACCTGCGCGGTGAAAACCATGGCCTCATTGAGTTAGGACGGTCATCGTGTCCACTGGGTTGGTCGGGCGTGATCGCCAGGCCATCCTGTACTCGGCGCAAGTACCATGACGAAAGTGCGACCGGTTCGCCATCCCATCACGATGTTCGTCATGGCGATTGTCGCCGTCATCGGCATCGGCGTCGGGGTACTGGCAGCGACGATTGGCTCGTCCCAACCACGGACATACGCGGTTGAGGGATTTCTCCGCGCAGTCGGTGGTCCGCCCCCTGGGTGTAGCCAGAACCGACTCCACAAGCGAGTTTGCTGGCCGGGATACGTACGTCTTACGGGGACGATTCGGTTCATCTCTACGTCCAGTCCTGGCACGGTGTACTACACGCGCGCAGACGACGGTCGATGGACGGCTCGGCTCCCGCCAGGAAGGTACGACGTCTCCGGTAGAAGTAACGGAGTGGAGGTAGGCACTGGACCAAGGAGCAGGAACCACGTTTACTGGACGGTTCCCGCCCAAGTCGCCGTAGCTGACGTTACCGTTCGCAACGTGTACGTCTCATACCAGATTCGATAACGTCAGCGAGGGAGGGGCATGGACGCGTCCAACGGGAGACAGTCAGGAGCGGGGTCCGGTGTCACAGCCCGACAGGCGGGGTCTTGGCTCCTGGTTGTGGCATCAGTGCTGTTGGTCGCGTCCCTTTTCGTGCCTTGGTGGTCGGAGATGTGGAACTTTGACCACAGTGTTCCATTTCGCGAGTCCTTTGACGTGTGGTCTGGCTTGTCCGGCAGTCTGTCCGAATGGTATCCGGCCTGGCAGATGAGCATGGCCGCGTGGCTGACGGTCGCGGTGTCGTTGGTCACGGTCGCGTTGACGGTGATGGTCGTAGTACGCAAGTCCGCGGGCAAGCCCTTTGCTAACGCGATGGTCGCTCTGGCCTGCGTTGCTGCGGGAGTAATAGAAATCGCGGCAGCAGTGCTGTTCATTGTGTCTTCCCGCAAGAGCTTCATTGGCGTCGGCGTCCTTCTGCGCTCGTCCATCGCCTCGGGTCTCATCATCGCCATGGTCGCCGGTGTCATGCTCATCGCCAGCGGCCTGCTCATGCTTGGTGCCAGGGTTCGACCAGAGCTTGCCTATTCGGCTCAGGGTGCGTCCGAAGGCTTGGTGGGGTAAGAAGGTCGCTCACTCGCTCCTGGGCAGGCTCAAGCCGTGGGAAACCAGGTCGTGCTCAACACCGTTGACAGGTACCCTCGGGACAGTGCGCACGGTCCAACACCCCATCACCATGTTCGTCGTGGTCGTGCTCGCCATCGTTGCCATCGGCGTCGGAGTTGTCGCTGCCACGACGCATCAGAGGGTGGTCTATGGAGCGTCCTGGGGTCGATTCGCGGTGGCGTTCGATGCAGCGGAATCCTGGCGTGCGCACAGGGACCGGACCACCCGCATTGCCCGGACCAGCCGTCGTCACCGTAGCGCTGTGGGTTGGCCGAGACCGACACCGCGAGCGCCGCGGAGTTCTGGCAGCCAAAGAATTCTGCCTACCTCTCCGTGAGAGAATGCTCACTGTGCGGAAGTTCGGGATGCTGGCGATGGCGATGATGGCGTTGACGGTGGCCGCTGCGTGCGGTAAGGCGCCAGGGTCAGCCGCACCGTCCAGGACGCGAGAGGCGGCACGGTATCTCGTCGTGGTTGCGCTCTTCAACGCCGCCAACACCGCGCTCGATAAGGAAGTCACACACGATCAGTCACATTCTCACCGTGGCCCAGTTCAAAGCAGTGTGCAGCCCGCTAATCCTGGCAGCAACACGATTCGACCTAGCGGTTCTGCGTATCGGCCTCACGGGGCAGGCTGCCGTTGATGCAAGGGCGCTGGTCGCCAGTAACGTCTCCTTCATCGCAGCCTTCCACGACTTGGCTGCTCGCAGCTTCAAGTCGGAACTTGTCGTTCTGGAGCGTGAAAACGCCATCTCAACGGCCGACGGCAACCATCTCCGGGCCAAGCTAGGGCTTCCGCCGGTGGTGGTGGGAGGGTGACAGTCGTGCGAGGCACGAGGAACTTCGACTTCCTAAAAGTCGCCGTTCGTAGCGACCCGCCAAGCTAGTTGCCACGGGAACACGATGCACCGAGTTCGCCATCCCATCACGATGTTCGTCCTGGCCGTGCTCGCGGTCATCGGCATCGGGGTTGGGGTGGTCGAGGCCACCGGCGACAATCTGTCCGGGCAAATCAACTCCCTCTCCGCGCCAGTTCACTACCGGTCTGCCGCGGCACTGCTCGACTCGCTTGGGTGTCAAGACATCGCGGTTGTATCGCCGAATAGTGCAACTGGGACGTGCCCGCTGCCGGACCAGGCTTCATGGCAAGCAATCGCGCTTTTTAGGCCGCGAGGTCAATCCTCTCAGGGCATCGTGAGTATCGTCGCGGGCGACGGTGGAGGCAGTGAGGCGTTGGGAACGTTTGTCGGTCCCGACTGGACTGTGACCGAGATTTCCACAGACGGGATAGAGGCCCTGTTGTCGCGCATCGAGCGCTTGACCCGCAGCAGGGTGCGTACCCATTGGGAGCAATAAGCGCCGTCTTGGTTGACAGCCGGGTTCGCGGCCATCTGCTGGCTCAGGCCGTTGGGAACCCTGTCGTGCTCAGCGCCGTCGGCACCACGCTCGCCGCAGCGCAGTCCGCCGATGCCGACGAGGTTCCCCTGAAGTAGTACGTGCCCGCTTTGGCTGTGCTCGGATAGGTCGGGAAGTTGGCCCGTGCCGCGCTGCGGGTCACGCTGAGAATGCCAAAGCAGGTAGCAGGTCCCTTCGCGTAGGCGGTGATGACCAAAACCGAGCCACTGTGGGCGTAGATGCTGACAACGTTGGGTGTCGGGGAACTCTGGTCGACGGGGATGAACGTCAACCCGATGTCAAGCTCGGCGATGGACGACACGCCGGTTGCAAGGTGCGGCCCGCCATCGACACCCACGTAGGAATGGTCGTTGGCGGCGTAGTAGGTCTCGGCACCGCTCAGCGCCGTTTGCAGGTTCGCCTGCGCAGCGGTGTTGTTCGCCCCGCAACCTTTGCAGGTCGTGTGCGAGCGAGAGACCACCACGACGCAGAGAGCGATGACGACGGCGAGGATCAGGGCGGGACTCACCTTCCAAGCTCCCCGCAGGAACCCTCGCACACCACAAGGCTACAACTGACTCCGGCGATGCCAGATGGCCGCACACGCGGGCTTGGTGTCACGGGCCATCACCGTGTGGCGCGCCGCGCAGGGCGAGAATCGCCAACGGTGGACGGCTCCGAGCTTCCCTCGCAAGGCGACCGGGGTCGTTCACCAACTATCGGCACGGCTCCACCAGCACTTGAGCATCGGCTTCTTGGTCCAGATTCAGAGCGCCGGTCCTAGTCAGTCCAGAAGCGTTAGGTCAATCGGCTCGCACTCCAAGTCGGGCGCATCGGCACCGCCGAACCAAAGATGCAGCGTGGTTCCGACGACTCTCGCATGTGCGGAGGGCACCGTGCGTTCTCCTGACCAAGGCTCGATCGTCTTCTCGGCCACGTAGTCCTGAAGCTGCCGGAGCACCAGTCGACATCAGCAGGGAATCATCTCGAACCCGGACGGCCGGGACGTGTCAGAGTGGGGTGTGGACCGGTTCCGCGGCCTCGAACGCACCCGTGCTTCTGTCCAGCTCGTCATGCACGACGTCGAGTACGAGGTCGGAGTGAACGCCGTCACCATCGACTACGAATCGGTGGAAAGGCCGCGAATCGGAGGCCCACATGCGGAGGCCATAGGGACCAAATCCCGAGTCGGCCTCGGGGGAGAGGTTGCAGACGCGCCGTGGGCATACTTCGTGATGCGGACTGCTGAAGCCGTGCAGGATGTGGTCCAGGAAGGGAGAGAGAAACTGTTCCCTCGCTGCCCCGAACACGCGTATCACGCGCTGAATGCCGAAATCGCGTCAGGTCACGCCTGCTGGACGTGCCCCGAAGGGTCGATGACGCCCATCGTCATCGGATCGCTCGGCGATAAGGATAGGCAGCGAACCACGTTCGTGACCATAGTTGCCCTCTCAAGCGAGCGAGGTGAGCAGTTCGTACGGATCAGAGCGACGTTCAGCCCTCCCTTTCCCGCAAACGAACAGTTGTCGTGGTGGTGCGATGAAATGGGTCGGCGAGTTCGATTGAGCGAGCACCTGGACGACGGGGTTGTGGCTGTGGTGCTCCGCGGCAGCCTGGAATCCGTCGCACGAGAGATGCGAGATGCGATACGGGAGATTGGCGCTCTCCACGGTTGCGTTGTCGAGTTCGTGCCGTCAGGCGTGGGCACCGCTCCGCCCCTTCATCACGATCAGGCCCTTCTCGACCAGGTGATCGGCGAGTAGCACGAAGAAGGCGGCCCCGGTGATCCGTCGTCGAATCACGCATTCGACGTTCGCCTTGACGCCGGCTACACCGGCAGCACCGCTCCGAGTACCTCAGGCGCGCCCAGATGGCCCCAGGACGGGCGGAAGCGCCGGGCAAGGGAAAGGGGGTGGCCTAGAAGGCCGGTGCACGCGTTTGTGCCGTGCCTGGGGGATGACGACCGAGTCATACTCGGTGCCATGGGAACCTGGTCGAGGACGCTGCCCGACAGCCTCGGCTTTCCGGTCTACGGATTGTGCTCGGACTTCGCTGGTTCACGAACTCTCGGGCTGTGGGTGGACGAAAGCGGTCCGGTGTGGCGAGTGCCGCTCGACCACGAGGGCGGCGACGGGGACGACTTTATCACGGTCCTCACGATTGGCAAGCTATCGGGGCGGTTCAGCTTCAACGACGCGGTCTCTGCGGCGTTGTTCGACCTTGTCCAGCTCGGGATGACCGACCCGCCAGGAGACGCGCGCGGCAGGTACATCGTCGAGAAGCAAGCAGAGATGGGGCGGCTTGAGTCTGACCTCGACTCGCCCGAGTGACAGCGGACGACCGTCACCATCGAGGGAGTTGAGCGACAGGGTCTGCTTCACCGGATCGGCGACGCATGGGTGGCAGCCGTGGACCTCAATGACGCTGTAGCGCTCGGACTCGCAGGCTATGGAGTCGAGCCGGGCGATTACGAGCTTGTGCCGATCAAGGACCTAGGCGCGTACGGTTGGCCCTACTGACACTGCAGTGCGCGAGGGACCTCCTTGCAGGAGGGAGCGGGCGAGCCCTGCGCCCAACGGAGGCCGGGATCGCCTGGACACTCTCAGGGAGCCTGGGCCGAAGAACGACGCTATAGACCCGCTTGAGCCGCCTACGCCGGCGAAGGTTCGAGCCGCCGCTTGATAGCCGGTTCCTGCGACGCGAGAAGTGTGCCGTGGCGAAGCGGTCTCCCCCTTTCAGGTCTCCCCGTCCTCGCGGTCCTCAAAGACAACCGAAGCCGCTTGGTCATCTGATGCCGACACGATGGCGGTCCGCAATCGCTGGAGGCTCGCGTGAAGCGCCCGCTGGGCCGCGTGGTACTCGCTGCGCGAGGCGAATCGGCTCCGATACCAGGGCCTAACGCGAAGTTCCTTCTTGGTGATCAGCAGCGTTCCATCGTTGACCGGAGCGAGCGTTCTGGTCGTAAGTATCTCGGCGCGCCCTCCTCGGAACGGCTCGACTCGTATGCGCGTGACGACCCGGGTGTTGGGAATCCGCTCGATTCCTTCGCCCTCTCTATTTACGACGACCCCTTCTTTCGTTGTCCTCTGTGAGCGCGTTCGGTGCAGTCCGCCTGGAAGGTCAGTGACCTCGTCTCTCTCCCAGTGGTTGGAGAGTTCGGCCATTCTCGCAGGGTCGCAGAGAAAGGAAAACACTTCGCTCGGAGGTACGGGTATGACGATCTTCTCCTTGACCTTGATCACTGTTGCTCCCGCTTCATCGAGGAGTTGGGTGCTAATCCGAGAGAACCCTTTGCGGCCTGGAGACCGGTCACAATCCCAAGACTATGCGAGGTTCCCGCAGGGAGACTGGCCTCGACTTCGACCCGTTGGGAGCGTTGCGTGGCGCTCGGCAGCAGCCTTGGGAAGTCGAGCGCGACCGGTGAGATTGTTTCGGTCGCGTACACCCGTACGCAGCCACTGACGATCCCCGCTCCATGTGCGCCCAGACACGCCCAGATTGTCCAGGACGGCCGGGATGTCTGGGTGGCGACGTAGCCTTAGGGCGCTCGAACCGCTCACAGCCCCACGAGAAAGGAATGCGCCGACTTCCACATTCCTGAGGCAGCTACTTCCGCATCGGCCATCGACACTTGAGAGGAGCGCTCGCAGGCTCCACCTCTATCATCTGGCTCAAG
Source organism: uncultured Acidimicrobiaceae bacterium (assembly GCA_963763085.1). Classification (GTDB taxonomy): domain Bacteria; phylum Actinomycetota; class Acidimicrobiia; order Acidimicrobiales; family Bog-793; genus CAVXNB01. The sequence goes on from CAVXNB010000004.1 coordinate 1,397,518, forward strand.
ACCACGCCGACCAATGCGGCCAGAACTGCGGGGAGACCGGCGAACAGCCACCCTGCCTGCCCGATGCTGAGGTCTAAGAGGGTGAAGGCGACGATCCCACTGGTTGCTCCCGCGGCCAACCCGGCCCTGAGTCTCCGGCTCGCCTTTGAGCGCCCCAGCAGATCCGCCGAGGAGAGCAACAAGGAGACGAGTCCATTCACGACGCCGATCACAAGGCCAGAGACGGTTCCGACAACAGCACCGAACAAGATCCCGACAGCCCCGCCGATCAGGATGGCCCCGACAATAAAGGGCGGAGGACCCGAGAGGGAGCCGATGACAAAGCCGTAGAGCGCTCCTAGGGACATTCCTGACATCGTGCCAGCACCGACCCAATCTCTGAAGGCTTCACCACGACTCTCGGGTGCATCAGGAGCGACGCAAGCAGACGTGCGGCGAAAGATCGTCCGACATGGCTTGAAGATCAGCATCACGAGCCTGTCGTCGTCCGGGCCGTCGCTCGATCGCGCCGACGGCGCAGAACAACCTGCTCCGGGCAGACAGACGAGAGAAAGTTGCCGACGGTGACGGCAACTCGTTCCGCGACGAGTGAGTAGTAGATGCGATTTGCCTCTCGGCGCTCGGTGACGAGCCCAGCCGCCTTCAGCACGGTCAGGTGCCGCGAGATCGAAGGCCCGCTGATCTTGAACCGGGCGACGATCTCCCCAGCGGACAGCTCGCCCTCTCGTAGGTCTTGGAGAATCTGACGACGAGTCGGATCTGCGAGCGCTCGGAAGACACCGGACTGTTCATCGGCTATGTTCACCATTTAGCCACAGAGCTAGATAGCTTGCAAGTTCGCCCGGACCGAGGGACCAGCAAATCTGGCGGCGAGGGGTCGCCGCACCGGGAATCCCGCCCCAGTGCCCCCAAGGCAGGCCCAGATGCCCGAGGAACGAGCGGAAGGGACGAGCCTGCGCCGAAGGGAGGCCGAGAACACTTGGACAGCCCGAGGAGCTTGGCCGAGGAACTGCGCAGGCGACCTGGTCGACGATCCGCTCGGTTGGCCTACACCGGCGAAGGCTCGCGCGCCCGCCTTTTAGCCGGTTCCGCGTGGCGCGGAAAGGATGTCAGCGGTGATCGAGCACCATCCAGCTGCGCCCGTTCCACACCTCGATCGTGTTGAGGGAGCGAGGCGGCGCGGACGGGGCCTGGTTCGACGTAGCCGTCCTGGAGTCGAGCCCGAGACACGACTTCACAGCCAAGCAAACCACGTTGGAGAGGCCCGAGTAGCTGTAGCCGTCGTTCGCGGAAGCTTGCACACGCCTCCAAGCTGAGCCGTCCCACGAGAGCGCCATGGCGCTGCTCACGATCGGAGTCCCGATACCGGACGAGTCCAACAACGTGAAAGAGACACCGACCGCGAGACAAGCGTCACCTGAGGTGCACGACACGGAGTCCAGCGCGTCGCTCTTGGCGTTGCGCGGTATGGGTGGCACGGCTACCAGCGACCAGGTCTGTCCGTTCCAGCGCTCAACCAGCGCTTTCTGGCGCTGAACGTCGCCGACGGCCCAGCAGAGGTTGGTGGCCAGACACTGGACACTGACCAGCTCAGCAAACGGCTCTGCATGAGGGGACCTGTTCTCTGCATGAGCGGACTTGTCCACCACGGGGCTCGGTACCAGGGTCCAGTTCGAGCCGTCCCACGACTCGACGACCGGCTCGGTGCCCCGGTTGTAGTGGCTGCCGACCGCGATGCAGCTTGTCGACGAGGTGCACGACACACTGAGCAGCGCGAGTGACCACGAAGCCCGGCCGTTGCCGGTCGTGTCGGTCCTGATCGACCACCGAATGCCGTTCCAGGTCGCCACGAGTGCTCCACGAGCGTCCTCCCCGACTGCCACACAGGCCTGAGATGAAGGACACGAGACGCCATTGAACGAAGCCGCGCCGCCCTTCGCCCGCACGTTTGGCGGTTGGCTGAACTTCCACACCGCACCATTCCAGACGAGCAGCACGGCGCGACCGTCAAAGCCGCCAGCCGCGCACAACTGGGTGCTGTAGCACGAGATGCTCATGTGGACCGTCCCGCGCAGTCCTCCCGGCGTGTCCATGACGGTGAGCGCCCGTCCGTTCCACAGGTCGAGTTGCAGGTTTCGTGCACCACCTGTCTCCACCACGCACCAGCTTGAGGAGAGACACGTAAAAGAGTCGACCTGGGACAAGCGCTTCAGCGAAGCGGTCTGCACCGGCGGGCTCGGCATGGTCGTCGACGATTGGGTGCCGGGTATCGACGAGCCGCGGTGTGCGAGGTGAAGCCCGGGCAGCGGCGCGAAGAACAGGATCGACCGTTATCCCGACAACGGCGACGACGACGGTCGTGACCCGAAAGGCGGCAACGCGGCGTAGGACACTCGGGTGAGTCGCCCTGATGATCGTGCTCGCTTCGGTGACCCTGGGAGCTTGCTCGGCCGCGCTCGCCGCTGCGCGCAGGCGTCTCACGACTTCCTGCTCGACGGGCGAGAGCTGATTTTCAGACGTGTTCATGCTCGTTGACCTCCTTCACAGGACCACCGTGGAGATTCCGAGCGCGACCGCGAGCGAGGCGCGCCCGCGCGACAGCCAGGACTTGACCGTGCCCTCTCGGGCTCGCATCTCCTTCGCGACCTCGACGACGCTGAGCCCGACGATGTCGTGCAGCACGATGGCTCTGCGCTGATCGAGGGGTAGCTCGTTCAGTGCGGCGACGATGTCGAGATGCCCCAGAGCCATCTCGGCGGAGATCTCGGAAGTCACCGGAAGCGAACGACGTGCGGAAGCCTGGTGCTTTCGCCAGCGGCCGATCGCCAAGTTGTGGAGCACCCGGCGTGCCCACGCGTCACGATTCTCATAGTTGGAGAGCCTCGACCACCCGCGCCAGGCACGAAACATCACCTCTTGAACCAAGTCGCGGGCTTCGTCGATGTTCCCGGTAAGCAAGAACGCGTGACCTACAAGAGGCTCGTAGGCGTGATCGAAGAAGTCCTCGAAGTCCCGCTCGGCCTCCCGCGATCTCACAGACCGAGCCTCCCAGAAACGCCGCCCATACAAGTAACACGCGACCGGGCCTCTCCGGGTTGCAGGTAGCTGAGAGATGACCGCTGAGATCGTCGACGAGATCGCGGTCCGCGACCTCCCCTCGTCTCCTCGGCGTTTGCCGTCAAGGCCGAGCAGACGAGGCCATGGGCTACGAAGAGTCGAGGATTGCAGTCGACGCCTTTGCCATCCCCGCGAGCGGCCGAGTCGCTCGATGACGTCACTGAGCCTCAGGTGAGTCATCCTGACTCAGCTCACCCGTCGCGGATCTCGGTTGAGCTTGGGCAGGGAGCGCTCGACCTCGTTGGCCACTCCGCTCCGTGATGCTCTCAGACCCGCTCAGATGGCCCTGGACGGGCGGAACGGCGAACCTGCGCTGAAGGGGAGGCCGCGAACGCCAGGACAGTCTCAGGAGCCTGGCCGAAGACGACGCAATCGGCCCGAGTGCGGTTCGGCCTGCTGCTTACACCGGCGAAGGTTCGAGTGCCCGTTTGGTCGCCGATTGCCCTGCGTCGTGGCAGGAGGGACAAAGCGACGAGGAGGGCCGCGCCCGATTCCCAGGGCGTCGGAGCTAAGTGCCTGACGGGAAACCCGAAGTCGCGTAATCGGTCCCGGCCATGCTGACCGAGGCCGTGCACGTTGCAGATTTGGCGTTCCTGATTAGGCCGTAATAGACGCCTGGCGCTCCATCCGACTCGCCTGCGACCGGATGTGTCTCTTTGGCCTTCAGGTCAAGCACGATGAAGCAACTGCGGGCTTCCTTCTCATACGCAGCCATGACAAGCCATCCTGCTTGTGGATTCGTGGCGAGCGAGATGACAGTCCGCCCGGTAGAAGGCTGAGCAGGGAGGAATGTCAACCCGGTAACGATGTCACTGATGCCGCCGCTGCCGTCGATACCGGCATACGAGTCGTTGTGGGTGTAGAAGGTGTCTGCGCCCGTGAGCGCAGCTTGCAACTCTGCGGGAGCCGAGTCGTTCTCACATCCGTCGCAGCCCTTATGGCCAAAGAACAAGGCGTTGGCTCCAAATCCCACCAAGAACGCGACGACCAGGACAGCCGCGACGGTGACGACAACGCGCTTCATCAGACGAGACTCCGTGACGAGTCGCTCGTCGCCAGCACCGCGACCCCTCGCAACGTCCAGCGCCACCACGCACGCACGGCGACCCCTCTCGACAAATCCAAGCCTACTTCGCGTCCTGGTCGCCGTAGCTGGCGAAGTGCTCGGACGACAACGCTGGCCCTCCGACCGGGTTCCTACGGCTCAAGGAGGGCGGCGCTGGTACCCCGCGACGTCACCGAGCTTCAAGTGAGTCGTCCTGACTCAGCTCGGATCGCAGTTTGTGACCTCTCCCGTCTGCTCGACGTCGCCGTCAAGGTCGAGCGCCGAGCGAATCACGCATTCGACGTTCGCCTTGACGCCGGCTACACCGGCAGCACCGCTTCGAGTACCTCAGGCGCGCCCAGATGGCCCCAGGACGGGCGGAAGCGCCGGGCAAGGGAAAGGGGGTGGCCTAGAAGGCCGGTGCACGCGTTTGTGCCGTGCCTGGGGGATGACGACCGAGTCATACTCGGTGCCATGGGAACCTGGTCGAGGACGCTGCCCGACAGCCTCGGCTTTCCGGTCTACGGATTGTGCTCGGACTTCGCTGGTTCACGAACTCTCGGGCTGTGGGTGGACGAAAGCGGTCCGGTGTGGCGAGTGCCGCTCGACCACGAGGGCGGCGACGGGGACGACTTTATCACGGTCCTCACGATTGGCAAGCTATCGGGGCGGTTCAGCTTCAACGACGCGGTCTCTGCGGCGTTGTTCGACCTTGTCCAGCTCGGGATGACCGACCCGCCAGGAGACGCGCGCGGCAGGTACATCGTCGAGAAGCAAGCAGAGATGGGGCGGCTTGAGTCTGACCTCGACTCGCCCGAGTGACAGCGGACGACCGTCACCATCGAGGGAGTTGAGCGACAGGGTCTGCTTCACCGGATCGGCGACGCATGGGTGGCAGCCGTGGACCTCAATGACGCTGTAGCGCTCGGACTCGCAGGCTATGGAGTCGAGCCGGGCGATTACGAGCTTGTGCCGATCAAGGACCTAGGCGCGTACGGTTGGCCCTACTGACACTGCAGTGCGCCAGGGACCTCCTTGCAGGAGGCGAGGCGCGTGCAGGAGGCGAGTCCCCTGCGTCTGCCTCGGAGGCCGCGAAATAGACCCGTCTACTTTGCAGCGGAAAGCGAGCTAACAGTGCTGCGTCAGCTAAGGGCTCACCGAGAGTCTGATTGAGCAATCGTGTAGTTCCAGTCGCCGTGGAACTCGTGGGGCGTGAGTGGCACCGTCGCAAGTTCGGCGTCACTGACCTTGGTGCCGGTCTCGTAGTAGTTGCGATCCTCGGCGGCGCGGATAGTGAGCCCGCTCGCAGTTCTCGTTGCCGAGATGAGCTCGATGATGGTCCGGTAAGAGACAAGGGGTCGCCCCCGCCAGTTCATGGAGATGAAGCTGAACATTTTGTGCTCGATCCGGTTCCACTTGGACGTCCCTGGCGGATAGTGGCAGACGGTGACCTCGAGGCCGGTCTCTTTCGCGAACTTGGCCAGCTCAAGCTTCCACAGCCGGACGCGATATCCGTTGGAACCTCCGGCATCGGCGGTGATGAGGAGCTTTGTGGCTTTGGGAAATCGTGGGCGGCCCATCGTGTGCCACCAGCGCCGGACCGCTTCCACAGCGAAGCTGGCAGTATCGGCCGTGTCGCCGACCGAAACCCATCCTTCGTCGTTGACGAGGTCGTAGACCCCGTAGGGGACGGCCCGGCCGAGCTCTTTGTCAACGAAATCATGGGTCTTTACCCTCGTCGGCTCGCCGACGAGATGGTACTCGCTCCCGCCGTTTGAGAACTCGCCCACCAACTCCTTCTTCTTCGTGTCCACGCTGATGACCGGCTGACCCGCGCTCGATGAAGGCCCCTACCGAAGCGTTCAAATAGCCGAACTGGGCGTCTCGGTCGGGATGGGCCGTGCCTTCCTTCTCCTTGACGGGGGCCTGGAGCGAGTACCCGAGATTCTTCAGGATCCTCCCGACGGTGTCATCGGTGATCTTGAAACCCTGGCGCACGAGGTCGTCGGCCAGCTTGGCGGTGGACTTGGAGGTCCATCGCAGGAAGGACATCGGGTTCCCCCGGGTTGCGGGGTGCACGAGCTCGTCGAGGGCCTCCAAGAGGCCGGGTTGCTTGACCTCGGCCTTGATGTCGCCTCCACCGACCGGACGCTGGCGGTCCGAAGGGCTGATCCCGGTCTCGACCTCGCGCTCGGCCTTGATCACCGTGTTACGGCTCATCCCCGATGCCGTAGCAACCGCCGACTTTCCGCCGCGACCGAGACCGACGGCCATGGCGCCAGCGACCACCCGTCGTTGCATCTCGTTCAGATGCGGCATCACCGTCGAGAAGAATCGCGAAGCTCTTCTCGACCGGCCTCCACTGGACCAGACTATATCGCGCGTACGAACTTTCGGTGGACCTAGGTTGGCCGCGTTTCACGACGGTAGGCCCGAAGAAGACCACCTGGCCGGATGAGTATGTGGAGGCGTGCGGCGTCAAGCTCCCGTACTCCTCCCAGTCAAACGTCAGCTGCTTGAAGCGCAGGCGGACTTCCTTATGGTCGGCGGACGTAACTGCGGCCTCGGTGAAGACCAGGAGCAGTTGATCGTCCAACTCAACGAGCAACTTGCGAGGTCGGTCCTCGATATAGGTCAATCGGTAGAGATTGTCCCCGGCTCGCCCGATGCCGCCGTCAGGGAGGCTGAGGTGGGCGAGACTGCTAGTTGCGAACAGACGCTGTATGGCGAGCCGAGGCTCGACCGACTCGTCAGGAGCGTTCACATTTACATGCTCTCATCTGGGGGTGTTGGGGTGTTGGGGTGTTGGGGTGTTGGGCTGTTCGGGTGCCGTTGTAGCTGTCGTCCACGGCGCACCGCCATGTCCGACCCCGCTCTAGGAGGGCATCGAGAGGCCGTTGTGCTCGCGCAGGCGTCGTGACCGCTCTACTTCAACCTTCCTCCTCGGCGAAGACACGTATCACAGAGATCAGGCCGCTCAGGCTCCATCGAGCGGTATTGGCCGCGTGCATGAGTCCGGTGGCCTTGGTTGACTGCTCGATGAGGCCGGCTCCGTTCAGACATCTCGCCAGTTCCGAGTCCTGGGGTATCAGGCCAGGCTCGAAGATGGCGGAATGGAAGTCAGGGATCGGCGTACAGACATCGTGGCCTAGCTCATGGAACCCCGATGGAACCGGGAGCACGGGTGCAGACCGAGCCTGAAGCCATGCCAGGGATCGTTCGTGATCCCGGGCGGAGTCCCCGGACAGTCCGAGTGATTCCCTTGACGGCACGACGACTGCTTCCGCGTAGAGAAGCTCGACAGGGGTATCGGCGCTATCCAGGTCCTCCTTGAAGCGCCGAGCGGCCTGAAGCTGGCGGCTGATGATCCCGTCATTCTCAGCATCGAGATAGCGGGTCCAGAGGGCCGCAATATCGGCGTCAAGCTCGCCGAGGAACGGCACGAACGGATGGCGATCGAGGCCTCGATACCGGCGGTCCGGGAGCCAGGGAAGTGTCACTTCGCGTCTTGCGAGGACGAAGCCAAGGCGGAAGGTCCGTGTAGCCGCGCCGTCATCGGCATAGCTGTGCTCTGCCGTTCCCACGAATCGAGATTACCCATGCCGTCGTTGGTCGCTGTCTCGTTCGTGAACGCCTAGCCTCAACTCCGACTCGTTCCTCCGATCACTTGCAGGTGCTGTGTCTACTGGACTCGGACCCGAGGTTTCGCGTTCACCCTCAAGTCACCAGATGCAGTCGCCGGATCTCTCCCAACAGCACTCGGTCCTGCTGCGAAGCCGAATACCCAAACGGTGCGGTGACGGAGGCGACGTAGAGGGCCTGGTGCGTCTCGAAGGTGACTGACTCGGCTTTCGGTACGAAGCAGAACCTTCGGCCGTTCTCGCTGACCCAGTGCGCCATCAAATGCCGGGTAGTGGGGCGTCGGAGACGAGATCCCGGCTTAGACACCGCCGCAACCGCCCAGGCAAAGGTCCAAGGAGCGCCCGGCGCCCGGTAGTCGACGCCCACCGTCCAGTTGCTAGGAGCGGCCATGTCAACGAGCCCCCACGTCACGGACAGCCTGGGGTCACTCGGGGCAAGAAAAGGGCCTTTCCCGGTCCACGCCGAGATTGCGCCGAAACAGTCTTTGGTCGAGGTACAAGTGATGGCGGTGGAGTAGGGGGTCGTTGCCGACAGCACCCCGACCCCGGCGCCGATCACGATCAGCACGCTCACGGTCACCATGACGAAACCTCGCACCTCCTCAGTTTGCCACCACTAATGGAGCGCCCAGGTTGGCCTCGTTAGACAACGTGCAACGGCGCTCATGACCAGTCGGATATCCGCGCCATCCGAGGAGGCGGATCGCTTCGGTCGCAAAGGTGAGGCAGTCTATCTTTGGCTTGAGCGTCCAGTCACCCGAGCAATCTGAGAGTTCGGGGCTGCTGAGCCGGAGATTTAGCCGTCACAAGAATGGAGCGATGAGGTCGCAGAAGCGCTCTAGGGTCAGCTCCGACTCTTGGGCGACGGCTCCGGCGGTCGCCGACACCGCGATGATTAGCGCGAGCCGATGGCCGGATGCGATAGCTACCTGGGGCGTATCGCCCCTTGAGGCCTGACGAGCCGCCTCCGCCAGGTCATCAGCGGAGGCTGAGGGTGCCAGATGAGCAAGAAAGATCAACAGCCCGTGACTCCGCCGACCGCTTCCGATGAGTCGGCAGTCCACGCTTACACACCCGTCGGTCGGGATGTCACGACTGGTTCTCTCCCCTGAGAACCAAACGTCGGGCAGGCCAGTTGCGTGGAAAGCCGCCGTCTCATATGTCCCCTCCCGATCGACGGCGTCAGCGACCTCGACGGACAGCTCCGCGATGCTTGTCGCCGCGTTGTAGCCGCGAGTCCAGGTCTCCATGAAGCCGAGCCCATAGATCGAGGAGACCTCGACGAGCGCGCAACTCTGAAGTGTCGTCGAACGAACCCGGTTCCGGGCCGCGTCGAAAACTTCGGCCGTGCCGTCCGTGCACCGAGCTATCGCCGAGTCAATCACCTCGTCGGTCGAGGCATCCAGTTGCCTCGCGGCGTACAGCGGAAAGTCAACCGACAGGTCTCGGTAGTCGATCTTGTCCCGGTCAACCAGAGTCAACGCGCTGACCGCTCGCAGAGCCAAGTTCAGTCGCTTCGACCGCAGGGCCTCGACTGTCTGTCGTCTCGCGAATTGCAGGAGCGTGTATAGGTCCTGTTCGGACAACTGGTCGCGAAACTTGCGAAGATCGTCCGCGTTCATGAACCTCGTTGAGTCGACGATTCTCCCAATGGCGTCGTCAGTGGGATCGTGGAGGTATCGGACCATGTCAGAGGCTCTCGTCGCGTAGGGGCCGACGATGGGAGCCGCGCTGCCAGCAGGTTGATCTCCGATTCCCAGATCCTCCCACGGCGAGGCTGGAGCCAATACCTTGGCATTTATCGCCAACCGACCAGCCCGCGGGCCACGTACTCGCCGTCCTTGGGTTGAGCTGGACGCCGCGGCATCGGGGAACCACCAAGGCAACGCCGAAGCCGCTGCGATACCCTTTCCGGAGCGGGTGGTCTCGTGAAGCGCTTCCTCTCAGAAATGGCTCGTCATCCGTAAGGTCCTGCTATTCATAGCCGTGTTCTCCGCGCTGGGGGGCGGTCTCGCGCTGCTCCTCCACACGGCACTGGCAGTTTTTCTAGGGCCGGTGATTGTGGCTGGTGTCCCGCTCGCTTACGCCCGGCTCGTCGGAAGATCCAGGACACCAGCCAACGGCCCATATTGGCGTGGCTACGTCTCCTTCACCGAAGCGTCGCTGCTCGCCGACAAGGAGCAGTTTCCAGACATTCGATGGCGAAAGCGGGTTGGGGGGGGTTCGGTAGAAGCGGACTCAGCTCCGGAAAGTGCGAGATCCGTGATAAGGGAGTGAGCTGGCGCAGTGGCGGCTGGGCAACCCCCCAAACAGAGATCTCGGGCACGTTCCACCTCGCGTGGTCGGTGGTGGACGCAGCTCAGGCGTATCCCCTTCCCGGCAAGATTCGGGGACTTGGTGGCGGCGTCACGTTCAAGCTCTCCCACGATAAAGGAACAGTTGAAGGACAGTTTCTTGGCTCTGTGAGCGGAATGTCTAAGGCACTCGAACTATCACGCCTTTCCAGCGCTGACCCGCTCGGAGCGGGATCGGAATGGCACGGGCAAGCTCAAGAAGGCGCGAAGTACTTCGTTCTCTCCGGCGATGACGGCAAGCCGATCATGCTCGCCCGCGTCGGGTGGCCGGGGGTCCACGAGTGCATTACACCGGCAGTCCGCATTGGACTTCACGCCGCAGCCTCATCGAGGCCCAAGTCAACAACCCTCACGACGCCTGTTCTCGGGACGAGGCCGCCAAGATCGCCAAGGAATGGGGGGCCGAGCTGTGATACTCGACCGCCCGATGACGGCGGCAAACGCGGGCTGAAGAGCCAACGGGCTGAACCTACGGGGCGCGCTCTCAAGCTCGTCGCAGTCGACCAGCAACGTGCCCGGCCGCGTCGACCAGCACGAGGGTCTTGCCCTGGAACCCAGCCTGCGTCGCACTGCTGAGCCATTCGCCGACGTCAACGTTGTTACAGCCGACGAGCGTGCTGCCCGCTGACACGACGATCAGCGCCCCGTCGGGACCGGCATTCCACCGGCCGCTGAGCCCGTTGCACCCGTCGGAACCTGACCATGTCCCGTCCGCGCTGAATGAGAGATACGGCGGCTGGTTCCGATCGTCTAACGCTGGATTAGCCGGGACCCATCTGCCCAGGAGCTGCGTTCGCACGGCCGGGATCAGTCCGTTCGACAGAGGGCCGTTGACTTGCAGGAGGATCTTGCGCATCGCCGATGTCATCACGGGCCGCAAGTAACCGGACACGACACCTTTCGAGAGTGCTCGCGGAACTCTTGAAGGGAGTAGACGGGCAAGGACCCGGCCGTTCCCGTCGAGCAGCAACACGTCGCTTCCCGTTCGTCGGTAGGAGACCGCTTCGGTCAGCCACCTGGGGTTCAAGTTCGCCTGCGGGTGTGCGCCGAGGAAGCAGGATTGGTCACCACCGGACAGCTCGGCAACGAGCATCCCCTGCTGGTCCGCTCTCCAGTCGCCGAGCATCTGCCCGCACGAAGCCCACACGGCTAGTCCAAGGTCGCCGATCGAGACGTAGGTCGCAGGGCGCTCGCCAGTCGCCATGACTCGCCAAGTGCCGACCAGTTGCAGGGGATCGGATTCGTGGGTCGCCGAAGTCGAGCACGACGGCAGGACAGCGAGCGCGGCTGCGACGAGCAGGCGCGCCAAGGGCTTGACGCGCATTGAGCCGATCGTACTGTCGAACCAGGACCCCGTTGAGGTCGCGGTTCACGAGGGAGACGTCGAGGTGAGGCATCATCGGGTGGTGCAAGTGATACCAGCGCTTCCCGCGGCAACGATCCTGCTCGTCGAAGTCGGCTCGACGGCTCACGGCACCGGCTTGCCAGGTGGTGAGGACAACGACGAACTCGGGGTGGTCGTGGAGCAGCCGACCGATGTGCTTGGGCTGGCCGAGCACGGCTACGAGAGCGTGATGCAGCGCACCCAACCCGAAGGCTCGCGGTCAGGTCCGGGCGATACCGATCGGACCCTTCACTCCCTGCGAAGGTTCGTGCGCCTCGCGGCTTCAGGCAATCCCTCGATCCTCATGTCGCTCTGGGCTCCGGTCATCTTCTCGACCTCCGAGGGCGACGAACTCCAGGGCCTCGGCGAGGCCTTTGTCGGTCGCCACGTCATCCCTCGCTACCGCGGTTACATGCAGTCGCAGGCTGAGCGGCTACTCGGGACCCGCGGCCGTGGTGGTCACGGTCGCCGAGGCGGAGGCGGACGTGAGGAACTGGTTGCCGCGCATGGCTACGACACCAAGTACGCGATGCACTGCGCTCGACTCGGCTTCCAGGGCCTGGAACTGGTCACCGAGCGCAGAATGGCCCTTCCGATCGCCGACGAACCTGGCGAGTGGCTGCGGGCCGTTAGGCGTGGCGACGTGCCCTTCGACGAGTGGTGGCAGCGGGTGCTCTCGCTCGACGCGATGCTCGAAGCCAAGCTCAGCGACGAGTCCATTCCTGAGCAATGCGACGCCGCGACGATCGAGGCATGGACGGTTGCGACCCATCTCGCACTCTGGGCCGGGGAACGCGGGAGCACTCGATCGTCATCAAGCGAGAGACCAGTAGAGCGAAGAAGATGGAGGTCATGAGCGACATGGTCCCGATCCGGCACGCCGCAGAGCCCCGGAGTCTTTGGAGGTTTCAGGAACGTGATGCACTCGCCGCGGACGAAGATCGGCCGATCGAACTCAGAGGTGATCGGCCTTGCCAGCTACCAAAGGGGCGAACGCACGGAACGCACGGACGGCGGGGAGACAGGCCAGGAAGGCGGAAGGCAGGAGAGAGCTGGGCTGAGGGGAGAGCGGCGAGCTGTCAGACAGGGGTGAGGCTGTAGTCAGTGAACAGCGGAAGTCTTGGCAAAGCCCTCGGGTCCGCCACTGATTCCGAAAACGTCAGTTCCCTGCCAAGATGGAATCTCGTAGCCGCCTGAGGCTTCTCTCAAGAGCTTGCGGGTGCGTAACGTAGCTTTCGGGTGGGAGCCGAAGTGGCCACGGTCGAAGGCGTAGCCGCTTCACCGTAGTTAGGTGTGTGCCACTACCGTCGACTTCATTCAACCTGGTCGTGTTTAGTCCCTCAAGCCACCCTCCACCGACAGGCTCGATGCGCGTACGTCGGACGATTCGGGTGTAGGGCACTCTCGATACCCTCGCTCTCGTAGCGTACGACCACTCCATCTGACCTCGTGTAATGCGTACGTATTCTGTGGAGTCCACCCGGAAGATTCTCAACTGAGTCGCGCACCGTAGATGATCCGAGCAGTGCCATACGCTCCGGATCACACATGAAGTCGAACACTAGTTTCGGCAGGACTGGAATGACGATATCTGCTTCGACAAAAACGGCACCACTGAAGACTTTCTTCGTTATTTTGGCCAACTCAGCCAACTCCAGCTCGTTGCCGAGAGCACCCCGACCCCGGCGCCGATCACGATCAGCACGCTCACAGTCACGATGACGAAACCCCGCACCTCCTCAGTCTGCCACCACTAATATCGCGCCCAGGGTGGCCTTGTTGGATAAGTGCCACGGCGCCGGTTCACACGAGTTAGTCCTGCAGGGGTGAAGTGCCGCCCATCATCGAATATGCGGGGTCCCTTCGCGACCTGAGACAGGAGTCGGCACGGTTCGGTCGTCCGTAGCGGTCTACTCTTAGAGCGCGGTGTCACGACTAGATGATGCGGGCTGATTCCCGCGTGCCCGATTTCTCAGGTTCCAAGAGCCGTTCAGAGTCCTGGCTGGTCAAAGGCTCGTTGCACCAAGTCCTCCAGACGGTGTCGGAGTTGGCCGGATCATGGAACGGTGGCCGGGTCGACCAGACGAGTGATACAGAGATCACCCTCATCCTCGGTTCGAGGTTCGCCTTCCGAATGCTCGGGTTCCTGACTCCGTCACGCCGGCTGCCGCTCAGGGTCCGACTGAGCGTCGCTCAGGAAGAAGAAGGCGTTGTCCGCCTGAGCGGGGACGCTGCGAGCGACGAGGGTTGGGGTTTGGGCGAAATCAAGTCGGTGGGAACGTGGCTATACAGCAGAGCCTTCTCCGAGTTGTTCGCGACGCTACGGCGGCTCGCACCACCCTCAGTCCGGTAGATCTCGGAACTCCAGGCTAAACACCGAGCTGTCCGTTCCGGTAGCGAGCGCTGTCGGCCGGACGAATCGCAGGCGAGCTGGTCGCCACGATCATGGCGGCAGTGGCAAAGTGGGAACGCAGGACGATCGGCGTCCGCATTCGAGAGGCGCAGGCGGTGAAGCACGCGCACCAGCCGACCCAGGATCACGAGCGTCGGTCCCTCTCGGCTGAGGCCGCTCGGAGTCACGCTGGGCCGGGAAAATCAGGGGATGAACGACGAAGGCGCGGCGCGCTCGTCAAGCTCGTTGCAATCGGCCAACTACGTGCCCGGCGGCATCCACGAGCACGAGGGTCCGACCCTGGAATCCTGCCTCAGTCGTGTTGTTGAGCCAAAGTTCGACGTCGACCGCGTTGCAGAACATGAGGTCGTTCGGCAAGGAGACGTCGACCAGCGCTCCGCCACGACCAGCGGCCCACCTGCCGCCGGTGCACCCGCCAGTCCACGAGCCGTCCTTGCTCAGTGTGAGGTATGACCCGGGCGCATGGTCCAGCGGCAGATCGAAGGGGACCCAGCGTCCCACGAGCTGGCTTCGCGTGGCGGGGATCACGCCGCTCGGGAGCGGGCCGTTGTCCTGGATGTAATCCTTTCTGACCCACCGTGACATCCTGGGGTGTAGGTAGCTGCGGGCGAGGCCCTTCGGGAGAGCCCGCGGCACGCTCGCTGGGACCAGCCTCCCCGCCACTTGGCCGTTCGTATCGAGGAGCAGCTCGTCGCTGCCGGTCAGTCGGTAGGCGACGGCGCTGGTCAGCCACCTCGGATTCAGCCCTGCGTCAAAGCAGACCGAGTTGCCACCGTCCAGCTCGCCGACGAAGCTCCCCCGCTGGTCCGCTCTCCATTCGCCCATCATTTGCCCACATGAGGCCCACACAACCAGTCCACCGTCGCCAATCGAGACGTAGGGTGCAACGCTCCCGCCAGTGTCCATGACTCGCCAAGTGCCGACCAGTTGCAGGGGATCGGATTCAGGGGTCGCCGACGTCGAGCACGACGCAAGGAACGCGACCGCGGCTGCGACGAGCAGGCAGGCGAAGGGATTGACGCGCATCAAGGCGATCGTACCCCGGGGCGCTCACGCGGGGACTTCGGTAGCTGTACTCGGACGCCTGCGCAAAGCCGATTACCGTCGCGATCAACGGGAGAACGGAGGCGGCGTGAATACTTGCGCGATATGCGGCATCGCCTCGGAGCCGGTCTCCTCGTCACTCAGTCTCTGGATCTGTCCGAGGTGCCTTGATTGGGACGAGCTTGACGAACGCAGCGAGCAGGTGCTCAGAAGCCGCCTCGGCCTTGGGGACGACGGGATGGTGCTCAGCACTGAGGAGATAGCCGCCGACTTCGGGCTTTCCATCGAGCGCGTGCGGCAGATCGAGATGAAAGCGCTCGCCCACCTCCGGCATCCGACGACGCGCCCGGACGATGTGGCCTGATTCCCGCTGGTTCACTGTGGCCCATTGATGGTTGCTGTTGTTGTAGTGGCCTCACTCTCGCAGGCCGCCGTACGAAGCCAAAGGCTCGCCTTCACTCCTTGTCGGAGCCAGGCTCTAGCGTGCTTTGCGGTGAACAAGCCTTCGCCCGGTTGGTATCCGGACCCGAGCGGGTCAGGCGCCCTCCGATGGTGGGACGGCTACCGGTGGACAGAGCACGTGCAGCCGCCAGCTTCGGGGCACACGTCCCGCTCGTGGTTCGCGAGGTCGCCGCTTGCGAAGCTCGCCAATATCGCCTTCATCGGTCTCGCCGGCATCGCCCTCGTAACGGCTGTGTCCATCGCGCTTGGCGCGCTCATACGCCAAGAACCCATCCAGGCGCCCGTGTGGCTTGTCCCAGCGGCGGTTCTGATCCTTTTCAGCGGGCAGCTTTGGACGATTGCCGTGATGACTACGTGGCGACCTCGTCAGGTACAGGGCACCTCCGCACTGTGGCCGAGATTGCCAGGCGCGTCAGGAAGTGGGGGATTCTCGCTCAGGACCTTCTCCACCCACCTCGGCAAACCCGTTGCCTACGGGCTTGAGGGAGTCTTCGTCCTCGGATGGCTCGCGGCTGCTACCGCCTTTCCTTCGATGTCACAAGGTAGTCCTACAGCGCCGACAGCGAACTGCCGTTGGCCCTTGGCCGCCCATGGCGTCACGACCTGCGTCTCCCATGCCCAATACCTATTGGTGGGCGCGGCCACTCAGCGGTTCATTGCTGGGGTCTTCGTGGGCTTCTTCGCGTTGCACCTGCTGGTGGATCTGACCCAGCGTGCTCGCTGGAGGCGTCCAGACGTTGCCTTCGGCGCATAGCCGCGCGTCGAGATACGGCGTCAACGCTCGATCGTCCGACGGTGCCTCGGCGGTCGCGTCCGGCCACGAGGCTGAAGACGGTTGCAGCGAGATCGCTCGCAAGCTCAACGAGAACGGCACTCCGACCCCCCATTTGCGGAGCGCAGTGGCACCCGTCGACGGTTCGGGCCGCGTGCTTGAACACGGCGTATGACCGGTCTGCCCCGTTGGCCGGTCGCGGTCACACTGCCCTCCATCTCGACCCGGCAGGGTTGTGGATCAGTTTCGAGCCTCCGCGGCGTAGCGTGAGCGCGAAGCCGATTGAGAATCCGACGATCGCCCCCACACCGGGCCCAAAGCAGTGGACCACACGGCTCTGGAACGGTGTTGCAGACCCCGACGGGAATCTCTGGTGAGCACTGGACGAACCCGACCGTGAGCATGATCACGAAGCCGAAGGCCGCGGCACGCGGTCTCCCACACCAGGGGAGTGAGCGATTCAGGTCGTCCTCGACCTTGAAGAAGGAGTGGGGGTCAACGCGGCAGCGTGACACCTGTAGGCCAGCAAGACGCCGATTGCGCGCACCCGTTACTTCCCATCACCGTGGCTAACTGACCACTGGGGACACCGAGGACCACTCTTTTGAAGTCGCCGATGGGCATCTAGCTAGGCTGGTTTCGTGCAGGTTGAGGGCAATGCCGCGCGAGCAGCGGACAAAGCCATCTGTCCAAAGTGCGGCGAGGCGATCCCGGCCGCCTTCAACCCTCCGTGGTGCCAAGCCTGCAACTGGAACGTCGTCTCGGTTGTCCCTGTTGCGCGGTCCCGTCGCCAACAGCGTGTCCAGCGCCGTGCCAATCACCGTGGAGAACGCCTGTATCAAGAGTTGGAGATGGAGGCTACAGAGGGCACGCGGCGGCACAATTTCGCGCGGCTGGCTTCATACGCGCTCGCCGTCTTGGTCCATCTGCCTCTTCCAATTCTGATTGCACTCGGCGCATGGCTCTGGGTCGCGTACGGCTACCACCCCCTGACGATTGTCGCAACGGTCATCCTTCTGCTTCTTGCTTACACGTTCCGACCGCGCTTTCCTCGTTTCCCCAGGGGCGTCCTCGTCGTTCCGAGAGCCGACGCGCCCACGCTGTACTCGGTGGTAGACGACATTTCCCAGCTACTCGGGACCAGGCCCGTGGCGTGGTTGGGTATCGACGCTCGCTTCGCAGCGTCATCATCTTCGGTTGGAGTCAGGCGGCATCGCCTTATCGTCTTCGGGCTGCCCCTGTGGGACGTGCTCACTCCTCAGGAGCGAATCGCCGTCATCAGTCACGAAATCGGTCATGACCTCGGCGGTGACCTCGCTCACTCCGCCGTTGTGTCAAGCTCGCTGCGGACCTTGGCGACTTGGCAGGATTTTCTGCGCCCAGTTCCACGGACCTCACAGAAGCATCCCTATGAAATACCCGCGCCGCTCCAATATCTCGTAGGTAGGGTCTACCGCCTGCAATTGAAGCTGCAGCGACGTGCTAACCCACGGGCTGAATACCGAGCGGATGAAGCCGCCGCGAGCGTCGGATCCACCGCGGCGATAACCGGCTCGTTGGATAAGCTTTTCCTCGACCAGAAGGCTCGCCCATTTATCCGCGTCGCCGTCGCGGGCCACGACACCAATGTTTGGTCCACCGTGCAGTTCAAGCTTGATGCCGTCCCTGCGTCCGAGCACGAACGACTCCGCAGGGCGGCACGCCTCCGGCATCACACCGTCGATGCGACACATCCGCCGACGGTCCTGAGGATTGACCTGCTCCGAGCACGACCCGATGTAACCGCAAGCCTCCAAGTGAGCGATGCGATGGCTGTTGCAATCCAGCAGGAATTGGCCGCACCAAGAGAGCGACTCGCCGAAAGACTCGCCTCGGGCGACGCCACCGCGAAACGGACCAACCAATGGCTTCGGTCGCGGTAGGAGTCTGGCGCTGCCTTGAGTCGACCTCGACCTTGAAGAAGGGGGGTTCGGGGCGTCAGAGCGTCGGCTGGCAAGGCCAGCGCGAGGGGCCGGAGCGCTCCCAGAGCTCCCTATCCCGAGTCACGGCCTTGAGCCTCGGAGCCCGACCAATTACGGCACCGCCCTCAACGGTCTCGTACCTGATATTGCACCGAGCGACCTGCCGGACCATCAGCGGGACACCAGCGCGAGGTCGCAGATGGACCGTGACCTACCAGATGGTCTGCGGCGACGCGTTCGATGAGGTAAGCACCTGGGCTGGCCAGAGCGGACCGCCGTCGGGCGGCGGCATCTGCAAACCTGGATGACCATGGACGGTTCTCAGCTTGCGGCTGCCCTCGCGGACCGGTTCCAGCGGATCGTGCCATAGGGCTTCCAGGTGCGGGATGACGACGGGATGCTTTGGTACTCGGTCGATCCAGCGCTGTCGTTCTGGGGCGGTGGAGGCTCTGGCACCTACGTGCGTCTCAACTTCGACAGCCATCACGGACCCCTGAACGAGCGCATCGTCGCCGTGAGCGAGCATTCCCTGAACGAGTTGCAGGACTTCGTTGACGAGGAATCAACCCTGCCCCGGCCGGGAGAGCGAACCGTCCCGCGAGCATATGCCAGCGTCATCGGAGACAAGCTGCATCTCTGGTTCGGGGATGCCGACGCGCCCGTCTTGGAGTGCGACCCGATTGACTTGACGCTTCTGGACTGAGTAGGACCGGCGCTCTGAAGCTGGACCAGGAAGCCAAGCCGATGCTCAAGTGCTGGCGGACCGATGCCGACAATTGGTGGACGACCCCGGTCGCCTTGCGAGGGAAGCTCGGAGCCGTCCACCGCTGGCAATTCTCACGCGGTGCGGCTCGCAACACAGTGATGGTCCATGACACCAAGCTGAAGGTCGCCGAGGTAGCATTGGCCCGACGATGCCGGGCGGCCACCACGTCGCCGTCGGCATCTAGGCGAACTCGGGTGTGTCTACACCGAGCTTCGTACGAGCATTCCGCACAATTACCGCCAATGCCCCTGGGTCTTCGACCCGGCTAAAAGTCACATTCGGAGCATCGAGCAAGCCCAACTTCTCGGCCAAGGACCGTGCGCCCGACGATTTGCCCGCCCCCCATTCGACGGTTCCGGTTTGTTCGCCAGTAGTCCGATGAATACTGAGTTTCGCTGAAGTGATCGGCGCTTCGTTGATGACGCCGCGATTGCGGCGCACGATTACGGCTCTTTGGTCGGTGACCACGTAACGGTCGTGCGAGCGTCCCCATGCAACAAGGGCTGCCGATCCGGCGACGAGGCAGACTTCAATGCCTCCGACGACAATGGCGGATGTCGGTGAGTCCGAATGCGTGAAGGCCAGGACCGCTTGAATTCCAAGAAGAATGAAAAGCAAGACTGCAGCCGGGGCGATGGGCGGTCCCTCCGCCGCAGAACGACCTTCCCATAGCACGGTCTCGTTTGCTCGGAGCCACCGGTCATCTCCGACGCCGTTGCCGACCGTACCTTCAGGCCTCACGGACCTAATGATGGCTCACGCCACGAATTGATGGGTGCCCCTCGGCATCGACGGTCCGTTCTCCGGGACCACGTACCGCCTCGGGCGGGAATCGAGCCCTCCGAACCGCTATCCAAGCAGCGGGACACCCGGTTGCGGACCGGCCAGGCCGCCGCGTCCGCGACAATCTGCGCAAGGTGTATCACTCGCCCATGGCCGCTAAGCGCGTGGTCTCCGGTGTGCTTACGACCGTTCTCCTGCTATTGGTTCTCGACGCGTGCGGCAATACCGGGAGCGGTGCGGCGACGACAACTACCTCGCATCCTCACCCATCAACGACATCTACGGCTCCGAGCTACCCGGTATCGATGACCCTTTCTCACCCAGACAAGGGGTTCGTCGTTTCTGATCTATTGATGGCGACCAATAAGGTCGTCTACGTGGTGGGAACGCTCTGGGGACCGACCGGCGGGCGCGTCGAGCTCTTCCGTAGCGACGACGGCGGTGGCAGCTTTCAACAGGTGACCACGCCAGCATCGAGGCGTCCTACCGCGCGCGAACCCCTTGGCGATGCTGGTTTTGAATTTCAAGGCGCAAAGCGGGGCGTCGCCACCGTCGGCTCATCGGTCCTTGTCACCAGCGACGGTGGGCGCTCCTGGCATCACGCTCGGGCACCGGTCAGAGGGCAATGGGTCTACTTCGCGAAGGGGAACACGGTTCGCATCACGACGGCGGGGTCCGTCGCGTACGCCTTGGTAACCCACTGCTCGACCGGTTCGAGTTGCTTCTCGTACAGCCTGTACCGGTCCACGAACTGGCTTTCCTCCTGGGTGAAGGAAGCCGCACCCGATAGTGGCAAGTTCAACGCGGCGGGAGGAATCAGCCTTAGCGCCTTCGGGCGGGATGTCTTCATCATCGTCGGCAATGGCGAATCCCAACTGTTGTTCTACAGATCGACTAACGAGGGCGTTTCCTTCGAGCGCGCCGCCCCGATAGGTGGAATCTGGTGCGCGACAGAGCCGTTCTCAACCCGCGTGCTTTGGGTCAGCTGCTCCACGGGGATGCTGGTGGCGTTCTTCCGATCCATCGACAGCGGAGAGCACCTGACCCGTCTGCCGGTCGCCGGCGCCGGGACTGGTGGGGCGGAACTTTGGCCGGTGTCAGCCTCGATGGCGTTCTTCCGAAACGAGATTGGAGGCGCCACCGCAGGGTTCTTCAAGACGAGGGACGGCGGGCGGAGCTTCGTGAGGCTGAGAAGGCTGCCCGCTCCCTTTGGAGCCGATGGCAGAAACGTGACAGACATGACCTTCGGCGACCCCCTGCACGGGCTAGTCCTCATGAGCCAGGGAGTCGTGTTCAGGACGACCGACGGCGGGACCATTTGGACATCGGTCCGGTTGTAGACATCCTGGTCCTGGGTCTACGGGGGCGTGCCGAAACTTCCGCCCTCGCCGTGTGATGCCGCCACCGCCAGTTGGAGTAGCCAACGGGTCGCACACGCGGGGCGCGTGCTCTCAGCTATCCAGGCGAGGTCACCCGAGCCAGTCTTGTTCCTCGGCGCGTTCGGGTTGTTGTGGCAAGGAGGCCGGGTTGACTACGTACAAAAGTGTCATCTCACCCGGATTTCTCGATGGAAACGCCTTCTCCAGCCCCAACATGGCGGGGCTACGAGGAAAACGAAGAAGCCAGCTGCGCCGTACATCTCCACCCACGCCTCAGCCCCGATAACCTGCTCCGGCGAGTCGATTCGCAGCCAACCGGCCGGGTCAGTCCGGGCCGGCGTCGATCACAGCTCGGACTCCTGCCTCAGTCGGCTGCACTCCGAAGAACGTGACCGCCCAGGTGAGGCCTGCCCGCCTCCACGGCTCGAGGTCTGTTTCCGGGGGAAGCTCCGTGATCAGGTCGAACTGTCCACCGTCGGGGCGGTCTGCGCTGATCTCGGCGGCCAGTTCCGCCAGCGCCTCTGGGCCGGGCAGGCCGATGGCGAACAGGCCGTCCCAACGCAGCGCCCGGCGCACCGGGCGCCGGTTCGGCCATTCGCCCGCCACCCACACCGGGGGTCTGGGCCGCTGCAGCGGGACCGGCTCGAACTCTCCGGCCCAGTACCTGGCCAAGGCGTCAAGGCCCTGATCGAGCAACCGGGCCCGCTCACGCGGGTCGGTCACCTCCCCGAACCGCTCCAGCTCATTGTTCCGTGCGCTGCCAAGCCCGGCCCCGAAAATGAGCCGGCCGGAGCTGAGCAGGTCCAACGTGGCCGTCTCCCTGGCCACCTTGTGTACCCGGCGGCGCGACAAAGGGGTGACCAGCGCGCCGAGCCGCACTAGGGACGTGGCGCAGGCCACTGCGGCGAGAGTCACCCACGGGTCGGCCACGGCCCGCACCGGCGCCCGATAGGCGATGTGATCCCAAACGAAGAAGCCGTCCCAGCCGCGCTCCTCGGCCCGGGCGGCCAGGCGGGGCGCCACCCGAGGGTCGGCCAGCTCACCGAACAGCCCGACGTCGATGGCACGCTTCACGACGCCGAGCTTAGGGCTATCGGCTGACTCTGCCCTCTCCGACGGACTGACAGTCAGGGTCGGCCATTACCTCCACAACGCCGGGGCCAGGGTCCGCGTCTTTGGCCCGCTTTCGGGGTTCTGTCTTTCTAGAGACTCAAGCGTACGGCGCGTCCGTATCGCCATATCGGGGTGCACTGCACCGCGATCCACGGCCGTCGCCCGCGCCGCGGATGATTCGAGATGACGCCGAGTCGCCAGCGCTGCAACGAGGTCGAACGCGCCTGGTCGAGGCATGATGATTGGTGAGACGATGAGTACGGTGCGCAAGCTCGGCGTAGCTGTGACAGTCGTCTTTGTCATGACGCTGACCGCCTGTACGGGTTCGACCACGACTCCGCCCGTCACATCGACGACCGCACCATTAGCGACAACGTCGGCAAGCGTCGCCAGCTTGACGACTTGGTGGGCCGACTCGACCTGGATCTCCCCGCTCGTGGGGTGGGTGCTCGGTGAGGGCAGAGCGGGTTGTTCGGCGTGCTTGGTGATCAAGAACACGATCAACGGCGGGCGAAGTTGGTCAGCCGTTCCAGCCCCTCGTGGAGGGCTGCCAGATTCGACCTCGCAAGCCTGTGTGCGGCTGGGCGGCTGCGTCGCACACCTGCTGTTTGTCAATCGACACGACGGCTATCTCTACGGTCCGGGCCTGTTCACGACCACCGACGGCGGGCGAACCTGGCGTCGCCAGGCGGGCAAGCAGACCGAGGCGCTGGCGACCGTTGCTCCAGGCGTGGTCTGGCGCCTTGCCTATGACCATGACGGCTGCCCAGGCCCCTGTGACGTCATCCTGCAGCAACAGCGTGCCGGGTCTACGAGGTGGACGGCCGTGCGAGCACCGTTCGACGACACTCTCACCGGTGTCACCCCTCAGATCGTGAGCATCGGCACCGCTCGGGTACTGATCGTCTTCTACGGCAACCTCGCCAGCGGATTTCCGAGCAGTGCCAGCTTCTACATCGCGGACGATCAAGGGCGGTCCTGGACGACCCGGACCGACCCCTGCGGCTTCACCGGCAGCAGGGAGAACGACGCCTGGGAAACCAGTGCCACCGCGCAGGGCACTGTCGTCGTCGAGTGCTTAGCCAAGGGAGACTCGAACGATCGGTTCATCGTGGTATCGCGCGACGGTGGTCAGACCTTCGGGCCACGCCATCGGATCTCCTCGAATGACTCAATCATCGCCGCGGCAAGTCCGAGCACAATCGTGGCAGCGACCGGAGATGTGAGCGGCGAGGGACCGATCACCTACACCGTTGACGTGACGAGCGACGGTGGCGCCAAGTGGCGGACTGTTGTCCGTGACCGGGAGACACTCGTGGTCGCGATGCCCGGCGAGAGTTTCCTGGCCTTCGCGTCGTTGACCGTGGCCCACTGGATCGGGTACGGGAACAAGCTCTGGACGACCACCGATGCTGGCCGACATTGGACGAGCAGCGATCCTTGAGATGGCACCAGTCAACCTACGCGGCATAGCGCTGGTGATCGCGGCGCTGACTCTCGCCGCTTGTACGAGTTCGACATCCCCGCCCAGTCCTTCAACGACGCTAACCACGGTTCGCGCGCCCTCAACGAGCACGACAGCGACCAGCGTGCCCGTCACTGTGTCGTCGACACCGCCCAGCGTGCCCGTCGTCGCGGTGAAGCTCAGGCTTGTTGCGAAGGGCCAGTTCTCGGGACTGGTGTCGAGTGGAAGATGGTTGTATGCCGTCGAACCTGCTCAACACGGACCGCAACTGGCGAAGACGACGGTTGTCCGCATCGATCCCACGTCAGGTCGGATCGTTGCTCGCTCGGCGATCCTGCCCGGTGCGGTCGAACTAACCTTCACAGGCAACACGCTTTGGCTCATGGCCGGGTTGACGAAGGACCGAGGCTTGCCTACCGGCCTTGTGGCACTCGACCCGATAACACTCCGGCAAGAGCGCTTCGTCCCCGAGAACTCGCTGGACTCGCTGAGCGGCTCCGCTCACGGACCGCTCTGGGCCGCGCTCGGCTGCAAGCTGGTCCGGCTCGACCCGAGATCCGGGCGAACCTTGCAAGTCGTGACCGTTCATGGTGGGAATCAATGCGGGACGGTGACGGACAATGAGGGCCAGCACCTCTATGTCGAGGTCGGCCCCGAATCCTTGCGTGGTCAGCCGCCGAGTCCGACGCTGCTGCTGCAGGAGCGCAATGCCCGTAATGGTCGCCTGATCGGGAGCGCCATCATTGCGAATCCCCCGAATGGAGGGGTCTGGGTCGCTGCCTACGACGGGAACGTCTGGACTTCTGGAGGAGACCCCGGAGCTTGCGGCTCCATCAGCGACTACAGGACCTCGCCGCTCAGACTGTTCGCGACGTCCTATGGGCACGAGTGCCAAGACCTGCCCCCCGGGATCGACGGAGGGCCGGGCGCATCGCTCCCGAACACCGATCAGTTCCCGCTCGTCGACATCTCTGGTGGCGTCGTGTGGGTCACGAGCGCCGGTGGCATCGACTGCTTCAACCCCCGGACGGCACGGTTTGAGGCGGTCGGCAGGACCTACGTCTTGAACGGTCCGATCGTGGTCATGCCAACCGGCACGTACGGAGCCGGACCGGGGCTTGAGCGGCTGACGGTGCCAGCCCAGTGTCGGCGCTGAGGGATCTGTCAGCAGCTCACCTGTCCCTGATCAGCACGGCAGCCATGCTGGACGTAGGGCGACGGATTCGGCCTCCCAAGCCAGCCAACTCCGCCAGCGCCGGCCCCGCCGACACGCGAGGAGTGCGCATCTCCGCTGCGTGGTCCTCCGTCGAACCTGGCGCAGGAACCGAGGAAAGGGAGCGCCCGCCCGCCCTCTCCCAGTGCGCCAGCTGCCCTGCTAGCCCCAGCCGGCCCGCGTGAGCTACATCTCCTCTTCTCGGGTGACGTCCAGGTTGCGAAACGTCGGAGGGCCGTCACAGAGCTTGGCGAGCTGAGCGGCGAACTCGGCCGTCTCGGGACGGTTCGAGTTCTCCATGGCCGCCTCGTAGGACGGGAATTCGACGATATGGACGTAGGTACGGTCGTTGTCCCGGTCCCGGCCTTGGATGGCCCGACTTGGCGTGCGGACACCAGTGGTCTTGGCCAGCCACTCGTCGAGGGTCCGGTTGAATGCCTCGATGTCGCCCGTCTTGAATTCGATCAGTTGGACGAATCTCATTCCTGCCTCCCCAGATGGACAGCTGATAACGCCCGAACCATAGTGAGCGATGGGCCGCCTGTCGACACGCTTCGTGGCGGTTCGCGGAGGGGACTTCAGCTCCGCTTCCCACCGGCGCAGCTCTCTCCCTCCCGCCAGCCGCCCCTCGTCCTCTCTGCCAGGCGGCCGACGGCGCCGGAGGGTTAGGACAAGGGCAGTCGGCGGGGAGACCACTCGGGAAGACGGTTGCTAAAGAACCAAAAGGACCGATCCGGCCCTGATCGGTCATATGCGGAAGCATCAACGAGCCGACCAATGCGAACCTCCTCCGCTATACATTCGGCCAGTAGCTGGTCGCAAGCACCCCTGACCGCGCCACAGTCTTCTCAGGGCGTAGTTGCGCCGTTGACCCGCCAGAGTCGCCTGAATAGTCTCTCGGCAGGTATTCACCACGTCATGCGACTGCGAGGGAGGTCCAGCTCATGAACCGGAGGGCTGTCGGTACCGCCTGTGTGAACCTGGCGGGGATTGTAGCGTTGTCGCTTCCAATCGCGCTCGTGACTTCGTCCTGGCATGTCGTGAAGAGCCCAGACACTGGATCGAACGGGCCGTATGTGTCCCGATACCTCCGCGAGGTGACGGCGGCGTCCGCGAGCCGGGTCTGGGCCGTCGGTGACAGCAAGGCGCAATCTATAATCGCTCGCTGGACCGGATCGGCCTGGCGGCTCGACGCGTTGCCTCATCCATCGACCTACACTCTTTCGGCCATCGACACGAACGGCTCTGCCCTCTGGGCCACCGGCCTCACGAACAGGTCACCGGAGCTGCCGGTCGCGCTTCGGCTCAACGACGGGAGGTGGCGGTACTCGGTGATTCGAGGCGGCCCACCGCTCGCGTCGCCGCTTGACCTCACCGTCCTCTCCGACTCTGACGTCTGGGTTGTCGGAGACGCGACTGGGACCGTCGCGGCGCTGGCCCTGCACTGGAACGGGTCGTCCTGGTCCTCTCAACCTCCGCCGATACCGGCCGGGGCGAGCGGTGTTCAGCTAGAGCGAGTCGAGCAGATCCGAGGGACGACGAAGGTCATCGCCGTTGGTTACTACGTCAAGTCGTCCAAGTTCTACCCTTACGCTGTCTTGTGGACAGGATCGCGCTGGCGGGTCATGAGCCCGCCTGCGAGCCCTGAGGGCACGTTCGACGGGGTCGTCGTCCTCTCCGCCACATCAGCGTGGGCCGTCGGGTACACGAACCCCAACTTGGTCTACTCCAAGTCGCTCATCGAGCACTGGAATGGCACCCGCTGGCAGCGGTTCAGCACGCCCAACCGGTCGGATGGGAATTTCCTGATCAGCATTGACGCCAGAAGCAGCAGCGACTTATGGGCGGTGGGGTACACGACTGCCCCCAAGGGATATGGCACCCTTGCGATGCACTGGAACGGATCGCGCTGGTCGCTAGTTACGACCGTCGACCCATATCCGGGCTTCGACGAGTTCTTCGGAGTCTCACACGTTCCCGGCACGGGCACCTTTTGGGCGGTTGGCTCCCAGGGACCCGCCCGCCCGGCTGCCCTCGGGGAGAGCACGCTTACAGAACGCTGCACGAGCTGCTAGTAACATCGACCCCAAGTTGGTCGTGGCTGGCCGTACCCACGTCATGAAACAGAGGTAGCGGCGCGCCGTTGATGACATCTTGTCGCGGTTGGAGGGCAGGAAATCTGATACTGAACCTGACGCCGCGTATGGGTACTCGCAGGCGTCGTGCCGAGCGATTCGGTAGGAAGTCCACCAACCAGCCCGACGCCGATGCCGATGACCGCCAGCACCCGTGGTCGGCCCGGTGCACAGATCATAGGGCCAGCCCATATCGGCAACTCCTGCCGGTCATCATCTCGCCGGGCTTGAGCACTCATCTCGGCCGATATACGTCGCTACGGTGGTCTACTCGGTCGACGTAGACGACTCGCGCGTCTTCATCGATCCAGTAAATGACCCGGTATTGCCCGACTCGGGCACTGCGCCAGCCTGCTAGCTCTCGCCCGAGCGCATGGCCAATCTGCTGAGGGTTGGCGGCGAGACGCCCAAAGCAGAACTCGACTATGGCGCCTACAACTCGAGGTGATGTCGAGGCGAGCCGATCCATCTGTCGAATGGCTGGGGGTGACCAACGCAGCCGATAGTCATCCACGAGACCAACGGACGAGGGCCTCCTCCTTGGTCAGTTCCACCGCTGCGCCGGACCGACGGGCAGCTTCTGCCTCTCGAAGACTGGCCATCGCCTCCGGGTCCGACAACACGTCGAGCGTTTCCTCGAGCGCCTCGAGGTCGGCCACGGCGAGCACAACGACGCTCGGCCGGCCATGTTTGGTGATCACCACCCGTCGGTGTTCGGTTTCGACACCCTCGACGACTTCGGACAGGTGCGCCTTCGCCTCCGCGAGGGAGAGCTGCTCCGCTATTGACATGACTATAAGTATGACCATTAGGTGACCACCCTGTCAAGGGGCCCGACACTGGGAGTAAGCCGTCGTACGGTGCGGCGGTGATCGGCTCCGGAAAAAGCCCCAGGCGATACGTCAGGGTGGACCGAACGCACCGCTCTTGGTGCTGGCCTGGGCGCTGAACGAGCTTCTTGGCGTTGAGCGGACCAGCTGAAGCCCTTGCGGCGCGATGATCACCCAACCTTTGCTCCTCTTGAAGGCGTCTTATATATGGAGGGAGGAAGCTTGGGGAGCGGCGGCGCGAACGATACAGAGTTCCGTGAGTTTGTCGAGAGTTGCTCGGACGCGCTCTTCAGGTCCGCACTGCTCTTGAGCGGTGATGAGGGCAGAGCAGAAGACCTGGCTCAGACAGCCCTCTTCGAGACCTACGGAGCGTGGCCACGAATCCGCGACCGACAGCGATGCCTGGCCTACGCGCGCCGTTGCGTGCTCAACGAGTGGTTGAACTGGAATCGAAAGCGTTCCAACTCGGAGCTGCCGGTCGATCCGATGCCCGAGACTCCGCGGACTGGCGAGCAAGACGGACTCGCCGAGAGCCACGCGGTCCTCGGTGCGCTCTCGCGTCTGCCGCCTCGCCAACGGGCAGTGGTCGTGCTCCGTTACTACGAAGACTTGACCGAAGTTCAGGTTGCTCGGCTGCTTCACTGCTCGGTTGGCACGGTGAAGAGCCAGGCATCTGCAGCCCTCACCAAACTGCGGGCCGACCCCGACTTGACACCGCGTGGCGAACAGAAGGAGGCGACACGTGATTGAAACCGAGAATGAGTTGCGAGAATTGCTCCGCGCCAGCGTCGCAGGTGTGCAGGCTCCTGAGCGAGTTCGCCACTTCGCCCCAGTCGGCCGACGTCGCCTGCATCCGCGCCACTCGGTGCTCGTCCTCATTCCCATCCTCGCGGTGCTCGCGGCAGGCGCCGCTGCAGCCGTCACGAGCTTGCAGTCCACGAACTCGGGAACGTCGCGTCTCTTCATTCGGGAGACGACCGATGGTGTCCACATCCGCGGCTACATCTTCCAGGGGGTTACGGGCTTCACCGGCGAACTATCAACTGACCGTGCCGTCGGTCTCGTCTATGCCGATCGAGCACAGTTGGGACCTACCAAGGTGCGTGCCGAGGACGTCACCGTATTCGGCACGAACGGACATGACGCCACGGCGGTGGCAGTCCGTGCTGGAAGCGATGTCTCGACAGTGACCGTCCGATTTCGAAGCGGGGGGAGCGACACAATGCACCCGGTCGACGGCTTTGCCGTGCTCGCGCACGAGAGTTCCCGTCACGCTGGCAGCCTCACCGCCTACGATTCGAGCGGCCGAGTGCTAGCCACCGCTCAGTTGCCACCACCGTCGAACCCGGGCGGTCCACCGGAGATCTCGACGCCCACCTTTGTGCGTACGACGAGCCAGGGGGTGCTGATCGTCGGTCACATCGACAACGGCTTCCTCGCTCCCGATCTCGCCGACCGAGACGCCGTTCAAGTCGGCCTGGAGGGGTTCGGCGTCTGTCGACCGGCGGCCCCCACGGGCCTATCTCCCGGGGTCGTCGTCGTGGGCGTGTACGAGGGCGAGCCGATGACCGTCGTCATCGTCCACTCTGGGTCCCGAATCTCCAGGGTCCGGGTGGTGTTCGCGAATCACGTCGAAGACGGCATGTCTCCTGTTGCGGGCCAGTCGGTTCTGGCGACGCTTGGAACGATCGCCTCCAACGGTCGACTCGACACCCTCCAGCCCGGCTTCGTCGAGGGGTTCGGACACTCCGGCAAACTCGTCTCGAAGGTGGCGTTAACTCCGGTTGCCAGGGGAGATTGCTCTAGCTCGGGTTGACAGTCCCGCGACAAGCGGCCAGTGGCCATCTGTTCCGGCGTGAGATTTAGCCCAGACTGCCGGCGTGAAGCTCTCCGCGATCGTTCGCTGCGATCGGGTGCTCGAAGGCGTCGGCGTCGGACATCCGGCGAGGGAAGCGGACTCCGCACGCGTCGATGTGGGCGGCGCTGGCAGAGCTTGCCGGAATGACGGGCGGACGAGCGGCTCGGATGGCAGTTAGAGCGTGAACCGTCGTCGATGGAACACGATTACACGGAACCTTTTCTGCACCAGATGCCTTTAAGCAGGTAGTGAGCCCGACTTCGACGCTAGGAATTGGCTGATGGGAAGTCGCAGCCTGAGGTCGTCTCGCGACGAGTTCGACCGGTTTGTCGCGAACGTGGCACCTCGCTTGATTCGGACGGGCTACCTGATGACGCGCGATCTCCACCAAGCCGAGGACCTGGTTCAAGAGGCGCTGTTCCGAACTGCGAAGCACTGGCCGCGAGTTCGGAGGATGGATTTTCCACAAGCGTACGTGCGTCGCATCCTGATCAACCTTGTCCTTCGCGACTTGAGTCGACAATCGACATCGAGCCTGACTGAGGCAGAAGACGATGAGAACCGAGCATTCGCCGACGAACGTGCCGAGCATGAAGTCCTGAAGATCGACCAACGATCGGAGATTCTCTGGCTTCTGGATTCGCTACCGCCCAATCAGCGTCTCGTCGTGGTCTTGCGGTACTTCGACGAGATGAGCGAGCAAGAGATCGCGGAACAACTCGGCTGGCCCATCGGAACGGTCAAGAGCACTTCCTCGCGAGCGCTCGAGCGACTCCGCCGGAAGCTTGAGAGCTCATCCGAACGCGGGGTGTGGACCCTGCGCAAGCGGCACTCCTCGTGAAGGAGGAACTCAGATGATCGAGAACCTAGAAACTGAAGTGAGGAAGGCACTCATCTTTCGCGCCGACTCGGTACCACCAGAAGCGGTGCAGCGCCTCGTCGCGGCCGACTACCACCCGAGAACTACGACTTACCGAATCCGGGTCGCAATCGGAGCTGGATCTGCGGCTGTGATCGCTGCCGTCGTGACATTGGTCGCAGGGGTCTTCGGACCTGGCGTTTCAGGCGCGTTCGCAAGCTGGACTCCCACGCCAACGAGAGGCCACGCGGTCCAAGTCGCACTTGCCGAGGCAGCCTGTACCGAAGCGGTTACGTCTCTTGCCCGCCAGTCAGACACTCGTAATGCCACTTCTCCGTTCATCGAAGACGGCGCCGATTGGAAGCCTGTAGTCGTGGACGTGCGGGGAGCGTTCACGTTGGTCGTATTCGCAGCTTCGGATGCGAGTGCCGAGAACGAGGCGACCTGCCTAACCGGTGGTTCGGCTTGGCGTGCGGGCCCGCAGCTGACGCTCACTAGCAGCAAAGGAAACTCAATCACCCAGGTCGGTGCCGTCGGAGGTGGCGTCGGATCACACGTCTCCGGCCGGGGGAGCTCGTTCGCTTCTTCAAGCCCACCAACCGTTGGCGCGGTCAGCGGACCGACTGTCGATTGGGTCAGTTCGAGCAATGACGAAGTGGCGGTCGGCGAGGTCGGCGCAGGCGTGACCAGCGTGACGCTCACTTTGACCGATGACACAGTCGTGGTGACGACCGTCGCGAACGGCTACTACGCCGCGTGGTGGCCTGGGTACTCGCCAGTTCGGTCAACGAGCTTCACCACGGCTCAAGGGACCATGACATATCACGCTCGTTAGCAGTGCTGGTGGCGGCAGCGCCCGCATCCACGGAGGAGTAGCACATGAACGCTCTGTCGAGAGGTGTCCGCAATGCCTTCCGCAACGCCACGAGGGCGATATCGATCATCCTCATCCTCGGGCTCGCCATCGGCCTCTCCTTCGTCATGCTGATCGCGCATCGCTCGGTCACCGACAAGGTCGCGACGACGCTCAGCTCGGTCGGCAACACCGTGACCATCGGCCCGTCCGGCTACTCGGTTGGCGGCCTGCTCGGGAAGAACCTCACGACCGCCGAGCTCGCCCCCATCGCTCACCTCCACGGAGTCACGAGTCTGGACGAGAGCCTCAACGGCTCGGCTCAGACCCGTGGCACATCGCACAACCCCTGCCCCAAGGGCGCCACTTGCCATCGCTCCCCGAGCAGCAAGAGTCCAATCAAGCAAGGCTCGACGAGCCTCAAGTCGCCTATGAGCCTGGCGGCCAGAAGGGCGGGCCTCGCATGTGAGCCGAAACCCTGCACGCCGCCGGTCCTGGGCATTCAGGCCCTGTACTTCACCGGATCCACCCAGCCGACGAACCCGGTGAACATCGGGGCGTCCGAGCTCAAGATCGTGAGCGGCCATGCGATCTCGGGCACGAGTGCGGCGGACGGCGCCATGGTGAGCACGACAATGGCGCGAGAAAATGGGCTCAAGGTCGGCTCGACCTTTAGCGCTTACGGCAAGACGCTCACCGTCGCAGCCATCTTCGAGAGCGACAACCAATCGGCCGACAACACGGTCGTCACCTCGCTGCCAGTCCTGCAGCGCCTGACGGGGGACACCAGCCAGGTCTTCTCCGCCGTCGTGACCGTCGCCTCGCTGACCGAGCTGGCAACGGTGACCTCGGAGATCGAGAGCAATCTCGGCCCCTTGGCGAGCGTGGTGAGCAACGTGGCCGACGCCAACAAGGCGATCGGCTCGCTCGACAGCGTCAATGGCATCGCCCTCTACAGCCTCGCCGGTGCCGTCGGGGCCGCCGTCGTGATCCTCCTCCTTGTCATGGTGATGGTCGTGCGGGAGCGCAAGCGCGAGATCGGGATCCTGAAGGCGATCGGCTCCTCGAACGGCAGGATCATGGCGCAGTTCACGACCGAGGCGGTGACCTTCACCCTTCTCGGCTGGGTCGTGGGCCTCGTTGCCGGCATCATCGCCGCCAGCCCCGTGACCTCGTCGCTCGTCTCGCACAGCGGGGTGTTATCAGACACGGGAGCCCGCGGTCTGTTCGGCGCCCCGGACCCGTTTCTCACCCACCTGAGCGACATCAACGCGCAGGTCGGGTGGGGAGTGATCCTCGAGGGCGTGGCCGCGGCCGTGGTCGTCGCGGTCCTCGCCAGCGCAGGAGCTGCTTGGATGATCGGCAGGATCCGGCCCGCCGAAGTGCTCCGGAGCGAGTGACGTGCTCGAGGTCAGAAACGTGACGAAGTCGTTCGGCTCGGGGGACCGCTCGGTGACGGCCGTGAACGGCGTGACGATGACCGTAGCCGACGGCGAGTTCGTCGCCATTGTCGGACGCAGCGGGAGCGGCAAGACCACCCTCATGAGCCTGCTCGGAGCCCTCGAGCAACCGACGGACGGAATGATCTTTGTGGACGGCCAAGACATCACGCGGCTCAGCCCGGGCGAGCTCGTCCACTACCGGGGCCGCAAGATCGGCTTCGTGTTCCAGAGTTACAATCTCGTCCCGAACTTGACCTCCACGGAGAACGTGATGCTCCCGATGGAGTTCATCGGCGTCGGCAAAGTCGAGCGAAGGACACGGGCGGCGCAGCTGCTGAATCAAGTCGAGCTGTCCGGCGCTAAGGAGGAGCGCAAGCCAGGCCGGTTGAGCGGCGGCGAACAGCAGCGCGTCGCCATCGCCCGAGCGCTTGCCAACAAGCCGTCGATCATCCTGGCCGATGAGCCCGCTGGCAACCTAGACAGCCAGACCAGCTCGACCATCATTGAGCTTCTCCGCGGTCTCTCCCGCTCCAACGGCACGACCGTGATCGTCGTCACCCACGACGCCTCTATCGCCGACCAAGCAGACCGGGTGCTGCGCCTCGAGGACGGCCGTCTCTTGCCCACGAGCAGCTGAGGCCGGTGGTCGTGGGCCGGTCCTGCTCGCCTCTCGCCGGCAGCCCTCCTCTCTCCCCGCTGGTCGCCGGCCTGCCGCTCGCTCCTGTCCCCGGTCTTTGGCCTACCTTCGTGCTGCTGTCCCTCTTCCCACAGAAACAAAACAAACAAAAAGGAGGGAGAGAGCAGGGCCGGCGGGAGAGAGAGCTGGCGGGCCGACGGTCGAGTGCTCGTTCACTTGACTCAACCAGACGAGCAGCGCGCTCCGTCTGTCCACGCCTCAGTCATCTGCCATGGCCTGGCCGGTATCTTGGGTTCAAAGAAGGCCAACCGCATGGCGACGGGATACCGTGCGCCAGGAAGTAAGGGGTTAGGCCATGGACAATCCGCCAGCTCGATGGCACTCGCACGGGGGTAGGAGTAGAAGTGGGGCCGCAACGTCGACGCCGCAGGGAGCCCGGGCCACTTCGCCCACTTTGATCCGTAGGCATACAGCAACGCACGAAAGCTATTGCTTCCAAGCGCGTCGAGCCGAGATGCAACTGATGTCGGGATCGCCGAGCTATTAGACCGGACGGCTGTTGACAGGGCCTTGAGCAACCCTGCGTATTCCTTGGTCAGTCCGGCGCACAAGGCCATTTTCAACCCTCCACAGTTGGGATGCACTGCGGTCGAAGCTAGCGTTAGGGGCCTCGGCGACCCGGGGTTAACCGAGGTATCGGCCGCTCCGCTCGAGCTCGCGTTGGCCTTTGTCGCAGCCGTCACGCCAGCCACAAAGGACTTACTACATCTCAGAGCTGAGCCAATACAGAGCGCGAGGCCCCAAGGAAGCACTGAGCTGGAGTTCCCCTGGTCCGTTCGGAAGGTAATTCTGACTCCCGCGATTTCGTACACGCCTGCCCGATCAACCGACAAGAGTGCAACGACGTCAACGATGTCTCCGTCGTGCGCGGGGTAGCCTTGCAAAGGAAGAAATAGATGGCTGCCAAAGGCTGCTGCTAACGCAGGATCAACTGACTCGACCGACTGAACGACCCCCAAGCCCAGCTGAATCCATGGTGGCTCTACGTGAGGAGCGACCAGCGGCGGTACCTTGCCGCCAATCCCCCCAGGCGGAGCCAGCAGATCCATCCGAACTAGCGAGATCTTGCCTGGGTACGTGTCATCAAACTGTGCGGCGAAAACGGCTGGCGCCGGAGATGACGCCTTCATCGTCAAGGTGGAAATACTCACGAAAGGGGCGCCGCTTCCGGAACTTGACCCTCCACAAGCGACGAGCAACGGACACATCGCCAGTAGCGCGAGCAGTATTGCGGGACGCCGATGCCAGGGCGCCCCGGTGAGTTTTGCGTCGTTGTGTTGTGGGGAAAGTCTTGTAATGACCATTGTCTGATCAGCCAGCCAGCCTTTGCGACAACATGTTCAAGCTGCACGTCCTCACAACATCAGAATCTAGGCCAGCGGGGGCAGCCCAGGTGCGTTCAAGAGGCTGGCATTCGGCGGGATGATCCTTTGCTGCGAGCTGCGTTTCGCGACCAGGTCGTGCTCAACGCCGTCGGCAGGTACCCTCGCGACGATGCGCCGCGTGAGAGCAACCCAGCGAGGATGGGTCGCCTGGATTGCCGATCCTCACTGTCGGGCTAGGCCGCAGAATGGGATCCCGACTACCCAAATGGGTACGGTCGCTGATGGGCGGAAACTGGGCTGATCGGGAACGAGGAACGGTGCCAGGAGGCGCCCCCGTTCGTCGTTGTCTCCAGGAAAGCTCGTTGAGTCTCGGCCGAGTCACCTCCGATTCCCGAGATCGCGCAGAATCTCAGCCCCGCGCATGAGAACGTCAAGAAATGGCCGGGCAGGCTGACGAGCCACGACATGCCGCCATCTCGACTCACGAGAAGGCCCGATCTGTTGGCGACGGACCCAAGAGCCCGGCACTCGAAAGCTGAGAGGCATGTGATGTCGCGCAGGGAAAACGTGTTCGTCTGCAAGGACTCCGCCCAGTGCCGACCGTAGTCCGGCGAGGTTGCCAGCTTGTTCGCGCCTGGGTGTCCCGGCCCGGTGGGGTCGGTGGCGGCCGAAAGTGCGCAGTGCCCGGAGGTGCCGCACCACAGGGCGTTGACCCATCCGAAGCCTGACGGCACCGGACCACGACGCCAGGTGCGGCCTCCGTTGGCGGTCGTGAGCAGGACAGTCTTGTAGGTATTGCGGAACGACAGTGACGAACCGATTTGAGCCGAAGACTCCCAGCTGTAATAGGCGGCGCAGTGCAGCGCGTCCGAACAGTTTGCTCCCGAGAACACTTTGTCGGCAGTCGGAGGTGGTCGAATCAACGTGAGCAGCTGCCACGAGGTGCCGGCGTTGCCAGTGAGTAGCGCCGCTCGACCGTCGGCGAGCACACAGCGAGATGACGTCATGCAGGCGAGCTGACCTACGCCAGCACCCAGATTGTTGCCGCTAGGGCCAAGCGGGGCAGGCAAGATGTGCCAGGACTTGCCACCGTCGCTGCTTCGAGCAATTGGTAGTTCGGTGGCTTGGAGTGGAAAGGCGTCGTCGGCCCGGGCGACTAGACAGCGCTGCAACGTCGGGCAGGACACGTTGGCGACGACGATGTAGCCCCCGGCATTGGGAAGGTGCGTCGCCTTGAAGAGCTGGGCGACTGGGAAGCCAACATCATGCCAGCGTTGGCCTCCATCGGTGGTCAGCGCAACAGTGGCGAACTCCTTCGGCGGCTGGAAGATGAAGCTAGCACCGAACGCAACACATCGAAGAGGAGCTGGGCACGAGACAGAAGCCCACTGGACAACGTCCGTCTCGACAAATGTCGCAGCGGAGAATCCGGGCCCTCGTGCCAAACTCGACCAAGCCGATGTCACACTCGTGGCCAATAGACCGACGGCGACAATTAGCGGAATCGCAAGGAGTCGCAGCGCGGCATGGTGCACCCCCCACAAGCTCCAGATCGCAACCGCCAGACCCAACGCGACGCTGATGGCAATGACCAAGGGCGGGTACCGCCAACCCGTGAAGCCGAACTCGCTCGCGGTCCGCCCCACATTCACCCCAAAAATCACCGCAGTTGGCACGAGCGCCAAGAGGAGCGGTTGGCCGATCAGCAGCGATTGAGCCAGAACCGTGCCCCTTCCTCGTCCGGCTTCGGAGTCGCGTCGGGTTCGCCAGGTAGAGCTGGCCCCGTAGGCGAGGGCGATGGCTAGAATTGCCAGCGGCACCAGGTAGGCAATCAGACCGCTCGCATCCAGCGCGACAATCATCCGCTCAGACGAGGGAGGGGTGAGAAAGCGCTCGAGGTCAGCGCTAGCTCCGAGGACCCACCAGAGACCGAAGCCGATCAGTGTCGACGCGCTGATCGCTTCGGCGGCAAGGAGTGCCGCTAGAAGTCCGCGACTTCGAGGTGAAAGCGTCCGCGCCTTCCTCTGGCTTTGTGGTGGTTGGCCTTCGGGTGGATCACCGCCGTCCGAATCTTGTGCAGTAGGGCGTTCTCCGGTCACAAGCACCTCGTCCGGCTAGCGCGTTGCAGCAGCTGCGCAGGTCTATCCTCCCACAGGTTCGTGGTGGTCCTTGAAGCCATTCTTGAGCGCCGGCCTACCGGCTAAGGCGAGGGGCGATCCGGCATAAATCGGGGGAGGCTCTTTCGAGCACCGAGGTGTAGCATTCAACTCAGTCTCCTTGAGCTGCAATTTGCGGTTTCTGACGGTCCTGGAGAAGTCGGAGCGGAGTGTCAGTGGCCCAAATCAGCTATCAAACGGTCGCCTCATTAGTCGTTGTGGCGTGAGCGCAGTCCTCACCGTGCTCCTTTGCACCACTATTGGAGACAAGGTCTCGAACGGTGAAGAGGTCAGATGATGCGACTTACCGTCGTTCGTCTCTTCGCTGCTTTTCTGCTGACGCTTGCGGCGACCTCGGCGATATTCGCCGCCGACCTGACGTCGACGGTGGCAGCCTCACCGGGCACGAGCACTCCAGCGGGCTGGTCACAGGAGATGGCCATCGACTCCGCAGAAGGACCGCCGGAGTCAATCTCCTGTCCGACGGCGAGCTTCTGCGCCGTCGTGGACGCATGGGGATCCGTCCTCACCTACGACGGCAGCTCGTGGTCGCTACCTGACAGCATCGACGCGTACGCAGGCGAAATGACTTCCGTTTCCTGCCCGACCGCAAGCTTCTGCGCCGCGGTGGATTACGGCGGCAACGTGCTTATCTACGACGGAAGCTCGTGGTCGCCGGCGGAAAGCATAGACAGCGCAGTCGCCCTTACCTCCGTCTCCTGCCCGACGGCGACCTTCTGTACCGCGGTCGACGAGGTCGGGCGCGTTCTCACCTACGACGGGAGCTCGTGGTCGGCGCCCGTCAAGATCGACGGGGAGAACAGGCTGACCTCCGTCTCGTGCCCGACGGCGAGCTTCTGCGCCGCGGTGGACGAGGTCGGCAACGTCCTCACCTATAGCGGCAGCACGTGGTCGTCGCCCGAAGACGTCGACGCGGAGAACGGGCTGGCCCAAGTCTCTTGTCCGTCATCCAGCTTCTGCGCCGCGGTTGACCTAAGCGGGAATGTCGTCACGTACAACGGCATTAAGTGGTCTTCGCCTGAGAGCATCGATGCCGGGAACGATCCCGACTCGGTCTCGTGCCCGACGGAGACGTTCTGCGACGCGGTGGACCGTAATGGCAACATCCTCACCTACGACGGAAGCTCATGGTCGTCGCCCGACGGGATCGACAGGGCGACCTTCATGTCCGTCTCCTGCCCAACGGCACAATCCTGCGCGGCAGTGACTGATGGCGGTCAGGTCCTCACCTCCGACGGCAGCTCGTGGTCGACACCCGACGAGTTCGATCCCAATGGCGCCGATCTGGACTCGGTGTCGTGCCCGACGGCTACCTTCTGCGCCACCGTCGACGGTAGCGGCAACGTCCTCACCTACGACGGCAGCTCGTGGTCTTCGCCGGTCGACATCGATCGGAACGGAGGCATGCTGTTGTCGGTCTCCTGCCCGACGTCGATCTTCTGCGCCGCCGTTGACGACGCCGGCAACGCCCTCACCTACGACGGCAGCTCGTGGTCGTCGCCGGAGAGCATCGATGCCGGGAACGGCCTCGTCTCTGTTTCTTGCCCTACGGCGACTTTCTGCGCCACCGTCGACGGCGCCGGCAACGCCCTCACCTACGACGGCAGCTCGTGGTCGTCACCGGAGAGCATCGACGCGGGAAACGACCTGGACTCCGTCTCGTGCCCGACGGCGACTTTCTGCGCCGCGGTTGACGGCAGCGGCAACGTTCTGACCTTCGACGGCAGCTCGTGGTCGCCGCCGGAGGAGATCGACCCGAACGGGCGCACGCTGAGCAACGTCGCGCTGACCTCTGTCTCGTGCCCGACGGCGAACTTCTGCGCCGCGGTTGACAACGACGGCAACGCCCTCACCTACGACGGCAGCTCGTGGTCATCACCGGAAAGCATCTACGCGACAGGCGGCTTGGTCTCGGTCTCCTGTGCGACGGCGAGCTTCTGCGCCGCGATCTCCAGCTTCGGCAGCGTCCTCAACTTCTTCGGCAGCTCGTGGTCGACTTACGAGGAGGTCATCGGGGCTGGGCAGACCTCCGTCTCTTGCCCGACGGCGAGCTTCTGCGCCGCAGTGAGCAGATCCTACGCTGCAACCGACTTAGGCCCGACTCCGGCGCCGATCGCCACAACGACCACCATCACCTCAGTCACTCCCAATCCGGTGACCTCCCAGCCCATCTCCGTCGTCGTACAGGTCACCGGGGGACCGACCGCGTCGACGGATTGGCCACCTGGCCAGGTCGAGGTCTCCGACGGCACGGCGAGCTACTGGCTGTCCTTGACGGGCTCGAACGGGATCGGGACCGCTTCGTTCTTGATGCCCGAGAAAACCGCCGGCAACTACTCACTGACCGCCAGCTACCGGGGTGACTTCGCTACCAGCACGACGCTCACACCGACCCTGATCACCGTCGGCAAGGCCGCCTCCACGATGGCCCTCGACCTCTCGCCTCCCAAGGTGATGCTCGGCGAGGAAGCCGCCGAGCACCTCTCGGTCACCGTCACGCCCGAGTTCCCCGGCTCGGTGCCGACTGGGACGGTAACGGTGAAGGACTCGATAGCGACGCTTTGCACAATCTCGCTGTCGGCTGCCGCGGGCTCGTGCACGTTGTTGCCCACGAAGCTTTCGGTCGGCACCTACAGTCTCGTCGCCACCTATAGCGGGAGC
Organism: uncultured Acidimicrobiaceae bacterium; assembly: GCA_963763085.1. GTDB lineage: Bacteria > Actinomycetota > Acidimicrobiia > Acidimicrobiales > Bog-793 > CAVXNB01. Next base: position 1,437,267 of record CAVXNB010000004.1, read on the forward strand.
GCGTCATTCGACGCCTCGGCCTCGGCGACGAAGACTCTCGCGATCGCGAAGGCAACCTCGAAGACGGTCCTCACGCTGGCACTCGCCAAGGTCGCCTATGGACACGAAGACACCGAACACGTCTCGACAAAGGTCCTGGCGGAGTTCGCAGGCTCGACGCCGACTGGGATAGTGACTGTGAAGGACTCGACAGCGACGCTGTGCACGATCTCGCTGTCGGCCGGCGACGGCTCGTGCACCTTTCCTGCCAAGAAACTTCCCGTAGGTATTTACCGCCTCGTCGCCATCTACAGCGGAAGCGCGGCATTCGACGCCTCGGCCTCGGCGACGAAGACTCTCACGATCGCGAAGGCAACCTCGAAGACGGTCCTGACGCTCGCACTCGCCAAGGTCGCCTATGGACACGAAGGCGCCGAACACGTCTCGACAAAGGTCCTGGCGGAGTTTGCCGGCTCGACGCCAACTGGGATCGTGACCGTGAAGGACTCGACGGCGACGCTGTGCACGATCTCGCTGTCGGCTGGCGAGGGCTCGTGCACCTTTCCTGCCAAGAAACTTCCCGTGGGTAGTTACCGCCTCGTCGCCACCTACAGCGGGAGCAGTGACTTTCAAGGATCGGTTTCGACGAAGAAGGCCCTCAGCGTTGTCCTTGTCCGGCCCAGCTAGCAGCGCACCTCATGCTCGTTGGAAGCTGGAACCCGTCCTGATCATTCGTGTCCGTCCTCTCGGCCTGTTCGCCGGACACCCCCAAGGTCGTCCTGGACTAGCCCGTCTACCTGCTCTGCTCGCACTCGCCGAAGACTGCTTGACGAGAGGCGCACTTTCAGGAACGTCGTTCCGGGCGCCGTCAACCCACGGGCATCGGGGTTTCCGCGTGAATGTTCTGGGGGGTCCCAATGGCCTATGGGCGGGTCATACAGCGCGTCGAGATGTCCGTGTTGCGCCGCAGATGGAATGGCTCGGGTGCTCGATGGTATTGTCGCTAGGGCGCGGGGAAGACCCGTCGGATCACGTCGAGCATCAATCACTGCCTGGGCGGCCAGCTGCCGCGTAAGGCCTGTACCCTGTGGCTATGCCGAAGCTGGGCCGTCGGCTGGCCCTGATGTCAGTCGTGATGTGTCTTTTCGCTTTGCTGTTGGCTGCCTGTTCCACCAGTTCATCGCCGACAGGCACCGTGGAGGCCAAACTTGAGTTCGCCGGTGGAGTGCCACCGGGGAGCCCCAGATCCCAACCCGGAACCGTCACGCTCCGAGGCACAGCAGGCGCGTACACCGTCAAGGTGGGCAAGTCAGGCCGATTCACCATTCGGGTTCCCCCGGGTGGCTACACGGTCACAAGTCATGGTCTCTACTTCAATGACGGACGCGCCACTTGCGGCGGGCGAAGCATTCATGTCACCGCTGGGGCTCTCGTTCAGGCCATCGCGATCTGCTACGTGCAGTAGCCGGCTGCAGGGCGGGCGCAGGAAAGTGCTCCTCGAATGTGTCTGCAGAAATCCGCTGGAGCAAGAGGACGCACACGTGTCAACGAGGCCGGCGCTGGCGAAGCTCGGCGGAGCGGCTTGCCCAGGCGGCCAGGATTCGCGCTCCAGTTCTCCTCGACGTTTACCCCACCATGCGGCCTGGCGCCCAGTCCCCACCCTGCGGGTTCGCCGGACGTCGAGATTGCGAATGCGACGACCCACGATGCCATTACGGCTGCGGTACCCACTCCGAGCGAAATCGCACTGGTCACCCTCTGTCGAAGCAATCCCTGTATGCCGCCCAGAACCATCGTGCCGACGACTGCGGCAATGGAAGTCCGCGCGGCTCTTACTTGCCGGCTGTCAAAGATAAGAACGACTCCGCCGGATCAGCTAGTCCCATCCCGCCCGACGTGGGGGTCACGCGGAGGGGTGCTACGTCCGACCAAAGGGGCACGGCCTCTATATGTCCCAGATCTAATGTTATGAAGAGGTAGGCGTTGTCGGCCGACCAGCGCGCAAGAACAACGGACGCGGCCATGAGTGGGCGGGACTCCACCAGACTGTCCGTGCGCAGGTTGTAGACGAACAGCTCACTTGGAATCGAGCGGACCCCGAAATAGCAACAGGGCGGACTTATCTGCGGACCGCTTCTCAGGGCAGTCTCGGTGGCCTCGGAGATCGCGACAACGGCAGCGAAAGAGCCGTCCGGAGCCAGGACGTAGCCTGAGTCGACTAGCCAGCCGTTGGGTACCGCGGGGAGCACAAACGTTCGTCTCGTGATGAGATTGGTGAAGCGATCCGGCGCGCACGGATTGGACCCGCACTTGTTCCAGAGGACAACCTTGCCGCTGTCGCCGTCCACTTGCGGATTCAGTGCATACCGGAACCTGGCTTCGACCCGGTCTTTCGCCGGGTTCCAGACTCTCAAGATCGCCCCATTCACTACGCCTTGCGCTGGTATCGAGGCGGCTGTCACCAGCAGTCCGGCGGGCGCCGGGCCGTCGATGGTCCAACCACACGGGAATGAACGTGGCACGACGATGACGCGTCCGGCGAGTGAAACCTCTTCGGCTGTGCAACCCGAAGCGGCGGCCAGCGCCCCTAAGTCGAAACTGGGGTCGACGACAAGCCAGACGTCACCCGGCCCATAGGCGTCGACGACATACGATGCCCTACCGAGCGTGCGGATCGCTTGCGGACGCGTCGGCGAGAAGGCGGCGGCGGTCCCGACCTGTGGGCTGCCCGCCGTGCCGTTGAGGCCGTTGACGGCCACGACATCGTCGCCGCTTGCTATCCACGGAAACGTAAACAAGGGGTTGTCGGGGAAGGGCTGCACGACACGGTCGGTGCCGTTCGCTGGATCCACGACCGTCAGTTGAACTGCTCCTCCGCCGCTCATGGACCCGTGTGAGAGTCCCGCTGGCGAGACGAGAATCGACTGGTCGAGTGGCGCTTGTCCGGGAAGGAGCGACGGAGGACCCTCGAAGGTCACAGGAGGCGGCGATTGTCCGTTGTGTAATGACAGTGTGATGCCGACCGCGACGCTCGCGATCACGACAACCGTCACAATTGTGCCGATGAGCCACCGGCGACGTCGTAGGCGTCGTGCCTCCTTGATGATTGCCTCGGCGTCAAACTCCTCACGCTGAGGAGGAGGCAGGAGCTGGGTCACTTAAGGGCTCGCTTCGTTGATGCGATAGAGCTAAGCTTAATAGCACAATGGATATTGTCAAGGTAGACGCCTCCCGACAGACACCGCTCTACGAGCAGGTTGCGGCTGACCTCAGGCGGGCGATCGCCGATGGCGAGGCGCGACCAGGCGAGCGGTTGCCTCTTGCGAAGGACCTGGCAACGGTTCTCGACGTCAACACCAACACCGTGCTTCGCGCCCTGCGGATGCTGCGCGACGAGGGACTTCTCGAGTTTCGCCGCGGAAGGGGGATCACCGTGGCGGGAACACCCGAGCGCGGTGCTGTCATGACGAAGGTGAACGAGTTGGTGAAGTTCGCCCGGGAACAGGGCTACAAGCGCGATGAGCTGATCGCGATGATCGAGGCCGCGACCTGAGGGCAAGCGCCAAAGATCAGAGGGGCGACCACGCGCTGCCATCGCGTCGCAAGCGGGCGCTTTCTAAATGGGACATGGCAAGTCCGGGAGTGACCAACGATCCGGAGATGTCCCGGCGGGCTACTACCGAGGCTCCAGACCGTGAACCTCAAGGACATCATCGAGGCGACGGGCATGAGCAACGAGCTGAGAGAGTCTTGAGAACGCGAAGCCCGCCAGTCTCGCGGCAGTTCACTCAGACAGGATGATCTCCATGACATGCATGAAGTGCGGGAGAGCAGTGCCTGCTGAGGCTGGGTTCTGCGGTACCTGCGGTGCATTCCTGACCGGAACGGAGCACGGACGGCGGGGCGAGGGCAAGCAGGGCGGGAGGCTGGGAGAGAGCTGGGCCCGCGGGACGCGGAGCTGGGCCGGCTCGACCGCATGTTGCAGCGCCGCCGCTGGGGCAAGGCGTGATGGTTGGAGACCATGGTTAGAGATCCAAGGAAGTGGCAGTAGGTCGAAGAGCGAACGTAGGTATTGGCGGCGAGCGCAGAGCCCTTGTGCTTGAACCCCCGAAGCCGATCTTCGGGCTGCCTACTCCCGCGACATCATTGCCACGGCCTCGCGTTCGAGATCGACAAAAGGCTCTCCGCTCACGTCAACCGCAACCCGGTTGATCGTGCCTCCGGTGAACCGGTGCGGCTCCTTGCCGGGGTAATCGCCGGTGACAGGCTCACCGCTGTCGCGGCCGACACACAGTCCTTCCCCGGCGAGCGAGAACTTGCCCGGCTGAGTCTTGATGCGGCCCTCGCCAACTTTGGTGTCGCCGTGGAAGAGCGACAGCATGCCGGTCGCCACGCCGGGCACGTCCTGTCCGTCCTTGTCGAACGAAGCCGCCAGGATGAGTTTCTCGCCGGTTGGCACGTCAACGCCCCCGACGACCTTCTGCCCGTCCATACAGAAGAAGTTGTAGGTGTAGTGGAGGCGGTTGTCTTTGATGTAGAGCGCGTGACCGCCAAATCGCGACCCCTGCGCGAAGATCACGCCGCTCGCGCCGGGTGCCGGAATGTCCACGAGTGCCCTTAGGGCATAGGAGCGGTTGCGGATGTTCACGGCCTGGGACCAGTGGAAAACGCCCTTTGGCATCCTCGGCAGCGCGCACAAGGCCTTGGCGGCATCCTGTACCGAAGTGGCGTTGGTCACGATCACCACGCTCGGGAACGGGAAGTGAAGGTGCAACTGGGGATTGGCGTTGGTCCGGTGAACGATCAGCCGGTCCAAATGTGTCACGCTCTGGCAGAGCGTCAGAAAGTAGGTCTCCTGATCTGTGGCGTGCCAAACGGTCCCACCAGTGGCCTTCACCACTTCTGACGTGACGAGGTAAATCTCGCTGCTGGAAATCTGGACCAACCAATTGGGTCCGTACACAACGCTTGCCTCACTGCCGACGAATTCTGCTTGGTGACGGCGAAGGTAGACACTTGGGGATGAGCCTGCCTTGAAGGTCATAGCGGAGATGTCGGTGGGACCTAAGCTGACGGGTGGCCCGCAAGACGCCCAGGAGCCGACCGTTCGAATCTCTTGAGCGGGGCAGCCGAGCTTAAGGAGCAGGGCGCTGGCCGAGGGGTAGGACTGGGACGACCAGGCTCCCACCAGGGCTATCGCGCCCACGGTAACTCCCACCACGACGAGCAACGTGGCAGCCACGTAGGCGAAGCCCTTCACACCGAGTCATGCTAGGTGCGGATGACCCGGACCGTGATAACGAGGCCGTGGCTGGCTTTGGACTAGAGATGCAAGTATCGCCGAATGAGGGCGACGGCCGCGGCGCCGTCCTTGGTTTGCAGCGACCCGTTGTCAATCGCAGGAGTGCAGCCACGCGCGACCGAGACCACGACCGGCGGTCCGACGTTGTAGCGGAAGATCGGGGTGTAAAAAGTCGGATTGCCGGTCTCATGGCAGCTCTCGGTCGACGTGAACGTCGGTTGTCGATTGAGGAGCTCGAGAAGCTGCATGAGCTGCGTATGAGACATCGAGACCTGCGTCTCGCGAGACCGTGCTCCTTCCTTGAAGTAGCAAATATCTAGCGAGCCCGGTGTCCCTGGCACCATGGCGTGCTCCTGGCCCAGGCGGCCAGACCCGGGTGACGCGCAGGAAGATGAGCTGGGAGCCACCCATCGCCCGGTCTCGTAGGCCTTCTTGGTCTCGGCCCCGATCGCCACCGAGGTCGCGAACGTTCCATTGCTGGCTCCGTCGCAGTTTCCCGTGTACGCGGTGGAAACCCACAGCCAGCCTTGCCGATAGGAGAGCCCGATCAGGTACGCAGCTGGCGTCGGATCGCGACCCCCAACGCCACCGAGGCCTACGCCGCCGCAGGCAGTCCGTTCCGGCCGGGGAAGCCACGTCAGCTCGGAAGCTAGCGCTGGCCGGCCCTTCGTGATGCTTTTGAAGCCCGCGAGCACGGCGAGCTTTGAACCGCCGTAGGCGCAGATGACAGCATGCGAAGGAGTCGTCTCGGGCACCAGACGTGCGCTCCCGTCCACTCCGTGCGCATCCGCCGGAACCCAGCTAACCGAGCTGACAGGTCTGCTGCGAGGGCACGTCAATGCTGGGAACGGACCGTGGCCGCTCACGATAGTGGTCGGAGACTCGTGCTGGAACAGATGCAGCTGTGGAATCGGAGCGACAAAGATCGCCACGATGACCGCTGCCATGAGTAACCCTGCGGCCACGGCTCGGTGGCGTGGCCCTGACGGGCCGGCACGGAGGCGGTCCGACACATCGTCCGCACTGAGCGCCCAGTCGATCGAGTCAGCCTTGGAAGCCGCGGCTCGGAGAAGCCGGTCGACTTCATGATCGTCGCCACCAGAGGTGTCATCACCTGGAATCACGGGTCGTCACCTCGCTTTGCTTGCAGAGCAGGAGTGAGATTCAACTCGGCGGCCACGGCTGCACGCGCACGAGAGAGCCAAACCCGGACTGTCCCCTCTGACGCACCGAGCTCGACCGCGATCTCCGAGATGCTCAGACCGACGACCGCCCACGAGACGAGAACCCGCCGCTCCTTCTCCCGGAGCGAAGCGAGAGCGAGGGATAGGTCGACTAGATCCGTGTCGGACTGTTGGCGCGTGCCCGTGCTCAAGGCCGCGTGCCTCCGACGGGTCCGACGCCGACGCCACGAGCCCACCGCGAGGTTGTGCAACACCTTGCGAGCCCAAGCCTCTGGGGTCTCCAGTCGCGAGACGCGGCCCCAGTTCCGCCAGACTCTCAGCAGGGTTTCCTGGGTGAGATCCTGTGCCTCTTCGAGGTTGCCCGTGTAGACAAAGGCCTGGCGCAGGAGAGAGGGCTTCGCGGCTGCGAAGAAGCGTTCGAAATCCCCAGCTGGGCTCGAGCCCACTTCTGTCTCCTCTGCGTTCGCCTCTCATAATGAGTAACACACGATAGGGGGTCGATTTGCAACAAAGAACTCTTGCTCGACCCAAGCCCACGGCGCCCAGGTGCAGACTCAATTGATGCGGCGGCTTCGGCGAGCACCCCGAACGCTCGTCGAGGCGATCTCGATTGTGACTGCCCCCCATCAGTTGCGGCCCGAATGAGAGCGGAGCGCCGAGCTCTGTGGCTCACGCCTTTGCAGGCCGTGAACCTTAGGCGGGTATTGCAGGGGGAGTGTCAGGGCCAAGCAGCTCGGCGATCGCTGCTTCAACCCCTGGGACACTCAAGTCGATGCGCCGACCGACCGACGTGCTCGAACCGGCCCGTCGCGTCCGAACAGTAAGCACCATGTCGCTGCGTGGACCAGGAGTCATCTCTTCTCGGGAAAAGACCGACCAGGTGTTCCGTCGGACTACGTTCTGACATGCGAGCCAGTCGCTGCCGATTGCGACCTCTCGGGTCTCAAGGGACCAAAACCAGAGATTGATGCTCAACAGCAATAGCGCACAGAGCGCCAAGGCGACAGCGCGGACATTCGCAACTACGCCGAAAACGAGGATGCCGATTGGGACGATGGTCATCACGGGCAGGAACTTCGGGGACAAACGACCGCGATAACGACACAGCGTGGAACCCGGCAACTCCCGGCGTCGCGCCGACACCACCTCATTGTACGCGCTGAAGCTCACCGATATTAAGAGGCGGAGTAGCGAATGGAGGGAGCACGGTGACCTAGATGCGCTCGTCGGTCGCTATGTCAGGCACTCCCTCGAAGTATCGGTCGAGCACGTGCCGGAAGGCCGGCACCCCGGGCGCCACCCGCATGAACAGCGTCATCGACGAGTGCAGCTTCTGAGCATCGATGCTTCCAAAGATCTGCTCAGCAGTTCGACCGGTTGCCTCCATGAGGATGGCAGTGCACTCGGCCAACCGTGGCCCGAGCACTGGATGCTCAAGATACGCCTGCGCCTCCTGCACCGACGAGATAGCGAATCGTCTCGATATGGAACTCTGCCCAAGTCCAGCAATCTGGGGGAAGACGAACCACATCCAGTGGCTTGTCTTCCGGCCACGTCGCAGCTCCGCCACGGCATCTTCGTAGGTTTCGCCCTCGTCCTGGGCAGCAACGAAGCGCTCCAGGTCGTAAGGGTCGTCCATCGTCACAAGCGTCTGTCTACCCGATTGTCTGAACGATCATCGCGATTCCTCGGATTCCCTGCCGGCTTAGGGAGTAACTTCTGAACATGGCGGAGGGGCTGCAGCTCGCGATGGGAGTCGAAGCCAGTTGCAGCGACGGGGTTTGCGGCGAGGTGGACCGCTTGATCGTCAACCCGGAGACCATGGTGCTTACCCACATCGGGGTCGAGTCGAAGCATGGGCAGTTGGCCGGCCGGCTCGTTCCGATCGAACTTGTCGACATTTCGACGAGTGGTATCAACCTGCTTTGCACTTCGGCGGACTTCGAGAATCTCGGTGCCGCTGAGGAGGAGCACCCCCAGCCGCCACTGCCGAGCCTCCCGTTCGAGAAGGTACTCACCGGCTCGCTCGACCCGCAGTACGCAGGGATGCATGACCGGTGGTTCGGATTTGCCGTGCCGAAGCCGCCCAAGCCCATCACCTACGACCTTCTCCCCGCGGGGGCCGTGGAGGTCCGCCGAGGCAGCCAAGTCGTTGCCAAGGACGGCGTCATCGGGCAGCTCCAAGCCCTTGTGATCGAGCCTGGCAGTCACAACGTGACTCACGTGCTCCTCCAGGAAGGCCACCATTGGGGTCGCAGGCAAGTCGCTATCCCGATCAGCGCCGTGAACTGGTTCGACGAGGAGGGCCTGGGCATCCAGCTCAAGATCTCGAAGCGAGAGGTGCAGAGCTTGCCAGACCTGGACAAGGGATAGTCGGGGCGTGATAAAGACGGCAGAGAGCGGCCGGGACCAGGTACGGCTAGGCGCCATCGGGGCGGGGCCAAATGAGCCAGTCTCACCCGTTTGCGCACGATGGCACGTCTGCCATATAGCCGGTCGCCATCGGTCCGGCCGGTCCGGCGCTCCCGGCGGGTGCTCCGCTCTGTGCAAGCCCAATCCACAGGAGGACGCCTAGGGGGATATCGGCGGGCTGTATGGCGAATTCCGTGCCGTCCTCGGCTGGCAGCCCGCTGAGGGTTGCGTCTGTTATGACGTCGCCCATGCTGTAGTTGCCGTCTTTCCAGTTCGTGCATCCAGCCGGTAGGGCCAGCGAGGAGGAAACGACTGCCGGCACCCCGTCATCACGCAGGCGAGCCTGCAGCCCGGCAACGTCCCGCATCTGATACACGGTGACCTGAACCTCTCCGGTCGGGCCCTCATGCACGGTCCATGCGGCAAGAGTGCCATCGCCCGTCGAAATGGTCGGGTGCGTGCGACCGGGCCCTGTAGGCGGTGCCAGGGGCTGTTCGAACGCCACAGCGGCACATCCCGCCGCCACTGCGATCGCTGCGGCCGCGTAGGCCGGTAAACGCCGTCTGCGACGGAGCGCGTGGCCGCGGATCATCACGATATCCGCTGTCGGCTGCATGCGCACATCCGCGAAAGCGCCCCTAACCGCGGCTATTAGCGCTGAATCGTCCATGACTGGTCTCCTTAGGTAGATGGGGCGTATTCGGTCCTGAGCGAGGCAACTGCTCGCGCCAGATGAGCAGTGACGGTACCGGGCGCTATCCCAAGCACCTCGGCCGTTTGCGCAGTGTCGAGATCGAGGAAGATCCGCAAGGCCACGACTTGCCGCTGACGAGCCGGAAGACGTCCGAGCCGCAATACGAGCTCGGGATCCACGCCGGCCTCGGTGGGGTCTTCATCGGGCCTCGGCCGAAACCAGCTAGACGGCTGAGAATCCCTCCGCCGTCGACGCCACGAGGAGACGTGAGCGTTGAGCGCGGTCCGGACGATCCATGCACGAGGAGCAGGGTGCTCGCGGACCGTACTCCAGCTCGCCCACGCCCGAGCAAACGCCTCGGCGACGAGGTCTTCTGCCGTATCGAAGTGGCCGACACTGACTAGCACGGTTCGAAAGCAGTCATCCTTGGCCGACTCGTAAAACGAGACGAAGTCCTCCCGCTGCCGGCTCATGTCACTACTACGTCTGGAGGGTTCGATCCGCTTACCCGGAGGGCGTCCGCGAGCGACGTCAGGCGCGGGAAGCGGACTCCGCGTATGTCGACCTGGAGGGCGCTCGCCGAGTTGCCAGGTCTGTCCCGGATGATCTTCTCCGATCCGTGTCACCCGGAAAAGGCTTCTGCGGCATCTTATAGGTGGTGGGGGGAAGATCCGATGAGGAGATCTACGAGAAGTACGCCGACGAGCTGATTCGTTTCGCCACCGGTCTCGTGGGCGCCGGCGACGCCGCCGACGTCGTCTCGTCGGCCGTGCTGAGTTGCATGTCGTCCAGGTCGTGGCCAGAAGTCACGAACTCGCGCGCGTACCTCTTCCGGGGCGTGGTCAGCGCGGCACGCCAGCTTCACCGATCGGGTTCAAAACGGCAACGGCGCGAGCAACGCTGGGCCTCACCGGAAGCCTTCGAGCAACCCGAGATTCGACCCGAGATCCTTGCCGCCGTTAACGCCCTCAGCGTCCGACAACGAGCCGTCACCATCCTGACTTACTGGTTCGATCTCGATCCGTCGTCCATCTCACGCATGCTCGAGATCTCCGAAGGCTCGGTCCGCCGACATCTGGCGCGCGCCCGGGCGCGGCTGAAGGAGTCGCTCGATGCACACGCCTGACGAACTCGACTCTCGCATACGGGAGCTGGTCTGGAGGCTTGTCGAAACGAGCCCGCCGCCACCGCCATTCCCCAGCCCCGTCGATGCCCGCGACGAGACAGCACGAACCGTCGCAAGGCCGGCCCGGGTTCTTTTGGGGCGGCTCCGGCCTCGCACATCTCGGGGTCTCATGGGAGTCATCGTGATCGCGGTAGCGATCGTTGCCCTCTTCGTGGTGCCGATTCCTCAGCTCCACCTCTTCGGCCATCGCTCGGGCCACCATCGGTTGCCCAAGGTGCCAGCGGTCGGAACGCGACTGGCTGAGTTGAAGGGATCCGACACCACTCCCGGCGACTACTTTGGGTCCTCTCTCGCAATCTCGGGCGGGACTCTCGTGGTAGGCGCGTTCGACCAGGCGAATAATGCCGGGCGGGCCTATGTGTTCAAGACGACGGCAGTCGGCTGGAAGCAGGTTGCCGAACTGAAGGGGTCCGACGCCGTCGCCGGCGACAACTTCGGTTCCTCGGTCGCCATCTCCGGGCGAACCATCGTCGTCGGTAGCTCAAGCCACGCGCAGTCGCCAGGTAGCGCCTACGTGTTCGCCCAGACCGCCTCCGGTTGGAGACAGGTCGCCGAGCTCAAGACCCCCCCAGTCAGGGCCGGTCCTGGCTCGCACACCTCGGTGGCGATCTCGGGCGGAACCATCGTCGTTGGTTGGACCTACATCGCCATCTACAGTGCGACGGAATCCTCGGTGTCATTGCCAGGGGCGGCATACGTGTACACCAAGACCGCGACCGGTTGGCGGCAAACGGCCGCGCTGAGAGGCTCGGACTCGGCCGGCTCCGACGGCTTTGGATGCTCAGTGGCCATCTCGGGTAAGACGGTCATCGTTGGCGCCACCGCCAGCCCACCGGGGCGCCCTGAGGGTCGGGCCTACGTGTTCACGAGGACGGCGGGGGGCTGGCAGCAGGCCGCCGAGCTGCCACCTTCCGGCACGGTCAGTCCGAGCTTTGGCCTGTCAGTCGCCGTCTCGGGCTCGACGGCCGTCGTCGGGGGCGACGGTAGCAGCCCCCTGTACGTGTTCTCCAAGAGGTCGACAAGCTGGAAGCCGGCGGCTGTGCTGAAGGACTCAGACGCCGCTGCCGGTAACGACTTTGGCTCGACCGTGGCCATCTCGGGCACGACGGTGATCGTTGGCTCTCCCGACTTCGCAAGCTTTACCGGCCGTGCCTATCTGTTCACGGAAGGAAGACACGGCTGGAAGCAGATAGCCGAGCTGAACGGTTCCAAGAGAGCCGACGAGTACTTCGGCGCAGGGGTGGCCATCTCAGGCTCGACAGCGGTCGTGAGTTCAATCCCGACGTCAGGTTCTCCGGATGTGCACGTGAACGGGTCCGAAGCCCTCGGTCGGGTCTATGTGTTCCAGGCATGAGACAACCAACCGCAAGGCCAGTCCCTCAAAGGCAACACGGCTCCAGACCGAGGAGGTATTTCACCATGTCGCACGTCATAGTTGGCCACCCACAGCAGGAGAGGCCTCGCCTGCTTCGTACCGCCATCGCCATCGCCACATTGCTCGGGTCGGCGCTCGTCCTGCTGGCGGGGGCGGCACCAGCGTCGGCGAGCACCTTGAGCGTCTGCCAAAGGGGTTGTGCGTACACCGAGATCGGTCCTGCAGTCGCAGCTGCAGGCGATGGCGACACCGTGAGCGTCGGCCCTGGCACATACCTCGGGGGGTTCACGATTGACCAAAACCTGAGCGTTGTCGGCGCCGGTGATCAGAAGACGATCATCAGGGGCGGTGGGTCGGTGGTCACTATCGGTTCGTTCGGCGCCACGACCGAGCCGACGGTCTCGATCTCCGGCGTGACGATCACGGGCGGCGTAGCGCAGACGAGCCCGGAGTCGATCCCGTTCTTTGGTGTTCCAGGTGTGTGGGCGACCGGTGGCGGCATCGACATTCCGCCGAACGCCGACTTCTCGGGCGGCGCGACGGTCACGATCTCGAACAGCGTGATCACGGGCAACCGCGCCGACCCGACCGCCGAAGTCGATTCGGGCTTCCCGTGTCCGGGCTTTTCGGACGGTGAATGCCCGTACGCAGCGGCGTTAGGGGGCGGCATCGACAGCTGGGGGATGCTCACTCTTCGAAACTCGATCGTCAGCGACAACAGCGCCGGATCGGCGGGGACCTCAAGCGACGCTGACGGCGCAGGGATCTGCAGCTCAGCGGGAAGCGTGACATTGACCAACACCGTCATGTCGAGGAATCACGCCGTGGCGACCGGGCCGAACGGACGCGAGGCCGAAGGCGGAGCAATCAACGTCGCCTGCATGGGACCCGGTGAGAACGATCCCTTAATAGTGATGAACAGCACGATCACCGACAACACCGCGACTGTCACCAGCAATCTGCCGGTGTTCTACCTCGGGTCAGGCCCCATCTCGATGAACGCGGCCGCGGCCGGCATCGACGACGGCCAGTACAGCTTCCCGGTCACGATCGAAAACACATCGGTGACAAACAACGTGGCCATCGCGAACGATCCGATGGGCGAGCCGCAGGGCTTCAACGCTGCGATCTCGGTGGCGGGTCCGCTCAGCATGACGAACTCCGTCGTCTCGGGCAACCGGTCGATCACAATCGCCGCGACCTCGGCCGACGTCGGGCCGGAAGGCGGCGTCATCGGGGCGGGCGGAGGAGGAACGATCAACAACACGCCTCATCACGAACAATGTCTCCGACATGTTCAGCCCCGGAATCGCGGCGGTTATCGGCGCCCTCGAAGACTTCGGTGCCACCAGTTCGTTGACCGTCCAGAACAGCACGATTAGCGGCAACACCGCAAAGGCGATCAGTACCAGCTCGACAGGCGAGGCCAACATCTTTGGTGTCGGACTTTCCAACGGAGGTCCGATCGTGTTGATCGGGGACCACGTGAACGACAATCTCGGCACGGCCAGAGGACCATCGGGCACCGCACAAGGTGGCGGAGTGTGGAGCAGTTCCGAGGTGTATTCCCCGGTACCGCCGCAGCTGACACTCGAGAACACGACGGTGACGCAAAACGCTCTCATCGGAAGTCACGGCATCACCGTGCAGGGCGGTGGCCTGTTCACCGACCCGTCGGAGTCCGTCACCTTGACTCACTCGCTGATTGCGCTGAACTTTCCTGATCAGTGCTTCGGCATCTGCTGACGACTAGGTACCGTTTGGCTCCAACAGGTTGCTGTGCAGAGTCACCGGCTGCTTGTGGTGGACTCGCCGGTGGGCGTAGCCGAGGAGCCGTACTGCTCCGCGAGCGTGACGTTCGATTTAGCTCCGACGGCCATGCAGGCGGTGGTTGCGGAACATGAAACGGCGAAGAGCACACCCGATGAAGCGGTACCAACAGTAGGCGTCGCCGTCCGGATGGGCCGTTTCTCCTCCAAGGTCTCCTAGTTCCTGTCGGACCCGGGCCTCCGCGCCCTCCAGCGGCCTGACCTTGGCAGAATGAGCCCATGCCTTCAATCACAGGGCGGCTGTTACCGGTCCTCACCGTTCGCGACCTCGGTCGGAGCACCACGTGCTACGCCGCGGTGCTCGGGATGGAAATTCGCCGCCAGTTCGTCGATGACTCAGGTCATGTCGGCGACACGTGTCTGTTCGAGCCGTCGAGTGGCCTCGAAATTTCCCTTGTAGATCACGCTGCGAACCCTGGCGATGGATTCAGCGAGTTCCGCACCGGCCTCGACCACCTCGAGTTCGTGGTTGCCAAGCGCTCCGACCTCGACGAGTGGGCGAACCGACTCGACACGCTCGAGGTCCCACACTCCGGAGTCAAGGAACCCGCGTACACGAAGAACGCCATGATCACGTTCCGAGACCCGGACAATATCCAGCTGGAGTTCTTCTGGCGGGCGCCTGAAACGGATTGCTCAGCAGTCTCCTAGTCAATATCAACAAATAGGTGCCCGTGTCCGATCAGCAGATCGGCGACCCGGGGCTCCCGTCCGAAGATCGGCCCGGTGGTCGACCCGACGTAGCCTGCGCCGTTCTCGTTGCGGGTCCCCACCCCATGCCGGTCCGACGGAGTCCATATGATTGGCTCTGTCCGGCTGCATCAGTTCCCGACCAAGGATTCAATGTTGGGGGGATTCTTAGGCGGACGGCAATACCGAGCATCGCAACGAGAGGATCTGATGTGCGAGATCCGGAGTTTCCAGAGCGAATGGGTCTCACCGCATTCGAGCTTCTCCTCGCGGGCAGACCGCTCCGTAAGCGGTTGGCTGATCCAGACCCAGAATTCTCGCTGAGCATGAAACTCCGCGGCCCTGTCGGTGCTTCTAAGTACTTCGTCGCAAGATGGTTGCTCGGACTCGGCCTGTGCTTCAGCTTCGTGATCGCAATCGTAGTTGCCTTGTCGGTTCCTCATGATCTGGCGGCGGCTGTCGTCGTGTTCTTCGTCGGCTATTTCATCTGCTTCTGCCTCTCGCTCTCTCGCGTTGTCTCGGCAAGCCGCGCCGGAAGGGCGTTTTACCAATCTCGAAGCCAGCCCTTCTCGGTGCTGCAGCTCGGGCCCGGCCAGTTCCTTTTATCCCCTGACACGTACTTCAAGCTCACGATGCGTCGTGATGGCGACCTTGTCGTCTCGCCACCGAATGGCCAACCGCTTTGGAGGAGCCATACCCGAGGCCACCCAGGCGCCCGCGCCGTCATGCAGGTCGACGGGAACTTCATCATTCTCGAGGCGCGGGGCTCACCGCTGTGGGCGACTGCTACCGAGGGCAATCCCGGCGCGGGGCTCGCGCTACAAGATGACGGAAACCTTCTTGTCTATTCGGAATCTGGCCAAATCCTCTGGCAATCCAAGACGAGAAATGCCGGCTTACGAGAGCGGACGCGGAGGGACCGGTCAGGATGGTGAGCCTCGGACCGGAATCCTCGCCTCCACACGGGGTGTACGAAAACGTCGGAATGGGTGTACGGATTCGATCGGAACTGGTCTACGGGGCTCGGAATCGGCAGATACGTTCGGCGTCCACCATACGGGCCACCTCGACGCCTGCGCCGTCCGCTCTCCTCGGCGGAGGGTCAGCCGGCGAGCGGCGGCGGTCTCCGTCTCAGCTGGGGCTCGGCGATGGCAGGCGGGCTCCAACCCGCATCAGCCCAAAGAAAGTTGGTGCCAGGGGTGACGACGGCGTCGATCTTGTCCAGGATGTCGTCGGACAGTTCGATGTCGGCGGCGCCGAGCTGGCTGGCGAGGTGTTCGGCGGTGCGCGGCCCGATGATGGCCGAGGTGACGGCCGGGTGTTGCAGCACGAAAGCGATGGCCATGTGGATCAGGCTCATGCCGGCGTTCTCGGCGAGCTGGACGAGCTGCTCGACGGCCTCCAGCTTCGCCTGGTTGGCCGGAATGGACAGGTCGTAGCGGGCGGGCAGCCGGCTGGACCGAGTGCTCGACACTTGGTCAACACCTTTGCGCCATCGACCGGACAGCCACCCGCCGGCGAGAGGACTCCACGTGATGACACCCATTCCGTAGCGGGCGCAGGTGGGCAGCACGTCGGCTTCGACGCCTCGCGTGAGAATCGAGTACGGCGGCTGCTCGCACATGAACCGCTCTCGGCCGCGTTGCTGGGCGACCCATTGGGCTTCGACGATCGCGGAAGGCCCGAAGGTGGAAGAGCCGATGTAGCGGACCTTGCCCTGGTGGACGAGGTCACTGAGCGCGCCGAGGGTCACGTCGACATCGGTCTCGGGGTCTGGACGGTGAACCTGGTAGAGGTCGATGTAATCGGTGCGAAGGCGTCGCAGGCTGTTCTCGCACTCGGCGATGATCCATCGTCGGGACGTTCCCCGATGGTTGGGGTCGTTGCCCATCGGGCTGTACACCTTGGTGGCGATCACGAGATCGTCGCGCCGCCCGGCGACGGCTTTGCCGACAATCTCTTCGGACTCGCCGGCTGAGTAGACGTCGGCGGTGTCGACAAAGTTGATGCCGGCATCGAGCGCCTGGCGGATGATCCGGATGCTCTCGTCGTGGTCTTTGGTGCCCCACTCGCCGAACATCATGGCGCCGAGGCATAGCTTGCTGACCTGGACGCCGGTGCGCCCAAGGCGTCGGTATTCCATGTGCCTTTTAGTCCTTTCAGTGGCAGTGATCGTGTGCGGCGACGTCGGAGTGCTCATCGGTCGCGGTCCAACTGGGACTAGGTTACGGACGCTGCAGCGGCCGCCGCTTCGAGCTGGCCGAGGGGGTCGGCGACCAGGCTGAGCACGAGCTCAGTAGCTCCCGCAGCAACGACCTCGCGCAGCTGTTCCGCGCAACGCTCGACCGGGCCGTAGACCCCGACCCGCTCTCCCAGTCCTTCGCGGCCGTAAGCCGAGTCGACGTACTCGCCGAGTCGTCGCCTCGCCCTGTCCGAGTCTTCGTCGACGGAGATGTACACGCGCTTCGCGATCGGGAATCGGTCGCGGTCCCGCCCGTCAGCCTCGAGCGCCTCGGCGAGGAGCAGCACATGCTGGCGGAATTGTGCCGTCGACGAGGAGCCGGCACCGATCCAGCCGTCTGCGACCCGGGCGGCCCGCCGGATCGCCGACGGACTGCCGCCGCCGAGCCAGACCGGCGGATGCGGATGCTTGAGAGGCTTCGGCTCCATCGGAAGGTCCGAGAAGCTCCAGGTGGCGCCCTGGAAACTGGCCCTCGGCTTCGTCCAGAACTCCCTCAGGACCGCGATCGCCTCTTCCAGGCGGGCGCCGAGACCGGTGGTCGGTATGCCGAGACCGGCGACGGACTCGTCGTCGTGACCGACACCGAGACCGACCACGAGCCGACCACCGGAGAGCTGGTCGAGCGTCGTCAGTCGTTTCGCGAGGACGGCGGGATTGTGGCGCGAGACGATCAGGACGGCGATCCCGAGGGTCACTTCGCGAGTTACCGCTGCCGCGTACGTGAGGACTTCGAGCCCGTCGAGGAACGGTCGGGCCGAGAGCACATCGTCCATGGCCCACAGCCCGGCGAACCCGAGTTCCTCGGCTCGGGCGGCGTAACGCGCGACGAGCGGACCTGTGTCCGCGAGGACGAACTGGGGGATGTCGACTCCGACGTCCACTCGTGCGGTCCCGGTCGTCTCTATAACCATTCAAGTACAGTACGCCCGAGTCCTAGCCAGCCGAGGTGCGGATCCTCAGGTGCAGCCCGGAGTGTTTCCCGCAGACGGAGATAGCGACGACTGAGTCGCCGTGCGCGCTTTGGCTGAGGCGGCTACCGGTCACGGATCTGACCCCGCAACGACCGGTCCCTGATCGTGGGAGCGAAGTAAGAGGGCAACTAACTATCTCCTTGCTCCCGATGCCGGGGGCCGTGAAGTGGTAGACGGTCGCGCCGTCTGCTTGTCGTGTCACCCCCGAGAGTTTCATAGGAGAGGACCGAGACGTTCCGGTCTGTTTCTCGACGCCGCCCCAGCTAATGCCACTTGTCCGCGTCTGGCGAGCGGTTGACGGTTTCGGGGGCGTGGCGGCCATGTAAGGCTGTGCTGATCGCACCGTGGAGATTCCGCTGATGGGTGAGTCCTCCGACAGGTTGGACCGAACCCTTCGCTTCGAGGCGCTCTACAACGCTCACTACCGCTCTATCTCCGGGTATGTACATCGGCGTGTGCCCGAGCACGAAGCTGCTGATGTAATCGCCCAGGTCTTCGCCGTCACCTGGCGACGCTTCGAGCACGTACCGCCCCCGCCGGAGGATCGTCTCTGGCTCTTTGGCGTTGCGCGGCGCAGTGTCGCCGACTACCGACGTTCCGGACTCCGGCGGCTCCGCCTTCACGCTCGCCTCGTGCAGGAGGTACGGCCCCTCTCGTTACCGGTCAGCGGCCTCGATCCCTCTCACGCTCGCGTCGCTGCGGCCGTTGCCAGGCTTCCGTCGAGAGACCGTGAGGTTCTGCAGCTCGTGCTTTGGGACGACCTATCCCACGCCGAAGCCGCCGCTGTGCTCGGCTGCTCGGTCAATGCGATCGAACTCCGATTTCGCCGCGGCAAGCCCGTGTTCGTGACGCCCTCGCGGTAGCGGTCGATCGCCCGGATCTGTCGCCGCGCCCGCCACAGCCTGCCAATGGAGGAGCCAGCCATGAATCTTGACGAGCTGATCCGCGAGATCAATCCGGTGCCCGTCGACTCGGCCCCCGGACCCGAGTCCCACGAAGCAAGGGCGATTCTGGAGCGCCTTCTAACCGAGCCTGAGCGAGCTGGCGCCTCACAGTCGAGTCGCCGAGTTCGTCCGGGACCCTGGATTCATCGCATGGCCATCCTTGCGGTAGCCGCTGTCATCTTGGCGGTGTTCTTCGTGCCGCTTCCGCACGTAAGCCTGTTCAAGCATCTTGTCACCCCTACCAAGCCGTCGACGCCGACCACCACGACCGCTCCGGTCGAGATCCAACTCGTCCTCGACCGGACCCAGGTCACGGCGGGGACGCTCATCCGAGGCGAGGTGCTTCTGACGAACACGACCGGTAGGACTATCACGGTCGGGACCTGTGCCGCCGACGGGTGGCTCTCGGTGGGACTGACTAATCACGAGGTGAGCTACGAGCCGCTCAGTCCTCTTATAGCGTGTGCACCGACGGTGCGGCTTTCACCAGGGCTGAATCGTTTCCCGATTACGATCTCATCCGATTTCCAGGGCTGTACACGGAACAGCAGTCAGGCGACTCCACTACTCCCGGTCTGTACCTCGAATGGAGATGCACCCCTGCCCGCCGGGCAGTACCTCACCAGGATCGTCACCATGGGTCTACCAGCGGGGACACGGCTGCCGTCTGCGATCAAAGTTACGCTCCTCGCCACTTCAGCCGTCTGTGGCAGCATCTCCTTCGCTCCGGCCAAGCTTTCGGCGATCACGTTCCTCAGCGCCACGACGGGCCTCGGCGTGTGGTCTCAGAGTTCGTCCTGCGGCGCTCGGCTGGTACGTACACGCAACGGTGGCAAGACGTGGAAAGTCGTTGGCGGCAGGCTCCCTTCGTCCATCGGTGACTACTCGGCGAGCGCGACGCCGACGATGGTGTTCCCGACAGCAAGAGTCGGTTGGGTGAGCAGTGGCGGTGCGCTCGTCACGACGCGAAATGGCGGCTCTACCTGGACGACGGTCCCGCTCGGTGGGTGGGTGGCGGCAATCAGCCGTTCCGGGTCGTCCTTGTGGGCGTTCATCGCACCGTGCAACGCGCACCCGAATACGTGCTCCTACCGCCTAGAGGTGGGCACCATCAACAGCACGACCTTCCATGAGGTTGGTTTGCTTCCGGCCTCGCTAGGCAACTTCTCGCCCCTCGTCGTCACTCGTCTCAATCCCGAGCGTGCCTTGGTAGCAGTCGGGCAAATGGGGGCCTCATCGGCAATCCTCACGACCGACGCGGGCAGCCGCTGGACGATGGTGAGGGCTTGTGCGCAGTCGGGCTTCGTTGCAGTCGCCTTCGGTTCCACTACTCCGAGCGCCGCCTGGGTTCTCTGTTTCGGCGGCGGATCCATGAGTAGCTCGGTGAAGACCATTGAGCGCTCCGCCGACGGCGGCAGGACGTGGACAATAGTCGCGGCCGACCGGAGCCTCTCGGGAAGACCGCCCAGTCCCGTACCCAGCCCGGATGGCAACGTCTTTGCAGTGCCTTCGACCACGACGATGTGGATGGCGACGGTGAACTCACTTTACGGGAGCCGAGACGGCGGCAAGCGGTGGTTCTGGGTTCACGGGCCGAGCTTTGACGGTGCCGGGACCTTCGCCAGCTTTTCGTTCGTCAGCGCTAAGGATGGCTGGCTGCTTGCCCCCGGCAGTGGACTCTGGCGCACGACGAACGGCGCTACATGGCATTCTCTGTAGCACGGATGCGACCCGGTTTGAGGCCGCTTCCTCGGTCCAACGACTCGACCTTCGCGTTCGGATTTCAGGGTGCGGCGTTCACCCAATGGCCACGGTGGACAACATCGTCAAAGGGTCTCCGGTTGGGACGTGCAATCGGCCGCAGAGGGCGGTCAGCCGGATAGCCCAACGAGATCATGGCGATAGCGATTCGGTCCTCGGGATGGCCGAGGACGTTCCTAACGAGTTCCTGGTCGCCAATGGCGGAGTGGCACGATCCAATGCCGAGGTCGGTGGCCGCCAGGAGCATGCTCATCGTGAGCTGCCCGAGGTCGAACTCAACGAACTCCCCCTCGACGGACGGGGCGAGAACGACGATCGCAGCGGCGGCGCGTGCCACGTGTTCGGCCCAGGTCCAGGCTTTCGAGAGCTGCTCCAGTTGGCGGCGGTCCGTGCAGACGACAAGGTCCCAACGTTGCTCGTTGTTCGACGAAGGCGATCGCCAGCCCGCTTCGAGGATGCGGTCGAGTTCGTCCGGGGCGAGCGGCTCCTCGGTGAAGGTACGCACGTTGCGACGAGAACAGATTGCGGTCCAGGTTTCCATGGAGGACGAACCTACAGCGTGACCGCTCCCCGGCATCCGAGCGATGTACGTGGTCGATCTGCTCAGCCGACGGGATTCGGGACGATCGACCAGCCGTAGTGCTCCGTGATCGGGAGAGACTTTGCCGCGCCCGTACTGTAAGAACCGACACCCAAGCAGCTGGAGGCTGCGCAGGCCACCCCTCTCATTCTGATTCCGAAGGCAGCGGGCGGGCTCGGGCTCGGCACTATCGACCACTTCGAGCCGTTCCAGTTCTCGACGAGCGTAGAAACAGTTGAACTCGTGAAACCATCGCCTATTGCTGTGCAGTCCGACGGGTTCGAACAGGCGACGCCGTCCAGTTCACCTTGGGCCGCCCTCGGCACATTCGGTGTGGGGATGATCGACCACTCCACACCGTTCCAGCTCTCGGCAAAGGTCCCCTTGGAGACGCCGACGGCCATACAGTTCGCTGGCCCCGGGCAGGCGACGCCCCAAAGGAAGCCCGGCGAACTCGGGCTTGTCATGATCGACCATCGGACGCCGTTCCAGCTTTCGATCAGAACGCGGCTTTGTCCTGTCGAGAGCTCGTCATGGCCTACGGCGATGCAGTTGTCCACGCCCGTGCACGCGACGGCACTCAATCCGCTTGTCGTCGCTGTCGGAGCGTTCGGGCTCCTTATGATCGACCAGGCAGCGCCGTTCCAGATCTCGACAAGGGTGTCGGAGCCTCCCGACGGCAGGTCGTCGCTGCCGACCGCTGCGCAGAACGAGAGCGTCACACAGGCCACGGAGGCCAGCCCGACTCCGTCTCCCTTCGGATTGGGTGTCGACATGAGCGACCACTTCGAGCCGTTCCAGCGCTCGGCGAGCGTGTTCGTACGAGTACTCGTGGAGTAGCTACCAACGGCTACGCAGCGCGACGCGTCCTGGCAGGCGACTCCGTCCAGCTCGCTTTGAACAGCCTTCGTCGGGCTGGCCACGATGGACCACCGCGAGCCGGTCCAGTGCAAGACGAGAGTGGCGCCAGCGTGAAGGCGAGGCACGACATAGGTTCCGACGGCAATGCAGTTCGACTCGCTCGTGCAGGTGACGCCGCTCAGAGAGCCCTGCGGGAGTACCAAGCTCTTGGGCTGAGCAGAAGCACGCGAGTTGGACGCGACCGCGTTCGCCGCCTTGCCGGGAGAGGGTGGTGATGCAACTCGGCCACAGGCGGCGCCGAGGAGGCAGACCGTTGCGAGGAGAGCCCCGAGAGCTGGAGTCGACTTCGACGATGTTGCGGCCCCCGCCCCGCGTCCCATAATCGCCCCTTCCGGCGCACTCTGCTCGACGAATGGTACCTGTTGCCCGTTCCGGCTTCCGAGTGATGAGGCCCGCGCCTCAGCTCAACACTCGGCTGGAACGCTCACGACTGCACCGACCTGCGACAGTGGGAGTGGCCAGCCCTGCCCTCGCCAGCATCCGAAGGTTTCACGTACGGTCATGACCGTGGGAACGCTCAGCGAGCATCACGGGACGGGGGAGTAGGACTCGAGTGGAGGACACCGCAGCCACGCGCAAGGGATGGCTGGCGCTGGTGGCCTTGGCCACAGCCCAGTTCGTCATGGTCCTCGACCAGTCGGTGATGAATGTCTCGATCAGCTCCCTGGTCAAGGACTTCCACACCACGGTGACCACGATCCAGGCCGTCATCACGCTCTACTGCCTGGTGATGGCCATGCTCATCCTCACCGGGGCCAAGATCGGCGACATCATCGGTCGTCGCCGGGCGTTCGTTATCGGGCTGATCATTTATGCATGTGGATCGGCGGTCACCGCGGTGTCGCAGTCGGTGGCCGTCCTCGCCCTCGGATGGTCGGTCCTCGAGGGGATCGGGGCCGCGCTCGTGCTTCCCGCCCTTGCCGCCCTGATCGCCGGCAACTTCGAGGGCACTCGCCGCAAGGTCGCCTACGCGATCATCGGAGGGGTCGCCGGGGCCGGGATCGCCATCGGTCCCATCCTCGGCGGATGGGCGACCACGAACGTCACGTGGAGGATCGTCTTCGTGGGCGAAGTCATATTCGTCGCGTTCATCTTGATCATGACCCCGAAGGTCGCAGATGCCGCGCGCCCGGGTCCCGCCCCGAAGCTTGACTTCGTCGGCTCGGTGCTCTCGGCCGCAGGCCTCGGTGCCTTCGTCTTCGGCGTCCTCGAGTCGAGCACTTGGGGGTGGCTCAAGCCCAAGAACTCGCCGATCACGATCTTCGGTTTCTCGCTGACCATCTTCGTCATCGCTGCCGGGGGCGTGCTCATCTGGGGGTTCGTGACGTGGCAGCGGCACCGCGAGGCCATCGAGCGCGACCCGCTCGTACACCTCTCGCTCGCTCGGGTCCCGCCCGTCCGGTCCGGGCTGATCGGGCTATTCACCCAGAACCTGACCCTGATGGGCGTCTTCTTCGTCATCCCGCTCTATCTCCAGTTGGTCCTCGGGTTGAGCGCACTGGAGACCGGCATCAAAATGCTGCCCATCTCGATCACGATGTTCCTCACCTCGGCGATCGGCTCACGGCTGTCAAGCCGCTTTCCGGTGCGATCGATCGTCCGGAGCGGCCTCGTGGTGACGATCGCCGGCGTGCTCATCCTGCTCTCGACGATCAAGCCCACGCTCTCGGACGCCGGCTTCGCCATCGGCATGGGCGTGCTTGGCGTCGGGATGGGATTGATGGTCTCCCAGCTTGGCAACGTCGTTCAGTCCTCTGTTGAGGAGTCCGGTCGCAGCGAGGCCGGCGGGCTCCAGTACACCGGGCAGCAGCTCGGCTCCTCGCTGGGGGTGGCGCTCATCGGTGCGATCGTGCTCATGGGGCTGACGAGCACGTTCGTCTCCAACGTGCAGCGCGACCCGCGCATCAGCGCCGACGTGGCAGCCCAGGTCGGCGTGGCGGCGGGCTCCAACACCAACTTCGTCTCGTCCTCACAAATCGAGACAGCGGCCAAGGAGGCGGGCCTCGACGACGCTTCGACGGCGGCACTGGTGGACGACTACGAGCAGGCACAGCTCCGCTCGCTCAAGGCCGGACTCCTGGCCAGCGCTCTGCTTGCCCTGATCTCCCTTGGGTTCACGAGGGAGCTCCCCCACGAACGACCTACACCCAAGAAGGAGGCGGAGTCCGAACTCGCTTCGACGTGACCCGCCAGACCTTGGCGCTGCGGGATCTAGCGATTCACCTAGAACTGATTAGAACCTACTCTCCGGCGTCGCCGGAGACGGTGCTCAGTTGCGGCGTGCCTCGACGCTGCCCGCCAACGAAGATCTCACGGAGACGCACCCGGCCCCCGGTTTGCAGCACGGCACGGCCATAGATGCGGGCGGCGAAGACCGCCATGGCAGCCGTGCCGGCGAGGGTGATCAGGACCGAGGCGACGAATTGCCACCAAGCTACGAGGTTGAGCGCGACGAGCACAGGCATGCAGAACGGGGCCGTCAGCGGCACGTAGGCCAGAATCTTGAAGAAGAGCCCGGCGTTGCCAGAGGACGCCGCCGTGAGCGAGTAGATGTAGCCGATCAGGATCGGGATGCTCAGCGGGATGGCCAAGGTCTGCACCTGGTCCTGGCGCTCGGCTGTGGATCCGGCGGCGGCGTACAACCAGCAATAAAAGGCGTATCCGAGAACTAGCCAGAGCAGCTCGCACAGCAGCACGAGCGGGGCGGTCCCCTTCAGAAGGTCAGATCCGGCCGCCGTGCCGACGACGAGGGCGAACCCGACGATGAGAGCCGCCTGACCGAGGGCGACGAGCCCGATGCCGAGCACCTTGCCGCCGAGAAGCTGGATCGGTCGCACGGTGGCCAGAAGCACCTCGACGACGCGGCTCGACTTCTCTTGCATAACGCCGATCAGGATCCACGTGCAGTACTGCGTCAGCATGAAGAACAAGAGCACGAGGCCGATGATCGACGTCGTCTTGGCGACGCTGGTCGAGCCCCGCTTCATAGTTCGAACTGGCACCGGCGGAGCGCTGGTAATTCTGGCGGCCTGAGCCGGGGTGAGCCGGTCGGAGTGGTAGGCACTTAGCAGGCCGAGATAGGCGGCGAGGCTTTGCACCAAGGCCGGATCGGCGGGCGAGCTCGCCAACGCCGCCGGCTCGTACAGGAGTACCTCATGCCCGTCGATGATGGCCATGTCGAGCGTTCCCTTCCTGAGTGCAGCCTTCGTGGCTGCTAGTGACGACTCAGGCGAGAATGTGACCTTGTCCTTGGTCGGTGCGATGGCTGCCGCGACGACCTGTTTCTCTTCGGGTGAGAGACCCCCCAGTACGCCGACCGTCTGGCGGGTCGGTCCACCTGCCGCTGCTGCTGCTGGTGAGCTTCGGGAGAATGATGGCCACAGCCACGATGATGAGGATGATGAGCGTGCCGACCCGAAAGATGCGCCCTCGGAGGCGCTCTCTGATCTCGCGCATGGCAATCTCGCCGACAACCCCGAGGCGGCTTGCCCACGCTGGCTTCCAACGGCCTAAGTAACCGGCTCCGCCAGGATTGGTTCCGGCTGGCGACGATCCCGCGGCCGAAGCCGTCGCGGCTCGACTGCGCCGCCTTCTCACGTACATGGCGATTCGTACGGCAGCCAGCGCCCACGCGGCAATGGCGATGTACAAGAACTTCATGCCAGCGCCTCCCGGAACACCTCTGACAGGCGGCGGCGCTCGAAGGAGAACTCCGTCACCCTTCCGGCACGCATGGCAGCCCGAAGGACGTCGTCGCTGTCGATGGAGTCGGCCAGCACCAATCTCGCGGCGCTCCCGTCGATCTCCGAAACTGTGACGCCGGGGATCGAGCGGGCCCAGCTCGCCGTCCTGTCCCCCTCGACACGAACAACGAGCCGCTGCGTACCGCTCGTCTCCAACTCGTCCACCGTTCCTGACGCTACGAGGCGTCCGTGGTCGATGATGGTCACCTGCTCGCACAGGTCTTCGACCTGATCGAGCTGATGGCTGCTGAAGAGCACGCAGCACCCGGCACGCGCCTGGTCGAGGAGCACCTTGCCGATGGCATCGATGCCAGTGGGGTCGAGTCCAGACAAAGGCTCGTCAAGGACGAGCAGTTCCGGCTGATGCACAAGAGCCGCCGCCAGCTGAACCCTTTGCTGATTGCCGTGCGACAAGGTCTCGACCTTTGAGTCACGCCGGTCGGATAGATCGAGGCGATCAAGCCAGGTGTTGGTGGCGGCAGCTGCATCTGCCGCGTTCAGTCCGTGCAGCCGACCGAGGTACTCAATCTGTTCGCCGACGCGCATCGCAGGGTACAAGCCTCGCTCTTCTGGCATGTAGCCGAAACGGCGACGTTCCGCCTGACCGATCGCGGCACCGTTCCAGCGCACGCTCCCGGCGTCGAGCTCGGTCAGGCCGAAGATGGCCCGCATCGTCGTCGTCTTGCCCGCACCGTTAGGCCCGAGAAATCCGACCACAACGCCCGCAGGCACCTGAAAAGAGAGATCGTCGAGCGCCACGACGTCGCCGTAGGTGCGACGCAGTCCGTTCAGCTCCAGCAATCCGGCCACCTCAGAGCACCCTAGCTCGCCGGTGCCGGACTGGAACCGCCAGGCCTGGCCGACCAACATTGGACTGTGAGCGACCAACCCGCACGATGGACCCAGGCAACCATCTACCCCGACATGTGGGTTGACCCGAACGACGACCCCCGCAACAGCGAAGGAGTCAGTCCGGATGGCGAGCTTGCGACGCTGCAGGACTACCTGACGCACTACCGGATGACTATTCGCATGAAGTGCGAGGGCCTCGATGCGCAGCTACTCGCCCGTCGGTCGGTCCCACCGTCGACGATGTCGCTGCTTGGCCTGCTTCGGCACCTCGCAGAGGCGGAGCGGGCATGGCGCAACTGGATCAGCGAGGGTGATCCATTGCCCAAACTGTACGGCGAGCGTGACGCGGACTTCGACGGCGCCGTCGCCGAGCAGGCCGAGGTCGACGCTGCGTACTCCGCTCTGGCTCGCGAGCAGGCCGCGACCGATGCCGCGCTGGCCGAGCACCCGGATCTGAGTGAGCGTCTGGGAACGGACGGGATCGCAGTTCGGGAGCTGATGGTGCACAGGATCGAGGAGTATGCCCGTCATTGCGGGCACGCCGACCTGTTGCGCGAGTGCATCGACGGAAGGGTGGGTCAGTGAAGCCGACCATCCTCGGGCCGGACGAGGGAGTCCGGTACCAGGCCCGCGGAAGTGAGATGGTCTTCAAAGCCCTCGCGTCAACCGGGAGCGGTCGATTCTCGCTGATGGAGCGCTCACTGCCTGCTGGCGGACGAATGCCGCCGCCCCATCGGCACATTGATTGCGACGAGGCGTACTTCGTCCTCGATGGCGACGTCTCTTTCATCCTCGAAGGCGAGACGAATGTCGGGTCCGCCGGCACTTGGGTACTGGTGCCAGGCGGGGTCGGGCACACGTTCGGCAACCGATCCGACTCAACGGCGAAGCTCCTCGTTCTTCACAGCCCGCCGCTCGACGGCTACTTCGCCGACCTTCATGAACTGTGGCACCGAGCATCGCCGCCGAGCACTGAGGAGGAGCTCGACCTCATGCGTCGCCACGGCATGGATCCCGCTTAGGCCGGCAGTCGGGGCGGAACCGCTCCTTCCCGCGGCACCCAAGGTTGACATATGCCGAGATCGGAATATGATAGCGCTCGTGGCACGCGCTTCCACGACATCCGATGTCTTCAACGCCATTGCGGATTCGCACCGGCGCGAAGTCCTGGACGCGCTGATCGAAGGCGAGAAGGCGGTCGGGGCGATCGTCAACGACCTCTCGATGTCCCAGCCTCAGGTGTCAAAGCACCTCCGCGTGCTAAGTGAGGTGGGACTCGTCAGGTGCCGGGCGCAGGGACGCCGCCGGCTGTACCGGCTGGAACCGGCGCACTTGGAGCCGTTTCGCGATTGGCTCGCCAAGTACGAGCGGGCTTTGAACGAGAGGCTGGATCGGATGGATGTCTACCTCAAAGAGCTTCAACGACAAGGAGACCTTCAGTGACACCAAAACGGCACGGGTCCGCAGTCATCGAATACCCGAGCGAGCTCGAGATCGTCACGACTCGAGAGTTCGACGCACCGATCGAGCTTGTCTTCGACGTGCTGACGAAGCCGGAGCACGTCCGCCACTGGTTCGCCCCTTTCGAGGACAAGGTGACGGTCTGCTCGATCGACCTGCGCGTCGGGGGGGACTATCACATGGTCTTCGTGACACCGGACGGGAAGGAGTGCTCGTTCCGTGGAACCTACCTGGAGGTCGAGCCGCCGACACGGATCGCCCAGACTTGGCTGTTCGAAGGCTGGCCCGACGCGCACGCCGTCGAGACGGACACTTTGAAAGAGACAGACGGAGTGACCAAGCTGACGGTGTCGATGGCGTTCCGCGACAAGGCCGGCCGTGATCACATGACCAAGCACGACGGCCAGGAGTCCACCTTCGACAAGCTGGAGGATTACCTGATGTCACTGCTCGATAAAGAGGAAACGGCTTGAAACTTCTGCTGACGTCATCTGGCATCGCGAACACGAGCATCCACGACGCGCTTCTCGGTCTACTCGGCAAGCCGATCGAGGAGTCCAGCGCCCTCGTCATTCCGACCGCGATATACCCCTTTCCCGGCGGTGCTGGCCACGCATGGCAGGCGATCTGTGGGAGGAGCAAGAGTCCCTTCGCCGGATTGGGTTGGAAGTCCTTGGGAGTGCTGGAGCTCTCCGTACTGCCGAGCATCGACGAAGAATGTTGGGTCCCGACGCTCCGGGAGACCGACGCCCTGCTGGTCTGGGGCGGCGATCCAGTGTTCTTGTCGTACTGGATGCGGCGGTCCGGGTTTGCAGGCGTCTTGCCGTCGCTGCCTAAAGAGACGGTCTACCTCGGGGTGAGCGCCGGGAGCATCGCCGCAGCGTCCACGTTTGCCGAGACCTACAGTGAACCGCGTCGCGGCAGCGGTGAAGCGCTCTCGACGGAGGAAATCGTGTTCGATACGCCCGATGGCGAGCTCCGCAGGATCCTGGTCAAGGCTGAAGGAGTCGGGCTGGTTGACTTTGCGATTATCCCGCACGTGGACAACGCGGATCACGAAGATATGGCGATGGCAGAACAATGGGCCGCGAGGATCCCGTTGCCGACCTACGCGATCGACGACGAGACCGCCATCAAGGTGACCGACGGCAACGTCGAAGTCGTCTCCGAGGGGCACTGGAAGCTTTTTAACCGCTAGTACCGAGAGGCGCAGAGATTCGTTCGTCTGACCTTGTGTTCTCGATGCAAGAATTTGATTGTCGTGGGATGCTTGCGGCTGAAAAGCAAAGGAGACGGACATGATCGGTGAGAAGACGGAGCACTTCCAGGGCAAGGCCAAGGACCCAGCGGCGGTGCAGTCCCACATAGAGGAGTACCTGAAGACCGATGGCTTCACGGTCCAGACTTCGTCACCGAGCGAGCAGGGTGTGGTGATCCAGGCCAAGAAAGGTGGTTTCCTGCGCGGTGTGGTCGACGCGGACCGTGCGCTGACGATCACGATCACGGGGACCGCCGACGACTTCACGGTCCACGTCGGAATCGGGAAATGGCTCCAGGATCTCGGGGTGGTCGCGATCGAGACGTTGTTGATCTCAGCCTTGTTTCTCCCAATCGACGTGGTTGAGAGTGCCTGGAACATCGAAATCGAGGACAAACTCCTGAAGGACCTGAGGGAATTCGTCGGCTAGAGCGCGATCCAGGGCGAGGGGAGCGGGCTCTATTCGGCGCCGTCGGTATTGATGATCAGCAGGCTGCACGGAGCGTGGTGAGAGACCTTGTTCGGAATGCTCCCGAGCACGAAACGGGTCATCCCGGTCATGCCCCGGTTCCCGAGCACCAGCAGGTCGGCGTTGACCGCCTCGGCGACGTTGATGAGCGCCTCGGCCGGGTCGCCGCTGGGATTGTGCATCTCGGCGGTCACGCCCTCCCGGTCGGCGTCGGCGAGCAGCTGCTTCTTGACGTCTTCGGCTGCGCCGCGCATGGTCTCGATGCCGATCTGCGCTCCCGCGGTGTCGGAGAACCCGACCCCGACTGCCGGGTGGACCACCTGGACCGCGTGCAGCTTTGCGCCGCTGAACTTTGCGAGGGCGAGGGCGTGGCGAACTGCGATACCCGCCCGGTCCGAACCATCTGTTCCGACGACGATCGTCTGGTAGAGCGGGTCAGGCGTCGACACTCACACCCCTTCCGGGAAGGCCAAGGACTGTCCCGAAAGCTAGCCCTACCGTCCGTCGCCTGCAACGGCCTGCCGCCGAACGGCGGTTCACACGGCGACGACGTCCACAAGCCCACGGAGATTCTGGAAGTCCTCGGGGTTGGGTGATGACTCGAGCCATACCAGGGGTGTAGCACAGTCTGCGACGCAGGAATCGCGGGTCAGGTCCCTCCGCCAGCGACGCGGTCGATGAGCGCGACAGTTTGGGGCGTGGCTTGGCCGATCTTGTCGACTTCGCGGTTGGTTTGCGGCTGCTTGCCCGGCACGTGGCTGATGCGGAGCACCCGGTCGCACCCGCCGAGCTCTACAACGGTGTTGAACTGACCTCCTGTTGGCATGATGACGGCGAACCGTGGATGCTGAGAAGCGCATCCTGCAGTCCGTCGGCCCGAGCGGAGTCCCTGCAGGAGAGTCACCTCGGCCTGACCACTGAACCGGCCCCAGCCCACGAAGGCTCCAACCGGGACGTCAGCTCCGGGGACGATCCGCCCGTCCGGATGGTTGATGGCCGACTTGGTGTCTCGATAGACACAGACCGTGACACGCGCCAGGTGCGCGTTCGTTGATGGTCCGTCTGACGACGGTTCGAGCGAGAGGGCATAAAGGTCGAACAGGTCCTTGAAGGCGCTGGGACAACCACTCGCAAGTTCCGCTGGGGTCTCGACCTGGTGGAGCAGCTGGTGATGGACGACAACCCAAGGCAATGCGGCCAGGGCGGCGAACACCGCCTCCAGTGGCTGCTGGCACTCGTCAAGTGGGACCCTCGGGCGTATGGTTCGTCCGTTGCCCGCAACGAGCGCGAGCAGAGGTCCAGAGATGAAGTCGGCTGGGCAGGCGACGCCGTCCGCTGGCGGCTGCTGGTCCGGGCGGCGTAGCGCGGACGAGAGCGAATTGAGCTTGTCGGACGCTTTGAGCTCGTCCTCGACCGACCATTGGCCACGCCCAGCGACGGTGACGATCGCTTCTTGACACTCGTAGGCGGCGACAGCGTCGAAGTTGGCTGGAAGCCGCTGGGTTCGCAGGCGCAACAAGCCCGCAGGGCAGAACCCGGGGCGATGCACGGTCGCAGCTCCCCCGGGGGAGCCTCCCGTCTGCTTCGGAGCGCCTGCGGTCGACGAACACGCAGAGATCAGCGTTATCGCCGCCAGCATCACCATCAGCCCCGACGGGCGCCGACGAATTGCCATTACGCGAGTTGTAGCACCGTAGGCGGACAACAGTGGACCGGCTGCTGGGTTATCCAGCTCTTGCGCTGTTATGGGTGACGAGCATGCTGCCGTACGCGCTGGTCCTCGTGCCGGAGGGAGAAGTCCCCGGCCCGACCGCGCGTGGCAGTATTCACGACCACGGACACAAGTCCATCGTCGGCAAACCGGAATTAGGAACAAGGGGGTAACCAGGTGCGTTCGCTTCGGGGTAGCGGTTATCGGAACAAGTTTGGCGCTGGGGCGGTGCTCGTCGCTGTCAGCCTCGCCATGGCGGCCTGCGGGTCGAGCTCATCGGGCAGCACGACCACGACCTCCGGATCGACGACCAGCTCGACGGCCGCGCCCTCCTCGACCAACGCTCTCTCGGGCGCTCCTGCGTGGCTCCTCGTGGTCGTTCACCCGCTGAAAACGAACGCCATGCTGCACAACGAGGTGCCCGCCGCCAACAAGACCGCCACGAACATCGTCGCGATGGACACCACATATGCTCCCGACGAGTTCCTCATGAACGGCGTGACCATCGTCGGCTTCGATGCCGACCTCGCCCGGGCGTTGGCGGTCGTGCTCGGCATCAACATCAAGTTGCAGACGGCGACTTTCTCGACGATCATCCCCGGACTCACCGACGGTAAGTACCAGATCGGCGACTCGTCGTTCACCGACACCCTCGCCCGCCAGAAGCAAGTCAACTTCGTCGACTATTTCGTCGCCGGAGAGGGCTTCTACGTGCCGACCTCCAGCACGTTCTCTGCCGCCAAGGGGCTCGCCTCTCTCTGCGGGAAGATCGTCGCCGTCGAGGCCG
Source organism: uncultured Acidimicrobiaceae bacterium (assembly GCA_963763085.1). GTDB lineage: Bacteria > Actinomycetota > Acidimicrobiia > Acidimicrobiales > Bog-793 > CAVXNB01. The sequence goes on from CAVXNB010000004.1 coordinate 1,469,618, forward strand.
GCACCACCGAGCAGAGCGACGCCCAGGCGCAGTCGAAGAAGTGCTCCTTGACCGTGAAGACCTTCCCCGACCAGAGCTCGGCGAACGTCGCCGTCTCCTCCGGGCAGGCACAGGTCGGGTTCGTCGACTCGCAGGTCGCCGCGTACATCGCCGCCCAGTCGAAGGGTGAGTTCAAGTACGTCGGCCCGGCCGTAGAGGTGGCGCCCTACGGCATCGCCCTCCCGAAGAACGGCTTGGACAAGCCGATTCAGGGCGCCATGCAGCTGCTCATGAACGATGGCGTCTACCTGGCCATTCTCAAGCACTGGGGGGTGCAGGCGGGCGCGATCAAGATGGCGACCATCGACGGCGCGACGAGCTGAGCAGCCCGGGACCGGCCCGGCAGCGGCGCTGGCGAGGGAGGAGGCACCGTGGTCTCGAGATCGGCTCCAGCGGGGGTCGCCGAACAATCGGGGGGCGGCGGATCGAGCACCGGAGGTTCCGACGGCGAGCTGAAGGTCGTCCCCGTCCGCCACCCCGCCCGTTGGATCGGCACGGCCGTGGTCGTGGTGCTGGCGGCGATGCTCATCCACACCCTCTTCTTCTCGAGCGTCGTCAACGCCTCCGGCCAGACGCGCGTGCGCTTCGAGTGGGGCGTCGTCGGCCAGTACTTCTTCACGTCGGAGATCGTGAAGGGCCTTGGCATCACGCTCCTCATCACGGTCCTATCCATGGTGGTGGGCATCACCCTCGGCATCGTCTTCGCCATCATGCGGCTCTCCCCGAGCCCGATTCTGTCCGGAGCGTCATGGCTGTACATCTGGTTCTTCCGGGGTACACCGGTCTTCGTCCAGATCCTCTTCTGGTACAACATCGCCTACCTCTACCCGAAGATCTCCATCGGGATCCCCTTCGGTCCGTCCTTCGCCAGCTACAGCCTCGTGGGCCTCAACGCGATCTTTGTCGGGGTGCTTGCCCTCGGTCTGAACGAGGGCGCCTACATGGCGGAGATCGTCCGGGCGGGCATCATCTCCGTCGACGAGGGACAGACCGAGGCCGCCCAGTCGCTCGGGATGCGCAACATGATGACGATGCGACGCATCGTGCTCCCGCAGGCGATGCGGCTCATCATCCCCGTGACGGGTAACGAGACGATCTCGATGCTGAAGACGAGCTCGCTCGTGAGCGTCATAGCCGTGCCGGAGGTGCTCTTCGAGTCACAGGCCGTCTACAACGCGAATTACAAGGTCATTCCGCTGCTCATGGTCGCCTCGCTCTGGTATCTGCTCGTGACGACGATCCTCATGATCGGCCAGTTCTTCCTCGAGCGGCACTACTCGAGGGGGAGCGGCCGCCCGGCCCGCGTCGGCTTCCTCGAGCGGCTCTGGGACAACCTCATCCATCGGCGCCCGAAGCAACCCGCCTTCCCGGTAGAGGCCGGCGTGCTCGGGGCGCCGTGAGCACCGGGGGCGACGGCCTCATGCTGAAGGCCGTCAATGTCCACAAGCACTTCGGCCGCCTCGAGGTGCTGAAGGGGATCACCCTGCAGGTACGCGAGCGGGAGGTGTTCTGCCTGATCGGCCCGTCCGGCTCGGGGAAAAGCACGTTCCTCCGCTGCATCAACCACCTCGAGAAGATCGACGGCGGCCAGCTCTACGTCGACGGCGAGCTCGTCGGCTACGAGCGGCGGGACAACACCCTCCGCGAGCTGAGGGACAGCGAGGTCTGTCAGAAGCGTGCGGAGATCGGAATGGTCTTCCAGCGCTTCAACCTCTTCCCCCACATGACCGCCTTGCAGAACATCACCCTCGCCCCGCTGCGGGTGAAAGGCGAGGACCGCACCGAGGTGGTGGACCACGCCCGGCGGTTGCTCGAGCAGGTCGGCCTCTCCGACAAGGCGGACTGGTACCCGCGCCAGCTCTCCGGGGGCCAACAGCAGCGGGTTGCCATCGCCCGAGCGCTCGCCATGCGTCCAAAGCTGATGCTCTTCGACGAGCCCACCTCGGCGCTCGACCCAGAGCTCGTCGGGGACGTGCTGAAAGTGATGCGGGACCTCGCCGAGTCGGGGATGACGATGATCGTGGTGACTCACGAGATGGGTTTCGCCAAGGAGGCAGGCGACAGCGTCGTCTTCATGGACGCCGGCGTCGTCGTCGAGAGCGGCGATCCGAAGGAAGTCCTCACCAACCCTCAGCACGAGCGGACGCGGGCCTTCCTTTCAAGGGTGCTCTCCGGTACGGAGTGAGCCCGGCGGCACTGCTTCAATCCGGATGTTTCGGCGAGCCGGCCGCTCCGTTGACCGTGAGGGACGAGGAGTCAGACGTCGAGGCGAGGAAGTTCGTGGCACCGGCATAGACGGCCACGATCGAGTGCTTTCCCGCCGAGAGCACCGCGGCGGAAGGCGAACAAGAGCCTCTCCCGCTGGCAAGAGTGGCGGTGCACAGGATGGTCCTTCCCGACTTCATCGCCACCTTGCCTGTCGGGACAGCGCCACTCCCGCGCACCGTGACGGTGAACTTCTCGACCTTCTCGTGCCCGACGGTGACGGTTGCCGCCGAGAGTTTGAGGGTCGTCGAGGATTCGGCCCGCGCGATCGTGAGGGAGGAGGGGATAGACGTCGAAACGAGGAAGTTCGCGTCGCCGGCATAGACGGCCACGATCGAGTGCTTTCCTGCCGAGAGCACCGCGGCGGAAGGCGAACAAGAGGCTCTCCCGCCGGCAAGAGTGGCGGTGCACAAGATGGTCTTTCCCGACTTCACTGCCACCTTGCCTGTTGGGACTGGAGCGCCACTCCCGCGCACCGTGACAGTGAACTTCTCGATCTGTTCGTGCCCGAAGGTGATCGGATCTGTTGACAGTTTGATTGTCGCGATGGAGGAGAATTTCGAAACGACTCTGAGGCGTCGCGTTGGCCGATGCCGAGGCCTTGAAGCTCGCGTCGCCGGGATAGGCGGCCAGGACGGTCCAGGTCCCTGCTGGCAGTTGAGAGGTTGTAAGTGAGCAGGAGCCAGTGCCTTCGGCCAGGGTCACCGTGCACAGCGTCGTCTCTGTCTTTCCTGATGCCGCCGTCACGTGAACCTTGCCAGTCGGAACGAGCCCGGGTTCACCGGGGCTCGTTCCGCTCACCGTGACCGTGAACTTCTCCAACTCCTCGCTTTCGAGGCTGACCGACGTAGCTGACAATGAAAGCGAGGTCACGGACGCACTGGCCGGGTTAACCGCCCAGGTGAAGCTCGTCGAGCCGCTGACTCCGGTCTTGTCCTTTGCCGTCACGGAGACCGAGTTCGGGCCGGCGGTGCTCGGCGTGCCGGTGACGAGACCGGAGGTGCTGATCGACAGGCCGAGGGGCAGACCGGCGGCCGAGAAGCTCAAGGCTGCGCCGCCCGAGTCCTTGGCCTTGATCTGCAAGCTGACCGAGGCGCCGACGGTCGTGGTCTGGCTGCCGGGGTTGGTGACCGTCACGATGTTGGGCGGGTTGACCTCGCCACACAATGTGGCGGCTAGGTTGCCGCCATTCGGCGTGCCGAGTCCCGAGGCCATGTCGTAGCCGGAGCCGGCGGGATAGAGCCCACCGTCATAGCCCTCTGGTGTGTAGTCGTTGTTGCCCGAGGTGACGTCGTGGTAATCAGATGAGTAGTGCGAAGCCGCGGCGTCATAGAGAGCCGGGTTGGCGAACCCGACGCGCTTGCCGCCGCAAGCGCTCGAGGCGTCCACAAGTGCTGAATACGCGGCCCACAGCGGCGCAGCTGCGCTCGTCCCACCGATGCCGGTCCAGGACCCTTCGTAGTAGATGAGGTAGCCCGTGTAGGGATCGGCGTTCGCCGAGACGTCGGGTACCTCGCGACAGTAAGCGCCCGGCGCGGCGGCCCCGCACGGCGAGCCGGAGGAGTTCGCGTTAATGACATGCAGAGATGACGGTGCGGAGGACTGATACGAAGGCATCGTGTTCAGCGAGGAGATGCCGCCCCCGCCGGCCCCGCTGCCATTCGAACTCTCGTTCCAGACAGTCTCGCTCGGAGGTGGCCCGAGCGCAGACAACGTAGTGCCGCCGACGCTGGTTACATAGGGCTGGCTGCCCGGGTCGTCGACTGCAAGCGAGTTCGTTTGGCAGTCCGCGGAACCATCGTCGCCTGCCGCAGCGAAGACTGACTGACCCTGGGTTGCCGCCTGCTCGAAGAGTGTCGCCTCTTCGGACAGGATCGGCGAGCCGGCCTCGCTTTCGCACAGACCCCAGGAGGTGGACGCAACCTGGGCGGTGTCTTTGTCGACGATGGCGGTGTAGTTGTCGATGAGTCCGGTGCCCGAGTTTGGCGCCTGGTAGACGTCGATCGTCGCCAGAGGCGCGAGCCCGATGATGTCCTCGATGTCGAGGGCGGCTTCGCCCGAGCCAGCGCCGCTGCCCGCGCCGCCGTCCTCCTCGATGTAGTTGACCGTGGCGCTCGTCCCGTAGCAACTCTGGTAGGCAGCGATATCGCTCGTCAGGTCCGGCTCGAGCTCGAAAAGGGCGACAGTGATGCCGGCGCCCTCGTCTCCGGCGCCGTACAGGCTGGAGAAGTTGTAGGCGGACGCGATCTGGTCTGCCGTGTAAGCGTCATTATCTGGGGCGTCGGTGACCGCTGTCGAACACGGCTGCGGGCCGCCGGTCACCACCCGCGGTGTCGCCAAGCGCCGCGGGATGGCTGGCGGGTTCCGTAAGTCCAAGGCGTGCGGAAGGTACAGATCGTCGAGGCCCGCCACCCCGAGGACATAGCTCGCCACGCTGCCAGACAGCAGTGGAGCTTGAGTATTCGCGTACGCGACTCGGCCCGGCAATTGGTACCGTTCGAAACCAATCGAAAACGCCTTTTGAAGCTGTGTCGCGCTCGCCCTCACCGGGATGATCAGGTGATTGGAGCTGATCGGGCCCGGTCGCAACCCATCGGACCGGAGCTGTTGGGTGACCGCCGAAATTGCAGCCTGCGTTGGACCGAAGACATTCGCGAACTCGCCGCGGGCTAGGTAATGCTCGTACAGGGGATTGCCTGGTGTCGAGACCGCCGTCGCATAGTCCGCCAGAGCGGCCGGATCGCGCGGGCGGAGTTCGACGTCGACGCTCAGTTCAGTCGAGTCGGCAAGCGTTCCCAACCGCAAAGCCGCGGTGGCGATGCTCGGCGCTTGTCCGATGCGTCGAGACGGAAGAGTCGTGGCGCTGCCCGGCAGGGCAGTTATAAGTGACAGCGCCGAGCCGCTGATGACGGCGGCAGCCACCACCAAAACGCGACTCATGCCCGCTCTGTTACGCCAACCCGACGGCACTCTGACCCTCGCTCTCAGAGCTATCCACCGCTCTATTCCGGCGCTCCTGCTCCGGTATCGGCATGTGAACGGCTAATGGTAACGCGGCGGTGTCTTTGGAAGGGCGTTCACAGCATCTTCTCAACAAGCTCACAGGTTGTGTGAGCACACTTAGCCTCAGCGGCGGCACCCCTTCGTCTCACACAACGTCTCGGAAGGGGGGGCTACCGGGAAGGAGGAAGGCCCCCGACTTGCCCGGCGGGGGCCTTCTCCTCCGGTCTTACGACTCCGACTGTGCGCGACCTGGAGATGGGCCGCGCTGGACCAGCGGACGGTCGGAATGGAATGCTCGGCTCATGGTGCTCATGAAGGCGGCCGTCTACGAGGAGCTCGGCCCAGCCAGCGTCCTACACCTGGCAGATATCGAGCGACCGGATCCCGGTCCGGGCGAGGTCCGGGTGCGCGTACACGTCTCAGGTGTCAACCCGACGGATTGGAAGTCGCGAGCTTCACGGCCTGGAAACTCAATGCCCTTTGCCTACGTCGTGCCTAATCAGGATGGTGCGGGCGAGATAGACGCAGTTGGGGAGGGCGTCGACCCGAGCCGGCTCGGTGAGCGCGTGTGGATCTGGTTCGGTCAGTGGCGACGACAACACGGAACCGCAGCGGAATGGATCTGCCTCCCTAGCCGGCAGGCAGTCAAGCTCCCCGACGAATCGAGCTATGAGCTCGGTGCCAGCTTGGGCATCCCGGCGCTGACGGCTGCGCACGCGCTGTTTGTCGACGGGCCGCTCGACGCGAAGACCGTGCTCGTCTCGGGGGGCGCCGGTGCCGTGGGCTTTTACGCCATCGAGCTCGCACGCTGGGGAGGCGCGACCGTCATCACGACTGTGAGCTCTCCCGAAAAGGGCGATATTGCCCGAGCGGCCGGTGCCCACGTTGTCGTCGACTACAGGAAGGAAGACGCCAGCCAGGCCGTCCGCGCTGCGGCACCCGACGGTGTCGATCGCGTCGTCGAGGTGGCGCCCTCGAACGTGGCACTCGACTCCTTGGTGCTGAAGCCGAACGGTGCGGTTGTCTTTTACGCGTCGACCGACGAGGACCCACTGGTCAGCGTGCGGTCGTTGATGGGTCTGAATGCCGTGTTCCGCTTCATGCTCATCTATACGGTCCCGCCAGATGAGCTCCAGCGCGCGATCACGAGCGTCACCGAAGCGCTCGCAGCCGGAGTGCTGACGGAGCTGCCGCTGCATCGCTTCCCGCTCGAGGAGACCGCACGGGCACACCAGGCAGTTGAGGATGGCGCGGTCGGCAAAGTTGTCATCGAAGTCAACGGCTGAGCCCACGCGAGGCACGGGCGTGCGCTTACCAGCCTACGCTCAGCAAGCTCACAACTAACATGGAAGAATCTCACAGCCATGGTCGGTAGACCCGTTCCCGACCGTGACCGACGAACCTTCGAAACCGACTTCAAAAATAGGCTTCCGCCGCATTCCGCTCGAACTCATCGTTGACAGGTACCAGCGCCGCTCGGAGCGCCCCGACACAGCAACCGACGCGCCCCCCGCTGAAGCCTCAAGTGAGGAATGGGAAGTCGCCCGGCTGCGGCGCTACGTGACGATGCTGCCGCCGCAAGCATGCGCAGGACTCAGTCGCGAGAAAGTGTTGGCGCTCTTGGACAAGTTGAGAAGGTTGATGGAACAAGCAGAAACCGAGTAGCGCGGGCCGGGCATTCGCTGCCCACCCAAGAAGATGTGCGAACAGGGACAGGATCGACCATGATGTCCCCGGAGCGCGGTCGCCGCTCAAAGGAGGGTTGCAGTGATAGTTGCGTACACCTACCCGCTGCTGAACATCTTTTGGACGATGCTGGAGCTCTTCCTGCTCTTCGTCTGGATCTGGCTGCTGATTTCGGTCTTCGCTGACATCTTTCGCAGTCACGACCTGGGGGGTGGCGCGAAGGCGCTGTGGGTGATATTCGTCATCATCCTGCCCTTCCTCGGTGTCTTCGTCTACCTCATCGCCCGCGGAGGCAGCATGCATGAGCGATCCGCACAGCAGGCGGACCAGCAGCGAGCGGCATTCGACGACTACGTCCGGCAGACTGCCGGCACGACCCCCGCCGACCAGCTTGCCCAGCTCGCCGAGCTCAAGGACAAGGGCTCCATCACCGAAGACGAGTTCCAGGCGGCGAAGGCGAAGATTCTCGGCTGAGGCAGCTGCTTGCCCGATTCCATCAACGCTGAAGGCGCGCCAACAGGTACAACACCTCGAGGTAGAGCCACACCACGGTTGCAAGTAGTCCCCAGGCCGAGTACCACTCCATGAAGGCGGGAGCGCCGCCGGCGATTCCTTGGTCGATCACCGCGAAGTCGATGAAAAGATTGAGCGCCGCCACGATGCAAATGACCACGCTGATGGCGATGCCCGCCGGGGTGGGATCGGTCCAGAAGCGCAGCTTCACGCCGCTTAGGCTCAGAATCCATCCGACGAGGTAAACGACTCCTATCGCGAGCGTCGCGCTGATGACAACCAGGAAGAAACGGCGGGACACCTTGACGGTTCCGGTGGCGTACAAGAGGAGACAGACCAATACCGTCGCCATCGTCGCGAGTAGAGCCTGGGCGACGATGCCGTCGTAGGCAGCGTCGTAGACCTGTGAGATGCCTCCTACCCACAGACCCATCAGAACGGAGTAGACGAACCCGCCGATGGGGGCGAGTCGTGGCTTGGCTATGGCCAAGAACGACAGGGCAATCAGGAGAAAGTAGCCCAGGAGCCACGACGGTCCCGACGCGGCCTTGATGACGCGTGCCGCCTGATCCCAACCAACCACGGCGCAACCACAGGTCAGGATGAAGAGAACCAGGCTCTTCAGGACGGTTCCACTGAGGGTCATACGCCGCGTGGCCGAACGCGTCCCGCCGCCGAGCTCGGCGATGGATTGAGTTGAGAATGCCTGCTCGCTCAGCATCTGCTGTGCCAAAGTCCCTCCCTGGAGTACGGGTCAGCAGGTGCTGTCTGGCTATTATGAGGCGATCGGCGCTTCGTCCTTCAGGTTCTCGCGCAGCCAGGAGCGGACTTCCTCGGCGTCTTCGTGCCCGTGGACGGTCATCGCGTGGTGGGTCGCGGCCGTCATGACCTCGTCCTCCTCGCCCGCAATTGTGAGAGTGCAGTTGCTTTCGCTTGGGTAGTCTCGGCAGTCGGCAACTTTTCGGCCCATTCGACTTCCTCCCTTGATTCGCCCGGTTCGTGACAGCTCCCCGCCGCTTTGTGAGCCCACTCCGAACCGTAACGCCACCGACGTGCCATTTCAATCGGCTCTCGACGAGCCGATCTCGCAGGCACGCTGCCAGGGTCGTAATCTTCCGGCGGGGCGATAGGAGGTAGGTGGCATGCGTTGCCCGGTGTGTTCGGCCGAGAACTCCGCGGGAATGCGGTTCTGCGAGGATTGCGGCACGGCGCTGGCGGCTGTATGTGCTTCCTGCGGAGCTGACGTTTCGCCGGGCAAGCCATTCTGTGGTCATTGCGGGTCCCCGATGACAGCTTCCGCCCCTGCAGTGGGCACGCTCAGCGCAGTCGGCGCGGCCCCCTCATCCGCGTCGAGCCGGGCCCCGTCCGTGTCCGGTCCGGCCAGTGAGCTTCGCCACGTCTCGGTGCTCTTCTGCGATCTCGTCGGCTTCACTCCCCTGGCCGAGTCGAAAGACCCCGAAGACGTCAGAGAGCTCCTGTCGGGCTACTTCGAGCTCTCCAGGGCCATCATCGCCCGGTACGGCGGCATCGTCGAGAAGTTCATCGGCGATGCCGTCATGGCGGTCTGGGGGGCGCCGATCGCCAAGGAAGACGATGCCGAGCGCGCGGTGAGAGCCGGGCTCGAGCTCGTTTCGGCGGTGGCCGCCTACGGATCCGAGCACTCCACGGACCTGAACGCCCGCGTCGGCATCGTGACCGGTGGTGTCGCCACGACTGAGACGCCGGAAGAGGGGATGGTCATCGGCGACCGGGTGAACACCGCCGCCCGCATCCAGTCGGCCGCGCCCCCGGGGTGCTGCTACGTGGACGAGACGACCCGGGCTGCCACCGCAGCCGCCATCGCCTACGTGGCCGCCGGCGAGCACGCACTGAAAGGAAAGGCAGAGCCCGTCAACCTCTACCAGGCGACGAGGGTCGTGGCGGCCGTCGCCGGCTCGCAGCGGTCCGGTGTCCTGGAGGCCCCGTTTTCCGGTCGAGACCACGAACTTCGACTCGTCAAGGAGCTCTTCCACACCTCGGCGGATCGTCGGTCGGCACGGCTCGTGCTCGTCTCGGGAGTAGCCGGCGTCGGAAAGTCACGACTGGCGTGGGAGTTCTTCAAGTACATCGACGGGCTGGCCGGGACCGTGCTCTGGCACGCGGGGCGCTGTCTGTCCTACGGCGAAGGCGTGAGCTACTGGGCCTTGTCCGAGATGGTCCGAGCGAGGCTCCAGATAGGGGAGGAGGACCCTCAAGAAGTCGTTGCCGAACGGCTCCGCACGGGCCTCGAGCGCTGGATCCCGGACCCTGCCGACCGTGAGTTCATCGCCCCACGAGTCGCCCAGCTGTTGGGCCTGCCTACCGGCCAGGCGCTCGCCCGAGAAGAGCTCTTCTCGGGCTGGAGGCTCTTCTTCGAGCGCCTCGCAGAACACGAGCCCGTCGTCATGGTCGTCGAGGACCTGCAGTGGGCCGACGCCGGCATGGTCGATTTCCTGGACCACCTGCTCGACTGGTCCGCCGACCACGCAATCTTCCTCCTCGTGCTGACACGACCCGAAGGCACCGACAAGCGGGGGCTCGCGCTCAGCCGGAGAAACGTAACCGCCATTCCCCTCGACCCGCTCCCCGACGACGTGATCGGACAACTCCTGGACGGACTGGTGGCGGGCCTGCCCGCCCCGGCCCGGGCGCGGATCATCGAACGAGCCGAGGGTATCCCGCTCTATGCGGTCGAGACGGTCCGCAGCCTCTTGGACAAAGGTGTGCTCGCCAAGGGACCGGACGAGGCCCTCCATCTGGTTTCTGAGATCGGCACCCTCGAGATCCCGCCGGGACTGACGGCGCTCATCGCCTCCCGGTTGGATGCACTCGAGCCGGAGGAAAGACGCCTCGTGAAGGAGTGCTCGGTGCTCGGTGGGTCATACCCCCGCCAGGCGATCGAGGCGGTCACCGACACGGACCCGTCAGCGCTCGACGAGATCCTGATCTCGCTCGTTCGAAAAGAGGTCCTCACCGTCCGGGCGGACAAGCTGTCGCCAGAACGCGGGCACTACGCCTTCACGCAGTCGCTCATCCGCTCTGTCGCCTACGACATGTTGACGCGTACCGAGCGAAAGGCCAGGCACCTGCGCACCGCTGCGCACCTGCGGACTGCCTTCCCCGACGAGGGAGCAGAAGTGGCGGAGGTGATCGCCGCCCACCTCCACGATGCTTACAAGGCGGCGGGAGACGACCCCGACGCAGATGAGCTTCGGTCAGAGGCGAAAGACGCCTATGTCCAGGCCGCCGAGAGAGCCCTGTCGGTCGGGGCACCCGAGTCCGCCGAGGCCGCCTACCTCACTGCCGCCGAGCTGAGCTCGGGCGAAGCCGAACGGGCCGACCTGTTTGCGGAGGCGGGGCGCATGGCCTCGTTCACCGGCTTCGACGAGCGGGCAGTTGGTCACTTCGAGCTGGCTGTCGCGGCCCACAAGCAAGCCGGGCGAATCATCGACGCCGCCCGTGTGACGGCCTGGCTCGCCGGCTCGGTCAACGTGCTCGGTCACGGAGAGCAGGCGATCGTCCTCCTTCGCGAAGCCCTTGCCTCCCTCGATCCGGACACTGCCCCGCCCGAAATTGCGGCAGAGCTCCAGCAACGGCTCGGCAGCGCGCTCTTCTTCTCCGGGCACGTCGCCGAGGCCGCTGAACCGCTCGAGCAGGCGCTCACGCTTGCGCAACAATACGAACTCGTCGAGCCGCTCGCGCACGGCCTCAACGCCATGGGGCTCCTCCTGTCGCACATGGGGCGAACCACCGAGGCCTTCGTCCTTACGGAGGAGGGTGCTCACCATCGCCAGGCGACACGGACTGACTCGTGTCGAGATGCAATCAGAAGTCTCGCTCGCGGATCTCTGCATGACGCCGTGATCTTCCCGAAGCAGAGGAGCATTGTCAGGCGGCGCTTGCGCTTTCGCGACGTTGGGGGGCACGTCGCAACGAGGCGTTCGCTGCCGGCAACCTGATGTACGTCATGATCTTGAGCGGGCGCCTCGAAGAGGCGCGTCGGCTCGGATCCGGAATCCTCGAAGCGGTCGCGAGTGACCTTCCCAGCACGCCACTGTTGTACGAGGGGCTTGGCCATGTCGCGGCGCTGCGCGGCGATCCGGAGACTGCTCGGGCCTGTCTTTCGGCGTGTCGTGCCTGGGCGGAGACGAGCGAGGTCCAGTTCCGCGTGGCGTACGGGGCTCTCGAGGCGGCGGTGGCCCTTGCGGAGGGCTCACATCGATCGTCGCTCGAGGCGGCGCTCCGGGCTGTGGATCAGGCGCTCGCAGCTCGCATGCCGATTGCGACCGACGGAGTGCGCACCGCGGTTGCCGTCGCAATCGAGGCGGCTCGTTCGATCCCGGATCTCGAGGCGGCGCAGGCGCTCGTCTCACGTTTGGACGCCCGTCCCGTCGGCGAGCTGCCCCCCTTCGTGCGGGCCCAGCTGAAGCGGTATGCGGGATTGCGATTGGCCGAGAGCGGCGACTTGCCTGGCGCGGACGAGGAGCTTGCCGGGTCCCAGGCGATGTTCCAGGACCTGAAGTATCCGTACTGGACAGCTCGGCTGCAGCTCGACCGAGCGGCGAACCTCGCCGGCGACGGCCGTGCGATCGAGGCGGCCGATCTCGCCGCCGAGGCTGCCGCGACCTTCGAGCAACTCGGCACCAAGCCGATGCTCATCCGAGCACAAGAGCTTGTCGATCCGGACGCGGGCGCTGCACAGGCTGGGCGCACTCAGGTCCGCGTCGGCCCATGATCGAGATCCCCGTTTCCGGAATCTTGGGTCAACCCCAATCGCAGGAGCCTCTCTGAGCGCACGAGGGTGACGGGGTCGAGCGTAGTCTTCCGATGGAAACGACGGGAGGTGTTGCAGGCATGCGCTGTCCGGCGTGTTCGGTAGAGAACCCTGACGGAATGCGATTCTGTGGGCGATGCGGTGCAGCTCTCGCGACGACATGTGCTGCTTGCGGCGGCGATGTTGTGCAAGGTAACCGGTTCTGCGGGCACTGCGGCACCCTGATCGGAACCGCCACAGTCGCCACGCCTGCTTCGCCCGTTGTCGCCTGGCGCGGCTTCGCCTCCCATCACGCCCGATGACCAGTCCGCCGCCACCCCTGCCAATACAACCGAGCTTCGCCACGTTTCGGTGTTGTTCTGTGACCTCGTCGGCTTCACACCGCTTGCCGAGTCGAAGGACCCGGAAGACGTCAGAGAGCTCCTGTCGGGCTACTTCGAGCTCGCCCGCGCCATCGTCACCCGGTACGGGGGCACCGTCGAGAAGTTCATCGGCGATGCCGTCATGGCGGTCTGGGGTGCGCCGATCGCTCAGGAGGACGACGCCGAGCGCGCAGTGAGAGCCGGACTCGAGCTCGTCTCGACAGTCGCCGGGTACGGCTCGGAGCACGCCACGGATCTGAAGGCCAGGGTCGGGATCGTGACCGGTGGCGTCGCCACCACCGAGACGCCAGAAGAGGGGATGGTCATCGGCGACAGGGTGAACACGGCGGCAAGGATCCAGTCGGCCGCCCCTCCGGGGTGCTGCTATGTAGACGAGACGACCCGGGCCGCCACGTCAGCCGCGATCGCGTACACCGACGCCGGCGAACACGAATTAAAGGGAAAGGCCGAGCCAGTTCATCTGTACAAGGCGACGAGAGTCGTCGCAGCCGTGGCCGGCTCGCAGCGCTCGAGTGGGCTGGAGGCCCCGTTCACCGGACGCGACCATGAGCTTCACCTCGTGAAGGAGCTCTTCCACGCTTCGGCCGAGCGCCATTCGGCCAGGCTCGTCCTGGTCTCCGGTGTCGCCGGGGTAGGCAAGTCGCGCTTGGCCTGGGAGTTCTTCAAGTACATCGACGGACTGGCCGGAACCGTGCTCTGGCACGCAGGGCGCTGCCTCTCATACGGCGAGGGAGTCTCCTATTGGGCTCTTTCGGAGATGGTCCGGGCGCGACTCCAGATCGGCGAGGAGGATCCCCAGGATCTTGCCACCGAGCGCCTCCGCGTGGGCCTCGAACGCTGGATCCCGGACCCGTCCGACCGGGAGTTCATCGCGCCCCGGATCGGCCAACTCCTCGGGCTGCCGACAGCACAGCTGCTCGCGAGAGAGGAGCTGTTCGCGGGCTGGAGATTGTTCTTCGAGCGACTCGCAGAGCACGAGCCCGTCGTGATGGTCGTCGAGGACCTGCAGTGGGCCGACGCCGGCATGGTCGAGTTCTTGGAGCACCTGCTCGACTGGTCCGGCGATCACGCCATCTTCCTCTTCGTGCTCACCCGACCGGAGGGGATCGAACACCGAGAGCTCGGGTTGGCGCGCCGGAGCGTCACCGCCATCCCCCTGGACCCGCTTGCTGACGAGGTGATCGGCGAGCTGCTGGACGGACTCGTGGCCGACCTTCCCGCGCCGGCCCGGGCCAGCATCATCCAACGTGCCGAGGGGATCCCGCTTTACGCGGTCGAGACGGTCCGGAGCCTTCTCGACAAGGGCATTCTCGCCAAGGGACCCGATCAGGCCCTGCATCTGCTCGGCGAGCTCGGCACGCTCGAGATCCCACCGGGCCTGACCGCCCTCATTGCCTCGCGGCTCGATGCGTTGTCGCCCGACGAGAGACGGCTCGTGAAGGAGTGCTCGGTGCTTGGTGGGTCCTTTCCCCGCCAGGCGATCGAGGCGGTGACGGATACCAGTCCAGATTCCCTCGAGGAGGTGCTGACCTCGCTCGTGCGAAAGGAGGTCCTCACGGTTCGGGCCGACAAGCTCTCCCCAGAGCGCGGCCAGTACGCCTTCACCCAGTCGCTGATCAGATCTGTCGCCTATGACACGCTGACGAGAGCCGAGCGAAAGGCCCGGCACCTTCGGACAGCTGCCCACCTGCGCAGTGCCTTTCCCGACGAGGGAACTGAAGTCGCCGAGGTAATCGCCACCCACTTGCACGACGCTTATAAGGCCGCCGGCAACGACCCGGACGCCGATGTGCTGGCGGCACAGGCCAAGCAGGCCTACATCGAAGCGGCCGAGCGGGCCGAGTCGGTCGGCGCCCCCAGGGCCGCCGAAGCCGCCTACGTGACAGCCGCGGAGCTGAGCTCGGCCGACTTCGAGCGCGCGGATCTGACCGAAGAGGCCGGCAAGATGGCCTTTCTCGCCGGCTCTTACGAGAGGGCACTCGGTCGATTCGAGGCCGCCGCCGCCGCCCACGAGGCGGCTGGCCGGGTCACCGACGCCGCAGGCGTGGCCGCCTGGCTCGGACGCACGCTCGGCAAGCTGGGCCGTCACGAGCAGGCGATCGTCGTTATTCGTGGGGCCCTGGTGTCGCTCGACCCGGATACCGCCCCACCTGCAGTCGAGGCGGCGCTGCAACTGGAGCTGGCGTTCGTGCTGCTCTTCGCAGGCCACCTGCACGAGGTATCCGAGCCGATAGAGCAGGCGCTCAGACTCGCCCAGCACTACGAGCTCCCAGACCCACTCGCCAATTCCCTCCTGCGCAAGGCCGATTTCCTTTCGGCCGAGGGACGCGTCGAGGAAGCCCGACTGAACTACGAGGGATGTCTCGCTGTCGCGCGCCGCAACGGCCTTACCCAGGTTGAGATGAGCGCGGAGAACAACCTGGCTTATCTGTGCATGACCCACGACCTCCCCGGGGCCGAGGAGCATTGCGAGGTGGCGGTGGCCCTCCCGCGGCGATTGGGAGCGCGCTCACTGGAGGCCGTAGCGGCCGCCAACCTCATGTACGTCTTGACCTTCGAGGGGCGCTTCGACGAGGCCTACCGGCTCGCGAACGATTTGCTAGAAGCCGGTGCAGACGAGACGAGGGAGAGCGGCCAGCTCCGCATCCGGCTGGCGCTCTTGGATGCTTTTCGGGGAGAGCTTGGGAGCGCCCGGGAGCAACTCACCCAGTGCGCCGATTACAGCGAGAGCGACAACGTCGAGGATCGTTGCATATACGCAACCGGAGAGAGCGGGGTCGCCCTTGCAGAGGGGGACTTCCGAGCCGCCCTCGCGGCGGCGCTTCGGGCGATCGACGAGGTACTCGGGGGTCGGCTCGAGATTGCCAACGAGTCCGTTCGCCTTGCTTTTCCCGATGCCATCGACGCGGCGTTGGCGATCGGGGATCTCGACGAAGTAGAGCGACTCGTGGACATCGTCGCGAGCCGGCCGCCCGGTGAGGTCCCGCCCTTCCTTCGCGCTCAAGTCCGCCGCGCCCGGTCAGTACTCGCAGCGGCGAGAGGTGACGACGACGGTGTGGAGGAGGGCCTGGTGGCGGCGGAAGAGACGTTTCGGGAGCTCGGCTACGCCTACTGGACCGCCCGCGCGCAGCTCGAGCTTGCAGAGTGGCTTGCCGGCCAGGGGCGCGCCGGCGCGGCGGCGACACTTGCGGGCCAGGCGGCTGCGACCTTCGAGCAGCTCGGAGCACAACCGATGCTCGGCCGCGCCCGCGCACTCTCCGCACTGGAGTCGTCAATCCGCTGAATTCGGACGGCTGGCGGCGGTACCGGTGGATCAGGCCATGCAACGCAATGGGACGCCACCGTTGTAAGTCACCATGTCGAAGAGTGCTCCGGCCACATCGATCGGTGCGCCCGGGGAGGCGCCGTCGCACTCGGCGTAGGCACGGTGAAGGTTCCCGACGAGGCGCTCCGCGTCCGTGAGCTCCGCGAACCGCCCGAGGTCGGCGTCGCGGGCGGCTTCGAGGGGTGTCAGGCCGGCCGCTCGGGCCGCGACCGCGGTCTCTTGGACAAACCGCAGATAATCACCGACCGATGCAAGTGTCTCCGCGGCGCACGGTTCGCCGTGCCCGGGCACGATCACGGCGGCGTCGAATTCCGACAAGCGATCCAGCACCGCGATCGACCCGCTCACAGACCCCATGAGAACGAACGGGGTGCCGCCGTTGAAGACGAGGTCTCCGGTGAACAGGACCCGGTGCCTTCGGGATCCACGCGACTACATCGTTGGTGGTATGGGCGGCCGCGCCGAAGTGATGAAGCTCGATCAGCAGATCGTCGACGTAGATGTTCAGGCGGTCCTCGAAAGTCACGAACGGCGGCGCCGCGGAGAGGTCCCCCCAGTCGACCGGCTCCCAGACGCCGTCGATGCGAAGGATGCCCGTCTTGAGAATCAGCTGGCGACAGCGCTCGTGTCCCACGATCGTGGCGAAGGGAAGGAAGCAGTTGCCATTCGTGTGGTCGCCATGATGGTGCGTGTTGACAAGGATGCTGGGCGCCGATCCCGCGACCGTCTTGACACTCTCGAGGTACGCGCGAGTCCGGGCTTCTGTCGCGCAGGTGTCGATGCTCACGACGACCTTGTCTCCGACAACGAAGCCCGTGTTGTTGATCCACCAGCTGCCGTCGGGCTGGACGTAGGCGAAGACCCGATCAGCGATCTCGACGACCTTCGGCGGCAACGCGGCCGTGTCGCCGTGGTCGTGGTCTATGTGCGATGCGGACATCGTTGAAATTCATCCCTCCCGCGCGGGCGCGAGATCCACTCATCCGCCGGAGCGCGTGTCGCTCAGGCGTCCCGGGTCATCATCCGCCACGCGCCGAGGATCGTCCAGCCCACCAGCCGCCTGAGCTCGCCGAGCCGGCTCTGCCGTGGTACACCGTGGCGATGAGCGACGAGTACCCGACTTCCGAGGGCTTGCCGGGCAGCGGGCCTCCGGCCGGCGGCGGACCTCCGGCCGGCGGCGGACCTCCGGCCGGCAGCGTTCACCGAGGGGCGTTCGATGAGATGTACACCTCGACGCCGCCGTGGGACATCGGTCGGCCACAGGGCGCGTTCCGGCGTCTGGCGGACTCGGGAGAGCTCGTGGGTAGCGTGCTGGATGTCGGGTGCGGGACGGGCGAGCACGCTCTCATGGCTGCCGCGCTCGGACTGAGCGCTCTTGGTGTCGACTCGGCGGCGCGGGCTATTGCCCTGGCAGAGCAGAAGGCGGTCGAGCGTGGCATCGCAGCCCGGTTCGCAGTCTGGGACGCGCTCGACCTTCCCGGCTTGGGCGAAGAGTTCGAGACCGTTCTCGACTGCGGCCTGTTCCACGTGTTCGATGACGACGAGAGGATCCGGTTCGTGCAGAGCTTGGCCGCAGTCGTCCCAGCCGGTGGCCGCTACCACATGCTTTGCTTCAGCGAGCATCAGCCTGGAGATTGGGGTCCCCGCCGACTGACCCAGGCAGAGATCCGAGCCAGCTTCGCCGAGGGTTGGGTAGTGGAATCCATCGAGGCCGCCGTCATCGAAATCACCCTCAACCCGGCCGGCGCCCAGGCCTGGCTGTCGAGAATCACCCGCAGCCGCGGCTGAGCGGACCCAGCCGATCACTCAGCAATTCTTGACGTCGTAAGGCTCAGCTTGGGTGTTGTAGATCGGCGTCTCGCCGGGTGGGGTCGGTGCGACCGTGGTCACGTTCGTGGTCTTTTGATTGGCGATCGTGGTCGTCGTCGTAGACGTCCTGCTGCCCGACCTCGTCGTGGTAGTCGTCGACTTCGGCGACGCGGCCGTCCCGAACGCGAGGAATTTCCGGATCATCACGTCGTCCGCCTTCGCCGCGGGCAGTAGTGCCTCGACGAGCCCGCCGTCGGTGATGTACGGGCCGACTGTCGGCAACGTCTCGGCCTTGAGCGATCCGGGTGGGAAGTTGTGGAACTCGGTGGCCAGCTTGATCAGCGTGCTTTCGGTCAGAGTCTGGTCGATCGTGAGGTTGTGGGCCGCGGCGCTGATGAAGCCGTTCAGCGCAATCGGGTTGGTGATCTCGGCGTTCAACTGATGGATCACCGCGCGGAAGAACGTCTGCTGGTTGCGGATCCTGGTGAAGTCGCTGTACGGGTCGGTGTCCCAGACCCCGGGGCTGGCCTCCCACTCGATGTTGCGGCTGCGCACCAGCTCCAGCGCCCGGCCACCGTGCACGATCTGGCATCCGGTCGTCAGCGTGTCCAGGCCGGACTCCGCGTCCCTGATCGGATAGGGGAAGTCGAGGTGAATGCCTCCGATGGCGTCAACCATGTTCTGCAGGCCCTTGAAGTTGACTTCGACGAAGTAGTTGATCGGAACGTGGAAGTCCTGCTCGATCGTCTGCACCAGCAGCGAAGGCCCGTCGTTGAAAGCAGCATTGATCCGGTTCTGTCCCGAGATGTACTGCACGTGACCGGGAATCGCGACCCAGGTGTCGCGGGGGATCGACATCATCTCGATCTTGTGGGTGGCCGGTACGACCCGCACGAGGATGATCACGTCGCTGCGTTGGCCTGACTGGGACGCTCCGCAGCCGAAGGCCACGCACTGGCCCGGGGTGTCGACGAAGGCGCGTGAGTCAGAACCGACCAGCAGCACGGTGAACGGCGATGCCGGCTTGCCCGGCTTGCTGACCGCGACCGGCTTGAGGTGCTTGACATGCACGACCTTGATCTGGTGGAACTGATAGTCGAGGTAGAAGTAACCGCCCAGGCCGAGGGCGACGGCCAGTAGCACCAGGACGCCGCTCCCGATCACGGACGCGCTTCGGCCACCGCCTGCGTCGAGGGGGCCGTACGTCGGCCGGCAGATCCGTCACGGAACAACAGGTTAAGCGCGTTCCCTGAAGTTCTCATGAAGGCCCGTTTCGGGCTCTCCGGCACCCCCCACCTGCAGTTCCTGATGTTCGCCGGCCATGAATCGTAGAGTGCGGGCCGTGCCAGATCGCGGGGCGGTCGGAACCGACAGGGCCGGAGCCGCTTGGCGGGTTCTCGTCGGCAGGCCGCTTCGGGCCCGGGAGGCCTCCAAGGAGCAGATCACACCCATCGAAGGGCTCTCGGCCCTGTCGCTCGATGCCTTGACGTCGGTCGCATACGGGCCCGAGGCGATCATCGTCGTGCTCGCCGTGGCCGGCGCGGGAGCGCTCCACCTCATCCTGCCGATCACCGGGGCGATCGTCGTTCTCCTGGTCATCCTGATCTCCTCCTACCGTCAGGTCATCGACGCCTATCCAGGCGGTGGGGGCGCCTACGCGGTGTCCCGGGCCAACCTCGGCGTGGGCACGAGCCTCGTGGCCGGAGCGGCACTCGTCGTCGACTACACGCTGACCGTCGCCGTGTCGATCGCGGCCGGCGTGGGGACCCTCACGTCCGCCTTCCCGAGCCTCGCGTCGGCGACCGTGCCGATCTGCCTGGCCATCCTCGCCGTCATCACGCTGCTCAACTTGCGCGGTCTCGGTGAGGCGGCGCGCGCCTTCCTCTGCCCACGATGATCTTCATCGTCGGCCTGCTCGCCATCATCGCCGTGGGGATGATTCACCCGCTGGGCTTGAACGAGCCCCAGCCCGGTAAGTCCCTCCTGCCCACCACCGACTTGCACGCCGTCACGATATTGCTCATCCTGAAGGCCTTTTCCGCCGGCTGCAGCGCACTCACCGGAGTTGAGGCGATAGCCAACGGCGTGCCTTTGTTCAAGGAACCCCGGGCCGCCCGGGCCAAACGCACCGAGCTCCTCCTCGGCCTGATCCTCGGCACCATGCTGCTCGGGTTGGCCGTGCTCGCCGACCGCTGGCACATCGGCCCCCGGTCCGGCCAGACGGTCCTGAGCCAGATCATGGCCGACTCCGTCGGCCGGCATTGGGCGTACTACATCGTGTCGCTCACGATCACGATGGTCCTCGCCCTCGCCGCCAACACCTCGTTCGGCGGGCTTCCGGTGCTGGCGAGCCTTCTGGCTCGAGACAACTACCTTCCACACTTGTTCGCACTGAGGGGTGACCGGCAGGTCTTCTCCAACGGAATCTGGACGCTCGCTGTCCTTTCCGGAGCGCTGCTCCTAGCGGTGAGCGGCAATACGAATGCCTTGATCCCCCTGTTCGCGATCGGCGTCTTCACGGGCTTCACGTTGGCCCAGACCGGTCTGGTGGTGCATTGGAGGCGGACCCGCCCGGCCCGCTGGCGACGTCGGGCCCTGATCAACGGCATCGGAGCGGTCGTGACCGCTTTGGCGACGATTGTGTTTCTGGTCTCGAAATTCCTCGAAGGTGCCTGGGTCGTCGTTGTCGCTGTGCCCGCCTTCATCCTTCTCTTTGTTCGCATCCACGCCTATTACCAGCGGGCCGCCGTCGAGCTCGGATTCGATCAGTTGCCAGCCAAGCCAAAGGGAAGGCGCAGCCTCGTGATCGTCCCCGTGACGCGGTTGTCCCGGCTGACCGAGTACGCCCTCTCGGAGGCTCGTTCGCTCGGACAGGAAGTCATCGCCGTGACCGTCGTCGTCGAGGGTGACGACAAGAGCGCCGACGATGCCCACGAGCTCCAAGAACAATGGGACAGGTGGGCCCCAGGCGTGCCTCTGCGTCTCTTGCAGACCCAGTACGCGTCCGTCGTCGAGCCGATCGTGTCGTTCGTGGACGAATGCCGGTTCCGCCAGGAGCAGATCGTCGTGCTGATCCCGGCCGTCGTTCCCGACCGCCTCCGGTACCGGTTCCTCCACAACCAGATCGACGTAGTTCTCTCGGCCGCGCTCCGGACCCGGACCGACGTCGTCGTCGCCAGGGTCCAAATGCCTCTCCACGTCGAGGCGACAGGGGAGGGGACTGAGGACGCTGCGGGCGACGGTCAGTGACCGCCGATCCCGTAGCCCTATGAGGCGCCCCCCGGGGTGACTGCTCGCGTCAGCTCTGTCAGCACCGCGTCCTGAGCCGCCAGGTGCTCTTGAATCTTGACGGCCTCGTGCAAAACGGCGTCGGCATCGTTGTAGGTGGCCTCGGATCGTTTGTCGGCGGCGGCCGCCAGTACGTTCTGGCCGACGATGATCACCGAGAGGAGAACCAGTTGCAAGAAGGTCTGGGAAATCCAGGACACGATGACCACCTCGTTGTGAGAGCTGATCGCCGACGGCAGACTCACCAAGGCCAACCCCGCAAAGGCATACGCGCACCACATCGTGCCGACACCTGTGGTGATCTTGACGGCGATCCAGGCGTTGAACCGAGCTGCCGCGGTGTCGTGCGGCAATAGGTCGGCTGCCTTGATGGGAGCGGCGGGGTGCCCGGTGAGCTTCGCCTTCGTCCGACTGTGGGGAACGTAGTGGTAGATCGGCGACTCGTCCATTGGCGCTGCTCCTCGTCTTTTCGTGTTCCTGCCGGCTCGGTATTCGGCTCCTAGTTGAGCAGCGTCGGGGCCTGAACGTCCTCCGGTGACGCCGATGTCGTGTTCGACGCCGATCGCCGGCGGGCGTCGCGTCGTCTGACGATCGACCGCTCTAGCGGAAACCAAGCTCCTGCTCGACGAAGGACACGAGGCCCTGGCCGGCAAGGCTCGGGTGGATCAGGCGCCCGAATTGATGGACCTGGGCGACTTCGCATCCGCCGACGTCCACTACGACGAACGCGAAGCGCCGGGCGTGAGCGCTCTTGCGGAAGCTGATCGTGAGGTACTGTCCGAAGTCCGCCGGGCAGAAGCGCACGCCCGGACTGAGAACGCCGAGCTGGTTGATGAAAGCCCGGACGGCGGCGATCTTCGCCGGGTCCGTCGTCGTCACGGGCTTGTGTCCACGCTCGCCCGGGTTCAGGCCGTGCGACAACACGGCCGTCAGCGACTTTGCGCCGGCGGGAATGAGATCACCTGCAGGCTTCGCCCGTAGCCACGTCACCTGGGCGTCCACGCGGATCCCACTGCGATGATTCGGGAGGGCCGCGATTGAGATGACAAGCGTTCGCGTGTCGAGCACCGTTTTCACCGGCGGCCAACGGTCGTCGACGAACCACTCGTCGGCGACTCCCCTGACGCTGGCCGTTCCGAATCCGTCGCTCACGGCGCCAGTCGGGACGTAGCTGCGCAGATAGGTCTCCACGCTCGGCGGGCTCGCCGCCACCACAAAGAAACCGTGCACGTCGACCAGGTTCGGATCCCCGGTCGTCTGGCCAGGCGAGCTCAGGAGGTGGTGGTCACCCCTCGGCTCGTTCGCGAGGCGCCTCGAGCCCGACGGGAGGCGGACCAGCCTGAGCAGGTGTGCGGCGTCGCGGCGTGCGAGCAGGCGGCGGGAGATGGCCATGGGTGGATGGCCTGTCAAGTCCGCCTGGGGCGTGGCAGTGGTCGGTGGCGAGCCGCTCGGTCCCTGGTCGCAAGCTGCGAGACCGGTTGCGAGAGTGAAGGTCGTGGCGAGGAGCACGCTCAAGGTTCTGGCCGAACGCATCATGAAGAGTTTGACGCTCATCGGACCGGATCGGTTCCCGCGCCGGGAGCCTGAGTCGAACACCAAGATTGCAAAACATTGACTCTCGAGGTCGGTCTTGGCTAAACCACTGGTTTGCATACTCCGTGTCCCACTCGACGGCGCGTGGCGAGCGGAGACATGAGGGGAGAAGCTATGGCAGCAGTCACCGCAGGCGGAGGCCCTTCCGAGAGCGCAATCGAGCCCGGTTTCCAGCTCCGCAGCAGCCGAAGCACCCGGAGCAAGTCGAGATGGTGGCGGCCCGCGGCCGCCCTGGCGGCGGTCGGCCTGATCGCGCCGCTCTCGGCCGCCCTTCCGGCCGGCGCAAGCGCGCACCCTGCTTCCCCCGCTATTCGTGGGCCGCTCGTGCGGGTGGCGTGGGCGCCGAAGGTACCGTTGCACACCGCTTTCCTCGGCCGGGTCGCCGCCGGCAAGGAGATCTCCGGCGCCGTGGCGCTGAAGCCCCGCAACGAGCGTGCGCTCAAGGCCTTCATCAGCGACGTTTCCAACCCTCATTCCTCGCTGTATCACCAGTACCTGCCGCGGGGTGCCTACCGCGCCCGCTTCGGCCCGGCTGCCGCGACGGTCGCAGCCGTTACGAGCGAGCTCCGCGGCCACGGCCTGTCGGTGTCGGGCGAGTCGGCTGACGGCCTCCTCGTCTACTTCCACGGCACCGCCGGCAACGTCGAGTCGGCCTTTCACACCGACATCGCCCGCTACCGGCTGCCGGACGGGTCGATCGGCACGGCCACGACCTCGGCCACCCGCCTACCGGCATCGATCGCCAAGGGCGTGACGACCGTCGTCGGGCTCGACAACCTCGTTCACGCGCAGTCCGCCGGCCTGCT
This sequence comes from uncultured Acidimicrobiaceae bacterium, assembly GCA_963763085.1. Taxonomy (GTDB): domain Bacteria; phylum Actinomycetota; class Acidimicrobiia; order Acidimicrobiales; family Bog-793; genus CAVXNB01. The sequence continues at coordinate 1,493,120 of CAVXNB010000004.1, forward strand.
GCGGGCGCCGATCTCGATGAAGGGCAAGTACCCGGCCGCCGTACGCGGCAAGGTTCCCCATGTCGCCGGCGCCCCGAGCGCTTGCGCGGCTGCGACCAACGCCGCCAACGAGTTCGGCGGACTCACCGACGACCAGATCGCCAACGCCTACGGCGCTTTCGGCCTCTACAAGACCGGGGACACCGGTGCCGGGCAGGCGGTCGACGTGTTCGAGCTCGAGCCGTACCTTCCGAGCGACCTGAAAACCTTCGACACGTGCTTCTTCGGGGCGGCCAAGGCCGCCACCATGGAGGCCCACCAGCACCAGATCGCCGTCGACGGCGGCCAGCCGACCGGCCCGGGCTCGGGCGAGTCGATCCTGGACGTCGAGGACGTCGCCGCGCTCGCACCCTCTGCGTCGATCAACGTCTACGAGGCGCCGAACAACACCTTCGGCAGCATCGACGAGTACGCGGCCATCGTCAACAAGGACGACGCTCACGTCGTCACCTCGAGCTGGGCGATCTGTGAGCAGGCCGAGCAGGCAGCGGAACCGGGAATCCAGGAGGAGGAGAACTTCCTCTTCGAGCAGGCTGCCGCGCAGGGTCAGTCAGTATTCTCCGCCGCCGGCGACACCGGCAACGACGAGTGCAACGAGTTCCGTTTCGATGTCCCGCCACCTGACCAGAACCCTCTCTCGCTCCTCGACCCCGGCAGCCAGCCGTACGTCGTCTCGGTCGGGGGCACGACGATCGACGACGCCGCCACCGTTCCCGCCCTGGAGCACGTCTGGAACGACGGTGCCGCCTGGGGTGCCGGCGGAGGTGGCATCTCCGAGAGCTGGGGCATGCCGAGCTGGCAGTCGCAGCTCATCCAGCCCGCCACGAACGCCCAGAACAAGGCTGCGGTGACCGCGGCCAAAGCGGTCGAGACGAAGATGGCCTCGACGGCCGGGTCGTTCGACACCCCGAAGTTCTGCCTCGGCACGATCTCGCCGGCGCCGTCCGCCTGCCGGGAGACACCGGACGTCTCTGCGCAAGCGGACGAGTTCACCGGCGCCGTCAGCATCTACAGCGAGGAGTTCAAAGCGCCGGGCACCGAGTCCGGCTGGATCACGATCGGGGGCACCTCCTCGGCGTCTCCGCTCTGGGCCGCCATGACTGCGGACATCAACGCCTCGTCAGGCTGCTCGACACAACTTGTGAACGGGACACCTGACGTCGGCTTCGTGTCGCCGCTCCTGTATGCCGTAGCGGGCAACGCGGTCGAGTACAAGGCCTCGTTCAACGACATCACCGTCGGCAACAACGACGACTTCGGATTCGACAACGGAGCGGCCTTCAAGGCCGGAGCCGGCTACGACATGGCGTCCGGCCTCGGATCGCCGCGCTTGACGGGCAGCGGAGGCACCGACGGCCTCGCTTTCTACGTGTGCGCCTACGTGACGGGACTGAAGCCCCCGAGCGTCACCTCCCTCACCCCGAGCTTCGGGCCGGTGGCGGCGGGAACCTCGGTCGTGATCACTGGCACGGGCTTCAAGTCGGGCTCGACGCCAGAGGTTGCGTCGGTTGAGGTCGGCGGTGCCACGGCTTCTGGTCTCGTGGTGAATTCGGCCACGCAGGTCACCGCCACCTTCCCGGCCGGGTCGGTGGCGATACCGGTCGCCTCTCCGCCGACTCAAGACGGGTCCGGTGCGGCGAACGTTGTCGTGACGCTGAAGAACGGCACCTCGAGCAAGATCGGGCCGTCGTCGCAGTTCGAGTACGTCGACGAGAACGGCGGCTCGCAGGTTGAGCCCTCGGTGACCGGAGTCAGCCCCTACGGCGGATCGGAGAAGACCCCGAAGCCGATCTCGATCTTCGGATCCGGCTTCTCCGGCACGCCCACGGTCTCCTTCGGCGGCGTCGATGCATCTGTCGTCAAGGTCGACAGCCCGTTCGAGCTCACGGTGACCCCGCCGGCGTTCTCGAGCGTGTCCACCTCGTGCCACGGCGGCCTTCCCGCCGGCGAGAACAAGACCAACGACATCTGCCAGGTTCAAGTCGTCGTGACCGAAACGCACGGCTCGAGCGCGACGGCGACGATCCTGCCGCCGTACGAGGGTGCGACTCTGCCCCTCTCGTCCATGGCGGTGCCCTTCCTTCCCACCGGGTGCAACTGTGAGGAGATGCCGGCGCCGACCGAGTTCGACTACGTGCCGAACCCGACCATCACCTCCGTCTCGACAACCACGTCGGACCCGGTCACGTTGGCGAGCGAGACCGGTGGCACGACCATCACGGTCACTGGGAAGGGCTTCGACCCGCTCACGCTGTCGGACGCAAACTTCGGCCCAGCGGGTCTGGATTCGTCGCTGACCCAGAGCTTCAGCTTCGTGTCCGGAACCGAGATTCAGCTGACGTCGCCTGGCACCGAGTCCCCGCCAAGCTTCACTCCGACGGTCGGGACGACGACGCTTCCCTTCAGCGTGGCGACGATCGCCGGCCTCTCGGCCTCGCGGTCGGTCATCTACGCCGGAGTCCCTGACGTGACCAACCTCACGGGCGGCTTCGAGTTGTTTCCGGGGCTGCACGTCGGGCCAGATACTGGTGGTACTGCGATCACGCTCACGGGGAAGGGCTTCGAGAACCAGGTCGTAGCGCTGGTCTACGAGGACCCGAGCGGATTCTCCATCGGGTCCCAGTACACCTTCACCGTGAAGAGCGCCACCAGTGTCAGCGCCGAGACGCTCCAGCAGAACCCGGGAGAGGTCGTGGCCGCGGCCTGTACCGTGACCGGCTGCAGCAACTCGTCGAATGCTTTTTTCCTCCTCTATCCACCGGGGAACCCGGTCTTGTCCAGCTCGTCTCCCCTCAAGGGGCCGGCGCATGGCGGCACGCTCGTCGACATCTCCGGTCACAATCTGGGCTGCGCGATCGCGGTGAACTTCGGCAACCAGCCTTCGAACTTCAACAACGCCACACAGCTGCTCGACTGCGGCTCGACGACGCAGATCCTCGCGTTCGCTCCGCCCGGCAAGGCCGGCACGACCGTGAAGATCTCAGTCCTCACCGTCGAGTCGCTGGCGACCGGCTTCGGCTTCACCAAGTTGACGACGAGCGCAAAGTTCACGTACGTGAAGAGCTCGCCCAGCCCTCCGCTCGACCTCGCGGCGAAGCCGGGACCGCATTCGATGGCGCTGTCGTGGAAGCCGCCTCAGAGCACGGGAGGCAGCCCCGTCACGGGCTACCGCGTCTCGGCGGCGGCGAAGGGCCACTCGACCGTCACCATCAAGCTCGGCGCGGGAGCGCGGAGCGTGACGCTCGCCGGCCTGGCAGCGGGAGTGAACTACACCTTCACCGTGAGCGCCACTTCGGCGCTCGGTGTGGGGCTGCCGGCCTCGGTGACGGCCAAGCCCAAGGCCTGACCGCCACTGGAGATCGTTGACGCCGCTGCTCCGTCCGGTTCGCTGGGCGGAGCAGCGGTTTCATGAGCGGCGGCGGCCTCGTGCTGGGCGAGGCGTGGTGTCGGGGGTCCGTCCGTCGCGGGATAGTTGAATTTCTTTCCAAACTTGCTTCCAATCGAGATTGCGACTGGTCGCAATCATTAACGGAGGCAAGTTCAAAAGTTTTTCGACATGTCCCCGCCCGCTGGGGTCGCCGAACGGCAAGGAGGCCGAATCACGGGACGACCACCAAGGCAACCGGGAACGTGGTGTAGCCGAGTTGGACCGGCGTGCGTGCCCGCCCGGTCGCAAGGTCGATCGCCGTAACTTCGCCGGCGTAGTTGTCGACGACCTCGGCCACGCCGGCGCGGGGTGCGAGGACGATGGCCAGCGGGTAGGTGTAGGTGCCGACGTTGATCGCCTTGCCGGGCTTGCCCGAGGCCGTGTCGATCGGCGTCACGGTGCTCGACACCGTGTTCACCACGTAGGCGGTGCGACCGTCCCGGGTGACAGCGATCGCCGCCGGCGACGACCCGACCCGGATCGCCCGTCCCGCACGGCCATCGGCCACATCGATCGGCGTCACTGTGTCAGAGTCGCCGTCCGAGATGTAGGCAGTGCGCCCGTCCGGACTGAACGCGACCGCGTTCGGCGCCTGCCCGACACGGATCGCCGCGCCCGCCCGGTTCACGCCGGTCCTGATCGGGGTCACCGAGTCGGAGCCGAAGTTGGCGACGTACAGCTTCTTGCCGTTCGGGCTCAGTGCCATTGTGTTCGGGTAAGAGCCGACCGCGATGGGCGGCTCAGCCCGTCGGGTGACCAGGTCGACGGGCGTAACCTCACCCGAGGCCCAGTCGAGGACGTAGGCGGTCCGCCCGTCGTGCGTGACCACGATCGCGATCGGATGGCTGCCCACCCGGATGGCGACTCCGGCTCGTCGCGTCGCCAGCGCCACGGGCGTCACGGTGTTCGAATTCGCGTCGACGACCAGCAACGTCCGGCCGTTTGGCGTGATCGCGAGGGCGTCCGGACCGCGACCGGCGTGGATTGCCGGGCCGGCGCGATTGGTCGCCACGTCGATCGGGGTGACTGCGTTCGTGCTGAAGTCCGCCACGTAGACCGTCTTCCCGCTCGCCGTGGACACCAACGCATCGGGATCGCCACCGACGCCGATCGCCTTGCCGGCCCGATTGCTCGTCACGTTGAGCGGCGTGACCGAGTTCGTCGCCGAGTCGGCCACGTAGGCGAGGACGGCAGGCGTCCTGGCACCGACGCCGCCGGCCCGGGTGGAAGTGGGGCCGAGGGCGCCGGCCGGCGTCAGGCCAGCGGGGCCGCCGGCGCCGGCCGCCGTCAGAGCTGCGAGGCCGGCCACGGCGGCAGCCCCGACGAACGCATATCTGATCGTGCGCATCAGCGGTGCGCTCCGAAGATGTCGTTCAACGGCGTCGCAAAGGCATCGTTGTCTGTGAGCGTGCCGAGACCGAGGGCGACCTCGACGGTGCGCAGCAGGCTGTAGTGGGTGTAGCGCACGTTCGAAACGAACCCCTTCTTCACGAATCTCGATCCGATCACAAAGGTCGGGACCCGATTGGCAGGATGCTGTCCGTCCTCGGCATCTTCGTCCCACGTGACGATGAGCAGGGAGGGCTGCGTCCTCCATGCCGGCGACCGGAAGAGCTCGGTCACGATCGTCTTGAGCCAAGAGTCTCCTGCCGCGATTCCGCAACCCTCCATGTCGTCGCAGTCGTTCGCCCCGAACCAGGCGAAGTTGGGGGTCGTCGCCGCCTTCGTCAGATCGCCGGCGTACTCCTGTAGCGGCACGACGTGTTCGTCGCAGTACGCCGGCCGCTCGCGGACGTCCTTGAAGTAGAGGAACGGCAAGTCGTCGTCCCAGTAGTAGTCGTGCACCGTGTCGTCGCACGGGCCGTTCGCACTCTGTAGGTAGGCCTTCCAGGTCTCGTGCGCGTGGACGAGTAGGTCGCCGATGTTCTTGGCGTCGATCGTGTACTGCGAGTTCTCCTCGGCCGGATCGTCGAGTGGCACCCCGAACGCGCTCCCGCCGGCGAAGGCCAGGTAGTTGGCGTCGCTCGGGTGCTCCTCGGCGAACAGGTCCGCCAGCACGCTGGAGGTGGGCAGGAGGCTGTTGATGAAGGGGGCTTGCTGCTTGTTGCCGACGATCTGGTGATAGTCCTCGTTCTCCAGATAGACGAGGAAGACATGGTCGAAGTGGGGGATCTTGGCGACGGCCGGCCTGAGTGCTGGCGGCTTGAAAACCGGGACGGACAGGTTGAGCTCGAGGTCGTCGGCATAGGCGTAGTTGAAACCGACCGTGCTGCCGTCGGGGCCGTTGTAGTTTCTTGCCGGCGTGTTCAGACGCAGGACGACGACGATGCTCGTCGTTCCCGCCGGCAGCCGGCCGGCAGCCCTGCGGACGACGAGCTCGGTCGTGTCGGAGCGATCCTTGGCCGTCACCGCCGCCAGCGTGGCGGTGCCGAGAGCGACGTCGCCGGCGCCTTCGAAGATCACCCTCAGGGACGCGGCCGCACGATTGCTCCCCTGGCCGCCGAGCGCCGCCGAGACCGAGTAGTTGGCGGCCGCAGGTCCGGCGCCGGGGAGGCGGACCTGCACGCGCTGCGCGAGCGTTGCGGGGCCGCCGGCGCCGCCGATGAAGAGGTGGCGGCCGCTCGACGAAGGCCGCCGATCCTCCTTACCGAAGAAGCCTGGCGTCCCGTAGTTGATGACCGACGGAAGCCCGCTCACGACCTGCCAGCCTGGAATGGTGACGGCGTCGTAGCCCGTGCCCGAAGCGTCGCCGAGCTCGGCACTGCCGTTGCGGATCAGATTGCTCCCGATCGGGGCGAGCGGGCGCGGGCGCTGGCGGGGCGGGCGCCGGCGGGGCGGGCGCCGGCGGCGCCGCTCGCCGACGGGAGCACGGCGAGCAGCATCACGGCCGCGGCAACCGTCCCAGCAAGGAGAACGGTCCGAGTCGGCCGCTGGCTCGTCACGGGTTCACCGTAACGCGCACAGGGGCGGGTCGACGACCCGGGCTGCTAGGCGCCGGCGACCTCTGGTCTCGGCTCGACGACCGCCCGCACCCGGCGCACGCCGGCGCTCGAGGACTCCTCCTTGAGAATGCGAAATCGGCCGAGTTGCCCCGTTCGTTCGACGTGAGGGCCCCCGCAGATCTCCTTGCTGTACCAGTCTCCGAACGGGTCGCCTGCCGTGTAGACCTTGACAGTGGCGCCGTACTTGTCGCCGAAGGCTCCGATCGCGCCTTCGGCAAATGCCTCCTCGGTCCCGAGCTCGCGGTAGCTCATGGGCCAGTCGTGCTCGATGGCCTCGTTCACGATGCGCTCGACCTCGCCGATCTCCTCCGGGGTCAGCTTCGCTGGATGAGAGAAATCAAAACGCAGCCTCTCCGCGGTCACGTTGCTCCCCCGCTGCACGACATGCTCGCCGAGCACGAGCCGCAAGGCCTTGTACAACAGGTGCGTCGCCGTGTGCAGCTGGGTCGAAGCCTCCGAGTGGTCGGCGAGGCCGCCTTTGAAAAGCCCCACCGCCGCGGTCTTGGACCGTTCCCGCTGCACTCTCATCAGGTGTTCGTACTCGGACCGCCAGCCGGGGTCGACCGGGGTGCCCGAGGCGGCAGCCTCCTCCAGGCTCAGCTCTGGCGGGAAGCCGTAGGTGTCGAAGAGCGTGAAGACCGCAGGCCCGGTGAGAGTTGTTCCGGCCAGCTTGGCGAACTCCCGCACGCCGCGGGAAAGCGTCCGGCGGAACAAGGTCTCCTCCCGGGAAAGCACCTCGCCGATCTCCTGCTTCCGCGCGTTGAGCTCGGGATAGGAGTCCCGGTACGCGTCGACGACGGGCCCGACGAGGGAGGCAAGAAGATCGTCGGCGATCCCGAGTGCGTGGCCCTGCCGCATGGCGCGGCGGGCGAAGCGGCGCATCACGTAACCCTGGGCGGTGTTCGAAGGCTCGACCCCGTCGGCGGCCAGGAACACAAGCGCACGAGCGTGGTCGGCGATAATTCGCAGCGGAGCAAGGCGTTCCTCGTAGCGGACGTCCGCGAGTCGCTCGACGTGCTGGACGAGTGGCTGCAGGAGGTCGATCCGGAAGGCGTCCGGTGAGTTGATGACTGCCATGGAGATCCGTTCGAGGCCGCCTCCGAAGTCGACGTTGCGTTGCGGAAGCTCCTCGAATCCGTCCTCGGTCCGCCTGTACTGCATGAAGACGGAATTCCCGATCTCGACGTAGCGCCCGCATTCGCAGTGCGGGTGGCATTCGGCGCCGAAGACGGCACTGTGCTCGACTTCGTCGAAGCGGTAGAAGACCTCCGAGTCCGGACCACCCGGCTCGCCAACTGGCATCGCGTCGGGAGATCCCGACCGGCTCCACCAGGATTTCGTTTCGTCGTAGAAGCTGATGTGGGCGTCCCCCGATCCGACCTCGGAAGCATGCGCTGCGTTCCCGAGCTCGCGGGGCGGCGAGTCGAGACCGACCGAGGAGAACAGACCTCTCCAGATCTCGGCGGACTCGTCGTCGCGAGGGATCTCGAACCGGGGCGCCCCCGAGAACACGGTCGCGTACAACCGAGCGGGGTCGAGGCCGAGCGTGTCGGTCAGAAAACCGAAGAACCAGGGCAGCTGCTCGGCCTTGAAGTACGAGCCGAGGCTCCAGTTTCCGAGCATCTCGAAGAAGGTCGTGTGCCGGTTGTCTCCGACCTCGTCGATGTCCTCGGCGCGAAAGCACGGCTGGGAGTCGACGAGACGGTCGCCGGCCGGGTGCGGTTGGCCCAGGAGATAGGGGATCAGCGGTTGCATCCCGGAGCCGGTGAACAGCGTCGTCGGGTCCTCCCGAGGGACCAGGCTCGCCCCCGGGATGATTGTGTGCCCGCGGGCGGCGAATTGATCGAGGTACGCCCGGCGAATTCCCTGACTGCTGAGCGACGGCATCGCGCAAAGATACCCATCCGGTGAAGCTTGTCCGCTCCAGGGTGCATGCCCACGGCGGCGAATCGCGTGCAGTGTAGAGGGATGCGGGCGCGACGCATCCATGGATCGAGAGGCGCAGCCTCGTGGTGCCTGGTAGCGGCAGCCGGCGTTGCCGTCCTTGCCGCGGGCTGCGGGTCCAATCCGACGTCAGCCCCCGGCTCGACCTCCACGACGGCTGCCGCCACCACCACGACCGAGCCGACCACCACGACCGAGCCGACCACGACGAGCCAGCCGACCACGACGACGGACGCACCGACGACCACGACCACCACGACGCTCGCGCAGGGGTGGAGCGAGACGCAGCTGCTCGCGCAGCTTGATCATGGTGGGGGGTAGTTTCTCGGACGTTTCCGCGTCGGCGCCGGCGGTGCGCGACGGCGCCGGCGGTGTCGTCTTCCTGGGGCTGCCGCCGGCGGGATCCGGCCCGTCGATCAAGAGCAGTCTCGCCCAGCTCGAACACGACGCAGCGACGCCGCTGTTCACCGCCACCGACGAGGAGGGCGGCGGGATCGCCCGCCTCACCAATGTCATCGGCGCGATCCCGTGGCCGCGTCAGATGGCGGACACGATGTCCCCAGCGCAAGTCCGGGAGCTGATGACCCGTCAAGGCTTGGCCATGTTGGGGCTCGGGATCGACATGGACCTGGCCCCGGTGCTCGACACTGCCAACGCCAGCGACACGATCGACGACGAGAACCTGCGATCCTTCAGTGAGAACGGCCATGTCGCTGCGCTCTACGGCCTGGCGTTCATCGCCGGCCTTCGAGATGGTGGCGTCATCGCCGTTGCCAAGCACTTTCCCGGCCTCGGCCACGCCAACGGCGACACGGACCTCGGGCCGGCTACCGATCCGTCGCTCTCGAAGCTGGAGCAGGACGATCTCGTCCCGTTTCGGGCAGCGATCAAGGCCGGCGTCCCGGTCGTGATGATGAGCAACGTCACAGAGCCGACCTGGGGCAGCGTTCCGGCCTCGCTGAACCCGGCCGCGTACTCCTACCTCCGATCCATGGGGTTCAAAGGCGTGATCATCACCGACAGTCTCGACGCGGGCGCCGTCAGCCACGCCGGCTACACGGGCCCCGAGGCGGTTGCGAAGGCAATCGAAGCCGGCGCCGACATGGCGATGGTGACGACGCCGTCCGACTTCTCTGCGGCATTGCAAGATCTCGAGCAGGCGGTTGCGTCAGGCCGACTGTCAATGACTCAGGTCCGGGCGTCCGTGCAACGCATTCTGGAGCTGAAGGAGGGCATCGTCCTGCCGGCCAGCTCCTGATGATCGAGAGCTCGTCGAGCAACGTGACGCCGTGCTCCCTACGCCACGCTGCCGGGAGGAACCACCCACTGCACCGCCTGGCCGGTCAGCTTCGCAATGCGCTCGAAGTCTGTGTCGTAGTGCAGCACCGTGAGACCGGCGCCTTCCGCGCAGGCTGCTATGAGCAGATCCGGCAACGGGACGGACCGATGCTGCGCCTTGTCGGCCAGCAGCGATTGCACCTCCAAGGCCCGGTCGACGGCGGTGTCGGTCACGGGCACGCGCGGCATGGCCCGCAGCGCCTCAGCCAGTTCGTGGTAGGTCGCCGGGCTCGGCGCGCTGTAGAGAAGCTCGAGGTCGACGATTCCGCAGGTCGCGATGCGCCCAGCAAGAAGCAGCGGCTCGATCACCTCCCGCACCTCAGGACGGGTATCGCTTCGTGTGAGCGCGCTCTTGTCCGCGAGGTAGATCGCCATGCAGCCGTCAGCGCCAGGCGCCGGCCATCACGTCAGGATCGTCAAGTTGAAGTCGTCCCGGCGTGAACAGCAGCTCTACCAGGTGACGACGCAGCTGAAGCTTGATCACTTCGTCTAGAGCGGCGTCCACCGTGTCTGTCAGAGTCCGGGTGCCCAGGATCGCCTTGGCCGACTCGACTTTGTCGAAGTCGACCTCAAATGAGGTCTTGCGTCTCGAAGCGGTAGCCACATCCAGAGTATAGCGGATGAGAGTACGATCAGATAGCGCATCTGTAAGATATCCCTATCTTACGAGCTGGTCCTCGGTGCGGTGCCGGCCGCTATCAGAGTTCCGGGCGCTGCTCGCCGTGAACACTTCGATCGAGGACTCGCGTACCGGAGGGATCGCTTCCATCGGCCACCAGTACCCCTCGCGCACGGGGGCGGCGGCGGCGAGGGGTACCGACTCCGTCATCCTTTTCTGAGCCCTGCATTCACCGCACGAGTTGCATGTGATCCGTCTGGAACGCGCTGCGCGTACTCGGCGGCGCGCTGGCGGGCGCCGCGTGCGGTGATGATGGCGAGCGCCGGCGACGAACACCAGGGCGGCGCAGAGGGCGGCGCCGGCGTCGTGTGACGGTCTGGTCGGCCAGACCCACGGGGTTCGCCAGGCGTTCAATATCGCGTCCTCGCTCAGGACCAGGTAGGCCATCGGTCCGATCCAGGAGAGCCCTCCGCCGATCACGGCGGCTGAGATGAGGCCGATGCCTGTGATGCCTGCGACGTTGCGCACCACGTCGAGAGTGCCACCTGGCAGGTGTGCTGCTGCGGCTCCGGCGCTGAGCAAGCCGACTGCGATTCCGGTGAGGGCTACAGCCGTGCCGAACCGCAGGTACGGAAGCCAGCGACCGGTGGCGCGTTCAGGCTCGCCGAACGGACTGTAGGTGGTTACCGCGATGACCGATGCCGCTCCAGCCTCCAGCAGCACCGGCAGCTGCTGGGTGAGCGGGCCGCTACTGGGTATCCAGTGCCACTCGAGCGCGGCGCGGAAGACCAAGCTGCAGGCAACGAGCGCTCCCAGAGCGACGGGGACGCGCCGGCTGGCGACGTAAAGGCGTACCAGTCGTGAACCGGCTGCGGCACTGCCCCAGCTTGGCAGGGGGGCGAGGATTCTCGACTCTGCTCCCGCGCGCGTTCGTACATGGGCGGGGGTCACGGGATCTGTGCCAGGGCGATGTGGCCCGATCGAAGGGCCGGCAGGTGAGTGGCCAGCCAGGCACGCTGCACGCTCGGAGCGAGGGCCGCGAACCGATTCGCGGCTTTGGCCGCGGGCGACGGAAGCGAACCGGCGTCGTGGAGCAAGGCGGCTTCGATCGCTGCCTGAGCCGGGTCGCCGAGGGTGCCTCCGGCGGGGCCGATGAAGGCGTCCACGAAGGCGGCCTGCTCGTCCGCGAGGGACTGTGAGCTGGGTGGTTCCGGCTGGCTCGGCAGCTCGGTGAGGGCCAGGTGTAGCACCGGAGGGTTACCGGTGAGGGTCGCGCTGGCACCGACCAAGGTGCCGATCTCGGTCGGGCTCAGGCCACCTAGATCTCCGGGACGGTCGAGGAAGAACTCTGCTCGACACGCACCGGTGCCCCGGGGAGCCCCGCGAACTGGTGTATCAGCGGGTTCAAGGCGGCAACGAGGTCGGGCAGGTAGGCCCGGAAGGCGGGATGGACGCAGACGGGGATCGCTCCTTGCTGGCAGACGGGCGTGTAGGCGATGGGCCGGTCGCTGGCGGCGTCGTGGACGGCAGGGATGACCACGCCGTTGGCCTCGACGCGGGCGGTCCCGGCGAGGCCGACGCCGGTACCGGCTGCCGCCAGACCAACCGCGGTCACCACGGCCGCGGTGCGCCACACGATCCGGCTGCCCGATGCGGTTGCAAGTCCGAGTCCGCCGAGGACCGCGACGGCGATCCCGGCGAAGAACATGATCTGGACGATGTAGAGGTCGGGAAAGTAGTGGAAGAACACCCCGGCGTCCCCGTGCGGCACCGAGTTCATCGGCGAGAGGAGCGCGAAGGTGGGGTGCGACTCGTTGAGGACGACCCGGAACGCAACTATGAGCACCAGGAATGTCACAAGCGCAGCCAGCGGGGCAGTGAACCGACCGGGCAGCAACACGCCCGGCGGCAAACCCCAGCGCGCAGAAGGCGCACAGCACCGCCGCTCCAGCAGCCACCGGCCACCAAGGCGGCCCACCCCAGCTGGCTTGGGTCGCCGTGAATCCGTAGAGCACGGCGACGCAGCCGAGGAACGCCGCCAGGGTCCAGATGGTGGTGGCGGCAAACGAGGCCAGCGCGGTGGCCCAGCGCGGCCGGGCCGCAATGGTGACAAGGTCGACCGTTTGGCGCCGTCCCTCGCGCGATCCGGTCCAGGCGGCGACGCCCGCCGCGAACAGCGAGAAGTCCGGGACCAGGTGATTGAGGATGACCGAGGAGCGCACGAACCAGAACGGTGGATAGCCCGCGGCCTTACGGAAGGCGTCGAAGTAGAACAGGGCGCCGAGCAGCGGGAGCAGCCAGATCATGGTGCTGTGGCGAAGCTCGAGGCGCAGCAACCGCCCGCGACGCGTCGGGCGAACCCGCTGTGACTCGGGAGCGCAGCGGGACCGTGACCGAGGTCATGCCCGCCCCTCGGCAAGCACGGCGCTGTAGCCCCGTTCCAACGGCGCGTCGCCCAAGCTGTGGCCGACTCCTCGCGCCGTCAGCTCGTCGGGCGTGCCCCGAAACACGATGATTCCCCGGTCCATGAGCGCCACCTCGGTGCAGGCGGCCCCGACGTCTTCGACCAGGTGCGTGCTCACGACCACCGTGGCCGTCTCGCCCAACTCGCGCAGCACAGCCCGGAACTGCACCCGCTGTTCGGGGTCGAGCCCGGCGGTCGGCTCGTCCAACAGCAACAGCTCGGGGTCGTTGACGATGGCCTGGGCGATCCCCACCCGGCGCAACATCCCACCCGAGAGGGTGCGCAGCTTGGACTCTGGCCCTCTCCCCGAGCCCGACCCGCTCCACGGCGGCAGCCACCGCAGCGGGTATCCGAGCGGGGGGCATCTCCTTCAAGAGCGCGAAGTACTCGACGAACTCCACCACCGTAAACCCCGGGTAGTAGCCGAGGTTCTGAGGCAGGTAGCCCAGTCGGCGGCGGATCTCCCGACGCTCGCCGTAGCTGCGCAGGGTCGCGGCCCAACAGCCGCAAGCTTCCCGAGGACGGCTGCAGCACGGTGGCCATCATCCGCAAGAGCGAGGTCTTGCCGGCCCCGTTCGGGCCGAGGAGCCCGAACACCCCGGGGCCGACTCGCAGGTCGACCCCGGCCACCGCCTGGGTACGGCCGAACTTTCTCGTCAGCTGGTCGATCTCGACGTTCATGACGCTCCTTTTGGAACACGGGTGGCAAGAATCACCACAGCGGCGCAGCCGGCGGCGAAGATCAGGTAAGGAGCCACCAGGGCCGAGTCGGTGATCGCCGCGCTCCACTGGCCCGAGCTCGTTTGGGCCGCCAAGACGGTGATGGCCCAGCCGGCCATTCCCGCCGCCACGCCCACGTTCGCCGAGCGGGCGACGGTCGCCGTGGCCAAGGCCAGAGCCGACACCGCGGTCATGGGGACGAGCCAGCCGAAGGTGACCGACGCGGCCAGACCTGACGCGGCAGAGGCCGCCAGCCCCAACCCGGCATTGACGGCGAAGACCGCCACCGCCCGCACCAGCAGCACCATCCGGTCGCTGACCGCCATGCTGCACGACAGCTCCCAGGCCGGGTCCATCCCCGGCCCGTAGGCGTAGGCGATCCCTGCCCCCGCCACCGCCGGAGCCAAAAGCGCCACGAGCGGCTGGCCCGTCCCCACTGTCGCCGCCGCCCCCACCCCGAGCACCACCACCGTCGAGATCAGCCACGCCACCAACAGCGAAGGAGTGGTCAGCAGCGCCCGCGCCAAGCCCGGCGAGCCCAACAACCTCGCAGCACGGCGCTCCAGCCAGCTCGGCTGGCGGCGCCACACCTCCGCCGCCACCGCTCTCCACACCCTTCCCAGATCGACGTCCGGCGGCGCCCCGTCCCATTCCTGGCCCGTCGTGTGCATGTCGCTCATCACGAATCTCCCTCCACCGCCAGCCGGTCACCGAGGGCCGCCCGCAGCATCCGCCGAGCCCGATGTGCCCGGCTCTTCACCGTTCCCTCCGGCACGCCCATCAACGCGGCCACCTCCGCCACCGACCGGTCCTCGACACACAACAGCTGCCACGTCTCCCGGTCTGGCCCGCCCGGAGGGCCCAATGCGGCCACCGCGTTCTCCAAGTCCATTCGCGACAGCACCGCCTCGGTCGGATCCCCGACGTCGCCGAGATCCGCTTCCACCACAGCGGGCAGCACCAGCTCCGCCGGTCCTCGGCGGCGCAAGAACATGGCCGCCTGGCGTCGAGCGATCCCCCACAGCCACCCTCCCGCCGTCCCCTCGGGTCGGTAGCCGGCCGCCCCCCGCCACACCCCAAGGAAGGTCTCTTGCAACACGTCCTCCACATCCGCGGCCGGCAGCACCACCCGCAGGCGCGCCGCCAGCCACGGCGCATGGCGGGAGAACAACTCCCGAAGCGCCCCGTCGTCACCAGCAGCGACCCGGGCGATCAGCCCGTCGTCATCCATCACCTCTCTATTGCACTCCGGGCCCGATCGGTTCACGAAAACTTCCTGAACGGTCAAATCGGCAGGGTGAGCTCAAGCCGCCGTCCGGACCGCGAGGAGCGTCGATCGGCGTGGTGCGCTGCTTGTGGGCGACGCTGCTCGCTGACCGCTCGGACGAGGTGTTATGTATCGACGGGGAGCGGTGCTTGTTCGAGGACCACGGCCAGCTGGGTGGCGATCTGCCGTAGTGCTTCGGAATCGCCGACCCAGACGTCCCAGGCCAAGGCCGTGAGCCCGATGTGCAGCTCGTAGCAGTGGTGCCGCTCGGAAGCGTCGACACAGGCGTCGGCGTCGTCTCGGATCGAGGGTTCCCGGTAGGCGCGGTCGATCTCGCTTTGCGCGGCGAGGGCTCCCCCGACCAGAACGGCGTGCGGTCCTAGACGGTGGACTTGACGTCGAGGTTGCGGAAGCGCCGGTTGGCCATCAGCTCAGGCCCGACGCTCTGAACGAACTCCGAGAGGGCCGGGTGGTTGGACTGCTTCATGGCTTCCTCATAGGAGGGGAACTCGACGATGGAGATGTAGGTGCCGGGATCAGCTGGATAAATCCGGCCATCGGTTGCTCCGTTTCCGCCTTTGCTTGGGCCACCGTGTGGACACGCGGGTGAGCGACAGACCCTGAAGCCGACCCCTGCGGCAGAGGATATCGGCGAGGCTGACCCGGGGCTAGGGGGTACTGGATACTATGTACCCCGTACATCTTGCGAGGCAGAGTGTCGTCCGGACCAAGTAAGGGCGGCCGGAGGAGGCCGCCGGGACCCGGGAGTCAAGGGATGACGAATTATCTGATGGTCTTCGGTGCCACGCGATGGACCACATTCCCGACGAGGACATGCCCGCCGTGGACGAGGCCGCGCACATGGTCAGCCAGGAGGCCTTCAACGCCGGCGTGTACGTGCTCGCCGGCGAACTCGAAGACCACAAGCGGAGCGTCATCGTGGCCACCGACGGGACGGTCACCGACGGCCAGTATCCGGACTCGATCGGTGGAATCACAGTCCTCGATGTGCCTTCACGCGAGCAAGCGCTGGAATGGGCAACCAAGGTCGCCGTCGCCTGCCGCTGTGCGGTAGAGGTCTGGGAGATCGGGGCCGACCCCAAGCTCGAGGCGATGCTCCGCGAGGTCGATAACCGACAGCGACGTCCCGGCAACTGAGGCCCCTCCGCCCAGCGGGACGCGGTTACTACCGGCGTGACTACCTCCGAGTCGAGGTGTCCGGCCGGTGGGGGATGCTCAATGGGCGGCTTCGCCGCGTGCTAGAGAGGGTTTCATGGAGCAGCGGATCAGTCTCATAACGCTTGGCGTGTCCGACCTGGGTCGGGCTCGCTTTTCTACGAGGCGCTTGGCTGGGCTGGTGCCCAGCAGCCCGACGACGAGGTTTGTTTCTTCCAGGCTGGTGGGATGGTGTTCGGGCTTTGGACTGCCCTCGGAGGTCATGGCGCGCCGGGCGTCGAGCTTGCTCACAATGTTCGATCACCGGAGGAGGTCGGCCAGGTACTGGAGGAGGCCGAACGCGCTGGAGGCTCGATTGTTCGACCGCCGGCCATCGCCGAGTGGGGCGGAACATCGGGCGCCTTCGCCGACCCGGACGGCTATGTATGGGAGGTCGCCCACAACGCGGGGTGGACTATCACCGACGACGGCTCGATCCGCATCTAGCGCCGAAGCATTCCGTCGTGCGCCCGGTGAGAACTTGGCGGCGTCTGGCAGACGAAGCCGCACTGTTCGGCAGGGAGCTCATGTCATTTGGCTGGACCAGCCTGTCGGGCGAGGAGTCGGTCGCTGAGCTCGATGGTGGCCGCCAGATACCACCAGGATATCCAGTCTAGGCAGCGTTCAGCAGGGCGGCCAAGATCTCGTCCCAGTGCTTTGGCACGACCAGGTGGCCCTCTTCATGGAAGAGCGTCAGGTGGCTGTCCGGGATCCGGGCAGCCAGGGTGTGTGCCATCGCCACCGGGACGTTGGTGTCCGCGTCTCCGTGCCAGATGTGCACAGGCGGTCGGATGTCAGTGAGATCGAATCCCCAAGGCTGCGCACAGATATGCGCCTCGTGAACCACTCCACGGCTGCCATGCCGGAAGGCTTCCGGACCCGCTGCGATCATGAGGTTCCGCAGGCGCGGATCTGCCATTGCCTCCCGGTCGGCCCCTGGGAGGTGTATATCTAGCTCGCCGACCGTTCGAGGACCTTGGCCGGGTGGCGCTTCATCTGGTGAGCGTGCGGTGCGATGAGCAGCCGCAGGACCACGGGCGCCCGCCTCGCCAAGGTAAAGATCAGCCGGTTGGCCGGGTTCATGCCTGTGAGGGAGTCCGGAGCGTCGATCGGTCCCGCACCGCCGATGACGGCCACCGCCCTCACCCGGTCAGGCAGTCCGTGCGCTACCGCCAACGCGTGCGGGCCGCCGCCTGAGAAGCCTGCGACCAGGAACTGATCGGCACCAACGGCATCAGCAAGCACGGCGACATCATCCGCCCAGTCGATCAGACGGCGGTACGGCTGGAACGTCGACATGCCAAAGCCCGGCCGGTCGGGCGAGATGACGCGCACCGCCGCGGGCGCCTCCGGCCACAGTTGCGGTGCGTCGAGCCGGGAACCCGGCAGGCCGTGGAACACGAACAGCACCGGTCCCGTGGTGGCGCCGTACTCGGCGTAGCCGAGGAATCTTCCGTCCACGAGCTGCACCGTCTGATGGAGACGATCGGATTGATCCAAACTGGGACTCCCGGAGTTGGCACGGCTGGCACGAGCTTGGCTGGGCAGATGCGGCCCCCGGCGACGCTTCTCGCTTCAGAGCCCTCTGTCAGGCTTCGTAGAGGTCTCCATAGGCGCTGCGGCCGCTGTCGCTCTGGCGAGGTGCCTGAGCCACGGCCCAACGCCGCGTGGCCCGGTCGACGGCGAAAGTGGTCCACCCGTCGCCGTCCTCGTCGCTGAGATGGATGAGCAGGGTGTGAGGGTCATGCTCGACTCGCAGCCGGTGCCGCGGGTTCACCTGCTCGTGCAAGCCTCGCACCACCTTCCCGGGTGGAGCATCCTCCGCGACGAACGACGTCCAGCGCCTTCCTGACGACACAGGACGAGGGAGCTTGTCCTCGGACTGTCGCTCAGCCATTGGTGTTTCTCCCTTCCGACGGGCCGCTATCCACCGAAAGCTACGGCCTTCTGTGCCCGCATGTGTGAGAGTGCCGTCGTGATCTCTGTCCCCGCGGTCGTTCGCAACAAGGCCCGTGCGGTCGGTGCCACGGCCTGGCTGGAGGACCTCCCGAGCCTCATCGCCGGCCTCGAACGCGACTGGTCCATCGTTGTCGGCCGTGCGTACCAAGACGCGACGGAAGCGTTCGTCGCCGAGGTCACGTGCGAGGATGGCACGCCGGCGGTGCTGAAATTGTGCGTGCCCCGTCCCGGTGATGCCGCCAGGGACGAGATCACCGTGCTGCGCCTGGCCGGCGGAGACGGCTGCGCACGCCTCCTTCGGGACGACCCGGAGCGTGGCGCGCTGCTCGTCGAGCGCCTCGGCCGCTCGTTGCACGACCTTGGGCTCCCGATCGAGTTGCGCCACGAGATCCTGTGCTCGACCGCCGCCCGCGTCTGGCGCCCCGCCCCCGACTGCGGTCTGCCGACCGGTGCGGACAAGGGCCGGTGGCTCGTCGAGTTCATCGCGAGAACCTGGGAGGAGCTCGACCATCCGTGCTCGGAGAGGGCCCTCCAGCATGCACTGGCTTCCGCGGCGCGCCGCATCGACGCCCACGACGACGAAAGAGCCGTGCTCGTGCACGGCGATGTGCACCAGTGGAACACCCTTGAGGCCCCGGGCGGGTTCAAGCTGGTCGATCCGGACGGCCTGCTGGCGGAGGCCGAGTACGACATGGGCATCGTCATCCGCGAAGATCCCGTCGAGCTCCTCGACGGAGACCCGTACCGCCGAGCCCACTGGCTGGCGACACGGACCGGCCTCGACGCCACGGCAATCTGGGAGTGGGGAGTCGTCGAGCGGGTGTCGACGGGTCTTCTCGGCACCGCAGTCGGTTTGCAGCCGGTCGCAGGCGAGATGCTCGCCGCCGCGGACCGCCTCGCAGGTTGAGGTTCAGGCCGGTCCGCCGGCCATCGCCGCCCACCCTGGCGGATCACCTGCCGGGGACGCCGGCCTCCCCGGGCGCCGCCGGCCGGCGTGCGAACAGCGGCCCTCCGCCATTCGGGGCTGACCATGTGATGACGGCCTGGGTGACGCCGAGACCTTCGAAGATGGTCTCGGCCCGGTCACGGTCTTCGCTCGTGTCTGCGCCGGCAGCAACGGCCGCAAGCGCTGCGAGCGCCACCCGGTTCGCAAGGGACAGGGCGAGCTCGTAGGGGGCCTCGAGGGCGGTCGCCCGCTCGATCGCCTCATCCAGGGCCCGGATCGACGCGTCAGCCTCGTCGCCGTTTTCGCCGGCTATGCGACCGAGGCGCGGCAGCCGTGCCGAGCACGCGGAGAGCCGCCACTTCGGTCTGCTCGAGACCGGACCGCCCCCGAACGGCACGCAGCAGCTCCTCCGCCGACGAGGCTGCCGACGGGAAGTCTCCTTCGAGCAGCTGGCACTCGGCGAGGCGGAGCTGAGTCTCGGCGATGAAGATGGGCGAGCGGATCTCCCGGAAGTCGTCGAGCGCCTCCTCGAGGAGCCGGCGCCCGTCTGCAGCGGCGCCGGCGCGGGCCTCGAGGCGGCCCAGGTTCGACGTGGCGAGCGCGGCCCCGACGCGGTATCCGGCCGCGAGCCAGGTCGCACGGGCGGACTCGAACAGCCCACGAGCGGCCTCGAAGTTGCCCTGATCGCTCAGGATCTCGGCGATGTTGTTCTCCTCCGTGGCGGCACCGACCACGTCGCCCGAGCGGACGCGTGCCTCCCGGCTGCGTTCGTAGTAGTCGTGGGACGCCTCCCACATCCCCAGGTAGTAGGCGCCGATGCCGAGGTTGTTCAGCACGTTGCCCTGACCGACGAGATCGCCGAGCTCCTCGAAGATGGCGAACGCCCTTTCTGCGAGCTCATCGGAGGGTTCCCCCAGATAGACCGACATCATGTGGCGGAGGTAGAGCGCGTGGGCGAGCCCGGAGCGATGATGCGCCCGCGTCGCCTCGGCCGCGGCCTCGGTCGCAAAACGCATGCATTCCCGGTACCGACCCTGCCGCGACACGACACCGGCGGAGGCAAGGTCGAGCTCGGTGCGCTCGGTCTCGGCGGCGCGCTCGGTCTCGGCGGCAAGCAGCCGCCGCCCCCTCGTGTAGCACCCGAGAGCGTGCCGGTAACGGCCCTGGCGTTCGTGCAGCACGCCCGCCTTCCGGAGCAGCCGCGCCCGATCGACCTCGCCCCGGCCGAGCCGTCTCGCCTCCGCGTAGGCGACGCGTGACCGGTCGTAGCTGGCTGACAGCTCGCAGGCGTCGCCCAGCGCCTCGGCTACGGCCATGACCTCCGAACGGGGGAGCGTGCGGAGCCGGCCGGCCGCGTCGAGGGCACGAGCGAAGAATGTGGCCGCGTCCGCGTTCGCCCACAACGTCCGGGCGCGGTCGCCCGCGACGCGCGAGTAGCGCCACGCCGGCTCGTAGCGCTCCGCATGCATCCAGTGGAGCGAAAGCAGCTCGGCGGCTTCGTCCGGCGTTGCGGTCCTCGACTCGATCGCCTGCGCCGCACGGGCGTGCAGCTCCTTGCGCCGCTTGAACGAAAGCCCCTCGTAGGCGGCGTCACGCATGAGACCGTGCGCGAACCGCCGCCCGATGGCCGTCGGTGCGACAAAGGCGCCGAGACGGGTCCAGAGCGATTCGTCGAGAGTGGCGTCGTCGTCTAGCAACTCGTGGAGAAGCCCGGGATCGAACTGGGCACCGAGCACAGCCGCCGCCCTCAGCACCCGGCGGTCGGACGCGGACAGCAGGTCGATCTCGGCCGCGAGCAGAGGCTCGAGGGATTCGGGCAGTCCTTCGACGCCGCCGGCGGTGCCGGCGGTGCGAAGTAACTCCCTCAGAAACAACGGGTTTCCGTCCGCCCGCTCCACAATCGCCTCCACCTGTGCGGGGGCCAGCATGCCGGTCCCACCGCGGGCGAGCCGAGTGGCCGCTTCTCCGCCTAACGGCTTGAGCTCGAGGACGAGGACGCGGTCCGTATCCTCGGGCAAAGCCGTACGACTCCCGGGCCCACGGGTCAGCACGACGAGCAGCGGCAGATCGAAGGCCTCGACGGCGACCCTGCCGAGGAGGCTCGCCGAGGCCTCGTCGATGGCATGGGCGTCTTCGAAGATGAGCGCTGAAGGCGTCAACGCGTACGCCCGCAGCAGTTGTACGGCGCAATGCTCGAGACGCGGGCGGCGAAAGCGAGGCTCGAGCTCGTCCACCTCGCGGGTCGAAGGTACGGGGACGTCGACGACGTCGGCGAGCAAAGGCAGGAACGGCTCGAGCTCGGGTGCGCGCTCGCCGACGGCCCGCCTCAGCTCATCCGCGACGACCTCGTGGGGAGCGTCGTCGGCGAGCCCGAGGAGCACGCGAAAGACTCGGCGGAACGGCAGGTACGGCGTCGCGCTGCCGTACTCCTCGCACGCGACGCGCAACGTGCCGAGGGACCACCGGTCAATGGACTCCGATACGAGGCGCGACTTGCCGATGCCGGGCGCGCCGCTGATCTCGATCACCCCGCCGGAGCCGGCCGCAGCCGCTTCGGCCCGGCGAAGAATCTCCTCGAGCTCTTGCTCGCGCCCGACAAAGGGAAGACCGTCGCCGATCTGTTCCGAGATGCCCTGGCGGGGTGCTTCGAGGACCGCCGCCACGACCGGCTCCGACTTGCCCTTGACCCGAAACGGCGGGATGGCGCGGGTCTCGAACGGGTTGCGCGCCCGCACGAGCGCGCCCTCGGTCGCGAGGACCTGGCGTGGTGCGGCCTTGCCCATCACGCGGGCGGCGAGGTTCACGGCGTCGCCGGTGATCGAGAAGATGCGGCGGTTCGCGAGGCCGAAGTCA
The DNA here is from genome assembly GCA_963763085.1 of uncultured Acidimicrobiaceae bacterium. Taxonomy (GTDB): domain Bacteria; phylum Actinomycetota; class Acidimicrobiia; order Acidimicrobiales; family Bog-793; genus CAVXNB01. Next base: position 1,514,913 of record CAVXNB010000004.1, read on the forward strand.
TGCGAGAAGACGAACACTCTCCCGGCGTTCACCCCCGCCCGCAGTCCCACCGGCGAGGTCTGAGGGTGGTGGGACACGACATCGTGCACGCAGCGCAGGAGCCGGTCCGCGTCGTTGCCCCGCAGCAGCGGCACACCTCCGACGAGGATGATCTTTCCCCCGTCGGGTCCGATGTCGGTCTCGTGAAAGTTGACCCCGTAGCGCTCGGCCGCCTCTTCTGCCGCCTCCATGAGCGGATGGAGGCCGGCTGCGACGCTCTCGGCGCCTGCGCTCTGAGTGAGGGCGTCGATGCCGGAGAACTCGAGGAACGCGACGGTCGCCTGCCGGTGCTCGGCCTGTTCGCCGCCACCGAGCAGGTGGACCCGGGTGTCGGCCGGGAGGAGCCGGGCGACGTCGAGGTTGCCCACGGCAGGTGGGGGAGGCGGTGGGACCGTGTCGGCCTCGGGTGCTTTCGCGAGCAGCACGCCGGCGTCCTTTCGCTCGCCGAGGAAGCGTGCGTCCAGCCGCCGAGCGGTTTCTTGACTGACGACGACCTCTCCCGCTTGGGCGATGGTCTCCATGCGGGCGGTCTCCGACGCCGCCGGCCCGGTGACGACGAGCTCACGGTGGCGGTCGCCGAGCAGGTAGAAGTCGAACCCGCCGCTGTGCGCGCCGATCGAGACCTCCAAGGTGACGCGCCCGGCGGTGGTCCTGAAGCGTCCGATCCGGCCCATCGTCCGCGACATGAGAAACGCCGCCCGGCAGGCACGGGCGGTGGAGCCCGGGTCGGCGAAGTACAGCAGGACAGCGTCCCCACCCCACTTGAGGAGGTCGGCGCCGTAGGAGGTGGCGACGCCGAGCAGTTCCCCGAACACCGCGCCGATGACGTCACTGATCTCCTCGGCACCGACCTTGCCGCGAGCTGCGAGGCGTTCGGTCAGCGCCGTGAAGCCCGATACGTCCACGAACAGCAGGGTGCCCTCGAGGCGCTTGTGGAGCTCGTCAGGAGTTTCGGCGAGCCAGCTCAGCGCCACCCGCGGCAGGTACGGCGCAAGCGTCGCGGCGGCGTCCGGTGAGTGGGTTCGGGTGATGGTCGGGATGGCGAGCGATGCTACTCGTCAGCTTTTGGAGACCGTCAGCTTGGTCGAGCTCGAGCCACTCGAGCTCCCCAGGTTGGTGTCGCCGGCGTAGGCGGCCGACACCGCGTAGGAACCCACCTGCAAGGCGGTGTTCGAGAGCTTGCAGGTACCGGTGCCTCCGCTCAGCGTGACGGTGCAAGTGGCCGAGCCGACGGTGACTTTGAGGGTCTCCCCGTTTGGAATGGCTTCGGCGTGACCAGAGGTGACGGTCACGGTGAACACCGACGCGGACTCGCTGCCGTAGGTGACGGTCGTCGGGCTCTCCGACACCTTGGTGGTCGTCGAGTCCTTGCTCACGCTGAAGCTCGGCGAGGAAGTGGAGGCCGAGCCGGCGAAGTTCCCGCTCGCCGCGTAGGTGGCCACCACCTTCGTGACCGAACCGACCGGCAATTGTGTGGCCGTCAGGTGACAGCTGCCCGATCCGTTCGCGAGCGCGATCTGGCACAAGGTTCCGGCGGAGGAGCCCACCGTCACGGTGCCGGTCGGCGTTCCCGCCGACGAGGTGACCGTCGTCGAGAACATTTCGGTCGTCTCGTTGCCGTAGGTGACCGTCGCCGACGACACGCCGACACTGGTCGTGGTGGCAGCTCCGGTCACCGTGAGTCCCACGGCTGCCGTGCCACTCGAGGACTTGAGGTCGGTGTCGCCGGCGTACGTCGCCGTCACCTTGTAGCTGCCCACCTGCAAGGCGGCGGCCGCGATGGAGCAGCTGCCGTAGGCGCCGAGAACCGAAGGTGTCATCGAGGCGATACATGTCGCAGTACCCACAGTGATGGTCACCGGTTCGGTGGCCGGCAGAGACTCGCCGTAGCCCGTGAGGACGGCAATGCCGAAGACCGCTTTCTGCTCCGAGCCGTAGGCGACCGAGAGCGGGAGCCCCTGCAACACCGTGGTGGTCGAGTCCTGGTTGACGGTGAGCGGGACAGAGCTCGAAGTCGAGCTCGTGAAGTTGCCGTCCCCGCCGTAGAAGGCCAAGAGCAGATACGGGTTCGCCGAAGCGGGGAGCTTGGTGGCGGTGGTCGTGCAGGTCGTGGCAGGCAGTGTGATGGTGCACAAGGTCGTCGAGCCCGTCATGACCGTGATCGTCCCGGTCGGCGTCGGCAGACCCGAGGCCGGCGGAGTCAAGGTGGCGGTGAACGTGATCTTCTGCTCATTGCCGTAGGTCCCCGAGGAGGCGGAAAGCTTGAGGGACGTGGCCGGCGTGGCCTTGCCCACCGTCACCGTCACCGTGTTCGAGACCGTGCCGGCCGTGTAGTTCGGGTCCGGGCCCGGGACGTAGACGGCGGTGATCGAGTGCGGGTTACCCGTCATCGAGGTGTAGGTCATCTGGCAGGTGGCGGTGGCGGTGTTGGCCGAGCCGGAAAGGGTCTGGCTGCCGCCGGCGCAGGTGATCGTGCTGGATCCGTCCTTGAAGGTGACCGTGCCCGTCGGGGTGGCGCCGCCGGGCGGACCGCTGACGGTTGCGGTGTAGGTGACGAGCTGGCCAAGCGTTGGCGAAGTGGTCGAGGCGCCAAGCGAGGTGGAGGCGGCGACCTTTGACACCGTGAAGGAATCGGACCCCGAGTTGGAGCCGTAGTTGGAGTCACCGGGATAGCCGGCGGTGGCGCTGTAGTTGCCGGCCTTCGACGCCGTGATCACGCACGTGTACGTGGCGACGTTGGACGAGCCCGTCGGGCCCGTGGTGCTCGCGCACGACGTCACCGGGCCGGTCAGGGTCCAGGTAACTGTGCCGCTCGGCGTGACTGCGCCAGGCGGCCCGGTGACGGTGGCCGTGTAGGTGACCTGCTGGCCGAGCGTCGGGCTCGCCGGCGTGGTACTGACGAGCTCCGTCGGGAGGGCCGTGCCGACCGTCACCCTGATGGCGCTCGAGGGGGCCCCGGCGGTGTAGTTGGGGTCCGAGCCCGGGACGTAGACGGCGGTGATCGAGTGCGGGCTGCCGGCCGTCGAGGTGTAGGTCACCTGGCAGGTCGCGGTTGCCGTGTTGGCCGAGCCTGACAAGCGTCTGGTTGCCGCCGGCGCAGGTGATGGGGTTCGACCCGTCCTCGAACGTGACCGAGCCCGTCGGGGTGGCACCGTTGGTGGGGCCGCTGACCGTGGCGGTGTAGGTGACGAGCTGGCCCACCGTCGGCGACGTGGTCGAGGCGCCGAGGGACGTGGAGGCCGCGACCTGACCGGGGTTGACGGTCTCCGACAGCGGCGAGGACGTCGTCGAGGGGGCGAACGAGGAGTTGCCGAGGTAATCGGCGGTGATCTGGTGAGGACCCGGCAAGGTGTAGGTGACCTGGCACGCGGCGGTCGAGCCGTTCAGAAGGGCGCCGCTCGCCCCGCCGCAGGCGAGGATCGGATTGCCACCGTCGAGGAACTCCACGTATCCGCTCGGACTGCCGCCACCGGAGCTCGCCGCGTTCACGGTTGCCGTGTACGTGATGGGCTGGCCGGTGGCCCCAGGATTGACCGAGGGGACGACCGTCGTCGTCGTCTGGGTGGTCGAGATGCTGAACGCCCGCGTGGCCACGTCTTTGGCGGGATCGGTGACCGTGATCGTGTGGTTGCCGGGTGCCGAGACGGTGATGACGCCGTTGGAAGGGACTGCCGCCGGGTTGGCGCCGTCGAGCACGTAAGTGGCGCCGCTCGGTGCTGTGACGGTCACGGTGACCGGCCCGGTGTAAGAGCCGTTCGTCGGCCCGGGGCCGGCGACAGCGAAGGAGATCGCCGGCTGCGGGACGCCGTTGAAGTCTGCCCCCTCGTTGTTCGAGACGGCGACGTTGCCCGCAGCGTCGACCGCCTCGACGATGTACTGAACCTGGTCGTTCGAGCTAGTCGTCCCGGTTCCCGTCCAGTTCAGGCCACCATCGGTCGACGTCAGGTCCTTGGCGGTCCACGCTCCGGGGTGGACGGCGTCTGTGTAGAGCACGAGCACCCGCGTTCACCGGGGCGCCCGAAGGAGTGACTTGCACCTCGAAGTTGAACGTCCCGCCGGAATTCAGCGCTTGCGAGGTGTCGATCGTGGCCGGCGTGTAGTCGCTCGCGAGCGGGCTCGAGGGCGAGAGGTAATAGACGTCAGCCTGCATCGAGGTGAACAGGCGCTGGGTGCCGGCGCCTGTCGTCGAGTCCGGGTTGGGGAAGAATTGGCCCGCCACGAGGTCGAGCTGCGCCGCTTGCGAGGTTCCGGAGCTCGTGAAGGTCCCGTAGGTCGCGACGCGCTGCAGCGTGCCCGGGAACGCGGCGTCGCCGATCGCCGGCGGGCTTGAGTCGGCCGACCCCGCTGCCGGCATGGAGTAGGTCGGCTGGAAGTCGGCGGTGTCCGTCGAGCTGAGACCGGTGACAAGTGCGCCGTGCGGGACGAGGTTCGGCTCGGTGGCCGGCACCGAAACGAGAGGCTCGATCGGGCGGTACTCGGTCGTCTGGGTTCCGCCGCCCGTGCCGGTGACCTGGTAGAACTCGCCGTTGGCTCCATTGTTGACGAGCTGGGTCGAAGGGCTCAACGAGACGGGAGCGATGGTCAGTCCCGTCACCGGATCGGTCGAGGTCGCCGGTCCCGGCGGCGGGCTCACAGGCCCTGTCGGGCTGTTGAGGCGGTACATCGGCAACCCGTAGAAGCGTCGACTCCATGAGCGCCTTCAGGTCGTACGGGCTCAAGACGGCGTTGCCGGCCGCGTACTGCTGCTTGGCGGCGGCGAGCGCCTCGCCGACGGTGAGCGAGCCGAGGTTGCCGGCGAAGGCGGCCATGAGCTTGGCCGAGTAAGCGATCGTGTCGGTGTCGGCGTAGCCGTAGCCGGTGTTCGCCACCCAGAGCGCGCCGGAGTCCGCGAAGGTCTTGGCCCAGTCGTCGACCGGCGTCGGGACCCCGCTGACCGACACCTCGGCGTCGGAGATGTCGAGCCCGGCGTGGCATCCCATCGAGAAGAGGAGCCGCCCCAAATACGAGGTCGGGTTCGGAGGGGTGCGCACGTCGGTCGTCGTGAACAGGTTGCAACCGGTGTCCGTCGTGCTGGTCGCGCAGCTGGTGGCGTTGGTGTTGGCGTAGGCCGGCAGCGCGCGCGAGTAGTCGAAGTGCGCGTTCAGGCCGACGACACCCGGCGCTGGGCAGTTCGTCGAGCCGGCGAGGGCGGCGTCGAGATTGGACTCGGTCCAGTTCTCGTTGATGAGGTTGCAGGCGTCTGATGAGCTGAGCCCGTCGGCGGCGAGGTTGGCCGAGACCGCCTCGGCGCCCGAGCTGAGGAACGAGTAGCCGGTCGTCAGAGCCGAGCTCGCGTTTATGTCGCCGTGGGAGCTGACGAAGCGAGTGAGAGCGCTCTCGATCTGGGAGCCCGACTCGACGAGGCGCCCGACGGCGAGCTGGGGCAGGTACAGCGTCGCGCTCCCGACGCCGAGCGGAGCGTTGGCGGCGTACGGGTCGTCGCTGAAGTAATAGCCGAGCGAGAGCGCGTCGCCCTCGACGTTGTTCTCGCCGGCGAAGGTGGCCGCGCCGTAGTCGCGCTCGTTCGACTCGCTGGCGCCGTCCGCGATGCGGGCGAAGGGGATCTGGTCGTCGCCACCGACGATGACGATGTTCTGGATCGTCGGGTTCGAGGCGCGGAGCTGGTCGACCACGGCCGAGATGGCGGCCGTGACGCCGTTGGCCCCGTCGACCGAGCACGGATTCGCGTTCCAGGTCGCGTAGGCGCTCTGCACGCTCGGGTAGGCGTCGACGGGGACGACCGCCCCGATGACGCCGTCGCGGGTGTCGGATGCCACGTTTGCGAGGTCGGTCATGACCGTGGCCTCGTCACTCGGGAAGGCGGCGGTGAGGCGCTGGGTGTCGACGAGGAAGAGCGTGTTCACTCCGGCGGGGATCGTGGGCGCCGTCGCCGTCGACGGTGCCAGGTTCGCGAGGTAGGAGATCCCGCCCGGGCAGCTCGGAGCCGTCGCGCCGCCGAGGAGGTTGGCCGCGAGCAGGTACGGCTGCGAGCTGTAGGCGCCGTTGTATCCCGACACCTGGACGTAGTAGGTGCCGCCAGCGAGCGGTGGCGTCTGGATGTACTGGCTCTGGGCGTCCGGGTTGTTCGAGACAGCCTCGAGCTGGTAGCCCGCCGGCGGCGTCACCGGCAGGTCCTGCGAGCCCGGCGTCGCCTCGGTTGTGGTACCGGGCGTCAGCGACGGCAAGGTGTCGCTCACCCCGGACAGGTCCTGGTCCGGCGCTCCCTGCAGCTGCGGGCTGTTCGGGCCGAACAGCTCGAGGTCGTAGGTGGCGGGCAGGTTCGTGAGCGCGAGGCTCAGCTCCTCGCCCGCCGGAACGGTGACGGACCAGTCGTTGAGGTCACCGGGCGAGGTGAGATAGCCGATGTTGATGTTGCCGTTGTTGAGCGGAGGCGTGCCCGGGGTGAGCAAGGTCGCGGTGGTGGCCGTATCGTCGGGCTCCTCGGCGTCGACCACCTGGACCGGCGCCGTCGCAGTTGGGATCGCGGTGCCCCCGATACTGGCGGACAACGTCGCGGTCGCAGAGCCGATGTTCAAGCCCGGGTTCGCCTTCAACGTCAGGGTGTGCGTGCCGCCGGCGAGTTGGTTGAAGGTCCACGTCAAGGTCGACGTGCCCGCAGGATCCGGAATGGGGCTCCCGTCGAGCTCGGCGCTCCCGGCGACATAGGAGAACGTCGGGGGGAGGCTGAGCGATGCCTGGACGGTCCCGGTCTGCTGCATGACGGTGAGGTTGGCGCTATAGGTGACCGTCTCGGAGGCGCTGGCGCTGGCCGCGAGCGGCAGGCTCGCCAGCGACACCGTCGGCCATGGGTAGCTGGCCGGCGGAACCGTCGAGAGCAGCAGATCGCCGAGCGTGATGTTCGGGTAGTCGGGATCCCCTGTCGTGTCGCCGATGAGAAGGTCGCCGACTGTCGTGGTGCCGAACGTGCTGGCCGGCAGATCACCAATTGTCGTCTCGCCGTAGTAGCCGAGATCCCCGAGGGTGGCGGTCGGGAGAATCGCCCCGGCGTCTTCAGCCTGGGCGAGCGTGGCGGTGGCGCACGAGGGGTACGTCACGCAGTTCACGACGTCGGCGAGGTCGGTGATCAAGCTGAGCGGGATCGAGCCCAGCGGGATCGAGTGCAGCGGGATGGAGTGCAGCGGGATGGAGTGCAGCGGGATCGAGCTGAGCGGGATCGAGTGCAGCGGGATCGATCCGATCGGATTGCTCGCGAGGTCGATCGAGCTGAGCGGGATCGAGCTGGAGCGGCGACGAGCTCAGGTCGATCGAGTGCAGCGGGATCGAGCTGAGCGGGATCGAGTGCAGCGGCACCCCCGCCAGCGCAAGCGAGAGCAGAGTCACGCCGTTGTCGTTGCCCGTGCTGGCATTGATCCCGAACTGCGACGAACAGTCGAAGCTCAGCGACGCGAGCTCAGTGCACCAACTGCTGAGCGCGGAGGTTCCACTCGAGGAGCCGGGGAGCGGGATGGAGCTGAGGGTCGTCGCGCCGAGCGCGATCGAGCTCGAGCGGGATCGAGCCGAGTGGGCTCGACGACACGTCGAGGTCCCCGAGGTTGAGGGTCTCGAAGTTGGCGTCTGCAATCGGATCCGACAGGACGTCGGCGAGCGTCACCGATTCGAGAGGCAAGCCCGCGTACGCCGAGCCGGCGAGGACGCCCGCCCAGCCCGTGCAAGCCGTGCCGGTGCAACCGTCGGGGTAGGTGACCGAGAGGTCCGAGAGCAGCGTGCTCGACAGCGCCGCCTGGGCGCCGGCGATGGCGCTGTCCGAGCCGGGCACCGCGATCGAATGGAGCGGTATCGAATGAAGTGGGATCGAGTGCAGCGGCGAGGCCGCGAGCCCAATCGAATGCAGGGGAATCGAGTGAAGCGGGATCGAGGCGGCATCTCCCGAGTCGGATCCTCCCGAGCCGTCGACGCTCGACGTGGGGAGGGCGCTTGCGGGCACGGACTGGATCGCGTTCACCGTCGAGGACGTCGTCGAGAGTGAAGCTTGCGAGAGTCCCAGGCGGGCGCGAGGCTCGCCGAGTACCAGGCGGTCTGCTCTGGATTGCCCGAGGTCGGCTCCCCGGCTCTCTCGCCGAGCACGACATAGAACGGTCCATTCCCGACGTTGCCGACCGACACGGGTGTGCCGCCGTCGATAGAAACGGTGTCGTTTCCGGACCCGTCGACCGACATCGAGATGTCGTACTTGACGCCGGTCGCCGGCGTGTTGGGCGTGAGGACCGGGATACCGGTCCAGTCCGGCTCGGTGCCGTTGGACGCGAAGAAGCCGTAGCGCGAGCCGAAGCCTGACTGCGCGGCGGAACTGTTCGGGTTGAGGTTGCCCTCCAAGGAGAACGACTGTCCCGTGCCGGTGTTGACGAGATATATCCCGATGGGCTCGAGGTTCGCAATCTGGCCGGCCACGGTCGTGTCGAACTGGAAGGGCGCGGTGTAGGCGTTGGTCGACTGGATCATGACCATGTCGTTGTCGCCGCCGGTGCCCGACATCTGCATGTAGCCGTTCCCGGTGCCCTGCGTGCCAGCGGAGAACACGAGGTTGGGTGGTCCGGTAGCCGACTCGTTGTTACCGGCGACCACCCCTACCGCCGTCGTTCCCTCCGTGCTCGTATCGAGCTCGGGATCCTGCCAGCACCCGGAGAGGGCGCTGTCAGCGGCGAAGTTGTCGGAGAAGTCGGTCGCGGTGCAGTCGTAGTTCGTGGTCATGCTGGCGGAGTACCAAGCGGCCTCGTTGGGTCCGGTCAACTGAACCTCGCCGCCGGAGTAGTACTCGTCGGACTCCCTCTGGCCGAGAACCACCTCGTAGGGGCCGTTTCCGACGCCGCCCAACCTGACGGTGACTCCGTTGACGGTGACGCTCGTCTGCGCGTTGCGATCGATCGACATGTCGATGTGATAGGTCGTGTTCACCGACTGGTTGGAAAGAAGCGTCTGCTCTCCTGACTGGTTGAGCTCGTTGTTGGCAAACACGCCGTTGAACCCGGTCGACGACTGGTTACCCTCGACGGTCAGCGCGGTCAGGCTGCCGTTGTTGCCGTATTCCCCTATGCCGACGATATAGATGACAAAGGAGTTGTCTCCGGACTGGATGCCCTTCACCGTCGCCTGGAAGTCGAACGGGGCTGAATAGGCCGTTGTCGACTGGATGCCGGTGAATGTCGGGTTGCTCGAAGCACCCTGCATGTCCATGTCGCCCCCGCTGAAACCGAGCTGGGGCGTCACATACGATGCGCCCTCGACATCGGTCGCGATCGTCGACAGGATCGACGTCTTCGTCTGCCAGCAGTTCAGGTTAAGCGAGGTGTCGGCGGCGAAGTCGTCGGAGAACCCGTTCGTCGAGCCGCACGTCGTGTTCAGGCTCGCCGAGAACCAGTTCGCCTCATTGGCGGCTCCCGACGTGTCGCTCGGCACCGCCTCGTGCTGACCGAGCAGCACGTAGAAGGGTCCTGCGCCCACGTGCCCGACCGAATGGGGGGTACCGCCGTTCACCATGACCGATCCGTCGCCCGAAGCGTCGATCGACATCGAGATGTTGTAGGTCGTGCCGAACGCCGGCGTGTTCGGGCTGAGCAGGGCGACATCAGACTTGTTGGCGGGCAGACCGTTGTTCGCCCACAGCCCGTAACCCGAGTCGTTGGCGTCGGGGTCGCCCTCGACGGCGAAGGCCTGATTAGTGCTGGCATTGACGAGGTAGATAGCAAAGACGTCTGCCTCGCCCTGGCCACCTGAGACCGAGGCGTTGAACTGGAATGGGGCCGCGTAGGCGTTCGTGGACTGGATCGCGGACAGCTGGTTGTTGCCGTGCACGCTGTTCCAGAGCATGGCGCCGTCGCCGAAGCCCAGCCCGCTGGGCGGGACGTCGGCGGCGCCGATGTCGGACTCGACCGCCGAGATCAGCGGCGTCTCGGTCTGCCAGCAGGTCGAGGAAAGCCCTGTGTCGAGGGAGAAATTGTCCGAGAATGAAGAGGTCGAGCAATTCGCCGGCGACGTGTAGACCCACGTGTCGCTGTCGTTGTCGCCGTTGGGGTTGTTGCCGCCGAACAGCACGAGCTGGCTGGAATCGGGGTCGTAGGCAATCGCCGCGTAAGCGCGGGCGGACGGGCCTCCTGTGAGTGTTCCGAACGTGCTGCCGTTCCAGCCCACGAAGTTTGAGTTGTCCCCGCTGGGGCTTTCGCTGGCGCTGTCAGTCGCCGCCGAAGAGCACGAGCTGGTTGATGTCGGGGTCGAATGCCATCGAGCCGCCCCCGCTGGCTCCTGGGGTGCTAGGCGGCGACAGCTGCGACCAGGCGCTCCCGGTCCACTCCCAAGTGTCGGAAAAGAAGAAGCCGACGGCGCCGAACCCGCTGAAGAGGAGCAGCTGGCCCGACGCCTGGTCGTAGGCCATGGCGGAGAAGGCGCGGCCGCTGAAGTTGCTCGGCTCGGTGAGGCCGACCTGGGTCCAGTTGCTTCCACTCCAGGTCCAGGTGTCGTTCAGGTAGTTCGTGCCGTCGAACCCGCCGAAGAGCACCAGTTGGGAGGTGCTCGTGTCGAAGGCCATCTCGGCGCCCTCGCGGGCGCTCGGGCTGGTCGCCGGGGAGGCAGATGCCCAGGTGGTTCCGTTCCAGGTCCAGGTGTCGGAGAGGGGAGCGTTGCCGGAACCGAGCCCCCCGAAGAGGACCAGCTGACCGGTGTTGGGGTCGTAGGCCATCGCTGCTCCGGAGCGCGCTGGCGGACTGGCTGCGGGGCTCAGCTTGTTCCAGTTCGAGCCGCTCCAGACCCAGGTCTCGTTGGTCGTGTCGGTGGGCACTTCGCCGGTGAGCACGAGCTGGTGGGTGGCGGTGTCGTAGGCCATCGACGGCGCCACGAGCGCGGGGGGGTTGGTCGCAGGAGTGACTTGCTGCCACGCCGGCGTGGTCGTGGCGGAGGCAGCGGTGGTGCCGACGGCGAGGGACGCCACGAGGCCGGTAAGGAGCAGCGTCAGCCCGGCGCCGGCGCGTCCGGCCCGTGACGTGAACCCGTCCTTTTGCCTCATGTCGGGCTGCCCCCCTCGCTCAGGTGAGGACGCCCGATTACGCCGCCGGACCACCCACGGCTAACGCCCCACACGACTGCTGCGGGGCATATTAACCAGGTGCTTGCCGCGTTTACGAACCGAGCATCCGTCGCCCCGGCCCGTGGCGCTTTCAGCTCGAAGGACGGTCCTGCTCTCCAGGGTCCGTCGCAGGATTGTCCTCGATTCGGTGCTTCACGCTGAGCTTCAAACCTGGACCCTCGCTGGTCTCCACCGACATCAGGGAGATCTCGCCAGCGTCCAGATCGTCGAGCACTTGTCCTTGTGCCTCCAGGAGCTCGGCAAGCTCTCGATAAGCATTGGCGTAGTCGACCGGCCGTCTCCCTGCGCGTACGACCTCGACCAGCCACTCCTTGCCGACGGGTCTGGCCCCGGCGCCAGACCAGGCGGCCTCCCAGGCGACGTCGGCGCCGGCGACGGGCAAGCCGAGACTTGCAGTGACGTAATCCGACTTGGTTTCGTAAACGCTGAACGAGTCCAAGACTGCTGCCCGCACTCGGTTGAGATCCGCCCCAAGGCTGAGGAGAACCTGCGCCCCGACCCCGTTGCCCTCGCGCACGACGCCGAGCAAGAGGTGCTCGGTCCCGATGTAATTGTGGCCGAGTTGCAGCGCTTCGCGAAGCGAGAGCTCGAGGGCCTTCTTCGCCCGCGGTGTGAAGGGTCGTGAGTCCGGAGCGCTCGATCGGGACGGCCCGATGATCTCGCGCACTCGCTCACGCACAGCGTCGAGCGAGATGTCCAGCGACTCGAGGGCCTTCGCGGCCAACCCGTCGCCTTCGGCGACGAGGCCGAGAAGGATGTGCTCGGTCCCGATGAAGCCGTGGTTCAGAAGCCCGGCTTCCTCCTGAGCCAGGACCAGCACCCTCCGAGCTCGGTCGGTGAATCGCTCGAACACAGGCTCATCCTTCCACCATGGATGCGCCGACGTCATGCGGGGAGACCCGGAGGTCCCCCCGCATTGATCGTGCTATTCCCGTGGTTGCCTGTTGTGCGTTGAGACCTACCCGACTGTGTACTCGTAGGGGATCGATGAGACCTCGTTGCCGGTCTGCTGACCGTACGGTGGCACGCCGCTGGCGAAGTCGTCGATGTACAGATTGCCCTGCACGACCGTGCCGGCAGTGCCCGACGGCGTGATCGTCACGTCGATCGTGACCGTCTGGCCCGGGTTGACGATCACCGGCGAGAACGTCGCCGCCGGGTTGATGGAGATCACCCACAGGTCACCGGTGTCGGACGTGACGGCGGGGTCGAACGCCTTCGTGTCGGCGGTGGCCGCTGAGGTCACCGTGCCCGTCGGCGCCGGCCCGGCGTACGGCCCGCATTCCGACGGGGCGGCGAACCAGAGACCGGCCGTGACGCTGCCTCCTGACGGCGTGTAGGAACCGGTCTCGCTGGTGGAGCACAAAGACCCCGGTCCACTGCTGGCGCTGGCGAGATCCGGATCACCGGGGAACGGCCCGTAGTCGAACATGATCGGCAGTGTGGCCGTTGCCGAGACCGTGACGCTCGAGGTTTCCGTCGGCACCAGCCAGACAGGCGAGCTCCCGGTGAGCGGCAAGGCCAGGCCGGCGGCCGGGGACAGCGGCGCCAGCGTCGTTTCTTGGTAGCTGTTTAGCCTGGCGTCGATGAAGAAGTCCTCCGGCGCCGCGCCGTTGTTGGTCACTGTGACCGGCACGGTCACCGGCGTGCCACCCGCCAGCGTCGTCGAGGCGCTGTCGGGGAGCCCGGTGGCCGATGAGCTCACGTTGTTGAACTCGATGTTCCCCGTGAACGGCTGAGAAAGTTCATCACCGACCACAGGTTCCGCGAACTCCACCACCAGTGTCCAGATGCCCGACACGGGATTCAGCGTGTTGGCCGTCAGGGACGTCCCGTTGGTGCCGTTGAAGCTGTTCTGCCCGTAGCCGAGGGTGTCGCCGTCCGGGCTGATCAGGTACGAACCGACGGGGTCGCCGGCGTCGTTGGTGAGCGACACGTTGGCGGTGATGCTCTTTACTCCGTGATTGACGTTGAACTCGTAGTAGTTCACCTGTCCTTCACCTGGGGGCCGGCCGTTGCCGCCGGTCAGCACGCCGCTGAAGGTGCCCGTCCCGTGCGAGAAGTGCACGAGGCTGCGCAGCGTGACCGGGATCGACGTCGTGCCCCCGACACGGAGCTCCGAGCTCACCACGATCGCGCCGGCCGCATCGCCGGGTGACCATGGCGTCCTTGCCGAGACCCACACCGTCCTGCTCTGGCCCGGGTGCAGGAGAAGGTGCGACCGCGACACCGACCCGAAGCCCACGAACGTCTGCGTGGCGACTCGCCAGGGAACGGTCCCGTTGGTGCCGTTGGCGGATGCCACGTCACCGAAGATGACGCCCGTCCAGGTTCCGGCGACCGGGTATCGGACATCCACATTGCCGAAGTTGCCTACGCCCTGCGGCAACGAGTGTGCCGCGAGCCGCCCGAGCGGGTCGATCAGGATCAAGCGCACTCGGGCGTTGTTCCCGTTCGCCGGATTGGCCGGATAGGCGATCGACGCGTCGAGGCGGTCCTGCCCTGGCTTCACCTTGAAGTGGATGACGCTGTAGTTGTTCTGCGTGCCCGCGTAGTTGGCGAATTGCGGGCTGGTGGCGTCGTTCAACGTGACGCTGCCGGTCTGCACGTCGCGGTCGGGTCCGAAAGTGCGCCCGTGCAGGTGCACGAGCTGGGTGTGGGCGCCGGTGTTGGTGATCGTGACCGGCCACGTCTCGCGCGTGCCGATGGCGCCGACGGCGTTCAGCTGGCTGGCGGAGATGAGCAGCGTGTTGCCTTTCGGCTTCGGTGAGCCGGCCGAGGTGTGGATCGACTCGGCCAACTCGACGGCCTTGTAGCTGTTCAGGAGGCCGGCGCCTTGTTCGGTTGCCGGCGTGCCGAGGTCGCTCGCCGTGCTGACAAGGATCTGCTTGACGAGCGCCGGCGACGGCGTGGCGCCACCGTGGGTGTTCCGGTACGCCTGGATCACGAGCGCTGCCGCGCCTGCCACGAACGGCGACGACTCGCTCGTCCCGCCGCTCTCCTCGACGTCGGATGGCTGGCCTTGGAAGTTATTGCACTCTGTGTAGATCGCCGTGTCGGTGCTGCAGGAGGCGAAGCTCAAGTCTCCCGGAGCGACCAGGTTGACCGTGCCGCCGGTCTCGTCGAAGCCACCGGAGCTGAGCGAGCTGATGTTGTCGTTGAGCCATCCCGTGGTGGCGAAGTACCGCGCCGCTGCGTAGTTCGTCTGCGCATAGAAACGGAAGTCCGTCGACGCACCAACCGAGATCACATTCGGGTCAGTGGAGGGCGAGCCGATCGTGTTGGTCGATCCCGCGTCGCCGCTGGACACGCTGACGACCACGCCGGCCGCGACGGCCGCGTCGTCGAACTGCTTGGTCACGTCCAGTGCCGTCACGTCCGGGAACGGGTTGGACCCGAACGACTCGTTGATCACGTTGACGTGGTCGGTCTCGACTGCGTAGTTGATCGCCTCGAGGAAGTTGGACTCGGTCGTGTCCTCGAACGACCCGAAGACGTCAAGTCCGACCAGGCTCGCGCCCGGCGCCACACCCTCGATGCGGATGTTGCAGACGCTCGGGTCAGCCTGAGCGCCGAAGTGGCTTACGTCGTAGACGTGGATGCCCTGGCCGGCGATCGTGTTGGAATCGAGGAAGGCTTCGTCACCGCCAGTGATCCGACCGGGTCCGTCACCTGTGAAGTCCTGGTAGTCGCCGCCCGTGGCGGGGTCGTACACCGACGTGCCGTTGGCGCGGATGAAGTTCACGTTGTTCGGGTCGACACCGTCTGCGATCCAGGCGACCTTGACGCCGGCGCCCGTGATACCGAGCGAGCGTGCCGTCTTCGCGTTCGGGTTGGTCGAGTCGGTGTGCGTCAGCGACAAACCCTCTGGATCGAGCTGCACCTGGCCGTTCGGGCCGCAGGCGCCGGGAATCACATTGGGAGTGAGCGACGTGCTTGCGCCTTTGCGCGCCGTCTTCGAGGACGCGGCCGGCGTGGCCGGAGCCGGGGCTGCGCCCTTGATGGTCACGTCGGGCATGACCCGGGCTACGGCCGGATTGGCTTTCAGCCGCGCCACTTCGCCGGCCGACACCGTTGCTGCGAACGAGTCCACGAGCCGATAGCTCTTGATGTGGGTGGCATGCACTTCGCGAAGTTCGCTCATGAGAGGTGCTTGGTAAGCGGCGATGGCGTCGGATCGCGTGGCCGCCGCCCGGCTGCCGACGTGCGCGGCTGCGAGCTGGCTCCTCATGATCACGATCACGTGACGGTTCACGTTCTTCGACAGCTGAGCGGCCAGCGCCGCAGTCATCGGGCGCTCTGCCCGAACGTGCTGGTGCGTCGCGCTCCGAACGGTGGGCGCCGAGGCGGCGGCGACGACGGCCGACTGCCCCACGATGAGAGCGGGTACTGCCGCAGCGGCCACGACCAGCGAGATCGTTCTACCTCTGCGGCGCGTTCCAGGAATCGCGCCTTCTGTGCATGCTCGCATGCTGTCTCCCCTCGCAAAGTGGCCCAAGATGGGTCCACGTGACGACCAGGTCCGGCGCGCCTACATCGAGCCACCGGATCGGCCGAGGCTCGACGACATTCAAACTGGACCATTCTTTAGGCGGGCTAGCCGCCGGCAACTGCCGAACTGTACGGCAGCGCGTCATCCCAGGTCAACACCAATCTCGGCCATTTGGCCACTCGGCCACCGCCAAGGCAGATTCGGTCATGAGCTCGGCCGCCGGCGCACGTATAGATAGACGGGCCCGTCATCGCTCGGATCGTCGGAGTGGATCGTCCCCGCCCACGTCCGCTCGAAACCACCCTTCTCGAGGGCACGCCACGAGCGCCTGTTGGCTTGGAGGACGTCGGCGACGACGGCGGGCGCGTCTGGATACCGGCTCCACGCTTCGCGCACGAACTGGTCGATGATGAGGGGGCCGAGGCCGCGGCCGAGAAGAGTTTCGATGCCGATGAGATAGTCGATGCCGACTGCGTTCTCAGGCGCCGAGCCAACGGCCACCGCGCGTTCCCAGTCCGGATAGTCCTCGATCCGGTACCGCTGGATCAGCCCGATCGGCTTGCCGTCGGATTCGACGACGAACACCTCTGTCGGCTCGTCGCCGGCCACGCACGGTCCGTATTTGGCCTCGATCCTCGTGAGATCGTGATCCTCGCGCCACCAAGTCGCCACGTGTGGCGCTGCGAGCCACGCTGACAGCATCGGGAAGTCGGAGTGATCGAGGGGTCGGAACGCGATCGACATCGCTCCATGATGTCCACCAGCGGATGCGGCCGAGACGAGAGGCGGGGCATGTTCAATTTCACTGCAATCTTGCCTCCGAAAACGTGACCGCGCGCAACCTAAGATTCAGGGTGGACGAGACGAGCATGATGTCGCCATGAGCTCGCGAGTCGCCGGCGAGGGACGGTACGCCCGTCTGGAGCGCGAACAACGATGGGTGCTCGCCGGTGTGCCAACGGGCTTGGAAGACCCGGTGTCCATCGCGGATCTCTACCTGGCGGGAACGCGCCTTCGTCTTCGCAGGATGGCGACGGAGGCGGCGGTGACCTACAAGCTCGGCCAGAAGGTCCGTCGCCGGCCGGCGTCGCCGGAGGTGGTCAAGCTCACGAACATGTATCTCTCGGAGAGCGAGTACGCGATGCTGGCGCGACTGGGCGGTGCCGAGCTTCGCAAGACCCGATGGCGTTGGATGCTCGAGGGCCGGTCACTGGCAGTCGACGTATTCCAGGACCGCTGGAGCGGGTTGGTTCTCGCCGAGGTCGAGTTGAGCGTGGACGAAGCGAGGTTGCCGTCTCCGGCGTCGGCGGTCGCTGACGTGACAGACGACGACCGCTTCTCAGGCGGGAACCTCGCCGAGGCCGCCTCGGAGGAGGTCGAGCGTCTGTTGGCATTCGTGGCGACCCGTGGTCTGTTGCCCCGCCGGTGATGACAGAATGCGGCATGGCGATCACTGGTGCGCATGTCGTGCTCCACACCTCGGAGCCAGAGGCGCTCCGGGCCGTCTTTCGGGACGTTTTCGGCTGGAGGCATGTCGATGCCGGCGACGGGTGGCTGATCTTCGCGCTGCCGCCGGCGGAGCTCGGCATCCACCCGACGGACGCTGATGCGGGCGGGACCGCGTCGCACCATCAGCTCACGCTCATGTGCGACGACCTCGCCGGCACGATCGAGGAGCTGAAGAACAAGGGGATCGAAGTTCGCGGGGAGCCGCAGAACGCGGGCTTCGGCATCGTCACGACCCTGGTCCTGCCGGGCGGCGTCGATGTGATGCTGTACCAGCCGCGTCACCAGACCGCGATCTAGGTAAAGGCCCACCACTGGATGGTCCGTTCCAGCTCGGCCACCGCGTCGAGCGACTGACCCTGCTCGCTCGCCCATTCCCGGATGTCGTCACAGGCGGCACGCATCTGATCGGCGCTGTACGGCCACGTCCAGGCGTGAATCTGGCCTTCCCACTCGTCGAGATCCTGGCGCAACGTGCGCTGGACGGTCATCAGCACGGGGGGCAGGCGACGCAGCGTCGTCCGCTCAGCCAGATACTCGGCAACTTCGTCGGCACGGGACACGCCTGGGCGGAGGTGGTGGACGCCATGACGCTGAAGGAGCTGCTCGCACGGGTCGTGCCACGGCGCCGGCGTTCCTCCGCCGAAATCGACCAGCAGCGCGCCGCCGGGACGCAGCACCCGCATCACCTCGTCCACCGCCGCTCTCCAATCGGGGATCAGGTGAAGGACGTGGCTGGCGATGACGGCCCCGAACGAGGAGCTCGCGAGCGGCAGCAGGGTCGCGTCCGCGAGCATCAGGGGAAAGGGGAGCGCGCCGCCCGCGTTGGCGACAAGCCGGCGCAGCATGGCGGGAGCGATGTCGGAGCCGACCATGGTTACGCCACGCTCCAGGAGGGGAAGGGCGATGCGCCCCGTGCCGACGCCGATCTCGAGGCAGGGCTCCCGGCCCGCGAGCTCGGCGGCGAGGACGTCGGCCAAAGCGTCCCGCACTTCCGGCGGGAGCCCTCTGGTGGCGTCGTAGTAGCCGGCCGCCCGGTCGAAGCTGATCCCCCCACCCACGCCGGAGACGTTAAGCCCTTCGCTCAGGCTTAATGCCGCGCCGCCGTACCGCACGAGGACATGCCAGAGCTGCTTTATCTTTTGGAGCGTTTCGGCGGACGTGCCGCAGTCCTGCCAACGGGCGGGGTCGGTCACGACCGACCGGGCGGCGCGGCCGATGAGCTCGGCGTGCAGTGTTGACGAGCCGCCGCCGAACTCCCGGGCGATCCGCTCCGCGATGACCGGGATGGCTGGACCTCGAAACTCCGACGGGACGTCGGCCGCAGCGAGCTCGAAGCCGGCGTGCCAACGAAGGTCGAGCTGGTAGCGCCGCGCCGTCTCGTCGAGCGTTCGCTCGATCTCGGTGCCTTGAAAGGAGGGATCGGCGACGATGGCCTCGGCATCGGACTCCAGCTCGACCCAGCCGTGAACCTGCGCCTCGATGTAGTCGTCGAGCGAGCGGCCTTGACCCCCGGGCGCATCGTCGGGATCCCGAGGAGCGCCCTGAAGGACCTCGACCAACGATGCGACGGACATGCCCGGTCGCCCCAGAGCGGCGCCGGTCGAGTTGACGGCTTCGAGCAGCCCGGCCAGGACCGAATCGAAAGCGTCGAGGGTTCCGAGGTCGCGCGGCTCGGTAACGCTGTCGCCGAAGGAGAACGTCGTCCGCGCGAGAACTGCCTGGCGGAGGCGCAGCTGGCAGGATCCGAACCGGGGGCAAGGGCCGTCGGGGTGCTGCATCAGGTTCAAGCCGCCGTATTTCGGGCGTTCGCGCGCTGATACGCCCGGTCGCTGGTAGGCGCCGCCGAAGCTGCGCTCCTCCCAGCGGTCGCGGTCCCCGCCTGGGAAGGCCGTCAGGCCACCGTTCGAGATCCCGGACTCGAACTGGTTGCGGTAGATGCCGTCTTCGAGCATCGCCTCGGCGACCATCCGCCCGTCGGACGCGATGCGGTCAGGATGGAAGTTGAGCACGACCGGCGCCGTGATGGTCACCGAGCCGGCGAGGGCGACGGCGTCGGCGTCGGCGTCGGCTCGGGCAGTGCGCTCGTGAGAACCGCCTCGATGCGCCGCGACGCCGCCCGCTGTTGGCGGAGGGCGTTGTCCCGCACGTGACGAAGCGCCGCCGTCTGACTGTCCGAGAGCCGAGATTGGCTGGCGGGTTCGGTGGTCATGCGAGCCTTCTCCACTGGCCGGGTCGGTAGCCACGCTACCGAGGGATCCACCTGAAGCCGATGGCGGCGCGCCAAACTGGCGTGCACTCGGCAGGGTCGCATGGGCCCGACGAAGGGAGGCCCCGATGCGTCGATCGCTTGCTCGCCTGACGGCCGTGCTCGCCGTCATGGGCGCGATGTTGCTGGTACCCGTCGGCCATACAGCCGGCGCCGCGCCGGCGAAGCCCGCCCCACCACCGCCGTTCCAGCCGGCCGTTCTCTCCGCGGGTTACGAGTCGGCCTGCGCCATCGTCGCCGGCGGGAAGGTCGACTGCTGGGGCGACAACAGCGACGGCCAACTCGGTAACGGGAGGACGGCAACTTCGGCGAGTCCGGTCAGGGTGAAAGGGCTTTCAGGCGCGACCGCCGTCGCCGTTGGTGGGTCAACTGCCTGTGCCATCGTCTCGGGGCACGTCAAATGCTGGGGCTACGGAGGCGAAGGCGATCTTGGGAACGGCACCTACACCGACATTCAAGACGTCCCGGTGATGGTTCACGGAATCACCCGCGCTACGGAGATCACAGTCGGCGACGAGCACGTCTGTGCGCTGCTCTCCGGAGGAGCGGTGAGATGCTGGGGATACAACTACTACGGCGCGCTCGGCAACGGAACGACGAACGAGTCGAACGTCCCGGTGATGCCCATCGGGATCACTCATGCTCGGGCCGTCTCGGCGGGTGGGTACCAGACCTGCGTCGTGCTCTCCAGTGGGCCGGTCAAGTGCTGGGGGTACAACTACTACGGCGAGGTAGGCGTCACTGGCTCGACCGACGTGTTGAGGCCTCAACGGGTCGCCGGCACGGTCGGTGCGACCGCCGTCTCCGGCGGCGGGTACCACACCTGCGCCGTCGTGAAGGGTCGTGTCCTGTGCTGGGGCTACGGCGAATACGGAGAACTGGGCAATGGCGCTTACGACAGCCTCTCGGCGCCAGCCCGAGTGATCGGGTATTCGCAACGCCGTCAGCGTCACAGCCGGCTTTTACGACACGTGCGCCACCCTGAGCACCGGCAAGTCTGAGTGCTGGGGAGACGGCGCCTACGGCGAACTGGGGAACAACAACTCGGACAACGACACCGACGTCCCCGTCGCGCTCACCGGGATCTCCAAAGTGACGGCGATCTCGGCCAGCGAGTTCTACACCTGTGTCGCGACATCGGACCATGCCGTGTATTGCTTCGGATCGGATCAGTACGGCCAGCTCGGCAACGGCCACACCGGCCAATCGGCGGTCCCCGTCGCGGCAAATGCCCTGTCGGCCGGCGCTGTCGCCATTGGAGCCGGTTATTACCGGACGTGCGCCCTCGTATCGGGTGGCCACGTGCAGTGTTGGGGCTACGGCCTCGATGGTGAGCTCGGCAACGGGTCGATCGCAATTTCGGCCAAACCGGCCCACGTGACCGGGATCTCGGGCGCCGAGTCGGTCGTCACGGGGGAGGACCATACGTGTGCGCTTCTCCACACCGGTGTAGTCGACTGCTGGGGCGCCGATTATTACAATCAGCTCGCAGATGGCATCAGTGCTGACGCCCTGATCCCGACTCGGGTCGTTGGTCTCGCGCACGTGACCGCGATCTCGTCTGACGCCTACCACACGTGCGCGGTCACGGAAGGTCACGTCCGCTGCTGGGGCTGGAACGAGTACGGCCAGCTGGGGAATGGCACGACGTCGGAGGAGTCGAACACCGTCCAAGTGACGGGATTGAGCTCCGCCACCGAGGTCGCGGCAGGCTATGACAGCAGTTGCGCCATCGTCGGAGCCGGCGGAAGCGTGGACTGCTGGGGCGGCAACGAATCCGGCGAGCTCGGAAACGGGACTACCAACTCATCCTCGGTACCGGTCCCGGTTGTCGGGCTGAGCAACGCCATCTCGATCGGAATCGGGGACGAGTCCGCGTGCGCGCTGATCACGGGCGGCACAGTGAAGTGCTGGGGCTATGACGGGTACGGCGAGCTGGGCAACGACACATATAGCGACACCGGGTTCTCATCGCCCGTAGCGGTCACGGGTCTCAGCGGCGTGACTGCGATCTCGGTGGGTTCCTACTCGGTCTGTGCTCTGCTCTCCAGCCACATCGTCAAATGTTGGGGATACGGCTATGACGGCGAGCTTGGGAACAACAACACCTACGACTACGACGTCCCTGTCAAGGTCTCGGGTCTGGTCGGCGCCCGCTCTATCGCAACCGGCTCCTACCACGCCTGCGCGATCGTGGCCGGCGGGAAGGTGAAGTGCTGGGGGGACAACACCGACGGCGAGCTCGGCACCGGCAACCTGGGCTATTCGGAGTTGCCGGTCCTAGTCAGGAACGTCTCGGCGTAGGGGCTACGGCTGTGAGGTAGTTGACGCGGGTACCATGCGTGCCTTCCGGGTGAGCCCGGCGAGGAAGGGACGAACCTGTGCCGCTGTGTGACAGCCCCGTTATCCACCGATCGCAGAAGCGCCGTCCGGGGTCGCCGAACCGCGGCCGGCTGCTGTCGCGGAGCCTGGCCGTCGGCGTCGTGGCGGCGACCGCCGCCGGACTCACGGCGTTGCCCGCGACCGCCGGTGCTGCCGGCCGGCCGAGCCTGCGCGGGTTCAGGACGGTGGCGGCCATGCCGCGCCTTCGCGGGATGGAGCGGATCGGCGCCGTGGCCAGGTCGCAGGAGATCGCCGGCGCGGTGGCCATGAACACCCGGAATCCGGCGGTTCTGAAGGCCTATGCGACTGACGTCTCGACGCCCGGGACGGGGCTGTATCACCGGTTCATCACGCCGGGTCGTTTTGCTGACATGTTCGGCCCGAGCAAGTCGTCCATCGCGGCTGTGTCCGCGCAGCTACGCGCCGACGGGCTGCGGGTCGGCTCGGTCTCGGCGAACCACCTCCTGATCCACTTCTCCGGCACCGAGGCGCAGGTGGGCGCGGCCTTCGGTACGAGCTTGGCCCGTTACCGACTCGCCAATGGATCGGTCGGCACCGCGACGACGTCGGCGCTCCGCCTCCCGGCTTCGATCGCCGGCTCTGTGGCCACCGTCGTAGGGCTGGACAACCTTGTGCGGGCGCACCCGGTCTCCCTGCTTCGAGGCGGTCGCAAACTGGGCCTGCACGTCGCCGCCAAAGCGGCGGCTGTTGCCCACATCGCCGGGGCACCGAACGCGTGCCCCGAAGCTCAGGAGGCAGCCGCCGAGAACGGCGGCCTGACCGACTCGCAGATCGCCGCCGCCTACGGTGTCGACGGCTTGTACAGCTCCGGTGACCTGGCGGCGGGCAAGTCGGTTGCGATCTTCGAGCTGGAGCCGTATTCGGCGGCGGAGATCAAGCAGTTCGACTCGTGTTTCTTTGGGGCATCGGCTGCCACTGCGATGCAGGGCCGGCTGCACACCGTGCCCGTCGACGGCGGCCAGCAGGTGGGCACCGGGTCCGGCGAGGCCGAGCTCGACATCGAGGACGTCTCGGCGATCGCCCCCCAGGCCAACATCTACGTCTACGAGGCCCCGAACAGCGAGTACGGCGCGCTCGACGAGTACAACGCGATGGTCAGCCAGGACAAGGCGCAGGAGATCTCCTCGAGCTGGGGCGCCTGCGAGCAGGCCGAGGCGGCTGGTGCTCCCGGCGTGCAGGCCCTCGAGAACACGATCTTCGAAGAAGCCGCTGCCCAGGGCGAGAGCGCCTTTTCCGCCGCCGGCGACGACGGCTCTGACGACTGCGCCGGCCAGGCCGCTAGCCCGGTCTCGCCCCTCCTCTCGGTCGACGACCCGGGCAGCCAGCCCTTCGTCACCTCCGTCGGCGGTACGACCATCGACAACGCCACGCAGCCTCCCGTCGAGCGCGTCTGGAACGACGGTGCCTCATGGGGAGCCGGCGGCGGCGGCATTTCGGACACCTGGACCGAGCCGACCTGGCAGGCGGCCTCGACCGTGCCCGGACTCGACAACCCGAGCGTCGTGAACAAGGCGAACGCCTACGCGACGGCCCACAAGCTCGGCGGCGGCAAGTTCTGCCTGACGGACTCAGCGGCGGGCGTCGCCGGCGCGGCGGCCTGCCGCGAGGTTCCTGACGTCTCGGCGCAGGCGGACGAGTTCACCGGGGCGATCACCGTCTACTTTGGCGGAAGCTGGACGACCTTCGGGGGGACCTCTTCGTCAACGCCGCTGTGGGCGGCCATGACTGCAGACATGTCGGCTTCCGGCACCTGCGGTGCGGGCGGGGCCGGCTTCATCAATCCCGAGCTGTACGCACTCGCGTCCAATCCGACCGCCTATGCGGCGTCGTTCAACGACATCAAGGTCGGAACCAACGACTCGTTGGGGACAACGGGCCTCTACCCGGCCACCACCGGCTACGACATGGCCACGGGCCTCGGCTCGCCGAAGGTGACAGGCCCTAACGGAACGGCCGGGCTGGCTCATTACTTGTGCGCACAGTCAACGTCGGCGACGGCGCCGACTGTCACGTCGGTTCTGCCGGTTGCGATCCCGTCGACAGGTGGGACCCTCACGATCACCGGAACGGGCTTCAAGTCCGGAGCGACTTCCTTGATCGCCGGCGTGCAGATCGGCGCCGCCACGCTGTCCGCGAGCGCGATCTCGGGCCTGACTCCGACGTCGTTCCAACTGGCGGTGCCGGCGGCGTCGCTGTTCGCACCTCCGAGCACACCGGCGGGAGGCGCCGGCAGGTACTACGTAGCGGTCACCTCGACAGGTCACCTCACCAGTAAGGAGGGCCCGAGCAGCGCCTTCGAGGTCGTTGGCGGCACGTCCAGCACCCCGGTAGTGACCGGGGTCGGTCCGTCCGGGGCGGTCGAGTCGGCCAAGATCGGCGCGACTGCGGTCAAGACCACGATCTACGGCGCCGGGTTCACCGGGGCGACCTCGGTCACCTTCGGAGGGGTCGCCTCTCCTGGGTTCACGGTGAACGCCTCCGGCAACGAGATCACCGCTACCGTCCCGGCCTTCCATAGCGGCACGACGCATGTGCCGCACGGGCGACGACGCCGCCACCGACGTTTGCCAGGTGAATGTGGTCGTGACGGCCGGCGGGCACGCAAGCAGCGCGAGCACGCTCCTTCCGCCCTACCAAGGGGCCTTCGTGTTCGACAACTCGGGCGTTTTCGAGACGCCGGCGGGTTGTGGATGCGAGTCCGCTCCCCAGCCGACCGAGTTCGACTACATGCCGGCTCCGCACATCACGGGGCTGACCGCTGACGTCGCTGCCAACGGCAAGTCGTATTCGAACGAGAACGGCGGCACGGTTGTGACCCTGACCGGCGTCGGCTTCGACGTCCTCGGCCTCGAGTGGCTCGACGTCGGCGGCGCCCCCAACTCGGACAACTCCTTCTTCGGCTCGGGGCCGTCGTTCGTCTCGGGCACCAAGCTCCAGTTCGTGACGTCCCCGCCGGCGACCATTCCGACCAAGACCGGGACGTTCTCGGTGCCCGTGTACGTCCAGACCCTGGCGAGCCCGAACTCGGGGAACATCTCGGCGACGACACCGACCCCGAGCAACGGCGTGTCACTGGCCTTCGCCCCGACGCCGGCGGTGACCTCGGTCTCGACGGGCAGGGCGCCAGCGGCGGGGCCGGCGACCGGAGGTACGAAGTTGACGATCAAGGGGGCGGGCTTCACGGCGGCCTCCGTGGTGACGTTCACCGACGAGTTCTCGCCCTTCGGTGTTCCGTTCTCGGGGGCGACGAGTCTCAACTTCACGGTCGTGAGTGCCTCGGAGATCACCCTCAGGACGCCGGAGTCCAATGCGGGCATCGACGACGTCCAGGTGTGCACCACCACCGGTTGCAGCACCGCCACGCCCAAGCGGGACACCTTCATCTTCTTCCCGCCCGGCAATCCGCAGGTGTCCTCCTCCTCCCCTGGTTCCGGCAAGGCAAAGGGCGGGACGAATGTGACGATCCACGGGACCAATCTCGGCTTCGTGGTTGGTGTCAAGTTCGGCAAGGTCTCGGCCAAGAAATTTGCCAACGTGCAGGCCCTGCTCGACTCCGGGAGTACTCAGCTCGTGACGGCGGTGGCGCCGGCCGGCAAGGCAGGAACCAAAGTCTCGATCACGCTGGAGACTCTCGAGAGCGCCAAGACCGGCAAAGGCTTCACGAAGGCCGTGAAGAAGGCGACCTTCCGGTACACCTCCTAGGGGCGCTTCCGGCGCCGAGGCCAAGGCGATGCCTCGGCGCCGTGGCTGTTAGGGCCTCGAGTTGTCGACGATCGCCGCTATCTCGAGGAAGTCGATGGTCGGGGCGACGCCGTAGAGACCCGTGACGCGCTCCCGTAGCTCGTCGGTAAAGAAGGCCTCGGCCGCCTCTTTCGTCTCCCAGAGGTAGAAGTTCATCGCCCTCCGGTTCTCCTCGTCGACGGTGAACACCTTGGACCGCAAGCCCGGCATGCCCTCGAACATGCCCTTCGAATGCTCGGCGACGTCGATCAGTCGGACACGGTCAAAACCTTCCTCGTAGTCGAATCGCACGCTGACACCGATCACGGCGCCCCCTCTCATGGACGAGTGCTAGCCCTGCTGCCGAGCCGAGCTTAGGGATCGGGCATTTGCGATGCCGATGTTCACGCGTTGCGGGGCGCCCGCCCCCATGTCACGATTCGCAGGTGCTGAGTATCGGGACGGTCGTGATGGGCGTGGGTGACCTCCGGCGGGCGATGGCGTTCTGGATGGACGCCCTCGGTTACGTACCACGGGAGGGCGAGACCGACGACGACTGGACCGTGCTGGTACCGGCGGAGGGAACCGGCTCGGCGCTCGCACTCATGCTGAGCGCCTCGCCGCCGCAGGATCGTCCTCGCATGCACCTCGATCTGTACGCCGGTGATGCCGCCGATCAGGCGGCGGAAGTGGAGCGGCTCGTTGCGCTCGGTGCCGAGAGAGTCGCGTGGGACCTCTACCCCGAAGACGCCGATTTCATCGTGCTCTCCGACACGGAGGGCAATCTGTTCTGTGTCATCGACACGAACATGGGCTGACGTAGCCGGGTGCGGGGCGGCCGGCCGGCGAGGCCGGGCCGCAGAGGGCCGCCGGCCGGCTCGAGGGCCTGGGAGCCCTTCTCTGGAGCGGCGGCCTTCCCTCGGCGACAGTCGGAATTTCGCCCAAACTTGCCTTTGAAACAGATTGCGACTGGTCGCAATCTCGATCGGAGGCAAGTTTGAACACAAATTCGACTATGGCAGGGCGCTCTCACCGCTCGGGTCCCGCTCGCGAGAGGGTGTTGCTCTGAGGGAGGCGACAGGCTGTCCGACCGCCCAGGTGGTGCGTCGCCGCTGGGTCGTTCTTGCCCGGATCCTTCACGAGCAGCGGTCGCAGGGGACACCCCTGCACCCCGTGTCGACCTGGCGGACGGGCGCAGGTTGGGGGCAGTCGACCGTAGGGCGGGGCGGCAGCCGGCGAGCGGCAGGTAGCGGGGCGGCAAGCCGGCGTGGCGGAGGCCGGCGTGGCGGCGGGGGCGGCTACAAGCGGGGGTCGACGGGTTCACTCTCGAGCGCGAGGACGCCGAACACGCATTCGTGCACTCGGTAGAGCGGCTCAGCGGCGACGAACCGTTCGAGAGCTTCGATGCCGAGCGAGAACTCCCGGATGGCTAGCGAGCGTTTATGACCGAGGCCGCGAGAACGCAGGCGGGACAAGTGCCGCTGGGCGGTGTATTCCGGCCCGTAGATGATTCGCAGATACTCCCGGCCGCGACATTTGATGCCTGGCTGGGCGAGTCCCTTCGGCCCTCGGTGGACGACGTTGTAAGGCTTGACGACTATGCCTTCGCCGCCGGCGGCGGTGAGCTCCTCCCACCAGGTGACGGCTTGTTCGACCGAATCCTGATCGTCCAGCTCGACCGAGACCGTCTGGGTCGGTCGGAAGGTCGTGGCATCGGTGTCGCAGAGACGACCCAGCATCTCGAGGTGCCAGGAGTGGTTCCGCAGGGCGTAGGTCTCGCGCTCGCCGGCGAGGACCTGGAACGGCGCCAGCTTGAGGTCGTCGAGCGTTTCGGTCGGCCAGCAGTACCGGCCGTAGGCGGCGACGAAGCCGTCGACCATGTCGATGCGCTCGACGAGGTGATCGGCGAGCGTCCCGACGTCAACCCCGCGGGAATGGGCGGAACGGACCGCCTCGGATTCGGCCCGCACGGCGCGCGATCCGGAAGCCCCGACGGCCGCATACTGGCGGCGAAGGAGCTCCTCAGCCTTGGCGGACCAGGGCAGCAGCTCGCAGTCGAACACCAGCCAGTCGCTCCCGAGCTCGTCCCACAGCCCGGCGGCCCCGATGGCGTGGCGCACCTTCGCGAGAAACGCGTGCTCCGTCGCCGGATCGCTGAAGAACGGACGTCCCGTCCTGGTGTAGATGCACCCGGGCGTGGCTGAGTCGATACTGAAGCGCCGGCTCGCCGTCGCCTCGTCCCGGCACGCGACGACGATCGCCCGCGATCCCATGTGCTTTTCTTCGCAGATCACGTGCTCGACCCCCGTCGCCCGATAGGCACTGAAGGCTTCGTGCGGGTGTTCGAGCAGGCCTTCGCGATCGGACGTTGCCGTTGGAGACATCGTGGGGGGCAGGTAGACGAGCCACCGCGGGTCGACAGCGAAGCGGGACATCACCTCCAGAGCGGCGATAGCGTTCTCTTCCCTGACGGTTACCGTCCCGGCAAGACGAGCTTCGATGATCCGCTTGCCGACCACGTCCTCAAGGTCGAGATCCGTCGGCTCCCGAGCCGCCTCGGCGGGCTTGTCGGCTGCGAACGGCTTGACCGGCTCGTAGTACGTCTGATCGGGGGCGACCGAGACGAGCTCGCCCTCCGGGTAGCGCAAGGCGGTCAAACGACCGCCAAAGACACAACCGGTGTCGATGCAGATGGTCCGATTGAGCCAAACCGCTTCGGGGACGGGGGTGTGTCCGTAGACGACCATGGTTTTGCCGCGGTAGTCCGCCGCCCACGGGTAGCGCACCGGTAGGCCGTACTCGTCGGTCTCGCCCGTCGTGTCGCCGTACAACGAGAAAGCCCGTACCGCTCCCGAGGCTCTCCCGTGCATGTTGGCCGGCAACCCCGCGTGCGCCACGACAAGCCGGCCATCGTCGAGCACGTAATGGGCGAGGAGGGCGTCGATGAACTTTGCGACCTCGGTCGAGAACTCCGGCGGCTCCAGCGCAAGCTGCTCGAGGCTCTGGGCGAGACCGTGGCTGCGGGTGACGTCGCGTCCTTGCAGCGCCCGCAGCAGCTTCACCTCGTGGTTGCCGGCGATGCAGAGGGCGTTGCCCTCGGTCACCATGCCCATGACCAGGCGCAGGACCGCGGGCGTGGCCGGCCCCCGGTCCACGAGATCGCCCAGAAACACGGCCCGACGCCCCTCAGGGTGCCGCGCCCCGTGCCGTCGGCCTCGACCTCGTAGCCGAGGACGGCCAGGAGCGCGGTCAGCTCGCGAAAGCAACCGTGGATGTCGCCGATGATGTCGAAGGGACCGTGGTCGGTTCGCCGGTCGTTCCACAAGGGCTCGCGCACGATCGTTGCACCGGAAATCTCCTGCTGGCCGGCGAGGACGAACACGCGGTGGAAGCCTTCGCGTCGCAAGCCCCGCATCGATCGCCGCAGCTGCATCCGCTGGTTGATGAGCACGTGCGGCCCGAATTGGCGGTCGGCTCGTTGCTCGTTGCGGGCGACGCAGACGGCCTCGGGCACATCCAGGACGATGGCGACGGCCAACGCATAGTGCTCCTTCGCGAGCGCGACCAGCGAGCGTCGCGCCTCGACCTGGACGTTCGTGGCGTCCACGACCGTGAGGCGACCTCCGTCGAGGCGTTTGCCGGTGATGAAGTTCAGGACGTCGAAAGCGTCGTTCGTCGCCGACTGGTCATTCTCGTCGTCGGAGACAAGCCCACGGCAGAAGTCCGACGACAGCACCTCGGTCGGCAGGAAGTGTCTTGACGCGAACGTCGACTTGCCCGAGCCGGTCACGCCGACGAGGACAACGAGGCAGAATTCCGGGATTTTAAGGGGTTTCACCGGCTGAACACCGCCATTTGCGTCGGGCAGCCAACGTCCGGGTCCTCGGCGCCGATGCCCGACACCCTCACCCTGTAGTCGAAACTGTCAGAGATGCGCTCGGCCCAGTCCCGGAACTCCGAGCGCGTCCATTCGAACCGGTGATCCCGGTGACGAAGCTGGCCGGCGGGCAAGGTCTCGAAGCGAACGTTGTATTCCGAATTCGGGGTCGTCACGACCACCGTCCCCGGCTTGACTTGGGCGAAGAGAACGCGTTGGAAGCTTGCAAGTCGCGAGGGGTCGAGGTGCTCGACGACCTCGACAACGGCCGCGGCGTCGAAGCCTTCGAGACGGCGGTCGCGATAGGTGAGCGAGCCTTGCAAGAGGTCGACGCGGGCTCGCTGGCGCGGCGTCATTGTTTCGAGGTGGAGGCGGCGCGCTCCTGCCTCGAGCGCTCGGTAGGAGACGTCGACCCCTACGACTCGCTCGAGTCCCGGTTCCTTCATCAGTCGTTGGACGAGCTTGGCCGAGCCGCATCCGAGGTCGAGCACCCGGCGGGCGCCGCTTGCTCGGATGGCGTCGAGAACCGACTCGAGCCGTGACTCGTTCAGGCTGATCGGACGCTCGACGGCCTCTTCCTCGGCATCGTGGGCCTGAGCCGCCTCGTCGGGATCCGCCGGGTCATCCTCCATGAGCTGTGCCAGGGCCAGACTGGTGAGCCGGCGGTCGTAACGCAGGTATCGGCGCGTGATCAGCTCCCGATCGGGGTGCCCGGCGAGCCACGATCCGCCGCGGCGGAGCAGCTTGTCGACCTCGTCAGAACCGACCCAGTAGTGCTTGTCGTCATCGAGCACGGGCAGCAGGACGAACAAATGCTCGAGGAGTGTCTGCAGCCGCACCTTGCTCGCCAACTCGACATCGTGGTAGGCGCTGTCGCCCCAACCGGGAAAGCGGGTGTCGAGCGGGATGGCCTGAGCTTGAACGGTGTAGCCGAGCGGCTCGAACAAGCGGCGAAGCACCGCCTCGCCACCGCGGCAGGGCAACACAGGAAGGCGGACCACGAGCGGGATCTCCTGGCCGGCGAGCTCGGGCCGCTCCTTGCTGCGCCCGCCCATCGCCGTGCCGAAGACCTTGGCGAGGGCGACGGAGAGAAACGACGACGCCGCGTAGGGGCGGTCGTTGACGTACTGGGAGAGGGAGAAGTCACTCGGCCGCCCGCGTCGATCGCGGACGAGACCAACCGGGTCTACATCTACGAGCAGGGCGGCGGTGCAGCGCTCGTCGTCGGCTTCCGGATAGACGACGTGCGCCGCGCCGAATCCAAGCTGCACCGTGTGCAGGCGCTCGGGGTGCTTGTGCAGCAAGTAGCCAAGATCGGTGGCGGGCTGGTGCGTCGTTGAGATCGTGATCAGCATGGTCGGACCTGTTCGGGGCTCTCCTGTCTAGTGCGCCGAGGATGTGAGTGTCCGGCGAGCCGTGCGGGTCCGCCAGGTCTAGATGCGCTTATATCGGCTGGGAGCCAGGCTGATCTCCACGTCGACTCCTGAGAGCCCGACGGCGACAAGGTCCTTGCGTAGAACTGCGAGATTAGGCGCGGGGTTCGGACCCGTCGCGTCGATGAGCACCCGATCGCCGTTGGCGGCAACGCCGACCACGCTCCAGCCGGCGGCGTTCGCCCAGCGGTCGGCTACTGCCTGAACGTCAGCTTGGCGAACCGTGGTCCGGTCGATCCGGTCGGAGTTGAGCGTCAGCGGGACGATGACGACGATCAGAAATATGGCGACAACGGCAACGGCGCCGCGGCGGCGAAACGCCGGCGCCTGGGTCTGGTCGGAGATCCGATGGATCCGGTACAGCGCCATCACGACGATGCCACTCGCCAAGATGGCGGCGACGTTGGTCGTGAAGAGGAGGAGCGCGCCTAGCGCCTCGTGGGGGGCGCCGGATTCGAGCGTCAGCCCGACGACGGCCAAGGGCGGAACAAGAGAGATCGCTATCGCCACCCCTGGGAGCGTGTCGGAGATGTCAGATCTGGCGAGGGCAACCGAGCCGACCGCGCCCGTGGCCAGGGCCGCCACGAGGTCGACGAGCCGTGGGGTGACCCGCGCTGCCACCTGGCTGTTGGTGGCGGCGACGACGGGGTATGGGACGAAGAGCCCCATGATCCATGCCAATCCAACGACCACCGCGGCACCGACGACGACCAGCAGGATGCTCCGGCGCAGGTTCTTTGCGTCGGTCAGCACCACCGCGAGCACTATCCCGAGAATCGGGGTCATCAGCGGGGCGACGATCATGGCCCCGATCACGGTGGCGGTCGAATCGCTGACCACCCCGGCGGCGGCGATGACGGCCGACAGGGGCAAGAGCAGCCAGAATCGGCTGAGTCTGCGACTGCGCTCGACGCCCTCGAAGAAGAGCGCGTCGCGCATGCGCTTCAAGTCGTCTTGAGCCACGCTGGCCACGATTCTCGGGTCCTCCCGCTGGTGTCGTTTTGCGGCCTCAGGACGGGCCGTTGATCGCCACTGTGGCAGATGGTCGACCGGATCCGGGGGACCTTCGATACGCTCCGACGATGACAGAGACCGGCTCGAAGATCGCCCGCTCAGGGATTCCAGGAGGCTTCGGGGCGCTGACCGACGAGGAGCGCGCCCTTCAGCGGGAGTGCACCCGCTTCGTCGTGGGCCACGGTGTCAAGACCGCCGCAGAGATGCTCGGCGAGATGGGTACCGATTTCGAAAAGGACCAGTACGGAGAGGGCGGAGTTGTCGCGGAGCTCGAGGCGGAAGTCGCCGAGGTGCTCGGCAAGCCGGCGGCGTTGTTCCTGCCGACCGGCACGATGGCCCAGCAGGCAACCCTGAGGGTCCACGCCGAGCGAACAGGCCGCTCCACCTTCGTCGCCCATCCCTATTGCCATCTCGACTGGCGCGAAGGCCGCGGATACCAAAGGCTGCACGGCCTGAGTTTCCGACAAGCCGGCGAGTTGCGGCGCCCTCTAACGGCCGCGGCACTCGAGGCGGTCAAAGAAGCGCCGGCGGCGTTGCTGGTCGAGCTTCCCCAGCGCGATCTGGGCGGTCATCTTCCGGCTTGGGACGACCTCGAGGCGCAAGTGGGCTGGGCCCGAGACGCCGGCGCAGCGGCTCACCTCGACGGAGCGCGTATCTGGGAGGCAGCCGCCGGCTACGGGTGCCCGCCGGCGGAGGTCGCGGCGCTGTTCGACACTGTCTATGTTTCGTTTTACAAAGGACTCGGCTCGATCGGCGGCTGCTGTGTCGCCGGGCCGGCCGACATCGTCGCCGAAGTGCGCGAGTGGCGGACCCGCCATGGCGGCACGGTATTCGGCCTGTGGCCCTACGCGGCGAGCTGTCTGGCGTCGCTGCGGACGCGGCTTCCGCGGATGGCCGACTACCGCCTACAGGCTCTCGCGATCGCCGAGGTGCTGCGTGGCGTCCCGGGTGCCGACGTCGAACCGGATCCACCGCAGACCTCGCATCTCCAGGTCCTTCTGAGTCGGGACGGCGACGACCTCCTGCGCCGCCTCCTACCGTCTGGCGCGAGAGCGCAAGATCTGGACCTTCGTACGCTGGGCCCCGGGCGACACGCCGGCGCTGCAGCGTGTCGAACTTCCCGTCGGGGACGCCACGATGACCTTCACGCCCGAGGAGATCGGCGAGCTCGTCGGCTACCTGCTGACGGCGAAGGAGTAGGGCTGGCGAGAAGAGTCGTCAGGCTGGGTTGGCGTCGTCGAAGACGATGACGTTTCGTATGGAGTGGCCGGCGGCGAAGTCGGACATCGCCTCGTTGATCGCCTCGAGCGGGTAGCGGTTCGTGATGAGCTTGTCGAGCTCGAGCCGGCCCCGGAGGTAGAGCTCGGCGAGCATCGGTACGTCACTGCTTAGGCGGGTGCTGCCCATCGACGTGCCGGTGACCGTTCGCTCGTCGAAGGTGAACCGGTCGATCGGGAGCGTCATCGTCGTGCCGCTCGACGGGATCCCGACGATGACGAGCTTTCCTCGGGGGCCGAGCATGTCGAAGGCGGAGCGGGCTGCGGTCTGTGAACCGACGGCGACGAGGACGTGATCGGCCCCTCCGTCGGTCGTGGCGCGCACCAACCTGGCAAGGTCGCTCGCGGTCGCCAGCATCGCGTGGGTGGCGCCGAACTGGAGCGAGAGCCGCAGCTTTTCTTCGGAGACGTCGACGGCCACGATCGGGTTGGCGCCGCACGCCGACGCGCCCTGCACCGCGTTGAGACCGACGCCGCCAGCGCCGATGACCACGACGCTTTCGCCGGGGCGAACACGGGCTCGGTTGACGGCGGCGCCGAAGCCGGTGATGACCCCGCACGCCAGCAGCGCCGCGCGGTCGAGGGGGAGCTCGTCCGGCACGCGCACGACCTGGGTGTGGTGGACGAGTGCCAGTTCCGCGAACCCGCCGGTGCCGAGACCCCGGGTCACCGGGCCGCCGGCGGCGAGGCGGACTCGGCCCGGTGCGTCCTGGTCGAACGATCCCGTGCAGATCCAAGGGAGTCCGTCGCGGCACGCCCGGCAGACCCCGCACGATCGCAGCAGCGAGAGCACGACACGGTCGCCCTGGGACACATTCGGAACGGCGCTCCCGACCGCCTCGACGATGCCGGCGGACTCGTGTCCCGCCACGAGGGGCAAGGTCGCGGACCAGGTCCACTCGCCCTTGATGATGTGCACGTCGCTGCCGCAGATCGACGTCGCCGCCAGGCGGACGAGGACCTCGCCCGCGTGCGGATCGTCGAGCTCGATGCCCTCGATCGTGAGCGGCTCGCCGAAGGCGTGACACACGGCCGCTCTTGCTTGGCGCATCGTCACTGTCCGGTGAAACCGTCGAGCAGCTCGCGGGTGGCGTCGGCGTGGCCGGCGTGGCGGGCGGTCTCGTTGATGAGATGGAGCAGCACCCAGCGCAGATCCTTGCCGTCGTCCGACCTCGTCGGCGTCGTGAGTGATGCGAAGCCCCGTACGGCAGCATCGGTGGCGACCGCCCGCTCACGGTAGGCGGCCAGCGTCGCCTCGACACCGAGCTCGGGACCGGGGTGGAACTCCCCCTCGCTCCGGCTCACCTCCTGGCCCAGCATCTGCCCGTCGATCCATCGCCATTCGACGCGCGTGAGGTGGTTTACGATGCCTAGGAGCGGGATGAGGCGGCCCTCGGGTGTCCATCGGGCATCGTCCTCGTTGAGGCCCTCGACCTTGCGGATCACCGCGCCCCGCAGGTAGTCGAGCCACATGAGGAGCATCTCGCGCTCATCGGGGTTGCCGGTCGGGAAGACCATGTCTCCAGTATCGGCCTGCGGCGATCGCTTTTCCACCGGCCGGCTGCTCACGCACCCGCCGGCCGGGGCCGCTCGCAAGAGCTTCGGGCGCCGTTCGCCGGACCCGCGGTTGTCATACAAGTTATAATCGGCGTATGACAATGTTGAGCTTCCGGGTGGACGACGAGTACGCCGAGCGGGTTCGAGCCTGGGCCGAGCGGCTCGGCTTAAGGAGATCGGAATTGCTGCGAGAGGCGCTCCGATGCCATCTGAACAGTTTGGAGAGCGAGAACGACGCCGAGACCTGGGTCGCACAACCGCTCGACGACGGCGAACGATCCTTGGGTGAGATCGCCGACTGGGGACCAGCCGAGGAGTGGGCGGACTGGGCAGATGCGTCGCGGTGAAATCTGGTTCGCCTCCACACCGAGCGGCTACCGGCCCGTTCTCGTGCTCACCCGTGACCCCGTGGCCGCGCGAATCGGATCAGTCGTTGTCGCAGCGCTTACTCGCACACGTCGCGGGCTTATGTCCGAACTCGAGCTGACGCCGGATACCGACGGCGTTCCAACCGACTGTGTCGTGAACTTCGACAACATTCACACGCTTCCAAGAGAGGCCCTTCGCAGACGAGTTAGTGCGCTGTCGGCACCCAGGCTGGCTGAGGTGTGCGGAGTCCTCGCCGCCGCGATGGGCTGCTGAGGCTCGTCAGTCGCCGAGCTCGGCCCGCCGGCGTGCGACGAAGTCCTCGAGCTCTTCGAGGACCGCCTCGTCGATAGGCGGGCGCTCGTAGTCCGCCAGCGTCTTCTCGACGATCTCGCCGGCGCGGGCGGCGGCGTCCTTGCCACCCTGGCGCACCCAACGCTCGTAATTCGCCGAGGAGGAGAGCAGCGGACGGTAGAAGCACTCGCGGAAGCGCTCCATCGTGTGCTCAGCCCCGAGAAAGTGCCCTCCGTGTCCCACCTCGACGTGGGCGCCGAAGGCGAGTGAGGCTTCGTCCACGACGAGGGGCGTGAACTCCACCTTCAGCATCCGCAGGATCTCGATGTCGATGACGAATTTCTCGTAGCTGCTGACGAGCCCGCCCTCGAGCCAGCCGGCGGTGTGCATGATGAAGTTCCCGCCGGCGAGGAATGTCGGGAGCATCGTCATGAGCGCCTCGTAGGCCGCCTGGGCGTCGGGCGTCTGGCTGGAGGTGAGTCCGCCACCGGTCCGAAACGGCAGCCCGTAGTGGCGGGCGAGCTGCCCCGTGCAGTAGAGCCCGATGGCCGACTCGGGTGTCCCGAAGCACGGCGATCCCGACTGCATGTCGATGTTCGACAGGAACGACCCGAGGATGACCGGGCAGCCGGGCCTTATGAGCTGAGAGAGCGCCGTTCCCGTGAGCGCCTCGGCCAGCTGCTGGGCCAGCGTCGACGGAATCGAGACGGGCGACATCGCTCCCATGAGGAGGAAGGGGGTGAGGACGACGGGCTGGTTGGCGCGGTTGTAGACGAACTGCGCGTCGAGCATCGCGCGTGTCCCAGCGAAGCGGCGAGTTGGAGTTGATCACCGAGATCGTGGCCGGCGTCTCCTCGATCGCCTCACGGCTGCCGAAGACGATCTCGGTCATTTTCAGGGTGTCCTCGGCGTTCGGACCGGTTACGACGTTGCCCATGTAGATTTTGTCGGTCAAGGTCTGCAGGGCGAGCACCATGTCGAGATGACGTGAGTCGAGCGGTGTGTCGTTCGGCTCGCAGATGACCCCGCCGGCCGAGTCGAGGTCGTCGAAGGACTGGGCCAGCATCACGAAACGGCGGAAGTCGTCCATCGTCGCGTCGCGCCGCGCGTCACCGCTGCGAACGAAGGGCGGGCCGTAGACGCTCGAGAACACCATCTCGTCGCCACCGATGTGAACGTTGTGCGCCGGGTTGCGAGCCTGCACGTCGAACTCGGCCGGCGCCCGAGTCACCTGCTCGAGCACGAACTCGGGGTCGAAGAAGACGACGTCGCCCTCGACGCGTTGACCGGCCTTGGCGAACAGCTCGAGCGCCTCGTCCTTCGCGAACTGGACTCCGACCTCCGACACGATGCGGCGCCAGCCGGCGTCGAGGGTCGCGATCGCCTCGGGGGAGAGGATCTCGTAGCGGGGCATCTTGTTCGTGAACATGACTAGGGCACGTCCGGGTGCTGGATCGTGGGCGGTCCACCGGCGGCCACGAGCACCAGGAAGAACGTGCCGAGCAGCTCGGCGAACAGCCGGCGCCCTTCCTGGCGCGGGTCGTCGAAGTTCTGGATCGTCTTGAGCGTCCGCAGCCCGACGGTCTCGCCGAGGCGCTGGCCGATGCCGGACGCGTCGGCCAAACGGTGGTCGAGATGCTCTTGCGGCTCTTGCGCCGCAGGGCGGTCGGGATGGTCTTCCGCCACAGGTCCCCCCGTTTCGTGCCGGTCGGGCCCCAATCTAGGGGCTGGGGCGCCGGCGCTGCGGGAGGAGGCAGCGGCGCCTCAGGCGTCGCCGGGCCGTTTGATGATCACGACGGGGCAGGCGGCGTGCTGGACGCACTCCTGGCTGACCGAGCCCAGCTTGAGGCCGGCGAAGCCGCCGCGCCCTCGCGACCCCAGCACGAGCATGTCGGCTCCCTTGGAAGCCTCGATCAACGAGGCGCTGACGTCTCCCTGCGCGACCAGTTTCGTGATCGGCACGCCGGCGCCGGGAACGACGGCGGCGACGGTCTCGTCCAGGAAGGCCTTGCAGAGCCGTTCCACCTCTTCCCGGTCGAATGCCCCAGGAATCCCGATGAAGGGCAGCTGCCACGCGAACACGGCGACGATCCCGCTCTGGTGGACCTGTGCCTCCTTCACCGCCCAGTGGAGCGCGGCGTTCCCGTGGTCGGACCCGTCCACTCCGACCACGATGGTGTGCGTCACGACGTCGCCGGCCGAAGTGTGGCGGGGGACGGTACCGCGTAGGCTGCCTTTTCCAGCTGCTCCAGCGTCAGCCCCTTCGGCTCGGGGAGCAGCCAGATAGTGAGACCGAGGCCCACGAGGCAGACGATGCCGGCGACCACCTCGGCGCCCCGCAAGCCCCAGGAAGAGGCCAGCATGCTAGGGAAGAGATAGGCGCCGGCGAAGGCGCCCATCTTGCCCGCCGCGGCCGAGATTCCGTGCCCAGTGGTCCGCACGTCGACCGGGAAGATCTCGGCCGGATACACGAACGTGGTCATGTTGGGCCCGAACTCGGTGAAGAAATAGCTCATCCCGAATAGGAGGACGAAGGGAGCCACAGTCGTCGTGACGCCGGGCACGAGACCGATGAGCAGGAATGCCAGCGCCATCATGGAAAAGCCTAGGCACTGGATCTTCTTACGGCCCGTCCGGTCGATCAGCTTGATCGCCAACGCGTAGCCGGGCAGCGCGAACACCACGAAGATGAGCAACTGCAGCAGGGTGTTGTAGAGCAGCGAGCCGTGCGGGTTGATGACCTTCAGCACCTCGGGGCTCGAGATCGTGTTGCCGTAATAGGCGAAGTCGAGCATCGCCCAGGCGCCGGCGGTCCCGATCAACCAGAAGAGCATGCGCCGGTTCCTGGCGAGGGTCTTGAATCCCTCGAGAGCCGACTGCTGGTGGCGGGCTTTCGACTCGGGCCTCGGGCCGCTCGAAGTTGCCTGGCCGGTGGCGGCGGCGATCGACGCCTGCAGCTCTTCGAGATCGCCGCCGGCCCGCGCGAAGCGGGGTGTCTCGTTGATCTGGCGCCGCAAATAGAACACTGCCAGCCCCGGGATGGCCCCGAGGCCCAGCAGGATCCGCCAGATCAGGTTCTGGGGCACGTTCGTGGCGAGCAGGATGGCAGCGATGAGGGGACCGACGACGAGTCCGGCACCCTGCATGGCGAACACCAAGCCGACCATCCTCCCGCGCGACTTCTTGCCCGAGTACTCGCTCATGATCGTGGCACTGACCGGATAGTCGCCGCCGATGCCGATGCCGAGCACTACGCGGGAGAGGAGCAGGAAGGTGTAGTTGGGAGCGAAGGCAGAGGCGATGGCCCCGATGGCGAGGATGAGCACCTCGTAGCCGTAGATCTTCTTGCGTCCGAGGATGTCCGCCACCCGGCCGAAGATGAGGGCGCCGGCGGCCGAGGCGGCGAGGGTCGCCGAGTTGAGGAGCGACACCTGTCCGGTCGAGAGGTGCCACTGCGGCTTGAGGATCGCGACGACCACGCCGATGATGAACAGGTCGTAGGCATCGGTGAAGAACCCCATGCCCGAGATGAACATGATCTTGTACTGGAATCTCGTGATCTTGCTGTCGTCGAGCGCATCGAACGTACCGGGTACCGCAGCCGGTCCTGTGGCCATAGAGAAAGTCTGGGACCCGCCGGCGAATTCCGCATCGAACGGGGCATGAACGGTAGGTGAACATTGGATTCCCGCAGCGACCTTGACACTGGGCGACGTACGCGACAATGTCCAGCCTGACCGAGGGGGCTCTCGCATTGGACCACGAGGTGAGCGGTGGTTAGCGATCCGACCGATGCCGTCTACGCGCGGGCCGACAGGCGCCTGCGCGACCAGCTCGGGCGCATGGATCTCGACGCCCTGCTCGATGAGCACCGCCAGCTTCCGTACGGCCCGCACAGCGACGCTCTGGCGAGGCTGCTCACGTACTTCCGGAGGGCCGAGACCTCAGGCAAGTACGTCATCTACTCCGAGAGCGACGCTGGCGGCTGGCGCATCGGGCGGCTCAATCACCGTGGCGACGAGCCCCGAATCGACCTCGACACCGAGACCGTCTATGCGTCGAGCGCTCTCGCTCAGCAGGCCGTGCTCGAGGCGAGGGTGAAGACCTTGCGCGACGAGGCCGGCGAGGCCGGCGAGGCCGGCGAGGCGACATGAGCGACGAAGGTACGCCGGCGCTGTACGGCTACGCCTCCCGGTTCAGCGTCGCTCCGGGCGAGACGATCACGTTCCACGTCAGCGGTGAGAACGTACGCAAGTACCAGGCGCAGCTCGTGAAGCTGCGGCACGGATACGACGGCCCGGATTCGCCGGGGTTTCTCGAGCAGGAGCATGCCTCTGACGTGAACGGCGAGTATGCGGCCAGCTTCTTCCGGTGCGCGGTCGGCTCGTACGTCGAGGTGGACGATCCGGATCAGCAGTTGCGGCCGGACGCGGAGCTGCGTTTCGGTGTGATGTTCTATGCCACTACGCCCGAGCTGATCCGCCAGGGCCTGCTCGGCTCGTGGTCGACCACCGAGTCCGCCGGCTACGGGCTCGTCATCGAGGAGGGTCATCTCGTCTTCCGCCTCGGTGACGGGACCGAAGGGGCCGAGCTGCGTCTCGCCCAGCCGATCGAGGCGCACACCTGGTACGCCGCCTCCGCAGGCTGGAGCGGCGCCGACGGGTCAGCCTTTGTGAAGCTGGAGCCGTGCGGCGGGCGCACGGATCGGGTGATGCCGGCGGCGTCGCCGGCTGCCGGCGACGAGAAACGCGAGCGCGTGGGGGAGAGGCCGGTTCCGGCGGAGGGGACGCCGTTTCGGATCGGGGCTTTGTCGGAGCTGCACGGCGGCACCTGGGCCGCCTGCGCACACTTCAACGGGAAGCTGGAACGGGCCTGGGCGTCGGTGACGCGCCACACCCGGCGGACGTCGGCAGTCTGGGACTTCGGCGCAACCGACCGGCCCGACGGCCTGCTCCTCGACACGGTGCTGGACGTCGGCGGCGCCGACCTGAACGGGCGGGTGGTGAACCAGCCGACCCGCGGCGTCACGGGTCACAACTGGACGGGGCAGGTCGACAACTTCCGGGCGGCGCCGGACGAGTACGGGGCCATCCACTTCCACGACGACGATCTCGACGACCTCGAGTGGCCGCCGGCGTTCGGCCTCACGGTGCTCGAGGGCATGGCGAGCGGTGTCTACGCCATGAGGCTGCGGGGCCAGGACTGCGAGGAACACGTGCCGTTCTTCGTCCGGCCGGCCCGCGGCGGGGAGCGCAACCGGGTCGCCGTGCTCTTCCCGACGGGGTCGTACCTGGCGTATGCCAACGACCATCTGCCGTTCGACGCCGCCGGCGCCGAGCTGTTGATCGGCCATGTGCCGATCGTCCATCCGGACGACCTCGAGCTTCAGCGCCACTACGACTTCGGGCACTCCTGCTACGAGATCCACAGCGACGGCTCGGGCGTCTTCTTCAGCTCCCGGCGCCGGCCGATCGTCAACATGCGCCCTCGTTACCGGGCCTGGTTCATGGCCGACGCCTTCTGGCAGTTCCCGGCCGACCTGGCGATCGTCGACTGGCTCGAGGGCCAGGGCATCGGATGGGACGCCATCACCGACGAGGACCTCCACCGTGACGGTGTCGAGCTGCTCTCCGACTACGCGGTCGTGCTGACGGGGAGCCACCCCGAGTACGTCTCGGGGCCCGAGCTCGATGCCCTCGAGGCGTACGTGTCCGGGGGTGGGCGGCTGATGTATCTGGGAGGGAATGGTTTCTACTGGCTCGTTTCGTACCATCCCGACAAGCCCTACCTGATGGAGGTCCGCCGCTCGGTGAACGGCGCCCGGCCGCACCAGCCCCGCCCCGGTGAGGAGTTCCACGCCACGAGCGGTGAGCGGTGCGGCCTGTGGCGCAACCACGGGAGGGCGCCCCAGCGGTTGACGGGCGTGGGGTTCACGGCGCAGGGTTTCGACCGGTCGACGTACTACGAGCGCCTGCCGGACAGCTTCGACGAGCGGGCTGCCTTCATCTTCGATGG
This sequence comes from uncultured Acidimicrobiaceae bacterium, assembly GCA_963763085.1. Taxonomy (GTDB): domain Bacteria; phylum Actinomycetota; class Acidimicrobiia; order Acidimicrobiales; family Bog-793; genus CAVXNB01. The sequence goes on from CAVXNB010000004.1 coordinate 1,556,309, forward strand.
GGTCGGGGACAACGAGCGCATCGGGGACTTCGGCATCATGGGCGGTGGCGCCGGCGGTGCCGAGATCGACCGATTCGACACCGGCCTCGGGACGCCGCCGGGGGCGCTGCTGCTGGCGTCCACCGTCGGACTCTCGGACGACTACCTGCGTACCTCGGAGGAGATCTTCGAGACGCCACCCGGGTTGGGCGGGACGCAGGACCCCGATGTGCGTGCGGACCTTGTGTACTTCATCCTCCAAGGCGGCGGCGCCGTCTTCTCGACCGGCTCGATCGCCTGGACCGGCAGCCTCTCCCACAACAACTACGACAACAACGTCAGCCGGATCACGGGCAACGTGCTGCGGCGGTTCCTGAGCGAGGAGGCGCTGCCCTAGGGAGGGGGCCTCGGGCCGGCGTGGTGGGTGGCCTCAGATGGGCTTGCCGTCGTGCAGGAGCGTGACGTCGATGTTGCCCCGGGTGGCGTTGGAGTAGGGGCAGACCAGATGAGCCGCATGGATTAGCTCGGCGGCCGTAGCGGGATCCTCGACCGACGGCAGTTGCACGTCGAGGGTCACCTCGAGCTTGTACCCTCCGTCGCCCGTTGGAAGCAGGCTCACGGCCGAGTCGATCGAGACTTCGCCGGCGTCGATCGTCCGGCGCCGGGCTACGGCCCCGAGCGCGCTCTCGAAACAGGCCGCGTAGCCCACGGCGAAAAGCTCTTCAGGATTCGTCCCGCCGCCGGTTCCGCCGAGCTCGGTCGGCCTGCGCAGGTCCACCTCAAGGTCTCCGTTGGTCGTGCGCCCGTGCCCGTCTCGCCCGCCCGTGACGTGGGCGTGGGCCGTGTAGAGGATCTTCGCCATGCGTGGGACTTTAAGGGCGCTGTCCGGGTGTCCGAGCGGAGCTGTCGGCGCCAGTTTGGGGGCGGGAGAGGGCGCGGGGGAGGGGGCGGAGCGGCGGGGGTAGTCGAAAAAGTTTTTCAACTTGCCTCCGTTAATGATTGCGAGCGGTCACTATGTTTGAGGCAGGTCACCCGTTCGGGGGCGCGGCAGCGCCCCTCGGACAAGGGGATGCCGAGGGACGCTCCCTACTACTCCGTGTTCGTGCCGCCGTTCGGTTGCTTCGCCTTCATTAGCTGCTGTAGGACAGCAACACGAACGGGTTCTTCCCCGTGTCCTGGATACCGATGGCGAAGCAGGTCGTCGCGTCCGGGCACGAAACCGCCGGCACGGCGATCAAGTTCAAGGAGGCGGACAGCTGAGCAGCCTGCCAGCTCTGGCCGGCGTCCGTGGTCATGGCGAGAAGCGGCTGACGCGGTCTGGACACGGGAGGTGGCATCGAGCGTCAGTCCGGACGTCCAGCAGTACGAGCTCGTGACGCACGACAACGAGGTCAAGATGGAAAATGGCGGCCCTCCGGCGCCCGCCTCAGCCCAGGTCCGACCGCCGTCGGTGCTGGTCAGGACGCTCGAAGCCAGCGGCGATGCCGGCGTTGTGTAGAAGGCCACCGCGAGACAGTTCGAACCGTCGCTGCTGCACCAGATGGCGGTAGATGGGCCGAACCCCGCAGGCACAGTCGCAGTCGACCAGGTCGAGCCCCCGTCGGTGCTGTAAAGGATGGCGCCGACCGCCGACGCCTGGCCCTCGTAGCCGACCGTGAGGCAGGTCCCGCCGGTCACGCATCGCACTTTGGAGGGGACGAAGGCAGCCGGGAAGTCCGAGGTCGTCCAGCTTCGGCCGCCGTTGGTGGTGATGACGGCGGAGCTCGGACCGTCGGCGAAGCCGCCGGAGGTCCCTACGGCCACGCACGACGTCGTCGTCACGCACGAGATATCGGCGAACTGGAACGGCGACGGGAACTGAAGCGACATCGGCAGCACGGTCCAGCTCTGCCCGCCGTCGTCGGTTGTGACGATCTCGTTGTTGCCGCTGGGATCTTGACCGCCGGCAAAGCACGTGTCCGCATCGACGCAGTCGATCCCGGTGGTGGGCGTGATGTCGCCCGGGAGCGACGACTGCTGCCACGTCGTTCCTCCATCGTGGGTGACCTCGATCAGCGTCGGGGCTGGACCGGACGAGACGTCGACTTGCAGGTCTTCCAAGTAGCAGGTCGTGGCATCCGGGCACGTGAGCGCGAATCCGCGCTGCGACGCGCTGGACGTGTCGAGTTTCCAGGTCGCTTGCGTGACGTCGCCGGCCAGCTTCCACGACGGCGCCTTCATGGCGGGCTGAGGCTTCGTGGCCGAGGTGTGCCCGGGACGCGTCGTCCCCGCGGGGCGGATGACGTAGGCGGTTCCGAGGGCTATGACGAGCAGGAGCGCGAGCGCGCCCGTCATGGACCGGCGCCGGCGCTGGCGCCGGCGGAACGAGGTGCTGCGTTGCTTGGCCAGGGCGAGCATGGTTGCGAGCTGGGCGTCGTCGTAGTCCGACGCGAGGGTCTCAGCCGATTCGAACAAGGTGCTCCTCCTTCAGGTTGCGGCCGAGGCTTTGCCTCAGACCGGATATCCCACGGCGAAGATGCGTTTTCACGGTCCCGTGGCTGATCTCGAGGACCTCGGCGACCTGAGTCTCGGGGAGGCCGAGGAGATAGCGCAGCACGATCACCTCGCGCTCGGCGGCGCGGTAGTTGGGCGAGAGCGGCGCTCAGGGTCTGGCGCAGTGCGACGTCGTCGGCGAGATCGCCGTGGTGGCGCGCTGGTGGCGCTGTCGTCGGTCGCGGAAGCCGGCGGATGGCCTCGTTGACGGCGACCTTGAGCACCCAGGCGTCGCGCCAGGGTCGAGGCCCGATCCGGTCCCAGCGGAAGTGAGCCTTCGCGAGCGCCTCGAGGGCCGCGTCCTCGGCGGCCGCCCGGTCGCCAGTGACCTTCCGCGCGACGGCGACGGCCTTGGGGAACACCGTCCGGAAGAATTGGTCGAAGTCATCCGGGCTCGTGGGCATCACCCCTAGAACCCCGGGAGGACTGGGTTTGGATGACGTGATCATCGCCGCGGACCTTAGGCTCGCCTCGATGTCGACTTCCGGCGAGTTGAGCTACGCCTCGGCGGCGGGGCGGTGGGTGATCGCGGCCACGGTGCTCGGGTCGGGGATGGCGGCAATCGACGCCACCGTCGTCGGCATCGCCCTTCCCACCATCGGGCGCGAGTTCAGCGCCTCGCTCGGAACGCTGCAGTGGGTCGTGACCGGCTACACGCTCACGTTGGCGGCGTTCTTGCTGCTCGGTGGCTCGCTCGGCGACCTTTACGGCCGCCGGCGGGTGTTCTGCCTCGGTGTCGTCTGGTTCATTGTGGCCTCGGCTGTGTGCGGGCTGGCGGTGGACTCGACCATGCTCGTGATCGCCCGAGTCGTTCAAGGAGTCGGCGGTGCGCTGCTCACGCCGGGGAGCCTGGCCATCCTGCAGGCGTCGTTCTCCCCCGAGGACCGCGGGGCCGCGATCGGCGCCTGGTCCGGGCTCGGTGGCGTCGCCGCCGCCGCCGGGCCGCTCCTGGGCGGCTACCTGATCGCCGCCGCCTCCTGGCGGTGGATCTTCTTCATCAACCTGCCCGTCGGCGCAGCCGTCCTGATCATGTCGATCCGTCACGTCCCGGAGTCGCACGACCCGACGGCGACCGGTCACATCGACGTCGGCGGCGCCCTCGTCGGAGTGGCCGCCCTCGCCGGCATCACCTACGCCCTCATCGAGGGGCCCGAACGTGGCTTCGGGTCGTTGTCCGTGCTGATCGTGCTCGTCGCCGGGCTCGTCGGAGCCGTCGCCTTCGTGCTGGTCGAGCGGGCCTCGCCGGCGCCGATGCTCCCGCTCCACCTCTTTGCCAACCGCCAGTTCTCCGTCACGAACGGCGTCACGTTCGTGGTGTACGGGGCGTTGGGAGGGGCGTTGTTTCTCTTTCCGGTCGAGTTGCAGGTCGTCAACGGGTACACGCCCCTCCAGTCCGGCGTGGCGCTGCTGCCGCTGACCTTCGTCATGCTCGTGCTGTCGGCGCGCTCGGGCCGGCTGGCGTCGAAGATCGGGCCGCGCCTGCAGATGGGCGCCGGCCCGGTGGTCGTCGGCGCCGGCCTCGCCCTCCTGGTCCGTTCCACGGACTCGGGCTCGTACCTGACCGGGGTCCTGCCGGCGGTGCTGGTGTTCGCTCTCGGGTTGGCGATCACGGTCGCGCCGCTCACGTCGACGGCGATGGGGTCGGTCCCGACCGAGCACGCCGGCGTCGCGTCGGCGGTGAACAACTACGTCGCCCGCGTCGCGAGCCTGCTGGCCGTGGCGGTGTTGCCGGCGCTGGTGGGTATCTCCGGTTCGAGCTACCTGCACCCCGCCGAGCTGTCCGCCGCCTTCCGCAAGGCGATGATCATCTCCGCCGTCACGTGTGCGCTCGGCGGGGTGATCGCCGCCATCGGCATCCGGAACCCGACCCGCGCCGGCGCTGCGGCCGGGGAGTCTCGTGAGGCCCGTGTCTCGTGCGCGCTTGATGCGCCGCCGCTCGGAGCGAAGACTTGAACGAAAGAAGGGAGTGTTCGTGAAACTCACACGCGGATTCAGGGGCCGGGGAGCATCAGAGCGCGACCCCAGGCTGCCGCCGGGCCAGTACGACGCGGGACCGACCTGGCCGGTGCTCACCGCCGAGGCGACGCCGCGGCTTGACACGGCGTCGTGGACCTTCGCCGTCGAGGGGCTGGTGCAAAACCCACTCAAATGGACCTGGGACGAGATCCACGCTTTGCCGCCGGCCAGCTTCGAGGGCGACATCCACTGCGTCACGACGTGGTCGAAGCTCGGTGTCCACTTCAGCGGCGTGTCGGTCGACACCCTGCTCGGCTTGGCGGAGCCGCTCCCCTCGGCGAGCTTCGTGCTCGCCTTCTCGCACACCGGCTACACGACGAACCTTCCGCTCGCGGATGTGACCGGCGGGAAGGCGTGGGTGGTCTGGGACTACGAGGGGAGCTCGCTGGCGGTCGACCACGGCGGCCCGGCCCGGCTGCTCGTGCCGCACCTGTACTTCTGGAAGAGCGCCAAGTGGGTGGCGGGCCTGCGGCTGCTGGACCACGACGAGCCGGGCTTCTGGGAGGTCAACGGCTACCACGACCGGGGTGACCCCTGGCTCGAGCAGCGGTACCAGGGTGACTGAGCCCGTGACCGCCTCGATGATGCCGGCGACATCGCCCAGCGTCGCGCCGGCGCCGGCGCCGGGACCCTGGCAGAGCGCGACGGTCGAGGAGGTGAGGCGGGAGACGGCGCGGGCGAAGACGTTTCGTCTCCTGCTGTCGCGGCCCGTGCCGTTCCTCGCCGGCCAGCACTTCATCGTGCGCCTCACCGCTCCGGACGGGTACACCGCCTCGCGCTCGTATTCGGTCGCCTCGGCGCCGGACGGCTCCGGCCGCATCGAGCTCTCGGTAGAGCATCTCGAGGGCGGCGAGGTGTCCACGTTCCTGGACGAGGAGGTCATGGCCGGCGACGAGCTCGAGGTGCGCGGGCCGATCGGCGGCTACTTCGTCTGGCGCGGCGACACGCCGGCCCTGCTCGTCGGCGGGGGATCGGGCGTCGTGCCCCTCATGGCGATGCTGCGCCTGGCCAGGCAGACGCGGTCGTTCGGACCTCGTCCGTCTCGTCGTCTCGGCAAGGACGCCCGAGGACCTCTACTACGCCAAGGAGCTTCCCGGCCCGGAATCGACGGTCGTCTTCACCCGCGAGGTGCCGGCCTCCTGGCCGCGGCCGCCCGGGCGCCTCGACGAGGCGGATCTCCGGGGCGCGCTCGTGGAGGGGGGCGGGGCGTTTGTGTGCGGGTCGTCTGGTTTCGCTGATCATGTGACCGGCCTGCTCGGCCGCCTCGCGGTGCCGGACGATCAGATCCGCGTGGAGCGTTTCGGGCCTACGGGCTGAGTACCGGTTCGAGCACGGCACGCGCCCGGGCGAACATCGGTGCGGCCCCGATCTGCTGGAAGGTGGCCGCCGCCTCGTTCGCGAGCCGCGCCGACTCCTCGACCCTCCCCTGGCTGGCGAGCCACTCGGCCCGGTCGAGCTGGGCGCGCGCGGCCCAGTACGGGTAGCCGAGCTCACCGAACTCGCGCTCCGCGGCGAGGAGGTCGTCTTCGACGGTCTCGTTCTCGCCCCGGGCGCCGGCGACGAGCGCCACGCCTCTCGTGAGCTGCGCCCTGAGAAACGGAGGGATCCGGCCGCGGGGGTATCCCGCCACCTGCTCCAGCGCGCGTTCGGCGTCCTCGAGTCGGTCGGCCGCGACGGCGGCTCCGACGGCAGTCGTGAACCCGTCTCGGAGCGACTCGTGGGCGATCCCCAAGCCACCTCCGACGGCGGCGTCGATGGCACGCCGGGCCGCTCGGAGGGCCGCCTCGTACTCGCCTTCGGCGAGAAGGATGGCCGCCTCCGCGTTGGCGTACCCAGTCTTCTGTTGCACGTCGTCGCTCTCAGCCCAGGCACGACAGCCGAGGAGGTGGTCACGGGCGGCGCCACCGTTTCCACGCAGCGCCTCGACCACCGCCAGCCTGACGTGGATGTCCGCAGCTCCGGGGCGCTCGTCGCCGCCGGACTCGAGCAGCTCGGTGCCGAGCCGCTCCGCCTCCTCGAGCCGGCCCGCCATCGTGAGGACGTACGTGAGGTTGCCGGCGGCCCCGGCCTCGTACCCGCGCAGGCCCCAGCGTCGCGCCAGCGCCAGCGCGGCTCTGGCGTGCTCCTCGCTTCCGGGCAGGTCGCCGGTCATGCAGAGATCGGCCAGGTTGGTCTCCGAGATCATCTCGAGCAGGGTCAGCCCGTGGATCCGGCAGACGGCCACGGCGCCTTCGTAGAGCAGGCGAGCCTCCCGGGAGCGTCCCGCGCCGCTCAGCATCACGCCCTTCACGATGAGGCCGTACGCGTACGGCTCGTCGAGCTCGTGGTGCTGGGCGAGGGTCAAGGCCTCTTCGATCGGTCCGGCTGCCTCGTCGCGGTGACCGGAGAAGGCGAGCGCGGTTCCGAGCTTCAGCTCGAGGTCGGCGAGGATCTCCGGAGGGGCGCCACGGCCCTCGAGCGACGCCATCGCCTCCCGGACGCGGGTGACACTCAGCTCGCCCCGGCCAAGCCGGTCGAGCGACAGCCCGAGGCTTGCAGTCACTCGGGCGGCGTCGATCACGCGCCCGGCCTCGACATGGGCGGCGATGGCCGTCTCGAAATGGCCGAGGGCACGCTCGTGCCAGCCGGCGCGCTCGGCCATCTGCCCGGCCCGGTCGACGAGCGACGCCCGCTCGGCTTCGTCGCCGGAGAGCTCTGCCGCCTGCAGGTAGGCGGCTTCGGCCGCGTCCGGGGCGCCGACGGCGTCGGCCCGCTCGGCCGCCCGCGTGTAGGCGTCACAGGCGGCGGCCCGAAGATTCTCGGCGTCCGGGTCCTCGGCTGCAGCCCTGTAGGCGTCGTAGAGGTGGGCGCCGATCACCTCGGACACCTCGGCTCCCTGGTCGGGGAAGGCGGAGCGGAGGTGCTCGGCGGTCCGCAGGTGACGGGCCTTGCGCTCGGCTCTCGTCAACATGTCGTAGGCGACCGACCGGATGAGCGACTGGGTGAAGGCGTACTGGCCGCGTTCGGGCGACAGCTTGTCGGCGCGGACAGTCAGCACCTCCTTGCGCACGAGCGAGCTCAACAGCTCGTCGAGGTGAACCGGATCGGCGTCCGAGACGGCCTCGATGGCCTGGCGGGGGAAGCTGGCGCCGAGCACCGAGCACTCCTTCACGAGACTGCGCTCGTTCGGCTCGAGGGCGTCGAGGCGGGAGGCGATCAGGGCCGTGAGGCCGGGCGGGATCTCGAGCTCGCCGAGCTCGCCGACGAGGCGGAGGAGGCCGTCGCCCTCCTTCTCGAGGACGCCCTTGTCGAGCAGGCCCCGTACGGTCTCGATCGCATAGAGCGGGATGCCCTCGGCCCGCTCCACGATGCGGGCGCGGGCGGTCTGCGGGAGCCCGGTGACGAGCCCGTCCAGGAGCTCGGCGATGACCTCGTCGGACAGCCGGTCGAGGGGGAGGGTCGTGACGCTTCGGCGCGAGAGACCGAGCCCGCGGCGTTCGGTGCCCTCCGGTCGCGTCAGCACGAGCAGGAACAAGGCGTGATCGCCGGACCACTCCAACAAGTGGTCGAGGAACTCGACCATTCCGGCGTCGGCCCACTGCAGGTCCTCGACGACCATGACGACGGGGAGGAACTCCGACAGCCTCTCGAAGAAGAGCCGCCAGCCGGAGAAGAGCTCCTCGCGCCCGAGCACCTGCGGGCTCGGCAGGCCGAGCAGCTGGCCGAGGCGGGGAGCGATGAACTCCCGGTCGGCCGGATCCTCGATCCAACGCTCGAGCCCGCTGCGCAGCCGCTCGGCGACAAGGTCGAGCGGGTCCTCCTCGCTGATGAGCAGGCGGGCACGGACCATCTCCGACAGCGCCCAGTAGCTCACGCCCTCGCCGTAGGACAGGCAGCGGCCGGCGTGCCAGAGGACGTCGCCGGCGAGGCCGTCGATGTACTTGAAGAACTCCCAGGACAGGCGCGACTTGCCGACGCCGGCGACGCCCGAGACGAGCACGAGCCGCGCGGCGTGGCGGTCGGCGGTGCCGTGGAAATGCTCCTTGACGAGGCGAAGGTCGTGGTCACGGCCGAGAAACGGTGCCTCCAGCACACCGGGACGCTGCGAGCCCGCCACTGCCGCGATGACCCGGGTCGCCTGGAAGAGCCGGACCGGGGCGGCCTTGCCCTTCAGCTCGTGCTCGCCGGCGTCGACATACGCGATCGCGGCCGCCGTCGCCGCCCGCGTCATCTCGTCGACGTAGCAGCAGCCGGGCGGGGCTGCGGACTGGATGCGCGCCGCGGTGTTGACCCGATCGCCGACGACGAGGCCCTCCTCCGGGGTCTCGGTCGTGGCGACGCCGCCGGTGACGACGCCGACCCGAGCCTGGAGATCGGTCCTGCGCTCCGAGCCGTAGCCGGCGACGGCCGAGACGAGCTCGAGGCCGGCCCGGACCGCCCGCTCGGCATCGTCCTCCTTCGCCACGGGAGCGCCCCAGACGGCCATGACGGCGTCGCCGATGAATTTCTCCACGACGCCTCCGTACCGGTTGACGATGGCTCGGGCGAGCTCGAAGTAACCGGAGAGGAGATCTCGTACTTCTTCGGGGTCGTGTTTCTCGGCGAGTGGGGTGAAGCCGACCAGGTCGCAGAAGAGGACCGACACGTGCCGCAGCTCGGCGCCCGCATCGCTCGGCGCCACGGGCGGGGCGCCGAGATCCTGGCGGGCGACGGCCGGCTGTGCGGCACGCTCACCGCCGTCCATCGGCGCACCGCAGACCCGGCAGAAGGGCTTGCCGGCCGACACGAGAGCGCCGCACGAGCCACAGGCGCTCGACACCGGCGAGCCGCACTGCTCGCAGAAGTGACTGTCGGGCGGGATCTCCGAATCACACGTCGAGCAGCGCACGTCCCCTCCCGTCAGGCTCGAGCAGCGCCCGTGCGCGGGCGAGCATCGGCGCCATGCCGAGCGCCTCCGCTGTCTCGCCGGCTTCGGCCGCCAGCCGGATCGACTCCTCGAGGCGCCCCTGGCGGGCGAGCCACTCGGCGCGGTCGAGCTGGACCGACGCCGTCCAGGAGGGGTAGCCGAGCTCGCGCAATGCCCCCTCGGCGGACACGAGGTTCTCCTCCACCGCTTCGTCGTCGCCCCGGGCACCGGCAACGAGCGCCCTTGCGCGGGTGATCTGTGCACGCAGGAACGGGGGCACCTCGCCCCGCGGGCGCCCGGCCAGCATCGCCGCCAGCCGATCGGCGTCCTCGATCTCGCCGGCGTCTATGGCGGCCTCGAGGGCGATTGGGAAGCCGATGCGGACGACCTCGTGGGCGACGCTCAGCCCTCCGCTCATGACCTCGTCGAGCGCCCGGCGGGCTGCCTCGAGCGCTTCCCGGGCCTTGCCTTCGCCGAGAAGCACCTGCGCCTCGGCGACGGCGTAGCCGGCCCGGTACTGCACGTTGTCGCTCCCGGCCCAGTCACTGCAGCCGGCGAGATGCTCACGGGCGGCGTCGACGTCGCCGCGCAGCACGTCCAGACCGGCGAGCCGGAAGTAGATGTCTCCGGCCCCGGCACGCTCGTCGCCGCCGCCCAGCAGCTCGGTCCCGACTCGCCGTGCCTCGTCGAGCTGGCCGGCCATCGTGAGGATGTACATGAGATTGCTGGCCGACCAGGCCTCGACCTGGCGCAGTCCCCAGCGGCGGGCGAGCACGAGCGCCGCCTTGGCGTGATCCTCGGCGCCCGGAAGGTCGCGCGACATGCAGAGGTCGGCGAGGTTGCCTTCCGCCAACATCTCGCTTTGGGTGAGCCCGTGGACCCGGCTGACGGCGGCGGCACCCTCGAAGAGCATGCGCGCCTCCTCGGCGCGCCCCCGGACGGTGTGAAGTATCGCCTTCGAGTTGAGTCCCCGGACGAGCGGGTCGGCGAGCTCGTGATGCTGCGCGAGCGTGAGCGCCTCCTCGTTCACGACCGCCGATTCGTCGCCGTGGCCGGAGAACACGAGGGCGCCGGCGAGCCTGACCTGAAGATCGGCCAGCACGTCCGGCGGCGCTTCGATCCCCTCGAGCGACGCCAACGCCGCACGGATCCGCAGGATCCCGGTCTCGCCGCGGCCGAGAGACGAAAGCGAGCTGCCGAGCCAGGCCGTGACCCGAGCCGCGTCGACGCTCCGGCCGGCACTGCCATGGGCGGCGATCGCCGACTCGAAGTGGTCGACGGCGCGTTCGGACCAGCCTGCGAGCTGGGCCATCTGGCCTGCCCGCCCGATGAAGCCGGCCTGCTCGGCCTCGTCGGAGCTCAGCTCGGCCGCCTTCAGGTAGGCGGACTCGGCCGCCTCCGGAGCGCCGACGTTCTGCGCACGCTCGGCCGCGATCACATACGCCCGGCACGCCCGGGCGCGGAGCTCGCCGGCGTCCGCATCGTCGCCGGCGGCGCGGTAGGCGTCGTTGAGGTGGGCTGCGATCACCTCGGACACCTCGGCGCCCTCGTCGGGGAAGGCCGTTCTCAGGTGCTCGGCGGTCCTCAGGTGGCGGGCCTTGCGCTCGGCTCTCGTCAACATGTCGTAGGCGACGGAGCGGATGAGCGACTGGGTGAACGCGTACTGGCCCCGCTCGGGTGACAGCTTGTCGGCCCGGACCGTCAGCACCTCTTTGCGCACGAGCGAGCTCAGCAGCTCGTCGAGGTCCGCCGTGGCGGTGTCGGACACGGCCACGATCGCCTGGCGGGGAAAGCTCGCCCCGAGCACCGAGCACTCCTTCACGAGCCGGCGCTCCTCGGGCTCGAGGGCGTCGAGACGCGAGGCGATGAGGGCGGTCAGTCCAGGCGGGATCTCGAGCTCGCCGAGCTCGCCGACGAGATGGAAGCGCCCGTCGGCCTCCTTCTGGAGGACGCCCTTGTCGAGGAGGCTCCGCACGGTCTCGATGGCGTAGAGCGGGATGCCCTCGGCGCGCTCCACGATGCGCAGCCGCGCCGATGGAGGCAGGCCCGCCACGAGTCCGTCCAGGAGCTCGCCGATGACCTCGTCGGAGAGCGCGTCGAGCGGCAGCGTCGTGACCGAACGGCGGGACAGGCCGAGACCGCGGCGGTCGGTCCCCTCCGGTCTCGACAGCACGAGCAGGAAGAGGGCGTGGTCGCCGGACCACTCCAACAGGTGGTCCAGGAATCCGACCAGGCCGGCGTCTGCCCACTGCAGGTCCTCGATGACGAGCACGACCGGAAGGTGCTCCGACAGTCGTTCGAAGAAGAGCCGCCAGCCCGAGAAGAGCTCCTCGCGCGCCAGCACCTGGGAGGTCGGCAGGCCGAGCAGCTGGCCGAGGCGCGGGGCGATGAACTCCCGGTCGGCCGGGTCCGGGATCCAGCGCTCGAGCCCGGTGCGGAGCCGCTCCGAGACGAGCTCCTGCGGGTCCTCCTCGCTGATGAGCAGTCGTGCTCGGACCATCTCCGACAGGGCCCAGTAGCTCACGCCCTCGCCGTAGGAGAGGCAGCGCCCGGCGTGCCAGAGCACCTCGCCGGCGAGGCCGTCGATGTACTTGAAGAATTCCCAGGCGAGCCGCGACTTGCCGACGCCGGCCACGCCGGACACGAGCACAAGGCGCGCCGACTGCCGCTCGGCGGTGGCGTGGAAGAGCTCCTTGACGAGGCGCAGCTCGTGGTCGCGTCCCGTGAAGGGCGCCTCGATGACGCCCGAGCGCTGCGAGCCGGCGACGGCCGCCACGACCCGGGTCGCCTGGAAGAGGCGCACCGGCTCCGCCTTGCCCTTCAGCTCGTGCTCGCCGGCGTCGAGGTAGGCGATCGCAGCCGCCGTCGCCGCCCGCGTCATCTCGTCGACGTAGCAGCAGCCGGGCGGGGCCGCCGACTGGATGCGCGCGGCGGTGTTGACCCGGTCGCCGATGACGAGGCCCTCCTCGGGGGTCTCGGTGGTCGCGACGCCGCCGGTGACGACCCCGACGCGGGCCTGGAGCTCGATCTGGTTCGCGAAGCCGTAGCCGGCGACGGCCGAGACGAGCTCGAGGCCGGCCCGGACGGCGCGCTCGGCGTCGTCCTCCTTCGCCACCGGTGCGCCCCAGACCGCCATGACGGCGTCGCCGATGAACTTCTCGACGACCCCGCCGTAGCGGGCGACGATGGCACGGGCGAGGTCGAAGTAGCCGGAGAGGAGCTCTCGCACCTCCTCGGGGTCGTGCCGCTCCGAGAGCGGCGTGAAGCCGACGAGATCGCAGAACAGGACCGAGACGTGGCGCAGCTCGGTCGCCCCCGGCCCGCTCGGAGCGGCCGGCGTGGCCCGGGCGATCGGCGGCCGAACCTCGGGCACGGCGTCGAGCCGGCCCCCGCACGCCCGGCAGAACGCCTTGCCCGCCGACGCGAGCGCGCCGCAGGAAGGACACGTCCTGGCTACGGCCGAGCCGCAGTCCTCACAGAAGAGGCTGTCGACCGGGAGCTCGGACCCACACGACGAGCAGCGCACCCTCGCATTCTCCCTCGCAGACCGCCCCGGTGCGAGCGGTCCGCACATTCTTACCTCCCGGGTAGCTGCTCGAAGACAGACGGGTCCGGCCGGTCGGGCGCGGCGGCGTGTTGCTCTCGAGAGTGGCCACAAAGAGTGGTCATATGACTACAAAGAGTGAATACCATGACCCGCGAGTTATCGCGGGAGCCTCGCGGCTATTTACGCATCTGGCTGTGGATTACGGAGCGGCTGGATGGCCGCCGACAGGATCTCACCAGGCGGGACGTTCTCGCGATATTCCCAGGTTGTAATCGGCAGCTCGTCGTTGTCCGTGACGTGCAGCCGGCTGGGCGAGTGAGCGAAAAGCCAGGAAACTGGCCGTTTCCAGCCACCACAACCGCGGCCCAGCCCGGTCCTCGAGCCCACGCTCGGGCCGACTGGGCTGGGCGGAACCGTTGGAAGGCCGTCCGAGGGCGCCCCGCAGACGGCCGGCGCGAGCGGGTAATTGCCCGGTGTGCTGTCGCGCCGTTCGAGGCGATATGCGCGTGCCGCCAGCAGGGCCTGTGCGTGCCATGTGGTCGGACTCTTGACATCGCAGCGTGCTCCTGTCAGGGTTCTCCCTGCGAGGGAAGCGATGATTCCCAGCCCTTATATGGTCGCTTGGGCTGGGTGGAGCGAATAGCGAACCCGTCCTTGCTCGTAATTCAAGGTGCTTTTGGAACCTTCGAGCAAAGCGAACGGGTATGGCGAGCTACCTCCAGTTTCAACACAGGTCAGCCGTAGAGGAGTGGTTTCCGGCTGTCCGTAGCGAGCTCCGCGGCTGTGGCGGGTATGCGCCCGCGCCAGTCCCGAGCTCGGACTCACCGAGGGAGTTCTCCTTGGCGGCGGTGTTTGCTGCGATGAAGCGATTCTTCACTGAACGAGACGACGTCCGGAATTGGCCATCCGCATTCGGCAGCCGACCGGACGTCCGTGCAGTTCCCGGCGTTGGTGGGGCACAGGGAAGAGATGTGGCGGTTCCGCAGGACGGGGCGATCGTGCCCGGCCCGGCTGAACCGTCTCACAGGGGCACCGTTTGGGGTTCCTGGCAGTAGGCGGGTGAAGTTATTGAACCGCAATTCATTGACCCATAACCCATAGAGGCAGGTACAAAAGTGGAGACAAACCCCGCAAGGCTGGGGGCGTGATGCTGTCGCGCGCGTCCTCGATCCATTGGAAAACCGCGTCGCGCGCCCCCAACGAGACGACATGTTCGTCAAGGCTGTGAGCGTTCAGGGCGGAGAGTCAGACATCGACGGCGAGAAGACGGCGTTCGCCAGAATTGCGATGTCTGGAATCGGGCTCCTCGAACTCGGTCACGAACGCCCAGGCGCCGAGACGCCAGGAGATCGCCGTGCTCAAGCTGTCCGAAGCCGAAGACCTCGCAGCCCAGTTGAGCGAGCTGCTCAGCTTCATGGCGAGATCGACGCCCACCCCGGCTGCGCCCGCGATGGGGTTGTGGGCCTGGAGATCGGACCCGCTCCTCGATGACGACCTCTTGGTCGCGCAGGCGAGCGCCGGCGCCACGGCCATCCGAGCGGCCGGGCAGGTGATCCCGACGATCCGTGTGGAGTTCACCGGCATCCGTGTGGAGGGCCTTGCATCCGCCAACCCGCCGATCCAGGTGCAGCGGGTCGTCTTCAGTGGCCCGCGACAGGTCCAGTCGCTCATCAGCAGCCTGAAGAAGGTCGTGCGTTCGGCGCTCGAGCAGCGACGGACCGATGTCTACATACCGACGGACCAGCCGACCCCGGCGCTCTACCTGATCTCCTGATCAGGCGTGAGCCGCTGAGCGTTGCCGGCGGAAGATCCTTCAAGGCTCTGCTGACGCAGAAAAAGTGCTGCACATTTATTGACCATAGGAGGCAGTTTGTTATGAGGAAAGTTTCCAAGAGGTACCCGCTCAAGGACTTGAGACGACGAGAACCGCACGACGAGGGCTTCACTCTCATCGAGCTCCTCGTCGTGTTGCTCATCATCGGTATCCTGCTCGCGATCGCGATCCCGACGTTCCTGTCGACGACCAAGAACGCGAGCGACACCGCTGCGCAGGCGAACCTGCAGAGCTCGCTCACCGGTGCGAAGGCGTACTACACCGAGACGAACGGGCAGCAGTCCTACAGCGGCATCGACGTGGCCACCGGCAACGGCCAGTCGACGATCTCGCAGCTCGCCGGCGCTCCCGTGTTCGTGTCGGGCGGCCCGTCGACGGGCGTCAACTTCGTGTCGATCTCGACCCAGCAGAACGGCAGTGCCGATGCGCTCGAGATGACGGCGTGGTCGAAGGGGACCGAGAACTGCTGGATCATCGTCAGCCTGAGCGCACCGCAGACGACCGCGGTCCTCGGGGAAACGGGTACCGGCACCTATTACGCCGTGGACCCGAACGTGCCTTCTTCCTCCTGCATCGCTGGGACGGGCACGACGTTCACCAACTGGCCCGGATCCGTCGTCGCTCAGACCGGCGGGTTCCCGACGGGTTGACCTCGACTGAGCTCATCGTGAACTGGGATCGCTGATGTGCGTCCTTTGCGAGGCAGTTCAGGGCGAGTACAGCTACACCGTCGGCTGACTGTGCGTGGGACGGCAGCGTCAACGGACGGTAAAGACAGTAGCTACAAGTAGCAGAGCAGTGACAAGAGCCCCCGTGACCGGTGGTCGCGGGGGCTCTTTTTTGTCGAGCTCGATTCCTGGTCTAGGCTGTTGTCCTTTGCAGGCCCTGGTCTGCAGATTCCTAAGGCTGGCAAGTTGCGAGGGTAGCGAGCTCATGGACATTGCGAGGACCAGTGGCGGCCTGTCCGTCGGAACGGTCGGTCGGTTGGTTGAAGGCGCCCCATGTGAAGGCGGGCGCACGTGACCACCGCGGACCGGCGCCGACCGCGGCCGAAGCAGCCGCATGGATCATCTACGGGCCACAAGACTGCGTCCGGAGCGAGTCGTCGCCACCGTGCACGATTGCTGGAGCGTGACGACTATCTGTCCGAGCTGCGGGCCTTGTTCTCCGACGACTGGGACCATCCCGTCGGCCCGATCGTGGTGGAGGGTGGGACGGGTGTCGGGAAGACGGCGTTTCTGAAGGCGGCGTGCCAGATCGCCGTCGATGCCGGATGGACCGTGCTGCGCGCCCGGGGCGACGGCCTGAAGGAGCGGGCAGCTTTCGGTGTCGTCAAGCAGTTGCTGAGCTCTCAAGCCGGCGGCGCCACCGAAGTGACGGCGGCTGGCGGAGACGCGAAAGGCGGCGCGGCGGATCTCGACCGTCTGGTGAAGAAGCTCTCCGCCGAGCAAGGCGTCGTCATAGCCGTCGACGATGCGCACTGGTCCGACGAGGAGTCGAGCGAGTGGCTCTACGACTTCGAGCAACGCGCTTACCCGAAGGCGAGGCTGATCATCGGCTTGGCGGCGCGGGCCCCGGGGGCGCCGCTTCATCGCGTCGAGCACATCTTGTCCGAACCGTCAGCTCGGGTGATGGCACTCGCCCCGCTTTCAGCCGAGGCGGTCGAGGCACTTGCGACCGACTATTTCAGCCTGCCCGCCGAGGAGGCCTTCGTCCGCGCGTGTCACGAGGAGACCGGGGGACACCCGGGCTTGCTCTTCGCTCTCTTCCGGGAGCTCGGTCTCGAGAGGACGTCACCGAGTGCCCTCTCGGTCGAGCGTGTCCACACCGTGACTTCGGCGGCTGTGGCCCGCTCCGTCCTCGGACGCCTGGCGTCGCTCGAGCCCGATGCCGCCACGGTGCTCGACGTCGTCGCCGTCGCCGGTGGTCCTGTCGATCTCGATCTCGTCGACGAGGTGACGGCTCTCGAGCCAGCGAGAGTCAGCGCAGCAGCCGAGAGTCTCCGAGCAGTCGACCTGCTCGGACGAGGGAGGGCACTTTCGATCCTGCACCCCTTCGTGGGACGAACGGTTTACGCGGACATCAGGCCGACGATCCGTGCCGAGCTCCACGTGAGAATTGCCAAGGGCCTGAAGGCTCGCGGCGCGCCCGTTCACGAGCTGGCGGAGCACCTGGCCGCGGCCGAGCCGACCGGCGACGAGTGGGTGGCCAAGCAACTCGAGGAGGCCGGCGGCCTCGCGCTTCGCCAAGGCGCTTCCGCGCAAGCGGTGCGGTACCTGAGCCGCGCGTTGGCAGAACAGCCGATGGCTCCGCGCCGGCCCGACATGCTGCTGAACCTCGCCCGGGCCGAAGCGTCTCTCGATGCGATGCCGGCGCTCGAGTACCTGCGTCAGGCGCTCGAACAGAGCGCCGACCCCCGGCACGCGGCGCATGCGGCGCTGGACGTGAGTCGGACGGTGCCCGGATCTCTCCGCTCGTTCCGAGCTCGGCCCGATGCTGCAACAAATTGCAGGGTTGCTTCCCGAGAACGACGTCGCCGCCAAGGTGGAGCTGTTGGTGGCCGCCGTGCTCGTCAGCAGAACGCCGGCGGCGATGCTGATGGCAGCCGAGCTGCTCGGCTCGGTGGTCGGGCCAAGTCGCGATCCCCGCACGCCGGCACAGCGCGAAGCGCTCGCCCTCATGGCGACGATCGAGATCGGCAGCTCCACGCGGGCGCGACCGATCGATGTCGCCAACGTCGTACGGCGCGCCGTGCTCGGCGAGGAGTTCGTGAGTCAGAACCCGCTCCGCTGTGAGCTGTGGGCGCGTGCGTTGCTGGCTCTTGCGCGCGCCGGCGACTTCAAGGAGGCCGACCGTCTCGCACGCCAAGCCCAGGCCGTCAGCCGCTCGCACGACCTCGAGCTTGCCGACGCCGAGTTCTCGACGACGCTCGCGGTCTCGCTCGCCCTGCAAGGTTCGCTCGCCAGTGCCGAGACCGAAGCGCGTTGGGCGCTCTCGGTCGCCGAGGAGCGGCCGTGGGCGCGTCGGCCCGAAGCCGTCGCCTGTCTCGTGAGCACACTGTTGGATCAGGGCCGGGTCGAGGACGCCGACGAGGTGGCGTCGATGCTCGACCTCGCCGACCTGCAGCCGTCCCCGTTGGAAGGCCACGGCCTGCTCGAACAGCGCGGACGCGTCCGCGCCGCGCAAGGGCGATGGTCGGAGGCAATGGCCGACTTCCTGCGAGCGGGCCGGTGGGCCGACGAGTGTGGGATCGACAGCCCTGTCGTCGCCGTCTGGCGGAGCGAGAGCGCGTTGACGCTGGCAGCACTCGACCGCCGCGAGGAGGCTTCGCGTCTCGCCGACGAGAACCTGGAGCTCAGTCGCGTCCACGGAGCGAACTGGGTCCTCGGAGCGGCGCTGCATCTGGTCGCCATCGTCGGCGACGCCGACATTCAGCTGGCGCGGTTGGAGCAGGCGGTGCGACTGCTCGAGGGCTCGCCGGCGCAGCTCCAGCTCGCCTCTGCCCTGATCGATCATGGCCGGGTCCTCCGCGAAGAAGGGGCTCCCCCGACCAAGTCCAGGAACGTCCTTCGCCGCGGCGCCGACCTCGCGTTGCGCAGTGGTGCGGCGCCGCTGATCTCCAGAGCCGGCGGCGAGCTTCGCCTGAGTGGTGCACGGCCGCGTCGCCTGGCGCTGTCGGGAGCCGAGGCGCTCACCTCCAGCGAGCGTCGCGTCATCTCGCTCGCGGCCAGCGGCCGTACGAATGCGGAGATCGCAAGCGCCTTGTTTCTTGCGGAAAAGACCGTCGAAGGCCATCTTCTCCGCGCGTATCGCAAGCTCGAAGTCCGCTCGAGGCGTGAGCTGAGGGCTGTTTACCCGATCGAGGGCGGCGAAGACGTGCTCGACGCACCGTCCTCGCCCTCGCCCGGCTAGCTCCAGAAAGTCCGCTTTCCGCCGGTTGCGGCGGATCTCGTCCACTTTGCCGCCCGGCCGCGTTCGGGCTCCCCGCGTGCCCTGCCACCTGGCGTTGTGCTGGCGAGGCTCTGTGGCCGCCTCCGTCTATATCGAGGGTTCCCCTTGCTTCGCGAGAGGGTCGACGCCTCGGAGCGATGCGCAATAACAAGGGTCGTGGCTTGAGCCGGACGCGGAATGACGCCGCCTATACCAAGGGCGGACAACGTGAATATCCACGGGGAGCGGGTGGCGTTGCAGGGGGACGGGCAGGCAATGTGTGGGGTGTTCACCAGGGAGAATGCCCCGTACGGTGGCCAAAGAGGCTGCTGAGCAAAGCTGCGCCCGGTACTTGGCTCTCCTCGATCGACCCCCACTCATTGAAGGCAAAGCCGGGCCTGGGATACCTGCATGCAACGCTTCCGCTTCGCTTCCGCCCTCGGCATACTCGCCCTGGTCTGCTCAACTTCAGCCGTCGTCTCGGCGTCGGGCCCGTCAAAGGCACTCTCGGCGCCCCGGAGCTTCCTCGTGCGGGCGACGCGTGAGCCTGACGACGACCTCCCGCTGCGCGAGTGCCGCCGTCGTGGGCGGGAGCTACCTTCCGGCCCAGCTGGCGGCGCATTACGACATGACGCCGCTGCTCGATCTCGGCGACCAGGGCCAGGGGGTCCGTATAGCCGTGGTGGAGTTCCAGCCGAACCTCCGCTCCGATATCGCCGCCTACCAGCGGTGCCAGGGGTCGCACGCCACGGTCGACTACATCCCGGTGGGCGAGCCGAGGGCAATCTTCGCCCGCGGCGGTGACGAGGCGACGCTCGACATCGAGACGATCATCGGCCTCGCACCCCGGGCGACGATCGACGTCTATCAGGCGCCGAAGAACGCCACGCCGGCTCAGATCATGGCCGTATACCAGAAGATCGTCAGCCGCAACGTCGACAGCGTGATCTCGATCTCGTGGGGAGAGTGCGAGCTCGACGCCAACTCGACGGTCGTGGCGGCCGAGGGTCAGGACTTCGCCCAGGCCTACGCCCAGGACCAGACGGTCTACGCGGCGGCCGGCGACTCCGGCCTGACGGGCTGCGGGGGGACCGAGCACGGTCTGCGTTCGACCGACGATCCGGCCAGCCAGCCGGACGTGATCGGCGTGGGAGGAACGACGATCGCAGGTGCGCACGAGACGGTGTGGAACCGGGGCAGTGGCGTAGGCGGAGGGGGCGTGTCGCTCGACGCGGCGATGCCGGCATACCAGCACGCCGTGCTGGGCGACCGTAAGGCGTGCGGAACCGACGGGAAGAGCTTCTGCCGGCAGGTGCCGGACGTGAGCGCGGATGCCGACCCATACACCGGGTACGTCATCTACTTCGACGGCAAGTGGCAGGGCGGTTGGGGCGGCACGAGTGCCGCCACTCCGCTCTGGGCCGCAGCGACAGCACTGATCGACGCCTCGCCGGCGTGCCGGAGCACCGGAAGGGTGGCCAACATGCTCCCGACTCTGTACTCGCTCGGTCGTCACCACTCCGGGGCTACCGCGCTCTACGACGTGACGAGAGGCAGCAACGGGCACAAGGCCACGCAGGGTTATGACATGGCGAGCGGGTTGGGGACGCCGAGGGTCGCGATCCTTGCGGCTGCGGCTTGTGGGCACGGTTCGTGACCGTCTGATCCACTGTCAAATGAGCGTGTGCGTGCGGTAGCAAAGGCGCCGGCGCCAGCCAGGCACACGGGTGCTCCTCGAAAACCTGAGGGTTGTGCGGGCGGTATGTGGGGATATAGCGAGGGTAGTCGCGTCTAATAGCGCGGGTTCGTCTCCGATATGAAGAGGGAATGGCGACATCGCAACTCAAGGGCATGCCCCGCGTTTCGGCACGGGAAACAGATCGTATTGCGCGGGGGCTATGCCCGAAAGTGAGGGGTGTCAACTGGGACGAATGTCCCGTACGGTGGCCAGAGCGACTGCTGAGCAGAGTTGTGCCCAGTACTCAGCCGTCCATTGATTGATACCCATTCATTGATGTTTTTAACTGGGCAAGGGATTGGCATGAAAGTTCTCTTGGACGAGGGGTCAACCCTCCTCCTAACGAAGTCGCGCACGCCCTCACAAGGAGACTGTGTTCGGAAGAACGCAGCACCTACGGGCCTGTTGCGCGCGTCCTCGCGAGGGACAGCTGTACCGACCGGCACCGGCTCATGCCAACGCGTGCCTAGGTACCCCGGGGCGAAGCAAGATTCGGCGAAGCGACTCTTCATGGAAACTGAAGGGTCGCTTCGTCGCGCCTCGGTTCCGAACGACTTGGCGAGTGGAGTGGCCGTTCCCATTGGCCGGTCACTCCACTGCCGAGCCGCTCTCGTCCACAAGATCTCTGGCGCAAGCACCGAGACCGTCTGGAACCGGGGCACCGGCCATGGAGGAGGGGGCATCTCGCACATGGCCCCCATGCCCCGGTTCCAGCACGCGGTCTCCGGGACGGTCGCCGGCCTCGCTTCGGCGAGCTGCGGGAGGGCGGCGTGATGACCTCCTACGTCCCTGAGATCGGCCAGGACGGCTCCAAGGCCGTGCTCGCGGCAGGACTGTTCAACCGGCCCGGCGACGCTCTGAGCGCCGTCTGGCCCGTGCGTGCTCTGACAGGGCGAGTACGCACTGCAGGCTTCGATCTGGTCCAGGTGCTGGCGCTGCCGCTGGTCGCCTTGGGCTCGATCAACAAGGTGTTGCGGTTCTGGCAGGCGGGCCTCGCCCGCGTCGGCAGGGATCTCCCACCGGCTCGGTGGAGGGGCGAGCCTCGCGCCGCCCCTCCACTACCAAGAAGCAGTGAGGAGAGGGGGGGGGGGGCGGCGCCTTATGAGGACAGATCGACGCAGAACAACGTCTGCTGCGAGGGGGAGTTGATGACCTACATCGGCTCCATTGAACATTGGAGGAAAGCGTCATGACCAACACCACCGAGAGGCTCCGCTCGCGGCGTCTCAGGATCGAGCAAGAAGGCGACGAGGGCTTCACGCTCATCGAGCTTCTCGTGGTCCTGCTCATCATCGGCATCCTGCTCGCGATCGCGATCCCGACGTTCCTGTCGGTGACCCGGGGCGCGAACAACACCGCCGCCCAGGCGAACCTGCAGACGGCGCTTACCGGTACCAACACCTTCTACACGACTGGGGGCCAGACCTACTCCGGCATCGACGTGGGTACGAATCCGCAAGTGTCGGACATCTCGCAGATCGACGTCGGCTTGACGTTCGTGTCGGGCACCAACTCGACGCAGTCGAACGTCGTCTCGCTGACGACGAACGGCAACGGCGGAGCACTCGGCATGGCCGTGTTCTCGAAGGGTACGAGGGACTGCTGGTACGTCCTCGACCTCAAGGCCACCCAGACGGCTGCGGTCTGGACCGAGACTGCGCCCGGTACCTACTACGGCGTTGTCACCAACACCACCGCCGGCGCCTGCACAGCAGGGGCGACGGGCACGTTCGCGGCTGGACCCGCGACGATGCAGACAGGGGGCTACCCGGCCGGCTGAGCAGGTATCGCTCCGTTCGTCGACCGCCGCTCGCAGGCGCCTCGAATCGGACGGCACGACAAAGAGCCCCCGTGACCTCGGTCGCGGGGGCTCTTTAGGTGTTGTACGTCCTCCGCTTCCAGCGAGGCGACCACAAGGGAACACCTCCGGCCGTGCTGTGCTGGGCCATGATGCACCCGTGAACGACTTCCTCGTCACCTACCTCGACACCATCGACGAGCGGCTCCTGAGCTACCTCGACGACGACGAGTTGAAGCTCGACGTCGTTCAGCGCTTGCGGCTCCGGGTTGGAGCGCACCTCGACCTGGAGGGCAACGCGTGAGTCGAGATGTCATCGTGACGGCGACCACCGGGTCTTCACCTACAGCTCGGCTCCCCAAAGACCGGGCCAGTTTGGCAGCATCCGCGTGGGTGCAGTTGTCGCCCGAGGAGTCCCAAGCCAGGTCGGCCAGGTCCGAGCGGGAGCGCCAGAGCGGGTGGTCGGCCGTGATGTACTCCTGGGTCTTGAACCCGTCGAGGCGCACCAGCATGCGCGGGTTGCCCTGGAGCGTCGGGGACGGTGAAATACTGCACGGTCAGGCGATCTTGGTCTCGAAGACGGCAGACGCGTCCGCAGGCGACGACTTGGTCGCCATGAGCGCCCGGGCGTAGGTGTCCTTGGCGCCCGAGATCGTGTTGTACTCGGCGTCGCTCAGCTCGCCATAGGCGTGCATCGACTCCAGCTCGTCCCAGGTAAGAGCCGAAAGGATCAGCCCGGTGCCGGGACTTCGACGCATTCACGATCGCGGAGTGCAAGCCGGGCAGGTACTCGGATGTCGAGATGATGCTCAACGATCTTCACCCGTGACTCCGCTGCATGTCCTTTAGGAGCCTGGTATCCGTGGTTCATGGTGGACGGTAGCTACCGTGTCCTGTGGTCGGATTCCTCCTGCTCGTCGCGTCAGCCGTCTTGTTGACGGCGGGTTCGGACCTCTTCGCCGAGCACGCCTCGGCTGCCGGGCGGCACCGCCATCTTCGCCTCGGCTGCCACTTAGGGGATGCGGCGCTGCGATCTGCGCCGCACGATCTCCTTCCACTCCTGGGTGAGCAGAGCACGCGATTTCTCCAGCTCGATCCCTCAGCTCGTCGATTGGATGCCCGACGACGAGAGACCCAAAGGGCACCTGTGGTCGAACTACGCTTCGGGCGCGATGTCCGCACGTGACAGATCGAGACTGCTCGACCACCTCCGCCACATTGACAATGACGAACGAAGTCTCCTTGCCAACGTCCGATGCCTCGGCGAAGGCGTCGACGTTCCCGCACTCGACGGAGTCGCGTTCGTTGACTCTCGGCGCTCCGAGGTCGACATCGTCCAGGTTCCGCAAGCCCTACGACGTCGGTGACTGCCGCGGCAGTTCAGCCGCCTCGGTCGATTCGGACAACCGCGACCGGGCACTTGGCATGGTGAACGCAGTACTCGCTCACGGATCTGAGCAACGCACGGGTTAGGAACCCGTGAGGGCGGCCGCGGTTACCGACGACAGGCAAGTCGGCCTCGGCGGCCTCGTGCACCAGGAGGTGACCGGGAGCGTCCGGTGAAAAGCACGACCCGAACAGCCGCAGTCCCATCGGCGCCGAGCACCTCCACGAGAACCTTCATCAGAGCCTTGCGGACCTTCTCCTCGGGGTCGACGCCGACGACGATCGTTCCGCTCAAGGCGAAGCCGTCCTCATGGAGAGCAGAGAGTAGTAGCGTCTGGTGAGGAGAGCCGGGAAGCCTGGTCGGCACGTCATCCGTTCGCGGAAGGGAGCCGACGTGGAGAATCGGGTTGACGCGGCCAGTTCGATGCCAGCGCGTCGGGCGGAACGTGGTTTGCGCGGTCGCCCCGAGCGGTCTTATTCCCGGTGGGGTAGGAATCTCGGCCGTCGCGTTCCTGGTTGGAGCGGTGGTCAGCCTCGGAACGAGTTGGGTGCTCGTCTCCAGGCTGGAGCGCGTCGGTGAGCGGTTCGGCCTCTCGGAAGCGCTGCTTGGCTTCCTGGCCGCGTTCGCGGCTGACACGCCGGAGATCACTGCTGCGGTCACAGCCCTCGCCCACCATGAGCGAACTATCGGTGCAGGCGTCATTATCGGGTCGAACGTGTTCAACCTCGCCGCGCTGCTCGGCCTGGGAGCAGTTGTCGCGGGGCGGATCGGACTTCACCGCAAGGTCATCGTCCTCGGTGGTGCCGTCGCTTTGTGGGTGGCGATTGTGTGCTTCGGCATGGTTGTTGGAATCGTGGAACCCGCCGCCGGTGTCGGGCTGGTGTTCGCGGTACTGGTGCCCTATGTCATCGTGCTGGTCGCGCACCCCACTGAGATCAGGCGGCTTCCCTTCCCTCGGCGTTGGGCGACCTGGCTCGCTTCGGCTGTCGACGAGGAGGAACTCGAACTCGTGGTCGCCATACGCCCCCGCGGGGCAGACCTCTAGACGCATTCGTCGCGGCAGTAGCGCTGGTTGTCGTAGTGGGGGCCAGCGTGGCGATGGAGTTAGGGGCATCGGCGTTGGGACGGCACTACGCCGTGGCCGAAGTCGTGGTGGGCGGCCTCGTCTTGGCCGCAGTGACCAGTTTGCCCAACGCAGTGGCGGCAGTCCACCTTGCAGCCAAGGGAAGAGGAGCGGCGACGCTAAGCACGGCGCTAAACAGCAACACCCTGAATGTGACGGCCGGTCTTCTGATTCCTGCGGCCGTCATCGGACTCGCAAGGCCGTCGGGCCAAGGAGTCCTCATCGCCGGATGGTATGTCGGGCTCACGGCGCTGACCTTGGTGCTCGCCTACGTGGATCGGGGACTTCGCCGCTGGGCGGGCTGGGTCATCATCGTCGGCTACGCCGCGTTCGTAGTTTCACTCCTAGTCGCCTCATGAACACTGCGCTGTTGGAGCTGCTCGACCCGCAGCGCTTCGCCCGGGGTGTCCTGCCTTCGCTCTGGTTCGCTCGCTCGCATGCTCGTGCGGCGGCTCAAATCGGAGCTGCGGGATGAGCTCGGCCGAACCCCGACGGTCACGCGGCGGTTCACCAGCGCCGCCTCAGGCTCTCCACTGCGCTCGATTGATCCACGCTGTAAGGTCGGCGACCAGATCGGGCCTGGGCATGACCGCGGTGCGAGTCGGCGCCGCCGGGTGGGTCTCGGCGGTAAGCGACATGCGCAGCGCCGGGAGAGAGCCAAAGGTTCTGCCAACGTCGAGTGAGTCGATCTGAGCGCTCTCGATCTCGCCGATCCAATGCGCCCACGGCCTCCGACCGAGGACCGCGGCCAAGAGGTTCGGAGTGAAATGATTCGACGGCTCGTAACGCGGATCGCGCCACCGACTACGGAGATCCATCGAGCGCGGGGAGCCCAGCTGCACCGCTGGGCGAAGAGGACCTCCTCGCCAGAGGACTCCGGCGTTTCCGTGGCGATTCGACCTCCCAGTCAGCGGTGGCCGAGCTGGAGGCGGTTCTGCCCTGAGAGCTCCAGGTCGGGGGGCAGATCGACGGCAGCGTCGGTGACGATCAACATGCCCGACACACCTCCGACGCCTGGCCGCGGCAGTGGGTTGTGCGGTCACCCGCCATCGGGGTACCCGTCGCCGACCAGGAGGAGCGGGTAAGCGCGCCTTCTCGGCCAGGTCCCGTGCGATTCGTCCGAGCCCGCCGTGGGTGGCGCGTTCTCGGCCGTGGCGGCCGACAACCAGGAGATCGAACCCCCGCTCCTCGAGGTAGGAAGAGAGCACATCGGCCGGACGATCACCGGCCACGACGTGGGCGGAGCCGGTGGTGTCGCTTCTGATGACTGCCTGCAGCTCGTGCTCGGCTGAGGCGCGCAGCGGCGCCGATTCGGCCTCGAAAGCGGCCCTGCGGTCCTCGTCGGTCTCGCCGTGGCTGGCCGGGACGACGATCAGCACTGCGACTTCCCCCTGGGCGGCCGACGCCATGGCGATCCCCGTGCGCAGTGCCTCGCGGGCGTCTCGGGAGCCGTCGAAGCCCACCAAGATCCGTCTGAACACTTTCACCTTCTTCCCCGAGGCAGAACGCTCGGGTCAGAGCAGCCATGGCTATTTCATTACCGCGACGACGGCAAGCAATACCAGCAGCGCTACGAGCATGTAGGCGACGTAGGCGTCGAGCCGGCCCGATTGCAGCCGCTTGGCGCCGCCGGGCCAACCACAGCCACACCGCCCGAGCCGGCCGGTACAGGTAGGTCTCGGCCGGTTCGACCACGTCTGTGCGCACCTCGATGTGGGCGTGGTCGGTGTCGCTCGCCGCTAGACCGGCGGCGGTCGCAGGGTCGGCGGCCGTCGACGAGCGCTGGGAACCGAGGACATTGGAGAGCACGTGGCGCAGCACGTTGGCGTAGCCGAACGGGCTGTAGCTGTCGGGTCCGGCGACCCCCGGAGTGGCCGAATGCCAGGCGGGAACTCGCCGGACCCGCAGCAGGCTCCCCCTCGAGAACACCAGGGTGGCCAACGCGACGGTCGCGAGCCCGATCGGCAGGACGACGAACAGCCACGACGGCGAGAGGATCGAGAAGTCGGCGAAAACCGGTTGGAGCACCCACGGCTCCTTGAGCGCTCCGATCGTGGTCGCATGGGGCACCACCGGGGCCAGGCCGTCGGCGATGAAGCGGATCACCCAGG
This sequence comes from uncultured Acidimicrobiaceae bacterium, assembly GCA_963763085.1. Lineage (GTDB taxonomy): Bacteria > Actinomycetota > Acidimicrobiia > Acidimicrobiales > Bog-793 > CAVXNB01. The sequence continues at coordinate 1,583,189 of CAVXNB010000004.1, forward strand.
GTGCGGCTGCCGCCAGCACCAGGCAGGAGAGCCCCAAGATCGCAAGCCCGACCCGTCCAACCGAGCCACCGTCGACCGCCGCTCCGGCAACCGGCGTGCGAGCGGGCCGGCCGAGGACTACGAAGCCGACGAGACGGATGAAGCAGAGCAGGGCCACGCCCACCGTCAGGGCCACCAGGGCACCAGCCAGAGCCATGGCGAGGCGGAGGGCGAGGACGTGGATGCGAAACTCCTGGAGCAGCGCTTCGAGGATGAACCATTCCGAGACGAAGCCGATGGTGGGCGGGAGTCCGGCCAAGGTGATCGATCCGAGCCCGAAGGTGGTGGCGCTCCAGCGGTCGCGTCGCCCCACCCCGCGCAACCTTTCGAGGTCGTCGCTACCGAAGTCCGACTCGAAGAAGGCAGACGAGGCGAACAACGAGGACTTGGCCACCGCGTGGGCGAGCACCTGCAGGCTGGCCGCCACCAAGCCGATCGCCATCACTCCGGTGTTGTGCGTGGCTGCGCCGGCCAAGCCGACGCCGTAGCCGACCACGATGACCCCGGCGTTCTCGACGCTCGAGTAGGCGATGACCCGGTTGAGCCCCGACTGGACGGCGGCGAAGACGATCCCGAGCAACGCGGTGACGCCGCCGACGATGAGCACGGCCGCGGCCAGCCAGATCGGCGGGCGGCCGAGGATGCCGAGGAAGCGCCAGAGGCCGTAGAAGCCGACGTTGACGGCCAACCCTGCCATGGCGGCCCGGATCGGCCCGGGGGCGGCGGGATAGCCGATGGGTAGCCACACCTGTAAGGGGACCAGGCCCGCCTTGGCGCCGAATCCCACGATGATCAGTGCGAAGGCGGTGTCGCGCAGCGCCCCGCCGGGGACCAGCCCCCAGGCCGAAAAGGCGTAGCTGTGGGCTCGACCGGCCAGGAGCAAGAACCCGAAGAGGAGGGCGGCGCCGCTCAGCTTGCCCACCCCGAGGGTGACCCAACTGGCCCGGGCCTCCGCCGAGTCGCGGCGATGGATGCCGACGAGGATGTAGAAGGAGACGGTGAGCGCCTCCCAGGCGAAGAGGAACGTGAACGCGTCGGCGGCGACCAGGATGACCACGACCGCGCCGAGGAGGAGGAGATACCCGGCCCCGGTGCCGTGTCCCCGGACACGTCCCTCGGGTGTCGCCCAGCTGACCAGGCAGGCTGAGACGACGAGGCCGAGGCCTCCCACGAGGGTGAGAAACAGGCCGGCCAACGGGTCGAGCCGCAGCGTGGTCTCGCCGACGCCGAGGGTCGAGCCCAGGTGGACGGTGCTCGCCGAGCCGAGGGTCATGCGTACCCCGGCCGCGGTGACGAAGCCGCTCCCGACCACGCCAGCGACGAACGGGGTCAACCTGGCCCAGCGTCGTTTCGCGCCGACGGTGAGGTCCACGGCGGCCCCGGCCGCCCAGACGACGATCGCCGTCAGGAGGAGCGAGGCGGTCATGGCGTGGTCCCGGTTCGGGGGAGGAGGCCGATGCCGAGCAGGATGCCGTGGAGGAGGCTGAAGGGACTGGGCGGGGACCCCGGGACCCAGACGTCGACGGGGACGATCGATCCCACACCGGGTCCGCTGGCGTAGGTGGGGTGGACGAGCCCACCGCTGGTGGGGTCGGTGCCCGCGGCCACGACCACCCTGGGTTCGGGCATGGCGTCGAAGGTCTGGCGGAGCGGTCCGGCCATGCCGGCGGTGCCGACTCCGGTCACCAGGAGGACGTCAGCGTGGCGGGGGGTGGCGGTGAAGTAGATACCGAGGCGCTGCACGTCGTAGACCGGGTTGATGAGGGCGGCGACCTCCCACTCCTCGGCGCCGTCGGACCCGGCGTCGACGTGGCGGATGTGGATGGAACGACGCAGCGCCTTCACCCGGCGGTGTAGATCGGTTCGGATGCGGTCGAGGCCGGCGTCGTCGTCGGCGAGGTTCGGCACGATCAACGCCGACCGACCGAGGGCGGCAGGGCTCGACCGAGGGCGAGAAGGCGAAGCGGTCTGGGTGAGCCTCGACGCAACGCCCGCAGAGGATGCATCGCCCCCGGTCGACGCGGACCGCTGCGTCGTCGGCTGGGCCGGCGCCTGACCCGAGGGCTCCGGGCTCGACGGCACCGGGCTCGATGGCCCCGGTCGGGCAGAGATCGGCGAGCCCGCGGTCGTGTCGTGGGCCTCGCCCGTCGGTGTCGGCTGCCGCTGGACCCGATGCGACGACGCTGATGGCGCCGCGAAACCCGGGGCCATAGTCGTCGGGGCGTCTGGGATAGCGGGTGGTCACGATGCCGTCGCGCAAGCCCCGCAGGATCCACGCCATCAGCCCGCCACCCCGGCGATCGAGAGTCCGAAGCTGGCCTCGATGAAGACGAAGTCGGTAAAGATGTCGCCCCGGAAGGCCTCGGGGAACAGCGCCAGGTTGTGGAACGAGGCGGAACGGGCCTTCACTCGAAGCAGGCGGTCGCCGTCGGCTTCGACGAGGTAGAGCAGTTCTCCCTGGGGGGCTTCGACCGAAGACACCGCCGTTCCTTCCACCGCCGGCAGCGTCTGCCGCCAGGGTTGGGGGTCGGTCTCGGACAGTTCGTCGAGGGCCTGGCGGACCAGGTGGAACGCTTGGTGGATCTCGACCAGGCGGACGTGCTGGCGGGCGAGCGCGTCGCCTTCGTCGAAACCGGCGGCCGGCTCGAAGCCGAGGTGGCGGTAGGCGCCGTAGGGGCGTTCGACCCGCACGTCATCGACCAGCCCTGATCCCCTGGCCACCGGCCCGAGCGCCCCGTGGGCGGCGACGACCTCGGGCGGCAAGGGACCGGTGCCGCGCAGCCGGTCGAGGAACGACGGCGTCGCCATCAGCGCTCGGGCGTCGTCAGCGATGGCCGCTTCCAGGCGGCCCACCTCGGCCAGGGCCGCGCTCGGGTCCAAATGGAGGGCACCGGTCACACCGCCGGGCACGACGACGCCGCGGCCGAAGCGATGCCCGCACAGCTTGGCGCGCAGGCGGAGCACCTCTTCTTTGTGGCGCGACATCCGGGCGTAGCCGACGGCCTGCCCGGCGCCTTCGGTGTGGCGGACCACCGAGTCGAGGTGCGCGGCTATCCGCTCCAGCTCGGCGTGCACGACGCGCACCAGCTGCGCCGGTCGGGAGGGCTCGACCCCGGCGAGGGATTCGAGCGCCTGGCAGAAGCAGAGCGCATGGGCGACCGAGTTCGTTCCCTCCACCCGTTCGGCCAGCAGCACCGCGTCGTCGACGTCCAAGTCGCCGAAGCGGCTGTCGAGGCCGCGGTGCTTGTGGTAGACGCGGGTGCGCAGATGGGGGATCTCCTCGCCGGACGTCTCGACCAGGTACTCGACGCTCTCGAATACCCCGGAGCGCACCGGACCGTAGGGGATCGTGAACACTCCCTCGCCGCTCACGTGGCCCGGCAGCGCGCTGACGTCGAGGTCGAGCCCGCGGCGGTGTCTGGGCGCCGCCAGGCCGAGGAGGGTCCGAGCCGCTGCTGAGCGGGAGCACGAGAGGGTCGAGGCGGGGATGGCCGTCGGGTTCGATGCCGAAGAGGTCATGGATCTCGCGCTCGTACCAGGCCGCGGCGGGCACGAGCCGGGTCAGGGCCGGGTAGCGCGACTGGCCCGGGGCGAGCACGGTCTCGGTCACCTCCAGCCGGCCGGTCCTCGCCACCAGGGCGTACAGCACGGTGGACCCGTCGGCCCGGGCGGTGGCCACCAGTCCGGCGAAGCGCCCTCCGGCCCCGACCTGTGCGGCCACCGACTCTGCCAGGCGGTCCGGGTCGATCCGCGTGGCGGAGGCGGCGCTCGTGGTCACGATCCCGTCCCGAGCTCATGGGCGGCGCGGGTGAGCAGGTCGGACAGCTGGCCGGGCGGGTGGACGCCGAGGACGGTGAGGGCCAGCAAACCGACGAGCATGGCGCCCACGATCCACGCGCTGGTCTCGCCTCGCACGACGCCGTCGGGGGTCGGCGGTCAGCATGGTCTGGGACGTGAACCAGCTCAGCCCCAGGGTGGCCAGCGTCACGAGCACCACCAGGATGGCAGCGACCGCGTCGCGGGGGTCGCTCAGTCCGCCCGAGACGATGAGGAACTCGCTGCGGAAGATCCCAAATGGCGGTAGGGCGCACAGGCCCAGCACGGCCAGCACCAGCATGGGTCCGCTCCAGGGGAGGGCGCCGATCCCGCCGTGGATGCGGTCCATGTCCTTGGTGCCGAACTTGCGCACGACGCTGCCGGCCCCGAAGAAGGCCGTGCCCTTGGCCGCGGCGTGGGCGAGGACGTGGAGCAGCACGCCGACCACCGCGATCGGCGCCGCGAAGCTCATGCCGATGGCGAGAATGCCCATGTGCTCGACGCTCGAATAGGCGAAGAGGCGCTTCAGGTCCCGCTGGCTGGCCAGGTACAGGGCGGCCAGCCCGAGCGAGGCCAGCCCGAAGGCGAGCAGCACGTTGCGGGGAAAGGCGGGTCCGATCGCTCGCACCGTCACCTGGTAGAAACGCAAGATGGCGTAGAAGCTCACGGCCAAGCAGCGACCCGGACAGGAGCGCCGAGATCGGGGTGGGGGCCTCTGAGTGCGCGTCGGGGAGCCAGGTGTGCACCGGGACGAGCCCCATCTTGGTGCCGTAGCCGAGCACGGCCAGCACGAAGGAGAGCCGGACGACCTGGGCGGGGAAGTGCCCGGCCCCGCCGAGGAGCTTCGGGTAGAACAGCTCGTAGGCGCTGCCGAAGACCGAGCTCCCCGCGTAGTACATGACGATGGTGGCCAGCAGCGCGATGCCGAGTCCCATCGACGCGATGAGCACGTACTTCCAGGCCGCCTCGGTGGCGCCGTCGGTGTCGTCGATGGCCACCAACAGCGCCGAGATGACGGTGGTGACCTCGATCGCCACCCACAACAGCGCCAGCCCGTTGACGAGGGGGGCCATGGCCATCGACCAGGCGAAGAGGTTGAGACCGGCGAAGAACCGGCGGCTGTAGCGCGCCGCCGCGTCGGCGTCGCCGGCCGGCCGGACGTAGCCCACGGCGAAGATCGCCGTGGTCGCATAGAGGAACGCCACCGCCACCAGGAACACCACCGACAACGCGTCGACTCGCAGCCACCCCGCAGCTGCCGTGGTGGTGCTCGTCGGCACGAGCAAGACGGCCAAGACAAAGGTGAGCACCCCGCTCGCCACCGTGACCAGCCGGCCGACCTCGACCGGCGCCCACCAGCAGACGACGCTGACCGCGAACGGGACGATCAAGATGACGAGGAGATCCCAGCCCATGTCTATCCTCGCAGCCGGTCCAGCGACGTCGGTGGAGAGGGTCTGGGTGCGCCCGTGATGGACCCGCATCAACACCCCGAAGACGACCACCGCCACTAACAGGTCGAAGAGGAACGCCACCTCGACGATGAGCGGGAGGCCGGCCGCCACGACCAGACTGGCCACCGACACCCCGTTCTCCAGCGAGAAGAACCCGACCGCCTGGGACACCACATCGGAGCGCAGGATCACGAGCAGGAAGGCCACCAGGATCACCGCCGCGGCCATGCCGAGCGCGGGGGTGGGAAGCGAGCGGGAGTGGACGGGAAGGCTGCCCACCACGAAGAACCCGAACACCGAGATGGCGATGGCGAGCAGCACCATGGTGGCCACGCCGAGACGGTTACTGGCGGCCAGGTCCACTCGGGCGTCGCGCAGCAGCCGCAGCACGATGGCCGGCACCAGCACGACCTTGAGCACGAACGACAAGCCGGCGAGCACGTAGAGCTGGGGCACATGCTGGGTGGCCGCCACGAACACGGCCAGCGAGCTGACCGCCAGCGACTGGAAGGCGTAGAGGCGGATCTGTGAGCGCGAGAGCGGCGCACGCAGCATGGCGAACTCGGTGAGCAGCACGACCAAGGCGATGGCCTCGGCTCCACCGGAGAAGGTGGAGGGGACCGGCGGTGCTGCGGCGGCGATGACCACGGGCATGTCAGCCCCCTCCCAGGTAGAACACGAGCACGGCCAGGATGGCGAGCAAGAAGGCGGCCGCCATGAACTCGGTGATCTTGAACAGCCGCAGCTTGGAGAAACTGTTGTCGATCACCGTGAAGATCGCCCCCACGCCGAAGGCCTTGGCCAACAAGATGGGGATGGCGAGCAGGACCGCCCCGAGTGCCCGCGACCCGGCCAGCCCCCAGGGTGCGACGAAGACGTTCACCAAGATCACGTAGAGGATCAACTGCTTCATCGCCGACCCCCACTTCAAAAGGGCGAACAGCGGCCCGGAGTGCTCGAGGGTGCGGGCCTCGTCGATCATGCCGAACTCGAGGGTGCTGGCGTGGGTCTCGACGGGGATGCGTCCGGTGTCGTTCAACACCACCAAGAAGAAGGCCAGGGCGGCGAGCAGGTGGGCGGGGCGGACCGCCTGGCTGAACGACGCCCGGGCGGCGGCCGCCTCGAAGTAGGGGAGGTCGGTGGTGGTGACCAGCGCCACGGTGAAGGTGATGAACAGGATGGACGGCTCGATGAGCGCCCCGAACGTCATGGCCCGGCTGCTGCCGAGCTGGGCGTAGGGGCCACCGGTCTCGGCTGCCGCCACGGCCACCGAGAAGCCGGCCAAGCCCAAGATGAACGCGCCGCCCAAGATGTCGCCCATGTAGCCCAGCGGCAGGGGATAGGTGGTCAGCACCGGGATGAGGAGCGGGACAACCAGGTAGCAGGTGAAGGCCAGCATCGGACCCAGCCACGAACACCCAGCTGGCGTCCTCTGGGACGAGGGTCTCCTTGCGGAACAACTTGGCCAGGTCGTAGTAGGGCTGGAGGATCCGCGGGCCGCGCCGGCCCTGAAGCCGGGCTTCGAGGTGGGCGATCCCGCCGCTCACGAACGGCGCGAACACCACGATGGTGAGGACCTGGAGGACCTGGATCTCTGCCGGCGCTAAGTTGACTGCGGCCACCCTCACCTCCACGTCACGTCAGCACTACTCGTGCGTAGAGGCCATCAGCCAATGGCCATCAGCCCATGTGGCGGTTCGGGCGCCCGGTGCCGGGTCACTCACCGGAGCCTCATCCGGCGTCCGTCCACCATACCCCCTGGTGAGCGGGGTTGCCCGGTTTGCCGACCGGTCGCCGAGGACGATCAGGTTGGTGAGGTTGGACCCGTGCTGTGCTGGGCCATGATGCACCACGAACCGGCGAGCTTGGAGGTGTCCTGAAATGAAGATCACGCAGGTAGAACCAATAGTCCTGCGATCGGGTCCAATCGATGTAAGCCGGGCCGACGGTACTCAAGATGCGTTCCTGGTCCTGTTGCACACCGACGACGGTCTTGTCGGTGTCGGAGAAGCAGACACCTCACCCTACGTCGCACGCACCATCATCGATATGCCGACGTCTCACTCCATTTCGCGTGGGCTTCGCGAACTTCTCATCGGCAAGGATCCTCTGCAGATCCGCCGACTGTGGGACTCGATGTTCTCCGGCAGCTATCACTACGGGCGAGATGGCGCAGCGCTCCACGCAATGAGCGCCATCGACATCGCCCTCTGGGACCTCGCCGGCAAAGCCGCCGGTCGCCCGATTTATGACCTCCTTGGTGGCGGGCGCACCGATCACGTGGACGTCTACGCGAGTGAGGTCATGCCCGACACTCCCGAGGCGGCAGCTGAGCTCGCTAGTCGAGTCGTCGACGAGGGTTTTCTCGCGCTCAAGCTCGGTTGGGGGCCGCTCGGTTCCGACCTCGGTCGCGACATCGATCTCGTGTCCGCTGCTCGTGAGACGGTCGGAGCTGATCGGCGTCTCATGATCGACGGCGGGATGGCCTACTCGGTCCAGAAAGCAAGGGAATTCTGCCGGCGGTGCGAGCCTTTCGACCTGTCCTGGTTCGAGGAACCCTTCGACGCCGATGATCTCGAGTCCTATCGACGGCTGAGCGACACAGTTGCCGTGAAGATCGCCTGCGGCGAGGCTCACTCGACGCTACGGTCCTTCAAGCGCCTTGTCGATGAGGCCCACGTAGACGTACTTCAGCCCGACCTCGGTCGTTGTGGTGGCTTCAGCGTGGCTCACGATGTGGCACGGCTCGCCAGCACGGCAAATGTCGATGTCGTGCCTCACTCGTTCTCGACTGATGTGCTCTTGGCCGCCTCGCTCCAATTCGTGGCCTCTTTGGATGGCGAACGGCTCGTGGAGTACCCAGTGACGGCTTCAGTGCGCAGCGGCTCGATCGTCACCCACCCGCTACGACCTCGTGAAGGGAAGCTAGAGGTGCCGCTGGGGCCGGGCCTTGGGATCGAGCTTGACGAAGACGAGATTGCAAGGCGCCGTGTGATGTAGGCGGCATCATGCCCGGAGGCATGAAATCCGAGGGGCCGCTTTCGCCGCCGCGGCGGGGACCTCTGGCATCAAATCAAGAGAACCAGAAATTCTTGAAGCCGAAGTTGCTCAGGTAGAGCTCCTTGGACGGGACGACGCCGTTCAGATTCTTAGCGTGACCGTCGATGCACGGCGTGAAGTACGGGATGATATAGCCGCCCTCGTTCCACCAGATGACCTGCATCTCCTGCACGATTTCCTTCTGCTTTGCCGGTTCGAGCGTGGCCAGGGCCTGTGCGTAGAGCTTGTTGAACTGGGAATTGTTGAAGTGCGTCTCGTTGTACGGCGCACCAGGAACCTCACCCTCGCCCGTGTTGGTGAGGAAGCCGAGCGCCGGCCAGGAGTCGAAGGCAAACGTCCACTTGAGGTAGTTCGGGCCGAACATGTCCGTCGGGGTGATGGTGGCCAGGTTGACAGTTACCCCGGCACCGCGTGCCTGCTGGGCAAACACCTGAGCCATCTCCGTGACGCCAGCGGCGATATCCGCGCTCTGCAGCTGAACGGTGAGGTCAGACTTGCCGGCTGCCTTCAGCAACGACTTGGCCTGGTCGAGGTCTTGTGTGCGCTGGGGAATGCTCGTGTTGTAATCCGCGTCGTAGACAGAGTAAAGGTCGTTGCCGATTAGGCCATACCCATCGAAGACGAGCTTCAACATCTGCTCGCGGTCGACCAGCAACCGCATTGCCTGGCGCACACGGACATCATTGAATGGAGTCACGTCGACCCGCATCGTAATAGGCGTGTAACTCCCCGACTTGGATATCACAACAGGTTGACCGGCTGCCCTCAGGGTGGACACCGATGCCGCGGAAAGAGCTCCGATTGCGTCAATCTGCCCCGCGATGAGTCCGTTGAGCTGGCTCGTCTCGTCGTTAAAGTCGGAGATGACCACCTCGTCAACATAAGGAAGCCCGCTCTCCCAGTAATTCTCGTTGCGGACAAAGGTACTTTCCACTCCCGGTGTGAAGCTCTTGAACTTGAAAGGCCCAGTACCCACCGGGTGATTGACGTCGTAGCCGACGGGCACGATGAAGTAGTAGTAGTCGCAGAGAAGCTGCACAAGGGGCGAGAAAGGTGAGCTGAAGGGAAGGCTCACGGTCTGGTTGTCCAGCTTCTTCATGTTCTTCCAATCCAGCGTGGTGAGCTGGGCTGCTCCCGGCTTGGGATCCTTCGGATCCATTATCCGCTGAAAGCTGAATATGACGTCATCAGCGGTCAGCGGCTTGCCGTTGTGGAACACCACGTCGGGGCGGACGCGAAGCGTCCACTCGGTCGCGGTGGCGTTCGGCGTTATCTCGTCCATGAGCGACAGCCTCGGCTGCGCATCGAGGTTCAGCTCGGAGGGAGAGTTGTAGAGCTGAATGTGGCGTGCCTGGTCCAGAAAGTTGACCAGCACCTGAGCGTCGAGGGTGTCGCTGGATGCCCCTCCGGTGAGTGCGACACGGAGCCGGCCTCCGTACTTCGGCTTGCTCGGGCTCACCGTGGTCGTGGTCGCGGGCGTGCTGGTGGTCGTAGTCGTCGAGCTGGAGCCGCACGCCGCAAGCGCCGCTCCGGCGCCGAGCACGACCCCGGTCTTGAGAACGTCGCGTCGGGACAATCTCCGGTCGTCCGCCATCACAGGTCTCCCCTCATTGGTGTGTGAGTTGGTCACAGTTCGTCTTGGGTCAGGTCGCTCAGGGCTTCGCGGTCGAGTGTGACGCCGAGTCCTGGTGTGTCCGGTATCGCAAACATGCCGTCTGCGTCCAGCTGGAAGGCACCGTTGCAGATCTGGTTCATGTATGCGGAATCGGTCTCGTACTCGACGAAACTTGCTGTCGGAAAGGCGCTCGCGAGCTGGAGATCGGCCGCGACTCCGATGGCCGTGAAGGAGCCGTGCCCCACGTATTGGAGACCGTTGTCCTCGACCAGCTGGGCGATCCTGCGCTGTTCGCTGATGCCGCCCGCCTTGCTGACGTCCGGTTGAACGATATCCAGCGCGTGTCGCTCGATCCATGGTTTAAACGCCTGCCTGCCGACGAGCGACTCGCCCGCCGCGATCGGGGTGCGGGACCGGTCTCTCAGCCGAGCGAAGTCGTCGAGGGCGTTCGGGTTGAGCGGTTCTTCCAGCCACGTGACCCCATAGTCGGCAACCATGTCCGCGGTGCGAAGGGCCCATTTGTAGCCCTGCTGCCAGAATGCGTCGTTACCACCGGCGTCGACCATCAGGTCGGACTCTTCCCCGACCGCCTCACGGGCGGTGCGTACGATCAGCTCGTCGAGCGTCGAGCTGACCCGGCCGAAGGGAATCCAACCGATCTTGAAGGCTCGGAATCCCTCGGCTCGAAGTGGCGAAAGTCTGTCCGCGAGGGTTTCCACTTCCCCGATGACAATCGACGCGTAGGGTCGCACTCGATCTCTGTAGCGTCCGCCGAGCAGCCGGCCGACCGGCTGCTTCGTCACTTGGCCGAAGAGATCCCAAAGCGCGATGTCGATGCCCGAGATCGCGTGGTCGATCGTGCCGCCCCGCCCGATCCACGCCGCGTGCCGTCGCAGCTTCTCGGTGACGCGCTCGGGCTCGATGACGAGCTCGCCCCTGTAGAGCGGCTCCAAGACTTCGAGCGCAGCTCGTACGAGCCGAACGTCGGAGTAGACGCTTCCGATGCCGATGGCTCCATCGTCGCTATGCACGCCGACGAGGGTGATCGGCCAATACGACCAGCCGGGCGGCAACTGCCCCCCGAGCCGGGCCGGGTCGCCCTCCGGGTACTCGAACGCTGGAAGTCCGACGGCACGGATCGCCGCGATTCTCATTAGCCCCCCGTCTTACAGTCGCGCACGCGAATCGCCCTGAGCGTACACCAGACAGCAAGTTGATTGTTAAATGAATGCCAGACCCAACCGCCAGGTAATCCCCGCACCAGACCTGGCCATGGGCCAGTGTGGACAGGGCTCCACGAGGTGTCGAAGTTCGCAGGGCACGCCTACATGACCTAGATTGATTGTTCAATGCAGCCGAGCATTACGCGTCGTACCGGCGCCGGGAGCGATGTCACCGGCACGGCCGAGCCGCGTGGTCGGCTGACCCGAGCCGAGCCGGAGAGGACGGCCGGCCGGGGTCGGGCGACGATCGCAGACGTTGCGCGACTTGCGGGCGTGTCGTTGCAGACCGTTTCCAACGTTCTGAACAACCACGTCAAGGGGAGGATGACGAAAGAGACCGAAGAGCGCGTCTTCGGGGCCATGGTGAAACTCGACTACTGCCCAGACGCCAGGGCGGTTCGCCTTCGTGGCAACCGTGCCCAGGCGATTGCCGTCACCGTTCTTGACCCCAGCCCGAGGTTCCTGGCGGACGCCTTCACCGCAGAGGTGCTCTCCGGGATCGCCTACCAGGCGGGGGAGCTTGGCTATCGGGTCCTGCTGAGTGGGGGTGCGTTCAACCACGACCGGAGCGAAGTCGTGAAGGTGCTGCGGTCCCGTGAGGCAGACGGCATGATCGTGCTGCCGTCTGGCGCCTCGGCGGAATGGCTCGACCTGCTCGATGCGATCTCGTCGGCCAGAAGGCCGTTCGTTGTCGTCCAGTCTCAGATCGAGCTCCCCACAGCGGGCATTCCGACCGGCGGGAGCGTCAGCGCCGACGATCACGGAGGAGGCGCCAAGCTGGGCCGTCTCCTGACGAGCCTCGGCCACAGAGAGATCGTCTTTCTCACCACCGAGGCCTCCTGGCCGGCGGTCGAGCGCCGCTTCGACGGGATCTGCGAGACGCTCGGCGAAGCGGGAGTGGCCCCGCCCGAGGTGGTCAAGGCAGCCGACTGGACCGTAAGGGCGGCCGCCGAGGCCATCGCCCCGTATTTCGAGCGGGGCCGTGCGTCGTGCAGCGCGGTTGTAGGTGCCAATGACGTGCTCGCCGCCGGCGCCCTCGTGGCGGCACGCCGCCAACGTCTGAAGGTTCCCAGGGGGGTCTCGATCGTCGGCTTCGACGACCTCGACGTCGCGCTCGCCGTGATCCCGGCGCTCACGACGGTACGTGTGCCCGGCTTTTCGATCGGCGTCACGGCGGCCGACGACCTCATCAGGCGCGCCGAGGAACCCGAGGAGTATCCGGCGCAGTCGCGCATCTTCGCGACCGAGCTCGTGCTCCGGGACAGCCACGCCCCGCCACAGACGGCAGGAACCTAGCCTCGCGACCAGCCCCGGCCGGGCTCGTGCGCTCCTCATCGCTGTCAGGTCCTCGAGCGGACGAACTGCTCGAGGAGAAGTCGCTGATCACCGTCCAGGTGGGAGCCGTCCCCGGCGCGAGCGTTGACGACGGCGTGCTCGGGGTGGCGAGTGGCGGGGATCACGACGTGGACGCGCGGGTCGGCGAGAACCCACTTCAGCAGCGCCGAGGCCCAGTTCGAGACGCCGAGCTGCTTCAGAGCGACGTCGTCCGGACCGGGAAACAGACCCCCCTCGGCGAAGGGACGCATGACGATCACGCCGAGGTTCAGCTCCGCGGCGAGCGGGAGGATGCGTCGCTCGACATCGCGCTCCAATACGTTGTAGGGGACCTGGATCGCGTCGATGCGGCCGGTAGTCATCGCCGATTCGAGCTCCTGGAAGGCTGCCTTGTCGTAGTGGGTGACCCCGATGAATTTCAGCTTTCCCTGTTCGCGCTCGCGCTCGAGCCAGGACAGGTGGCTCCGCCAAGCGACGAGATTGTGGATCTGCTCCAGCTCCAGAACGCCACCGAAGATCCGAAGCTGGTGCTCGAACTGCCGTTTGCCGGTCTCTTCGGACGGTGTCCAGATCTTCGTAGCTACCCAGGCTCGGCTGCGGTGCGGCTCCAGCGCCCGCCCGAGCACGTCCTCGGCGCGTCCGTACATCGGCGAGGTGTCGAAGACCTTCGTCCCGTCCGCGAGTGCGGCCTCGACGACGCTGCGAGCGCGCTGTTCCTTCGAGGCGGGCACATCGAATGTCGCCCAGGTTCCGAGCCCAATGACGGGCAAGCTCACCCCGCTCGCACCAAACACCCGGGTCTCCATCAACAGGACTTCACCTCCTCGTCTTCCAGTGTTGTCGTTCGCGGTCTAGCGATCCGGCGCCGGCAACGGCACGCTGTCAGAGCCCCGACAGCTGTTGTAGGCCGTTCGCAGGAATTGCTGTCTCGCGTGCGAGGCGCTCTCAAGCGGCAGCCGGACCTCCCTCGAGGTGAAAATGCCGAGATCGGCCAGGATGGACTTGCTCGTGGCAATCTCGTCGCCGATGCCGAAGGCGTGCACGAACGGTAAGACGTCGGTCGCCAGCACCTCGAAGGCGCCAGCACCGTCGCCGACCTGGGCGAGATCCCAAGCTCGACGAAACGACGCCGGGAAGATCGCCGGCCCGATCATCATCGCCCCGTCAACGCCGGCGGCGAGGAAGCGAGCCATGATCGGGTCGTCGCCGGCCAAGACGGTCAACCCCGCCTCGTGCCAAGTGCCGATCTTCGCCAGATCGTGGTCGGTCAATTTCACCGTCTGCATGTGATCGAGCTGACGGCTCCACTCGACGACGTCCGCGGCGGCGAGGACCGTACGCGTCGAGACCGGGTTGTCGTATAGGACGAGCTCGGTCTCGAGGACGGCGTCGAGCAGTGTGAGATAGCCGAGCACGCCCGAGGCCGAGTTGGCGAAGTAGTACGGCGCCGAGCAGAGGACGCCCCGCGCGCCATGGCCTTCGGCGTGGCGGGCGAGGGCGATCGAGTCCCTCACGCTCGTGCTCGAGACGCCGACGACCACCGTCTTGTCCGGCGGCGTCTGGGCGAGGGCCAACTCCGCGATGCTCATTCGCTCCTCGGTCGTCATCGAGGGAGCCTCGCCGGTGCTGCCGAGCAGTGTGTAGCCGTCGAGGTGAGGAAGGATGTGGTCGAGGAGGCGGCGAAAGCTCGGCTCGTCGAACTCGTCGTCGACCAGCGGTGTCGGGATGACTGGGAGCAGTCCTCTCAGTGCCATTCAGCTTCTCCTCTACGCGAGACAGTGGGACGAGCAGCAGACCACGATTCGCCCCCGAGTCGCGGGGCTCTCAGGTCAAGCAGGAAAAGGGGCACCGTACTCCGCTCCAAGTGCTGCGAGCAGTGCCGCGCTGGCATCATCAAGCGGAACCCCGCTCCTGCGTCTCGTCGCTTCCATCGCCTCCCTCTCGCCGGGAAGGAGGAACTCGGGGGTTCCTGGCGAGCGGGTGGCGGAGTGGACGACGGAGGCGAGCCGCTCGATCGAGGAGAGGTACTGGTCCGGATCGGCGAGAGCATCGACCGAGATGGCGATGAACAGATGCCCGGTACGTTGCGGCTCCGGATTGACCGGATCGTTCGGGATGTCGGGACTCACGGCGCTTCCCGTCAGGCAGCCCGACAGGATGTCGATCATCGCCGCGAGCCCAAATCCCTTGTGCCCGCCCATAGGGAGCATTGCCCCGCCCAGCGCAACAGCCGGGTCGGTCGTCGCCGCGCCGTCCGGCCCGATCGCCCATCCCTCCGGTATCGCCGTGCCTTCGCGCGCCGCCAGCACGACCTTGCCTTGGGCGACCACGCTCGTTGCGATGTCGAGCGAGATCGGCGCACCCGAGCCGTTGGGCGCAGCCATCGCGATCGGGTTCGTGCCGAGGATCGGACCGAGAGCACCGAGCGGGCTCATTCCCGGGTCGCTGTTGGTGAACACGAGACCGAAGCAGCCCTGCCGGGTTGCCTGCTCCGCGTAGACCGAGGCGGCGCCGAAGTGGCTCGAGTTGCGGACTCCGACGGTGGCCGCGCCGGCCGAGCGTGCCTTCGCGCAGCAAAGCTCCATGGCGAAGCCGGCAATGTAAGGTCCGAGGCCGTCGTGGCCGTCGACGATCGCGGCGGCGGGCAGGTCGACCTCGACGCTGGGCTCAGCATCGACCCCGAGTCGTGCCTGCCCGCAGTCCTGGGAGGTAGAAGTAGAGCTGGACGACGCCGTGGCTGTCCACCCCCCGCCGGTTGGCGTCGACGAGCGCCTTCGCCGTCGCCACGGCTGCGTCGCTCGACGCTCCTGTGCGCTCCAGCACTTGCACGGTCCAGGCCTCGAGGGCCTCCAGACTTACGAGCTTGTCGGCCATCTGTCTGTTTCCTGTTCGGTGAGCGAGGCGGCATGGGTGCGATACAGCTCTTCCACGCGTGCCTCGAGCGCTTGGCACGCCGGCGAGCAATAGGTCCTCTCCCGATTCAGGCGGGCCAGAGGACCAGTGCTTGTCCCCGAGCGCCGCGCCGCACGCGGCGCAGTACGGCCGGCGGGACGCGTACATCGGAAGTGGGCGATCGACCCATTGCCCGTCCTGCCCGCAATCGCCCACGCGGCGGGCGGGATCAGTCAAGGCCGTACTCGCGCTGGGCGCTCGCCTGGCTGATGAAGCCCTCAGCGACGTCGCGTGCAACGAGCTCGCGCGGGCGATCGGCCGGATCGCCGTAACCGCCGCCGCCGGCACTTCGGATCAGCACCTGATCCCCACAGTGGAGAACGAGACCGGAGTACTTGGTGTCGGATGCCGTTCCGAAGAGCTCTCGCACGGTCGCGAACCTGGTGTCGCCTCGTCGAAGTACGAGCGTCTTGGCCATCGCGCCCGGTCGGCCACCGAACAGACCCCACGGCTCGGTTCGCGTTCGATCCCCGAACTCGCTGATCACGACGCTGGGGGCGGTGACTTCGAGAATGCGTTCGGAGGCCAGGCCCCCTCGATGCCGTCCGGCGCCACCTGAATCTTGCACCAGCTTCAAATGGCGCGTGAGCCACGGGTAGCGAGTCTCGAAGACCTCTACCGGCGTGTTCCGGCAGTTGCCGTTGATCACGCACTGGACGTCATTTCCGTCAGCCGACGCGCGACCACCCCAACCTGAACCCTCAAGGTGGTAGTTCGTGTAGTAGTCGCCGGTATCGGGATGGACGCCTCCGAAGAGGAAATTCACCGACGTGCCACCCGAGCTTGCGGCGACTCGTGCCGGCAGAGCAGGTGCCAGCGCGGCGAAGATCATGTCGACGACGCGGCTGTGGATCTCCGAGTTGCCACCCACCTCGGGAGCCGGCGGGGAGACGTTCATCACCGTGCCCGGCTTGGTCAGCACCTTGATAGGTCGGTAGCAACCGGCGTTGCGTGGTATCCGAGAGTCCGTGAGATTCAAGACGGCGTTGTAGGTGGCCGAAAGCGTCACCCCGAGGGTCATGTTGCAGGGACCGGTCGCTTGCGAAGCGCTCTCGCGATAGTCGAAGATCATCTCGTCACCTACGACGGTGATCCGCACGAACATGCGATAGCTGCGGTCCGGAACGACACCGTCGTCCTCGATGAAATCCTCGAAGCAGTACTGGCCGTCCGGGATCTCGGTGATCTCCTGTCGCATGCGGCGTTCGGAGTAGTCGAGCAGCTCGGCGCAGATCGAGGTCATCTGCGACTGGCCGTAGCGGGCGAAGAGCTCGAGCAGGCGCGCCTCTCCTACGCCCAGTGCTCCGATCATGGCGTGCAGGTCGCCCCAGCTGAACCTGGGGGTTCGGTGATTGGTGAGAATGATGCGCCAGATGTCCTCCACGGCTTCTCCGCGTCGCATGATCTTCACGGGAGGAAGACGCAGGCCCTCCTGGTACACGTCGGTGGCGTCTGCGGCGAATCCGCCGGGCGCCTTGCCTCCGATCTCGGAGAGGTGCGCGAGATTGGCGACGAAGGCGACGAGCTGCCCCTTCTGGAAGACCGGCTTCAGTACGAGATGCTCGGGAATGTGACAGCCGCCGCGGTAGGGGTCGTTGTGGATGACGACGTCGCCCTCCTCGAAGCTGTCGACTCCGAGCTCGCGCAGGCACCACTCGACGGTCAGATTGATCGCGCCGATCTGGGCCGGACAGAACTCGCCTGAGGCAAGCGCCCGACCGCTTGGGTCGAAGACGACGCAGGAGAAGTCGAGGCCCTCGTTGAAGATCGAGGAGTAGGACGTCTTCATCATTGTGACGCCCATCTCGTGACAGACGTTACGTAGGTAGTTGCCCACGATCGTGAGGGTCACGGGGTTGGTTGGCGGCACTAGTCCCACTTCCGATCGATGAGCAGGCAGCCGGTATCGGTGTAGGTGACCGCCCAATTCGACGGGACATAGACGGTCGAGTCAACCTCTTCGATGACGAGGGGACCACGGCGGATCGACGGTATCGCCCGGTGGCGAATGATCTCGGTTCGCACTGCCCGGGCGTCGGGGTCGAACACCTCCCGCCATGTTGCCTGCTGCGGTGCGATCGCATCCAGCGCGATCGTCGCACCGGCCTGACGAAGCTCGCGGGCAGCGACCCTTGCATGGACGATCTCGACAGGCTCGCTATCCAAGGCGTAGCCGAAAGCTTGCTGGTGCATGACGTGGAATACCCTGAGGGCTCTTTCGAGGAAGCGCGAGCTCAGATCTGGCACGAGGACGTCCTGCTCGTAGTTCTGACCGGCGTATCGGCACGCGAGCCTGAGGTCGAGAACGCTCTCGCCGATCACGCCATCGTGCGCAAGCTCCGCGACGACTTCTTCGATGGCCAGGTTGAACTGCCGCCGGACTTCCGCCTCGTCGACTTCGTCCGAGCGTGCGCCGAGAGTCCAGACCCGGTCGACACGTAATGGGGCGATAGCTGCGCCAAATGCCGAGCAGAGCCCGGGGTGAGGGGGAACGACGATCCGGCGTATGCCAACTGCCTCCGCAACGCCGCAGGCGTGAAGCGGCCCGGCTCCCCCGAAGGCCACAAGGCAGTGATCGCGCGGGTCGATACCGCGTTCGATCGTGACGAGGCGGATCGCGTTGGCCATGTTCTCGTTCGCTATATGAACGATCGCGTGCGCGGCGGCGATGACCGAGGCCGCGCCCATTGCCTGCGCGAGCTCGGCGATCGACCGCCAGGCGGCCTCGTCGTCGAGCTTGATCCGCCCTCCTAGGAAGAAGTCACCGTTGAGCCGCTTGAGGACGAGGTTGGCATCGGTGACCGTTGGTGAAGTCCCGCCTCTCGCGTAGCACGCGGGGCCAGGATCTGCACCAGCGCTCTGTGGTCCGACCTGGACCAGGCCCCCTTCATCGACCCGTGCGATTGACCCGCCGCCGGCGCCGATGGGGAGCACGTCGACCACGGGGACCGCGACGGGGAGTCCCCACTCGATCTCGTAATCGGTGACGTGGCCGACCTCGCCATCGATCACGAGACCGATGTCGGTGCTGGTACCGCCCATATCGAAGGTGATGCAACGGTTCTCTTGGACGAGGCGACCGAAGTACGCTCCACCGACCGCTCCACCAGCAAGGCCAGACCGCAGCGTGGTGACCGGGCGCGGCAGAATCGACACCGGAGCTCCCGTCCCGCCGTTCGATTTGAGTATGAGGAGCGTGAACGGGCCGCGGCGTTTGGCCTGGGTCTCGAGCTCGGTGAGGTAGCGCGACATGAGCGGTCGCACGTAGGCGTCGGCCAGGGTCGTGCTCGTCCGCTCATACTCCCGCCAAATTGGGCTCACGACGCTTGAAGACGAGACGGGAAGGCCGGGAATGGCGTCGACCAAACGCGCCGCGAGGGCTCGCTCGTGAGAGCCGTTCAAGTAGCTGAAAAGCAGGCAGATCGCCACTACTTCGACTTCGCCGGCGGCGAAGCGGCGGGAGACCTCTTCGACCACCCTGTCGCACTCCGCCGGCTCAAGCGTCTGTAGCACCCCGCCGGAAGCGTCGATGCGTTCGCGCACTCCGATGACATGCCGCCTGCTTACAAGAGGAATCGGTTTCTGCCAGTCCAGAGTGAAGGCGTAGCGGCGATTGAGGCGCTGGATGAAGGCAGTGTCCTCGAATCCAGCCGTCGTCAGGAGACATACCGATGCGCCGGTGCGCTGGAGGACGGCGTTGGTGGTCACCGTCGTTCCGTGAACCAGCCGGTCCACGCCGTCGTTGAGCCCGGCTTCGTCGAGGGCGGCCATGACGGCAGATACGGGCGCGTTTGGATCCGACGGCACCTTGACATGGCGAACCACCGTGTCGGAGCTCATCGCCACCAGGTCCGTGAAGGTGCCGCCCGAGTCCACTCCGACGGAAACTCGATCCGTCACGTTCCGTACGGCCGGCACCGCACCTGGATGTGTTCCGCGGACCAAGACTGTCGCCCCCGAGCCCTCGTATCCGTCGCGCCCGACCCCAACTCTGCGCTCGGGTCACGCTAACAGTGGTGTACTTGATCGGTCAACCTTCTCTTATCGCCGCCTTGGCCTTCCTATTCAAGGCCGTCATAGATCGATCTACCACAATCGTGGCGCTACCAGTTGCAGATCCCACCCTGGCGGGGCCCGTCCTTCAATGCGATGAGGTTGGCGTTCACGTAGCTGATGTGGTGCTCGCGGTGCCATGGGCTCGGGAACGAGGTCACCATGCGACCGACCTGGAACCTGCAGGTGATCTCGGGCACGAAGTTGGCGTAGTTGGCGTCGGTGAAGTACCAGAAGCTGTTCTCGTTGTAGAACGCGACGTGCGTCGGGTCCTGGAACGCGCCGCGGCCGTCGGTGCTCGGCGTGAGCGACAACAGCATCCCACCGTGGGCCAGCAACCTGTGCAGCTCGTTGAAGAGGGCGATCTTGTCGGGGACGTGCTCGAGGAAGTCGACCGCCCTGATCACCCCGACGCTGTTGTCGGGAAGGTCGATCCCCCTCGTCACATCCGCGACGATGTCGACGCCGTCACCTGCGTACTGGTCGACACCCAGATACCCAACAGGCTTGTTGTGCGCCGCCCCGAGGTCGAGACAGTGAAGTCCCTCCCGGCGTGCCCAGGCGAGAGCGAGGCGCTGGACGTAGGTGTCGTAGAGCTTGGAAGCTTCGCTGTAGATCTGGCGGTTTGCGACGATCTCGGACGCTGGGCGACGATCTCGGACGCGCTCGAGGTAGAGGCACTCGCGGATGTGCAAGAACGGCGCCGCCTCGTACATCCGGCACATCAGGTCCTGATCGTCGAGGATCGTCCTCGCCGGGTCGTAGCCCCCGACGGCCTCATAGACAGAGCGGCGGAAGGCTCGAACGTGGTTGGGCGCGTACTTCATTGAGGACATGTCGTGAGGAAACGGCTCGAACGCCTGACGCCGCAGAACCACGCGCCCGTTCACTTCGGCCTCCTCGTATCGCCAGCCTTCTGACTCCTCGGACCGGGCGTCGCTCCGCTTGCCGTCCTCATGAATCTGAGCGCTGTCGGAGTAGACGAGTCCGACGTCCTCTCTTTCACTCAGAGTGGTGGCAACTCGTTCGACGCAATTCGTCGCGAGCTCATCGTGTTGGTCGAGTGCGACGAGGATGTCGCCGGTTGCTCGTGCGCACGCCATCTGTTTTGCGGCGGCGACAGTCGTCACGCCTGCGTCCCGCAGCACGACGACCCGTTCATCTCGCCCCGGTGGGCGCCAGATGCGCACCTCGCCAAACTGAAGGACTACCCACTCCCAAGCCTGGCTCGTTTGGTTGCGCAGGCTGCGGTGACACGAGTCAAGGAAGCGAGGGTCGTCACTTGCCGTGAAGATCGAGATCGGCATCTGGCCTCTTGGTTTCGGATCTGGCGACTAGCGAGACATCCTGGGGATCGCTGCCGTTTGCCACTTGAGGGGCAGATGGTAACCGTCGAGCGCTGAGGCGCTGTTCGCCCCGCGGAACAAGCACCCCCTACGCGCCGAGCGTTGGCCGGGTCCACGAAGTGTGGTCAGATAATGACTACGCGTGAGAATTACGATGTTATCGGTGACTGTGCGTGAGAATTCAAATTTCGAGGGTTGCGATCCCGCCTCCCCTGGCCATATACGTAGAACCGCAGTTCGTAGTCGCTCTGCTACTGACAGTGACCAACATCAAATCTGGCCGGCGCCGGGATCTTCGGATCGGGGGGCGGGCCTGTCCGTTGACTATGCGAGGGGGCTATTCAAGATGGCAGCGTCACGCAAGGGCGGTCGGTACACGCCGCCAAAGAGTCGTTCTCGTGCAGCCATGTTGGCGTTTGGAGCGGGAATTAGCACCCTCTCAGCGTCAGGACTCGTTGGAACTCTGGGAGTTTCAGCCGCACAGGCTTCGACGCAAGGGGCTCACAGCATCGGGGCTTGGCACCATCACCACGGATCCCAAGGGGCCCAAGGACCGCAGGGCGCCCAAGGAGCACAGGGGGCGACAGGAGCTCAGGGAGCTACTGGAGCTGCCGGAGCTCAGGGAGCTACTGGAGCTGCCGGGGTCGCAGGGAGCCACTGGAGCTGCCGGAGCGCAGGGCGCTGCAGGAGCGAACGGAGCAACTGGTGCCGCTGGGGCGACCGGAGCGCAGGGCGCGGCCGGTCCTCAAGGCGCGGCCGGTCCTCAAGGAGCTGCCGGCCAGAACGGCCAAAACGGCCAGAAGAAACGGCCAGAAGGCTAAACGGCCAAAACGGCAGAAGCTGAATGGCCAGAACGGCCTGAATGGCCAGAACGGCGCTCAGGGGCCGCAAGGGGCCCAGGGTGCTGTCGGTGCCACCGGACAAGGATCGCAAGGAGCGACCGGAGCTGCCGGAGCGCAGGGCGGGACCGGAGCGCAAGGTCCGCAGGGAGCGCAAGGCGCGGACGGGCGCCCAGGGCAGCGCAAGGCTGCGACCGGAGCTCAAGGCTCGCAGGGAGCCACGGGTTCTCAGGGATCTCAGGGGTCGACCGGAGCGCAGGGTGCCCAGGGAACCACCGGCGCCCAGGGCTCGCAGGGTGCAACCGGGTCCCAGGGATCTCAGGGCTCAACCGGAGCACAGGGTGTCCAGGGAACCACCGGCGCCCAGGGCTCGCAGGGTGTAACCGGGTCCCAGGGATCTCAGGGCTCAACCGGAGCACAGGGTGCTCAGGGAGCCACCGGGTCCCAAGGTTCTCAGGGGTCGACCGGAGCCCAAGGCTCGCAGGGAGCCACGGGTTCCCAGGGATCCAGGGTCGACCGGAGCACAGGGCTCGCAGGGAGCCACCGGGTCCCAGGGCTCGCAGGGTGCAACCGGGTCCCAGGGATCTCAGGGAGCGACTGGCGCCCAGGGCTCGCAGGGAGCCACGGGTTCCCAGGGATCTCAGGGGTCGACCGGAGCACAGGGTGCCCAGGGAGCCACCGGGTCCCAAGGCTCGCAGGGAGCCACCGGGTCCCAGGGCTCGCAGGGTGCAACCGGGTCCCAGGGATCTCAGGGAGCGTCTGGCACCCAGGGCTCGCAGGGAGCCACGGGTTCCCAGGGATCTCAGGGGTCGACCGGAGCACAGGGTGCCCAGGGTGCAACCGGGTCCCAGGGCTCGCAGGGAGCCACTGGGTCCCAAGGTTCTCAGGGAGCCACCGGCGCCCAGGGTTCGCAGGGAGCGACTGGCGCCCAGGGCTCGCAGGGCTCAACCGGAGCACAGGGTGCCCAAGGAGCCACGGGTTCCCAGGGTTCGCAGGGAGCCAGCGGCGCCCAGGGTGCTAGCGGAGCCCAAGGTGCCCAGGGAGCCCAAGGTCCCCAGGGCGCGAGTGGAGCACAGGGCGCATCCGGAGCAGCGGGTTCGAGGGGCATCGGCACAGCGGGTCGCAGGGCGCATCCGGCACAGCGGGCTCGCAGGGTTCAACCGGAGCACAGGGTGCCCAGGGAGCGACAGGAGCACAGGGCTCCCAGGGAGCGTCCGGCACACAGGGTGCACAGGGAGCCAGTGGGGCTCAGGGTGCCCAGGGAGCCAGCGGCGCCCAGGGTGCGAGCGGAGCCCAGGGTCCCCAGGGAGCACAAGGTCCCCAGGGCGCCAGCGGAGCACAGGGCGCATCCGGAGCACAGGGCGCCTCGGGAGCGGCTGGGGCGCAGGGGTCTGCGGGCTCGCAGGGCTCGCAGGGAGCCAGCGGTGCCCAGGGTGCCCAGGGTGCGAGCGGAGCACAGGGAGCCCAGGGGTCCGCAGGTGCCCAAGGCGCCAGCGGAGCACAGGGAGCCCAGGGTGCCGCCGGAGCCCAGGGTGCGAGCGGCGCACAAGGATCCCAGGGTGCCCAGGGAGCTCAGGGAACCGCCGACTTGCTCGCCAACACCACGACAGTCGTGACCACGGCGAGCGGTGACAGCAATACCGTCCTCTGCCCGACGGGGTACGTTGCGATCGGCGGTGGGGGATCCAGCAGCGGGTTCAACGCCTTGGAGACGTCGGCACCGACGGACTCGAGCGGGGTCATCGTCACGAATGGGACGACTCCTGCAGGGTGGGAGGTCACGTTCGCCGGGACGAGCACCATCACGGCCTACGTGGTCTGTTCTAAGTAGGAGTCGCGACAGCGACGAAGAAGCTGCTGAGCAGTACGAAGGGGAGGCCCTCCGGGGCCTCCCCTTCGACGTTTCCCGGTCAGGCGCTGGCCGATCCTGTGGATAACGAGGTTCTCGTCTTTAAGAGCGCGATCTGGCTGGATCTGGATAAATCGGCCGGCACTCAAGTAGCTAAGGGTTCGTGCCGTTATCTAGAAACGGGACCTCTATCCGAGGACCGGGACAATGTTCGGGACATCGAGTCCTACGGCGAGCCGCAGATGAATGTTGTTCACCGTGAGCGCCGAATCGAGAGGTAGGGAAAGATGCGAATCTCAGTGTTCACGCCCACCCATAATCCACGGTTCCTCGATCTCTGTTACGAGAGCCTCTGCCGGCAGACGTACACCGATTGGGAGTGGATCGTGCTGCTCAACGGAGGCGCGCAGGAATGGCGTCCGGAGAAGCCGGACGAGCGGATCATCGTGTCCCGCGACGAGGACGCCCGTGGTGTGGGTGCAGCCAAGCGCGTCGCATGCCAACGGGCAACCGGGGACGTGCTCGTCGAGCTCGACCACGACGACGAGTTGGCTTCCTCATGCCTTGAGCGGCTGGCTGACGCGTTTGAGGACCACCCAGAGGTGGGCTTGGTGTACTCCGACTGGGCCCAGATCAATGAGGACGAGAGTAGGAACGACGTCTTGTTCGACGTTTCCTTCGGGTGGGAGTACTCCGAGGCGGTCGTCGATGGTCGATCGGTGCTGCGGTGTCACTCGATGGCACCGTCGCCGCACAACGTGAGCTACATCTGGTACGCCCCCAACCACGTTCGAGCCTTCCGCCGCTCTGTCTACGAGGCCGTCGGGGGCTACGACCCGGCCAGGACGATCCTCGACGATCAGGACCTGATGTGCCGGATGTACGAGGCGGCACCGTTCCTGCACATCCCGGAGTGCCTGTACCTGCAGCGGGTCCACCCTGAGAACACCCAGTCGCAGCTGATCACGAACCGCCGCATCCAGCGGGACACCGTCGAGCTCTACGACACCTACGTGCAGCGCCTCGCCCTCGCCTGGGCACGCCGGGAGGGACTTCACTGTCTCGACCTCGGGGCGGCGCACAACAAGCCTGTTGGGTATCTGGGTGTCGACCAGTACGCAGGTGACGGGGTCGACATCGTCGCGGATGTGACGAGGGGGATCGATCTTCCCGACAACAGCGTCGGGGTGATCAGGGCGGTCGACTTCCTCGAGCACGTCCCCGACAAGATCGCCATCTTCAACGAGCTGCACAGGTTGCTGGCCCACGGCGGGATGCTGTTGTCGCTCACGCCGAGCACCGACGGCCGCGGCGCGTTCCAGGACCCGACGCACGTCGCGTTCTACAACGAGAACAGCTTCTGGTACTTCACCGACGCCAACTACGCCAACTTCGTGCCCGAGATCACCTGCAGGTTCCAGGTCGGTCGCATGGTGACCTCGTTCCCGAGCCCCTGGCACCGCGAGCACCACATCAGCTACGTGAACGCCAACCTCATCGCCTTGAAGGACGGGCCCCGCCAGGGTGGGATCTGCAACTGGTAGGGGTGGGCTGCGGTCTCTTGAGGTGTGCTGATCCGCAGAGCGGTCGAGATGATGGGGCTCAGCAGAGCAACTCGCCGCCCTGGCGAGGCCCGTCCTTGATGGCCAGGAGATTCGCCTCGACGTAAGGCATCCTGAAGCGTTCGTGCCATTCGCTCGGGTAGTAAGTCTGTATGCGGCTCACCTGGAACCGAGTGCGCAGCTGCGGCATGCTGCGGAACAGCGGAGCTTGCGTGAGGTACCAGAAACTGTTCTCGTTGTAGAACGAGACGTGGCTCGGGTCCTGGAACGCGCCTCGACCCTCGGTGCTCGGCGTCTCCGAGATCAGGATCCCACCATGGACGAGCACGCGATAGCACTCGTTGAAGAGCGCCGTGCGGTCCGCGACCCGCTGCAGGAGCTCGACCGCCTTGATCAACCCGGCGGAGTCCGCTTCGAGCTCGAGGTGCGGGTCGTCGGGATCGATCAGCAGGATCTCGCCCGGATCGCTGTCCACGATCGGTGGGCTGGCGTCGGTCACAAGCGTGACGACCCGGAGGCCCTGTCGCCGGCTCCACCCGGCGGCCAAGGCGCTGATCTTCGTGTCGTAGAGACGGACGGTCTCTTCCTGGATGCGGGCGTTGGTTGAGCGCTCGCGTTGGGTGCTCCGTTGACGGACCCGCTGAAGATAGAGGCAGCGGTCGACGTGACGGAACGGACCCGCCAGGTAGAGGCGCGTCATCAGGTCCTGGTCGTCGAGGACCTCGACGGCGGCGTCGTAGCCTCCGACTTCCTCGTAGCTCGTGCGGCGAAAGGCGCGCACGTGGTTCGGCGCATACCAGATGTAACCGATGTTGTGCGGGTAGGCCTGTAGAGCGTGACAGCGGAGGTAGGTCGTCCCTCCGATCTCCACCGGGCTGTAGCGCCAGCCCGCCGTCTCGTCGAAGCGGCTGTCGTTGGGACTCCCGTCCTCGTTGATCTGGGTCCAGTCGGAATAGGCGAGGACCGCATCAGGGTGCTCCGCAAAAGCCGTGTGGATGTCCTCGAGGCACGTCGGCGCAAGCATGTCGTCCTGGTCGAGCTCGACGAGCACCTCTCCCGAAGCCTGCTCGCACGCTTCTCGCTTGACGGCTCCTCCACGCCCCGTGACGGTCGAGCGCACGATCTTCACACGCTCGTCCTTGTCGGTCGGCCGCCAATCCTTGGTACCCCGCCTGAGCGTGACGATCCACTCCCAATCGTTGAACGTCTGGGCTTTCAAGCTCTCGTAACCGTCATCGAGAAACCGCGGATTGTCGCTTGCCGTGAATACCGATAGGAGCATCGTTCACCAGCCTTTGCAGAAGGACTCGGGATCGAGAGTGGAACTGCAGGTAACACCGAAAACAGCGGGTGCTTCGGGGACGCCGTCCGCCTTAGGTGCCCGGAGGAAGAGTCGTGCCCTTTGGGAGCCGCTGCTTCAATGACGGTTCGGTCTTCAACGCTTCAGCCAGCTGTGTCTCACCCGCCTTCACCCGGCCGACATGTTCGAGTAGAAGACCGAAATTGAATTCGACGTTGGGGTCGCCGGGATCCATGGTCTCGAGCTTCTCGAACAGCAGCGTCGCCTTGGCCGGCGCAGCACTCGTGTACAAGAGCGCCAGGTTGAACAATGCGGACCTGAAGTTCGGATTGATCGAAAGAGCCTTGCGGTAGGCGGTGGTCGCCGCGGGTATGCGCTTGAGCCCGTACTCTGCGACGCCGAGATCGTAAGCGGCCAAGTAGCTATGAGGTTGCAGCTGTAAGACGGCGGTGAAGTCGGTCACGGCTTGTTGGTACCCGGACTGCTCTTCCGCCGAGAGTCCAGCGTTGAACAGCAGCGCGGCCGGCGCTTGAACGGTCGTACTCGTCGCCGACGCCGAGCCGTTGCCGCAGGCGGCGAGCGACAGTCCGGCCGCGAGGCATACTCCAGCTGGAAGCAAGGTCCGAAACGGGGAGGTCACGAAAGCGGGAAAGGCGTCCCGGACACGTGCCAAAGTCCGGCCGGCCATGCAGATACCTTAGTGGCACCGGAGCGGGCCGTTGATCCTCCGGACGAGCGTTACCAAACGGCGCGTCAACAGGTGCTGCCAAATGAGCATCTAAGATCACCGGAAGCCATGCAGCCCCCCCGGAATGCTCTGCGTGACGCGGTGCCGCGTTTTGGCCCGTGGATACTTGTCGCGATCGCGGTTGGATACGGGTTCTTTGTCGCCCGCGCCGAGACCTCGGTCGTCGCCTACTTGAACGACGAGGCCTACCACCTCGGCATGGTCGAGTTCGCTTCGAGCCTGCTGCGGATGGGACGTAATCCCCTCTCGGCCTGGTATCCGCTCTTGAATCTCGGGTCGCCGAACTTCCTCCATTATCAGAGCCTGCCCGCGATCGTCACGGGAGCCATCGGCATCGTCGCCGGGGACGCCCGGACCTTTGCGTGGTCGAAGTATCTCCTGCTCGCGACTTGGCCGATCAGCATGTACTTCGGATCGCGTCTCATGGGCTGGAGCCGTTGGACGGCGGCAGCGGTGGCGTGCGCATCGCCGCTCATCATTGATGCTGCCGGCGTCGGATACGGCTACGGCAGCTACCTGTGGATCGGCTGGGGCGTCTGGACCCAGCTCTGGGCGATGTGGACGCTGCCCTTGGCGGTCGGCTTCTCGTGGCAAGCCATCACCCACAGACGTCATCTCGTGGCTGCGGTCGTCTTCACCGGCCTCACCATCTCGCTCCACTACATGACCGCCTACCCGGTCGCCATCGCGATCGTCGTGATCGGGCTCTCGGGGCCCTGGGGCAAAGCGTTCAAGAAGCGAGTCGGTCGTGCCGTCGTGGTCGGAGTGCTCGCGGTCGGAGCTGCCGCCTGGGTCCTGGTTCCCGTCATCAACCAGGGTGCGTACGCAGCGCGGAACGAGTTCCTCCAGCACACCGTGGAGGCCGACTCGTTCGGTGCCCGGCGCATCCTGAGCTGGCTCGTGACCGGCCAGCTGCTCGACAAGGGCCGCTTCCCCGTACTGACGATCCTGCTGGCGGTCGGGTTGCTGGCGTGCGTCATCCGGTTCCGCCGCGACGAGCGCTATCGGACGCTCCTGTGCCTGTGGGTCGTCTATCTCGTGGTCTTCTTCGGCAGACCGACGCTGGGGCCGCTCATCAACCTCGTGCCGGGCAACAAGGATCTCTTTCTGCGGCGCTTCGTGTGCGGCTTCGACTTTTCAAGCCTGCTCGTCATCGGTGTGGGAGCCACGGAGCTCGCAAGGCTTGGCGCCCGCTTGGCGGCGCGGGTCGACACCGCGGCTCGGGGCCGCCGCCGTCTCCGTGGTCGCGGTCGTCGTCGGGTTCGCGGTCCTGGCGCCGGCCTGGACCGAGGTGGCGAACTACACGGCACTGAACGCCCGGGACATCAACTACCAAGTCGCCGCCGACGCGACCCAGGGCGCTCAGGTCGGCTCTCTGATCCGTGTGGCGGAGGCCCTCGGTGGGGGCCGCATCTACGCCGGCCTGCTCAACAACTGGGGGAAGACCTTCTACGTCGGCTATGTCCCGGTCTACGAGTACCTTGCCGACAGCGAGGTTGACTCGATCGGCTTCACACTTCGCACCGCGTCGCTCATGTCCGACGCCGAGCCGTACTTCGACGACACGAACCCGGGGGACTATCCGCTGTTCGGCGTTCGTTATCTGCTGCTCCCCGTCGGGATGACCCCACCGGTGCCGGCGGACCTTCTCCTCAAGTCGGGGCCGTACGCGCTCTGGACGATACCGAGCGTGCGTTACGTGCAGGTGGTCGACACCGTCGGCTCGATCGCTGAGAACCGCACCGACATCGGGTCGACGTCGTCGTCGTTCATCCGATCGGCGGCACCGACCCTGGGCCGATACCTCACCGTCGCCTACGCAGGTGCCCCAGCGGCGCCTCCTACACTGCCGAGCTCGGCGGCCGACCAATGGACCGGCCGGCACGGTCGTCTCACAGCGAGCCGACCTGGCGCAGGGAACCATCACCGCCACGATCGTGGCTCACCGCACAGCTGTGGTCCTGCTGAGCGCGTCCTACGACCCCGGCTGGAAGGTCACCGTCGATGGCCGGCCGGCGACGACCGAGATCATCGTGCCTGCGATGCCCGGGGTCCGCGTGACGGCCGGCCGGCACGTCATCCGTTTCACCTTCGTCGGGCTACCAGCACTACTGGGCGGTCTTCCTCCTGTCCGCCGCCTCCGTCGCCGTCGCCGGCGGCGTCAGCTACCGGTGGAGGCGCCGGCCGGAGAGCGAGGAAGAGCCCACCGATGCCGGCGAGCCCGAGGGCGAACCGATCGCGACGGAGGCGGCCGTGCCGCCTGAGGCAACCGAGGACGAGGCGCCCGATCCGGCCGCGCCGGAGGAGCAACCTCTCCTGCCCGGAGGGCCGCCGGGCGAGGAGCCAGCCGCGCCGGAAGAGGAACCACTCTTGCCAGAGGAACCACCGGACGAGGACCCAGTCGTGCCGGAACAACAACCAACGGTCCCGGTAGCGGCTGACGAAGAACCCGTGCTCGTCACCGACCCGCGGGAGGAAGTCCTCGTGCCGGACGAGCCGACTTTCTCGACAGCTCCGGCGGAGTATTTGCCCATTGCGAAGGGCAAGCGAGCACATCAGAAGCGGCGGCGCGGCCGATCCTGACCACCTGCGATTCGGATGCTCATTGCCTTTCTGTCGGCCTGTAGTGACGTGCGACCACGGAGGGTGGTGAGGTGCAGTACAGTTGACTCGTGTCGAGCGGAAAGCGCTGCGGCGTCCGAGCCACATATGTGCGAATCGAGGACATGGTTTGACCCTTTGCGACGGGTTTGCGCTTCAGGTCCAAGTGGTTCACTTCCGGCGCGCCGAACCGGCGCGGTCGGGTCGAGGCGAAGGAGCGGTCGATGAAGCGAATGCCGATCATGGCGGCCACGGTCCTCGCCGGACTCGGGATCGGCGCGACGGCCTGCTCGAAGTCTTCGTCGCCGCCGAGCACGACGACGACCACGATTTCGACAGGGACGCCCAAGCAGCTTCTGAGCCAAGGGATCAGCGCACAGTCGAGCGGGAATCTGACCAAGGCGCGGAACGACTATTCGGCGATCATCGCCCTCGACCCCCAGAATCACTCGGGCGACAACCTCTACGCCTACTACAACCTCGGCGTCATCGACCAGGACCTGGGCCATCTCGCGGCCGCCGAGACCGAGTACGAGACGGCGCTGCAGATCAACCCCAGGTACCTGAACGCCATGTACAACCTGGCGGTCGCCGAGACCACCACGTCACCTCCGGCTGCGATTGCCCAGTACAAGGAGCTGCTCAAGCTCAAGCCGCACGACATCAACAGCACCTACAACCTCGGGTTGCTGCTCTATGACTCGGGCAAGGTCACCCAGGCCCGCGTGCTGCTGAAGCAGGCGATCCACCTCGACTCTTCCCTCAAGGCCAAGCTTCCGAAGAACGTCAAGCTGTAACGGGCTTCTTCGTGCGCCTCGGTCGTCCTGCGACCGCGGCCGGGGTGGCCCTGTTGGCGGTCGCGTTCTGGCACCCCTGCCGGCGATGCTGAAGTACCCGACGTGGGCCCAGGACGAGGGCACGTTGCTGGTGTTCCCGTCCCTCATGCTCAAGGGCGCCACGCCTAACCACACGTTCCTGTCGATCTACGGGCCGGCGAACCTCTACGCCCTCACGGCCGCCTTCTTCGTCGCTGGGCAGAGCGTGTTCGTGGAGCGGCTCGTCGCCGTCTTCTACCACCTCGTCCTTGTCGGCTCCCTGACGGCGCTGGTGTGGCGGCGGCGCGGCCTGTTCGCCGGAGTGGCCGCCGGAGCCATCACCGTGGTCGTGGGCGTGAGCTACCCGATGATGGCGTTCGCCTGGCTCGGGGGGATTGCGTTTGTGTCCCTTGGGCTCCTCCTGCTCGACGTCGGCCTCGGCGGCCGCAGTCGCCGGCTTGTCGTCGCCTTGGCCGGGCTGTCGCTGGGTCTCGCCATCTCGTTTCGAGCCGACCTGTCCGTGGCCGTGCTCCTGATCTTGATGGTGCTGGCGGCAAACCGGCGTCGAGCAGCTGTCTTCCTGTTGCCGGGTCTTCTTCTCGGCCTGATACCCACGATCGTCAGCATGGTGCAGGTCGGGCCGGTGGCGGTCTTCGAGGACGAGATCGTCAAGCCGGTGTTCGTCATCGCGCCGCAGGTGCGTCTTCCGCTGCCGTCGCTCGGCTCGGCGACGGGCCTGCTCATGGTCTTGTGCCTCGTGATCCCCGTCGTCGAGATCGTCGTCGGCACGCTCGGCTGGCGACGATCACACGGGGCCTGGGACGACGTCTGCGTCGTGATCGTCGGAGTCGTCGGCCTCTCGATCATCAGCAACATGTTGCACCGCGCCGATCTCACTCACATCGGCTTTGTCGCAACGTTCACCGTAGCTACCGCGGTCCTGGTCGACTGGACGCGGATCGCGCCACGGCTCGACCGAGCGGCGCCCCTTCACGGCGGCGACGAGGATCGCATGGCCGGCGGCGGTGGCGATCGCGGCGGTCTCGATCGCCACCGCCGCGACGGGGAACGTGTTCGGCAACGCGGCTTTGCAGACCGTCGGAGCGCGGCCCAACGCCGAGCTCGTCGTGTCCAACGCCGGCCGGTCGGTGCCCGTCGACGGCCACAACGAACTCGTCGACTACGCCGGCCTCGTACGAGCTGCCGACTCGTACGCCAGGCCGGGCGCGCGTCTGTTCATCGGGCCGGAGGATCTCCGCCGCACGTTCTATTCCGACACGTTTCTCTACTTTCTCCTGCCGAGGTTCACGCCGGGCAGCTTCTACCTGGAGATGGACCCGGGCGTCTCCGACGCGCCCGGATCCGGGACTGGCAGGCCAGATCGCCGGTGACGACGTCTTGATCCTGGACTCGGCTTACAACTCGGCGTCTGTGGCCGAGCCGTACATCGCCTACGGGTCGAACGCTCCGAATCTCGTCGTGGAACACGACTTCCGTCGGGTCGGGGAGTGGGGGCCGCTCTCGCTCTACGTCCGGCGAGGATGGCGGGCGGGCTGACCCCGGTTCTGGTAGGAACGGGCCATGGAAGCGCTGGGCCTCCTGCCCGATGCGGTGACCGAGACGCGGTTGCTGGGGCAGGCTCAGCCGCGCCTCGAGGGCCGGTCGAAGGTGACCGGCGCCACCAGGTTCACGGCGGACTTGCATCCGCACGGCCTCTGTCACGCCCGCTTGGTGCTCAGCACCGTCCCGGCCGGCCGGGTGTCGTCGGTCGAGACGAGCGACGCGATCAACCTCCCAGGCGTGCTCGGCGTCCTGACCTGGCGGGACTTCGCAGGGGCCGATGACGGGTTGCTGGCCCGCGATCGGGTGACCTACGTGGGTCATCCGGTCGCGGTCGTGGTGGCCGAGACCGTGCAGGCTGCCACCGACGGCGCCGAGGCCGTCCTGGTCGAGTTCGAGGCCACGCCTTATGTGCTCGACCCGCTCGAAGCACTGGCCGACGCGGCTCCCGACGTCCTGGCACTGGCGGCGCCGCTCAGCAATGAGGCCCTCGGAGCCCACAGCCAGAGCGGCGGCGGCGTCGAGACCGAGATGCCGAGCGAGCGAAACGTCACGAACGAGGTCCGCTTCACCTCCGGCGACGTCGAGCAGGAGCTCGCCCGCTGCAGCCATGTCGTCAGCGCCCGCTACCGCATGCCGTGTGTGCACCACTGCTATATCGAGCCGCACGTGTCGACCGCCCAGTGGGAACCGGACGAAACGATGACCGTCTGGACTCCCACCCAGAGCATGTTCTTCACGCGCGAGGTGGTGGCGCGAGCGCTCGGCTTTCCGATCAGTCGGGTCCGCATCGTCCCCATGCCCGTCGGCGGCGGCTTCGGCGGCAAGGATCACCTGATCGAGCCGCTGGTCGCGTTGCTGGCCCGCCACCTGCGCCGGCCCGTGAGGCTCGAATTGACCCGCCGCGAGGAGTTCCTGATGGGCCAGGGCGGACCGGGATGTGTCGTCGACCTCAGTCTCGGGGCAGATGACGACGGCAATCTACGTGCGCTTCAGGCCGACGCCGTCTTCGACTGCGGCGCCGGCCCGGGCGGCCTCGGACAGATCTTCGCCAACCTCATGGCCGGCACGTACCGGATCGCTCACTTCGACGTGCGGTGCCGCGACGTCGCCACGAACAAGGCGCCGACGACGGCCTATCGGGCGCCCGGCGCGCCGCAGGCCTACTTTCCCCTCGAGAGCGCGGTCGAGGAGCTGGCGGGGAGGCTGGGGCGGGACCCGGTCGAGTTTCGAATTCAGAACGCGACGCAGAACGGCGACCTCCGACCGGACGGCCGGCCCTGGGAGCGCATCGGCTTGACGCAGTGCCTCGCGGTCGCCCGCTCGCACCCGATGTACACGAGGCCGCTGGCAGCCGGCGAGGGCCTGGGCGTGGCGGTCGGAGGCTGGTCCAGCGGTTCGGAGCCGGCGGCGGCCGGGTGCCGGATCGAGGCGGACGGCTCGATCACGCTCCAGGTCGGGTCCGTCGACATCTCGGGTACCGACACCAGCCTCGCCATGATCGCCGCAGAGATCCTGGGAACGTCCACCGATGCCGTATCGGT
The DNA here is from genome assembly GCA_963763085.1 of uncultured Acidimicrobiaceae bacterium. Taxonomy (GTDB): domain Bacteria; phylum Actinomycetota; class Acidimicrobiia; order Acidimicrobiales; family Bog-793; genus CAVXNB01. The sequence continues at coordinate 1,616,900 of CAVXNB010000004.1, forward strand.
GGCCCGCTTCGACTCCGACAGCGCCCCTTACGCTGGTTCCTCGGGGGGCAGCAAGATCATCTTCACGGTCGGAGCCGCCGTCGAGATGGCCGCCATCGATGCCCGCCAGCAGTTGTTCGAGCTGGCCGCCGAGGAGCTCGAAGCGGCCATCGAGGACCTGGAGCTGCGAAACGGGGCCATCAACGTCAAAGGCGTCCCGGCCAGATCGATCCCCGTCAGCTCCCTCGTTCCCCAGCCGTTCGAGTTCGGCGGCAACTACGCACCGGTTCACGGCCACGGACGGCACTTCGCCGCGTTCGGGTCGCACCTTTTCACCGTGCACGTCGCCAGGGTGCGTGTCGACGCAGAAACGGGGGCGATGCAGCTGTTGGAGTACCTGGCCGTGCAGGACGTGGGGCGAGCGATCAACCCGGCAGAGGTCGAGGCGCAGATCCACGGCGGCCTGTTGCAGGGCGTCGGGCGGGCGCTCGGAGAGGCGTTGCTGTACAACGAGCACGGCGATCCGCTCACGACCAGTTTCGGCGACTACGGGATACCGGCCGTCGAGCAGGCGGCGACGTTGACCCACGTCGCCCTCGTCGAGATCGCCGGTGCGGGCCCGTTCGGCGCCAAGGGCGTCGGCGAGCCGCCCGCCATCCCGGGTGCCGCCGCCGTCGTGAATGCGATCGCGGCTGCGTGCGGCGTGCGTGTCCGTGACCTTCCCGTCACTGCGGCGGCGCTGGCCGCCGTCGATGACGGTCACGAGGAAGGAGCCCGCTCGAGATGAGCGCCGACGAGGAAGTGATCGCGATCCCGGCAGCGAGGGAGGCCAGCTGGCCGACGCGAGCGGTGAAGGCGAGGGGCTGGCTGTTCGCTTCGGGAGTCATCGGGGTCGACCCCGTGACGGGGGAGCTTCCCGACGACCCCGAGGCGCAGACGAGTTTCGCCCTCGCGAGCCTCGTGAGCCTGCTCGAGGACGCAGGGTCCTCGATCGAGCGAATCGTGAAGGTCAACGTCTACCTCGACGACGTCCTGGGCGACTTCGATCGGATGGACTCCGCCTACGGCCGTTTCTTCGAGTCACGAGGGGTGACGGATCCTCCGGCGCGCACGTCCGTCGGAGCGAGGCTGCCGTGGGCCAAGGTCGAGATGGACCTGGTCGCGTTGTGCCCGTGAGGTTCGAACCGCTCACTCCGGCTTTGGCTCGCGCCGGGACGAGCGCTCGAGGAGCGTCGCGATGATCGCCCGCACCGCGTTCGGGGTCGACCTCGAGCACCACTACTCGAAGGTCATAAAGGCCGGGGAGTTGATCTTCATCAAGAGCAACATCGGGATGAACCCCGACGGGACGATGCCTGAGGACGTGACCGAAGAGCTCACGTTGGCGCTCGAGCACCTGGTCTCGTCCGGAGAGACGGCGGGCGGCCGGATCACCAGGTTGCTCAAGGTCAACATCTACGTCGCCGACGCGGACCGGGACGGCGACGCTGTGCGGCTGGCGGCGAGGTCCTTCTTCGAGCAGCGGTCCGATGCCGCGCCACCCGCGCTCACCATCGTCGGCAGCGCCCTCTCCTGGGCACAGCTGCGCGTGCAGATCGACGCCGTCGCGGCGGAATGAGTGGAGCGGGGTCAGCCGCGCCGCCCGGCGGCGTCGTATCCAATCCCAACGAAGGGAGCCGAGTGCAACATCGTGCGGCGATGACGATCAACGGCGTCACCGCGGAGCATGCGATCGAACCGAGGATGCTTCTCGTGGAGTACATCCGCGACGTCGTGGGGCTCACGGGTACCCACGTCGGCTGCGACACGAGCCAATGCGGTGCCTGCACGGTCATGCTGGACGGCGAGACGGTCAAGTCCTGCACGATGCTCGCACTGCAGGCCGACGGCTCGGACGTGACGACGATCGAGGGCGTCGCCGCCGACGGCACCCTGCACCCGGTCCAGCAGGCCTTCTGGGACTCGCACGCCCTGCAGTGCGGCTATTGCACGCCGGGATTCATCATGTCCGCGATCGGGCTCCTGAGAGAGCATCCGTCACCGGATGACGAGATGATCCTTCAGGGTCTGGAGGGGAACCTCTGTCGCTGTACCGGGTACGTCAACATCCTGCGTGCCGTCCGAGCCGCAGCTGCGGTTCTGTCAGGCGCTCAGCCGGGCGAAGTCGTCGAGGATGGCGGCGGCGTCGGCGGGCACCGAGACCCGTAGGGCGACGGTGCCGGCGTCGAGAGGATCAGAAGTCGAAAAAAACGAAAAAGGCCTTTCCCCTCAAGAGCGGACACCCTTCCCCGTTCCCCACAAAACACTCTCCCCTCTACCCCCCCCCTCAGGCGATCGGGACCGCCACGGGGCTAACCGCCGATCATGGACATCGACCGCGCCGGGCGGAGGAAGGCGGGGTCGTTGATGCCGTGCCCGGCCCGCTTGGCCCAGACCGCCACACGGAGCAGCTGCGCGATGTCGTCGTCGCTTCCGCCGGCGCGAATCAGGTCCCGCGCCGAGAGCTCGTCGTTGGCGAACAGACAGTTCCGAATGGCGCCGTCGGCGGTGAGCCGGAGGCGGTTGCACGAGCCGCAGAACGCCCGCGTCACGCTCGTGATCACGCCTATCTCGCCGCCGCCGTCAACGAAACGGTACCGATCCGCCGGCGCCGCGTCGAGGTCCCGCACGCTCGCCGGCTCGAGCGGCCACACCGCATGGATGCGCTCCAGGATCTCCTCGCCCGGCACGACCTGCGAGCGTTGCCAGGTCTCGCCGGCGTCGAGCGGCATGAACTCGATGAACCGCACCACGCGACCGGTCTCGCGGGCAAAGGCCGCGAAATCGACGACTTCGTCGTCGTTGACGCCGGCCATCACGACGACGTTGACCTTCACCGCCGGCAGGCCCGCCCGTTCGGCGGCGTCCATGGCTTCCAGCACCTTGGCGAGCTCGCCTCGGCGGCGGATCTCGGCGAAGCGCTCGGGCCGCAGCGAGTCGCAGCTGACGTTGACCCGGCGTAGCCCGGCCGCCACCAGCGCGGGTGCAAGGCGGGCGAGGCCGGTCCCGTTCGTGGTCATGGAGAGATCGGCGAACCCGATCCGGCCCAGCCGGGCGACGAGGTCGGTGATGCTCGCACGCAGCAGCGGCTCGCCGCCGGTCAAGCGGATCGCGTCGACTCCGAGGCCGTACGCGACCGAGGCGACACGCTCGATCTCCTCGAAGCGGAGGATCTCCGACGGGGCAGCCAGACGAGCCCCTCTTCGGGCATGCAGTAGGTGCAGCGGAAGTTGCAGCGGTCCGTGATCGAGATCCGCAGATCGGTGTGGACGCGACCGAACGTGTCGACGAGCGGCCCGGTCGTCGGCATCGAGGCAGCCGCCGGGCGCGTCGCGAGATCGTGATCGGAACCGCCGTCATCGGCCTCAGCCTACCGGCGGCGGGGCTGGCGGCGCTCCCGGTTTCGAGTCATGACCTTGTGTGTCTGATCAGCAGTGAGAGCTGGTGTAGGCAGCGGAGTCAACGCTCCGTGGTCGGCACGCACGCCGTCGAGGACCATCACGAGATATCTGCGGTAGAGCGTGGGTGCGAGGCTGCGGGTGCTGTCCATGATGGCTGTCAGCGCCAGCTGCAGAAAGACCACATCGCTCTGGTCAAAGTCCTGACGCAAGATTCCTTGCTGCTTGGCCCGGTCGACCAACGCTGTGAGTCAGAGGCGCGATCCGGTCGCGAGCTTCGTTGACCCGACTCTTGCCGAGGTCGGGGTAATTCATGATCTGCGTCAACCCGCGGTCACCGAACTGCAGCTCAAGTGAGCGTTCGAGGAAGCTGACTAGGCCCTGCCAAGCGTCCGGCTCCGCAAGCGAGTCGTTCGCCAGCCCCGCTACCTCCTGAAGGCGCTGCTCGAAGAGGGCGTCTATCACCTCTTCCTTGTTGGAGAACCGACGATAGGCGGTCCCGACTCCGACTCCGGCGTGGTGCGCGATGTCGTTGAGGGTCACGTTCAAGCCGCGCTCAGCGAAGAGTTCACCAGCAGCAGCAAGCAGGCGCTCCCGGTTGAGCGCAGCGTCCTTCCGCAGCGAGCGCGTCTCTGCGACCGTCATGCACGCAGCCTACCGCGAAAACGGATGCAATCTATCCACTTGTGTGTTACAGTGAACGTAAGCGGATACAAGCTATCCAGTTGTCAAAGGACTGCGAACGGTGGGTGCAACCGAAAGGAGCAGGAAATGTCTGAAGCAAACTCTGGGAGCGAGCCCTCGGGTGCCGAGAAGCTGTTCGGTGACCTTGCGCCGGCCTTGGTGCATTTCACCGATGACGTCCTCTTCGGTGAGGTATGGGAACGCACCGAGCTGTCACCGAAAGAACGCAGCCTCATCACCGTCGCCGCGCTGGTGTCGATGGGTAGCTCCGAACAGTTGAACTTTCACCTTCCGCTGGCCAAGAAGAATGGAGCGACCGAAGCGGAGCTGATCGAAGTCATCACGCATCTGGCCTTCTACGCCGGCTGGCCGAAGGCTATGTCAGCGATGAGCGTGGCCAAGCAAGTCTTCTTCTCTGCTGGCAAGGACGGCGCGCCCCATCTGATGAAAGGCAAGTTATGAGTGAAAAAGAAGTTTGGTTGGTTACTGGTGCTGGTCGCGGATTGGGCACTGAGATAGCTATGGCGGCTCTGGAAGCCGGCCACTACCTAGTGGCGACAAGCAACGGTAAGCAACCCGGCGATCCAGCCAAGCTTGCTCAAGCATTGATCAAGATAGCCAGCGAGACGACACCACCTCGCCGCTTTGTCGCTGGAGCCGACGCCATCGCAACTGCTGAGCAGGTAGCACCACGCTCCAAGAACAACTGAACGCATATCGCGATTTATCGTCCTCGCTTGCGCACGACGCTAGCTCTTTGGACTGAGCCCAGCGCGCCGAAGTGATGATAGTAACGAAAGGATTAATTAGGGTCCCACCGGGATCAGTGCTCGACCAGAGATGCCGCCAAGTCAAGAATGTCGTCTACAGGGTGACCCACTGGATATCGCCCGACACGAGGGCTGGGGCCGCCTCTGGCGAAGTCCTCGTTATTTCATATTATGAAATCGAAGTTCATGAAGGGAGGACGCTAATCAGCCGAGTCAAGGAGTGCCGCCTCGATCGGTGTTGAGTGAGCTACGCCGACGGCAGCGATCCGGCCGACCTCTTATGCTTTTTCTCACGGAGACGCTTACCTTCTTGTTCACCGACATCGAGGGCTCGACGAAGCTGCTGCAGCGTCTAGGGCACGACGTCTACGTCACTGTCCTCGCCGAGCACCACTCCGTCATTCGGTCCTGCCTCGTCGCGCACGACGGCAAGGAGGTCAGCACGCAGGGAGACAGCTTCTTCGCAGTGTTCACCTCGCCGAGCGCCTGTGTATCGGCTGCCGTCGAGCTGCAGCGGGCGCTTTTATCCCACCGGTGGCCATTAGGTGAGCAGGTCCGCGTGCGGATGGGCATCCACTCGGGCGAGGTCGAAGAGACGACGACTGGTCTCGTCGGACTTCGAGGTTCATCGCGCCGCCCGGGTGGCGGCCGTCGGTCACGGTGGCCAGATCCTTTGCTCGGCAGCCGCCGCCACGCTGCTGCGCGACACGCTCCCTGCGGGCGGGTCCCTCCGAGATCTCGGTCTTCACCGCCTGAAGGATCTCGGCCGCCCAGAGCAGATCTTTCAACTTGAAGGCGAAGGGCTCGAGTTCGATTTCCCGCCGCTGCGCTCGCTCGACAACCCGGCGCTTCCGAACAACCTGCCTGCGCAGCCGGCGAGGTTCGTCGGGCGGGATGTCGAAGTGGCTGAGGTTCGGGGTCTCATCGAGTCCGCTCGGCTCGTCACCCTCACCGGGGCCGGGGGATGCGGCAAGACCCGGCTCGGTCTGCAAGTGGCGGCGGAATTGCTCGACGGGTCCGGCGACGGGGTCTGGCTCGTCGAGCTCGCCTCGGTCTCAGAGCAAGGTGCCGTCCCGTTGGCGATCAGCGAGGTGCTCGGGATCACGAGGCGAGCCGGTCGGCCGGTGCTCGATACACTGCTCGACGCCCTCGAGCTCCAATACGTGCTCATCGTGCTCGACAACTGCGAGCATCTGATCGAGGCGTGCGCCGAAGTCGCCAACGCCATCTTGCTGCGGTGCCCAAGGGTCCACCTGATGGCGACGAGCCGTGAACCGCTTGGCATTGGCGGCGAGACCATCTACCGCGTGCCTTCGTTGTCGCTCCCCAAGCCCGACGACGGCGATACCTTCGCGAATGAGGAGTCGGACGCCGTTGCGCTGTTCGTGGATCGGGCGAGGGCACAAGGCGCCGAGTGCACCCTCGGCGAAGAGACCGGCCCGCTCGTCGTATCGATCTGTCGGCGACTGGACGGGATGCCGCTCGCCATCGAGCTCGCCGCCGTTCGGTTGCGGTCGATGTCACTCGAAAGCCTCAACGACCGACTCGACCACCGCTTTCGCTTGTTGACCGGGGGCAGCCGAAGCGCATTGCCGCGCCAACAGACTCTGCGGGCAACGGTCGACTGGTCCTATTCGCTCCTCAACAGCGCCGAGCAGTTGCTGCTTCGTCGCCTGTCCGTGTTCGCCGAGACCTTTGACTTGGAGGCCGCCGAGGCGGTCTGTCGCCTCCAAGACATCGAGGAGCTCGACATCGACGACTTGTTGGGGTCGCTCGTCGACAAGAGCCTCGTCGTCGCAGAACCGAGCGGAGGAAGGGCCCGCTACCGGCTCCTGGAAACGATCCGACAGTTCGCCGCCGAACGCCTCGTCGAATCGGACGAGGTCGAGGCCGCCGCCATCGGCGCGGCACATGCCTCGTACTTCCTATCGCTCGCCGAACTCGCCGCACCCGCCCTTTTCGGACCCGAACAGGGCCGGTGGTTTGCACGACTCGACCTCGACCAGGCGAACCTGCAGCCGCGCGCTGGAGCACTCGACGGCCGAACGCGACGGGACCGAGCGGGTTCTCCGCTTCGGCGCGGCGCTGCAGCGATATTGGCGGGTGCGTGGGCGAAACGAGGAAGCGGTCGGGCTTCTGACCTCCGTGCTCGAGCGTCCGGAAGCCAAAGTGGACCTGAAGCGGTTCGCCGCGGCGCTGGTCACCGTCGCGTTTCTCTCCAGCGATATCGGAACGGCGCTGTTGGCCGGTGAAAGGGCGGTCGAGATCGCTCGCCGGCTCGATGACGACCGATTACTCATCTGGTCGCTTGGTCATCTTTGCTCTAAGTGTTACTTCGCCGACGACCCTAAGAGGGGGTTCCCCCTCGGGAAGGAGGCTGTCGAGCGCGCCAGGTTGCTCGGTGATGAGGTCTTGTTGGCCAACAGCTTGAGGATGTACCTCCTCTGCAGCAGCAGGATCGTCGACCCAGCCCGCACCGAAGAGTTGTTCATCGAGGCCATCTCGTGCGCCGAACGGTCCGGCGATCAGTTCTGCATCGCACATATAGAGAACAATGCTGGTGTTTTCGCGCTGGAGGTGGGAAACATCCCTGCTGCCGCGAGCACACCTTGAAGAGGCGGTTCGAGTCAGTCACGCGATCGGGTACGTAAACCACTATCAGCCGATCAGCAACTTGGGCGAGGTGCTGCGTGAAGAGGGCGACCGCGAAGGTGCCCGCTCCAATTTCCAGGATGGGTTGCGCATCAGTCGTCGAGCCGGAGATCGTTCCGGGATTGCCGGCCGCGAACCTTTACCTCGCCTATCTCGCAGTTGACTCGGGCGACTGGCGGCGGGCCGCACTGCTTCACGGTGTGGCGCAGTCATTCAGGGACCAGTCGGGTGGAGTGTGGCAAGAGTCCGAGGCGCACGATCGAGAGATCAGCATCAACGAGGTGCGTGCCCGCCTCGGTGATACCGAGTTCGAACGCGCCTACGGCGAGGGCAAGCGGCTCAGCGCTGAAGAGGGATTCGACCTGGCGCTCGGCACAGCGCGATCAATCTGACGTTAGTGCGACGATTGGTCGGGGTCGCTCACTCTGACATCATCCGAGGTTGCTTGTGGCAGGCGGGCGGGACTGTTCCGGCAGCAGAGCCACTCCTCCATTAGGGCTTGCTCGTGTGCGGTGAGGACCGAGGCCTTCGTTAGTACGGCCCGGACGGCGGCTGCAGCTCCCACGGACCGGGGGTTAGCGGCGCGGATGTATCCGTAGTGATCACGGCGATGACGGCTTCTCGAGCCAAGACCCACATTGCCGGATCGCGGCGATCCCTCCAGTCTTTGGCTGGCATAGTCAAAGCTATGACGTGCAGGAGATCTCCCTTTTCGCCTCAGCACCGTCTCGCTCGCTCGTCGAAATCGTGCCAGCGCGTGGCCCTTCGAGCAGAGCGTGCGGGTTCAGCGCTATCGCAGAGATGAGAACCTAATTTACGATGGCGTCGCTCGTCGTCGCGTCAAAGAAGTGGACTCGGGTCGGGTCGATATGGAAGCGAACCCGGTGCCCGGCTGTCACGTGAGCCCGCGCATCAATCCGCGCCACGCCCTGACCGCCTCTGGCGAGCGCCCCCTCGCTGAGCTCCTCGGCATCGTCGGCCTTTGCGCCCTTGACCTCCACCGGTTGTGCGTCGCTCGTGAAGTGAATGAGCAGCTCAGCGCCGAGCGCCTCGACCAGGTCGACCTCGCCTTCGAAGGAAGCCCATCCATCTGCTCCGCACCCGCCTGAATCCCGTTTAGATTCGCCAAGACGGCGTCGCTGCTTTGGATCGAGAAGTCCTCGGGACGGATCCCAACCACAACTGGCCGGTTCGCATATGCACGTAACGCGGGCTTCGCCGCGACGACCGCTGCAGGCAGCTCGAGCTGTTGGCTGCCTACGAGGACAGAGCTCGCCCCCTCGCCCATAGCGCCTTCGAAAAGGTTCATCGCAGGTGAGCCCATAAATCCCGCGACGAACAAGTTCTTTGGATTGTCGTACAGCACCTGGGGGCTGTCGCATTGTTGGAGAACTCCGCCGCTGATAACAGCGACCCGATCGCCCATAGTCATCGCTTCGACCTGATCGTGAGTGACATAAAGCGTCGCTACGCCTAAGCGCCTTTGGATGCGGGCGACCTCGGCTCGCATCCGTACGCGGAGCTTCGCGTCGAGGTTGGATAGCGGCTCGTCCATCAAGAATGCGCTGGGGTCGCGCACGATCGCGCGACCCATTGCGACCCGCTGGCGCTGGCCACCGGAGAGGTGCCCCGGTTTCCGGTCGATGCACTCACTGAGACCGAGGAGCTCCACGGTATCGGACACCTTCTTCTTGATCTCAGCCCTGGGCAGATGTCGCATCTGCAGGGCGAAGCCTATGTTCTTCCCGACGGTCATGTGGGGGTAGAGGGCGTAGTTCTGAAAGACCATGGCGATGTCGCGATCCTTGGGAGATACGTTGTTCACCACGCGGCCGCCTATGCTCAAAGTCCCGTCGGTTATCTGCTCCAGGCCTGCGACCATGCGCAATGCCGTTGTCTTCCCGCACCCCGACGGGCCGACGAGAACCATGAACTCGCCATCGGCGACGTCCAGGCTGAGCTCGTCGATTGCTTTTAAGCCGTTCGAATAGACCTTGCTCACCTTGTCGAAGGTGATGGTAGCCATCAGTTCTCCTGTTCGAGAAGCCCGCGAGTCGTGAGATGTGGGTGCCGATGACGGAGCATAGTCTGAGGGGCACCCGGGTCAACTCCCGTGCTCGCAGGGCTGGTTGACGGAGTGGCGGACGCGTTGGGTGTTCTCTGTTCCTCCAGCAGGCATGAGGTACTGTGCCGCCGGTAAGTAGGATTCCGCGGCGTGCGCGGCGCTATCGTACGCTCGCATATGCCGCGACAGCCGGGTCCGCTCACTCAGGTACCCAAAGCCCGCCAGAGGTGACCCCTGACGCCGAGCCGTAACGACAAGTCAAGGTCGTCAGCCCGGGATCGCATCGCGGGGTGCTGGCGCTCTTGGTGTCGAGCGCGCCGATGCCGGGTCGAAAGCGCGTGACCATCCGAGACGTGGCTGAGCGCGGGCGTATCGCTCGGCACCGCGTCGAACGCTTTGAACCGACCAGATCGCGTCGCTCCCGACACCTTGGCCCGGGTCTCTGAGGCGATCGAGCGGCTAGGTTTCGTACGGAGCTCGGCGGCCCACCAGATGCGGGGGCGCAGCAACAGCCCGTGCTTCGGAGCGGTCGTGCTCGACGCCTCCGATCCCTTCTCTACCGAGACGGTACGTGGGCTCGAGGACGCGGTGCATGAGCGAGGATCTGCGGTGATCCTGTGCTCCACGGACGGCTCCCCCGACCGAGAAGCAGGCTACCTGCGATGGCTTGAGGAACACCGGGTCCTGGGTATCGTGATCACCCCTGCGACACGGAGCATCCGCCATCTCGAGACCTTGTCCCTGCGAGGCACCCTAGTGGTGCTGCTCGACCGCCGGAGCCGTCGTGGCGAGCTGTGCTCGGTCTCGGTCGATCACGCACGAGGCGGTGAGCTGGCGGCCGGCTACCTATTCGATCTCGGACACCGGAGGATTGCTTTCATTAATGGACCGCTCCGGCTGTCACAGTGCGCAGACCGGCGCCGCGGCGTTCGACGTGCAGCTCGACGCGTCGGTCTGATTCCGGAGGAAAGCATCATCGAGTACACGATTGACCCGATCACCGCGCTCGAACAGGCCGAGTTCACGGTGGAAAAATTCCTGGCGATCCCGGATCGGCCGACGGCGGTGGTCTGTGTGGACGATCAAATCGCCTTTACGGTGCTGCGGACCTTGGCCGAGCATCGGGTGCGCGTCACCGCGCGATATGAGCGTCGTCGGCTACGGCGACGTCGACTTCGCAGCAATGCTGTCTCCGACCCTCACCTCGATCCGACACCCGAAGTACGAGCTGGGCAGGGCCGCCGCCGAGCTGCTCATCGCAGAAACCGTCGACCCGCGGCATCGCCACGGTGACATCCGCTTCGAGCCGGAACTCGTCGAGCGTCAATCGACCGCGGCCCGCTCGAAGTTGAACCGTTACAACCCACGCGGAGACTGACGAGGGGTTGTCGCCGGGTGCTGAGCGGGTCCTCGTCTTCGGATCGACGATCGTCGACAGCCATTGCCACGCCTGGCGCCGCTGGCCATATGCACCCCTTGTGCCTGACGAGGACGGACGGGGAACGATCGACCAGCTTCTCTACGAGATGGACACGAACGGGGTCGATCAGGCCTTCGTAGTCTGCGCCGCGATCGACGGCAACGCCGACAACATCGAGTACGTTGCCTCTGCCCGCGACCGCCACCCTGCTCGGATCCACGTTGTGGCTGACCTCGACTGCCCGTGGAGCACCACATATCACGTGCCAGGTAGCGCGGATCGGCTTCGAGCGCTCGACGATCGTTACGAACTGGCCGGGTTCACGCACTACGTCCAAGACCGCAACGATGGCTGGCTGCGGGAACACGATGCGGAGGAGCTCTTCACCGCCGCCGCGGAACGCCAGCTCGTCCTGAGTCTGGCCGCTGGACCGGCCTGGCAGGGCGACCTGCGGGTGATCGCCGGCAGGCACCCGGATGTCCCGGTTCTCTGCCACCACCTCGGGGGGATTCGCGCCGTCGACGGGCTCGACTCTGCCGGGCTCGAGGAGGTTATTGCTTCCGCGGTGGTCCCGAACCTTTACGTGAAAGCATCCGGATTCCACTATGCCTCCGAGCGGGGCTGGGACGCTCCCTGGCCGGACGCGGTGGCCGTGCTGCAGCGGATTTTCGACGCCTACGGGCCGAGCCGGCTCTGCTGGGGATCGGACTTTCCGGCCTCGAAACGCTTCTGCACCTTCCGTCAGTCACTCGAGGCTGTGCGCACCCACTGTCCATTCCTCACGTCCGATGACCTACGCCTCGTGCTCGGCGAGACGCTGCTGGGAGTCCTCGCAGGCACCAGAGGTCCCAGCTAGCGCACCGTAGATCCAGCGATAGGGCGCCGCTCTTCGGTTGTAGTCCTTGATGAAGGCGATGACGCGATGAGCCAACTCGTCGGTGGGAGCGAACTCGCCTCGGCAGAGCAGCCTCCGCTCCAGTATCGAGAAGAATAGCTCGACCTGGTTCAGCCAGTTCGCGTGACTTGGCGCGTGATGGACGTGAACGTGCGGGTTGTCCGCCAGGAACGCGGTGACGCCATCGGTCTTGCGAGCCGAGAGATTATCGGCGAGGCAGTGAAGTTCGAGCTCTTTCGGAGTGAGTCGCACGAGATCGGCGAGAAAGGCAACGAAGTTCTCGGACTTGGTCGAGTCGGTGACCCAGCGGGCGACTCCGCCGTCATGGATGTCGAGAGCGGCAAAGAGCACGGCGGTCCCGTTGCGCTTGTACTCGAACTCCCGGCGCACCGGCTTCCTCGGGATGGCCGGCTTGGTCGGGTTGGTACGCGACTTGGCCTGCATGCTGGACTTCTCGTCGACGCTCCAGACCACCGCGTTCTGAGGAGGATCCAGGTAGACCCCGCACACGTCGGAGGCCTTCTCCCAAAAGTCGGGATCGTGGCTGGTCATCCACGACTCGCCCTGCCAGGGCTTTAGGTCAAGAGCCCTGCAGATGCGCCAGGCTTGGGATGCCGACATCGGCACCCCATGGGTCGCCATTGCCTCGGCGATAGCCTTCTTCGTCCAACGGGTGGCGCTCTCGGGCGGCGGCTCTGTCAGCTGTTTCACCAGCAACAACACATCGTCACGGTCGTAGACGTGCGGGCGGCCCGGGCGCTCGTTGTCGAGAAGTCCGGCAAGACCGAACTCGCCGTAGCGCTTCCGCCAGACACCCACCTGGTTGTAGTGCATCCCGACGCGTTCCGCGATGTCCCGGTTGGACCAGCCCTCGGCCGCCAGCAGGACGATCCGTGCTCGTCGGGCGGCACGGGTCTCCACCGTCCCCAACCGCACCGTCGCCTCCAGTTGCACCAGATCACCAGGTCTGAGCATCAATGGAGCAAGTCGCATGGGCACTAGGGCGCGCCTGATTCGCTCGTTGAGCCAACAGGGACGCTCGCGACTCTCTGGATATGGCTCAAGCCTTCTGAATGCACCTCAGTCTGGGGCGTTCCGCAGCCGGACAATCCGGGAGGTCAGCTCGCTCAAGGGCTCCAATCCCTCGAAATGCCGCAGGCACTCGTCCACCATGAGGGAAAAGAAGCGACGCCGGCTCTCCGCTGTGACCCCGGCGATGTGGGGGGATAAGAAGACATTTGGTAGGTCAAGGAGCGGCGAGTCGGGTGGTAGCGGCTCGGGGTCGAACACGTCCAGGCACGCGACGATGTCGCCGCGCAGCAAGCGGGTCAAGAGCGCAGGGCTGCTGACCACCTTGCCACGAGAGACGTTGACGAAGACGCACCCGGGTCTGAGCCGGTTGATCTCGTTCGCCCCGAGCATCCCCTCCGTCGCGGTGGTCCATGGAACCAGGACGAACACCACATGGCACTCGAGGACCGTGCTCAGTGGCCCGAACTGGACTCCATAAGGCTCTGCCAACTCTCTCGAGACGAAGGGGTCGAAGACGCGCACGTCGACCTGAAAGGGCCGCATGAGCTCGACGAGGTGACGCCCAACGTGGCCGAAGCCGATCAGGCCGATCCGCTTGTGGCTGAGCTCAGCGCCGTCATAGCCCAGGCCCGACCGCTCGCCCAGGGGTACCACGGCATCCTCGTGCGCGATCATCCGGCGGAAGGTTGCTCCGGCGTTGCGCAAACCAACGAGGGCAAGGCCGAGTGCCCACTCCGAAGTCGGCCACGACGACCCGTGGCTCGTGTCGACCACTCGCACCCCCTGTCGTTGCGCCGCGTCGACGTCCAGGCGGTAACCGAAACGGTCTCCTTCGAGTTCTCCAAGGAGCGTCAGCAGGGGGGCCCGCTCGAGGACCGCCGAGCTGACGAAGGGAGCGCCGTGGCACACTACGAGGACGTTGAAGCCCGCGGCGAATCGAGCCAGCTCCGCCTCGGCCTCGGCATCGCGAGGAGCCGGTGCCCCGAGGACGGAAGCAACCGAGAAGCACTCGTAGGAAAAGTCGGCGACCTCCTCCAGCCGGGCGATGTCCGCCTCACCGACATAGTCCCGCCGCACGGATTCGTTGCACGCCAGCCCGACCTTGTGACGCTGTCCCGTGGAGCTCGAAGGGTCGTTCATCTGATCGCCACCGAACCATCCTCACGCAAGGCTGTCTGGGAGAGGTCGACGGAACGCGGCGGGTGCCGGGCGAGGCCGGCGTCGTTGAGCTCGATCCCGATCCCCGGACGATCGGGGGCGAGCAGGTACCCGTCGCGCACCTCGATCACATGATCCACGACGTCCGACCACTGAGGGCCGTTCTGGGGTAGGTGCTCCTGGAGCTCCCAGTTCGGTACGCACATACCCAACTGCACGGCGGCAGCCACCGCGACCGGACCGGAGGGAACCGCGTGGGGGAGGATTCCGGCGTGGAACGACTCCGCCAGCGCACAGATCTTCCTCACATGGGTGATGCCACCGGCGATCCCGACGTCGGGTCGGACATAAGCAATGCCGGGTCGTTCCAGGTAATCGGCGAACTCCCATATTGTCGTGCTGCGCTCGCCTGCCGCGACAGGGAGGGCCACCTTGGCTGCAAACGCGCGAAGCGCCGCGATGCTGTCGGGGGGTATCGGGTCCTCCACGAATAACGGCCGGAAGCGAGTCAGCTCACCGCTCAGGAGAACGGCGTCCCCAGAGGTCATGTTGCGGTGCAGCTCCACTCCGAGATCGATGTGCCATCCCACGGTTTCGCGGACGGCCGCGAAGCGGGCCACGAGGTCGTCGATGCGGGCGGCTTGGCGCATCAGGTGGTGCTCGTTCTGGAAGAGGAGGATCTTGAGGGCGCCGTAGCCTTCGTCATCGACAGCGTGGCGAGCCTCCTCGACCAGCGTCTCGGTTGACCCTCCCTCGAGCACCTTCATCGCACGAACCGCCCGCCGAGCCCGACCACCCAGTAGCTGCCAGACTGGAACCTCGAAGTGTTTGCCCTTCAGGTCCCAGAGGGCTTGGTCGACGGCGCTAATGGCACTCGTCACGGCCATCCCGCGAAAGCTGAGGGCACGATACAGCGCGAGCCAGTGATGCTCGACATCGAACGCGTCGCGACCCTGCAGGTATTCGCCGATCGATCGAACGATCTCGGACACAGCGGTTGGCCATCCGAAGAACGTGGACTCGCCGACTCCCGAAGTGCCGTCATCGCCGACGACACGCGCATAGCAGGAATTGCCGGCAGGAATGGCTTCGACGGACGATATGCGCATGATCTCTTCGCTCCTCGCGATCAGTGCCCGCCTGGGCGAGCCACTGCGGCAGTGGCGTTCAGCCCGCAGTCGGAGGGTAGTAGACGAACTCCGGCTCGATCCGGACCCGCGGAGCCTCGATGAGCTCTACGATCATTGATATGCCAGGCGCTCGGAAATAGGCGAAGGCTCCGTCCCCCTCAACACCGAACCCCCGAGCGCTCTGCAGTGGAACGAATCCTGCCCTGAGCGCTTCAGCGACGGCTTGCTCGTGATCCGCTACGTACTTGCCGACATGGTGCAGGCCCTCGCCGTGGTCCGCGAGGTGGTCGGCAAAAATGCTCGGCCCATCTAGCGGCTCCACCAGCTCGAACTGCAAGTCCCCTTGCCATGCGAGCGCGTGGCGGAGCGAGAACTCGGCCTCTTCACCGTGGTATCTCATTTCTTTGAGTAGGGACGGCTCGAGCCGGTAACCGGTCCATGGGCCGACGCCGAGGAGGTCGGCCCATCGTCTCACTGCTTCGTCCAGGTCTTCGACTACTACCGCGCACTGCTTGAAGGGTGGCGCGAGAAACGGGGACGGTTTCTGGCTCATGCGGCTCCGGTCGTGTCAGTGAGGAGGCCGAGCGCGAAGTCGACCGGTTGCTGTGCGTTTGAGACCGTGCCGGCCACAACCTCGTCTATGCGGACCGCAGCGCCACACGCCCGCGACTCGGCGACCGCCCACACGCCAGCGACCGAGCGAAGGCCGGCTAGTCCGTCAACCTCTGGCGGCCGCCGGTCGAAAATGGCGTTGGCGAAGTCGTCGAGCTCGATGCCGATCGTTGCCGCGTCGACCTCGGCGAACGGCATTTGGTACTCAGTCCCCTCGGAGCCGAAGAAAGAGGCGGCTACTCCTTCGAGCTCGAAGCCGCCGAGCTCCTTCCTGAGTTCGGCACCGCTGAGCGTTCGATCCCCGAGCTGGACCACTACGGCGCCGCCGGAGCGATCCGGCGGGACGGTCATCGAACCGCGACGACCATGCACGCTGCGCTGGACCCAACGGCGCCCCGGCCCGGATGGCAGATAGCACAGCTGGATCAGCACGCCGGACACCGCCCGATACAGGGCGACGAGGGAATCCTCGCCCGTCGCTCGAATGACGCCCGGCGAGGCTTCCTCGACCGCCGGCGATCGCCGGCGTCCCTGCCTGAAGCGCCCTCAAGCGGCTCGGCGACGAAGGCCGAGCCGAATACTTGTTCGAGTTCACCGTGGTAATAGGAGAAGATGTCGGTGTAGTGCACTCCCATATCGAGCGCGATCGCCCCGGACTCGCGGATGTGGCGCCAGGGGCTGATGACCACGGCGTCGTCGCCGCCGACGTTCGCCTCGATCATGAGGTGCACTTCGCCGAGCATGCCTTGCTCGAGCACAGCTCGGGCGAGACGGTTCGGACCGTCCCTCCGGTAGTTCTCGGCGGTGGCAAGTACAGTGCCGGATCCAGAAGCAGCCTCGAGGATCATCCGGCAGGCCCTGACGGTGATTCCGAGCGGCTTCTCGCAGATGACGTGCAGGCCCGCCGTGAGCCCTGCAATGGCGACCGGATGATGAGCCGAGGGGTCAGTCACGACATCGAGCGCCTCGACGAGACCGCTAGCAATGAGCTCGGTGTGGTCGGAGAAAATCGCCGGCCGGTAGCCGAGGAGGTTCTCGACGACCTCAGCAGCCGCTTCTGCCATGGCGAGACGTGGGTCGCACACGGCCGCGAGCTCGAAGCTCCCGGCTCCCACTCCGCGCGAGAGCGCGGTATGCCTGCACGTGGCGACGTCCCATACCTCCGCAACCGACGAGACCGACGGATAGACGACGCACAGGCGGGCCTCCAGCCACACGACGGGTGAAACCTTTCAATCGGACTCCGCCATCATCGGGCCGTCAGCGCCGGACCGTCAAGCCGGCTGGTCTGCGCCAAGGTGGGGCTCCGAGCCGGAATCACACCACCGACAGGGATTTCTTGTCGAGATCGAGGTCCGATTTCCAGGATCTGGGCGACGACCGCCGCGGAAAGCAGAAGAGTGGCCGAGGTGCTCAGCTGGCCGCGGCAACAGATCCGTCAGCTCGCAGAAGTCCCTCGTCGGAAAACGGACGCTCGGCCACCGGAGCGACCGTTGCGTAGTCCTCGACGAGGCTGATGCCGAGGCCTGGCGACTCCGGGATCCCGCAGTAGCCGCCCCTGCGTACGACTGTCGTGGCGATGGCAGCAGATCCCGATGTCTTGTCCTCGTCGAGGGGAAGGTACTCCATGGTCACGAGGTTCGGGATGGTGGTGCAGAGGTGAAGCGTCGGCGCCGTGAGGCGGGGCCGAGGAAGTTGTGGGGTACGACCCCGCAGTGATGCGCCTCGGCGATCGCCGCGATCTTCCGACACCCTGAGAGGCCGCCAGCGAGGCCGACGTCCGGCCGCACGAGAATCGAGACGTCGCGGGAGAGGAGCTCGTTGAACTCCCAAATCGAGCTCGAGCCGCTCCCCAGTGGCGATTGGTGAGTCGATGCGTTTGCAGATCTCCGCCTGCGTCTCGATCGAGTCGATCTGAATCGGGTCCTCGATGAAGAGCGGATGGTACTGCGCCAGGGCATTGCAGACAACGATCGCCTTAGTCGGGTCGAGCTTACGGTGGAGCTCAAAGATCAGATCGATCTCGTCTGCCGCCGGCCTCCCGTGCTGCGGCCGCCATCGAACAAGCCGAGCTCGACGAGCCGGCTCATCGAGAAATCCTCGTAGCCATGCACGAGGGGGTCGAACTTCACGGCCGTGAACCCCTCGTCGACCGCCCAGTTCACAGAGAGACACGATCTCGTCCGGAGTGCCGCCGCCGACGAGCGACGTGCAGCCGCACCTGGTCCCTGGTTCTGCCTCCGAGCAGCTCCCAGACCGGCACTTGCAGCGCCTTGCCCTTGATGTCCCAGAGGGCGAGGTCGATCGCCGAAACCGCAGCGGACAACAAATTGCCTCGGAAGGGCCGCACTCGGTAGCAGAGATGCCAAAGGTGCTCGATCCGAAAGGGGTCGGAACCGATGAGCAGGGGGGAAAGCTCGTCCAGCACGCCAGCCACGCCCAGCGGGTAGCCGAAGCCTCCTGACTGCCCAAGCCCAGTGACGCCATTGTCGGTTGTGAGGCGCACAAAAGTATGCTGCCCGGTTAGCTCGCAGCCGACCTGGAGCACCTCGACAGATGCGATTTTCACGTACCCTCCGCTCTGGCCCTGTCTCTTCAGACGGTACTCCGGTCGGACGTGTCCGTGCGACACCGTTGGTGAGGCGGGCATTCGCCGCCGATGCCGTCAGCTCGTCGACCTCGCCTCTGCCGGTCGCGTCGCACCTTTGGCGCAGTTTCCGCGTACTTCGTTGTGATCGAGAAGGCCTTCAGAGCTGGTTTCAAGAAACTGGCCCTGCCCTCTTGACACGCTCGCTCGCGCTCCCTTACGGTCCTGTGAAGTTGAAACATTACAAAGTGGACCGGGGGGAGGTCCGGTGCAGAACGTGGGGGGGACGACGAGGAGTCTCACGGCTCCAATCGATTACACCTCAACAATCGGCGTAAACCCTTGACACGCTCACGCACGCTCCGTTACGGTCCTGTTAAGTTGAAACATTACAACGTGGACAGGGGGGAAAGTCCATTGCTAAACGTGGGCACGACGATTGAGGTGCCCCTCACGTCTGATCAGATGCTCGAACTGCTCGCGCCGACAGCCTCAGGTCTCGGTCTTGTGCGCGCGGCCGGGAGGGTGTGGTCAAGACGAGAGGCAGGCACTTCGTAGCGTGTCCACCGATGCCGGGGTTACTCGCCTCGCAAGGCCACGTCCCACTGGCTAACAAAAAGGAGATCCGATGACAGTACTTCGCTCTCGCAGCGCAGGCCGCGAGAATCGTGAAGGCGGGGCGCACAAAAAGCTCCGTCTTGGCCGAATGACCACGTCTCTGGTGGGTGCTTGCGTCCTCGTGAGCGGTCTCACGATGGTCGCGACGGACGCGTCCGCGTCCAGTGCGCCAAAGAGCGCGGGCCTCACCGGCACCCTTAGCATGAACGTCTTCACCTTCACGACGCCTGTCATGAAGCCGGTGATCGCCGCGTTCGAAAAACTCCATCCTCACGTGCAAATTCGCCGTGGCCAACGTCGTCAACACGCCGAGCACGTATGTCCCGTTGCTGCAGACGGAGAGGCTGGCACGACAACGTGCCTGTGATCGACGAGACCTATGACGTCTTGACGCCGACGCTCGAGGTCGATGGACTCATTGCAGACCTCACGCCGGACCTCAAGGCCGGGAACCCGTACCACCAGAGCTACTGGCTCAAGACATTCGAGTCGTCCTACATACCGCCGAAGGGGGCGCCATTCGGCGTCGGTCAGTCTTCGCGCTGGCAAACGAGGCAGACGCCACTGTCATCATGTACAACAAGGACGAGTTCGCCAAGGCTGGCGTGCCGTTGCCGAAGAACGGCTGGACCTGGAACCAGATGCTCAATGATGCCGCGAAGCTCAAGGTCGGCTCCGGCGCTCGCAGACGCAGTACGGCATCTGTGAGCGCCCCGACTGGCAGGCCGAGTACAACCCGGTCTCAAGGCGTACGGCGTGACGGCGTTCACTGAGAAAAAGGCGACCCTGGACACTCCGGCTGCCCTGAAGGCGTGGGAGCTCATGATCGACCCGATGCTGAACGGCGATGCCGTGCCGGAGGCACAGCAGCAGGCGAAGAACGGTTCGTCGGGATGCGAGCCCTTCTTCGAGTCGGGTCAGGCGGCGATGTCGATCGAGGTGCGTGGGAACCTGCCCGGCCTTATGCAGTCCATCGGGAACAAGTTCGAGTACAACGTCGTCCCGATGCCGTCGATCACCGGCGCGACGGCAAGCAGGTCGATCCCGACCGGTGGCGGCAGCCTCGGCTGGGCTCTCGCCCCGAACGCGGTGCACGGCAACCGTTCGCGCTCGCGTTCCTGCAGCTACCTGTACTCCGCCGAAGGGCCAGGCCGTCGCCGAGAAGACGTTCGGCGTCGTGCCGGCAGTCGCTTCGCTCAACGGACCGAACGCTCTCTGGCGGCAACTGACGGGGGGCCCGGCAAACAGCGAGGCCTACGTGATCGCCGCGAATACGGCGACGATCGCCCCGCAGACCCAGGGCACCGTGTTCACGCTCTCGAACACAGACATCCCGAATGCGGTCAGGCGGCGACCATCGGTGATCAAAGCCATCAAGAAGCGATGACCAATCTGCAGAGCGCAGATGGACGCCGCTTACAAGCGCCTGAACGGCTAGCGCGCGGACGCAGCAAGCTGAGCTGCCGAAAGGTGAGAACGGCCGGCTCGAAGCTCAGCGGGCCGTTCACCCTCTCGTCGCTTGTAAGAGGAACTGAGATCCTCTCGCCGTCCTCCCGGAAGCCGAGGTGTGATCTCGTGGTGACGCAGATCCCGCAGATGCCGAACACAACCGTGGCGGCGAACGTTGCCGTCGGCCCCTGCGCCGCAGCGGCGCAGCGACGGCCTCGCCGCGGCGCTGATGATCGGGCCGAACCTGATCCTGTTCACGGTCTTCGTCGTCGTCCCGGTCGTCGGCCGGCCTGCTGCTCAGCTTCACGACCTGGGACATCACCAATGGGTTCCCGAAGTGGGTCGGGCTCGCGAACTATCGACGGATGTCCACGATCCGCTCGTCTGGCAAGTCCGTCAAGACGACCCTGAAGTTCATCGTTTTCGGCGTCGTGCCGACAGTGTTCATCGCGCTCGGCTGGCGATGCTGATCAACTTCCGTTTCCGCTTCGTCGCGTCGGTACGCTCGCTCTACCTCATCCCTGCGGCCATGTCGTTCGCCGCCTCGGCGGTCGTCTGGCGGTACCTCTTCCTGGACGGCCCTGGCTACGGTGTCATCGACTACATGCTCCCCTCGTTCGGGGTCACGCCGCCGGACTGGCTTGCGAAGCACGACCTGGGCGCTCCCGGCCCTCGACATCGTCACAATCTGGCTGAGCCTGCCCGATCGCGACCTGCTCTACCTTGCTGCCACTGCAGCGGATCCCGGACTCGGTGATCGAGGCGGCGATGCTCGACGGCGCCGGGCCTGGCCGGCGGGTGCGCTACATCATCTGGCCGGGCGTGCGCTACATGACCCTGCTGGTGGCGATCATCTCGCTGCTCGCGTTCACGAACGGCTCGCTTCGACCTCGTGAACATCCTCACCAAGGGGGGCCGCTCTATGCGACGCAGACTCTGATCTACTACATCTATCGTCAACGGGTTCAGCTACGGGCTGTGGGGCTACGCGGCGGCGCTCTCGGTCCTCCAGATCGCGATCATCGGCGGGCATCCTGGTCCTCCTCCGGCTCCTTTCGAAGGTCGACGCGCCGATGATGGTCTCCGACCGGCGCACCGCCGCTCGAGCCGGATCTTCTTCGCCACGCTCATCGGGCTGGTGCTCGCCGCGCCGCTCTTCTACATGATCGCCGGGTCGCTGATGTCGAACGACGCAGCTGTCGATCCAGCCGCCCCAGGTGATCCCGAACTCGTTGCACTTCGACAACTACTCCGACGGCTTCCGGGATCACGCAGGTAATCCAGCCGCGCAGCTTCCTGAACTCGGTGATCTTCATCGTCTGCGCGGTCGGCCTGCAGTGGGCGTTGTGCATCAGCGGCGGCCTCGTGATCGCGAAGATGCGCTTCCGGGGGCGGACGCTGATCACGGCGATGTTCGCGATCTCGCTGTTCATCCCGCTCGTCACGACCCTGATCCCCACCTTCGTCGTCACCTACAAGTTCGGCCTGATCAACACCTACCCCGGGTTGATCCTCCCGATCGCGGCCCAGACCGGGTTCGGGACGCTGCTGTTCCGCCAGTACATCTCACCGATGCCGCGAGGAGCTGTTCGACGCCGCCCGCATCGACGGCGCGGGCTGGTGGGTGATCCTCCGCCGACTCGTGATACCGCTCGCGAAGCCCGCGACCGCGGCGTATCTGGCCATCTCTGTGCTGACCGCCTGGAACATGTACCTGTGGCCGCTTGTCGCCGCGAAGGCGGTTCGCTCCAGGTGCTGACGCAGACTCTGGCGGTCGTCGGCACACGGGCCAGGGCAGGTGACGCCGCAGAACGTCATCTTCGCGTCCGTGGTGATCGTGACTTGCCGATGATCTCGTGTTCCTCTGCGTGCAGCCCGCCTTCGTCAGGGGCCTGGCCGGATCGGGCGTGGAGTGACCATGCGAGCGATCATTGCTAGCCATGCACGTGCGATCGATCGGAGTAATCCGGGGCGCGAAAGAGATCTCGTCGAATGGCTTCGGCTCCCACGCAGCTATTGCTCATTCATATTTTCACGACCAATCCCAGGAGACCCTTGCCCGTCCGCTCCATCTTCCATGTCGGCTTCGTCGTGCGTGACCTCGATGCGAGCCTCCGCTTCTATTGCGACGGGCTCGGTCTCGTGCTGAGGCACCGGCAGCTCCAGCAAACGCCTACACGGCGAGCCTCGTCGGCTACCCGGACGCGGCTCTCGAGGTTGCCCAGTTCGTTCGGCGACGTGGAGCACCGCCCAGTCGGGTCACATCCTCGAGCTCGTCTGCTACGAGCGACCCCCGAGCAGGCGACGCCGATGGCGAGCGGAACAGGCTTGGCGCCGGGCCATCTGGCGTTCGTCGTCGACGACATCCTCGAGCTCGCCGCGCGGCTACAGGTCCTTCGGGGCACGACTCGTCAACGAGCCCGTTCGAATCACCGAAGGGATCAACGCCGGCGGTTGGGCCGTCTACCTCCACGATCCTGACGGCGTGAACCTCGAGCTCGTGCAGCCCCGGCGCAACGATCGGAGGTCGAGCGTGGCTGACAGCTCGACAACGGCCACGGTTTCGACGGTGCCTCCGCCGTTGTGACCGGTGCTGGCCAGGGTATCGGCGCGGCGATCGCCAAGGGGCTTGCCCGGAGCGGAGCGCATGTCGTCGCTGAACGGTCGGCGGCGCGCGAACCTGGAGGCGGTGTGCAAGGAGATCACAGCAGAAGGCGGCACTCGCAGACTATCGCGTCGGCGACGTAACGGACCTCGTCCACCTCGAGGAGGCTCATGGAGCTCGCGCCGGCAGGGTCGTGAAGGCACCTCGACATCCTCGTGAACAACGCCGGCATCGCCGGCCCGACGAGCCGCTCTGGTCGAGGTCAGCCTCGAGGAGTGGAACGAGACGATTGCGGTCAACCTCACGGGCGTGTTCCTCGCCTGCAAGGCCGCGCTGCCGTACCTGCAGCGGGCCGAGCACGGCAAGATCGTCAACATCGGCTCGGTGACGGGCAAGCAGCCTCTACCGAACCGCTCGCCATACGCGGCTGCGAAGCTCGGCGTCGTCGGCCTGACCCGCACGTTGCGCACGAGGTAGGGCCTAGCGGCGTCAGCGTGAACCTGATCTCGCCGTGGCTCGTCGAAGGAGAGCGGCTCGGAGACGTCCTCGCCTCGATGTCGAAGGAGCGCGGCCTGACCCCTGACCAGCTGCGCGCCGAGATGACCGAGGGGACGGCTTTCAAGCGGACGGTGTCAGCGAGGCAGACGTCGTCGACACTGGTGCTGTTCCTGTGCTCACCGGCAGCCAACAACCTGACCGGCCAGGACATCAACGTCGCGGCCGGCGCGGTGATGTACTGATCTCGATGACGCCATTGACCGCGGACCAGGTCGGACTTGCTTCCGATCTCTAGCGCAGCACGCGGACGCACGACTGCGAGGGCTGACGTCAGATTCGGTACACTCGGCACAGCCCGAATCGCTGAGAACGCCCTTATCTCTCCGGCGCGGCAGTCAACCGAGGCGATCCTGGTCGCGGTAGCCAGCCGAGACCGAGATCGCGCGCACCAATTCGCTGAACAGCATGGCATTCGCAAGGTGTGCAGCTCTTACGAGGCGCTCCTCTGTGATCCCGAGGTCGACGCCGTGTATATCCCTTTGCCGAACGGTCTACACCCGCGCTGGACCATCGCAGCCTTGGAGGCTCGCAAGCATGTGTTGTGCGAGAAGCCGTTCGCCGCGAACGCAAAGGAAGCGAGCGCCGTCACCAAGTTGGCAGACGAGAGCGGCCTGGTCGTCATGGAAGCGTTTCACTATCGCTACCATCCGCTCGCCGGTCGAATTCTTGAGATCGTCAATGGAGGCGAGATCGGTTCGTTGCGGCGAGTCGACGCTATTCTGGCGGGCCTCCTTCCCGCAGAAGCCGACATTCGCTATAACTATCGGCTTGGCGGTGGAGTCCTGATGGACGCCGGGTGCTACGCGATTCACATGATTCGAACCTATGCAGGCGAAGAGCCCCGCGTGGTGTCGGCACACGCTTCGCGACGGAATGTAGACATCGACGTATCCATGGCGGCTGAGTTTGCATTGGCGAGCGGTGCCTCTGGCGGCTTCGCGTGCTCGCTACGCTCACCGGTGTCGCTTAACTGGCTACGCATCGTCGGTGACCGCGGGGAACTTTGGGTCGCGAACTCGGTGTTTCCTCACAAGGATGACCGCCTGTTCGTCTCGTCAGACGGGGGAGATCGCATCGAGCGTCTCGGACGCCGGCCCAGCTATGAATATCAGCTCGATGCCTTCTGCGACGCGGTATACGAGGATCACCCGTTCTAACTCCACCTCAAGACTCTCTAGCAAATGCGCGAGTCATCGACGACGTCTACGCCGCGGCCGGGATGCGAGCCAGAGGGGAGTGAGACAAGGGCGATGAGGGAGCTATGCCCGAGATTCCTCTGAAGTTGCCAGGGCTGCCAGTGCGGGGTCGAGCGCGCCGCGTGTCAGTCTCCTCGTACTCAGGCACGCCTCGCCGTCGCAGTGAAGAACCCGCAACCGAGCGGTGAGTACCGTACGAAGCCGGTGCTCGATCACTGAGGAAGCTCGCCCGGAGCTCAGTAGGTCTGCGCATCGAAGAACCACCGGGCGATGTCGAGCTGCGGCAGTCCGCGGCCGCCCATCCATAAGCTCATGATCTTCGAGTCCCGCCAGTGCTTTTCGACGTCGCCCTCCCGCACGTATCCGAAGGCGCCCATCAGGTCGATCGCCTTGTTCACCACGACGGTCAGCTGGTCGGAGACGAAGAGCTTCGTCACCCACGTGCGGGCAAGCATCTCGGGGGTGTGACGCGGGCCGTAGAGGTCGGGCCGGTCCAGCATCCTGGCCTTCAGGTAGGTCTGCGCGGCTCGTCTCGATGGCGGTGACGATGTCGGCGAGCACTCCTGCGGTCAGGCTGTGCTCTTTCAGCTGCTTGCCGGACACCCGTTCCGGAGGAATCCGGACACAGGTGAGCGGCACCAGTGTCGGGTAGTTCTCGTTGTCGCTTCTGCTGTCTGTCAACCTCCTTGGTTCTCCGGATCACGGTGGCTCGATTGTCTCAGAGGCCGAGCAGCTCGTCGAAGGTGACCGGCTCGCCGCAACACGGGCGACAGCCCACCGAGCCCGAGTGCGGTGCATGAATGACCGAGCAGTCCTCGGCAGCGCTGCTCGCCGAGCAGCTTGACCCCACACTCCGGGCACTCGTAGATGGTCGACCGGCTTGCGCTGGCCGGCTGGGGCGGTAACGGCGGCGGGTCGGGCGCTTCGTGGCGGCGGCGAAAAGCAGCCTGGCGGCAGGCCGTCCGAGCACCAGCGACGTGCCCTTCCCGCCGGGAGCTCGCCGCCGCAGAGGCCGCAACGAGCCGTTACGTAAACGTTACGCGACGCCATCTCGCCTTCCGGGCCTGTCGGCGCTCACGCCGTCTCCTCCTCTTGTGCCGGCTGGCGCTTGCGCATCGACGGGCCCTTCATGGCGATGCGGTGCGAGGACTGGCAAGAGCCGGTCCAAGATCGCCTCGGCCAGGGTCGGGTCGGCCATCGCCGCGTGCCAGTGCTCGACCGGCAGCTGGCTCACGACGAGGGTCGAGCGCAGCTGCGAGCGGTCCTCGATCGACCTCGAGCAGGTCCCGGCAGGCCTCGACGCCGGCCGGGGTGAGCAGGAAGTCGTCGAGCACGAGCAGCGACACCTCGCGCCAGGCTGGCGAGCAGCCGGGCGTAGCGGCCGTCGGCCCGGCCGAGCGCGAGGTCGTCGAGCAGCCGCGGCGTGCGCACGTAGAGCGCGCGTGTGGCCTGGCGGAGCGCCGCGTTGGCGAGGGCGCAGGCGAGGAAGGACTTGCCGCACCCCGGTCGGCGCCGGTGACGACGACGTTGTGGTGCTGGGCGACCCAGCGCGCCTCGGCGAGCGACAGCACGACCGAGCGGTCGAGGCCTCGCGGGGCGCGGAAGTCGAGGTCCTCGACCGCGGCCGGGTAGCGCAGCTTGGCCGCCTTCAGACGGTGGTCAGCCGGCGCGAGTCCCGGGCGTCGGCCTCTTGGTCGACGAGCAGCCCGAGGCGGTCCTCGAAGGAGAGCTCGTCGTAGGGCCCGGGCGTGTCGAGCTGCTCGGCGAGGCCGGTCGGCCATGGCCGCGAGCCCGAGCGCCTCGAGCTTGTCGATCGTCTGGTTGGCGAGCATCACGCCTCCTCTCGGCGTCAGTAGTCCGGCGCCGCGCAGGTTCTCGTGCTCGGGCGGCGCCGGCAGCTGCTCGGCGCTCGGCAGCGGCAGCCGGTCGAGGCCCTCGGCCAGGATCGACTTGACCGAGCTGTAGCTGATCGCGCCCGAGCGCCAGCGCCCGGGCACAGGCGGCGCCGACGCGCTCGTTGCCGTAGCGGCGGGCCAGGCGTCATGAGCCCGAGGCAGGCCCGGTAGGCGTGCTCGGGGTGCGGCTCGGCGCTCGAGCAGCTGCTCGACGAACGCCGGTCGTCGGCCGGACGATCGTCCGCGCCCAGGCGATCAGCCGCGACGGCGTCCACTCGGCGTGGGCCCGGTGGCTGGCCGGCATGTGGTCGGGTCGGTGACATAGCGGCGCCGGCCGTACTCGCGCGCGTGGCTGGCGACCCGCTGGCCGCCCTTGAAGACCTCGATCGGTGTCGGCCGTGGCCCGCAGGTCGAGGCGCTGGCGGACGAGGCGGTAGGGCACCGAGTAGAAGCGCCGGTCGGGCCCCTCGACGTGGTAGTCGATGTTGACGGTCACCTTCTTCCAGCTCGGCGAACTCGTAGCGGCTCGGCCGGCAGCGGCCGCAGCGCCTGGCGCTCGAGCTCGTCGAACAGCTCCGCCGCGACTGGTCGGCTCGCCCCGGAACGGCGGGCGTTCACGCCGGCCAGCTGCTCGGCGATGGCCTCGTTCAGCTCGGCGAGGCTGAAGAAGCGCCGGTTGCGCAGCGGCGCCAGCACCCAGCGCTCGACGGCGAGCACGCCGGCCTCGACGGCCGCCTTGTCCCGGGGCCGCGCCGTCCGCGTCGGCAGCACGACGGTGCCGTAGTGCAGGGCGAGCTCGGCGTAGGTGGGGTTGAGCTCGGGGTCGTAGAAGCAGGCCTTGGTGACCCCCGACTTCAGGTTGTCGGGCACGGTGACCTCGGCGACGCCGCCGTAGGACTCAAAGGCGTGCACGTGGGCGCCGCAGCCACGACGGCAGGTCCTGGCCCCGCGTCGCCTCGACGTAGAGCAGGCCCGAGCAGCCGAGCACGGCCACGAAGACCTCGGCCTTTGTGACCTCGCCGGTCTCGGGGTCGACGATCGCCATCGTGTCGCCGGAGAAGTCGACGAACATCCGCTCGCCGGCCGCGTAGCTGAGGCGCATCACGACGTCCTGGCCGGCCAGCCACTGCTGGTAGTGCCAGCAGAACTGGCGTGTAGCCCCAGCCGTCGGGGTGGTCCTCTCGCCACTCGAGCCACAGCAGCCGCAAGGTGACGTGGCGCTTGCGCTTCAGCTCGCGGTGCACCTCGCCGCCAGTCGGGCACCGGCCGGCGCTCGGCCAGCTCGGCCGTCGGCGGCGGGAACAGCTTGGCCTCGAGCTGCTCCTCGTCGAGGCCGTCGGGCAGCGGCCAGCCGATCCCGGCCGCCTCGGCGCGGGCCGAGGAACTCGTAGACGGTCGTCTTGCCGGCGCCGATGCTCGCCGCGATCTCGCGGTTGCCCAGGCCGGCGGCCTTCAGCCGCAGGACCTCGGTGATCTTCCTCATGGGTAGCCTCTTCCTCGGCACATGTCCTCCTCCTCGACGCCCGTGAGGGCAGTCAAGAAGGGGGTGGGCCGTTAGTGGTGGACTCCCACGACCCTCGTGTCGCACCACTCGCGCAAGAGCTCGTAGGTATTGCGCATGACCCCCAGGCACTGTGCGGCGGTCCCGACGTTTCCCGAGGCGATAAAGGCCCTCGCCGCCTCGGCGTCTTCGCCCGGGCCGTGCGCCGGAACGGGCCGGCACCCGCACGTCCTCGAACCATACGTCGCTGTTCCAGTCGCCCGACATTCCCGCCTTCCGGTAGGGCTTTCCCTGGGTCACCCCGGGAGTGTCGGCGGGGACATAGACGATGGCAAAGGCGCCCTGGCCGCCATCTCGATCGGTCGTGCAGAACACGGCGAAGACGTCGGCGAGGCCTGCCGAGTTCGTGGGCCAGAGCTTGTGCCCGTTGACCACCCACTCGTCGCCGTCACGCCGGGCCGACGTTGCGATGAAACGGCCCTGCGTGCCGTCAAGGTTCTCCACGTCCGAGCCGCTCCGACCGTCAGTGATCGCGGCCGAGCCCACGTACCATCGGTCGCTCGACAGGAACCTCGGTGTGTACAGCGCCATAAGCTCGGGGTTCTCGCGAGGGGGCATGACGGGCGACATCGCCCACACCGAGCAACTCGCAGCGGTGGCCAAGCCGGCATCAGCGCGGTGCCATCTCTTCCAGGCAGAGGGCTGAGGTGACGGCGTTGATCCCTCCGCCGCCGTACTCCTTCGGCCAAGCTGCCCACTGGTAGCCGAGGTCCACACAGAGGAACTCGAGCAAGGGACGGCAGATCTCGTGGCTCTCCCAATCCTCGTCGATGAGGCGACGGACAGGGATCACCTTCTCGTCGGCCCACCGCCGGATGGACTCGACGAGCGCGAGGCTCTCCTCGGGGATCCACTCCAAGGGCTTCGAGAAGGGATCGACGAGCCTCGATTGAGCCGCGCCGCGTCGCCACCCCGCTCCGGCCGCGCGCCGCCGGTGGCTCGGGGGCAGCTCAGCCTTCATCTGGCGGCAGGGTTGCGTCGTCCGCGCTCGTGTCTGGAAAGGGCCCGGTGCGGAAGTACTCGCGCAGGATCCGGCGCTGGGCTTTGGGCGAGGCGAACCGCAGCTCGTCGCTCATCTCGAGCAGCCAATGTCCCTCGTCGCGAAGTGTCGGCCAGTCGTGGGGAGCGGCATGCAGGCGGCGACCGGTGATCACGACCGGCTCGATCACGACCCAGGTGTCCCGGTCAGCGAGCCACGTCTCGAGACCAAGGCCCTCGCAGATCTCGGCCGTGGCCGGATCGACGCGGCGCGGACCTCCCCCGCACGAGCACCGACCACCCCTCGCGCCTCGCAGCGTCCACGCCGTCGACTTGGAACGCAACCGCGCTCGAGGCCTGGTCGATCACGTTGCCCGACCGTGTCCGCAGGAGCAGGAACGCGCCACGGGCATCATCTATAAGCCGATGGTTCACCGGCAGCACGACGGGGAACTCCTCGACGATGATCGCGATCCGCCCGAATCTGCTCATTCTGAGCAAGGACAAGCACTCCTCCTGGGAGAGCTCGTCGATCCAGGACTTGCCCATCGAGCCGGGCTCCGAAGGCCTGGGAGCCGCCACGGGATGCACCACCTTTTGCTTCGGACTCAACGCGCTGACCTCCACAGATCACCTGCCAGGCTCTCCGCTCGGCAGATCAAATTGTGTCGCTAACCCCAGGTATAGGGGTCCACGCTGGCGGCGCCTAGGGCCAAAAGCCCCTTGGCGCTCGTGCCGGCGGTCAAAGAATGCCCTGCCACACCCGTGGGGGACCATGTGGCCCCCGTCACTACGACTGACTCGACCGTCGGGTGGGTGGCGGTCGCAGCCCGGCGGGACCTTTGAAGGCGAAGACCGGTCTGTGCCCGGCAGGCTCCCCGGGGCGTCTCTTTCGCGATGGAGGGGTTAGTTGCCCGAGCATGGTGGGTAAGAACAAACACGACACGCTCCTGTGCCTCCCCTGGGCCGGGGGCGTTGTCGTGCTCAACCCTTAGCCGAAGGCACAGCGCCGAGTGCCGCCAATGAGGGTCGACAAGACCGCGTGAGAGTCCCAGGCGGGGACGCACAGCCAGGGCCACGTCCCTCGTGGTCCGATGAGGGCACCGCGCTCGCCGTCGGCGAGGAGCGCGTAATCCCGCAATGCATGAGGCGGGAACTCAGTCGCAGGGGCCGTTACGTGACCGACTCAGGTCGATTCCTCGCAGGTAGCTCGAGAAGCCGCCGGGAGCGCGTCCCTGCATACGAACGCTTGTGCTCACTGGCATGTCTGCCTTTCTCGCGATCTTCAGGCGCTCGACCGATGCAGCATTCTCCGCCAGGGCGACGTCCTCTCCGGTCGCAAGACGCGGCCATCCTCCAGCTGCGACATAGGCATCGGCGCGGATGCCGAGGTTGGCTCCGTGCACGTGCGGATGGTCGGCACGAAGCCGATGGCGGCCGAACCACGCTCGCTCTGTGTAACTAGCCAGCCCAGGCAGCGGGAGAACCGTTCCCAGAACCAGGTGGGCTCCGCTCTCCGCCTCACCGAGCATCCTTGTCAGCCAGTCGTGCGGGACCGTCGAGTCGGCGTCGGTGTGCGCCAGCCACAGCTGGGAGCCCGAAAGTGCCGTTTCGTCGAGCAGATGCTCTGTCCCGATCGCCCTCGCGGTGCCCACCTGGCCGGCGGTGCAGACGACGCTCTCGACGCCGTGTCCGTCCACCAGCGCCTTCGTCCCGTCCACGCAGGAGTCGAGGGCTACTACGACTCGGACATCGACTCGTCGGCTACCGGTTCGGAGAAGGTGGGTGTGCGCTCTAGCCAATGCGTCCAGGCAGCTTCCAATGTCCTCTTCTTCGTTCGAGGCGGGAACCACGATCCCAATCCCGTGGATCACGCGAGCAACCCTTCAGCGCAAGCAACCGATTGGCCGGTCCGTGTCCAAACGTCGAGCAGAAAGTCCTCCTCCTCGTGATGAACGACACGGCGGAGAGGGCTCGCAGATATTGCGGCATGCACTTGCTCGGCAGTGAGCGGGTGGTCGGGTGCGGGACGACGCCAGTGACAGCCGACGACGACGCCGTCGGATGACAAGGATCCGATCGTGCGTTGCACGAGCTGGTCCAGATCGGCGCAGTAGTAGGCGACCTCGCTCAGCACGACAAGGTCGAACTCGCCAGCCGGCCAGTCGGCCGGGATACGCCGGTGCTCGAGGTGGAACGCATCCGATCCCCGTAGCCGCTCGCGAGCTTGCCT
Source organism: uncultured Acidimicrobiaceae bacterium (assembly GCA_963763085.1). GTDB lineage: Bacteria > Actinomycetota > Acidimicrobiia > Acidimicrobiales > Bog-793 > CAVXNB01. The sequence continues at coordinate 1,648,414 of CAVXNB010000004.1, forward strand.
TAGTGCCAACTCGGCGCCGTCCCAAGCGACGACTTCCGCACAGCGATCGCCGAGCCGCTCGGTCAACAGACCCGTGGCGCAGCCCGGTTCGAAGGCGCGTCGAAAACGGAGTCTCGGCAAGCTGGCTATAACGACATCCCGCTTGCGCTTCTCGTAGAAGCGTTCCTCCAGGCCCCATGGGTCAGGCGAGGCCGTGTACAGCGCGTCGAAGTAGGCGCCCTCGCCCGCCGAGGGCTCATTCGGTTCTGTGATGACGACCTCGAAATCACGCTGGAAGTGCGACAGTACGTATGGTCCAAGCACCGCCTCATCGCCCAGCAGATCTGAGAGGGACTTGATCTGGCTCTGGTAGCAGCCAAGGGCGTCCTCTTTCGCGCACTTCGCGGCCCCACCGATGTCGAATCGAACCAACCGGTCCCAGGGCAGGTCGGATGAGCCCGGGTCAGCCCAGTGCCATGCCCAGATCGGGTACTGCCAATATGTGACGCCATATCGACCTCGCAAAGCGATACGTACCGCCTCTCCGCACGCTTCGTGGTCGGGATGGCCGTCGGCGCTCCAAGGAGAGAGCACGTGGGAGTAGCCCGCAGCCCGGTGCGAAATCTCGTCGATCAACTGTGACTTGTGATGTTGTAAATCCCCGTCGCTCATTCCGAGGAAGACGGGACGGATAGTCGGGGAGAGGACCGCTAGCGCACGGGTACACTCGCTTCGCCTCCGCTGGCCGAGTGCTTGGGGCGTCTGCGTCGTGGAACGAGGATGGGATCCCTCGCCATCAGTCGCGATGAGCAGGTCGACTATTGCTCCACCCGCTGTTGCGGCAGCGATCAGGCCCCCGACACCGAGCGACTCGTCGTCGGGGTGTGCGGCGACGACCAGCAATCGTGCTCCTGGGCCCGGCGCCTCGATCTTGAGGAGTGAGGCGAGCGCGCTCGCTTGCCAGCAGGACTCAGGCGTGCCCTCCTCGAGATGGTCAAAGACCACGTTCAGTCCCCGCGGTGACGTCTCGTGAAAGGGCTTCGCCCAGCGCGGCAAGGTCCCGCTCGGCGTGGTGCTGTCGCACGTACAGGTCGAGATCGGCTACGCGCCGCGGATGTAGCTCGTCAAAGGCCATCGGAGCTGGACCGAGAGCATGGCTCGACAGGGTCAGGATCTTCTCGACCGCGTTTGCGACGACTGCACGGACGCGGAGGGCCAGAATCTCGCCTCGGAGCCCGGACGCCTCCCCGGCATCAACGAGACGCGCCGCGTCGAACAACGTGACGCGAGCGCCGTGCAGCGCTACGTCGACCGATCCGATGTAGGCCGCCGAGAGCTCACCGACTCGCTTCGCACAGGCCCGCTGAACGGTCGCTGCCACAGCGGACATCCCTCCGTACCAGCAAGCGGCCACTCCCATTCCGCCCCACGCGAACCCGGGACGCGACAGATACCACCCGGGCACTCCCACAGGTCGTGCGGGAGTGGCCTGGAAGTGCACGGGACAGCTCGTTACGTTACGAAGCCCGCGAGCTATCCAGGCGCTGGAGTGATCGACGGCGACGGAGCTTTGGTCGAGATCGACGGCGAAGAGGCCGCGCTCGTCGCCGAAATACGCGCTCACCAGAGCGTGATCGAGAAAGCCTGCCAGCGAGCACCATGGCTGGGTGCCAACAAGCCGCACTTCCTCACCCTCATCTGAAACGACATCCACGCGTGCCCCAGGAGCCTCGGCCGCGAATACTCCCCACGAGCCGTCGGGAGCCGGCATACCGGCTTCGTGGAGAATCGCCAGGGCGTCACTGTGCGCCTCGAGGACTCGCCCGGCCGTGAGGTCCTGTGCGGCGACTGCTGCGAGTATTTCCCACCGGAGCCGAGTGGCGCCGCGCCCGGGTTGTGGTAGCCGGCGGCCGTACTCGACCGCCAACGCGATGTCGGTTTCGACGTCGTCGCCTGCCGACCGGGCGGCCTTCGTCAGCGTCCGGGCCCAACTTGGAAGGTCGGCTATCTCCACGGTTCGGCTTCTCCAACGACGAAGACTGAGGATGCGGGCAGCAAGCCTGCGCGGTCAGTGGTCTACCCGTTCGAGGTCATGGCTAATCACACAAAGGAAACGCCGGGGGAGGGCGAGTGGCAGTTTCGGAGTCGAGCGCCGATCGGACGATTGCTGCGCATGCCGCGCTCCGCCGACGCGGTTCGAGCGCTTCGCGGAGATCAGCTGTTGCACGCTTCAGTCCACTTCGAGGGCGCACGGTGTTTCCCCTCGTTGGACGAGAAATGCCCCCGGCCGCTCTGAGACGACCGGAGGGCAATCTCGCAACCTAGAGCTACCCAGACGGCTCGCGCAGGAAACGTTCTGCACCGCCCTGTCAAGCGCTCTTCGGGGCGCTCAGCGGGCTCCGAGCGCCTTCTCGAGCTGCGACTTGTCCATCCTCGACCGCCCCGGAAGGTTGCGCCGGCGCGTCTCATTGTAAAGCTGCGCCTTCGTCCGTCCGCCTTGCCCAGCGTGCGATCGCAGCCCGCCGCGCCGCCCCGATGAAATGTCCTGAGTCGAAGTCCTGCTGGCGCGTCACCTACCCATCTTCTCGGCCGCAAAACGCAACTCCGATGCCGAAGGGTTTGAGGTTGGCAACGCAGTATCCCCCTCAACGTCGTCGATGACGTCCCGCCACACGCCCAACAAGCTCCCAAGCCTGAAGGCAAGGAGTTTTACGACCGGGGCTAGCGGGTATCCAATCGCACCATCGACCGGCGACATATAGGAGAAGGCAGATCTGTGCCCATTCAAGAACGGGTCAAGACAGTTCCAACCTCGCTTGCAGGCACTCCAGTGGCCTCAACGGACGCGGCGCCGCCGAAGGTCCTCGCCGAGGCGCCATCGGCTGAGCGGACTGTGTGAGCACGATGAAGTTGGCAAGCAGCAAGCTCGCCCAAGACGAGCGCCACGATGGCGCCGTCATCGAGACAGACGTCCCGGCCCGCCTCGACCGGCTTCCCTGGTCCGGTGGCATTGGCTCGTCCTGGTGGGTCTCGGGACCGTCTGGATACTCGACGGGCTCGAGGTCACCATCGTCGGCGCGATCGGCAGCACGATCACGAAGAGCCACAGCGGTATCTCGATCACAACGGCCCAGGTCGGGGACGCCGCCGGCATCTACATCGCCGGCGCATGCGTCGGCGCGCTCGCTCTTCGGTCATCTGACGGACCGTTTCGGGAGCAAGCGGCTGTTTCTCGTCACGCTCGGGCTCTACCTGGTTTCCACGCTGCTGACGGCCGCCTCGTTCGACGCGTGGTGGTTCTTCGTCTTCCGGTTCCTCACCGGCATGGGCATCGGAGGCGAGTACTCGGCCATCAACTCCGCCATCGACGAGCTGATACCCGCAAGGGTGCGCGGCACGGTCGACCTTCTCGTGAACGGGTCGTACTGGCTCGGCACGGCGGTCGGAGCCGCGGCCACGCTCGTGCTGCTCGACCCGAACCTGATTGCGCTCGACCTCGGCTGGCGGCTTTGCTTCGGCATCGGCGCCGTGCTCGGGGTGGGCGTCCTGCTCGTGCGCCGGCTCGTCCCGGAGAGCCCCCGGTGGCTTTTCACACATGGGCGCCCGGAACGAGGCCGATGAGATCGTCGCGCGATATCGAGCGGAAGGTCGTCCGGGAGACGGGACAGACGCTCGCCGAGCCGGAGGACACCGTCAAGGTGCGCGAGCGGGGACCGGTCAGCTTCGTCGAAGTGGGCAGGGTGGTGTTCGGGCAGTACCCACGTCGCTCGATTCTCGGGCTGTCGCTCTTCGTCGGCCAGGCGCTTCTTGTACAACGCGGTCTTCTTCACCTTCGCGCTCGTTCTCACCACCTTCTACAAGGTGAACGCCGCCAGCGTCGGGCTCTACCTGCTGGCCTTCGCGTTCGGGAACTTCGCCGGGCCGCTCATACTCGGCCGTCTGTTCGACACCGTCGGCCGACGGGCCGATGATCGCCGGCACCTACCTGGTCTCGGGCTTGATGCTGGGCGTGACGGCCGCCCTGTTCAACGCAGGGCGTCCTCTCGGCAACGACCCAGACGATCGCGCTGGTGGTCATCTTCTTCTTCGCCTCGGCGGGGGCGAGCGCGGCGTACCTCACGGTCAGCGAGATCTTCCCGATGGAGACGCGAGCCCTGGCGATTGCGTTCTTCTACGCCGTCGGCACCGGCCTCGGCAGGCATCATCGGCCCGGTCCTGTTCGGCACCCTCATTGCCAGTGGCAAGACATCGCACGTGGCGTTCGGCTACCTGCTCGGGGGAGCGTTGATGTTCGGTACGGGCGTGGTCGAGATCTTCCTCGGCGTCGACGCTGAGCAGAAGAGTCTCGAGGAAATCGCCTCGCCGGTGTCAGCCGCCGAGGCCGGCACATCGGGCGGAACGGTCACGGGCAGCTCGGAATCGGCGACCGGTCAAGCGCCCGGTCAGCGATCGACCACCGGGCGCGCCAGGATCGCACCGGACTGGAGTCGGCCCCCGCTTTCCCCGGCGGATCGTGCCCGCTTGCCGCGCTGGCTCTGGGCCCCCTTCCCTCAGGCGTCAACGTTTCCCCGTAGCGATCCCTACCGTCGCGACGAGGTCGAGCGAGTCGTGGCGGTGCTCGGCCAATCGAGCCCGCTCAGTCTCGACGAGCTTGCCGACCGCACGGGGGGCCGGTACTGGGGGCCTGGTCGACTCCGCCGTGCGGTCCGTGCCGCCGTCGACTCCGGTCGTGTGCGTCCTCTGCGCCGAGACCGCTATGAGCTCGCCGAGAATGCGGTACCAGCAGAGACGCGGCAAGTGATCTGGGGGGAGTGACCGCTCACCACTCGACAACGCCCGGGGGATTGAGCGCTCGCCAGGCCCATAGCCACCGACAAGGTCAGTGGCCCGGTGTAGTCCGAGGAGCTGAAGCGAGCGGGCGGCGAGGCTCGACGCGTAGCCATCGTTGCAGACCACGATCACTCGGACATCGTCCGACGTTGCTTGCGGCAGGCGGGCGGCGCTCGTCGGGTCGAACCGCCATTCCAACACATCGCGTTCGACGATCAGAGCGCCCGGAAGCTCGCCTTCAGCGACGCGAAAGGGGGCCGGTCGGTGTATCGACTACGACAGCACCATCGACAACTTCAGCATCCAAGTGTTCCGGCAGCACGCGGTCCAGATGCATTCGCACCTCTGCGAGCAGCTCATCGATCCTCGAGTTCGTGACCTCTGATGCGTGGTTCATCGCTTCCTTACTAAAGCCATCGATTAGTCGTGAAGGCGTATCATCACTAGAGAAGCTCTAGGACCAGCCGACCACGCGTGCCGCCGGCCTCAAGGATTCGGTGGGCTTCGGCGGCTCGCTCCGCTGGAAAAGCTTTGCGCTACTCGGAGCGTCACCTGGCCGTCCTCAACCTGCTGACGCAACCGGTCGAGCTTCTGCCTGCTCACGGGCGTAGTTGCGAACTGACACCGGATAAAAGGTGATGCCGCGTTCGCTCTCGCCCTGAAAGCCGCGGACTGTAGCGACCGGCCGCCGTCACGCACCGCGGCGACGGCCAGCTCGTCGAGCATTGCAGCGTCGACAAGCCCATCGGCGCCCTCGGGAAATCCTGGCGAACCAGTTCGGCGAACTCGGTCGCCGCGTAGACCACAATGTCAGCTCCAAGATCTTTGACAAGCTGCTCGTCGGACTCCGAGGCATCAGCGATAACACACAAGCCGTCGGCCTTGCCCAGCTGCACCGCGTAGCCGCCGACGGCGCCGGCGGCGCCGGTAACCGCCAGCGTCTGACCCGGTCGAGCCCGAGCAGGTCGAGGGCCTGGCGGGTGGTCAACCCGTTCATCGGCAGGGTCGCCGCTTCGACGTCGGACGCTCCGGCGGGCACCCGGGCCACGGACTCGACGGGGACCACGATGCGCTCGGAGTAGGCACCATGCGAGCCGTTGGGCACCACGATGGCCATGACGTGATCGCCCACCTGCAGATCGGTCGACACGCCATCACCGATCTGATCCACCACACCCGCGGCATCCATGCCCGGTACATAGGGCGGCGGGATGTCCTTGAGCAGTTCGGCCCGGCCACCGTTGCGCAGTCCGGTGTCGGTCGGATTGACGGCCGCGGCGTGGACCCGATGCGCAGCTCCCCCGGCCCAGCTTCGGGGTCCGGTAGCTCCACCAGGTGCAGCACTTCCGGGCCGCCGAACTCTGTCATCCCCACGGCTCTCATGCCACGGTCAACCGCTCCGCCCGGCCCGTATTCCCCGGGCGCCGCCCTATGGCGTGACCAAGTCTCAGGCCACGCCATAGGCTGGACCGCTTGCCTACGTTTATTTCCATCTAGCCTTCTGCAACATTCAGGCGCCCCCGTCTGAAGTAGCCGTCGTGGTGTCCACAGCGTCCGCCGAGGCTGCGCTGTGCGGCTCACGGCAGCAGGTAAGCACGGTAGGTATTGACGCCGGCTGGAATTCTGCGTTGAAAAGAAGCTTTCCTGAGACGCTGAACTGGGAGACGTACGGAAGGATTCCCCAGCCGACGAACAGGCCGCCGCTACGGGTTGTCTGGGCGTTGCCCTGTGACGCCGCCGACAGCCCTTCGGGCTGATCGTCAGAGGCGACAAGCGTTGCGACATGGGTCGCTTGGTCAAGTTTGACCGTTATTGCGCGGCCGTAAGCCAGCTCGGAGTACCGGCGAACTCGTTGTCGAAGAAGGTGTACTCGTCGTTGCCAATCGCCTCGGGATCGTGCTGCCAGGCGAAGAGCTCGCTGCGCCGTCCAGACCTGTCCCGGGGCGGCGCGAAGCGTGAAGCTGCTCTGCTTGCCGCCGAGCTCCCAGTTGATCTTCCCACTGAGCGGGGTTGACGTCATAGGTGGTCCAGGTGTCGCGAGCATCGATGAGAAGGTTAACCGTTGGGTGTTGAGGTGCACGGCGTTGATGTGGAACCAGTCCCATGGCGTGGCCGGGAGCTTGGCAACGGCTGCTCGCTGTCGCTGAAGGGGACGTGATCCTTCGCTGTTCCATTGGAAGAGGACCTTCCGGTGGCGATGTCGATCTCCTGCACCATGACCATTGATCACCGTCTGGTCAGCCGGACCACCAATTGACGTCAGATCCGCAGTGGCCGTCGTGTACGACAGGATCAGCGCTGTATTCCAGGGGGTTATCAGGAATTCGTGACCGTCGACTGAAGGCCGTTGCCGGCGTTCACGGTGGCGATCGGCTGATAGTTCTGGTTGTAGATGTAGTCGGTCCCGCTCGACAGACCACCCAGCCCGGTTCCTTGCCACCAAGTCAAGACCTTCTTGCCCGTGGTAGGTCTGAACCCGGAAGTCGGCGGCGGTCTGGTCTGCTGGGATGGCGTGAAACCAGACGATCCTGCCCGTCCGAACCATCGATGATCCCCGGGCCGTTCGTGTAGGTGGTCGTGTCCCCGGTGGGGGTGATAAAGATGTCTCCACCGCCTAGGTGGCCTTGCGACGTGAGAACGGTCACAGGTGGCGGAGCGGTCGGGGATGCAGCTTGAGCAATGCCGCCGGAGAATGCAAGGGGAACGACCGCGGCGACCGCGGCAGCGGCCCCGAGGGCTAAGGTGATGCCCTTGCCGCTGCAACCTGGCCACGGGCGTGTGAGAACGAAGCGTTTGGCGCATGTTTTGTCCACCTTTCGGGAGCTCTGGCGGGCATTTGGATAGGGGGTTCAGCCCGCTCGAGTCACCTTAAGGATCTTTTTCTACAATTGCAAGCGAATTAGTCAGGAATTGCTTCGCCGGGGTCTGGGCAACGGCTGCTCCTCGCAGGGACTGGTGCGAGGAGCCTGCCGAGCAGGTCCGACGTCACGCCAGCATGCGCGGCGACCCCCTCACCTAGGTGTACGAAAACGTCGGAATCGGTGTACGCATTCGATCGGAACGGGTGTACGAGATGGCTCGGAATCCGCATTTGGGTTGGGTCCGCCGTATTGCGACTGCCTAGCGAGTAAGTGCTTCCAGAGCAGGACGTGGGCTGTCACGTCTGCCGATCCGGCCAGCGCCGCTGAGCGACGAACCCGAGGACTATCGACGTCAGGAGCTCCGCCATCGCCTCGGGTTTGCGAGGGGTCAAACGTTCCGGCGGCCTGCCCACGTCTCACCGCGGCGACCAGCTTGCGCAGACCGTGTAGGAGCGTGGGTGGCCGCCTTGAGCTTGGGATCGCTCTGGGAGTGGCTCCAGCCGTGGAGTGAGACCAGGAGCCGGTCGACATCGCCTTTCTTGTGCGGCCGAACCGACCACGGCGTTCAGCACCTGCTCGACGAACTCGGGCAGCGGCGGCGGGTCCGGGTTGCCAAGCACCGGCGCGAGCGCCTGGCTGAGGCCGTCAAGGCCGACCGCGACGGCGGCGCTCATCACCTCGTCCTTGCCCTTGAAATAGCGGTAGACGGCGCCGGTGGACAGCCCGGACCGGGCGATGATCATTTCCATCGACACCGCTTCCAGGCCGTATTCCTCCAGGCAGGCGCGGGCGGCGTCGAGGATCTGCTCGCGCCGGGCCTCCCGGCGCTCTTCGGTGATCCGTGGCATGACGTAACCCTAGCATAAAAAGAAGGAATATTCGCTCTTGACGGGCTGGGCGGTTCGTGGTCTGCTGGAACTACAAAACGAACATTCCTTCGCTATAGGTTTCGGGTTCGTAGTTCTCGTTCAGTCGCACCGGAGGTCACCGTGATCGCCCACTCCCGGCAGGTCAACACCACAGCAGTCACCGTCGTGGTCTGCATCGCGCTCGGCGCGGTCGCCGCGGCGATGGCCTCGCTCAACGTGGCCCTGCCCGGCCTGGCCCGGAGCACCCAGGCCAGCCAGACCCAGCTGGAATGGATCATCGACGCCTACTCGCTGATCTTCGCGGCGCTGCTGCTGCCAGCCGGTGCCCTCGGCGACCGGTACGGCCGCCGCCGCGCCCTGATCGTGGGGCTGGCCACCTTCGGCGGGGCGTCCGCGATCGCGATGGCCGCGTCCTCGGCCAATGAACTGATCGTGCTGCGGGGCCTGATCGGCGTCGGCGGCGCATTGGTCATGCCGGCCACGCTGTCCACCATCACCAGCACATTCCCGCCCGCCGAACGCACCCGCGCGGTTCGGTGTGGGCCGGGGTGGCGGGGGGCAGCGCGATGCTCGGGCTGCTGTGCACCGGCGCGCTGCTCGAGGCGTTCTCCTGGCGGTCGGCTTTCGCGGTCAACGTGGTGCTGGCCGTGATCGCGATGGCCGGTACGATCCGCTTCGTGCCCGAGTCCGCCAACCCAGCCGCGCCGCCGCTGGACAAGGGGGGAGCCTCGCTGGTCATGCTGAGCCTGGTCGCGCTGGTGTTCAGCATCATCGAGGCACCCGAGGCAGGCTGGCTGGCCGTCCGGACGCTGGCCGGGATCGCGGCCGGGCTGGCCGGGCTCGGCTGTTCACCGGCTTGGAGCTCAAGCAGGAGCACCCGATGCTCGACCCGCGACTGTTCCGCAACCGGCGGCTGTCGGCCGGCAGCCTGTCCATCTTCGTCCAGTTCTTTGCGTTCTTCGGCTTCACCTTCATCGCGCTGCAGTACCTCCAGGGCGTCCGCGGCTACAGGCCGCTCGTCGCGGCGCTTGCGTGCTCCCGCTGTCCGCGGCGATGATGCCCACCGCCAAGATCACGCCCCGGCTGACCGCCCGGTTCGGCGCCCGCACCGTGTGTGTCACCGGCCTGGTCCTGGTCGCGGCGGGACTGGCCATCATCTCCCGGGTCGGCACCAGCACCCCTACCTTCTGCTGGTGGCGGGCCTGATCCCGCTCGGCATCGGCATGGGCGCCGCGATGACCCCGGCCACCGCCGCCATCACCGAGAGCCTGCCCCCCGCCCAGCAAGGCGTCGGGTCCGCGCTCAACGACCTGAGCCGTGAGGTCGGCGGCGCGCTCGGCATCGCCGTGGTGGGCAGCATCGTGACCGCCGTCTACCGCAGCCTCTGTACCTGGCCGGCGTCCCGGCCGGGCTGGCCAGCAAGGCCCGCGGCTCCTTCGCGGTGGCCATCCACGCCGGCGGGCCGTCCGGGCCAGCGCCAGCACCGCGTTCACCAAGGGCATCACAGCGGGCTGCTGTACGCCGCGGCGGCCGCCCTGCTGGCCGCGGTCAGCGTGGCCATCCTGCTCGAGAGGCGATGCCAGGACTGACCGACCCGTCGGTAATGACGATCAGCGGACCGCGGAGCTGGTCGGCTCGGGTAGGGCGACGATCGCCTGATCAGCCTTACGGTTACTTGGTCAGAGTCGGGACCAGCTCGCGCAGCCGCACCCGTCTCGCCGGTTCGGAGCACGGCCGTGCGGTAGATGCGGGCCGCCACCAGCGCCACCAAGACGGTGCACACCACGCTCACGACCACCGACAGCAGGAACTGCCACCAGGTGGCCTCTCCGAACCCGACCAACGTCGGCATGGCGAAGGGGGCGGTGGGGGGCAGGTAGGCCAGCACCTTCACGAGCAGCGAGGCGTTGCCTGAGCTGACCCCGATGAGCGAGACGATGTAGCCGAAGATGAGCGGTGCGCTCAGCGGCAACGCCAAGCTCTGCACCTGGTCCTGACGCTCGGCCAGGGAGCCGGCGGCGGCGTACACCCAGCTGTAGAAGGCATAGCCGAGGACCAGCCAGACGAGCGTGGCCGCCACCACGAGCGGTGCCGCGCCGTGCACGAGGCTCGAGCCGACCACCTTGGCCAGCACCAGCGCGAACGCCACCAGGGCACGGCTTGGAGCGAGGGCAACCGCGCCGATGCCCGACGACCTTGCCCGCCAGCAGCTGGACCGGCCGCACCGTGGCGAGGAGGACCTCCACGACGCGGCTCGCCTTCTCCTCCATGACGCCCATGAGCGTCCAGGTGAGGTACTGGGTGAGGACGATGAAGATGAGGATGACGCCGAGCAGCGCCGTCGCCTCCTCCGTCGTGCGGGTCTTCTTGCCCGGATGGACGCTCTCGATCGGCCACGGCTTGGCCTCGGCCACGGCGGCCGCCTGCTCCGGGGTCAGGCCGGCCTGGGCGAAGGCCTGCTGTGCTCCGAGGGCCGTGGCCACGGCTCGCACGTACCGGGCCCCGGCGGAGGTGTCGGTGTCCGAGATGGGGTTCTGCACGAGGATGCTCCCGCTGCCGTCCACCACCATGTCGAGGTGGCCGGCGCTCAACGCGGCGCGGGCCGCGCTCAGGTCCGGCTCGTCGCACCAGCTCTACGGGCAGTCCCACGGCTCTTGGCCAGCTTCTGCAGCTCGGCGTCGAGGGCGGTCGAGCCGGCGACGACGCCCACCCTCTGGCGCGTGGTGGTCCCGGTGTGGAGGGTGGGGATGACCACGGCTGCCGCCACCACGGCGAAGAGGATGAGGGTGACCACTCGAAACACCCGGCCCCGCAGCCGCTCCCGGATCTCGCGCCCGGCCACGAGTCCGGTGTCTCCGAGCAGCCTCTGTCGCGGAGTCGCGCGTGTGAGTCCCCGAGCCGTGACGATCGCCCCGGCCTTGCGGCGCAAGCCAAGGCGGACGACAGCACCACCGCGACAGCGGCGAGGATGAACGGGAGCGCCTTCACCGGCCCACCGCCTCCCGGAACACTTCGGACAGGCGGCGGCGTTCGAAGACGAACTCCGTGACACGCCCGGCGGCAGCGCGCCGCCTCCAACACGACGTCGCTGTCGGTGGAGTCGTCGAGGACGAGACGCACCTCGCCTCCGTCCATCTCCGACACGGTCACGCCGGGGATGCCCTGCGCCCAGGCGCCCTGGCGGTCTCCCTCCACCCGGACGCGCGAGGCGCCGCGCCCCGCTGGTTGCCAGCTCGTCGACGGTCCCGCTCGCCACCAGCCGACCGCGGTCGATGATGGCCACCGACTCGCAGAGGTCCTCGACCAGGTCGAGCTGGTGGCTCGAGAACAGCACGCATCGCCCGGCGTGGGCCTGCTCGACGAGCACCTCGCCGATGGCGTCGATGCCGGTCGGGTCGAGACCGGCGAAGCGGCTCGTCCAGCACCAGCACCTCAGGGTCGTGCACCAGGGCCGCCGCCAGCTGCACCCGCTGCTGGTTGCCGTGCGACAGGGTCTCGACCTTGCTGGTTGCCCGGTCGGCCACATCCAGGCGCTCCAGCCACTGCTCGGTGGCAGCGGCGGCGCTGCGCGTGTCCATGCCGTGCAGTCGGCCGAGGTACTCGATCTCTTCTGCCACGAGCATGTTCGGGTAAAGGCCCCGCTCCTCTGGCATGTAGCCGAAGCGGCGGCGCTGGGCGGCCCCGACCGGCGCGCCGTTCCACCGCACCGACCCGGCGTCGAGGTCGGTGAGGCCGAAGATGGCCCGCATCGTCGTCGTCTTGCCGGCGCCGTTCGGGCCGAGGAATCCGACGACCTGGCCGGCGGGAACCGAGAAGCACAGGTCGTCGAGGGCCAGGACCGTTCCGTATGTTCGTCGCAGCCCCTCGAACTCGAGCGATGCTCCGGTCGTGGTTCGCGCCATCAGCCCTCCTTTCTTGTCCTGGAACGGCATAGTCTCACAGTGATATCATAACGATACTCAAGTGGTATCATGCAAGTCAAGGGTACCGAACGGCCCGACAACACATCGTCGAAGGAGCAGTCAGCATGGTCGAGTTTGCTCTTCAACGGCTCTGGTAGCGGTCGCCTCTCAGGACGATGAACGACCGCAAGAATGTGCTACTGCGGCTCGATCCGGCGGTTCATGACGCTCTCGCCAGGTGGGCAGCCGACGAGCTGCGCAGCACCAACGCCCAGATCGAGTTCCTCTTGCGGGGCGCGCTCAGCGTGGCGGGACGGATGCCCGCTCAGGTAGCGAAGATGCGCAAACGTGGCCGGCCGAGAACCGATGAGAAGTAGTCGGCACGACAAAGTGGCATTTGCGGCTCGCCGACCCACTGGAGTAGACGCGGCTGTTAGATCGAGTGTTGTGTCGGGAGAAGGGGACGAGGACATGAGCTACCAGAGCCTGGAGGAACTGCTGCAGGCCGTCGGCAATCCGGTGGAGATGGCGCGCAACTCACAGATCGGGCCGTACGTCTACCCGGAGGTGCCAGGCGAGTTCTCGAACTGGCGGGACGAGCAGGTCGCCTGGGCGAGACCTGCGCCCTCTTCGACCAGTCCCACCACATGACCGAGCTCTACGTCGAGGGCCCGGACGACGATCAGCCTCCTCTCCGACCTCGGCGTCAACACTTCAAGAACTTCGCGGTCAACAAGGCCAAGCAGTTCGTCGCCTGCAACCACGACGGCTACGTGATCGGCGACGGGATCCTCTTCTTCCTGGACGACAACAGCGTCGTCGCTCGTCGGCCGCCCTTCGGCGCACAACTGGGTCCAGTACCACGCCGAGACCGGCGACTACGACGTCACGGTCGAGCGCGACGAGCGCACCGCGGTCAACCCGACCGGCCGCCGCAAGGTCTACCGCTTCCAGGTTCAGGGCCCAACGGAGGAGGTCATGGAGAGGGCGCGGCGGTCCGCTGCCGGAGATCAAGTTCTTCAACATGGGCGAGCTAACGATCGCCGGCCACACGGTGCGCGCGCTGCACCACGGGATGTCCGGCGCACCGGGGCTCGAGCTGTTCGGTCCGTGGGAGGAGGCGCGAGGAGGTGCGCGCCGCGATCGTCGAGGCGGGCGGGACTTCGGGCTCGCGCCAGGTCGGCTCGCGCGTGTACGCGACGAACACGCTCGAATCGGGCTGGATACCGTGCCCGCTGCCGGCGGTCTTCACCGGCGAGAAGATGAAGGCCTACCGCGAGTGGCTGCCGGCGAACGGCTACGAGGCGACCGGCTCGCTCGGCGGGAGCTTCTACTCCGATGACATCGCTGACTACTACCTGACGCCGCACGAGCTCGGCTACTGGCCGTTCGTCAAGTTCGACCACGACTTCATCGGGCGGGAAGCGCTCGAGACGATGGCGGAGACACGCCGCGCCGCAAAAGGTCACGCTCGCCTGGAACGGCGAGGACGTCGCCCGCGCGATCGGCACGCTGTTCGAGAAGGGCGACCCGGCGAAGTACATCGACCTGCCGCTCGTCGAACTACTCGACGTGGCCGTACGACAAGGTGCTGGCGAGGCGACAGATGGTCGGCGTCTCGACGTTCTCCGGCTACAGCTACAACGAGCGCTCGATGCTCTCGCTGGCGATCGTCGATGTCGACGTCGAGATCGGCACCGAGGTCGACGCTGGTCTGGGGCGAGGAGGGCGGAGGATCGGCGAAGCCGGTGGTCGAGCGCGCACGTGCAGATCGAGATCCGCGCTGTCGTCAGCCCGTGCCCTACTCGGAGGTCGCTCGCACGACCTACGCCGAGGGCTGGCGCACCAAAGCGGCCGGCGGTCTGACTCAGGGAGATCACAAGCGCTCGGGTGGATAGGGTCGGCCTGAAGCGCGACGCACCGGGGGGCCAAACCGTGTCAAAGGCAATCGATCTGGACTCGGTGGTAGCCATCGATGTGCACACTCACGTCCACCGGTCACATGCGCGGAGAAGGAGCCTGAGGTCGACGAGCACCAGAAGGCCTTCTACTCCTACTTCAAGACCGAACCGACGTTGCTCACCGTGCACGACATCGCCGCCTACTACCGGGAGCGGCGGATGATCTGCGTCACCTTCACCCTGGATGCCACGACTGCCACCGGCACGCCGCCTGCCGTGGGCAACGATGAAGTGCTTGAACTGGCGGCCGAGCATCCTGACGTCGTCATACCCTTCGTCTCGCTCGATCCCCACTTGGGCAAGGCCGCAATCGTCGAGCTGAGGCGACTCGTGGCGACGGGGCTCGTCCGCGGGTTCAAGTTTCACCCGAGCCTGCAGGCCTTCTGGCCGAACGATCGGACCTTCTACCCCCTCTACGAGGCCATCGCTGAGGCGGGGCTGCCGGCGTTGTTCCACACCGGGCAGACAGGGGTGGGCGCCGGCGAGCCGGGTGGACGTGGGGTACGAACCAAGTACGCCAACCCCATGGCCCTCGACGATGTGGCTGTTGATTTCCCCGAGCTGACGATCATCCTCGCGCACCCGTCCTTCCCCTGGCAGGACGAGGCCCTCTCGGTCGCCCTGCACAAACCGAGCGTCTACATCGACCTCTCGGGCTGGTCTCCGAAGTACTTTCCGGCCAACTTGATCCAGTATGCGAACACCCTTCTTCGCCATAAGGTGCTCTTCGGTTCGGATTTTCCGGTCATCACCCCCGACCGCTGGATGGCCGACTTCGAGCAGCTCCCCATCAAGGACGAGGTCCGACCGCTGATCCTGAAGGAGAACGCCGCACGCCTCTTCGGGCTGTTGCCTGCAGACTACGCCGGATCTGACTAGACGCTCCTCCGGCCGGCGTCTGAGGGCGGGGTCCGCAAACGATCACGCCAGCTCGAGCAGAAGCGCGGCGAGCTCCTCGGGACGGTTGTGGGGAATCATGTGACCGGTATTGATCTCTCGATAGCTCCAGGCGGGCGAAGCCTGTGCCCGTTTGGCGGCTTGCCAAAAGGAACTCCTGCCAGAGTCCGGCGGCTCGTCGGTCGCCTTGATGTAGGTCCTCGAGAAGGGGTAGTCCTCGAGCGGACGCGCAAGGCGCACCGGCTCGGTGAAGCACCCAATTGGGTGAGGCCGGCGCCGTGGGAGCGCCCATGCAGCCTCTCGTGGATCGTCGAACTCACGTTCCAGGGGTGGTACCAGCCACTCCGAGCCGATCTGTGTGAGGGGGGCCGTCGCTTGTTGGCAGGTGAGGTCGTAGAGGCTCTCGCCGTCGGAGGGCACAAAGGCGTCGAGATAGACGAGATGGCGGACTCGTTCTGCGACATGTGCGAGGGCACCCGTGACGACGCAGCCGCCGTATGAGTACCCCACGAGCACGATCTCCCGCAGGTCCTCGTAGCTCACGGCGTTGACGACATCAGTGACGTGCGTCGTGAGGTCGACCAAGGGGCTCGCGAGATGCGCTCGCTCTCCGAGACCCGTGAGGCTGGGGGTGAACACCTCATGTCCCTGCCCCGCGAGCAACGGACGCACCTTGCGGAAGGTGTGGGCACCGGACCATGCGCCGTGCACTAGGACGTACGTTGCCATCGGCTGTCGCTCCTGCCTGCCGCGATGGGTTTAGCTCACCCCCGCGGTCAGCTCAAGTGACTACAACGGGCTGAGGCGAGGGCGACTGATTAGCCTGTGCGCGAGTACCGACCGAAGGGCTGACTCGTGAGCATCCTTGGCAACCGCGGTCTTGCGCAAAGAGGACCCCAAATTCCTGACAGTGGGCGGGTCCTACGTTGACGACCTGGAGATCCCGGGCGCTGCGTGGGTGACCTACGTACGCTCGCCGGATGCCCACGCCCGGATCGCACGGATCGACACTGCCGCCGCCCTTGGAGCGCCGGGGGTTCTCGACGTGTTCACCGCAGCGGACCTCCAGTTGCCACCGCTCCCAATGGAGCTGCCGATGCTGAACCCGGCGATGGCGCGCCCGTTGCTTGCCGACGGCGTGGTCAGGTTCGTGGGCGAAGCGGTCGCCGCGGTTGTGGCGGAGACCAAGGCCCAGGCACGCGACGGGGCTGATCTCGTCGAGGTGGACTACGAGCCGTTGCCGGTCGTGGTGAACCCCGAGGAGTCGGCCGCGTCGGAGACGCTGTTGTTCGAGGCGGCCGGCAGCAACGTCGCGCTGGAGCTGTCGTTCGGCCGCGACGAGGCCCTGTTCGACGGCTGCGAGGTGGTGGTGACCCAGCGGGCTGTCAACCAGCGCCTGGCCCCCTGCCCGCTGGAGGTCCGCGCCGCCGCCGCCCGCGTCGAGGAGGACGGGCGCCTCACCTTCTGGGTCTCGAGTCAGAACCCGTTCGCAGCGCGAGAGCTGCTCGCGAAGGTGCTCGAGATCGAGCCGGAGAAGATTCGTGTGATCGCTCCCGACGTGGGTGGCGGCTTCGGCTCGAAGATATTCAGCTATCCCGAGGAGCTGCTCGTGGCCTGGATGGCGGTGCGTCTGCGACGCCCGGTGCGATGGACCGAGACCCGCTCCGAGAGCATGGTGAGTCTCGGCCACGGGCGCGCTCAGGTCCAGCAGATCACGATCGGCGGAGCTCGCGACGGTACCGTCGAGCGCGTACCGGCTCGAGATCATCCAGGATGCCGGCGCGTACTCGGCACTCGGGACGTTTCTTCCGATGTTCACGAGGACGATGCTCACAGGCACGTACGACATCGAGAAGGCGGAGTGCAACGCCGTGTCGGTTGTCACCAACACCACCCCGATCGTCGCCTATCGAGGTGCGGGACGCCCGGAAGCCGCGGCAGCCATCGAGCGGGCTCTGGACCTGTTCGCGGCGGAGATCTCGATGGACCCCGCCGAGGTGCGGCGGCGCAACCTGGTCATGGGCACCGCCCCCTTCCCTTTCACGACCCCCACGGGCACCGTCTACGACATCGGCGACTACGGGAAGGCGCTCGAGATGCTCCTTGCAGCCGCCGGCTACGACGAGCTGCGAGCCGAACAGGCGACCCGGCGGCTGTCGAACGACCCGGTGCAGCTCGGGCTCGGGCTCGCGGTCTACGTCGAGGTCACCAACGGCCTTCCCGGCGGCGAATTCTCCTCGGTTGAGGTCCGCCCGGACGGCACCGCGCTGGTGAAGACCGGTACCTCGTCCCATGGGCAGGGGCACGCCACCGCTTGGTCGATGCTCGTTGCGGAGACGCTCGGGCTGCGTCTCGAGGACGTGGAGGTCGTCCACTCCGACACCGACCTCGTGGCGCGAGGACTCGGGACCTACGCCTCGCGCTCGCTGCAGACAGCAGGTGTCGCCGCGAGGCAGGCGGCGTCCGAGGTCCTCGACCTGGCGAAGCAGCTCGCCTCCGACCTGTTGGAGGCCGATCCCGCCGACATCGTGGTGAGCGAGGCGGGAGGAGGGCTGCACGTGGCGGGGTCTCCGTCGCCCCACCTCGGCTGGAGCGAGCTGGCCGAGTCGGCTGCGCGGAACGGCTCGCCGCTCGCAGCCGAGGTCGACTTCGTCCCCTCGGGTCCCACCTTCCCGTTCGGTGCCCACCTGGCCGTGGTGGAGGTGGACACCGACACAGGCAAGGTGGTGCTTCGGCGCCTCGTGGCAGTCGACGACGCCGGGCGGATCGTGAACCCGCTGCTCGCAGAGGGCCAGGTTCACGGGGGCCTGGCCCAAGGGGTGGCCCAGGCGCTGCTCGAGGAGTTCAGCTACGACGCCAACGGCAACCCGCTCACGAGCACGCTGGCGGACTACACGTTCATCAGCGCCGCCGAGCTGCCCAGCTTCGAGACCTTCTCGATGGAGACCCCGACCCCGGTCAACCAGCTCGGAGCGAAGGGGATCGGCGAGTCCGGCACGATCGGGTCGACACCCACGGTACAGAATGCCGTGGTCGACGCGCTCTCACATCTCGGAGTGCGTCACGTCGACATGCCGACTACGCCGGAACGCGTGTGTGGCGAGCGATCACCGCGGCGCAAGGCGGCAATCCAGCGGCCGAAGCACCGTAACCCAGAGGCACAAGACCGGTCGTGGCCGCAGACCACCGGGTCCCGCTCGCGGTCGGTCGGCCGCGAT
Organism: uncultured Acidimicrobiaceae bacterium; assembly: GCA_963763085.1. Taxonomy (GTDB): domain Bacteria; phylum Actinomycetota; class Acidimicrobiia; order Acidimicrobiales; family Bog-793; genus CAVXNB01. The sequence continues at coordinate 1,666,931 of CAVXNB010000004.1, forward strand.
TCCTGGGTCAGCCGGGCACGAGGACGGCGCGTCCACGACCTCGCCGGCGCGCAACCGTCCGAGCACCTCGTTTACCTCATCGAGCCCGTAGCGCTCGGTGCGCAGCACGATCGCTCCGGCGGCGTGAAGCTCGAGCAGCTCGAAAAGGTCGGGCCACGTGCCCACGAGGTTCGCCATCACCGTGTGCTCGTTGGCCACGAGCGAAGTGGAGTCGGCGCACAGCATCCCCCCATAGCCGACCACCGAGAAGGTCCCCCCGCGGGCCAGAGCTTCCATCGAGGTGGTGCGACTCGCGTCCGAACCGACGAAATCGAACACGAGATCCGCGCCGCGGCCGTCGGTTACCTCGCGCACGGCTTCGACGGCTCCCGGGGAGTCGACCACGAGCCCGGCTCCGAGCTCCGAGGCGAGCCGGCGTCGCCGCTCGTCGGTGTCCACCGCGACGACCGTGCTCGAGCCGAGCAAACCCAACAGCTGCAACGCGATATGACCCACGCCGCCGATACCGATCACGACCGATGTCGTGCCAGGACGAGCAAGGTGAGCCACGCGGCGTACTGCGTGATAGGCGGTCAGGCCGGCGTCCGCATGGGGCGCGACGTCGGCGGGGTCGAGGCCGGGGGCGAGCTTGACGATCGACCGCTCCGTGGTGAGCAGGTACTCGGCAAACCCACCGTCGCGCGAAAGCCCGGTGACCGCGCCGTGCGAACAGAACATGTCGTTTCCGCGCCGGCAGGCGAGACACAGCCCGCAGCTGTGGGCGGGATAGACGACTACCGCATCGCCGGTGTGAACGGTCGACACCCCGTCGCCAACCGCCTCCACCCATCCGGCATTCTCGTGGCCGAGCACACGCGGTAGCGCGACACCCGCTGGCTCCATGAGGCCGTCGATCGAGTGCAGGTCGGTGGCGCAGACTCCAGCGCCGCCGAGACGCACGAGCACGTCGGCCGGCCCGCTTGGCTCGGGGATCGGGACGTCGACGAACTCGAGCGGACGGTGGTACTCGCGCAGCAGGGCCGCCTTCACGCCCATCCCACTGTGTGCAAGTCGACGATCCCCCCGTGCTCACCGTCTGGCCAGAGCAAGTCTAAGAGCCAAGGCCATGTAACCGCCGATCGGAGCCTCATACGACGGTCGCGCACCCACGCGCGGGGAGACATCCTCTCCCCGTCGTCGCGTTCGCTGTTGTGCAAGGCTGAGGGCGCATTTCGAGCGACAGGCTGCGAGAGCAGCGAGCGTAAGGGTTCTCCTTCGGAGAGAGGAGTTGTCGTGCCTTCGGAACAGAAGAGGGGCCCTTTCCCCCTGCCATCGGAGATCACCGACGTGCTGGGTGCCGAACGGTGGGCCTCGATGTACCCCTACTTCACCAGGTTCCAGCCCGAGGACGACAAGCGGTTCTGGTTCTACAACTCGATGCACTTCCCCGAACCCATGCCTGCCTTCGACGCGATCACGGCCGAGATCCCCTACACGGCGATCGGGGCCAACACGGCCCGGGTCTTCGTTTTCCCCACCACCCTCGGGATCGAGCACCGCATCGTGAACGGGCGCGTCTACATCACGGCGAACCCGGTTACCGACCCCGAGGAGATCCAACGTCGGTTGGAGATCTTCCAGCGACACCGCGGGTTACTACTACCAGAACTGGGACGAGCTCTACGGACAGTGGAAGGTGCGAATCCGCGACCTGATCAGCGAGCTGGAGGAGATCGAGGTCCCCGAGCTGGGCGAGGTGGACGATGAACTGGTGGTCACCGAGGCCCGTGGCTTCGCCTCGAACCACCTCGTGCGCGAGCGCTACCACCGCTGTATCGACCTGTTCTCGAAGATGTGGAACTACCACACCGAGTTCCTGATGCTCGGCTACGGCGCCTACGTCGTGTTCTTCGATTTCCTGCAAAAAGCCTTTCCGGAGATCCCCGACCAGGCAGTGGCTCGCATGGTCGCCGGGATCGACGTGATCATGTACCGGCCCGACGAGGAGCTGAAGCGGCTGGCCAAGCTGGCCGTCGAGCTGGGCGTGGACGACCTGTTCCCCGAGGACGCGGATCCTGCAGTCCTGTTCGCGACACTGGGGGACAGGGGCGAAGGCGGGGCGAAGTGGCTGGAGGAGTACCAAGCCAGTGCCGTTCCGTGGTTCTACGTCTCCACCGGGGATGGCTTCTACCACCACCATCGCAGTTGGCTGGACAATCCCGCCGTACCGTTCTCCGCTCTCACGCGCTACGTGCAGCGCGTCCGCGACGGCGAGGATCTCCGCCGCCCCACTGCCCGGCTGCAAGAGGAGCGGGACCAATTCGCCGAGCGCTACCGGGCGCTGCTCTCCAGTGACGACGAACGTGCGGCCTTCGACCAGATGCTGGGCCTCTGCAGGCTCGTGTTCCCGTACGTGGAGGAGCACAAGTTCTACTGCGAGCACTGGTTCACGACCCAGTTCTTCGCGAAGATCCGAGAGTTCGGCAAGCTGCTGGAGCGCTTCGGTCTCCTCGACGACTCGGAGGACGTCTTTCAGCTCCAGCACTACGAGATCGACCAGGCCCTCGCCGACGTCATGCTGGCGTGGGCTGCCGGCGCCCCACCGGTGGGAGCGGGCCATCTGAAGCCCATCGTCGCCGAGCGCAAGGCCATCTTGGAGGTGCTGTCGACGTGGGCGGCGCCCCCGGCGCTAGGTCCTGAGCCCGAGGCGCTCAACGACCCGGCCGTCAAGATGCTCTGGGGCATCACGGGCGAGACCATCAGAGGATGGGCGAAGGCCACTGACCTTTCCGAAGACGAGGTACGGGGCTTCGCCGCTTCACCGGGGGTGGTGGAGGGGATAGCGCACGTGCTGATGAGCGTGAACGACATCGGACAGGTCGAGGCAGGCGAGATTTTGGTCTGTCCGGTCACCGCGCCGAGCTGGGGCCCTGTGTTCGGCAAGATCCTCGCAGCGGTGTCGGACATCGGCGGGATCATGTCCCACGCAGCCATCGTCGCCCGCGAGTACGGCATGCCGGCGGTGGTCGGGACCGGCACAGCCACGCAGCGCATCAAGACAGGGGACCGGCTGCGGGTCGACGGTGACGAAGGGCTGGTCACGATACTGGCGCGGGGCGGGCCGTGAGGGGGTCCGTCGGGTGAGCGGCCTTCTCGTTTCCTTCGAGGACGTCGGCCGGCTCGACGGCCACCTCGTCGGAGGCAAGGGAGCCAGCCTCGGTGAGCTGACGGGGCCCGGACTTCCGATCCCGCCCGGTTTCGTGGTTACTACGACCGCTTTCCGGCTTGCCGCGGCGCAGTTCGACCGCTCGGGCGCGATCAGCGAGGAGATCGCGGGACTGTCCGCCGACGACCATCGGGCCGTCGCGGCGGTCACGGCCGGGATCCGCCGCCGCATCGAACAGACCCCGCTGCCCGAGGCGCTGCGCGACGAGTTCGTCGCGCGTTACGACGCCCTGATCGGTCGGGCCAACGGGCATCGGGCAGGGGTGGCGGTGCGGTCCAGCGCAACCGGCGAGGACGGCCTCGAATCGAGCTTTGCCGGGCTCCAGGACACATTCCTGTGGGTCCGTGGCGCGGAGGCTGTGCTCTCCAGAGTCCGCTCCTGCTGGGCCAGCCTGTACTCGGTGGAGTCCGTCTGCTATCGGCTCCAGCGGGCGATCCCGGAGGCAGCGGCAGCGATGGCCGTGGTCGTCCAGCTGATGGTGGACGCACGCAGCGCCGGGGTCATGTTCACGAGGTCGCCGAGCAGTGGTGATCGCTCGGTTGTAGCCGTGGAGTCGTCCTGGGGGCTCGGCTCGGCCGTCGTGAGCGGAGAGGTGACGCCCGACTCGTTCCTCATGAGCAAGGTGACCGGTGAGATCCTGCGGAGGCGTCTCTCGCTGAAGCGCCGCCGACATGTCGCCGATCCAGCTGGCGACGGCGTGATCGAGGAGGAGGTGCCCGTCGAGCTCCAAGGCGCGCCGAGCTTGAGCGACGAGGAGATCGGCCGGCTACTGGAATTGGCGCGGGCGGTGGAGGACCATTACGGCGTCGCGCAAGACGTCGAATGGGCGGTCGCAAAGGGATTCGGTGACCGCGAGGACCTGTTCCTGCTCCAGAGCCGGCCCGAGACCGCATGGTCCCGGAGGGAGGCGGTCGCGGTCGCCACCCCGAAGCCGAGGGCGTTCGATCACGTCATCGAAGGGCTGAGCGGTAGGTGAACCTCTCCCCTGAGGACGTCGACGACATCCTGCGCGTGCTCGACTCCTCGGACTACGACGAGCTGCATATCGACACGGGCCGTTTCGTGCTCACGCTGCGCCGGGAGCCCGGAGGCTGGACTAAGGAGCACGAAGTGCGCGCCGAGCCGACTGTGCTGTCCCATCCGGGCCCTCAACCGGGCTTGTCGGATCCCGTGGCGGCGAGCCGACCTGAGTCCTCCGCCGGAGCGCAAGTCGCACCGGCAGATGGAATCGGAGAGGTGCCGAATCGCCCGAGATCCGAGGGATTGCGCGCCGTCGTCGCCCCGTTACCGGGCGTCTTCTACCGTGCGCCCAAGCCGGGCGCGGCGCCGTTCGTGGAAGTCGGTGACCGCGTCGGGCCGGACACGGTCGTGTGCATCTTGGAGACCATGAAGCTCATGAACGCGATCCTCGCCGGCACGGAGGGAACTGTGGCGGAGATCTGCCTCGACAACGCCGAGCCCGTCGAGCTGGGCAGGGCGCTCATGTGGGTAGAGCCGGACCTGGCGTGATCATCCGGCGGGTGCTCATCGCCAACCGGGGCGAGATCGCCGTCCGGCTGCTTCGCACCTGCCAATGGCTGGGCATCGAGACGGTGCTGGCCGCCTCCGACGCGGACCTGGACTCAGTCCCGGCGCGGTTGGCGGACCGGGTGGTGCGCCTCGGTCCGACCGCGTCGCAGGCGAGCTACTTGTCCGTGGACGCGGTCGTGGCGGCTGCGCACGTGGCCGGCGCCGACGCGGTCCATCCGGGCTACGGATTCCTGGCAGAGAGCCCCGCTCTCGCAGATGCCTGCCGCGCAGCAGGGCCTGGTCTTCGTCGGTCCGACGGCCGCCCACTTGAGCGCCCTCGGCGACAAACTACGGGCGCGGGCCGTGGCGGCCGAGGCCGGCCTGCCCCTGCTGCCGGGCGGCGAGGTCACCACGCTCGCCGACGCGGAGCGCCTTCTCGCCGACATAGGCCTGCCTCTGCTCGTCAAGGCGGTCGGCGGCGGCGGCGGACGCGGAATGAAGCTGGTTACAGACCGCAGGGAACTCGCCCAGCAGTTGGAGCTCGCAATGAGCGAGGCGCGCGGCGCTTTCGGGGACCCCCGGGTCTACCTGGAGCGCTACGTGGACCGCGGCCGGCACGTGGAGGTTCAAGTGCTCGGCGACGGCCACGACGTGGTCCACGTCGGTGACCGCGACTGCTCGGTGCAGCGCCGCTACCAGAAGATCCTCGAGGAGGCGCCGGCCCCGCATTTGCCGACAGCTCTCCGACACGATCTCCACTCGGCTGCGGTGCGTCTCGCCCGTCAGCTGGGTTATCGGAGCCTGGGCACCGTGGAGTTCCTCGTGGACTCCCCGAACGAGACGTTCTATTTCTTGGAGGTCAATCCACGCATCCAAGTCGAGCACCCGGTGACCGAGGCCATCAGCGGGCTGGACCTGGTCGCAGAGCAGTTGGCGGTGGCAGAGGGTCGCCCGCTGCGTTTCCGCCAAGAGGAGGTCACCCTCTCCGGGCACGCCATCGAGTGCCGCGTCAATGCCGAGGACACCGATCGCGACTTCCAGCCCGGTCCCGGCACGGTGCGACACGCGATCTTCCCCGCCGGCGAGGGAATCCGGGTGGACACGGCGCTTCAGGCGGGCACGCTCGTGCCCCCCTACTATGACTCCCTCGTGGCCAAGCTCATCACCGTCGGCCCCGACCGTGATGCGGCGCTGCACAAGATGACGGAGGCGCTGCGACGGTGCCGGATCGACGGCATCCCCACCACGCTCTCGCTCCACGAGGCTCTCCTCGCCAGCGCCGAGTTCAGGGCCGGCGGTGTCGATACCGGCTGGCTCGGCCGCTGGCTCGAGTCGCACGACCACACCGCGACCAACGGGTCGGGGGCGAGCTGAGCCGTGGCTGAGGTGCAACTGGTCGACGTCTCCCTACGGGACGGCAACCAGAGCTTGTGGGGCGCCACCGGGTTGACGACCAAGCACATCCTGCAGGGCGGAGCTTTGCTCGACAGGGTCGGCTTCCGGGCGCTCGACTACACCTCCAGCACCCACATGGGGGTCGCCGTCCGAATGCACCTGGAGGACCCGTGGGAGCGTATCCGCCTCACCCGCGCTGCCGTCCCGCGCACGCCGTTGCAGTTCATCGGCACCGGATTCCGGTTTATTTCGTGGGAGGAGGCGCACCCCGACCTCATGCAGCTGGTCTATGACCTTCTAATTCGAAACGGCATCTCGCGCTTCATCGTCCTCGACCCCATGCACGACGTCGACGCCATGGTCCGTTCAGCACGCATGCTGCGCCGAGCGGGTGCCGACGACATCGTCGCCGCGCTGACCTTCACCCTGAGCCCCGTTCACGACGACGAGTTCTACGCATCAATTGCCGAGAAGGTGCAGGCCTGCCCCGACATCGACCGTGCGTACCTGAAGGACCCGACGGGGCTGCTCGACACTGAGCGGGCGCGCACCCTGATCCCCGCGGTCCGCTCGCGCCTTGGCGCCAAGTCGCTCGAACTGCACTCGCACTGCACGCTCGGCCTGTCCCAGATCACCTCCCTCCGCGCGGCGGACCTCGGGGTGGACGCGATCCACGTCGCATGCGGACCGCTCGCCAACGGCTCTTCTCTCCCCGACGCGCAGCGGCTCGTGGCCAACTTGCGGGAGCTGGGTCACACCGTTGACATCGACGACCACGCGCTGGCGCTCGCGACGGACTACTTCCTCGAGCTCGCAAAGGCCGAGTCCTTGCCGTCGGGCGTGCCGCAGGAGTACGACGCGGCGTTCCTGCGCCACCAGGTGGCCGGAGGGGTGCTCACGACCACGCGGCGCCAACTGCGAGAGCTCGGTCTCGAGGAGCGTTTCGAGGACGTGATCTTTGAGGTGCCGCGTGTGAGGGCCGAGCTGGGCTACCCGATCATGGTCACCCCGTTCCCACAGATGGTGTGCACCCAGGCGCTCTACAACGTGATCGGCGAGGAGCGCTACGCCAACGTGCCCGACGAGCTGATCCGTTACGTGCTGGGACGGTTCGGCCGGCCCACCACACCGGTCGATGCCGAGGTAAAGGACCGGATTCTGAGCCGGCCGAGGGCGAGGGAGCTGGCGAACGAGCCTCCGCCGCCCTCTCCGGCCGAGCTGCGCCGGCGCTTTCCAGGTGTGAGCGATGAGGATCTGGTTCTCAGAGCGTCGATGCCGGCTGAACAAGTCGACGCCATGCGGCGGGCAGGGCCGGCCCGCCGTCACTACAACCCGGCACTGCGGCCCGTGGTCACGCTGGTGGAAGAGCTCTCGAGACGTCCCGCCCTGGCCGAGCTTTCGGTGGAGAAGCCCGGGTTCAAGCTGCGCCTGCGGGGACGGTGACGGGCTGCTGGCGCA
>CAVXNB010000005.1:0-58640 GCA_963763085.1 uncultured Acidimicrobiaceae bacterium
CGTTCCAGCCCTCGATCGTGTTGCGGCAGGTCGCATAGACCCGGGCCCATTCCTCGGTCCCGAAAGCGAGTTCCTGGCGGTGGCGGCCCCGACGTCGGGAGCGATCGTGATCGCCTGCTGGGTGCAGACCTTCGGCGGCTGCAGCGGTGCAGAGAGCACCGGGATCTTGCCGACCGCTCGTGACGAGGTTGGCCGGAGCGGGCAGACGACATGCGGGTGGCCACCGACGGCCGGGCAGGAAAAGCGCTCGTAGCCGTCGTTGTCCGGCCCGGACTTGCGCACGAGGCGGTAGGAAGACCGCGCCTTCAAGCGGGCGGTGAACGTCGCCTCGTCGATGACTCCTGAACGGTTGTCCCCGCTCGCCGACACGAGCGCCTCTGGCATCGCCGGGCAGTAGAAGCACCCGTCGACGAGAACCGCCCCGCCGGAGTTGGCCTGGCGGCCCAGGTCGTTCTGTTTGTAGTCCATGACGATCCGGTAGCCGATGCCCGCACCGGCAGGTGGAAGTGTTCAGCCAGCACCTGGGTGTAACCGCGGTCGGCGCCTAAGAACCCGGGCTTGTAGCCGCGAGAAGCAAGCGAGGAGAGCACCCGCACGCCGACTCCGCCCGGGTCCTCGCCCGGGCGGGCCATTATGAGCCCGACGGCGAGGTTCGGGTGCCGAGGAGCCGCACCGGGTTGGCGGGCCATGGTGGCGATCGTCGCCTCGAGCGCCCAGAAGACCTTGAACGCCTCCGGCCCTTGTGGTCTTGTTCATCCCGGTGATCTCCGTCGCGCACATACCAGCCCCCGTCGGGATCACTCGCACAAGTCGAAGAAGCCTTTGAGGGCCCGCGGCTGTAGAGCGGGACGACCGTGGCATCGAGGCCGACCGAGCCGTCATAGCCCGACATCTCCTCGGCCTCCAGCACCGACGTGCTCGCCTCGAGGAGCGAACTCACGAACGACTCGAGGGCCTGGCGGCGTCTTTTGACCTCGGCGACGGTGAGTGTTCTCCTCTTGGCCACGAGCTCGTCGGGCCGATCACCCGGTTCTTGTGCTCGAGCGACGGGTCCATCTCTTCCAGCATCTGGTGGAACAGATAGCGCACGCACCGGTAGCGGGCGAGGCGCCCTTTCGCGAGCCAGCCTCGCCGGAGACGCCCAGCCGCTCTTTGCAGCTCACCGACAGCCGGCAATAGAGCAGCCTCGCCACCTCGGTGAGATGCAGTGCCCGGCCCTCCATCGCCAGCAGCAACAAGGCGACGAGGACGGCCCTGACCTCGAGCGATCTCGGCCGGCCCGAAGAGCGGTGAAGCTCGGCCTCGAGACGCCCCGCCGCGGCGCAGGCATCGATCACCGCCGACGCGAACGCGACGGCCTCGTCTTCGACAACGGGCCACGCGCTCGGCAGTTCGAGGCCCATCAGGCCCCCTCGGCCGCAAGCAGGTGGCGCAGCCCCGCCTTGGAGCGGGGAGAGCCCTCGACGTGGCCCGTGTAGCGGACGAGCGACTCGACGTCTTCGATCCCGGCTTGTTCCAAGAGCACCTGAAGCCGCGTGCCCGTGGCGAGATGGTCGCAGATGTAGCTCGAGCGGCAACGCGACACCGACAGCCTCGGGGCGCCGGGATCGCAGACGAGCTGACGGCAGAAGTCGTTGACGAAGTTCTTGTAGGTGCGGTCCGCCTCTTCGGGATGGAACAGGTAGCCCCCGCCGGAGATCGTGGCGAGCACCGAGACCAGCCCTGCCTCGTGGTCGTTGACCGCGACGAGCCGCTCGCGCACTCGCCGACGCGCACCGACACCGTCGGAGGTGAGCACACGACGTCGGTGCCGAGTGCGGCGACGATCTCGCTTCGGCAAAGCCCCGCCCCGATGCCGAGGCCCAACAGGCAAAGCGCCGAGTGGCGCCGCCAGGCACGCGGCTGGGCCCGGGCGATCGAGTAAAGCTCGGCTCGATCTTCGGCGAGGTAGGGAGCCGGTGCGATCGAGCCGCGATAGCCCGGTGCGGACTTAGACGCCTCGACGCTAGCGAGACGGCGCAGCACCGAGCGGTAGGTGCCCTTGGTCGAGGAGCGATGCGAGCCGAGGCCGACCGAGACGAAGGCCTCGATCACCTCTCCTGCGAGCACCGGGCCAGCCCCGAAGCCCTCGTCGTCCAAGAACCGGGCGAGCACCGAGACCACCGAGGCTTCCCGCCCCGCCCGCCGGTCGGCGCTCATTAACTTGAATAGTAACCTTATCAAGTTAACCGATCGGGGATGCTGTAGGAGTGAAAGTGATCAAGGACCGGCGCCGGGCGATCCTGGCCGAGATCAAGACGATCGGACCTGTGCTCCCGGGATCCATCGTCGAGCGCTCGACGCGCTGCCGAGCAGCGGCTGTCACTGCCGGGCGGACCCGCCCCGCCTACACGGTCCCTATGCGACCTGGATGCGCCAGGAGAGAGGGCGTCAGGTCACAAGGACGCTCAGCCCCGAGCAGGCCGAGCGCCTGCGCCCCCTTCTCGCCGCTGATCGGCGATTGCGCGACCTCGTCCGTGAGCTCGAGTCCCTGACGGTTGCCGAGCTCGCTGAAGACTCCGAGCCGTCCCATCCGGTGGGGAAACGGCGCCGCCAAGCTGGGAAGTGACGACGAGAAAGGTGCCGGTGGCCCTGGTCAGCGAGTTCTGTCGGTGACCCTCCGTCCGTCCGTCCGTCCGTCCGTCGCCCGTCCGCAGGGTTGGTCAGAGGCGCTATCAGGTTCCATCCGCTTCGACCGGCGCCGACCCGGATCGACCGGTGTTAGGCGCCCATTCGCGTCCGGATCGCGCCACATTGTTGATACCCCACTCGAGATCGCGAGGACACCTGAGGTAATCTGAGATGCGGCGAGGCCGAGAATCCGTCCATCGCCACGAAGCTCGCCGTCCTTCGAACCCCCGCAAAGAGACCCTCGAACCCCCGCAAAGAGATTCGTTGCGTTGCCTGAAGGAGCATCAGCGGGTTCAAAGGACACGAGTAACATCTCTGCAGCCCTGGGCCGCGTCCTAATCCGCAGGTTCTGGTTTGAGCCCTGGTGGCGCACCGACAACTTGGGAGGGATCAGCGTGCCTTGGCAACGAACGGCCCCCAGAAGCCAACAAACGGCCACCGGAGCGGCCCACAGCGCACCTCTCCGCCGGCGCCGTGTCCGCCGCTCGGCTCCGCTGACACTCGCCACCTTGGCGTTGGTCGGCACGCTCGGACTGTTCTCCCAACCAAGCGCCCTCGCGGCCCCCGCGGGTACCGGGGCGGGCTCTTGGAAGGAAGCGGCCTGGTTCTGGGGAATCGGTAGGGTCGAGGCTCTCGCCTGCCCGTCGACCTCGATCTGCGTCGCCGGCGGCGACGCCGCCGTAGCGCTTCGCACGACCGACGGCGGGAAGCGCTGGACGGGTGAGATGCTCCCCGCCGGCGTCACAGAAATCAATGGGATCGCATGCCCCACGAGATCGGTCTGCCAGGCGATCGGCGAGGATACAGGGGCGGGCCAAAACGTTTTGCTGGGCACCACGGACGGCGGCGAGCGCTGGGTGGTCGAGAAGGATCCTCCGGGCTTGCAGGGCAATAAGAGCGGCAGCGTCCAAGCAGCCGATTTCACTGGCATCGCCTGCTCCTCGAAGACGGTCTGCGAGGTCGTCGGCGGTTATTCAGATACCGCGGGCGAGGTAGCCGTCGCCGTACGCACCACCGACGGCGGAGCGAAGTGGAAGCGCAAGATCCTCCCGGGCAATGGCACGGTCAATGGAGTTTCCTGCCCCTCGAGATCGACTTGCGAGGCCGTCTTCCGAGCCAACGGCCCTGGCGAAGCCGTCGTCCTGCGCACCACGAACGGCGGTGCGAATTGGTCGCGCAAGACCCTGCTCACCGGCAACGTCGGGCTCCTGGCCGTCGACTGCACCTCGAATCTGACCTGCATGGTCGGCGGTTACAACACTGCTGTCGGGACAGTCGTTCTGCGCACGACGAACGGAGGTAGGAGCTGGACCACCGAGATCGTCCAGAACCAGACTTTCGAATCGATCAATGAGCTCGCGTGCCGCACGAGTCTGGTCTGCGAGGGCATCTCCACCGGTGTCACGTTTCGGACAACCGACGGCGGGAAAAAATGGGCGCCTGCGACGTTCCCGATTGGCGACGGCGAAGTTGTAGCGATCGCCTGTCCCTCGACCGTCCTCTGCGTCGCCGGTGGCGATAGCGATGGGTTCCCCAATTCACCGCCTGACGGAGCCGCCGTCGTCCTTCGCTCGACGAACTACGTATCGAAGTGGGTGATAAGCGACACCCTTCCCGCCGGCGTCTCAGAACTGAACGCCGTCGCCTGCCGGTCCTCGGCATGCCAGGCCGGCGACAGTTTCGTACTCCACAGCCGTGCGGACGACAAACAGCGGGGCGAGCTGGACGGACGAAACGCTCCCTCCCGATTACTACATGGGGGGGATCGCCTGTCCCTCGGCCTCCACATGCGTGTCCGTCAACCAGGCATCGACCGTTCGCACCACGAACGGCGGCCGAAGCTGGGTCGGATCCGCCCTCCCCACCGGCGCCGCCGACGTCGGGGCGATCGCCTGCCCCTCGACCTCGGTCTGCGAGGCGGTCAGCCAGGATTCCGGTCTCGCACTTCGCACGACGAACGGCGGCAGAAGCTGGGTGAGCCGTTCCTTCAAGAAGATCGGAGCGTTCTACGATTTCGCCTGCCCCTCGACCTCGGTTTGCGAGGCCATCGGCGAGAGCACCGTCACAGGCTACGAGGAGGCGCTGCGCACGACGAATGGGGGCAGGAGCTGGGCGGCTCAGAATATCCCGGACGGCCTCGGGGCCATCGAGCGCGATTGCTTGTCCTACGACCTCGATCTGCGAGGCGGTGGGCGAGACCTCCTCATCAACGGTCATCACGCTTGGCGTGGGTGCGAGCTCAAGCAGCCCTGTTGCCGTTGCAATTCGCACTACTGACGGCGGAAAGCGGTGGAAAGTCAAGAAGCTCTCCTCGATCGCGAACGAGACCGTCAGCACGGTGGCCTGCCCGACGAGATCGACGTGTGAGGCAATCGGCGAGGTCGCAGAGTCGTACCCGGCGCCCGCCAAGTTCTTCGCTTACCGTACGACCAACGGCGGCACGAGCTGGCGATCCCAGAGCCTCCCCTCAGGCATGACAGCCATCCCAGCCCTCGCGTGCGCCTCGGCCACGAACTGTGAGGCCGTCGGCTACCGGCAGGGTGGCGCGGCCATTCTTCGCTTTCATTGACCCGCTGAGGAAGCCCACTGCAGCAAAGTGTGACGGCTCGCCCACCCTCCCGCGATGATGATCCCAGCAGCCCCGAGGTGATCAGGAGGTAGGACGATGCGCAAGCAATCAAAGGTGAGGCCGCCGACATTCCTCATGGGAGTGGTCGTCGGGGCGATCGTCGCGATCGTGACCCTGTGTGCCACGGCCGCGCTTGCAGGTACTGGCGTGGGCGGGGTCTTCAACCTGGGCCGGGCCAACGTGGTCAATGCCACCACGAGACTGAGCGGAGACAGCGCCGGCCGTCAGCTGCAGGTGAGCAACTCGAGCACCAAGAAGGGGGCGGCCGGCATTGGCATAGACGTCGCCAAGGGAAAGCCGCCGCTCGTGGTCAACTCCTCGACGAAGGTGTCCAACCTGAACGCCGACTACCTTGACGGGCTGCATTCCTCTGCCCTCCAGCACCGTGTCACCGCCAGTTGCCCTGCCGCGTCGGGGATCAGGACGGTGAACGCAAACGGGAGCGTGACCTGCTCGCTTGCCGTGCCACTGCCCGATCTCAAGCAGGTCGCGGAGCTGAACTGGTACGCGGGGGTCTACAAAGCCGGTTCGTACGGGTTCAACGGGCCTTTCGGGATCGCCTTTGACGGCAGGCACATCTGGGTGGCCAATCAGGGCGGCAACTCGGTGACCGAGATCAACGCCAGCAACGGCGCCCTCGTGCGCACCGTCTCCGGGGCCTCCTACGGGTTCAACGGGCCTTTCGGGGTCGCCTTTGACGGCAGCGACATCTGGGTGACCAATCAGGGCGGCAACTCGGTGACCGAGATCAACGCCAGCAACGGCAATCTCGTACGGACGCTCTCTGCCGGCTCGTACGGCTTCAGCGAACCCCGAGGTGTGGCCTTCGACGGCAGCCACATCTGGGTCGTCAATTCCGGCGGCGCCTCGGTGACCGAGATCAACGCCAGCAACGGCAAGCTCGTGAGGAGGCTGTCGGGCGGCTCGTACGGCTTCAACTCCCCGGAGGATGCGGCATTCGACGGCACCCACTTGTGGATCACGAATGCCGGCAACTCGGTGACCGAGATCAACGCCAGCGACGGAAGCTGGGTGCGGACCCTCTCCGGCGGCTCGTACGGCTTCACCGTCCCGATCGGGATCGCCTTCGACGGAACCCACTTGTGGGTTACCAACTACAACGGCGGCAACTCGGTGACCGAGATCAACGCCAGCGACGGAAGCTGGGTGCAGACCCTCTCCGGCGGCTCCTACGGCTTCAACTTCCCGTACGGGATCGCGTTCGACGGAACACACTTGTGGATCACGAATTCCAACGGCGGCAACTCGGTGACCGAGATCAACGCCAGCGACGGGAGCTGGGTGCGCACCCTGTCGGCCAGCACGTACGGCTTCGACAGCCCGGCTGAGCTTGCCTTCGACGGCAGCCGCATCTGGGTCACCAATTCTGTCGGTAACTCGGTGACCGCCCTACCGGCCGGCTGACGCCGGGTCACCGCCGGCGACGCCGGCCCGGATCAACTCGTCGAGGTGCTCAGTCGACACGCCGAGCTCGTTGACGAGGATCTCGACGTTGTGTTCCCCGAGCTGCGGCCCGGTCGAACGGATCGCTCCGGGCGTGAGCCCGAGTTGGGCGATCAGCCCCTGCATCAACATCTCTCCCCACTGCGGGTGGTCGACGCTCACGAAGGAGCCTCGCTCTCGGAAATGTGGGTCCGCAGCGATGTCGGCGATGTCGTACACGGGCGCCGCCGTCGCATCGGCTTGGGCGAACAGCTCAAGTGCCTCGGATCGATCATGTGCCGCCGTCCAGGTCCCGATCGCCTCGTCGAGTTCTCGAGCGTGCGCCAGCCGGCCCTCGATCGTCGCGAACCACGGCTGCTCCGCCAGGTCCGGACGACCGACCGCCTCCACGATCTTCTGCGCCGCCCTGCGGGTCGCGCCCGACAGGGCTATCCATGAGCCGTCGGCGGTGCGGTAGCAGCCCCGCGGAACGTTGAAGTCCTGGGCACTGCCCATCCTCACGGGGACCGTCCGGAGCTGGTCGTAAGCCGACAGCTGCGCGCCGAGGACCCAGAAGAGCGGCTCGTAGATCGAGAGGTCCACCACCTGCCCCTGGCCTGTGCGTTCGGCGTGGCGGAGCGCCATCATCGCTGCGAACGCGCCGACCAGCCCGGCGATCCCGTCGGCCAGCGGCCACTGCGGCAGGAGGGGCGGTCCGTCGGGAACCCCGTTCGTCGCCGCGAAGCCGGACATCGACTCGGCCAACGTGCCGAAGCCAGCCCGGTCGCGATACGGCCCCGTCTGCCCGAATCCGGACACACGGACGATGACCAGGCGAGGGTTCAAGGCGAGAAGTACGTCAGGTCCAAGACCCCACTTCTCGAGCGTGCCGGGACGAAAGCTCTCGACCAGGACATCCGCCGTCGGGACGAGGCGGCCCATGAGCTCTGCCCCGCGTGGGTCCGAGAGGAGGAGCGTGACCGATCTCTTGTTGCGCCCGAGGAACGACCACCACAGCGACTCCTCGTCCTTGCGCCAGCCCCAGCGGCGCAGGCTGTCGCCTTCGGGGTGCTCGACCTTGATCACGTCGGCACCGAAGTCGCCCATCAAGGTGCTGATCAGGGGGCCGGCGTAGACGGTGGCAGCGTCGATGACGCGCACGCCGCGGAGCGGCCCCTCCCGGCTCAGATCGGCGATGCGAGTCGCTCCCGCTCGCGCCGCCGGATGCCTTCCGGCGGCCACTCCTCTTCCGCGACCGCACTCCTCCACCATGCGTCGACGCCGTCACCGGTGGTGACCCAGACGTCGGGCCGGGCGGCGATGTGATCCAGGACCTCCTCGAGAAGGCCGATGCGACCGGCCGTCCCGATCGATTGAGGATCGAGTGTGAGCACGAAGCAACGGCCGAACTCGACGATGGCGTCGAACTCGGTCATCCAGTCCTCGGCTACGTCCCGGTACGAAGCAATGCGGCCCTGGCCCTTGGGGAACGGCGGGTCGTAGTTGAAGAGAAAGCGGCTCGCATCGTCGAGATCCCACGATCTCGGGATGTCGACGATGGCGTCCCGGTTGCCCTCGGCGCCTCCCGGCAGGAAGAGCGGCCGGTCGTCCCCACGGGTGATGGACGACCATCGATGACCCGTCTCGAGCAGGAGGTCGACCGTCTCCTCGGTGACGTCCCCCGGCGGCCGAAAGCCCGTCGGCGCAACACCGACCACGCGCTCCAGCTGGGCTCGGGAGGTATCCAGGGCCCGGCGCTGCTCACCGGGGCTCGAGGCGGCGAAGTCGACGAGACCCGGGCCGCGACTAGCTATGCAGTGCCCGTCCGACGCCACGGCCTCCACGACCGCGCTGTAGCGCTCGAGAAGATCCGAGCACACGAACCACGTCGAGGGAACCTTCGCGGCGCGCAACGCGCCGAGAAGACGAGGAGCGCCGCGCAGCGCTCCGGCTTCACCGATCGACCTCGTGGACGGGCGCTCAGCGACGCTCGGATCGAGTCGTAGCCAGAAGAGCTCCGCGTCGAAGTCCACCGTGATCACGACCGCCGCCTTCGCCCCGTTCGGCCAGCGGATCTCGGCTGCGTCGCCGGACATCAGCGAGCCCCCACCCGCCGCCGGAACGACGGTGCTCCGGTACCAGTCGGCGATCTCACGCCCCGTCGCGAACCACACGTCGTGCGAAGCGATGTGCTCGAGCAATTCTCCGAGGAGCTTCACCTTCGCCGGCCTGCCGATCAACTGCGGGTGCAGCATCAGCACGTAGCACAAGCCGTATCGGTAGTGGCCGTCGAACTCGCGTCGCCAGTTGTCGAACGTCGCCCGGAGCGGGGACAACCGGTCCCGACCCCTGGGCGTGGCGGGGTCGTCGTGATAGCCGAACTGCGGGAAGTCGTCGAGCTCCCACTTGCTCGGGATCTCCACGAGATCGGTGACCCGTCCGTCCACCGTCCATCGGTAGGGCAGATCGCCGCCTCGCATGGAGCTCGAGTACGAGAAGCCCAGCCGCTCGAGCAACCCGGGCGTCCCCTCACTGAAGTCCCCGCTCGGCGACCTGTAGCCGACGGCGGCCGTCCCGGCGACCTTCTGGAAGATCTCCTGGCTCTTTCCTATGACTTCTTCCTGCTCCTCCAGCGAGAGGTCGAAGTAGAGCTCGTGCAGGTAGCCGTGGTGGCCGATCTCGTGGCCGCCATCGATGACGTCGGCGACGCGTTCGGGCCACCGCTCGGCGATCCACCCGGGGACGAAGAACGTCGCCGTGATCCCGGTGCTCCGGAGCAGCGACAGCAGGTTCTCGACACCGCGTTCGGGGCCGTAGGCGCCGATCGAGAACAGAGCGGGGCGCGCCAACGCGGTGAGGTCGTCGTCGAGCCAGACCGAAGGTCCGTCGAGGTCGAACGAGACCCATACCGCGCAGCGGGCGCCGTTCGGCCAGACCATCTCCGGGGCCGGCTCCCACCTCGGGCGTTCAACGGCCGTCACGGGAGCCGCCGTCTCCTCAGGCTTCGAACGAGCGCTGGTGCGGTCCGCCGATCACGACGCCGGTCGGAACTTGGCCAGGTTCGATTCCCCGGTCAACAGGTTGCCGAAGTCCAGCTCCACGAACTCGGTCTCGCACGGGAGCCCGGGCGCGAGCCACATCCGGCGGTCCTGCGGGTCCATGATCACGGACATCACGGTCGCCCACTGCTCCTCGTCCTCGGGTCGCGGGTGACAGCACACGCCCGAGGGAAAGTCGGCGTGATCGCTCAGAGCCCGCCGCAGGGAAGCGATGTCATGGGGCTCGGCCGACCGGGCGATGGCCTGCTCGGCCCGCTGGAGCCGGATGAGGCTGTCGGGCATTGCGTACAGGGAGACGTCCTCCTGGCTGCGAGGAGAGCGCAGGAAGTGATTCGTGTGGACGAGAGCACCGTCTTCGGGGAGGATCGCCTGCACGGCGAGGAAGTCGCCCGGGCCGGCCTCCAGGTCGACG
The DNA here is from genome assembly GCA_963763085.1 of uncultured Acidimicrobiaceae bacterium. Lineage (GTDB taxonomy): Bacteria > Actinomycetota > Acidimicrobiia > Acidimicrobiales > Bog-793 > CAVXNB01. The sequence goes on from CAVXNB010000005.1 coordinate 10,214, forward strand.
GCGACGTCGTCGCCGGTCGAGAGCAGGTAGTTGGCGGCCGAGGCGCGGAAGTTCTTCTGGATCGTGTCGATGGCACTCGAGAGCTGCTCGCAGTCGGCGAGAGCACGGAGCATCACGTGGTAGGGGATGCCGGGCTCTCCCCGGTCGGCGGACGTGACCAAGGCGTTGGTCATGACGGCGAGGCCGGCCGAGTTCAAGCTGCACTTGGCCAGCAGACCCGCCTCGACGACGGTGACGTAGTTCGGCGCATCGGGCTGCTCGACTTCGAGGATGACGAGCGTGTCGCGACAGTGCGTCAACCAGTCCCAGTTCTGCCCGGTCAGCGGTCGTCCCGCCCGGGTGCGCCGGCCGGCCAGCGCGAACGACGTGCATTCGCGAGCACGCCTGCGCCCTTCCTCCGCCGCTTCGCGGGCCGTGGCCGCCCAGATGACCTCCGTGCGGGTGTTGAGCGTGAGCACGTCGGAGAAGCTGAGGCCGGCTCCTTCGGCGACGCCGGCCATCTCTTCGAGGTACTGCGGGTAGCTCGCACGGATCTCCGGCTCGAACACGGCCGCGGCCGCGCTGGCGTCCTTCCACGACCAGCCCGCGGCGCGTTGGAACGCCTTCTCGTAGGCGGCCAGTCCTATCAGGATCCTGTCGCGTGCCGCCTCGCCGTACTGACGGCCCCTCTCCCGCGCGTCGCCGGCGACTCTGATGCGCGGGTGGGTGAGCGGTGAGCCGGTTCTGGCCATCCCGCCTCCTTTCCCATTCCTCCGGTGAGCTTCGTCAGACGAGAATGGCCAGAGTGTAGATCAAGGCCCCTTTCGCGGCTGGCGAGCCGGGCCGCCCGACAGCCGCTCTGTTACCGTTGCTCAGCCGTTCGTGGCCTTCGCCCATAAGGAGATTTCTGTTGCTCGCGCCGCAGATTCCGAACGAGATCCAGCAGTTCCGTCAGGAGGCGCTCAGGTTCCTCCGGGAGCACGTGCATCCGCTCGAACAGAGGATCGCCGAGACCGGCGTCCTGGACATCGACGAGTACGAGGATCTTCGCCTTCGCGCTCGCAAGGAGCTCCCGCTGCCGGACGGTTACGAGCGAACGGCGGACGAGTCGGGACCGGAGGTCCCCATGCTCGTCCACGTCGCGATCGAGGAGATCGCGGGACACGCCACGAACGGCCTCGGCGGCGTCGTCCCGAGAGCCGGCGGCCGGGACGTCTTCGACAAGCTCGCCAGCCCGTCGCAGCGGGAGCGGTACGTGCTGCCGGTGATGCGCGGCGAGATGAGGGCGGCCTGGGCCATCACGGAGCCGAATTCCGCCGGGTCCGACGTGACCGGGATCGAGGCGACCGCCGTGCGGGACGGCGACGAATGGTTGCTCAACGGTGAGAAGTGGTTCGTGACCGGCGGCGACCGGGCCGCCATCTTCCTCGTCCTCGTCTGGGCGGAGGGCGAGCAGGCGCTCTTCGTCGTCGACCGGACTGCGCCCGGGCTCGAGATCGTCCGGCGGCCCCAGTTCATGCACGACCCCTATACGTCGGGCCATGTCGAGCTCACGCTGGACAACTGCCGGGTTCCGGACGACAACCGCGTCCCGGCGGGCGAAGGCGGGACTCGCCGCTGGCTCGCCGTCGAGCGTCTGATGATCGCCGCCCGATGCTGCGGCGCGGCCCAGCGGCTGATCGACGAGACGACCGAGTGGTCGACCGAGCGGATCGCGTTCGGACACCCCATCGTCGCCAACCAGGGTGTTCAATTCCCGCTCGCCGATTCGGCGACCGAGCTCCTCGCAGCCCGCCTGATGACCTATCACGCCGCTGAGGCGTGCGACACTCATCCCGACCCGACCATCGTCCACGGCAAGATCTCCATGGCGAAGCTCTTCGCGTCGGAGATGGCGAACCGTGTCGCGGACCGCTGCGTGCAGCTGTACGGCGGGCGCGGCTACATGACCGAGAACGTCGCCAATCGCTACTTCCGCGAGCTCCGTGTCGACCGTATCTGGGAAGGGACGAGCGAGATCCAGCGGGTGATCGTCGCCAGAGGCCTGATCAAGCGCGGCCACGGGCCGTACACGGCAATCTCGCTGAACGGCGTGTGAGCCGGTCCGGACCGAGGCCGGCCGCCGGCCCTCTCAGGAGAGATCTCAGCCCGCTCTTCGAGCCTGAGTCGATCGCGGTCGTGGGCGCGTCCAGCGACCCGGCCAAGTGGGGGCACGGCACCGCGAAGCGGGCGCTGCTCGGCGAGCACCGGCGGAGGGTCTACCTCGTCAACAGGAACGTGGGCGAGGTGCTCGGCCGGGCGACGTTTCCGTCCGTCGCCTCACTGCCCGAGCCACCGGATCTCGTGATCGTGGCCGTGCAGGCGCCGGCGTTCGAGGAGGTGGTCGAGGACGCACTTTCGGCAGGCGCCCGGGCGATCGTCGTGTTGAGCGCCGGCCTGGGCGAGACCGGAGAAGACGGCGCCCGCCGGGAACAGGCAGTTCGTGACCGGGTCCGGGCTGCCGGCGCCGTCCTCATGGGGCCGAACTGCCTGGGCGTCTTCGACGCCGCGGCGGAGCTCGAGATCAACAATCTGACCCACGGCTCCATCGGGGTCGTCTCCCAGAGCGGGAACTTCGCGCTCGAGCTGAACGAGCTCGCCGCGGACCACGAGCTCGGGATCTCGCGGTTCGCCTCACTCGGCAACCAGGCCGATCTCGAGTTCGCCGAGGTGATCGCCGATCTCGCCCGGCACGAGCCGACGAGACTGATCGCGGTCTACTGCGAGGACTTCCGCGACGGTCGAGCATTCGCGTTCGCTGCGGCCGAGGCGGCCGAACGGGGCAAGCCGGTCCTCCTCCTCGACGCCGGTCGCTCGGAGGCGGGCACGGCCGCCGCCCGGTCCCATACGGGTGCGCTCCTCTCGGATACCCGGGCCGTCGGGGCCGCGTGCGAGGCGGCCGGCATCCTCCGGGTCGACTCGCCGAAGGAGGTCATCGACCTCGCCGCCAGCCTCCTGGCCGGTTGTCGGGTTCGCGGAAGGCGACTCGGCGTCCTCACCGACGGCGGCGGCAACGGCGTCGTCGCCTGCGACCAGGCCGCCGCCCGTGGCTTCGAGGTGCCACGGCTTGAGCGACGAGGTCCGCGCGGCGCTCACCGCTGTGCTCTCTCCGGGAGCACCGACCCTCAACCCGGTCGACCTGGCGGATGCCGGCCCGAAGGACTACCGGTCGTATGAACGCGCCGCCTCCATCCTCCTCGATTCCGGAGAGGTCGACTCCGTGCTCCTCACCGGGTACTTCGGCGGGTACAGCCGTTACAGCGACGACGCCCGGGACCGCGAGGTCGAGGTTGCCCGCAGCCTCGGGCGTATCGCGCAATCCGCCGGCGGCGCGCTCGTCTCCCAGTTGATGTACCGGTCGTCGGAACCGGCCCGCGCGTTGCGCCAGCACGGCGTTCCTGTCTACCGCGACATCGAGGCTGCCGTCGCGGTGATGGAGCGCCTCGCCGTACGCGAGGAGCACCCGGCCCGGGGTGTGCCCGCGCAGCCGGTCGCCGAAGCGCCCGTCACGCGGAGACGGGTACTTCGAGGCGCGGGAGCTTCTTCAGCGTGCCGGCGTCGAGTTCGGGGCGGCGCAGGAGGTCCGAAGCCTCGACGCCGCCAGGACCGCTGCGGCCGAGATCGGTTATCCGGTTGTCCTGAAAGCACTCGGGCTCGTGCACAAGTCGGACGTGGGAGGTGTCGTCCTCGGAATCCCGGACCCCGATGCGCTCGCGGAGGCGTTCGCCGAGGTGACCACGCGACTGGCCCCGCCGAGCTATTCGGTCGAGAGCATGATCCGTGGCGACGACGGGCTGGAGCTGATCGTCGGGACTCGGCGCGATCCCCGTTTCGGTCCGGTCGCGCTCGTCGGCCTCGGTGGTGTGTACGCGGAGCTCATCGACGACGTCGCCGCAGGGCTCGCTCCGGTCACCGAGGCCTACGCCCTCGACCTCCTCCAATCGCTCCGCGGCGCGTCGCTGTTCGCCGGGCTCCGCGGGCGGCCCCCGCTGTCGATCGAAGCGGCCGCGCGATCTCTTGCGGCCGTCTCGCGCGTGCGCCTCCGCCCACCCCGAGATCGCCGAAGTTGAAGTGAATCCGCTCCTCGTCACGCGAACCGGTGCGATCGGGCTCGACGCTCGGGTCGTTCTCGCCGGCCCAGAGGGCGCCAGGGCGGCGCCTCACCAGGCGGCGAAGTAGTACCGTCGAGGTTGAAACGCCTGCTGCACGGCCGAGGAAGGGGGCAGCGGTGATCAATTTTGCTCTGCGGGATCTCGGGCTACGTACCCAGTCCTCGCTCGACCCGGACCTGATCGACAGGATTCTCGCCGACGGCGCAACACTGCCGGCAGTGTTCTATACCGAGCCCGCTATCGCCGAGCTCGAGGACGAGCTCATCTTTCGGCCGTCGTGGCAGATCGTCGGCATCGAGCCGGAGCTGCGAGGCGTCGGCGATTACTTCACGACCGACATCTCCGGTTACGGGTTCTCGGTGCCGATCGTCGTGCTTCGCGACGAGGAGATGACCCTGCGCGCCTTCGTCAACGTCTGCCGGCACCGGGCACACTCCGTGGTGGTCGGCTGTGGCACCCGCAAGTCGCTCCAGTGCACGTACCACGGTTGGGTGTACGGGCTGAACGGCTGTCTCCGCGCGGTCCCGCGCTCGAGCGAAGGCGGCCTTCCTCCCTTCGACCAATTGGGGCTCCTGCCGCTGTCGGTCGACAGCTGGATGGGATACATCTTCGTCTCACTCAAGCCGGAGGAGCCGCTCGCGGACGCCCTCGGGGAGTTCCCGGCCGTTCTCGACGCCCAGGGCTTCAATTACCCGTTCGCGAGCGAGAACGTCGACCGGGACTTCGAGTACGTGCGGACCGTTCACCGTTACGGCGGCCCCTCTAACTGGAAGGCGATGAACGAGAACAACATCGAGTGTTACCACTGTCCTACGACGCACACGCACAGTTTCTCGGAGATGTACAAGGTCGACCCGGCCCATTATCTGCACCGCGAGTTCGACCGCGGCGTCTATCACACGAGTTACTTCCAGGACTCGGTCGCCGACGACCTCGGGATCACCGACCGGGAGGGTCGCCCGCATTACCAGTTCTATTACCTCTGGCCGAACATGTACATCGAAGGCGGGCTGAGCCAGCAAGGCAGCGGGCCCAACTTCATGCGGCTCTGGCCCGACGGGGTCCACGCCTGGGGGGAGAGACCGTGCGCTATGACGTCCCCGGTGACGAGCACATCGATCCCAAGGTCGCCGCTCAGCTCGCCGAGTGGAACCGCATGACTGCTGAGGAGGACACGGAGGCGGCCGGCCGGGTGCAGGCCGGCCTCAGGTCGGGCATGTACACGTGGGGGTACACGCTGGCCGAGAGCGAGCGCAACATGCGCCACTTCTACTCACTGGTCTGGAGGGCGCTCGGGCCGGCATTTCGCGCCTGAGCGAGCTCCAATGCCGTACGTCATCGGTGCCACCTGCATCGACTTGAAGGACGCCACGTGCGTCGAGGTCTGCCCCGTCGACTGCATATTCGAGGCGGCGCGGATGTACGTCGTGGACCCGGTGCTGTGCATCGACTGCAGCGCCTGCCTGCTCGAGTGCCCGGTCGACGCGATCATGCCGGAGGAGCAACTCCCGCCGGAATGGTCGCCTTTCATCGCCATCAACGCCGCCTGGCGCGAGGGCGGACGCGAGGCCGTCGACGCCGCCCTCTCGGCGTACCTCGCCGGCGCCGGCACCGGTGGATGACGCCGGCGGATCTTGCCGTTAGGAGCCAGCGAGCGACAACAGCTCATCCCATCGGCAGGCCTTCACCCGCGGCCGGCCGGCGGAGCATCCCCGCTCGCGTTCGTGGGTGTCGATCCGCAGCCAGGACCCCTGATCCACCACTCGGACCCCTCGGGCGGCGAGGAGCTCGTCGACCGAGTCGGGCCGAGGCTCTACCGGTTCGCTCAACCGGCCCGCCTCCAGGTCTTCCAGTAGGGCCGTGACCGTCTCGAGGGCGTCCCGCTTGTTCGTCCCGATGACACCCTGGGGACCGCGCTTGATCCAGCCGGCACAGTACTCGCCCGGCATCGGGCTCCCTGAAGGCGAGAGCACGCGCCCCCCGCGGTGCGCGATCACGCCGTTCGCCTGGTCCGAAGCCAGGCCCTTCGGCACGCTTGCGGTGTACCCGACGGCGCGGAGGACGAGACCGGTCGTGACCGTCTCCTGCTCGCCCACGGGACGCGCCCGCACGGCGCCGCCTTGTTGATACAGCTCGTTGCGCTGAAGGACGATCTCCTCAACCTTCCCGTCTCCTCGGATCTCGACCGGCGACCACAAGAAACGGAACTGGATGACCCGGGCCACCTCCCTCCCACCGGCGGTGGCTCGCCCCCGCCGGAAGGAGGGAACCCCCGCAGGATCTCCAGCTTTCTCAGCACCTCGCCGGCGTCGGTGCCGCCGGTGTCGTGAGCATCGCCGACAGCGCCGGCCGGCCGCCGGCATCGAGACCGCCGGCGGCGTAGTCGGCTTTCGCAAGCGCCTCTTTGCCGTGCACCTCGAGCTGAACCGACTCGAGGTGCGCCAATTCGTTGAGCTCCGGGCTCGTGAAGGCGGCCTGTGCCGGCCCGCGCCTGCCAACGACGACGGTCTCGCGCACGGCGCTCGTCGCCAAGCTCTCGAGAGCGTGGTCGGCCACGTCGGTGCGGACGAGCTCGTCGTTGGACAGAGACAGCATCCTCGCGAGGTCGAGAGCGACGTTGCCGTTGCCGATGACGACGGCCCTCTCGCAGGAGAGGTCGAAGGCCCGATCGGCGAAGTCGGGGTGCCCGTTGTACCAGCCGACGAACTCAACGGCCGAGTGGCTCCCGGGAAGGTCCTCCCCCGGGATCGCTAGCCTGCGATCGCCCTCGGCACCGACGGCGTAGATGACGGCGTGGTAGTGAGCGCAGCAGGTCCTCCCTCGTCACGTCGGTCCCGATGCTGACGTTCCCGAAGAACCGGAACCTGGGGTCGGCCGCTGTGCGCTCGTAGACCGCCGAGACCGTCTTCAGCTTGGGGTGGTCGGGAGCCACGCCCGAACGCACGAGCCCCCAAGGGGTCGGGAGCCGGTCGAAGACGTCGACGGCGACCGGGCGGACGGAGCGCGCGAGGAGATGCCCGGCGGCGTAGAAGCCCGCCGGGCCAGATCCGACCACGGCAACACGCAGTTCCGACCCGCTGATCAAGACACTCTCGCGCACCGCCGCTTGGCCCCGCCCGTCGCCGTTGACACCCCAAACCCGCCTCAATAGCGTTGCGGACAGGATCAGCAACTGGTCCGACGAGCCCGGGCGTCCGGGGATCGAGGGGGATCCATGCCGCAAGGTCATGTCGATGCTGCCCGGCCGAGCGACCCGTCGGCGAGCTCGCCGAACGCGGCCGCCGCTTTGAAGGCGACGCTCGAGGCGCTCGGCGTCGAGTACCTGTTCGGCATGGAGTCGCCGCCCGCGCTGCACGCCGAGCTGGAAGCGGCCGGCGGCGGCATCCGGGCGATCACCATCCGGGACGAACGGTCGGGTGCGTTCATGGCCGACGGTTACGCGAAGGTGAGCGGGAAGCCGGGGGTCTGCGGCGTGTCGGGCGTCGGCGCGACGAACATGGTGCAAGGGATCATCGAGTCCTACTTGTCGTCCACGCCAGTCGTGCTGCTCGTCGAGGAGGGATCGGGCACGACGCGGCACCGCAACGACCTGCAGGACATCGACCGCGGACCCATCTTCGCTTCGATCACGAAGTGGGTGGGCCAGCTGGAAGTGCCGGCCCGCATCCCCGACCTCATCGCCCACGGGTTCCGTGTCGCGACGACCGGGCGCCCCGGGCCCGTGTACATCGGCTGTCCGTGGGACGTCGTGTCGTCCGAGCCCGTTGACGTCCCGCTGCTCGAGCTGGCGCCGTCGGTGTACCCGGCCGCCCGGGTCGCCCCCGACCCAGAGCTCGTCGAGAATGCCGTGCGCCTTCTCCGGTCGGCCGAACGCCCGGTCGTCATCGCCGGCGGCGGCGTGCTGACCTCCCGGGCCGAGGAGGAGGTCCTGGCGCTGGTGAAGTCGCTCGGCGCGCCACTGGCCGTCACACCGTCCGGCAAGGGGGCGATCGACGAGGACGACGCCTTGTTCGCAGGCGTCGTCGGCAGCTACACGAGCGGGACAGGGGGCGGCGGCGCCATAGCGCACAAAGTTGTCCTCAAGGCCGATCTCGTCGTCCTCATCGGCACCAAGACGAGTTCTGGGGCGACGGCGAACTGGACGCTCCCGGACCCCGGTCAGGAGATCATTCACATCGACATCGATCCGGCCGAGATCGGGCGCAACTACCCACGCTCGATCCCGCTCGTAGGCGACGCCAAACTCGCCGTCGCAGTGCTCGTGGCGGCTCTCGGCACCCGGGATGCTGCGCGTCGCGAACCGCCGCCGGCCAAGAGCTGGGCGGAAGGGCTACTGGCAAGCCGGCGGGACGCCGCCTGGCCGGCGGCTTCGCGATCCGGTAGCGACAGAGGGGTCGACCCGGAGGTCATCTTCACCGAGCTGCAAGAGCGGATCGACGAACGAACCCGCATCGTCGGCGATGCCGGCTACTCCACAGCGTGGGCGCTGGACCGGTTGCGGGTGCATGGGGGTGGGCGTCGTTTCTTGGGGCCTCGCGCGTACGGAACGCTCGGCTACGGCCTGCCTGCGGCCATCGGGGCCAAGCTCGCCGACCCATCGTCCACTGTCGTCTGCATCAGCGGCGACGGCGGCATCGCCTTCTCGCTCGCCGAGCTGGAGACGGCCGCCCGTTACGGAGTCGCTGTGACGACCATCGTGTTCAACAATTCCTCACTCGCATGGTCGCGTCACTACAACCGGCACTTCTACGGATACGACGGAGCCACCGACTTTCTCGACGTGGACTACGGCGCGGTCGCGCGGGGCCTCGGCTGCGAGGGCGTCCACGTCGCGAGAGCAGAGGACTTCGTCGACGCCCTCGACAAGGCGCTCCGTTCGGACGTGACGACGCTCATCGACGTCCAAGTGGATCCCGACACCCGGCCACCAGTCGACATGTTCGGCTGACTCCGCCGGCGGGCCGGTCAGCCGCGGCATGCGCAGCGCCGCTCGCTCAGGTCGCGACGGCTTCTGTCTGCTGTTGTGAGCCGGCCTGCACACCGTCCGCGAAATGGCACGCGGCCATGTGGGCCCCGTTGCCGGCGGCGTCCCCGACCCGCACGAGCACGGGAGCGACGCGGCGACAGATGTCCTGGCTGTAGCTGCAGCGCGGGTGGAAGTGACAGCCGGCCGGGGGCGCGTCCGGGCTCGGGATCTCGCCCGGAAGGAGGAGCTGGCGGCGCACCGTCCGCGAGGACCGCTCCGGGTCGGGCGCGACGGCGAGCAGCGCCTTGGTGTACGGGTGGGCGGGCTGCGCGATGACGTCCTTGGTGTCACCGTGCTCGACGACCCTGCCCAGGTACATGACAGCCACCTCGTCCGCCGACGTGGCGACGAGCGAGAGGTTGTGACTGATCAGCACGACCGTCAGGCCCATGCGCTCGCGCAAGTCGGCGATCAAGTTGACGGTTGCCGCTGCCGAGGATGCGTCGAGCCCCGCCGTCGGCTCGTCCGCGACCACGAGGTCGGGCTCGAGCGCCAAGGCTCGGGCTATGCCGACCCGGCGCGCCTGACCGCCTGAGACCTGGCCCGGATAGGCGGAGGTCAGCGTCGCGGGCAAGCCGACCGCGTCGAGGAGCTCCTCGGCGCTGCGGCGCTGCGCCGGTGGCAGCTTGTGGATCACGTACGGCTCGGTTACGAGCGAACCGATCTGCATCCGGGGGGAAAGGCTCGCATAGGCGTTCTGGAAGATCATCTGAGCGCGGCGGCGAAACGCCTTGGCCTCGGCCGCCGTCATCCTGGTCACGTCGCGTCCCGCGAACCGGATGGTTCCCCCTGTCGGCTCGAGCAGCTTCACGACGGCTTCGCCGAGGGTCGTCTTGCCGGAGCCCGACTCGCCGACGATGCCGAGGACTCGGCTGCGTCTCAACGTCAGGGTGACCCCGTCGACTGCACGCACGGGAGGTTTGGGAGCGCGGACGAACCGCCTCGAACCGCCGAAATGGACGGCCAGCTGGTCCAGCTCGAGGAGCGGCTCGTCCGGGTCGGCCGGCGGGACGACCGGAGCGCCACCTGGCTGAGGCGGAGCCGGCATGGCGCGCAGCCGCCAGTCGTCCAGCGACGGCTTCGTGGCCCACTTGGCGCTCAGCCGGGTGCATAAGCGAAACAACGCACCGCGCCCGACACGTCCGCATACAGCTCCGGCGCCGTCTCGGCGCACTCCGGCTTCGCGCAGATGCAGCGCGGCGCGAACCCACACGCCGGGATCGGCTCGGCTGCCGAGGGCACCCGCCCCGCGATGGCACACAGCCGCTGCCCGCGGCTTCGCCGGTTCGGCACAGACGCGTCGAGCGCCTGGGTGTAGGGGTGGCGGGGCTTGGCGAGCACAGCCTCTCCGTCGACTTCCTCCACGACCCTCCCGGCGTACATCACCGCGACCCGGTCACAGAGCTGCGACACGACGCCGAGGTCGTGCGATATGAACATCATCGAGGTGCCGTGGTCGTCGCGCAGGCGGAGGAGCAGCTCGAGGATTTGCGCCTCGAGGGTCACGTCGAGCGCCGAGGTCGCCTCGTCGGCGACGATCACCTTCGGCTCGAACAACAGCGCCATGGCGATGGCGACACGTTGGCGCATGCCGCCGGAGAGCTCGTGCGGGTACCGGTCGAAGGTCTGGTCCGGCTTGGGCAGCCCCACCTCGGCGAGTCGTTCGACGGCGTTGCGCCGCAGCGTCGCGCGTGGTTCTCTGCGCCGCGTGGCGTGCGCCCGCTGAACCTGGAGAAGCTGGCTCCCGACCGTAAGGCGCGTGTTCAGGCTCGTCGTCGGATCCTGGAAGATCATGGCGATGTCGCGGCCGCGCACCGAGCGCATCTCCTCGGCCGACAGGGCGGCCAGGTCGTGACCCTCGAGACTCACGCTGCCGCCGAGAACGCGTCCGTTGACGGGCAGGAGCCGCAGCATCGTCATGCCGAGGGTCGACTTGCCGCATCCCGACTCGCCGACGACGCCGAGGATCTCGGCGGGCCGCAGCGAAAGGCTGACGTCGTCGAGCGCGAGGTGCCTGGCGTTCTCCGTCCGGTAGGCGACCGAGAGCCGGTCGATGGCGAGCACGGGGCTAGACATCGAGGTTCGCGTTTCGCCAGCCGAACATCCGCCGGGGCGGCCTGTAGCGAGGGTCCATGGCGTTGCGCATGGTCTCCCCGAGAACGGTGAACGCCGTCGTCAGGATGATGAGCCCGGCGATCGGTCCGATGATCTCCCACGGGGACGTGCCGATGTAGGTGAAGCCGTCGTTCAGCATGACGCCCCAGTCCGGCGTCGGTGGCTGCACTCCCAGGCCTAGGAAGGCCAGTCCGGCCTCGATGGCGACCGCACCCGGTATGTCCATCGCGACGACGATCAACAGCGGCGGCAGGACGTTGGGAAGGATGTGAAGTCGCAGCAGCCGGCCCCGCGAGGCGCCGAGCGAGCGCTCCGCCTTGACGTAGTGGTTCTTCTTCTCCGACAGCGTCTGGGCTCGCATCAGCCGCCCGTAGTAAGGCACGAGGGCCAGGCCGATGACGAAGTCGACGCTTCTCACCGACGGGCCGAGCAGCGACAGCAGCGCCAGGGCGAGGATCACCGCCGGGAAGGAGATCAGGGTGTCGAAGACCACGACCAGCACCCTGTCGACCGACCCGCCGAGGTAACCGGCGCCGATGCCCAGTGTCGACCCGACGACGAAGGCGATCAGGACCGAGGGCAACGCCACCTCGAGCGCCACCCGGGTGCCGTACAACACACGCGAGAGGTTGTCCCGGCCGAGGGAGTCGGTGCCGAGCAGGTGGTTCCAGCTCGGGCCGGCCAGCATGTGGGTGACGTTGATCGTGTCGGGGTTGTACGGCGCGATGAGCGGGGCGAAGATCGCCGCCAGGACGAGGAGGAGGATCACGACCAGAGCGGTGGAAGCGGCCGGCCGGCGGAGCACGTCGCGGGCGAACGAGCGGAGCCCTCGCGGCTGGTAGAGGGTCGGAGAGGCGGTGTCGCCGATGAGCGCCTGCTGTGTCGCCTGGACCGACACTAGATGAACACCTCGTCACGCGCTTCGAGGCGCATCCGTGGATCGAGCCAGCGATACCCGACGTCGGCGAGAAGGTTGCCGAGGATGAAGCCGACGGCGTAGATGAGGACGCATGCCCGCACGACCGGCCAGTCGCGATTGCCGATGCCGGACACCGCCAGGTTGCCGAGCCCGGTCCGGCCGAAGATGGCCTCGACGTAGACCGTGCCGGCGAGGACGTATCCCAACATCAGGCCGAAGAGGGCCATCACCGGGACGAGGGCGTTCTTCAGCACGACGCGGTAGCGGATCACGCGCTCCTTGACGCCGTACGCCCGTGACGTGCGGACGAAGGGCTGGTCCAGAACCTCGAGCATGCTGGCACGCACGAGTCGGGCCAGGTACGCCCACCAGGCCGCCGACAGCGCCACGGCCGGCAGGATCAGCCGCTCCGAGTAACCGCCGAAATCCGACAGGCTGCCCGCCCCGAGGGCCGGGAGCATGTGCACCTGGACCGCGAACAACAGCAGCAGCAACAGGCCGACGACGTACACCGGAGTGCTCAGCAGGATCATCGACGTGCCGCGGATCAAACCGTCGACGACCCCCCCTTCGCGGACGGCACCGATGATGCCGAGAGGGACGCCGACGACCATGGCGAGCAGGACGCTCGCGAGCGTCAGTATGGCGGTGTTCACGAGCGGCGCCCCGATCTCCGAGGAGACCGGGGCCTGGCTGATGAAGTCCGTCCCGAGATTCCCGTGAACCACCCCCCAGAGGAAGTCCCAGACCTGTTGCCAGATCGGCTCGTCGAGCCCCATCGTGCGGCGAACCTCGGCGATCAGCTGCGGGGTCGCGTGCGTGCCGAGGATGATCCGGGCCGGATCCCCGGGGACGAGGTGCACCAGCACGGCGAGGATCACCATGATCGCTATGACGACTACGGCAGCGAGGCCGACCCGCTTTGCGAGGTACAGGACCACAAGGTGCTACACGGCGCGGAAGTAGTTCAGCAGGAAGTAACCCCCGCCGTCGAAGGCCGCCTGGACCTTCGACGTGCTCGCCGCGTACCCGATCGCGCTGCTGATCCAGACGTAGGACACCGCTTCGTCGACCAGTTTCTGCATCTGGATGCAGATGGCGTCACGCGTCGCGACGTCGGAAGTACGGCCCAGCGCCTGTTCGAGGGCGCTGTACTTAGGGCTGCACCACGACGCGTAGTTCCAAACGCCGATCTGGCTGCAGGTGAACCACTCGAGCTGGTAATACGGGTCGGGCGCACCGTTGTACGCATTCCAAACCAAAGAGCCGTAGCCGGCCTTGGAGACGTAGTTGTCCGGCGGGGTCTCGATGATGTTCACGGTGATGCCGGCGTCATTGAGGTTCGACTGGATCACCTGCATGACGTCGTTCGGGGAGCCCCCGAGCGTCGTGATCTCGGGTGCGGCGATCTCGAGCGTGAGGCCCGAAACGCCGGCTGCGGCGAGAAGTGACTTCGCCATGGCCACGTCCCGCGTGTACTCCGGGGCGGCCGCCCAGTAACCCTGACCCATCTCCTTGGCGATCAACGAGTTCAACCGGGCGGAGAGCGGTAGTTGGTTCGCCTGGATGATCTCGGGGATGTCGAGAGCCGCACGGACGGCCTGGCGCACCCTTATGTCTTTCAGTTTCGAATTCTGCACGTCGAGCGCCAGGAAGAAGTAGGTGAGGGGGATCGGAGGCTCGTACGTGCGGAACGAGCTGTCGGTCTTGAGCTTCGCGATGTCCAGCGGTCCGAGGTTCGGCGTGAAATCGATCTCGCCGCTCTGCAGCCCGACGGTGAGCGCTTCGCCCTTCGGCAACGAGTTCAGCGGTGCCAGGACCATCTTTATCTCGTCGAAATCGTTCGAAGTCCCGAGGGCGGCATTTGCGTGGCCGTATCCCGCGAAACGTTGCAGCACCATCTCGGAGTTCGGCGTGTAACTCGCGACTTCGTAGGGCCCGGTGCCGATCGGGTGCACGGGCCAGGCCGAGCGGTACTTCTCCACCGCCTTCTCCGGCAGGATCAGGCCGCTCGTCGCGAACGGCAGCGTGATCGTCTCGAAGGGGGTGAAGGGTTGGTCGAAGACGATCTGGCCGGTGTACTTGCCCGTGACCTTGACCTCGCGCATGCCGGGCATGTCGCCGGCGTAATACGACACGGCACTCTTCGGCGCACCTGGGTAGAGCTTCTGGATGCCGGCGCACCGTTCGAACGAGTACTTCACGTCGGAGGCGGTCAGCTCCCCGAAACCATGGTGGAATTCGATGCCCTGCTTGAGCGTGAAAGCGTAGGTCTTGCCGTCCGCGCTTTTCTCGAGCGACTCGGCGAGGAGGTTCTCCGCTGTCCAGCCGTGCGCAGGGTCATAGGTCGTGAGCCCTTCGTAGATGGAAGGGAAGGGCGGGTACGGGGCGTCCCAGTTGTTCGTCGCCGGGTCGTAATTCCCGCTGTCGCCGATCGGCCCGATGGCGAGCGTTGCGCTCTGGCTGCTCGGGTGGGTCGTAGTCGTACTGCCGGAGCTTCCCGAACTGCTGCTGCTGCAAGCGGCGAGGAACGCTGCCGCGGCCCCGAACGACAAGCCGAGGGCGGCGGCCCGGCGGAAGAACACACGCCGGTCGATCCTCTCGGCAGCGGCTGCCTCGGCAAGCGCACGGAGTCCAACCGATTCGTGCGGTTGCATAGAGTCGACTTCGTCCACTCTTCCCCCTCCCTCGCCAAACGCGCCACCTGGCCGGCGCTTACCACGACCTCGTGGTCTGCGCCTTGAGTGAGCGTCCCTCCCGGCTGAGCGCAGCTTATATGACAGTTCAAACGCCCGGCGGTGGCCCTCAGCCGGCCCTTTGCCCCCCTCGAGATCGGAGCAACGGAAGGGGCCGGGAGTGCTCCCTCAGGTACGGCAACGGAATCGCCGGATCTCCCGAATCGATCTCGCGGGCGAGCCGGTGGCCGTCGAAGATGACCTCGGCGAGCAGTTGCGGGGCGACGCAATCCCCGATCCGGTAGACCGCCTCGACGCCCTCGGACGCGAGCGAGTCCTGATCGCCGGCGAGCTCGAGGTAGAGCGCCTCGTCCGAGAGGCGCTGCGTCACGAGGACGACGGCGTCGGTCTCGGCCTCCCACGGCTCGCCGAACTCGTCGCGGCCCCTGAGCCCGCCCGGGGCGACCGCCTCGAGCTCGACTCCACGCTCGGTGCGGACTCCGAGCTCGTGCAGATGGCGCCGCAGGAGCGGGCCTTCGAGTGTCTCGTCCGACATCGGCGAGATCTGCCCGAGGCCGCTCACGAGGCGGACGAGGAAGCCTTCGAGGACGAGGAGCTCGGCCAGCCCGGCTCCCATGAAGTAACCCTCGCAGTCGTAGACGACGACCCGGCGGCCCGGGGGCCGCTTGCCGCCGAGCACGACCTGCTCGGGCGTGAGGCAGTAGGGAGTGCCGACGTCCGCGCCGGGAACCGGCCCGCGCGAACCCGGGCCGAGGCCGTCGCCCGCCCAATGGGCGCCCGTGGCCACGACGACGATCTCGGCCCCGTAGCGGCGGGCGGCCCCGGCGTCGAGCCGGGTGCGGGGGACGAACTCGACGTTCGAGAGCTTGTCGATCTGGATCTTCCTGTAGTTCACCACCCTTGCCCACTCGCCGAGCCCGGGCAGCCGCGGGATCCACCGCATCGATCCGCCCAGCTCCGGCTCTGCGTCGACGAGGTGGACCCGTCGCATCCCCCTCTTGCCGAGCACGATGGCGCACTCCATCCCGGCCGGTCCCGCTCCGATGACGAGCACGTCCCGCTCGGTGTTGGACGCCCTCTCGAAGCGTTCGGGATGCCAGCCCCTCCGGTACTCCTCGCCGGCGGTCGGGTTCTGCGTGCACCCCAGGTGGTACATGCCGCCCCGCCCCGTGCACTGGTTGTTGCCGGTGCACTCGCGGATGTCGTCGAGGCGCCCTTCGGAGATCTTCTGCGGGAGGAAGGGATCCGCGATCGACTGCCGAGCCGATCCGATGATGTCGAAGGTACCGGCCCGCACGATGTCGGCCATCTTGTCGGGCGAGGTGAGCCGGGCCACGCCCACGATCGGCTTGGCCGTGACGGAACGGGCCTTCCCCGTCCACTCGAGCTGATAGCCCTCGGGGAAAAAGCGCGAAGACCCGCTGTCCTTGGACCACTCCGCGATCGAGCCCACGTTCACGTCCCAGAGGTCGACGAGGTGGTCGGCGAGGGCGATGAAGGCGAGGCCCTCCTCGAGAGGGACTCCGGCGGGCCCGAGCGCATCGACGGCAATGCGGCAGGCGATCGCGCAGCGCTCGCCTACGGCCGCCCGGACCTGCTCGAGGGTCTCCAGCCAGAAACGGGCCCGGTGCTCGAGGGAACCCCCGTATCCGTCGCTTCGCTGGTTGTAGAACGGCGAAAGGAACTGCATCGGCAGGTAGCTGTGCGCGCCGTACACGTAGACGATGTCGAAGCCGGCCCGCTCCGCTCGCGTCGCCGCCTCTGCCCACTCTCGTTGCACGCGCCGGATGTCGGATGCCTGCATCGCCTTCGGCGTGGCGAGCTGGTGATCCCCGGCGATCTGGGAGGGGGCGAGGGAAGCAAGGCGCGACTCCCGGTTGCGCGAGGCGGCGCCACCGTGGTGCAGCTCGACGCCGGCCAGAGCACCATGGGCGTGGACCTCGTCGCACATGATGCTCAGAGCACGCACGTCGTCGTCGTCCCAGAGCCGGCAGGGCGTCTCGGTCGCCTCGGGGCTGATCGAGCAGAACTCGGTGCAGACCGCGGCCCATCCGCCTTCAGCCTTCACCGCCCGGTGCCGCGCTTGTGACCACGGCTTCACCACGCCGAATCCCGTGCAGTGGGGTACCTGGTAGAAGCGGTTCCTGAGAGTCTTCGGCCCGATCCTTATCGGCTCGAACAGGACGTCGTGGCGTGGGTCGCGGGCCAAGGCCAGCCGCCTCAGCCGGGGGCGGCGCCGTAGCCGCCACCACCGGAGCTGACGAACGAGATGGTGTCGCCTTCGCTCAGTCGGAGGTAGCCCTTCGACGCCAGGACCTCCCACTCGCCGCCTTTCCGGCGCAGGCGGGCGGACCCCGGCGCACCCGGGCCGCCCCCGTCGCGGCCACGGGCGGTGAACTCGGGGCGAGTCTGCTCGACGTAGTAGGCCCCGTCGGCATCCGGGGCCAGAAGGGTGATGTCCCGCCGGATGGCGCGCCCTCCGCGCTGTGAGCCCTCGCCGCCCGAGCCGTCGACGAGCTCGGTGCGCTCCACGCGCCACGGGTACTCCATCTCGGCGATCTCGGCCGGGAGGATCGCGCAATTCGAGCAGTACACGTCGATGGCGTCGTCACCCGGCGCCCCCCGGCGGGCGCCTCCGCCACCCCCGAGGACGTCCGCCAGCAAGGTGTCCTTGCCCCATCTCGGATCGGTTGCGCGGAACACCCAAGCAGGAAACGAGACGTGGGACGAGGCGACGTCCTGCGCTGGCAGGAGGATCCCCAGCGCCTCGACCATGAGGTCCGAGATGCGCTGACACGCCAAGTGACGGGCGCTCAGCGCGGCGGGGAAACGGGGATTGACGAACGAGCCTTCCGGCGCCCTGATGTCGATCAGTCGCGTCAGGCCTTCGTTCTGGCGTATTCCCTCCCTTCCGGCGAAGCAACGGACCGCGAAGTAGACGCCGGCGTGTGTGCTCGACAGCGGCACGTTCAGCCCGCTCGGCACCTGTGACGACGTACCCGTGAAGTCGACGACGAGGTAGCCGTCCACGGGGGTGACGCTGAGGGCGATCTTGGTCGGTGGCGTTCCCTCGAAGCCGCCGTCGTCGAGGCAGCTCTCGACGCTGACCGTCCTCCGTGGCCACTCGCGGAACAGGGCCTCTGTCCTGCGCGCGGTCTGTGAGAGGAGCAGGTCCATCGACTCGATGACGGTCTCGAGGCCGAAGCGGGCGCAGAGCTCCCCGACGCGCTCCACACCCCGTTTGCAGGCGGCCAGCTGCGCGCCAAGGTCGCCGATCGTGGCCTGGGGATCCCGCACGTTGGCGTCGATCATCTCGTAGATCTCTTTGTTGGGAACGCCTCCGGACACCAACTTGATCGCCGGGAAGAGCATGCCCTCGTGGAACAGCTCGGTCGTCGAGCGCGCTCTCGGTCCCCGGGTAGGTCCCGCCGATGTCGATGTGGTGGGCGATGGATCCGGCGTAGCCGACAAGCGTCGCTCCCTCGTAGATCGGGACGAAGACCTGGAGATCGTTGGTGTGGGTGCCGCCCATATAGGGATGGTTCGTGAGCACGGCGTCGCCCGGGCCCAGCGGGCCGCGGCGTGTGAGCGCCGCGTCGAGAGCGAACTGCATCAGCCCGAGCTGGGCGGGGATCTGCTCGGAGTGGGCGACCATGCGACCCTGCGGATCGAACAGTGCACAGTTGAAGTCCAGCATTTCCCTGATGATCGGCGAGAACGACGACCGGTACTCCACCACTGCCATCTCCTCGGCAACCGCCGAGAGGGCGTTGGTGAAGATCTCCTGGGTTACCGGGTCGAGGCTCACGGCTCGTTCCTGCTCAGCAACAACGATCCGCCGGCGACCACCCTGGCGTTCCAACCCTCGCTGACAACCGTCGTGCTGTCCTCCTGCTCGATGATGGCGGGCCCGACCACGGCGGAGTCGGAAGCCAGGCCGGAGCGGTCGAGGACCGGCACCTCGCTCGGCCCGTGCCCGAGGTCGGCGACGCGCCGCTCCTCGAACTGCGGCTCGCGCTCGTCGAGCTCCCACCTGGCGGGCTCGGTCTGGACGCTCGCCGAGACGCGCACGGCGACTATCTCCGTCGGCACCTCCTCGAGCACGTAACCGTAGGTATGGCGGTGCTGTTCGACGAAGGACCGTTCGAGCGAGTCGAGTAGGAGAGGGTCGCCCTCGAGCGACGCACCGACCGTCAGGCTGTACGCCTGGCCGACATACCGCATGTCGACGGCGAAGGCGAGCGTTCCGCCGGTCGCATGTCCGGTCTCTGCGAGCAGGCCACGAGCTCGCGCCCCGATCGCCTCGAAGCGCCGCTGCAGCTCCTCGGGCGTGAGCGCCGCCGTGGCGCGCACCCAGCTCTCACCGAGATCGTGGCGGATCTCGCTGAGCAGGAGCCCGAGCGCGGCGGTCACACCCGGGTATCGGGGGACGAGGATGCGGGCCATGCCGAGCTCGTCGGCCAGGGCACAGCCGTGCATCGGTCCGGCGCCGCCGAAGGCGACGAGCGTCATCTGGCGCGGATCGTGGCCCCGGGCCACCGACACCACGCGCAGTGCGCTCGCCATGTTGGCGTTGGCGACCCGGATGACCGCGGCAGCCGCCTGGTCGACCGAGAACCCCAGAGGTTGCGCGATCTCGTGGCGGACGGCCGCTCGGGCGGCGTCGATGTCCAACTTGACGTCACCGCCGAGGGCGCGTCGCTCGCCGAGCACTCCGAGGACGAGGTGCGCGTCCGTCACGGTCGGGAGCGTGCCGCCCTGGTTGTAACAGGCCGGTCCCGGCGTTGCCCCGGCACTTTCCGGTCCCACGAGGACGGCTCCGAACGCGTCGACCCGGGCGATCGACCCGCCGCCCGCGCCCACGGAGAGCACGTCGATCTGCGGGAGGTTGACCGGGTGCTCGTATTGAACGCCGCGGTAGCGGACGGTCGGCTTCGCGTCGTGGACCGCCGCGACGTCCGCAGTCGTGCCGCCCATGTCGAAGGTAAGGAGGTCGCCGACGCCGGCGAGGTTGCCGAGGCGGGCGGCGCCGATCACCCCGGCCGCCGGCCCGGAGCTGACGAGCGCGACGGGGATCCGCGCCGCAGTCGAAGCGGCCGCGAGCCCCCCGTTCGAGCGCATCAGATGAATGGGCACGCGGACGCCGCGACCGGCGACCACCTCGGCCAGGCGAGCGACGTAGCCGCCCGCGAGCGGAAGCAGGGTGGCGTTCAGGGCAACGGTGCTCGCACGGACGTACTCGCGCACCTCGGGTGCCACCTCGCAGGACAAGGTCACCGGCAGTCCCGGCAGCTCCTCCGCCAGGATCTCGCGGATGCGCAGCTCGTGAGAAGGATTGAGAAACGAGAAGAGCAGCACGACCGCGACCGCCTGGACCCGTCCGTCGTCGCGGATCCGTGCCGCGGCGGCACGGACGTCATCGTCGTGCAGCGGCTCGATCTCATCGCCCTCGGGACCGATGCGCTCGCGGATCCCGTAGCAGTCGTCGTGAGCGATCACGGCCTGCTGTTTCGGCTGCCAGAGGTCGTAGAGCCGGGGGCGTTGCTGGCTCCCGATCTCGAGGATGTCCCTGAACCCGTGCGTCGTGAGGAGGGCGCTTCTCGCAAGGCGCCTCTGGACGATGGCATTCGTGGCGACGGTGGTGCCATGTGCAAGGAAGGAGACGTCGGCCGGAGCGATGCCCTCCCGCTGAAGGAGGACGTCGAGCCCGCGTACGAAGCCGGCCGAGAGGTCCGCCGGCGTAGACGGCACCTTCGAGATCCGCAGTCGGCCGTCGGCGCCGATCATGGCCGTGTCGGTGAACGTTCCACCGACGTCGATACCGACGCGGACCTCCGGCATGTCCCTACCCCTTCAGTGCAGTCTCGGCCCGGGACAGAGTACTCTCATCAATGATCGCTGGGGGGCTCAGTGTCTTACTTCAGCCTGAGAAGGCAGCTTGCACACGTGGCCGTTGCGCCCGTCCGCGCCCGACGTCCCGGTCGAGAAGCAAGACAGCATTTGCAGCCCGTTCTCAACTGAAGGAGAGGACATGAGCACGGAGTCGCACGACACATGGCCGCCCGAGTCGACCTCGGAAGAGCACGCCGGCCGGCTTGGCCCGAGATCCGACGCCGAGTGGGCGAACAGCCTTCCGAGGCACACGCGTCGCGACTTCCTGCGAGGAGCGGTCGGTGGCGCGGCCGCGCTCGGCGTGGGGGGCCTGCTCGCGGCCTGCGGCTCGTCGTCCTCACCGCCGTCGAGCTCGACGACGACGAGCACGAGCCAGCCCGTGACGCCGGCGAAGCCGCGCCGCGGGGGCACGATCCGGCTCGGGAGCACCGGTGGCGGCTCCGCCGACACCCTCGACGGCAACGACGCTGTGAACAACCTCGACTTCGCCCGCGCTCCTCAGCTTTACGAGTGCCTGGTGCAGTTCAGCTCCGACGCGACGCCGCAGCTCTGCCTTGCCGATGAAGTGACGCCGAACGCCGACGCCACCGAGTGGACCATCCGCGTGAAGAGCGGGATCGAGTTCCACAACGGCAAGGAGCTCACGAGCGACGACGTGATCTACACCTTCAACCGGATCGTGAAGAACAACTACTCCGGCGCCTCGGCCTTGGCCACCGTGGACGTGAAGAATCTGAGCAAGGTGGACCGCTACACGGTGAAGGTCCCCATGAAAGTGCCGAACTCCGTCCTCACCGAGCTGTTGATGGGAGAGGGGGAGATGAGCATCGTCCCCGTCGGGTACGACCCGAAGCACCCGGTCGGCACCGGGGCGTTCAAATTCGAGTCGTTCAGCCCGGGCGTGACGAGCACCTTCGTCCGCAATCCCAACTACTGGCGAACTGGCGAGCCGTACGTCGACAGCGTGGTGATCACCGACTACTCGGACGAGACCGCCCAGGACAACGCCCTTTTGGCGGGGGAGATCGACTGTGCCGACCAGCTCTCCCAGTCGAGCATCAAACCGCTCAGGGACGGCGGCCGGGTGGTCAACATCTGGGACGGGCCCGGCTGGGTGCCCTTCACGATGCGCGTCGACTCCCCGCCGTTCAACGACGTGCGCGTCCGTCAGGCCATGCGCCTCATCGTCGATCGGCCGCAGATGCGCGAGGTCGCCTTCGGAGGCTACGGCCTGCTCGGCAACGACATCTTCGGCATCTCGGACCCCCAGTACGACAAGTCGATCCCCCAGCGCGTGCAGGACATCGACCAGGCGAAGTTCCTCTTGAAGCAGGCGGGGCACGAGAACCTGACGACGACCCTCGTGACCGCACCGATCCATGCCGGCGCGGTCGAGATGGCGCAGGTCCTCAAGCAGCAGGCCACCGCGGCCGGCGTGACGATCAATCTCACCCAGACGACCCAGGACGGCTTCTTCGCCCAATACCTGAAATGGGTCTTCTCTCAGGACTGGTGGGACGGGTATCCGTACCTTCCCCAGGTGGCCTACTCGATGGTGCCGGACGCCCCGTGGGACGAGACGCACTGGATCTCGAGCCCGTACTCAGCGAAGTACCAGAGCCTGTATGCGAAGGCACTGCGAACCGTCAATCCAACGGCGCAGGCCGACGTCGCCCACGAGATGATGAAGATGGACTGGGACTACGGCGGCTACATCATCCCGCTGTTCAACCCGGTGATCGCCGGCCAGAGTCCCTTGCTCGAGGGGGTCGTGCCCCAGAAGACGGCAACGCCGTGGATCAACTACTACTTCCGGAGCCTCTGGTACAAGAAGTGACGGCTCCGGCCGGATGGGGCCACGGACCTGGCGATCGACGGCGGCTTCAGGAACGCTCGTAGACGACCTGACCGCGCACGATCGTCAGATGCACCTCGGCGTCTCCGATCGGACCGACGGCAGGATCGAAGAGGTTCCGGTCCAGGACACTGCGATGTCCGCCAGCTTTCCAGCCTCCAGCGACCCGGAGCTTGCCTCTCGCCGGTTCACGTACGCCGATCCCAGCGTGAAGGCCCGAAGCGCGGTCGCCAGGTCGAGGCACTGGTCGGGCAGGAAGACGTCGTCATGTCGACGGTCGGGATTGATCCTTGTGACCGCGACCTCCATCTCGAGCAGCGGGTTGGGAGTCGACACCCCCCAGTCGCTGCCGAAGGCGAGCTTCGCCTGTGCCCGTTGCAAGTCACCGAACCGGTACAGCCAACCGGCTCGCTCGTCGCCGAGAAACGGAATCGTCAGCTCCAAGACCTGCGGCGACGCGCACGCCCAGAACGTCTGGCAGTTCGCAACCACGTCCAGGGCTGCGAAGCGGGGTACGTCGTCCGGCCCGATCATCTGGACGTGCGC
This sequence comes from uncultured Acidimicrobiaceae bacterium, assembly GCA_963763085.1. Classification (GTDB taxonomy): domain Bacteria; phylum Actinomycetota; class Acidimicrobiia; order Acidimicrobiales; family Bog-793; genus CAVXNB01. The sequence goes on from CAVXNB010000005.1 coordinate 33,393, forward strand.
GATGTGATGACGCGAGTCCCGCACCCCGTTGGCCGTCCGCGCGGCTTCACATGCGTCCAGTGACTCACGGACCGCGCGGTCGCCGATCGCGTGCATGTGCACCTGGAACCCCTCGGCGTCGAGCCGCGTGACCGCGGCCAGCAGCTCCTCGTGCTCCACGAAGAGCAGGCCATTGTTGTCGCCCTCCGCACCGTGGTTGCACACGTACGGGTCGACGATCGCGGCCGTGAAGTTCTCGAGGATGCCGTCGACCATGATCTTCACTGTGCCGGCGTCGACGGGACCGAATGTCCCCCATGCACGCTGATCGAGGAGATCCTCGACCTGGTCGACCCCTTGATTGCGGTCCCACCAGAGGGAGGCGACGACGCCGAGATGCAACTCGTCGCGCTCGGCCAGGCTTCGATAGCTCCGGAGTGTCTGGGGCGAGACGGCGGCGTCCTGCAGAGCCGTGATGCCGAAGGAGTGCAGGTAGCCCTGCGACTCCAAGATGGCCTCTTCGCAATCCGCGTCCGACAGTGCCGGGATGAACTGGTCGCGAAAGCTCGTCGCCGCGCCCTCGTGCAGGGTCCCGGTCGGCTCGCCGTTGTCGTCGCGCTCGATCCGCCCGTCCCAGGGGTCGGGCGTCCCTCTCTCGATACCGGCGAGTGCAAGCGCAGCGCTGTTCACCCACGCCCCGTGACCGTCCCGGTTCATCAGGAAGACGGGGCGGCTGGGAGCGATGTCGTCGAGGTCGTAGCGCGACGGCGTCCCCGACGGGAAGACGTCCAGCGACCATCCGCTTCCGACGAGGAACGGCTCATTCGGATGTTCGAGGGCGTATTCGGCGATCGTGGACCGGTAGGAAGCGAGATCGTGGCCCTCGCGGAGGTCGATTCTCAAGCGGTCCCGGCCGGCAGAGGCGGGATGGCAGTGCGCGTCCTGGAAGCCCGGCAGCACCATCGCCCCTTCGAGCGGCAGGACCTCGGTACGCGCGCCGACGAGCTCCCGGATCTCGTCATCGGTGCCGACCCGGGCGATGAGCCCGTCCTTGATCGCGACCGCTTCCGCCCAGGGTCGGGAAGCGTCGAGCGTGTAGACCTCGGCCCCTACGAGGACGAGATCGGCGTCGCCGCCCTGCGCGTTGTCGAGAGGCGTTGTCACTCGGGGCAACCCTATCGCCGGCGGATCGGCGCAGTCGGGGAGCACCCGAAGGCACGAGCACGCTTCGTTTAGTCTCGACCCGTGAGCTATCACCCTTCCGCCGGCGACGTGCACGTCTCGTTTTCGATCCCGTCGGGAACTGCCGACCGGGCCGACGGAGTGGACGTGATCGAGGACGCGTACGCCACGACGCGCGACGGGGTCCTGCTCGGCGCCGACGTGTACCTCCCGCGCGGAGCACCTGCCGCACCGGCGATCGTGATCCGCCAGCCCTACGGTCGGCGAACACCGGAGATGGGCCTGGACGTGACGGCCAGCTTCTTCGCCCGCAAGGGGTACGCCTGCGTGGTTCAAGACGTGCGCGGCAAGTTCTCGTCGGGCGGCGTCTTCGAACCCATGGTGAACGAGGTCGAAGACGGGTACGACACCGTCGACTGGGTGGTGTCGCAGCCCTGGTGCGACGGTCGGGTCGGCTGCTGGGGCGAGTCGTACTACGGCCTCACGAGCTATGCCGCGGCCGTCAGTGGCCACCCTGCGATCGCCTGTATCGCCCCGGGCGACATCAGCGTCGACCGGCGCGCCTCCTGGCTGCGGCAGGGCGCGTTCCTGCTCAACACGACGGGTTACTGGGCGATCGCGATGGACGCGAGGGAGTACGCGGAGGTGGACGGGGTCGACCCGTACCACCTGCCCCTGCTCGAGCTGCCGGGCACGGTCGGCCAAGAGGGCGCGTTCTTCCGCACGCTTGTCGAGCACGCCGACGACGCCTCATGGTGGCGGGAGCGGAGCCTCACCGAACGGCTGGCGGAGGTTCGTGTTCCCGTCCTGTGCTGGAGCGGCTGGTACGACAACTATGTCGGCCCCCAGCTCGCCGACTACCGGCGGCTGATGGCGGTGCATCCGATGCCGTCGACGGTCCACCTCTTCATCGGCCCGTGGGATCACGAGGGATCGGGCGAGTACACGGACCTGGCCGTGTGCCAGGTCCTCCCGCGTACGGCGCCGCACCGATGGGACACCTATCAGATGTTCTTCGATCACTACCTGATGGGACTCGAGAACGGCTTCGGGGACAGGGCGGTGGAGGTGTTCACGCTCGGCGCCGGAGTCTGGAGCCGCGAGCCCGCCTGGCCGCCGCCTGATGCCACCGCCACGCGGCTGTACCTGCGCGCCGGCGGCTCGTTGTCGTTCGAGGAACCGGGCGCCGACGAACCGCCGGACACGTTCCGGTACGACCCGGCAGACCCGGTTCCCGAGACCGTCGGACGCAACTGCTGGGCACTCTGCACGGCCCTCGACGACCGCCGCCGGCTCGACGGCCGCGTCGACATCCTCCGTTATGTCAGCGATCCGCTCGAGGAGGAGGTCATGCTCGCCGGACCGATCACCGCCCGGCTGCACGCCGCGTCCAGCGCCGTCGACACGGATTTCACCGTGACCGTCTGTGACGTCTTCGAGGATGGCACCGTGAACACGATCCAGGACGGCATCATCCGCGCCCGCTACCGCGACGGGCTCGAGCGCCCTTCGTTGATCGAGCCGGGCCGAGTGTACGAGTACGAGATCGACGTGTACGCGACGAGTTACCTGGTCCGCATGGGCCACCGGTTGCGAGTCGACGTGTCCTCGAGCAACTTCGATCGCTACGACCGCAACACCAACACGGGCGTCCGCTGGGCATGTCCGCCGAGACCGTGGTCGCCGAGCAGGCGATCCACCACTCGCCGGGACACCCGTCCCATGTGGTTCTCCCGGTGGTCCACCGCACTCACGTCTCCAGGGGGTCGAGTCAATGAACGTCGCAACTGCCATCGCCCGAACGTTGAAGGCTGAAGGGGTGGAGATTCTCTTCGCCTATCCGGTGAACCCGTTGATCGAGGCGGCGGCCGCGGAGGACATCCGCACGATCATCGTGCGACAGGAGCGCACCGGCCTGCACATGGCCGACTCGTACTCACGAGTGAGCTCCGGGCAGAGGATCGGCGTGTTCTGTATGCAGCAAGGCCCTGGCTCCGAGAACGCCTTCGGGGGGGTGGCCCAGGCCTTCTCCGAATCGGTGCCGATCCTCGTGATCCCTGGGGGCTACCCGCGGCGGCTGGCGAACCACTACCCGAACTTCAGTTCCAGCTTGAACATGAGGCACGTCACGAAGTGGGCGGAGCCTCTGACCATGGGCCGCGCGGTTCCTGAGGTGATGCGGCGGGCCTTCTTCCAGTTGCGCAACGGCCGGCCCGGCCCGGTGCTGATCGAGGTGCCTGAGGACGTGTGGAACGAGGAAGTACCCGACGATTTCGTGCACACGCCGAGCTTTGTGGCCCGGACCGGACCTGATCCGTCCGCAGTCGCCGAGGCGGCGCAAGTGCTCGCCGCCGCAGAGCGACCGGTGATCTACGCCGGCCAAGGTGTTCACTACGCCAAGGCGTGGGACGAGCTCAAGGTGTTGGCCGAGGCGTGGAACATCCCGGTGACAACCTCCATCGAGGGAAAGAGCGCCTTCCCCGAAGATCACCCGCTCTCACTTGGCAGCGGTGGGCGGGCGAACCCCCGCGCCGTCAGCCGTTTCCTGGCCGAGGCAGATGTCATCTTGGGCGTCGGCTGCAGCTTTGCTCAGACTCTTTACGGCGTAGCGATGCCAGCGGGCAAGACGATCATCCACGCCACCTTGGATCCAGTTGACCTCAACAAGGATGTGGCGGTCCAATACGGCCTCATCGGTGACGCCAAGCTGACTCTGACGATGCTGATCGACGCCATGGCAGGGCTCGACCCGTCAAGCGCTTCCGCCCGGAGCGACGTTCCTCTCCGGATCGCAGAGGTGCGCCAAGCCTGGTTGGCAGAATGGGCGCCGAAGCTGACCAACGACTCGGCCCCGATCAATCCCTATCGCGTCATCGCGGAGCTGAACCGCATGGCGGACAAGGCTTCGACGACGATCACGCACGACGCCGGCAGCCCCCGTGACCAGATGACGCCGTTCTGGGAGTCAACTGCGCCGTTGACCTACCTCGGGTGGGGCAAGACGACTCAGTTGGGCTACGGCTTGGGGCTCGCCATGGGCGCCAAACTGGCGAGGCCGGATCACCTCTGCGTCAACGTCTGGGGCGACGCCGCCATCGGGTTCACGGGCATGGACCTCGAGACGGCCGCACGCGAGCGAATTCCGATCCTCTCGATCTTGTTCAACAACTTCTCCATGGCGATCGAGATTCCGATCATGCCGATCTCACAGGCCAAGTACGGATCGACGAACATCTCCGGGAACTACGCCGACATGGCGAGGGCATTCGGCTGCTACGGCGAGCGCATAAGCCATCCCGGTGAGATTGTCGCTGCGCTCAAGCGGGGCATCGATGCCACCGAAAGTGGCCAGCCGGCGTTGCTCGAGTTCATGACGAGCAAGGAAACGAACATTTCTGTTGAATAAAGCGGGCCATCCGGGGCGCCGAGTCGCGCTGTAGGTCCTGTTGGCAGTTGCTCGCCGATGGCGTACCGTGAGCAAGCATGTTCCTGGTGCGCCGACTGCTTGTGTGATGGCCGGTCCGCTCACGCCAGACGCCGGGCGGGTCGCCGACCCAAACCGGTGGGCCGTGCTCGCACTTCTCAGTACCGCGCAGCTGATGGTGGTGCTGGACGCAACGATCGTCAACATTGCGCTGCCCTCCGCGCAGAAGGCACTTCATTTCTCTACTGCTGACAGGGAGTGGATCGTCACCGCCTACGCGCTGGCGTTCGGCAGCCTGCTCCTGTTGGGCGGCAAGCTCGGTGATCTGTTCGGGCGCAAATGGACTCTGATTGCCGGACTGAGCGGCTTTGCGATCGTCTCGGCGATCGGCGGGCTGGCGCAGAACTTCGAGACGCTCGTGTCCGCCCGGGCGCTGCAAGGCATGTTCGGAGCGCTGCTGGCGCCGTCGGCGCTCGGGCTCCTGACGGTCACATTCGCGGGGTCCCCGGACCGGGCCAAAGCCTTCGGAATTTTCGGGGCGATCGCGGGCGGCGGCGCGTCGGTCGGTCTCGTTCTCGGCGGGGCGCTCACCCAGTTCCTCTCCTGGCGCTGGTGCCTGTACGTCAATCTTGTGATCGCGGTGCCGACCGCGATCTTCGCGCTGCGCCTGCTGGTCAACCACCGCGATCCCGAGCGTGCTCACATCGACGTACCCGGCCTGCTCACCGCATCCGCCGGACTGTTCGCACTCGTCTACGGCTTCTCGAACGCGGAGACCCAATCGTGGACCGCCACGGCGACGATCATCGCGCTGGTTGCAAGCCCCGTGCTGCTGATCACATTCGCGGTCATCGAGAGCCGCGTCAAGAACCCCCTGCTGCCGTTGCACATCGTGCGCAATCGCGCCCGCGGGGGTGCATACATCTCGGTGCTGCTCGCCTCTGCCGGCGTCTTCGGCGTGTTCTTCTTCCTCACCTTCTACATGCAGCTGACCCTCCGCTTCTCGCCGCTGACCGCTGGCCTGGCCTTTCTCCCGATGACCGGCGTCCTCGTGGCCACCTCTCTCACGGCGCAGACGCGCGTGCTGCCGCGCACCGGCGCCAAGCCGCTCGTGATGACCGGGATGGCGCTCGGGGCGATCGCGATGATCGTCTTCACCCGGCTGACTCCCGGCGGTGCCTACGCCACCCACGTCCTCCCAGGGCTGCTCGTGATCGGAATGGGCATGGGGTGCATCTTCGCGCCCGCGATCGGGACCGCGACCCTCGGCGTCGAGGTCCGCGAGGCCGGCGTCGCCTCGGCAATGGTCAACACCTCCCAGCAGGTCGGGGGCGCGGTCGGGCTCGCGCTGCTGAGCACGGTCTCCGCCAGCTCAGTCGCCGACTACGCCCGAACTCACACCGGCCTGCCCGGGGCTCGCTGCGGCAGCGGCCGTCCATGGCTACACGACTGGGTTCTGGTGGGCCGCAGGCATCTTCGCCACCGGCCTCTTGCTGGCGCTGCTGATCCTGCCCTGGAAAGCCGAGGCCCGCGAGTGCACGCTCAGGACGGCACTCGCTCGCGGAATCGCCTTTGCACTCCACCTCGAGGCTGCGGCCGCGGCCGTCACCCACACTCTCCGCGTGAGCACCCGACCTCCGCCCCGAGCCGGCAGCTCTCCTGACCGAGGCGGATCGCCCGATCTCGGCGACACCCCAGCTGCCAACCCCTCGCCATGAGGCCGCGGACGGGTCCGATTACCGAGCGGGGTGCTGAGGCGCGATCAGAACCGGGCGTTCGGCGTGCGCGGAGAGCTGGTGCGAGACGCTGCCGAGGATGGCGCTGGCTATCGCGCCCCGTCCGCGTTGACCGCAGACGATCAGGCGGGCGTCGATCTCACGAGCGACCTCACTGATCGTCCTGGCCACCGACTCGTTCGCCTCCGCGATCCGGGCAGAGGCGTTGTAGCCGCGCATCCTGGCGCCCTCGGCGCCCTCATCGGCGAGCCGCTGCGCGGCGGCGATCTCCTCCTCGTCCAACTCGCCTTCATTCGGCACCGCGACCAGCAGCGAGCCTCCTCTGGCCAGCTGCACCGCGATCGGCGTCCACACGACCAGGACGACGGCATCGGCGGGATGCATGACCAGCTCGACAGCAACCGACAACGCAGCCTTCGACCCCTCAGAGCCGTCGTAGCAGAACAACACCGGTCTATCCATCGCCGCCTCTCGTCATCGTGATGATCATGTCCTCCATATTGCTCTTTGCCGCCTTCGCGAGCTCACCGAACCACCTAGCTGGTGGTGTCGCGGAAATAGCAGGGGTGGTCGCTCGGGCGGCGACGGGACCCGCTAAGGGCACCGGATAACCGTCGAGCTGCAGTTTTCCCTTGGGGGAGAAAGACTCTTGTGACGGAAAGATAATCCGGGATTACGTGGGCGCAGCGGGAGTTGCCTAGCGGCGCATCAGCCGTCGGCTGGAACAGGGTGACGGGCACTGCTTTCGAGGGCGCTTGGGGTCCCCTCGGGGCGGACGGCAGTCGTCGTCACGTTGTCTTCTCCTTTTGGGCGCGGCGCGTCATTGGCGTCGCTGCGCTCCAGGGTCGCGAGGGACCGATGGGCGTTGTCGACCAGTGTCGAACGGTCGAGTACGAGTACACGTTCGCCGACTGGGCTGGGTGGCACAGGCAAGGCACGCGACGGTAGCCAGACGAGCACGGCGACAACACCGGCTAAGGAGACGCCGGCCCCGACTAGGAACGAGACCTCCAATCCGCTCATGAACGCAGCGCGAGCGGCGCGGGCCAAGAGTGCGCCGTTGGCGCCGCCGACGCCGTTGGCGACGGCCAGGGCACTGCCGAACGAGCCGAGGATCGTGTGCACGATGTCGACGGGCAGGTGCCGCCCGGCGAGCGCCCTGCCCATGTGCCCTTGGTAGCGGGTCGCAAGCACGCTGCCCACCACGGCTACGCCTATCGCCCCGCCGACCTGGAGGGCCATGGTGTTGACGGCCGACCCGACCCCCGAGTCGCCCTGGGGGACCGACCCCACCACCGAGTTGGTCGCCGTGGGCAGCAGCAATCCAGCGCCGAGCCCGATCAAAAGAAGGCCCGGTAACACGTCGCCGTAGCTGGTGGCACTCGTAGCGGCCGCTGAGACCTGCCACAGGCCACCGGCCACAGCGGCGAGAGCGGCGGCGACGGTCAATTTGGTCCCGATAGCGCGCGCCACGACCGGGGACACGAGAGCCGCCGGCACGAGCACGCCGGCCATAGGCAGGATGCGTACCCCGGCTTGGAGGGGAGAAAGACCGAGATCGAACTGGAGGAACTGGGTCACCACGAACAAAGCCCCCGCCAACCCGAACAGCCCGAGGCACTCGGCGGCGGCGGCGGTGGAGAACCGGCGGTCGGCGAACAAGCCCAGCTTCAGCATCGGGTGGCGGCTGTGGGATTCCCATGCGATGAAGGCGCCTATAACCATGACGCTGCCAACGCCGGCCCCGATGACATCGGTGGATCCCCAGCCCTGGGTGGGGCCCTCGATGATCGCCCAGAGCAAAAGGCCCAGGCCGGCGATCGACAGCACCACGCCAATCGGGTCGGGCCGCTCGACAGCCGGGTTCTTGGAGTCGGGTACCAGCATCAAGGTCCCTATGAGCGCGACGACCACTATGGGGACATTGACCAGGAAGACTGACCCCCACCAGAAGTGCGCCAGCAGCAAGCCGCCGGCAATGGGGCCGATGGCGATCCCGAGCCCGATGACGCCGCCCCACGCGCCGATGGCTTTCGCCCGCTGTCGCGGGTCCCGGAAGACATCGTTGACGATCGACAACGACGACGGGATCGTCAGGGCGGCGCCGAGGCCCATGAGGACCCGAGATGGGATCAGTAGATATACCGAGCCCGAAAAGGCGGCGGCGATCGACCCCATTCCGAAAACAGCCAAGCCGGCGAGGAAGAACTTCCGGCGCCCGAAGCGGTCGGCCAGGCTGCCACTGACGAGCAAGAGCCCGGCGAAGACCATGGAATAGGAGTCGACGATCCACTGCAGCTGGCTGGACGTGGCATGCAGATCCCTCACCAAGGTCGGAAGGGCAACGTTCAGGATCGTGTTGTCCACGTTGATAATCAGAGCGGCGGTACAGAGCACAACCAAGACGCCCCAACGATGGTCGCTCTTTACGCTTAGACCCAGTGGTGCGCTCATATTTGTCCCGCCGCGGCGGTGGCCGCGGTCGGGTCTGGGAGAACTGCTGTCACGGTGCTTCCTCCTCAAGCGGGAGGCGACGAGCCCGTACCGGGCAACGACCCCAGAGCGGTCGTCCTACCCGAGCCAAGCGCCTCGTGTCGCGTCAGCCAAAACTCGCGCTACCGAGGTCCGGAGTAACGCTCCCGGAGGCTGCCGGAATCGCTGAGCAGGATCCAAACACGACGACGGGACAGGCTCACCCACCGTGCCGTCACTAACCTTACCAGGCCGCTGTCGCGTTGAGACTGCCACCCGGGCCTATTTCGGCCGCTGTTCCGAGCGGTGTGTACCTCCAGTTGTGGCAGCGAGGACCCATACCACCGCAGTTGGACCCCGCCAGAATCGTGGATCTGTATTACTGAGGGCGATCAAAATGTTCTGGCACGGCGGCGCCGAATCGGCGTTCGGATGGCCCTGAGGGGGCGCTAGCCAGGTACACACGCCATCTCAGCGACTCACCACTAGTTGGCCTGACCGCTGACCGCGGTGCCCCGTGTATCAGCCGGCATGACCGGGTCTATCCCTCGAGGGCGAGCCCCTTCGGTGCGGGCTCCGGCTCGGCGGGCCTGCGGCGTCGGCCCGGCATCGTGGAGATCGCCTCGCTGTCGCGGATCTGCAGGCTGGCCACTCCCCCGAGGAGGGCGAAGCCCGCGGCGGTGAGGAAGGCGGCGTGGTATCCGGCGAGGTCGGCCACCACTAGGTGGTCGACCACGTGGACGGCCCCGACTGCCACCACCACGGTGGTGAAGGCGGCCACGCCGATCGCCCCACCGAGCTGTCGCACGGCGTTGAACATCGTGGACGCCCGGCCGGTTGCCGCCGGCGAGATGGTTGCGAAGGTGGCCGCTTGGATGGGGACGAAGACCTGGCCGAGGGAGATGCCCATCCCGAAGAGAAGGATCCGCGGTACCCACAAGCTGGTGTGCGCCCCGACGAGAGCGAGCAGGGAGATGCACACGCCCATGCCGAGGTTTCCGATGGCGGCATGGCGGCGGGGACCGAGGCGCGGGTAGATCAGCCGGGAAGCGAGCTGGGCCCCCACCATGACCCCGATGGCCTCGGGGAAGGTGCTGAGGCCCGCCTGCAGGGCGGATAGGCCCCGACCGTCCTGGTAGAAGAGGGTGATCACGTACAGCACTCCGATGAGGGCCGCCGTCGTGAGCAGGATGACCGTCGTGCCGGACCGGAAGAGCGCGTTGGTGAGCAGGCGGAAGTCGATGAGTGGTTCGGAGGTGCGCAGCTCGTACCACACGAGCCACGCGAGCAAGAGGACGCCGGCAGCGATGGCGGCGAGCACGTCGGTGGCCACCCAAGAGCTGATCGGTCCCTCAGCGACCCCGTACATGAGCGAGCCGAAACCGAGTGCGGCGAAAAGGAAGCCAGGCAGGTCGAAGCGTCCCGGGGACTTCTGCGGCACCGACTGGAGGAAGACGATCCCGAAGATGAACGCCAATGCCCCGATGGGGAGGTTGACGAAGAAGACCCAGCGCCATGACAGGTCGGTGACGAGGAGACCGCCGAGTACCGGGCCGATGGCCGGGGCGAGGGCGGTCGGCGTGGTGAGGATGCTCGCCGCCCGCACCCGCTCGGCGGGGGGGAAGACCCGGAAGAGCATGGCCATCCCCACGGGTGCGAGCATTCCGCCGCCTACGCCCTGGAGAATCCGGAACAGCACCAGCTCGGTCATGCTGGCGGCGAACCCGCAGAGGGCCGAGGCAACGGTGAAGATCACGATCGCCGCGAGCAGCACGTGCTTTCCTCCGAAGCGGTCGCCGAGCCACCCCGAGGCGGGGATGAACACGGCCAGGCTCACGAGGTAGGAGATGGAGACGGCACTGACGGCAGTGGGGGCGACGTCGAAGGTCCGCCCGATGCTCGGAAGCGCGACGTTCACGATCGTGACGTCCATGATCGACATGAACATGACGGCCACGAAGACCGCACCGACTGCGACCTTCTGGCTGATTCTTGGTGGTTTCGGGGACGACGTCACTCGATCGCATCCTTCGACGTTTACGATCGTGACGTCCATGATCGACATGAACATGACGGCCACGAAGACCGCACCGACTGCGACCTTCTGGCTGATTCTTGGTGGTTTCGGGGACGACGTCACTCGATCGCTTCCTTCGCGGCGCCCCGCCTGGTCACGTCGTCGTAGTCACGATCACGTCTGCGACCGTGCTCGACAAGGGCATGACCAGGTTGCCGCCGAGGCCGTCATGTGCGGTGAGGGCCTTGCCAGCGGGGCTCGACCATGACGCGCCGTTGTAAGAGGTGCTGACGTTGTCCGCTTTCTTTCCCTTGACGGTGCAGGCGATCTTGAACGACGACTTCGTTCCTCCGCGGATCGTCACCGACCCGGTGACGAGACCGCTTGGTTCTGTCGTTACGGCAAGGGTCCTGGTCGACGCCGTCCACTTGGCCCGTGCCGCCTGTACCAAGCTCTCGTCGAGACGATAGGCGCCCGCCGGCTTCGAGAACTTGAGGGTGCGAGAGATCGTCACCTGATCGAAGGTTTTTCCTGAGAAGTCCCCGGTTATCCCTTCGGCAAGCAGACTCGGGTTGGCGAGCGGGCTCGGGTCGAGGTCGAAGGTCGTGCTCGAGGGCGCGCAGGCATTCGGCTCGACACAGCCTTTGTAGATCGTGACCATTGGCGCGGATGCCTTGGCGGTGAAGGACGTGGCGCTGACGGTCCCGCCGCCGGTGAGGTGCGTGTCCAGTTTCACTGATCCGGTCAGCGTGCCCGTGTACTCGATCTCGCTCCCTGAAGTGCACGCGCCCGCCACAACCTTGTGAGTCTTTGCCCTGAACGTGACGTTCACCGTGGCATAGGGGCTCGTCCGGGAACCGGGCTTGATGGTGCCGACGCCGGTCTTGGCCGAAAAGGCGAGGCCCCCCGACTTGACCGGGAACGTCCAGCCGTGAATCTCCTCGGCAATAGGTGAATGTGGCGCCTCGCGAGCGATCTCCACGGTCAGCGAGGTGGACGATGCCGACACGGTGAGAACCCAGCTCTTGCCGTTGGCCGTCTTCACGTTGGCGCCGTCCCCACCGAAGGAGGTGGAGCAGAGCTGAGTGATGGTGCAGGCCGCGGCAGTGGAGCGTGGCGCCGGCGCGGTGGAGGGCGCAGCGCCGGAGGTTTCCGCTGTCGCTACCTGGATCAGGACTGGCACGCCGGCAAGAAACATCAAGGTTCCCAGCCAACCCGCCGCCGTCCGCCTCGCACGTCGCCGAGATCCGATGTGTCCCACAACCCGTCTCCTCGCATCTGATCAGAACTTTGCCGGTCGTTCCGCCTATTCCTGACATCGAGCCCAGTAACACTCTCACCGCGTGTACTGCATGTCGAGCCCGGTGAAGCGGGCGGCAGGTCGCATCGCGGAGGGCTGCGAGGCGACGTCACGAATAGGGTGCAGTCATGGCGCGGAACCCAAGGCACGACGTCCTCTTCGAGCCGATCGCAATCGGCCCGCTCGTCCTTCGCAACCGGTTCTTCCAGGTCCCGCACTGCACCGGCTTCGGGACCGACATGCCGAGGTCCCAGGCGCGCTTTCGCGCCGTGAAGGCCGAGGGAGGCTGGGCGGCGGTCTGTACCGAGATCTGTTCGGTGCACCCCGAAGCCGATCGTGCGCCTCAGGCACTCGCCCGGCTCTGGGACGACGAGGACCTCGACAACCTCTCGCTCCTGTGCGAGGAGGCGCACGCGCAGGGATCGCTCGCAGGCGTCGAGCTCTTCCATCCTGGGCCACACGTCGACGGCTCCTTGAGCCGTGAAGTCCCGGGCGCTCCGACCCAGCTGCCCTCGGACGCATACCCACTCACCTACCCCAGAGAGATGAGTCTTGGCGACATCGAGCAGGTGCAGGGCTTCTACGCCGCGGCCGCAGGCCGCGCACAGGCGGCGGGCTTCGACATCGTCTACGTGTACGGCGCGCACGGCTACCTGCCGATGCAGTTCCTCTCGCCCTTCTACAACAGGCGCTCCGACGACTACGGGGGCTGTCTCGAGAACCGCGCCCGTTTCTGGGTCGAGACCTTGGAGCTCGTTCGGGCCGAGGTCGTTGGACGCTGCGCCGTCGCGGCGAGGATCTCGGTCGACTCGGGCGAGCGGGGCGGCGTTCCGGCCGACGAGGCGCTTTCCTTCATCGCCTTGGCGGACCCGCTCGTCGACCTCTGGGACGTGAACGTCAGCGCCATTGCGGAGCCGTGGCGGGACATGGCACCGTCGCGGATCTCGCCCGCCGGCTGGCAGCTCGAGTGGACTTCACGAGTCCGCGAAGTGACCAAGAAACCGATCGTTGGCGTCGGCAGGCTCACCAACCCGGACCAGATGGCCGACATCCTCCGCAGCGGAGCGCTCGACATCATCGGCGCGGCGCGCCCTTCGATCGCCGATCCCTTCCTGCCGCGGAAGATCGAGTTGGGGCACTACGACGAGGTCCGCGAGTGCATCGGCTGCAACATCTGTGTCACCCGCGCCGTCGGGACCGGCCGGATCGCCTGCACGCAGAACGCGACGGCCGGGGAGGAGTACCGCCGGGGCTGGCATCCCGAGCACTTCGAGCGAGCCCGCAATGCCGACCGGACGGTGCTCGTCGTCGGCGGCGGGGTGGCCGGGATGGAGTGCGCCATCGTGCTCGGGAAGCGTGGCTACGAGCGGGTGCATCTGGTGGAGCGGGGCGAGCTGCTCGGAGGGTATGCGGCCCTTGCAGCTTCGCTCCCGCATCTGGGCGAGTGGCGCCGGCTAATCGACTGGCGGGTCGTGCAGCTGAACAAGCTCCGCAACGTCGAGGTGCTCACCGAGGTGAACCTCAACGCCGAGGCGGCACGCAGCTACGGCGCCGACATCATCATCGTGGCGGCCGGCGCAGAGTGGGTGAGTGACGGCACGAACCACGCCACCCACGAGCCGATCCCGGGTGCCGGCCTGCCCCATGTGCGCCGACCAGAAGAGGTGGTCCGCGCCCCGGGGAGCGGTCCACGCGAGGTGGTGGTCTACGACTGCGAGGGCTACTTCATGGGCGTGGGCCTGGCGGAGCTGCTCGCCTCCGGCGGGGGAAAGGTGACCGTGGTCACGCCCCTGCCGATCGTCGCGCCCTTCCTGGACCGGACCTTCGAAGGCACCCCGGTACGCCAGCAGCTCGCCCGACTCGGCGTGCGCTGGTTCGTCGACACCGAGCTCGCCGAGATCACGTCGGCTCACTGCCGTCTTCGCCAGTGGGGCCGCGACTTCGAAATTGAAGCGGACGAGGTCGTCCTCGTAACCGCACGGCGCTCCAGGGATCGCCTGTACCGCGAGCTGAGCTCGGATCCCGCCGCACTCGGAGTCGAAGGTGTCGAGGCCGTGTACCGGGCAGGAGACTGCGTCGCGCCCCGGCTCCTGGCGGACGCCATCTTCGACGGCCACCGGCTCGGCCGCGAGCTCGACTCGCCCGATCCGGCACGAGCGCTTCCTTATCTCCGTGAGCGCGACGTGTGGCGGCACGCAGCCCCCGCGCCGGCGAGACGTTCGTGACAGAATCAGACCGGGTGGCGGGGCTTGCTGGGGAGGGGGAGTCCATGACCGCGAGGGGCGTCGACGTGAAGCCTGTTGGGTACCACCACGTCCTGAGGCGATTCCGGCGACGGCGTCCGAGTCTCCTCCACGGGCTTGCAGCTGTCGCAGTCGTACCGATGATCCTCCTGTCGGGCCTCGTCGCTGACGCCGCCACCGCTGCGAGTGGGACCCCGCAGTGGGTGCTCGTGCGCGTCCAGAATCCGTCAGGAGGGTTCTCCTCCTACTCGTTCGGGTCGACCGACTGCATCACGCCTTCGAGCTGCTTCTCTGCAAACACCGGTATCACCTCGACTCATGCGGAGCACGTATTCGTCGAGCACTGGAACGGCAAGGCGTGGTCGACGATGAAGCTTCCGTCGTTCGGCCAGGCGGCCGCGGAAGGCACGACGTGCTTGTCGGCAGAGGATTGTTGGTTCGTGGGGGCGCGTTTCGCGGGCGGTTATCCGACCCACGCCATCATCCTGCACTGGAACGGGAAGGTATGGAAGCTCTCCCCCAGTCCGCCCGTGAAGACAGCCAGCGCCCTGAACGGAATCGCCTGCTACGCGTCGGGCTGTGTGAGCGTGGGCGTCGAGTGCGTGAAGGGCACGAGCTGCTTCTCCGTCGGCGGCGCGACCGAGACGTCCGATGTGCGTCCGCTCGTCGAGACATGGGACGGACGTTCATGGTCTATCTCGACATCGGTCCAGCCCAAAGGCAGCGCCAGTGCCAACCTCGACGAGGTGCGATGCACGAGTGCCACCCATTGCGTCACGATCGGGACCGAGGAGAGCGGTTCCCGACAAGCCTTCGATCGCCTACGGCGAGGTGTGGAACGGAAAAGCGTGGAAGGTCCAGCCCGTGCCCGTCCCGCCCGAGACGGACCATTATCCGAACTCCACGGTCTTGAACGATCTCGCCTGCACTTCCGCATCGGATTGCGTCGCCGTCGGCGGGGCGACTCCCCAGTCCAGCGGTCTCTCGCTTCCCTCGCCGCTCATCGAGACGTGGAACGGCTCGGCGTGGAAGATCGCCAAGCTGAAGCTCGTCCTTTCCGGGCCACTCACGCTCCAGGACGTGGCGTGCCTCTCGCCGACCCGGTGTGCGGTCGTGGGCTTCCGCAACGGCTATATAGTGCCGTCGCTGACAGCGGCTGGGATCTGGAACGGGAAAGCACTCGTCCTGGTGAAGAGCGCAAATGAGCCGAAGTACACCGATAGCCAGCTCTTCACTCTCGGCTGCGCCGGCGTCAGCAGGTGCGTGGCGCTCGGTCAGGCGCAAAAAGGCACGACGTACAAGGTGATCGCCGAGAAGTCGTCGTTGCCGAAGTAGTCGGCGGTGCGATCGGCATTCCCTCGTCCTTCACCTGCGTCGGCCGGCAGGTTCAGCTCGTGACGTCGACCTTTCCGCTCGCGGGGAAGTAGTTCGCCTTCCGCGCCGAGACGCCGTAGGTACCGGGGTTGGTGCCCTTGGCGAAGGTGACGGTGACGGTTCCCGCCGCGTTCGTGTGCAGCTTCTTACCATCGACGATGACGGTGGCACCGGCCACAGGGTCGCCGGCGTCGGTGACCGAGAAGCTGATCTTGTGCGAGCCCTTGTTGTTGATCGTCGCTCCCGAGGCCGAGAGAGCCAGGGCCGTCAGCGACTGGGTCGTCAGCACGAGCGGCGCGAGGTGGGCGTTGTTCGGACCACCGAGCACGACGTCGAGGCGCCCGAGGGTGCCACCGCCGATGGCGAGTGTCTGGATCTCGAAATAGGGAGAGGGGTAGCACTCCACAGGGCCGAACCGCGTGTCGGCCTTGTTCGTCCGGACCGTGCAGAGGGTGTTCGTGCTGGTCCGGTACCAGGCGATCCAGAGACGGCCGTCGGGGCCGGGGGTGATGGCCACGAAGCGCGTCGCGCCGCTGCCGGGAACGGCGACGGCCTTCGCAGTTCCGTAGCGCCACAGGAAGACATGACCGCAGGCCTCGTTCACGCAATAGGCGGTGAAGACGCCGCCGCCTTTCCTCGACGAGTTGGCGAAGGCGACCGGCCCGAGAAGGTTGGTGGACGCCGTCGCCGTGCCGGGAGCCCTCACCGGGGCCGTGTTGGCTGTGAGGTCCTTCACCCAGAGGCCGTCGGCGCTCCCCGGCTTGGAGAAGAAACGGTCGAAGGCGAGGTAGAAATGTCCGTTGCCGGCGCTGTTGTCAACCTCGTTGTAGAAGCCCTCGGCACCATCATCCAGCAGGAAGGAGTTGTCGGCCGGAGTAGCTGGAATCGAGGGGGAGATGCCGATGCGGTAGTGGACGCCACCTCCGATGGCGCTGTAGGCAGCCGAGATGACGCCCTTGGCGTTGACCGCGGCGGCCCCGTAGCCGGTGTTCGAGGCGTCGCAGTACGAGGAGAGCGACCACGACTGTGGCGTGAACGAGGAGGCGCCTGCCACGGCGCCGACGATGCAGCCCTTGTTGTACTTGGCCGGGCTGGCGGCCTGGCCGGAGAAGACGAGCAGGGGCGTCTTCCCGTTCGAGAGGAGCGTCGGGACATTGGCCGCCGACCAGCCAGGCAGGATCGACTTCGGCGCCTGGGCGATACCGCCGTCCGGCGCTAACAGGGCGAAGCGATACCCATGGTTGTTGGCATCCCATACGACCCAGTCGCGGCCGTCGGGTGCTCGCCAGAGCGCCGCCGCACCTCCGGCGTTCGTCGTCCCGAGCTTGACCCATTGGCCGGGAGCGGGCGCCTTCACCATCTTGGCGGCGCTGGCCGCAGAGGTTCCGATGACGGCGGTCGGAACTACGAAGAGGGCCACCATGAACGCCTTCCACGCAGGCGCGATCCTCGACCGCATCCGTGATTGCGATCGGCCGGCGGGGCGGTCGACGGGCGGGCCACTCAGGACGTGGTTCATGTCGTACCTCCGTGCGACGGTGGACTCGGAGAACTCGGCCATCTAGGACGATACGCCTCGAGTGGGCAGGCGCCTAGGAGGAATCTCGCTCGGCTGTCCTGGCTCTATCGTTGGACAGGAGTGACCACCCGCTACGACACTTCTGCCGTTCCCCTTCAAGGCGCGTACGTCGCCAAGCGGTGTCCGGTACGCGCCCAGAACGACGCAATCCTCCCCGGCGTCCCGGTCCAGCCCGACGCCTTCGTGCAGCGGCGGTTCGACCGCGGCAATGCGTTCGAGGACGAGGTCCTGTCGGAGTTGGACGCCGACGGGGCGGCCGTTCTCATCGAGGGACGCGGGCTCGAGGCAGAGACGGCGACCCTCGAGGCGATGCGCCGTGCGGCGCGACTGATCCTCAACGGACGACTGGCTGATGAGGCCGGCCGACGGGTCGGCAAACCCGACCTTCTCGTCCACGCCCCCAGCGGTTATCGCGCCATCGACATCAAATTTCATCGGGCGCTGGACGTGGCCGACCCGTCCCGTGAGAGCGATCCCGCGCTCGTCTCGGATCTCTCATCGCCGAGCTTTGAGGCGGCACGTGAGGATCTCGACTTCAACGCCAGGAGGAACGAGGGAGACCTGCTACAACTCGCCCACTACCAGCGGATGCTGGAGTCGATGGGCATGGCTGCCGAGGACGGCCGATTCGCAGGGATCATCGGCACCGACAGACTGGTGGTCTGGTACGACCTCGACGCGGCGGTCTGGAAGACACCGGCGTTGTCGGAGAAGTCCAAGTTGCGCAGCACCATGGAGCGCTATGACTTCGAGTTCGACTTTCGGCTCGACATCATCGCTGTGGCCCGACAGCATCAACTCGACTCCGCTATCGATCTTCTCGTCGTCCCAGTTCGTTGCGCGGAGTGCCCGGACTGTCCGTGGTCCGAACACTGCGGCCCGATCCTCGAAGCTCCGCCGGGTGACGTGAGCCTCCTGCCCCGCATCGGGTGGACGCAATGGAAGGTGCACCGCGATCACGGAGTCAACAACCGGGCGCAACTCGCGGCGCTGGACGTGGGGACAGCCGAACTTGTCGGCAAGGGTGTGGACGTCGCGCGACTGCTGGAAGCGACAAAAGACCTACCTCCCACGCTCGCGCTCGGCTCGCTCGACGAGGGCTTCGTTGGCGCCAGGGAGCTGCGCAGCGCTCGACGACGCCGGCTTCGTCACCGTCGGCGACCTGGCTCGCCTGTGCAGGCGAACGGCCAGCTACTCCGGCTCAGGGCTCAAGTCCTTGCCGGCACAGATCGACCTGTCCCGGGCCGCACTCGGACCCGAGGCGGTCTACTCGAGGCGCGGCATCGAGGAGGTGAGCGTCCCACGCGCGGATGTCGAGGTCGACGTCGACATGGAGAACGTCGAGGACGGCTGCTACATGTGGGGGTGTCTGGTGACCGACCGGTCCGGAGCGGATCTGGCGCTCCCGGGATATCGGGCGTTCGTGACGTGGGAACCGATGACGCCAGACGTGGAGACCGCGAACTCACTGGCGTTCTGGCGATGGCTGATGGACCTGCGCACCGTGACGCACGCCACCGGACGGACATTTCGCGCTTACTGCTACAGCGCCAGTGCCGAGAACACCTACCTACGCCGAGTCGGGCTCGCGGCCGGAATCGTGGAAGAGGTCGGGTCGTTCATCGCCTCCGACGAGTGGGTCGACATGCTGAACGTGTGGGACAGCCAGCTGATCACGGGCGGACCGAGCGGCCTGAAGGTAGTTGCGCCGTTGACGGGATTCCAGTGGGCGGTGGACGACCCCGGTGGAGGCGAGTCGATGATCAAGCACGACATCGCCGTTGGTGACGGCCCCGACGCAGCCTCTGCCCGGGACTGGTTGCTGCAGTACAACCTCGGCGACGTGGAGGCGACCTTGTCGATCCGGGAGTGGATGGATCGGGTCGAGGTTCCTCGTGTCGAGGAACTGGACGGGCAGAGGTGGGACGTCGGCTGAGCACCGAGCTGGTGCAAACTTGGAGGCGATGGGCTCGGAAACGATCGAAGTGAGGTTGGCTCGCGCCGCCGAAGCGGCGCTGGCCGAGAACGGCTATGTGTCGTTGATCGACGTGCTGGTGGGCATGGGCTGGCTGGCACCGGTCCGGGTCGGAGAGTGGCGACAGGGCCGGCTCCCGACGCTCGAGCAGGCGATCCAAGTCGATCCCGCGAAGCTTTCGGCGGCCGCGGGCCTGTTCGGCAAGTGGGCGTCGCAGCGCGGCCTGGAGCCGAGCGAGGTCGACTACGTGTCGCGGACGCGGGATCGCCGGCAGCTTCAGTTCTCGGCGGGCGGGGACCCCGGCATCGAACAGGCGTGGCGGACTCACTGGATGTCCCCAGCCCTACCGGAACGCAAGCGCCGCAACCTCGCCGAGCGTCAATCTCGCCCACCGGATCTCGTCGTGATCAACGCCGTCCGCGAATGGTCCTGCAGCGAGTGCGGCGGCGGCGGGAACCTGCTGATCATGGAGGAGGCGGGTCCGCTGTGTATGAGTTGCGCGGACCTGGATCACCTCGTGTTTCTTTCCCGTGGTGATGCCGCGCTGACACGCAGAGCGAAGAAGGCCAGCTCGTTGTCCGCGGTGGTCGTGCGCTTCAGCCGTACGCGGGGCCGTTACGAGCGTCAGGGTCTGTTGGTCGAGGAGCCGGCTCTCGAACAGGCGGAGGCCGAATGCCTGGCCGACGAGGAGGCTCGTCTGCGTCGCCGAGGGCGGGAAGAGGAGCGTCGCGAGGCTCAGGACAGCGGGTTCCAGGCCTCCTTTGCAGCGGCCATTCTTGAGAGCTTCTCAGGATGCCCGCCCGAACGGGCCGAGGCGATCGCCGCCCATGCCGCAGTCCGAGGTAGTGGTCGCGTCGGACGCAGCGCCGCCGGACGGGCCCTCGCCCCGGAAGCGGTGAGGCTGGCTGTGGTGGCATCGGTTCGTCATGTCGACACCCGCTACGACGAGCTGTTGATGTCCGGGGTCGAGCGAGAGGAAGCTCGGGTCCTCGTCCAGTCAGACGTCGATCGGGTTCTCAGCGAGTGGTCGAGCCGATAAGTCGAGCCGATAAATCGTCAAGTCGCGTTCGCGCGGCTTAACGTGCGGCGAGCCCTAAGGAGCGAAAGTGTCAGACCCGACCAGTACCACCGTCGTCCACGCAGACCGGGAAGTGCATGAGACCAGTTCCGTGGCGACGCCTATCTTTCAGACCGCAACCTTCTGGTCCGAGGATGCGGAGAGCTTCGCACGCACGGCGGTCGAGCGGCGCGGGCAGTCCTTCTACACCCGGTACGGCAACCCGAACCACCTCCAGGTGGCGGCGATCGTCGCCGAGCTGGAGCACGCCGAGGCTGCTCTGGTGTCCGCATCCGGTATGGGCGTCATCACCACCGCCGTTCTGGCACTGGTCAGCGCCGGCGACCACGTGATCGGGCAGCGGTCCACCTACGGTGGCGTCTCCGCCCTCCTCCAGAATCTGTTGCCCCGCCTGGGGGTTGCCACGACCCAGGTGGACCAGACCGATCCCGACGCCTTCGCCGCCGCGATGACTCCTTCAACGCGCCTCGTCCTCGTGGAGTCGCCCAGCAACCCGCTGTTGCAGGTCACCGATCTGCAGGCGGTTGCTGATCTTGCGCACGCGAACGGGGCACTGACGCTGGCCGACAACACCGTTGCCACCCCCGCGAATCAGCGGCCGCTCGAACTCGGTATCGATCTCGTGTGGCACAGCGCGACGAAGTACCTCAACGGCCACTCAGACGTCACCGCGGGCGTGCTCGCCGGGTCGGAAGAGCTCGTGGACCGGGTCTGGAAAATGGGTGTGCTCACGGGTGCAACGCTCGGCCCCTTCGATGCGTGGCTCCTGCTGCGAGGTCTGCGCACGTTCCCGTTGCGGATGGCGAGGCACAATGCCAACGGCCTGGCTCTGGCGGAGGCGTTGAGCGGGCACCCGGCCGTGGCACAGGTGTACTACCCGGGACTGACGACTGATCCGGGCTACGAGGTCGCGGCCCGACAGATGACCGGCTTCGGTGGAGTGGTCGGCGTGGAGCTGGCGGGCGGCTACCAGGCTGCGGACAAATTCCTCAGCAAGGTTCGCTACGCCCGACGAGCCGCCAGCCTGGGCAGTGTTTGGAGCCTGGCTGTCCATCCGGCGGCGATGTGGGCGGGGACGCTCACCGACGCCCAGATCGCCGATGCGGGTATTGCGCCAGGACTGGTCCGTTTCTCAGCAGGAATCGAGGAGACGGCGGATCTGGTTGAAGACGCCGTGCAGGCCCTCGACTCCCTCTAGGCGCCGACCGTAGGACAAAGGCCCCGGTCGAGCGGTTACTCAATCCCTCCCGTAGCGCATGCGTCGAAGGCGGTCGCTGCCGACCGTCCCCGGTTTGGTGTCGTAGGCGAACAGCCCCACCCAGCGGTCGATCGGCCCGGCCACCCGGCTGACCGCGTGCAGGGAATGGCGACCCTCGAAGATGAGCAGGGTGCCGGGCGTCATCTCGAGCGTGACGACTTCGGAACGATCCCCGGCGAGCACCCGGGCGACGGCGTCATAGCGTTCGTCCTCGGCCGACCGGATCAGCGGCGCAACGTCGAAGTCGCCGCCCGACTCCGCATCACGGATCGCCAGAGACACGACGAAGTCGGCCATGTCGAAGTGCCACCGGAGCGAGTCCCCCTCGGCCATCACCGACAGGTTGAGCGCGCCGCACGTGTCGGCGTACCTGTACAGCTCCCCACGCCCGACGATCTTCTCGATGAAGCGCATGAGCGGATCCCACTCGTAGAGCGCCCGAATCGGGGAGCCTGCGGGGAACAGGTCGTAGGCAACGGCCCCCAGCGAGTAGGGCGTCACCGAGTTGCGGGGGTGCCCCTCCGGGAACTCGCCGACGTTCGGTTCGAGGTAGACCGTCCCGGGTCCTCCGCTTCGCCAGACGAGCGGCGCCAGGAGCGCGGCGTCAGCGAGCAGCAGTTCCATGGCTTCCTCACTTACGAAGCCCTCGAGTGCTGCCGCACCGGTCCGGTCCAACTCGCCCCGGGCGCCGGCAACGACCGCGGCCATCATCGGACCCTCTGGCTGGAGCAGCGGATATCGCTCGAGATCCACGAGATCGGCGGGATCGCCACTCCAGGCGGGCGGGTCGGGAAGGACGGTGGGCAGGGCGTTCGCCATGACGGCCATGATGCCAGCCCGCTTCAATCCCAGCTCTCCACCGTTGCCGGCGGGACCGAGGCCGGAACCTCGTATCGCCTCGCTAGGAATGGAGAGCCTGAGCGCACACGGCAGCGACCTGGGCGTGGGTGGCGTACCAGACGCCGGGGCGGCTGGCGACGTGATCGAGCAGCGCTGCCAGCACGACCAGCCGGGAGCGGTGCCCGATCACGTGCGGATGCATGGTGAGCTGGAACAGGCCGCCGGCGGCGTAGGCCGCTTCGAACTCGTCGATCCAGGGTTGCAGCAGGTCCCGCGGGGCTGGCGAGGGGCGCAGGGACGAGCGCCGGTCCATCGTGAGGTAGGGGGCGTCGTCGCGTATCCACTCGACTGGGATCTCCACGATCCCGGTCTCCTCGCCGTCGGCGAGGATCTCGTATGTGTATCCGCCGATTCTGCTGGCGGACGAGCCTACCGGCAACCTGGATACGTCCACGGGCGAGGAAATTCTGAAGCTGGTCCGGGATTTACATGAACGGCTCGGGCTCGACGGTGCTGATCGTGACGCACGATCTCGCGGTTGCGGAGAGCTGCGCGCGGACGATTCACATTCGCGACGGACATGTGTTTCAGGATGTGCGGCGATGATCCTGCTCCGGTTGATCAGTTGGCCGTATGCGCGGAGGCATCTGCTGCGAACGCTTTTGACGACGGCGGGAATCGTGCTGGGCGTGGCCGTGTTCGTCGGAATGCACACGGCGAATCAGAGCGTGCTCGCGGCGTTTCACCAGACCATCGACCGGATTGCGGGGCAGACGCAGCTTCAGATTTCGGCGGGCGAGCCGGGATTCGACGAGGCCGTGCTCGAAAAGGTGCAGGACGTGCCGGAAGTACGCGCGGCGGCGCCGGTGATTGAGGCGTCGGTCTCGACCGACGGCGCAAGGAATCTTTTGATTCTCGGCGTCGATATGCTGGGCGATCGCAGTCTGCGCACTTATGACCTGGAAGGCGGACGATTCGATCGACGATCCGCTGGTGTTTCTGGCGCAGCCGGACTCGCTGATCGTCACCAAGACGTTCGCCGATGAGCACGGATTGAAGATCAACACGCGCATCCCCATGCGTACCATGGACGGCGAGCGCGTCTTTACGATTCGCGGCATCATGAAGCCCGGCGGACTGGCGAGCGCCTTTGGAGGCAATCTCGCGGTCATGGACATCTACGCCGCGCAAAAAGTGTTCGGGCGCGGGCGGAAGTTCGACCGGATCGATATCGCGCTTCAGGATGGCGTGACGCTCGAGGCGATGGAATCGGGAAACTTCGCAGGCGTGCTCGGCGCCGGGATTTCAGAGTGGAACCCCCGAGTTCGCGCGGAGAGCAGTTTGAAGCGACGTCGCGGATTTATACGCTGGCGTCGAATATCACCAGCGTGTTCGCGTTATTCATCGGGATGTTCATCATCTACAACACGTTCGCGATCGCGGTGACGCAGCGGCGCTCGGAAATCGGGATGCTGCGGGCGCTGGGCGCGACGCGGCGGCAGATTCGGACGCTGTTTTTGACGGAGAGCGCGATTACCGGGCTGGCGGGAACGCTGGCGGGCATCGCGTTCGGCATCGGCATGGCGCGCGCGATGGCGGGATACATCGGCGGGCTGCTCGAAGAGGTTTATGGAGTCGCGCAGAGTGCCGAGAGCATTGATGTGCAACCGTGGCTGATCGCGGCGGCGATCGCGATGGGGATTCTGACCAGCCTGATTGCGGCGGTGATTCCGGCGCGCAGCGGCGGCGTGCGTCGATCCGGTGAAGGCGTTGCAAAAGGGACGATATCAGTCGTTGAGCGAAGGGGAGAATCGGACGCGACGCCGGTGGGCGCTCGGGTGCGCGGCTGTTGTCGGTGGTGGCGCTGGGGTTGAACCGGCATACGGTGATTTTTTACGCCGGATATTTGCTGGCGGTGATGGCGGCGGTGCTGCTGGCGCCGGCGCTGGCGTTGTGGCTGGCGCACGGGCTGCGGCCGGTGCTCGCATGGATGCGGCCGGTGGAGGGAACGCTGGCGGCGGATAGCTTGATTCAAGGGCCGCGGCGAACTTCGGGGACGGTGGCGGCGCTGATGCTTTCGCTGGCGCTGGTGATTTCGCTGGGAGGGCTGGCGCGCGCGAGTTACGACTCGATCGAGGAGTGGATGGGGATCGCGCTGAATCCGGATCTGTTTGTATCGACGGCGGAGACCATCACGGCGCGAAGTTTTGTTTTTCCGGCGTCGCTGGGCGACGGACTGCGGGCGATCGACGGCGTCGAGGAAGTGCAGCCGGTGCGGACGCGTGCGCGTGATGGTGAAAAATACGCCGGTGATGCTGGTGGCCGTCGATATCGACGATGTGGCGAGACGTGCCAAGCTTCCCGCGGTGGAGGGCGAACCGACGGAAATGTACGGCAGGCGGCGGCGGGGAAAGGCGTGATCGCGTCGGAGAATTTCGCGCGGTTGCACGGGGCGAAGCTGGGCGAAGTGCTCGAAATTCCGTCGCCGGATGGAACGGTGAGGATTGCCGGTGGTCGGGATCGTGCGCGATTTTTCGGATCAACAGGGGAGTTTGCTCATTTCGCGGAGGTATTCATCGCTAGTGGCACGACGATACGGTCAACTGTTCCGGATTTACCTGCAGCCGGGCGCGAATGAAGCGGCGGTGCGGCAGGCGATTCTCGACCGGTAGGATCGCAGCAGCGGTTGTTCGTGCTGACCAACGGGATCTGCGGAGTTACGTTTCGCGGGTGGCCGACCAGTGGTTCGGATTGACCTACGTGCAGATTGCGGTGGCGGTGCTGGTGGCGG
>CAVXNB010000006.1:0-9532 GCA_963763085.1 uncultured Acidimicrobiaceae bacterium
GGCGAGTGGGTGGGAGACGACGCCGTCACGGAGGAATACGAAATCGATCTGACAATGCCGGACGGAAATGTCGAGCATCATTCGATCATCGGCATTCTCGTATTCGGGCAGAAGGGACTCGCAGGCGAGCGTGTGTGGGCATCGGAGCGATTGCTTCGAGTCCTGTTCGGTCCGGCCTACGACCTCGCCACTCCGCTCGGGGCACCGGTCTGAAGCCAACTTGGACAGCCAAATAACGGGCTCCGACCTTGACGGCATTCTAGGGGAGGATCCCGAAGGCGTCGTATCAGTCGTAGTTGCAGTTTCCTGGACAGCGGAAGGGTGAGAGCGGAACGTGGAATATGTACTTCTTGGCAGGAGCGGACTTCGTGTGTCGGAGATCGCTCTTGGAACAGGACAGTTCTGGGATACCCAGGAGACCGACGCAGCGGTCGCCACGATTCGCAGTGCTCGCGAGAAAGGGATCAATTTCTTCGACACCGCCCGGACATACGGAAACGGTCAATCGGAAAGGGTGCTCGGTGCGGCGCTACAGGAGGACCTGCTCCATCGTCGAGACGAAGTGGTCCTTGCCAGCAAGGGCGGATTGCAGTTGACTCCCGAAGGGCCCCGTCGAGATGCAAGTCCCGCCAAACTTCGCCGTGACCTTGACGAGAGCCTCTCCGTCCTCGGCGTCGAGCAGATCGATCTCTATCACGTGCATTGGCCGGATCCCAATGTGCCGGGGTCCGAGACTGCGGGAGTGCTCGCGGATCTGGTTGCCGAAGGCAAGATCGGCCACGTTGGACTCTCGAACTTCGATGTCGAGGACATTGAGCAGTTCAGTGAGGTACTCCCTCCTGAAGCTCTGCAGCCTTCATATCACTTATTGGGTCGAGGCATCGAGGATCATGTACTTCCATACGCAGAGGCGCATGACCTTGGGGTCCTCGTCTATGGAGCCCTGGGCCATGGGCTCTTGACCGGGACACTGTCAGAAGGGATGCACTTTCCGAAGACCGACTGGAGGAGCCACAGCTCGATGTATCAAGGGGACGCCTTTCGGATCAACGTTGGGGTGGTGAGGGAGCTACAGTCGTTTGCCCTCGATGAGCTCGGGTGCTCGATTGGTCAACTTGCGATCGCATGGGTGCTGGCCAACCGCGCGGTGGATGTGGCGATCGTAGGGACCGGTAGGGTTGATCACATGGAAGAGGCCATTGCAGCCACTGAGATGTCGCTTGATGGCAGTACCCTTAACCATGTCGAAGAGATAGTAATGAGGGCGGTGACCAGCCCCGGTCCTACGCCCGAGACGACACCTCTCGTTACAACGTGATCGACTTCCGATGAACACCAGAGAGAGGTTGGATGTCCTCAACGGCGCCATAGCTGCTCGAAATGGTGCAGTGTCAGGTACCCCGGCGCGATCAATGTCGTAATGAGATCTTCGGCGTGAATGGAGTAATTGGGTGCAGCAGATCAAGGAGCGATCCACAGTGGGAGGTCCGGGTTGTGGATGATGTCGGTACCGACGTCCGTCGGTTGATAGCTTTATACGCTCAACTTGTCGACGACGGCCGTCTCGACGATTGGTCCGAGCTCTTCACTAACGACGCCGTGTTCACGTTCTGGGGCCAGGTCTATCAAGGGCGCGGCTCCATCAAGAGCGCGATGGAATCAATGCGGAGCGGGACGGCCAGGGCCGGCAAACATCTGGTGTTGACGCCGGTCATCACGGTCGACGGACTCGAGATCGGGCGAGCATGGACGGATTTCGTCGCCATCGTTGGTGACGAAGAAGGGTTTCGTGTCGTCGCCGCAGGGCGGTACTACGACCAAATTGTACGTGACGAGGGACGGTGGCGCTTCTCGCGGCGCGACGTTTGGGCGGCAGGTGAACCGCTTCCGGCCGGAGCCAGCGAGGTACCTCCCTTTTAAGCAGATCGAATATGGGTGAGGAACACCGGTTCCGGGAAGTGCTGGTTGCCGGGTGGGGTACGTTGTGGGGCCGGTTCGGGGGAGGGTCTGCCAAGCACCGACGCCCAGACGTTTCCCGAGGGGGTTGCCGAGCCGCCGCGTGACCCCGAGGAAGCATGAGCGCGAGGCACGACGAGCCGCTGGCTATCGGGCATGCCGAATAGCGCAGGAGCCATTCCAGTGCGGGTGGCTCCCCATTTGGCTCATTGAGCCCGTCAGCTCAGCAGGCGTCTTTCCTCCGAGCAACCCCTCTGACCCTGGGTGTTGTCATTGTCCGCTCACTGCGATTCGAACCCAGAACCTGCGGAGTCCATTCCGGTGGTTTGCAGGGGTTCATATCCGTTCAATATGTCCAGGTAGTTTTCGGTATCGCGTTCAGGGAGCTTCATCGGCGTTCATCATGTTCGCCGTGCGTGGGTCCCCAATTGGCTCCCGCCATTGGCTTGCCGCCTTACACTGGGAGTTACCCTGGCGTGGCCGTCGCCTGCACCACGGAGGAGATCGAACGCATGGTGGCGTTCCCAGCGAAATGGGGACGGCCCGGCAGGGAGTTGGCGCCTCGGGCGGCCAACGAGCCCGCTTCGGCGAGCGTCGCTCCGACTAGAGGGCCTCCGCAGAAAACGACCCACCTGAGACCCTTGGGACACTGCCCACCAACGGCATTCGGGCGTGTGGACACGGTTATGGATGGACGGTGAGTGTGATCTCCTGCGTCGCGACTGTCTTGTCCTGGTCCGGGTCCAGGCGGCGCCTCAGGCGGCGGTGCGCGGATCTCGTCGGTCGGCGCAGGTAATCCGGTGTACGGTGTTGGTCGGGCCAGTTGTATGGGCCGTATCAGCAGATACGAATCCCGAGCCCATCTTCACCTGAGCGGAGCTCCTCATGGCCTACGGCGCCATTCATTTCTTTCCCGGCGGAACGCAGAGAAAACAAGACGGTTGGCGAAGTTCATCCCGCAGCGGTGGCCTGCCAGAAGGCCAGACATTCCATGCCGCGGGCGCTTCCGAGGGTGGCTGGACGATCGTGGCCGTTCACGATTCGAAGGACGGTTGGGAGAGGTTCCGCA
Organism: uncultured Acidimicrobiaceae bacterium; assembly: GCA_963763085.1. Lineage (GTDB taxonomy): Bacteria > Actinomycetota > Acidimicrobiia > Acidimicrobiales > Bog-793 > CAVXNB01. The sequence continues at coordinate 3,026 of CAVXNB010000006.1, forward strand.
ACGGAACCCTTACTCCACGTATGCAGCAGGGAATTGAGGGTGGGTTCGAGACGCCACCTGAAGAGACAGGATTCGAGATTCACAACCTGCTTCCCTGACCCGAATCTCTAGGGATTTCGGCCGGGCCAATCGTGCTGGAGCCGCAGAGAATGCGCAGACAAATGAAGTATTGACAATGAAGTGTTGAGACCAATCAAGTCATTGAGACGGTGACGGCGGGCCTTTGGTAAAACGGCGTTACGGCGCCGATACTTCTCCCCTCGTTGCACACCGAAGAAGAACTTCCAAAACCGCCGACCACAAGGAGAGACAACTTGCCGACCATAATCGGACACCATGACATCTCGAAAGGGAAGGACCATTGGCTAAACTCGCCAAAGCGCGAGGAGATCTTTGGCCAGCTCGGCGTCACTAACATCCGGACGTTTGTGAACCCCGACGACCCGACAAAGGTGGCACTCCTCATGGACGTTCCTGACATGGCTGCATTTGCGTCCACCATGCAGTCAGAGGCTGCCGCCGAGGCCATGAAGCAGGATGGTGTGCTACCCGAGACGTTGGTGATTCTCGTCGAGGAGTAGACGAAACGGCGTTCCGACCACCTGGCGCCTGGTACCGATCCCCGAGGGACACGGGCAGGCCTGGTCGTAACGACGGGGTGCCCCGGTCCGCCGGGTTGGTGGGACGGTGGGACGGTGACGGAGCATCTCAGCGGAGTCGGGCTGGCGGCCAGTGACGCGCTCGTATTCCTCCCTGGCATCCTCATCGATTGCTCCAGCACGGCCGGGGGAGCCGGCACCGATCACACCACTTCCAGGCTCTCTCGGGTGGTTCGCCCACGAAGACGACGCCGCCATCGTGGGCGAACCCCAGGGCAACGGTGTGGCCGAACGGTTCATCTGGACGCTCAAGGAGGAGTGCCTCTGGGCCCGGTTCTGCGAGGGCACGGCCGACATGTGAGAAGGGCCGGCCACCTTCATCGAGACCTACAACAACGAGTGGCGCATCGAGCGCCTGAGCCACCGCACACCACGAGAGGCAGGCATCCAGGCGCGGCTCAGGTGGCCGAGTGATAGTCGGACAATGTGTCCAACGAACCGGGGCCGTAACACCAGCGGTTTCGCGTTGGGGCAATATGCCGGAAGACTGGGTTCCTTGGGGCATCTCGAGGGGTCTACGCACCCCTTACGTCACTGCCCTATACGAGGTGGCTCTGCTGCGGCTTCGTGTTCGAGTCTTCGGTCGAGGCGAGGGTGCATGGGGCTACACAGGCATGCCCTGTGCAGCTGCTTGCACTGCTCACTGTCCTTCGGCCATCGGCGCGTCGAATGGGGTCGCCTCCTAGGTCCCGTGGACGCGGGGCGCTGGGGCAGCGCCGCCCGATCCCCGTCAACGTTTCCGGGCGATCACGAACTGGTGGTCGCTGCGCACGCGGTAGATGCCGCGCTCGTCGCGGCCAGCCTCGAGGGCATCCATGATCTCGCGCCGAACCACGTCGGCGTCGGGACCTCGGAGCGCCGGCACCGAAGGTCCGATGCTCGAGACGGCCCGCCAGGCAACATCCGCGTCGGGCCACTCGACGACCGAAACCCGAGCGCCCCGCTCAGTGACGACGAAGCCGGCTGCCTCGAGCATCGCCTCGGCGACGCCCGGTGTGGCGATGTCGTTCAGCCGCTTCATCGACCCGTGGTGCGCCTCGGGCGAATGGCGGGCGAGCGGGCGGAAGATGCCGCGGATGTCGAGCGGCGGCCCCTCGCCCCAGAAGCTGATGCCCAGCGGCGCGCCGGGCTTGAGGACCCGGAACGCCTCGTCGAGCGCTTCCTCGCATCCGCCCCAGATGCCGTTGATCGAGATCGCGGCGTCGAACGAGGCATCCGGCCACGGCAGCTCGAACATGGAGCCGAGCCGCAGATCGGCGTCGGGCGTACGGGCGGTCGCCACGGCGAGGAGCTCGGCCGAGGCATCGACGCCCGAGACCGTCGCCCCCATGCCAGCCGCGAGGCGCACGGCGAGGCCGGACCCGCAGGCGACGTCGAGCAGGCTGGTCCCCGGCCCGACGCCCACCCGCCCGAAGATCGCGACGAGCACGTCGATTGCATAGTGCTCGTACAGGCAGGCCCAGTCGGCCGCTCGGTGGCCCCATGCTTCGCCGGCCGCCCGCCAATCGTGCCCGTCACCGGGCTCAGCGCCGTCGTTGGTCTCGGCTGCTTCGCCGGTCCGTTGGGGTTCTGCTCGCATCGCCATGGACCGCATCGTGCACCAGGCGGGCGCCAGAAGTCCTGAAGATTGGTTGAAGATGGCGCGACTGCCGTTCGTCAGCTGATCTCCATCCCGGCTCCAAGACTCCGGCGCCGCGTCGGCGGAAAGTGATCGCTGTGGCCGGGCGAGCGCCCGCCGCAATCACAAAGGAGGAGTGGCGATGACCACCACCGATACCCCGACCGTCGACAACGGCGTGAACGTCGAGGCGCTGCGCGGCGCCCGCGAGGCGCTCACGAACCACCCCGAGGCCGCCAGCTTCCAGTGGCGGGCGAGCTGCGAGTGGGTGCGAGGGACCCACAGCCGCACCACGATCACCGACTTCTCCGGCCTCGGCGCGGAGCACGTGCACCGTCAGGCCTACACGGTCGACGCCGACCACCCAGAGGTCTTCGCCTCCGAGGACAACGGTCCCACCCCGCCCGAGATCGCGCTCGCCGCGCTGGCATCGTGTCTCACGGCCGGTGTCGCGACGGTGGCGTCGAACCGCGGCGTCCAGCTCCATTCCGTGAAGGCGACCGTCACGGCCGGGATGGACCTGCAAGGCATCCTCGGCATCGACGGTGATGTACGCAACGGCTTCGACCAGGTCACCGTGACCTACGACATCGACGCGGACGCGAGTCGGGCGGACCTCGAGGCGATCCTCGCCCAGTCCCAGAAGCGCTCGGCCGTCTTCGACATCATCACCAACCCGACCACCGTCCAGGTCTCCCTCGCCTGAGCGGGCTGCGGACCGGATCCCGAGCACTGAGCTGCCACGACGATGCGAGCGATGCGGGTGACGGTCGTCGTCGTTGGCGCCGGGCAGGCCGGTCTGGCGATGAGCCGTCACCTTGCCGCCGCGGGGCTCGACCACGTCGTGCTCGAACGCGGCGAGGTGGCATCCTCGTGGCGCACCGAGCGCTGGGACTCGCTCAGGCTGCTCACCCCGAACTGGATGTGCCGTCTGCCGGGGTACCAGTACGAGGGGCCGGACCGCGACGGCTACCAGACGGCGGCGGAGACCGCCGGCTGGCTCGAGGCCTACGCCTGCCGCACCGGCGCCCCGGTCCGCACGCGGGTCACGGTGCTGCAGGTGCGGCGGACGGCCGGCGGCTTCGAGGTCGCGACCGACGACGGCTGCTACCTCGCCGCGGCCGTCGTCGTCGCGGCGGGTGCGTCGAGCGACCCGCGGGTCCCCGCGGTCGCGGCCGAGCTGCCCCGCCGGATCAACCAGGTGACCGCCATGCGCTACCGGAGCCCTGCACAACTCGACGCCACGGGCGACGTGCTCGTGGTCGGTGCGTCGGCCTCGGGCGTCCAGATCGCGGACGAGCTCCGACGCTCAGGACGTTGCGTTACCCTTGCGGTCGGCGAGCACGTCCGGCTCCCGCGCACCTACCGAGGCCGCGACATCTACTGCTGGCTGGCGGCGGTCGGCCAGCTCGATGAGCGCTACGACGAGGTCGAAGACATCGAGCGGGCGCGCCGCCACGCCTCGGTGCAACTCGTCGGCAACCCGACCCGGATGCCGCTCGACCTCAACGCGCTCTCCGCCGCCGGCGTCGACCTCGTCGGCCGGCTCATGCGGGTGTCCGGCGCGGTGGCGCAGTGCTCCGGCGCCCTCGCGAGCCTGACGGCGAACGCGGATCTGAAGCAGGCGCGCCTCCTCCAGCGCATCGACGACTTCGTCACCGAGCACGGGCTCTCGGGCGAGGTCCCCGGGCCCGACCGGCCGGCGCCGACCCGCCTCGGTGCGGTACCCACGGAGGTCGACCTCGAGCGGTTCACCACCGTGATTTGGGCAACCGGGTACCGCCCCTCGTATCCGTGGCTGGACCCGGCCGCCTTCGATCGCCGCGGCCGGGTCGCGCACGACGGTGGCGTCTCCCCGGTCCCGGGACTCTATGTTCTCGGGCTCCCATTCCTCCGGCGACGACGCTCGAACCTGATCGCGGGGGTGGGGGACGACGCGGCCGAGTTGCTCCCGCACCTACTTGCATACCTCCACGGCGCAGGTCCCCCCCGGGTCGAACGCCGATCCTGCCGCTCAGTCGTCGAGGGGGCGGGCGAGCAGCGCGTTCCGGACCCGATGGACCACCGCATCGACGGGGCGTGACGACCCGATCGCCGCGAGTTCAGCGGCGCGGGCCCCGCCGAGCCCACTCTCGAGCTCGTCACGCGTGGCGAGCGCCACGTCGCGCAACCTTGCCGACATCGGCGTGACGCCGAACATGAAGTGCGCCTCGATCGCTCCGATCAGTTCCACCGCCAGCTCCGCTTGGCCGATGCGGTGCAGCGCGATGACGCAGCGCGAGAGCGTGTGCCACTGCTGAGCCCACTCGCCGGAGCGGTACCAAAGGTCGACGGTCTCCGCCAACCCCGCGCAACCGCGCCCGAGATCGCCGAGGTGGACGAGGAACCCGCACGCCTCGGTCAGCGCGAACGCGCCCATCCACCGGTTCCCCGCCATCCGTGCGAGTTCGTCCGCCCTGAGGAAGGCCGCCAGCGCTCCCTCGTCGCTGCGGCTGGCGAAGCCTTCGGCGACAGCGACCGAGGCGAGGTCGGTCGGGCTGCCGGTCACGGCGGCGAGCCCGCGGGCGCGGGCGATGTAGTTGGCGGCGCCTTCGAGATCGCCGTTGGCGCTCATCCCGACCGCCCCCATGTAGCACGCGTGCACGATCCGCGACGCGACGCCGGACGCCTCCGCCAACTCCACCTGGCGTACCGAGGCGTGAAATGCGCCGACGTCGTCGTTCAGCACGAGCAGCGTGTTCCCGAGTGCCCGCTCCGCGAGCCCGCTCGGCTCGACGCCGAGACCGTCCTCCAAGGCGCGAGTCTCGTGGGCCAGGGCGACCGCGAGCTCGAACTCGCCGCGGACCCACGCGCCGTATGCACGGACTCCCGTGAGCAGCGGCGCGAGGGGGTGCTCGAGCACATCCTCCGCCCGACAAGCGGCATCCGCCCAGGCGAAGAGTTCATAGCGCATGGCCCGCATGGCGAACTCCCGTGACGACACGATGAGCCCGATCGCCGTGTCGAGGTCCCCGGTCTCGAGGGCGAAGCGCTGCGCGGCGCGCAGGTCCGCGAACGACGCGTCCGCTACTTCGATCGCCTGCGGCTCGCCCGGCGTGCGAATCTCCTCCTCGACGAAGCGCGCCAGCGCAGCGAAGCGCGCTGCATGCGACCCGAAGACCTCCGCGCGACGGTCGTAGCTCATGCGGCTCCGGCCGTACTCACGAAGCGTCTCGAGCAGCTCGTAACGGGTGCCGCCGCCGGCGGGGCGGCGAACCGACACCATGGAGCGCTCGACGAGGCGCGTGAGCAAGTCGAGCGCGTCGCCCGAGCGGCACGTCGACTCGGCCGACGCGAGGTCGAAGGGCCCGGCGAAGACGGCGAGGGCGCTGAACAGCTCCTGCTCCTCGGGCGCGAGGAGGTCGTAGGACCAGCTGATGGCGTCCTCCATCGTCCGGTGGCGGGGGTCGCCCCCGCGGCGGGAGGCCTTCAGCAGACCGAAACGTTCATCGAGGCGCGCCGCGATCTCTGCGAGGTCGATCGTCCGGGCCCGTGCCGCTGCGAGCTCGATCGCGAGCGGGATCCCATCGAGGCGCCGGCAGATCTCGACGACCGAACTCGCGTTCTGCTCGCTGAGCTCGAATCCCGGATCGGACGCGCCGGCTCGCTCGACGAAGAGCGCCACCGCCGGGGCGCTGTCGAGGCCACCCCCGGCGAGGGCCCCGGCCCCGGCGTCTCCCGTCGACAGTGGATCGACCGACCACACTTGTTCACCTGGGAGCCCGAGCGGCTCGCGGGAGGTCGCCACGATGGAGACGGCCGGCGCCTCCCGGACGATTCGGCCGGCGAGGGACGCCACCGGCTCGACGAGGTGCTCGCAGTTGTCGAGCACGACGAGTGAACATCGCAGCCGCAGTGTCTCGATGATTGCGTCCCCAATGGAGCTGCCACGCCGGAAGTGGACGTCGATCGCCGTCGCGACGGCCTCGAGTGTGGCGTCCTCGTCGCCGACGGCTACGAGCTCGACCAGCTTCACCCCGTCGGGGTAGCGGTCGGCGATGCGGCGCGCCAGTTCCAAGCCCACCGACGTCTTGCCGACACCCCCCGGACCGACGAGGGTGATAAGGCGGTGCTCCCGGAGGGCTGCGGCGAGGCGCTCGAGGAGCGACTCGCGGCCGATGAGTGTTTGCATCGCGGCGGGGAGCGTCGGTTCTGGCGGTGGCACCGGCGCCCCGTGTTCGAGAGCGGGCC
>CAVXNB010000007.1:0-35203 GCA_963763085.1 uncultured Acidimicrobiaceae bacterium
GATCAATAATGTCCGCGGATGGTGGTCAGAAGAAATTGAAGGCAGTACCGAGAAACTGGGCGATGAGTTTACGTACGGGTTCAAAGACGTCCATCAGTGCAAAATGAAGTTGGTCGAAGTCGTCCCTGACAAGAAAGTCGTCTGGCTCGTCCTGAATAACCATTTCAATTTCACAGAAGACAAAACGGAGTGGAACGGCACGGAAATCGTCTTCGACATCGCCTGAAAGGGGATAAACCGAGGTGCGCTTCACCCACCTGGGTTTGGTGCCCGAATAGAGTGTTACGACGTCTGCTCGAACGCATGGGGCTCGTATATCAACGGGAGCCTGCGAGCCTGATTACTACAGGCAAGGGACGACCCAACGCGAAAGAGAAGAGTGAGCGGTCGCCGCATATGGCGGAGGGCAGGCTGCGCAAAGGCAAGTGATATATGGAAGACGCCGGAAAGTTCGAAGCTCGATACCTGGCATTTCTCGAAACCATCAGCCCCCTTCGGCCGCGGCTTCACCGATATTGCTCCCGGATGACCGGCTCAATCACAGATGGCGAAGATGTGGTGCAGGACGCGCTTTTTCGCGCCTATCGCAGCCTTGAGACCTCGACGAAAGCCGTCCCCTGACGCCGTGGATGTTTCGCATCGCACACAATCAGTGCATCGATTTTCTTCGAAGCCGCGGTGTCCGGGTGGAGGCAGAAGCCGCGGCGGCGGAGCCGGACTTCGTCGAGCCCGGCGATCCTATCGGGCCGGCCATCGGCCCTGCCATCGAGCATCTGGTGCTGAACCTCCCTCCGAAGGAGCGTGCGTGTGTGCTGCTGAAGGATGTCTTCGAATATTCGCTGGAGGAAATTGCGGAACTCGTCGATTCGACGGTGGGTGGCGTCAAGGCGGCTCTCAATCGCGGCAGGTCGAAACTGGCGTCGTTGCAAAGACCAGCCGCCGGCCCGCGCGTCTCGACGCCCGAGAACAAGCAGATTCTTCAGCTTTACGTCGACCGATTCAATCGCCGCGACTGGGACGGGCTGCGCGAACTGATCAGCGCCGACGCCCGCTTGCTCGTTGCCGATCGATACTCGGGCAGCTTCGCCGATGGCGGCTACTTTGGCGTCTACTCACGCATGCAGGTGACGTGGCGGCTGACAATGGGCGAGGTGGACGGTGAGCCCTCGATCATTCTCCTCAATGTCCGAGATGGCGCGTGGAAAATCGAAGGAATCGTTCGGCTCGATATCGGAGCGGACGGGCGAATGGAGCAGATCTCGGATTACCAGCACTGCCCGTGGACTCTCACGGCGGGGTCCATCGTGGTGCGGGGAGCGCCCTGGGCACCCGAATCTGACCCAAAGGAGAACTGAGGCAGATGTTGATCCTGAATGTTGTCGCGATCGTTTGTATTGGGCTGATGACCGTCGCCGAATTTGCCGTTTAGGGCACAACTGCCCAGAAGTGACAGCGGTGGATTCAGCGGCCAAGGGATTATCCGGCTTCACTCCATAAAGGCAAGGAATCGGAGTATAATAAGAGTTGAAATACGTTTCGGCACCCTTAGGTAGGCAAATGGCTCTAAAGACAAAAAAAAAGCGAATCGAGGCTCCAAGCAAGCAGACCGCGTCAGCAAGTCGAAGTTCCAGGCCGATCTTGCTCCAGCGGAAGATCGCTCGGTGCGGTTGCTCAAAGAAGAATTGCAGCTCAGCAGCAACACCGACTTCCTATCCGATGCCGTGGCGCTGTTTCGATGGGCTGTGTCGGAGCGGAAATTGGGGCACCGGATCATGAGAACTCTTCGAACTGGTGATCTCCCAGTTGGTCCCCCCTTTGTCGTAGTTGAACCAGGCGACGGCTTTGACGTCGGGGTAGTGCTGGAGCAGGGTGAACAGGTCCTTGATCCAGTCGGCTTTGCTGCCGCCCTGCTCGGCGCTCGCGGTCTCGGCGATCATGATCGGCTTGGTCGGTGCCAGTCGCTTCAGAGCGCTCAACGTCGGGACGAAGACGGCGCTCGGAGAACGCCACCCGCCTCTCTTGGGCACGCTCGTTCCCCAGTTGTAGCCGTCCACTCCGATCCAGTTGACGTAGGCGTTTCCGGGGTAGACCGATGACAGGCTGACACTCCCGGGATACAGAATATTTGGGCTCCAGACCCAGATGACATTGGTGGCTCCGACGGAGGTGAAGAGCTTGTGAATATGCTGGTACGCTTGCACGTATTCACCGGGGCTGTTGCCGTTGACCGCCGCCCCCCAGGGGTACCAGTTTCCGTTCATCTCTTGGGCGAAGCGGAGCATGAAGGGCTTGCCCCACGCCGCCGCGCCCCTGGCCCAAGATCGTATGTAGCCGTCGAAGTCGCCGGCGATGATGCGCGACAAGGCGTAGTCGCCCTGGTTCGTGCCGCGGCGGTAATCCCAGGGCTCCCACGTCACCTCCGGAAGGGCACCTAAGGCCTCGATCTCGTCGAGGGCCTTCTTGTCGAAGCCGGGAAAGTTCCATCCCAGGAAGAAGTTGACCAGATCGATCTTCCTTCCGAGGAGGCCTTCGATCTGGTGGACTTGGGCCGCGCCCTTCGCACCGGTTGACGGCGACAGGCCGAAAGCGTGCGGACTACCACCGAACGGCGCTGTCACGGAACGGGCGTCATCGCGCGCGAGGCAAGGTGATTCCGGCAGGATCGGCGATCAGGAGGGCGGCCACGATCAGCAGCGCCAAGGCAACGAGCAGGACCGTGCCGAGGACCGAGGGGGCACTTGATGGTCGTTCGAGGCGTTCCGTGAGCGGAGCGACGACCGGCGGTGGAGCGGCTCGCGGCCGTTACAGATCTTGCCGGGAGCCATCCGGGAGCGCTAGGCGAACCGCCTGGACCGCCGGTCGCTTCATGGGCCACATCGTACCTCCGACGCTCACGGTGGTGAGCGGTGACTCTCCGTGATCTACTCAGCGCCGTCAGTCGAACCAGAGGTTCCGGCGCACAGCCTCAACGGTCCCCCGGGAACCTTCGCCTCCATGGTCTCGGGGACGGTCATCGTGAGCAGGACCACGCCGCAACACATCGCCAAGAAGGCGGCCGCTGCGAACGCCAGGTGGGCCGCGTCGGCTGTGAAGCGCTCGCCGAACAGGTGAATGCTGAGCACGATGCTGATGACGGGATCGACGATGACGAGAAGCGGTTGGGACACCCGCAGTGGGCCCACGTGCAGCGCCAATTGAACGAGCAGCGTCCCGGCGACTCCGCCCACGGCCACGGCGTAGACCGGCCACCGGACGAAGGTCCCGGCGACGCCGTACTCGGTGAGCGTGTCCGTCATAGCCTTGATGAATGTCGCCTCGAGCGCCCACACTGACGCGGCTGCGGTTGCGAACAAGGCCGCACGGCGGGGCGGGGAGCCTCGCGTCGCCAACAGTGCCAGCACCGCGGCACTCCCACCGCACGCCAGGATCGAGGACGCCCAAGCGCGGCGAGCTCGGTGAGACGGTCCCACCCTGAGGCTCGGCAGCTGCGATGAACACTGAGACCGCGACACAGGTCAGGGCCGCAGATGCCCAGGCCGCCGGCGCAATTCTCTGCCGGAGCCACACGCGGCGGAGCACGAGGCTGAACACGAGCTCGGTCATGAGCACGGTCTGGACCAGCGAAAGTAGCCCGTTGTGCAGGGCTAACGCCTGAGAGACGAAGGCTCCGAGAAGCGCCGCCCAACCGAGGAGCCAGAGCGGGTTCCCGACGAGAGCGCGCACGAAACGCCATCCCTTCAAGCCCTTGGAGTCCCGCGTGCTTGCGACGTGTTGGGTGATGGTGCTGACGGCATTCAGGAACGCGGCCAGCAACGCACACAGGAGACTCACGACATAGGTTGACGAAGTCAGACACGGCGCGGAAGCCGCTGGGTCGGCTTGTCCCCGAACCCTATGTTGGTATGTTACGACATTCGAGCGGGAATGAAGGGGGAGATCGACCATGCCGCAGCCTGTGTCACGGCGCGACGCACTCAAAGCCGGTTTGGCGGTCACGGCCGGCGGCCTCTTGGCTGCCTGTGGGAGCAGCAGCTCACCGACGACGACCACCACCAGCTCCGCGCCGACGGGCAAGCCGAAGCAGGGAGGAAGGCTGAGAGTCGCGCTGACCGGCGGTACCAGTTCCGACACCGTCAACCCGCTCCACCCGGTCCAGACCTTGGACTTCGCCCGCATCGGGAACCTCTACGACCCGCTGTACAAGCTCGACAAGGACGCCAATCCGACCCCCGTGCTCGTGACCGAGATCTCCCCGAACAAGACGGCCACGGTCTGGACAATCCGGGTTCAATCGGGCGTCGAGTTCCACAACGGCAAGGAGCTCACCGCAGACGACGTCGTGTACACGTTCCAGCAGATCCTCGACCCGAAGATGCCCGGATGGCAGGCGCCGATCTTCGCCCCGCTCGTCGCATCCGGCATCAAGAAGGTCGACAAGTACACGACCGAGTTCCAGTGCTCAAGCCCGTTCTCGGTCTTCGAGCAGTCGCTCTCCCTTTCGGGCGCGACCGACATCATTCCCGTCGGATTCAATGAGAAGTCTCCGATCGGAACCGGCCCGTTCAAGTTCCAAAGCTTCACCCCGGGTGAGACGAGCACATTCACAAGAAACCAGAACTATTGGCGAACCGGTCTCCCCTACGTGGACGAGCTCGTGATCGACGACTACACCGACGAGACGACTCAGGCCAACGCGCTGGTCGCCGGTCAGGCGGACGTCATTGCCCCGTTGTCGTTCGACGTCCTGTCTTCGTTGCGGTCCGCCGGCATGCAAATTCTGCGGGGAAGTCCTACGAGGGCGTCATGTTCACGATGCGAGTCGACGAGGCGCCGTTTTCCGACGTCAAGGTGCGCCAGGCGATGAAGTACGCGATCGACCGGCAGCAATTCCTCGACGTCGTCTTCGGCGGTTACGGATCTCTCGGTAACGACATGCTGGGCTACGGCGTGCCCGAATACGACTTCGGTATTCCCCAGCGAACCCAGGACATCGACAAGGCGAAGTCACTCCTCAAGGCCGCCGGTCAGGAGAAGTTGACCGTCCAGCTGGTGACGGGACCGATCACGCAGGGAACCGTCGAGGCGGCCCAAGTCCTCGCCCAGCAAGTGTCCGCAGCTGGTATCAAGATCAACCTCGACAAGACGACCCCGACCAACGTCTACGGGTCGAACTATCTCAAGTGGCTGTTCGCGGAGGACTACACGTATTACGACTTCCTGTTCCCGGTCCTCGCCCTGTTCATGGTTCCCGGCGGACCGTTCAACGAGACCCATTACGACAACCCGCATTTCAACTCACTCTTCAAGCAGGGGATGTCCACACTGGACGCCCAGGCACGCGTCGATATTGGCCACGAGCTCTGCAACATCCAGTTCCAGGACAACGGGTACATCATTCCGGTGACTCCGCCGGTCATCAGCGCCGCCCGGCCGAACGTCCGTGGTCTTTATCCCGCCAAGGATGGGCTCACTCCGAACACCTGCATCTTCTCCGAGATCTGGTTCGCCTGACGACGGTTCTACCCATTCTGAGCGCGCTCCCCCGCCGGCTCGGGTCACAATGTTGTATTGTTACTATCAAGACCCGGGACAGGAGGGGGAGCGATGCCCGACCGGTTCAGCCGCCGTGAGTTCCTGCAGATCGGGGGCGCGGGCGCTCTTGCGGCAACTTCCGCTGTCGCGCTCGGCGCCTGTGGATCCTCAAGCTCGTCTTCGACCACGACCTCGTCAACGTCCCCGGCAAGCCTGAAACCGAAACGAGGCGGCACGCTCCATTACGCCGGCACGGGCGGTACCGACACTGACACTCTGGATGCCCAGAACGGCATCTCAAACCAGGACTTTTCGCGAATTCCGCTGCTGTTCGAGCAGCTGGTCACCACCGGCGCCACCGGCAAGCTCGAGTACGTGCTTGCAGAATCGATCACGCCGAACGCCGCCGCGACGGAGTGGACGATCAAGGTTCGCCCGGACGTGTTGACCCATGACGGCAAGCCCTTCGGGGCGGCTGATGTCCTTTACAGCTTTAAACGGATCATCAAGCTGAAGTACGCAGGGACGACGTCGCTCGGTCCAATCAACCTCGCTGCAACGAAGGTCGCGGACCCGCTGACGTTGGTCGTCCGATTCGACAAGCCCTTCGGCCTGTTCCTCACCTTTCTGCAGAACTTTCTCTTCCTGTACCTGGTCCCGGAGGGCTTTGATCCGAAGCATCCGATCGGCACCGGTCCGTTCAAGTTTCAGAGCTTCACTCCTGGCGTGACGAGCACGTTCGTCCGGAACGACCACTACTGGCAGCCCGGCTTGCCCTACCTGGACGCGGTTGTCTCGACAGACGTCGCAACCGAGACGGCGCAGATCAACGGCCTGCTGGCCGGCCAGTTCAATGCGATCAGCTACCTGTCCGCTGCCTCGGTCGCGACGCTGAAGAGTCGCTCGGCCTATTCGGTCGTGATCTCGGAGACCGGCGGCTGGGAGCCGATCACGATGCGTGTCGACGAGGCGCCGTTCTCCGATGTGCGGGTCCGGCAAGCCCTGCGGCTGGTCGTCGACCGTCCGCAGATGCTCCTGGAGGTGTTTGAAGGTTACGGACGTATAGGCAACGACATGTTCGGAATCGTTGATCCCGACTTCGACCACAGTTTGCCGCAGAGGGTGCGGGACATCCCGAAGGCGAAGTCGTTGCTGAAGGCCGTGGGCCACCCGGACTTGAATGTGCAACTGATCACATCGACGCTCGCCGGCGGAGTAGTGCAGGAAGCACAGGTGTTCGCGACACAAGCATCTGAGGCCGGGGTCAACGTCACGGTGTCACAGCAGGACCCGACCGAGTTCTTTTCGAACTCCTATCTCAAGGCGCCGTTCGCCCAGGACTACTGGGAATACGAACCGTATCTGCTTGCCCGTCACAGGAGACGGTAGCGGGAGCGCCATTCAACGAGAGCCACTTCGACGACGCCGAGTACAACGCGCTGTATGCCAGGGCGTATACATCGACTGATCCTGCCGTCCAGCGCGACGTCATTCACGCGATGCAACGGATCGACTACGAGCGCGGCGGACTCATCATTCCCTACTCTTATCCATTGATTGACGCCGTGGCCTCGTACGTGAAGGGCGACACACCGAACGTGACCGGCCTCGGTTTGAACGCCTTTGATTTACGACGATTCTGGCTCGACAAGTAGCAGCCCCATCGGTGACGGCGGTTGACGTTCAGGCCTCAGGGTAGACGGAGTCGGGCTCCATGAACTCGAACGTGTGACCGCTGCCGGACTCGATCACGCACTTGAAGGCCGGCTCGGTGTCGAGGTAGTACCACTCGATGTGATCGCCGATGCGCCCAGAAGACGTGACCCCCAAGCCTGCGTCCTGGAACTCCTTCTTCACCTCCTCAGAGTCCTGCTCGGTCTTGAACATCACCGCAATCGATCCAATTCCCTGCCGCGGGTATCGATCATGCGCTGCCAGGGATTGTCCCCGCCAAAAGGTTGAACCAGCTCGAAAATGATGTCCCCCACCCCAACTTCCGCCCACCGGATTTTGAAGAACTCAGACGGCTTCCCATCCATGGTGCAATGATGCATGATCTTCACACCCTCCGACTGAAAGACCTTCCAGGGACCCCAGCCAAAGGCCTTGTGATATTCCTTCATCTTGGCGTCGAGATCGTGCACCACGACCGCCACCTGCGTGATCTCGTTCGGTCGCGTCGGCCGCGCCGCCACGTCTCCTCTGGGGTCCGGGTAGACCTCGGTGGGCTCTGTGAAGTCTTGCGTTTGACGGATGTCTGACTCAATCAGGCATCCGAAATTCTCCTGCGAATCCAGATAGAAGTACTCGCTGGCGTCACCGAGGCTCGCCCGCATCGTGACGCCGACACCGAGCGCCTCAATCTCTCGCTTCAGAGCCTCCGGTTGGTCGATCGTATCGAAGGTGACGCCGATGGAGACGATACCCTCGCCCTGAGTGTCGATGAATTCCTGCCACAGGCTCGGCCCCTCCAACGGCTCCACCAGCACGAAAGTGGTGGGCCCGATCGTCACCTCCGCCACTCTCGCGCGGTACGCCACGGGCTCGCCCCGCAGCTCCGCGTCGTGTTGGAACGGTTCGACGTAGTTGTAGACCCTCCAGTCGGACCATCCGAACGCACGATGGTACGCCGCCATGGTCCCGGGGAGGTCCCGCACGGCCAGGGAGATCCTGGTGAGGTCGCACTTCAGTCCGGCCATCCGTTTTCCCCCCTCGTCGCAGTCGAACGTAACGCTAGCCATCATTGGGTCGCAATGTTGTATTGTTACGATCAAGGCTCAGAGACGAGGGGGGACTGATGCCCAACAGGTTTGGTCGCCGTGAGTTCCTCCAGATCGGCGGTGTGGGCGCACTTGCGGCAACCTCGGCGGTCGCGCTCGCCGCCTGCGGATCTTCCAGCTCGTCTTCGACCTCGACGACGTCGACCCCGAGCGCGAAGCCGAAGCGTGGCGGGACGCTGACTTACGGCGGCACGGGCGGTACCGCCAGCGACACTCTGGATGCGCAGAACGGCCTGAACCAGCAAGACTTTTCGCGCATTCCACTGCTGTTCGAGCCGCTCGTCACTATCGGCGCCACCGGGAAGCCGGAGTACGTGCTCGCGGAATCGATCACCGCGAACACCGCCGCGACGGAGTGGACGATCAAGGTCCGCCCGGACGTGCTGACCCATGACGGCAAGCCCTTCGGGGCCGCTGATGTGCTGTTCAGCTTCAAGCGAATCATCAAGCTGAAGTACCCGGGTACGTCGTCGCTCGGCCCCATCGACCTCGCCGGGTCAAAGGTCGCCGACCCACTGACGTTGGTCGTCCGCTTCGAGAAGCCGTTTGGCTTGTTCCTCACCTTCCTGCAGAACTTTCTCTTCCTGTACATGGTCCCCGAGGGTTACGACCCGAAGCATCCGATCGGCACCGGCCCGTTCAAGTTCCAGAGTTTCACTCCTGGCGTGACGAGCACGATGGTTCGGAACGACCACTATTGGTTGCCTGGCTTGCCGTATCTGGACGCGGTTGTCTCAGCAGACGTCGCCGGCGAGACGGCGCAGATCGACGGTCTGCTGTCCGGCCAGTTCGATGCGATCAGTTACCTGTCGGCTGCCTCGGTCGCGGCGCTGAAGAGTCGCTCTGCGTATTCGGTCGTGATCTCGGACACGGGCGGGTTCTTGCCGTTCACGATGCGCGTCGACCAAGCGCCGTTCTCCGATGTCCGGGTCCGGCAAGCCCTGAGGTTGCTCGTCGACCGTCCGCAGATGCTCCGGCAGGTGTTCGAAGGTTACGGTCGCATCGGCAACGACATGTTCGGGGTTTTTGATCCCGACTTCGACAACAGTTTGCCGCAGCGCCTGCGGGACATCCCGAAGGCCAAGTCGTTGCTGAAGGCCGCCGGCCATCCGGACTTGAGCGTGCAGCTGATCACTTCGAACCTTACCGGTGGAGTGGTGCAGGCAGCACAGGTGTTCGCAGCCCAGGCAGGTCAAGCAGGTGTGAACGTCTCGGTGTCACAGCAGGACACCACGCGGTACTACTCAGAGTCGTTCTTACACGCGGCGTTCTCTCAAGATAACTGGGAGTACGCGCCTTACCTGCTTGCCGCTGCGCAAGAGACTGTGACGGGAGCGCCGTTCAACGAGACACACTTCGACGATCCGGAGTACAACGCGCTCTATGCCAGAGCGTACAAGTCGACCGATCCAGCCGTTCACCGCGACGTCATTCATGCCATGCAGCGAATTGACTACGAGCGCGGTGGGCTTGTCATCCCGTTCTTCAACCCGAATATTGATGCCGTTGCCTCGTATGTGAAAGGCGACATTCAGAACGTGACCGGGTTCGGCCTGAATGCCTTTGATTTGCGACGTTTCTGGCTCGACAAGTAGCTCCTGCTGACGGGGGCGACGTCAGTCGGCAGGCGGCGTCACACCTTCGGTCTCGACGCTCCAGTCGCTGTAGAGGGCGAGGGGATAGCGATCGGTCCGCAGTACGCCCTTGGAATACTCGATCACCCTCCCGTCGGCGCTGTAGCTCTTCGTGGCGATCTCGACGAGCGCGCTGCCCTTCTCCACTTCGAGATACCGCGCGTCCACGTCCGTGGCGAGCGCCGCGCTGATCTCGCCCTTGGCCCAGGCGAGCTCGATGCCGTGCTCGGCGAGCGCCATCTGGACGGAGAACCCAGGGTCGTCGAGCGGCATCTCGGCAAGAAACGAGCACAAGTCGTACGGAAAGTAGTGGTCGATCACGAGAACCGGGAGCTCGTCGGCGTATCGGACCTGCTGGATGTGAAGCACGTCGCCCTCTGCGAACTCCGATGCGCGGTGGGCGATCTCGGCGCCGGCGTCCAGCTTCTCGACGCACAGCGTGAGCTTGGACGATCGGAGCCCGCGACGGGCGATGTCGACCCCGACGCTGTGCCACTGCTGCATCCGCAGCACCAGCAACGGCTGGCGGGCGAACGTGCCGCGTCCCGCCTTCCGCACGACGAGACCCTCCCTGGCCAGATCGGTCATCGCCTGTCGGACCGTCGTACGGCTCACCTCGAAGTGAGCTACCAGCTGGTCCTCGGTCGGCATCGGCTCGTCGGGGGCCCACTCACCGAGCCGGATCTGCTCCCGCAGAAGATTGCGGATCTGGACATAGAGGGGAACGCCTGTGTCGGAGCTGAGTGAGGAATCGGTCCAGCGCGGAGCGTCCGTCAGGTTGGGCGAGACGCCGTCACCGCCCGTCACGGGTATACGCGACTGGGCGTGAGCGCATCGGCGCTACCTGC
Source organism: uncultured Acidimicrobiaceae bacterium (assembly GCA_963763085.1). Lineage (GTDB taxonomy): Bacteria > Actinomycetota > Acidimicrobiia > Acidimicrobiales > Bog-793 > CAVXNB01. The sequence goes on from CAVXNB010000007.1 coordinate 10,795, forward strand.
CCACACCTCGATGATGAGCGGTGAGGCCTGCATGTAGAAGAAGTACATGTCGCCGCAATAGGCGGAGACGAGCTCGGTCATGCCGTCGTCCTCGAACTTGCGCTGCAGCCGCCTCGCTTCTGTCTCGTCGGGGGCTTCGTAGCCGAGGTGGTGCACGCCGTCGCCGTTCTCGGTAAGCCAATCCGCGAGCGGACCGCCGCCTTCCAAAGGCTGGAGAAGCTCGATCCAGGTGCCGCCGGCATGTGCCTCTGCTCCCATCCAGGTGAACTCGGCCGGCTGCCCCTTCAGTTTGAGGTCGTGCAGCCACGGCTCCCGGTACTCGTAGATGTTCCACGGTCCCCACCCGAACGAGTCGTGGTATTGGCGCATCGTCGCGTCGAGATCCGCGACGACCATGCCCACCTGAGAGATCCCGTACTCCGGCATGGACATGTCTCCTCCTTGGTTGGGTGCGCTTCGGAGGCTGTCGTGGTCAGCCCGAGTGCCCTCTTGCTCATCGATCATAATATTGGTACATTTCGCCGTCAAAGATGCGACGTCACAGGCGCTCATGACGACTGAATACTCCCTGAGCGCCTTCGTCACCGTGATGGTCATTGGCGCCGGCGTCCTGAACGCACTCTGGAACGCCATCGCCAAGTACGTCGACGACCGGCTGGTCACTTTCGCGATAATCGAGGTGGTCGCGACCGTGGCCGGCGGCTTGGCGCTGATCGTCACCGGGTTCCCGAACAGCACGGCGATTGCGTTCGCCGCCGTCTCGGCCGGGCTGCACGTCGGCTACGACCTCGCCCTTATGAACTCGTACCGGCTGGGCGCATTCAACCAGACGTACCCGATCGCGCGTGGCACCGCTCCGCTCGTCGTGGCCGTCGGTGCCTACCGCCTCGCCGGCGAACACCTGCCGGCGATCGCGCTGGCCGGCATCGTCTTGCTCGCCACAGGTCTCATGAGCCTCGCCCTGTCCTCGGGCCACCTGGCACGGTCCGATCTGCCCGCAGTCGCGGCCGCGGTCTTCACGGGGTTGATCATCGCCGCCTACACGCTCGTCGACGGCCTCGGCGTGCGCCGATCCCATGACCCCTACGCCTACGCCGCGCTTCTCTTCTTCCTCGGGGGGCCCGCGTTGCCGGTGGTAGCTGTCCTTCGCCGGCCGGCGAAGGTCTGGAGGTCGGCCCGGACCTGGACCCTCGGACTGATCGCCGGAGCGCTGACCGTCGGCGGCTACGGGATCGTGCTGTGGGCGCAGACCAAGGCGCCGCTGGCCGAAGTCGCCGCCGTGCGGGAGACCGGCGTCATCTCCGCTGCGATCATCGGCTCGCTGTTCTTCAAGGAACGCTTCGGAGCGAGGCGGGTGGCAGCGGCCGCGCTGGTCGCGACCGGCATCGTGTTGATCAGCCTTTAGCGCCCCACTGGCCGGGGGCACGTGCCATCGTTCTTGTCGTGGACCTCGACACCGTCGCCGACGAGCTCTACGGATTGGCTCCGGCGGAGTTCACGCCGGCCCGCGACGCCCGCGTCGCCGAGGCGGTGCGGGCCGGCGACCGCGGCCTCGCCGCCGCCATAAAGAGCCTGAGACGGCCGACGAGGAGCGCCTGGCTGGTGAACATGCTCGTCCGCCAGCGCCGCGAGCAGGTCGACGAGCTGTTGGACCTCGGCGCCACGATGCGCGAGGCGCAACAGCAGCTCGCCGGCGAGGAGCTGCGGCAGCTCTCGCGTCGCCGCCACGAGGTCGTGTCCGCTCTCGCGCAGCAGGCGCGCGAGGTCGCCCGCGAGGCAGGCCAGCCTGCGACCGACGAGATGGTGCTGGAGCTCGAGTCGACGCTCGAGGCCGCGCTCGCCGACCCGGCTGCGAGCGCGGCCGTCAGATCCGGGCGGCTGACCGCGGCTCTCAGCTACTCGGGTTTCGGTTCGGTCGACCCTGGGGCCTCGGCCGTGTCAGGGACTCGAAGGCGTGCCGGCGACGCGGCCAAGCCGGCCCGCGGCGCGGCCGGCCGCCAGCAAGCGCGACAAGACCGACGCCCGCCTCAGACGAGCGCCGGGACGCCGAGCTCCGCGCGGCCGAACAGGCGCTGCACGAGGCGGAGGCGGACGCGGCCACGGCCAGGAGGGAGGCGGAAGAGGCGGACGGCCGCGCCGGCGAAGTGGCCGCCGAGGAACAGCTCCTGTCGAGCCAGCTCGCCGAGCTCGACGCGGAGCGCTCTCGACTGCGTGCGAGAGCGGCGGCGCTCGCGGGCGAGTCGCGACGGGCGACTCGAGCCGTGGAGGCTTGCGGGCAGGCACTCCGGAAGGCCGAAGCGGCGGTGGAGAGGGCTAGGGAGACGGTTGCTCGTTTTGGGGGCTGAGGCGGCGGGACGTGGCCATGCGGAGGCCGATGGCGAGGCGTTCGGTGTTTCTCGGTGTGCCGACAGCGTGGAACGGGCGTCCGTCGCGGCGGCCCCCGAGTCCCGGGCCTCTCAGCAACGTCACGCTTCCCGGGCCGGCCTCGAAGACCGAGGTCACGCTTCCGGACCGGTCCCTGCAGATTGACACCTCGGCCTCGCCGGACAGCGTCACGACCGCGACGAGGCGTCGGTAGCGCCCGCCGTCGAGGTGCGGGGTGATGCCGATCGAGCCGCGCCGGTAGAGCACCACGCCGGCTTCGTTCACGCCCCAGGTCCTGAGCCCGCGGATGCCGTCGCCTTGTACGCGTACGAGCTGAGTCAGCGCGCGGCACAGCTCGGCCACCCGCGGGAAGCCCTCGAACGGATCCTCGAGGTCGAATCCCTCGATCTGCTGGCGAACCTGCCCGAACTGCTCCCGGTAGTGGCGGACCGGGCCCCGCGCGACCTCGTCCTCGAGGGCCGCGCGGAAGGGCTCGTGGAGCGCTCCCGGAACGAAGGCCGCACCGTCGCTCGCGACGGCGTCGAGCACTTGCCGCAGATCGAGATCGGCCACGAACGGGCTCTGCCCTTCCCGCCGTCGCACGCGGCGGCTCAGATGAGCTCGACCACGCCGACGTTCGAGATGTGCACCGAACGGCCGCACATCTCCTCCTCGGTCATGGTCTTCATCAGGGCCGGCTCGGTCGTCCTGCCCCACGTTCGGCGCCCGTCGTGCAACAGGCAGGCGAAGAGCCCGGCTTCCGGGCCTTCCCGTCCGTGCATGACGGTGTACGACTCGATCACGACCGCCCCTTCGTGGTGCTCGACGAGCTCCCGGCGACCGAGCGCATCGACGGCCGCCTGGACGCTCTCGTGCCGATAGTCCTCACGGGGCGGCTCGGAGGAGTAGAGGCCGATGGCGTGGTTGGTCAGGAAACCGCCGACTGCCGTCACCAGACCGAGGCTTCCGGGGTCGCCTCGCAGGACGTCCATCATCGTGGCGACGGAGTGCATGACGTAGTTGTTCAGCGGACCGCCGGCGAAGCTGAGGCCGCCGGTCACCGTGAGCTGCCGCGTCTCGTCCAAGCCGAGCTCAGCGGCGGAGATCTCCACCGCCGACGGAAAGCAGCTGTACAGGTCGATGTGGCCCACGGAGTCGAGCTCCACGCCGGCGAGCTCGAGGGCCCGGCGGCCGGCGAGGCCGATGGCCGGCGAGGAGTGGAGGTCGAGACGGTTGGAGAGGTGCTCGGTGTCGTTGGCTCCGGCACCGGCGTGCGGGAAGATCCACCGGTCCCTCGGCACCCCGAGCGAACGCGCCGCCTCGACCGAGCAGGCGATGAGCGCCGCCGACTGGTCGAGAAACCAGTTCGAATTCATGCATTTCGTATACGGATAACCGATCATGCGGTTCGTGGGTGAAGGAGTCATGACCTCCTCGGGCGTCAGGGACTTGCGGCTCCAGGCGAACGGGTTCTCGGCCGCGACCCGGCTGAAGGCGGACCACAGCCCCGCGATGCGCTCCCGGTGGGCGTCGATCGTCTCACCGCGCGCAAAACGGATCGCGTTCTCGAACAGCGGGTACGCCTGGACCGGCATCTGGACGCCGATTGCCCGCTCGGCGCCGTTCGTCATGTTCAGCTCGGTCCCGAAGACCTCGTCGGGCGTGCCGTCGTCGCTCACGCTCGACGCAAGCTTCCGGCCGGCCTCCCGAAGACGTCTCCGCGAGTAGATCGCCTCGGCGCCGGCGAGCAGCACGACGTCGGCCTCGCCGCGGGCGATGCGGCCGAAGACCGCGTTCAGGAGCGCCTGTGGGGTCTGGCCGCCGGCCGTGGTGAGGATGGTGTGCGCCGAAGGGGCGCCGAGGCTCCTCGCCAGGCTGCGGCCCGGGTCGGAATACGACCACGCTCCCCTCACGACCGCCACGATGGATGCCCGTTCGAGCAAGCGGTCGCTCCCGGCGGCGTGAGCCGCCGAAGCGGCGGTCATCCGCATCATCTCGAGCGGTTCGACCGGGTCGTCGAGGTCCGGTTCACGGATCGTGAGCTGCGCGTTGCCCACGAGGACCGGGGTCCGCGGGCTAAGCGTCATCGCGCGCAGCGTAACCCTGGGCGGTGCTGCCCGACTCAGGCGACGAAGTCCGCGATGAGCCTCGCCAGCTCCACCGGTGCATCGCCCTGGACGCTGTGGCCGGCGTCCTCGACGTGTTCCACCCGAGCGGACGGGTACCGGCGCAGCAGCTCCGCCTCGTCCTCGTCGTCGACCACCGACTGGGGACGCATGCCCCGCACGAGCATCAAGGGCACGCTCAGCGAAGCGACTGCTTCCCAGAGTTGAGCAACACGCGGAAAGCCGGCTCCCGGCGCTTCCTCCTCCACGGGGTCCTCCCCGCGCCGGCGGTAGCGCCAGACCCAGGAGCCGTCGTCGAGCTGGCACGCGTTGTGGAGGACTCCGCGGCGCAGCGAGGTCAGGCTCCGCTGCGGGTTGTGGGCGACCGTCCAGGCCAGGATCGAATCGAAGTCGTCGAATCTCGCCGGCCCACCGACGAAGTCAGTGATGGCCTTCGCCTTGGCGCTCGTGACGCCGGGCGTGATGTCGACCAGGACGACCGAACGGACCAGATCCGGGAACTGCTGAGCGAGGGCGAGGGTGACGAGGCCGCCGAGCGACATCCCGACGCAGGCCCGGGCATCCGGCGCCAGCCGTCGGATCGCCGCCGCGACGTCCTCGGCATTGCCGGTGAGGTCGAGAGACCCGCCTGCGCCGGCATCGGAGTGGCCGTGGCCGGGGAGATCGAGCGCCAGTTGCGGCCGCCCGAGCGCAAGCGCCACGGTGTCCCAGGTGTGGGCGTTCTGCGACCCCCCGTGCAGCAGGACCAGCTCCGGTGTCCCCGATCCCCACGCCAGCCCGCTCAGCCGGCGGCCTCCGCCGACCTCGACCCAGACCCGTTCCACGAGCGGGGGCTCGTCGAAAGGCAGCCCGAACTCCTCCGCGTTCTCGTGCAGCATCGAGAATTCGTCGTAGCCCGCACCGCTCGTAGCCATCAGGATCAGGCTAGGCGCCGTAAATCAGCTGGCCGCCGTTGACGCCGATGGTCTGCCCGGTGAGGTAGGAAGCCTCCTCTGATGCCAGGAACGCCACGACAGCAGCCATCTCCGAGGCCTGGCCCCAGCGTCCAAGGGGGATCCGTCTCGAATCCTCGGCTATGTCGGCGTCGTCGTAGTCGGCCGCCATCCGGGTTCTCACGCTGCCGGGTGCGATCGTGTTGACGCAGAGCCCGGCGTGACCGAACTCGTGGGCGAGATTCCTGGCGAACGCGGCGACGGCTCCTTTTGCCGCCACGTAGGCGTACGAGTGCCCTTCTCCCTGCTGGCCCCAGATCGATCCCACGACGATGATCCGCCCCGAAGGGCTGCGGAGCAGCCACGGCATGCACGCCCGCGTGACGTTGAGGCAACCACCGAGATGCACGTCGAGAGTGCGGCGCCAGTCGTCGTCATCGGTATCCAGCAGGCCGGTGGCGGAGTGGATCGTGCCGGCGTTGCTCACCACGACGTCGATCCGGCCCCAGGCGGCTCCGATCTGCTCGGCGACGGCTTCGACTTCGGCCCTGCGGGCGACGTCGGCCGGCGCGGCGAGCGCCTGACCACCAGCCTCGAGCACGGCCTGTGTGGTCGCGCGGGCCGCGGCCTCGTCGATGTCGTTCACGGCGACCCGCAATCCTCGCCCTGCAAGAACAAGGCAGTGCTCCCGCCCCATCCCGAGGCCGCCTCCGGTGACGAGCGCCACCCGCTCGGTCACGACGGGCCCGCTCCACGAATCTCCACCCTGATCACGTCAGCCACAGATTGCGAAAGTCACCGTTCGCCAGCGGGACACCGGTCTTGTCGTGAACGCCACCACGGACGTTCCCCCCGTACGCATTCACCGCCGGAACGAAATACGGAATGATGTAGCCGCCGTCGGTGTAGTCGATCTCCATCATCTCGTGCACGACATCGGCCCGCTTTCCCTCGTCGATGAGGGCCAGAGCCTGGTGGTAGAGGTCGTTGTAGCGTGGGTTGGCGAACTTCGTCTCACTGAAGGCAGCCCCCTTGATGGTCGATTCACCGCATTGCACCAGATATGGGGTGTAGTACCAGTAGTCCTGGCTGAAGTCCCACTGGAGATAGTTGGACCCGAAGAATTCGGTCGGCGTGACCTGTTTCAGTTGAACGTTGAAGCCGGCGGAATCAGCCTGCTGTTTCAGCACCTGCGCCGCGCTCACGGTGCCGGCGGCGATGTCAGAGGTCACGAGCTCGACGGTGAGCCCTTCCCGGCCGGCCTTCTTCAGCAGGCTCTTGGCTTGGGCGATGTCCTGCACACGTTGGGGTATCGAGTGGTCGTAGGTCGGGTCGTACGGCGCAAAGAGGTCGTTGCCGAGAAGGCCGGCGCCGCTGAAGACCGAATCCCGCATCTGAGGTCGGTCGAGGGCAAGCCGCATCGCTTGCCGCACCCGGACGTCGTTGAACGGCGGCTTGTCCGTCCGCATCGTGAACGGCGTGAAGAACCCCGTGTCCGAAACGATGACCTGGATCCCACTCGACTCCAGCTCCGAGACGACGCTCGTGGAGTCGAGATTGGCTACGTCGATGTTGTGCGCCTGGAGCGCGTTCAGCTGTGTGACCGGGTCCGCGTAGTCGGTGATGATCAGCTCGTCGAGGTACGGCTGTCCGGTGACCCAATAGTTGTCGTTTCGGGTGAACACGCTTTGAACGCCGGGAGAGAAGCTCTCGTACTTGAACGGTCCCGTCCCGATCGGATGCTTCGGGTTGTAGCCGACCGGCACGATGTAGAAGTAGAACCCCGGCTGAACCTGGGGAAACGTCGCAAAGGGAGCGTTACAGGTGAATCTGACCGTGCGCGCGTCCAGTGCCTTCATGCCGTGGAACTCGAGCGGAGTGAGGGACGTGGCGCCGAACAGGGGCGACTTCGGGTTCAAGATCCGCTGGAAGCTGAATATGACGTCTTCGGCTTGCAACGGCTTGCCGTTGTGGAACGTGATCCCGTCCCGGACGCGGACGGTCCACTCCGTGGCGTCGCTGTTCGGCGTCATCTCCTCTGCAAGCCACATCACGATCTGAGCGTTGTGGTCGAGCACCGTCAGTGGCTCGTTGAGCTGGGGAATCCGTGCGAAGTCGACCGCGTTCACGCCGATCTGAGCGTCGAGGGTGTCCGAGGAACCTCCGCCGGTGAAGCCGACTCGCAGCTGCCCGCCTCGTTTCGGCTTCGGCATGGTCGTCGAGGAGCCCGCGGCCGTGGTCGAACCTGCCGGCGATGCGCTCGTCCCGCATCCTCCGAGGGAGACCTCGAGGGCCGTTGCGGCCGCCGCACCGATCGCTCCCTTCAGAAGGGTCCGTCTGGACAGCACGGACTCGACACCTCGTCGGAGAACGCTCTCACTGTCCTGGGTCATGGCTCATCATCCGTCTTCTCCTGCTTTCTTCAAAGTGAGGCTGGATCCGGGCTGCGACGCCGGTGCGCTCGAGGACGTCGTGACTGCTGTCCATCCACTCGCGCGCCGCTCGCCGCCCCGCGTCGAGGAGCGACTCCTCGTCGGCGAGCTGCAGGCTGCCGCCGGCGTAGACGATGCGGCCGTCGACGATGGTATGGGTGAGGTTTCTCGACTTGGCCCGGTAGACGATGGTCTCGAAGTAGTTCGTGTTCGGCACGAGCTGGGCGTCGTCGAGGTTGAGCACGATGAGATCGGCCCGCTTTCCAACCTCGATGGTGCCGATCTCATGGTCCAGCCCGAGGGCACGAGCTCCGCCCACCGTCGCCACGCGCAACAGCTCGTACGCTTTCAGCTGGAAGCCGTCCTCGCCCCGGACGAAGTTGGCGCTGTAGATCGAGTAGCGAAGCTCCTCGAGCACGTCCATCGAGAAGCAGTCCGTCCCGTACCCAAGCGTTATCCCGCTCTCGAGCAGCTTGTCGATCTTGGCGTAGGAGTGGCACGCCATCATGATCGTGGGCGTCCAGCTCATTCCCATCCCGCTGGCGGCCGCAATCGCGATCTCCTCGTCGTCGATCCACACCATGTGGGCCGCCTGGACCCTCGGCGAGAGAAACCCGATCTCGTCGAGGTAGTAGATCGAGCCGCGATAGCCCTTCTTCCGCACCTGCGCGATCTCGGCTTGGCTCTGCGCGACATGGATCAGCATCTTCACGTCGAGCTCTTCGGCAGCCCGGGAGCACTCGAGCAGCATCTCGGTGTCCAACGTGTCCGGGGTGTGCGGCCCCAGGCACGGGACCACTCTCGGATGGCCGCGCCAGCTCTCGATGAAGGCGAGGTTCTCGTCCAGGCCCCGTTGGAACTCCGCGCGGTCGTAGGTGAGCTCGTAGGCGCGCGCCGCCCGGTCGTAGCGGGGTGGAGAGTCCTTTGCATAGCCGATGATCCGATTGGCTACCAGCGACCGTATGCCGACTTTCTCGGCCGCTTCGGCTACGGCGGCCGGGAAGAACTCGTCGTTGCCGAGCGTGGTGACGCCGCCTCGCAATGCGTCCCAGTAGCCGAGGCAGGCGCCGGCGTAAGTGATCTCCGGGGTGTAGAGGCCCTCCATCGGAAACCAGATCTCATACAGGGCGGTGATGATGTTCTCGTCGTCACACACGGTGCCGAACAGGTGAGCACCGACGTGGCTGTGGGTGTCGACGAATCCCGGCATCACGACGGCATCGGGATCCGAGATGACAGTCGGACTGACGTAGTCATCGTCGGCGTCGGCAGCGGGTCCGGCGTAGACGATCTGCCCGCCGGCGACGGCAATCAGCGCGTCGTAAGTGACGACCGGCCCCGTCATGGGGAGCATCGCGCCAGTGCGGACGACCAGATCCACCTGCCGCATCCGGGACCCCACCTCCCCTTTTTTAATAATACGAAACTATTGTCACACTATCAGTCCGGTTGAATGCGGCAATGTCCGGTGGCTGCGCGCCAGAGTCGCCGGTCTCGGCGTGACGGGCCACTAGCGGAGGGCGGTGCCGAGCTCGACCGCCGCCGCGTCGACAAGGAGCTCGAACATGCGGTCGCGCGACATGCGCTCGGGTTCGATGAGCGCCCGCACGCGCATCCCCTCTATGGCCGCGGTCAGCCGGTCGACGACATCGTCGGGGGTGCTCCGCGGCTTGAAGTGGCCCGAAGCGATGCCGTCGCGGATGCTGTTCGAGAAAGGTTCACGGAACCGGTCGTAGATCCCCGCGTACTGGGCGCGGAAGGCGGGGTCTCGATCACACAGCGACCAGAACTCGATCCAGATCCGCCACTGCACCTCGTGCCACCCTTCCATCTCGAACGAGGCCATGCGGAGCAAGGCCAGAAGGCGGCGAACCGGGTTCGCCTCGGTGGCCGCCGTCTGCTCCCAGTCGGCGATCCACCGGTCGGTGCAGAATTCGAACGCCGCCGCCATCAGAGCGTCGCGCGACTCGAAGTAGTGCTGGATCAGCCCGACTGACACCTCGGCCGCCCGGGCGACGTCGACGAGCCGGGTCCGCTCGGCGCCACGCTCGCTGATGACCCTCGCCGTGGCGTACAGGACCTGCGCCCGCCGATCGCTCACCCGCAGCGTCCGGCGCGTCAGCTCGGCGGCGTCCAGGTCACCGGAATCGACACCCACAGCGAGCGAAGATACAGGCCTTGCGGGTCGACCTAGCGGTGCACCGTGACCGGACGGGCCTCGACCTCGCCGACCAGCGCCAGCGACCCGCCCACGAGGCCGGCATCGCCGACCACCACCGTCACCATCTGCGACGGCGCCAGCAGGCGGCCGGCGGCCTCGTCTACGTCGCTCAGCTTGGCCCGTTTCAGCGCAATCGCGTACCGGCTCAGGTATCCAGGGTCCAGACCCACGACGGCGAAGCGGACGAGCGAGCTCGCCAGCCCGCTCTGGGTGGCCGTCTCGAACAACAGCGCCCCGAGCGCGTAGCGCCGGGCGGACTCGAGCTCGTCGGCGGTCACGCCCTGGATGGCGATCCGCCCGAGCTCGTAGCGGGTCTCGAGCAGGGAGGCGGCCGTGGACTCGGTCGCGACGTCTGCGTGGATGACGAACGACGATCCCGCCCGCCCGTGGTCGAAGCTCGTCCTCGGCGAGTACGTGTAGCCGTTCCGCTCGCGCAGGTTCTCCACGAGGCGCGAGGCGAACATCCCGCCGAAGATCAGGTTCGCGAGCGCCGTCGCCGGCCACCAGGGATCGGTGCGGGTCGGAGCGTCGCGGGCGATGCGGATGTTGCTCTGGGCCGCGCCCGGACGGTCGAACAGCTGCAGCGGGCCGAGCCGCACCGTGGGCAGCGGGTCGAGCGGCGCGGCGGTGGCGGCGCCCGCGGCGCGTGCGAGCCACGGCTCGAATGCGCTCGACGCCGCGGCGAGCGCCCTGCGCGGCGTCACGTCGCCGACCATCACGAAGTGGCCCAACCCCGGCACGAAGATCTCGTCGTGAAGGCTCCGCAGCTGCGCCGCGCCCACTCTTCGCAGCGCCCCGGGGCTCGGGAGGCCCGAGGCGTACGGGTGACCGCGATGCAGCCGCCGGGCCAGCTCCTCGTCGGCGATGACGTCCGGCTGGCTGAGCGCGATCAGGACCTGGTCCGCCATCCGATCCCGATCGGCGGCGACCTCGTGGCCCGGGTACGTGGCGCCGGCGAGCACCTCGCCCACCAGAGCGAGCATCTCGGCGAGGTGCTCGGAGAGGACCGAGGCGGAGATCGACATCCAGTCGCCTGCGACGCTGGCGGTGAGGTAGCCGCCGATCCGCTGCACCGCCGAGGCGAGGCCGGCCCGGTCGTGTCGGTCGGTACCGGCGAGGATCGACTCCGACAGCACCATCGCCGCCGCGGGCTTGGCGATGACGTCTGCACCCAACAAGAAACCAAGTCTCAGATCCACCATCGGGACGCCCCCCCGGCGGGCCACGATGGCGTGCAGTTCCCGACCGAGGGTCTCCTCGACGACGCTCGGCGCTCTCGGGGCGCGCGTCGGGCCGACGGCGGGGCGCCCGCCGGTGCCGGTCGAGGGGATCACGAGTCGTCCTCCGGTCGCAGTTCGAGGACGGCGCGGTGCTGGCCGAGCAGGTCTGCGGCCGCGGCTGCCACCGCTCCAGGACCGACGCCCGCGATCAGCCCGGGTATCTCGTTCACGAGCTCGGCGCGCCCGTGCACGACCTCGGCGCTGGCGAGGGCGAGCGCGCGGTTCATCACCGGGTCGAGCGAGCCCCAGTGGCTCGAGGCCGCGGACGCGGACACGCGGGCGAGCTCGTCGTCGGTGGGCCCATCGCCGGCGAGGCGTTCGAGCTCCTCGTCCACGACGGCGAGCAGCGCGTCGGTGCTGGCTACGCCCGGGTGGAAGACGATCACCTGGAACAGGACCGGGTCGCGCATCGTGAAAGTGTCGCCGCCGAGGACTCCGATCATGCAGGCGAGATCCGTGACGGTGCGGTCGTGATGTATGAGGCGTGTGCGCAGGCGGCTCGCATCCCCGTCGGAGAGGACGTTCGCCAGCACGACGTACGCGACGTAATCCTCGGTCCGCGAGACCGGGTCGGGCACCCGGTAGCCGGCCGCGAAAGCGGGCTGGGGAATGAGCGGGTCCTTGACGATCTTCCGCCGGTCCTTGGAGAGGTACGGCTCGGCGAACGACCGGGGAGGAGGTGCCGGGCGCGGCGCGATGACTCCGAAGTACCGGTCTGCGAGCTCGACGACGTCCCCGACGGCGCAGTCGCCGGCGACGACCAGGACCGCGTTCGCGGGGGCGTAGAACCTCTTGTAGAAGTCGGCGGCGTCGTCGAGCGTCGCCTCCTCTAGATGGGCGAAGTCGCCGTAGCCGTTGTGGGCGTTCGGGTAGGTGTCGAAGGCGAGCGCCGGCAAGGGGATCCACGGAAAGCCTCCGTAGGGCCGGTTGAGAACGTTGACCTTGATCTCCTCCTCCACGACCGAGACCTGGTTGCGAAGGTTCTCCTCAGTGAGCGCCAGCGCACCCATGCGGTCGGCCTCGAGCCAGAGCGCGAGCTCGAGCCCTCCCGAAGGGAGCGCCTCGTAGTAGGCCGTGAGGTCGGGGCGCGTGTGCCCGTTGAGGACCCCGCCGGCGCCCTGAATCAGCTGGAAGTGTTCGATCTTCTCGACGTGGGCGGAGCCTTGGAACATCAGGTGTTCGAAGAGGTGAGCGAAGCCTGTCCGCCCCTCCGGCTCGGATCGGAAGCCGACCTCGTAGACGACCGCGACCGCGACGAGGGGGCTGGAGCGGTCCGCCGCCACGAGCACCCGGAGTCCGTTGCCGAGCGTGGAGCGCTCGAATTGGGCGAGGGTCATGCCCCGATGTCCTCCCCGAGGTAGGCCATGCGCACCCGGTCATCACGCAACAGCACGGCCGCCGAGTCCTGCAGCACGATCTTCCCCGTCTCGAGCACGTAGCCCCGATCGGCCAGCTGAAGGGCCTTGGCCGCGTTCTGCTCCACCAGGAGGACGGTGACACCCTGATCACGGATGGTCTTCAAGATCTCGAAGATCGTCCGGACGAACAGCGGCGCCAGCCCCATCGATGGCTCGTCCAGGAGCAGCAGCCTCGGCTCTGCCATGAGGGCCCGGCCGATGGCGAGCATCTGCTGCTCGCCGCCCGAGAGGTTGCCCCCCTGCTGCTTGCGACGCTCCCTCAGGATCGGGAAGAGCTCGTAGACGTGATCCATCTTCGCGGCCTGGCCGTGCGGCTTGTTGAACGCTCCGACCTCGAGGTTCTCGAGCACGGTCATCTGGGGGAAGATCCGGCGACCCTCGGGGACGAGACTGATCCCGAGATCGACGATCCTGTGCGCCGCCATGCGCGAGATGTCGACACCGTCGAAACGGACCCCGCCCAGGGCGGCGTGGTGCAGCCCCGAGATCATCCGGAGCGTGGTCGTCTTGCCGGCGCCGTTCGCGCCGAGCAGCGTGACGATCTCGCCCTGTTCGACCACGATCGTGAAGTCCTTCAGGGCTGGAACGACGCCGTAGCGGACCTCGGCGCCTGAGACCTCGAGCAGCGCCATCAGGAGTCCTCCGACCCGGCGTCGTCTCCGCTGTCGGCGGAGCCGAGGTAGGCGTTGATCACGGTCGGGTCCCTCTGGATCTCGGCCGGCGATCCCTCCGCGATCACCTCGCCGAAGTTCAGCACGAGGATCCGCTCCGCCACCGACATAACGAGCTTCATGTCGTGCTCGATCAGCAGCACGGTGATGGCGAGCTCGGCGTTGACCTTGCGGATCAGGCCGGCCAGCTCGATCTTCTCGGCCGGGTTGGTCCCCGCGGCAGGCTCGTCCAGCAGCAGCACCTCCGGGTTCGTCCCGAGTGCCCGGGCGATCTCGAGGCGCCGCCGGTCCCCGTAGGCCAACGAGCTCGAGAGGTCGTTGGCCTGCCGGGTGAGCCCGACGAACTTCAACAGCTCCAGGGTCCTGAGATCGCTCTCGTGCTCCTCGCGCCGGGTGCGGGGCAATCGGAGCATGGCGCCGATGGGCCCGGTGTGCTGCTTGGACTCGACCCCGATCTTCACGTTCTCGAACGCCGTCAGCGCACTGAACATGCGGGAGGTCTGGAAGGTCCTCGCGACTCCGAGCCGGTTCACCTTGTAGGGCTTGCGGCCGATCACGCTCACGGAGTGCCCGTTCTTCGGGGTGAACCGGATCGAGCCCTCCTGGGGCCGGTACACGCCCGTCAGACAGTTGAACAACGAGGTCTTCCCGGCGCCGTTGGGGCCGATGACCGACAGCATCTCTCCCCGGTTCAGGTTCAAAGAGACGTCGCGCAGGCTCGTGACGCCGCCGAAGCGCAAGGTCACGTGCTCGACGGAGAACAGGATGTCCGCAGACTGAGATGGGGCCACGGCGGGCGTCGTGTCGGTCATTCGGTCTCCGGGCCGATGTAGCCGGGTTGGTCGAGAGACAGCTCGCCATACGAAGAAGGCAGTTGCTCTCCCATGGACGTGAGCTGCACGGGACCACCCGGACTTTCCGGAGAACTGACGCCCTGCTCCGTGAGCAGGATCTCACGGCGCCGCCGGCGCGACGGGATGAGGCCCTGCGGCCGGAAGATCATGAGAAGGATGACCAGCGCTCCGAGGTAGATGAACTCGTCCTGGAACTGGTAGTCCTTGAACGAGCGCACCTGGAGGTACTGGGGCAGCCACTGGATCAGGAAGGCGCCGAGCACCGCGCCCGCGATCGAGCCCATTCCGCCGAAGATCACGAACACGAGGATCAGGATGGACGTCTGCACGATGAAGTCGTTCGGCACGAGGCTCTGGACCTGGCTCGCGAAGAAGATCCCGGCGAAGCCGGCGGTCGAGGCTCCGATGGCGAACGCCATGACCTTGTACTTCAAGGCGTTGATGCCGAGCGAGTCGGCGGCGACCTCGTCTTCCCGGATGGCCGTCCAGGAACGTCCGACGCGGGAGTGCTCGAGGAAGCTGAACGCCACCATGAAGACCACCGCCACGCCCAGGATCAGGTAGTAGTAGGGAAGAACCGTTCCCGTCCAGGCGTATTTGATCCCGAAGAGGTTTACCGAGAACTGCGGGATCACCCCCGGAGTGCCTGCCGGTCCGCCCGTGATCCCGTCGAGATTGTTGGCGATGATCTCGATGATCTCGCCGAACCCCAGCGTCACGATGGCGAGGTAGTCCCCCCGGAGCCGGAGCGTGGGGGTGCCGAGCAGGACACCGGCAAGCATTGCGGCCACGATGGAGAACGGGATGATCCAGAACGGATTGAGGATGAACGGTGGTTGGACCGGAAGCGCGCCCGTGAAGTAGGCGGCGGTGTAGGCCCCGATCGCCCAGAACGCGACGTAGCCGAGGTCGAGCAGCCCGGCGAAGCCGACGACCACGTTCAGGCCGATGGCGAGCAGGACGTAGATCGCGACCTGGGTCGTGAGGATGGACTGGATGCCCCCGTTCAAGTGCAACGGCCACTGGATCGCCACGAGAAGCGCGGCGATGGTGATCGCGGTCTTGCCGTAGGCGAATCGGCTCTGCTTGGTGATCCCGACGAATTCGTAGCGCGCCTGCTCGGAGCCTGACCGGCCGGCGACGCCGACGAGGTAAGAGCCCGCCCAGGCGAGGGCGAAGATCAGGACGAGGGCGCCGGCGGCCATCACGCCGAGCCCCGCCGAACTGTTGTGCGGCAGGACGTGAATGGACGCCAACCAGTGTGCGACCGTATGTGGTTGCGACGCCCGCCAGTCGGACCAGGTCGTCCACATCAGCCACCCGTATGCGAGCAGGATGATGCCGGCGACAACGGCGAACCCCCGGCCCCGCCGGGGAGGGATCCGCTTGCGTGCCGCGGCGATGCCGAAGAGCAGGGCCTCGAGCACGCTCAGTGCGAGCGCGAGCCACATGAGGAGGATGCCGATGTTGCGGTCGTGCGGGACGACCCCGATCCTGTTCAGGTACTCCGAGACGGAGTTGTGCATCCACGCCAGCGCCCCGTAGATGGCGACGAACGCGTAGCCTGCGAGGCGGGCGAGCCGCAACGACCGCGTCTCGTATAGGTAGACGACAAGCTCCATCGCCGCGAACGCGCAACCGATCTGGATGCAGATGCCGCCTTTCCAGGTGTCGTGCGGTGCGATCCAGGTCACCCAGATGAACCCGAACACGATGATCGCCGCGTCGCACGCGAGTCGGACCCAACGCCTCGTCATCACCGTGACAACCGACGACCGTAGGCGGTTGGCCCGCGAGCGCACCGTGACGCCGAAGAACTTCCAGATGGAGACGACGGCGAACATCACGACACCCAACCCGAGGAACCAGAGCACCCTGGGGAACTGCAGCGAGCCGGTAATGCCCGAGGTCGGAGCGGCATTCGAGCCGGGAGGCCCGGTCATGATGGCGAGCACGATGGCCGCCGCCATGCAGATGCCGAGCCGCCGCAGTGAGGGACTGGCGAGCAGACTCGGGCGCTGCGCCGAGCGCAGAGCCCGAGCTTGCGGACCCGTCGGACCCGGGCGAGAGTCAGCGACGAGCTCGGGTCCGGTCGACGTCACGCCTCCCTCCCGAGTCGCTCGCCGAGGATGCCCGTCGGGCGGAAGAGCAGTAGCGCGACCAGCACCCCGAAGGAGACGACGTCCTGCCACTCTGCGGACATCCAACGCAGCGGGATGCTCTCGAACAGCCCGAGCAGCAGGCCGCCGATCATCGCCCCCCGGATGTTGCCGATGCCCCCGAGGACGGCGGCGGTGAAGGCCTTAAGACCCGGAACGAAGCCCATCGTGTAGATGACGCCGAACTGGAGTCCGAACAGGAAGCCGGCCACGCCGCCCATCAGTCCCCCGAGCACGAACGTCAGTGCGATCGTCCTGTCGATGTTCACGCCCATCAGGCTCGCGGTCTCGGCGTCCTGGGCTACGGCCCGGATGCCCTTGCCCAGCTTTGTCCGGTTCACGACGAGGTCGAGCACGAACAGCAGGACGATCGCCGAGATCATGGTCAGGATCCAGACGGACTGGACGCCGACGCCGCAGAGGTAGAAGGAGTTGCCTTGGACCACGCTCGGCGTCGGGATGAACGCCGTGTAGCGCCCGAACTCCTTGCCCGCGATGTTGAAGAGGAAATAGGAAGCTCCGATGGCGCTGATGAGGTACGTCAGCCTGGGTGCGCCTCGCTTTCGCAGCGGCCGGTACGCGACCCGTTCGAGGACGAAGGCGGTGGCACCGCCCGCGAGGGCGCCGGCGATGACCCCCACGATCATGAACCAGAGCGCGAAGTATCCGGTGGGACTTCTCGTTCCGAGCAGAGCGCGCATCACGAACAGACCGCCGAACCCACCCGCCATCACGACTTCGGAGTGGGCGAAGTTGATGAGCCTGAGCACGCCGTAGACGAGGGTGTAGCCGAGGGCGATGAGCGCGTAGAGGAAGCCGTTGGCGAGGCCCCCGACGATGAGCGAGACCCAGAGGTTGTTGTTCTCTATGAACCCCGGACAGTGCATGCCTTCAGACCACCCCCCTCGACCCTGGGCAGCAGACTAGTCAGTCAGGGACCGAGGACCCAGTGATGGAAAAAAGCCGGGCACCCCGCATGGCGGAGTGCCCGGCTCTTCTCAGAAGTGCTGCAGTTACTACGTGAGGCCGAGTTGGACCAACTTGCCCGCCCGGACCTGGTTGACATAGATGTCGGTGCCCGAGATGTTGCCGTTCGACTTGAACTTGATGGTCTTCGTGAGGCCGTGGTACAGGATGTGGTGAAGGCCGTTGACGACATTCTGACGAGTGATGTTCTTCGTGCCGCCCTTGTGGGACGCCAGGATCTTCAGCTCTTGAATGATCGTGTTGGCCGCATCGAACGCCTCAGCGGAGTAGATGCCCACCGGGAAGTGCGCCAGCTTCTTGAAGCCCACCGCGAACGCCTTGTCAGCCTTGCTGTTGCCGAGGACTGAGCACCCGCAGGTGGTGTAGACGCCGTTTGCCGCGCTGTGCGGGTTGGTGCCGGAGATGAGCGCCGTGCTGTCACTGCCGTCGCCACTCATGACCTTGCCCTTGTAGCCGGCGTGGTGCAGCGCGCCGAGCAGCAGGCCGAGGTCGCAGTAGTAGCCACCGTAGAACAGCATCCCGACCTTCTTGCTCACAACGGTCGCCGCGTCCGCCGGGTACTGCGTCGGGCTCGCGGTTCCGTCGCTGCACTGGGTGGTGCCGGGGAACGAGCCGGTGATCACGGTCGCGCCGTCCCTGCGCGCCTGCTTCGCAAACGCGTTGGCAAGGCCCACGCCGTAGGTGCTGGCGTCGTTGGCGACGTAGATGTCCTTCTTGTGGAGCACCTTGGTCACGTAGTTGGCATCGGCCGGTCCCTGGACGCTGTCATCCGCCACGACTCGGAAGAAGTTCTTCCATCCGTAGCTCGCGAGCGCCGGCAGGGTCGCCGATGGGCTCACGGTCGCAAGGTGGTTGGAACTGAACGTCGGCTCTGCGGCCTTCGTGGCGCCGGAGAACGCCGGGCCGACGACGCCGATGACCGAGCTGTTCGCCACGAGTTCCTGGGCGTCGGTCGGCGAGATCGTGGCCGAGCCCTGGTCGTCCTTCTGGACGTACTTGAGCTTGAACGGAAGTGGCCCGAACTGCGAATGACCAGAGTTCGCCCTGTTGATGGCGTACTGAACCGAATAGGACATGTTCAGACCGAGCTGCGCGTTTCCACCCGAGAGCGGACCCTCGTACGCAAGAGTGAACGTCGGCTTGCTGGTGGCCGGATGCTTGGCATTTGCGGACGCAACTCCGCTGAAACTGGCGAGGGCCATTGCCCCCACCGCGATCGGCACACCTGCCTTAAGGAGCAGTCTCCTCATGAAATCTCCCCTCCTGTGGGTAAATCGAGGGGCACCGTTGCCCCAGTTCCTGACGCAACCTAATCGAAACAGTGACCAATTAGCCAGACAGCAATTCGTCTCTCAGCTTTCCCACAGCTAATCTTGATCACCGGTTTTCGGTCCCGAGGTGACGGGCGATGACGCTTCGCGCGACCGACGCCGCGGAGGCGTGGCCGGTGAGCGTCTCGACGAAAGGGTCCTTCTCGAGGACGTACAGGAGCGCATCGGTGACCGCGGTCACCGATGCCATCCGAGGAACGTCCTGCAGTAGGGCGATCTCGCCGAAGCCGTCGCCGCGCGTGGCCGTCTGCACCAGCTTCCCGTCGCGGACAATCGCAAGCTCGCCGTCGGCGACGGCGTAGTAGCGGTCACCCGGGTCGCCCTGTGTGATGACTGACGTCCCTGCGGTCACCCGCATGGGCACCAGCTCCCGCGCCACACCCTCGAGCATGGGCGCCGGCAGCGGCGCGAACATCGCGATCGAGCGCAACAGCTGGATCTCCACCTGGGGCACCGTCGCCGAACCGTCGATCCTCCGCAGTTGACCCCAGAGCACGAGCACGAGCACGAGCCCGACCACGGCGGGGGCGAAGACGGCAGCCCTCACGCCGTCGATCGCGATGGCGACGCGGACGAGCACGGCACCTAGAGCAAGCCCGAGATCCATGAGCGCTTCGAGAACCGAGAACGAGCCCGCGATCGCGTCGGGCGGCGCCGCACGCTGCCAGAGGGTGCGGCCGGTGATGTTGAAGACCGTGCCCGCCAGACCGACCGTCCCGATCAGCAGAAAGGCGCCCGCCACACTTGGAAAGGAGCCGAGGATGCCGAGAGCGCCGGCCGCCGCCAGGATGGCGAACGTGAGCGTGTTCGCAAGGTGTCTCCGCCCCACCAGAAACGCCGTCACGAGCCCGGCAAGCAGCGCGCCGCCACCCAGCGCCGCGTTGAGGTAGCCGGGGCCGCCGGCGCCCATGTGCAGCACGCTCACGGCGAGAACGACGCAAAGCAGATCGAGAGAGCCGATGAGCACGTAGTAGAAGGTCTGCAGGATCAGCAGGATCCGGGTGGTGGGGTTCCGCAGCGCGACGCTCAGGTTGTAGCGGACATCGCCTGCCATCGAGGCGAGGGTCTGACCGGCCCCCGACCTCGCGGGTATCGCCGAGCCGGCTTCCTCATCGCCGAGGCCCCCGTCCCCGGCAAATCGACCTTCCTGAGCGGCCGCCGGTCCGGCTACGGCCGCGACGAGAAGTGCCGCGACGGCAGTCATGGCGGCCGTAGCGGCCACGGCCAGTCCCGCACCGCGCCACGCGAGCAAGACGCCGACGACGGCGGGTCCGACAAGGCTCGCCGCTCCCTCCGTCCAGCCCGTCATCACATTGGCGGCCGTGAGCTCCTCGGGAGTACGGACGATCGCCGGCAACAAGGCCGCCTGTGCCGGCCGCGTGACCGTGAGACTGAGCGCGCCGAGCGGTGCCAGTAGGAACACCACGATCGCAGGCGCGCCGCAGCCGATCGCGACGGCCACACCGCCGATAGACGCCGCCTGGAGGCCGTAACTCGCGAAGAGGACACGGCTCGGACGGCGGTGGTCGCTGAACGTGCCTATGAACGGACCGAGCAGGGTGCTCGGAACGAGTTGGACGAGCACCATCACCATGCTGGCGGTCGGTCCCCCGTGCCCGTAGGCGTAGACGAGCAGAGCCAGCCAGATGCCGAATTCGCTCGTGGAGAACAGAAGGTAGGCGACCCCGACCCTACGGAGAGTCGTGTTTCCGAAGGCGGCCCGGAAGACCGAGAAGACGACGCGCAGCCGCCCCATCCCCCTCACCGACCGACGGCGTAGCCCTGCATGCCGCGCGGGTTCGCCCCGGCCTTGAGCGTTCCGTCGGCCTCGCGACCCACCGCGCAGACGCGACCAAGAGCCCACGGGGGTCGCACGATGACCTTGTTGCCGCGCCGTCGGAGGTCTTCGACAGCAGCTGCATCCATTCTCGCCTCGGCCTCAACCTCGGAAGGACGGAACTCGCGTGGATAGAAGGAGCTCACCAGGTGGTTGGTGTGGAACATCGGTGCGTCGATGGCCTCCTGCAAATTGAGTCCGCCATGGAGGTGCCGAAGGAGCGCCACAAGTGACCACTGGTCCTGCCAGTCGCCCCCCGGCGTTCCGATGGCGAGCACCGGTTCTCCACCGCGCGTCACGATCGTGGGGCTGAGCGTGGTCCGGGGACGTTTCCCGGGTTGAAGTGAGTTGGGATGGCCCGGCTCGAGCCAGAACATCTGCGCTCTCGTACCCAGGCAGAAACCGAGCTCGGGGATCACCGGGGATCCGCTCAGCCAACCTCCACTCGGCGTGGCCGAGACCAGATTGCCGAATCGGTCGGCCACATCCAGATGGCAGGTGTCGCCCCGGTGCGATCTCGCGACCGAGGCGGTCGGTTCTCCGACGCCGGGGCCACCGCCGGACCCGCCGGCGGGCGCGGCGGGGATCCACGGCGGTGGGAACCCCTCGAGCCATCCGGGGCGTAGGTCTGGCGAAGCGGTGTCGCCGACGAGGGTCCTTCGGCGCTCGTTATAGGTGGGCCCCAGGAGCTCGTCGACGGGGACCGTCCCGAACGCCGGGTCACCGTACCAGGCGTCTCGGTCTGCGAAGGCGAGCTTGGCGCACTCCACGACGGTGTGGGCAAACTCCGCTTCAGAGGTCGTCTCGTCCAGGTCAAAGGAATCGAGAAGGGCGAGTTGCTGGAGCATCACCGGCCCCTGGCCCCACGGGCCGGTCTTGCAAACCCTGTGACCGCGATAGTCGAACGTCGCCGGCGTCTCCACGGAGGCTCTCCAGCCCGCCATGTCGTCGGCGCTCAGCAGCCCGCGGTGGCGGCTGCCGCTCGTGTCCATGACGGCGGTCCGCTCGATCCACGCCCCGACCGTCTCGGCCACCCAGCCGCTGTAGAAGGCGCCGCGGGCCGCATCGATGCTCGCCTCACGCGTCCTGGCACCGCTCGTGGCGTCGGCGACGAGACGGCCGTAGGTGGCGGCCAACGCCTTGTTGGAGAAGAGCTGGCCTGGCGCCGGAACCCTTCCGTGAGGGAGGTAGCACGCCGCCGAGTCCGTCCACTCCTCTCGGAACATAGGTTCCACCTGTTCAATCGCCTTGCACACATCCGGGACGAGCGGATATCCCAGCTCGGCATAGCCGATCGCGAACTCGAGAACCTCCTCGAGTCCCATCGTGCCGAAGTCGCGGAGCAGGAGCAGCCATGCGTCGAAGGCTCCGGGCACGCAAGCAGCCAACGGTCCACTTCCTGGCACGAGGTCGAGCCCGAGTGAGCGGAATGCGGCGGGCTGAGCTGCAGCGGGCGCGACACCCTGTCCGCAGACGACGAGAACCGCGTCCCGCGCGACGGAGTGGAACAGAATCGGGACTTCTCCACCCGGGCCGTTGAGGTGTGGCTCCACGACCTGAAGCACGAATCCGGCGGCGACCGTCGCGTCGAAGGCGTTGCCACCCCGCTCCAGGATCGCCATACCGGCTGCACTGGCGAGCCAATGCGTCGACGCGACCATGCCGAAGGTGCCTCGCAATTCCGGACGGGTCGTGAAAGTGGTCACTGTCGTGACGCTAGTTTCCTCCGTCTTCACGAGCCTGGCAGGATGCGGGAGTGGCTTCACACGACATCGTGTTGCGGCGTGGCCGGGTCATCGATCCCGAGACGGGGCTCGATGTCAACGCGGATGTGGCAATCGACGGACGCACGATTGCCGCCGTGGCGACTGAGCCTCTCGAGGGCACCTTGGTCATCGACGTGACGGGACTCGTGGTCGCGCCCGGGTTCATCGACGTGCACAGTCACGCACAGACGCTTGCCGGCCGGCGCCTCCAGGCGTGCGACGGCGTCACGACGGCCCTCGACCTCGAGGCGGGCCGCGCGCCGGTCCGCCTGGCGTATTCACGTGAGTCCCGGGAAGGCTCGCCGATTCATTACGGCTTTTCCGCTTCGTGGGCAGCGATCCGCATGAACGTGCTTGCTGGCCACGCCCTTGACGGCGGCGCCGAAGGCATCCTTCCCATGCTCGGGGATCCCGCTTGGCAGGGCCCCGCGACCCCCGAGCAGGTCTCCCGGATCCTCGATCTCCTCTCGGCGGAGCTCGCTGACGGTGCCGTCGGCATCGGCCTGCTGCTCGGATACGCGCCGGGCGTCGAGCCTGAGGAGTATCTCGCGGTCGCGGGCCTGGCTTCCCGGGCTGGTACCCCGACATTCACCCATTGCCGCGACCTTGTCGAAGTCTCGCCTGAGGTGAGGATCGACGGGGCGGACGAGATCGTGCGGGCCGCTTCGGAGACGGGCGCCCATATGCACTATTGCCACATCAACAGCACCTCCGGACGACACATCGACCGGGTCCTGGGCCTCGTCGAGCGATGTCGGGCGGAGGGTGGACAGCGTCACGACCGAGGCCTATCCGTACGGTTCGGGCGCGACGGCGATCGGCGCCACGTTCCTCGACCCCGACTACCTGCGGGAGCGGGGCCTGCTACCGAGCTCACTGACCTACCTGCCCACCGGGGAACGAGTGGCCGACGAGGCACGGTTGCGTGAGCTCCGAGCGACGGACCCCGGCGGAATCACCGTTATGGAGTTTCTCGACGAGAACGATCCGGCGGACCGGGTGATCCTCCGGCGTTCGCTGGCCTTCGAGAACTCGATCGTCGCGAGCGACGCCATGCCGCTCGTGCGGACCTCGGCGGGGATCGACCTCGAGCAGTGGCCGCTCGGACCGGGTGCCGTCACGCACCCTCGCAGTGCGGGCTGCTTCTCCCGCGCCCTGCGACTGTGGCGGGAGGAGGGCGCGCCTCTGATCGACGCCCTGGGCCGTTGCTCACTGCTACCCGCCAAGGTGCTCGAGACCAGCACACCCGGGATGCGAAGCAAGGGCCGCGTACAGCCGGGTGCCGACGCCGACCTCGTCGTGTTCGATCCCGAGCGCGTCACCGACCAGGCCACGTACATCGACAGCACGCGGGTCTCGCTCGGCATCCAACATGTACTCGTCGACGGCGTGTTCGTGGTTCGGGACGCGAGCCTGCTTCCCGGCGCTCGGCCGGGCAGACCGGTACGCGGCGTACCGACGTGAGGCTTCCTTCGTGACCGACGAGCCCTGGCAGTGGCCGGAGGAACGATGGCGCGGGGCCACCGAGCGGGTCCGCGCCGGGCGCAGCCTCGTGCCGGCGCGTTGGCCCGGTGACGCCCAGGTGGCCGTAGCGTTGTCTTTCGACTCCGATCACGAAACCGCGGTGTTGCGAAGCGGCGACACCCAGCCAGGTCGGCTCTCCCAGGGGGAATACGGCTCGCGGGTCGGTGCAGTGCGCATCCTCGAACTGCTGGAGGATCGCGGCATTCCAGCCTCCTTCTTCGTGCCGGCGGTCTCGGCGTTGCTGCACCCGGACGAAGTCCGCAGCTACGCGGCCGCCGAACACGAAGTCGCCCTGCACGGTTGGATCCACGAGTGGAACACCGAGCTGAAGCCGGGCGCCGAGCGCGATCTGCTCCATCGCAGCACCGAGGTGCTGGAGCGGATCACCGGACGAAGGCCGGTGGGCGTCCGGACGCCGGCGTGGGACTTCTCGGAGCACACGCTCGAGTTGATCGGCGAGCTCGGCCTGGTTTACGACTCGTCGCTGATGGCCGATGACGAGCCGTA
>CAVXNB010000008.1:0-586602 GCA_963763085.1 uncultured Acidimicrobiaceae bacterium
GGATTTCGACACGGGGGCGGGGGGCCGTTTCTCGCAGAGCCCCGAGCAGCGCTGTTGGAACCTGGCCGCCGATGCGGAGATCAACGACGACCTCGTCGCCGGCAGCGCCGTCAGGCCCGAGACGGCGGTGACGCCGCTCTCGCTCGGCTTGCCCGAGTCCCTGACGGCCGAGCAGTACTGGGACGCGCTCGGAGGCGCCGAGCTGGCGGTGCGGCCTCCTTCTCCACCGATGCCGGGAAACGGGCCGATGCCGGGAAACGGGCCGGGGGTGGATTGTGGCAGCGGCTGTGACGGGATCGAGCGTCCCTGGGATGCCCGGCAGCCGGGCCTCGGCGAGGGTGGCCAGCGGCTGCTCGAACACGACGTCGCCCGCCGCATCAAGGAGCATCAGCGCCGATGCGGGAACACCCCTGCCGGCTGGAAACGCTGGGCGGACGAGATCCTCGAGCCGACGATCAGCTGGCAGCGGCTGCTCGTCTCCGCGGTTCGCCACGGCGCCGCCGACGTCGCCGGGCGTGTCGACTTCAGCTACCGCAAGCCGTCACGTCGCTCGGCGTCGGTGCCGGACGTGGTCCTGCCGAGCCTGCGCCAGCCGCTTCCCAAGGTGGCGATGGTCCTCGACACCTCGGGGAGCATGGACGACCACCTGCTGGCCCAGTCGCTCGCCGAGGTCCAAGGCGTGCTCCGCGGCCTCGGTGTCGGACGGCGCTATCTCAGGATCGTCTGCTGCGACGCCAAGGCGTTCGAGGCGCAGAAGGTGCTGCAAGCCCGCGACGTCGAGCTGCTCGGCGGCGGTGGGACCAACATGGGGGCCGGCCTGGCCAAGGCGGCGGAGATCCGTCCGCGGCCGGATCTCGTCGTGGTGCTCACCGACGGGCACACGCCGTGGCCCGAAGCTCCTCCCCGTGGCATCCGCGTCATCGTCGGGCTGATGGACCCGACCGGCCGCGTCCCGGACTGGGCGAAGGCCATCGCAATTGGCCCGCCGAGTGCGGCATGACGGGCAGAGCGGGTACCTCAGCCTGATGCGAACGCGCGTCGGTGCTCCCGAACCGGATGGCGACGAGCCGGAGGAGCTCGACGTCTGGTTGGCCGCCGGCTTCGAGGCCGAGAATGCCGAAGGCTGGCGCCAGTGGCGGTTCCGCATCGCGCAGGCAGAGGAATGGAAGGCAGTCGACGTCGCCGAGGGCCTGCGCGCGGCCCAGTGGTCGACCGCCGGCGTCGTCGCCGGCACGGTCCAGGCGTGGCGGGACGCGGGGATCGAGGCGCCGGAGGCGGTCCGGTGGCACGAGTTCGGTTTCGGGTTGGAGGCGGCGCGGGCGGAGAAGGCGAAGGGCCTCGGGCCGGCGCGGGCCTATGCGAAGTCGCATTGGACGGGTCGTGCGGGAAGTCTGGGCGAAGTTGATGGCCCTCTGGTCGCAATGCAGGTGGTCCCCGCGTCGCCTTCCTACCGCGGTGCGTGGACGGCGGACTCCCCGGATCCCGTCCGGCGCCTGCTCGAGTCCGGCGCCGATCGAAATCTGGTGCAGGGCTACCTGCAGCACCAGTGGTTCGACGACGAAGCGACGGCTTGGGCGTTGCAGGGGATCGAAGCTGATGACGCCTACAGCTGGTACGAGCTCGGGCTGACCGCTGTCGAAGCCGGCCGTCTGACTCTCCAGAGTCGAACCCCGGGTGACGTCATCCTTGAGTGGTGGGGCGCCGGCATCCCTCTCGGCGAGGTCGCCGACTGGATCGGCGCCGGCCTCAGCGCGACGGAAGCGGTCGAGCAACGGTCGCGGGGCATCACCGCCGAACAGGCGGCTGCGCTCCGAGCGCTGCGCCAGGACGACGACGGGCCCCAGCAGGGGGGCGGTCCCAGCAGGAGGACAGGCCCGGGCCGGCCTTGCGTGCCCGGCAGGGTCCCCCCAGTCGCGCGCGCACCGGGCCGCCGCCGAAGGATGCGGAAGCGGCGCGCGCCGCGATTGTCGCCGCCTTCGGCGGCCTTCTAACCTGCGGCGACTCGAACGCCGTGGCTTCGGTGGAGAGCGGGTCCGATCTCGGCGACTGCGTGGTCGAGGCTGCCAGGAACTGGGGGGCGACCGGCGAAGGAGTCTTTGTCGTGACCGTCGAAACTGTGCGGTTCGTGAACGACCATCAGGCGAGGGTGCTCTACTCGGTGGACGGCACGGGCGGCCTGATGCTGACGATGCACGACCACATGGGAGAGGCGATCCTCGTAGACGGCGTCTGGAAGGTCGCCCGGGAGACTTTTTGCGAATTCATGCAGGCGATCGGCATCGCGTGCCCACCCCGGGAGGGGGCTTGACGCTCACGGTTCGGGCCGGCCTGCCTGACTTGTGAAGCTAACCCTGTGGTGTAGATCCGGAACCTCAGGATTGTGTTCTGCTGCCTCGACAGGTCGGGGGAGGGCTCGCCTCTAGGCAAGGAATCTGCTGACCGACTCGATCACGCAACTGGGCTTATCAGATCCCTTTCGTTCGATCATGATAAGGGTCGTGACTTGCACCCCTCCCGGAATGTCATCAACGGAGACGAACTCGGCACTCCCCCGGATGAACGATCCTACGGGCACCGGCGAAGGAAAGCGCACCCGATTGACTCCGTAATTCAGCGCCATCGAGATGCTGCGAACCTCGAAGAGCTGTGGCAGCAGCGTGCTGACTAACGACAGGGTGAGATAGCCGTGGGCAATAGTACGCCCGAAAGGTCCCTTGGCAGCGAGCTCGTGATCGACATGAATCCACTGCTGATCACCAGTTGCCTGAGCGAACTGGTCGATTCGCTCCTGAGTAATTTCGAGCCATTCCGTGAAGCCCAAATGCTGGCCCGCGGCTGCCTTTAACTGGTCGAGGTTGTTGAATACCCTCGGTGCGGCCATCTTCTTCCCCTTCAGTGGCGATGTTGTCAAAGACCGATCGCATGGTGGCAATTTCTCCGGTGCCACGTTGGGTCTCCCCAGGCACGCGCCAGAGCCCAGGTGCGCTTCAACCACAAATGCAGGTCGGATTCGACGGTATAACCTGCTGCCCCGTGGCATTGGACCGCGTGACGTCCCGTGAGCGACGCTGCGTCGGAGGCGGCCGCCTTGGCCATCGCCACATCACGGCTCGCCGTAGGAAGCGATTCGGCAACCGACCAGGCTGCGCGGTAGACGGCAGGGCGGGCGAATTCAAGTTCCTTCATGGCGTCAACGAGGAGATGCTTGACAGCTTGAAAGGATCCAACGGGAACACCAAACTGTCGACGACTCGACACATGGCTGATGGTCATTTCGAGCATCCGTGAGCCGAGGCCGATGAGCTGCGCGGCAACGCCTAGAGCGCCTCGATTGAACGCCGCCTCGATTTCGTCACTGTTCGTGCTGATGATGGTCGCCGTGTTACCGACCGCCCGTACCTCGGCAAGTCTTCCGCTCGTCAACCGTCGTCAGGCCCTCGAGTATCACGTCGCAGGGCCTTGCCAGAACAAGACCGGCGTCATCGTCCAGTAGCAGGTAATCAACATCAAATCCACAAACTGCCGGTGAACCGCCGAACGAGGCGGCGATCATCGCCCGCCGAGGCGGCGCCGAGCAATGGTGCCGCCACCGCCGCGAATCGACGATGGGATGCGGGAGGCAGAATCGGCCGGACTCCTCCAGAATCAGCACGAGCGAGCAGAAGTCAAGCCCGAGGCCCCCGTCGCTCTCGGGAACGAGCACGTCCAGCGCGCCCATTTCGCGCGAGCAGGCGCCAGATCCGCGATCCGAGCGCGCCGGGTGGGGCATTCCAGGCCCCGCGGACGACGTCAGTGGTGCACTCGCGTTCGAGCAAGTCGCGCACCGCGCCGGAGTTCCAGCTGGTTGGCCGGAGAACGCGAACCTCATCGGCGAGGGAGCCCGAGAAGGCGTTCTGCGGCGATATTGCGTTGGATCTCGTTCGTGCCGGCGTAGATCGGGCCAGCCAAGGAGAACTGCCAGCCTTTCGACCATTCCGATTCGAGCTCTGCGTCGGGACCAAGCAGATCGAGCGCGCACAGGTGGATGTCGCAGTCGAGCTCGGACCACCAGATTTTGTTGATCGAGGATTCCGCACCGACAGCCCCGCCTTCTTCGATGCGAGTCACGGTTGCCATGGTGAACAGCCGGTACGCTTCGGCTCGCATCCAGCACTGAACCACGCGGTCGCTGAGTTTGTCGTCGTTGGAGCCTGCTGTCCTGGTAAAGCTGCATGAGCGGCTGACCGAAGCGAGGTATCGGCCCGGAGAGCGCAGTGTCAACCCCCGCTCCGATCCCGTTGTCGCCATGGCGACAGACCAACCCTGATCGACCTCACCGAGGACCGGACTGCCGAAAGGCGAATCATCGGGAAGGAACGCGCCGTCGAAGAAGACATCGGCGAAGTCTTCGTCTCCGTCGAGCCGACCGAATCCCCGGACCGTGACGCCTTGGATATCCAGAGGGACGAGCAGATAGGTCAAGCCGCGATGACGTTCGGACGCTGGATCGCTGCGGAAGAGCCCGAACAGGTGGGTGCAGAAGGCGCCGCGTGTCGTCCAGGTCTTCTGCCCGTCGAGAACCCAGCCACCTTCGACCCGGGTCGCCCTGGTCTTGACGGCGGCGAGGTCGGATCCGGCGTCGGGTTCGGACCATCCCTGGCACCAGAGGTCCTCGGCAGCGGCCATTCGCGGAAGGATGCGTCCTGCTGCTCGACGCGTACCAAAGGCGAAGACGGTGGGGGCGAGGAGAAAAATGCCGTTCTGGGTGACGCGCTGCGGGCCGTCGGCACGGTAATACTCCTCCTCAAAGGTAAGCCATTCCACAAGTCTCGCGGCCCGCCCTCCGTACTGCTCTGGCCAGGAGACACGGCCCAGCGTGCGGCAAGAGCAATCGCTCCCACTCGAGATGGCGGCGAAGCCTTCCCGAGTGTCGCCCGAGGGAAGACCTGCGGGACGTTCGCCTCGAGCCAGGATCGTGCCTCTGAGCGAAAGGCTTCTTCGGCCGGGTAGAGTGAGGTCCATCGCGGAGGCGACTCCATCGCCTAGAGGCACAAGAGCACGGCAGAGCCGTGGCCGAAGAGGCCTTGGTTGGCCGTGATTCCGACCCGAGCGCCTTCCACCTGGCGAGGGCCCCCTCGCTCCTGCAGCTGCCAGGTGACCTCGCAGACCTGCGCGATGGCTTGGGCCGGCACCGCCTCTCCGAAGCAAGCCAAGACCACCCGACGGATTCACCGGAACTCGTCCACCGAGCCGTGTCACCGTCGCTGAGTAGCTTTTCGGCCTCACCAGGCGGACAGAGGCCGATGTTCTCGTACCAGTCGAGCTCGAGCGCGGTCGAAAGATCGTAGACCTCGGCCAAGCTCAGATCCTCGGGCCCGATCCGCTTCCTCGTATGCCGCCGAGCGCGATCGAGTCTCGGAAGCGAACCGCGGCCGGTACGACGGCCATTGCCGAGTCGGTGGAGAAGTTCGGCATCTCGATGACGGTGTTCGGGAACTCGGCGTGACTGTCGAGACGGCTCGGATGCGCACCGAATCGCGGCCGCCGGCGCGGTGCCGTGCGAAGTCCTTCGAGGCGAGCACCACCGCGGCGGCCCCGTCGGAGGTCGCGCAGATGTCGAGGAGCCGCAACGGGTTGGCCACCATCGGCGAGCCGAGCACCTCCTCGACGCTCACTTCCTTTCGATAGCCCGGCATTCGGGTTGTGTAGGCCGTGTCGGGAGTTCTTGACCTTCACCTCGGCGAAATCCAGGTCGGTCGCGCCGTATAGGTCCATGCGTCGCCTGGCATAGAGCCCGAAGTAGGTCGGATTGGTGGCGCCAATGAGGCGAAAGCGCAGCCAGTCAGGATCATCCCAGCGCTCGCCCGCCGTGGGGGCCAGGAAGCCCTTCGGTGTCGTGTCGCCTCCGATCACGAGGGCGACGTCGCAGAGGCCGGCCAAGATGCTTGTGCGGGCAGCCTCGAGGGCAGTTGCCCCAGAGGCGCACGCCGCGTAGCAGGAGGCGACGCGAGCCCGTTCCACCCCAGTGCCTGGGCGAACGTGGATGCCGCGACGTAGCCTGGGTAACCATTGCGAACGGTCTCGCCTCCAGCGACGAACTGGATGTCGGTCCAGTCGACCTCGGCATCGTCGAGCGCCATCAACGCGGCCTCGATGGCGTAGTCCGCGAAATTGCGTCCCCACTTTCCCCAGGGATGCATTCCGGCGCCGAGAACGATCACGTCTTCGCTCATGTTTCTGTGCTCCTTGCGCCGGTGGGCTTCCATCGCCAGATCAACTGGTCGACGCCGTCGAGAGTCGACAGGGTTTCGAGCACCAGTTGAACGGGACATCCGATTTCCAGGTCGTCCACGCCGTACCCGGTTGCTACTTGCCCGAGGACTACGAGGTTCTCGCGGGCAAGACTGACGGCTGCGATCGCAAACGGTTGGAACGGCTCAGTCGAGATATACGGGAGCGGCGGCTGCCAACGGGCATCGGTGTAGCTCCAGACCGTGCCGCTGCGCGAGAGACGTACTTCATCGAACTCGCGTCCTCTGCAGCTCGGATTGCGGCAGAAGCCCGCAGCCCTGGGAAAGAAGAACGTCCCGCACAACGTGCATCGTGTTCCGATCAGCTCAGGAGACTCGAGATCCATGGTGAACCAGCCGTCGATCACAGGAACGGGGATCATCGATTTCGCCTCAGATCGGTCTGTGGTCTCCGTGTCAGCAGACCTGTGTGCCAATGACTCCCTCCTTCTCAAGGCGTCCAATCTCGTCCTTCGGGAGACCGAGAAGCTCGGTCAAGAGCTCATGATTATGCTGCCCCAAAGTTGGAGCAGGTCGGCGATGAAACGGCCTGGGTCCCGCCTCAAAACGCACGGGGTATCCACCGTGAGGACTTGATCCGGTCACTGGGTGTATCACGTCCTCGAAGAAGTCGCGTTCAATTGAGCGGCGGGAGCTTGTCCTGCTCGTGCTCGCGTGACGGCCGCAACAATCACTCCCGCCGACCACATGAGATCAACGACTTCCTCGGCCTGTCGACCGCCGCACCACTCGTTCAAATGACGGTCGAGGTCATCGTGCCGCTTCCAGCGCCCTTCCAAGGTCTGGAGGTCTCTGGCCCGTGCCCACCCCGGATTGCCCAGAACGGCGCGCACGGCGGTCCATTGGGTGTCACTGTCCACAGAAAGAGCTACCCATTTGTCTCTGTCACCGTTTTCGTCCACGTCCGCGGAAGGATGAAACTCCCTGCGGGGCGGCCGCCCTGCTGCGATTGCCAAGACGGTGGAGTTCGCGTCCGTAGGCAGAGTATTCGATCACTTGTTCTGCTGCCACCTGCAGGGCGCTGTCCACCATGGGCACCTCGATGAGCAGCCCCTCCCCGGTACGTCGGCGGTGCTCCAGCGCTAGCAGGAGAGCGAAGGTCGCATGGATGCCTGCGATCGGATCGCAGGGCCCGTTGGGCACCTGAGGCTCCTGGCCCGGGAACCCGTCATCCAAGCCAGACCCGAGATTTGCTCCTGCGTCTGCGCGTAGCCGGTCCGGTCCCGCCACGGCCCAGAGAGTCCGAAGGCCGGAAGCCTCATCATCAGGATGTCCTGCCGCCGCTTTTTGACAGCTGCATACGACAGACCCCACCCGTCGAGGACCCTCGGGCTGTAGTTCTCCACGAGAACGTCGCTGTGCGCCACGAGCCTCATGGCCAGGTCGCGACCTGCATCCGTCGTCATGTCGAGGGTGAGCGACCGCTTGTTCGTGTTGACGCCTTGGAACATTCCGGACCATTCCCACCACTGGTCTTGTTCAACAGTGCGGCATGTGTTGTAGCGAATCGAGTCGGGTCGATGGATTGATTCGACGTGGATGACATCGGCGCCGAAGGCTCCCAGGAGGTGGCCGACCAT
Organism: uncultured Acidimicrobiaceae bacterium; assembly: GCA_963763085.1. Lineage (GTDB taxonomy): Bacteria > Actinomycetota > Acidimicrobiia > Acidimicrobiales > Bog-793 > CAVXNB01. The sequence continues at coordinate 7,871 of CAVXNB010000008.1, forward strand.
TGGTCCGGCCCAAAATGCCGTGAAATCGAGGATCCGAATATCTCGAAGTGGAAGTGCCGTCAAGGCTTTCCTGTCCGGCGGTAGTGGCGTCATCGGGCTGCCTGTGGCGATTATTTCTTCGGTGTGCTGCCCGAGTCGCGGGGCGGTACCGAAAGGTCTCGCTGTAATGCCGCCAGAGAAGCGATACGGGGCACGCGGCTGTATAAAGCCCCCACGAGGATTTGTAACGAATGTCGAGCGGTCCCTGAAATGTTCGAACATCGGGATGGTTCCGGCCGATCGGCGCAGCGGGCACCCGCGCAGCTGCCGCGAGTTCGAGTATCTCTTCAGTGGTTCGTTCGGACATCCACTTGCTGATCCCGGGAGCAAGTTGCGACCGCATGTAGAGGCGGTCGTTGACCTGGTCCAAGCGGGGGTCGTCCACCCAATCCAGCTGCTCGACGAGGCGGCAAAATGCGTGCCATTGATCCTTCGTCGACGTCATGAATCCGACCCAATCATTCCTTGTCTTCTCGATGCCCGGAAAGTTCAAGGACCGAGCTGAGGTCAAGGGGCGCCCCATTATGGATCTGAAGGTGACCGGGTACATGGAGAAAGTCATCGCACAGGCCTCGAGGGCCGAGACGTCGAGCAGTTGGGCCGCACCTCCCTTCAGAACACCCCAGCGAGCCAATAAGAGACCAACCGCAGCGTAGGCGCCGGTTGCCCACTCTCCGAGCCTTGCGCCGGCCACCACTGGGGGGAAGTCGGGTGATCCACGCTTTGCCATCGTTCCCGACCAGGCTTGCAGCGAGAACTCGTTGGCCGGCCGACCACTCCAGGAGGTACGAAGACCGAAGGGCGTCGACGGGCAAGCACCGTCAGTCGAGGCAAGAGGTCACGTAGTGCGCCCGGTGCGAAACTCGACATTGTCGAAGGGCGTCGACTCAGGCGAAAGGATGACTGCGTCGGCGTTTGCGCGAATGGCGATCAGGCGCTGAAGGTCGCCACCCGACGGATCGACGACCACGCTTCGTCAGAGGCTGCGAGGTATTCAAACAGCGCCATCGTCAGAAAGGTCCGCGCCGGCACCTGCGGCCGACCAGCGGCGCAGGGGGTCACCCGTCGGAGCCTCGACCTTTATGACGTCGGCGCCGGCGTCGGCCAACAGCTTCCCGCGGTCCGCGGCCTGCCAAGTCGCTCGAGAGCTCAATGAGCCGGTAGTCGCACAAGGGAGTCGTCACCATCGGAAGGGTTGCTCTCGCAATCGCCGCGCACCTGGTCAGATCTGCCGAACAATAGCGAGAGGCGCCCGGAACACGCTCCCGGCCGGCGCGTCGGATCTTAGCCGGACACGCTCCAGCGCCTAATGGTTGCGTTGTTTTCTCTGGACAGAATCAACTTGCAAGTTGTCGCTGTTCTGGTGGACACTGAGGCGGCTGCCCCGAGGTAGGCGAGGTTGTCGCTACAGAGGGCTGCGTCAGAGATCCGTTAAAACTGAACATGGGGGGAAGCTGGGATGCTGGGGAGGTCAATCAGGACGGCGATTGCTATTGCCGTCATCATGCCCGCTGGGTTTTTTCTTGGCAGCGGCGTTGCTAACAGCGCGGGCGCATCGACCCCGTTGAAGTCGTCGAAGCCACCGAAATGGCTACTTACCGCGAAACAGATTGCGGCCCAATACGAGAAGATACCCACCAAGATCGCCGACGCCTCCCTCGGGTCTTTTCACCCGAAGAAGGGTGGCCACCTGTACGTCGTAGACTGCGACCTTGCGCTTGAGGGATGTTCGCATATCTCCACGGCGTTTGCCGCCGCGGCGGGTGTCCTTCACTACTCCATCAAGCAATGCAACGGCGGAGCCAGGCGAGCGCCCCAGGCCAGTGCTTTTCGAATGCGGTCAACGCTCACCCGAGTGCGATCATCGTCAATGGAATCGATGGGGCCGAGTCGAGGGTGGCTTTGCGAAGGCGATCGCAGCCCACATCCCCATCATAGGATCGTTCACCGGGGACAAGGTACTGACCAAAGGGGTGAAGACCGAGATTGCGGGTGCGGCGTGCGAGAACCAGGGGAAAATCCTTGGTGACTACGTCATCGCCCAGACCAATGGTCACGCACACGCCATGTTCGTTGGGACGACGACTTACAACTGCAACGTGCAACGGCTGCAGGGCTTCAAGTACACGTTCAGCAAGTCCGCGACATGCTCCCTGAAAGTGATCGAGTTCGCAATTGCCGACCTGACGACCACGCTCACTTCGCAGATCACGTCGGCCATCGAGGCGAACCCTAGCGTCACCTACATCGCCGGTACCTTCGACCAAGTCGCCCTTGATGCCACCATCGCTGTGCGCAACCAAGGAAAGTCCAATAGCATCAAGGTTGTCGGATTTGACGGCAATGCCCCGGACCTAGCCCTGATCAAGTCCAACGACATCCAAGTCGCGGACTGTGTCACCGGCCAGCTGGACTCCGGCTGGGAAGCGGTGGATGCAGCAGCTCGTGTTCACAGCGGCATCAAAATTCCTGACAACATTGCGCCGAGCATCGTCCTGATCACGCACGCCAACATCAAGGCGATCGGCTCCCAGTTCGACGAAGCCAAGAACTCGTGGCGCAATTCAAAGAGCTGTGGGACCTCGGCTAGGAGCTTGACCGGGCTGTCTTTACGGCCCATTGGTGGAGCCGTATCATCGTTACAAAGTCCAAAGCAACCCCCGGGGAAACTGGTTCCCCGGGGGTTTGCTGGTCGCTGCGCGACCGGTCTCACCGAATGGAGGTAGCGAGGCGGTGATCGTGTGCTTTGGCCGGGTCAGTGGGCCGGTACTTACGTGAAGGTACGATGAAGAGCGGTACGGAGACTCGGGAGATCGAACCTCCGAGCCCGCACGCCGTCTTCCGCGTTGATCGGATCTCGAAGACGTTCCTGGGCCAACGCGCCTTAACCGAAGTCTCTCTGGACGTCAACCGAGGTGAGGTGTGTGGACTCATCGGGCACAATGGCTCGGGGAAGTCCACCTTGATCAAGATCCTCTCGGGATACCACGAACCTGACCCTGGAAGCGGTGGAATCTTCGTCGATGGCGCGCCATCCCTACTGGACATCCTGAGGCCGCTCGCCCGCGCGGGGTTTCGTTTTATCCACCAGGAGCTCGGGCTGATCGACAGCCTTACTGTCCTGGACAATTTGAGGCTGGGGTCCCATACGTACCAGACCGGGGCGCTTTGGCGGATTAAACGCGCACGCGAGCGCCGTTCGGTTCAAGAACTTTTGGATCGATTCGAAATCGACGTCGATCCTGCCGCGAAGCTCTCGAATCTCTCGGCCGTGCAACACACCGAGATCGCCGTCGCAGCGGGCGCTTCAACAGGAGGACGAGGTCCGGCTCCTGGTGCTCGACGAACCGACCGCGACGCTGCCCGAGGCATCCGTGCAACGCCTTTTTCGAGTGATCCGGGCGGTCGTGGCCCGTGGGATCTCGGTGTTGTATGTCTCGCACCGCCTGGAGGAGATTCCGGAGATCACGACGCGGGTCTCGGTTCTTCGCGACTCCCGGCTAGTTGCTTCCGGACCGACCGTCGAGTTTCCCCAGGAGTCGGCTGGTCGAACTGATCAACGGGAGATCTGTCCAGGCAGCCGACCGGAGCAAGAGGCGCGGCGCCGGAGCCGTCGAGGGCCGCGTCACCTCGGCGTCTGAAGGGTATCTGGAGCTCGACGAGCTCGTTGGGGGTCGGCAATTGCGGGGATGAGCTTGAGCATCAGTCTGGGCGAGGTGGTCGGCCTGGCTGGTCTGGCGGGATCGGGAGTGCACGAGGTTCCGGAATGTCTGCTGGGCACACGACCGCGAGTCAGCGGTCGGGTGCGTGTCGCGGGGCGCGATCTGGCGCGCTTGACACCTCGAAGTCTCATCGACAGGGGCGTGGCAGTCCTTCCCGCCTCACGGTCCCTGAAGGCGATCCCGTCGCTGAGTGTCCGGGAGAACCTGACGCTTCCCTACCTCAAACCGTTTTGGACAGGTGTCCGCTTCCGGCACAAGCTGGAAAGCGCGGAAGCCCGGAGGCTCATACAGCTCTACGACATCAGGCCGAACGACCCGGAACGGAAGATGGCGACGCTATCGGGAGGCACGCAGCAGAAAGTTTGCGTCGCGAAATGGTTGCGCATTGACCCGCGCTTGTTGGTGCTCGACGAGCCGACCGCCGGCATCGACGTGGGCGCGACTTATGAGATCCTGCGCTTGATTCGTGGCGCTGCAGATCGGGGCGTCGGCGTCCTCATATGTTCCTCTGACCTGGACGAGCTCGAACAGGTATGCGACCGCGTGCTGGTGGTCCGGCGAGGGCGAGTGGCCAGTGAGCTGATCGGAGACCAAGTCAGACGGGATCTGATCGTTGCCGAGTGTTACGAAAGTGAAGACGACGATGTCTGACGTGCCTTCAACGGAGGAGAAGTCCGAGGCGGCCGAAGAGACTTCGCGAAGCTGCTGTCGGCGAGGGCGGCGGCAGCTGGAAGTTCCTCTCGATGTTCACCAAACGTTCGCTCGAGGGGAGCCGATCGAACTGGTTCGAGCGGTCGGCCGGCGCAGCGTTGCTCGTGGTGCTCATTCTTATCTTCTCCTTCACCCTTCCGACCACGTTTCCCACCTACGACAATTTCGTCGGCATTCTTTCGAACCAGGCCATCACAGCGATCATCGCGATCGGTCTGCTCATGCCTCTGGCCACGGGCGCGTTCGACATTTCCATCGGCGGCATCATGAGTCTTCAGTGGTCCTGTCGACCTGGTTGTTCCAGACGACAAACGGGAAAATGCCCATTCCGCTGGCCATCATCATCACGCTTGCCGCGGCCGTGGTTGCTGGCTGTTTCAATGGGTTCCTGGTTGTCAAGATCAAAGTGGATCCGTTCATTGCAACCATTGGATCGGCTCGGTATTCTTGGGCATCTCGGAGGCGATCGGGAACGGCACGACAATCGCCAACAACATTCCGTCAGGTTTCACCAACATCGGGCGAGCGACGATCCACCAAATGCCGATTACCGTCCTCTATGTACTTGTTCTTGGTGGCATCGTCTGGTACCTGCTTGGCAGCACACCGCTGGGCAGAAAGGTACACGGACGGGAGCCGGACGCGAAGCAGCTCGTCTTTCCGGGATAAGCGACGGATCGAATCACATTCTGGATGTTCAGCGCATCTGCTGCGGGAGCGGCGCTGGCCGGGATAGTTTCGCAGCCACCAACGGGGCCGGCCCCCCGGACGTAGGTTCGGGGTATTTGCTTCCCGCCTACTCGAGCGCAGTTCTTCGGCGCGACCATGATCGAGCCTGGCCGCTTCAACGTGCCGGGCTTGTTCGTGGCTATCTTGCTCGTCGCTGTCGGCATCAACGGTCTGCAGTTGCTGGGCGGAGCCTTCTGGATCGTGGATATCTTCCAGGGCGCGACGCTCATCGTTGCGGTGAGTCTCGTCCGGCTGCGGCAGAATCGAGCATGACCCTGAAGGCTTTGAGGAGTCCGCGTGCGAATTGGAGTTGACATTGGCGGGACCTTCACTGACCTCGTCCTTCAACTCGACACGGGGGAGTTTCGATCCTGGAAGGCCTCGAGCACACCCCCGGACTTCATGCGTGGCGTGTTCCTCGGCGTAGATGCGGCAGCGGCGGACCTGAATATGACGCGCCGTGAGCTACTGGAGGCTACGTCGGAGTTCCTACACGGGACCACGATTACGACGAACGTGGTTCTCACCCGAGCCGGCGAGCGAGTTGGGCTTCTTACGACTCGCGGCTTCGGGGACACCTACGCTCTCGCCTGCCAGTACCGAGGGCACGAGCAGGACCCAGCCCGAGTGAGTCATCCCAAACCTTTGGTGCCGCGTGAGGATATCGAGGAAGTGGACGAGCGAATCGACTACCTTGGCCGGGTCGTCTCTCCTCTCAACGAAGAACAGCTCGGGGCCGCGGTCTCGGCGCTGCTCGCCAAGGGCATCAGGTCCTTTGCCGTCTGCTTTCTCTGGTCCTTCGTGAATCCGGAGCACGAGATCAGGGCGAAGAGCGCAATCCTGGCAGCTTCACGGGATGCTTATGTCGCCACCTCTCACGAGTGCTGTCCTGTGATGGGTGAGTACGAGAGAACTAGCACGACCGTCATCAGCGCCTTTGCGGGGCCCGCTCTTCGCAGGTACGCGTCCGAGCTTCGGACCTTGCTCGGAAAGTCGGGATTTGACGGAACGCTGCTGCTCATGAAGTCGGACGGAGGTCTCGGTAGCATCGACGCCGCAGCGAATTCAGCCGCGCAGACCATTTACTCGGGACCGGCTGCAGGGGTGATGGCCGCCCGAGCTCTCAGCGACGTACCTCGGGGAACGCGACGTCATCACGTTTGACATGGGGGGCACATCAACCGACGTAGCCATCATTCAGGACGGCAATGTCCGGTCGACGTCGTTGCAGTTTCTCGACCGGCACACGTTGGCAACGCCGATGATCGACGTGACGACGGTTGGTGCCGGTGGCGGTTCCATAGGGTGGAAGACTCGAGACGGCGCCCTCCAGGTCGGCCCGCAGAGTGCCGGCGCGGAACCGGGACCCGCTTGCTACGGTCGGGATGGGACCGAGCCGACTGTGACTGACGCGAATCTGGTGCTCGGTCTGATCGACGCCGACGGCTTCCAAGCCGGAGGGTTGAGATTGGAGCGCGAGCTTGCCGAACGCTCGATCGCAAGCCTGGCTGCTGACGTCGGGTTGAGCCTGGTGCAGGCATCCGGTGGCATCTTCCGCGTAGCGAACGCCGTGATGGCCGACGCCATCCGTCTGCGCACGGTTTTCGCGGGCCTCGATCCGAGGAACTTCGCTCTCCTTTCGTTCGGAGGGGCTGGCGGACTGCACTGTGCAGCGATAGCTCGAGACCTGCAGATTCGCCGGGTCATCGTGCCCCGGATGGCTTCGGTATTTTCGGCGCTGGGGCTAGTCTCCACAGACGTCAAATACAGCTATGCCCGATCGATCCAGCGGGATCTGTCCGCCGAACCCTTCGACTCCCTCGACTTCGAAGAGTTGAACGCCTTCTTGGACGACCTGGAGCGGAAGGTCTCCGAGTCGCTGGACGGTCACACGATCCCAGCCGGCGATCGCGCGTTGACCCATTCGATCGAGTTGTCGTACCGCCGGCAGATTCTGAATTTTGAGGTGGCGTCGCCGTCTCGGTTGCATCCCGCGGCTTTGTCGTCTGTCGTCCGGGAGTTCGACGCACTGTACGGCAAGGTCTACGGGTCAGGAGCCGCCGCGCCGGAGCACGGATATTCTCTCAAGACGCTGCGCGTGACGGGGTTGGGTCGGCTATCTAGGCCGTTACCGATCCAGAAGAATCTCGGACGCGGGCATACACCGAAGCCGATATCGTGGCGCATGGCGATTATCGGGGTGTCCATGAATCCCTCAGAACTCGAGCCTGAGGAAGTCCCGGTATATGCCGGAGAAGGTCTGTGGCCGGGCGTAAGCTTCGTAGGCCCAGCGCTGGTCAACTACAGCGACACGACAGTGCTGGTCCCGAACCTGGCAACAGCGAGCATTGACGCTTTCGGCAACCTCGTGCTCGACCTCACTGGTAGGGAGCCGTGAGCGTCATCGCGGCTGTCGAATCGAGTCCGCCCAGCGAGTCAGTGGTCGACCCGATTTTGTCGCAGGTCGTGTACAACTACGAGCTGACCGTCAACCGGGAGATGGGCCGCGCCGTCGTGAATCTCAGCGGCTCGTTTCTGTTCGTGTCGGCCTCCGACTTCTCCTGTGGCTGCCTCGATGCCGAGGGCAACATCTTGACAACGATCGCCTGGTCGCTGCAGATGGGTTACGCAATCTCGAACACCGTCCGGACGTCTCTGAGACGATTCCAAGGCAAGATCCATCCCGGCGATGTTTTCTTCTGCAATGACCCATACGACGGTGGCGGACTGCACTCTCATGACGTCGTCGTGGTCGCTCCTGTGTTTGCCGGAGAGCAGTTGGTGATGTGGATCGGGGTATGTGCCCACGTCACCGACGTCGGCGGGGCAGTCCCGGGCGGTTACTCGGTCGAACCGACGGAGTGCTACGGGGAGAACATCCGCTTCAGCCCGGTGAAGATTTATGACCGGGGGGAGTTCCGGTCGGACTTGCTCGACGCCTTCTTGACGAACGTCCGTCTTCCCGGAGCAGACCGAGATCGATCTCAAGGCTCTGATGGGCGCCGTGTGGATGGGTCGCCAGCGTGCCGACTCCCTGATCGAGCAATATGGTGCTCAGACGGTGATGAGGATCCATGGCGGCCAGCTGGAGCAATCGGCGGTTGCCTTTCGAGAGCGCCTCTCTATGCTGCCGGACGGCGTCTATGAGGGCGCGGCGCACATGGAGCACGACGGCCGCGACGACAAGATCTATGTGATCCGCATACGTCTTGTGAAGGAGCAGGATCACCTGCTGTTTGACTATGTCGGTACCGATGCCCAGGCACCGGGAGTGCTGAACTGCACCGGGTCGGAGCGGTAGGGAATGTCATGGCTGCACTCGGCACGATCTTCGCTCCCGATATTCCCTTCAATGAGGGCCTGCTTCAGCCCGTCGAAGTCAGAGCACCGGAAGGCTCGCTCGTGAATGCGACCAAGCCCGCTCCGATCTCGGGAGCGACGGTTTATGCAGCCTGGTTCGGCACCGATGCAATTCTGGAGGCGGCGAACTACTTGCTCGCCGACGTCGGGGAACTTGCCCTTCGGCGAACCGGTCCCTGGGGCTGCTGGACCTTCGCCTGGCTTCAAAGCTTGAACCAGCACGGGGAGCCGTGGTTCTGGAACGTGTTCACCGGCGGCTCGGGCGGGGGCGGCGCACTTCCGGGTCAGGATGGTGCCAACGCAATCCTCGGTATCCAGACGATCGACTCGTTCACGCCGAACATCGAGGAGTACGAGCAACAAAGTCCGGCCCTGTTCCTTGAACGGAGCTTCGCGAAGGATTCGGGGGGTGCCGGGCGCTTTCGTGGTGGACTGGCCCTGCAGTCCTTCTGCGTTCCGTACGACGTCGAAGGATGGGACGTCGTAGTGTTCCATAACCGGCTCACGGCCCCTTCATCTGCAGTGTCTGGTGGCTATCCTGGGTCGGGCTCGACTATCCGTTTTGCCCGAGATGTGCGGCGTGACATCGAGCGCCATTGGGCCCGGATGGAACCTTCGCCTCTCAAGTCCTACCGAGAGGGCGCCGAGCAGCCCCCAACCCGGGCGCAAGGCCTGTGGGTGGACCGTTCCGACGGCTACTACATGCGCGCTACCGGAGGTCCCGGCCTCGGTGATCCCGTTGACCGAAAGGAAGAGGCGGTGGAAGCCGACGTCCGCGACCACTTCGTATCGAGGGAGATGGCGAGAACGGCCTACGGAGTGGTCCTCGACGAAGTGACCGGGCGCGTCATCGAGGAGGAGACAAGCAGCCTACGCGAGAGAGTCCGCCAGGAAAGAGGGATGCTCCCGCTCGGGATGGACGTGCTGCCCGGTCGGCCCGACGACTTGTCCGATCCGGGTGCCGTCGAACGCGGAAGGGAGACAGTGCTCGGAGAGTATCTCGGCATTGACGCGGAGGGTGAGTACCGGTGCCTGCGGTGCGGTTACAGATTCTGCAGCAATGCGTTGAACTGGAAGTGGTTCGCGAAATGTGATGACAGGGTGGTGAACAGCCAAGTCATCCTGAACTCGATTCTCGAGCGCAAGCAAGGCGACCTCATGTTTCGGCGGTACGTTTGTCCGGGCTGCGCGACTCAGATCGATACCGAGGTGGCCCTCTCGGGTGAGCCTCCGCGGTGGAATTTCCGACCACTCGCGCTCGTCCAGCGACAGTCCCGGCAGTTCGACCCGTGCGACTGGCTGAGTCTTCCGAGCTCGGCGAGTTCCGCGCTGAGGTGCGCCAGTTCATTGCGGAGCACGCCCCGAGGATTCGGGCACGGGCCGGTTTTCGCAGCCCGGGATCAGCCGAAGAGGACCGTATCTGGCGCAGATGGAGGTCATCGCTCTATCAGGCCCAGTTCATCGGCGCCGACTGGCCAACGGAGTGGGGTGGGCGGGCGGACTGGAATCCAACAAGGGATCTCATCGTGAGTGAGGAGATTGCGAGAGCTGGCCTCCCGCCGCTCGCAGATCAGACGCATCTTGCAGCCGCGGCGCTGATTCGCCGCGGCAATGATCAACAAAAGGCGAGGTATCTCCCACCGATCCGCGACGGCCGACATGTGTGGTGCCAACTGTTCAGCGAGCCGAACGCGGGGAGCGATCTGGCCTCTTTGCAGACCCGCGCAGAGAGGCACGGCGGTGGTTACGTCGTCAATGGCCAGAAAGTATGGAGCAGCAATGCTCAATGGGCAGAGTACGGCTTCCTGCTTGCGCGTACAGACGCTGAGACGGAGAAGCACGCCGGTATCTCAGCCTTTGTTGTGGACATGAGGAGCCCTGGGATCGAGGTCCGCCCTCTCCGTGAGATTACGGGCACCAGTGACTTCAACGAGGTCTTTTTCACTGATGTCATGATTCCCGCCGACTCGCTCATCGGCGAGGACGGAAGCGGCTGGAACGTCGCGATGGCGGCCCTCGCCTCGGAACGCTCAGGCATCGGCGCGGGTGCGGCCCGCCTACGACAGATGGTCGCAAATCTCGTGCAACTTGCCCGGAGGGCTGAAGGAGACGAGTTGGGTCTCGAGAACCGCCACGTGCGGCAGGAACTCGGGAATTACCTCGGACTCGTCGAGATCTGCAACGTGCTGGTACGGAGCAGGCTCGCTCGCGAAAGCTCGGGCATGATCGTCGCGTCGGATATCCCAGTTGGCAAGCTCCTCTACTCGGAGCTGAACCTAATGATGGCCGAACTCGGTCTCGAACTCCAGGGAACACGGGCACTGCTGGTGGAAGGTGACTCGGACGTCGTTGACGAGGGGCGCTGGCAGGACGAGTTCCTCTATGCGCGTACGTACACGATCGCGGGCGGTTCGTCGGAGATCATGCGGAATGTCCTGTCCGAGCGTGTCCTGGGGCTTCCGAGGGATCCAAGGCAGTAGTTCCGTCGCCGCCCCGGCCGCGCCAAGCCGACTCGGTGAGTGCAAGAGTGTCTCTCGCGGTGCCAGGCTGGAGATCCGAAGAGCACTTCGTTCGCCTTCGCGCGCCGCATGAATAGGTGGCAGTCGTGTTCCCAAGAGAAGCCGATCCCTCCGTGGATCTGGATGCTTTCGCTGGTGAGCTTCGAGTACGCCTCACCGACGTAGGCCTTGGCAATGCTGACGGCCCGAGCGCTGCTCTCGTCGCCCTCGTTGACCGCCAGCGCTGCCCATCGCGTCGCCGCCTTCGCACACTCGTTCCAGAGCAGCATGTCGGCGAGCTTGTGCTTGATGGCCTGGTAGCTTCCTATCGGTCGGCCGAAGGTGAATCGCTCCTTGGCGTAGCGGACGGTACGGTCCAGGACCTCCGTGGCTCCGCCAACCGAATCGGCACACAACAGCACCGAGGCGGTCTGGAGAAGTTTCTGAACTTGCGGAGCCGCCTCACCAGGTGTGCCGAGTACCGCATTGTCGTCCAAATGGACGTCTTCAAAACGAACTTGACCGAATCGGCGGGACACGTCGAGGGTGGCGAGACGGCGAACGTGAAGGCCCTCGCTGGAAGAGGGAACGAGAAAGTTCGTCAGTCCGCGTCCGTGCCGAGCGGTCGCGAGAAAATAGCCAGCAAGGTCGGCGCTCTCAACATATGTCGCGACGCCGGACAGGGTGATTCCGCCGGCCTCGTCTACGGCGACGAGGGGAACTGCGTCAACCGACCATCGACCGGAAAGCGACCCGACGCACCAGCCTGCCAGGCACGCGCCCGGAGACGAGGTCCGCGAGAACCGAGGGATGACGATCCGGTTGGTCTCCGAGGACCGAAGCCACGAGGGCGACCGACATTAGCGGCCCCGGGTGAAGCACTCTCCCCATTTCCTCTCCGACGATCAGCAGGTCGATCAGGTCGCCATCGTCGGCTGGAGTATCAGGGGTGAGAAGCCCTAGCCATCCGAGCTCCGCCGCGCGTTGCCACGACGCCGCGGTCCAACTCCTGATCTTCGTCCGTGATCCTGCGAAGGCCGACGGACCCGAACTCTCTAGCCAGAAATCCTCTCACCGCTTCCCGAAACGCCTCTTGCGACTCGTCGTAGTCGAGGTCCATCGGACAATGCCCGGCGCTTCAGAAGAGGCTGTAAGCGCCGTCGATGACCAATGCGTCTCCGGAGTGGTAACCCGAAGCGGGGCTGGCGAGGTAGACAGCCGCCGCAGCTATATCCTCGGGCGAACCCCAGCGGCGGAGGGGAACCCGCGGCAGAACACGTTGTTCGAACAGCTCGCTGTGCAGCTGTTCGGTGTTGAGCGGCGTATCCACCCAGCCCGGGATCAGCGCGTTGGCACGGATTCCCCTACCACCGAGCTCGACGGCCAACGTACGGATTAGCCCGAGCACGCCCGCCTTGCTTGCTGCATAGGCCGCGTGGCGAGGCGCTCCCTGGAGCGCCGTGAGCGACGACGTTGCCACAAGGCTCCCGCCGTTGCCGAGAGCGATCATCTGTGCGGCGGCCTCACGGAGCGTCACGAAGACGCCGTCCAGGTTCACCGCGAGGACGCGATGCCATTCGTCAAAGGTGAGCTCGGTGTACCGAGCACCGATAGCCCCTACACCGGCGTTCGCGAACGCAGCATCGAGGCGTCCGAAGGTCTGCACGACACGTGAAAGGACGTCGTGCATGGCGCCTTCCTCGCTGACGTCGCAGCGATAGGCCTCGACCTGGGTGCCGTGGACGGCTAGCTTCGCGAGGGCGTCCTGATTGCGGGCTTCATCGCGCGCGACTATGGCAACGTTGGCTCCCTGAGAGCACAGGGCGTTCGCGATGCCGAGGCCAATCCCGGTGTTCCCGCCTGTCACGATGGCGCTCAGACCGCTGAGGTCAAACAGGTCGCCCACGAAGAAAAAGTATCATCAGCCTCTCACGACGGCCATGTCCTTCTGTAGAGGGAAGACGGCGGAGCATCTCCGACGGTTACTGGGACTAGATGAATCGCTGCCACCCTCCTTCAGTCCTGGGCGCCGCCTGTCGGCCAGGACTCATATGCGGCGAGGCCCTCGAGCGCGAGTCCATAGCCGAGCTGTTCCACGAGCAACTGCTTGACTCGTTGGGTCAGGGCCACCCGCGTGTAGCGCAGCGTTACGTCTGGCTGCCTCGCGAGCTGGGTCGCGAGCTCCCATGCCCGGTGCGAGAGGTCATCTTGTGACAGCACCTCGTTCACGACGCCAAGAGCGAATGCCTCGCCGGCGGAGATCCGCTGTCCCGTGAGGAGAAAGTACCTGGCGCGGTTGAGACCCAGGAGCAGGGGCCAGACCAGATGCACACCGTCGCTGGGGACCGTTCCGTATCGGAAGTGCGGGGCATCGCGAAAGTACGCTTCTTCTGCTGCCAACACGATGTCTGAAAGCAGTGCGATCTCTGCATGCACGGTCGCCGGTCCATTGATAGCTGCAATTACGGGAACTTCGATCGACATCAAGTTGACGAGGAGTCGCTTTCCATTTCGGTAGATACGGTCCCATTTGTCCGGGGACATTGGCCCGACCCAGCTCGTGTCGAGAGACGATATGAAGCTGTCACCGGTTCCGGTCATGATCACCACGCGGTTGTCCGGGTCGTTGGCGACATCCGCGAAGCAGAGTCCGAGCTCGGCATGCGGAACGGCGCCCCATACGAGTGGACCCTCGTCGCTGTGGAATCTTAACTCGAGGATGCCGTGGTCTCGTTGCATTGCGACATGCTCATACCGCTGCGAGTAGTCCTCGAAGGACACGCTCATGTCAAGCATGTGGTCAGGTCGATTCCAATCACAGATTGTCTATCGCGGTTGACAATAGGAAGGCGAATTTCTCGAGAGCCGCTGCGTGGCGTGTGGGCACGTGCTCGGTCGGGACTTCGCTCGCCGAATACCTGCGCAGTAGCCGACGGGCCACGACAGTCTTGTGAACCTCGTCCGGGCCGTCATAGACTGCGCGCGCCTCGAGCGAACCGGTACATCGCCTCGAGCGGCAGATCAGTCGAGTAGCCGAGACCCCCGTGGGCCTGCAGAGCGCGGTCGATGACGTTGTAGAGAACCTGTCGCGCCGTAGTACTTGATCATCGAGATCTCGTTCCGGGCGATCGACGAGCCATCCTTGTCGAGCCGCCAGGCCGCATAGAGCGTCATCAAGCGGGCGGCGAGCAGTTCCGCTGCCGAGTCGGCGATCCAAGCTTGGACGATGCCCTTGTCTGCGAGGAGCGATCCGTGCACGTATCGGGACAACGAGCGCTCGCAGAGCATGTCGAAGGCGCGTTGTCCCTGCCCCAGCCACCGCATGCAGTGATGCAGCCGACCCGGCCCGAGCCGCTGCTGAGCGAGCGCGAAACCTTCGACCTGGCTTGCCGAGGATGTTCTCCTCTGTAAGGCGGACATCGGTGTACCGGATCTCGGCGTGGCCGAAGCCTCCGGCTCTGAAACCGGAGGCGAGCCCTGTCGGGACTTCCATCGTCGGGATATCACGGATGATGTGGACGCCAGGCGTGGCGGTGGGAACCAGGAACATCGAGAAAGCCTCGTGAGGCCCTGCGTCGCCTTCGGTGGCGGCCATCACGATGAGGAAGTCGGCAGCTGACCCGTTCGAGGTGTACCACTTGTGTCCGTTGAGCACCCATCCCTGATCATCCCGGCGCGCCGTCGTGCGGAGCAGAGTGGGGTCGGAACCGGCGACTTCGGGTTCGGTCATCGAGAATCCACTTCGGATGCGGCCCTCGAGCAGCGGGTACAGCCACCTCTCCTTCTGTGATGGTGAGCCGGCGAGCGCGATGAGCTCGGCATTGCCCGAGTCGGGTGCCTGGTTGCCGAAGATGACCGGCGCGTAAACGCTGCGCCCGAGCACTTCGTGCATCAAGGCGAGATTGACCTGGCCGAACCCCTGACCGCCCAGCTCAGGCGGCAGGTGTGCCGCCCAAAGCCCTTCTGCCTTGACTTCCGCCTGCAGCGGCCGCACGATCGCGACAAAGGTCTCCTCGTCTGCTGGCGCCAAGGCCTCGAGCGGAAGCACCTCCTCGTTGACAAACCGGCGCATCCATTCGAGCTTCTTCTCAAATTCTGGCTCGGTCGAGAACTCCCAGGCCAACTAAGTCGTCCTCGCCGAAGAGCCGCACCTAGAGCGCACGTCTCGACGCCATCCTTCCTCCTGCCGTCCCGGCACTGTAGCGCCGGCCCCCCGTTCAAAGGCAACTCTGCGCCGGGGTTTCTCGTGGCGGAACCTCACGCCGTGCCGCGAGAGTTGGCACGTCAGAACGCCGGAGGCCGGTGCGGTGGTAGGGCCTGCTTCTCCTCACAGAATTCGCTTGTCCCAGGAGGAATCTCCGGTCCATCCTGGAGGGGTGAGCATTGTGAGCGAGTCCACGGCCCGAAGCCGGTCGGACGGTCGACCGTCATCGAAGGCGGCCGTACCGGCTGTGGCGCGATCGGTCCAGATCCTTCGTTACCTGCACGCCAACGGAAATTCTCCCTCATCGATGGCGGAGATCGCGCGGGAACTGCGAATGAACGCCAGCACATGTTTCAACATCCTCAAGACGATGCAGTCGCTGAACTTGCTGGGCTACGACCCGGACACCAAGCGCTACGAGCTCGGGCTCGCGCTCGTGGAATTCTCGGCGCTTGTCAAGGGCGAGAATCAGATCCTCCGCCTGACGCTCGAACGTTTGCGAAGCTTCACGAAGGCGACCGGCCTCACCTGCTTCGTCGCCCAGTTGAGCGCCGAGGACGAGTTCGTCATCGTCGGGAAGTCCGAAGGCACGCAGAGGCATCGCCTCACCGTGGCAACCGGCGCCAGGTTTGAACCGAGCGCTGCCGTCCTCGCCAAGGCGTACTACGCCTGGACGGCGGAGTCGACCTTCGACAGCATGATCGAGCGGTACGGACTGCACGCTCGGTCTCCCTATTCGATCACGGACGTTGCCAGGTTCAAGAAGGAAGTGGCGTCAGTCCGTTCGCGTGGCTACTCAACGAGCGTCGGTGAATATTTTCCGGAGTACAACGAGGTCGGCGCTGCCGTGATCGACGCCAGCGGCCACGTGGGCTACGTCCTAGTCGTCTCCGGGCTCGCCTCCCAGATCTCCCCTCGAGCGCTTCCTCTCATCGGCCAGCGCCTTTCCGTCACGGCGGACGCGATCACCCAAGAGATCGGCGGAAAAGTGCCGAGAGATTGGAAGAACCTGACAGGCTGGCGAGAGGTCTGACGACGCCGGAAACGAAGAGGGGGCTGGATGCGAAGATTCGAAGACAAGGTCGTTCTTGTGACAGGTGCCGCACGTGGACAGGGTCGCTCGCACGCGGTCGGCTTTGCGGAGGAGGGGGCCCGAGTCGTCGTCTGCGACGTCGTGAAGGACATCGACTCGGTTCCCTACGAAATGGGGAGTCGGGAGGATCTCGACGCGACCGTGGCGCTCGTGAAAGAAGCCGGTCAGGAGTGTCTTGCCGTTGAGGCCGACGTGCGGGATGGCCGGCAGCTAGACGACGTAGTTGCACAGGGGATCGAGCTCTTTGGGGCCATCGACGTACTGGTCGCGAATGCTGGCATAGCGTCCATCAGCACGATCGCGGAAATGACGGACGATCAATGGCAAACCATGGTTGACATCAACCTCTCGGGTGTGTTCAAGTCGATCCGCGCGGTCATCCCACATATGGTGGAGCGGGGCCGGGGGCGGATCGTGGCGACGTCATCGATTGTCGGTCGGCTGGGCGCACCTAACATCGCGGATTATGTTGCTGCGAAGTGGGGCGTGATCGGCCTCGTGAAGAGTGCCGCACTCGAACTTGCCGACAAGGGCATCACGGTCAACGCGGTTGCGCCGACGTCGGTCAACACCCGGATGATCCAGAACAACGCCTTTCACGCCCTCTTCCTTCCGGGGTCGACCACCCCACCGAAGAACAAGTGCAGGCCGCGTACATCGCATTGAATCCCATCCCCATCCCGTGGTTGGAGCCCTGCGACGTCACGGCCGCCGTCTTGTTCCTTGCTTCGGACGAGGGCGCGTTACATCACCGGGGAGGTGCTGTCGGTAGCCGCCGGTTGGAATGCAAGGACCGGGGCCTAGGCGATGGGCCGCTTCGACAAGCAGGTTGTCCTCGTCACCGGCGGTGCTCGGGGCCAAGGTCGCGCCCACGCCACCCGGTTCGCAAGCGAAGGCGCGGACGTGGTCGTTTGCGACGTGGCAAGCCAGCTTCCGACGGTAGGCTATCCAATGGCGAACGAGCAGGATCTGGAAGAGACGGTTCGACTAGTCACGGCGCTCGGCCGGAACGCCCTAGGTATCGTTGCTGACGTTCGCAAGCTCCACGATATGGAAATGGTTGCGGCGAAGGCCCTAAGTTCCTTCGGCCGCCTCGACGTGCTGATAGCACAGGCAGGGATCTGCACGTTCGGTCAGATCGCGGCCATGGATGTGGAGACATGGACGGAAACGATCGAGGTAAACCTCACGGGCGTCTTCAATGCGATTCGCGCATGCCTTCCGATCATGATCGAGCAGCACTACGGACGCATCGTCGCAACATCGTCCATGGCCGGGAGAGCCGGCTGGGAGAATATCGGTCACTACTGCGCTTCCAAATGGGGAATCATCGGGTTGGTGAAGTCCGTCGCGCTCGAAACTGCCTCGCAGGGGATCACCGCCAACGTGATCTGCCCATCTTCGGTGAACACCCCGATGATGATGAACGATGGCTCGTATCGGCTGTTCCGTCCGGATCTCGAGAATCCGACCTTCGAGGACGCCATCGAAGCTTTTACTGCGGTAAACGTGATTCCGGTCCCCTTCGCGGAGACCGAGGACATTGCCTCTGCAGCCGCCTTCCTGGCGTCGGATGAGGCGCGTTATATCACGGGCGCAACCTTGTCAGTGAGCGCTGGTGTCAATGCGCGAAACATCTGATGACTCCTCTGCAGCCGACTTCGCCATTGACGCAGCGGCGCTGTCCCATTACCTGACTCGCGTCTTCGATCGCCCTATTCCCCCTGATCAGGTCACGACCAGTCTGGTTGAAGGGGGTCATTCGAATCTGACCTATTTCGTGACGGCGGGTGATCTTGAGTTCGTGCTCCGACGCCCGCCGCTTGGTGGTTCGGCCCGGACTGGGCATGACGTCGGACGTGAGTACCGGCTCCTGTCCGGACTCGTCGCGTCGTCGGTGCCGATCCCGAAGCCGATCGCCTTCTGTTCCGACCCGTCGGTGATCGGAGTCCCGTTTTTCCTGATGGAGAAGGTCGAAGGAATCATCGTTCGCTCCTTCGAGGACGCCGACTCGCTCGGTTCGGCCCACGCCGCCCAAGCTTCAGAGGCCATGGTTGCCACCCTCGCCGGTATCCACGCGGTCGACCTCGATCGGACCGGACTCCGGGGTGTCAGCCGTGGAGAGGCCTATCTGGAACGCCAACTCAGCCGCTGGCTGACCCAGAACGAAGCCCTCCCCGAGCGCCCGGCTGAGCTCGATCAGCTGGCGCAGCTCTTGAGCTCGACGCCGCTTCCTGTGACCGAGCGGCTCACCGTGGTCCACGGTGACTTCCGCCTGGACAACCTCGTGCTCTCGGCTACTGATCCGCTCTCCGTTCGAGGGGTGCTGGATTGGGAGATGGCGACCGTCGGGGACCCCCTGGCCGATCTCGGGCTCTTGCTGATGTATTGGGGGGAACCGGGTGATCTCCCAGTCAGTCCCGAGTACGAAGTCACTAGCGCGCCAGGATTCTGGACGAGGGCTCAAGTCGTGACGTCCTATTCAGAGGCCACCGGGCTACCGATGGATCACGTCGGCTTCTACGTGCTGCTTGCGCACCTGAAACTGGCGGTGATCGTCGAACACATCGTCCTCAGGACACGCCGGGGCCAAACACCCGGCAGTCGCTTCGCGCAGCTTGAACGGATCCCGAGGGCTCTCGCCGCGCGGGCGCTCACGATGGCGAGCCAAGGCGACACGTGGTCATGGACGGGGGCCCGTCGCGCTTAGCCGAGTCGGGCGCGGAGCTCGTGTTTTTTCACCTTGCCGGCCGGAGTACGCGGGAGTTCCGTCGACCAACTCCATCCCTTCAGGGATCTTCTGACGCGCCAGGCCCTGGGCCTCGAAGTGGGACCGGAAGGTCGGAAAGTGTGAGGCTCACGCCTGGGCGAAGTACAAGAAAGGCAAACACGCGCTCTCCGTAGCGGGGGTCGGGTGCGGCGGTCACAGCAGCTTCTGCTACCTGAGGCAAGCGACAGAGTGCATCTTCCACCTCCTTAGCAGAGATGTTCTCGCCTCCTCGGATGATGATGTCCTTCTTCCTGTCGGTGACCTGCAGGACGCGCTCGGCGTCCACGCGGCCAATGTCGCCCGTGCGAAACCAACCGCCCTCGTCGAATGCCGCCGCATTCAGCGCCGGTTCGGTATAGCCGGCGAATTGCTCGGGACCGACGACGAGGATCTCGCCCCTCTCCTGCGACCGGAACGACCATCCCGGTCCGATCGACGATGTGGATCTCGGCACCTCCGATCGGGCGGCCGTCGAAATAGGCCCGTCGCGACAACGGGTCGTCCGGTCGGCACGCGGCGAGCGAAGGCTGCTCGGTCGAGCCGTAGCATCGGACGACGTTCCACCCGAGGGCATCCGCACGCTCGACGAGGGCTGGTGGGACGCCCGCTCCACCCGTCATGACCTCCTTCAGGCTGCCCATCTCTTGTACAGCATGTTCTGCGACGTCGAGCAACGTGGCGATGAAATAGGGAGTGCCGGCCATCGAGCCGAGCTTGTAGCGGTCGATCAGATTCGCTGCTGCCTCGGCGTCCCAACTGTCCATCATCACGGTACGGCGACCGTGCACGGCGGGAGCCAGAACACTTACAAGCCCGGCGGTGTGGCCTGCCGGGAACGGTTGCAGCGTCCCGACCCTTTCGCCGCCAGGTGGCGGAGTCGGTGTGGCGACGAGCTCGGCCAACAGCGACCGATGTGTGTGGAGAACGCCTTTCGGTTCTGCCGTCGTGCCCGACGTGTAAATCAGCACTGTCACGTCATCGGGTGACCGGCCGGGCACAGGGTAGCCCCGGGCCCCGCTCCGCTCGAGTTCCGACCAGGTGACGGTCGCCCCCGTGAATCGGTCGCCGACCGCGATGCACATGTTCGAGCAGTGGCAGATCTCCCATGCGGCCTATGCGCTCGGCGAAGTCCACGGTTCGCCAGCGATCGGGCACCACGAGGGCGCGAGCACCCGATTGCCGGAGGATGAACTCCACTTCTGACGGCCCATAGATGGTCACGATCGGAAGCAGCACCAATCCAAGGAAAGCGGCGGCGTAGTAGGTGACAGCCGTCTCGATCTGGTTGGGCATCTGCACAGCCAACACGTCGCGGTCGGTCAGACCGAGGGCATCGAGGGACGCGGCAAACACCTGAGCCCGCCCGACGAGGTCGTGGAGAGTGATGGCCGTCAGGGGTGTGGCTGCTGAGTGAAACACCAACTCGGTATTGCCGTACTGCTCGCCGCCGCCGGTGAGAACCTCGCCGAGCGTGAGGTGACGAGAAAACCCTTCAACTTCCCATCTCGCCCGCAAGCGTTCCCTAGCCTTCTTGACCGAGCTGGAAAGCCCACGCTCCGCCCATGCAAGGCTGAACGGCATAGGGTCATTCACCATCATTGGTGAAGGCCCCGTATCAGCCCGGCGACGCCCGTGCGATCATTCGGGGTCAAGGCTGAGCATGCGGATCGCGTTGCCCCTCAGGATCTGATACATGTCGCTCTGGGAGACGTCGGAAAACATGTCTTCGACGATCCGTTTCGTGTTGGGCCACGTCGAGTCGGTGTGCGGATAGTCGGTCTCGAAGGTCAGCGTCTCCACACCGATTTGGTCCCTTGCGGTAAGGCCATGCCGATCCCGGAAGAAGCAGCCGAAGACCTGGCGCCGATAATAGAAGGAAGGCGGCTCAGGCAGGTCCGTTTCAAGGCCGTTCCACGCGTAGTGCTCGCGCCAAACGTCGTCTGCCCGTTCGAGGGCATAAGGAAGCCAACCGATCTGTCCCTCCGAATAAGCGATCTTGAGTCGTGGATGGCGGACGAGGACTCCGGAAAAGAGAAAATCTGCCAGCGACGCCATCGAGTTATTGAAACTCAACATCGTGGCAACGGCTGGTGGCGCATCTGCTGAGGTCGCGGGCATTTTCGAGGAAGAGCCCACGTGCATGCAAACCGTTACGTCAGATGCTGCACAGGCTGCAAAGAACGGATCCCAGTGGCCGGAATGGACGCTCGGTAGACCAAGGTGCGAGGGAATCTCGCTGAAGGCGACGGCATGGACTCCTCGGTCGGCATTGCGTCTGATCTCGGCAACCGCTGCGTCAACGTCCCAGAGAGGAATAAGTACGAGGGGAATGAGCCGACCGCCGCTATCGGCACACCACTCTCCAACCATCCAGTCGTTGTAGGCAACGACGCAGGCTAGGCCGAGTTCTTTGTCCTTGCCCTCGGCAAAAGTCTGTCCACAAAAGCGTGGGAACGTCGGGAAGCAGAGCGACTTGTCAATCCAGTTGAGGTCCATGTCCGAAAGCCGAGCGCCAGGGTCATAGCAACCCGGACGCATCTCCTCGTAGGTCATAGGCGTCAGGGTCATCTCATCCCTCTCGAGACCGCAGGCTGCCATGACCCGTTTGTGACTCCAAACCAGGTCTTCGTAGATCCAACAGTCCGCCGGCTGTCCAGACGGGTCGTAGACCTCCTCGTAAGCCGTACCGCCGCCTAGAGAAAGGTGGGCAACCCCGCGGCGCTCCACGCGAGGAAGCGCGCGCCTTGTATTTTTGTGGAAGCCACTCAAGCCACAGGTGCGGCGGTTCCAGAACATGGTCATCCACGCTGATTATCTTCGGCACGTCGAGGCTCAAGAACTCCCCTTCTACTCGCTCGGCGACCAAGCGTCAACGCCATTCTCTCTGCAGAATGGCGGGCCTTAGGTCTCGCCTCTCGGCTGTTGCGAGCCGGTGGGACGGCCAAGTAACGTCACCCCGACACCTTGCCGGGGAGGTTGCATGGACTTCAACAAGATCAAAGTTATTGATGCCGACTCGCATGTCCTCGAGCCGCCGGACCTCTGGACGAGTCGGGTCGCGAGCAAGTGGGGAGACGTTGTGCCTCACGTCGTGCGCGATCGAGACACGGGCGCCGACGTGTGGGTTATCGGTGGCGAGCGGGAACTGAGTGTCTCAAATGTGGCGATGGCCGGCTTTCCTGAGTATTTTCCCGATGGTCCGCTGACTTACGAGGACGTCGTCGAGGCAGGGCGCCATGGACTCGGAGGCCCGCCTGCGGAGGCTGGACGATTTCGGGATCTACGCGCAGATCTTCTATCCCAACGTAGGTGGCTTCGGAGCCGGCTCGTATCTGCGCCTCCGCGACCCGAGGTTGATGCTCGAATGCATTCAAGCATACAACGACTTCGCCTTGGAATGGGCGAGCGCGGATCCGAAGCGGTTGATCCCGGTCATGACCGTCCCCTTCTGGGATATCGACGCCTCGGTGACCGAGATCGAGAGGTGCGCTGAACTGGGGCACAAGGGCATCATTCTGGGTAGTCAGCCCGAGCAGTTCGGAATGCCGATGCTGGCCCACCCCAGGTGGGATCCGATCTGGACAGCTAGCTCAGGAGCGGGACCTGCCGATCAACTTCCACATCGGCTCCGGAGATCGGGGATTCTTCCCGACAGGTTATGAGGGCAACGGAGCGCACGCCAACAGTGCCAAGTGTGCGATGTTGTTGTTCCTGGGCAATGCGAATGCCATTGGCGAGATTATCTGTTCGGGCATTTGCCACCGGTATCCTCGCCTTCGATTCGTATCGGTGGAGAGCGGCGTTGGTTGGATTCCGTTCCTTTTGGAGGCGCTCAATTGGCAGTGGGACAACAATGGCGTCGTTCACGAGCATCCCGAATATGATCTTCGCCCCAGCGAGTATTTCAGTCGGCAGGTGTTCGTCTGTTTCTGGTTCGAGGCTGCGGTCACCTTCGACCGGTGGTTGAGTGCTGACAACGTCCTCTATTCCACGGACTATCCCCATGCCACGAGCATGTCGCCTGGGCCGGCCTCGGTCGCCTTGCCAGCTGGAGAATTCATTCGCAAGAATTACGCACATCTGTCCGAAAGCGAGGCGCAACGAGTTTTCCAGGACAACGCTGCCAGCCTCTACGGGATAGCTGTCTAGTGCCGGAGTCGAGCGAGGACGCAGATCGCGGTACCTGGAGCGGCGCGGAGCTCCTTCCCGTCAGTGGCAAGCAAGCGATGAGAGAAGGTCTTCTGGGCGCGCGGCTGGAGAAGGCGTATCGGGAGGGCGGGCTTTACCGTCAACTGTGGGACGAGGACGGCCTCTCCTCGACCGCAGCGAGGGGAGTCGTGATCTACCTCGATTTCCTCTGGTTCGAAAGGAGATGTCCCGGGAATATCGCGCCGCGACCGGCGATCTGTTTGGGGGGCTGTCAGCCGGCGTGCGTCCAGGTACGGTGATCACGCGTAGCACGGGGACAACCGGGCGAGCCGACCTTTTTCGTCAGCACACGGGCGGACGTAGCCCAGATGGCAGACATCGTCGCCTCCTATCTCTGGATGTGCGGTATCAGGCCAGGTGCACTGGTGCTCTTGCCCGGCATCGGGGGAGGTGGGACGCGGGGCGACATTCCCGTCATCGAAGGAACTCGGCTCATGGGCGCTGTGCTCATGACCGCCGATCCCGGTAACGCTGCCGAGGTCTATCATTTGATTCGAACTGTGGAGCCGAGCGCCCTTCTGCTGACCCAACGACTTCTCGACGGGCTCCGCGTTCGCTGCCTAGAGGAAGGTGGCGATCTCCGAGAGCTGTTCACGCCGGTGTCATCGGTTCTCTATGCCGCTAAGCCACTATCGCACAGCGCCCGTAGTCGTCTGGACGAGGAGCTGGGCGCAGAGACATTTGACATGGGCGGTATCGGCGACCTCGCCTTGTGGGGTAGCGAGTGCTCATGCCACGACGGCTTGCATCTCCGGGACGACCTTTTCGAGATCGAGTGTCTCGATCTCGAGACGGGTGAGCCGGTGGCCGAGGGAGAGCAGGGCCGGCTCGTATACACCTCGCTGTGGGACGAAGGCATGAACTGGATCCGGTGGGACTCGGAGGATGTCGGCTGGGTCAAGGCGAGCGTGTGCCAGTGCGGGCGCACCACCCCCCGGGTCGCGATGTTAGGTCGCATCTCTGAAGCGTTTCGTCTCGGCGACCGATGGCTGTACCCACCGAGCGTCGAGGCGGAGCTGAGCGACATCCTCGGCACCACGGACGTGTTCTTCCAGGTGGACCGCGAGCGCCAGAGCGGTCAGCTGCTCCGAGTGCGCGTCGCCCTCCCCGATGGGAGCGACGAGGCGTCAGTGGGTGACAGGCTGTCGGCACTCTTGGGGGAGAGCCTCGAGGTGGACGCAGCGACGCAAGCGGAGATCCTCGAAGGGTCGCCCTGGTACAAGTATCGGCAGGTACGCGATGTCTGACGAAGGCTTGTTGCCGCCGTCCCTGCAAGTTGTCGGTCTCGGCCATCTGCTGCGAGAACGTCGACGTTCCTACCCGGACAACGAAGCTGTTGTCTGCGGCACGACCCGCTTGGGCTATGCGGAGCTGGATCGACGCGTCGACCAACTCGCGGGCGTTCTGGAGAGCTCCGGCGTGGCAATCGGGGGAAGGGTGCTTTGGCTGGGCCAGAACTGTCACCAGCTCTGGGAGACTCTACTGGCCGCCGCGCGGTTGGGCGCCATCTGCTGCCCAGTCAACTGGCGCCTCACGCCGGCGGAGGCCCGACTGAGTACTCGATGACTTCGATCCTGAGGTAGTTCTCTGGCAGCCCGGCGTGTTCGGCTCAGAAGCCGGCAAGGAGGAGATCTCCCCCGAGAGCCGAGCGCGCTGGATATCCGCCGGAACAGGGAGCCCTCGGGCAATACGAGGAGTTGATCGGTCGGGTCCGGGGGTTATACCGAGCGAGAGATCAGCGACGAGCTGCCATTTCTCGCGCATCTACACCGCTGCGTTCGCCGGTCGGTCCCGAGCAGCCTTATTGAGTCACCGTGCGATCATCGTGCACAGCCTCTGCCTTGCACTCATCCAGCATCTTGACGAGAGGTCCATCTACCTCAACTGCGGTCCGATGTACCACATGGGCACGTTGATGAGTACGTTTGCCACGTTCCTGGTGGCGGGCAAGAACGTCTTCCTTCCTCGGATCGAGCCGGAAACGGTCGCGGCGACGATAAGCCGTGAGCGTTGTACGAGTGCCTTCCTGCCGGGGCCGGTGCTCGAAGAGATTGCTAGCGCGGCCGAAACCGGAGGCTTCAGCCTCAAGTCGTTGCTGGTGGACGAGGAGAACGCCTGCTGCGCGCGCAAGGCGCACCGGATTTGAGTCCGTGGGGAGGCGCACCGGGCGGGTACGGGCAGACGGAAGCCACTGCGATCCTTACGGCCAGGGCACTCGCTACACCGCGGCGAGGCGGGCACGGGAGACCGCTTCCGGTCGCCGAGGTTCGCGTCGTCGACGACGATGGGGAGGAATTGCCCGCTGGCGAGGTTGGAGAGATCGTCGCGCGCAGCCCGACGCTCATGCTGGGATATCTTCATCAGGCGGAAGAGAATGCGGCACGGTCGAAGGACGGGTGGTTCTACACCACGGACCTCGGTCGCAGAGAGGAAGATGGATCGATCACGTTTCTTGGGACCGCGTCGCGACTGATCAAGACCGGCGGCGAGAACGTCTACCCTGCCGAGGTGGAGCAGTGCATTCGGTCGATCGAGAGTGTTGCCGAAGTTGCCGTCGTCGGCCTGCCTGACCGGGTATGGGGCGAGAGGGTCGCTGCGGTCGTCGTGCCTAAAGCTGGTTTCTCTCTCGAGGTGGCCGAGATCACGGCTCATTGCCAAGACGCGATCGCCGGCTACAAGAAACCGCGAGAGATCATGATCGCTTCGGCGATTCCGCGTCTCAGCCACGGAGCAGCCGATGACGATGCGCTACGTGAGATGCTGATGGCACGCGAGGACCAGCAATAGAGGTTGATGCGTCAGCGTCGACCGCCGGCGCAGCAAGGACGAACGAGAGTTGGAACAACCTGATCGCGACGTCGAGCTCTTTGAGCGGTTCCCCGATGTTCGCATCGACCACGACAACAAGCACTTCTACCTCGGCCTGCTCGAGCGTCGGCTTCTGCTCAATCGATGCGACGATTGTGGTTACTGGCACTCGCCTCCTCGATCGATCTGCCCCCGATGTTGGTCCACCGCGGTCGTCCCGACCGCGGTGAGCGGCGCTGGCACGGTCGCGCTCCTCACGTTTCTTCATCAAGGCCCCCCGGCTCCCGGTGTCAGCTATGACGTCCCATATCCGCTTGCGGCCATCGAGCTCTGCGAACAGGAAGGGCTGAGATTCAGTTCCACGATTGTGGATTGTCCTCGTTCCTCGATTCGCCTCGGAATGGAAGTCGAGCTGGCGTGGGTAAGCCGAGCGGGCAACCCGCACCCGGTCTTCCGGCCTCCGGACGTCCCGAATTCGACCGGTGCAACCACGCAGGGAGGAGCATGACGCGTCGTAACCCGGTGACGGACCGGGTTGCCATTGTCGGCGTCGGGACCGCTCCCTATAGCCGCGAGGGGAATGAGAGAACGCCGGGATCGTTGGCGATTGATGCTTGTACGAGGGCCATACGGGACGCGGGGCTCACGGCAGGAGATATTGACGGGATCTGTGGCTCCGCGGTGGCTGCACCCTACATTCAAACCGCTCTCGGCATCCCTGCCACGACTTGGTGGGCGAATTTGGAGGGTCCGTGCGGTGCTCACGTCATCGCGGCCATGAACGCCGTTTATGCCGGGACTTGCAACACCGCCTTGGTGTATCACTCCGTATTTCGTACTGGCGGCTTCTCCCGGTCCGCGGCCCGCGATCCCTACCGAGTGAGGGCCAGCCTGGGTCAGGCCGATCTCCGTGCTTTCATGGGCACGGGTCACGTGGCACCCGAGCCGTTTAGCCTCTTTGGATCCGCAGGTTACGCCGCCTGGGCTGGTCGGTATCTGCACGATTACGGCGCAAAGCGCGAGTACTTGGGGCATCTTGCCCTCAATGCCCGCAGAAACGCGAGGGACAATGAAAATGCCGTCTTGAGAGCGCCTCTCACGATGGAGGACTTTCTGACAGCGCGGATGATCCGCGAGCCCTTGTGCCTCTACGACATGGATATCCCCGTCGATGGAGCCGACGCGTTCGTCTTGACGACACGTGAACGAGCTGAAGACTCGGCGCTGCCTCACGTGCTCATCCACGCAGCCACCATGGGTCAGACAGATCACAGTGCGGAGGATCAGACGATAGACCTCGCACACACCGGTCAGAGCGTCGTAATGAAGAATCTATGGGCCGCCAGCGAGATCGGCCGGTCGCGGGATCGACCTCTTCTACCCGTATGACGGCTTCACCATCATCGCCCTGAAATGGTTCGAGAGCGTCGGTTACTGCGGCCTAGGTGAAGCGGGTCCTTTCATCGAGGAAAACTGGGACGCTGCGGAAGGCCGGATCATGATCAGCGGCCGTGTCCCGGTCAACTGCCACGGAGGAAGCTTGGCCGAAGGAGCCACGCATGGCGCCGGACATATCCGAGACGCTGTCCACCGCCTTCGCCGCGCCTGCTGGCGGGGACTCGCGCTCGCCCGCGACCGCCCTGCTGACGATTGGCGGGTTCTTCTTCAATTGTCAGGGGATGATTCTTCGACGACCTGGCTAGTTGAGTCCGTCGTTGGCCTCTTCGCTGATGTTCCTCGCGGGGATCGTGCAGGCGGACCTCTCGGATGTCAGGATTCGTCTCCGCTAGGCGGTGCTGGATGATCTGGGTCAAGAGGTCCTTTGGCAGCACGCATTCTGGACACCCGGAACTCGATAGGTCGAGATCGAGTTCGACGATCGAGGACGCAATCGAGCGGATGCGCAATTCGGCGCCGTCGGCTTGAACGATCTCATTCAGCTCGCTCAACGCGGCGAGAATCGGGGGCATTGCGAGCCAGAGCTTCGCTAGACGACATTTGACGACACTTGGACGAGTTCGAATGTCGGATTCGAGAGATGAGGTGTGAGCACCCATGACCATGGGACCCCCGGGCCGCCGGCAGCCACGATCAGGACGTTAGTCGGAGAGGCCAGATGGAGCTTGCGGTCGAACTTTCCTTGAGTCTCGGCTACCAGCTTGGGCCATAGGTACTCCTGGATCAACTGTTTCGTCCAGCCGCCGTCCAGTAGGCGGCGCTGGTGCTCGTCACCTACCACGAGCACGATGCTGCGGTCGTCTCCACACCACTCGTCGAACTCCAACCCGCTCAGTCTGGCGGTCTCCCAGATTGTGTCGAGGATGGCCTCGGGCTCCGGCTCGAACTCGGTCACCTGCGTGAAGAACATGACAGAGTGGATGCTTACGACGCTGTCCTCAATGTTGTACCCGTGCTGCACATGGAGGGGCATCCAATCACTTGCCTCTTCGTTTTCTCCGAAGCAAAAGGAGTAGCGCAGTGGCCAGCTAAAGCTTGCCCGGTCCAGGACGCCCGGAACGGCGCGGCAAACGTTGCGGATCACGAGCCGCAGCGCCCGGCCGATCGTGGCGTTCGCTCGGAACCCGGGGCCAAAGCAGCCGAGGCCGCTCTGAACCTCAAGTTGTCGGCGCACCGGTCCGTTGATGATCACCGCCTGCGCCGCGCCAGCCAAGGTGGCCGTCGTCGAATGCGAATTTCCCTTCGGTTGAAGATGTGCCCGGACAGCAGCCGCCACGACAGGGAAGTACTCGGGCCGACAGCCGGCCATGACGGCGTTGACAGCCGCCTTCTCCGCGGTCACGACGACGTTTCGAGTGGGCACGTCGCCCAGCACCGCGTCCGGCTCCAATCCTGCAGCTCGGAGCATCGAGTCGACCCGCTCCGGCGTGGGGGGTATTACCGGGAGGCCATCGGTCCAGCCTCGTGTGAGGTAGTCCTCAGCAGCCTCCTCGAACGTCTCGTAGCGGCGCTCCTCAGAGGTCAGCATCACCCGCAGGGGGTCGAACCAGGCGCCGGTTCACCGCGGGGGCGATCTCGGCCGCCAGCGCGAGCGCTTCCTCCTTGGTCCAATGAGCTGTCGGGTTGTGCGGGTAGTCGACGATGACGACCGGATAGTCGGCCGCGCCAACGAGCCGGGCCATGGCCTGGACCGCCGGCACTAAGGCCGTATGGACCACGCACACCGCGGGGATCCCAGCCTCTTCGAGGTCCAGCGCGTCCCGCATGCTCCGAGTGCTGCAACTGCCACACCCACCGAAGCCGGTGACAGCCACTGTCGCGTGCTCTTTGATGTTCGCCCACTGGCGTGGCCAGGGCGGGACCGACACATTGGGTTTGACGACCTTGACGACCCCTGCCAGATCCTCCGTCTCGGACAATACCTGCGCAAGGGCGTCGAACATGATCTCCGAGTCGCCCAATCCGTTGGCAATCACGCCGAGCACCTGACCGCTCAGGCTTGGCGGTCGTTCTGCCAAGCGGAAACCGACGTCAGCTCCCAAAGGCCCGTTGGTCGGGTCCAGCGTCACGATGGACATGGTCGCGCCTCCTGATCGAGGTAGTGCCCGCATCCGAACTTGATGTCCGAATGCTATATCGCCAGCGCTGTGATGACGCCAACCGCACCGACCGCACCGCGGGCACCTGGTGCTCAGAGGCTGATCAACACGATGCCGGTCGCGACCAGCGCGGCCGCTGCCACCCGCCTCGCTCCGAAGCGTTCCTTGAAGAACAGCGAGCCGATGATCGCAGCGGAGATGACGCCGGTCTCCCGCACGGCGGCGACTTCGGCCAGAGGCGCCTTGGTCTGCGCCCACAGCACGATCCCGTAGCCGCCGACGGTCAGCGCTCCGGCGATCAGTCCGAGGGTCCAGGTCCGGGCCGACCTCCAGACCTTCGCCGGCCGGCGAAGGACGGCTACCACCGGCAACACCGGCCCCCCGAGGAAGAAGAGAAGCGCGGCGTAGGCGTAGGGGTCATGGGATCGGCGCACGCCGAGGCCGTCGACGAGCGTGTAGGCGGCGATGATCAACCCCGTGAAGACCGCGGCCGCGACTGCGGGCAGATCGGACCGTGCCAGGTGGCCCGAGGACAGGGCCAGGCTCATGAGACCTGTGGCGAGCACGACGATGCCGGCCAGCGCGATCGCCGGCAGGTGTTCGCCGGCGAGGCGGTAGGCACCGACGGCCACGACCAGCGGAGCAGTGCCGCGGGCGATCGGGTACGTCTGGTTGAAGGCGCCCAGCCGGTACGAGTTCATAAGGGCGAGGTCGTAGCCGACGTGCAGCGCCGGCCGAGACCGCGGCGAACGCAATGGCCGTGCCGTTCGGGAACCCGGTGACGACCAGCGCCAAGCCGCCGGCCACGGTCGCGACCACCTCGATTATCGCGAAGGCGACCAGCCGGTCGTCGACGTACTTGGCGATGGCGTTCCAGAGTGCGTTGAGGACGCCGGCGCCAATGACCATCACGGTGACGAAGGCGCTCAGGGAGTATTCAGCCGTCATGAGCGCCTGTGACGTCGCATCTTTGACGGCGAAATGTACCAATATTATGATCGATGAGCAAGAGGGCACTCGGGCTGACCACGACAGCCTCCGAAGCGCACCCAACCAAGGAGGAGACATGTCCATGCCGGAGTACGGGATCTCTCAGGTGGGCATGGTCGTCGCGGATCTCGACGCGACGATGCGCCAATACCACGACTCGTTCGGCTGGGGACCGTGGAACATCTACGAGTACCGGGAGCCGTGGCTGCACGACCTCAAACTGAAGGGGCAGCCGGCCGAGTTCACCTGGATGGGAGCGGAGGCACATGCCGGCGGCACCTGGATCGAGCTTCTCCAGCCTTTGGAAGGGGGCGGTCCGCTCGCGGATTGGCTTACCGAGAACGGCGACGGCGTGCACCACCTCGGCTACGAAGCCCCCGACGAGACAGAAGCGAGGCGGCTGCAGCGCAAGTTCGAGGACGACGGCATGACCGAGCTCGTCTCCGCCTACTGCGGCGACATGTACTTCTTCTACATGCAGGCCTCACCGCTCATCATCGAGGTGTGGGCAGGTAGCGCCGATGCGCTCACGCCCAGTCGCGTATACCCGTGACGGGCGGTGACGGCGTCTCGCCCAGCCTGACGGACGCTCCGCGCTGGACCGATTCCTCACTCAGCGCCGACACAGGGGTCCCCCTCTATGTCCAGATCCGCAATCTTCTGAGGGAGCAGATCCGGCTCGGTGAGTGGGCCCCCGACGAGCCGATGCCGACCGAGGACCAGCTGGTAGCCCACTTCGAGGTGAGCCGTACGACGGTCCGACAGGCGATGACCGATCTGGCCAGGGAGGGTCTCGTCGTGCGGAAGGCGGGACGCGGCACGTTCGCCCGCCAGCCGTTGCTGGTGCTGCGGATGCAGCAGTGGCACAGCGTCGGGGTCGACATCGCCCGTCGCGGGCTCCGATCGTCCAAGCTCACGCTGTGCGTCGAGAAGCTGGACGCCGGCGCCGAGATCGCCCACCGCGCATCGGAGTTCGCAGAGGGCGACGTGCTTCACATCCAGCAGGTCCGCTACGCCGACGAGCTCCCGGTCCTCGTGATCGACCACTACTTTCCGTACGACTTGTGCTCGTTTCTCGCCGAGATGCCGCTCGACGACCCGGGGTTCTCCGTCCAGATGGCGCTCGCCGAGCACGGCATCGAGCTCGCCTGGGCCAAGGGCGAGATCAGCGCGGCGCTCGCCACGGACGTGGACGCGCGGTATCTCGAAGTGGAGAAGGGCAGCGCGCTCGTCGAGATCGCCACGAAGAGCTACAGCGCCGACGGGCGGGTGATCGAGTACTCCAAGGGCGTACTGCGGACCGATCGCTATCCCCTCGCCCTGTACAGCGACTGGAGCGTCGAGACCGAAGGTGTGACGCCGCCGCTCGACTGATGTCGCCCCCGTCAGCAGGAGCTACTTGTCGAGCCAGAAACGTCGCAAATCAAAGGCATTCAGGCCGAACCCGGTCACGTTCTGAATGTCGCCTTTCACATACGAGGCAACGGCATCAATATTCGGGTTGAAGAAGGGGATGACAAGCCCACCGCGCTCGTAGTCAATTCGCTGCATGGCGTGAATGACGTCGCGGTGAACGGCTGGATCGGTCGACTTGTACGCTCTGGCATAGAGCGCGTTGTACTCCGGATCGTCGAAATGTGTCTCGTTGAACGGCGCTCCCGCCACAGTCTCTTGCGCAGCGG
Source organism: uncultured Acidimicrobiaceae bacterium (assembly GCA_963763085.1). Lineage (GTDB taxonomy): Bacteria > Actinomycetota > Acidimicrobiia > Acidimicrobiales > Bog-793 > CAVXNB01. Next base: position 40,243 of record CAVXNB010000008.1, read on the forward strand.
CAAGCAGGTAAGGCGCGTACTCCCAGTTATCTTGAGAGAACGCCGCGTGTAAGAACGACTCTGCGTAGTCCCGCGTGGTGTCCTGCTGTGACACCGAGACGTTCACACCTGCTTGACCTGCCTGGGCCGCGAACACCTGTGCTGCCTGCACCACTCCACCGGTAAGGTTCGAAGTGATCAGTTGCACGCTCAGGTCCGGATGGCCGGCGGCCTTCAGCAACGACTTCGCCTTCGGAATGTCCCGCACGCGCTGCGGCAAACTGTTGTCGAAGTCGGGATCGAAGACTCCGAACATGTCGTTGCCGATGCGACCGTAACCTTCGAACACCTGCCGGAGCATCTGCGGACGGTCGACGAGCAACCTCAGGGCTTGCCGGACCCGTACATCGGAGAACGGCGCTTGGTCGACGCGCATCGTGAATGGCAAGAACCCGCCCGTGTCCGAGATCACGACCGAATACGCAGAGCGATTCTTCAGCGCCGCGACCGAGGCAGCCGACAGGTAACTGATCGCATCGAACTGGCCGGACAGCAGGCCGTCGATCTGCGCCGTCTCGCCGGCGACGTCTGCTGAGACAACCGCGTCCAGATACGGCAAGCCCGGCAACCAATAGTGGTCGTTCCGAACCATCGTGCTCGTCACGCCAGGAGTGAAACTCTGGAACTTGAACGGGCCGGTGCCGATCGGATGCTTCGGGTCGTAACCCTCGGGGACCATGTACAGGAAGAGAAAGTTCTGCAGGAAGGTGAGGAACAAGCCAAACGGCTTCTCGAAGCGGACGACCAACGTCAGTGGGTCGGCAACCTTTGACCCGGCGAGGTCGATGGGGCCGAGCGACGACGTCCCCGGGTACTTCAGCTTGATGATTCGCTTGAAGCTGAAGAGCACATCAGCGGCCCCGAAGGGCTTGCCGTCATGGGTCAGCACGTCCGGGCGGACCTTGACCGTCCACTCCGTCGCGGCGGTGTTCGCGGTGATCGATTCCGCGAGCACGTACTCCGGCTTCCCGGTGGCGCCGATAGTGACGAGCGGCTCGAACAGCAGCGGAATACGCGAAAAGTCTTGCTGGTTCAGGCCGTTCTGTGCATCCAGAGTGTCGCTGGCGGTACCGCCCGTGCCGCCGTAAGTCAGCGTCCCTCCACGCTTCGGCTTCGCGCTCGGGGTGGACGTCGTCGAGGTCGAAGACGAGCTGGAAGATCCGCAGGCGCGCGAGCGCGACCGCCGAGGTTGCCGCAAGGGCGCCCACACCGCCGATCTGGAGGAACTCACGGCGACCAAACCTGTTGGGCATCAGTCCCCCCTCGTCTCTGAGCCTTGATCGTAACAATACAACATTGCGATCCAAGTGGTGATTGGAAGCGTCCCCGTAGACACCCTGCGGCTTGGGTCCCAATGTTATATTGTTACGATCAACATCGAAACAAGGGGGAAACCGATGTCGAACCGATTCAGCCGCCGTGAGTTCTTGCAGATCGGTGGCGGGGGCGCCCTTGCGGCAGCCTCCGCGGTGGCGCTGGGAGCCTGTGGATCGTCCAGCTCGCCTTCGAGCTCGTCTTCGAGCTCGTCTTCGACCACGACGACGTCCGCTCCGGCCATGAAGCCGAAGCGAGGCGGCACGCTCAATGCCGCCCTTATCGGCGGCGCCAGCTCTGACACTCTCGACGGGGACTCACCGTTTGAGACCCTGGACCTTTGTCGCGTCGAGTCAGCTCTATAACACGATGGTCGCGCTCGACACGAATGCGCAGGTGCAGAACGTTCTTGTCGAGGAGTTCACGCCCAATGCCGATGCCACCGCGTGGACGATGCGTCTGCGCTCGGACATAACCTTCCACAACGGCAAGCCCTTGAGGGCCGAGGATCTGATGTTCACGCTACAGAGGATCGCCGACCCAAAGGCTCCCCTGCCCGGCGCCTCGACGATCGCGCCATGCGACGTTCCGCACATGAAGAAGCTCGACGACCTGACCGTCTACCTACCCTGCAAGACGCCTTACGCGACCTTCATCGAGTCGCTGGCCGGCGATTTCCTCTTCTTCAACATCGTTCCGGTCGGCTACGACCCGAAGAAACCCGGTCGGCACGGGCCCCTTCAAATACAAGGAATTCGTGCCCGGTGTCTCGAGCACGTTCGTGAGAAATGAGAATTACTTCGAAAGTCCCTATCCATACTTCGACGAACTGATCATCAGCGACTTTTCTGACGAGACCAGCCAGGTGAACGCCCTTTTGAGTGGAAGCGCCGATGTCGTCAACGCGCTGTCGGCAGCCTCGATCGCGACCATCGGAAAGTCCGGGAACGCGAAGACGCTGATCTCGAAGGGAGGCGGCATCACCCCGTTCACGATCGCGCGTCGATGTCCCGCCGTTCAGCGACGCACACGTCCGGCAAGCGCTCCGACTCGTCGTCGACCGTCCGCAGATGCTCGATCTGGTCTTCGACGGGAACGGAGTGCTCGGCAACGACATTTCGAGCATTTACGACCCGGAGTACGACAAGGCGATTCCGCAACGGGTACAGGACATCGACCAAGCCAAGTCTCTCTTGAAGAAGGCCGGCCAGGAGGGACTCACGATCGAGCTCGTGACGGCCGCCATCGCTCAGGGCACCTCGACGGCCGCCCAGGTGCTGGCACAGCAGGCAAAAGCCGCCGGAATCACCATCAACCTTCGCACGACGACGGTGACGGAATTCTCATGGCAAGGAGTACCTGAGCTGGCCGTTCGCCCAGGATTTCTGGTACTACACCCCATATCTTCCTCAGGTCGTGCAGGCGTTTCTCCCCTCGTCACCTTACAACGAGTGCCATTTCGACGACCCGGCGTACACGGCGCTCTACAACCAGGCAACGGCCACTCTCGATTCGGCCAAGCGGGCCGACATAGCTCACGAGATGCAGATGATCGATTTCACTAAAGGCGGCTACATAATCCCTTACTTCCCTCCGGTCATCGACGGCTTCGGAAGCGACATACAAGGGGTCGTGCCCTCACTCTACGGTGAGTCACTGGGTAACTTTGGGTTCGACAAGATGTGGAGGAGCTGAGGCCCTGTCGAGGGGAGTCGCCGTGCCGCATCAGGAGGAAAGTGAGGAAAAACGATGGCCGGACTGAAGTGCGACCTCACCAGGATCTCCCTGGCCGTGCGGGACCTCCCCGGGACCATGGCGGCGTACCATCGTGCGTTCGGATGGTCCGACTGGAAGGTCTACAACTACGTCGAACCGTTCCAGCACGACGCGGAGCTGCGGGGCGAGCCCGTGGCGTACCGCGCGAGAGTGGCGGAGGTGACGATCGGGCCCACCACTTTCGTGCTGGTGGAGCCGTTGGAGGGGCCGAGCCTGTGGCAGGAATTCATCGACACTCAAGGCGAGGGTATCGTCTCCATCGGCGTCACCTTCGATACGATCGACCAGCCGGAGGCTCTGAAGCGAGAGTTTGAGGCGCTCGGGGTCGGCGTGACGATGCGGGCGAGCCTCGGTGACGCCAGCGAGTACTTCTATCTGGATACGCAGGAGAAATTCGGATGCCTGATTGAGTCAGACATCCGTCAAACGCGAGACTTCACAGAGCCCACCGAGGTCTACCCGGACCCCAGAGGAGGCGTGGCGGCTCGGCCGACGCGACCAAATGACATCACGCAGGTAGCGGTCGTGGTGCACGATCTCGACGCCAAGATGAAGGAATATCACAAGGCCTTTGGCTGGGGTCCCTGGAAGGTCTTTCAGTCGGAAGGTGTGAAGATCATGCATCATTGCACCATGGATGGGAAGCCGTCTGAGTTCTTCAAAATCCGGTGGGCAGAAGTTGGGGTGGGGGACATCATCTTCGAGCTCGTTCAACCTTTTGGCGGGGACAATCCCTGGCAGCGCATGATCGACACCCGCGGGGAGGGAATTGGATCGATTGCGGTGATGTTCAAGACCGAGCAGGACTCTGAGGAGGTGAAGAAGGAGTTCCAGGACGCAGGATTGGGGGTCACGTCTTCGGGGCGCATCGGCGATCACATCGAGTGGTACTACCTCGACACCGAGCCGGCCTTCAAGTGCGTGATCGAGTCCGGCAGCGGTCACGCGTTCGAGTTCATGGAGCCCGACTCCGTCTACCCTGAGGCCTGAACATCAACCGGCCGTCACCGATGGGGCTGCTACTTGTCGAGCCAGAATCGTCGTAAATCAAAGGCGTTCAAACCGAGGCCGGTCACGTTCGGTATGTCGCCCTTCACATACGAGGCCACGGCATCAATCAATGGATAAGAGTAGGGAATGATGAGTCCGCCGCGCTCGTAGTCGATCCGTTGCATCGCGTGAATGACGTCGCGCTGGACGGCAGGATCAGTCGATGTATACGCCCTGGCATACAGCGCGTTGTACTCGGCGTCGTCAAAGTGGCACTCGTTGAATGGCGCTCCCGCTACTGTCTCCTGTGACGCGGCAAGCAGATACGGTTCGTATTCCCAGTAGTCCTGGGCGAACGGCGCCTTGAGATAGGAGTTCGAAAAGAACTCGGTCGGGTCCTGCTGTGACACCGTGACGTTGACCCCGGCCTCAGATGCTTGTGTCGCGAACACCTGTGCTTCCTGCACCACTCCGCCGGCGAGCGTCGATGTGATCAGTTGCACATTCAAGTCCGGGTGGCCCGCGGCCTTCAGCAACGACTTCGCCTTCGGGATGTCCCGCACCCTCTGCGGCAAACTGTGGTCGAAGTCGGGATCAACGATTCCGAACATGTCGTTGCCGATACGTCCGTAACCTTCAAACACCTCCAGGAGCATCTGCGGACGGTCGACGACCAGCCGCAGGGCTTGCCGGACCCGCACATCGGAGAACGGCGCCTCGTCGACACGCATCGTGATCGGCTCCCAGCCGCCGGTCTCCGAGATCACGACCGAATAGGCCGAGCGACTCTTGAGCGCCGCGACCGAGGCAGCGGACAGGTAGCTGATCGCATTGAACTGGCCGGCCAGCAGGCCGTTGATCTGCGCCGTCTCGGTTGCGACGTCTGTCGAGACAACCGCGTCCAGGTAGGGCAAGCCGGGCTGCCAGTAGTGGTCGTTCCGGACGAACGTGCTCGTCACGCCAGGAGTGAAGCTCTGAAACTTGAACGGACCGGTGCCGATCGGATGCTTCGGGTCAAAGCCCTCCGGGACCATGTACAGGAAGAGAAAGTTCTGCAGAAAGGTGAGGAACAGGCCGAAGGGCTTGTCGAACCGGACGACCAACGTGAGCGGGTCCGCGACCTTCGTTGCAGCGAGGTTGATTGGACCGAGCGACGTCGTCCCTGCGTACTTCAGCTTGATGATCCGGTTGAAGCTGTAAAGGACATCAGCCGCCCCGAAGGGCTTGCCGTCATGGGTCAACACGTCCGGGCGAACCTTGATCGTCCACTCCGTCGCGGTGGCGTTCGGCGTGATCGATTCTGCAAGCACGTACTCGAGCTTGCCGGTGGCGCCAGTGGTGACCAGCTGCTCGAACAGCAGCGGAATTCGCGAAAAGTCCTGGTTTGAGATGCCGTTCTGCGCATCCAGAGTGTCAGTGTCGGTACCGCCCGTGCCGGCGTAATGGAGCGTGCCGCCTCGTTTCGGTTTCAAGCTTGCCGGGGACGTTGACGAGGTCGTGGTCGAGGACGAGCTGGAGGATCCACAGGCGCCGAGCGCGACCGCGGAAGTTGCCGCAAGAGCGCCCGCGCCCCCGATCTGCAGGAACTCACGGCGGCTGAACCGGTCAGGCATCGCTCCCCTCCTGTCTGGGTCTTGATAGTAACAATACAACATTGTGACCCGAGCCGGCGGGGGCGCGCTCGGAATGAGTAGACCGTCGTCAGGCGAACCAGATCTCGGAGAAGATGCAGGTGTTCGGAGTGAGGCCGTCCTTGGCGGGATAAAGGCCACGGACGTTCGGCCGGGCGGCGCTGATGACCGGCGGAGTCACCGGAATGATGTACCCGTTGTCCTGGAACTGGATGTTGCAGAGCTCGTGGCCGATATCGACGCGTGCCTTGGGGTCCAGCGTGGACATCCCCTGCTTGAAGAGTGAGTTGAATTGCGGGTTGTCGTAATGGGTCTCGTTGAACGGTCCGCCGGGAACCATGAACAGGGCGAGGACCGGGAACAGGAAGTCGTAGTAGGTGTAGTCCTGCGCGAACAGCCACTTGAGATAGTTCGACCCGTAGACGTTGGTCGGGGTCGTCTTGTCGAGGTTGATCTTGATACCAGCTGCGGACACTTGCTGGGCGAGGACCTGGGCCGCCTCGACGGTTCCCTGCGTGATCGGTCCCGTCACCAGCTGGACGGTCAACTTCTCCTGACCGGCGGCCTTGAGGAGTGACTTCGCCTTGTCGATGTCCTGGGTCCGCTGGGGAATGCCGAAGTCGTATTCCGGCGCGCCGTAGCCCAGCATGTCGTTCCCGAGAGATCCGTAACCGCCGAAGACGACGTCGAGGAATTGCTGCCGGTCGATCGCGTACTTCATCGCCTGGCGCACCTTGACGTCGGAAAACGGCGCCTCGTCGACTCGCATCGTGAACATGACGCCCTCGTACGACTTTCCCGCCAGAATTTGCATGCCGGCGGACCGCAACGAGGACAGGACGTCGAACGACAACGGGGCGATGACGTCCGCCTGACCGGCGACCAGCGCGTTGGCCTGAGTCGTCTCGTCGGTGTAGTCGTCGATCACGAGCTCGTCCGCGTAGGGGAGACCGGTTCGCCAATAGTTCTGGTTTCTTGTGAACGTGCTCGTCTCACCCGGGGTGAAGCTTTGGAACTTGAACGGGCCGGTTCCGATCGGAGACTTCTCATTGAATCCGACGGGAATGATGTCGGTCGCGCCCGAAAGGGAGAGCGACTGCTCGAAGACCGAGAACGGGCTTGAGCACTGGAACTCGGTCGTGTACTTGTCGACCTTCTTGATGCCGGATGCGACGAGCGGGGCGAAGATCGGCGCCTGCCATCCGGGCAGCTTCGGGTCGAGGATCTGCTGGAACGTGTACACGACGTCGTCTGCGGTGAGCTCCTTGCCGTCGTGGAACTCGACGCCCGATTGAACCCGGATTGTCCAGACCGTGGCCGTCTTGTTCGGGGAGATCTCGGTCACGAGCACGGGGGTCGGATTGGCGTCCTTGTCGAGCTTGTACAGCGGGTCGTAGAGGTTCCCGATGCGGGCGAAGTCCAAGGTCTGGACCGGGTGGAGCGGGTTGACGGTGTCGGAACTGGTACCGCCGGTCAGCGCGACTCTCAGCCTTCCTCCCTGCTTCGGCTTGCCCGTCGACGCGGAGCTGGTGGTGGTCGTCGTCGGTGAGCTGCTGCTCCCACAGGCGGCCAAGAGGCCGCCGGCCGTGACCGCCAAACCGGCTTTGAGTGCGTCGCGCCGTGACACAGGCTGCGGCATGGTCGATCTCCCCCTTCATTCCCGCTCGAATGTCGTAACATACCAACATAGGGTTCGGCGGACAAGCCGACCCAGCGGCTTGCGCGCCGTGTCCTGACTTCGTCAACCTATGTCGTGAGTCTCCTGTGCGCGTTGCTGGCGGCGTTCCTGAATGCCGTCAGCACCATCACCCAACACGTCGCAAGCACGCGGGACTCCAAGGGCTTGAAGGGATGGCGTTTCGTGCGCGCTCTCGTCGGGAACCCGCTCTGGCTCCTCGGTTGGGCGGCGCTGCTCGGAGCCTTCGTCTTTCAGGCGGTAGCCCTGCACAACGGGCTACTTTCGCTGGTCCAGACCGTGCTCATGACCGAGCTGGTGTTCAGCCTCGTGCTCCGCCGCGTGTGGATCCGGCAGAGAATTGCGCCGGCGGCCTGGGCATCTGCGGCCCTGACCTGTGTCGCGGTCTCAGTGTTCATCGCAGCTGCCGAGCCTCAGGGTGGGACCGTCTCTCCGAGCTCGCGCGCGTGGGCGTCCTCGATCCTGGCGTGCGGTGGGAGTGCCGCGGTGCTGGCACTGTTGGCGACGCGAGGCTCCCCGCCCCGCCGTGCGGCCTTGTTCGCAACCGCAGCCGCGTCAGTGTGGGCGCTCGAGGCGACGTTCATCAAGGCGATGACGGACACGCTCACCGAGTACGGCATCGCCGGGACCTTCGTCCGGTGGCCGGTCTACGCCGTGGCCGTGGGCGGAGTCGCCGGGACGCTGCTCGTTCAATTGGCGCTGCACGTGGGCCCGCTGCGGGTGTCCCAACCGCTTCTCGTCATCGTCGATCCCGTCATCAGCATCGTGCTCAGCATTCACCTGTTCGGCGAGCGCTTCACAGCCGACGCGGCCCACCTGGCGTTCGCAGCGGCCGCATTCTTGGCGATGTGTGGCGGCGTGGTCCTGCTCACGATGACCGTCCCCGAGACCATGGAGGCGAAGGTTCCCGGGGGACCGTTGTAGGCTGTGCGCCGGAACCTCTGGTTCGACTGACGGCGCTGAGTAGATCACGGAGAGTCACCGCTCACCACCGTGAGCGTCGGAGGTACGATGTGGCCCATGAAGCGACCGGCGGTCCAGGAGGTTCGCCTAGCGCTCCCGGATGGCTCCCGGCACGATCTGCACAACGGCCGCGAGCCGTTGCAGCGCCGATCGTCCCTCTTCTCACGGAACCGTCTCGAACGACAATCAAGTACTCCCTCGGTCCTCGCCACGGTCCTGCTCGTTGCCTTGGCGTTGCTGACCGTGGCCGCTCTCCTGATTGCTGATCCCGCCGGCGTCACCTCGCCCCGCGCTCATGACGCTCGTCCCGTGACAGCGCCGTTCGGAGGCAATCCGCACGCTTTCGGCTTGTCGCCGTCAACCGGTGCTCAGGGTGCGGCCCAGGTCCATCAGATCGAGGGACTTCTCGGAAGGAAGGTCGATCTGGTCAACTTCTTCCTCGGATGGAACGATCCCGGCTTCGACACGAAGGCCCTCGACCAGATCGAGGCCTTAGGTGCCCTTCCGGAGGTGACGTGGGAGCCCTGGGATTACCGCCGCGGTACGAACCAGGGCCACTACGCCTTGTCGCGCATCATCGCCGGCGACTTCGACGGCTACATACGATCGTGGGCCAGGGCCGCGGCGGCATGGGGCAAGCCGTTGATGCTTCGCTTCGCCCAAGAGATGAACGGCAACTGGTACCCGTGGGGAGCGGCGGTCAACGGTAACAGCCCTGGTGAGTACGTGCAGGCCTACCGGCATATTCATAAGCTCTTCACCTCCGTCGGGGCGACGAATGTCATCTGGGTCTGGAGCCCGAATATCTTGTATCCCGGTGGTGTCAGCTTGTCATCGGTCTACCCCGGGAACGCTTACGTCAACTGGATCGGCGTGGACGGCTACAACTGGGGAACGAGCATTCCCAGAAGGGGCGGTTGGCGTTCTCCGAGCGCCGTCTTCGTCCCCACCCTGAACGCACTGAAGCGACTGGCACCGACCAAGCCGGTCATGATCGCCGAGACCGCCAGCGCCGAGCAGGGCGGGAACAAAGCCGACTGGATCACCAACCTGTTCACGCTGCTCCAGCACTACTCCGAGGTCAAGGCGGTTGTGTGGTTCAACTACGTGAATGGCCCGACGGACTGGCAGATCACCAGCTCGAAGACTTCCGTCCAGGCGATGGCGAACAGCTTGAGCAGCGATTGGCAGCGCTGAGGGCCGCTAGCCGGCGTGTACTTCCTGGCGTTCGAGCAACGCTGGCGCTGGACTGCGTACCGGCGACAGAAGCCGCGCCGTTGACGCGGCAAAGGCGAGGCCGAGGAGGATGACGATCACGTACCGCGTCGAGTGGTACTGGACGGTGCGCCCAATTGCCAGTGCGAGCCAGGCGACTGATATCAGGCCGTTCCAGGTCAGAACCCCGACCTGGAACCTGCGCACGGAACTGACCCCGGATCCTGACGCCTGCCAGGCCATGGTCTTGCCGCGCATGTAATCCCAGATCGCCAGGGCGTGCGCCCATCCTCGAGCCGTCGACAGCGGGACGACTTCGGTGGCGCGGTACGCACTGCGACTCCAGAGCGGAATCAGGATGGCGCTCGCCGCCAAAGCGATCAAGATCAACCTGGAGTTCTCGATGGTGATGACGCGTGGCCGGAAGATCAGCAAACAGAGGGGTATCAACGGCACGGCGAAGACCGCCAGTGCGGTCTGTACGTAGTAGAAGAAGCCTGAGATATACGTCAGGCGCGCCCGGATCGTCATCGGGACGGTCCACAGCCTCGAGGTCAGAACCGTGCTCGTGGATCCCGTGCACCAGCGGTACTGCTGGCGCACAAATGCGTCCAAGTTGTCCGGGCACATCCCGGTCGTGAGCGCCAGAGGCACGTAAGCCAGTTTCCAGCCGTTGCGCCGCGCATCAAGGCCCGTGTGGACGTCCTCGGCGTAGGGGATGAGCGTCGTTCCGCCTTCGGGCTCCAAAGCAGCGCGCCGGTAGAGTGCGGACGAACCGACGCAAATCGACGCGCCGAGACGGTCCCGGGAGACCTGGATGTTCCGATAGAACACCTCCTGCACGGCTCCTGCCGCGCGCTCCACCCACGTCTGTCTGCGGTCGGTGCGAAAGAACTGAGGTGTCTGCACGATGGCGACCTTCTGGTCGTCCATGTAGGGAAGCGTCTCGGCCAGGAAGTCCGCTCTGGGAACGAAGTCCGCGTCCAGGATGACGAAGAACTCACTCGAGGTATTGGCGAACCCGAATCGGAGGTTGCCGCTCTTCTTGTGCACGCCCCGGTCCGGCCGTACGGAGTAATTGAAGCCGAACTCGCGGGCTACCGCCCCGGCAATCTCGCTGGCGCCGTCATCCAAGACATGGGCCGACACCGAGCCCGGATAGGCAAGAATCAGGTTCAGCACTCCTGTCCAGGTGTTCCGAAGCACCTCGATCGGCTCATTGCAGATGGGCAGGAAGATGTCCACGTCGGGATACCGCGTCGGTTGCCATTCGCCTACGCGTTCATTGTGTCGCTCGAGGTCGAAGCCTCGGCCCGTGAACGACAGCGGTAGGGCGATGCCAAAAGACATGACGCAGGCGAGGGTGAAAAGTGCGAAGGGCCACCAGCCGGTGGCCAGTTCAAACCAGATCTGGCTCGTGGTCGCGGCGACGAAGCCCAGGGTCATGACGGCCGCGAGATAGGGAAGCTGGCGGTCGATATAGGTATATTTTTCCTCGTCGTTCGGAGGGTCGGGGAGAACAGGCTGGTTCTCGTGGCCTCCGCGACGCTGTCGCTCGGCGTCCGGTCGCATCAGGGCCTCCCCGTGCCCGCGAACCACCAGATCTGCATGGTCTTCCGGCCCCAGTGATCTATCGGGATCGAATCCGCCAGGCGATAGCCGGGGGTCGTATGGAGGCTTCTGAGTACCGAGGTGTAGAGCGCTGCGTTCTCGGCCGGGTCGATCTCGACAACCGAGAAGTAGTGATGCTTGATGGCCCGGTCGTAGGCAGGCAGCCCATTGAGCAGCTTGTGCTGAGCGCTGTCCCAATAATAGAAGGAGTAGGGGCCGGTGATCTTCTCTGCGGCCGCTATCTCGGGAAGGTAGTAGCGCAGCGGGTTCTGCTGCGCAACGAGGCAGGGACAGCCAACCTTCGGGATGACCTTTGCCAGCTCGGCATTCATCTTCGTCACGTTCGGCCAGTCAAACAGCCCGCTCGTCTGTGCCTGTGGGATGCCGATAAAGAGCGCGATCCCGGCTGCGACGGCGCCGACCCGCCAGCCCCGGTCAGGATTGACCTTCCCCGCCGTGTCAAGCAGATAGCCGGCGACGATCGCCCCGAACCAGGCGCCGAAGATGACGTGTTTGTGCAGGCTGATCAGAGTGTGGATCTGTGCCTGATGCAAGGGCGCCAGAGCACGGCGACGGTCAGCACCGCGCACAGGGCCGTGGTCCGCCTGGAGGACGTGAAGTAGCTGACGACGGTGCCCGCGAGCGCCAGCCCCAGGACGATGCCGACCCAGGCGAAGGAGTCGGACAGGATGCTTGGCACCGAGGCGGAGAGGCCCTCGGCCCGGCGTTCAAGGGTTGTGAACAGGATGCCATGGATGTAAGGGCTGCCGCCGAACCGGAACAACACGATGGCGAGCGGGGCAGCGACGTAGACCGCAACGCGGCAACCTCGGAGCATCGGTCGCAGCCAGCCATCCGTGGGCGCCGTCAGGCAGACGACGGCGAGCACGACCGGAGTCCACAGGGCTGAGGCGTACTTGGTCGCGTCGGCAAGGGCCAGGGCCAGTCCTGTTCCCACCAGGAACAGCTCGCTGGCCCCAGCGGTGACCGCACCCTGGGACCGAACTGCGCACCAGGTTGCGAGAGCGATCAGAAAGATCGCCATGGCGTCGTAGGTCGCAAATGCGCCCAGGTTCTGAGTCGGACCGAGCACCACGAACACAGCCGCTGCGCAGGCAGCAGCGCGTCGGCCGAACAGCCGAAGCGTGGTGGCGTATAAGAGGGCCGTCGCGCCCCAGCATGAAACAGAGAGACAGGAGGCGAGCCCCGGCCAGGCCGCCGACACTGTCCGCGAGGGCCCCCAGCGGCGGATAGATGACCGGCGCGCCCGAGAAGTATGTCGAGAACGCAGGAATGGGAGATCCATGCAGCCAATGAGCCCATTCGAGGTGTCCGGCCCAGAGATACAGCGCCTCGTCGGAGAAGGCCGTGTTCGACCTGAGAAGCGACAAGGACAAGCCTGCCTGTACCGCCAGGACAACGACCAACGGATGCACCGGCAAATGCCGGCGGCGGCGATACTCGACGACCTGTAGAGGGGGCCGTTCGGGCTGATCGTCTGGCTGGCTCAGCGGTTGGTCGAGAACGATAGTCGCCATGGCCTACCTGCTCAATCCCTGACTGCATTCCGAACTGGGGGCGTGGTCGTCATTGCGAGATCTCACGTCTGCTATCGAGACCGGTCGGTCAGCTCACGGCAGTGGCAATGAGCCGTATTGTTTGCAGGCCTTGGCCGTCCCGGGCGTCGAAGACGTACTCGCCACGGAAATGGCCCGTCCTGGTGGGACGGAAGACCACCGTCACGGGCACGGGTACGTCCGGATACAGGCCGCTACCTGATGCCAGAGGATGCTCGGCGCGAAACGGTCGCGAGGGGAGCCGGATCGTCCAAAGCGAGAGGTTGTCGGCGCCAGTCACCTCCACGTCGAAGGTTCTGGTGACCGAATGGCCGAGGCGAACGGTGCCGAAGCTCACTGATCGTGCAGGAATTCTGAGATGGCGACTTCCGGCCGTTGCCTTTCCGGTGAGTCCGACCGTGGCCGAGATCGAACCGGCCCGTACGCCAACTGTGGCGCGAACTGGTCCGGTCCGGCCGGGCGCGTAGGACACCGTGACGGTAGCCGAGGTTGCCGGCTCGAGCGTGCTGCCGACCGCGGGCAGACCCTGAATCTGGAAGCCGCTCGAGGCGGGCGGCGTCACCTGCGATGTGATCTTCTCCGGCCGGGCTCCTGTATTGGTGATCAGCACCGATTGGACCGCTATGGTCCCCGTCGGCTGCGAACCGAATGAAAGCGTCAGGGCCGAGCTCGCCAAGGCCGGGCGGGACGTACCGACGCCGAACACCTCGACGGGAACCGGGTTGTAAGCGCCTGTCCCCGATTCCCACGAAGAGATACGACCACCTTCCGCGGGCGTCGGTCGGGTGGAAGACGACCGGAACGACGAGCTTGCCACCGGGCCTCAGCGTTACCGGCGCGGTGGGTGCGTCAGCGGCGAGCGCGAACGGCGCCAGGATATGGAGGTTATTGACCGTGACGGCCCGGTTCGCGATGAGCGTCACCTGGCGTGTCACTGACTTGCCGACCGGCACCGAGCCGAAATTGACAGCCGTGCCTCCGATCGGCGCCCCGTGAGTGGCGCTGATGCCGCCGAAGCCGAACACCTGTCCCAGCCGGTTGCCCACATACACCCGCCCGTCGTTGGTCGCGACGTTCTCGAACGACGACACCGTGCCGATGGGCCAGGACCGCACCATTTTCAGGACACCACGGACGGGCACCGCGTCGTAGGCGTTCAACGTCCCGAAGCCGCCGGACGGACCGGTCGAGTAGACGACCCACACCAGCCCGCTCCCGGGGGACTTCCCGGTCGATGTGACCGCGGGGGAACCCGAGGTGTAGCCGAAGTACCTTCGGCACGGTCGTTTGGCCGGCGAATGTCAACCGAGGTACGCCGTGGGAGGAGCCGAGCTCGAAGGCGTCCATCGGGCTCTGGTATGGGACGTAGTAGATGTAGCCCTTGTTGCCGCCGAAGAAGGCAGGATGACCCCACACTCCGTTCACCGGCCCGGTCACGCCGAGCGCGTCGTTGCCGTGGTTCTTGCCCTGTCCGACGCCACCGAGGTCATTGCGGTTGAGCAGCCAGATTCGCCCGTCCTTGCCCATTTGGACGAGCAGGTCGGGATACTTTCGAGTCCCATAGCCGGCCGGGATCGCGAGCGGACCGCCGGAAGCGACGTCGGTGTCGTCCCGGTTCAGCTGCGTGTTGTCGGTCGGCCCAAAGAAGTCGACGGGTTTCAAGCTGCCGTTCGGCTGCACGCGCAGGTGGAGGACGGCGTCTGCGAGCGTGCCGGGAGGACGGTCACCAGGACCAGTAGGGGGGGCAATGAGGCCGTTGCCCGTGGCCACGAAGATGCTGTTCGGACCGTCCGACACGAGCCCGCCGCCCGATTGCCACACCCCGCCACCCGCGGTGGCGTAACCGGCCTCGGTTGACCAGAGCGTCGTGAGGCGAGGCCGGCTGGCGCTGACTCCGGCGACATAGCCGTCCACACGACCATTCGGACCGTACTGGAGTGGGTTGCAGTGGGCGGCGAACCCCGCATAGATCACGCCGCCGAGCAGCAGCAGTCCCGGGCGCTGCAGCTGGCGCTCGGGGCTGAAGGGAACGGTGGGGCTGTTGGTCGGGTAGCCCTTGATCGTGACGGGCCAACCCTTGCGCTGACGGCCGTTGACGATGTTGAGGGCGTGCAGCTGGAACACGGGCTTGGTCACTCCGGACCGCTTGCCGGAGTAGGTCTTGTTGAGCACGTAGAGGTTGTGGTTCGACGGGTCGTACACCGGGGTCGAGGTGACGCCGATGTCCGGCAGGAGATCGGTGCAGCCGATGGTCGACACCGGCCAGGATGGTCCGAGATCGGTCGACCACCGGATGGCGCCAGTCACCGGATTGAGGCCGTAGACGTGGTTCTCCTCCGTCGCGATGATCAGGTAGCCATCGGCGATGAGCGGCTGCGCATAGACCTGCTGTCGTTGCCGACCGGACTCCGGATTTCCGACCACCTCGGGCAGGTTCGTCACGAACAGCTGGCCGACGGAGGCGGAAGCGACCTTTGCCGGAGTGAGCGCGGGCTCGTGCGAGTCCCAGCCGGTGCGCAACGTATTGCCGGACACCGTCGTCTCATCAGCCCGCGCCATCGTGGCGATCAGAACCAGAAATACTGGCAGCAGCGCGCCGATCACGACTGTCCGGCGCGGCCCCAGACGCACTCTTGTCCCCGCTATCTTCCCTCGCACGGCGGGAAGACTATCAAGCTGTAGCGACGTTGTTTGAAGCGAATACGGCGCGAATCGGGCGTACCAGGGGCGACCTGTCTGGGCCAATGGAGCCAAAACGGGAATCCACCACGGGGCGCAACCGTTACACCACTCATGGTGCCCCTTTCGGTTCTCGACCTGGCGACGGTGGCGACCGGTTCGACGCCGGCACGTGCTCTAGCCGAGACCACACAGTTGGCAGTTCTCGCCGAGCGACTCGGCTACCACCGTCTCTGGGTGGCCGAGCATCACGGGATGCCGGCGGTCGCGAGCTCCGCTCCTCCGGTGCTCATCGCACACCTGGCCAACGCGACGTCGGTGATCCGCGTCGGCTCCGGTGGCGTCATGCTCCCCAACCATTCGCCCCTCGTCGTCGCCGAGCAGTTCGGCATGCTCGAGGCGCTCCACCCCGGCCGCATAGACCTCGGCCTCGGTCGCGCACCGGGCACCGACTTGAGAACGGCCCGGGCCTTGCGGCGGAACGGGGATCTCGGTGCCGACCATTTTCCAAACGACGTCGTCGAGTTGATCGGTTATCTTGCCCCTGACGACGGTCCCCCGAGCCATCCGGCCTCAGTCCCGGGACGTGGCTACCTTCCGGAGGTCTGGCTGCTCGGGTCGTCTCTGTTCAGCGCCGAGCTGGCCGGAATCCTCGGTCTGCCGTACTCGTTCGCGTACCACTTCGCCCCGGGCCTGCTCGATCAGGCACTGGAGCGGTATCGCTCGTCGTTCGAGGCCTCGGTCTTTCTCGGTGCGCCGCACACCATGGTCGCGGCGTCGGTACTGTGCGCGCCGACCGAGGAGGAGGCACGCTGGCTGGCTAACTCATCGGCGCTGTCCATACTCCAGTTGCGGACGGGACGTCTCGGACTTTTCCCGTCGCCGGAGGAAGGCGCTTCCTATCCCTACACCACCGCCGATCGGGCGCTGGTCGAGGACGCGCTGGCGACGCACGTGATCGGAAACCCGGAGATGGTCAAATCGGCTTTGTTGGATCTGCAACGCCGTACCGGCGCCGACGAGATCATGCTCTCGACTCGGGCCCACTCCTACGAGGCGCGAGCTCGCTCGCTCGAGCTGGTCGCCGACGTCTGGGACATGGAGCTGGTGACGGCTGGAGCCGGCGGGGGCGTCGCCGACGGGGCGTCGCCGGCGGGGGTATTAGAAAACTGACTTGAACTTGCCTCCGCATCGAGATTGCGACTGGTCGCAATCATTAACGGAGGCAAGTTTTGCGCGAAATTTGACTACCCGAGGACCAGAGCCGGCGCCTGCTGGCGGCCAACGCCGGGAATCGCCTTCATGTCCCTCGGACCGACCGGCTCCCCGCACGCGCCACACACGAGTACGGCGTCGGCCGATGAGCCGCACGCCTTGTGGATGACCTGCAACGGCGGCCCGGACGGAGCGGCGTAACGATCCCCCCATTGACGCATGGCAGTCAGTACCGGCCACAGGTCGCGGCCTTTGTCGGTGAGGCGGTAGTCATACCGCGGCGGGTGCTCGGAGTAGGGGACCCGAACCAGCACGCCGGCGTCGACGAGCCGACCGAGACGCTGCTGGAGGATGTTGCGGGAGATGCCGAGCCTCCGCTGGAACTCGTCGAAACGGGTCACCCCCAAGAACGCGTCCCTCACCACGAGCATGCTCCACCATTCGCCCACGATCTCGAGGCACTGGGCGACCGAGCAGTCCATGTCGGCGAAGCTCTTCCGTTCCACGCCACCACCATAGTAGGTTGCATCATGAAACGCAACGGCGTAGGGTACGTTGCATGAGCGAACTGACCGCCTCGGACGTGGACGTCCTGTCCCCCAAAGCTCGCGACCGCCACACCGTCGTCTTCGTCGTGACCGCGTTGGGCGCCTTCATGGCCTCCCTCGACCTGTCGATCGTGAACATCGCGTTCCCGGCGCTGCAGCGATCGTTTCCTCATGATCCGAGAGCCGCGCTGGCTTGGGTGATCACCGGCTACAGCATCGTGTTCGGCTCGTTGCTCGTCACCGCCGGCCGGACTGCGGACCGCCTCGGCAGCCGGCGGATGTTCTTCGCCGGCATGGGCGTGTTCAGCCTCGGCTCTGCACTTTGCGGACTCGCACCCTCGGTGCCCCTCCTCGTCGCCGGGCGGCTCATTCAGGGGCTCGGGGCCGCGTGTCTGTTGCCCGCCTCCCTGAGCTTGCTGCTCGACGCCTTCCCGAGCGACCGTCGCTCGCAGGTGGTGGCCCTGTGGGGCGGGGTCGGCGCCCTGGCCGTCGCCACGGGACCGTCTCTCGGTGCTCTGGTCGTGACCACGGCCGGCTGGAGGTGGGCCTTCTACATGAACCTCCCGATCGCCGCAGCTGCCTGGCTGGTCGGGCGCCGGATCCTCCCGAGGTCAGCGCCCAACGCCGGCCGGGGCACGCCCGACTACCCGGGCGTACTGCTGGTCAGCTCTGCCCTGGCGGCGCTGGTTCTGGCGATCTCGGAGGGACCGACCTGGGGCTGGTCGAGCCCGCGAGTCGTCGGGTGCTTCGCCGCCAGCGCAGCTCTCGGAGCCTGGTTCGTCTACCGGTCGGCCCATCATCCCGAACCCGTGCTGGACCTGAGGCTCTTCCGGGCCCGGTCCTTCAGCGTCGCCAATGCGGCGACCCTGCTCTACGCGATGGGATTCTTTGCGATGCTGCTCGGAAACATCCTGTTCCTCACCGGGGTCTGGCACTACTCGATCCTCAAGGCCGGTCTCGCCATCACTCCGAGCCCTCTCGTGGTCGCGGCGGTCGCAGGGCCCGCCGGCCGGATGGCCGCCCGCTTCGGCTTCCGGAAGGTGCTGCTGGCCGGAACGTCGCTGCTCGCCGGCGGACTGTGCTGGTACGCGACCGCGGTCGGTGTGGAGCCGGACTACCTCGGTCGCTGGCTGCCCGCGACCCTGATCGTCGGTCTCGGTGTCGGCCTGACTTTCCCCGTCCTCAGCGCGGCGGCGGTCTCGAGCCTGCACCAGGAGCGTTTTGCGGTCGGGAGCGCGGTGAACCAGACCGCCCGACAGGTCGGAGGCGCGATCGGCGTCGCCGTCCTGGTCGTCATACTCGGGACCACTCACGGCCCGGCCGCGGCGCTGGCCCACTTCCGGCACCTGTGGTGGTACGCCGCCGCAATGGTCGCCCTCTCCGGGGTGGCCGCCACCCTGCTGCGTCCCGCACCCGCCGCGCAGCGCCGGCCGGCGCTGCCGGTCTCGGTGAAGGGGACCTGATGGCCCGCGACGCACGTCAGCACGAGGAGCTCGTCGCCCCAGCCTGGGGCGCGTCGAGAAACAAGACCGTCACCTGGCACGACCCCTCCATCACCCAGAACGGTGGTTCCGGGCTGAGCGGGCTCGAGTTCCTGCGAGCCATCCTCGACGGAACGCTGCCGCCTCCACCGATTGCAATGCTGCTCGGCATGCGGATGCGGGAGATCGAGCTCGGACGAGTCGTATTCGAGTGCACGCCCGACGAGTCCGTCTACAACCCGATCGGCGTCGTGCACGGCGGCCTCGTCTGCACCCTGGCCGACACGGTCGCAGCGTGCGCGGTGCACACGAGCCTCGCCGCCGGCGTGGCCTACACCTCCATCGACCTCAATGTCAGTTACCTCCGGCCGGTGACGATGGCGAGCGGTGTGCTCCGGGCGACCGGGCAGCTCGTCAAGCCCGGCCGCCGCGTCGCCTACTCGACGGCCGAGATCGCCGACCACGCCGGCAAGCTCGTCGCCACCGCGACGAGCAGCTGCCTCATCATGGGCGCCTCGCCCGATCCACAACTAGGGTGATCGCCAGTTGCGCCTCCGTCGATTGCGCGCGACCACCAGCCGACAGCACCCGATAGCAAGAGGGAGAGCAAGAGATGCCATCCGAAACCTTCATCGCCCTCATTGGCGTGTACGACCGCGTCGCCGATGCGGAAGCCGACTACCAGCTGATCAAGGACCTGCACACCGACGCCGGCGTGATCGACGCCTTCGACGCAGCCTTGATCGTGCGCCGGGAGGACGGGAAGGTGAAGATCACGAAGAAGCACGAGACCCCGACCCGGGTCGGTGGCGTGGTCGGCGGAGGTGTGGGACTGGCCACCGGCCTGGCCATCGCCCTGTTCCCGTTTGCCGCCATCGGCGGTGGTCTCCTCTTGGCCACCACCGCCGGCGGCGCCGCGCTCGGGGCCCTCGCCGGCCACGCGGCGGCCGGCATGAGCAGGTCGGACCTCAAGGAGATCGGCGAGTCGCTCGACGCGGGCCAGGCCGGCCTCGTCGTGGTCGCGGTCTCCAGTCTGGACGGCAGGGTCGAGAAGGCCATGGCCAAGGCTGACAAGGTGCACACCAAGGAGCTGAAGGCAGACACGTCGGAGATCGAGCGCGACGCCAAGTCAGGCGACGAAGCCGGGAGCTGAACGCCGACTACCGGGCGAGCACACGGCTTACTTCCGCCGGCGCACCCGATTGGCCTGAGGCGTCCGGCGGAAGGGGGGAGGGAGAGCTCCCTCCTTTCCTCGCGTCGACACCTGTGAGAGGAACAGGGCCGCCGTCGCCGGCAGCACCTCGCCCCCGCGACCAACCACGCACCAAAGCCGGCGAAGCGGCAGGGGGCCGGCCCGCAACTCCACGAGGCTCCCGTCTTCGAGCTGGCCGGCGACAGCGTCACGCGACAGGAGGGCGATGCCGAGGCCGACCCGCACAGACTCTGCGATCGCGCCGTTCGAACCGACGGTGAGGATCGCCGGCGTGAGCCCGAGCTCGGCGAGAAGTTCGTCGGCCGTGGCCCGCGTCCCCGAACCCGACTCCCGCAGGAGCCATGTGCGCCGGCCGAGCTCGGCGGGAGTGACGGTCCGCGGCCCAGCCGCGCTCGGGCTCTCGTCGGGCGCCGACACGACGACGAGCTCGTGCGGCCTCTCGGCCAGCGTCACCAGCCCCGATCCGGCTGTCGGGCGCCCGCCGATGGCGAGATCGACGCGGTGGCCGGCGAGCAGCTCCCAGATCCTGGTGCGGTTGCCCACTTCGAGCCCGATGTCGACTCGTGGATATTCCTTGCGGAACCCGGCCAATATCGCCGGAACCACCCGTTCCCCTGCGGTAGTCACCGCCGCCAGGCGAAGCGTCCCCACTTCCGGATCCGCTTCGGCCCTGGCAGCGCTCGCCGCCTCTTCGGCCAGCCCGAGCAGTCGCTGGGCGTAGCCGGCTAGGACGACTCCTGACCTGGTGAGCCGAAGCCCGCGGCCCTCTCGTTCCACGAGCGCGACGCCAAGCTCACGGCGCAGCGACGCCAGCACGGCCGACACAGCCGGCTGACTGACGACGAGCGACTCGGCTGCCGCACGGACCGAGCCCGTCTCGGCGACGGCGAGAAACGTCCGTAGCTGGCCGGGCGTCATGCATAAGAGATTACTGATGAATAGATACGAAAGTCCGCGTAGACACTCAATGGTTCATCCGCGACGATGGAACGGAGGCGAGAGGAGCTCCGATGGCAAGCGAAGTCGCAGAAGAGGCCGCGGTACAGCGTTGGGGCGCCGGCGTGATCCCGTACGCACAGATGGGCTACTGGGCCCCGGACTACGTGCCGAAAGACAGCGACGTCCTCGCCGCGTTCCGGATCACGCCCCAGGCCGGCGTGGATCCGATCGAGGCGGGCGCGGCCGTGGCGGGTGAGTCGTCCACCGCCACCTGGACGGTGGTGTGGACCGATCGGTTGACCGCCTACGACCACTATCAGGCCAAGTGCTACCGCGTTGACCCGGTCCCGGGCTCCGACGGGCAGTACATCGCCTACATCGCCTACGACATCGACCTGTTCGAAGAGGGTTCGATCGCGAATCTCACCTCCTCGATCATCGGCAACGTGTTCGGCTTCAAGGCCTTGCGGGCGCTCCGCCTCGAGGACATGCGCATCCCGCCGCACTACGCGAAGACGTTCCAGGGTCCCCCGCACGGCATCGTCATGGAACGTGAGTACCTCAACAAGTTCGGCCGGCCGCTGCTCGGGGCCACGACCAAGCCCAAGCTCGGCCTCTCGGCGCGCAACTACGGCCGCGTCGTGTACGAGGCGCTCCGGGGCGGGCTCGACTTCACCAAGGACGACGAGAACATCAATTCGCAGCCGTTCATGCGGTGGCGGGACCGGTTTTTGTTCTGCATGGAGGCGGTCAACCGGGCCGAGGCCGCCACCGGCGAGATCAAGGGCCACTACCTCAACGTGACGGCGGGGACGATGGAGGCCATGTACGAGCGGGCCGATTTCGCCAAGGAGATCGGGAGCATCGTCGTCATGGTCGATCTGACCGTGGGCTACACCGCGCTCACCTCGATGTCGCACTGGGCACGCCGCAACGGTGTGCTGCTCCACCTACACCGCGCCGGGCACGGGACTTTCACCCGCCAGAAGACGCACGGTGTCAGCTTCCGGGTGCTGGCGAAATGGTGCCGGCTGCTCGGAGTCGACCACATCCACGCCGGCACCGTCGTGGGCAAGCTCGAGGGCGACCCGAACATGATCCGGGGCTATTACGACACCCTCCGCCTCGACAAGGTGCCGGCGAACCCGTTGCACGGGCTCTATTTCGACCAGGAATGGGCCTCGATGCCCGGCGTGATGCCCGTCGCCTCGGGGGGCATCCACGCCGGCCAGATGCACCAGTTGCTGGACTATCTGGGCGAGGACGTCATCTTGCAATTCGGCGGAGGCACGATCGGCCACCCGATGGGCATCGCCGCCGGCGCGAGCGCGAACCGGGTCGCCCTAGAGGCGATGATCAAGGCCCGCAACGAGGGTCGCGACATCGTCGGCCAGGGGCCCGAGATCCTGCGCGACGCCGCCAAGCGGAACGCTCCCTTGCAAGTGGCCCTCGACACCTGGGGCGAGATCAGCTTCAACTACGAATCGACCGACACGCCCGACGTGCTCGCCACTCCCTCGGTCTGAGCCTGACAAGGAAAGGGTCGCACGGACATGCGCCTCAACCAAGGAACGTTCTCGCATCTGCCGGATTTCAGCGACGAAGAGATTCGCGCCCAGGTGCAGTACGCCATCGACCATGGCTGGGCGATCGCGGTGGAGTTCACCGACGACCCCCACCCCCGCAACTCGTACTGGGAGATGTGGGGCCTGCCGATGTTCGAGATCTCCGACGCCTCCGCTGCGCTCTACGAGGTGAACCGCTGCCGTGAGGCCTTCCCGAATCAGTACATCAAGCTGAGCGCGTACGATTCGACGCTCGGACGTCAGACGACGGCCTTGTCGTTTCTCGTCAACCGTCCGAGCGAGGAGCCCGGCTTCCGCCTCGAGCGGCTGGAGGTCAGCGACCGGCGGATCCAGTACCAGCTCCATGCCTACGCCGCCGACCGTCCCCACGGCTCGCGCTACAAGGAGACCTGAGACGGCCGTGGGCAGCGAATCCGCGCCCCGGGGCGCCCGCGGCGCCCGCGGCTTCGAAATGGCGCGCCCGGGTTCCGGCACCGGGCCGACGGCCGGCGCCGACGGCGCAGAGACCGACACCCCCGAAAGAAACGAGGTCCTCCCCGACGACGCCCTCATCGACCTCGCCGCCGAGCGGACCAACTCCGCCATGGACGAGATCCTCGACCGTCTCGACCGGGAGCTCGTCGGTCTCGTCCCCGTCAAGGCGAGGATCCGTGAGATCGCGTCGCTGCTGCTCGTCGACAAGATGCGCCGGCGTTTCGGCCTCGATTCGGAGCGTCCGAGCCTGCACATGTGCTTCACGGGCAGCCCGGGCACCGGCAAGACGACCGTCGCGCTGCGGATGGCGGAGCTGTTGTCGCGGCTCGGCTACCTGGCGCGGGGCCATCTCGTGTCGGTCACCCGCGACGACCTCGTGGGCCAGTACATCGGTCACACGGCGCCGAAGACGCGAGAGGTTCTGAAGCGAGCGATGGGGGGAGTGCTGTTCATCGACGAGGCCTATTACCTGTACCGGACCGAGAACGAGCGGGACTACGGTCAGGAAGCCATCGAGATCCTCCTCCAGGTGATGGAGAACGAGCGGGACGATCTCGTCGTGATCCTCGCCGGGTACCGTGACCGGATGGACACCTTCTTCCAGGCCAACCCCGGCATGGGATCGAGGATCGCGCATCACATCGACTTCCCCGACTACACCGAGGATGAACTGATGCGGATCGCCCACCTGATGCTCGCCGGCCAGGGCTACGAGTTCTCGGCGGAGGCGGAGACAGCCTTTGGGGAGTATTTGACGTTGCGGCGGGAGCAGCCGCGTTTCGCGAACGCGAGGAGCGTCCGCAACGCCCTCGAGCGGGCACGCTTGCGCCAGGCGGGCCGTCTCGTCGCCGGGACGAGCCAGCAGCTCTCGAGGTCGGACCTCGTCCTCATCGAGGCCGACGACATCCGGAGGAGCCGGGTCTTCGGACCGGACGCGGCCGAGGCCGGCGACTCCTTCTAAGCAGCCGACGAGCCTCGTGAGCCCGCGTTCGAGAGCCGGGGCGTCACAGAGGCGGTTCCCGCCCGTGGCGGAGATAGGCGTCGCCGCTCTCACCTTCGTCGTCATCGGCGGCATCTACATCGCCTCCTACGGCCCCCGCCGCACCCCGCTCGGGGTCCCGACGGCGCTTCTCATCGCGAGTGGCCTTCTCGTGGCGGTCAACGTCGTGATGGTCGCCCGTATCCGAGATCTGGCGTGGGACAAGTTCTTCCTCGTCCTCCGAAGGACGCTGGTCGTCTACCTGATCGCCGCTGGTCTCATCGAGTTCGCCATCGTTCACAATCACACCCGCGCCGGCGCCCTCGTCGTCATCACCCTGATGTTGATCGTCTTCGCTGTCGACGTCCCGATGATCATCAGTTTCACGGTGGCGCGCCATCAGGGCGCTTCGGAGGGTGCAGAATGAACTCTGATGCTTGCTGATCCGGTGGACGAGCTCGACGCCGAGTTGTCGGAAGGTGCCTTCACCGACGCCGAGCTCACGGAGCTGGCGCTTTCCGAGGACCCGGAAGGGCCCCTCGCCGCCGACGCTGTTCCGCTCGCGGCATATCTTTCCAGGACCGCCTACCTGCTCCCGCAGTGGTACATGCCGGCGACGACCGCTCGCTGCGGCGGTAGCCGGAGCCGCTGGCGAACCCCCATCATCGTGGCGATCATCGTCGCCTTCCTCTTGATCGATGCTTGGGGCCTGTGCAGCACGTACGGTCAGATCGTCATCGCCTGAGGGTCGGGGCGCCCTCGCCTGAGGGTCGGGCGCCGGCCCTGCCGGGTGTCCACGCCTGTCGGGTGTATCCAAATCCTTTCCAAACTTGCCTCCGAAAAAGATTGTGACCAGTCGCAATCTGGATCCGAGGCAAGTTTGGCAAAAAAAAAGACAATCGCCACGGTCCGTCGGGCGGTCTGTCGGGCTGTCTGACGGGCGGTCCTGGCACACACCGCCCTCATGCTCCATGCCTGCCGCCGGAGTAGCGGACGCCACGGCGGCCGACCCCAACACCAGACGCCGGAGCGAGACCTACGTCGCCCGGCGAAGCCCCGCAGCCGTCGCGGTCGGCCTGAGAAGCCTGGCGCAACGGGCCTACGATGCCCGCTGGACGCTTCGAGTGATCTCCGTCACGGCCGCCGCCGCCGGCGCGACATGGGCGGTCTGCCTTCCGTTCGGCGACTTTGCGCCGGCGTTCGGCGCCGCATCCGCGGTCTACGCCGTTCAGCTGACCGTGCGGACCTCTGTGCTCGACGGAGCAAAACGGACCGTTCTCATGGGCATCAGCGTCTTCCTCGCCGTTTTGATCCTGAGGACCGTGGGCCTGTCGGACGTCGCGGTGATCGCTCTCGTGTTCGTGTCGCTGAGCGTGGGCCAGCTGCTCCGCTTGGGCTTGAGCGGCTCGCTGCAGATCCCCGGCACGGCCATCTTCATCCTCGCTCTCGGAACGACCGTGACAACGCCGGAGCTGCTGAACCGAGTCTGGGCGACGCTCGTCGGGGCTGTCATCGGTGCAGCCGCCTCCTATGCCGCCTATCCCGGCGAGCCCCGCGAACGCGCCCGCCACGCCCTCGCCGAGCTCGCCGGCGCTATCGCCGACCTCCTCACCGACATGAGCGCCGGGGTGGCGAGAAGGCCGACCGCGACCGAGACCGAGCTCTGGCTCGCCCGGTCGCGGGCGCTCGACGAGGAAGTGCGGAGGGTGGGGCCGCTCGTCGACGAGGCGGTGGCGTACCTGCGGATCGATCCCTTCGGTCGCCGCTCCAGCTCGTCGGAGCTGTCCCAGACGCTTGCGACGCTCCAGCACTCGGTCAGGCAGGTACGAGGGATCGCCCGCACGCTCTTCGATTACCAGCTCGAGGATGGTGCCCCGCGGCTTCCGGCAAGCCTGGCTGAGGTGCTGGCCCGCACCGCCGTCGCCTACCGGACACAGGCGGATGCCCTCGACCGGGACGGCACGAGCGTGGACGCCGCCCTCGAGGCGGTCCGCCAGGCGCGCCAGGAGTCGCTTCGCAGCCTGCGGCGGGTCGACGAGACCGGGGCCTGGGTCGTCTCGGGCGCGATCCTCACCGACGTCGACCGGATGGTCCGCCAGCTGGAAGGTGACACGCCGGCGCTTGCCGTCCCGACCGAGAGCCCTCGCCGCCAAGCTCCGCTCGCGAGGCTCTGGAACCGCCTCACCGGCCGCACCTGAAGCCGGTCCGTCAACCGGCGAGCCGGCCCTCGGGTATATCCTCCCTACAGCTCACGTCGAGCACCAGTACCTCGACCGTATCGAGGCAAGATCGGGGGTCCCGTGGGACCCGAAGCAGACACAGAAGTCCCCTCCGCAATGTCAGATCCGAACCAAACTCCCGCAGAGTCAGGGCTGCCCGCAGCCTCCGGGCCGCCTGTGGCACCTGGCGACCCGACAGCGGCGCCGGCGGCGGCGGCCGGCGCGGCCCCACCGGCCGCCCACACGCCCCTCAAGATCCCGAGGAGCCGGGCGGGGCTGGCGTGGAAGAGCCTCGTGCCGGCGCTCGTGGTGCTGGCGGTGATGCTCGTGTTCGTGTTCCAGAATCTCCAGGACGCGAAGATCAGTTTCTTGACGTTCTCGGCCAGGTTCCCGCTCGCGCTCGCGCTGCTGGTCGCCGCCGCGCTCGGCGCCCTCGTCGTCTTCCTGCTGGGCTCGGTGCGGATCGTGCAACTGCGCAAGGCGTTTCGGCGTCACCAGGCGACGAGTAACGACCCGGCCGCGCACGGGGAGCCATGACCTTGGAGTACCGCGTGAGAGAGTGGCACACGGGGTCGGTGCACGCCGGCGAGACCGGGGCACAGGGGCTGGAGGCGATGCTCAACGAGCCTGACCTCGTCGGCTACCGGCTCCACACCGTCCTGGGCGGCCTGGATCAGTCGCTGCTGATCTTCGCCAAGGAGCAGGAGGCTCGCTAGAGACTGTCGAGGGACGTGACCCCGGAGTTCGCGACGTGCGCGGTCCACCCCGTCCCATCGAAGTAGCGCAGCTCGTGGCGACCTGTCGGATCGGTCAGCCACGCTGCGAAAGCCCTGTCCGGCGGCCCGGACTCGACGGCCGCCGGCGCGAGCGCGCTCCGACCTGAATTCGCATGCAGGCCCGTCGAACAGGCGATGATCGACAGCAGCGTGCCGAAGATCCAGATGAAGACGCTCGCCACGCCCCAGACGACCGGGTGAATGTGCCATGGGCTATTGCCGGTGCGCCGTTTGTAGGCGTTCGTGCGCATGAACGACAGCACGCCGAACACGAGGCCGAGGACGAGGTACCAGCCTGTGCGGATCAAGCTCAGACCCATCACGCTCACGGGACGAGTCTACGCGCAGGTCTTCGGTGCGGGGCGGGTTGGTATACGGGGGGCGGTGCCGCGATTTCAGGCCGGCGGCTCTTCGGTTATCGCGAACTCGGGGCAGTTCGCGATCGCGAGGCGCGCCCGCTCCTCGAGCCCTGGCGGCACGATGCCGTCGCCGATGACCGAGGACGTGCCGTAATCGTCGACGCTGAACAACTCGGGCGCCAGCGCGTAGCACCGGGCGTGTCCCTGGCACTTTCCGGCGTCGATGGCGATCCTCAAGGAAACACGACCGGGAGGTTCCGAGGTCCGCGCACCTGCCCGCCCGCCCATGTGACAGCCGCCGGGTCTGCCAGGCGGAACTCGGGTATCCGCGCGAGCCACTCCTCGAGCGCCACCCGCAGTTCCATGCGTGCGAGGTTCGAGCCCGCGCAGCGGTGGATGCCGGACCCGAACGCGACGTGCCGGTTGGTCGCACGGTCGAGCACGACTTCGTCGGCGTGATCGAAGGCCTCGGGGTCGCGGTTCGCCGACGGGAAGTTCATGAGCACGCGGTCGCCGGCCCTCATCGGGCAGCCGGCCACCTCGACGTCACCGGTGACGATGCGGGCCATCGTCACCGGCGCGTACGCCCGCAGCAGCTCCTCGATCGCGGTCGGCATCAGTTCGGGTTCTGTCGCCAGCCTCTTGCGATCGTCGGCATTGCCGGCCAGGTGCCACAACGAGGACCCGATTGCGCTCCAGGTCGTGTCCACGCCGGCGATCAGCACCAGCGCCGCCACCCCCAGCACGACGGCCTCCTCGATCGGCGCACCGTCGACCTCGGTCTGGAGCAGCTCGCTCAACAGATCGTCGCCGGGGTGGTCCCGGCGCCGGCCCACCTCCTCCAGAAAGTACGTGATGAGCCCGACCATCCCGGACTGCCGGCGCTCGGGATCGTCAGCGAATTCCAGGACGTCGCGTACCCAGCCGGTGAAGGTGTCGGACAGGTCGCTCGGCACGCCGAGGATGTGGGCGATGACGCGGACGGGAATCTGCTGCGCGTAGCGGACTGCCGCATCGACCTCGCCGTCGTCGATGAAGCCGTCGATGAGGGCGATGCAGAGGTCGCGGGTCATGGTTTCGTAGCCGTCTACGCGGCGATGCGAGAACCACGGCAGCAGGAGCCGGCGGGACCACGTGTGCAGCGGTGGGTCCGACGAGATCGGCGGCAGGCCGTAGGGGAGGACCGGGTCTTCGGGCTCGTCGCCCTCGAAAGGGATGACGGCGACCTCGAGCGAGCTGAAATGGGCGACGTCGTGCGCGATGGCGGTCACGTCCTCATACCGAGTCGGCAGCCAATTGCTGCCGCGGCGCTCGGTGTGGGCGATCGGGCAGGTGCGGCGCATCTCGTCCCAGATTCGGAACGGGTCGGCGATGTACGCAGGGTCGAGTATGTCGAAGTCGGTTGCCCAGTCCTCAACCGGTGCGGTCTCTGCCATCTTGCTCGAGCTCCCTCTCGCCAAGAGGGTAGTGGGTCGCATCAGGCCCTTCCAAGCGCTGGCCGGCAAGGGCGGCAAGAGCGGCGCGAACCCGCGAGAGCGTGGCAGGAGGTGGAACGGCGCGTGTCCAGTCCCGGCGGTCGCCCGAGCGTCGGGTCGCATCGACGCCCAACTTGGAGACGGTCCCGTCCGAGGCGAGTGGGTCCGAGCGCGAGGAACGCATCTCCTCGAAGACGAACAGGTCACGATCGGCCCGCATCCTCGTCGCCATCGCCCACTCGACCGCGTCGGCGTCGTTCACGTCGATGTCGTCGTCGACCACGGTGACCCGCTTCACGAGACTCACCGCGGTCAAGGCGTCGTCGATCACCTCGTGGGCGTCGCCCTCGTCGGCGTCGCGGAGCGCGACGACGGCGTGCAGGCGCCCGCACCCACCGAGGCTCATCGCGACCTCGGCGACGGACGGCACGAGCCGGCGGAGCCGGTGCTCGAGCACGGCAGCGATCGCGAGGCCGCCGATCAGCACGTGCTCGGCGGCCAGCCCGGGCTCGACGACCTGGAAGAGCGCGTCGCGCCGCCGGGTGATGTGGCGGACCGTGACGACCTGGCCCGGACCGTAGCGCTCGTACAGGCCGGAGAACTCCGAGACCGGTCCTTCTTCGATCATCTCGACCGGATCGAGCGTCCCTTCGATGACGAGCTCGCAGTGCGCCGGGACCTCGAGATCCACGGTCTGGCAACCGACGACCTCCACCGGCTCTCCGAACAGCGCGCCGGCGACCTCGAGCTCGTCGTCGCCGAGGCCGAGGTAGTAGGCGCCGGCGAGCAGGACGGCGGGATGGTTGCCGATCGTGACCGCGATCTCGAGCACACGGCCCTGCGCGGCTGCCTCCCGGCCCAGTGCGGCGAGATGGTGGTTCGGGGCGATCCCGATGAAGGCCCTGGTCGCATCGAGAGGCTTCAGACGGGCGAAGGAGACGTTGCGCCGGCCGTCAGCACCCTTGGCGACGATGACGCCCGCCGTTAAGTACGGGCCGGTCTCGTGCTCGAAGAAGGTCGGGATGGGGAGGCGGTGGAGGTTGGGTTGGGGGAGGTGGGTTTCTTGGCAGGGGCCGGCGGGGACGACGATCGGCGCCGGACCGCCGCTCGTCGCGTCGGCCAGCACCCGGTGGAGCTCGTCGGCCGAGGTACCCAGCGCGGTCGCGGCCCGCCGGCGGCTGTTGAGAACGTTGCCGACCACGGCGAGCTCGTGACCCTTCACCGACTCGAAGATCACCGCCGGCGCCGGGCCTGCGAGCGCGCCGGCACCACCCGAGGACGTCTCCCACAGGTAGGCGCCGATCTCGTGCACCGGGTCGACCTCATGGCGGATCCGGAGGATCTCGCCGCTCTCGTCGAGCTGCTCGAGAAACCGGCGGAGTGACTGGGGGTGCGCCGTCGTCATGGCTCCCCCGCCCCCGGCCCCCGGCCGGCCCGGCCCGCCCCCGCCCCCGGCCCCGCCGGCCCCGGCCCGCTATCGCCCATCCAGCACGACCCCTCCGGCAGCGGCACGCCGAAGAGGCTCAGCAGCCTCGCCGCCATCTGATCGACAAGTTCCCCGACCGACTCCGGCTGTTCGTAGAACGCCGGCATCGGCGGGGCGACGATCGCGCCGGCCTCGGTGGCGGCGACCATCGCCCGGAGGTGGCCGAGATGAAGCGGCGTCTCGCGGACGCTGAGCACGAGCCGGCGCCGCTCCTTGAGCGTGACGTCGGCGGCGCGGGTGATGAGGGTGTCCGTCATCCCGTAGGCGATGCTCGAGAGCGTGCGGATGCTGCACGGAACGACGAGCATCCCGTCGGTGGGAAACGAGCCCGAGGCGAGCGGCGCGCCGATGTCGCGCCAGTTGTAGACGACGTCGGCGAGCTTCGACAGGGGCTCGCCCGGAAGCTCCCACTCCGCCGTGCGGCGACCGGCGGCGCTGACGATCAAATGACGCTCGATGCCGGCCTCACCGAGTCCGAGGAGCACGCTGCGCGCCAACATCGACCCGCTCGCGCCGGTAACGGCTACGACGAGGCGCCCCGTCATGGTCGGCCGCCTCTGTCAATTCAGCCGGCGAGCGCTTCGAGCACCTTGGTGGCGTGGCCGTCGGCACGCACGTTGTACCAGGCGCGCTCGATCCTTCCGTCCCCACCCACGAGAAACGTCGACCTGATGACCCCCACGCTCTCCCGCCCGTAGAGCTTCTTCGATCCCCACGCCCCGTATCGCTCCATCACCTCGTGGGTGGGGTCGCTGAGCAAGGCGATCCGGAGCCCGTACTTCGCCCTGAACTTCTGGTGGGCGGTGCCGCCGTCGGGCGAGATGCCGAGCACCTCTACGCCGAGCGCCGTGTACTCGTCGGTGAGATCGCTGAACTGGCAGGCCTCCTTCGTGCAGCCGGGCGTGTCGTCAGCGGGGTAGAAGTACACGACCAGGCGGCGGCCCGCGTAGTCGCCGAGCGACACGACCTTTCCGTCCTGATCGGGCAGGGAGAACGGAGGGGCGACGTCGCCTTCGGCCAGTTTGGTCATCTCGTCATGATCGCGCGGCTGGCGATGATCCGCCGCCGGCCGTCGTCGACCCTCGTCCTCTCGACGCGCGACGGCGGAGGTGGTTGCATGGAGGTGCTTTACCGTCGAAACGATGAAGGAAGTGACCCGATGAAGCTTCGACGAATGCTCGTGATCGGCGCCCTCTTGGCGGCGCCGCTCGTCGCCTTGTCCGCGCCGACGACTGCGGGCGCGGTCACCCCCGGGGAGGTGCTGTTCCAGAGCGCGGGGGCGAGCCTGAAAGCCGATGGGCATACGTGGCTCGTCTCGGTCCAGTACACCGACGCCGGAACGCCGACCGGCCTCGGCTCGGGCATCGCCGTGAACGTCCAACGGCTGGTGACGGGGGTGACTTCCTTCGAGGGTCACAGCTGGTCGGCCGACGCGAAGGGCGCCAAGTTCACGGCCAACTCCGTTTCTGGCAAGGCGACCTTGAACTCGGGCACGAGCCTGTCACCGGTGGCGTCGGTAAATGTGAGCTTCGTGCCGAAGAAGAAGAAGGTCAGCGCCTGCCCGGTGTTCGGCAAGGAAACCGTCTTCACCGGAACGGTCAAAGGCTCGGTCCACATCGTCACCGGGACCAGGCCCGTGAGCATCACGCTCTCCAGCAAGGCCGCATCGTTCACCAGCGAAGGCACTTCGACCCTGACCGTCAGCCCCTGCCTCTTCAATATTCCCTGCTTCGGCGACGGTTGGAGCGCTCCGGAGAGCTCGACAGGAATCCCCTTCGGTGAGGTCGGCGCGGCGGGGACCGCGATCTACGAGGGCAAGAGCCTGGTGCACTTCGTGACGGTTATCCGGCAGACCGAACTGAAGAAGGCCACCGCCTTCATCCGGGAGGACGAGGCCACTCAGGACGTGTCCGCTCCGAAGTGGAACTCCAAGTCCAAGACCTTGACGGTGGGTGCCTCGGGGATCGTCACCGGCTCCGGGGTCCTGACCGGCGGCAAGGGCAGCACGCATGCCTCACCGGAGGGTTGCTACATCGAGGGCAAGAAACACAACGAGACCTACTCGATCTACCTCGGCGCCAAGCTCTCGAAGTGGAAGGCGTTCGTGGGACACACCGTGCTGAGCGGGAATCTCACCGCCTCCTCGAAGGGAGTCGGCGGGATCACGATCTACACCGTTTCGTAGCCCGGGCCGTCACCGGGCGAGCGGGAACGATCCCGTCATCGCGACCGTTCCCCGTTCGGTGATGACGTAGCCCTCGTAGCCCTGGACGGTTTCGATCTGTGCCAAGCCCGCCTCGCCGGCGACGAGGAGGCCGGTCGCGAGCGCGTCCGCCAGCCAGAGCTCCGGTCCGGCCACCGTTGCCGATGCGCAACGGGCCGTGGCGACTCCGGTGCGCGGGTCGACGACGTGGTTGCCGCGCTCGTAGCAGCCGGAGGTGGCGACGGCGCCGGGCGATTCGAGCACGCACGCCAGCCGGTCGCTCGCCCACGGGTCGCGCACCCCGATCCTCCAGGCCGATCCGGGCACCGGGTCGCCGAATGTGGCGAGGTCCCCGCCGGCGCTGACCATCGCCGCCCGGGCGCCGGCCCTGCGCAGCTCGTCGAGCGCCTGCTCCGCAGCCCAGCCCTTCACGAGGCCGGTGGGGTCGACGCCTCCGGGCATCGCCCACGGATCGAACCAACCGCCCGACAGCTCACGGGCCAGCGAGCACAGCTCCAGCACGGCCGCGAGCTCGGGAGGGGCGGCCCGGAGGGCGATGGCGTCGCGGCGGAACAGGCTCATCGGGCTGTTCGGCTTCCAGGTGCTGAAGACGGCGTCGGCGCGGTCGAGGCGTGCGCACGCACGGGCCACCGCCACCAGCACCGCATTGCGCTCGGCGTCGCCGATCCTCACGTCGAACGACACCATCGTCCCCATGACCGGATGAACGTGCCGGAGGGCCGGCTCGCCGGCGAGGACTGGGCCGCCGGCCTCGCCGGCTCCGCCGGCGACGGCGGCCTCACCAGCTCGCCGGCCACTACTTGAACCCCAGCTTGTCGAGAGCCGCCTGGAGAGACTGCACGTAGGCCTGGCTGGTGAACGTCGCTCCCGAGACCCCGTCGATCTGGGCGCTCTGGGCGGCGAGCGTCTGGCTCTCGAGCTGGGGCTCCGCGAACGAGTTGATCTGCTCGGAATGCGGATCGAAGGCGACGTCCACGGCGGGCACGACGGCGGTGATCTTGCCGCCGGTGACGGTCACTTTGAGCTCGAGCTGGCCGTACTGATACTGCACGTCGCTGCCGAGCGCGGTGCGGGTCCCGGACGGAGTCGTGGTCGGAGTCGACGTCGAGCCCGGTGTCGTCGTCGAGCCCGGTGTCGTCGTCGAGGTGGTGCCGCCGCCGCCGCCCGGCGTCGTCGTGTCCGGCGACGGTATGGTGCCGAGGCCGCCGGGGACCACGGTCGAGGACAGCTCGCGCGTATGGAACGTGAGAACGGCAGCCAGGCCGGCGGCGGTGGCGGCCAGGACGATCGGTGCTCGTCTCATCGCGGTTGCTCCATTGAGGCGGATCGGCGGTTCATCGTCAGAACGTGAACGACTCGCTGTGGATACGGTCGAGGGGCACCCCGAGTTCGTAGGCCGCGACGACGACGTCGTCGGTGAAGCCTTGCGGACCGCAGATGTAGACGTCTCGGCTCCAGATGTCGGGGACCACGTCGCGGAACAGATCCGGGTCGAGCCGCACCTCGTGGCGGTTGCCGACGAGGACGTGCAGGCGGCCACCCCGGTTGTGCACGAGCGGGGCGATCTCGTGCTCGAAGATCACGTCCTCGGGCGTCGGCGCTCGCAGCACGACCACGACGTCGACGGCGGCGGGCAGGTCCTCCAGCAGCGCCCGCATCGGGGTGATGCCCACGCCGGCGGCGACGAGGAGGACTTTGTCACCGCTGCGGGAGTGTTTCGTGACGACGCCGTAGGGGCCTTCGATCGCCACCGGGGTGCCGGAGGAGAGCTTGGCCACCGATTCGGAGAAGTCGCCGAGCGCCTTGATGGTGATCCGGATGTAGGGCGGCCGCGGCAACGCCGAGACGGAGTACGGGTGAGCCTGCCACCACAGCCCACCCGTGAGGAACCGCCACTGCAGGAACTGGCCCCCCACGACCGGCAACCGGTCCAGGTGCCGTCCGGCGCAGATGACCGACACCACGCCGCGGCCCTCTCTTCGGACCTCCACAACCCGCAGACGGTGGT
Organism: uncultured Acidimicrobiaceae bacterium; assembly: GCA_963763085.1. Lineage (GTDB taxonomy): Bacteria > Actinomycetota > Acidimicrobiia > Acidimicrobiales > Bog-793 > CAVXNB01. The sequence goes on from CAVXNB010000008.1 coordinate 74,716, forward strand.
AGAGCGTGCGCCAGACCGGCATGCCCACCCGGAACACGAGCACGACGCCGGCAGTCGACGCCCAGACCACGATCCAGAACACCCGGGCGAGCGGATGGCCGACGAAGGAGGCGCCGTTGGCCAATTGGTGCGAGAAGGCGAGGGCGAGCGCGAGGTAGGTGTAGAGGTGAATCGCCCACCAGGTCTCGTAGCGCATCCGGGAGCGAGCAGCTCGCACCGACGTCACCCCGGCCATCACGATCAGCCCGAACGCCACCGTCGCGGCGAGCACGTCCGGATAGGAGGTGAGCAGGATGCCCGCTTGATGCCAGGGGCCGACGGACGCCTGCTGCGCGTAGCCGATGGTGATGAGCACGGCGTGCGCGCCCAGCAGGACGATGGGCCACGGACCGAGCAGCCGGTGCCACCGGACGAGGCGGTCCTGGCCGAAGACGCCTTCCAGCCAAGGCAGTCTCGAGATCAACAGCACCAGGACGAGGAGCAGGTAGGTGCCCGTGAGGCCGGCGAAGCGGCCGGCGGCGGTTGCGAGGCCGCCGGCAGCGACGAGCGATCCGTGGGTCTCGGCCGTGAACCCCAGGCCGAGGGTGACGCCGAAGCCGAGGGCGGCCACCGCCGTGACGACGTTCGCGATCCACTCGGGCGGCGCGGAGGGCGTGCGGCGCACGGGCTCAGCGTCTTCCGGACGCCTGGGGCGGACGTGAAGAAGGACTGGGAGTCAGCTGTGAAATATGGCGCGGAGTCTGGGCGGGCGTGCGGTTCAGACTGTCAGATTTCAGGCGGTGCCGCGAACGGGCTACCCGGCTCGCTCACCGCACCGCGGCGCGGCCACCGGTCGGAGCTGAGCACGATGGCGGCGGCCACGAGCGCCGACAACGCCAGCACGGCGACTCCCCGCCACTTCCACGCCTGCCACGCGAGGCCAGGCAGGTAGGCGCCGGCTGCGCCGGCCAGGTAGTAGCAAGTGAAGTAGATACCGCTCGCCGTGCCCCGGTCGACCTGCGACGACTGGGCGACGCCGATCTGGACAGCCGTCACGCCGGCGAACATGCCGGTGGCGACGAGTGCGAGGCCGAGCACGACCGTCGCCAACACGTCGGGAAGCGTGACGAGCAGTCCGACGGCGCTGCACGTCAATGCCGCCAGAGCGACGCGTCGCCAGCCGATGCGGTCGGCGAGCCGCCCGGAGGAAGGGCCGACGGCCCCCACGATCCACAGCACGAAGATGAGGCTGCCCGTGCTCGGCCCGAGATCGAAGGGCGGGCCTTCGAGGCGGTAGGAGGCGTAGGAGAAGACGCCGATGAAGCTGAACAGCAGCGCACTGCCGGCGCCGGCGGCCCTGAGCAGGCGGGGATTGCGGAGCTGGTCGAGCACCGCCCGCAGGCCCGCGGTATGGGGCGCCGGCGGAGCTTCGGGAAGTGTCCTCCACATGACGAGCGCCCCCGACGCGGGCAGGACCGCCAGGACGGCGAGCGAGGACCGCCAGCCCAGCACGGTGCTCAGCTCGGCGATCCCGACTCGCCCGATGAGCCCGCCGACGACGAGCGCGACGATGTAATTGCCCATCGCCCGGCCGCCGAGCCTGGGGCCGAAGACCTCGGTCACGTACGGGAGCCCGACCGTGAGCAGGCCCGGCATGCAGAGCCCCTGCAGGGCCCGTAGGACCAGCAGCACCGCGAAGCTCGGCACCGCCACCATCGCCACGGTCGGCACCACGAGGAGTGCGCTCGAGAGTATGAGGGACCGGCGCCGGCCCCGGCGGTCCGAGTAGGCGCCCCAGAGCCAGGCGCCTAGGGCCACCATCACGACGGTGACCGAGATGGTCAGGCCGCTCGTCGAGGGCCGGACGTCGAAGGTGCGGGCGATCTCGGGCAGGATCGCCTGGGTCGAGTACATCGTGGCGAACATGCCCGTCGCCCCGAGGAGGAAACCGAACATCGTCGGCTCCCCGGTCCGAAGCGACGGCGCCGTCGTCACGGCTCGCGCCCCGGCAGCCGGTAGGCGAGCGGCGCCGTCGTCACGGCTCGCGCCCGGCAGCTGGTAGGCGAGCGGCGCCGGCCGCAGCGGCCGGATGAGCCACGACGGCCGGCGTGTCCCGTCCGGGGAGACCTGCCCGGCGGGCCGCGTCTTCTCGAGCCACCGGCGATAGGCGGCGTGCGCCTTCGCGGTGTCGACGGAGACGTCGCCGAGCTGGTCCGCCGGCAACGCCGGCCGGACCCGGACCGCCTGATGCCAGCAGTGCATGCCGGAGATCGGGTCGGGTTGCACCGGAAACGTGAGGTTCTGGTGCACGGCGATGTCGGTCCACCAGATGCGAGCGGTGTCCGGGTCGGACGACTCGTACGGGCCGACGCCGGCGAGGCGAGCCATGCTCCACCCGGCCTCGTCCCGCTTCAGGGTCACCGTCGCCATGGCCAGGCTCTGGCCGGGCTGCTGCTCGGACAGCTTCCAGCGGCCCATGTGATGGCTGCAGGCGACGACGCCCGGCCGGATCGCCTCGGTCAGCCAGGCCTGGCCGACGAAATGGCCGATCTCGGTCTCGACCCTGACGAGGTCTCCGGTCCGGGCCACTTCGAACCTGCCCGCATCGCTCGGGTGGATCCAGACCGGATTGGCGTGGGCGAGCTCGTCCAGCCACTTCGAGTTGGCGGACCTGGTGTGGATCTGCGTCGGCAACCGGAACGTGGACAGCAGCACGACCTGGTCCTCGCCCAGCTCCGACGGGTGCACGTGGCTACGGATGTAGCCGGGGAGGGCCTGCTCGGGCCAGCCCCAGGCGTCGAGGGTCGATGACCAGAATTCGAGCCGTCCTGACGGTGTCGGGAACCCCCGGCGCACGACGCCGTCGATGAGGACCCCGACCGGCCGCCGGCCGTCCTCGTCGAACGCCGGCATCCCGATCGGGACGATGTTCGGGTCCTCGGCCGCCGGCGCCGCGGAGTAGACGCGACCGAAGGCGCCGGTATGAAGATCCACGAGCTCGTCGGCACCGATCTCGTCCTCGTGGCGGGCGCACTCGCCGGCCTGGATCTCGAAAGCGCCGTAGCGGCGCATGTACTCGAGCGGCGAGCGTCCCTCGGCGGCCGCTGCCGCCGGCAGGCCGGGCACCGAGTTCTCGAACATCCAGCCGTAGTACTCCTCGACCGAGAGCCGCGTCCCTGGAACGGCGACCGACTCGTGGTACCGGCGGATGCCGAGGCTCCCGTCCGGGTCGATCCGCCAGGACAGCTCGATCCAGAACTCGTTCTCCTCCCAGACCTCGCCGGGATTGACCTCCCGGGTGTCGGTCACGGTCTCGCCGAGGCGTTCACGCGCCGCCCGCAGCACGGGTTGGCGAAACCCGATCCATTGCCCGTCGTACTGCTCGTACGAGTGCGTGTCGTGCCGTTCGGAGCCGTGGCCCATCGGCAGCACGTAGTCGGCGAAGGAGGCCGACTCGCTCCAGGTCGGCGTCAGGGCGACGAAGCACCCGACCTTGTCCTCGTCGGCCAGCACCTCCATCCACGAGAGGCCGTCGGGGTTGGTCCAGACGGGGTTGTAGACCCGGGTGAAGTAGGTGTCGAGCCGGCCCCGTCCCTCCTTCAGGAAGTGCGGCAGCAGGTACGAAAGCTCGTTCTGGGCGAGCGGGTACTCGAGCGGGAAGGTGAGCTCGTTCCAGACCGCGGGGTGAGGCGGCAGGTGGATGGGCCGGGGAACGAACTTGTTCCACGCATTGGGGAACGTCCCGCCCTCGGTGGCGACGGCGCCCAACAACGCCGACACGAGAAACAGCGTCCTCGACACCTGCCATCCCCCCAGATTCGAGGCCGCCGCCGCCCGCCAGCTGTGCGCCGAGAAACGATGCCCCGCGCCCGCAACCGCCTCCCCCACCTCCGCCAGCATCCCGGCATCGATCCCCGCCTCGGCCGCCGCGAAGTCGAAGGTGAACTCTTCGTACAGCGTGGCGAGGACCGTTTCGAAGGCCTCGAAGCTGGCCGGCAGGTCGGGCCGGCAATGCGACAGGTACTCCTCCCAGTTCCACCAACGCCTGACGAATTCGGCGTCGTAGCGGCCGGTCGCGATGATGTGGTTGGCGATGGCGAGATTGATCGCCGCCTCGCTGCCCGGAACGGGCGAGAGCCACCAGTCCGCTTGCGAGGCGGTGTTCGACAGCCGCGTGTCGACCACGATCACCTTGGCGCCTCTCGCCCGAGCCTCGACGATGCGCTGTGCGTGGGGGTTGAAGTAGTGGCCGCTCTCGAGATGGGCGCTGATCAGGTAGATGACGTCGGCATTGGCGTGGTCCGGGCTGGGCCGGTCCATGCCCATCCAGAATTGGTAGCCGGCCCGGCCGGCGCTGGAGCAGACGTTGGTGTGCGAGTTGTGACCGTCCACGCCCCAGCTGGCGAGGACCCGCTCGGTGAACCCGTCCTCGCCCGGCCGGCCGATGTGGACCATGACCTCGTTGTGGCGGCCCTCGACGATCGCACGGCGGATGCGGGTCGCGAGCGCGTCGAGGACCTCGTCCCAGGAGACCCGCTCCCAGCGGCCTTCGCCGCGCCTGCCGGCGCGGCGCATCGGGTAGAGGACGCGGTCCGGATCGGTGATCTGGTTGATGGTCGCCGGGCCTTTGGCGCAGTTGCGGCCACGCGAGCCCGGGTGCTCCGGATTGCCCTCGAATTTGCGGACTTCGAGCGTCTCACGGTCGACATAGGCGAGGAGTCCGCAGGCCGACTCGCAGTTGAAGCACGTCGTCGGAACGAGGAGGTCGTGGTGCTCGACGCGCTCCGGCCACGCCCGCGAGTCGAGCTCGACCCAGTGGTCCCAGCGCTCCTTGGGCGGGAAGGCGGCCAGGTCCACCCGGGACGGGCCGGGGTAGAAGGTCTCGCCCCGGGCTTCGGTTTCGGGCTTGGCGGCGCTCACCGGTCGTCCGAGGCCGGACGGCTCGCCGTTCCTGGCGCCGTCCTGCCCGGCGTCGTCGTTCACGGGTGAGCCGCTCACGCCAGCGGGACGGACTGGCCGGCCTGGACGTAGGCGTGCTCGTAGGCAAGCAGCCCGGCGAGGGCGAAGGGCACCGCGACGACGCCGAGCACCGGAGCGGCGAGCGCGACTGCGACTCCCGCCACACCGGGCCAGAAAAAGCGGGAGAGGCGGCCGCGGGTCATCTCGTCGACGGCGGCGCGGACGTGGGTTGTGCGGTGGCTTCCCGCCGTCTCGCCCAGGACTGAGCAACAGGTGAGCTGCAGCCGACGCCGCCAGCAGGGCTTCGAGGGGAGTGCGGGCCCGGCTCGGCCCGTAGGCGAAGACGACGGCCAGCAGGCAGGCCGAGCCGGCCAGCATGGCCTGGATCGCGAGCGCGGGTGCGAGGAGCCGGCTCTGCCAGAGATCGCGCCCGCGCGCCTGCGCGAAGAGGAAGGCGGTGTAGCAGGCGACCCCGACGGCGAGTGCCCCGCCGGCGACGGCGAGGATCTCCTGCGCGAGGACCGAACCGGCAGCGGCGCCGGCCAGGTAGCCGGCGACGACGGCTCCGTAGGCGAGGACGACGAAGGCGCCCTTCACGAGCCAGCTGGCGAACTGCGGCCGAACGAAGAGCAGATAGAAACGGAACGGGTGCGTCAGGTCCCACACCAGCAACCCTCCGGTGAAGCCCAAGCAGCCGAGCGCGAGGCCCGGCACGCCGTACCGGGCGACCGGGTCCGTCCAGGCCAGCCCGCCGGCGGGTATCAAGACGAGCATGGCGAGAAAGCTCCCGGCGGCGATGGCCTTCGTCCAGGTGTAGAGGCTCACCCTCCAGCCCCAAGGGATCCGGTGAGGAACGTCGTAGGAGAGCAGGATCGCCGCGCTCGACCTGGGCTCGCCCCGATGGCCTGAACCGACGTGGCCGGGCCCGTCGGGCCCCTGGGTCGCCCAGGCGTACAGGCCGCCGTCGGGTCGCCGCGCGGCGAGCGGATCGAGCGTCGCAGGCCCGGCCCCCTTGTAGAAGACCCCGGGCCACGTCCCGACCTCGGGCCTGCGCACTTGCGTCGGCTCGCCCCGCACGACGCGGGCGACCTTCGACCCGGGGTCGTTCAGGTCGCCGACCGAGATCGCCTCGGTGGGACAGACGACGACGCACGCCGGCTCGAGGCCGAGGTCGAGCCGATGGGCGCAGAAGTTGCACTTCTCGGCCGAGTGGTCTTCGGGGTTGATGAAGACGGCGTCGTAGGGGCAGGCCGCGATACAGGCCTTGCAGCCGATGCAGATCCGCTTGTCGAAGTCGACGATGCCGTCGGGCCGGCGGTACATCGCGCCCGTCGGGCAGGCCGTCACGCACGGCGCACGCTCGCACTGGTTGCACCGGGTCACCTGGAACATGCGCCGAACAGCCGGGAAGACGCCCACGTCGACGGATTTCACGTAAGTGCGGTTGACGCCGAGCGGCACGCCGTTCTCGGACTTGCAGGCGGTGGTGCAGGCGTGGCATCCGATGCAGCGGGTCTGATCCAGGACTTTCACCCATCGCTCAGCGGCGGGCGATCGACCCGGAGGTCCCACCGCTACGGCCCGATCTCGATGCGGATCCGCTTGTTGCCCTTTCCCTTCGACTCGGTCTTCACGACCCGGATATGGCCCACCGCATCGGTGCGGCGGACGTGCGTGCCGCCATCGGCCTGCCTGTCGAGCCCGACGATGTCGACGACCCGAAGCTCGGTCACCGACGGGGGTATGAGGTTGACCTTGGTCCGGATCAGGTCCTCGTCACGCAGCGCCACCTCCCGGGGGACAAAGGACACCTCGACGGGCCGGGCGGCGTCGAGCTCGGCGTTGACGAGCCGCTCGACGAGCGACCCGAAGCCTTCCGGCAGCGGGTCGAACTCGAAGTCCATGCGCGCCGAGAGCGGTTCCATGTTCCCGCCGGTCACCGCGACGTGCCACTCGTTCCAGATCACGCCGCAGAGAACGTGGAGCGCCGTATGCGTCCGCATCAGCGCGTGGCGGCGCTCCCAGTCGATCTCGCCCTCGACGGCATCGCCCGGAGCCGGCAGGGCCTCTGCGCCGCCGAGCGTGTGCCAGACGGTGTCACCCTCCTTGACGACGTCGGTCACCGGTTGGCCGCCGAGCGTGCCTGTGTCGTGGGGCTGGCCGCCGCCGGTCGCATAGAAACAGGTCCGGTCCATCGCCACCCGCCGCGCCCCACCCTCGACGGCGACGACGGTGGCGGTGAAGCTCCGCTGCTCGGCGTCGTTCAGGTAGAGCAAGTCGGTCACCGTGGTCTCCTCGTCCTTCCGGCCCTCATCGTGGCACGCGGGGTCACTTCGCACGTGCCCGAGCGCCGCAGGTCCGGCGGAGGGCGTGGCACGGTCTAGCTTTGGCGCTCGCGATGGCCTCTGTCACACACGACATCACGTTGCTCCTGCTGATCCTGGCGCTTGTGCTGCTGCTCGCCGCCGTCGTCCTCCTCCATTCCGCGGCCAGGCGGGCGAGCCGCGCCCTCCCCGAGGTCGATCTCGAGGAAGGACCGCTTCAGAGCTTCCGCGGTGGGCTGCGCTGGCCCATGCCGAAGGGCCTGGGATCCACCAACACACCCCCGGTGCTTGTCGGCCTCGAGCTCTTCGAATGGGGTGTCCGCATCGGGGCCCGATGGAGCTGGATGCGCCCGTTCGTTCCTTCCTGGAGCGCCCGCTATGAGGAGCTTCGGGCTGCCGAGCACGTGCGCCGGGGACTGAGAATCTCCAAGCGCGGATCCGACGGCGTTCGTCTCCGAGCCCCCCTTCCGGGTGCGCCGCTGATCTTCTGGTCGTCCGCCTCGGGTCTGCTGCTCGACTCGCTCGAGGCGCACGGTGTCGCGGTCGTACGCAGAGCCGCTGTGCTACGCCTCTGGACAAACGAGTAGGTCACAGCCCGTAGAAGACGTGCTCCACCACTTTGCGGCTGCGCCGGGTCACCCGCCGGTACGACTCGCGCAGCTCGCTCGGGGTCGTGCCGAGGCTCCTCGCGAGCCGGGACTGGAGCTCCGGCTGGCGTGGCAGGGCGTCCGCGCCGCTCCCCACGACGCCGCCGGCGCCGGCGAGGTAGTTCCCGACGAGGTGCCAGCGGTTCCTCGTTCTCACGCAGAATCGGTACGCCTCCCTCAGGGAGGCTGCGTCGGCCGTGCCGAGGGCGCCGGCACGCTCGAGGTGATCCAGGGCGTTCAGGGTCCCCGGACCGCGGGTGGCGGTGCGGAGCTGGAGGAGCTGCACCGTCCACTCCACATCGGAGAGAGAGCCGCGCCCGAGCTTGAGGTGGAACTGCGGGTCCTCGCTCGGCGGAATGCGCTCGCGCTCGATCCGCGCCTTCATCCTGCGGATCTCCCGCTCGGCAGGCTCGTCGAGCGGCGCCGACCAGACCGCCTCGTCCGCCAGCGACTGGAAGCGCCCGGCGACGCTCTCGTCCCCCGCCACGGGCCGCGCCCGCAGGAGCGCCTGACGCTCCCAGGTCTCGCCCCAACGCTGGTGGTACATCGCGAACGCGTCGAGGCTTCGGGCGAGCGGCCCCTGTTTGCCTTCGGGACGCAGAGAGGCGTCGATTCGGACGATCCCCTCGGCAGGTGTCGCTCCGTTGCAGAGGCGGAAGAGAGCGGACGCCGCCAGTTCGGCCGCTCTCACGTCCGAAGCGGTCGTCCCTTCGTACACGAGCAGCACGTCGAGGTCGCTGCCGTAGGCGATCTCGGCCCCGCCGAAGCTCCCCATGCCGACCACGGCCATCGGCACGGCTGGCCCGACCACCTCCAGCGCGGCCGCGACGACGGCGGACCCGAGATCGGCGAGGGCGCGACCGGTGTCGCGCAGGCCTGAGAGGGAGAGGAGGTCTCGGGCCGCGATGCGGACGGTTTCGATTTCGAAGAAGTGGCGCAGCGCGCTCGTCCGCCGGCCGGGCCCCTGGGCGGCGGCGATCATCGCCTTTTCGACGAGCTCTCCAGGTTCCGGCGCGGCGAGAGCGGACGGGTCGTCGAGGAGGATGACGAAGTCGGGGTGGCGGGCGATGATCTCGCCCAGGCGCCGGCTCGTCCCGAGCAGCAGGCAGAGCCGGCGGGCGAGCTCGGGCGATTCCCGGAAGGCCGTGACGAGCAGATCGCGGCGGTGCGCTCCGCCGGCGAGCGTCCGTAGGCCGACGAGGCCCTGATCGGGGTCGGGCGACTCTGACAGCCAGTCGAGCAGGAGCGGCAGCAGCTGCTGCATGAGCCTCGAGGATCGGGTCAGGCCGCGCGTCAGCTCGTCGAGGGCCTGCCGGGTCCGGTCGGCGTCGACGAAGCCGAAGGCGGCGAGCCGTTCCTCGACGGCGTCCTGGGCGAAGCCGTGCCCGCTCCCAGCCGGCTCGCCGGCGAAGGCCTCGAGCAGAGGCCTGAAGAAGAGGCGCTCGTGGATCGCCCGGCTCGTCGCTTGATGATGGGCCAGCACGTCGTCGAAGCGGTCGCCGGGGGTGTCCTCCGGCTGTCCCCGGAAGCCGAGCACGCGAGCCAGGCGGTCCCTCGACTCGCGGTCGGAGGGGACGGTGTGGACCTGCGCCTCCTCGACGAGCTGCAGGCGGTGCTCGACGGTACGCAGGAACCGATAGGCGATCGCCAGCGCCGCCGCGTCCTCCGCCGCCACGTACCCCGCGTCGGCGAGCTCGGCGAGGCTCGCGAACGTGGCCCGCAGCCGGAGGGCCGGATCGCGGCCGCCGTGTACCAGTTGCAGGAGCTGGACGGAGAATTCCACGTCGCGTATCCCACCGCGGCCCCGCTTGAGCTCGCGCTGGTCGAGACCTTGGCTGGCGACGATCGCCTCGGTCCGGGCCTTCATGGTCCGCAGCTCGGCCAGGTCGTCGGCGCCGAATCGCCGCGCCCAGAGGTGCTCCGCCGCCGCCTGTTCGAAGCGCCGGCCCGTGGCGGCGTCGCCCGCCGAGTGGCGGGCCTTCAGCAGCGCCTGGAACTCCCACGGCCGAGCCCACCGCTGCCAGTAGGCAACGTAGGAGTCGACGGACCGGACGAGCACGCCGGAGCGGCCCTCCGGGCGGAGGTTGGTGTCGATGCGGTACGCCTGCGAGGCGATGGCGACGACGGACCGGGCGAGGGAAGGGTCGGGGTCGGCGCCGTCGGACGCGACAAGCACGACGTCGACGTCGCTCGAGTAATTGAGCTCCTGGGCGCCGTGCTTGCCCATGGCGATGACGGCGAGGCCGGCGCCCGCGCCGTCGCCGGCGCCGCGCGCCACCGCCGGCGCCGGCGCCCGCGCCCGCAAGGCGGATGGCGCCGGCGAGAACACGGTCGGCGACGCGCGAGAGCGAGCCGGTCACCTGTTCGAGGTCGTCGAGGCCGACGAGGTCGCGTGCCGCCACCCCGAGCAGCGACAGGCGTTTGCGCCGAACTAGGTCGTCGACATCACCTGCTTCCGCCGGGTCCCAGCGCATCTCGCCGGAGCTCGCGGCGCAGCTCTGCCGCGAGCACGTCGAGCGCGGCAGCATCGGCGACGACCACCCGCGACAACGAACGGCTGGCGGCGGCGACGGCGGCGAAGGTCGCCGCCAGAGCAGGCTCGGACTCGAGCCGCTCGCCGGCCCCAGGCTGGGCGGCGCAGAGCTGGTCGGTCACCAACCGCACCGTCTCGGGTGCCGCAGACGCACGGGCGAGCTCGTCGAGCAGCTGGGGCGTTGGCATCGGTCGGCGAGTCCTCTGGCGGCAGGCTACCCGTCACGCCGGCTTCGGCTGGTTCCGCTGGTTCCGCCGGCGCCGGGCGCTCCGCACGTTCCGGACGGTCGCCGTCGCCGGCCCGTGCCGCCGGTAGGCTTTTCACGTGGGCACATTGCGGATCGCCCTGTGCCAGCTGGATGTCACCGTCGGCGACCTCGAGGGCAATGCCGAGAAGGTCATCGCTCAGCTGGGCCAGGCCGAGGCGGTGGGAGCGGATCTGGCCGTGTTCCCCGAGCTCGTCCTGACGGGCTATCCGCCGGAGGATCTTCTGATCGAGCCCGGCTTCGTCGCCGGCAACCTGCTCGCTCTCGAGAAGGTTGCGGCGGCGACGCAGCGTTGTGCCGCGGTCGTCGGCTTTGTCGAGGAGGACGGCGACCTGTACAACGCCGCCGCGGTCTGCGCCGGCGGACGGGTGCACGGGATCGTCCGCAAGCAGCTGCTGCCGAACTACGGCGTGTTCGACGAGCGGCGCTACTTCGCTCCGGGCACAAGACGTGACCACCTGTTCCTCGTCGCCGGCGTCCGCGTGGGCGTCACCGTCTGCGAGGACGCCTGGAGCCCGGCCGGCCCGATCGGCAGGTTGGGCGAGGGCGGAGCCGAGCTGGTCGTGACCGTGAACGCCTCGCCGTACCGAGCCGGTGTTCTCGCCCAGCGGGAGCGCATGCTCGCGACGCGGGCGGCGGACGCCTCCTGCGCGCTCGCCTATGTCAATCTCGTCGGCGGCCAGGACGAGCTCGTATTCGACGGCGCGTCGATGGTCTTCGACCACGACGGCAACCTCGTCGCGTCGGCTCCGCAGTTCGACGAGGCCTTCACCGTCTGCGACGTCGTGATCCGGCCGACGTTCCGCAAGCGGCTGCTCGATCCGCGGGGTCACGAGGGCGTGGCGTCGCTGCCGTTGACGACGGTCTCCGAAGCGCTTCCGGCCGGCGCGACGCCTTCCCGAACGCAACGGTCGGCGCCGCTCGCGCCCCGGCTGGGGCCGGTCGCGGAGGTCTACCAGGCGCTCGTGCTCGGAACGTCCGACTACGTCCGCAAGAACGGATTCACCGATGTGCTGGTGGCTCTGTCGGGTGGAGTCGATTCGTCGCTCGTGGCGACGATTGCAGCCGACGCCGTCGGCGGCGCCCGGGTGCACGGTGTCCTGATGCCGTCGCGGTTCTCGTCCACGGGGTCGGTCGACGACGCCACCGCGCTCGGCAAGAACCTCGGAATCGACACCACGACTGTCGGAATCGAGCCGGCTCACCATGTGCTGCTCGAGATGCTCGTGCCGGTGTTCGATACAGGAGATCCCGCCGCCGGGCTGGCCGGCGAGAACCTTCAAGCCCGCATCCGAGGCGTCATCCTCATGGCAATCTCGAACGAGCGCGGCTGGCTTGTGCTCACGACGGGCAACAAGAGCGAGATGGCTGTCGGCTACGCCACGCTGTACGGCGACATGGCCGGCGGATACGGCGTGCTGAAGGACGTGCCGAAGACGCTCGTGTACGAGCTGTGCGAGTACCGGAACTCGCTCGCCGGTCACGACCTCATCCCGCAGGCCGTGATCGACAAGCCGCCGTCGGCCGAGCTGCGGCCCGACCAGCGCGACGACGAGAGCCTGCCGCCGTATGCGGTTCTGGACCCGATCCTCGAGGGCTACGTGGAGCAGGACATGACTGTCGAGGATCTGGTTGCGGAAGGCTTCGAAGCCGCCACGGTGCGGAGGATCATCGACCTCGTCGACCGCGCCGAGTACAAGCGCCGTCAAGCGCCACCCGGCCCCCGCGTCACGAGCCGTGGCTTCGGCAAGGACCGCCGCATGCCGATCACCAACCGGTTCCGGGCGTCCGCCGGTACAGGGGGTTGAAACTCCTCGAATCCGCCAGGTGTCTCGGGGGGCTACGCGCGGTCGAGCTGACGTGTTTCGCACGCTTGGGTGAGAGAGCGCCGCAGCTTGCCTCCCCCGGGTGCGCGCGCTGGGCTGCGTCGGCAAGCCTTGCTCACGCCTGGCGGGCATCTCTGCTGGAGGACCTGCTGCCGGTCTCGATCGGGCTCCCGGATCTGGAAGACCTCACTGTCCTTCCCGCCGGCGCCCTCGCTGAGGAGTTGGCGCGGGTGCTCCCGCCCGTCGACGCGCGGGTGCTCCCGCCCGTCGACGCCCGCCCGCTCCCGCCCTCTCGCAACACTCGGACTGACGATGGCCGGGCCCTTATAGCCGACCTTTCCCATCGGCTTTATCCGTTTCTCTTGGAGGCGTACAACGACCGTATGGAACTCGCGTCTCCGTCCGCAGACGGGGCGGTCGTCCGCAACCTCTCCAGGGCCGTCGCCGATCTCGAGATCGTGCGGAACGAAGGGGCCGTTCTCGCCGGCCGGCGGGGCGGAGCCGGCGGTGGCGCAGGCGGGCACAGCGACCCCGGGGTGACCGGGTGAATCAGGTTTATACCGTAGAACGGTGCCTCCCACCAGGGCAGGGACCGCGGCCGTCGTGCTTGACTCCACCGTTACACTTACGAGGACAACAAGGCAGCGCAGAGTTCGCTGGCCGGCGCAGGGTGGGGTGCGACGGTCGGCCGGGGGTGGCCCCGCCTACGCGTCAATTTCGGAGCAGCGCGGAGCTGTACCGGCCGAACCCACGGAGGCTTTAGGACCTTGGCGAAAGAGCGAGTCGAGCGCGACGAGGAAGACCTCGTCAGGCTGTATCTCACCGACATCGGCCAGTATCCGCTCCTCACCAAGGACGACGAGGTCCGCCTTGCTCAGGCGATCGAAGCCCGGTGGAGCGCCGAGGAGGAATTGAAGGCGAAGGCCAAGGGCACGACCCCGACGCGCCGCCGTGAGCTCAACCGGATAGTGAGGGAAGGCGAGACCGCCCAGCGCACGTTCGTCCAGTCGAACCTTCGGCTGGTCGTTTCCATCGCGAAGAAGTACCAAGCTTCCGGGCTGCCCCTGCTCGACCTCATCCAGGAGGGCAATCTCGGCTTGATGCACGCCGTCGAGAAGTTCGATTGGCGCAAGGGTTTCAAGTTCTCGACGTACGCGACGTGGTGGATCCGCCAGGCGATCACCCGCGGCATCGCCAATACGGGGCGTACGATCCGCCTGCCCGTGCACGCCGGCGACACACTTGCCCGGGTGCAGAAGGCCCAGGCCCGACTCGAGCTGAAGCTCGGGAGGCCGGCGACGCTGACCGAGCTCGGCATCGAGGTGGAGCTGCCCGAGGACAAGCTGATCGAGGCGCTCCGGTTCCGGGCGGAGCCCCTGTCGCTGTCCGAGCCGCTCCGCGAGGACGGCGACGCCGAGCTCGGCGACGTCGTCGAGGACCGCTCGGCCGAATCGCCCTTCGAGGTTGCGGCCACGGCGCTGCTGCCGCTCGAGATAAATCGGTTGCTGGCGCCGCTCGACGAGCGCGAGCGGGAGATCCTGAGGCTCCGCTTCGGCCTGGACCGCGGCGAGCCGCGCACGCTGGAAGAGGTGGGCGAGCACTTCAACCTCACCCGGGAGCGGATCCGCCAGATCGAGGCGCGGGCCATGTCGAAGCTGCGCCACCCGTCCAGCGACACCGGCGCGCGGGACCTGCTGACCGTCTGAGCTCGGCTGCGACCGGCTCTGTTGCTCTTCGCACATGCGGTCGGACCGCACATCGGCTGAGGCAGATGGCTACGATCGGGGCATGCTCAAGAAGATCCTGATTCTGGCCGTGCTCGTCGCTCTCGGGGCGATTGCAGCGAAGCGCCTCCGCGGCGACGGGGACTGAGCCGCTCAACCAGCACGAACTGACGACACACGGCGGTCGCCTGGCCGCCCGCCGTGGTCGCCGGTCTCACGTGGGCGGCTTTTCCGGCACATAGCACGGGAAATCCCGCCCAGGTGGAACCCCGCCGGCCGATGAGGCGCCGGCGGGCAGCAACGCTCAGTTAGTCGCGCCGCCGGGAGCCGAGCCACCAGCCGGCCGCCGCCGCCCCGGCGCCGAGCGCGAAGGCGCCGGCCGAGAGCGCAAGCGCCGGCCGGGGCGGCACGGACCCGATCCGGTCCCGCACCCGGCTCCAGAGGCTCACCGTATGGCTGAAGTGGAGGACCTCGAAGTCGTGCTCCCGCGCGTACCGGGACAGCACCCGATCCGGGTTCACCGCCACCGGGTGGCCGACGGTCTCGAGCATGGGCAGGTCCGTGTACGAGTCCGTGTAGGCGTACGACGCCGCCAGGTCGATGCCCCGCTCGGCGGCGAGGGCGTCGATCGCCTCGGCCTTGAAAGGCCCGTAGGCGTAGAACTCCATCGAACCGGTGTAGCGACCCTCGTCGTCCACCTTCGCCCGGCTGGCGATGCAGACATCCGCACCGAGAAACTTGCTCAGCGGCGTCACGATCTCGTCCGGCGACGCCGACACGATGACGACGAGACGTCCCTCCTCGTGATGCCAGTCGATGAGGTCGGCGGCCTCGGCGAAGATGATCGGCTCGACGATGGCCTCGATCGCCTCCTCGACGATCTCGCACACCCGGTCACGGTGCCAGCCCTTGGTGAGGCGGAGGACGGACTCCCGGATGCGGTTCAGTTTCTGCTCGCTCGCGCCGAGGTGGAGGTAGACGAGCTGGCCGTAGAGGGCGCGGAGCACAGTCCGGCGGTCGATCAAGCCGCCGTGGTAGAAGGGCCGGCCAAAGGCCACCATCGAGGCTTTGGCGATCACCGTCTTGTCGAGGTCGAAGAAGGCGGCCTGCAGCGGGCCGTACGTGACGGGGACGGGGCGCTCTACGGCTCGCGGGCTGTGAGGGCTCCCACCCTCGCCGGCGGCCTCGCGTGCGAGAGTCTCAACCTCCTCCGGACGGACGCCGTCCATGTCCGAGACGCCGTCCTCCACGCCCACGCCGGCCTCGGCTCCGGACGGCCGGCGGCTGCGACTGCGGTTGCGGTTACGGCTGCGCCGGCGCTTGGGAGCGTGGGGTTCGGCCGGCCCTTGGCTGTCGCCAGCCTCTTCGGCGGAGTCGGCCGCCCCCGGGTCGCCGGGCGCAGGCCCGTCCGGGGAATCGGTCACGGCTCTCGCAGGAGCAAGGCCCGGATCTCGTCGTCGGCGCACTGGGCGCTGACGAGCAGCAGCACTTCGTCTCCCACGTCGAGAATCGTGTCCGATCTCGGGACGACGACGTGGCCCTCCCGCACGAGCGCCACCACGGCGGCGCCGCGGGGCAGGCCGATCGTGCCCACCTCGCTCTTCACGGCCGGCGAGCCGGCCTCCAGCGTCACCTCCATCAGCCGGGTGTTGCCGCCGTCGAATTGCAGGAGGCGGACCAGCATCCCGACCGAGACGGCCTCCTCGACGAGGCCGGCGAGCAATTGCGGCGTCGAGACGGCCACGTCCACGCCCCACATCTCGTTGAAGAGCCAGTGGTTCTTGGGGTGGTTCACCCTGGCGATCACCCGCGGCACGGCGAACTCCTGCTTGGCGAGAAGCGAGATGACGAGGTTGTCCTCGTCGTCGCCCGTCGCCGCCACTACGACGTCCATCTCGTCGAAATGGGCTGCCTGCAGCGAGGACACTTCGCAGGCATCGCCGGCGACGAAGCGCACACCCTCGACGGGAGGCAACGACGCCACCAGATCCGCGTTGGAATCCATCAGGAGGACGGCATGCCCGCCCGGCGCCAGATCCTCCGCCAGAAACCTCCCCACGTTTCCCGCACCCGCAATCGCCACCTTCATTGGTGGTTCCCTCCGTCCGTGAACCCAGGCACGATGGACACCCCTGGGAACAGCGCCTCCAGTTTGCTCTCGGCCCCGTGGCTCACGACGAGGTGGAGGACGTCACCCTCCTGGCCGACGAGTTCCTCGACGTCAAGGGTGGGTAGGCCGGCCCGCGTGACCGCCACGACCCGGATCCCCTCGCCGTGCAGGGCGCCAGCCGGCAGCCTCCGCCCTTCCCACTCCGTGGGCAGCGTCCGCTCGATCAGGTGCAGGCGGCCGGTCGAGTCGGACCACTCGGTGACGGCCCGTTCCGGCAGCATCCGCCGAAGCACATGGTCGATCGTCCAGGCGACGGTCGGCACCGTCGGGATGCCGAGCCGCTGGAAGATCTCTGCACGACGGGGGTCGTAGATCCGCGCGACGACGTTCGGGATCTCGTAGGTCTCACGCGCGATGCGGGCGCAGAGGATATTGGAGTTGTCGCCGCTCGTGACAGCGGCGAAGGCTGACGCACGCAAGACTCCCGCCTCCTCGAGGTGGTCCCTGTCGAACCCGAAACCGACGATCTTCTGGCCCGGCCAGTCCGCCGGCAGGCGCCGGAAGGAGCGGGACACCTTGTCGATGATGCCGACCGAATGGCCGGCCCGGGTGAACTCGACGGCCAGGCCCGAACCGACCCTCCCGCAACCGATCACGACGACGTGCACGCCAACCATGGAACACGCTGACACCTGCCGGCACAACTCATGGGACGCCGGCTGCTACTCCGGACCGTTGCCGTGGCCGGCGGGTGGGCCGCCGTCCTCGGCGGTGGAGAGGATCCAGTAGAGGGGGTTCACCATCACTTCTTCGCGGCCGCGTTGACCGACCATTCCCTCGACGACGAGGAGCGCGCCGGGCTCGATGCCGGGGACGCGCCGCCGGCCCTGGAAGACGAGCGTCAGCTGGGCGCTCGAGTCCGCGATCGTGGCCTCGAGCGACGGCACGCCGGCTCGCGGTTGGACCCGCACGGACCGGACCCGCCCGCTGACACGGGCCCGCTGGCGGGGTCGGACGCTCGCCACGGGGACTGTGCCCGACGCCTGCTGGCCCGGGAACATCGTCCCGAGCTTCACGGCTCGATCGGCGGCGGTGGCGATCCCGGCCTCCAGGCCCGCCCGTCGATGCCGGGCGGCGCGGTCAACCCGGTCACCCGTGACCACCGGCGGTGGCGAGTCGGGGCCGAGATCCTGCCTGACGAGCGCCAGCTGGCGCCGCCGTTTGCCCACCCGGAACGGGACGATGGTCGGGGTGACGTTCTGCACCAGGCCGACGACGCTCGCGATCCGGCGGGCGGTCCTGTCGTGCAGGACGAAGTCCCACGCCCCGGCGAAGAATCTCCGTGGCAGCAGCACCGTCACCTCGGTCTGGCCGTCGGCGGCCGCCTCGGCGACGATCTCGGTCGCACTGCGGCCGATCCGGCGGTCCGGGCACTCCACCAGGTCCAGAGGCAGCCGGGACAGCCCGAGGCGGCTCCACTGCGCCTCAAGCTCACGCGCGGCGGCGGTGTCGAGGATGATGTGCACCGCCCGCAGCTCGTCTGGCATGAAGCTCCTTGCGTACTGGAGCGCTCTCGCCGTGGCGAGGTCGAGCCGCCCCACGAACACGAGCACGACATGGCGGCGGAGAATCGGTGCTTCGCACGCCAGCGGGGCGTTCTCTTCCAGCTCGTGCGACTCGGTGACGTACTGGCGGTGGAGGCGGATGAGCGCCCAGACGATCAGCGGGAACAGCACCACGACGACCCACGCCCCCTCGGTGAACTTCGTGACCGCAAAGATCACGACCACGATCGCCGAGAGACCCGCCGAGATTCCGTTGATGACACAGCCCCGGCGCCAGTTCGGTCCCCGCTCGCGTTGGTGGTGACGCACCATGCCGGCGCCGGCCATGGTGAAGCCGGTGAACACCCCGATGGCATAGAGGCTCACCAGGGAGTCGAGGCGGGCATCGGTGGCCACGAGCAGGAGAAGGCCCGCCAGGGCCAGGACCAGGATGCCGTTGGAGAAGTTGAGGCGGTGCCCGCGCTTGGTGAGCCAGCGCGGGAGGTAGGCGTCGTTGGCGACGAAGCTCACGAGGTACGGGAAGCCGTTGAAGCTGGTGTTGCCGCCGGTGAACAGGATGAGCACTGCCGACGCCTGGAGCAGGTAGAAGAGGACCTGCCCGAAAGGGTCGGTCCCGAACACGTAGTGGGCCTCCTGGGAGATGACCGTTGGAGTGCTCTCCGAGTAAGGAACGGCGTGGGTGAAGTGCGCGATGAGCGACACACCGAGAACGAGCACCCCGAGGATCGTGCACATCATGACGAGGACCCGCCGGGCGTTGATGCCCTCGGGCGGGCGGAAGGCGCTCACGGAGTTGGACACGGCCTCGAGGCCCGTCAGTGAGGAGCCGCCGTTCGCGAACGCCCGTAGGAGGATGAAGGCCGAGGCGCCCATCAGGAGGCCTGCTCCCGGGTGCCCGATCGGAACCGCGCCAGTGACGTGGATCGGGTGGGTGTGTAGGTCGCCAAGCGCAGCCCTGATGAGCCCGGTGACGACCATGAGGCCGACCATCGTCACGAAGAAATAGGTCGGGACCGCGAAGACCCTGCCCGCCTCCCTAAGTCCCCGCAGGTTGGCATAGGCCATGAGGATGACGACGGCGACGCAGATCTCCACGGTGAGGTGCCTTAGCGCGGGGAAGGCCGAGGTCAGCGCGTCTGTTCCGGCGGCCACCTGCACGGCCACGGTCAGGACGTAATCGATGATCAAGGCCGCCGCGGCGACCTGGGCGACGTTCGTGCCGAAGTTCTCCCTCGAGACGACGTAGGAGCCGCCGGCCTTCGTGTACATCGTCACGACCTGGCGGTAGGAGAGCGTGACGAAGAAGAGGACCCCGAGGATCGCCAACGTGACGGGGATGACCATCGTGAAGGCGGCCACTCCCATGACGGGGACGAGGATGGCCAGCATCTCTTCCGTCCCGTAGTTCGTCGACGAGATCATGTCCGGGGCGATCACCCCGAGGGCCATCACCTTTCCGAGACGTTCGTTCGAGAGCCGTTCGGTGACGAGCGGCGGCCCGAGGAGTCGCCGTTTCAAGCGGTAGGAGAGCGGCTCCGGGATGATGACCGTTTCGAGCTCTTCGGTCCCGCGGCCGTGGAGGAGGTCGCCGGCCGACTCCGCCAGGGCGGTGATGCTCTCGAGATAGTCGGGCGTCGAGGGCCCTGGTGGACCGGTAGTGTCGGGCCGGCCGCCGGCGCTCGGACCGTCCGCGACGCTGTCCAGGCCGATTCCACCAACTGGGGGGTCGGCGCCGTCATCGGGCCGTGTTCCCCGAATTGTCACAGCCCTAGTCTGGCCTCTCGGGAGGGGGAAGGCGAGAACGGGCGCTGACAATTAATTGGCCCGAGTAATCGGCCTCGCCAATTGCGTGGTTTGAATCTGCCCGTCGCCTACCGTATCCTCCGACCCGACCTGACCAAAGGAGTACGCAGTGCTTCCCCATCTCCTCGCGGCCGATGGCGGCTATCAGGCCTTCACCCTCGGCGGAGCCGAGCGGGGCTGGCTTGTATTCGCCCTCGCCACTGGCGTCGTGGCCATCGCGACCGCCCTGTACCTGATGCGCGGCGTGCTCGCCGCCGACACGGGCACGGACAAGATGCGAGAGATCGCCGGTGCCATCCAGGAGGGCGCCGTCGCATTCCTGCGCCAGCAGTTCAAGACGATCGCCATCATCGTCGTGCCGCTGTTCGTCCTCGTGTTCTTCACGGCCACCAAGGTCGTCCGCCCGGACGGTTCCGTGGCCCTGACATTCGTGCAGTCCGGCCTCGCCCGGGCGATCGCCTTCCTCCTCGGCGCCACCTTCTCCGGGTTCACCGGGTTCATCGGGATGAGCCTCTCGGTCCGCGGCAACGTGCGCACGGCGGCCGCAGCCCGCGAGGGTCACCTCCCGCCGGCGCTCAAGGTGGCGTTCCGGACCGGCGGCATCACCGGCCTGTTCTGTGTCGGCCTCGGGCTCATCGGCGCCACGACGATCGTCTTCATCTTCCAGAACAGCGCCACGGCCGTGCTGGTCGGCTTCGGATTCGGTGCGTCGCTGATCGCCCTGTTCATGCGTGTCGGCGGCGGGATCTTCACAAAGGCGGCGGACGTCGGGGCCGACCTCGTCGGCAAGGTCGAGGCCGGCATCCCCGAGGACGATCCCCGTAACGCCGCCACGATCGCCGACAACGTCGGCGACAACGTCGGCGACTGCGCCGGCATGGCGGCCGACCTGTTCGAGTCCTACGAGATCACGATCATCGCCTCCCTCATCCTCGGCTACTCCGCCTTCAACTCGCTCCACCTGCCGCCGGCCCGCGGCCTGCTCTACCCGCTCATCGTCGCTGGCATCGGCATCTTGACCTCGGCGATCGGCATCCTGATCGTGCGGGCGAGCCCGCGGGACAAGTCCGCCATGGCCCCCATCAACCGGGGCTTCAGGACGAGCGCCGTGCTCACCCTCGTGGGTGCGTTCCTCGTCGCCCAGTTCTACATCCACGACTTGAAGGTCTTCTGGGCCGTTCTGATCGGCGTCGCGCTTGCGCTCGTGGCGAGCTTGATCACCGAGCACTTCACCTCGACCGACGCCAGCCCGGTCCAGGAGATCGCCGAGTCGACGCGGACCGGGCCGGCGACAGCCGTGCTGGCCGGGATCAGCATCGGCCTCGAATCGAGCGTCTGGGCCATCATCGCCATCGTCGTGGCGCTGGCGAGCGCGGTCGCGCTCGGCGACGGCAAGTTGACCGTGTCGCTGTATCTCGTGGCGCTCGTGGGCATCGGCATGCTCTCGACGACGGGGATGATCATCTCGGAGGACTCGTTCGGGCCGGTGTCCGACAACGCCGCCGGCATCGCAGAGATGTCGGGCGAATTCACCGGCGAGGCCGAGCGGATCATGGTGAGCCTCGACGCCGTCGGCAACACGACCAAGGCCATCACCAAGGGAGTCGCAATCGGCTCGGCGGTCATCGCCGCGGTCGCATTGTTCTCGTCGTTCATCGAGACCATCGGCAACCAGCTGCCACAACTCAAGAACATCACGGGCGACGCCTTGTTCCACAATCCGCTCACACAGATCAACGTCGCGAACCCGACGACGTTCATCGGGCTGTTGATAGGCGGCTCGATCGCGTTCTTGTTCTCGTCCCTCGCCATCCGCGCCGTCGGCCGCTCGGCCGGCACGGTCGTGCACGAAGTGCGCCGCCAATTCCGTGAGCACCCCGGGATCATGGACTACACCGAGAAGCCGGAGTACGGCAACGTCATCGCCATCTGCACCGCCGCCTCGCAGCGCGAGCTGGCCACACCCGCGCTGCTGGCGGTGCTGTCGCCGGTGATCGTCGGGTTCGGGATCAACTACGTCGCACTGGGGGCGTTCCTCTGCGGCACGATCCTCACGGGCCAGCTGATGGCGAACTTCCTCTCGAACTCCGGCGGCGCCTGGGACAACGCCAAGAAGTACATCGAGGACGGCCACTACGGTGGCAAGGGCTCGGAGTCGCACAAGGCTGCCGTGATCGGCGACACCGTCGGCGACCCCTTCAAGGACACGGCCGGCCCAGCGCTGAACCCGCTCATCAAGGTGATGAACCTGGTGTCGCTCCTCATCCTGCCGGCCGTGATCACATTGCGGCACCACACCGGCGCCCGTTACGGGATCGCCGGCGCCGCGCTACTGATCCTCCTGGCCGCGATCCTTTTCTCCAAGCGCTCGACCAGCATGATCGCGGATGAGGAGTCGGCACCGGGAGTGGTGCTGAAAGGCCCGGGCGGCCAGGAACCCGAAAGCCCCGACCACGTCGACGATGCCGCCGTCGGCTCCTAGCCCAGTGCGGGCGGCGAAATCGCCGGCCGGCTGCCAATACCGGGACGAGTGCCCATGCCCAAACCGCTTGTAATCGTCGAGTCCCCCGCCAAGGCCAAGACCATCGCGGGCTATCTCGGCGGTGACTACGTCGTCGAGTCGTCGATCGGCCACATCCGCGACCTGCCGCGATCCGCCGCCGACGTCCCGGCGGCGTTCAAGTCCGAGCCGTGGGCGCGCCTCGGGGTCGACGTCGACAACGATTTCAAGCCGCTTTACGTCATCTCGCGCGAGAAGCGCGAGCAGGTCGCCAAGCTCCGCCGCCTCGTGGGCGACGCGAGCGAGGTCTACCTCGCGACCGACGAGGACCGCGAAGGCGAGTCGATCGCGTGGCACCTCGCCGAGGTGCTCTCGCCCCGGGTGCCGGTGCTGCGGATGGTGTTCCACGAGATCACCCCGGCCGCCATCCAGGAGGCCATCGACCATCCCCGCGATCTCGACCGCCGCCTCGTGGACGCGCAGGAGGCAAGGCGCATCCTCGACAGGCTCTACGGCTACGAGGTGTCGCCGGTTCTCTGGCGCAAGGTCGCGAAAGGACTTTCCGCCGGCCGGGTCCAGAGCGTGGCCACCCGGATCGTGGTCGAGCGCGAGCGCGAGCGCATGCGGTTCCGGTCCGCGAGCTGGTGGAGCGTCGAGGGCAGCTTCAGCTCGGAGTCACAGCCGTTCGGCGCACGCCTCGTCGAGGTCGCCGGCCGGCCGGTCGCGACGGGCGACGACTTCGGGCCGGCCGGGACCCTGAACGCACCGGGGGAAGTCGTGCTCCTCGACGAGCCCGGCGGCCCGCGGGCTCGTCGCGGCCCTGGACGGCGCCGAGTTCCGCGTGGCGAGCGTCGAGGAGCGCCCGTACCGGCGGTCGCCGGCGGCGCCGTTCATCACCTCCACCCTCCAGCAGGAGGCGGCCCGGAAGCTGCGTTTCTCGGCCCAGCGGGCGATGCAGGTCGCGCAACGGCTGTACGAGCGCGGTTACATCACCTACATGCGCACCGACTCGACGACGTTGTCGGATACCGCAATCGCGGCCGCCCGCGAGCAGGCACGGGCGCTCTACGGCGACAAGTCCGTCCCGGCCGCCCCGCGCACGTACCGGAGCAAGGTGAAGAACGCGCAGGAGGCGCACGAGGCCATCCGCCCCGCCGGCGAGCGCTTCCGGGCGCCTTCGGCGGTCGCTGGGGAGCTCAGCGGGGAGGAGCGCCGCCTCTACGAGCTGATCTGGCAGCGGACCGTGGCCTCGCAGATGAACGATGCCACCGGGACGACGGCGCGGGCCCGGATCGAGGCGGCGACGCTGGCCGACTCGCCGGCGGCGCCGTCCGGGACCACGACGGCGTTCGTGGCCAGCGGGACGGTTATCACCGATCTCGGTTTCCTTGCGGTCTACAGGGAAGGTGAGGACGAGACCGAGGACGGCCGGACCGAGAGCGGGGCCGACCAGGACGCCCGCCTGCCCCGTCTCGCGGCCGGGGAGAACGTCGACTGCGTCGGTCTCGAGGTCGAGGACCACGCCACCAAGCCCCCGGCGCGCTACACCGAGGCGTCACTCGTCCGGCGCCTCGAGGAGCTCGGCGTCGGCCGGCCTTCGACCTACGCCAGCATCATCGCGACGATCCAGGACCGCGGCTACGTCTGGAAGAAGGGGACGGCGCTCGTACCGTCCTTCACGGCCTTTGCGGTCGTCGGCCTGCTCGAGGACTACTTCGCCAACCTCGTCGACTACGGGTTCACCGCTGCCATGGAGGACGACCTCGACGAGATCGCCGAGGGCACCGAGGAGCAGGTCCCCTGGCTCGAGCGCTTCTACTTCGGCGATCAGCGGGCCGGAGCGGTGCAGCCGGCCGGACGGCCCGGCCGCTCTCTCGCGGTCGACGGGGTGCACGGACTGAAGGATGCCGTGCTGCTGCATCTCGGGGAGATCGATGCCCGGGAGGTGAACTCGATCCTGCTCGGGACGGACGCCGAGGGCCGCGAGGTCGTCATCCGCGTTGGCCGCTACGGTCCCTACCTCCAGCGCGGCGACGACCGTGCCGCCGTGCCCGAGAACCTGGCGCCCGACGAGCTCACCTTGGAGCGGTCGGCTGAGCTGCTCGCGAACCCCTCCTCGGACCGCGTCGTGGGCAACGACCCGCGGTCGGGCAAGGCGGTGCTCGTGCGGGCGGGACGTTTCGGACCGTACGTCCAGCTCGGCGAAGCCGGCGACGGCGCCGAGAAGCCGCGGACGGCGTCGTTGTTCAAGACGATGAACGCGTCGGACCTCACGCTCGAGGCTGCCTTGAAGCTGCTGGAGCTGCCGCGGACCGTGGGGGGCGATCCCGAGACGGGTGAGGAGATCGTGGCGGCCAATGGGCGGTTCGGGCCGTTTCTGAAGCGGAACAACGAGACTCGCAGCCTCGACAGCGAGGAGCAGCTCTTCACCATCACCCTCGAGGAGGCTCTGTCGCGGTTCGCGCAGCCCAAGCAGCGCCGCTACGGCACCTCGGCGGCGCCGCTCCGCGAGCTCGGCAACGATCCGGACTCGGGGCTGGCGATCGTGTTGCGATCGGGCCGTTTCGGGCCGTATGTCACCGACGGGACCACGAACGCCTCGCTGCGGCGCGCCGACGACCCCGACACCGTGACCCTCGAACGTGCGGCCGAGCTCATCGCGGACCGCCGTGCGGCCGGGCCGGCCAAGAAGGCTGGCGGGCGGCGCGGCGACGGGTGTCAAGAAGGCCGGCGCTCGTAAAGCGACGGGCGCGACGAAGAAGGCCGGCGGGACCCGGAAGGCGACCGGTGCGACGAAGAAGGCCGCCGGCGGGGCCCGGAAGGCGACCGGTGCGGCGAAGAAGGCCGGCGCGCGCAAGGCGACGGCGGCGGCGGCGAAGAAGGCGCCGCGGGCGCCGGGGGCCGCGACCCGGACCTCGGGATCGACGACTCCTCCCGGCGACGACGACTGGTAGACCTCGCCTTTTGCGGACGCGTATGCGAAGCTTCTGCGTGCTGGTAGCCAGTGCGGGGTCGTCCTGCCCGACGACAGACAGGGGGAGTGGGGATGGCCAAGAAACTGGTCGCTGAGCTGCTCGGGACGTTCATCCTCGTCTTCTTCGCGGTCGGGAGCGCCGTTTTCGGGCTCAACCTGATCGGCGTGGTCGGCATCGCCTTCGCGTTCGGTTTCGTGTTGATGGCTCTCGTCTACGCGATCGGGCCAATCTCAGGCTGTCACGTGAACCCGGCGATCACTCTCGGAGCGCTCATCTCCGGTCGCATCCCGCTGCCGCAGGCCTGTGGCTACTGGGTCGCGCAATTCGCAGGCGGGATCGCTGGCGGCGCCATGCTGAAGCTGATGACGTCGAGCTTCGGGAAGGTCATCGACCAGACGGGCACGCTCGGCACGGACTCTTACGGCAAGCACATCAGCGAGGGCGGCGCCTTCGTGCTCGAGATCGTCATGACGTTCCTGCTCGTCTTCGTCGTGCTCATGGTCACCGAGAAGTTCGCCGCAGCCGGCTTCGCCGGGCTCGCGATCGGCGTGTCGCTCACCGCCATCCATCTTGTCGGCATCCCACTCGACGGCACATCGGTGAACCCCGCCCGCGCCCTCGGGCCGGCTGTGTTCGAGGGCGGGACGGCGCTCAGCCAAGTCTGGTTGTTCATCCTGGCCCCCCTCGTCGGAGGCATCCTCGCGGCCGGCGTCAACCTCTTCCTGCGGAGTGAGGACAAGCCGCTCGAGAAGGAGCTCAAGGCCGAGGCCTGAGCGAGGCGAGGATTGAGCCGGCCCCCTGAAATTTCTTCCAAGCGGACGATGTGGTCAGGTGCTGACTACAAGGTAGATGCTCTTTCCGATCAGCCAGAAGCCGAGCAGCAACGACGCGATGACGATGATCTCGTCGGTGTGAGTGTCCATCCAAGCTTTTACACGGGTGACGAGGGCGAGGGACTGCTTCGGCCGTAAGACGGCGTATATCTCCATGGCGAGAAACGTCGAAGTCGCGACGATGCAGAAGGCGAAAATCGCGATGTAGCTCTGCCAGCTTGAGAGCTTGGCTCCGACAATGTCGGCAACGCCGGCGGCGACGAGACCCCACGGCTGGACTAGGGGAGCAAGGCCCATGGCGTACAGCGGCGACATGTTGTCGATGCCCGTCTGCCACTTGGGCGTCTTCTTCGGCTTCGCCGGCTGACCCATCTTGCGCCACTGCCGCAGCGCGATAAGTACCAGTCCAACTCCTATTGCGATCTTCACGGCAAGAGCGCCCAACGACGGGGCAGTACTTGGTCTTGGCGGCTTGTTGCCTGTGATGAGGACTGTGGCTGCAATCACGATAGCGAGTGACAGCAACCATCCGAAGATGAACGCTGCTCCCTTTCTCACGCCGCCCTTCGAAGCGAGCACGAGAATGAAAGAGGTGAGGGGGATCGGCTCAAGCGTGATCACGAGGCCGATGAGGATGAGTTCAAAGGTCACGAGCTATCCCGTCTATGGCTCGGACGAACGTGATCACCGCTCAGCTCGAGCGTTCAGCTCGAGGCGTTCAGCTCGAGCGTTCAGCTCCTTTAGCCGAGGATCTTCGCCTTCTGCGCGTCGAACTCGGCCTCGGTCAAAATGCCCTGCTCCTTCAGCCCGGCCAGCTGCTTCAGCTCCTCGATCTGATCGGGAGTCATGCCGCCAGAGGCGGGGGGTGGCGGTGGTGGCGGCGGGGCGTAGGCCGCCTGCTGCTGCTCTGCGGCCTGCTGCTGCTCTGCGGCCCTCCTTTGGCCGCGGGCTGCGCCTACCGAAGCCGCGCCGCCGACGACGACTGCGGTCGTTGCCATCCTCGCGATTGGACGTCGTCTCATCATCATTGGAGGTTCCTTTCTCTCGCTGCCGTCACAGTGCCGCGGTCAGCTCGGCCATTGCGGTCTCGATTATCTCGTGCGGGATCCGTGCGCTCTCGAGGAGCACGCCGCCAGAAGCGCGGACAGCTTCTGCGAAAGGAGCCGCCCAGGTGTCCTCCCAGATGAGGAGGGCCGCCGACGTATTGGGCTCGAGCTGGGAAGCCGCGTATTCGATGTCCTCGGGGTTCGCGAGGCCACCCACCTCGGCGTCGATGTCCCCGAACGGGCTGAGCTCGTCCAGCTGATCGAATTCGAACGAGGCGATGTTGCCGCGAGCGTCCTTGGTGACGAAGATCAGGTCGAGGATCCGGACCTGCCCGCTCTCCACGAGCTTTTGCAGCTCGGGAGCGATGTTCCCATTGAACTCGTTCCCTGGGAACCCGACGATGATGTACGAAACGGGCCCGATTGCCATATGACTCCTCCATTGCGGTCCGGGCGCCTCGCGCCGACGGCAGGTTCGCTCGCACTGTAGCCGTGAACCGACGAACTCTGCCGAGCCGTCGGCTGCGACGCTCTAACGTGCCCAGCGTGAGTGCACCGGGCCGGCTCGTTGCGATCGAAGGTGGCGAGGGGGTCGGAAAATCCACCCAGTCAGCCCTGCTCGCGTCTGCCATTGGTGCCGAGCTGAGCCGCGAACCAGGCGGGAGCCCGGTCGCTGAGCGCATCCGCGCTCTCCTGCTCGACCCGTCGCTCGGCACGCCGGCGCCTAGGGCCGAACTTCATCTCATTCTCGCCGCCCGTGCCGATCACCTGGCCACGCTGATCGAGCCGGCGATCGGGGCAGGTCGTCATGTCGTGGTGGACCGTTTCTCGGGATCGACTCTCGCGTATCAGGGGTACGGTCGCGGGCTTCCGATCGAGGAGGTGCGTCGGGCCTGCGACCTCGCAGCGGGCGGAAGGTGGCCCGATCTCTCCGTGCTGCTGGACCTCCCGTTCGAGGTCGCGAAGCGTCGCAGGGCGGCGCAGCAGACCGGGCCGGCCGGTGCGAGCCCCGATCGGATCGAGGCCGAGAAACGAGACTTCCACCTCAGAGTCGTCGACGGCTTCCGGAAGATCGCCGCCGCCGACACCGAGCACTGGGTCGTCATCGACGGCTCGGGGGCCGAGCCCGACGTCGCAGCCGAGGTGCTCGAGGCGGTCCGCTGCCGCCTCGGGATCGGCGGCGGGTCGTGACCGTGCCCGCCGGCGAGGGCTCGGGCTCGCCGATTGCGCCGATTGCGCCGGTTCTCGACCGGGTCAAGGGTCAGCCGGGAGCGGTGCGGCTGCTGCGGGGGTCGGTGGGGGCGCCGGTGCACGCGTACTTGTTTCTCGGGCCTCCCGGCACGGGCCGGCGTGAAGCCGCTGTCGCGTTCGCCGCCGCGCTGCTTTGCCCGGACGGCGGGTGTGGTGAGTGCGCCTCCTGCCGGGAGGCGCTCGCCGGCCGGCACCCGGACCTCGAGGTGATCGAGCGGGTCGGCGCTTCGATCTCGGTCGAGCAGGCCCGCGACGTCGCCCGGATGGCACTGCGCACGCCAAGGGCGGCTCCTTACCAGGTTCTCGTCCTCGTCGACTTCGACCTCGTCGAGAAGGCGGCGCCGGCGCTGCTGAAGACGATCGAGGAGCCACCGGACACGACCGTGATCGTCCTCATCGCCGAGTCGGTTCCGCGGCCGTTCGTCACGATCGCGAGCCGGTGCGTCCAGGTCCCTTTCGAGCCGCTGGCGGACACGGCCATCGTCGAGGTCCTTCTTGCCGAGGGCGTCGACGACGCGACTGCTCTCTCTGCCGGCGAGGCGGCCGGCGGGCGCCTGGACCGGGCGAGGCTCCTGGCGCGCGACACAGGCTTTGCCGCCCGCTTGCACCGATGGCGCGCCGTGCCAGGCCGTCTGGACGGGTCGGGCGCGAGGGTGGCGGAACTGGCCGACGAGCTGCTCGCCTCGGCAGTCGAGCCGCTCGAGGTCATCCGCGAGCGACAGGCCGAGGAGCTCGCGACGCTGCGCGACGAAGCCGAGCAGCGGGGCGAGAAGGCGATCCCGCACCGCAGCGCCGTCGAGGACCGCCACCGGCGCGAGCAGCGGCGGGTGCGGACCGACGAGCTCCGGGCCGGCCTGGCCTCGCTCTCGTCGGTCTACCGGCAGCGCCTCTCGGAGCCGGACGCCTCGCCGCAGCGGCTCACGACGACGCTCGCCGCGATCTCGGCCATCGACGAGGCCGGCGCCCGCCTCACGCGCAATGTCAACGAGACGATGCTGCTGCAGTGGCTGTTGCTGCGACTCGACACCTGATCGTGCTGGCGTAGCTCGCGGCGGCCCCGGCGGCGCGGCCGGGCCGGCCGGCCCGCCGGGCGACGCTCTACTTGAGGTGCAGGCCGCCGTCGACGAGGGCGATGTCGCCCGTCTGATAACGGGAACGGACGAACCCGAGCACGACCTCGGCGATATCGCCGGGCGTGGCGCTGCGTGCCAGGGGAGCAGTCTTGTGGACGAAATCGCGCTCGAGCTCCCATTCGGCCGTCCAGGGCGTGTCGACGAGGCCCGGTGCGACCGCGTTCACCCTGATCTCCGGGCCGAGGACGTTCGCCAGGAGCAGGGTCATGTGATTGAGCGCCGCTTTCGAGACCGCATAGGGGATCGACGAGCCGAGCGGGCGCACCCCTGCCAGCGACGACACGATCACGACCGATCCGTCGCCCGATTCGCGCAGGTGGGGGACCGCGGCCACCGTCACGTTCCAGGTGCCGATCACGTTCACCGACAGGATCCGCTGCCAGACGTCTCCCGTGACCGCATCCAGGTCGCCGTGCGGGATCTTCACCGTCGCGCCCGCATTGTTGACGAGGATGTCGAGCCGGCCGAACTGCTCCACGGCCGTCGAAACGAGCCGGCGCGCATCCGCCTCGTCGGAAATGTCCGCCTGGACGTAAAGGGCACTCGCGAGCTCGGACGCCAGCGCCCGCCCGGCATCGACCGATCGGGCCGAGTTCACAACGACCGAGGCGCCCTGGGCGTCGAGGGCCCTTGCGGTCGCCTCGCCGATGCCGCTCGCGGAGCCCGTCACGAGGGCGACTTTTCCCTCGAGCTGTCCGGCCATGACCAGAGCATCGCGCAGGTCGGTCCTCGCCGGCTCAGCTCCGGGGCCGCACCTCGTAGCGCCTTTGGGTCAACACCGGCAGGGCTGTCCGCACCGCTCGCAAGCGTTCGGCGGAGATGTCGGCCGCCGCAACCCCCTCGGCTTCACCGAGGCCGGCGAGCAGGACTCCCATCGGATCGAGCACGAGGCTGCGGCCGCAGTAAGTAGGCGGCGTCTGCGCGGCGGCGAGCAGATAGGCCGTGTTCTCGATCGCCCGCGCGCGACACATCGTCATCCAGTGCTCTTCCTTTAGCGGGCCGGCGACCCAGGCCGCAGGGACGGCGAACGTGTTGACGTCCCGGTCGGCCAGCGCCCGGAACAATTCCGGGAAACGCAAGTCGTAACACGTCACGACGCCCACCACGACCTCGCCGAACTGCAGCACGAGAAGCTCGTCGCCGTCAATGGTGCCCGGCACGAGCGAGTCCGACTCCCGCCGGCCCAGGGCGTCGTACAGGTGGAGCTTCCGGTAGCGGCCCAGCATCATGCCGCTGCCGACGGCCACCACGGTGTTGTAGACCCGCTGCTCGCCGGGCACCGCCTCGAACATCCCGGCGATGACGGTGACCCCGAGCTCGGAACCGGCCTTCGCCATAACCGTCACGAACGGACCGTCCAGCGCTTCGGCGGCTTGGGCGAGCTCCGCCGCCGGCCGGTCGATGGGGTACATGGCGGCCTCGGGCAGGACGATGAGCTCGGCTCCGTCCCGAGCGGCGGTCGTCAGCAGGTCGACGGCGCGCTTGCGATTGGCGGCCGCGTCCGGCTCGGATGCGAACTGGACGACAGCGACCCTCACGAGGCGACCTCGTCACGTGCCGCGGCAAAGGGTGTGTTCGCAAAACGAGGCCCCGCCTTCCCCACATGGCTCCCCACCTCACGTCCGACGAGCCGACAGGCAAGGCGAGCTGCGCTGATGAGACGATCGAGATCGAGCCCGGTAGGTATCCCCATCGCGTCGAGGGCGTAGGCGAGATCCTCGAGGGCGAGGTTGCCCGAGGCGCCAGGAGCGAAGGGGCATCCGCCGAGTCCACCCACGGCGCCGTCGACCCGGACGGCCCCAGTCTCGAGGGCGACGAGGGCGTTGGCGATCGCGAGGCCCCGCGTGTCGTGCAGGTGGATCCCGATCGGGACCTGCCCTGCGCGGGCGACCGCTTCGGCGACGAGGAAGCGAACCTCGGTCGGCACGGCGGTGCCGATCGTGTCGGCCAGCGCGATGCCGGCCACGCCGGCTTCGAGCGCCCGGTCAACCGTCGCCAGGACCCGATCGGGTGGGATCGGACCCTCGAAGGGGCAGCCGAACGAAGTGGACAGGGTCACCTCGACCTTGGCGTCCCGAGTCCCCGCCAGCGAGACGAGCTCGCCGAGCTCGCGGAGCGCCTGCTCGGTCGTCCGACCGGCGTTTTCGAGGCTGTGGAGCTCGGACACCGACACCACGAACTGCAAGTTGTGAAGCCCAGCGGCGAGGGCTCGTTCCGCACCTCGCGGGTTCAGCACGAGAGCCCATCGGACTGGGGTCGTGCTCCCTCCGGTCAGGGCCGCTAGCGCCTCGGCGTCGGCCATGGCCGGCACACGGTCCGGTCGAACGAACGAGGTGAGCTCGAGCTCACTGATCCCAGCCAGAACAAGGGCTTCGTAGATTGCGAGCTTGTCGCCGGTGGGGATCGGCGCCTCGTCCTGAAGGCCGTCGCGAAGCGTCACGTCGCGCAGGAGCGGGGCCGTCACGTGGGTCATCTCTGGTGGCATGTTCACCTCTTCTCCCCGCGGCCAAACCTAGTGGCCGGCGCCAAGTGGTCAGGCCTGTTCGGGAACCACTGCTTCAGTTTCGGATCGAAAGTGCCGATGAACTCGACAAGAGTGCGACCTTGGGACCTGGACCCTGCCCAGCTTCGCTAGGAAGGATCCCAGTGAGACGTAACGTCCTGGTCGCCTCGGCGGCTGCCGCTCTGTTGAGCATCGGATTCGTGGCAGTTGCGACGGAAGGCTCGCCGCGTCCGGCCACCACGTCATTGCAAGCCCGGCTCGCTTCCGCGACGCGGGTGGCGCAGGCACGGAGGGGCGGTTACTGGCTGGTCTCTGCGAAGGGTGCGGTATCCCACTTCGGAACCGCCAAATTCTACGGCTCTATGGCTGGAAGGTACCTGAAGTCGCCGATCATCGGCATCGTGGCGACTTCGGACGACCGTGGCTACTGGCTGGTGGCCAAGGACGGAGGGGTGTTCAGTTTCGGAGACGCGAGGTTCCAAGGATCGTTAGGCGACAAGACCCTCAAGTCACCCGTCGTCGGCATGGCCTCGAGCACCGCTGGAGCATCGATGGCAGGTCCGCGTGGCGCGAGGGGCCGGGTCGGAGCCAAGGGGTCAAAGGGCCTGAGGGGCGTGAAGGGGGTCAAGGGGGTCAAGGGCGTCAAGGGTGTCAAGGGTGGAAACGGCGCCATCGGTAGCGCAGGAGCAAGGGGCGCGATCGGTCCTGCCGGAGCCGCGGGGTCCGTCGGCGCGGCCGGGGCAAGAGGCGCAACTGGCTCGGCCGGAGCGGCCGGCGCTACTGGCGTCGGCCGGCGTTACTGGAGCGGCCGGCGCTACCGGCGTCGGCCGGCGCTACTGGCTCGGCCGGAGCGGCCGGCGCTACTGGCGCGGCTGGCGCAACGGGGTCGGCCGGCGCCATCGGGCCGATTGGTCCCAACGGTCCGGCGGGCGCAACCGGCCTGACTGGGGCAACAGGCGCGCCCGGCGGAGCAGGTCCGTCCGGAGCCAGAGGCGCCACGGGCGCGCCCGGCGGAGCAGGTCCATCCGGAGCCAGAGGCGCCACGGGCGCGGCCGGCGCCAACGGTGCGACGGGAGCGACTGGGGCGATCGGTCCTCACGGCGCGGCGGGTCCAACAGGGCCGGCCGGCGCGGCGGGAGCTACGGGAGCAAAGGGTGCGACCGGCGCTGCAGGATTGCCGAACTACGCGTACATCTACAACAACAGCACTGAAAGCGTTCCGATCGGAGCTTCTGTCACGTTCAACCACATCGGGATGGTGTCCGGGTTTATCTTCTTCCCAAGCGAGTCAGAGATCTTCGTGACTGTAAGCGGCAACTACCTTGTCGACTTTTCTGTCGCTACGCTCGAGCCGAGTCAGTTCACTCTTTTCGTGAATGGTTCGCCTGAGTCAGACGCTATTTACGGCAGCCGCGGGCCAGGAAAATAGCGGTCAGGTCATTCTCCACCTCGATGCTGGAGACGAACTGGTGCTTAACAACTTCGCTTCGTCGGGCGGGATCATGTTGCAGAACACCGCCGGCGGCTCCCAGACCAACGTCGATGCCTCCATCGTGATCGAACAGGTCGGGTGAGCGCCGGCGCCGAGCTATTTGACTCACGTGGGCGGGATTTCCGGGCCATAGCACGGGAAATCCCGCCCAGGTGAACCGGGGCCTCCTGCCGGCCCCGTGCGCCGGCCCCGTGCGCCAGCCCCCCGAGCGCCGCCGGCCCCGCCTGCCGCCGGCCCCGCCGGCCTCCTCACCCCGCCGCCGGCGCCGCGCCGAAGACCCCTGGGTTGACGGTGTTCTTCGGGCGTTCCCCTGCCAGCACCTGGGCCGCACCGGTGGTGGCGAGCAGAGCCATCGCCGTGCGCGTCGCGACAGTGGCGCTGCCGATGTGGGGAAGCAGCACTGTCCGAGGAGCGGCGAGCAGCCTCGGGTGCACCGTCGGCTCGTGCTCGTAGACGTCGATTCCTGCGGCGAAGAGGCGTCCCGTCTCGAGCGCCTCGGCCAGAGCCTCCTCTTCGACCACGGCGCCCCGCGCCGTGTTGACGAGCACGGCCGTCGGTTTGAGCAGCGCCAGCCGGCGGGCGTCGATGAGATGGAACGTATCCTCGGTGAGCGGCACGTGCAGGCTCACCACGTCGGATTCCTGCAGCAGAGTGTCAAGATCGGCGACGTAGCCCGGGACTCCGGTTGGTTGCCGGGTGTGGTGGAGCACGCGCATCGAGAAGCCTTCCGCGCGCCGGGCGACCGCCGTCGCGATGCGCCCGTAGCCGACGAGCCCGAGTGTGGCGCCGTGGACGTCGCGCCCGAGCCAGCCGCCGAGCCGCCACCCGGTCCACTTTCCCGCTCTCAGATCGCGTTCGGCTTCCGACATCAGCCGGGAGGCCGAAAGGATCAACGCGAAGGCGAGGTCCGCGGTGGTGTCGTCCAGAACGCCGGGGGTATTGCACACGGCGACCTTCGCCCGCGTCGCCGCCTCGACGTCGATGTTGTCGTAGCCGACCGAGACGGTTGCGACGACCACCAACCGGGTGGCGGCCCCGAACACCGCGGCGCCGATCGGGTCGTGGAGGTGGCAGACGATTGCCTCGACATCGCGGGCGGACTCGACGAGCTCCTCCGGTGTCATCCGGTCGGTCGAACCCGTAATGACGACGTGCCCCGCGAGGGGCTCGAGTGCAGCTTCGGGCACTGGCGAGGTGACGAGAACACGGGCCATCGGTCGAGTCTGGCACGACCGGATCGACGCACGCGAACCGCCGAGTGTGGCCAGCGTGCAACGGAGAACGCGGGCCAGATGAGGGTGGTGAGGGCGCCGACGCCGGCGATGCGGCTCGCCGGCGCCCCCTCCACCGCGTTACCCAGCGCTTAACCCCCCGGTGGCGCCAGGTACGACTTGTCCACCTACCGCACAGGTAGGTGTCAGTACCGTACGTGGCCCGTCCGGAGTCGTCAACAGGCGGCCGCTCCATCGGCTCCGCCGGTGCCATTGCCGAGCCGGCCCGGGGTCTGTTCCGGCGGGTACGATCCGGGTGTGGAGGCGATGGGACCCGAGCAGGTCTCCGGCGGGCTGGCCGGCGTTGCGGGCTGGAAATCGGCCGACGGAAAGGCGATCACACGCGAGTTCGCGTTTCCGGACTTCGGCCGCGCCATGGCATTCATGACCGCCGTCGCAGTTCGAGCCGATCGTATGGACCACCACCCGGAGTGGAGCAACGTCTATCGAAACGTGTCGGTGCTCTTGACCACCCACAGCGCGCGCGGCTTGACCAAGCTCGACTTCGAGCTGGCGGCCTACATGGACGAGGTGGCCCGGGGACTCGGCGCTTGAAGCGCCGCGCCGACGGACTTCGCGGCTGAAAGAGCGCCCGCTAGGCTTCGCCCGGGAAGACGGTCTTCTGCAAAGGGGGGTGCTCAGGTTGCGCAGGGCTCTCGCTGTGATCGCGTTCGCCGGCCTCGGACTGGCCGCCTGTGGGTCGACCGCGTCGCCGACGCCGGCCACGACCCAGGCCGGCGGTGGTTCTCTCTGCACGAATTCCGCCATTCAGCCATATCTGCACACGCACGGCGTGCTGACGGTGGCGACCGACAGCCCGGCTTATCCGCCGTGGTTCGAGAACAACACGCCGTCGAACGGCAAGGGATACGAGAGTGGGGTCGCGTATGCGATCGCGAAGCAGCTCGGTTTCTCGAAGTCGCAGGTGAAATGGACGGTCGAGCCTTTTAACTCGTCGTACGCACCCGGGCCGAAGTCCTTCGACTTCGACATCAACGAGATCTCCTACACACCCGAGCGGGCGACGCAGGTGTCGTTCAGCTCCAGCTACTACGACGTCCAGCAAGCACTGGTCGCGCTCAAGACGAGCGCGATCGTGACGATGCACACGCCCGCCGAGCTCCGCACCTACGTCTACGGCGACCAGATCGGCACCACGAGCCTGGCTTTCATCAACAACGAGCTGCGGCCGACGCAACAGACCCAGGTGTTCAACAACCTGAACGACGTGAAGTCGGCGCTCCAGGACGGTCGCATCCAGGCGCTCGTCGTGGACACGCCAACTGCGCAGTACATCAGCTCCGCGCAGATCCCGCACTCGGTCATGGTGGGTCAGTTCCCGGGGGAGGCGAGTACTACGGGTTGCTCTTCGCCAAGGGCGACCAGCTCGTCGCCTGCGTGAACAATGCAATCGCCAACCTGAAGCTCGACGGGACCCTAGCCAAGCTCCAGCACCAGTACCTAGGCATCTACAACTCCGTCCCGACGATCAAGCCGTAGTCGCGGCCGCAGGGGGCGAGACGGATGCCCGTGAGGGGGAGTCGAGAGGGCGCCTACCTCGACGAGCAGACACAGCTCGCGCTCGGTGCGCCGCCGCCGGGCAGCTTCGGAGGGGGCGGCCGGCGGTCGCATCTGCTGGGAGGCACGAGCGCGGCCGTGATCTCCACGACGAGCACGGTCATTTTCATCGGAGGACTCGTGGCGCTCTTCGTGTTCGCGCCCGGCGCCGCCGCCGTGCGGCACACGTTCTTCAACCCGCACGACATGAAGGAGGCCTTTCTCGGCGATCCGAAGCTTGGGCTCTACTCGGTGGGCAAGGGCCTCGTCGTGAACATCGAGATGTTTCTGATTGCGGAGGTGCTGATCCTCTTCTTCGCCCTCGTGATCGCGGTATTGCGTCAGCTTCGCAACCCCGTGCTGTACCCGTTCCGGAAGCTGGCCGTCGTCTACACCGACGTCTTCAGGGGCGTTCCGCTCATCATCATCCTCTATGCCGTCGGCTTCGGCCTCCCCGCCCTGTATCTGAAGGGGATCTCGACCCAGTCCGACTTCGTGTACGGAGTGGTGGCGCTCGTCCTGTCGTATTCGGCCTACGTGGCCGAGGTCTACCGCGCCGGCATCGTCTCTGTGCACCAGAGCCAGGTCGCCGCCGCTCGTTCGCTCGGGCTGTCCCACTGGAAGGCCCTCCGGTACGTGGTGCTTCCCCAGGCGGTCCGCACGGTGATCCCACCGCTACTGAACGACTTCATCAGCCTGCAGAAGGACACGGCTCTGGTGTCGACGCTCGGAGCGGTGATCGAGGCGAACCGGGCGGCACAGATCGACAGCTCGACGCTGTTCGTCTACTCGTCGTACACGGTCGCCGCGCTCCTCTTCCTCTGCATGACGATTCCCCTCACCCGCTTCACCGATCACCTCATCGCACGCGACGCCGGCCGTCGGCTGGCGGGAGGCGGGGCCGTCCGGTGACCGGGGTTGACGCCACCCCTGCCCCCGCCGGATCCGAGCCGCCGGTGTCCGCGCCCCAGGAGGCGATCCTGCTGGAGGACGTGCACAAGTCATTCGGCGACCTAGAGGTGCTGCGCGGGATCGACCTTTCCGTCGCGACCCACGAGGTCATCTGCCTCATCGGGGCGTCGGGATCGGGCAAGTCCACGCTGCTTCGCTGCGTGAACCTGCTCGAACCGATCAACCGCGGCCGGATCCTGCTCTGGGGCGAGGACGTCACCGCGCCCGGCGTCGACGAGAACGCGGTCCGGCGCTACATCGGCATCGTCTTCCAGGCGTTCAATCTCTTCCCACACATGACCGTGCTCCGCAACATCACGCTCGGTCCCACCCAGGTGCTCGGCGTGTCCCGTCACGAGGCGGAGGAGGCGGCACGCGCGCTGCTCGCCCGTTTCGGGCTGTCAGAGAAACAGGACGATTACCCGGACCGGCTCTCCGGCGGCCAGCAGCAGCGTGTCGCCATCGTCCGGGCTCTCGCGATGCGGCCCGGGATCATGTTGCTGGACGAGGTCACGAGCGCGCTCGACCCCGAGCTCGTGGCGGAGGTTCTGGGGGTGATCCGTGAGTTGGCGACAGCCGGGATGACGATGCTGATCGCAACCCACGAGATGGGGTTCGCACGGGACATTGCCGACCGGGTCTGTTTCCTTGACGAAGGAGTGATCCTCGAACAGGGGCCGCCGAGCCAGGTGTTCACGGCGCCTGCAAATGCACGGACTCAGCAGTTTCTGCGACGGATCGTGGAGGCGGGACGGCTCTGAAGCCGGGCGGCTGACTTAGTGGACGTGGCCGCCCCGCCCGGCGGGGCCGCTCAGCCGCCGACGATCACGCGCGGGCCACGCCGCCACTCCGCGTAACGCCAGGCCCAGTTCAACAGGACCGACAGGCGATTGCGGAATCCGATCAGGGTGACGATGTGCAGGCCGAGCCAGGCCAGCCAGGCGAGCGTGCCGCGCAGCCGGATCCGGGCTGGGAGCTCCGCCACCGCCGAGCGACGTCCGATCGTCGCCATGATCCCCTTGTCCTTGTATCGAAACGGAGTCGTCTCATCCCCCTCGATCATCCGCTTGATCTGTCGCCCGGCGTGCTTGCCCGTCTGGATGGCCGGCTGCGCGAGCTGAGGAAGGAGACCTTCGCGGGTGGGGGTGCCGGCGGCGTCACCCACCACGAAGACCTCCGGCCTGGTGTTGACCCGCAGGTCCTCGCCGACTTCGATCCTGCCGCCGCGTGCTCTCGGAAGATCTAGGACGTCCGCGAACTCCTCGGTGGCGACTCCGGCCGCCCAGATAACCAGGCCGCAGGGGATGATCTCACCCGATCCCAGCACCACCTTGTCGGGGGCGATCTCCTTGACGGATTCGCCGAGGCGGACCTCCACCCCGCGGTGGGCAAGCGAACGGGCCGTGTACCCGGAAAGGGATTTGGCGAATCCGGCGAGCAGCCGGTCGAGGCGCTCGACGAGCACGATCCGGGCCATGTCCGGGTCCAGTTCCAGATACGAGGTGCGCAGCGCCATTGTTCGCAGCTCGGCGAGCGCTCCCGCCATCTCGACCCCGGTCGGGCCCCCGCCGACGACCACGACCGTCAGCTCCCCGTGCGACGACCCGAGCGCAGAGGCTCGCTCGAGCTGAGCGAAGATCCGGTCGCGCACCGCCAGGGCGTCGTCGAGTGTGTAGATCGCAAGGCTGTTCTCGTGGGCGCCGGTGACTCCGAAGTAGTTCGTCGTCGCTCCGCTCGAGACGATCAGGTAGTCATAGGCAAGGACGCCGCCGTCCTCGAATCGGATCTCATGGGTGTCGAGGTCGATGCCGGTGACCTCGCCCTGGCGGAACCTGGCGCTTCGATGGTGCTTCACGTAGCTGCGCACCGGGTAGGCGACATCGCCGGGGTTCAAGCCCGCGGTGGCTACCTGGTAGAGGAGCGGCTGAAAAGTGTTGTAGTTGTGGCGGTCGACGATCGTGGTCTGGACCGGGGCCCCGCGCAGCGCTTCGGCAGCAGCGAGGCCGGCGAAGCCGGCGCCGACGATGACCACCCTTGGCGGGCTGGCAGCGCCGGGCCGTCCGAGCTGCCGGCTGCCGCCCGCCGCGGCGGCTGTTGAGAAAGATCCGCATCCACCATCGCGCATGCTACGGCGGGTTCCGCCCGGCTTGCGCGCCGGCGCTGCACCGCCGCGCCGCCGGCCGTCCGCCGGGAACCGCAGGCTCAGGCGAGCAACGCCTCGAGCGAGAGCAGCGCCTCCAGCGCCTCGGGGGCTATCGGCTGGGAGAACAGGAAGCCTTGACCGAATTCACACTGCTCGTTCTGGAGGCTCTCGAGTTGCCAGCCTTGCTCGATGCCCTCGGCGAGCGTTTCGAGCCCGAGCGTCCGACCGAGTTGCACGAGCGTGCGGATGAAGCCGGCCGACTCCGGGGAGTCCGCCATGGCGGCTATGAAGGACCGGTCGATCTTGAGCGCGTCGACCGGGAACTGGCGAAGGTAGGCGAGCGATGAATAGCCCGTTCCGAAGTCGTCGACGGCGACGAGCACACCGAGCTTCTTGAGCTTGTTCAGCTGGCGGATCGTGGAGTCGGTGTCCTGCATCAAGCTCGTCTCGGAGATCTCGATGATGAGTGACTTGGGCTCGAGACCAGTGGTCACAAGCGTTTCGAGCACCTGCTCGATGAACTCGTCGGTCTCCAGCTGACGCATGGAGACGTTCACCGACATGGTGAGGTGGTGGCCGAGGCGGTGCCACGCCGCGGCCTGCCGGCAGGCCTGGGTGAGCACCCACAGCCCGACGGGGAGGATCATCCCGGTCTCCTCCAGCATCGGGATGAACTCGTCAGGACCGACGATCCCCCGCGAAGGGTGGCGCCAGCGAAGAAGTGCTTCCACTCCGCACACGTTGACGCTGTCGAGGTCGAAGACCGGCTGGTAGAGAAGGAAGAACTGTTTCTGTTCGAGTGCGGTTCGCAGATCGATCTCGAGCTCGAGCCGGTCCATCGCGACGGACTTCATCTCGGGCAGGAACTGCACGTAGCAGTTCTTCCCCCGGCCCTTCGCCTGGTAGAGGGCGATGTCGGCGTCGTGCAGAAGGTCGTACGGGCCCTCGCGGTCGTTCGTCGCCACGCCGATGCTCGCCGTGATCGCGAGCGGAACGTCCTCGAACCCCGGAATGCGGAACGGCTCCCTCAGGACGTCCATGAGCCGTTCGGCGAGCACGTCCGGCCCGGCGTCCAAGGAGACGCCCTCGGCCAGGACCACGAACTCGTCGCCACCGAGCCGGCCGACGGTGTCGCTCGCCCGCATCACACCCACGTAACGGGCGGCGACGGCCTTCAGCAGCTCGTCCCCGGCGACGTGCCCGAGCGTGTCGTTGACGACCTTGAAGTTGTCGAGATCAACGTAGAACGCGCCGATGAGACGACCGTCTCGCTTGGCCCGGAGCAGCATCTGCTCGGCACGGTCGAGGATGAGCGCCCGATTGGGCAGGCCCGTCAGGGCGTCGTGTCCCGCTTGGTGGCGGAGCTGCTCCTCGGCGCGATCGCGGAGCTGCTCGGATTCCTTCTGCCGCGACAGGTCGAGGATGACGCCGTCGATCCACAGCGGCAGCCCCTCGCGGCCGACGACGACGCGACCGTGTTCCGCCACCCACTTGGCGGTTCCGTCCGCGTGCAGGATCCGGTACTCGAGTGAGAAGGACCCTCCGCGGCTGACGGCCTCGTCGACCGACTGGCGCACGAGATCGCGGTCCTCGGGGAGGATGATCGAGGAGAAGGACCGCACACCGTCCTCGATGAAGTCGCTCGGAGGAAAGCCCGTCAGGGCCTCGACGTGGGCGCTGATGAAGTGCATCGTCCGGGGCTCGGCGCACTGGCAGCGGTAGACGGCGCCGGGGATGTTGGCCACGACGGACCTGAAGCGCTCGTCGTTGTCACGCAGCTCGAGCGCCGCTGTGGGCCGTCCCGGGTCGCCGGTCCGTGAAAGGTCGCGGATCGTCACCGGATCGCTCTCGCGCTCGATGCGAGCAAGGCGCAGAAACCCATCGCAGTAATTGTCGACGTAAGCCCGCGGAAACTTGACCTACTTAAGGCCTCCAGCGTTGTGACGGCGCCTCGGCGCTAACCGGTCAGCTCGCCCTTTGCCGGTGCGCCTCGGACCCGCTCGGCCGGCGACCGACGCCACCGTCCTCGAGCAGAAAGCTCGTGAAAGTCCGGTCGGAATGCTCGGCTCGCCACGTGAGCATCGACTGCGCGTAGCCGAGTACCCGGTCCGGATCGCGGATCTGTGTGCGCCACGTCGGGTCGTCCGCAAGGTCGAAGCATCGCCACGTGCCATCGCCGAATTGAACGTAGGCGGCATCATCGGAGCGCCGCACCGCCAGGTTGTCCCGCTCCAGGCGTCGGTCCCACGGCCAGTCGAACGCCTGGCCCGGCAGGCTCAGGTAGCGCCAGTCGAACTCCCAAGTCGCCGCTGACCGCCACCACGGCGGCGGCTCCCCCTCGAGAAACGGGGTGAGCGGCAACCCGTCGCACTGCGCCGGGATCGCGACACCCAACGCCTCGCACACGGTCGGGAACAGATCGACGTTCTCGGTGAAGCGCTCGACGACCGAGCCATGCGCTTCTGGCCTGCGCGGGTCGCGGACGATGCCGAGAACCCGGTAGCTCTCCTCGAAATACCCGAGCTTTCCGAGCAGTCCGTGGTCACCGAGCTGGTCACCGTGATCCGAGGTGACCAGCACAAAGGTGTCCTCCCATTGGCCGTGGCGAGCGAGCTCGTCCCAGATGCGGCCGAGCTGGGCGTCGACGTCCGCGATCATGCCGTAGTACTGGCTGCGCAGCCGGCGGAGGGCGGCTTCGTCCGTCGGCGCGGCGCTGGCGGAGAGGAGCAAAGCCGCGTCGTGGAAGGGGTGCCGATCCGAGGCGGGAGCCGGCGGGATCGGCAGGTCGACCTCGTCCGGGGCGAACTCGGACGCCCACCGGCCTGCGGCTGCATAGGGAGGGTGTGGACGGAGGAAGCTCAGATGGGCGAACCACGGACCGTCCCGCCGCTCCAGCCACTCGAGGAAACGGTCGGTCACGAACGCAGACACCCCGACCTCTTCCGGTCGTTCCGGCTCGGTCTTCAGCGCCGCATTCTTTTTCGTCGGCACGTCGTAACCGAGCCCGATCAGCCACTCCAACCACGGCCGCTGCTTGCCCGTCAGATCGAGGCCGACCGTGAACCCGGGGAGAACGCCCTCGTAGCTCGAGAGGCGCGGGTCGTCGGCTGCCTCCACGAGGCGCGGATCAACGCCCTGGTCGGTGTAGCCGAACAGGGTGGGGTCGAAGCCGGCCCGCCGAGCCGCCCGGGCGAGGTTGTCGAAGCGGTCGTCGAGCGGGGTGCCATTGGCGACGACGCGGTTGTTCATCTGGTAAGTGCCCGTGTACAGACAAGCGCGTCCCGGCGAGCAGGGGGCGGCCTGGCTGTAGTGACGGTCCAGCCTCACGCCCGATGCCGCCAGCCGGTCGAGGCTCGGAGTGCGGACGACGCGATGGCCGGCGGCCGACAGGCAGTCGCCTCGAAACTGATCCAGGGTCACCAGCAGGAAGTTCATTCGACTCAGGCTAAAGCGCGGCCGAGCGACCCAACAGTGGATCCCTCAAGTCAAGTGGCGTTTCGGACGATAAACACTCGGAGGAACTGGGAGGAGGTCGGACGCTGGCCAGGAAGGGAGTGTTGGTGGTGGAACCTCACGACGTCTTCGAGGTTCCGGCGGAACTCCTCGCGGAAATCCAGGGCGACGTTCCCACCGAGTCGCCAGAGGACTCGGCCCCGGACGAACCACGTCCGGACGACCCGCGCCTTGTCGAGGCGCGCCGTCGCACCGAGCAGCTCCTCGCTGACGACGCCATCCGGATCGCGTTCCAGCCCATCGTCGACCTCGCCAACAAGGAAGTGATCGGGTTCGAGGCTTTGGCGCGCTTTCCCGGGGATGCGGAGATCTCGCCCCATGTGTGGTTCGCCGAGGCCGCCGAGGTCGGTCTTCAGATCGACATCGAAATGGCTGCCATCCGCCGTGCGCTTCGCGACCTCGAGCACCTGCCCGCGGACGCGTTCATCTCGCTCAACGTCTCGCCCCTGACCGCCGGCTCGACGGAGCTCAGGGACGCCCTGGCCGAGGTCGAGGGGTCGCGGGTCGTGCTCGAGATCACCGAGAGCGCGGCGGCCGAGGGCTACGACAAGGTGATGGATGCCATCGGAGAGCTCCGAGCCTCCGGCGTGCGGATCGCGCTCGACGACACCGGATCGGGCTCGGTCAGCTTCAGCAACCTGTTCGACATTCACGCGGACATCATCAAGATCGACATCGAGGTCACGCGCGGGATCGAGTCCGACCCGATGAAAGAGGCGATGGCCGTCGCGCTCAAGTCGCTCGCGGATCGCTCCGGCGCGCTGAGTCTCGCCGAAGGCATCGAGACCGAGGAGGAGCTCGCTCTCCTCCGGAGCCTCTCGGTCGGGGCAGGCCAGGGATACCTGTTCGGACATCCCGAGTCGATGTCCGAATAGGCTCGCACGTCGCCGATCGAGTCCCCCGGTTTCTTTACGGGCCCGTTTGGCAATAGGATTCTGATTGGCACCACCCGGACGTTCGCGTGATAAAAGAGGGCCGGTGGAAGGCAGGCGCTGGAGTCAGTCACGAGCACCGCGGAGCCCACAGCCTCCGCAGCTGACGCCGCGCGTCGAGACCACGCTCACGAGCCCGGAAGGCACCTTCACCATTTCCGTGCTGGCCGAGAAGACGGG
This sequence comes from uncultured Acidimicrobiaceae bacterium, assembly GCA_963763085.1. Taxonomy (GTDB): domain Bacteria; phylum Actinomycetota; class Acidimicrobiia; order Acidimicrobiales; family Bog-793; genus CAVXNB01. The sequence continues at coordinate 118,731 of CAVXNB010000008.1, forward strand.
CACGCCGGTCCCGACGATCCACCATTACCGGCATCTCGGGCTGCTGCCGGAGGCGGCCGAGCTTGCTTCCAACCGTTTCCTCTACGACGACCGCCACGTCGAGGCCCTGATCGTGATCCGCCTGTTGCGCGAGCGACGGAACCTCCCGCTCGAGGCGATCCGTGAGGCACTCCCCGAGCTGCTCTCGTTCAACCGCGAAGGTGCGTTCCGTCCCGACATGTGGGACGAGGTCATCGTCGACTACCTGGAGCGCTCGGGACCGGCGGTCGTGTCCAGCCGGCTTGTTGCGGCTGCCCGGGAAGCCTTCTGCCAGCACGGCTACGCCGGCGTCAACGTCGCCGACATCTGCCGCACGGCCGGCATCGCCAAGGGCTCGTTCTACCGCTATTTCGACTCGAAGGAGGCGATCTTCCTGGCGGCGGCCCGCTCGACCGTCGAGGCGGTCGGCGAGCAGCTGGACGAGCTGCCCCATCCGATGAGCGAGCCGCAGGCGATCGAGAAGCTGCAGCTCCTGCTCGGCCCGCTTGCTCCGCTGATCCTCGAGGTGGCCACCGGCGAGCTCCGGCACCAGCCGAATCTGGTCGGCGTCATCGGTGTGATCACGGCCGGACTGGCGAGCCGCGTGGTCCCGCGGCTCCGGACGCGCGGCAATGCCGCAGCCCGGCGCGTCGTCGACGCTGCCCTCGTCGGGCTGCTCCGGCCCGCGCTCGGCTCGGCCAGCTCCGCTTCGTCGTCGTCCGCCCCTTCAGCCTGATTTCTTTCTGAACGCAGGCCGCCGGCGGGGCAGTGCCCTGACGGTTTGAAGTCGCAGGTCGCGGCCGTGATTGCCGAGGCCCCGAGCACGCCGAGAGCAAGTTGCTGGCAGTGGTTGGCCAAATCTTTCGCGCGACAAGGCTTGACTCAGGTACCCCGGCACGTATAACAAGAGTGGACCGGTGGTCATCGGCACTACGCGAAGGAGAGCCGATGGTGGCAGTTGAGTCTGGCATTCCGCTCAGCCGGCATCTCGACGCGCCTGCCGGCGTGCTCGCCAGGGCGCGTCACGAGAACTTTCCCGTGGCTTCGCGCGTGCTGCCGGCCGACGTGCGAACAAGCCTGATGGCAATCTACGGGTTCGCGCGGCTCACCGACGACCTCGGCGACGAAGCGGCCGGAGACCGCCTGGCACAGCTCGACTGGCTCGACGCGGAGCTCGACCGTGCGGCTGCGGGCGACGCGACGCACCCGGTGTTCCAAAGGCTGTCGCCGGTGATCGGGGGACTGGACCTGAGCCTGGACCCGTTTCGCTGTCTGATCGAGGCGAACCGCATGGACCAGCGAGTCAGCCGCTACCAGACCTTCGACGACCTGGTCGGATACTGCATGTTGTCGGCGGCGCCGGTCGGTCGTCTCGTGCTCGAGGTCTTCGGGTGTTCGACGCCCGAGCGCGTCGCGCTCTCGGACCGTGTCTGCATCGGCCTGCAGCTCGTCGAGCACCTCCAGGACGTCGGCGAGGACGCCCGGCGAGGCCGCGTCTACCTGCCGCTCGACGACATGGCCAGATTCGGGTGTTCAGAGGACGAGCTGCTGGGGACGCGCTCGGGGCCGGCGCTGCGGGGGCTCGTGGCGATGGAGGTGGCGCGGGCGCGTGCGCTGCTCGCGGCCGGCCGGCCGTTGGCGGCGACGCTTGCCCTCCGCCCCAGGCTGGCGGTCACCGGCTTCGCGGCCGGCGGGATGGCCGCCCTCGACTCCATCGAACGGGCCAGAAACGACGTCCTCGCGACCCAATGCCGCCCCCACAAGCTCGGATTCGCGAGGCGGGCCCTTCCGGCTCTCGTCGCGGCGAGCCTGGACGGAGACGGGTCATGAACACCGAAGCCGCCTACGACTGGTGCGAGACCGTCACGCGACGGGAGGCGAAGAACTTCTCCTACGGGATCCGGCTGCTCCACAAGCCGGAACGGCGGGCGCTCTCGGCGGTCTACGCGCTGGCCCGGCGCATCGACGACATCGGAGACGGCGACGCCGCGCCGGACGAGAAGCTCGCCGGCCTGCAGCTCCTCCGCAAGGACATCGACCCGATCGATCCCCGCACGACCGACCCGGTGCTGGTCGCAGTGGCGGACGCGGCGCGGCGGTACGGGCTGCCGATGGCCTGTTTCGGCGAGATCATCGACGGCTGCGAGATGGACGTCATCGGCACGTCCTACGACACCATCGACGATCTCGTCGGGTACTGCCGGCGGGTGGCGGGGTCGGTCGGGCGGCTGTCGCTGGCGGTGTTCGGATCGGACGACCCCGAGCGTGCGGTGCCGCTGGCCGACGCCCTCGGCGTCGCCCTCCAGCTCACGAACATCCTGCGGGACGTGGTCGAGGACCGGTCCTTCGGCCGCGTCTACCTGCCGAGAGAAGACGCCGAGTCGGTCGGGTGCGCACCGGATCTGAGCGGGCCGCCGGCGGACGTGACCCGGCTCGTCGCCTTCGAATGCGGCCGCGCCGAGCAGTGGTTCGCCGAGGGCCTGCAGCTGCTGCCGCTGCTCGACCGCCGCAGCCGCGCCTGTGTCTCGGCGATGGCGGGCATCTACCGCCGCCTGCTGGACCGGATCGAGCGCGAGCCCGCCGCGGTCACCCGGCGCCGCGTCTCCGTGCCCGCCTGGGAGAAGGCGGCGGTGGCGGCGCGGAGCCTCGCAGGTGCGCAGCCGTGAGCCGGCCCCGGATCGGCGTCGTCGGGGGAGGCCTGGCGGGGATCGCCGCCGCGCTCGGCGGCCGCGGACGGCGGCGCCGAGGTCGTGCTGTTCGAGCGCCGGCCGGCGCTCGGGGGCCTCACGACCTCGATCCGCAGGCACGGCCTCTCCTTCGACAACGGCCAGCACGTCTTCCTCCGCTGCTGCACCGCCTACCTCGAACTTCTCGATCGGCTCGGCGCCCGCGAGCAGGTGTTCCTGCAGCCGCGGCTCGACGTGCCCGTGCTGGCGCCGGGCGGCGCACGAGCCTCGATCAGGCGGTCCGGACTGCCCGCCCCGCTCCATCTCCTCGGGTCACTGGCTACGGTACCGCCACCTGTCGCTGCGCGAGAGGGCGCAGCTCGCCCGGCCGGCGCTCGCGCTGCGGCGTCTCGATCCGGACGACGCCACGCTCGACGACGTCTCGTTCGGCGCCTGGCTGACCAGCCAGGGCCAGAGCGAGCGCGCCATCGACCGCCTCTGGGACCTGATCGCGCTGCCGACGCTCAACGTGCCGGCCCGGGAGGCGTCGCTCGCGCTCGCGACGAAGGTGTTCCGGACGGGCCTCCTCGACCGGTCCGACAGCGGGGACATCGGCTGGGCGACGGTGCCCCTCGCCCAGCTGCACGGGGCCAACGCCGCCCGCGCCCTCGATGCTGCCGGTGTCGAGACCGTGCTCGGCGCCGCCGTGGGCTCGATCGACCGCTCCCCGTCGGGCTCGTTCACGATCGTGTGCGGAGCCAGGCGGACGGCCGTGGACTCCGTCGTGGTCGCCACGCCGCCGCGGGTGGCAGCCACGCTCGGTGCCTTCGACGCCGATGTGGCCGAGCGGCTCGGGACGTCCCCGATCGTCAACGTCCACCTGGTGCTCGATCGGCGAGTGACCGACCTCGGGATGGCGGCTTGCGTCGACTCGCCGATCCAGTTTGTCTTCGACAGGACCGCCTCGAGCGGGATCGCCGGCGGCCAGTGCCTCGCCATCTCGCTCTCGGCTGCCGACGGCTTCATCGCCAGCGGCGCTTCCGAGCTCGTGGAGCTCTTCACCCGGGCGCTCGGCGATGTTCTCCCGGCGGCCCGCAAGGCCACCGTGGTCGACGCCGTCGTCACCCGCGAGCGGGCGGCGACGTTCCGGGCCGCTCCCGGCGTGCGGACGCTGCGCCCGCGGACCGGGACCGAGGTACCCGGGCTGTTCCTCGCCGGCGCCTGGTGCGACACCGGTTGGCCGGCGACGATGGAAGGTGCGGTGCGCAGCGGCCGCGAGGCGGCCGCGCAGGCGCTGGCCCGCTCAGGCCGCGGCTGCGCCGGTCCCCTCGTCGAGCGCCACGACCGCTGCAGGGGGCAAGGACGTGACGGCCCTCACCTCCCTCACGCGGCGCGACGGCTCGGCGGCGGCCGTGGACTCGCTGGAGCGTGCGCGGGCGCTGGTGGCGCCGGCCCTCGAGGCCGCCGTGCTCCGTCTCAGCCCCGAGCTGCGGCCGGCGGTGAGCCAGCACCTGTCCGGGGGCGGCAAGTACGTGCGCGCCGGGCTGGTCGTGCTCTCGGCCGCGGCCGCCGGGGCCGACGAGAAGGTCGGCGTCGTCGGCGCGGTCGCGATCGAGCTCGTGCACAACTTCTCGCTCGTCCACGACGACATCATCGACGGCGACCTCGAGCGCCGGCACCGCCCGACGCTGTGGGCCGAGCACGGCGTCGGCCACGCCATCATCGCCGGCGACGCCCTCTCCACGCTCGCCCTGCAGATCCTCCTCGACGAGCCGACGCCCGAGCGTGTGCGGGCGGCGGCCCGGCTCGTCGAGGCCACGCAGGCGATGATCGCCGGCCAGGCGGAGGACATGGCCTTCGAGCAGCGGCCCTCGCTGTCGGTCGAGGACTGTCTGCAGATGGAGGCCGGCAAGACGGCAGCCCTGCTCTCCTGCGCCGCCGCCCTCGGAGCGGTCCTCGCCGGCGCCCCGGCTTCGACCGTGGACGCCCTGGCGGACTACGGGCGGCACCTCGGCATCGCCTTCCAGGCGGTCGACGACGTGCTCGGCATCTGGGGCGAGCCGGCCGTCACCGGCAAGCCGGTCGGCAACGACCTCCGCCAGCACAAGAAGACCCTGCCGATCGCGATCGCGCTCGCCAGGGGCGCAGGGCTGCCGGAGGGCCTCGAGGCCCTGCTCGAGAGCCGGCTCAGCGACGCGGACGTCGACGAGGCGGCACGGCTGCTCGACCAGTGCGGCGCCCGGCAGGAGACGATGGCGATCGGCGAGGCACACCTGCTCGCCGCGCTGGCCGCGCTCGACCGGGGCGCCGCTCGCGCCCCGGCCGCGCGCCGAGCTGGCCGCGGTCGCCCGCTACGTGACGGCGCGGGACCGATGAGCGCGCTCAGGTCGAGCCGGCGAGCCGGCCGCCGAGCCGCCCCGGCCGCCGCCGGCCCCGGACGGCGCAGCAGACGCCGGCCGGTGCCTGCGAACGGCTACCGACGCACTCGTCGCCCTGCAGCACGAGGGCGGCTGGTGGAAGGGCGAGCTCGAGACGAACGTCACGATGGACGCCGAGGACCTCCTTCTTCGCGAGTTCCTGGGCATCCGGACCGACGCGCAGACGGCGTCGGCGGCGCGACTGGATCCGGTCGCGCCAGCGCGACGGACGGCACATGGGCGAACTTCTACGGCGGGCCGCCCGAGCTGTCGACCACCGTCGAGGCCTACGTGGCGCTCCGGCTGGCCGGCGATCCGCCCGACGGCGGCGCACCTCGAGCTCGCAGCCCGAGTGCGATCAGCGACGCCGGCGGCGTCGAATCCACCCGGGTCTTCACCCGGATCTGGCTGGCGCTGTTCGGCCTCTGGCCGTGGGCGGAGCTGCCGGTCCTGCCCCCGGAGCTGATCTTCCTGCCGGCGTGGTTCCCCCTCAACGTCTACGACTTCGCCTGCTGGGCGCGCCAGACCGTCGTCGCCCTCACGGTCGTCGGCGCCCACCGGCCGGTCCAGCGCGCTCGGGTTCGGCATCGACGAGCTGCGGACGGGCGCCCCGCCGGCGGCCCGGCAGCCGCTCAGCACGTGGGGTGGCCGCTTCCAGGTGCTCGACCGCGCCCTGCACGTCTACGAGCGCCGCCCGGTCAAGTTCCTGCGGCAGGCCGCCTTGCGGCGCGCCGAGCGGTGGATCCTGCAACGCCAGGAGGCGGACGGCTCCTGGGGAGGCATCCAGCCCCCGTGGGTGTACTCGCTGATGGCGCTGCGGCTGCAGGGCTACGCGCTCGACCACCCCGTCATGCGGGCCGGGCATCGAGGGCCTGGACGGCTTCACGATCGAGGACGAGGCCGGACGGCGGCTCGAGGCCTGCCAGTCGCCGGTCTGGGACACCGCCCTCGCGGTCACGGCTCTCGCCGACGCCGGCAGGCCGGCGGACGACCCCGTGCTCCGCGTCGGCGGCCCGCTATCTGCTGGCCGAGGAGATCACGGTCCGGGGCGACTGGTCCGTCCGGCGGCCCGAACCTCGCAACCGGGGGGCTGGGCGTTCGAGTTCGCCAACGACAACTACCCGGACATCGACGACACGGCCGAAGTCGTGCTCGGGCTGGCGAGAGTCGAAGAGCCGACCGACGGGGCCGATCGACCGGGCCGTCGCGTGGATCGAGGGGATGCAGTGCCGCGACGGCGGTTGGGCGGCCTTCGACGTCGACAATACGAGGACGCTGTGCCGGGAGCTGCCGTTCTGCGACTTCGGCGAGCTGATCGATCCTCCGAGCGCTGACGTGACCGCGCACGTCGTCGAGATGCTCGCCGTGCTGGGCCGCTCGGGCGCGGCGGTCGAGCGCGGCGTGGCTTGGCTCCTGCGGGCGCAGGAGGACGACGGCTCCTGGTTCGGGCGCTGGGGAGCCAACTACGTCTACGGCACCGGGGCGGTCGTCCCGGGCCTCGTGGCCGCCGGCGTGGACGTGGGCGACCCGGCCGTCCGGCGGGCCGTCGCGTGGCTGGAACGGCATCAGAACGCCGACGGCGGCTGGGGCGAGGACCTGCGCTCTTACGGGACGACTCCTACCGCGGCCGCGGCGCCATCGACGGCGTCCCAGACGGCCTGGGCGCTGCTGGCGCTGCTGGCGGCGGGCGAGCGATCCGACGCCACCGAGCGCGGCGTGGGCTTCCTCGTCGCGACCCAGCGCGAGGACGGCACGTGGGACGAGCCGTGGTTCACCGGGACCGGGTTCCCGGGCGACTTCTACATCAACTACCACCTCTATCGGCTCGTGTTCCCGGTCATGGCACTGGGGCGGTACGTGAACGGAGACTCCAACGGCTGAGCTCAAGGTTCTCGACAGCGCTTCGCGTCGAGGCCTTCGCCGTCGGCGGTGCCGACGTCGTCATCGGCGCGGGCCGGGATCGGGCCAGGCGCGCCGGCGCCGAGCTTGCCGAGCGGCTCGACGAGACGACCGCGGTGGCGCTGGTCGGTGTGGCCGGCGGCCTCGCTCCGGAGCTGCGCCCGGCGACCTCGTCGTCGCGAGTGAGCTGCGGGAGCACCGGCTCGACCACGTCGCAGGCGCTGCCCGGCGCGGCGCTGCTCGTCGCGGCTGCGTTCCGGCGGGCCGGCCTCGGGGTCCGCCTGGGGCCCGCTCGTGTCGTCGCCGCGCTACGTGCGCGGCCGCGAGCGTGCCGATCTGGCCGCGTCCGGCGCTGTGGCGGTCGACATGGAGTCGGCCTGGGTCATGGGCAGCCTCGTGAACCACCCGCTGGCGGTGGTCCGTGCCATCTCGGACACGACCGACCGCGGGCCGGTCCTCGGCGGAGCCCGCGCGCTCTGGGTCGCTCCTCGCCGTGCGCGGCCGTGCTCGAGCGCTGGGCGCGCGCCTGCGGCGAGCGCGACGTGCATCCTGGCCTCGCCGCGATCGTTCTGCGCCGGCGTCGAGCGCGCCATCGAGACCGTCGAGCGCGCCCTCGAGCGCTTCGGCGCGCCCGTCTACGTCCGCCGCCAGATCGTGCACAACCTGCACGTCGTGCGGGACCTCGAGTCGCAAGGGCGCCGTCTTCGTCGAGGAGCTCGACGAGGTCCCGCCGCACGCCGTCGTGGTGCTGGCCGCCCACGGCGTGTCGCCGGCAGTCCGCCGTCAGGCCGGCGAGCGCGGCGACCTGAAGGTGATCGACGCGACCTGCCCGCTCGTGGCCAAGGTGCACACCGAGGCGCGGCGCTACGCCACCACGGACTACAACCTCGTCCTCGTCGGCCACGCCGACCACGAGGAGATCGTCGGCACGCTCGGCGAGGCCCCGGACCGCATCCACCTCGTGGAGGACGTCGGGCGACGTCGCGGGGCTGGACCTCGACGCCGGACCGACCGGTCGCCTACCTGACCCAGACGACGCTCGCGACCGACGAGACGGCCGAGATCATCGTCGGCGCTCCGCGCGCCGGTTCCCCGACCTCGTCGCGCCGCCGTGCCGACGACATCTGCTACGCCACCCAGAACCGCCAGGACGCCGTGCGCTCATCGCCCACCGGTGCGACCTCATGCTCGTGGTCGGCTCGGCGAACTCGTCCAACACCGCCCGCCTCGTCGAAGTGGCGCGGCGGGAGGGCTGCCGGGCCGAGCTGATCGAGGACGCCGTCGCAGCTCGAGCTGGGCTGGCTCGCAACGGCGTGCGCACCATCGGCCTCACGGCCGGCGCCTCGGCGCCCGACGTGCTGGTGCAAGAAGTGCTCGACACGCTCTCCTCGCTCGGGCCGGTTCGCCTGAGCGAGGAGAGAAGTCACCGAAGAAACCGTCCGTTTCGCTCTCCCAACCCAGGTGCGCTAATGCCCATTCCCCTCCGCCAGAACCTCCGCATCGGTGCCCATCTCGTCCGGCACCGCATCGAAGAGGACCAAGTACTACCCGTTCATCGTCGAGATCGAGCCGCTGTTCGCGTGCAACCTGTCCTGCCCGGGCTGCGGCAAGATCCAGCACCCGACCGAGATTCTGCGCCAGCGCCTGTCCGTCGAGGACGTCGTCAACGCCGTCGAGGAGAGCGGCACGCCGATGGTGTCGATCGCCGGCGGCGAGCCGCTTGCTCCACCCCGACATCGCCAGATGGTCGCAAGAGCTCGTCAAGCGCAAGGTCTACGTCTACCTGTGCACGAACGCGGTCCTGCTCGGCGCCGCCTCGACCGCTTCACGCCGTCGCACTACTTCTCGTGGGTCATCCACATGGACGGCACTGCAGGAGCGCCACGACGCCGCCGTCGACCGCGACGGCGTCTTCGACGAAGCGGTCGCGGCGATCCGGGAGGCGAAGGCCCGGGGCTTCCGGGTGACGACGAACTCGACGTTCTTCAACACCGATTCAGCCGAAGACCGTCCGTGACGTCCTCGACTTCCTGAACGACGACCTCAAGGTCGACGCGATGATGATCTCGCCGGCGTACGCCTACGAGAAGGCGCCCGACCAGGAGCACTTCCTCGGGGTCGACCAGACCCGGCAGCTGTTCAAGCGACGCCTTCGCCGACAAGCGGCGCAAGAAGTGGCGCCTCAACCACTCGCCGCTGTTCCTCGACTTCCTCGAGGGCAAGGTCGACTTCCAGTGCACCGCCTGGGGCATCCCGAGCTACTCGGTGTTCGGCTGGCAGCGGCCCTGCTACCTCATGGCCGACGGCTACGCCACCAGCTACCACGAGCTCGTCGAGACGACCGACTGGTCCGCCTACGGGCGGGGCAGGGACCCCCGCTGCGCCAACTGCATGGCGCACTGCGGCTACGAGCCGACCGCCGTCATCGCGAGCATGGGCTCGCTCCGCCAGTCGCTCCGCGCGCTCGTGAGCACCCGCTGACGTGAGCGTCGTCGAGATCCGCGCCGAGTCGGTGCTCGCACTGGCGACGTCTCCCGAGCGGCTTCGGGCGATGGACTCGGTGGAGCTGCAGGCGCTTTCGGCGGAGATCCGCCGGTTCCTCATCTCGAGTGTCGCCGAGACCGGGGGCCACCTGGGCTCGAACCTCGGCGTCGTCGAGCTCACGCTCGCACTGCACCGCGTGTTCTCGTCTCCCGACGACGCCATCGTGTGGGACACCGGCCACCAGGCCTACGTGCACAAGCTGGTCACCGGCCGCCAGGAGGAGTTCGCCGGGCTGCGCCAGCGCGGCGGCCTCTCCGGCTACCCCAACCGCTCCGAGTCCGCCCACGACCTCGTCGAGAACAGCCACGCCTCGACGGCGCTCTCCTACGCCTACGGGCTGGCGGTGGCCCGCCGGCTCCGGCGAGACCCGCGACGCGTGGTCGCCGTCGTCGGCGACGGCGCCCTGACCGGTGGCGTCGCCTACGAGGCGCTGAACAACATCGGGACCTCCGGCGCGAACGTCGTCGTCGTCCTGAACGACAACGGGCGCTCCTACGCGCCGACGGTGTCGAGGCTCTCCTCGGCGCCCCCGGGGCCGCCGGCCTCGCCGGCTTCGGGCGCGCCCGGGGACCTGGACGACCCGGCCGCTGCGGGGGACTCGCCGGCGAGCGACTTCTTCGAGGCGCTCGGCCTCGGCTACCTCGGGCCGGTCGACGGTCACGATCTCGACGCGCTCGAGGCGGCGCTGCACCAAGCGGCGGCCGTGGCCGGGCCCGGTCGTGCTCCACGTCCACACGGTCAAGGGCCGCGGCTACGAGCCGGCCGAACGCGACGAGGAGAAGTGCCTCCACGACATCGGGCCGTTCGACACCGACACCGGCGTCGCGCTCGCGGCGAAGGCGGGCCGCCTGAGCTACACCGAGGCGTTCGGTTCGGCGCTCGTGCGCGAGGCCGCCGCTCGTCCCGAGGTCGTCGCGATCACGGCCGCCATGCCGGGACCGACGGGACTGATCGGGTTCCGCGAGCGGTACCCGGACCGCTTCTTCGACGTCGGCATCGCCGAGCAGCACGCCGTCAACGCCGCCGCCGGCATGGCGATGGGCGGTCTGCGGCCGGTGGTGGCGATCTACTCGACGTTCCTCAACCGGGCCTGGGACCAGATCTACTACGACGTCGGCCTGCACCGGCTTCCGGTGATCTTCTGCCTCGACCGCGCCGGCATCACCGGCGACGACGGCCCGAGCCACCACGGCGTGCTCGACCTGATGCTGCTCACCAAGGTTCCGGGGATGACGGTCTTCGCCCCGTCCTCGTACGAGGAGGTCGGCAACATGCTGCGGGCGGCGCTGGCCATCACCTCGGGCCCGGTGGCCATCCGGTGGCCGAAGACGGACGCCTGCTCGTCGCCGACCGTAGGAAACGGAGTCCGCGCCCGCAAAGTCCGCGCCGGCTCCCAGGTCTGCCTGCTCGGGGTGGGCAAGCTCGTCGCCGCCTGCGAGGAGGCCGCCAGGCTCCTGACGGCGATGGGCGTCGAGGCGACCGTCTGGGATGCGCGCGTCGTGGCGCCGCTCGACCCGTCCATGATCGAGGACGCGATGGCCCACGACCTCGTGGTGTCCGTCGAGGACGGGATCGTGGAGGGCGGAGTCGGATCCTTGATCGAAGCCGAGATGCGGCGTGCCGCACCCGCCGGCCACGGCCCGACGATGGTCAACTGCGGCGTGCCGACCGCCTATCTCCCGCACGGCCGGGCGAGCGACATCCTCTCAGGACTCGGACTCGACGGGCAGGGGATCAGCCGGACGGTGCTCGAGCACCTCTGAGCCGCGCCTAGGAAGGGTGCGTCCGCAGCCGCCGGGCGCTCGCGTCCCAGACGCCCGCAGCGGCAAGGAGCTGCGCGTCCCCGAAACGACGCCCCATCAGCTGCAAGCCCACCGGCACACCCTCGACGAGATCCCAGGGCACGGCCGTCACCGGCTGACCGGTCAGGTTGGCGATGGCGTCCATGCCCCACCACTCCTCACTGGGATCGGGGTCGCCGCCGGGGTCGGAAGGGTCGGCCGCTCCGACCGGGAAAGGTAGGAGCTGCTGGCCCGGCGAAAGCATGAAGTCGTAGCCCTCCAGGAACTCGTCCCAGATCCTGCACAGCTGCACTCGCCGCTCCTGAGCGTCGAGGTACTCGCGCGACGAGATCGTCTCGCCGCGGCGGATCGTGCGGACGCTCTCGGCGCCGATCAGGTCCTCTCGGTCGAGCAGCGGAGCTTCCGAGGCGTACCCCTCGGCGTGGGCGATGGTCATCCAGAGCGGCACCGGGTCCTCGGTCGTCGGGTGCGCCTCGACCAGTTCGCAGCCGAGCTCCGCAAACGCCGTGACGGCGGACTCGAAGGCCTGACGCACCTCCGGCTCGAGCATCGCGAAGCCGAAGTCCGCGCTGACGGCGACCCGAAGGCCGCGCAGATCGCGCCGGCCGCCTGTCGCCACGTCGTGCGGGACGAGGGGCATGGGCACCACGGACGGGTCCGCCGGGTCTGCTCCGGCCATCACCTCGAGCATGGCCGCCACGTCGGGGACGGTCCGGCCCATTGGGCCGGTGACCGACAGGCTCGGCCAGCCGCGGAAGCCGGGCCGCGCCGGCACGAGCCCATGGGTGGGCTTGTGCCCGACGATCCCGCAGAACGCGGCCGGGATGCGGATCGATCCTCCTCCGTCGGTGCCGACGGCCAGCGCCGCCATGCCGGTGGCGACGGCGACTCCGGAGCCGCCGCTCGATCCGCCCGGCGTCCGGTTGAGGTCCCACGGGTTGCGCGTGAGGCCCCACAGCGGCGAGTCGGTGTCGCCCCGATAGCAGAACTCCGGGTTGTTCGTCTTGCCGACGACGACCGCTCCTGCGTCCGTCAGCCGGGTGACGGCGACGCAATCGGCGTCGGGCACGAAGTCGGCGAGGACACGTGAGCCGTTGGTGGCCGGCGCGCCGGCCAGCCAGACGTGATCCTTGACTGCGAGCGGCACACCGGCGAGGGGCAGGTCCTCGCCGGAGGCGACCCGACGGTCGACGTCGTCGGCCTGCGCGAGCGCCCGGTCGGCGAGCACGACGGTGTAGGCGTTCAGTCCCGGGTCTACCTCGGCGATCCGCGCGAGCGATTCCTCGACCACCGCGCGCGCCGAAGTGGCGCCACGGCGCACGGAGCCGGCGATCTCGAGGGCGGGCGTGAATGGGTCGATGGGTCAGCTTAAGGGCACGGACGACCGGCCCGCATGCCCGGCGCCGGCGCCGACGCCGGCGTCGACGTCGACGAGGTCAGGCGACCCGTCCCAGAGGCCACGACCGATCAGCGCTTCAACCTCGTCCGCCGGCGCCGGGCGTGAGATGAGGAATCCCTGCGCCTGGTCGCAAGAGAGAAGACGAACTGTTGCCATCTGTTGCTCGGTTTCTATGCCCTCGACCACCGTACGAAGGCCGACCGCGTGCGCGAGCTGATTCATCAGATCGACGAGGACGACGGTGTTGCTGTCGTTGCCGAGCTCGTGGGTGAAAGTGCGGTCGATCTTCAGCCAGTCCACCGGCAGCCGCCGGAGGTACTCGAGCGACGAGTAACCGGTGCCGAAGTCGTCGATGGCGATCTCGACTCCAAGGGTCTTGAGGTCCCGGAGGCGATCGATCCCCTTTTCCGCCTCGAACAGCATGATCGACTCGGTGACCTCGAGCGTGAGGCGGTCGGGCGTCAGCCCGCGCCTTTCGAGCGCGCTCTTCACCGTGCCCACGAGGTCCGGCTCGTGCAGCTGCCGAGCGGACAGGTTGACCGAGACACTCGGGCACCTGATGCCCCGCTTGTCCCATCGCTCGACTTGCGCGCACGCCTGATCGAGCACGGCGGCGCCGATGGCCGTGATGGCTCCCGTCTCCTCGGCGCACTGGATGAAGGAGTCGGGATAGAGAAGGCCTCGGGTCGGGTGCTGCCAACGCGCCAGTGCCTCGACGCCCGTGATCCGTCCCGAGCGGATGTCGACGATGGGCTGGTAGTGCAACCGCAGCTGCTCCGGATGCTCCGCCAGGATCGCCAGGTCGGACTTGAGTGCGATGCGGCTGTAGACGTCGGTGAGCATCTGAGTGTCGAAGATCTCGAAACGGTCCTTCCCGGCGTCCTTCGCCTCGTACAGAGCCACATCCGCAGCGCGCAGCAGCTGTTCGGCCTCGTTGCACCCCTCGGATGCGAGGGCGATCCCGATGCTCACGGTCATGAGCACCCGTTGGCCGGCGACCAGGATCGGCGGTCGCAAGGCCTCGCTGATGCGGGCGGCTGCCTCGGCGGCGGCATCGACGTGGCCGAAGTCCTCGAGGACCAGGCCGAATTCGTCACCTCCGAGCCGCGAGATCGTGTCGGCCTTGCGCGTGCATGACCGCAGCCGTTCCGCCACTTCCCGGAGAACCTCGTCGCCGGCGAGGTGGCCCAGGGTGTCGTTGACGGACTTGAAATCGTCGAGGTCGCACACCATGAGCGCAACCGACTCGCCCCCGCGTTCCCGCCGCAGCAGAGCGCGGTCGACCCTGATCGGCGAACAGGATCCGGTTCCCCAACCCGGTGAGAGGGTCGTGGTGCGCCTGATGGGCGAGCTCGGACTCGCGTTCTCGAAGCTCGACGACCGTCGACTGGAGCCGGCGCGCGAGCCGGGAATTCTCCACGACGGTGAGGAGCTGGCGGACGAGGACGAGCGAGACGGTGACGGCACCGATCCCCACGAGGAGGGCATCGAAGCGGCCGCCCGTCGTCGCTCTCGCCACGGTCACCATGACGGCAAGGCTGAGCGGTATGTAGGGGAGCAGCGTTTGTGCCGTCGAGAACTCCCTGCTGGGACCCTCGGTCCGCATCGGTGGCGCGGGCGCGATCGTTGCCAGGAATATCAAGAGGTAGCCGACGATGTAACCCGTGTCGAAGATGTTTCCGTTGCCGTAGCTGTTCGTGTAGGAGTAGTAGGTGTAGGCGCTGTCGGCTACCGCGAATGCGAGGAGCCCGAGCCCCATCAGTCCGAGCTCGCGACGCCTCGACCTCCCCGCCCTCGAGAGTGCGGACAGCGCCGCCGTGCACAGCACGATGTCGGTGGCGGGGTACGCAAGGTCCACGATCCGGGCGAGCGTGCTCCCGCCGCCGCTGCGATAGACGACGCCGAGTGCCGTCGACCAGCTGATGAACAGCAGCGATCCTGCGATGATGAGCCCGTCGCAGATGTTTCGGAAGGCCGTCGTCATCTGCCCGGAGTTTGACGACAGCAACGCGATGCCGACGACGACCAGCGGCACGGCGGACAGGTAGAAGACGTCAGCGATCCCCGGCGAGGGCACCGCCTCCGCCCTCACGACGGCATACCAGCCCCATATCGCCTCGCCGATCGCCCACGAGGTGGCTCCAGCCGTGACCCAGCTCCAGCCCGAGCGGCCCCGGCCCGTGCTCGCCTTCGCCTTGACGGCTGAGCCGCCGGCCACGAGGCACGCGACCAGGAACGTCGTGATGTCGTCGACCCAGGTGGTCGCAGTCGGACCTGCGGGATTGAACTGCATCCAAAGGCCGAAGGCGACCGCGAGGAGGAGGCTTGCGGCGCAAGCCACCTTCCAGCGTCTGCGCGAGCGGTCGCGTGTCGTCACCACCTTGAATTCATCGACCGGAGCGCTGTGCCGCTTGAGTACCTCGGCCACGACTGACCTAGTCTTCGAGCGGTGCGCCGAAGCGCTCGATCGACCGCTCCCCCCGCCGCCGAGACCCCTTCGAAGAGACGAGGAACCCGATGACTCAGACCGTCGACACCGCCGAGGAGGGCGCGCGCGTCTACGCCGCCGACCGGGCGCATGTGTTCCACTCCTGGTCCGCACAGAAGCTGATCAAACCGATGGTCATCGCCGGGGCCGAGGGCTCGTACGTCTGGGACTACGACGGCAAGCGTTACCTCGACTTCTCCTGCCAGCTCGTGAACACGAACATCGGCCACCAGCATCCGAAGGTCGTCGCGGCCATCAAGGCACAGGCGGACCGCCTTTGCACCGTCGCTCCCCAGCACGCCAACGACGTGCGCAGCGAGGCGGCCCGCCTGATCTGCGAGCTGGCCCCGGACGGGATGAACATGGTGTTCTTCACCAACGCGGGTGCGGAGGCCATCGAGCATGCGAGCCGGATGGCCAGGCTCCACACCGGCCGCATCAAGCTGCTGTCCACGTACCGCTCGTACCACGGCGGGACTTCGACCGCGGTCAACCTGACCGGCGACCCGAGGCGCTGGGCGAACGACTATGGGAGCGCGGGGGTCGTTCACTTCTTCGGCCCGTTTCTTTACCGGTCCCCGTTCCACTCTTCGAGCGAGGAGGAGGAGTCCGCCAGAGCGCTCGAGCATCTCGAACAGGTCGTGGCGTTCGAAGGCCCTTCGACGATCGCGGCCATCGTCCTCGAGACCATTCCCGGCACCGCCGGCATCATGACTCCACCCCCGGGCTATCTGGCCGGCGTGAGGGCGATCTGCGACCGCTACGGGATCGTCTACATCGCCGACGAGGTGATGGCCGGGTTCGGCCGCACCGGGAAGTGGTTCGCGTTCCAGAACTACGACGTCGTCCCGGACCTCGTGACGTTCGCGAAGGGCGTCAACTCCGGCTACGTGCCGCTCGGCGGCGTGATCATCTCCGATCCCATCGCCGCCACGTTCGCGGAGCGCGTCTACCCCGGTGGGCTGACCTACTCGGGCCATCCCCTCGCCTGCGCAGCGGCCGTGGCGACGATCAACGCCATGAAGGAAGAGGGCATCGTCGAGAACGCGGCCCGGATCGGCGAGCAGGTGCTCGGACCGGGGCTGCGTGACCTCGCCGGGCGCCACCCCTCCGTCGGAGAGGTGCGCGGCCTCGGTGTCTTCTGGGCGCTCGATCTCGTGAAGGACAAGGCGACCCGCGAGCCGATCGCCCCTTACGGCGGCACGAGCCCGGCCATGGACGACCTCGTGCGAGCCTGCAAGCAGGCCGGGCTGTTGCCGTTCACCAACTACAACCGGCTCCACGCAGTCCCGCCGTGCACGGTCAGCGACGACGAGGCGCGCGAAGGGATCGCGATCCTCGACGAGGCGCTCTCGGCGGCGGACGCCTACTGCGGGGGCTGAGCGTCCGGGTCGGCCCGACCGGCCAGGAAGGCTTGCTCGCTCTCCGGCGTCATGCCGACCCCTTCCGGCTGGTGGTAGGCGCCACCGCTGCGAGCGTCGGAGACCCAGGTGAGGGTGTCCCGGGCGGTCTCGCGGAGCGGCCTCCACGACAGGCCGGCGGCGCGGGCGCGGGCAAGGCCGGCGGTCATGAGCGTCCAGTCCTCCTGGTCAGCGGAGAGGGGCAGAAGATCGTTCGCCTCGCTCCAGTAGACGTCCGGCGAAGGCCGGCCGACGCCTTCGGCGATCTCGGTCAGGAAGTCCGAGAAGACGAGCGCCGGGTCCGGCGCGGCGGCGTGGAACACGTCCACCACCTCGGACTCGACCAGGCCGATGACGAAGCCGGCCAGATCGCGCCCGTCGATCACCTGGATCGGCTGGTCGGCCGAGGGTCCGAGGATCGGGCCGCCGGCGGCACAACGCTCGACCCAGTACGTGAAGCGATGCGTCGGGTCGAACGGGCCCACGATGAAGCCGGGCCTCACGATCAGGAGGCGGTCGCCGGCGAGTTCCCGGGCGGTGAGCTCGCAGCCCACCTTGAGCGGGCCGTACTTGGCCATCGTCAGGACGTCGTCGTAGCTGGGCTCGAAGAGCTCGGCGTCCTCGCCGTAGCCAACGGGCGCGGTCTCGCGGTAGACGCTGATCGTCGAGATGAACGTGTAGTGGCCGGCGCCGGGCCCGAGCGTCTCGAGCAAGGCGGAGACCTGGCGCGGCACGTAGCCGCAGAAGTCAACGGTCGCGTCCCAGGAACGACCTCGGATGTCTGACAGGTCTCCGTCGCGGTCGCCCCGGATCTTCTCGGCTTCCGGGAACGCGTCCGGATTCGTCAGGCCCCGGTTGAACAACGTGATCTCGTGGCCCCGGTCGAGTGCGGACTGTACGAGGTGCCGGCCGAGGAAGCTCGAGCCGCCTATTACGAGGATGCGCATCCGCGCACGATACCCAAATCGCCGTGGGGGCTCGCGGCCAGCTAAAAAGGCGCCTGTCGCCTACGTCACCGGGAGGTGGGAGTGGTCATTGTCGGAGGGTTGTTCGAAGTTGATCCCGATCGGCGTGAGGAGTTTCTCGAGCGCCGCCACGAACTGATCCGCAGATCCAGAGCTGAGACCGGCTGCCTCGAGTACACCTTCGCCGCCGACCCGATCGACCCGGGCCGGGTCGTGCTGTTCGAGCGCTGGTCGAGTCAGGCGGATCTCGATGCCCACCTGGCCGTGCCGCGACCGAGCGAATCGGTCGATGCCCCGGTCGCGACGTCCTCGTCGATCATCGTCTACGACGTGAGCGGGGAGCGGCCGCTCTGAGCCGTAGGACTCGCCTCGGCGGATTGACCGGGAGGGTCAGTCCTTCACCTTGAAAGGGGCAGCGACGCGGTCGATCTCGGCCAGGATCTCGGCCGACAGCTCCAGATCTCCGGCGGCCGCGTTCGAGCGCACCTGTTCGGCCGACGTGGCGCCCGCGATCACGCTGCCGACGGCCGGCTGCGCCGCCAGCCCGGCGAGCGCGAGCTCGGCAAGGCTGAGGCCAGCCTTGGCGGCGACCGCGGCCAGCCCTTCGATGACCTCGAAGGTCTTGTCCGTGGGTGTGTTCCTTCCCGCGAGGCGGCTGTTCTCCGGCGCGGCGTCACCGCGCTTCCACTTCCCGGTCAGGAGCCCGTTCGCGAGCGGGAAGTACGGGATGACCGCGACGCCGTGGGCGAGACACGCGGGAACGAGATCGAGCTCGATCGTGCGCTCCAGGAGCGAGTAATGGTTCTGGGCCGACACGAAGCTCGTCAGGCCACGCGTCTTGGAGATCCATGAGCTCTCGGCCACCTGCCAGGCCGACAGGTTGGAGGAGCCCGCGTAGCGGATCTTGCCCTGATGGACGAGGTCGTCGAGAGCCTCGAGCGTCTCGTCCAGCGGCGTAAGGCCGTCGGGGCGGTGCAACTGGTAGAGGTCGATCCAGTCGGTCTGCAGGCGCCGCAGGGACGCGTCGACTGCCTTGACCACATAGCGCCGTGAGGCTCTGGCTCCCCAGTCCGGGCCGTTGGAGCCCCCCATGTCCGATCCGAACTTGGTGGCGATCAGCACCTCGTCACGTCGTCCCCTCAGCACATCGCCGATGATCTGTTCAGAGTTGCCGGTGTCGTAGCTGTCCGAGGTGTCGATGAGGTTGATCCCGGTCTCGAGGGCCGCCTCGATGACGGGACGGGACTGCTCGACATCGAGTCGCCAGCCGAAATTGTTGGCACCGAGTCCGACGACGGAGACCGTGAGTCCGGAGTTGCCGAGTTGACGGAAGCGCATGCGAAGCACGGTATCGGGTCAGGTCGGTCATCAGCCCCCAAGACGGGGGGATTCAGCCCGACGAGCCGGGACTCGGACGCCGGGCGAGCCCGACCCGACGCAGGCGCGGTCGCACCAGCGCCTCTCGCACCACCGTCCCGACCGTCAGCCCGAGGATCTCGCCGGCCATGACGTCACTCGCGTGGTGGACGCCCACGTGGATCCTGCTGTAGCCGACGGTGGTCGCCAGGCCATAGAGCGGCAGTGACAGCCACGGGAAGTCGGCGGTCACTGTGGTGGCAAAGGCGAAGCCTGAGGCAGTGTGGCCCGAAGGAAACGAGCTCGACTCGGGCATGCGCGCCCGGCGTCCCGCGATCGTCGTCGAGCGCTCCGGTCGGGTCCGCGGGAAAAGTCTCTTCGCGACCAGGTTTGCCGTCGCCGACGTGGCCCCGATGGCAGTAAGTCCTCGGAACGCGGCTCGTCTTCCCCGCCTGCCGCCCTTGGCAGCGAGCGCAACGGCGATCACGACCCAGATTGCCGAGTAGTTCGCGGCGTTGGAGATCCAGGTGAGCGGGACGTCCAGCGTCGGGGTGGGAGTGTCTGCCACGACGACGGAGATGGCGTGGTCAAGGGCGGCTGCCTCCCCGAGGAGCCGGCGGATCACCGCCCCGGGATCACGGGACAACCCGGCGCTGTCGGCCGGCTCGTCGTTCCGGTCGGAGCTTCTCACCGGACCTCTCCGCTCTCGTCTCCCGTGATCCCACTCGGCCGACCGCACACCAGGCGGGCGAGACCGGCCAAGGTGGACGCGCGCAGGGGCGCGTGAAGCAGTGCCGGTGATGCGCCGGAGGCTCCCGGCGCGACGCGTACCCGAAGGGCGCCCGGTCGAATCACGAAGTGGAGCAGGGGAGGCCAGCTGTGCGCCTCACCGTCGCTGGAGGCCGCGAGCGAGGGCGGCCGGCCTCGAATCTCCAGCTCGGTGGCGGTCCATTCGCGCCAGCCCTCGTATTCTTCGGCTCGACCGGCGATCTCCAGGGCGATGAGGCGATTGACGTCGGACGGGCGCTTGACCGAGAGGGTCGCCACGCCGAGGGTGCCGGTGTTCAACCGTGCGCGCGAGCCGAATCCGGTCACACTCGACAACGTATAGGGGTTGTTGGAGACCTGGATGACCTGCGCGTCGGTGACAGGCCCGTCCGGGCCGTCGACGGTCAACCCAAACGGTTCAGCGTCCGGACCCAGCAGATTCGGCAGCATCTCGGCCACCGTCCGACGCTTGGCGTCGCGGTATTCGTCTCTGGCCACGATCTCGGCGTAGATGCCGAGCGAGACGTTGTTGACGAAGATCTCCCCGTTGACCTCAGCCAAGTCGATTGTGGTCTCGCGGGCCGGCCCGAAGGCGTCGAGCGCTCGCACGGGATCGTCACGGTCGACTCCGAGATCGAGAGCGAGGTGATTGCGCGTTCCCGCCGGCACGCACACGAACGGGAGCTCATGAGCTGCGGCCACGCCCGCCACCACCGCTTGTGAGCCGTCGCCTCCTGCCATTCCCAGCGCGTCGGCTCCCCGGGCGACTGCCGCTTCGGCGAGAGCCCGCAGGTCATCACCTCGCGCGAGCAGCACCGGCTCCAGGCCGCGGCGTTGTGCTTCGTCGGCGAGATGCAGCGTTGCCACCTTGCCGCCACCGGAATGGGGATTCATGAGAACCACGCCGCGCAGCACGGGCGCCACCTCGTGCCACCGTTTCGCTACGGCCTGACGGACCTCCCAGCGCAGCGCTTCGGTGCCGAGTGCCGACGCGATCACGATGCCGGCGACGACGGCCGCCGCGGCTACGGCGCCCCGTCCGGTTGCCACGAGACTCCAAACCGCGGCGGCAACCAGGAGGACGCTCGCGGCTGCTGCCCACCACCGGAACCGGCGATTGGTCGCGGCGATCCATAACGCCGAGATCCCGAGCGTGCCGGCCGCCACCGAGGCGAGGACGTAGAGCAGGTTGCGGGCGGTGAACACGACCAGGATCGCCAGGGTCGCGGCGGAGACGAGGAGCGCGCTCGCGGCGGCGATCCTCGACCGGAGTGGTGGTGCCCCCGGCCTGGATGTCGCTGCGCGTGGCCGGCGCGACTCGGCCCAGCGCCCTTCCGCCATGCTCACTTCCGGTGCCGGTCGTGTTGCTCGAAAGGATCTGGGGCCTGCCCCTCGCGCGCTTCCGACTCGAGCTGAGCCTTCGCGAGCTGAAGCTCGCGCGACGCCTCCTCGTCGGGCGTCGGGTACTCGGGGTCGATCTCGATCAGCGTCTGAACGATCACCGCAGCGGCAGCGATGCGGGCGAACCATTTGCGGTCGGCCGGGATCACGTACCACGGCGCCTGCTTGGTGCTCGTATGGGAGAGCATCTCCGAGAACGCGTCCTGATAGGCGTTCCAGAAACCCCGCTCCTCCAGGTCGC
Source organism: uncultured Acidimicrobiaceae bacterium (assembly GCA_963763085.1). GTDB lineage: Bacteria > Actinomycetota > Acidimicrobiia > Acidimicrobiales > Bog-793 > CAVXNB01. The sequence continues at coordinate 140,095 of CAVXNB010000008.1, forward strand.
TCACGGAGAACTTCCAATTGTGCCCGGCGAGATCGATGCGTCGGAGGAAGCGGACGCGCTGCTCCTCCTTCGAGAGGTTCAGAAACAGCTTGACGATTCGGAATCCGTTGGCGACCAGATACCGCTCCCAGTCGTTGATCGCTTCGTACCGCGATCTCCAGACGTGCTGCCCGCGCGCCTCGGTCGGGAGCTTTTGGCGAACCAGGTTCTCGGGGTGGACACGGACGACCAGCACTTCCTCGTAATGCGACCGGTTGAAGAGGCCGATCTGCCCCCGGGACGGCAGCCGCTCCTGATAGCGACGCAGGAAGTCCTGCTTCAGCTCCGGTTCCGAGGGGACCTTGAAGCTCTCGACCCTCACGCCCTGCGGGTTGAGACCACTCATCACGTGCCGGATGATCCCGTCCTTGCCGGCGGCATCGATCCCCTGAAGCACCACGACGACGCCGTAGGTATCCTGCGCCGCGAGCCGCTCCTGATACTCCGAGAGCATCGCCAGACCCTCCTCGAGGAGGCCAGCCCCGTCCTCTTTTCCCTCGAGTCCGGCTTTGAAAGCCGGATCGAAGTCCCTTGGCAAGGTCACGCGCGACCCCGGGCTTAGGCGAAGCGCGTCGGTCAACTGGGCGATCCGCTTTGACTTGTCATCACCCATCTGGTGAGCCCCCTTCCTATTGCTGACCGTACCGGGCTGCCCGTTCCCGGAGCCAACGTAATCTCGCGGCTCCCGCCGGCTGGGGCCCGGATGCACGATTCGGTCGGATGCGCCAGAATCCGATGGAGACATGTCCTCCAACCCGTCACCGGTCCAGAAACGGCGGGCGCGGATCCTGAGAGCGGCACAAGCGAAACAGATCCCGCTGCCAACGATCCTCGTCACCCTCTCGCTTGCTTCCGCCTTCTATCTCGCGGGAAAGGTCCTCTACCGCCTGCGGGATGTCGTGCTGCTCATGATGGTCGGAGGGTTCCTCGCCCTGGTGTTGAATCCGGCGGTGGCGGCGTTGCAGCGCTGGAAGGTTCACCGCCGTGGTTACGCCGTCGCGATCGTGACCATCTGGGGCCTTCTTGTCTTCGCAGGCCTGGCGGTCGCGTTCGGGTACCCCCTGGTGAACGGGATCACCCATCTCGCCGACAACCTGCCCGCCTACGTGAACAAAGCGACGCACAGCAAGGGATGGATCGGCCGGCTGGCACGCCAGTACCACGTGCAGAGCTGGGTACAGCGGAACTCGCCCAAACTTGTCAGCCTCGCCGAAAAGCTGGGGAAGCCGGCCTTCGCACTCGGAAAAGGCGCCGCTTCAGTCCTGGTCGCCCTCACGTCCCTCTTCGTCTTCGTCGTATTGCTGCTGCTCGAGGCACCGAAGCTGCGCGCCGGGATCCTCGCCCTGATGTCTGCGGAGCGAGCCGAGCGATACACGAAGATCGGTGGCGAAGTCAGCCGGTCGGTCGCCGGTTACATGCTCGGAGACATCCTCACCTCTGTCATCGCCGGGCTCGTCATCTTCGTCACCCTGACGGTTCTCTCCGTGCCCTTCGCCCTGCTCTGGGCGCTCTGGGTCGCGCTCGTCGACTTCCTGCCCGAGATCGGCGGGGCACTGGCAGGCATACCGACGGTCCTGTTCGCGTTCGGTCACTCGGTCCCAGCGGGGATAACGACGGCTGTCGTCTTCCTCATTTACACCCAGCTGGAGAACCACATTCTGAACCCGGTGATCATGAGTCGCACGGTGAAGGTCAATCCCTTGCTCGTCCTGGTGTCCGTCTTCGTCGCGGCGGACCTGGGTGCTTGGGTCGGCGGCATCTTCGGCGGGTTCGTTGCTGCCCTGCTGGCCATTCCGACGGCCGGAGTGATCCAGGTGATCGTCCGCGAGGTCTGGCAGTTGAGCGGCGAGGACCCGTCCGTCGACCCGGTCGAGGTGTCTGCCGGCGCAGTTGGCGATGTTCCGGTTACGAGCGCCTAGGTTTCCGAGCCTCAACGATTAGTCTGCGGTGGCCAAGAGAATGGGATGGTGGACGGCATGAACCTTGACTCGCACCACGCGGCGACTGTCGAGAAGATCTTTCAGCACCCTGTGAGCCACAACATCGAGTGGCACGACGTTCTGTCGCTGTTGGAGGGCGTTGGCGAGGTCACCAAGGAGCACGACGGCCGTTACAAGGTGACGCTCGGATCCGAGACCGAGACGTTCGACGTCCCGCGCGGCAGCGACATCGACGAGCAGCAGGTCGTCGACCTACGCCGGATGCTGCGAGCTGCCGGGATAACAACGAAGCCGGACTGACGTTTCCTCCGGCGCCGCGTGCGCTGCTGACCAGTTTGGCTATTGACAATAGCCTTTAAGCTATCTATCATAGCCAACATGCCCACCAGCGATCTCAGCCCCGCCCAGAACACCAGCTACCTCGCCCGCCCCGGGGGGCGAGTGGCCTACGACGTCGAAGGCGCCGGCCCTCTGGTCGTCCTCGTACCTGGCATGGGCGACCTTCGAGGCGGCTACCGCTTCCTCGCCCCTTCGCTGCGGGCGGCCGGTTACCGGGTTGCCTGCACCGACCTTCGCGGCCACGGCGACAGCGATGCCACGTTCAGCTCCTACGGCGACGTCGGGACTTCCGGCGACCTCGTTGCGCTCATCGAGCAGCTCGGTGGCCCGGCGTTCATCGTCGGCAACTCGATGGGTGCCGGGTCCGCAGCGCTCGTCGCCGCCGAGCGGCCGGATCTCGTGCTCGGTCTCGTCCTGGTTGGTCCGTTCGTACGCGACCCCGACACGAACGCCGCGCAACGGCTGCTTCTCCGGGCGGCCATGGCCAGACCGTGGGCCGCCATCTCGTGGAAGGCGTACCTGCCAAAGCTCTATGCCGGGCGCCGGCCGACCGACTTCGACGAGTACCGCGACAAGGTCGTCGAAAGCCTGCACCGACCAGGACACGCAAAGGCGTTCTCTCTCACGACGCGAACGAGCCACGCGCCAGCGGCGGCACGGCTGGCCGAGGTTGAGGCGCCGACGCTGGTCGTGATGGGCGAACAGGACCCCGACTTCCCGAATCCTTCGGCCGAAGCGGACTGGATCGCGCAGACATTGCGTGGGCAGGTCGTGATGGTGCCAGACGCAGGGCACTATCCCCAGTCGCAGCGGCCGGACGTCACCACGGACGCGGTGCTCCGGTTCTTGGGGACGGCGGGCGGCGTTGCCTAGGGCAGGTCTCACTCAGGCACGGGTGGTCGACGAGGCCGTCGAACTTGCCGACGAGGTTGGGCTCTCGAAGCTCACCCTCGCCGCTCTCGCCAAGCGCCTGGGCGTGCGCCAACCCTCGCTCTACAAACACGTCGACGGCATGGACGCTCTGCAGCGCGACATCGCCCTGCGGGCAAAGCACCAGCTGGCCGACGCGCTCGCCCGCGTCGCCGTGGGCCGGTCGCGCGGCGAAGCCATCACGTCCATGTCACTGGCGTACCGGTCGTGGGCCCGCGAGCACCCGGGTCGTTACGCGGCGGTGCAGCGCCCGGCGACTCCGGGCGACGCCGAGGCCGAAGCAGCCGATCGTGCTGTGGTCCAGATCGTCTTCGACGTCCTGGCCGGTTACGAACTCCGTGACGACGATGCCGTCGACGCGGCCCGCGCCCTGCGGTCTGCTCTGCACGGCTTCGTCACGCTGGAACAGGTAGGCGGCTTCGGACTCCCCGTCGATGTCGACCGCAGCTTCGACCGGCTCGTCCGCGGGCTCGAGTTGGCGTTCTCGGGATGGGCCAAGGATCTCCCGAGATCTCGGGATCGCCCGTGACTGCGGGCTCCTCAGGCTCCAGGCGGGCGGTACTTCACGGTCATGCCGGCGGCTTTGTCGACCTCATCGGGACTGAGCAGCACGGTCGTCTTGACGACGGCGCCGCCCCCGGCTGACACGGTAAGCGCCAGCGCGGCTGCGGACGCGTTGTCGGGAAAGTCGGCGATCACATACGCGTCCGTCGAGCCGAAGGCGAAATGAAACGACTCGATCTTCCCGCCGGCGCTTTTCGCGGCGGCCTGCGCGGCCGCTTTGCGGGCCGAGCCTCCCTCGGCGAGAGCACCTCTCACGCCGTCGAGCGTGTAGTTGACCTGAAGCAGATACTTAGGCACCACGACCCTCCCTTCGTTGGTGTCAATGAGTATGTCGCAACTCTGGAAAGCCTGCCCGGGCCCGGGCTGCCCTCGCAACCACCTCGCCGGGGACGTGGCTAGTAGAGGCCCGGGTAACGAGGCCCACCCGTGGGATCCACGACGGCCCGTGCGCCCGCCGCGTGGAGAGCTTCGAGGTGGCGGAGCTGGTCGCCATCGATTTCGACGCCGAGCCCCGGGCCGTCGGGAACCGCCATGGCGCCGTCGACGTACCGAAGCGGCTCCGTGATCACGTCGACTGTCTGATGGTGGTAGTAGGAGTCCACGGCGTGCGGCAGCGTTGGGAGAGATGCCGCGACGTGCAGGTTGAGCGCGGTGCCTATACCCGTCTCGCCGGTGGAGTGAATCCCCACGCCGATCTGGAAGACTTCGCAGGCGGCCGCGGCCTTCAGCGCGCTGGTGAGGCCGCCCCAGTCGTCAATGTCAAGCAGCTCGACGTCGAACGCGTGCGCACGGATCGCGCCAGGAAGCTGATCAAGCTGCAGGCAGCACATGTTCGTCGCGAGCGGGATGCGGACGTCGCGGCGAGTGCGTCGCATGCCCTCGATTCCCCAGGCCGGATCCTCGTACCACTCGAGCGACAGTTCCTCGAACTCGTGGCCGATCCGAATGGCCGTCTCGACCGACCAGAGCGCGTTCGGATCGAAGCGCAGGGCGAGGCGGGGGAAGGCCGCGCGTACGGCACGCATCGCCTCCACCTCCTCCTGTGGGGAAAATACGCCTCCTTTGACCTTGATGGTCGCGAATCCGTACCGCTCGACAAGACGGGCCGCATACTCCACGACCTCGCCGGGTTGGCGACCAAGTGGCTGCCCGGACGCGACGTCGACGCGAGGTTGGACGTAGGCGATCATCGGGACGGTGGAGCGAAGCTTGCCACCGAGCAGCCGGTGCAGCGGCTGACCGAGTGCCTTCCCGACGATGTCCCAGCAAGCGGTCTCCAGCGCCTGTACGGCGTGCTTGCCGCTTGTCCCGTGCCCCGCCGGCAGCGCCCACAGGGTCGCCAAAATGGGCTGACGGTCGAACGGTGACTTTCCGATGAACAGCGGTTTCAGTGCGTGAAGCTGCGCGTAGGTCGCGTCGTCGCCACTGGTCTCGGCGATGCCCTCGAAGCCCTCATCCGTCCTCATCCGCAGAACGGTCCTGGACCACGCGGCGTCCGCTCCGCCGATCCATATCGTCGGCTCCTCGAGCGGGACGAGAATGCGATGAAGGCTGACCTCCCGTATCTGCACGGGCTAGTCCGCCTGGTGATCCGTGACCGAATCGAGTGCCGAACGGGCTGAGCGCAGCGCGCTCGAAGCGCCGTCAGCGACCATGGCGACGTCCCATTGCAGGGTCAGCAAACGGAAGCCCGCCGCGTGGGCCGCGGTCACGGACTCCGATCCGCCGCAGGCGATGCCGGCGACGATCCCGGCCGCGGCGCACGCCTCGGCGATGGCTGTCGTCTGCGCGCTGATGTCAGCTCCCAATCGGCCGGCCACCGACAGGGAGAGATCACTCGGACCGACGAAAACACCGTCGACCCCCGGAGCCGAGGCGATCGCGGCGGCGCCGGCAGCCGCCTGCTGCGTCTCCACCATGACGATGCAGAGCGCCCCGTCGTCGCTGCTTGCTCCAGGGGCGCCGTCCTCGAGAGGACGCATCGGCCCCCAGCTTCGAAATCCGTTGGGGGGGTAGCGGCAGGCTCGCGCCGCGCCGAGCGCCTCGTCTCGGTCGTTGACGAGTGGGACGATGACGCCGGCGGCGCCGGCGTCGAGCGAGCGCATTATGGCCGCGGGCTCGTTCCACCGGGTTCGCACCAGCGCCGGGGTGCCGGAAACGGCTGCGGCCATGAGCATCGAGGGCAATAGGTCGTCGCCGATGAGACCGTGCTGCATGTCGATGCAGAGCCAGTCGAATCCGACGGATCCGAGGATCTCGAGCAGATAAGGGGCGGGGATACTGATCCAGGTGCCAATCCGGGGCCTGTCAGCCTGAAGCAGTTCTCGGAACTGCCGGCCGCTCAAGGACACCTCGGTCGAGGGCAGGCGGGTATCGCCGTCATCGTGTCATCGGCCTTTCGTTCGCCGGTCGTGGTCGTTGTGGCGCTGCCGGAAATCTACCTTGATCCGACGAACCGACTCGGGGGCGAAGGGCGACCGGTTCAGAGACCGGGAGACTCGGCCGGCGGCCAGGTACGGCGAGACTCGTCGATCGGGCTCATCAACCCGACGTCGTTTCCGTCGGGGTCGGCCACGATCGCGTACCGAGCGCCCCAGAAGGCGTCGAAAGGTGGCTGGCGGCCCCGGCAGCCGGAGGCCGTGAGCTCGGCGTAACGCTCGTCCACCGCGGCCCGGCTCTCGAGTGCGAAACCGATGACAACGCCGACGGACGGGTCTGCACGCCACCCCGCGTTCCAGAGGCGGGCCGAGTCGACCGTGTCGAGCTCGAGACTGAAACCCCCTCTCATCCGCAGTTGCACGTGTTGCCCGGCGGGGTCCACGCTGTCCGGCACCGGGACGCCGAGCTGTCGGTAGAAAGCCAAGCTGGCGGCCATGTCGCGGACGACGACGTTGAGCATGTGCAGGTCCGGCGAGTGGTCACCCATGTCGATCAGTCTGCAAACCGGCGCTCCATCGCCCTGGCGTCGCAAACCCTCAAACCCAGCTCCGATCGAACCAGCGCCGGACACGGCTCGCACCGAAATCGCCCTTGTCGAGGGCGATTTCGTGCGACGGTCCTTCGAGGTCGCCGACCGGCGCCTGCCCGCTCAGGAACGTGACGCTGACGCGTGCAACCAGATCATGGCCGAATTCGAGGTAGCAGGTCCCGTGGCCGTCATAGGTCGCGGGGAGGGTCCGCCACGAAGTCTCGAGACGATCTGCGCGGCGACCACCGAAGCTTGTCCTTCCGAGAAGACTCCCGCCTTAGGCGTTCCGACGCTCGTCACGTCGCCGACGGCGTACACGTCCGCAAACGCGGTCTCCAAGGTGAGCCGATCGACGGGGACCCACCCATCGACGGTCAACCCGGACTCCTCGACCACGGTCGGCACCTTGTGCACGGGGACGCCGAGGAACAAGTCATACGGCATCTCGGAACCATCCGTGAACTGGGCGACGTTCCGAGCGGCGTCGAGACCGCTCACCAACCGTTCGGGATGCCAGCCGATCCCACGCTCGGCAAAGGCAACCAGGAGCGCCTGCGAGGCCGCTGGCGAAGGCGGGATGGGAACGCCGAGCGGCATCACCAGATCGATCGAGGACTCGTCGCGAATTCCCCGTCCGGTGAGGAAGTCGTGCACCAGCAGGGCGGTCTCGCTCGGAGCTGGAGGACACTTGAATGGCGTCGAAGTCACGCCGACGATCACTCGACCCCCGCCGAAGCTCGACAACGCCTCACGGAGAGCCAACGTCCCCGCCATCGTGTAGAAGTCGTGGCCACCCTCCACCAGCCCCGGGGTGGCCGACGGATGGAGGTCCGCTCCCAGAGCGACGACCATGATGTCGGCGTCGAAAGCACCGGCGTCGGTCTCCACGTGCTTTGTCAGCGGGTCGATCGAGCGGATGGTGGACTGGACGAACCGCAGTCCCGGTTTGTCGAGATCAGAGTACGGATGAAAGACGTCAGCGAGGGACTTCCTGCCGAAGATGACGTCGAGCTTCGAGAACCCGAACACGAAGCCCTCGCTCTTGTCGATCAGGACGATGTCAAGCTCTTCGCCGAACTCGTCCGAGAGCCTCGTCGACAGCTCCAGGCCGCCGAACCCGGCTCCGAGCACCAAGATCCGCATCCCATGAAACTAGCCACGTCGCCGAGAGTGCGTCGGAGCGCCGCCCGAGATCAACCCAGGGATGCTTCCAGGGTGATCTCAGGAACACCGGCGAGCGCCCTGCTGACCGGGCACCCGGCCTTGGCGGCAGAGCGTGCTCGGTGAAGGTGGCTTCGTCGATTCCAGGCACTTCCCGACGTGACGAGATCGATCTTGGAGATTGTGGGTTGCCATCGAGGGCTCTCAGCGTGACGGTGGCGTCGTGTGGACCGATCAGGAGGAGTGCCTGCCTGAGTGAGAAGGCTGAGAGGGCCATCGAGAAGCAGGCTGCGTGGGCGCCGCGATGAGTTGCTCGGGTTGGATCCAGGGCCGTCCTCGAAGCGCGACTTGAAGGTGTATCCGCCGCTGATGGTGTCACCGGCAGTGAAGGTGCCGGTGCCGTCGTATGTCCTCGCATTCAGCGCTTCCTTTGCGACATGTCGATCTCCTTCTCGTGTGGGGGGGGTGGAGTGGGGGTGTGATGGTGTAGAGCAGGGCACTATAGTGCAGCGGTGGAGTCACACGGAGCGTGCTGTTTTGGAGATGACGGCGGTTGCTAGGAGGTTCACGCAGGTACGGTGGTGATGAGGTGTGAACTGCGACGAGGTTGGTTCTCGAAGCTCACCTCGCCGCTCTCGCCAAGCGCCTGGGCGTGCGTGACCCTCGCTCTACAAACACGTCGACGGCATGGACGCTCTGCAGCGCGACATCGCCTGCGGGCAAAGCACGAGCTGGCCGACGCGCTCGACCGCGTCGCGTGGGCCGGTCGCGCGGGAAGCCATCACGTCCATGTCACTGGCGTACCGGTGTGGGCCCGCGAGCACCCGGGTCGTTACGCGGCGGTGCAGCGCCCGGCGACTCCGGGCGACGCCGAGGCCGAAGCAGCCGATCGTGCTGTGGTCCAGATCGTCTTCGACGTCCTGGCCGGTTACGAACTCCGTGACGACGATGCCGTCGACGCGGCCCGCGCCCTGCGGTCTGCTCTGCACGGCTTCGTCACGCTGGAACAGGTAGGCGGCTTCGGACTCCCCGTCGATGTCGACCGCAGCTTCGACCGGCTCGTCCGCGGGCTCGAGTTGGCGTTCTCGGGATGGGCCAAGGATCTCCCGAGATCTCGGGATCGCCCGTGACTGCGGGCTCCTCAGGCTCCAGGCGGGCGGTACTTCACGGTCATGCCGGCGGCTTTGTCGACCTCATCGGGACTGAGCAGCACGGTCGTCTTGACGACGGCGCCGCCCCCGGCTGACACGGTAAGCGCCAGCGCGGCTGCGGACGCGTTGTCGGGAAAGTCGGCGATCACATACGCGTCCGTCGAGCCGAAGGCGAAATGAAACGACTCGATCTTCCCGCCGGCGCTTTTCGCAGCGGCCTGCGCGGCCGCTTTGCGGGCCGAGCCTCCCTCGGCGAGAGCACCTCTCACGCCGTCGAGCGTGTAGTTGACCTGAAGCAGATACTTAGGCACCACGACCCTCCCTTCGTTGGTGTCAATGAGTATGTCGCAACTCTGGAAAGCCTGCCCGGGCCCGGGCTGCCCTCGCAACCACCTCGCCGGGGACGTGGCTAGTAGAGGCCCGGGTAACGAGGCCCACCCGTGGGATCCACGACGGCCCGTGCGCCCGCCGCGTGGAGAGCTTCGAGGTGGCGGAGCTGGTCGCCATCGATTTCGACGCCGAGCCCCGGGCCGTCGGGAACCGCCATGGCGCCGTCGACGTACCGAAGCGGCTCGGTGATCACGTCGACTGTCTGATGGTGGTAGTAGGAGTCCACGGCGTGCGGCAGCGTTGGGAGAGATGCCGCGACGTGCAGGTTGAGCGTGGTGCCTATACCCGTCTCGCCGGTGGAGTGAATCCCCACGCCGATCTGGAAGACTTCGCAGGCGGCCGCGGCCTTCAGCGCGCTGGTGAGGCCGCCCCAGTCGTCAATGTCAAGCAGCTCGACGTCGAACGCGTGCGCACGGATCGCGCCAGGCAGCTGATCAAGCTGCAGGCAGCACATGTTCGTCGCGAGCGGGATGCGGACGTCGCGGCGAGTGCGTCGCATGCCCTCGATTCCCCAGGCCGGATCCTCGTACCACTCGAGCGACAGTTCCTCGAACTCGTGGCCGATCCGAATGGCCGTCTCGACCGACCAGAGCGCGTTCGGATCGAAGCGCAGTGCGAGGCGGGGGAAGGCAGCGCGTACGGCACGCATCGCCTCCACCTCGTCTTGTGGGGAAAATACGCCTCCTTTGACCTTGATGGTCGCGAATCCGTACCGCTCGACAAGACGGGCCGCATACTCCACGACCTCGCCGGGTTGGCGACCAAGTGGCTGCCCGGACGCGACGTCGACGCGAGGTTGGACGTAGGCGATCATCGGGACGGTGGAGCGAAGCTTGCCACCGAGCAGCCGGTGCAGCGGCTGACCGAGTGCCTTCCCGACGATGTCCCAGCAAGCGGTCTCCAGCGCCTGTACGGCGTGCTTGCCGCTTGTCCCGTGCCCCGCCGGCAGCGCCCACAGGGTCGCCAAAATGGGCTGACGGTCGAACGGTGACTTTCCGATGAACAGCGGTTTCAGTGCGTGAAGCTGCTCGTAGGTCGCGTCGTCGCCACTGGTCTCGGCGATGCCCTCGAAGCCCTCATCCGTCCTCATCCGCAGAACGGTCCTGGACCACGCGGCGTCCGCTCCGCCGATCCATATCGTCGGCTCCTCGAGCGGGACGAGAATGCGATGAAGGCTGACCTCCCGTATCTGCACGGGCTAGTCCGCCTGGGGATCCGTGACCGAATCGAGTGCCGAACGGGCTGAGCGCAGCGCGCTCGAAGCTCCGTCAGCGACCATGGCGACGTCCCATTGAAGGGTCAGCAAACGGAAGCCCGCCGCGTGGGCCGCGGTCACGGACTCCGATCCGCCGCAGGCGATGCCGGCGACGATCCCGGCCGCGGCGCACGCGTCGGCGATGGCTGTCGTCTGCGCGCTGATGTCAGCTCCCAATCGGCCGGCCACCGACAGGGAGAGATCACTCGGACCGACGAAGACACCGTCGACCCCCGGAGCCGAGGCGATCGCGGCGGCGCCGGCAGCCGCCTGCTGCGTCTCCACCATGACGATGCAGAGCGCCCCGTCGTCGCTGCTTGCTCCAGGGGCGCCGTCCTCGAGAGGACGCATCGGCCCCCAGCTTCGAAATCCGTTGGGGGGGTAGCGGCAGGCTCGCGCCGCGCCGAGCGCCTCGTCTCGGTCGTTGACGAGTGGGACGATGACGCCGGCGGCGCCGGCGTCGAGCGACCGCATTATGGCCGCGGGCTCGTTCCACCGGGTTCGCACCAGCGCCGGGGTGCCGGAAACGGCTGCGGCCACGAGCATCGAGGGCAATAGGTCGTCGCCGATGAGACCGTGCTGCATGTCGATGCAGAGCCAGTCGAATCCGACGGATCCGAGGATCTCGACCAGATAAGGGGCGGGGATGCTGATCCAGGTGCCAATCCGGGGCCTGTCAGCCTGAAGCAGTTCTCGGAACTGCCGGCCGCTCAAGGACACCTCGGTCGAGGGCAGGCGGGTATCGCCGTCATCGTGTCATCGGCCTTTCGTTCCGGTCGTGGTCGTTCTGGCGCTGCCGGAAATCTACCTTGATCCGACGAACCGACTCGGGGCCGAAGGGGGACCGGTTCAGAGGGCGGGAGACTCGGCAGGCGGCCAGGTACGGCGAGACTCGTCGATCGGGCTCATCAACCCGACGTCGTTTCCGTCGGGGTCGGCCACGATCGCGTACCGAGCGCCCCAGAATGCGTCGAAAGGTGGCTGGCGGCCCCGGCAGCCGGAGGCCGTGAGCTCGGCGTATCGCTCGTCCACCGCGGCCCGGCTCTCGAGTGCGAAACCGATGACAACGCCGACGGACGGGTCTGCACGCCACCCCGCGTTCCAGAGGCGGGCCGAGTCGACCGTGTCGAGCTCGAGACTGAAACCCCCTCTCATCCGCAGTTGCACGTGTTGCCCGGCGGGGTCCACGCTGTCCGGCACCGGGACGCCGAGCTGTCGGTAGAAAGCCAAGCTGGCGGCCATGTCGCGGACGACGACGTTCAGCATGTGCAGGTCCGGCGACTGGTCACCCATGTCGATCAGTCCGCGAACCGGCGCTCCATCGCCCTGGCGTCGCAAACCCTCAAACCCGGCTTCGATCGAACCAGCGCCGGACACGGCTCGCACCGAAATCGCCCTTGTCGAGGGCGATTTCGTGCGACGGTCCTTCGAGGTCGCCGACCGGCGCCTGCCCGCTCAGGAACGTGACGCTGACGCGTGCAACCAGATCATGGCCGAATTCCAGGTAGCAGGTCCCTTGGCCGTCATAGGTCGCGGGGGAGGGTCCGCCACGAAGTCTCGAGATGATCTGCGCGGCGACCACCGAAGCTTGTCCTTCCGAGAAGACTCCCGCCTTAGGCGTTCCGACGCTCGTCACGTCGCCGACGGCGTACACGTCCGCAAACGCGGTCTCCAAGGTGAGCCGATCGACGGGGACCCACCCATCGACGGTCAACCCGGACTCCTCGACCACGGTCGGCACCTTGTGCACGGGGACGCCGAGGAACAAGTCATACGGCATCTCGGAACCATCCGTGAACTGGGCGACGTTCCGAACGGCGTCGAGACCGCTCACCAACCGTTCGGGATGCCAGCCGATCCCACGCTCGGCAAAGGCAACCAGGAGCGCCTGCGACGCCGCTGGCGAAGGGGGGATGGGAACGCCGAGGGGCATCACCAGGTCGATCGAGGACTCGTCGCGAATTCCCCGTCCGGTGAGGAAGTCGTGCACCAGCAGGGCGGTCTCGCTCGGAGCTGGAGGACACTTGAATGGCGTCGAAGTCACGCCGACGATCACTCGACCCCCGCCGAAGCTCGACAACGCCTCACGCAGGGCCAACGTCCCCGCCATCGTGTAGAAGTCGTGGCCACCCTCCACCAGCCCCGGGGTGGCGGACGGATGGAGGTCCGCTCCCAGAGCGACGACCATGATGTCGGCGTCGAAAGCACCGGCGTCGGTCTCCACGTGCTTTGTCAGCGGGTCGATCGAGCGGATGGTGGAGTGGACGAACCGCAGTCCCGGTTTGTCGAGATCAGAGTACGGATGAAAGACGTCAGCGAGGGACTTCCTGCCGAAGATGACGTCGAGCTTCGAGAACCCGAACACGAAACCCTCGCTCTTGTCGATCAGGACGACGTCAAGCTCTTCTCCGAACTCGTCCGAGAGCCTCGTCGACAGTTCCAGACCGCCGAACCCGGCTCCGAGCACCAAGATCCGCATCCCATGAAACTAGCCACGTCGCCGAGAGTGCGTCGGCCCGCCTGAGATCAACCCAGCGATGCTTCCAGGGTGATCTCAGGAACACCGGCGAGCGCCCTGCTGACCGGGCACCCGGCCTTGGCGGCCAGAGCGTGCTCGGTGAAGGTGGCTTCGTCGATTCCAGGCACCTTCCCGACCGTGACGAGATCGATCTTGGAAATTGTGGGCTTGCCGTCGACGGGTCTCAGCGTGACGGTGGCGTCCGTGTGGACCGAATCCGGAGGAGTGCCTGCCTGGGTGAGAAGGCTCGAGAGGGCCATCGAGAAGCAGGCTGCGTGGGCGGCCGCGATCAGTTGCTCGGGGTTGGATCCGGGGCCGTCCTCGAAGCGCGACTTGAAGGTGTATCCGCCGCTTATGGTGTCACCAGCATTGAACGTGCCGGTGCCCGTCGATATGTCCCCTCGCCATTCAGCGCTTCCCTTTGCGACCATGTCGATCTCCTTCGTCATGCTTCGATGCTGGGAGATTAGGTCCATGCTGCGACGTCATGCGGCACCGTCACCTCCAGCACGGCCGCGGGTCGGCCGAACCGCCGGCGTCATCGTTGGAGGGACCCCCGCGCTGCCAGCGTCGCCTTTCCCTCCCCTGTGAGATCGTCCAACGCCACGAGACGCCCGGCCATGACCATCACCAGTGCCTCTGCTGGGCCGCACACGTCCGGACCCTCCCCTTCTGACCAGTCCATGTCCGTGGCCGTGAGCCGAAGCCCGGCGATGCGTTTCTTGGTGCCGAACCCAACGGTCGTCTTCACGAAGTCAGCGACCGGTCGGACATGGCTCTCGGGTATCTGACGTCGGATACCCAAGGGTCGCTGGATGTCCTGGGCGTGAATCAAGACATCCGCGAGCACGCTGACGTCCGGCGCACCCGGTGGAGTCTTGCGGCCATTCGCCGCCTCCCGCAGGGCTTCGAGCGTGATGGATGGGTCTTCGCTTCCCCGTTCCTTCCCGTCTGCCGCCATCCATCGATTGAAGTTGAAGCCATGCCGGATCATGCCGCCTACGAGGGCGGCCACGCCGTATCGGCCCTCGGCACCGGCGGTCACGTGGCCGAGCACGTCCCTGATGCGCCACTCCGAGCAAAGCGATGTGGAGTCCCACTGTTCCCCACTCAGACCTGCCAGACGGTCAGCGAGGTCGAGTCGTTCCTCTCGAACTGCATCCCAGATGTCCATGAGGACCTCCTGACGGCTCGGAATCTTCGAAGCTGCTCGGCGCGTAACCCCAGCTACTGTGCAAAGCGGAGGGCACCCTTGGCGGTGTACCAGCGCATGACCTCGACGGACAAGCGCCCCGCCCGCACGGCCGGGTCCAGTTCGGCGAGGCGACGTGCCTCCTCGATCGAGCCGACCTGGTAGATGCAGATGCCCCGCCAGCTCTCGTCGGGCTGCTCGTCGAGAGGACCAGCGACCTTCATGTGGCCCGCCTCCTTCATCACGGCGAAATGGCCGAGGTGCTGCCGCTGCAGCTGCTCGGCGGTCTCGTCGTCGATCTCGGGGCGGCCTTCGGCACGACGAAGGATCACCAGTTCGTAGACGTCGAACTCCGCCGGGGGCTCGGCCGTCCTCGGCGTCTGCTCCTCGGTCGTCATTCGCGCAGTACCCCCGGCTGTTAGCGGTTGCTCTCGCGTCTCCTAGACAGTGTCAAGTTTCGGGGGCAGTGTCAAGGTCCGGCTACCGCCCGACAACGCGGTCGAGACGCGGCCACGCACCTGCCCGCACGCCCAGATCTGGAAAGCTGGTTCGGCCAATGCGACCGGAACTCGAAGCCGCCGAGGGCGACGGGGAGATCATGAACCGGAGCAGACGCGCCAGCCTGCCGCTCTACCGGCTCCCCGAGCTGGATGGCGCCAAGGCGAGTTTCTGGAGGGCGGTCCGCACCGAGTTCGTACGCGCCGGGGGCCGAGACGCTCCGGACGGGCTCGACCGCGACCGGCCGAGCTTGCCCGACTCAATCGGACCGGACACGCTCCTCACGCAGGTCTGCGGGTACCCGATGAAGAAGTTCTTCTCGTCACAGGCGTGCTTTCTCGCCGCACCGGTCTACGAGGCCGAATACTGCGACGGCACCACGCACTGTGGCATCTTCGTCGTGCATCGCCTCGCCTCCTACGAGCGACTGGAGGACCTCAGGGGCCGCAGCCTCGTCTTCGGCGGTCCGTTCTCCAACTCGGGCATGAACCTTCCCAGGCGGATGCTTGCCGCGGTCGCGCACGGCGACACTTTCTTCGAGAGCGCAGTCGAGACAGACAGCCAGGCCGGGAACCTCGAGAGGGTGGCGCTCGGGGAGGTGGATGCGACGTGCGTGGACAACGTGACCTATGCCTACGTGGCCCTGCATCGACCTCAGGTCGTCGCGGCTCTACGCATCCTCGCGGCGACGCCCCGAAGCCCCTCGATCCCGTTCGTCACCTCGGCGGCGACGGATCCCGACACCCGCGAGCTCCTGGTCGTGGCACTTCGAGCCGTGGCGAGTTCACCTGAGTGGGCAGACGCCCGAGCAGGGCTTATGCTGCGCGACATCGTTCCGATCGACGCCGCAAAGTACGAGGTGTTGGTCGACTACGAGCGAGAGGCTGCCGCGCTGGGGTACCCGGTGCTTTGTTGAGAAAGGAGGCGAGGTGTCACTCGATGAGGACATGCGAGTGCGGGTCGCCCGATACGAGGACCGCCGAGAGGACTGGACTGTCTTCGGCTGCGAGACTGAGCTCGAGCCTGCGTACGCGCGGAGCCAGCGTCGCTACATCGGGGCGTCCGGCTCGGTCGACCACGACGATCCGAACTCGATCGCGCCAACGGCCTTCACCATGTCCGTGCAGACGATCCCGGCGGGCAACCGCATCCCCGTGCACCGCCACGAGACTGAGGAGACCTTCTTCGTGCTCGACGGTAGCTGCACGGTGAACGTCATGCGGGACGACGAGATCAGCACGATCAGCCTTCGCAGGTGGGACGTCGTTTCGATCCCAGCTTTCGTATATCACGACGTGCACAACGACGGGGAGCAGAGCTGCGCGTTGCAGACACTGCTGTCGAAGCCGAACCCCGATCGGCCCCACTACCAGGACGCGCGGCTGCGCGAGCTGCAGGCGGCCACCTACACCCGCTGAGGGTCACTGCTCCGGCGAGAAGTGCGGATCGCGGCCGACGAGGCCACCAGCAGCTCGACGGAGCGCGACCCGCCGTCGACAGGGACTTCGGCCAGCGTCATCCGAACGTGAATACGAATGCTTCGAGGCCCGCGTCGAGAAACTCGATGACGAAGCGCCGGTCGGCGATCGCTCGGGGCTGGCGTACCAGCTGGTAGAGGCGCTGGTCGGAGACGGTGCCGTTGCCGTCCTCGCCGACGTCAAGACCGTGCGCCGGTCCCGGCGGTTGCCCGTCGATGCGTACCCGGAAGAGCAAAGACGTGTGGGGTACCGCGGGTCTCATGACCAGGTTCAGGTCGCGGGCGTGGAAGGCGAAGGCGATTCCGCCGCCCGGCTCCTCCAGGACGGTGGCGACCGGCCCTATGCGCCAGTTACCAGACAGCGCCCACTGGTTGCGCCCCAACGACGAAGGCGCGATGTACCGGTGGGGCTGGTCGGGCACCGCACCGCCCGGGGAGGCGAACCCCTGGGAGCGTTCATAGCCGACATAGTTCTCCGGCGAACCCATGTGGTCCCAGTCGGCAGCAAGTTCGACGCCCTGCGGTTCGAGTCGCTCCAGCGGGTGATCGACATCGGCGCCGGCCTCTGCCAGCAGCATCTGCAGCACCCGCTCGGACTCCTGGTAGTCGCCCTCGCCGAAACGGTGGTGTCGAATCCGGCCTTGCCCGTCGACGAAGTAAAGGGCGGGCCAGTAGTGATTGTCGAACGCCTGCCAGACCGCATAGTCGTTGTCGACGGCGACTGGGTAGGAGACGTTCATCGCCTTGAGAGCCACGCGCACCCCGTCGAGGTCCTTCTCGAAGTCGAATTCGGGCGTCTGGACACCGATGACGACCAGCCCTTGGCCGGCGTACTTGTCTGCCCAGGCCCGTACGTAGGGAAGGGTACGGATCCAGTTGATGCAGGTGTAGGTGCCGAAGCTGACCAGGACAACACGCCCCCGAAGGGCGTCGGCGGTCACGGATACGGAATTCAGCCAGGTGGTGGCACCGTCGAAGGGGGCCAGGTGGCCTTCGACGGGGTATTCGTTGCGATGACGCAGCACGAGCCGCTCCGATCCTCCCCTGCGGGTATTTCATGGCTGAGGTAACGATTATTCGCGCCTCCTCCGCTCCCGGGCAATGGGCCTGTTGCGGCACTTCCCCTCACCGCGCGAGTATCCGCGCCGATGGAGCAGACAGATGGCGTATGAGAAGGGACCGTCCCTGGCGGGCGGCCGAATCGAAGATGCCGACTTCTCAGGTGCACGCTTGCACGCCCCGAATTTCGAGGGCGCCAAGATCACCGACGCCTGGTTCTACGGCGCCGACATCTCGGGAGACATCGAAGGACTCCGCTTGAACGGCGTCGAGGTCGCTCCTTTGGTGATGGCCGAGCTGGACCGACTCTTCCCGGAGAGAGCGAAGTTGCGAGCGACGGACCCGGAAGGTCTGGCCGAGGCTTGGGCCCTGATCGAGACCATCTGGCAGACGACGCTCCTCCAAGCCGAATCGCTGCCCGAACCGTTGCTATTCACGAGACTCGACGACGAATGGAGCTTTGTTGAAACGCTCCGCCACCTCATTACCGCCACCGACTGCTGGCTTCGGCGCATGGTCAAGGGAGTCGAACGCCCGTATCTCCCATGGGGGCTAGCCGGCTCGTGGCTTACAGACCCCGCCAGCTGGGGGATCGATCCAGCCGCTAGCCCTTCCCTCGAAGAGGTCCTCGACGTACGTCGCGAGCGGATGGCTGAGGTAAAAGAGACAATCGCCTCCCTGACGGCGGACGAGTTGGAGCGGGTCTGCACGCCCCCGGACGCGCCAGGTCATCCGAACCGCGCGCACTCGGTTCGGGAATGCCTCCACGTGATTCTCGACGAGGAGTGGGAGCACCACCGCTATGCCGTCCGCGACCTTGGAATCGGCTGAGCCGCGCGACGAAGCGAACTTGTGGACTTAACCGGACGATTAGGTCTTGCAGTAGAGCTGGAAGTTCGGGGTCTTCTGGTACGACCCCCAGCATCTGAGGTGGCCACTGCTGCCGATGTCGCCGTCGAACCGGCACGACAGGGCAAACACGCTGCCTGAGGTCGTCGAGTTGCCGTCGCAGGAGACCGGCATCGGGTCGGCGGCGGGGGCCACGGTCGTCGGCGTCGTGGTGGTGGTGGTGGTGGTGGTGGTGGGCGAAGTGGTGCTGGTGGGCCCATCGATCGTGGTCGTCGTCGTGGTCGTGGTCGTGGTCGTCGTCGTGCTGGTATTGGTCGTGGGGGTCGAATCTGTCGGGGCCGGCGTGCCGTCGCTGATGGCGTAGATCTTGACCTGGTAGCTCACGGCGTTGGCCGAGTTGCCCGTGTCACCCGTGAGGCTGTCGCTGAAGCTGCCTGAACCGCCGAGCGCGAACGTCCTGCCCTGCTCGGAGATCGACGGGTCGTATTTGGCGGCCGAATCGTAGACGAGCGTCGCCGTCGAGCCGGCCAGACCGGCGTCAGTGTAGGTGGCCGTCGTCTTGCCAGCGCCGCGATCGGCCTCGGTGAACAGGTAGGTGACCCCGTTGACGACCTTGGTCATCTCGTCAACCGGGACGGCCGGGTTCGAGGAGGCAACCGTCACGCCGGCGGCGTTGGGCGAGTTCAGCTCCTGAGCGAAGCCCTCCACGTTGGCGTCAACGTAGGTCAGGTTGGCGGCGATCCCGCACGTCGGGGCACAGGCCGAAGGGCTGCCGTTCGCCCCGCCACCAAGACATGCGTCGGCTCCAGTCGAGCTGTCGTCACAGAACCAGATGATGCCGTTCGAGCCGTTGATCAGCGTCAGCCACGCGGCCGAGTTGACCTGCTCTGGCGTCGCACGCTGCTCGTTTCCCTTAGAGCAGAGGTTGGTCGTGGAGTTGCACGTCGAGCCGTTCGACTCCGCATCACCGAGGTCGTTCGTCCCAGTCTCGATGTCGACCCATACCGGCTTGCCGCCGGTGTCGTTGGCAACATAGTTCTGGGTCTGGGCGCCGTAGCCCCACAAACAGTCCGACTGCCCACCAGTGACGTCGCAGGTCGACCCGATCCAGGGATTGGTCACTTCGTAAACATCGCCCGCGAAGATGTCAGACGCATTGGCGGCGGCGGCACACGCAGCCGAGATGCCGCCGGGAAAGCCGCCCGCCTGGCCCCAGTTGACCATGCGCGTCGGATCTGCGGCCTGGGCGGGCGGGATGACCGTCGACGGGTCCCCCTGCGAACTCGTGTTGCAGCCCTCGTCCCCGGCCTGATAGCCAACGACGTACTTGGCGCAGGCCGGGTCGGCGTTGGCATCCGCCGCAAGGGCGGGCACGTTGGCGGCACGGACCGTGTTGCCGACGAACAAGTACGGGCCGCCGGCTGCACAGGCCGCTGCGATGTCGGCCGGCGCGTGGCTGTCGGAGTCGGAGCCGACCTCGACGTTGATGTGCTCGGCCAGCATGGCCTGGGCCTGGTTCTTGTACGGCGCCGAGACGTTGCCGCCAGACGCTGACTGGTCAAAGACGGCGATCGGAAAAAAGCTCATCGAGGTGGGCAACCCGTTCGAGTAGTTGCCGTAGAACTCGGCGGGGCGCGACAGGTTGGAAGCGGCGCCAACCGAGCCCATGACGCCGACGACGCCGAGGCTGACGGCGCCGACGAGCACGGCGGCCGCTCTCTTCGTCCGCAGCCTCGTCCGGAGATGCCTGGGGTGGCCGCGGCTGCGCAAATGCTGGGGGCTACCCGCTTTTCGCAAGTGGCTCGGGTTGCGGCTCACGACGGAAGCCCGAAGGGGTCGTGAGCCGCCGGCGACTCCGGGCGGGAAATTCTGGGCACGAGAGACATGGCTGAGCAACCTAACGCTGGGAGATGACCCTTAGATGACGAGAAGGCGAACAAATGGGACAAATTCGTGTCCGATTAGGATCCGAATCACAACCCTGGGTTTATTTCTATGACCGGATTGTGTGGAATACCCCAATTATCTGTATCAATCGCAAAAATAGGGGTCAAAAACCTTCGACCGACCAGGTGAAACGAACAACCGATCGGATCTCCAGCGAAACAATACGGGAACTCTACACCAGCCTGGGACAAATTGCACAACTGCAAAAGCCCTGGTACACCGCGCCGAGCAGGCTCATATCGAACGAACTACAGAATTGTCATTCACCTGATGACCCTTGACTTTTCTCCCGCACCCCCTCACATTTGGAGCGAGAAACCATTATGTTTTCTCACCTTTGCCTTCGTACTGCCTATTCGACGAGATGATCGACAGAGTTGAGAGACGGATACGTACGATTCTCGGAACCTGCTCATACGAAACAACAGGCACAGCCGTCACGCCGGATCAAGGCAGTGCACGCCCACGGCTGTCAGATCCGAGGTGTGCGAGACTCGGCCGTGCCCCGAAATAACGGCCAAGTCAGGCCGGAACCGGAAGCGGCGCGAGCGCTGCCCGTGTTGCCGAAAGCGACAGCTGACAGCTGACAGCCGACTCCGTTGGAACTTGAACCAGCTGCACGCAGCGCTCAACGATCGACGCCGAGACCGCGACCTCACCTGGGCGGACCCGGCGCAAGAGCTCAGCTCAATGGTGAACGTCAGCGGCCACCCAGCCGGGTCGTGCCATCGAGCAGCTCCCTCGCGATGTCCAGATGCCCGGCATGCCGCGCTGTCTCCTCGATCATGTGCAGCACGACCCAACGAACATTCGGTGGCTCGAATTCGCCAAACCCGTGCTTGCCCAGTGGCGGAGCCGAGAGGGGCGTTGTGTCCAGCACCGTCTCAGACTGAGCGCACTGGTCGCGGTAGAAGGCGATGACCTCTGTCGAAGGATCGTCGGTCGTGAACACCACCGTGAGGGGGTCGTACGGTGGCTGATCCTCGGCGAGGTCGCCTGGCAACTCAGGCTGGGTGCCCGCCACGACGCCTTGGAACCAGTGCCACTCGGCGCCACCCAGATGCTCGACCAGCCCCGCCGGCGTCCAGCCCGTGGGCACGACTGACCGATGCCAGTCCGCCTCGTCCAGTCCCGCGACAACCGCCAAAACCGCTTCCCGCTGACCCCGTAGAAGGTCCCGCAGCATCTCGTCGTCGGCTTCGCGTTCTTGGTTTTCAACCACACCCACGCTCCTCGCGAACGGGCGAGTTCAGGGCAGGCGGCTCGGCCAAACCTGTTCCCGCGTGACGTCAGCGGTCACACTATCCACCGGTGGGCTCGACGGGGCCGGCGTGCACGAAGGAGGAGGACAATGACCACAACCGCCGTGTCGAGCACCAAGAGCCTCGACCTAGTAGGCATCGGTCCCGTTGAGCTGACGGTCGAAGAGCGAGGCGACGGGAAGCCCTATCTGGTGCTGCATGGCGGCGCCGGGCCGCAGTCAGTCACCGCGTTTGCCGATCTGCTGGCCGACAGGGCTCACCACCGGGTACTCGCACCGACCCATCCAGGCTTCGGTGGCACACCCCGGCCTGACGAGTTGAACAGCGTGGCCAAGCTTGCCGCCCTGTACGGCACCTTGCTTGAAGACCTCGACCTCGAGGACGTGACAGTTATCGGGAACTCCGTCGGCGGCTGGATCGCAGCGGAGATGGCCTTACTGGATTCACCTCGCATGAGCGGCGTAGTGCTCCTCGATGCAGTGGGTATCGAAGTGGAAGGCAATCCCGTTGCCGACGTCTCCGGCCTGTCCCTGCCTGAGATTCAGGCACTCTCGTTCCACGACCCGACGCCGTTCCGTGTCGATCCCGCCAGCATCCCCGATGCGCAAAAGGTCATCATGGCTGGCAACGGCGCAACCTTGGCCGTCTACGCTGGCTCTGCGGCGATGGCGGACCCTACGTTGCTCGGCCGCCTCCGCGGGATCACTGTGACGACTCTGGTGCTGTGGGGCGAGAGCGATCAGATCGTCGATCCTGACTACGGGCTGGCGTATGCGACTGCGATCCACGGAGCGCGCTTCGAAGTGCTGCCGGCCACCGGGCATCTGCCCCAGATGGAGACTCCCGATCTTGTCCTGCGAACGATCCTCGACTCGCTGGGCTGATAAGCCACAGATGAGAGCCGCAGATCGTCTCAGCGAGCGGTTGGCAAACGGCAAGGCCTAGGAGACCGAGTCCTCAGTCCGGATTGCTGAGCATCAGGCGAGCGGCACTGACATCCTCCCTGCCGTGGCCGGCGTCGACGGCCGCCCGCCACTGTCGGGACAGGGTTGTGAGCAGCGGCAAGCTGTCACCTTGAGCTGATGCGATCGCCAGGTCGACGTCCTTGAGGGCCCACTCGAGGGGGAACTCGGGGGCAAAGTCGCCGCGCTCCATCTTGTGCAGCTTGGCGTCCGCCAGTGGCGCGTCCAGCGGGCCACCCTCGATGGCATCGGCCAGCTGGGCGGGTGAGATCCCCAGCCGGTCCGCCAGCTCGAGAGTCTCGGCGACACCCTCGATGAGAATCGACAGGTAGGAATTGACGGCCAACTTCATCCGGCTGCCCTGGCCGGCGTCACCGAGCCAGACGGTCTTGCGTCCGATAGCGGAGAACACTGGGCTCAAGATGGCGCCCGCCTCAGCCGGTCCGGACGCCAAGATGAGCAGCTGACCCGCTTCGGCGGGTCCCTTGCTGCCAGAGACCGGCGCATCCACGAAGAGCACATCGGGTCGCAGCTCTGAGAGGCGACGCACGATCTCGGCCGTGGCAGAAACGCCGATCGTGCCCATCTGCGCCCACACGGCTCCCTCCGAGAACGCCTTTCCCACGGCCCCGTCGAATACCACCGGGAGCAAGACGTCAGCAGTCGGCAGCATCGTGACAACGACTTCGGCGTCTCGGACCGCTTCCTCCACGGAAGGCGCCACCGAGGCGCCAGCGGCGGCAAGTGCCTCTGTCGCCGATGCCGAGCGGTCCCACACCGTCGTGCGCAGCCCGGCCGCGACCAGGTTGCGTGCCATGGCGGAGCCCATGATGCCCGTGCCGAGCACGGCGACGTGCAGATCCGCACTTGCTCCGTTGCTGGCAACCATTTCGAGCCTCCTTGTCTGATCTGCTCCTCTGCTCGGAGGGCCCTCGATCGCCCGGTACACGTTTAGTCCGAGGCGCGCGCCAACGCAAGGGTGAGATCGCGAGGGAGCCGAGCTCTTGGGAGCTTGGCTGATCCCAAAGGGCGAGAGCCTCTGGGCACACCTATGCTCGGAATCGGAGGTGGTTGGGCCATGGCTGAGCGGAGCCTGCGTGGGGACCCGAATGCGGTCTACGCCCTCGGACACAACCCAGAAGAGAGTGCTCGGCTGCAGCGGCAGGCAAACGAGCTTGAGCCGGAGAGCATGATGGTGCTGGACCGGGCGGGTCTGGGGCCAGGACAGAGCGCGGTCGACCTGGGGTGCGGCCCGCGAGGCGTCCTCGACTTACTGGCGGCGAGGGTGGGGCCAGACGGCCGGGTGGTCGGCGTCGACGCCGACCCAGCGCATGTCGCCATGGCAACAGAGTTCGCGGCCGCGGCGCGGATTGGGCAATGTCGAGGTCTTCACGGCCGACGCCAGGGGAACCGGGTTGCCGTCGGGCTCGTTCGACGTCGTGCACGCTCGCACCCTTCTCGTCACTGTGCCCGAGCCCGCTGTCGTGGCCGCCGAGATGGCCCGCCTGGCGAAGCCGGGCGGCTGGGTGGCGTCCGTGGAGCCTGACGTCGAGACCACATTCTGCTACCCCGCCAACGCCGCCTTCGACCGGATATCAACGTTCTTCCCGCCCGTTTTCGGACGCAACGGAGCCGACCCGTTGATCGGGCGTCGCGTCCCGGAACTGCTCCGCCAGGCGGGGCTGGAGGACATCGGCGTGCAGGTTACGGCCCAGGCCTACCCTGCAGGGCACACCCGGCGGACCATCCGGCTCGACCTCCTCAGCAGCATTCGCTCCCAGGTCGTGGAGATGGGGCTGGCCAGCGCGGAGGAGCTCGACGATTTGGACGCCGCAGCCCGTGCCCACCTCGACGATCCCGCCACCGTGGCGGTCTACGGGCTGCTCTTCCTCACATGCGGGCGGAAGCCCGGTTGACCCCGTCCTGAACCGTGCGGCCAGACGCTTGGCTTGACCTTCAACTGCGTCAGGCGTAGCCTGACTGAGCCAGTCAGGCTTATCCTGACTCGCTGTGGGCGTGAGGAGGAGGCGGATGCCGCGCACCGTGAACCTTGACGCATTGCGTTGCTCGTTCTGCGCGAAGAGTCAGTCCGATGTCGTGAAGCTGGTCGCAGGTCCGGGCGTCTTTATCTGCAACGAGTGCATCGACCTCTGCAACCAGATCATCACTGAGGAGATGGCTCGAAAGGGCGGTTCGGCAGAAGCTGCGGTCCGATCGGACAAGACCTCGGATCCGCCGACCCTGAAGGCCTGGGACGGGTTGTCGGACGAAGACCTGCTCGCTGAGATGGTCCGAGCCCACGCTGCCCATCAGAACGTCGACCGTGCCGTCGCCCACCACGTCGCAGCGCTGAGGGCGCGAGGCGTCAGCTGGGCGCGCATCGGCGAAGCCCTGGGCATGACGCGCCAATCGGCATGGGAGCGCTTTTCCGGCGAGGAATAGCACTCGCCTAGCTTGCCCCGCGTGAACGATCGGTCTTACGAGACTGCGCAGCATCGCGTCTCGTCGTGGTGCTTCCGAACCAGGTGGTCAGGGCGTCACGCAATCCCGTGTTTGTGCCCTCCCCCACCCAGGCGACATATCCGTCGGGGCGGATCAGCACGGCAGTAGGAGCGGTGACCGCGCCAAGTACCGGAAGTTCCCACAGGCCGCCGGGATATTCGGCATCGATTGGCTGCACCCGGTCAGCCCACGGAGTGATGTCAATGCCGCCGGGCTCACCGAGGTTGAGCAGCACCGGCTTGGCGTCGTGCAGCAGGGTGAAGACCCGCATCGGGCCGTCGGCGGTCACGAGGTCCAGATCGGGCATGCGGCGTCCGAGCAGGGGGTGACCCTCACCGAGGTCGTAATGAATGTCCAGTCCGGAGCTGATCCCGGCGAGGTGTTTGCGAGGCTCGTCCATTCTCGCCAGCTCCGACACCATATTGACCAACGCCTTGCTGCGCTCGTCCCCCCGCTGAAGCAAGCCAAGAGCCATCGTGTGCTGAAGCGCGCGGGCAGCGACCGGGTGGCGCTCGTCCTGATAGGTGTCCAGAAGGCTCTCCGGGGAGGACCCGTTGACCACCTGGGCCAGCTTCCATCCCAGGTTCACCGCATCCTGTACACCGAGGCTGAGGCCCTGCCCGCCGGCCGGGTAATGGACGTGTGCCGAGTCGCCGGCGAGCAGGACGCGTCCCGCGCGGTAGGACACTGCCTGACGTGTCATGTCGGTGAACCTGGAGATCCACGTGGGACTGTGGATCCCGAAGTCGGTGCCGTACACGGCGATGAGCGCCTCGCTCAGATCGCGCAACGTGGGCTCGCTGCTAGGCCCGAGCTGCTGCTCGGTGACCACGACCCGCACCGACCGCCCATCCTCCAACCTGTGGAGGCCATGGACGCCCGTAGCGTCGTGGCGAATACCCCGCGGCGGTTCCTCAGTCACTTCGACCTCGGCGATCAGGTTGCTTTTTGTCGGATCCCACCCCGGGAACTCGATGCCAGCTGCTTTACGGATGACGCTGCGTCCTCCGTCGCAACCGACGAGATACCGCGACCGAAGCGACTTGCCGCCAGACAGCTCGACGTCGACGCCGGTGTCGTCCTGCGCGAAGCCCCTCACCTCGCATTCGTAATAGATCCGTACCGACAGCTCGGCGAGCCAAGCGGCCATGATCCGCTCGATCCGGTTCTGCCAGATCCCGAGCGAATAAGGATGACGCGTCGGGAAATCGCTCATGTCCAACACAGTCGTGCCGATCATCATGGCCTGAGCCACCTGACCCTCCGCGAGGAACCGATCGGCGACCCCGCGCTGATCCAGCACTTCGATCGTGCGCGAGTGAAAACCGCCGGCCCGCGAGCCGACGAGCACGTGATCGCGACGCTGCTCGACGACCGCGACGTCGACCTTCGCCAACGCCAGCTCAGCCGCCAGCATCATTCCGGTCGGACCGCCTCCGGCGATCACCACCTCATGCTTGGCCATTCGCCGCCTTCTCTACTTCCGTAGGTTCCGGTCCGAGCCGGACATTGTGCGCACCGACCGGGGCCTTGGCGCAAGGGCCAGGAGCCATTTGGTGCCCTCAGCTCAACTGCTCGCGGCGGCCAAGCGAGATCCTGTCAGTGGCGACTCGTGACAGCCGATGGGTATCGACCAGCCGCTCGACGAGATCAGGGGGGAAGTACCACTTCCAGCTGAACCAGCGCCGGAGCTCGCGCTCTTGTGCGATCACGGCGGCGCGCACGCCGGCGATGATGATCTCTTCCAAAGCTCGCGGGATGTCCTGATCGGAGAGTGGCTCCGGCACGATCTGGTCGTATCGAGCGAGCTCGCTCGAGTGGAGGTGGCCTGGTTGTTCATCCGCGGGGAGCACGACTTGACGGCTGACGATTGCGCCGCAGCGTTCGAGCGGATAGCGAATCGCCTTCAGCTCTCGAGGAACTAGACCCAGTTCTTCCTGGAGCGTCTCGAGGGTCGACGGACCGCCACTTGCAAGGTGCCCGAGGAGCCGCCGCGTTTCGCGATCGCCTCCGTCCAGTCTCGTGAGCTCAGCTCTGCAGATCGGATCGACAATTGCGAGAGTCGTCGCGGGTCAGGAAGAGACTCTTGCCCACGTGGATCTTGAGTACCGTGATGCCGGGAAGCTCGGCGAGCTCTCCCGCCCATGAGTACTTGGTCTTCGGCCACGAAGCGAAGCCGTGACCACCCTGACGATACGGCTCCTCGTGACACGCCTCGAAAAGACTTGGCAACGAGCAGTCGGGAGTTCGCGTGAGCAGTCCTCGGTCGGCCAGAAACGCTGCCGATTCCTCGAGGCTCTGCAGGGCCCTGTCAGTGGTGAGCCGGCACTCGTAGGCGCGGCGATGCTCGAGGTCCGATGGCGCTTGCGAGCCGGGCAGATTCGTCATCGTCGATCCCCTTGACTTGGCTCTTGGAACCAGGAATCACGGAGCATTACCACCTCTTGGCCGTGTCGTCCGTTTCAGCGGGCGCTCGAGGGTCCCCGCTGCGTCCGACTACTGGGTGTCGCCGCCAGGCCCGAAACGTAGCGATGAGTTTCGACGGGTCGAGCCGTCAGAGCAGGTAGCGTCCCGGTCAACCGGAGGAGAAGGCATGCGCAAGGTGGTGTTGTACGAGCTGCTGTCCCTCGATGGCGTGGCCGAGGACCCGGACAAGTTCGTCATCGACTGGGACGAGGAGATGGGTGCCAACCTCGCCGCTGTCATCGCCACCCAGGACGCGGTCATTCTCGGGCGTCGCAGCTATGACGAGTGGTCTGAGTTCTGGCCGGACAGCGAGATCGAGCCATTCGCAACGTTCATCAACGACGTCGCAAAGTACGTCGCATCTTCGACACCTCTCGGGCGGCAGTGGCACAACGCGACAGCGATCGAAGGCGGGTTGGTCCAGTTCGTGCAGAACCTCAAGAATTCGTCTGGCGGTGACATTGGCGTCCACGCCAGCATCTCGGTCGCCCAAGCGCTGCTCGCAGCGGACACCATCGACGAAGTACGGCTCGTCGTCGCACCGGCGATCGCTGGCCGTGGGCGACGTCTCTTGGACGGACTGCCGCCGATTCGCCTCGAGTCACTCCGAATTGCGACGTCGCCCAGCGGTTACCTGCTCGCTGACTATCGCATCTCGCGGTGACTGGGGGCGCCTCGATCAGACGAGCGGGTCGAACATGAACTCCCGCACCTCTTGCGCACAGCGGCAGGCGGCCGCGATTTTTGCGGCCCACTCGAGAGCAGCCTCGCGTGTGGGCACGTCGACGACGGTGACGCCTCCCCACAGCTCCTTGGTTTTTGGGTAGGTGCCGGCGGTGACCGTCCCGTCACCGGCTACCATGGCGGGCTCCACCTCCTCGTCCAGCCCGCCGGCGAAGAGGTACACACCGGCATCTTTGGCGTCCTGGTTTCCTCGTGCTCCGGCAGCCTCTCACCTCGGAGTACTTGCCGAATCTGTCCTGACGTACTAATACAGTGGGATGGACGAAGCTCCTCTGATCCGCTTCCGACTCGATCCGCGCTCGGGCGTCGCCCCCTATCGGCAGCTTGTCGATCAGGTCCGCCAGGCCGTCAGCCTCGGGCTACTGCATCCGGGTGACCAGCTCCCGTCGGTACGGGAGGTCGTCGGACAAGTCCCCATCAACCCCAATACGGTGCATCGGGCCTATCGCGATCTCGAACAGGCTGGCGTCGTCGCCGGTCGCCCGGGGGTCGGCACATTCGTCGTCGGGGCTGCCTCATCGGCCACCACTCCCGAGCACCTCAAGGAGCTGTCAGTCGAACTTCGAAAGTGGGTGGACAAGGCGCGACGCGCCGGGCTCGATGATGAGAGCATCTCGGCGCTCATAGTCGCCACGATAAACGTCGGGCCGGACGTCTTCTCGGCTGCGAAATGAGCGCGACGTCTGCTCTTGAGACCGTCGGTCTCGGCAAACGGTACGGCCACACATGGGGGCTCCGGGACTGCTCCTTCGCTATCCCGCCCGGGCGCATCGCCGCGCTCGTCGGACCGAACGGCTCAGGCAAATCGACCCTGCTTCGGATGGCCGTTGGCATCACTCGGCCGACGACCGGGCAGGTCCGCGTCTTCGGTCACTCGCCTGCTGAGCAGGCGGAAGAAGTCTTGCGGCGCATCGGCTACCTCGATCAGGAGCGCCCCCTCTACCGCTCGTTCAAGGTAGGTGAGATGCTCCGATTCGGCGAGAAGTTGAATCCCAGCTGGGATTCGGCAACGGCTCGTCACTATCTCGCGGACCTCAACATTCCCGTCGAGTCGCGAGTGGGCAACCTCTCAATAGGCCAGCAGGCGCAGGTCGCGCTCACGATGTGCTTGGCGAAGCGCCCCGAGTTGCTATTGCTCGACGAGCCGGTCGCGGCGCTCGACCCGCTCGCCCGTGAGGTCTTGATGCAGATCCTCCTGCAAGCGGTCGTCCAAGACGGGACGACCGTACTCCTGTCTTCGCACGCGATCGCGGATCTGGCGATGATTTGCGACTACGTGATAATCCTCTCCGCGGCGCGCGTAAGCGTGGCCGACGACCTCGATTATGTACTCGCCAGTCATCGCCTGCTGGTCGGGGCGCGCGGCGCAAATGCCCCAGCGGAGGCCAACGTCATTGCTGCCACTCACACCGAGCGCCAGACGAACCTGCTCGTCCGAGTGGAGGAGCCAATGAGCGACGGAGCGTGGAGAGTCGAAGAACCGACGCTCGAGGAGATCGTCATCGCCTACCTCAGAAGAGCTGAAGCCGGTGGCGGGCAGTCCTTGCGACTCTCCTGCAGCCGCATCTGACACCACCGGGCAGAGGCAGATCCCTAGATGATTTGGGCGACGTGGCGTATGGAACGGCCGCTCTATTTCGTCGCTGGCGGACTGCTAGTCGTGGTCGCCATCCTGCTGGCTCTCGCAGGTGCTCACCAGGAGGCTGCGTGGACCACGTTCTCGAACCTCCACTGCGGCCAACCTGGATCCAGTTCAGGCTGTATGTCGGCTGCGGATAGTTACTACGGCGCGAGCCGATTCAGCAGCACCGGTGTCGTCATCGGATTCCTCGTTCCCGGCTTGCTCGGTCTCGTGCTCGGCGCGCCCATAGTCGCGAGGGAGATCGGACAGAGCACCAACCGGCTCGCATGGACGCAGTCGATCACGAGAACCCGATGGCTCGTTCTGAAGCTCGGCGTCGGAGCGCTCGCGACAGCTGTCCTCGTCGCAGCGTTGACACCGGTGTTCCAATGGTGGACCGGAGCAGTGCAACGCGGGGACCGAATGGTGCCTCCGAACTTCGACGTTTCGGGCTTGGTACTTGTCGCCTATGCCCTCTTCGCCTTCATGCTCGGCGCTCTGCTCGGCGCACTCGTCCAGCGCACCGGTTGGGCCTTCGCACTAGGAGTCCCACTGTTTGCGGCCTTCCGGTTTCTCGAGCGCACCTACGTTCGGTCCAGTCTTGTGCCGCCTGTTTATACGTCAACGGCCCAAGTGGCGCCGTCCGATAACTGGGTGCTCAACCAGGGCTACCTGCCGCTCGCGCAGTCGAGTCCGAGGCACGGGACCACTTGGCAGACCGGGAGCGCCGCCATGGAGAGCTGCACGAATCCCGGCGGGGGGAAGGCCGTCCATAGCGTCCAGCACTGTGAATCCCTCCTCAGGCTCCATTACGTCGTCCAGATGCAGCCCGCGAACCACTACTGGACGCTCCAGCTTGCCGAAGCCGGGGTGTTCGTTGCCGCAGCGTGCGTGCTGTGCGTCCTCACCATCGTCGCTGTTCGTCTCTGGCGGACATGACCGGAGGGCGTTGCCTATATGCGCTGATCGTGAGATCGACCTGCGCGATCGGAGGGGAATTCGACACCTCAAGTCAGCCCGGACGGCAAGGAGAGCTCAGTGTCGGGGCACCTACTTGGAGATCGAACCGCCCATCCGGCTGGTCAACACAGGCGTCGCTTCTCGAGAGACGTAGCCGCTTGTGAACGGGCTACTGGCGGCCCCTGGCACATCCTGAACACCCGACACCAGCAGCTTTCCGGCGGGTTCGCGACGATCGGCGGACCCGCGAGTCAGGTCGCCGTCCGGCGCCGACGCCCGTCAGGTCATGTTGTCCGGAGCCACCGCGCAATGTGCTCCGCGACCATGATCGTCGGAAGATTCGGTGTTCCAGTCGGGACGGTTGGCATGATCGAAGCGTCGGCAACCGTTAGCCCTTCGATCCCGTGAACCGAACCACGAGCATCGGTGACCGCCCCAGTGACTGGATCCGTGCCCATCGAACACGTGCCAACAGGATGATGGAACGTCGAGACCGCGTTGCAAGCCCATGCCGCTAGTGCCGTGCGATCGCCTGTTGGCACGCTCGATCCTGGAGACAGTTCTGCTCCCGCGACGACCGCGTTGAGTGGCTCGCTGCGAGCGATCCGTTGTGCCTCCTCAAGGCCATCGAGGATCGCCTCGAGATCCTCGGGTTCGGTGAGGTGGCCGAGGTGAATGCGAGGAGCATCGATCGGATTGGTCGAGGCCAACCGGACCCATCCGCGCGAACGAGGTGCCATCAGCCCGACCACGATGCCGAACACTGCACCGCTCGGGACCTGCGTCGGGTCGACTTCGAATGGACCGGCAGTGAACATCATCAGATCGGGAGGACCAATTGGGTCCGCTGCTTTCGAATGCAAGGTCGCATGCACCCCGAAACGACTGGGGCTTTCCGACGGTTTGGTCGGCAGGTCAATTGATAGCAATGCGTGATCGGCGAGATTCGATCCGACCCCCGGTAGATCGATAACCGGTTTGATGCCGAGCCTTTCGAGCTCGGCGATTGGCCCGATGCCTGACCGGGTGAGGATGGCGGGACTCGCGTAAGTCCCGCTAGCGACCACCACCTGGTCAGCTCCAATGAGCGTTCCGTCAACGAGCCGGATCCCTGTAGCGCGAGTTCCCGTGCACTCGACGGAGCCCACCATCGTGTCTGGCTTGATGGTGAGGTTCGACCGGTTACGCGCCTCGGCGAGGTAGGTGACTGCGGTGCTCATCCGCATACCGCCTTTGGCGTTGCGCGGCGACACTCCGGCCCCGACGACGCTTGGTCGATTGTGATCCTCGACGTATCGATGCCCCGACGCGACGGCACCGTCGAGGAATGCTGCTTGGACGGCGTTCAACTCGTTTCGTGGATGGCGGCGAATCGGGATGAGGCCATCCGAGCCGTGCCATTCATCGCTGAAATCGGTGTCGCGCTCTAGACGGCGAAAATCTTCGAGAACGTCGGCAAAGCCCCAGCCCGAGTTGCCCATTGCGTGCCAGCCGTCGTAGTCCTCGGGAGCGCCCCGCTGGGCAAAGCACGCGTTTGTTGCTGAGCAGCCGCCCATGATTCGCGCACGCGGGACGGAGATCCCGCGGTCAAGGTCGGCGTCGGCTGTGTAACCCCAGTCATGCTCGACCGTAGGCTGAGACGCGTCGAGGACGTCAGCTGGCAGATTGGTGATGTCCGAGTGGTCGGGGCCCGCTTC
Source organism: uncultured Acidimicrobiaceae bacterium (assembly GCA_963763085.1). Classification (GTDB taxonomy): domain Bacteria; phylum Actinomycetota; class Acidimicrobiia; order Acidimicrobiales; family Bog-793; genus CAVXNB01. Next base: position 172,586 of record CAVXNB010000008.1, read on the forward strand.
GACAAGGAGCACCTTACGATTTGCGTCCTCGCTCAGCCGGTTCGCGAGCACGCAGCCTGCAGATCCTCCGCCGACCACGATGACGTCCCAGTTCATTTGGGCAAAGTTAACTCAGCGCTCTGGCTGTCGGAGGGGTGCCCCTACCGCCGGGTCGCTGGCGTCCGCTGGGTGCGCCAAGCCGGGTATGCTGACATATCATGAAGCGAACGACCGTCAAACTTCCGGACGACCTCGATGCTCGCCTGCGGCACGAAGCGGCGCGACGTAACACGACTGTTTCAGAGCTCACCAGAGAAGCGATCGCTGCTCACCTAGGCGGCCGGATGGCGAAGCGCCGCCTAATGGCGGCCGGCGCCGGCCACAGTGGGCACTCGGACATTTCCGAGCGAATCGAAGAGATCCTTCGAGCCGAGGTGAAGAGGTAGCCATTCTCGTCGACGCCGGCCCTCTATACGCCTACGTCGACGCGGACGATCAGCACCACGAAGCCTGCCTCAGTCTGCTCGAAGACCATCCCGGCCCCTTGCTCGTGCCATCGCTCGTCATCACCGAAGTCGCGTACCTCCTCGAATCTCGCCTTGGCACGAACGCAGAGATCCGATTCCTCGGCGACCTTGCGACCGGCAACCTGATCGCTGAACTAGTGCCGGCCGCCGATTGGCTGCGCATCGCCGAGCTGGTCTCGACCTATCGGGATCTCCCGCTCGGCACTGTTGACGCCTCCGTCGTCGCTGCAGGTGAGCGACTCGGAATCTCCCAGCTCGCCACTCTTGATCGGCGTCACTTCACGGTCGTTCGACCAGCGCACATCGAGGCGTTTGAACTCTTGCCCTGACCTAGCCACAACGCCGGGACCTGGACACTGCCGGCGCTCCATCGATCCGCGGTAGTCAACATGATCCGTCAGACCGGTCTTGGGCTTGGTGTTGCCGCGCTCGCCGCTGTGCTCGGCGACTTGAAAGATGGCGACGGAGAAACGGTGGTGCTGTTCACTCACGCGGACTGGCGAGAGCCTGTCGAGTTCATGCATCACTGCAGCACCAAGTGGGCCACGTTCCTCATCGGTCTGAGAAACGGCTCGAAGGCGCTGCTTTCACCACCTTTCCTGACAACGAAGTGAAGATCAGTAGCAGCTGGGGCTGAAGAGACCCGAGCCCTACTTGGCTTTTGGCGGAAGCGATCGCGCGTAGTCAACTCCGATGTTGACCCAGCGTTCGAGCTGTCGCTTCGACTTGATCGCGGGTTCGTCGACGCGAAGCCAGCCATTCATTGCTCTCCCGCGCATAACGAATCGCTCGGCATGTGGAGGGCAGATCACTTTCTCGACTTCGTCTGGGTCACATCGCAGCAGTAGTCCACCCTGCCCGCTGGCCGCTACGGCCATGTTTCCGTTGACGAGGAAGGCCAATCCTCCGAACATCTTCCTCTCCGTGACCGCGCTTTCGTCTTGGAGAACTTCGCGGAGTCGATCAGCAAGGATTTCGTCGTAGGCCATAACCGCTTCCTTAGCACCGATCGTCGTTGCGGTGCCGTTGTCTTATTCACTGGCTGGTTTCGGGCGATCGCCCAGCCCGCTCAGACAAGTATTGGATTGTACAAGTTAACGATGGAATATCAAGAGTCGTCATCGTAAGCTGGTTGGGTGACGTCGAATGCGGCTTTCCCCGCGCTCGCGGAGCCGCGCCGCCGGGAGATGTTGATGCTCTTCTGGGGTTGACTCGTAGCATCTTGTGTATGGCGCCGACCGACGAAGTCGCGTGCGACACGACGACGGAGGCACCATTGGCGCCCTTCGACCGCAGAGTCTTGATCGTCGCCGCCACGGCGTTCGCCGTGATGATGGCGCTTTCCGGCCTCTACGGCTACGACCGCGACGAGCTGTATTTCCTCGATGCCGCACGACACCTCCAAGGCGGTTACGTCGACCAACCCCTCCTCGCGCCGTTGCTCGCTCGCGTGTCGTTGTCGCTCTTTGGCGTTTCGCTTCCCGGGCTTCGCATCTGGCCGTCAATGGCGCTGGCGGCAACGGTGGTCGTCGGCGGCCTCTTGGCGCGCGAATTCGGTGGCGGGCGCCGAGCACAGCTTCTCGCTGCGATCGGGAGCGCCACGATGCCGGTCGTCCTAGGTGCTGACCATCTCGAGGGTCCGACGTCGATCGACATTCTTGCCTGGGCGACGTTGTCACTCATCGTCGCCCGCATCGGACGTACCGGCAATCTCCGCGGCTGGACGCTCGCCGGGCTCGTCCTCGGTGTCGGACTCGCGAACAAGCACAGCATCGGGTTCTTGGCGATAGCGGTCTTCCTGGGGGCCATCTTGAGCGGCGGATGGCGACTCGTGCTCAATCGCTGGTTGCTCATCGGTGCCCTCATCGCCGGCGCCTTCGCCGTGCCGGACCTCATCTGGCAGGCGCTTCACGGCTGGCCCACGATCGCCATGACGAGGAGCCTCAACGCCGAGAACGGTGGAGCAGGCAATATTCCCAACTGGATCATCGGTCAGCTGATCATGGTCAGCCTCGCATTGGTCTGGGTGTGGGTGGCAGGTATCGGCTACCTGTGGCGATCAGGGAGGCCCATGTGGCGCGCGCTCGTGTGGGCCTACGGGTTGCTCTTCGTGTTCTTCGCCGTCACGACGGGGGCGAAGATCTATTACCTCGGCGGGGCGTACGTCTATCTGCTCGCCGCCGGATCGGTGCGAATCGAGGGCTGGCTGGGGGCACGGCCTGCTCGATCAATGCGCCTTTACGGGTTGACCGCGCTCACTACCGTGCTGGCCCTTCCGATCGTGTTGCCGGTCCTTCCAGCCGCAGACATCGGGTGGACATACAAGATCAATCAGGTGCCCGCCGAGTCCGTCGGCTGGCCCGAACTCGTCCATACCGTGTCGACGGTCTGGTACTCGTTACCTCCAGCACAGCGAGCAAAGGCGGTCATCTTCACTTCCAACTACGGCGAGGCCGGCGCGATCAACGAGCTCGGACGAGGGCTCGGGCTCCCAACAGCGGTGAGCGGACAGAACAACGAGTGGTTCTGGGGACCAGGCAACCCGATGGCAACAACGGTTGTCGCCGTAGCGCCGGGTCCGAAAGACGTGACCGGATATGGCGCATACCTCAGTCAGTTCTTCGGGCATGTGCGCGTTGCGGCAACGCTGTCGAACCATGCTGGGCTTCAGAACCAGGAGTCGGGCGGGCATGTCTATATCTGTACCGATCCACGGCATCGGTGGGGAGCGATGTGGCCGGAGCTGCGGCACTACGACTGAGGACTTACTTCAACTCAGGGGGAAGCATCACCTGTCCAAGGTGAGGGCGGCGAGCCAGATCGCCAATTTTACCTCGCTGGCGAGGTTTGCAGATCTGACCAGGGCCCAAGATGGAGTCGTTCTGTTCGAGGAACTCGCTTGTGGGTCGCGAGCCATTAGCCTGCCCCTCACCCGGTTCAAAGGTCCGAAGAACAAGGTGATTGAAATTCCCATTGGCCAAGCACCCGCGATATCGACTTAGCTTGGAGGCGGAGGCCAGGAAGGAGGAAAAATGACCGAATCGACGGCGGAGGTCTCGACCATCATCAACGCATCGCACGCCGAAGTATGGAGCGCCTTGACTGATCCTGAATTGATACCTCACTACTTCATGGGCGCAACGGTCGCCACTGACTGGAAGGTGGGAAGCCCGATCACCTTCGAGGGAGAGTGGAAGGGCAATCCCTACCAGGACAAGGGCGAGATCCTCGTTGCCGAGCCCGGCGAGCAACTGCGCTTCTCTCATTGGAGCCCTATGTCAGCTACCGAGGACTCCCCGGAGAATTACCACGTTGTGGACTTCACGCTCAGCGACGAGAGCGGGGCTACGAAGGTGACGCTTACCCAGTCAAATCTGCAAGGCGGTGTCACCGATGCTGACCGGGCAGCTCGAGCCGATTACGAGAAGAACTGGACAACCGTGCTCGAAGGGCTGAAGAACGTCGTCGAACGTTGACGTCGCACCGGCGACAGCCACCTAAACGCCAACGTTCGGTTGATGTCGGTGTTATGGAACGACGGCGTGTAGCAGACCGCGACCAGCAGACCCTCCGGGCAGCGAAGCTCGAGAGAGGAGCAACAGTTGATGGTACGGAATCCGGCACTGTCTGAGCTCGAGTCCTTCATCGGCGAATGGCGGATGGAGCTCCATCACGCAGCATTCCTTCCAGAGCCAGAATCTCGTGTGAGCGGCGCTTGCCGATTCGAATGGATCGAAGACGGGGCTGCCGTTGTCATGCGCCAGGGTGACGCAGGATCTCCAACGGCGAAGTGGATTTTCGGCCGCGACGACGGCGAAGACCAGTTCCGAGTTCTCTATGCAGACGACCGCGGTGTCTCTCGCGTCTATTTCATGACTCTTGCCGATGGGCAATGGCGGATGTGGCGCGATCATTCGGGGTTCTCCCAACGCTTCCGCGCGGATGTCGCCGAGGGAGGAGGCAACATGAGCGGTATCTGGGAGAAATCGCTCGACGGTGGTAGCACGTGGGAGCACGACTTCAATGTCGACTACAGCCGAGTGGATTCCTGAGGAAAGTCCGATGAGTTCGAACACGCCTTCCGGGCGCCATATCGGTGATCAAGCACAGCAATAACGATGCGATGCGCGAGACTCATCCTCGCCCTGCCAAGTACTTGGTGCGGCCACCAGCGATAAACCGCCTTTCTACGCTTTCGGCTTGCCTCGCTTGATCTCGGTGATGAGCTTGTCGATCGTGGCCTTCGCCGTCGCGGCGCGCTCGATGATCGCCTTCGCGAGCCGCCGACTTAGCGGTCGCGCTGGCTGCCTTTACTTCAGCCTTGATCTCATCGACCCAGGCTCGCGCGAATTTCTGATGGACGGCTTGCTTCGTGACGCCCATCGCCACGCCAATTTCGGCCCACGAGTGAGCTTGGAGCGCTGCTCGCACGGCATGGCGCTGCTGGGTGTCAATGATCTGCCTGACGGTGCCAATTGCCGAGAGCGCGTGGAGCGGGTCGTGCTCGACCTCTTCGCCGAGTTGGCGATCAAGAGTGGTGCACGTATCTTGGAAGTCCATGAGCGTCAATATACCTTGACGAGTCGAGATTGTCAAGATCGGTTGACGAGTTATTTGGAGCGTGGTACTCCTAACTCAAATCGGCAAGAGTCAGGGCTGATCCTTGGAAGGCCGGCGAAAAGGAGAAACGACATGCAGCGCGTGAGGGTCCACAATTTCTCAGTCTCGCTCGACGGGTTCGGGACCGGCGACGGTCAAACCCTTGAAGCTCCGTTCGGGCACGCCGGAACCAGACTCCATGAATGGTTCTTCCCCACGCGGACGTTTCGCGAGATGTCCGGTGAGTCCGGTGGCAGCACCGGCGTCGATGATGCTTTCGCTAGCAACTGGGGTCCGGGCATTGGCGCGGAGATCATGGGACGCAACAAATTTTGGACCCCAGCGCGGCCAGTGGATCGACGAGCAGTGGAAGGGCTGGTGGGGTGACGACCCGCCCTTCCATACGCCGGTGTTTGTGCTTACACACCACCCCAGACCATCGATGGAGATGCAAGGTGGGACAACGTTCCACTTCATCGACGCCACCCCCGCTGAAGCCTTGCAAGTCGCTCGGGACGCTTCAGGCGGACTCGACGTACGCATCGGGGGAGGAGTTTCGACCATCCGCGAGTACCTCGCAGCCGACCTAATCGACTACCTACACATCCCGATTGTGCCCGTAGTTCTCGGACGCGGCGAACGTCTCTGGGATGGGTTTGAAGAACTTGAGCAGCGCTTCAGTATGGAGTCGGTCGCCTCCCCGAGCGGTGTCGTCCATCTCACACTGACGCGTCTTTAAAAACAGTCTTAGCGTCTGAGTTGGGCGGATCAGGTTGCCAGCGACTGGGCGCACCGTCCCCGACCTTCGTGCTGTTCACGAACGGATTCGCCTCCGAACAGTCGCCGATCGTGCTCAACATGCGTACGCGCGAGGAGCGAAGCGCTAACGCGCCCCGCGCACCGAGTAGCGGTGCATTGTCACGCCCTGGTCGAATGAACGCTGTTCCAGGAGGTCGAGTTCGAGGGGTTGGTCGAGCGCGTCGAAGAGCGGGCGTCCGGCGCCGAGCACGACCGGGTGCGTGAACAGCAGGAGCTCGTCTAGCAGGTGCGCCCGCAGCAGCTGCGTGGCGAGGGTCGCGCCGCCGATGCCGATGTCGCCGTCCGTCTCGCGCCGCAGCACGGCGAGCTGCTCGATCGCATCGTTGTCGCCGCCGATGATGCGCGTATTGTGCTCCGCCGTCGTGCGTGTGCGCGAGACGAGCACCTTGGGGATATCCGTCCAGATCTCGCCGAATTCGCGCAGGAAGCCGGGAAGCGACTGGTCCGTGCGAGCGTTCGGCCAGAAGGGATCCATCATCTCGTAGACGGTGCGGCCCTCGACCATCATCGACATCGCACGTGCGCGAGCGTTGAACTCGCGGTGCAGCGGCTCGCCGAGGCGAACCCAGCTGGGGCCCTCGATGTCGCCGTGTTCACCCGCCTCGCGCTCGATGAAGAGATCGAGCGAGACATTCATCCAGTACACGAACCGGCCGGCCATGAGCACTCCTTCCCGATCGCGTTCGGTGCACGCCTTCTGATGCCGTGGCATCTGATCCCAACTCGCCGCACGTGTTCAATCGGATTAAGGCACGCGGGGAACAGACGACCCTCACTCAGTAACCTGACCGGGGTCAAGTGACGGGGTTCACGCACATAAGGTCACGGCAACAAGTCACCACACAATATCTTAAGCTCCTGACCTGGACTTTCGGTGGAGGTGATGAGACTATGTTCGAACCCCGTCGGCCACCGCCCCGCTCCCGGCGGATTGGGGCGCCCGGGATCGAGAGATGCAGCCAGCGGCCGGCCGGGCAGGCGCACAATCACAGCTTCGTCGCGATGACGAGTTCCGTGTCGCCGGGCCAGTCCCAGAAGAGACCTTCAGGCGAGCGCTCGGACAAGAGACCGCGTAGGTCCGCCTCGAAGTCGGCGAGACCGTCGCCGAACAACCGCGGCGCCGCCCATGACATTGAGAAGTAGTTCGCTACGACGGTATCAATGTCCCTGATCAGGTCCTGTCTTCCGGGGGCGTAGACGGTGCGCGAGCCTCGAAAACGAGTCTTCAGCAACGTGTCTTCGAACCTCGCCGGTTGGCCCTCGCGGAACGCTGCGAGGTACTGGCGGGTGGACTCGCCGAGGTAGTCGATGACGAGCTCGCGCACCTCGTCATGCGGGATGCTCGGGTATGGCGGGCCTACAGGTCGCGGCCTCGGGCTGACCTCTGGGCTGACCTCGTGGGAGACTAGGACCAGCGAGCCCCCCGGCTCGAGCAAGTCGTAGACGACATCGGCCACCTGGTGCCGACGCACCCGGTGGAACGACTGAGCGAATGTGACCACGCGACATGGGGCGATGTCCAGCTGGGGGATGTCTTCTGCCGTTCCCTCGAGCCAACGCACGTTCTCGATGCGCGCGTCCGCGCAGCGCCGCCGGCCCGTCTCCAGCATGCCGACCTCAGGATCGAGCGCGACGACGCAATCGAACAAGCCGGCAAGCTCCAACTCAAGCACGCCGGGTCCGCATCCCACGTCGAGGAGTTGTCCAGCGCCGTCTAGGGCGAGTTCGCGGGCCAGGGTGGTGGCCAGCTCGCGCGAGTAGGAGGGGCGACCGGTTGCGTAGTGCTCGGCCGTGCCCCGAAACGCCTGCGGGTCGAACTCCATGTCTTGACTCTGGCACGTCACCGCCCCGCTCCCGGCGCTGGGGGACGGCCTATTGGGCAGACAGGTACTCCGCCAGGTCCTAGCCCCGAGGTGCGAAGAACTCGAGTGCGATGTTGTCAGGGTCTCGAAAGGACAATGCCGAGTACCGGGGCGCGTCCACGATGCCACCGTTGGGGATGCCGAGTTCGTCTAGATGGTTTTCCCATGCTCTCAACTCATCGCGGCTGGCACAGCCGAAAGCCAGATGATCGAGCCCCGGCCGGCGCTCGTTGAACGGCTCAGTGCTGCTCAAATCAGGGAACTGAGTTAGACCGACGAGTGTGCCGCCCGTAAGCCAAGCGACACGCTGGAAGGGACCTGTGTCCTCGTCAAGAATCGGGTCCGAGCCGAACAGGGCCTTGTACCAAGGAACACTCCGTTCGAGGCTCGTAACCGTTAGCGCCACGTGAGTAATCGCAGGGAACTCAGGCAATTCTTGTCTGCACCTCGGGCAAGGAGCGAATGCCACGTCTTTAGCTGGCCGCTCTCTGGGAATAGAAACTACCTGACAGGACCAGTCCGCCGCGCTCATGGAGGCCCAGTTCCGGAACGGAGCTGGCGAGACGGTGTCGTCGTCAAGGTAGCTAAGAACACGACGGTGGCAGCGATGATTTTGAGACGGTCTCCGGTTTGACTGAGAGCGGGTACGCCGTGGGACCGAGCTGCTCAGGCGCCGACACCGAGGCACTTGGCTTGACCGCGCGGGATAGCGACCTGTGCTGAGGCCGCTCGACGAAACGAAGGTCAGGTACCGATAAGCCTCTGCGATCTTGGCCAGTGTCGCGCTCGTCCGGCGCACGACTCCGCGTCCGTTGCGGTTCGTTACCAGTATGTACTCCGCCAAAGACACCTTCCGCGTCATGTGACTGGCTAACCCGTCGCGTGGCTGTATGGCCCCGTGGCAGAGTGCTGGCGTGGTGATCGACGACCTCCTCCAGCAGTTGGCCAGCACTAGGCGCTTCACGCTCGGCGTTCCGCGCGCGGTGACGGTCTCGCGGGATGGCGGACGGGTGCTGTTCCTCCGCACTAGGGGCGGTGAAGACCCGGGAACCTGCCTGTGGGGGCTGGACCTGGCCGACGGTGCGGGAGGGTGCGAGCGGCTTCTCGCCGATCCGGCGGCGCCGTGGAACTCCGGTTCTGGCGATGTGCCCGAGGCGGAGCGCGTCCGGCGGGAGCGGGCACGCGAGACCTCGGACGGGATCGTTGCCTACTCGGCCGACGCGGACTGCCGGACGGTCGTGTTCGCGCTGGACGGGCGGCTGTGGGTTCTGCGCGTCGGCGACGACCTGGGCGCGCCGGCCGGCGTCGCGGAACCGGTGCCTGCCGCGGGCGCGGCGACGGACCCGCGGATCGACCCTGCGGGGCAGCGCGTGGCCTACGTCGCGGACGGCGCGCTGCACGTGACCGAGCTGGCCGACGCGACAGGCCGCCTGCTGGCAGCCCCGGAGCACGACGACGTTTCCTACGGCCTCGCGGAGCATGTCGCGGCCGAGTCCATGCTCAGGTTCCGCGGCTACTGGTGGGCGCCCGACGGCCAGCGGCTGTTGGCTGCGCGGGTCGACAATTCTCCCGTCCAGCGCTGGTGGATCGCAGACCCAGTTGATCCGGATCGGCCGCCGCGCCCGGTCAGATACCCGGCGGCCGGAACCGCCAACGCGGACGTCACCCTGCACGTGCTGCGGCTTGACGGCAGCAGGACCGAAGTCACATGGGACCGCGGTACATACGAGTACGTGACGGCTGTCGCGTGGGATTCCCTGGGGCCGCTGCTCAGCGTGCAGAGCCGGGACCAGCGGACCGTCATGGTGCTGGCGGTCGACGCCGTCACGGGACAGACAACGCTCCTGCACACTGAGCGCGACGACGCCTGGGTCGAGCTAGCGCCCGGCACCCCGGCGCGGACCAGTGCCGGGGACCTGGTCACCGTGTCCGACCGGGACAGCTCCCGGCGTCTCGTGGTCGGCGGAGCTGCCGTCACGCCGGACGGACTGCACATCGACTCGGTCAGCGGCACCGACGGCGAGAGCGTCTACTTCACCGCCACCGATGAACGCGAACCTACCGAGCGGCACCTGTGGCGATACGAACCGGGGCAGGGCATGTCGCGGTGCAGTGCGCACCCTGGCGTGCACGACGGCTCGGCGGCGGGCGGCACAGTCGTCGTGCTCTCGCACACCGAAGAGGGAGGCGGCGCCGCCGTCGCCTGGCGTGACGGGACCCGTACGGCCATCGCCAGTCTCGAAGCCGAACCCGTGCTCAAGCCGCGGATCACGTGGCTGACTCTCGGCGCAAGAAAGCTGCGCGCTGCCCTGCTGCTGCCGTCGTGGCACCGGCCGGGAACGCGGCTCCCCGTGCTGCTGAGCCCGTACGGTGGCCCGGCCATGCAGCGGGTGGTCCACGTGCGTGACGCAGCGTTCTGCGAGGACCAGTGGTTCGCCGAGCAAGGCTTCGCCGTCCTGGTCACGGACGGGCGCGGCACGCCGGGCCGCGGGCCGGAGTGGTCGAAGAGCGTGTTCGGCGATACCCTCTCCGCCCCGCTGGAGGATCAGGCGGACGCGCTCGACGCGATCTGTGCCCAGTTCCCCGACCTGGACCGGGGGCGGGTCGGGATCCGTGGCTGGTCCTACGGCGGGGCGCTCGCAGCCATCGCCGTGATCCGCCGCCCCGACGTATTCCCGCGGCCGTGTCCGGGGCCGCCCCCCATGATCAGCGGCTCTACGACACGCACTGGCGGGAGCGATTCCTCGGCCTGCCACAACAGAACCCGGAAGGATACGACCGGTCCTCCACCGTAACCGGGGCCGCCAGCCTAACCAGACCGCTGCTGCTGATCCACGGGATGGCCGACGACAATGTGGTGGTGGCGCACACGCTCCGGATGTCGGCGGCTCTGCTCGCGGCCGGCCGCCCCCACCAGGTTCTGCCGCTGTCCAGCACGACTCATCACACCCCGGCGGACGCGGATACCTTCAGCCAGCTGCTGCGGCACGAGCTCGCTTTCCTCGCCGAGGCGCTAAGCGTCGCCCGGGCTGACGCAGACTTACGATGACAACGCGCCCTTACGGAGCAGCAGACGCGCCTTACTGAACGGGCAGCCGTGTGCACGGTCCGGGCTTGACGCCATAGCTTCAGGATATAAGCGTTGGTTGTTGCGGGACCTGACAACACACAGCATGGACCGGGCTCTTCGGGCTCTCCTGCCTGAGGCGAGGAGGCCACCTTGTCGCCCTTACCTATTTTGGACCGCGGGATGAACGCGGGATGATGACACCGGCACCGCCAATAGAAGTGAGGGAAATATCGCCGTTTACCTGGAATCTTTTGGTGGAGGTGATGAGACTATGTTCGAACCCCTCCTGGCCTCGCTGACCTGAGGTTATTGCAGTACGGAAACCCGAGCTCGGGCGAATTTCGGGCGCCGAATGGCTCGCCGCCAGGAAGGCACGGGAAGTGATCGGACGATGTTCGAACCCGTCGACCACCGCCCCGCTCCCGGCGTTGGGGGGCTCCCTCCCAACCGTGTCCAGGACGCGATCGATGCCTACGTTGGCGGGGCCTCGCTTGCCACGATTGTTGCTGAGCTGTGCATCCGACAACCGTGGCCCGGACCCTGAGGGCGAACGGCGTGCAGGTCCGCCCGCGACCTGGTTGGCCGAGCGGGCAGTGACCAGACCGGCAACGTTTGTCTGTTGCGTAGTCGAGCGAGCTGATCAACACAACCGAACGCCGACTCGGCGCTCTTCGCCCTCCTGGTCGAGCGTCGTTCTGTGTTTGCCCACGACCTGGCGTTCAGGGCTACACGTAGGAACTATCCCGATGGGACAATGGGGCTCGCAACCTCCGCATTCTCAGACGCCCTCATATGTGCGGCGATCGTCCTGAAGTCCCCCTCCGGAATGGTGAACAAGCCGCGGCGGAACGGGAGGCCCCAATGGGTGGGATCCGTGATGAAGGACAGCTGACCGACAAGCGGTTTCGTATCAACTCGAGTGCAGGGATGGAACGTGGCGGCAAGCCGCCACGGCCAGAAATCATCGCTGACATTGACTTGGTAGGGCTCATCGGCCGTGATGGTGGCCCACGCTGTGAACTGCCGGACGGCTTCGCCTCGTGTAAATTCGTGCGCGGAGAATAGAAGACCATTTCGTCACCCGGTTGCGGTCGGCTGAGGCGCCTGCTGGCTCCGTGGTCGGCCTGCGTGAAGCCCCCTGCGATGGCCGCTTCGACATGATCCAAACTGACGGTGTTGATCCAGAACTGTCGTCCGAGAAATGATGGGGCACGAGCTGAGTCCGCCCGTGTTGTCAGTCCGTCTGTCGCGATCACTCCTCTGACAGCCCTTCGACGAGGCCCGTTGTCGGCCGACCGAGAAGACAGGAGAGGTCGTCACCGACCCTGGAGAACGCTCCAGCAGCGATGGTTTCATCAAGTCCCACCAGGAAGCTGGCAAGTTCCTCGTTCATCCCGAAACCGGTGAGCGTCACTCGCAACTCATCAGGGGTGACCGGGAGATACGTGACGTCACGTTCAAGGACTACCGACATCGCTTCCGCAATATCCGCGTAACTGAAGTTCGTGTCGCCCGAGAGGCTATATGTGACGTCGTCGTGCCCATCCGTGGTGACGACGATGGCCAACGCCTCCGCAAGGTCCCGACGGCTGGCTGCCGCAACGACGGCGTCACCAACGGCTGCGGCGAGAACGCCGGTGAAACGAGGCCCAGCCAGGGACTGAATGTAGTTCTCGATGTACCACGTGTTCCGAAGGATCGTATATGTCACCCCGGAAGCGATAAGAGCATCTTCAGTTGCTTTGTGGTCAGCATTGATCTCGAACCGGCTGTCGTCGGCCCGAACGCCGCTGGTGTAACAGACGCGGCGGGCATCGGCGTTCTTCGCCGCCTCGATTACGGAGATGTGTTGGGAGAGACGATCCGAGTCGCTGCCCGAAATCAGGACGATGTCGGAGTGTCTGGAGACGAGTTCCGCAATACCGGTCGAATCTGACAGATCGATAGCGGCCGTGTTGAACCCGGCTCCGGCAAGTTCCGCCAGGCGCGACTCGTTCCGACCGACTGCGGTGATCGTCTCGGGAGCGGTTTCTCGGGCGACAAGACCGTCCAGAACATGGCGGCCGAGGGAACCCGTGGCCCCGAAAACTAGAGTGCTCGCCTCAGGCACGATCGTGGAGGGTTACCTGGTAGCCGTCGGGGTCCGCGAATGTGAAAGTGCGGCCGAATGGTCCGTGGACGGGCGCTGAGATGATCGCCATGCCAGCGGCGGCAAGGGTGTCGTGGATCTCCTGCGCATCGGGTGCGTGCAGCCACAGCGCCATTCCCTGCCCTGGCTGCGCGATCGCGTCCAGGTCGACGCCCTCGACGACGTCGCGGACGGCGAACACGATCGGCTTGGTGTCGAACACCACGGCGTGCGGCGGTCCCGCGTCGGAGCGCTTCAACCCCAGATACTGCTCGTAGAAAGCGGCGGAACGCTCTAGGTCGCGCACCTGCAGTGAAATGAAGTCGGGTCCGGTGACGGACATGATTCCTGCCTCCTTAGAGTATGTCAGTTGTCTGACACGCCATACTGTATGTCAGACTCTTGACATGAGTCAAGGCGAGCCGAGAATTGAGCTGGACACATCGCTGGGGTACATGCTGAAGGTGGCCGCGAGCACCTTGCACTCTGCCTTGGAGGCCGTGCTCCGGCCGCTTGATATGACGATCACCCACTACGCCTGCCTGGAGTTGCTTGCCCAGCGACCGGGTCTGTCCAACTCCGAGCTTGCGCGCGGCGCCTTCGTCACCCGGCAGTCGATGAATGTGCTCCTGCAGGCCCTCGAAGGCCAAGGACTCGTTGTCCGCCCGACACGGGCACCCGTCGGTAGGGTCCTGCCGACCAAGCTGACCGCCAGCGGGCGCAGCCAGCTGAAGGTGGCCAGCGCCGTGGTTCGCCGCGTCGAGCAACAGATGCTGGCCGATCTGGATGTCAGCGAACAAGATCAGATGCGGCGTCTGCTCACTGCATGCATCGCCTCGCTGACTGGACCTCCCGCATCGGCGTCGTCGACGCCTATGAAGCCGTAGGCACCTTTGCCTCCAGCAGGCCGAGATCGCTAAGGCTTTCGGCAGTCTCGACGATCGTGGTCTTGGCGGCGCGCGGGCGCCAGCCAAGCTCCTGCTTCGCGCGGTCGTTATGGATCGTCAGCGGGGGCAGCTCCTCGCCGGGCGCCTCGGTGGTTGTGACATGCTCGCCTGCAGGTCCGAGGTGGTCGCGGAGAATATGTGCCAACTCCAGCCAGGTGATCGTCGGGCCGTCCGCCAACAGCAGGTAGCGCTTCCCGGCGGCGTCAGCGGTGGCCATCGCCGCGACGTGAGCGGCGGCGACGTCGCGCACATCAACAACGCCGAAGCGCTGGCGTGGCAGCGCCGGCATCGTGCCCTCGATGATCGCCTTGAAGGCGGTCAGCGACGAGCGCAATGCCGGTACCAGCGACGGGCCGGCAATGAATGTCGGGTTCACCACCACTAGCTGGGTGTCGCCTCCTTCGGTCCCGATGAAGTCCCAGGCGGCGCGCTCGGCGATCGCCTTGGAACGCGGGTAGGGCGGCAGTCCTGGCGTATCCGGGTCGGTCCAGTCCGCTTCGGTGTAATCGCGAACTGCTTTCGGGGAGTAACCGACCGCCGCGAACGAGGAGGTCAGCACAACCCTCCGTGCGCCCGCGTCTCGGGCGACCTTCAGCACACGCACGGTGCCCTCGCGAGCGGGGACAATCAGCTCGTCCGGGTCCTTGGGCTGAGCGGCCGGAATCGGCGATGCGACATGGTGGACTTCCTCCACACCCTTGAGCGCCATCGGCCAGCCGTCGTCGGAGGTCAGATCAGCTGCCACCAATTCAAGGCCGGTGTCATCCGCATCACCGCGGCGCACGGCCTCGCGCACACCTGCCTCACCATCCAGGGAACGCACCGTCGAGCGCACCTCGCGCCCGTCGCGCAGTAGCGCCGCGATCAACCGCGTGCCCAGATAGCCAGACCCGCCTGTCACCAACACTTTGGAGCTCATCTGAGCACCACCTCCTCAAGCCGTGGGAGCACTTTCTTTACCAGCAAGTTCGCCTCGGCTTCTGCGTCCGCATCCGCACGGTCGCGGGCATCCCAAAGCGCCGCCTTCGCCCGTAAGTAGGCGAGGTGGATCCGAAGCGTTTCGATCTCGGTCTCGACCCGCTCGGCGTGCGCCAGCAGCAGATCGCGCTGCTCACCCGCTTTCGCCTGCCCAAGCTCGCGGTTGGCCTGGTAGGTGCGCATCTCCTCGATCCCGACGCCCATGGCGCGCAGGCACGCGAGCACCTGCAACGTGTCGACTTCTTCCTCGCGATAGCGGCGGTGTCGGCTGCTCGGATCACGGGCGATCGGGCCGATCAGCCCGATCTCCTCGTAGTAGCGCAGCGTCGGCTCACTCAGTCCGCTGCGCCGGGACACATCCTGGATGGTGAGATCTGTCATGTGAACAGTAAAGCAAACCTCAAGCGCTTGAAGTCAAGGCAGTGAGCGGAGCTTTTCTTGCTCAGTTGCGGTCGTCGGCGCCGTCGAGATCAGACAGGCTTCGCCTCGGCCTATCGGTGGTCCCGGGGTCTGTGACCTGATCCAGCGCTTCCGCAGAGCGCCGGTTCGTTGAGAAGGGAAACAGCGATTCGGCGACCTTCAATGCATGCCGGATTTAGCGGCGCCCGTTGAGACTCAGGACTCGACGACGGACCTCGTCCGAAGGCCGTCGAGCGCGAACGCGATCAGGCGCGTCGGGGACGACGCACCGTGCTCGAGTCCGGCCATACACGCGCCGATGGCAAGCCCCACCACGTCGTCGACTGTCACGTCCGCGCGGATCGACCCTGCACTCTGAGCGCGCTCGAGAAGTCTGGCGACGAATTCACGAATCTCGAGAAAGATCGGCGCAGCGGCCGCCTCGAAGTCGACGCCGGCAGCGGCGAGCGCCTCCTTCAGATCGATGTGAGTTGACGCCCGGGCGACGAGCACCGTCACCGCGGCACAGAACTGCTGTTCGATCGGGGCGGCGTCGGCCGCGGCGACAACCTCTCGGTGGACCTCACGGAGGTGATCGGCGACGATCGCTCCGCCGAGCGCCTTTTTCGTAGGGAACCGGCGGTAGATGGTGCCCACGCCCACGCCGGCGCGACGCGCAATCGCTTCCATCGAAACGCCATCACCCTCGGCGGCGAACAGCTCGCTCGCCGCCTCGAGCACCAGCGCGAGGTTCCTGCGCGCATCGGCGCGCATCGGAGTCTCGTCCGCGACAAGCGCCTCTTGGTCTGCCACGCCAAGAGCGAAGGCCTCGGCTTTGCGAATCGGCATCTCACCGATGGGTTGTTGCAACCGAAACCTCTATTCGGCACACGAGCACCAGCAATGTGTCGACTTCGTCTTCGCGGTAGCGGCGGTGTCGGCTGCTCGGATCACGGGAGATCGGGCCGATCAGCCCGATCAGCCCGATCAGCCCGATCTCCTCGTAGCAGCGCAGCGTTGGCGCACTCAACCCGCTGGACCTGGATTCATCCTGGATGGTGATAGCCGTCATGCGGACAGTGAAACAAACCTCAAGTGCTTGAAGTCAAGGCGCAAACTGTCCGTCCGAACCTCCCTGTGCGCCCCCGTCCTGATGTATAGCTGGTGGCCCAACAACACTGAGTCGTTCTCGGTTTGAGGACTGACTTCGATCAGGCAGCCACAGGCGTTACTTCGACCAGGGCGGTCGTTTCAAGGACTTGCTCGGCATCAGGGCGTGCGTTCGGCGAGACGACCTCGTCGTCGCCACGCTCGACCGGCTCGCTCTCGAGCGGCAAGCCCCCGGGTTCGCCGTGGCAGAACGCTTGGATCGAGTCCTTCAACGGACGGCTCCGAAACGAGCTGTTGAACGCCTGCTCGAGGCGTTTACCGAGGTAACCGGCACGATTGGGAGGCTGACCTCCGGCTTCATCGAAATTAAGCGGGGCCTTGACTTCAAGCGCTTGAGGTTTGTTTTGCTATCCGCATGACAGTTCTCACCGTTCAAGAGGTACCTCGGTGCAGCGGGCAGAGTGAGCCGACGCTGCGCTACTACGAGGAGGCCGAGCTCACTGGTGTCACCGATGCGGATCACACTGCTGGGACGCTCGCAGAGCGCAGTGTCCGATGAGAGCGATCGCGAATTGGTGCGTAAAGCACCGCAGAACCGTACTGGCTAGCTGGCTGCTGGCATTGATCGCAGTGAGTGCCTTACTTGCAGCTCACGGCTCCGCTTATGAGAACACCTTCAGCCTAAAAGGAACGCAGAGCTATGAGGCGCAGCAATTGCTGGAGCAGGCCGCGCCAACGGCGTCCGGTGACCGCGACCAGGTCGTGATCGCCGTGGACCACGGCACCGTCACCGATGCCGTCGTAAAGCGACGAGCTGAGCGGATGCTGGACCAGGTGGCGAATCTGCCCGAGGTCGCCTCGATCCTTTCCCCGTACACGGCCGCAGGGGCTGCGCAGATCTCCAAGTCCGGGAAGGTCGCGTTTGCGACAGTGACGATGACGAAGCTCGCACCGAGCTTCACCGTCAGCCAGGCAAAGCAGTTCGTCAATACCGCCCGCGCAGGCGCCGGGGATGGACTCCAGGTCGCGGTTAACGGGCAAGTAGCCGAGCAGAGCGAGCCACCAAGCCTGGGAGGTGCCGGGATAGGAGCGCTGGCCGCTCTGATCGTGCTGCTGATCGTCTTCGGGTCCTTACTCGCAGCAGCACTCCCGCTGCTGACCGCCGGTCTCGCGCTCGGCGTCGGTGTGTCGGTGGTCGGACTGCTGTCGCACGTGATCACGATGGCGACGTTCAGCGAGCAGCTATCAATCCTGATCGGGCTTGGCGTCGGCGTCGACTACGCGCTTTTCATCGTCACCCGCCACCGCCAGGGACTGCAGCAGGGAAAATCCGTCGAGGAGGCGATAGTCGACGCGGTCGATACCTCTGGGCGTGCGGTGATGTTCGCCGGCATCACGGTCTGCATCGCCTTGCTCGGGATGTTCGCGCTTGGGGTGAACCTGTTAGACGGAATCGCGATCGCAGCCGCCGTGGTCGTCGCATTCACCGTGCTGGCCGCGCTGACATTGCTCCCCGCGCTGCTCGGTTTCATGGGCACACACGTCCTCGGCAGACGGGGGCGTCGCG
Source organism: uncultured Acidimicrobiaceae bacterium (assembly GCA_963763085.1). Taxonomy (GTDB): domain Bacteria; phylum Actinomycetota; class Acidimicrobiia; order Acidimicrobiales; family Bog-793; genus CAVXNB01. Next base: position 190,571 of record CAVXNB010000008.1, read on the forward strand.
ACTGTCCGGCGGCCAACAAGCACCCAACGAGGGCGGCTTCTGGGCCAGGTGGGCAGGGGCGCTGCAAGCCCACCCGGCCAGGTTCGCATTCCTCGCGGTGCTCGTGATGGGCACGCTCGCCATCCCGTTCCTCTCGATGCGGCTCGGCTCGTCCGACGCGGGCTCGGACCCGGCGGGTACCACCACCCACCAAGCCTACGACTTGCTCGCCAAAGGCTTCGGACCCGGCTACAACGGACCATTGCAACTCGTCGCCGAGGTCAGCGGCGCCGCTCAGAAGCAAGCATTCACCAAGGCAGTGTCCGCAGCGTCGCGTGCCGCCAGTGTGGCTGCGGTCACCCCCGCTGTTACTCTTCCCGGCTCCGCAGCCGGCCGCCAGGTCGTCTTTGCCAACCTCTACCCGACGGGCTCTCCCCAGGATGCCTCGACCAGCGAACTCCTGACACACCTGCGCAACACAATCCTTCCCGCGGCCACGACGGGCAGTGGCATACGGGTGCTGATAGGCGGTCAGACGGCGACCTTCGCGGACTTCGCTCAAGTGGTCTCAAGCAAACTACCGCTGTTCATCGGGATCGTCGTCCTGCTGTCGGCCCTGTTGCTCGCCGCCCTGTTCCGCAGCCTCGTGATCCCCTTGATGGCAGCCGTGATGAACATGCTCTCGGCGGGCGCCGCGTTCGGCGTGCTCGTCGCCGTATTCCAGTGGGGATGGCTTGACTCGGTCTTCGGGATCGACCAGACGGGACCGATTGAGGTGTTCATCCCGGTGATGCTGTTCGCGATCCTGTTCGGCCTCTCGATGGACTACGAGGTCTTCCTCGTCACCCGCATCTACGAGGAGTGGCACCGCACCGGCGACAACCGGCTGGCTGTCACCCGGGGCCTCCAGGCAACGGGACGTACGATCACGGCCGCGGCCACGATCATGGTGCTCGTGTTCGCCTCGTTCGTGCTTGGCGGACAGGTCGTGATCAAGATGTTCGGCCTCGGCCTAGCCGGCGCCGTGCTCCTTGACGCGCTGATTGTGCGAATGGCGCTCGTGCCCGCCCTTATCCTCCTGATCGGCAAAGCGAGCTGGAGCATGCCCCCTCTCCTCGACCGGGTCCTTCCACCTCTCAACGTCGAAGGATCAGTTGAGGTTTGGCCGGCGGTCGAGCCGTCTGGAAACTCCAATGTGCAATCCCGGTCTGTGAATCCTGAGGCACGATCAACAGCAGGAGCGCGGTAGGTGTCGCGCTCGATGCTCCCGACGTTCCATCCCGCGTCGCCCTGGGTCGTGTCAGCGGTCGAGATCGCCGGTCGTTTGGTCGTCTGCTCATAAATAACAACCAGACAGAAACAAAGGAGAAGACATGGCAAACCTGAACGCGACGCAAGGGAGGGCGTTCGTTATCACCGGCCCGACATCGGGCATCGGCTACAAAACGGCTCTCGAGTTGGCCGAGCATGGCACGGTCGTCCTAGCGGGCCGCGACCAAGGAAAGCTGGACGACGTGCAACAAACCATCAAGAAGAAAGGCCAACACTCGATCTCGGTCCTCTGTGACCTGTCGGACCTAGCAAGCGTGCGCCGCGCCGCCATGGCGATCATCGCCCTCAAACTCCCGATCGCGGGCCTTATCAACAATGCGGGCACCAGCGATACGCACGCCACCAAAAACGCTCAAGGATGGGACACGACATTCGCAACGGACCACCTCGGTCCGTTCATGTTGACCGAGGCCCTCATGCCGTATTTGCCCAACAGTTCAAACGTTGTCTTTGTCTGCTCCGGCGTCGAGGACCCTCAGCGCAAGCCTTCTACGATCGCCGGGTTTCGAGGCGGTCGCTATATCTCTGCCGAGGCGAGTGCGCGTGGAGAGTGGGAGCCCGGTGGCTCCAAGCTTGCCGGCGCAGACGCCTACGCGACGTCAAAGCAATGCAATCTCGCAACCGTCATGGCATTCGCACGCGAGACACCGCGGCTTCGGTTCAACGCCGTCGAACCAGGATTCTGTCCGGCCACGAGCCTTGGACGCGAGGCGAACGTTTTCTTTCGCCTCCTATCGAAGTATGTGCTCTCGCTGCTCGCGCCCTTCATCAAGTATTGGAGCACTCCTGGCCGAGCTGCGACGGTCATCATTGACGCCGTGCTCAATGAGTCAGGTCAGACTGGCATCTACTACGACGAACGGGGCCGGCCGATGATCGGTTCCACCCAGGTGCGCGATCCCGAATTTCAAGACCGAGTCGTCGAAGAGACCCGCGCTCTGCTCTCGACGGTCTTGGCCTGAAGCCGGCCCGCACCGCACCACGGTCCTGGCGTTCTGGTGATGGCTTATCCTGAATTACATGGCTCTTGCCTTCGAGCATGATTCGAAGGAGGACCACCGCGACCCACGTACGGTACGGCTTCCAGACCTCGCTGATCTCGGCGATGTCAGCGGTGCTTGGCACTGCCTTCGCGGGTAAGAGGCAGCGACCCCGCCTGACGTTCCGCTGACGATTGCGGGTACCACACAACGCGCGGTCATATCCATTTGGGGCATGTCATGGAAGTGCCGGTCAGGGGCGGTCGCGAACACAGATTGCGCGCCCAAATGAGAGTCAGCTCGCATGGGACGGCAGCGCGGATCGACGGGCTTCGCCTGAGCGCTCGTTGTGCTCGCCGAGGAGGGCGACGCCGAGCGTACCTGATTGGCAGACCATAGGAAGCTGCGAGCGACCGGTCAAGCGATCGGACACGAGAAATGACCGTTGAGCAGCGAGAACGTTGTGACAACGACAACGTCTGTGGAGGTGAGCGGACTCGAACCGCCGACTCCACGTTGCGAAGGTGTCTGCGGCGGATTGTGGCGGACTCCAGCGAACCATCACGGCAGGTCAGCGAGTTCTCCACACGCCGGCGAACGGCTTCGAACGGCGGCGTCCGCGGGATGGGCGCGGGATGAGACCTCAGTTCGCCCTCCTCTTTCCGCCGGGCACGTGAACCTGCCGTCGGTCGCTCGCGGCAGTCGCGGCGACGCTTGGCATGCGCCAGCCGACAGTGAGACAAGCTGACATCACAACGAGTTCTCAGCGGATCAGGCGCTGCGCGCCGCGATCAAGCTCAGCCGGCGAGTAGGGCGTCCAGCTTGGTGAAACTCTCGCCCCAACCCCCCTCGGTGGGGGCCCCATAGTCCCTGGGGAGCCACTGGCGGACCTCAAGCCGCGTCCGGTCGTCGGCCTCGTCGCAGATCTCGACTCGCATTCTCGCCTCGAACGGCTCGTACCCCCTGGCAGCTCGCTAGTGATGCTCATGATGCCATCGAGCAGCTCGCCGTCGACGATCCGCGTCAGCACGAGCTGTGGGGCTGTCTCCGTGGTCATGGCTTACCTCTCTTGGTCTTGGTCTTGGTCTTGGTCGTGGTCGTGGTCGTGGGATGCGGTGTCGGTCTGCGCTGCCGGCCGCTCCGAATTGAGTCGAGCGAGGTGGTCCTCAAGCCGCACGAATGCTCGGCAACCTCAGCTCAGCGTGTGGGAAGGAGCATCAGCAGCGTCATCGGATCGACCGGCGACTCGGTGAAGCCGTAGTGCTCGTAAAACCCCTTCGCGTCTTCGTCCTTGGCGTGGACAAGGAGGACGCGGACTCCCACGGGCGCGGCGACTTCGACGGCTTTTGTCATGAAGTGCTTGAGTAGCGCCCCTCCGAGCCCCTGGCCGGCATGGGAGATGTCCACCGCCATGCGCCCAAGAAGAATGGCCGGCAATTCCTCGGGCTGATTGCGACCTAACGCTTTCGGTGCTGACGATCGGATAATCGAGGCGGTCGACGACGCGTAGAACGCAACCACGCGATTCGAGCCCGCCTCGGTGACGACCCAAGTCCTGCTCGTTCCGGATGCCTGGTTCCCGAGGGCTCGCCGGACCAACCAGATGTTGAGCGCCCGTTTTCCGCAGTCGAAGTCATCGAGAACGTGCCCGGTGCTGAGAAGCAGCGGGCCGTCGTAGTTCAACGAGTCTGCTTTTCCAACACCGACGGTGTGGCGAGGAGCGCGACCATCGAGGGAGGCAGGGTTGCCGGTCCGGAGAGCAGCGCCTGCAGATCAACCCATGCCTTCTCATCTACGGTAAATACCCGCCTGTCGGCGAGATCCATCTCGGCTGCCTCGACGGCGTGTCGGAGTACATAGTCGCTCGTGGATTCGCCGCGGGCCTCCGCAGCCCGGCGCAGCACGGCGTTCTGTGCGAGCGTGAGCCTCAAGTTCAAGCGTTCAGTCTTGGTGGCCATCGGCCTAGTGTACATCGTTTGACGTACAACCGTCACCGACCTCGGCCTGGGGGACCAGCAGGCGCCTAGCTCTCTCGCGCCCGGGCCGGCGCCGCTCGGTGTACCAGGCTCGAGCGGGAACGTCGGCACGACTACAACGTCGCGGACTCTTGCATTCCTTGGATCCACATATGCAAGGCCGCGGTCCCGTCGAGTCCTTGAGCCAGCGCGTGCCAACCAGTCGAGTGCCGGGTTCACCCCGTTCTACGGTTGACATATGCGCCGTGAGGAATATATTAGCCTTGTGGTGCGCCCTCCCACGACAGTGGACGTCTTCACCGCGATTGCCGAGCCGCACCGTCGCGAAATCATGGACGCGCTGGTCGGAGGCGAGAAGGCAGTCGGGACGATTGTCAACGACCTCTCGATCTCCCAGCCCCAGGTTTCGAAGCACCTTCGGGTGCTGAGCGAGGCCGGACTCGTGAGATGCAGGGCGGAAGGGCGTCGTCGCCTGTACCGGCTTGACCCGGCACCCCTTCGCCCGCTGCATGAGTGGATGGCTACGTACGAGCAGATCATGAATGAGCGGCTGGATCGGATGGACGACTACCTCAAGCAGCTCGAACGACAAGGAGAGCGAAAATGACTCATCATCGCCGTCGAACCGCGGTGCGCACGTACCCGAGCGAGCTCGAGATCGTCACCACTCGAATGTTCGACGCTCCGATCGGACTCGTCTTCGACGTCTTGACGAAGCCCGAACACGTGAGTCACTGGTGCGCGACGGGGGGAGACAAGGTGACGATCTGTGAGATCGACCTCCGTGTCGGAGGGGACTTCCACACGGTCTTCGTTACCCCTGACGGCAGCGAGTGCTCATTTCGCGGTAGATACTTGGAGATCGAGCCGCCCACCCGATTGGTCAACACGTGGCTCTTCGAAGGATGGCCGAACGCGTGGGCCGTCGAGACCAATGCTCTGAGCGAAGTCAACGGCGAGACGAGGTTGACGATGACTTTGGCGTTCCGCGACAGCGCGGGCCGTGCTCACATGGCCAGGGCGCACGAAGCCGCCGTGGAGAACAACGACGACAACGGACAGGACGCCAGTTACGACGCGATGGAGGACCTCCTGGCATCGCTTCTCGAGAGACGGGTCGTTTCGTGAAGCGGCTAACTGGAGTCGGCTGGCACATCCTGAACACCCGGCCCCAGCGGTACTCCTTGGCATGGTCGAACATCACACGTCTCTCCTGCGCCACGGGGCATGACTCCCACATTCAGTCCTCGCAGCCAGCGGCCCCTCCAAGTCGGTGGTAAGTCGGAGGTCGGCAGTCCACGCTCACTACCAGCGCTGCTTCCATCACGCCAGAGGTCGTTGGGGAGAGTCGCAGGGTCGCGCCGTGGGGTCGCCGCGGGATGAGCGCGGGATGATGACACCCGTAGTGACGATAGATTCGGCAAAATAGCGCCATCTACCTGGATGTTTGCAGTGGAGAAGACGATGTCTTATTCAAACCCGACTGAGCTGCGGGAACGGGTCGCGGCGGTCGCTGATGTCATCTCTCGTCGCCTTGATTGACGTTCCCCGTCTCAAAAGAGGCCGCGGCGGCGAAGGAGGCTGGCTTCAAACGGCGCTCTGCTGACCGGGGCGTAGAAGTCGGCTCGACGCGGAATGCGTGCTTGGGCTCCTCCAGGTCATACCCGGGTAGGTCGTGCCGTGACAGTGAGCGAAGCTCGCGTCGAGGACGGCCTGGCGGCGCGTGGCTTCGGGCAGGCCTTGTGTCGGTCGCGTCGGCTCTATATGCTTTCACTAACCCCTTAGTTGAAGTAGCGATTAGTGAAAGGAGAACGAGTGATCGAGTTCCAGCTCGACACCGCGTCGGGTGTCGCCACCTACTTGCAGCTTGTCCAACAAGTCCACCAGGCCCTGCAGCTCGGCATCCTCGAGCCAGGAGACCAGTTGCCGACGGCCCAGCAGGTCGTCTCCAGGCTGGCGATCAACCCGAATACCGTGCTGAAGGCCTACCGGGACCTCGAACGTGAAGGCTTGGTGCGCCCGCGACCAGGCCAGGGCACGTTCGTCGTCGGAACGCTCCCTCGTAGCGATCCCGCCGCCCAGGCCCGCTTTCTCGATTCGATGACCGCCTGGCTCCGCAAGGCCCGCGCCGCCGGCCTTGGCCCCGACGACATCGAAGCGATCTACCGCATTGCCGTTCGCAATTTATTCGCGGAGGGTGTGGCGTGACGGCCGTCATCGAGACGGACGGGCTCGGCAAGCAGTACGGACGGAAATGGGCGCTCCACGACTGCACGCTGACCATCCCAGAAGGCAAGGTCGTCGGTCTCGTGGGGCCGAATGGGGCGGGCAAGACGACCCTGCTGCAGCTGGCCGTCGGGCTGCTCGCACCAACCTCGGGGACGATCGCGGTGCTCGACGGACGCCCTAACGACGGCCCCGCACAACTTGAGAGGGTCGGTTTCGTCGCCCAGGACACGCCGACCTATGCGGGACTGTCGGTGGCCAAGCACCTGCGCATGGGGGCGTATCTCAACGCGAATTGGGACCAGGAGCTGGCCGAGGGCCGGATCGACCAGCTCGGGCTCGACCCTCGCCAGAAGGCGGGATCGCTCTCAGGAGGCCAGCGGGCCCAGCTTGCATTGACGTTGGCCGTTGCGAAGCGACCCGAGCTCCTCCTTCTCGACGAGCCGGTGGCCAGCTTGGACCCGCTCGCCCGGCGCGAGTTCCTCCAAGGGCTCATGGAAATCGTCGCGAAGCACGGGGTCAGCGTGGTCCTGTCCTCACATCTCGTCGCCGATCTCGAACGGGTCTGTGACTACCTCGTCATCCTCGTTGCCTCGCACGTGCGGCTTGCCGGCGAGGTCAGCGACCTGCTGGCAGCGCACCACCGATTGTCGGGGCAACGTCGGGACCCGCGCTCCCTTCCAGCCAACCAGGAGGTCATCGAGGAGAGCCACACGGACAAACAGAGCACGCTGCTTGTGCGTACTGATGAGCCGATCCTCGACCCGGCATGGAGCGTGAAACCGGTCACGTTGGACGATCTCGTTCTCGCCTATCTAAGCAATCCCGGCAGGACTCGAGCGCGCGCGCCAGCCTGAACTAGGAGTCGTTCGATGATCCGCTTCACGTGGATGCAATTTCGTATCCAAGCCCTCGTGGCCCTCTGCGGACTGGCGATCGTTGCAGTCGTGTTGGGGTTGACCGGTCCGAGCCTCGTTCACCTCTATGACACCAGCAAGTTCGCTACTTGCGGCGCACATGGCGACTGTTCGACGATCACCAACGGGCTGCTTTCTCACGACCGCCTCCTCCAAGACCTCAGTTCCGTGTTGCTCGTGGTACCCGCACTAATTGGACTGTTCTGGGGGGCGCCACTCGTGGCGCGCGAATTCGAGACTGGAACCTTCCGCCTTGTGTGGGCCCAGGGCGTCACGCGCACCCGCTGGATAGCCATCAAGCTGGCCATCGTCGGCCTGGCCAGCATGGCAGTCGCCGGACTGTTGAGCCTCTTGGTGACGTGGTGGTCGAGCCCGCTCGACCGCGTGAACCCGAACCAGTTTTCAACGCTTTTCGCTGAACGAGGCATCGTGGCGATCGGCTACGCCGCATTCGCCTTCGCGCTTGGAGTCACTGCCGGGTTACTAATCCGACGGACGCTCCCCGCCATGGTCACCAGCCTGATCGGCTATGTCGTCGTTCGGCTGGGAGTAACCAAACTGCGACCGCATTTCCAAGCGCCACTTACGCTCAGGGAGAAGCTGGCGACGGGGGCTCACGGCATCGTCCAGAGCGTTCCTGGTGGAGGTGCCGCCCCACCCCCGCACCTGGGTGATTGGGTACTTTCGAGCGACGTCCTCAGTGCCTCAGGGCAAGCCTTCAATCAAGCGAAGATTGCCTGCTCGAATCTTCGTCAGGCCAGGGGAATCAGCGTCGAGCGCACATTCGGCCGCTTCGGCTTGCTTGGCCCACGCCCGGGCGTACTCGGCAGGTCTTCGGGATGTCGTCACGTTCCAGCCCTCCAGCCGTTACTGGCCGTTTCAATGGTACGAGACGGCGATCTTCATCGGACTTGCCGCCGTCCTGGGTTGCTTTTGCCTTTGGTGGATACGACGGTCCGTTTCGTAACACATGACTACGGGCCAGCAGACATGACTGACCGGTGCGAGGCTGCGAGCCGATTTGTCCACCTGGTCGCTGGGCGCTGGACCCTTACCGTGCTGGCCGAGCTCGCAACTGGCGGGCGTCGCTACCACGACCTGCTCGACGCGGTGAAGGGCATCTCGCCCAAGGTCTTGACCGACACGCTACGACGAGCGGAACGCGACGGCTTGCTCGCTCGCCACCTTGATGCCGGTCGCGTGGAGACCGCCACCCTCTACGAGCTGACCGACCTCGGCCGCTCCCTTGACATGCCTCTCGCTGCCCTCGGTCGCTGGGTGGGGGCCAACTGGCAGCGCGTCGAGGCAGCCCAGCAGCACTGGGACCAGCGAGCGGGCCACAACTGAGACGACGAGACCGCCCGCCACGCGCCTGTTCGCGCTGACGCGGCAAATTCATTTGATGAAAAAGGGGCCGAAACCCCTTGTTCTTCTAGTGGGACCTGTCGTCTAACGGGCGCAGGCCCACCGTGACCATGAAGAGCTTTGTCCAATCTCGGCCCGAAACCCCTTGTTCTTATGGTGGGCCCGCGTTCGGGTACCCGGGAGCCTGACTCGCGGGTCGTTGTCCAATATCGGCCCGATTCGGGGTTGTTTTCCTATGAACGCCTTTCATCCAAGGAGGCTCATGCGGCACCACCGCCACGTCCCCCGCTGCCGCGGCCACTGCCCTGCGCACGCAGCCGGCCGATACCCGACACCCCGCCCGGAGAAAACTCACGGCCGCAGTAGGAGGGGGACCTCGCGGATCGCTCCCACTCCGATTCGCGACCCTCGCGGCCGCGAAGACGCCGGTCAGGGCTCAAGTCCCGCACTCGCAGGCGACCCCGACTGTGGTGGAAGGTTGGCAGTCAAGTTTCTTCGCCTGTTCGGTGGGCGGCGATGAGCAGGGGCCGCAGCGTCAAGGTGGCGACCAGAACCGATCAGCTCAGTGGCATCGACCATGGAATCCTCGGTCTACTCCAGGCGCACCGGGTGCTGACCACGCCACAGCTCATCACGCTGGCGGGTCGTCCGGAGCGGACCATCGACTACCGGCTCGCCCGGCTTCGCGAGCGCTCGCTGGTCGATCGGATCCGCCCGTATGCGGCGTCGGGCTCGGCGCCGTTCTACTGGTGGCTGACCAGCTCCGGCGCCCGCCTGGTGGAGGGCACCTCGCCGGCGCCTGGCAAAAGCACGCCGAACCCGCTGTTCCTCCGGCATACCGCGGCCATCGCCGGCCTCTACGTCGCTCTTCTCGACGCCGGCCCGAGTGTCGGGCTCACCCTGTCGGAGTGGAGCCGGGACGAGGACGCCTGGGAGGACTGGTCCAACTATCACGGTGCCGGCCGGCTCCGCCCCGACGCCTACGCCGAAGTGCGTCTCGACGTGGACGGCGCCGAGGGTGTCACCGGGGCGTTCGTGGAAGTGGACTTCGCCACCATGGACCAGGCTCGCCTCCGGGCCAAGGTGGCCCGCCACCGTGGATACTGCGCCGAAACCGTGTGGTGGGACCGCCACCCGTGCTGCCCGGCCCTGCTCTTGGTGACGACCTCCGAAGCCCGGGTGAACCACTTCCTCGCCGGTGTCGAGCGGGACCGTCCCCGACCCTCCCCCTACCAGCGCGAACACCCCGCCCACTACGACGAACTGGTGGCAGCATGTGCGACGGTCGCTTCGCCCGAGGAGGCCGTCGTTGCCCCCGTGTGGCGTGCCGCCGTCGCAGACGCCCCAGTCATGCTGGCTCAACTTTTGTCGCCCGAGGTGCGCCAGTACCGCCGGGTCGTGGCACGTGTCGACGCGGCCCGCCAGGTCGAAGACGATCAATACCGTCTCGCCCTGGCACGTGACCTGGTCCGTGATGCGGATGCGATCGCCGACGCGATTGGTGACCCGGAGGCAGGGGCGGCCGTCGGCTACGTGCTCGGAACGACGCGGGGCGTCACGGCCCGGGAGGGCTGGGCTGCCGAACATCCCGACCTCGTCGACGCCACCGCCGCCTGGTGGGCCGCGGCAAGGACCACGAACGGCTCCTCTCCGCCCATTGACCTGCTGGGCGCCTGGTGGTCCCTCTACCGGGACTGCTGGCTGGCTCAGGCCGACGCGCTGCTCGAGCCAAACGAGGCCGTCCGCCTCGGTGATCCCCGTGTGCGCCGCCCGGCAGCGGCGCTGGCTGCCGGAGAGCTGGTGGACGACTTCACGTTGCAGCGAGACGAACCCATCGACGGGCGTGCCGCCTTGGAGGGCGCATTGGCCGAGTACGAACGGCGACGCACCGCGGCGGTGACGGCCACTATCCGCGATCTGCCGCTGCACCGGCGCGTACGTGTTGACCGGACCGACCTCGATGCCGCCTACGACGCCGAGCACCTCTACGTCTGCACCAGCTGCGCCCTGCCGTCCGGCCCCGACGACGAGGCGACCGGACGAGCGCCGCTCTTTGCAAGATGCAGGTGCTGCGATGGGCCGCTCGTCCCGTTCATCGATGCCCCTGATTTACCCCCGCCGTTGGACGATTCCCTGGCCCGCATCGCCAGCCGCCGGCAGCTGCTTCGGAGCCGCCCATGACCCAGCCCGCCGATTCGTCGTCCGGAGACTCCGACTCCCGCCGTTGGGCTCGGCCCGATGGGGGACTACCCCACGGTCCGCGAGCCGCAGGTGAGCGTGACCCCGCAAGTCCCCCACATCCGGGAGTCCGCACTGGTCCACTACCCCGCCATCCGCGAGGTCCCGCCAGGACCGAGGGCGGGGCTACCCCACAAGCGGGGGACCGGACCCGCCAGGTCCCCCACCATCCGCGCGGCACGCGGGACCCCGAATCGGAACAAGTCCCACCCACGGGAGACCGCCACGGGGAGGCCCGACATCACCGCCAGGACGGGAATCAGGCCCCAGTGACCGTGCCGCCGCCCGGGGCGCTTCGCCCCTACGCCCGGGCGCTCCTCAATCTCGCCACGGAAGTCCGGGCCGAGAGCCTTGCTCTTCCCGGCGGACGGAGGTCTCATGGACCGATTGGCAAAGGAGGCAACCGATGCGTTGCGTGATCTATCTGCGGGTCTCCACCCGCGAGCAAGCCGAGCACGGCGAAGGCGAGGAAGGCTTCTCCATCCCCGCCCAACGCGAGGCCTGCGTCCGCCACGTGAAGGACAAGGGCTGGGACCTGGTCGACGAGTACGTTGACCGAGGCGAGTCGGCCCGGAGCGCCGACCGGCCGCAGTTGAAAGAGATGCTGGCCCGCATCGCCGAGGACAGCGACGTCGACGCCGTCGTGGTCCACAAGATCGACCGGCTGGCGCGCAATATGGAAGATCACGTGGCCATCCGCGCCCTGCTGCGGCGCCGGAGCGTCACGTTGGTGTCGGTCACCGAGAACCTGGAGGAGACTGCGTCGGGCCGCCTGGTCGAGGGCATCCACGCGCTGATGGCCGAGTTCTACTCGGCCAACCTGGCCAGCGAGATCAAGAAGGGCATGAACCAGAAGGCGAAGATGGGCGGCTGGCCCCACGCCGCCCCACTCGGCTACACCAACGTCCGCGAGACCATCAGCGGCCGTCAGGTCGCCCATATCGTGACTGATCCCGAGCGCGCCCCGCACATCACCGCCGCCTTCGAAATCTACGCCACCGGGGAGTGGACCCTCGAACGCCTCGTCGCCGAGCTCGATCACCGCGGGCTGCGCAACCGGGGCCGGCGTGACCGGCCGGTTGCCCCAATCGGCGTCTCCGCCCTGGCCAACATCTTGTCGAACAAGGCCTACGCCGGGATCGTCTCGTGGGAGGGCATCGAGTACCCGGGCCTGCACCAGCCACTCACCGACACCGCCACCTTCAACCGGGTCCAAGACCTCCTCGCCGCCCGGTCGGCACGCGGGACGCGCGAACGCCGCCACAACCACTACTTGAAGGGCACGCTGTTTTGCGGGGTGTGCGGCCGGGGCCTGTCGTTCCAGGTATCGAAGGGCCGCTACGAGTACCTGTACTGCCTGGGGCAGAAGAACCGGAACCCCACCGGCTGCCAGGAGCCGTACATGGCGGCCAGTGACCTCGAAGCCCAGGTCGAACAACTCTACGAGCGCATCGAACTCCCGAAGTCCTGGCTCAAGCGGCTACGCGAAGAACTCGAAGCCGAGATCACCGCCCGCCAACACCGCAACGCCGCCGAGCGCGAGTTCTTGACGCGCAAGCTCGCCAAGGCCGAGACCGAACGGCGCAAGCTCCTCGACGCCTACTACGCCAACGCGATCGACGTCACCACTCTCAAGGCCGAGCAGGCGCGCATCGCCGCCGACGTGCGCTCAGCGGAAGAGCGCCTCGCCGGTGTCGATGCCCACCTGGCGGAGTGGCAGGAGATCTTGGAAACGGCGATGCACTTCGCCACCAACTGCGCCAAGGCCTACGCCCGAGCCTCGGCGCCGACCAGGCGCCGATTCAACCAAGCCGTCTTCAGCCGCATCGACGTGCGCGACGGCAAGATGGCCGCCGTGGGGTACCACCCGCCCTTCGACCTGCTCTTTTCCTCGAGCGAGTTCGAATACGGCGATTTGGTGGAGGTGAGCGGACTCGAACCGCCGACTTCCACGTTGCGAACGTGTCCTCGGCGGATTGTGGCGGACTTGGGCGGACCATCATGGCAGGTCAGCGAGTTATCCACACGCCGGCGAACGAGTGCGAACGGCGGCGTCCGCGGGATGACCGCGGGATGACCGCGGGATGAGGCGTCGGTCTACGGTGACTGGTAGAGTGACGGACAAGACGATACGACGATGCGTCTGGTCCGTCATTGAGGAGGAGACATGGCGACACAGCCCACTGGCAGGGTGGTCGGTCTAGTCGTCACTGAGGGGGACTTAGACGAACGAGAGATCGAGGCGATGCTGGCGCCCACCGGAACGCACGTCGTATTCATCTCCGCGATGTTCTCGCGCTTCAACGAGGTCGTGGATGTGCTTGCCCCGATGGCGGTGCCGTCTCCCGCCTGGCTCGAGCAGGCGCGGCGAAATGCCGACGAACGTCGTCGGTTCCTTGACGAGTTCGGAGCCCTTGACTCCGAGGGAGTCGCCGCGCTGGCGAGGTCGAAGTCAGCCAACCGGCGGTCGCTTGCGCAGCGCTGGCGCAGCGAGGGAAGGATTTTCGGGGTCGAGGTGCAAGGCAAGTTCGTTTACCCTGGCTTTCAGTTCGATCCAGAGACCGGGCAGCCGAAGCCGAGCATCGGGCGCGTGCTCGAATCGCTCCCGAGGACTCTGCGGGAGGGTGGCTGGCAGCTGGCCCTTTGGTGGGACAACGCCGTCGACGCTCTCGGGCTTCGCCGGCCGGTCGACGTCGTGGATAAGGATCCAGAGGCAGTCGTGTTGGCTGCCCGAGCCGAAGCTACAGATTGGGAACAGGCGGGCACCGGCTAGGTGGCACCTGCGTTGCCACCAGCTCGCAGAGCACTGGCCCATGCGGCACAGGTCGATCGCTGGCCAGCCGGTCGTTTCATCTCACGGGCTCACCCGCACGACTTCGGGTCGGTCCAGTTCGACACGCGCTCCGGCGCCGACTCTCGCTTCTCCACCATTTACCACAAGGGGGCCGTGCTGCCGGTCCTCTACGGTGGCGAAGACAATGTGGCGGTCGCGTCCGAAACGATCTTCCACACTGTCGATTTGCCGACCTCGACCACTCGACCGCGGCGCGTGTTTCTCCTCAAGTTTCTGAGCTGGCAATGGTCCACGATAGAGACACGACGAGAGCTCCGGCTGGTACGGCTCGACGACGACGGCCTCGCACAGATCGGGTCGAGCCGAGAGGACCTGATCGAGGGAGCACGTGCGACGTACGCATTCACGAGGCAGCGGGGGGAGGCGATCGCGGCCGCTGTCGGTCGCGCGGACGGCATGTGGTGGTACTCACGGCAGGCGCCCGACCGATGGGCGGTCGTGCTCTTCCAGAAGGTGCCTGGGCGGTCGGGGGGTCTGCGGCCTGGCGATCTGGTCGGTGTGGGCCCTGCCCTGCCTTTCGCCCTGCCAATGGGAACCGAGCAACTGGACGAGGTCGCTCTCCGCTTCGATACGACCGTTGTGAGGCCTTGACAGACGAGCTGACCCTGAGTTCCAACCCGCGCCCCCGGGCTCTCGCTGCTGGGCCTGGCGGACGGGCCGGCGCCTACCGTCTAGCTACAGCAGTAGTAGGGACTCAACCGACGTAGGGGGCCAATCGAGGGCTGATCGGCAGGGTGCGGGGCAACGGTTGGCTCGCGGAGAATAAACGCTTGCGCCGGCGCATCAGGTCTTCGCCGTCACGATTCCAATCAAAGCTCTTGCGGCCAAGAACCCGTTGCAGCACCTCACTGGCACGAGTCGGATCGCGCTCAGCCATCCGCCGGAACGGAGCGGGCGAGACGGTGTCGTCGTCAAGGTAGCGACGAACACGACGGTGGCAGCGACGTTGATCAGGCGCCGCCGGTTCAGTGAAGGCACGCTCGAACTCGTCGAATCCCCCGTAGAAGCCCAGCCCGTCTATCTCCTCATAGATCAGGGCCACGGAGCCGGAGTTCACAAGCTCAGGAGGAAAGTTGTACTCGACAACGGGCCGGCTAGCGCCAGCAACCTGCTGCTCGACCTGAAGCTTGGAAAGTACTTCGTCTCGGCAGAAGACTGCGAACTCCCTCATGCGGACGACGAGCCCTGTGCCCGGCATGACCACCATGTCGGTCCCGAAGAACCGCACGAAGCGCTCGCGGTCCTTGCGCTGCAACTCCCAGCCCTGCTCCAGCTTCGAAGGGTTCCGAAAGACAGCTTCGGGATGAGCCATCGCGAACTGCGCCGCCGTCGCGTACGCAACGTCACTCTGATCGCGACCGATCGGGCGCATTACACCGCTCACCATCCAGTCGCCGCAAAGAGGCACCAGGCGGGCGAGCAAAAACGAGCCCGGAGCGAGCCCTCGGAACACACTGCGACCCATGTTCGAGCGCACCCGGTAACTCAAGTCATCGACCAGGTTCTTGACGATCAGGAGGTCGCCCTCGCCACGCTCGACTTCGAACATGCCCTCCACCGCGTCTCTCCATCCGAGCAGCATTTCGCGCTCCGGTGGCAGAAGGTCGGCCCGAGCCGCAACGAACCGCTCCACGATCGTTTGACCGCCGCGCAATCGGTGCTGCAGCACGAAATAGTCGAGCACATCGATTAGTTGACCCTCCGAAAGGTCACTCGACGTATACCTGGTCAACACCTGGCGGAACGCTTGGGCATACGTCGGCCGCTGCGAGAATTCGACCAACTCGGCCTTTAGTTCACCGCTTCGTTCCAGGAGATCGACTGTCACCGTCACGTGTCCACCCGTGCTGTCGCCTCACGCGTTGGCATTTAAGCTGATGGTATTGCTCGGGTCGTCCGGAGCGGCGGATGCTCCGCCGGAGGCGGAGGGCGAGGGCATACGATCGCCGCGATGACCATCCCGGAGTCAACCCGCCGGAGCCTCACCCAGCGACTCAACCACCGGCGATTGGAGCGGTGGCCAGCCCTCTCGGCGCTCGAGATCACGTTCCGGGCGAACTTCGCCTATGTCAAGGGCGTCAACCGCGACGGTGCGTTTCCCCTTTTCCGTTTGCAGTACGCGGTATCGGCCAGCCGCTGGGGCTTCGCCCTCTATCTCGCGAGCAGCGAGAGCTACGAGAGGGCGGTGCTGCCAACCGGACTCCTCGCCGGCACGCCGGAAGATGCCCTCGACTGCGCATGCCTGCTCTACGTCGAAGACGACGGACCGCGGGGCGACCATGATCGTGAGTATGCACGGGCACCCCCGTTTAGCACGACCCAGTTGGCGCGCTTGTTCGAGCCAGCCTCTCTAGATCGAGGACTTGCCCTCGCCGGAACGATCAACGACCTTTACGAGGACGAGTGGAGCATTGTTGGCACCGTCACGGAGGGGAGCCGGAGCTTCCTGGCAATGGTGCACCACGGCAACGGGCCACTCTCGACGGAGTGCGACTGCCCCGATGGCCGCGGTGGTAGCTGCTGCGACCACGCGGCGGCTGTCGGGCAGTGTTACCTCGACAGTCGATAAAGGCGCGTAAGCCCTACGACATCTGGTCGTACTCCATTAAGTGCCAGCGCGGCAGGGCAGCGTCACCCGTATGCGAGTACCACGTTCCGCCTCGAGATCAACAGTCGCAACGCGACAGAGGGTTTGTGACCCAAGCCCAATACCAGGGACATCACCTTCTGGCGAGTCGACATTCACGGCGAGATCTTGGGCTGACTTCGCTGGTGCCGCGGGATGATGACACCAAGACTGCCAACAGAGTTAGCCCAAATATGGCTATCTACCTGGACTTGTCTGAGTGGAGGTGAGCGGACTCGAACCGCCGACTTCCACGTTGCGAACGTGGCGCTCTACCAGCTGAGCTACACCCCCGGGAAACACAGCCGGGCCCGGACCATCGGTACTGGCATCCCGCGACGTCCGGTCGAGGCTCAGGTTAGCGGAGCAGCGCCGAGCGGCTGAACCGCCCACGCATCAGCGACCGCCGGCGGCACTCTCGTCGTAGTCGCCCTCGAAGGCCTCGTCGAGAAGGTCGTGGTCCACGCCCGCACTCCACCGTTCCTGCATTTCCACGACCTTCATCTCACGCTCCGCCGCGCGCCTGTGGAAGTGGATGAGCAGGGCCAGGTAGCCAGCCGTTATCCCGAAGGCCAGCAGTGAAGCGTCCCAGAGGACTCGCAGGCCTGGGATCGCTCCCAGCAGAAAGAAACCGACCACTGCGCCAACAAGGACGCACAGCACCCGGCGACGCCGCGCAGCTCGAGATGGACCCCGAGACACGCTCGACGGCGTTCGGCCGAGTGCCGGTGCCGGTGTCGGTGTCGGTGTCCGGTGTGCTCCGAGTCTCGCTTCGTGACATCGAGACCATGGAGAAGGCCATCTCGGGATGGGTCGCATTGGCCGCCAGCCGCGGGTAGGCGCGCCGCAAACTGCCGAGCTGGCGGTGAAACGAGTCGACCGATGTTGCGAGCCTGCGCTCGGAGAGCTTGCGGAGCAGCATCGGGGTCAGTGCAACCACCCAGATGACTGCCAGCACAGCTATGACCACAAGGCTCACGCTCCCAGAACCACCGTTGCGTTGCGGGAAACCCTAATCAAGGGTCTCGGCCGATCGGTGGATGTCGCCGTCAGAAGAGGCAGCGGTCCGGCGCCAGACGCCCGATCGGCCTCCCGTCTTCTCCCAGAGGCAGAGCTCTTCCACAACCATGCTGCGGTCGGCCGACTTGCACATGTCGTAGATCGTGAGCGCTGCGACGGCGCAGGCCGTAAGCGCTTCCATCTCGACACCGGTGCGGTCGACGGCCTCGACCTGCGTCTCGACTTCGACGAAGTCGTCGCCGATTGTGAAGTTCAGGTAGACCGAACCCACAAGCAGCGGGTGGCAGAGCGGGATGAGGTCTGCCGTCCGCTTCGCCCCTTGTATTCCGGCGATGCGCGCCGCCCCGAGCACGTCGCCTTTGTTGATCGCGTTGCTCGCAATCTTGACCGTCGTCTCGGGAAGCATTCTGACCTTGCACCGGGCCAAGGCTCGGCGGTGCGTCGCCTCCTTCGGGGTGACGTCCACCATTCGTGCTCGGCCGAGCGGGTCGACATGCGTCAGTCCTCGCTCCGACATCCGCGGCAGTCTACGTGGTGAGCCGTTCGCGTGCCTCTGACATGCCCGATCGCCTCACTCGAGCGACCCGGTGAGCAGAATCTGCAGCTCTCCGCCGGCGGCCACGCCGGCACCGTCTGGGACCAGGGCCAAGGCGTTGGCAGCTGCCATGGCCGCGAGCTGGTGCGATGCCTGGCCACCCGCTGAGCGGACGACGATCCGACCGTCCGGACCCATCGCGGCGACCACCCGTAAAAGATGCAGCTTTCCGTCCGGCCGGCGGTCGAAGTCCTCGACGGCGAGCGCCGGGAGGCGGCGGGGGAGTGGCGAGCGATGGCCGGCGAGCTTCCTCAGCGCCGGCAGGGCGACCACCTGGTAGCTGACCATCGACGAGACAGGGTTGCCCGGCAAGCCGAAAATCGGCACGGCCCGCCCCTCGGGCGTCATCACGACGGCGAACGACAGCGGCTTCGCCGGTTTGATCGCGACTTTGAAGTGGTGGATCTGCGCCGCCGGTCTCGCCGACCAGCTTCTCGAGGGCGATCTTCACGTAGTCGTATTCGCCCATGCTCACCCCGCCCGAGGTGAGCAGCGCGTCGCACGTCCCGACTCCGTCCCGCAGTGCTCCGGCGATCGCCTCCTCGTCGTCGCGGCGGGCGCCGAGATTGACTCCTGCGAAGCCGTCCCGTTGCAACGACGCCAGGAGGCCCTGGCGGTTGGAGTCACGGATCTGTCCCAACTCGAGTGGCGTTCCCGGGCCGACGAGCTCGTCTCCGGTCGAAAGGACGCCGACCCTCGGTCTCGGGTGGACGGCGAACTGCGCGGCGTCGACGCTGACGAGCAGGCCGACATCGGCGGGACCGATCGTGATGCCGCCGGCGAGGGCCAGATCTCCGCGATGAAGGTCGCTCCCGGCTGGACGGACGTAGGCACCAGCGGAGACCGGTTCGAGGATTCGGACCATGTCGGGCGAAGAGCCCGCTTCGGTCCGCTCGACGATGATGATCGCGTCGGCGCCGGGAGGTACGGGTGCCCCCGTCATGATCTGGATCGCCGTTCCCGGCTCCACAGCCCGCTCCGGTGCGGCCCCGGCAGCCAGGACTCCGATGACCGAGAGCTCCACAGGCGCGCCGGCGGTGTCCTCGCTTCGAACTGCGTAGCCGTCCATCGCGGTGTTGGCGAAGGGGGGCAGGTCCTCCGCAGCACGCACGTCCTCCGCCAGGACGAGGCCGAATGCGCTGTCCGGGTCGACCGCGATCGGGTCGAGCGGCGCGCACGCTGCGAGCACGATCCGCTGCACCTCCTCGAGGGGGACCAGCTGCTCGAGGTTCTCTTGGTCCATCACGTCCTCCCCGGATCACTCGTACCGCCACGATAGGTGTCGGCCCGCGCCGGATCTGGCGGGTTGTTGCCCGGCGAGCCCCTATACTTGGCACTCGTGAAGTGAGAGTGCCAATGCCGCCGGTCAGCTGGGTGGCGAGGCCGCGTCTTAGACAGAAGGGACCGGCGGATGCCGACCTACGAGTATTCATGCAAATCGTGCGGCGAGCATCTCGAGGTAGTTCAGTCGTTCAAGGATGACGCCCTCACCGAGTGCCCCAACTGCGGAGGCGACCTGCGCAAGGTGTTCGGGAGCATCGGAATCGTGTTCAAGGGAAGCGGTTTCTATAAGAACGACAGCCGCGCGGGGCATGGTTCCTCCAAGCCGGCGGCTGCAGAGTCGGGTGGCGGGTCCGATACCGCGGCAGCCGCCTCGGGCGGTGACTCCAAGCCGGCGGCGGCCGAGAGCACGACCGCGGCCAAGCCGGACGCATCCCCGGCTCCGGCGGCGGCGCCCGCAGCTGCGCCACCGCGTGCCGACAAGCCCAGCAAGTCGAGCGCCGCCGCAGCATCTTGAGCTTTCGCCGCCGTTGCTGTCAGCGGCGGTACCGAGCCGTCGAGGGCACGACGCGTGGCCGGAAGGCCCGAGCGCCGTCGAAGTGATGACCCACGATCTGACCGTCTCGAAGTGAGCAGAGAAACGACGGTCCGTCGATGAAATCGTCCACCTCCACATAGGCCGATCCGATGGCGTCCGGGACGTGGGCGTCGGACCCCGCCCCGCCCGGCAGTCCGAGTCGGGTGGCAGCACGGGCGGCTTGCTCGTTCAGGTGCTCCAGTGACGTCTTGCCGTTGCGCACTTCGACGGCGTCGATCAAACCCTGCTCGGCGAGGTCCTCGAAGACCGACTCCTCGAGACGGTGGCGAAGCGGGTCGAACGGGTGTGGCACGTAGACGAGGCCGCCCTGATCCCGGATCGCCATCGCCGTGTCGCGGGCGGATCGGAGTCCCGGCGGGATCCGCTGCGAGAGGAACAGCCCGATCAACTCGCCGGAAGGCGTCCGTTGCTCCTGTCCGACCACGACCCGGCAGCCGAGCGAATCGCGCAAGGCGAGCGCACCCTCGACGGTCGAATGGTCGGTGATGCAGACGACGTCGAGGCCGGCCGCAGCGACGGCTTCGGCGAGCTCGTCAGGTGTCGTCGTCGAGTCGCCGGACCACATCGTGTGCAGGTGGCAATCGACCCGGAGCCTGCCAGGTTGGCGGGGTGCGGCAAGGTGCGGGTGGCGCTCGACGGCGCCGCGCGACGAGCTCGGGCTCTGGTCCGTCACGCCCCGCTCATCGCGACGTCGTCGATGGCGAGCGTGACACCGGTCGCCGAGCCTGGCAGCCACTCGACGTCGGACCCGACCTCTACGACATGCTGGAGCATCCGCTGAATCGTCGATGCGATCGTCACCTCGCGAACAGGTTCCGCGAGCTCGCCGCCACGGATCATCAGGCCCTGCGCACCGACGGAGAAGTCGCCGCTCACCCGGTTGACACCGGAGTGGACGCCCGTGATCGACTGGACGAGGAAACCCTCGGACACCTTCGCGATGATCTCTGTCTGGTCGTGATCCCCGGGAAGCAGCGACAAGGCCCTGGCACCGACGCCCGGCGTCGTGCGGAAGCCGCCGCGCACCGCCGAACCGGTCGAGGCCGTGCCTGCGAGCCGGCCGGCGTAGGTGTCGTAGAGGAAGCCCTTGAGCTCGCCCTGGGCTATCAGCGAATTGCGCCGGCAGGCGAGCCCTTCTGCGTCGTGCCGGGAGGCGCCGTAAGCGAGCGGGTTCGTCGGGTCGTCGACGAGCGTCAATTCGCCTACGCCGACGGTCTCGCCGACCCGGCCTTCGAAGAGTGAGCGACCCTTGGCGACCTCCTCGCCTGAGAGCGTCCCGGAGAGAACTCCGAGGAGCGTGGCCGTCACGCGCCGGTCGAGGACGGCCGTCAGCTTCGCGCTCTTGGCCTTCTTCGCCCCGAGCAGTCGGGTCGCGCGGTCGACGGCATCGCTTGCGGCCGCCTCGAGGTCGAGGTCGAGAGGAGCGCGTCCCACCGAGTAGCCGAAACCGGTCTGGGTGTCGTCGCCGTCGCCGGCGACAGCATGAACGAACAGGTAGCAGCGGGTGCGGCGGCTCGTGACGGCGATGCCTCGACTGGTCGCGATCGCCGTCTCCCCGAGACCGTCGGCGTAGTCCGACGAGACGACCTGGCGGATGCGCGGATCTCCGGCTCGTACTCGCCGGTCGAGCTCGAGGGCGAGCGCAACCTTGTCGTCGGTCGGGAAGGCGGCGAGGTCCTCCCGCCACAGATCGAGCGAGGGCGGCTCGATGCCGTCGGGTGAGGCGAGGCCCGCATGTTCGTCCACCGTCGCGAAGCCGGCGTTGTCGCGGGCCTCGGCGAGGGCCTCGGCGGCGCCCGCTTCGTCGAGGGACCCGATGTAGGAAAAGCCTTGTTTCTTCTCGGAGATGACGCGCACGCCCACTCCGGCCGACTCAGCCGAGGAGAGCTGCTCGATGGCGCCCTCGAATACCCGGATCGAGGTCTCCCGGCCGCGGGCGACATATACCTCGACCTCCTCGCCCGCTGTCGCCTGCTCGGCGACGCGCCGCGCGATATCGAGTAACTCAGGCATGTGCCGTGCCACCGATCGTTACGCCGCTCACTCGCAAAGTCGGCTGCCCGCAGCCGACCGGGACACTCTGGCCGTCCTTGCCGCAGGTGCCCGGGCACATGTCGAAGTCGTTGCCGATGGCGTCGATCTTGGAGAGCACGTCGGGGCCGTTGCCGATGAGATTGGCGTCGCGGATCGGCTCGGTGATGCGGCCGTTCTCGATGAGGTAGGCCTCGTTCATCCCGAAGACGAAGTCTCCGGTAGCGGTGTTCACCTGTCCGCCGCCAAGCTGCGCGACGTAGACACCGTGTGGCGTCTGCGCCACGATCTCGTCCGGTTCCTCGTCGCCGGCGAGGAGAAACGTGTTGGTCATCCGCACCATCGGCAAGTGCTGGTAGCTCTGCCGACGGCCGTTCCCCGACGAGGTCCGGCCTTCCTTGCGGGCGCGGAGGTAGTCCCACATGTAGTCGGTGAGCACTCCGTCCTCGATGAGCACGTTGCGCTGAGTGGGCCGACCCTCGTCGTCGATCCCGAGGCTGCCCCAATGGGAGCCAAATGTGCCGTCGTCGACCAGCGTGACGCCGCGGCCGGCGACGGCCTGGCCGATTCGGCCCGTGTACACCGAGCTGTCCTTCACGATGTGGTCGGCCTCGAGCCCGTGCCCGCACGCCTCGTGGAACAGGATGCCTCCGGACCCGCTCTTGATGACGACCGGCAGCACTCCCGACGGCGCCGGCCGCGCGGACAGCTTCGTCATCGCCCTCCGGGCGGCTCGCTCGGCGGCCTCCTCGACGGGGTGGTCCTCGAACACCTCGAAGCCGAGCGTGAACGCGAACGTGTGATAGCCGGTCTGAAGACCGCCGTCACCCGACGCCACGCAGTGAACAGAGAAACGGGTCCGCACGCGGTCGTCACCCGTCAACAACCCGTCCGAATTCGCGACCAGGATCCGCCGCCGGCTGTCGCTGTAACCGGCGGTCACCTGGGCGATGGAAGCCCCCGCCGAACGGGCGGCCTCGTCGGCACGGAAGAGCAGCTCGACTTTGGCCGATTTGCCCACGGTGCTCGGGAGCTTCGCCACTTCGGGTCGCGGGCTCGGCATTTGTTTCGAGAGGGCAATGGCGCGCGCGGGGCCATCGCCGCCATCCCGGGCGACCGCCGCCGCAGCCTCAGCCGCGGCCAGCAGTCCGGGCTCGGACAGATCGGCGGTATGGGCGAATCCTGTCGTCTCACCGACGACGACCCTGACCCCGGCGCCCCGGTCGCGCCCGGAGGAGAGCTCCTCGACCTTTCGGTCGTCGAGCGAGATGCCGGAGCTCGCCCGGTCCTCGGCGAAGATCTCTGCGAAATCGCCGCCTCTTCGCAGCGCTTCGTGCAGGACCCTCTCGAGGACGCGCCGCTCGACGAGATCGGCAGGCGGAGCTTCGATGATGCTCAGAACTTCCGGCCGAGCATGCCACCGAGCACGGCGCCGGCGGCTGCGCCGCCCGCCGCGTCCTTGTGATCCCCACCGAGGTACGGCTCGAGCGCGTGCGCAAGGATCGGTAGCGGCATGCTCTGGAGCCAGACGGTGCCAGGGCCGGTGAGGACGACGACGTGATGGCCGTCCTTTCCGAACATCCGGTTGGCGATTCCGGGCAGGCGCGTCGCCTGGAAGCTCACGGTGGCGTGGAATGCTCCCACGTGGCCTGGATGCACACAAAGGCTCTGGCCGGCGGCGAGCTCGTACGTCGAGACTTCACCCGAGAGCTCGAGCCACGCGGTTCCCTGACCCTCGAGGCGCTGCAGGATGAAGCCTTCGCCTCCGAAGACCGTGCCCCCGAAGGTCTGCTGAAAGGCCATGGTCGGCTGGATGTTCGGCGTGCCGCAGAGCCATCCGTGTCGGTGGACGACGTACTCCGCACCGGGAGCGATCTCGACTGGGAAGATCCGTCCTGGGAGTTTCGCGGCGAGCACGAGCATCCCGGGGCCGCCGGTCGGCTCGTAACGGGTGAGGAAGATCCCCCCTCCGCCAGCTACCCGCTTCAGCCCCGCCATAAGGCCACCGCCGCCGGCGGTGTTAGCGGTCTGGCTCAGCTGCATATTGGCGGACATCCAGGCGAGATCGCCGTGGGTCGAAACGACGGCTTCGCCAGGCTCGAGGATCATCTCGAGCACGGGGAGCGTGGATCCTTTCACGTCTGCCTTCATTGCCCATCCCCTTCGTCGTCTCGTGCCGATCGGGCACTTCGTCCGGCGCAGTCGTCCGCACCGGAGCCCTCAGTCTGCCTTCTGTCGCAGCCCGCGTCGAGAAGTGCGCGGGGGCGGCGCCGCTTGCGTGGCGCCCAGAGCATCCCCGTTTTTGCCGCCCCTCGTCAGTAGCATCCGCGAAGCGGAGAGTGTGGAGGCGATATGGACGAGAACGAGGCAATCGAAGAGCGACAGGTAGCCACACCTATCTTCAACGTGTACCGGCGCGGCTACGACCCCGAGCAGGTCGACCGCTATGTGGCAGAGCAACAGCGCCGCCTGGACGACGCGCTCCATCGCGCCTCGGAGTCGGAACGCCGCCTCGCAGCAGCGGTCGGCCAGCTGCGGGAGCTCCACCGGCGCGTCGCCGCCTACGAGAGCGAGACCCGCACTGCTCAGCCGCCGTCACTCGACACCCTCGGCGAGCGCGTGCAGCGGATCCTGCAAGAGGCGTGGGAAGGGGCCTACACCCTGCGCCAGGAAGCCGAGCGCGAAGTCAACGAGCTGCGCGAGGCGGTGGCCGAGGAGGTCAACGAGCTGCGCGACGTCGCCAGCCGCGAGGCTGCAGATGTAGTCGATCAGGCCACTCGTCGGGCCCTCGCGATCCGGGACGAGACCGAGCGTCGCCGGCACGCCTACCTGCAGCGCATCGAGCAGGATCGCGAGCGGGCGGTTTCGCAGATCACGTACCTGTACGACCAGCGCCAGGATGCAATCGCCGAGTTGTCGCGCCTTCAGACGACCGTTCAGGCGGTCGTTGAGGAGATGGCGCGCAGTCCTCTGGGCCGCCCGGCGCCGGGCGTGGCCGTAGCAGCCGCGACACCGCCGGCCAGCGACGGCAGCCCGGTACTTCCGGCGGAGGACGAGAGCAGCGTGCGGCCCGATCGCGGATCGGCGGAGGCGCGGGTGCCGGCATTGGTGGGTGCGCAGCCGATGGTCGCGGTCTACCGGTCCGAGGAGCGGGGCGGTCGTAAGGGCCTTCATTCGGAAGGTGCCAGCTCGGACCTCGAGGCCTCGCCGGAGGACGAGAAGAGCGACGCGGGCGTGGCGAGTGCGACCGCGGTACCGCCGGCGGGCTGGGACCTCCCAACTGCCGAGCAACCTTCGATCACCGCCAGGCGATCCGTCCTAGTGTTCGACGCGGACGACCCTGAGGAGGAGGAGCCGCCGGCGCCTCAGCCGGCCGCACGTCGTACCGCCCTCTTCGACGCGGAGGAACAAGGCTGGACGTGAGTTGGCGGATGGGCGCCGGCCGAACGTCGGAGCTGTCCGGCGTCGCTGGGGCCATAAGCTGGGGAGAGTGGAAGCCGCGGAGCCCCTAGGACTCGTTTCGACCCCATCGGATGCCGACGTCGAGCGAGTGCTCGCCCGCGTGCGCTCTGCCGGCGGTCGGGTGACGACGCCGCGACGTCTTCTCGTCCGCTCCTTGTTCGAGGCGGCGGGGCACCGGACGGCCGAGGAGCTGACGGCCGAGATTCAAGCTCATGCCCCGGACGTCTCCATCTCGACCGTCTACCGGAACCTGGAGGAGCTCGAGCGCCTCGGCGTAGTCGTTCACGCCCACCTCGGGCACGGCCCTGCGACGTACCATCTCGCAAGCGCGGCGCACGGGCATCTCGCATGTGAGAAGTGTGAGACTCACGTCGAGATACCGGAAGGTTTCTTTGCCGATCTTCGCCGGCGTGCCAAGGCGGACTTCGGGTTTGCAATCGACCCACGACACTTTGCAGTGATCGGGCTCTGCGCCGCGTGCCAAGCCGAGGCAGAAGACTTCGGCCGTATTACGGGCAGCTAGTCGGCGCGGCCCTTGGGCGGCGCGCTGCCGGCCGCCAGGGGCACTGTCGTTTCGCGGCCGGGATCAAGCCCCGATCGGCGGGTGTGTGTGGCGGTCGCGCTGAGCGACGTCCGCGTCCCGAAGCCTGTGGGCCATCGCCTTCAGAAGACTTAGCGCGATCTCGGGCGAGACGGTCAGCAAGTTCTCGAATTCCTGGCGCGACAGGACAAGGACCCTCGCCGCGGTGGTCGTCGCGACGGTGGCTACACGCGGGCCGCCGTCCAAGATCGCCATCTCCCCGCAGAATCCGCCAGGGCCGAGGGTGGCCCTGCGCCGACCCTGCACGCTGACTGCCGCCTCGCCCTCGATGATGACGAAGAACTCGGTTCCCAGCTCGCCCTCACGACACAGAACCTCGCCCTTCGGAAGGTCGAGCGCAACTGTGAGCGCGGCGATCTGGCGCAGGTCGCGCGCGGTGCACTTGGTGAACATCGGAATCGAGCGGAGCAGCTGGACTTTGGCGTCGGACTTGACCAGTGGCGACATAGGACCCTCCCCAACGGCACTATAGAAGGAGTTGGATCAGACTGCCGCCGGCGTGACGGACGCCGCATGTCAACTCTGCGCTTACACTCCCCCTGGGCATCACGCTTAAGGGGGATTCGCCATGAAACGGACGATCATCGCCGTTGTCGTAGCTGTGGCCTTGACCGCCACGGTCACCGCAGCCGCAGCTACGAGCAGCAACACTGTAAAGGCATGTTCTAATATCAAGACCCGGGTCTTGGCGCTCCGATCGAATCCCTCTTGTCCGAGCGGTTCTCGGGCACTCGACTGGAGCATCACCGGTCCGCAGGGCAGGCAAGGCATCCAGGGAAAGCGGGGCATTCAGGGGAAGCAGGGTGCGCCAGGCACGGGGCTGGCTTGGGCTTGGGTGCTTTCGGACGGGCATGTCGAAGCATCGACACCGAATGTGACATCCGTCGAGAGAAATGTCGGTGGGGTGCAAGGTGCGTACTGTGTCAATCTCTCGATCGCCACCGCCAACGTCGCAACGGTGTCAATGTCCGACGTCGCGGGTACAGGCAGCGCGACTGGTACGCCTGGCCTTCTCGCAACCGCAGAAATCGTTGGACTCTATGACTCCTCTGCCGGTTGCAGTCATGGCGTTGCCGTGCAGACTCTGGCGACATATCCGGGCAGCGTGTCCAACAGCAACTCACCCATCAGCGGCTCAGTCAGTGGTTTAGACCTGAGCTTCTACCTGATCGTCGATTGACTGGCGGAGATAGTAACCCCCACCAATGAAGAAGAACCTTCAGACCCGACAACGGCTGCTCACCGCGCCACGTTGCCGGATGCTAAGAAACCGATGGCGTAACCGAGGTGCGCCGTTCTGAGGATCATCGAGCGAAACTCCAGCAAGGGCCGCTAGCTCATCGGGTAGAGCAGGGGACTTTTAATCCCAAGGTGCCGGGTTCGAGCCCCGGGCGGCCCACCACAAAGAAGCAGTTCAAAGGCGTTGGCCGAGTTGGGCGAGGTCGAGCGCGGTGTCGTTCAGAGTCTCTTTGATCGGGTGTCACCCGAAAAAGGCTTCTGCGGCATCTTATAGGTGGTGGGGGGAAGATCCGATGAGGAGATCTACGAGAAGTACGCCGACGCGCTGATTCGCTTCGCCACCGGGCCTGGGTGCCGGCGATGCCGCCGACGTCGTCTCATCGGCCAAGGGCAGTCCCTCAGAGGTAACACGGCTCTAGACCGAGGAGGTATTCCACCATGTCCCACGTAATCGTTGGCCACCCACAGGAGAAGAGGCCTCGCCTGCTTCTTACCGCCATCGCCATCGCCACATTGCTCAGCTCCGCGCTCGTCCTGCTGGCGGGGGCGGCACCAGCGTCGGCGAGCACCTTGAGCGTCTGCCAAAGGGGTTGCGCGTACACCCAGATAGCCGCTGCGGTCGCAGCTGCAAGCGATGGCGACACCGTGACCGTCGCCCCTGGGATGTACCTCGGCGGGTTCACGATCGACCAGAACCTGAGCCTGAACGGTGCGGGCGCTCGGAGGACGATCATCAGGGGAGGCGGCCCCGTTTTGACAATCGGTTCGGCGACGACTTCGCCGTCGGTCACGATCACGGGCCTCACGGTCACCGGTGGCGTCACGACCACAGATCCGCAGGCCCCGCGTTGCGGGCCTGACGTCCCGACGTGCGGGGCCGGCTACACGACCGCGACGGCCCTCGGAGGAGGCATCGAGGTGTTCGCGGGCGCGACGGTGAGGCTGCTCGACAGCGTTGTGTCTGGCAACCTTGCCGAGCCGGCTCTCTCGGTCCCGAGCGTCCGTGCCGTGTGCCCCGGGCCGAGCGCCTGCGCGGCGTCGTTCGGTGACGGGGCAGGGATCGACAACTGGGGCACCATGACGCTGATCGGGACGACCGTCAGGGACAACCATGCGGCCGCGAGCCAATCTGACGGCGGTGGCATCGTTGACGAGTCCGGTGCGACGCTCAGCCTGCAAGCCTCGACGGTGACCGGGAACTCCGTGTCGGCCGCGCCGCCGACCGGGCGTTTCGCAGCCGGCGGAGGCATATTCGTTGACACCGGCGCCTCTCTCACGGTCGACAACAGTGCGATCGACGACAACAGCTCGAGCCTCGCTAACTCGATCCCGAGCCCCTACCCGATGCAGGAGGGGGGCACGGACCAGGAGAGCGCCTACACAGGCGGCGTCTACCTCGCCGACGGATCGACGGCCGAGATCCGCAACTCGGACCTCGAGGCGAACACGGTCACCGTCAACGCGCCGGTCGGACAGCCCTACGGAGCCGACGCGGCGCTGTGCGCGTGCGGCGACGTCCCTCTGACGCTCGAAAACAGCCGGGTCGATGACAACTCGGTAACCGTGAACGTCCTGTCGAGCGACGCGAACGGGCCGAGCGGCCCCGCCGCGGTCGAGGCCGACGGCAACGCGACGATCGCGAACACCCAAATCACCGGCAACGCCATCAGCGTGACGACACCAAACGGAGACGCCGGCGCCGTCGGTGCGATCGGCCTGTTCTTCGGTGGCACGCTCACGCCAACGATCACAAACAGCATCATCAGCGGCAACACGTCTGCGGCGGTCGCCCCGAGCGGGACTGCGACGATCCAAGGCGCTGGTCTGGTCAACAACGGGCCGCTCGCCCTGAAGAACGTCCTTGTGAGCAACAACCATGGGACTGCGACCGGTCTTGGGGGCTTCGCCGAGGGAGGCGGCATCTGGAACGGCATCCTCTTCGGTGGACCGACCTCGCCGCTGACGCTCAAGAACACCCTCGTGATCGCTAACTCGCTTGGCGCCAGCCCCGGCCTCAGCCTGCAGGGCGCTGGCATCTTCACGGCCGGCGTCCCGATCACCCTCGACAACAGCCTCGTCGTGCGCAACTCGCCCGACCAGTGCTACGGCTGCTGATGGCGCCTGCCGCCGGAGGTCACTTCGGGTTGCAGCCAGTCCCATGAGTGGCTCGTGCCGCGCTCGACGACCGATCCTGCGGGTGGGTTCCCCGACGTCGTTCGGGAGCTCTTTTGTCGGTTGCGTTAGGCGCGGCGCAGTTGAGCTGGCGGTCGTCTGGGAGCGACGGGCGGGAGGGTGTCGGGGATGGCGGCAATCGCTGCGCTGACGGCGGCGAGGGCGTCGAGAAGCACTTGGAGGGCGTCCTCGTTGATGTTTGCCATTGCAGCGGCGACGACGTGTTGGACTTCTGGGAGCATCTTGTCGAGCACGGCTTGGGCGTCGGGCGTATGTCAACGAGGACGCGGCGGCGGTCGTTGGGGTCGGCGAGACGTTGGATGTAGCCGTTGCGTTCCAGGGTGTCGAGGACGCTGGTCATCGTTCCCGTGGTGATGTGCATTCGGGTGCTGATCTCGCCGGTGGGAAGAGGGCCGCCCGCGCCTTCGATGACGGCGAGCGCGCGTGCCGAACGAACGCGCCCCCCAGTTCGACCATCTGTGCCTGAACCTTCCCGACGAGCAGCCACTCTACGCACTCCGCCAGCGGCTGCAGAGCCACGGTTGGGAGGTCACCGAGATCGTCGACCACGAGATCGTCCGATCCGTCTACTTCACCGACCCCAACGGCATCGCGCTCGAGGCGTCCTGGTGGGTCCGCGACCCCACCGGCCAACCGGCCGACTACCACGATCCCCAGCTCTTCGCCGACCCCGACCCCGTCGCAGCCGTCGTCGAGCTCCAGACCACTGGCACACTCACTGATAATCGAGACAGCGTGCTCACGCCAACCGCGTGACCGACTCGAACTCGCCTGAGGCCCTACCATCACTGTCACTGAGGTGACGACGAAACGATCGCTGAACACCCGGCCACCAGGCCCCACGCCACCTAGGAGACCCAATGACAACGACTGCGACCGAGCTCGAGCAACCGCTGACTCGTCAGGGGCTGCGGCGCGATCGACGAGGAGTCGCTCGCCCGGCCGCCAGTACCACGACCCCGGTCCCAACGGAGTGAGGCAATGACTCGACACGGAGCCGATCTGGACCGTCGGTCCGAATGGGACGACCTGCGCGGTCGATATCTTGCGCCGGCCGATCAGCGTCCGACATCTGGAGGACGAGGCGTGCACCACCTCGCGTTACTCAGCCGCGACGTGGAGAGGACGATCGCGTTCTATCAGGGCCTGCTGGAGTTCCCGCTCACCGAGCTGTTCGAGAACCGCGACTACCACGGCTCCACGCACTTCTTCTTCGACATCGGGAACAACAACCTCCTAGCGTTCTTCGACTTTCCCGGGCTCGACCTCGGCGACTATGCGGAGGTGCTCGGCGGACTGCATCACCTTGCGATCTCCGTAGAGCCCGAGCACTGGGAGTATCTCAAGGACAAGATCGGCGCCGCGGATGTGCCTTGCGAAACCATCGGCGGATCATCGCTCTACTTCAACGGGCCCGACGGCGAGCGGCTCGAACTCATTCGCGATCCGCACGGTGAGATGTATGGAACGGCCGTTCTCTAATCGGAGAACCCTCACGAGCGTCTCGGTGCAAGTTCCCTCGCAGCTTCGAGGTGAAAGTTCATGATTTTGCTCGCACCTCGATGCCGCGCTGGCTGAAGACGCCCGCGACGGTAGTGAGGGCCGATTGGGCGCGGGGGAAGCCGGCGAAGGTGGCGGCAAGCTCGATGATGGCCACGATCTCGGCCGGGGTCACGCCGGCGTTGAGTGCGATGTGCGTCTGGAGGTTTAGGTTGGTCTCGGCGCCCCCGATGGCCGTCAGCCCGGCGATGACGGCGATGGTTCTCTCGCGAAGGCTGAGCGTCGGGTCCTGGTAGATGTCTCCCCAAATTTCGCTCGTAGATTCGGCGAGCGGTGTTGGGCGAGAGGTCGGCGAGGGAGGCGTCGACGAGGTCGGGTATGCCGGGTACGGCGTCGTGCATGGCTTGCCGGCCGGCGGTGGCGGCGGGGGACGGGACGGTGGTGATTGTCATGGTTGGCTCCTCGGCTTTAGTGGGAGTTTGGGTGGGACTGTTCGGCACCTTGACGTCATGCCGAGGTGGCGGGAGCTGATGCGGGCGTACCCGCCGCCGGAACCTCAGGTGACTCGATCTGGAGATGCGGCAGCCACCTGAGCCAGCGCGGCAGGTACCAGCTGCGCTCGCCGAGGAGGGTCAGCGCGCTCGGGAGGATCACCGTGCGGATGAGCGTCGCGTCGAGCAGCAGGGCGACTGCCACTCCGAAGCCCATCTGCTGGAACATGACGAGCTGGCCGCGGGCGAAGCCGGAGAAGACGGCGATGATGATCAATGCCGCCCCGGTGATGATCTTGGCGGTAGAGGCCACACCGCTGATCGCCGCCTCACGGGTCGAGCCGGTCTCGTCGTAGCGCTCCTTGATCCGGCTCATCAAGAAGACCTGGTAGTCCATCGAGAGCGCGAAGAGCACCGCGAAGAAGAACAGCGGCACCCAGGCGTCGATCGCGCGCCTGCTGATGGAATCCGAATATGCCGGCCCCGATCCCGTGCAGGAACACCAGGGTCAGAAGCCCATAGGCGGCACCGACCGACAGCAGGTTGAGCAGGATCGAGAGGGCTGCGATCACGAGGGAACGGAAGGCGAGCATCAGCACGAGGAAGCTCAGGCCGAGCACGAAGAGCAGCACGAAGAGCGTCGGTGAGGTGACCGCAGAGAAGTAGTCAGCAGTCTCGGCGGTCGTCCCTCCGACGTACACCGCGGTTCCCGAACCCGCGAAGGCGGCGGGGATCAGGGCCGTGCGCAGGTTGCGCACCGCGGCGACATCGACGTTGGACACCGGGGCGCCCTTGATCGGCACCGTCAGCGCCAGGAGCTTTCCGTTCGAGGACGTCTGGATCGCGCCGGATCCGAACGTCGCGTCGTCTGGCGAGCGTCGCCTGCAGCTTGGTGAGATCTGCCCGATCCGCGGCGCTTCCCCCGTCGGCGACGATCTCGACCGGGTAGGGGTTCTGGTTCGGGAAGTAGCGCTGCACCGCGACGTAGCCCTGCTTGGAGGGGAGGTTGTTCGGGAGCGTGGAGACGCCGCTCTGGCCGATGTGCAGGCCGAGCACCGGTGCGGCTGCGAGCAGCATGACGCCGCCCGCGAGCACGAGGCTGATGACGGGGCGGCGGAGCACCCGCTCGATGAAGGATCTCCAGATCGCGAGAGCCCGATGGCTGGCAGCCGCCGAGGTTTCGACCAACGATCGGTAGTCGAAGCGAGTTGACGCGATCGCCGATCAGGCTGAGCACCGCCGGGAGCAGCGTGAGCGCCGCCACGACCGAGACGGCGCCGACGATCACCGCGCCGGCCGCGAGGCTGCGAAGCACGTTCGTTCGCACGAGGAACAGCCCGAGCAGCGCCACGACGAAGGTGCTGCCACTGAAGAGGACGGCGCGACTCGCGGTCGCCCCCACGCGTCGGATCGCCGCCTCCTTGTCGAGGCCGCGGGCGCGCTCCTCGCGAAAGCGCGAGATGACGAACAACGAGTAGTCGATCCCGAGCGCGAGGCCCATCGCCGTCATCATGTTGACGATGAAGATCGAGAGCGTGAACTCTCGCGCGAACAGTGCCGCGACGCCGAGGCCGACGATGATCGAGAGGATCCCAAGCAGGACCGGCATCAGGCCGGCGACGACCGCGCCGAACACGAGCACCAGCACGATGAGGGCAACCGGCAACCCGAACCCGAGCTCACCATGCGCGAGGTCCTTCGAGGACTGCGTCGTGAAGTCGTTTCCGACCGTGTGATCACCGGTGATCGCCGCGGAGAAGCCCCGCTGCCGCTCGCCGCCTGAACTGCCTTCACGACCGGCTTGATGTCAGCGTCGGTCGCGGCACGCAACTCGATCAGCGCGGCGCGGCGGTCGGACGAGACGAGTTGCTCCCTGCGCTGAGGTCGGTCTCCGACGCTGGAGATGCCGGGATCGGTGCGCACCTCGGCGATCAGGCGGCTCACGTAGCTCCGGAAGCTCGCATCGGCGACGGTCGAGCTCGCGGAGCTGACGACGATCACGTCTGTCGGGGTCCGACCGGCAGCTTGCGAACCGATCACCTGGCTGTAGAGCGCCTCGGCCTGCTTGGACTGCGTCCCGCCGACCACGTAGGCATTGCTCGTCAGACCCTTCAGCGAGGTCATGATGAGCACCAACGCCACGAGGATGACGAGTCCCCAGATCGCGAGCGTGCGCTTCGGACGCCGCGCGCTCGCGACGGCGAGCCGTTCGGTCAGACCGGGCGGCTTGGTCGCCGGCGACGATGCTGCGGGCGGGTTGGCTTGCTCGACTGGTGGCGCTTCCAAGGTGGTCATTTGCTTGCTCCTTTTGAACTGGTGTCGGGTTGCTGGCGATGGGACGGAGTGCTGGTTCAACTCATGGTTCGAATGCGGTGGACGATCAATGCCAACCGAGGCCACTTCACGAAGTCCTCGGCGATCGACGCTTCTGCGGACTCGTCGGGGATGAGCAGCCACCCGGCGGCGTAGAGCAGAGCTCCCCCTCCACCGAGAAGCGCGAGGACGACGAAGGCGATCCGGATCGTGTTGATGCCGACGTCGAATCGCTCGGCGATTGCGCTCGAGACTCCGCCGAGGATCCGGTTGTCTCGCGTGCGGCGAAGTGGGCGCGCTTGGTTGCTGTTGGTTGTGGTCATGTCGTTCCCTTCTCGGGGTTGTGGCCATTTTCAAGACCAGAGAGTTCAGACGAATCGTCTTCAACGAGCTCCTCGAGCACCTTCAGTAGCTCGAGCACTCCGGAGAAGGCCGTCCATTGCTCAGTAGCGCCGGGGCGCATTCGTCCTTCAGGGCGCCCGTCGGGAGTCCGGACGATCTCGACTAGAAGCTGCACCCTCTGACGCGGAGTCGGTGATCCGTCCATGGCACATAGTCAACGCCCATGGCGCGTCGATGTCCCCAGGGATCGACCCTAGGTTCGACCCTAGTTTTTACGAAGGTGCAGGTCGCAGCCTCGCTCGACCCCTACTGGCGTCGGTGCGACCAACCGATCCCTTAGCCCAGGATGGCCGTCGACCCTCGACGTCAGAAGTTCTCCTCTTTCACGCTGCTGATCGTGCCTGGCAGACCAAGCGCCGAAGCTGGCGTGTAGACGGCGACGCTCTGGCGCCCTGCGTCGGCTGGCCAGTGCTCTCTATTCCGAGGGTGATCGTCAGTGTGTTCTGACCGTTCCATTGCATCGACGAGCATGTGGTCTTGAGCAGCAAGCCACAGGTAAGCGAAGCTCCTCCGAAGGAGGCTGTTCCGTTGAAGTAGCCCCGTTGACCCAAGTCGATCGTGCCGAAGTTCAGCCCACCGGCACAGTCGCCTCCGTCGGTCACGGTCACCGTGTCATCTCCCGAGGCAGGCTGTGTCCCGGTGACCACGATGTTCGAATCATCGAGCTCGGGATACGACGTCGAGCTCCAGTCGCTGCAAAGAGCGCTCAAGTCGGGCACCGGTGAGAAGGTCACAATGATCTGGTCTCCTTGTTGGGGGCGACCGGCCTGGCCACCACTGCCATTGACGATGGTCAACGACGCAGCGGCAGGCGTGACCGCGGAGGAGGCCGACGACGGGGCGCTCGGGCCAACGGTATTCGTCGCAATGACCGTGAAGGTGTAGGCCGTGCCGTCGGTGAGTCCGGCCACCGTCTGAGTCGTCGCCGTCGACACGAAGGTATCGGGCGTCTGCGCCACGGCACCTACATACGGCGTGACCGTGTAGGAGATGATGGGGCTGCCGCCGTTGTTGGGAGCGAGCCAGGACACGACCGCTTCGCCGTCTCCGGGTACCGCGCTCACGCCGGTCGGAGCGGACGGCGCCGTTGGCGACGGCCCGGGAGCGGTGTTCACCGTCGCAGTGCCGGACACGTAGCTGAAGGAATAGTTGGTCGCGACCGCGCCGGCGCAACTGTTGGCCCCGGCGTAGGTGCCGACGGGAGTCGTCGCCGTGACCGTCGACGAGCACGTCGGCACCGTTGTGAGCGATCCGGTGCCGTCCCCGTTCTGGAAGCCCGCGTAGCTCGCTGTCACGCTCGGGACGGTGCCGAAGATCGTCGAGGTCGACGAAGCTGTAATGGTCAAGTCGGCTGGGACGACGATCGCGTCGCCGGCAATGTAACTGAACGAGTAGTTCGCCGCCGCTGCACCCGAGCAGGTGTTGGCGCCTGTGTAAGTGGCGACGCCGGTTGCCGCCGTGACCGTCGACGAGCACGTCGGCACCGTTGTGAGCGAACCGGGGCCGTCGCTGTTCTGGAAGCCCGCGTAGCTCGGGGTCACGCTCGGGGCGCCGCCGTAGGTGGTGGAGGTCGAGGCGGCCGTGACTGTCAAGGTGGCGGTATCGACGGTCGCGTCTCCCGATACGTAGCTGAACGAGTAGTTCGCCGCCGCGGCGCCGGAACAGGTATTGGCGCCGCCGTAGATGGCGACGCCACTCAGCGCCGTGACCGTCGACGAGCACGTCGGCGGCGTGGCGAGCGAACCGGGGCCGTCGCCGTTCTGGAAACCGGAGTAGCTGGCCGTGACGCTCGGGGCCGTGCCGTAGGTGGTCGAGGTCGACGAGGCGGTGACGATCAAGGTGGCCGAACCGACGATGGCATCGCCGGCCACGTAGCTGAACGAGTAATCCGTCGCCGCGCCGCCGAGCAGGTGTTGGCTCCCACGTAGCTGCCCGAAGCGGTTGTCGCGGTGACCGTGGACGAGCACGTCGGCACGGTACCGAGCACCCCGGTTCCCTGGCTGTTCTGGAAGCCTGCGTAGCTCGGGGTGACGCTCGGCGCTGCGCCGTAGGTCGTCGAGGTCGAGGAGGCGGTAACGATCAACGTGGCCTTGGTCACCGTGGCGTCGGCGGGCACGTAATTGAGCGAGTAGTTCTCCGCCCCGCCGCCCGAGCACGTGTTGGCTCCGGCGTAGGTGCCGACACCGCTCAGCGCCGTCACCGTCGACGAGCACGTCGGCACGGTGCCGAGCACGCCGGCGCCTTCGCCGTTCTCGAAGCCGGTGTAGCTGGGGGTCACGGTCGGGGCGGTGCCGTAGGCGGTCGAGGTCGACGAGGCGGTCACTGTCAAGGTGGCGCTCGTCACGGTGGCGTCTCCGACCAGGTAGCTGAACGAGTAGTTCCTCGCCGCGCCGCCCGAGCAGGTGTTGGCGCCCGCGTAGGCGCCAGTCACGGTCATCGAGGTGACCATGGACGAGCAGGTCGGCACGGTGCTGAGCGAACCCGGGCCGTTGCCGTTCTCGAAGCCGGCGTAGCTGGCCGTCACGCTCGGCACGGTGCCGTAGACCGTGGAGGTCGACGACGCCGTGACCTTCAAGGTCGCCTTGGTGACCTCCGCGTCACCGGGCGCGTAGGTGAAGAAGGTAATCCGCCGCTGCGCCGCCCGAGCAGGTGTTCGCCCCGGCGTAGGTGCCGGCGTCGGTCGTCGCGCCAACCGTGGACGAGCACTTCGGCACGGTATCGAGCACGCCGGTGCCCTCGCCGTTCTTGAAACCGGCGTAGCTGGCCGTCACGTTCGGCACGGAGCCGTAGCGGGTGGAGGTCGACGAGGCGGTGACGGTCAAAGTGGCCTTCGTCACTGTCGCGTCACCGGGCACATAGCTGAACGAGTAGTTCCTCGCCGCGCCGCCAGAGCAAGTGTTGGCGCCCCGTAGATCGCGACGTCGGTCATCGCCGTGACCGTCGACGAGCACGTCGGCACCGTGCTGAGCGATCCCGGTCCTTCGCCGTTCCGGAAGCCGGCGTACCTCGGCCGCACGGTCGGGACCGATCCGAAGGCGCTGGACGTGCCGGAAGCGGTGACGGTCAAGGTCGCCTTTGTCACGGTCGCGTCCGCTGGCACGTAGCTGAACGAGTAGTTCCTCGCCGCGCCGCCCGAGCAGGTGTTGGCCTCCGCATAGGTACCGACTTCGCTGAGTGCCGTGACGGCGGAGGAGCACATCGGCAAGGTGCCGAGCGACGACGGCCCTTCCCCGTTCCTGAAGCCGGAATAGCCGGCGGTCACCGTCGGGCTGCCGCCGTAGGTGGAGGACGTGGACGAGGCAGTGACTGTCAAGGTGGCCCGAGTCACCATCGCGTCGCCGGGCACGTAGCGGAAGGAGTAATTCGCCGCCGCGCCGCCCGAGCAGTTGTTGGCGCCCGCATGGGTGCCGACGACCGAGGTCGTCGAGACCGTGGACAAGCACGTCGGTACGGTGGCGAGCGATCCGGTTCCCTCGCCATTCGCGAAACCGGCGTAGGTGGTCTCACGCTCGGCACCGTGCCGTAGGTGGAGCTGGACGAGGCCATGACGGTCAAGATCGCCTTGGTCACCGTCGCGTCTCCCGATACGTAGTGGAACGAGAAATCGGCCGACTCGCCGCCCGAACAGGTGTTGGCCCCGACGTAGCCGCCGACGGCGGTCGTCCGCCCGACCGTGGTCCAGCACGACGGATCCGCCGCGAGCGCTCCCGGTCCTTCGCCGCGCACGAAGCCCGCGTAGCCGGCGGTCACGACCGGGGTGGTGCCGTAAGTGGTGGAGGTCGAGGAGGCCGTCACGGTCAAGGGGGCCTTGTGCACCCTGAGCGACACCGTGTTGGTCGAGGCCGACCCGTTGAACTGCCCATCTTTGTCGCTGAAGGTGGCGGAGATGCTGCCATAAGCGCCGGCGGCCAGGCTCGTCGGAACCGTGCAGCTCGTGGCGGCGGGGTAGTCACGGATCTTGCAAATGCTCGCCCTCGGGCTGCTCGAGGCGAAATTCACGGCGCCGGTGGCATTCGCCGGCAGGCCTGGACTCGGCCAGAGTGATCGTTGCCCCGTAGGTGGTGGTTGCCGAAGGAATTGCCGTCCACGGCGATGGAGAAGGGGGCGTTCCGCTTGGTAGGACTGGCTTGAGGGCTGGGCTTGGTAGGGCTGGGCCTGGTAGGGCTGGGCCTGGTAGGGCTGGGCCTGGTAGGGCTGGGCTTCGGCTGTGGATGAGAGGAGATAAAAAGGAGTCGGAGGCGGATTCGTGGTCGTCGTCGGGACCGTCGCACGAGGCGGGCGCGGCAGTGCTGTTGGTGTACCTGCTGCCAAAGTACCGGCCGTGACGGCGCCGGCCACCACGACCGAAGCTGCCGCTGTGCGCCCGAGGGCTGAGGCGATCTGGCCGAGCTGGGGATGCTGTTCACGAATGGCAGCGAACCGAGCCAGGCGAGCGGCCCGGCGACCGGGCGCAGCCGCCCGATGGAGACGTCGAGAAATGCCCGGACCACCTGCGGATCGAACTGAGTGCCAGCGCAAGCGGCGAGCTCGGCGCGCGCTGCCTGGGCGCTCATCGGCCGTTTGTAGCTTCGTACAGCCGTCATAACGTCGTAGGAGTCCGCGACCGCGACGATTCGGCCACCGAGGGAGATCTCGCTGCCGGAAAGACCATAGGGATAACCGGTGCCGTCGAACTTCTCGTGGTGCTCGGCGATGGTGTTCGCCCAGATCCCGAGCCAGCCCGCAAGCGGTGCGGTCAGCTTGGCGCCTTCGAGCGGGTGGTTCTTGATGATCGCCCACTCTTTGTCGTCGAGCTTGTCGGCCTTGTTGAGGATCTCCGGATGAACGGCGATCTTCCCGACGTCGTGCAGAAGGGCTGACCAACGCAGGCGATCCCGGTCGGCAGTGGGAAGATGGAGCTCGTCGGCGATCAGGTCCGTGAAAGCCCGCACCCGCTCGGCGTGACCGCGGGTCAGTCGATCGTGGGCATTGAGCGCCGCGGCGAGAGCGAGGATCTTCTCCGCCGCCACGACCGGCTCGTCGACGGCCCCGAGAGTTCGCGCCTCCTCCACTCGACGAGCGAGGTCCCTTGTGTTGCCGGCCTTGCGGGCCACGGCGAGGCGTCGCGGCGCCTGGTCAGGAAAGACCATGGTCATCTTCAGCAGCACGGCGAGCGGCAACGCTCGCCGGGCGATCCGGTCGGTGGCAAGCAGGACGAAGGTCGGCACGGCGAGGACGGCTGCCCACCAGCCCACGAGCCAACCGATGCCGTGAGGACGGGGCAGGACATGGGCCTCGATCGTTGCCGACACGATGGAGAGCGTGATCGGCACGAGAAACACAGCCGCCCGCACGATCAGCGACAGCGCCGGCCGACCGCGCCACCGGTCGCCCGAACTGCCGTCCGGTGGTTTCTTAGGGATCTTCGCCAAAATCGCCTTCATCTTCTTGCGCGGCAAGTTCAAGTCCGTCCACCAATGGGTATCGGCCTGTTGAGACCAGAGGTTGAACGTGGCGCTTTGATTCCAATCAGCCCGTAGGCACCGGCCACGCCGACACCTGCCGTCCTGCCTTTTAGATGAGTTGCATCGCTCAAGTTGGACAGGGGCCACGCCGACAACAAACAGGCATGGCAAGGGACGGGCGAATTCGAGATCCCTGACTGTCCGGCTCGTCGCTTGGGCCACCCTGACGAATCTGCCCGCACCGGCAGCGATAGCGGTGATCGCCGGCCTGACAGGTGCATCCTGGTCGGCGGCATATTTTCTCGGCGGCGGGACCAACGTCGCCCCGCACTGGTTCTACGTCCCGGTGTTCCTGGCGGGCCTGCGGTTCGGACCGGTCGGGGCCCTGCTGACTGCCGTCGTGTCGATGTTTGTCTCGGGGCCGCTATTGCCCGCTGACGTCGCGACCAACACACCCCAAGCCCTGAGCGACTGGGTGAGCAGGGGCATCTTCTTCATTCTCATCGGCCAGTTCGTGACCCAACTATTCGTCGGGATGCGGCGGCTGTCGCAGCGCGAGGCCCACTTGATCGAGCGGACGGCTCAGGCCGAAGCGTTTCGGGAAAGCGATCAGCGCTTCCGGTCTCTCGTCCAGCGAGCCAGCGAGATGATCGTCGTCATTGACCCCGACGGCACGTACGCATACGAGTCACCAGCGGTCGAGCGGATCCTCGGGTGGGCGCCTGGTCAGCGGCTGGCCCAAACCGCCATGGACTTCGTGCACCCCGATGACCGGGAACGAGCCTCGGCTGCTATGGGCGATCTGCTCGCCAAGCCTGGCGAGTCGCGCACGATCGAATTGCGACATCGGGACTCCAACAATGATTGGCACTGGGTCGAGTCCACCTTCACCAATCTGGTCGACGAGCCGACGGTGCGAGGGATCGTCGTCAACTCGCGGGTTGTGGACGAACGCAAGACCCTGGAGCATGAGCTGCTCCAGCGGGCCTTGCACGACCCGCTCACCGGTTTGGCCAACCCGTCCTGCTTCGCAAGCGTCTCGAGAACGCGCTTGCACGCCGCGACCGAGCGAACGTCCGCCTGCATTGCTGTTTGTCGACCTTGACGACTTCAAGACAGTGAACGACGGTTTCGGCCACGATGCGGGTGATCATCTACTGATCGAGGTAGGCAACCGGCTGCGGACGTGCGTGAGGCCGGAAGACTTGGTAGCTCGCCCCGGCGGCGACGAGTTCGCCGTGCTGATCGAGGAACGCTTCGAGCGCGGACAAGCGATCACAGAAGTCGCCGAGCGCATCTTGGAGGCCCTGCAAGCTCCCTTTGACGTCTCCGGCCACCAGATCCACGCCAGTGCCAGCATCGGGATCGCCTCGTATCGGGGTGGAACGCCGAACGCCGACTTGATCCTCAGACAAGCGGACATGGCGATGTACGACGCCAAGGCCAACGGTAAGGCCCGATACGCCATCTTCACCGACAGGCTGGACGAAGCCGTCCAACACCGGGTGGAGATCGAGTCAGGCCTCCGAGTCGCATTGGAGCAGGATCAGATCCGCGTCGTGTACCAGCCGATTGTCGAGATTGCGACGCGGGAGATCAATGCAGTCGAGGCCTTGGTGCGTTGGCAGCACCCAACCGTGGGCTCCTCTCGCCCGCAGACTTCCTCGACGTCGCCGAGGAAACAGGTCTGATCATCCCAATCGGCCGGCTCGTGCTTCGCGAAGCCTGCCGCCAGTTGGGGCGGTGGCGCGCCAGTCTCAGGCCAGACATCAAGATCAGCGTCAACCTGTCCGCCACGCAGCTGCACGTAGCCAGCATCGTCGAAGATGTTCGCTCCACGCTCGAGGGCGCCGACGTCGACGGTGGAGCCCTCATCCTCGAAGTCACCGAAGGCGCGCTCATCGCCGACGTCGCCGGGGCGGCCGCCGCGCTCGGGTCCTTGCGTTCCCTCGGGGTCAGCATCGCTATCGACGACTTCGGGACAGGCTACTCGTCGTTCTCGCACCTTCAGCACTTCCCAGTCGACATCATCAAGGTCGACAAGTCCTTTGTCGATGGAGTCTGCGGCGGCAGGGAGGAGGCAAAGCTCACCCGAGCTGTCCTCGCCATCGGCAAGGAGTTCTGCCTTGAGGTGGTCGCGGAGGGCGTCGAATCCTCAAACCAAGATGCCGAACTTGGCAGTCTCGGTTGTAAGTTCGGACAGGGCTACTTCTACGCGCGCCCGGTACCGGCCAACAAGCTCGACGAACTGTTTGCGGGCGAGTCCGAGAGCCGGACACGACATCCGGGCATCCGGAGCTCGGAAGACCTCCGCGGTGGCCCGGATGATCAGCTGAGCGGGCCGGCTGCTGCGGACGGCGAAGACTTCCACGACCCGGCATCGGTCGCGGCTGGGCCGCCCAGGTCCTGGGATCCTCAGACCGGCAGGGCGTTCTGGCGGATCACCTGCGAGTAGAACTCCGCGCTCGCCTTAGGGATGCGTCTGGGTGCCGAAGTCAACGAAGATGAGCCCGAAGCGCTTCTGATAGCCCGCCGCCCACTCGAAGTTGTCGAGGAACGACCAGTGGAAGTAGCCACGCAGGTCGACGCCCTCCTCGATCGCTCGCGCACAGGCGTCGAGATGGTCACGTAGGTAGGCGATCCGCTCTTCGTCATCGATCCCGCCTTCGGGGTCCACGTAGTCCTCGGCGGCCAAGCCGTTCTCGGTGATGTAAAGAGGCAGCCCGGGAGCCCGCGCATGCAGCAGCACCAGTAGCTCGTGAAGCCCGCTGGCGTCGATCGGCCAGCCCATCGAGCTGTGGGCGACGCCGTCGGCGATGATGCTCACAGCGCCGGGATGGCCTTTTATGCGCTCCTCGCCACGTCGTTCGTCTCCCAAATCGC
The DNA here is from genome assembly GCA_963763085.1 of uncultured Acidimicrobiaceae bacterium. Classification (GTDB taxonomy): domain Bacteria; phylum Actinomycetota; class Acidimicrobiia; order Acidimicrobiales; family Bog-793; genus CAVXNB01. The sequence goes on from CAVXNB010000008.1 coordinate 233,117, forward strand.
GGTGACCAACGGTGGTCGGCCGGTAGTAGTTAATACCGAGAAAGTCGATCGGGGCGCTGATGCGAGCGAGGTCGCCGTCCTGCACGAGCTCGGGACCGGGCAGCAGCCCGGCTCGGACGGCGCCGGTCGGGTATGCGCCCTTCAGAATGGGGTCGAGGAAAATCCTGTTTGTCTCGGCCTCGATCTCCTGGGCGACCGCCTTGGACTCGGCGTTGACCGGCCGAACGGCCGTCATATCGAGCGTGATGCCGACCTCGGCGGTCGCGCCGAGCTCAGCTCGAAGCGCCTCGAGCGCGAGGGCGTGGCCCAAGAGGAGGTGATGGGTAGCTGACGCCGCAGCACCTTCGTCGGTCCTGCCCGGCGCATGGACGCCGAACCGGTAGCCATGATTCGCGACGACCTGGGGTTCATTGAGAGTGATCCAGCGGGTCACCCTGTCGCCGAGCGCCTGGGCGACGATTGCTGAGTAGGCGGCGAAGCGCTCGGCCGTATCGCGGACGGGCCACCGCCCGCGTCCTCGAGTGGCTGGGGAAGGTCCCAATGGTAGAGAGTCGCCACCGGCTCGATCTCCCGTTCGCGCAGCCCATCGACAAGCCGGCGGTAGTAGTCCAGACCCTCCTCGTTCGCCGCACCGGTTCCGGTCGGCTGGACCCATGGCCAGGCGATCGAGAAGCGATATGCGTCGACACCGAGGTCGCTCGGCGAGCGCGAGGTCGGTGTCGAGACGGTGGTAGCTGTCACAGGCGATATCGCCCGTGTCGCCATGGTGCACTTTGCCTGGGGTATGGCTGAAGGTGTCCCAGACCGAGGGGCCGCGGCCCCCCTCGTGCGCCCGCCCTCTACCTGGTAAGCGGCGGTGGCGACGCCCGAGGAACCCGTCGGGAAACCGTCGCCTGGTGGCAGTCCCGTCTGCATCGGTGGTCATCAACCCTCCCTGGTCGCCGGGGCTTGACTAGCCCCCGCAAGCATCTTAGTGTATGCGGTTAGATGTATGCGGTTAGATGTATGCGGTTAGATGCACACACTTAACCGCCCGGCCGCTAGGGGGTGGCGGATCGAAAGCAAGGGCACGACGAGCCGGCCCGACGGTCGAGCGCCGCAAGAACTGCTGGTGGGCGATAAAAGCGGAGGGTTTCGCAGCACCAGCTGGGCAAGCAGACGCCGTCCACGCTCTACGACGTAGCACGCGCCGCCGGGGTCTCGACGGCGACCGTGTCACGCGTCGTGCACGGACAAGACCTGGTGCGGCCCTCCAGCGCGAGCGCGTTCTCGAGGTGATACATGCGCTCCGCTATGTGCCCGACGGGGCAGCGCAGAGCCTGTCCCGCCGGCGCAAAGAGGTGATAGGGCTGGTCAGTCGCGAACGCCTCGGACCCGAATCCGATATCGAGCAGAACAATCTGCTCTTCGTCGACGAGGTCCTGCGGGCATCGAGGCATCGCTCCGCCAGATCGGCTGGTCCCTCTTGATCTCGTTCCTCCAGTCCGGTGACCCCGCGTACAAGCGACTGCAGTCGATGGCAGGCAAGGTCGACGGGCTTCTGATCTCTGAGGGCATAATCGAGCCCCAGCAGCTCGCCCACCTCTCGACACGAATGCCGATTGTGCTCGTCGCCGGCGCGCCAGACGAGCCGAGCGTCGACGTCGTGGCGGCCGACAACCACGCGGGAACAGTCGCCCTCGTCGCCCATCTCGTCGAAGTGCATGGCCGCCGACGCTTGTACTACGTCGCCGGACCAGCCGAAGCGCCGGACGCCCGGGAACGGCGCTCGGCCTTTGAGCAGGTACTCGCTGATCACCCGGAAGCCACCATCTCAGGGTTTTTCGAGGGTCGATTCTCCTCAGAGAGTGGTCAGGAGGCAGCCTGAGAAATCGGCGCGACGGGTCGCCGTTTCTTGCCCGACGCGGTGGTGTGTGGCAACGACCAGATGGCGTTCGGGTTGATTCGCGGACTCGGCGCCAGCGGCATCCGGGTGCCTGCCGACGTGGCCGTCGCCGGTTTTGATGACATCTATCCCGGCGCCCTGTTGGCGCCGTCTCTCACGACCGTCAGCCAACCGATGCGTCTGTTGGGCGAGCGCGCATCATCCCGACTGCTGCAAAAAATCAAGGATCCCACGCTCCCCACTACGTAGTTGCTCCCCACCCAGCTGGTCATCAGGAACAGCTGCGGCTGTGGGGACCGGGCGGCCCGGTAGGCTCCATCGAAGAGGGTCAAAGGTAGATCCCCGAGGACTGTCAAAAGCACGTCCGCGAGGACTGTTGGCAAACACGCGGCCGAAGCAGCGGCCAGGTCCGGCGCCTGATGGCCTTCGTCGCCCGGCGGCTCGCGTTCTACATCGTCGCGGCCTGGGTGGCCCTTACGGTGAACTTCTTCATCCCGCGGGCTATGCCGGGTAGCGCCGTCCAGGACATCATGGCGAAGTTTCCCGATCTGCAGCCCTCGGCTTACAAGGCACTGGAGGCAATGCTCGGCGTCGGCCATCCCGGCTCGCTTTGGCACCAGTACCTGACTTATCTCGACGACGTCTTCCACCTGAATTTCGGTACCGACCTGATCGAGTACCCGGCCAAGGTGTCGACTCTCATCGGCCAGACGCTTCCCTGGACCCTCGCCCTGGTGGGCACGGCGACAGTGATCGCCTTTCTGGTGGGCACCGGGCTCGGCATCGTGTCCGGCTGGCGGCACGGTGGCTCGCTCGACCGGGTGTTGCCCGGGCTCATGTTCCTCCAGGCCATCCCTATTTCTTCCTCGCGCTCATCCTGATCGATCTTCTCGCCGAAAGAACCCACCTCTTCCCCCTCGGCGAGGGCTACGCCGGTGGCCTGATACCGGGATGGCACTGGGACTTCATCGGAAGCGCCGTATACCACTCGCTGCTCCCTGCCTTTACCATCGTCATCACGTCGCTGGCGGGCTGGATGCTGCAGATGCGCAACGTCATGATCACGACGATCGGTGAGGACTACGTGCTTGCCGCGCAGGCCAAGGGCCTGTCGAGCCAGGTAATGTTGAACTATGCGGCGCGCAACGCCATTCTCCCTCAGCTGCAAGGCTTCGGCCTTGCCCTGGGCTTCGTAGTCTCCGGCGCGATCATCATGGAGATCGTCTTCTCCTACCCGGGTATCGGCCTCCTTCTGTTCAATGCGGTCACGTCGAACGACTACCCCTTGATGCAGGCCATATTCCTCGTCATCGTCTTCGCCGTCCTTCTTGCCAACCTGATCGTCGACGCCGTCATCGTCGTCATCGACCCTCGCGTGCGCACCGGAGAGGGAGCCGGGTGACCCTCCGCTGCCAATCAGCTCGGATTCATCGGCCTTGGCGGAATCACGCCAGCGCCTCGGCCGATGGCAGCGCCTGCCAACCAAGACAAAAGTGGGCGCCGTCCTGCTCGGCTTCTTCGTGCTCGCCGCCATCATCGGACCGATGGTCACGCCCTACGACCCCTCGTATCGAACCCCTTGCCAAGCCTCTCGCTTCAAGCCCCGAGCGCCGCCCACCTGCTCGGTACGACGGAGAGCGGTCAGGACGTGCTGTCACAGCTCCTCGTCGGGATCCGCTTGACCATGGAGCTCGCGTTCATCGTCGGCGTTGTGGCGACGTCGCTGTCAGTGATTATCGGGGTCTCGGCGGGATTCCTCGGTGGGATGTGGGACGAAGTGCTCTCGCTCTTCACCAATGTCTTCCTCGTCATCCCGGCGCTGCCCATTCTCATCCTGCTGCTCGGCTATCTGCCGCAGAGGGACCGACGGCAACGATCCTCGTGCTCAGCTTCCTCGGATGGCCCTGGGGCGCAAGGGTGATCCACGCCCGACCTTGTCGATCCGCAACCGCGACTTCATCGCCGCCTCACGTGAGACCGGCGAGAGGACCTGGCGCATAATCGCTTTCGAGATCATCCCGAACGAGGTGAGCCTGATCGCGGCGAGTTTCGTCAATACGGTTCTGTCCGCGATCGGGGCTTCGGTAGCGCTTGCGTTCATAGGTCTCGCTGACCTCTCGAGCTGGAGCTTCGGCACCATGCTCTACTCGAGCCCAGAGCAGCAAGCCCTGGAGCTCGGAGCCTGGTGGTGGTTCACGCCGGGAATTATCGTTGCCCTTATCGGGATCTCGCTGGTGCTTCTGAACACGGGGATCGACGAGCTTGGCAACCCGCGACTGCGTGGACGCGAGCCGCTCCAGCCGGGTAGGCGGGCGGAGGGTCCGGCCCACCGACCCGACTCCCGTGCTGGCAGCAACCGGTCGCGCCGGGGACTCCCGGCTTTCCTCCACTCGTTCAGCCGCAGCGCTTGGCTCGAGGAAGGGATGGAGCTACAGGACGGCGGACCGGCCATGAGGCTGAGTCGTTGGCGACTGGCGGCGAGCAGCGATGACCGTCGACCCGCAAGACCGCGTCCTCCTTGACGACCTTGGGCCCCGCACCTGGGGCCGACCCCCAGCACGCCTCGCGCTCGACATCCGCGACCTCTCAGTCGTCTACCGCACGCCCACGGGCGACGTGCGGGCGGTGGACGGGGTGAGCCTGGCGCTGGGCGCGGGCGGGTGGTTGGTCTCGCCGGCCGAGCGGCTCAGGCAAGTCCACGCTTGCCTATGGAGCCTGCCGGCTCTTGCGTGCGCCGGCGCTCGTAACGAACGGCAGCGTCCGCTACCAAGGCCGGCACGTGCACGAACCAGTGGAGATCTTGCAATTGCGTCGCGATCAGTTACGGCGCCTTCGCTGGCGAGAGATCGCCATCGTGTTCCAAAGCGCGATGAACACGCTCAACCCAATGCTCAATGTCCGCGACCAGCTGCTCGACGTCATCCGGGCCCATCTCAAGCTCTCGAAGGACGAGGCGGCGGACAAGGTCGGCTCGCTGCTCGATCTCGTCGGAATCCCGCGTACGCGCCTCCGCAGCTATCCTCACCAGCTCTCGGGCGGCATGCGCCAGCGCGTGATGATCGCCATGGCCCTTGCCACCGAGCCCGAAGTCGTCATCATGGACGAGCCGACCACGGCCCTCGACGTGGTGGTCCAGCGAGACATCCTCGCCCAGATCATTGAGCTGAAGGAGCGCCTCGGTTTCTCGATCCTGTTCATCACCCACGATCTATCCCTGCTGCTCGAGCTCGCCGACCGGATCGCCGTAATGTACGCAGGTCAGCTCGTCGAGATCGGCACAGCCGATGAGATTCACCACGAGGCGGCGCATCCTTACACCAAGGGCCTGCTCAACTCTTTCCCGTCGCTTCCGGCCCGCGCCGGGAGCTCGCAGGCATTCCGGGCGTTCCACCCGACCTGAGTAGTCCGCCTCCCGGCTGCCGATTCCTGCCGCGGTGTTCGTACGGCACGACGGCTTGCACCCGCATCGACATGAGGCTGAGGCCCGTCTCTTCGTCCGTGGACAGCGAGCATGTGACCGCCTGCCCCTTCGTCTTGCCCGATACACCGGTCCCGGGTGGGCCCGTGACGGCCAGAGCTGACGAGGCTCCGGCCCGTGCGCCCGCTGGGAGCAGGACCGGGCGCCCTGCGGTCGGGGAGACGACGAACAATGGTGTGCATCGCTCCGAACGGGCCACTCTAAAGGGCGAGCCGACCCACGAGGAGCCGGGATCATGAGTCCCACAGGCCCCCTGGAGCAGTCCAACAGCGGCGGCGTCGTATCGGTCGCTGCCGAGCGGGGACCGCTCGCTCTCGAGGCCGTCTCGCTGAGCAGGAACTTCCGGCTTCGCCGGCACCAGACTCTCCGGGCGGTCCGCGAGGTCTCCTTCAATCTCTATCGAGGCGCGATCATTGCCTTAGTTGGCGAGAGCGGATCGGGCAAGACGACTGTCGCCAAGCTTCTCGCCGGGCAAGAACAGCCGACCTCCGGCTCGATCCTCCTCGACGGTGAACCGGTCGACGTCTCGTCGCGGCGCGCCTTCCGACGATACAAGAGCAAGGTCCAGCTCGTCTTCCAGGACCCGTTCGCTTCGCTGAACCCGGCTCATACGGTTCATTACCACCTCGAGCGCCCCGTGGTGCTGCATCGGGACAAATCGAACGGCAACGTTGAGGAAGAGATCGACGCCTTGATGACTCAGGTGCGTCTCACGCCCGCCAGGCAGTTCCTCGAGAAGTACCCACACGAGCTCTCGGGCGGCCAACGGCAGCGGGTCTCGTTCGCCCACGCTCTCGCCGCCCGCCCCAGCGTGCTCCTCGCCGACGAGCCGGTCTCGATGCTGGACGTCTCCATCCGACTCGAGATGCTGGCCCTGCTTGACGACCTGTGCCGTCGCTTCCAGCTCGCGTTGCTCTACATCACCCACGACATCGCCTCGGCACGCTACGTCGCCGACGAGTTGCTCGTGATGTACGCCGGGCAAATCGTCGAGCGCGGTCCCGCGGAGGAGATCACACAGCATCCAGCTCATCCGTACACCCAGCTGCTCGTGGCCTCAGCTCCGGACCCCGACAACCTCGGGAGCACGCTGCGCTCGGGCACGATCGGAGCGGAAGCCCGCCCGAGGCCGCAAGCACGGCGGAGAACGGATGCCCATTCAGCCCGAGATGCGAGTTCGCTGAAGACCGGTGCCGCCAGGAGAGCCCGCCGATGCGACAGGTGACTCCCTCACGATCGGCCGCCTGCTGGCGGCTCGAGGTCACCGCGCCACAGGTCATTGCTGGACGACAAGGGGGGTAAGGAGACATCACAAACGAACCATGAAATATCAGAATTTAGTTAGGAATCGGTCAACTACTGATCTATGGACGAGAGGAATCGACAAGACAATGAGAAGTTCGTTCAAACCCAGAGCATTAGTCACCCTCGCCGCGGCGAGCATCGCCTGTTGCGGGGTGCTGGTCGGACTCGGTGGGGCCACGGCGCCAGTTGGGGCGAGCTCGTCGGTCACGGCGAGCTCTGCGACCACCTTGATAATGGAGAGCTCACCAGAGAACACAATCACTCAGGACTTCAACCCTTACATAGCGACGGGTGGCCCTTACCAAATGGGAGCCACCGGACTCATCTATGAACCACTGATCGAGTTCGACCTTGCCGCGCCGCCGAAGTACTACCCGTGGCTGGCTTCTGCCTACCGCTGGGCCAACGGCGGCAAGTCGATCGTGTTCACGATCCGTAAAGGGGTGAAGTGGAACAACGGCACGGCGTTCACGCCGGCAGACGTCGCCTTCACGTACAACCTCGTGAAAGGCAACGCGTCTATCAACACCGCCGGCCTGGACATCAAGAGCGTCAGCACCTCGGGCGACAACGTCACTGTCAGCTTCGCAACGGCCCAGTACACGAACCTGCAGCAGGTCGCAGGCATCGGGATCGTTCCGAAGTCGATCTGGAGCACCGCCGGCAACCCGGCCACGTTCACCGATGCCACGCCTGTCGGTACGGGACCGTACACGCTCGGTAACTTCACTCCGCAGGGCTTTACGCTCGTAAAAAATACGCACTACTGGCGGCAGAAGGTGAGCGTCCAGAACGTTTACTTCCCGGTGTACACCTCGAACACGTCGGCGGCGGCCGCGCTGTTCGCTGGGCAGATCGACTGGACAGGAAACTTCATCGCCGGTCTACAGAAGAAATTCGTCGACAAGTCGCCGGCCTACCACCACTACTGGGAGGCGCCAGGTAGCACCAACGCCCTGTTCCCGAACACGCGCACGTGGCCAACCGACAAGGTGGCGGTACGACGGGCGATCAGCCTGGCGGTGAACCGTACGGTGATCGCTGATGAGGGCGAGGCCGGACTTGAGAACCCTGTCCTCAATGCCACCGGCCTCACGTTGCCGACCTTCGCCGCTTGGAGCGGACCGGTCAAGTCGCTTAGGAACGCGGCAACGTCCAGAGCGTCGGCGGCCCGAAACGTCCTGAAGTCGGCCGGGTTCAAGATCGGCAAGAACGGCTGGTTCGAGAGGGGCGGAAGGACCGTTTCGATCACCCTGATCAGCCCGTCCTCGTACACCGACTACGCCGAGGTCGGCTCGATCGTCGCTGGCGAGCTGAGGGCGGCCGGCATCGATGCGAACTTCCAGGGCCTCACTGTGAGCGCCTGGAGCAACGACCTTGCTGATGGCGACTTCCAGCTGAGCGAGCACTGGGCGAACAACGGGCTGACGCCGTACAACATGTACGACGGCTGGCTTAACAGCGCGCTCGACACAAAGTCGGCCACGGGCGACTACAAGAGACTGCACGCCACACTGATCGACGCTGATCTCGCCAAGCTGGCCGGCGCAGCGACGACGGCCAGGCAAACTGCTGACCTCGTGCCGATCGAGAAGTACGTAGCCGAAAACCTGCCGGTGATCCCGGTCACGACCGCCTCGGAGTGGTTCGAGTACAACTCCCAGCGCTTTGTCGGGTGGCCGACAATGAAGAATCCCTACGAGACCGGACAGCCTTCTGGGACCAACAATGGCCCGGGTTCCGGTACCGACCTGGTAGTCATCTTGCGCCTCAGAGCGCGGTAGCTGACGGTTCGCGCGCTCGGCCCGCCCCCAGGGAAACCGGGGGCGGGCCGTCGCGGCGAACGCATGCCTACGTTGCTCCAGGTCGTCTTCGACACTCGTCCGGCTTGAGAAATTCGAGAGAGATGGGGGGTTTCTCACGTCGGCTCACCTCGTCGTGACAGTCCACGAAAGATCAAGACATCCAACCACCTATATCTTCCTCTCAGAGAAGGTGACGATGGATCATCTACAACTGACGACGCTTGAGGATTCAACCCTAACGCGAGTGGAAGAGAGCGATTCTTGCTCGCTGTTGACAAATATTCCCTTCATGTTGTTCATCAAGGGTGGGAGCGAAAGCGTTTGGGAAATGCGCTTGGAAGTGATGGAAATATAGAGCCGTCATCGTGGCCGGCAGTTCTCTCGGCGGCGCGAGACCGCCGGCCGTTCCTCAAGCTCGAAACCCCGAAGCCGGGTGCGACTAGGGAGAAGGGCGAGCGTGATTGCGCACAAAGCGGAGGATTGCGATGTGCTTTCGAGTATCGCGTTGCATCAGGTCAACGAGAAGGCCCCACAGACTGGTGTCCTTCACCATGCGCAACTCACGCTGGAGCCGCTTGAGCTCACGGGCGTCCTTCTGTTCGTTCTCCATGAGCTGTTCGTGCTATCCCGTAGTGCAACGCGGTCGGCCGATCAAAGTCCATGTACGGGATGACCGGCTCCTCGCCGCTCAGTGACGCCTCGGTCTCGAGGGAATCGGCGAGCGCCGTAAAGATCCGGTGGTGACGGATCTCGTCCTCGATAAGCAGGTTCACGAGATAACGAAATGCTCTTGACTGAGTCTGCTCGGCGACGACCGAGTAGTTCTCCAGAAGACCGCTCTCTGCCTGCACATGGCTCGCCAAGTGGGCGAAGAGGTCCCGCTGCCAGGCAGATGGTCCAGCGCTCGACTTGTCCGTCATGTCAACCATGTTCCCTCCCATTCGGTCGGACCCTAATCACGCTCTCGCTAGCTAACTAACCTAACTCCGCGGCCGTTCGCGAATCCGCCCCCGGCCTGCTCCCGACGGCCGCTGCGGCTCCACACGGAACGGTCCCGGGCCTGGTTTCGCTGAGCGAGCAAACGATGCGCCGCTTACCTTAGGGGCATGTCCGAGCATCGCCACCCCAAAAGTTCCACCCACCACGATCTCGACTGGGACTCACCGGTACAACCGCAGCCCGAACCGAGCTCGAGGGCGAGGTGCTCGCCGGACTAGTGGAGCGCGCCCTCTCCGTGCTCGGGGGATCTCTGTGCGGCGGGCAACGTGAACGTCAGCCGCATCCTCGACGTCGGTTGTGGCCCCGGCGTCGGTACCTGCCTGCTCGCACGGCACTTGGGTTCGGCGACCGTCCTCGCGGTAGACGGGTCGGCCGAGATGCTGGACCGCGCCGCCGCCCGTGTTCGGCGGCTCGCCCTGGAGCAACGGGTCCGAAACCCGCCTCGTCGAGCTCCCTGCTGGCCTCGACAGCCTGGACCAAGCCGATGTCATCTGGGTCTCGATGGTTCTACACCACGTCGGCGACGAGGTGGCCGCACTTCGCCAGGTCCGTCGGCTCCTTAAAGCCGGTGGCCTGCTTGCGGTCGTCGAGCACGGGGGGGAGCTGCGTGTGCTTCCCGCCGACGCCGACCTCGGGCGCCCCGGATTGTGGGAGAGGCTCGATGCCGCTGGGAAGGAATGGTTTGGCGATCTGCGCGCCGGCCTTCCAGAGTCCACGCATTCCGGCAGCTACACAGACATGCTCCGCCTGGCGGGATTCAGCGTGCTCGCCGACGAACTGCTTTCCCTCACGCTCGAGCCCCCACTCAACGACCGCGCTCGTCACTTCGCTCACGACTACCTGCTACGGACCCGCTCGCAGCTGGAACCCTACGCCAACGCCGCCGACCTCGATGCACTCGGCGTGCTCCTCGACGAGCGGGACAGCGAGAGCATCCTGCGGCGAGGCGATGCCCTACTCAGTGCCTCCCGGCGCTTCTACGTGGCGGCGGCATAGGCTATGGCCGCTTACCTGCGAACCCCGTAGGCCTCAGAGATCCGCACTGCGAACCAGAACTGCGTCGTCGCATAGCGGGCTATGCCAAGGTCTCACGATGCTCGTCGGCCGACTCCTTGTCGTGACCCAAGGCGCCGCAACCTTCGCAGAACCAGTCGTAGGTGGCGGCGGCCTCGAAGTTGAAATCTGTCATCATCACTTCCTTTGGGCGACAACCGTCAGTCCGCGAGCGCTTTCTTCCCCCTCCGGCGCTCGGCTCAAACGTCTCAGCCACGAGATAACCGCGGATCCCGGGAGGCGCTGCGCCGCCTTGCTACGGACGACCGAGCGGTCGGACCGAGCGGTTACCGCCCCAGACAGCCGGCCGGACTTCTCACAGCCACGGACAGTGCGACTACCACCGTTCCATTGCAGCGACATCTTCGGGAGTGGCGGGCCGGATGGAGGGCCAGCCGAACACGTTCAGCAGACAGACAAACTGCTTCTCCTCGCCCTCGGCCAGAGGAACATGGAGCTTTCTCGATCGCCGCAAGCCCCCGAGAAAGTCACACTCAAGGAATGCTTCCCAGTGGAGACCTGGTAGACCGATTGCTTGGGCGAGATGGCGCCCACCTCGAGCTGTCGAGGAAGACGCTGACAACACCACCCTCACCGATTCCAGGGCTCCGGCGTTGGCCCGGCCGAGCCGGGATGCGTCCCCGGCCACCACCAGGGTCGGAACCCGGGCCAATCGGATTCGGGGCTCGCCAGAGTTGGATGGTCGCTCCGACCCGCTCACCGTGCCGGCGAGGTGTCTCGGACCCTGGTTGCCGCGTCATTGGATGTTTCACGATCTTGGTTCATTGTTCTGTCTTACACCGATCATGCCGAGAAGAACAGCAACAGCGCCTCGGCTCGTGAGCAGCCGGACCGAGTGACAACCTGACGCGCCAGGTTGGCGTTTGGATGAGTGTGAGCGACGCACATGGCCGTGTCGGGTAGTGGCGCCCGGCGAGAGTTCGAGGCCTTCGTGGCCGCGTCGTCGACGCAGTTGCTCCGCACGGCGTACCTGCTCTGCGGTGACCGGGAGCATGCCGAGGATCTCGTCCAGACGACGCTGCTGCGGACGGCTCGCCGGTGGCACGCCGCCAGGCCACGGCCGGAGGCCTACGCCCGGCGCGTACTCGTCAACCTCGCCAAGGACCGCTGGCGGGACAAGGGCCGGCAGCCGGCCGAAGTGCAGCTGAGTGGAACCGTTGACGTCGTGGCCGGGTTCGGTGAACCGGAGCTGCGGATCGACCGGGACCAGCTCATCGCCGCCCTTGGCAACGTTGTCCGACGGTCAGCGTGCGGTCGTCGTCCTCCGCTACTTCGACGACCTGTCGGTCGACGACACCGCGGCCGCGCTCCGCTGCTCCGCCGGCACCGTCAAGTCGCAGACCTCCCGAGCCTTGGCCGCCTTGCGGTCAGCCCTTGTCCGCCCCACAGAACCCGCGAAAGGAACCCTGGATGTTCACTGACGAGCAGTTCACCCGCAGCCTCGGCGACGCCTTCCGTGCCGCCACTGCCGACCTGTCCTATGACCGGCCGGCGCCGGCGCCACCGCGCGTATCACTCGCAACCGCGCCCCGGCTCCTGGTCGGCGCGGCCGGCGTGGGTGCGGTCATCGTCGCGGCCTCCGCCGTGTCGACGCACGTCGCAACACAGGGCCATCGCACCGGCCCGACCGCGACCGCAGTTCGCCCGAAGGCCGGCAGAGTCGTCACGAGGACGTTCACGCTCGCCGGCTACACCATGAAGTACCACCAGGCCGCCGACGCCCAGCAGCTGTACGGCGAGTTCGTCGCCGCCGTACCGTCCGACGCCGAGCCTGTCGACGTCCCGGTCGCAGCACTCGATGGGGCGACGGTCGCGGAGTACGTCGGGGTCGACCCCACGACCGGCTACAACGCCGCCTACGTCGTTTCACCCGAGCACGGACGCGTCCTGGAGATCACGTCGTCCGACGCCACCCACGACGAGCTCGTGGCGCTGCTGATGTCGGCCCAGCCCACCCGCGATCCCGGTCGCCGGCGAGACCGGCAACAAGGCCATGCGGGACCTCGGACGGCCCCACGCGTCGCAAAGCAAATGACGGCAACAACCGGGCAGAACGTGAACGACTCAGACGAAGGGTGGCGTAGATGCGCATCGGTGCGGGACTTGACGCCCGGTTGAGCTTGCGATTTGACGAGCTGCGCCAAGCTGGCCGCGAGGCGGCCCGCTTGGGTTTCGAGAGCTTGTGGACTCCCGCTGGAGGCGTCCCCGATGCATTTCACCTGTGCGCTGCCTGGTCGCAGGAATCGGCGCTGCGAACGGGGATCTCGGTCGTGCCCGCGGCTCGGATGTGGGGCCCACTGGCTCTTGCGATCCAGGCAGCGACGGTCGGCGAGATCTCGAGCGGCCGTTTCGTCCTTGGCATCGGAACGGGAGGATACGGCCCGGATTTCTGGGCGTCGGTCGGCTTGCCGGACCGGCCCATCGCCGTGATGCGCGACTACCTCACGATCTTGCGCGGGCTGCTGGCCGGCGAGACGGTCACCTACGAGGGACCTGCCCTGCGTGTGCGGAGCACCTCGCTCGGTGTTCCGGACCTCCCTCGTGTCCCGGTCTTCTTGGGGGCGCTCGGCTCCCAGATGGTGCGCCTGGCCGGCGAGCTCGCCGATGGAGCCCTGCTGAACTGGGCCACCGTGGATCGGATCGCCAAGAGCCGCAGTCTGGTGAAGGAGGGCGCCGATCGGGTGGGCCGCGATCCAAGCGAGGTGCCGCTGACGATGTACATCCGGGTCTGTGTCGACGATGACGTGGACGCAGCACGCCTGGCGCTTGCCACCCAGGTACTGGGCTACGCCCTTGCCAGTCCAGGAACTCCACTGAACACCGGCTATCGGGGGCTGTTCGCCGAGATGGGATTCAACGAGGTCCTCTCCGAACTCGAGCAACGGCAGGCCGCCGGAGAGTCGATGCAGGCCCTCGTCGCCGCGTCCCCGGACGAGCTCCTCACCTCGGTCGGATATTTCGGTCCGGCTGCTGGTGCACCCGAGGCCTACGCCCGCCTCTCGCGGGGGCTTGACGAGACGATTGTGCGAATCGTGACGGCCCGTCCCGGCCTCGAGTCAGTGGTTGCGGCCATGGAAGCGCTCACTCCCGCCCGCATTCGGGCAGTCGCTGCATAGGCGACGTCCCACTGGGGTCGGCCGCCTATTGCCTTGAGCTATACATCGAGTGTATGCTCTGAGGTATGAGTGTACCCATGGCCCTCCTCGGGCTTCTCGATCGCGAACCAAGCCACGGCTATGACCTCAAACGCGACTACGACACGTATCTGAGCCCTGGTAGGCCGCTTCCCTTCGGCCAGGTCTACGCGACCCTTTCCCGCCTCGCGCGAGACGGAAAGGCGGTTGCCGGCGACGTGGAACCCGGGGCTGGACCCGAGCGCAAGCGCTACTTCATCACCGAGGAGGGAAAGCACGAAGTCGAGGCGTGGCTCGCCGAGCCGATCCCCGCCGAGCCCTACCTCCAGACGGACCTCTTCGTGAAGGTCGCCCTGTCGTTGATGCTCGGCCGTCACGCGGAGGAGTACCTCGACGTGCAACGCGCTGCGCATCTCAGCCGGATGCGCGAGCTCACTCAGTTGAAACTGACCGGCAGCCTGGTCGACGGCCTGCTCGCCGACCACGGCCTCTTCCACCTGGAGGCCGACCTGCGCTGGATCGACCTCACCTCCGCTCGGCTCGACGTGCTCGCCGGGGAGGTGCGGACATGAAAGACGCGATCGAACCGGTCTCGACGAGCGGCAATCCAGTGTTCATCGAGGCGCGGGATCTTTTCCTCTCGTTCGGGGAGACACCGGCACTTCGCGGTGCGAACTTCTCGGTCAAGCGCGGCGAGATCGTTGCGCTGATGGGCCCGAGCGGTTCGGGGAAGTCGACCCTGCTCCACTGCCTGGCGGGCATCCTCGTGCCGGACTTTGGCGAGGTCTGGTTCGACGGCGGGCGCGTCGACACGCTCTCCGAGAAGGAGCGCAGCGCACTTCGCCGGGACGACTTCGGCTTCGTCTTCCAGTTCGGCCAGCTCGTTCCCGAGCTGAGTGCCGAGGAGAACGTCGCGCTCCCGTTGCTCTTGGGCGGAATGCGCCGCGCGCAGGCACTCGCCGAGGCCCGGTCGTGGTTCGAGCGCCTCGGGCTCGACGGAATGCAACACCACAGGTCGGGGGAGATGTCCGGTGGGCAGGCCCAGCGTGTCGCGCTGGCCCGAGGCCTCGTGACCCAGCCCGAGGTGCTCTTCGCCGACGAGCCGACGGGATCGCTCGACTCGCTCACCGGTGAGCTCGTCATGGAACTCTTGACCACGGGGGCGCGCCAACAGGGCACAACTGTCGTCCTGGTCACCCACGAGCCTCGGGTGGCCGCCTATGCCGACCGCGAGGTAGTCGTCCGGGACGGTACGGTCAGCCTGCTGGATCGTGTCGTCCGATGATCCGCCTCGGATTGCGGCTTTCGGTATGCGGCGGTCGGGCGGCCGCGTTGCGCGTGCTTGTCGTGGCCGGCGCCGTTGCCCTCGGGGTTGGCCTCCTCCTCATGGCCCTCGCCGGTGACAACGGGCTGCACGTTCAGGCCGACCGTGGTGCATGGCTCGACACCTCGGCGCAGACGGTCCCGTCGACGTCGGGAAACTCAACATCCAGCCCGCTCTGGTGGCTATCGCGCACCGACCAGTTCGGCGAGCAGGAGATCGACCGGATCGACGTTGCCGCTACCGGAGCGAACTCTCCGGTCCTGCCGGGGATCGCACAGCTGCCCGGCGCTGGGACCTACTACGCCTCGCCGGCCCTCACGAGTCTGCTCAGGTCCGTACCGGCGAACGAGCTTGCCGACCGGTTTCCCGGGCACCAGATCGGGACCATCGGCGCAGCCGCACTTCCGTCCCCGAACTCGCTGATCATCGTGATCGGCCACGCGCCGCGCCAGCTCTCGCAGGTCCCAGGGGCGGCCGAGGTCCGAGGTATTCAGAAAACGCTGGCCAACTGCTACGCCTGCCAGAACAGCATCGGGAGCGGACCCGTGCTGGAGTTCATCCTGGCGGGCGGAGCCGTCGCGCTGTTGCTGCCCGTGCTCATCTTCATCGCGACGGCGAGCCGGTTGTCCGCCGCCAGGCGAGAAGAGCGTTTCGCCGCGATGCGGCTCGTCGGGGCCACTCCGCGTCAGGTCTCGGTGATCTCAGCTGTGGAGGCGACGGTTGCTGCTGTGGCGGGAGAGGCGCTCGGGTTCGCTCTGTTCTTCCTGATCCGACCGTTGCTCTATCACGTCCCCTTTACGGGGGCGCCGTTGGCCCCAGGTGACCTCTCGCTCAGTGGGATCGACGTTGCTCTCGTGGTCATCGGCGTCCCGATCGCCGCGATCGTCTCCGCACGCCTTGCGCTTCGCCGCGTCCAGATATCGCCGCTCCGCGTGAGTCGACGGGTGACCTCCGCCCCGCCGCGGATCTTCCGGGTCATCCCACTTCTCGCTGGCATCGCCGTGCTCGCTTACTTCGACGCCGCCGGCAAGCCGGGGGAAACCGGCGGCCAGCTTCTCGAGCTGCTCGCTGGCTTCGTGCTCCTGGTGGTGGGGTTGGTCCTCGCCGGACCGTGGATCACGACGGCGGGCGCTCGGCTCATGGCCAATCGGGCCAGTCGGCCCGCCACGCTCATCGCCGGTCGCCGGCTCCTCGACAATCCCAAGGCGGCCTTCCGGTTCGTCAGCGGGCTCGTGATCGCGCTCTTCGTTACGAGCGCAATGGTCGGGGCGCTGAGCTCGATTGCGGACGCCAGCACTATCGGTGGAGGAAGCGCTGGTACGGAAACCCTCGCGGACCTGTTCTGCAGCTTTTCGAGTTCTTCGTGTCCCGCTGCGCTCGAAGTTCGTTCCGTCCCGGGCCAGGTGCGTGCCGAGCTCCGCATGACGCCGGGCGTGCGCGGCGTGACGGTGGTTCACGACGCCCCGTCTTTTCGCCAAATAAACGGTTTTGGGGTGGCCGCGTGCGCCGCGCTGGTGAAGACGCCCGCTATCGGTCAGTGTGCGCCGGGCGCGAAGGTGGCGACGGTCGGCTACTTCCTCTCGAGCCTCCTCGGGCACAACTCGGATGCGTCCTCGACGGTTTGGCCGACCGCGCACCTGTCGGTGGCGGAGCTCGCGAGGCTCCCGGTCGACGCAGTTGTCGTCGCCACCGACGGGTCTTCCGGCTCAGTTGAACGGGCACGGACCTCACTCGAGCGGGCGTTTCCCTCCCAAGGAACGGCGGTGGTGGTCGAGGCGCTCGATCCGCAGACCGCTCGCCTGCTCACGATGGTCCAGGACATAACCGGCGTGGTGATCGTGGCGAGCCTGGTCATCGCCGCCTGCAGCCTTGCCGTGAACATCGCCGCCGGTCTGGGCGAGCGTAAACGCCCCTTCAGCTTGCTTAGGCTCAGCGGCGTCCCTACCGCCGTGCTGCACCACGTCGTCGCCTTGGAGAGTGCGCTGCCGCTTTTTCTCGTTGCCACGGTCTCGATCGCGGTCGGCCTGATTTCTTCCGCGCTCTACCTCAGCTCCCAGGTCGGCCTCGCGTTCCAAGTCCCGGGGATCGCCTATTGGGGGACCGTGCTCGGCGGGCTGGCGGCTTCACTGGCCATCATCGCCTCGACGTTCCCGCTCCTCAACCGGATCACGGGACCCGAGGTCGCCCGAAACGAGTGACCAAGACGCCGGCCGAAGAGATCGCTCCGACCCCTCAATTCAGCCGTTCGATAAGAGGGATAGTCACTTCCACGCCCGGGAGAGTGTTGATCTCGTCGCGGATGTGCTCGGCGGCAGCACGGTAGGCGTGGTCGTCGAGAACGTCCTGAGCCGCTTCGCGGACCTGGTCCGGGGTGACGGAGACCGGATCGAGCAGCCGCCCGAAGCCGAGTTCGAGGCAGCGCTTGGCGTTTAAGGGCTGATCGGCGCCCATCGGGAGCAGAATCGTCGGCAGCCCGTGGGCGAGGGTACCGATGAGACTTCCGGATCCGCCGTGCGAGACGACCAGGTCACTCTCCGGGAGGATCTCGTCCTGGGGGATGAACCTCTCGATCCGGACATTCTGCGGCTGCGGGCCGAACTCGGCGGGATCGGTGTCCCTGCCGACGGTCATGACGATGTTCGCGTGAAGTTCTCGCAAACCTGCCAGAACGCGAGAGAAAACGTGCAGATTGATGTCGGCGGTGCCGAGAGTGAAGTAGACGGTCGGCGTTCGGGGATCCCGGCGCGTCGGCGTCACAGTTCTCGCCCGATAACAGAAAGCCGTATCCGGAAGAGGGAAGGCGGAGTCTCGGAAACTTGGCGGAAAGGGCGACAGGACGAGGTACCGATCGAGCATCTCCAACGCGGGATCCGGTGGTAGTCCGAGTTCTGAGCGGATGGCGTGGAGCGGTTCGCCGACGAGGTCCTTGCGAAGGAAGCCCCCTGCCCCGAGAACGATCACCGTCACGCACGGCAAGCCGAACAGCTCGGCGACGATCGCGGTGCCCATGTCGACTTCGTCGCGCACTACCACGTCGGGCTTCCACTCGCGGATGATGCCAGGCATCACCTCGGCGTGCCGTCGGCCGCCCCATCCGGCGAATCCGTCACGGAGATGCCGCTCTTCGGCTTCGAGATCGACGGGCTTCGGCGGCTCGCGGTCCGGCTCCCGAGGGCTCGGCCGCACCTCGCTCGTTGCGAAGGCCCTGAATCCCGCGGCTTCGATCGACTCGACCAACGCCCCACTCCCCGCAACGGCGACCTCGTGCCCCGCGACCTCGGCCGCTCGCGCGATGGGGATGAGCGGATGAAAGTGGCCACTTCCGCCGATGAACGTGAAGAGAATCCGAATCAGGGAAGGATATCGATCCGCGAGCGATGACTTCGTGCCCGCCGAGACGTCTTACCAATCGACGGAGGCGGCCGCTGTGAAATGAGCCAGAGGTGAGGCAGTTGTGAAGGCCAGATATCTGCTCGAGCTGGCCTGGTCACTCGACCGGTCTGCGCCGGAGCCGCTGGCGCGACAGGTCGCCAACCAGATCCGCTTTGCTATTCAAGAAGGCTCGCTCACACCAGGCACGCCGCTGCCGTCGAGTCGGGAGCTGTCGGCGCAGTTGAGCGTTTCGCGGGGTGTCGTGACTACAGCCTACGAGCACCTGGCGGCAGCTGGGTTCCTCGATGCGCGTCCGAAGGCCGTGCCTCGCGTACAGCACCAGGTAGCGATCAGGGATGTGCCAGAGAAAGAAGCTTCGCGGTTGCCGCTGTTCGACTTCACTGCCGTCGCACCGGACCTTGCGTTATTTCCGCGGCGGGCGTGGCGGCGCGCGATGGACTACGCAATCAGCTCCGCCCCAGACTCGACTCTCGAATATGCGCCCGGGGAAGGTCTGATCGAGCTTCGAAGGGAGCTCGCTGCATATCTCGGACGTGTCCGGGGAGTGCGGGCGGAACCCAACCGAGTCGTGATTACACAAGGTTTCACCCAGGCTCTGGAAGTCGTCACCCGCGTTCTTGCACGTCGCGGTGTAGTCAGGATGGCTATCGAAAATCCCTCACACGCGTTTCGGATCGCCCCGCGTTGCGGTCTCGAACGGCTGACCGTGCCTGTTGATGAGCACGGTGCCCTGGTGGACGAAGCGATTACAGGAAACGCCGACGCAATCCTCCTCACGCCGGCGCATCAGTTTCCTTTGGGAGGCGTCCTCGACGCTGCTCGGAGACAACAGATCATCAGTTGGGCCCGTGAGACCGGCGCGGTCGTGATCGAGGACGACTACGCCGCAGAGTACCGATACGACAGGTTGCACGTCACTGCGCTACAGGGCCTGGCGCCAGAGAGCGTCGTCTACGCAGGAAGTTTGAGCAAGACACTTGCTCCTGGGTTGAGGATTGGGTGGCTGGTCGTGCCCGAGGACATGATCGAGGAAGCACGCCTTGAAAAGGACCAGCAGGATGCAGGTTCTCCGGGCATCGATCAGATTACCTACGCCCGGTTTCTCCAGACCGGCGGCATGGACGAACATCTGAGGCGCACGCGACCGATCTACGCCCGCCGCCGGCATCGTCTCGTCGCCGAGATCGAGCGCACCCTCGGCGGAGTCACGGTCGTAGGGGCATCGGCCGGTCTCCACGTCGTCGCCCTCTTGCACCGCGCCGTGGACATGGATGCGTTCTTACAAGCCTGTGCTGACGCCCGCATAGCGGTCAAGGACCTGGCGAGCTACTGCTTCGCTCCCCACGAGCACGGCCAGGGTCTCGTGCTGGGCTATGGGCGGATAACAGAAGAAGCGGCCGGGATCGCGCTCCGCCAAATCGCGACGCTGCTCAAAGCTTGCGCGGTCAGCTGACCCGACTCACAATTAGTTATCTGGCACTGCAAACTAATCAGGAACTGGAGCTAGCGGACCATCCCGGCAGTCCGTACATTACAAACAGAAACATTACGGAATCACTACAGGCTCGTGACGCGAGGACCGCGGATACAGGGCAGTGAGTTCAGGAGGTTCGGCACGGATTATGGTACGAACGCGCAAGCTGAGCAGGCTGGCAATAATAGGAACAACCGTCGCCTCCGCAGCTCTGGTTCTCGCGGCCTGCGGGTCGAGTACTCCGAGTGGGGGAGCGTCGACCACTACGACGCCAGCCGGCCATGGGATGGTCAAGGTCAAGGGCGGCACGCTGACGATCGCGGAGTCTCCGGCCGCAGGCCCGAACTACATCTTTCCGATGATGGGCAGCTCGTACTTCACGACGCAGAACTACCAGCTGATCTACCTTCTGTACCGACCGCTCTACTGGTTCGGCGTGGGAAACACCCCGAGCCTCAACGAAGCGCTCTCGTTCGGCGAGCTGCCCGTGTACTCGAACGGCGGCAGAGTCGTCACCATCAAGATGAAGGGCTGGAAGTGGTCGAACGGCGAGACCGTGGACGCCCAGGACATCGTGTTCTGGATGAACCTGCTCAAGGCTGACGCCACCTCGTGGGCGGCGTACGTTCCGGGACCAACTCAGTTTCCTGGGAACGTCACGAACGTCGTCGCGAACAACTCGACCGACACTGTCACCTTCAGGCTTGACGCGGCCTACAGCCAGTTGTGGTTCACGGACAACGAGCTGAGCCAGATCACGCCTCTTCCGACGGCATGGGACATCACCTCCGCGGGTGCCGCCGCGGGTTCGGGCGGCTGCTCGAAGGCGAGCTACGCGTCGATAACGACCGCGCTCAAGACCGTCAAAGGCGAGTCGACGCTCGTTCCGACCTCTGCGTCCGCAAGGGCTTGCGCGAAGGTCTACGCGTTCCTCGACAAGCAATACCGAGGCGGGCGATCTTGGCACGTACGCCAGCAACCCGCTTTGGCAGATCGTGAACGGGCCGTTCAAGCTGACCCAGTACGATGCGACCGACAACGGCGCCACCCTTGTGCCCAACACTTCCTACTCGGGATCTCCGAAGCCGACAATTGACCGGCTAGTGCTCGCTCCGTTCACAACTGACACGGCCGAATTCAACGTGCTCGCGGCAGGTGGCAGGATCAACATCGGGTACGTCCCGTATCAGGACGTTCCGCCCTACAAGGGCAAGGTCTTCGGCCCGGCCGGTCCGATCGCTGGGCCTAACAACGTGCAGCTCGCGGCAAACTACAACCTCGCACCGCTGTACGGCTGGGCAATCAACTACTTCGCTATGAACTACACCAACCCGACCTCTGGTCCGATCTTCTCCCAGCTGTATGTCCGGCAGGCGTTGCAGTCGCTGATGAACCAGACCCTATGGGCCCAGCTTTTCTACTCCGGCTATGCCGCGCCGACCTATGGTCCCGTGCCCGTGGTTCCGGCGACCGACCTCGCTACCAGGCAGGAGAGCACGAACCCGTACCCGTACAGCCCGGCGCACGCCATCTCGCTCCTCAGGTCGCACGGCTGGAAGGTGGTCCCAAACGGGATGTCTACCTGCACGGACCCGGGAACGGGCGCCGCCCAGTGTGGCAAGGGGATCCCGAAGGGCGCAGCGATGAACTTCCAATACCTCTACGCCTCGGGTATCGCCGCACTGGGACATGAGATCCAGGAACTCGCATCCAGCTGGGCGCAGGCCGGGATCAAGCTCACGCTCGAGAGCAAGGCCTTTGGCGACGTGATCAGCACCGCCGCGTCGCCCTGCACCGCTGGCAAGAGCTGCCCGTGGGACATCGCCAACTGGGGCGGTGGATGGAGCTACTCGCCGGACTACTACCCGACCGGAGAGGCGATCTTCGCCTCCGGCGCATCCGCGAATTTCGGTCAGTACTCCGACGCCAAGGCGGATGCCCTTATAAAGCTGACCAACACTTCGTCGTCGCTGCAGAGCCTGTATAACTACCAGAATTACCTCTCGCTGCAGTTGCCCGATATCTGGCAGGTCAATCCCGCGCTGCAGCTAACCGAGATCGGTAAGAACGTCTGTGGCGTCCTGCCCCAGAACACGCTGTGGCAGTGGACTGCCGAGTTCTGGTACTTCTGTAAGCCGGCCAAGTAGTCGGCGCTTTCGCGACCGCGCTTCGCTCGTGGTCCCGGCGGCTTCAAGACGCCGCTGGGCTAGCCTCGGTACGAACGCTGAGATGTTCCGTACCATATGGAGTATCTTACCAAGGTGAAGATATCGACTCCCTGCGGGAGGCAAGGGCCGCGTAAGTCAGAAGCTCGGAGATGAGCGAAGCCAGCGACCAGACAGCAACGCTCCAAGATCTCGCTGACAGGCGCCCCTCCGACAGCCAGTGGGCCGTTGAGACCCATGGGCTGACAAAGCGCTTCGGCGAAAATGTCGCCGTCAACAATGTGGAGCTTCTTGTCCCCCGGGGATGTGCGTTCGGCTACCTCGGTCCCAACGGCGCCGGCAAGACCACGCTCATTCGGGTTCTGCTGGGACTCACCCACGCCGATTCCGGCACGATGTCTTTGCTCGGATACCCCGTCCCGACACGCCGAGACCTGGCGCTCGCACGAGTGGGAGCCATCGTCGACGAGCCAAGGTTCCACGGGCATCTGACCGGGAGGCAGAACCTCCAGATCCTCGCGGCCGCACGCGAGCCCGCAGCGCGGAACCGCATCGGACCCGCGCTCGAGCGGGTCGGCATACTTCACCGCGCCGATGACCGCGTGTCGAAGTACTCGATGGGGATGCGGCAGCGCCTCGGAGTCGCTGCTTGCTTGCTCGGGGACCCCGAGCTTCTCATCTTGGACGAGCCGATGAACGGGCTCGACCCTGCCGGGATGCAGGACATGCGCGACATGATCCTCTCCTTGGTGGCCGAGGGCCGCACGGTCGTGCTGTCGTCCCATCTCCTCGACGAGGTCGAGCGAACCTGTGACTCGGTCGCCATCGTCGACCGGGGCAACGTCATCAGGCAGGGTCCGATCTCCGAGCTGTTGGCCGGTGCAGCGCTTGCCTTGCAGGTCGAATGCTCCGAGCCCGATCGCGCCAGGGCCCTCCTCGAGGCCACCAACATCGGGGCGCACATCGAAGTGGGCCCGGCCGGGCTGGGCATCACGCTGCCGGCAGGCACGCCCCGGGACGTCATCGCCGAGATTGCCCGCGTTCTCGTTGAAGGTGGAATCTCGTTGTACCGCCTCCAGGAGATGCGAGAGTCGCTTGAATCGTGGTTCTTGCAGGTGACGAGTCGGCTGGGAGCACCAGAGTGACGACGATCCCGGACCTGAGCGCACCGGCGCCAACTCCAGCCGCCGGTCGGGCTCCAATCTCGCGTGACCATCGGGGATCCCCGCTGCCCACCTGGGGGATGATCGCAGCCAAGTTCATGGAGTTGCGCAAACGGCGCGGACTCATGATCGCCCTGATCGTTGTGAACATCGGCATCCCAACCCTTTTCCTCACCGTGCGTCTGCTGGCTCACGCATTCGACCCGAAGTCCTATGGGCCGGCTGGGGGCTACACGATCTACACGGGACTTGTCGCCGGTGTGATGTACGTGTTCGGATTCATCGTTGCGGCCACTTTGGGCTGCTCGGCAGGATCGCTCGACCTCACCGAGGGGATGTTCCGGCACCTGGTGGTGACCGGTCGCTCCCGGTTGGCTCTGTACCTCGCCCGGATTCCCGCAGGGCTGGCCATCGTCGTGCCTCTTGTCGCGATCGGTTTCACCATCGTGTGCGCTGTCTGCGTCTTCGCTGCTCCGAAGACGCTCAACTACGACGGTGTCAACGTGCCCGCCGGGCTCTCTCGCTCCGGGCTCGAGAGCTGGGCCGCGGACCATGCCGGCTTGATCGTCTGCGATTTTTCATACAACGGGCCCGGTCTACCGAATGTCCCATGCGGACCTAACGGACAGATCATTACGCCGCCGCCCGGGTCTCAGACGACCGGGCAGCCCACCGCAGCTCAGATAAGAGCAGCCGCCATACAGATCGCTCGGCAGAATTACGCCGGCTACTCCTCAGACTTCCTGTCCCCGTCCATCTCCCTCATGATCAAGTCTGGATTGTGGCTCGAGCTCGAAGCTCTCATAGGGCTGGTCGTCGGCCTCGGGCTCGCTTCGTTGCTCGGCCAGAGAACGATCTCTGTGATCTTGCTGATCGTGCTCGAGGTCATCCTGACGCCGCTCTTCTCGCGAGCGCGCATACCTCACCTCTTGAACCTGCAGCGTGGCGTGGTCGGGGTCGCCACCGCCCACCTGGCGCCGGGAGGCATTCCTGTATTCGGCGGCGGCGGGGGAGGGCCAGGAGGCGGCCAGGGAAACCCACTGCTCATACCCGAGACAACTCTCGTCTCAGTCTGCGTGATCATCGCGTGGCTCGTGGTCTGGACAGCACTCGGGGCATGGCGAATGATGACCAGGGATGCCTGACGAGGGCTGCGTGTCGCAATCCGGTCGCGGGCGAACGCGGCGCGCGACACGGACTCCGGCCGCCTAGCCTCGACACATCTCGATCTCCTGGCCCGATACCGCCCTGCTCCTAGGCGCCGGGGTTCTAGCTGGAGCAGTCGGCTCCGCAGGCGGCATCACGTCACTTATCTCCTATCCCGCGCTGCTTGCCGTGGGAGTTGCGCCGCTGGCGGCAAACGTCACCCAAGCCGTTGCGTTCGTGGCTGCGTGGCCCGGATCGGCGCTCGGGTCGCGGCCGGAACTGCGTGGGCAAGCTCCCTGGCTACGACGCTGGGCCCTGCTGATCGCCGCCGGATCCGCTGGCGGCGTCGCACTGCTGCTTTGTCTACCCGCGACGATCTTTGCTCGGGTCGTACCATTCCTGGTGCTCCTCGGCTCGATCACTCTCCTCGTTCAACCGCGGATCAGCGCCTGGCACGTTAAACACCTCTCTCACGGCAACCGGATTCTGCTGCCGTGTTGTCTTCTCGCTGTAGCCCTCTACAACGGCTATTTCGGTGCGGGAGCGGGCATCATGACGCTGGCCGTCCTGCTCCTCTTCATGGATCCAAACGTTCCGCGGTCCAATGCGCTCAAGAATGCAATCCTCGGCGTGGGAGACGTTGTCGCTGCAATTGGGTTCATCTTCTTCGGGCCAGTCCACTGGGCGGCGGGGGTTCCACTTGCGGGCGGCTTGCTCGTCGGCAGCAGTATCGGGCCGTCTGTGACTCGAAGGGTGCCAGGCAGCGTCATGCGGACGCTGGCCGCGTGCGCCGGCCTCGCTCTGGCGATTTGGCTTTGGGTCGACTAGCGCGTCCCTAGAAGTTCAACGATGCCGGGGGCGCGAGGGCGGGAACTGCTGGTTGATCGCCGGCGGGGGCTAGGGGCGTCCCTCGAATACGAGATTGAACGGCGTCTCCGTTGCCCGACGGAACGAGGAGAATCCGGCCGCCTTGGCTACCTCACTGAGTCTGCGTTCGCCCGCTTGAGCTAGGGGGCGGGAGGGGAGGGGAGGGAGAGCGGGGGGAGGAGACGGGGGCGAATAGGCGCGCGATACCGGGCGGGCCGCCCGCCGGGCGACTAGAGCCCGGCGACGGCGAGCGTGTGCACCAGACGTGAGGGGGGCGGTAGCCGAGCTCAGGGCCGGCACCGGCCGCGACGGGCGGCGACCGGGGCAACCGGCCCCGCTGGCGGGCGGGGCCCATGACGTGGTAGCGGACGTGCCCGAGAGAGGGGGCCGGAGCAGACCGCCGACTGAGGACCCAACCGGCGTGGCCGCCCGGCGACCCGGCGCGCCTGCGGGCGCGCTGTACGGAGCTCCGGGTGACGAGCCCGGGCCGGGCGTGCTTGTGCCAGAACAAGGGCGCGGAGCGGACCGCCGTGTGCGCGGCCCCGCGCGGCGGCGGTGGCCCCGGGACCACCGCGGCGCGCGGGGCGACGGCGCCGAGTGGCGGCCGGACCTTGTGCACCGAGACGGGAGCCGGGCAGTAGCGGATCTGGCGGCCCGACGCCGGCGGTGGCGGCCGGCCCTCTGTGGCCGTCCGGCCACCGGGTCGTGCGCCCGAGACCCCCCGCGGTGGCGCAGCCCCCCTCGGCCCGAACCACCACGCGGGTGCGCCCACCTCTGCAGGCTTGTGTCGCAGAGTGCGACGGGTGGAGCAGACTGCAGAGCTCGGGCCGACCGGCACCGTCGTGCACGGACGGCCCGGTGGGCAGACCGCCGAGCTGAGGTCTGACACGAGCGGGCGACGAGTCGGCGCGCTGGGCCGTCTCGGCGCCGTCGCCGTTGTCGGAGCGCCCGACCTGCCGTCGGCGCCGGCCGGCGTCGTGTTCCGAGCCTGAGCTCAGCGCCTTGGGTGATTGAGCCGAGCCTTCTGATCCTCGGGCCTAGGGGCGTCCCTCGAATACGAGATTGAACGGCGTCTCCGTTGCCCGACGGAACGAGGAGAATCCGGCCGCCTTGGCTACCTCACTGAGTCTGCGTTCGCCCGCTTGAGCTCCGAGGCCGGCGCCGACTTCTTGAGACAGCGACGCCGGAGTGCAAATCAATGTGGATGCAGAATAGAAGACTCGGCCAATCGGATTCAGGTTGTCGGCCAGGTCATCATTGGCGAATGGCTCGACCAGCAGCCAGTGTCCGTCAGCCTTGAG
The DNA here is from genome assembly GCA_963763085.1 of uncultured Acidimicrobiaceae bacterium. GTDB lineage: Bacteria > Actinomycetota > Acidimicrobiia > Acidimicrobiales > Bog-793 > CAVXNB01. The sequence goes on from CAVXNB010000008.1 coordinate 259,630, forward strand.
CGACTGGCGGGCGTAGCTGGCCGCGCCCACCGGGTCACCCATGTCGTGCAGGCAATCAAAATGGCAGATCAGGTCGTAGTCGGTACCCGGATACTCCTTGGCAGAAGCGACCTGGAAGTTCACACGGTCCGAGACTCCGGCAGCGGCAGCAGCCTCGGTGGCATGACGGATCGATGGCTCGTGGTAATCGAAGCCCCAGAAAAGCGAGTTCGGGTACACGGTAGCCATGATGATCGTCGACGCTCCGTAGCCGCAGCCCACGTCGGCCGCTCTGCCTCCCGCACGAAGCTTGGCGTCAGCACCGTCGAGAGACGGAATCCAGGACTGTGCAAGGTTGGCCTCATACCCGGGTCGGAAGAATCGCTCGGTCCCTTGGAAAAGGTCGGGATCGTGCTCATGCCAACCGATCCCATCACCGGTGCGAAACGCCTCTACGGCCTTGGGAACTATACGAGTGGCGGCGAGCATCGCCTGGAATCCGCCAATAACGTACGCGGGGCTTGTCTCGTCCGCGAGGGCGATCGCCTGTTCTTCGTTGAGTTCGTAGCGACCATCGCCGACGTAGTCGAGATACCCGGCCGCAGCTAGACCGCTTGCCCACTCGCGCACGTAGCGCTCTGTGGTTCCGGTGCTCTGGGCCAACTCGGCCACGGTCACCGGTCCGGCACCGGCCATGGCTTTGAACATACCCAGCTTGTCACCAATGGTGATCAAGGCAGCCGATAGGAGCGAGCCAAAGTCGCCAACTGCCTGATGCACGTACCCCATCAACTTCTCTTCGTTCACGGTCATCACACAACTCCAATTCACGATCTATTGCTGGCCCTCGAACGCTGACGGAGGCGGTGTAACACGCCCGCCTGTCTGGGTCAACGGTGGCTACGTGGTTGGAATCGAATTGGAATGCCCGCCGGCGTGTCGCCGCGGATAGAGGCGGTGGGGAGCCGCCTGGCTCTAGAAGCTATCCCACCCACCACTGGAGCACGCGCAACGCCCGCAGGGTCACCCAGCGAGACGGTTGGCCGATGCCGTCGTCGATCTCGAACCAGACCCGGCCTGGCGGCCTCCAGTCGAGGAGCCAGGTGCCTTCTTCGATTCGCTTGGAACGAACGTGCGCAACGGCGTCGGCCAATCGCGGATCTGGCCTGGTTCGGGTCAATAAGGCAGCAGAGCGGAAGTAATCCAACGCCCGGAGGACGTCGTAGTGCCATCGGTTCGGATGAGAAAGGAGCAGGAACTGCTCGTCTGCCGGTTCCCAAGTGCTGAGGCGACGGAATAGGCGGCGTTCCAGCAGGTACTCCTCACCCGAGGCCCGCGCCTCTCGGGAGGCGGGGGTGCCGCCAGTTGCCCGCTCGTATTCGAGAAGTCCTTCCAGCACGTTGAGCGTGGTCGCGAACGACGAGCGAACCGAGCCGTTGACCCTCTCGCAGTTCCATCCCCCGTCGTCGAGGCGCTCGTCCAGCAGCCTGGCGACGATGGGGGAGACGTCGATGCCGAAGTAGGCGCCGTCGGCAACGGTCCGCCCGTTAATGCATTCTTCGACTTCGCCCTCCCAGTAGGGCTGGGACCCCTGGTCCCACCGAGAGCTGGCACCGATCAACGCAACGGCTCGTTTGGCGCTCTCAGAGGAGGGATCAAGGCCGAACTCGCGCAGTTGGGTCAACGAGAAGGTCGTGGCGGTCCATGGCTGGCCGATCTCAGTCCATTCGCGCCAGTCGAAATCGCGAGGGACGAAGGCTCCGCCAGCCCACTGCCCATCCCGGTCCTCGCAGGAAAGAAGTAAGGCTCCCCAACCAGCGGTCTCCACCCTGGCCCGCTCCGCTTGCCACTCCGACTCAGGGGCGTGGAGCAGTTCGCGCTGTACCTGCCAGCGGATCGAAGGGTCCGAATGGAGAAGCCACCCGATGGTTGCGGAGGAGTCGCTCATCCCTTCCATGGTCCCACCGTCTGGTGACGCCAGCCGGAATCGGGGGTGCTCGACCTACATGGTCGTCCCAGCAATATTCCTACTGCGTTCGGGGCCTCGGTTGATCCGTAGAGCGGGGGGCAATCGCGCCGAGGCCAGGCTAGCTTCGTGCTTGTCGCCATCATCGCCCTCGCACAGCGACCAGGCGACACGCTGCTCTCGGTGCCTCGGGAACCGAGGGCGGTGTCGCGTCGGGCCAAGGCGTCACTACGACGCGGTGTGACGTGTCGCCTCGCTCATTGCGCCTCGGTGGCGGGGCCGATCGCCGCTTCATCCACACCCGCAGCAACGACGAGACCGGCCACGACCGCGCCGGCGCTCGAGGCGAGGACCAGCCACCGGCTCCGTGGCGGCAGGTTCCGAAACGCGATCAGGGTGGCGACAGTGTCGCAGAGGTCCGAGAGCATCCCTCCCTCGACCCACCCGCGGACGGGGGCGTCGTGTCGCATCGCGAGGAATGGGCCCGCGGCGAGAGCCAAGTCGCGCCCGCCTAGGGCGCGCCCGGCCAGCTTGGCACCTGTAGCGGCGGCCTCATCTGCGCCGATCCACGGCCTCAGCACCAATTCGGGGAAGATGAGCGCGGCCGCGCCAATTACGGCCCGCACGCAGGCCAATCCAGTAGCGGCGGTGCGTGCGCGGTCGCGGCCGAGCACGTTCAGGGGCAGGTTCTTCATCCCATCGACCGTAATCGGAGCTTCGCCCCCCGTTCTGCGTCTGTTCTCCGACCCGCGTCGCGGACTTAATCAACAGGACTCGTCAGAATTCCCCACGTTGTCCTCTAGGAACCCACAGAATTCGCCCCGTAAGATCACGTTGCTAACTCAGTGGGAGCGGCCCCGGACTGACGGAAAACGCTCCTGCCAGCGAGCCCGTGGGGAACCGGTCTTAACCTTGCGTGCACCCCGGCTTCGAGGGGGAGGACAGGACGAAGCCGGGGTACACCGCTGGTTCCGGTCAACCTGTAGTCCGCTCGTCAGCCGTGCCAGACTCGCTGCTCATGGGGCCCGAAGGTGGTTTTCACGAAGTCAAGCTCGTTGTGCAGCCAGGCGTCTTCCTGCTGATCGTGAGCGAGGATGGAGAGCCGACGTTCATGAGGGTCCTCGACGACGACACGGTCAGGGTGCCGGAGAAGTACGGGGAGACCTGGCCATGGCCTCCGGTTTCACTCCCGCGTGCACGGGCGATCGGAGAGGCGTGGAGGAGCTACTCGGCTGACGGCGACACGACTCAGTTGCGGCGGCTCTTCGTCGACTGAAGGCCACCGCTCGGTTTTTCACCCGAGAAGCTTTGGCATGATCTCGTGGATGGTCACCATGACGGTCCCCGAGTTCGAGGAACTGGTGGGCGACGCTCTGGACGGGATCCCGGCGGATCTCGGTGCGGCCATGGAGAACGTAGCCGTGGTGGTCGACGACGACAGTCCGCCCGGTCGCCTGCTCGGCCTCTATCAAGGCGTCCCGCTCACGCGGCGCGGCAGCAATTACTCGGCGTCCATGCCCGATCGGATCACCATCTACATGGCCACGATCTGTCGGTCGTGCCGGACTAGACAGGAAGTCGTCGACCTGGTGCGAAAGACCGTGATCCACGAGGTCGGCCACCACTTCGGCATCGACGACGACCGCCTGAAAGAGTTGGGCTGGGCTTGAGAGCGAGAAGTACGTCCATCTCTGATACCTACGCCGGTTTCGGATGGTAAGTCTTTGGGTGCCGATGGACCACGAGATGTCCCAGTCGGCTGAGGAGAGGCCACTTTGACGAGCTCGGTTACTGGGTCCTCCTGGTGAGACAACAGGGCGATGGACCCGAAGGTATCCGGTCGCCCTCGGGGATCGCACCAGGCGCCTTATCCGCAGGCGCCTCGGCGCGGGGCGCCAGCCCGTGGTGGAGATCGCCCGGGGGCTGCCAGGTCGCGCCCGGCGGCCGAGCCAGGAGCCAAGGTCGAAGAGTGCCGGCCTGGAAGAAGACCGACCGACGGGCAACCGCCGGATCTACGCCATCGACCCCGCCGGCCTCCTCGAGCTACGCCGGTTCCTCGAGACATCCTGGGCCGTCGCCCTCAGCTCCTTTGCAGCGTTCGCGAGGCCGACGACCCGGCGCCACCGTCATGACACCCCGATTCCCACGACTCGCCTTCCAGTGCTTTCGAAGCGACACCGGATCGATCTCCGCTCCGGCCAGAAACGTGAGGAGAACCGAGCCGATCGATGCGAGGAAGGTGGTATACGGCTCCTGACAGCGGACGTTTAGGCTGCCGCTGCTGTAAGTCGATTCGAACTGCAGATGTTGAGGAGGAGAAGCTGTGAATTGGGAGCCGTTCCTGACCTGTGCCGTGACCGGAGCCGGTGACACGTTCGGGAAACACCCCGATCTGCCTGTGAAGCCGTCACAGATCGCGGAGGCGGCGATCGAGGCAGCGCAGGCCGGGGCGGCGATCGTCCACATTCACGTGCGCGAGCCCTCGACCGGTCAGGGGAGCCGCCGGCCGGAGTACTTCCGGGAGGTCGTCGAGCGGATCCGCGACGCGAAGACCGACGTGCTGATCAACCTGACGACCGGCATGGGCGGCGATCTCGTCATTGGAGCCGACGGTATGAACGACACTCCCGCCCCCGGAACCGACTGCGTCGGTCCGATGGAGCGGCTCGTGCACGTCGAGGAGCTGCACCCGGACATCTGCTCACTCGACTGCGGCAGCATGAATTTCGACGACGACTCGATGCTGTTCGTCATGACGCCGTCCTACCTGAGGGCGAGCGCGAAACGGATCAAGGAGCTCGGTGTACGGCCCGAGCTCGAGGTCTTCGAATTGGGCCACATCGAGCTGAGCAAGCGGCTGATCGGCGAGGGGCTGATCGACGCGCCGGCGCTCTTCCAGATCTGCCTCGGCATCGCCTACGGCGCGCCCGCCACGCCGCAGGCCATGCAGGCGATGCTCGAGCATTTGCCGGAAGGGTCGCACTGGAGCGGCTTTGCCATCGGAAGGATGGAGATGCCCATGGTCGCTCAGGCGATGCTCTTGGGCGGCAATCTCCGCGTCGGTCTCGAGGACAACCTCTACCTTTCCCGAGGGGTGCTCGCCTCGAACGCCGATCTTGTCCGGCGTGCAAAGGAGGTCGTGGAGAGCCTGGGAGGGCGGCTTGCCAGTACCGCCGAGGCTCGGGACCGTCTGATGTCCTGACCGCGCCGGCTCTTCACCGGTCGAGAGCGGGGGCTGGTCGTGCGAAATCGCGCGCTTGGTTTCTTATGAGGCTATTAGCTTCGGGTCATGACGACGGCGCCCAAGGTTGCGCGGAAGCGGCAGGTCTCGCCCACTGCTGCGGCTGGCATCCTGGCGGCGCGGGACCCGGTCATCGCCCGCTTGCTCGTCGACACAGGTCCGCCCCGCCTTCGTCGCTTCCCTGAGCCGCCGTTCGCGGCGCTGTCCCGCGCGATCGTGTACCAGCAGCTCGCCGGGTCGGCAGCGCCGGCGATTCATGGCCGGTTGATCGCAGCCCTCGAGGGCGACGTGAGGCCCGAGACTCTGATCACGCTGTCCGACGAGACCCTTCGGGCGGTCGGGCTGTCTCGCAACAAAGCCGCGTCCCTGCGGGACCTCGCTGCCAAGGTGCTCGACGGAACGGTGAACCTGTCTCCTCGGGGCCTGTCCCGACAGGACGACGAAGAGATCATCGCTCGTCTCATGACGGTTCGGGGCATCGGTCGCTGGACGTCCGAGGTGTTCCTCCTTTTCCAGCTCCGCCGCCTGGATATATGGCCGGTAGGCGACCTCGGAGTTCGGCGCGGCTACGGGCTGGCATGGAAAGTCCCGACGCCGAGTGCCCGAGACCTCGAACCGCTCGGCGAGCCGTACCGCCCGTACCGGTCGGTGTTGGCCTGGTATTGCTGGCGGGCCGCGGAGCTTTACGGCGGGGCCGGCGAGAGTGCCGTAACGCGATAGATGCCTGTTCCGGGCGGATTCCGCTCGACCTGGGCTCGCCGGTAGTCAGGCTTGGAGTCCGCTCCAAGACCAGTGGGGGATGCTCAAGCCGGCCGGAACGTCATCAGCAGAGTCGTGATAACGGGAAAGCGTCGTCGTCGTGGCCCAGGCGAAATAGTCGTGAAGAACCTGCCAAAGCGGGCTGTTCTCGACCAGTCCAACGTCGGTTAACGCCCGATCGAAGCAAAGGATCGCACGGCGATCCATGTCCGCATGCGGTCCGTTGCCGCTGTGCATTCGTACGACCGAGGTCTCGTCGCCGCAGACCTCGGAGTAAGTGGCCGGTCCACCGAGCGCCTCGGCCCAATACGCAGCCAGCCGCTCCGTGTGCTCAGGGTGGAAACCATGGCTGAAAGCGTGGCTGACGACCTCGTCGGCCAGGACATGGGTATGCCACGCCGCGGCCAGGCGCAAGAGACCCTCGTCGCCGCCAACGGCCTCGTACACGGTCTGCATCGCGTCACCTTGGCATACCCATCGGTTCCCCACAAGGTGTAGGGTGGGAGGCGCCGGCGCTGAGTCTCTCGCATGGGAGGTTATGTCAACCCGAGCGTTACACCCGAATGCTTCAATTGCCTTATGGAACTTGACGTTCTGACCGAGGTGATCGATCGCCTGGCCGGAACGGACGCGGCTTGTTTCGCCGACGCCGAGTCGATCGAGACCCTGCAGCGCCAGCTCACCCGCCTCGGCGCTGTCGTGACCGGGGCCGTGGCCGCCTTCGATGCCTCGGGAGCCTGGGCACCCGACGGCGCCCGCAACGCGGCGGCCTGGATCGCCTCGCGTTGCCACCTTCCGAGAGGCGAGGCGCGCCGCCAGGTGCGCCGGGGGCGTACGCTGCGTCACCTGCCGGCGTGTTCGCGGGCCTTTCGCGACGGGGACGTCGGGGTCGCCCAGATCGACGCCATCGTCGGCCTGCACCGCGGTGCCACCGAGTCCGCCCTGGAACGCGACGAGGAGTTCCTCGCCGGCCAGGCGGCGACGCTGCGCCACGAGTCGTTCCTCCGGGCACTTGCCTACTGGGAACAGCTCGCGGACCCGAACGGGGTCGAGGAGAGCGCCGAGGAGCGCCGGGCGCGGCGCGACGTCTACCTCGCCTCCAGCTTCGGTGGCACGTGGCTCGGCAAGATCACCCTGGACGAGATCTCGGGCGCCATCGTCGCCGGCGAGCTCGAGCGCCTCGAACGCGTCCTGTTCGAGGCCGACTGGGCCGAGGCCCGCCACTACCTCGGACGCGACCCCACCGCCGGCGAGCTCGCCCGCACGGCTTGCCAGCGCCGGGCCGACGCGCTCGTCGAGATGGCGAAGAGGAGCCGCACCGCCCCGGCCGACGGGCGCCGGCCTGCTCCGCTGTTCAGCGTCTTCGTCGACTACGAGACCCTGCACGGGCGCATCTGCGAGCTCGCCAACGGTCTCGTGGTCACGCCCGGATCTTGCTGGGCTGGATGGACGAGGCCTACATCGAGCGGGCCGTGTTCGGCCCGGAGCGCCGAGTCGAGGTGAGCGCCACGGCGAGGCTGTTCACCGGCGCCACGCGACGAGCGATCGAGCTCTCCGACCGGGAGTGCACCCATCTCTACTGCGACGGCTCTGGCACCTGTCAGGTCGACCACATCGTCCCCTACAACGACGGCGGGCTCACGACCCAGGACAACGGCCGTTTGCTGTGCGGGTTCCACAATCGGCTGCGGAACCAGCGGCCTCCGCCGGCCGAGTAGGGGATTGCTGCCGGTACTGTCCAAGCGGTTGCGGCGGGCCAGGAGATGATGGAACGAATCGACGAAGCGAGCAACGTCCTGCTCGAAGAGCTGAAGTGGGTGCACGGCCTCATCCGCCGCGACCTTCAGGCGTGCAGGCAACTCGCGGCGGACGTGGCGAGTGGGGCGGCGCCGAGCGAGATCCGGACCCGGATCGAGGCGCTGCAGACGCGAGGGCCCTTGTTCCAGCTGCGCACCAATTGCCTCCGTCACTGCCGATTCGTGCATGCGCACCACGGCCTCGAGGACGCGATGCTGTTCCCGGCGGTACGCAGGGCCGCCCCGAGCATGAGCGAGGTCGTGGACCGGCTCGAGGCCGACCATCGGAGGGTGTCCGGCTTGCTCGACGAGGTGGAGGCGACCGCCGGCCAACTCGACTCGCACCACGACACCGACGCCCGAGCGCATCTCGTCGACACGTTGGAGGAGCTGTCCGAGCATCTCCTCGAGCACCTCGCCTTCGAAGAGGACGCGCTCGCGCCCGTCCTGGGCACCTGGAACCGATGGCCGTTCTTCGCCTGACGACCGGCGCCGCCGCCGGCCTACCGTCGATCAAGGCGCAAATCTAGGATCTGGCGATCAACCCGGAACGCCGCGGCGACACTCCAGACGGCTCTGGGCCGTCCGGGATCCATGAGAATGGCGACCCGGGTACGAGCGCGCCGCCTGCCCGCGCCCGCGGCGCCCGCCGCGGCCCAGCCAGCGGGCCGAGGAGGGATGACTTCTCCCAGCCGATGGACCAGCCCGGTGCGGGGACCATGGCTGACTTCGGTCTTCGGGCTCGTTCTGCTGATCGGCATCCCGATCGAATTCGTCACCGGGATTCTCTCGTACGCGGCCTACAACCCCAGGCTGGGAGGCAACGACCCCAATCCCGATCACGGGCTGTTCGGGCTGTTCCTGTTCAACTGGGTGACGTCACCGAGCTGGTTCTACCGCGTGACCGAAGGCACACACGTGATGCTCGGATTCGCCTTGGTCCCTGTCGTGCTCGCCAAGCTCTGGTCGGTCATCCCCAAGCTGTTCGCGTGGCCGCCGTGGCGATCCGTCGCGCAGCTCCTCGAACGGCTCAGCCTCGTCCTCGTCGTCGGCGGCGTCATCTTCGAGATGAGCACCGGCATCCTCAACGTCGACTACGTCAATCCGGCCCGCTTCCCGAGCGGGCACTTCTACGGCGCGTGGGCGTTCATAGCGGGGTTCACCGTCCACGTCTGCGTGAAGTTCGTCGACATGGTCCGCGCGCTGCGGTCTAGGTCGCTTCGTACCGAGCTGCGGACCGGTCTCGCCGGCACCCGGCCCGAAACGGTCGACGACGCCCTCGTCGCACCTCACCCGGCGCCGCCCACCATCTCCCGGAGGGGAATCCTGGCGCTTGTCGGTGGCACGTCGCTGACCGTCTTTCTGCTGACCGCCGGCGAGACCATCGGCGGTGCGATGCGGCGCATTGCGCTGTTCGGTACGCATTACCGCTCGCCCGACGTCGGAGCGAACCATTTCCCGGTCAACCATACGGCCGCTTCGCGGGGCATCACCGCCTCGAACACCGGCTCCGATTGGCGACTCGTCCTCGTAGGAGCCCGCCACGTCTCGCTCAGCAGGGACCAGCTCCTGGCGATGCCCCAGACGACGGCCGATCTGCCGATCGCCTGCACCGAGGGATGGTCAACCCAGCAACGCTGGACGGGAGTACCGCTAGCTGACCTCGCCCGTCTGAGCGGGGTCGAGCGTCCTGGCCCGACCGAGCTCACCGGACTCGATTCCCAGGTGGTCACGCTTTCTGGCTCGCAGGTGTCGGCGGCCGACTCGATGCTGGCGCTACAGGTGAACGGGGCGGACCTCTCCTTGGACCACGGCTTCCCGGCGAGGGTCGTGGTCCCTTCGGCGCCGGGCACCCACAACACCAAGTGGGTGGCGCGGATCCTGTTCTCGGACGGGCCCTGAAATGCAATGGCTTCGCCGCCATTACGGTGCCGGACCGTTGCACCTCGTCGGGCTGCTCGCCTGTTTTGCGGTCGCGGCCTATGCCGTCACCCGGGTCTTCGGCCAGGGCGGTTGGAAGGGCATCTTCCTGTGGTTCGTGTTCTGCATCATCGCCCACGATCTGATCGGCTGGCCGATCTATGCGATGGCCGACCGCGTGCTGGTCCGAGCCCAGTCCCGCCGCCACAGCCGGCGTGCGCCCGCCGTTCCCTGGATCAATCACGTCCGGGTTCCCACGGTCGTCTCGGCAGTACTGCTGGGTCTGTTCTTTCCGTTGATCTTCAGGCTCGAGAGCGCGCGCTTCGAGGCCATCACCGGTCTCAGCGTGAACGTCTACCTGACGAACTGGCTGGCGGTGACCGCCGCCCTCTTCGCTGCCTCGGCAGTCATCTACGTCCTGCGACTGGCACTGGCTCGCAGGCAGCGATGAGGCCGGCTGACAGAACCACGACAGACACTGACGAGTCGCGTATCCGCAATCGGGCTGTAGCGGCCAAAGTGATGTCGGCCGCGGAGGCCGCCGCGTTCATCGCTCCGGGCGACAACGTCGGGATGAGCGGGTTCACCGGCGCCGGCTACCCGAAGGCGGTTCCGGCCGCGTTGGTCGAGCGGGTGTCGGACGCGGCCGCGCGCGGCGACCGGTTTGCTTTCAGCGTTTGGACCGGTGCCTCGACCGCGCCCGAGCTCGACGGCGCGTTGGCGGCGGTCGACGGGATCGAACTGCGCATGCCGTACCAGTCCGACCCCGTGAGCCGCGCCAAGATCAACGCCGGTCAGCTCGACTATCTGGACCTGCACCTGTCGCATGTCGCTCAGATGGTGTGGGAAGGCTTTTTCGGCCATCTCGACGTCGCTCTCGTCGAGGTCGCAGGTGTCACCGCCGACGGCGACCTCATCCCCTCATCGTCGGTCGGCAACAACAAGACCTGGATCGACGTGGCGGACCGCGTGATCCTCGAAGTGAACTCCTGGCAGCCGATCGAGCTGGAGGGCATGCACGACATCTACTACGGCACGGCGCTCCCGCCGCACCGCCGGCCGATTCAGATCCTCGAGCCCTCGGACCGCATCGGCGTGCCCTACCTGCGCTGCCCGGCGGAGAAGATCGTCGCCGTCGTCCCGACCCACGGTCCGGATCGCAACACGCCTTTCAAACCTGCGGACGAGATGTCCCGGCTGATCGCCGGGCATGTCCTGGAGTTCCTCAGCCACGAAGTGAAGCGCGGGCGCCTGCCGGGAACGCTGCTGCCGCTGCAGTCCGGCGTCGGCAACGTCGCCAACGCCGTGATGGCCGGGCTCGACGACGGGCCCTTCCGGCCGCTGACCGCCTACACCGAGGTGATCCAGGACGGCATGCTTCAGCTCCTGCGCTCCGGCACGTTGAGCGCCGCCTCGGCGACGGCGTTCTCCCTCAGCGAGGAAGGAATCGCCGATCTGCGGGCCAACATCGGCAGTTATCGCGAGCGGATCGTGCTGCGTCCGCAAGAGATCAGCAACCACCCGGAAGTCATACGACGGCTCGGGTGCCTGGCGATGAACGGCATGATCGAGGCCGACCTGTACGGGAACGTGAACTCGACTCACATCATGGGCTCGAGTATCCAGAACGGCATCGGGGGATCCGGCGACTTCGCCCGCAACGCCTACGTGTCGATGTTCCTTTCTCCGTCCACCGCCAAAGCTGGGGCGATCTCGAGCCTCGTACCGATGGTCAGCCACGTCGACCATACCGAGCACGACGTGCACGTCATCATCACCGAGCAGGGCGTCGCCGACCTTCGCGGCCTGGCGCCGCGTCGGCGCGCGCAGCAGATCATCGATCACTGCGCGCACCCGGACTACCGGGCCGCCCTGCAGGACTACCTCGACCGCGCCACCGCGGGCAGCGTCGGCAAGCACACGCCGCACCTCCTCGACGAGGCCCTGTCGTGGCATGTCGGCTACTTGCGAGACGGCACCATGCGAAGCTAGGCGGCATGCAAGAGTTCGTCGTGAACCGGCACCACCGGATCTGTTTTCCTTCCAACTTCGTGCCGGAGCTCGACCTGTCGGTCATGCAGAGCTTCGAGCAGCTCGACAGCGTCATCAGACGCGACTTCGAGGTGAAAGCCCCGACGGGGACCGACATCCTCCACCGTGTGGAGGAAGGCGTCTACACGAGCCGCTACGAGCTGATGCGCGATCTTGCCCTCAATCTTTTCTGGACGAACCGGTTCGCGATCACCATGTACGAGAAACGGCCAACGCGGTGGGCCGACGTCCCCCGCACCCGCACGGATGTCTTCCTGCCGATCCTGACGCCGTGGGAGGACGGTGACCGCAAGATCGCCGCCGTGCAGCGCTGCTACGCGGCCCTGCCGCCGAGTTGGGACGGCGAAGTCGAGGACCGCATCTTCGGGATCCTGTTCGACGTCTTCGGGCACCGCAAGCACCACGCCACCGACCTCCCGATGATCAAGCCGACCGTGGCCGAGATGCTGGCCGATCCCGCCAACCTCACGTTCCGGTTGCCGAACTACGACGCCGACTTCCCGACCTACAGCTTCACCGACATCGTCGACTGTTCCGAGGACGTCCCAGAGCTCGAGGCCTTGAGTCGCTGGGCCATGGTGTTGCACAACCAGTACCCGTGGGACCGCTCCCAGGCCGAGCTCGTGGAGGTCGGCAAGCTGAGCGACGACGACTACGTCGTGGTCTTCCACCCCCGCGATCAGGAGGTGCGCCACTTCATGACGCGTCTCGGTGCCCACCCCGCGGGACCTTCCGGGTCCGGATCGCCGCAGAAGCAGGCCGCGCAACCGATTCGTCCCTTCCCGCCGGTGAACGTCCGGAGCCACTTCACGGTGATGCCCCGCATCGAGGCTCTCGCCGTTGTCCACGGCGACGTCGTCTGTAGCAACGAGGACCTGATCCGCAACGCGGCGTACAACTGGTCGCCCATGTCGGCGGACGAGATCCGCGAGAAGACGGGGATCGAGCAACGTCGTTACACGTCCCACAGCCTCGAGGAGATCGCGCTGCGGGCGTCACAGGCCGCCCTCGATCACGCCGGCCGAGGGCCCGAGGAAATCGGGGCGGTGCTGGTCTGCACGTGCACGAGCACACGGATGATCCCCTCGGTCGCGACCTGGATCTCCGGTCAATTGGGGATCTTCCAGACCCATGCCTCCTGCGACATCGTGGCGGCGTGTGCCGGGTTGGCCTATGGCCTCTCCGACGCAACCCGGATCCTGCAGGAGGTGGGGCGTCCCGTTCTTCTCGTCTGCGTGGAGAAGTTCTCCGACAAGATCGGCAATGTCCGGCCTTCCCGGATGATCTTCGGCGACGGCGCTGCCGCCATCGTCGTCGGCGTCGCCCCCGAGGGCGAGGCACCGGACATCGAGTACCTGCAGACCTATGCCAGCGGCCCCGTGAGCGAGGTGAACTCGATCATCTGGCCCAACCCCGCCTTCGACAACAACATCACGGTCTACGGTCCGGAGGTGAAGTCACTCGCCGGGCGCTACCTCGTGCAGATGATCGACGAGCTCAAGGTGCTCCCCGACCCTGACGGCGCGAGGGCCTGTTTGCTGGAGAGCATCGACCTGATCGTGCCGCACCAGGCCAACAAGACGATGGTGGCAGAGCTTGCGCTCGCGGCGGGCCTGTCCTCGGACAGCCTGTACTTCAACATCGAGAAGGTCGGCAACGCCTCTTCGGCGAGCATTCCGCTCGCCATCCACGACGCCGTCCGTGACGGAGTCATCCGAAGGCCGATGCGGATATTCACACCGGGCTTCGGCGCCGGCGCCGTGGCGGGCTACGCCGTCCTGCGCATCGATCCGGCCGTCGTGGCTCTCGCCTCCGACCCGCCGATCGGAAACGGGGCGTCGTTCTCCGAAGGCACCGAGCCGCGCCCCGAGCCGTCCGCCGACGACGTGAGGCTGGCCTTCGGCTAGGCCCGTCGGCCTACAACGCCAAAGAAGAAACAGAGTCCTCGACGCCGGCCGCCCTCATCCCCTTCACGGGCGGCCCCGTGGCAAGGAAGGGTTCCACCGCCGCTGCGAGCTCAGCCGCCGGACCGCGTCGCTGCAGGTCATGGCCGGCCGACAGGATCACGAGCTCGGCGCCGGGAATTCTTCGGGCCAGCAGCGAGCTGTTCGCGGGCGGCACCACATGGTCACGTTCCCCGCAGACGACCAGGGTCGGTGCTCGGATCGCGCCGAGAAACGGGATGCTCGACCAACTCGAGATGGCGAGCGAATTCCACAGCGCGCCAACGGCGTCGGTCCGCGGCCACGAGCGGGCGCCCGCCGGCGCTCGCAAGCTGCGCAGCACGGACTGGTCGCCCGGGGTTGCTCCGACGCCGCACGAGGTCGACACGAGGACGAGATGGCGAACCCTCGCCGGGGCGTCGACCGCGAGCTGCTGCGCGACCGCACCCCCGTGGGAGAAGCCGAGCACGTCGGCGGTCTCGAATCCGGCCTCGTCGAGCACGCGATCCCGCGATGGCGGCCAACCTCGGGATCGACAGCGGCAGGATCGGCAATGGGCTGCCGCCCACACCCGGGGCGTCGAAGGTCACGATCGTGTGGCCCTTCAACGCCTCCATGAACGGCGCCCAGCTCTCCAGCGGCCGGGTCAGGCCGTTGAGCAACAGGACCGGGATGCCGGTTCCCTCGATGAGCATGCGGATCCGGAGCCCGCTCACACCGACCACGCGGGGCTCGGACGCCAGCGGCCGGCGTCGTGGCCGAGGGGCTGTCACGCGCGGGTACGCACGTAGCTGCCGGGCGCAGCCTCGATCGGGGGATGCTCTTTGCTCCCGAGCTCTGAAGGCGGTGCCACCAACGGTCCGCCCTGGGCGGCGATCCACTCCGCCCAGTCCTCCCACCAGGTGCCCTCCTGCAGCCGGGCACCCGCCTTCCATGCCTCAGCGTCGGCCGGGCGGGCGTCGTTGGTCCAGTGCTTCGGCTTCGGCCCCGGCGGGTTGACGATCCCGGCGATGTGCCCCGAAGTGCTCAGCACGAAACGGTTGTGACCGCCGAGCACCTGGGTTGTCTTGTAGCCGGACACCCAGGGGACGATGTGGTCGTCGACCGCCGACAGCACGTAGGTGTCGATCTCGACCTTGCTCGGGTCGAGCTTCTGGCCGTCGATCTCGAACTCGCCCCGGGCGAATTCGTTGTTCAGGTAGCACGAGCGCAGGTATTGCGAGTGCATCTTCGCCGGCATCCGGGTGCTGTCCTTGTTCCAGACCAGCAAGTCGAAGGCGGGTGGCTTCTTGCCGAGCAGCCAGTTGTTCACGACGTAGCCGAACACAAGGTCGTTGGCGCGCAGCGCGTCGAAGGTGTGCGCCATCTTGTCGGCGTCGAGGAAGCCGCGCTTGGCCATCTGCTTCTCGAGGCCGGCGATCGTCGCCTCGTCGGTGAAGACACCGAGCGTGCCCGGAACGCTGAAGTCCGTGAGGGTGTTGAGGAAAGTGGCGGACTTGATCGACCGATCACCCGTGGCGGCGTTGTAGGCGAGCGCGATGGCGGTCAGCGTCCCCCCGAGGCAGACCGAGAGCGTGTTGACCTCCGGGGCGCCCGTGATCTCGCGGATCACCCGCACCGCGTCCAGCGGACCCTTCCGCAGGTAATCCTCGAAGTTCAGGTCACGCATGGAGGAATCGGGGTTGCGGTAGCTGATGGCGAAGCACGTGTGACCGTGCTGGAGCGCCCACTCGATCAAGCTCTTACCGGGCGCGAGGTCCATGATGTAGTACTTGTTGATCCAGGGCGGGCAGAACAACAGCGGTACCGCGTGCACCTGCTCGGCCTGTGGCTCGTACTGGATCAGCTCGATCAGGTCGCTCCGGTACACGACCGCTCCCGGAGTGGCCGCCATGTTGACGCCCACCTCGAACCCCGACGCGTCGACCTGCGAGGGCCAGCCTCCGTTGTGGCGGAAGTCGTCCACCATGTTCTTGGCGCCCCTGGCAAGGCTCTTACCGCCGGTGTCGAAGGCCTGCCGGATCGCGGCCGGGTTGCCGGGCAGCGTGTTGGTCGGCGAGCAGCGCGTCGAGAATGAAATTCGCGGCGAAGCGCGCCTTTGCGGTCCTGTCTCGGCTTCAGGCCGGCCGCATCCAGAAGCTCGGTGACCAGCTGACCGCCCAGAAGGTATTGCTGCTCCAACAGGAAGTAGAGCGGGTTGTCGGCGAACGCCGGGTCGTTGAAGCGTTTGTCGCCGGCCGCGGGGGAAACGGGACCCGACGTCTCCACGCCCATCGCCCGCTCGCCGGTCGCCCGCATCGCCGCGGCCAGGCCGATGGCCAGCCGGGTGTTGGCTGCGACAACGCCGGCCGGGTTCTTGACCAACGCTGTGGCGGCCGCGCCGAGCGAACGGAGGAAGGAGACCGGATCGGCACCGGTCATGGGATCCTCGGCGATACCGAGGCGGTCGAGAACAGACGGCTCCACAATCTCGGGATCGTCTGCTGACTTCATGTTGAGGGCATCCTAAACGGCCTGTCAGCGCGCCTGTGCAGGTGTCCGACGTGCCGGCCGGCCTCCCGGCCGGTCAGGATTCCTCGGCGGTGGCCTCGATGTAGCTCCGGTAGACGCTGAGCATCGCACGACGTTGCGCCGCAGTCAGCCTCCGGTCGGCGCGGATGGCGCGCTCGGTGGCGTCGTCGTCCGGCTCCTCGGTGTCCTTGATCAGTCCCGCGTGCTCGAGCAGGGTCTCGGCGGACACGTTCAACGCTGCCGCGATCGACTTGAGCACCCGCACGGACGGCTCGTGCAGCCCGCGCTCGATCTGGCTCAGGTAGGGGTTCGAGACCTCCGTCAGCGCGGACAGCTGGCGCAGCGACAGATTTGCCATCTGCCGCTGCGCCTTGATGAAGCTCCCCAGCATGCTGCTGGGGTCTTCGCTGTCTTCGTTCACCATCGTCTTTTCCGATTCAGCGTTCCCGCTGAAGCGGGGAGGTGATTCAGGCCGACTTCTCGGAGGCGAACATCTTCGCCAGCTGCAAGGCGAAATCGCGCTGCGCGTTGAGCAGGTCAGCGGCGACGTCGAAGCCGTACTTGGTCGCAACCTCGATACCAGGCATGGCGGGAACGCCAGGCATGGCGGGCAGGTCCGGGACGGGAAGAACCGACACGGCCTTGACCCAGGTCTGGGCAGCGTCGAGGGACAGCTGTTGAGTCTGTTGGACGGTCGACATCAGCTGCTCGCGAAGCTTCTGGGCGAACTCGGGAATCTCGGTGGTCTTGGTGGTGGTGGTGGTGGCTGTAGCCATGATGATTTCCTTGAAGTCTTGGTTGGCGCTCGGAGTCTCCGGCACACGCACACCATACACACCAAACGCTTGGTATGTCAAGCAGCAGTCACATCTCCATGCCGCCGTTGACGGAGATCACGCTTCCGGTGATGTAGGCGGCGTCGTCCTGGAGGAGAAACCGCACGGCGTGGGCGATCTCCTCCGGGCGCCCGAGGCGGCGCATGGGAATGGTCGCCACGACCTGCTCGAGGGCTTCCTTCGGGACGGCGGCGACCATCTCGGTGTCGATGAAGCCGGGCGCGACGCAGTTGACCGTGATGCCCCTGCGGGCGGTCTCGAGGGCGAGGCTCTTGGTAAGCCCGAACAACCCGGACTTGGAGGCGGCGTAGTTGGCCTGGCCGATGTTGCCGGTCTCACCGATAATCGAGCTGATGTTGACGATGCGACCGAAGCCGCGGCCGATCATGTGCTCGAGGAGGGCCTTCGACATGTAGAAGGCGCCGGACAGGTTGACCCGCAACACCGCGTGCCAGTCCTCGACGCTCATGTTGCGCACGGTCTTGTCGACCGTGATGCCGGCGTTGTTGATCAGATAGTCGACGTGGCCGTGCTCGTCGATGACCTCGGCTACGACGCGTTCGCAGTCTTCGGGCTTGCCGACGTTGCCCTGGTGCAAGGAGACGGCATGGCCCTTCGCCGCCAGGTTTGCGGCCATTTCGTCCGCGGCGGCGTGGTTGCTGCTGTAGCCGGCCGCAACGTGGATACCGTCGGCGGCCAACGCTGCGGCGATCGCGGCGCCGATCCCCCGGGTTCCGCCAGTTACCAGTGCGACTCGATCCTCGTCCATCTAGTTTCTCCCCTTGGTGCCGCCGGCTCCGATTGATAGAACAGCGGCCGCCTCTTCAGCTTTCAATTGATGCCAGGCTGAGTACCTCGAGACGCCAGTCGACGTAGCTCATCTCGGGGTATCGCTCAGCAGCGTCCGCGATCACCTTGAGCCGGTTGGCCGGATCGACCGCGATGGCGGCGATCTCGTCGGCGGAACGCATGTGCTCCACCACGACCGTGCGGACCGGGATCGAGGCTGCATCGGCCGCGACGGCCTGGGCGAGCACACGCATGAGGGCCATCCGGGCGCGTTGGTCGTCGGGTGCGGAGACCTCGGCGGGCAGGTTTCCGGCCACGAAAACCACCGAGGCGTTCTGCCGCAGGGTCCCGAGGACGGTGGACACGGCGTCGAAGCGGGCGAGCAGGCCACCGGCCAGGAACGTCCGCAACTTGGAGACCACGGTGTCACCCGTGGACGGGACATTCACAGGCAGCTGGACGTAGGAGTCGATCGCACCTTGGCCGAGCGAGGCGCAGACGGCGCCGAGCGCATCCTGGTCGGCGACAGCGATGACCTTGCAGGAGCGGCCTTCCAGTGCCGTGCCGACCGCCGCCACCCGTTCGGGCGAGCCGGTGACCAGGACCGTGCGTGTCCCGGAGCTCACCTCATCGCCCATGGGGCGACGCTATACCTTCGGTCTTCGTCACGCGAGGCAACGAAACAGGCAAACGGCGGCGTTCGCCGGCCGCTCGCCTGTCGAATCACGTGATAGAACCAAGTCGATCGGAACGTCTCGCTCTCGGGCTGTCTCCGGTTCGGGGAGGCACGCGATGTCAAGCGCGAGCGAAGGTGCCGGGCGGACGATCCGCATCATGACAGCCGCCACGCTGGTCGCTTTCGTGGCCGCGGCGTCTCTGGCTACCTCACCTGCCGTCGAGGCGACGCCTTCGCACTCGCCCGCAGCGTGGGTACGTGTCGGGACAGCAGCCAGGCTGCCGGCGCACGTCCACGTGCTCGGCGCCGTACCGTCGGGCAAACAGATCGAGATCGACGTCGTACTGGCGTCCCGGGACCAGTCAGAGCTCGCCGGCGCCGCTGCAGCCGTGTCCTCCCCATCGTCCCGCCTGTACCGCCACTACCTGTCGCCGGCGAGCTTCGCACAGCTCTTCGCGCCGTCCCGACGGGAGGTCTCCGCCGTGGAGAGCGAACTTCGAACCGTCGGGTCTGACTGTCCTCACGCCCGACGATCACGGCTTCGTGATACCGGTGCGCGGGTCGGCGGCAGCTGTAGGCAAGGCGTTTCGCACACGCCTTCTCGCAGTCAGACTGGCCGACGGCACCGCCGGACGGTTCGCGACGAGCGCGCCGGCCGTCCCGGCCGCGATCGCGTCTTCGGTCACCGCCGTGATCGGGCTCGACAATCTCGGACGTCCCGAGTCGTTCGCTGCGACCGCTCACCTGGCTGGCGACGCCGCGGCCGGCACCGGCGGAGCGACCCGCAGCGCCCGGCGCCGCCCGCTGCGCCCGCCTCGGCCGCCTCGGCCGCCGCGGCCGGTCCCCACGTATGCCAGCGAGCGGCCCAATTCGCACCGATTTTCTCGGCGTACACCCCGGATCAGATCGCCCGTGCCTACGGTTTCGATGGTCTGTATGCCTCCGGAAACCTCGGGGCCGGGCAGACGGTCGCCATCTTCGAGCTGGAGCCGTTCTCGTTGTCGGACGTGGCCGCGTTCGACGAGTGTTTCTTCGGCAGGAGCCATACGTCAGCGATCACCGTTCTTCCGATCGACGGCGGGCAGTTGCCCGGGCCAGGCTCGGGCGAAGCGGCGCTCGACGTGGAAGAGGTCTCAGCGCTCGCGCCCGCGGCGCACCTCGACGTCTACGTAGCACCGCAAACCTTTACCTCGTGGATCGACGAGATCGCCGCCATCGTGTCGCAGGACCGGGCGTCGGTGGTCAGCACGAGCTGGGGCGTCTGCGAGGCGCAGCTGACGGCGGACTCGCCCGGGTTCCAGCAGATCGAGAACGTGCTGTTCCAGCAGGCCGCCCTCGAGGGCCAGAGCTGGTTCGCGGCGTCGGGCGACAGTGGTTCTGAGGGGTGCTCGCGCAACGACCCCGCCGACAACTCCCTCAGCGTCTCTGATCCCGCCAGTCAGCCCTATGTGACCGGAGTCGGCGGCACGACCCTGCTGGCGCCCACCGACCCCCCGACCGAAGTCGTCTGGAACGACGGAGGGATCGCAGGCGAAGGCTCCGACGGGGGAAGCGGTGGCGGGTTGTCGAGCCTCTGGCAGATGCCCTCGTGGCAGTCGGCGCTGCATGTCCCGGGCGTCAAGAACGGCTACTCGTCCGGAACGCCCTGCGGCGCCGCGGCGGGCGTCGAATGCCGGGAGATTCCTGACGTTTCCGCCAACGCCGACGAGCTCCACGGCGACTTGGTCTACTACCAGGGTCAATGGACCTCGATCGGCGGCACGTCGGCGGCTGCACCGAAATGGGCTGCTGTCGCCGCGCTCGCCGACGCAACCTGTGCCTCCGAGCATGTGACCAGGATCGGGTTCGCCAACCCGGCGCTTTACCAGATCGCCTCGAGTCCGGCGACGTACGCAGAGGCCTTCAACGACGTCAAAGTCGGCGACAACGACGTCGTTGCCCAGCATCACGGTGCCTATCCGGCGACCAAGGGCTACGACCTGGCGACTGGCCTGGGCACGCCACGGGTGACGAGCCCGAGCGGTGGCAAAGGACTTGCGGCGCTCCTGTGCGCGGATGGCGCCGCGCTCGCCACCCGCCCGGTTCTGGCGGCGGTCAGCCCCGACTTCGGTCGCTACCAGGGCGGAACGACCGTGGCGATCCATGGCACCGACCTCTCCGGGGTGACAGCGGTCAACTTCGGTTCCTCGGTGGTGCCCGTGACGCCTGCCGACGTGAACGGTGCCGGCACCAAGATCACCGTCGTCACACCCGCTTCGCCCTTGAATCCCAATGTCCCGGGGGCGCCGGTCGGAGGCGTCGTGGTGACCGTTTCGGGTCTGGGAGGCTCGAGCGAGCCGTCGCCCCTCGCCGAATTCCACTTTGTTGCGGAAAGCTCGTCGAACCCCTTGCCCTCGGTCAGCTACGTCGGCCCAAGCGCCGGGCCGAGCAAGGGCGGAGAGACTGTGACGATCATCGGCAGCGGCTTCGAGGAGGGCCTCTCGGGCGGGAGCAAAGCCACCGTCAAGTTCGGTGGTGTGATCGTGCCGGCGAGCGCCGTGACGGTGCGGTCGGACGCCGAGCTCGCCGTAGTCGTCCCGGCGCAAAGCGGCGCAACCGACTGCGTCACGGCGCCGGCTGTCCCGACCAGCAACATCTGCCAGGTCGAGGTGACGGTCTCGAACGGAAACGGGGCGAGTACGACGTTGCCGATCCTGCCGGCGCCGACCGGCTCGACGGAGGAGGCGCAACCGCCGGACACCGAGCTCGTCGCCGCCGCGACCGAGTTCGACTATGCCCCGCTTCCGACGACCACGAGCATCAGCCCGAAGCAGCTCCCCCAAGAGATCAACCCGTTCGCCTCCAGTGTCCCGACGGTGACCATTGACGGTTCGGGCTTCAATTTCCTGACGTTGGTGGGGGTGACGTTCGGCCCCCCGACCGCCTCGTACGCGACACCGGGCTTCGGCCTCGCCGAGATCGAGCCCCACCAGCTCCAGGTGTTCTATTTCGGACTCGTGAGGCCGGCCCGGGCGCCGACGATGCCCGTGACGGTCCAGACCGCCGGGGGATCGAGCAACGCCCAAACCGTCGTCTTCGCGACGGGTCCGATCCTGCTCTCCATAGACGTCCATCAAGGTCCGACCACTGGCGGAACGCGCGTGAGCGCGACGGGGATCGGGTTCTCGTCGGGCGACAACGTCGAGTTCGCCGCGAACGGGCCGTTCGGGGTTACCGGGCTCTCCGGCACCCAGGACGTACAGGTCCGAAACGGGCAGAATCTGACCTTCGTGACACCGGCAGCGCCCTCGGGCCACGGGGTCTTCGAGGTTTGCAACGCAGCCGGCTGCTCGCCGCTCACGGGCACGTCGGTGTCGTTCACCTATTACGAGCCGGTACGGCCGGTCGTCGAGCACATCTCACCGACCTCCGGTCCAGCCGGAGGAGGCGGGTTCGTCGCCATAAGCGGCACGGGACTCGGGACGGTCGAGAGCGTCTCGTTCGGAGCGGCACGATCGCCGCTCGTCACCAACCCCCAAACGGCGGTGGGCACGAGCGACACCGAGGTCGTGGCGGCGATCCCACCCGGGAACGTAGGCGCGTCGGTCCGCATCAAGGTGACGACCGAGGTCGGCACTGCGTCGGGCCCGAGGTTCAGGTACAAGCGGAGCGCGCCGGCCGCTCCCGGCAGGGTTGAGGCGAGGGCCGCCGGAGGCTCGATCGCCGTGTCGTGGAAGGCTTCCGCCTCCGACGGAGGGTCGCGCTTGACCGGCTACGTCGTCTCCGCCATTCCCAAGGTCGGTCTGGGCCTGACGGTCGACGTCGCCCCTTCGACCCACCATGTGCTGCTGGCGCCTTTGGCGCCGGGGTTCGTGTACCGCGTCGCGGTTTCGGCGGAGAACGCGCTCGGCCGTTCGACGAAGGCGGCGCGTCCCGTCGTGCCGACTCTGGGGGACAACGGCTATGTGGTCGCGGGCAGTGGTGGCGCGGTGGCTGGTTTCGGTTCCCTTGCAGGTGCGCCCTCGGGCCTCGCGGGGCGGTCGCTGCCGGCGCCGGTCGTCGGCCTGGCAGCCACCCCGGACGCTCAGGGCTACTGGCTTGCGGGAGCAGACGGCAGCGTCTACGCGTTCGGCACCGCCCAGCAGCTCGGTTCGCTGGCCGGCGACCATCTGCGAGCACCCATCGTCGGCATCGTCGCGGCGCCCTACGGAGGCGGGTACTGGCTCGTGGGCGCGAAGGGCAGCGTCACCAGGTTCGGGACCGCCCGTTTCTTCGGGTCGCTTTCGGCCAGGAAGTTGACGAGCCCGGTCGTGGGGATGGCGGCCACGCCGGACGGCCGCGGGTACTGGCTGGTGACCGCGAACGGGACCGTGTACCCCTTCGGGGACGCCAAGCGCCTCGGCTCGCTGAGCTCGAAACAGGATCTCGCCCCGGTCGTCGCGATCATGGCAGACCCGATGGGCGCCGGCTACTGGCTCGTGAGCTCGAACGGTGGCGTCTTCAACTTCGGGGAAGCGAAGTCTCACGGCTCGCTCAGCGGGCGCTCGCTCCCGGCTGCGATCGTGGCGGCAGCACCGACTCCCGGCGGCGGCGGGTACTGGCTGCTGGCGGGAGATGGCCACGTGTACGGGCTCGGTCGCGCACAGCAGGAAGGCTCGGCCCAGGGGTTGCTCGGGGTTGGAGGAAGCGCGGTCGGCTTCGGTCTCTAGTTCAAGCGATCACGGAGCTTCGTTCGTAGCACCCGAAGCGACGACCGGGTGAGGTGCAACCTCCACCGGTGCCCCGAAGGCGGCTCGGTGGCTCGCGCGCCGCAGCGCCGCAAGCACCGGGCGACCGGCGACCAGGATCAGCCCGGCGTTGAGCGCGGCACGGGGCAGGTCGAAGCCGAGCGACGTCGAGAAGTGGAACAGCAGGAAACGCACGAGGTTATGACCCACTCCCGCCCCCGGCTGAAACGACAGCGTCGTCGACGTGCCGGTGCCGAACGGCCAGAACCACAGATCGAGCAGGAGCCCGTAGGCGAGGCACGCAACCGCTGCGTAGGCGGCGAGCACCACAAGCTCGCGGCGGCCGCGCAGGCGCGGTAGGCAACCGGCGCCGTAGCCCATCCAGGCGGCAGCGAGCATCTGGAACGGCAGCCAGGGCCCCACACCGCCGGTGACGAGGGCCGAGGCGAACAGCGTGAGGGCTCCGAGCAGGAATCCGAAGTGCCGCCCGAACACGTAGCCGGCGGGGAACAGCAGGAAGAAGACCGGCTCGAAACCGGCAGCGCCGCCGGAAGGAAGCCGCAACGCGGCCCCGCAGGACGCCAGCACCCCGAGCATGGCGACGCCTTTGGCATCGATGCCGCCGGCGCTGAACTCGCCGAGCACCGCCACGAGGAGCAACGGAAGCATCGCGGCGATGATCCACGGCGCGTCGCCGGCGTGAGCCTGGTTCGGCGAGCCGTGAGCGTGGATGAAGAACGGCCACAGGAAGGCGACTACCCCGAGAAACGAAGCAATTCCTATCGAAATTCCCCCTACACGCCCGACCGCGATGCTCCGGCGTTCGGTCAGGCCTTTCACAGCGGGGCTCCGTTGCCGACCAGCGGTTCGCCGAGCGCGGCGGCGACCTCTTCGACCGTCAGCCACTCGGCGGGCGCGAGGATCCGGGCCACTTGGGAGGCAAGGCCGGCCGAATGGCACACGACCGATCGCGCCGGCCCGTCGGTGATCACCTCGCCGTCGGCGAGCACGACGACCCGGTCGGCCACCTCGGTGACGAGCTCGACGTCGTGGGTCGCCACGACCACGCAATGGCCACGGGCGGCCAAAGCGCGCAGGTGGTGCGCCAGCCTTTCCTTGGCGCCGTAGTCGAGGCCGCGGGTGGGCTCGTCGAGCAGCACCAGTGGCGGCTCCGGCGCCAGCACGAGTGCCAGCGCGACGGCGAGCCGCTGGCCCTCGGAGAGGTCCTTCGGATGGGCGCCCGGGGCGATCCCGGGAACGAGCGACTCGAGCATCGCCCGAGTCGCTCCTTCTGGCAGTCCGCTGTCATGATCACTGGCGCGGCACTCGAGCTCCACGGTCTCGGCGCAAAGCAGCGAACCCGGATCTTGCGGCACCAGTCCGACGAGCCGGATGGCCTCCGCAGCTGGCAGGGTCGCGGGCTCCCGCCCGAGGACGTCCACCGCACCTCTCTGGGGGCGGCGCAGTCCGACGAGGTGGTGGAGGAGGGTGGACTTGCCGGCTCCGTTTCTGCCCATGACCGCGACGACTTCGCCGGCGTGAAGGTCGAGCGTCACGCCGGCGAGGGCCGGAATCGGGCCGTAACTCGCGGTCAACCCCTTGACTCGCGCCACGCGATCGCCGGGCGTTGCGGCGACGTCGGGCCGCGTCGCCGCCTCGAGGCGCTGCCGAAGCGCCGGCGCGTGGCGACGGGCATCTCGCACCGACAGTGGGACGGGCGACCAGCCGGCTTGACGGGCGAGGCGGACGACCGGCGGTGCGAGCTCCGAGGTTGCGAAGATCTCCGTCGGCGGCCCGATTCGCACGCCGGCCGGGCCGGTACCGACCGACACGACGACGTCGGCGAAATGCACGATGCGCTCGAGCCGGTGCTCAGCGACGAGGATCGTCGCGCCCTGGTCGTGCACGAGGCGCGCCAAAGACGCCAGCACCTCCTCGGCCGAGACCGGGTCCAGTGACGACGTCGGCTCGTCGAGGACGAGTGCCCGCGGCGCCGCCGTCAGCGCGGCGCCGATGGCGACTCGCTGTCGTTGTCCTCCCGAGAGGGTCGTGATCGCGCGTTGCCGGAGCGCGTGCAGGTTCAAAGTGTCGAGCACGTCCTCAACCCGCCGGCGCATGGCGGCCGGGTCGACACCGAGGTTTTCCATCGCATAGGCGAGCTCGTCCTCGACCGTGTCCGCCACGAAGGTGGCGTCGGGGTCCTGTCCGACATAGCCGACGACGTCGGCGAGGTCGCGGGGGCGGTGCCGCTCGGTGCTGCGTCCGTCGACGGTCACGGTCCCGTTCAACCGGCCGCCGGTGAAGTGGGGCACGAGGCCGTTGACACAGCGAAGCAAGGTCGACTTGCCTGCCCCGGTCGTCCCGATGACGAGGGCGAGTTGGCCCTCCTCGATGGCCAGGCTGACGTTCTCGAGTGCCGGGCGCGACCTCGTCGGGGTAGGTGACCGTCACGCGGTCGAAGGAGATCATGCCAAAGCCCCTTGCAACGTGGCGCGAACCGGCGCCGGCGCCGGTGCGACGACCGAGGGGAGAGCTGCGACCAGGATGCCGGCCAGCGCCAGCGGCGGGAGCGCCGGCAGGGCGAGCGGATACAGGGGCTGGGTGAGCGCGTTGGGGTCGGTGTGCCCTACGACGGCCAGGCCGGCCGCCGCCGCCAGCCCCGATGCGAGTACGAGCCATTCGGCCGTGCGCCAGCGGTCCGGCCGGTAGCGCGATCGGGTCCCGTGCGACCCGGCGACGAGCCCCCCGACCACGAGAGCGCCGCCGAGTGCGACGACAGCCAGTCCGACTCCGGAGGTCGCGCCGGAGTCGAGCACCTCGAACAGCCCGATGCCGAGACCGACCAGGCCTCCGAGAGTCGCGGCAGCGGTGAGGCGACGCCGGCCCGACGAAGTCGCCCGGCGCCCGAAGCCGCGGGCGTCCATCGACGCTGCGAGGGCGACCGACCGCTCCAGCGCGCTCTCGAGCACCGGCAGCGCCAAACCGCGCCATCCCCGGAGACCGCCCGTAGCCCGACCGCGAAGACGGCGGGCATCCCGCACCCGCGCGATCGACAGCACGACCTGGGGTGTGAACGTGATCGCCACGGTCACGGCGACGGCCACCTCGTACAGACCCGCCGGAACGCAGCGGAGCAGCCTGAACGAGCTCGCCAGTGAATTCGCAGCCCCGAAACAGGCCAGGATCACCGCAAGACGCGCGCCCTGGCACGCCGCCCCGAGCACGGCCTGGACCGTCACCGGCCCACCGATCGTCACGCCGGCGGCCCAGGATGGGAGAGGGATCTCGGGGAGCCTGAACAGCGTCGTGCCCGGCACGCGGTCGCCGAACAGGATCTGGACGACCACGCGGATCACGATCACGAAGACGCCGAGGCGCAGCAGGGTGCCGAACGAGCGGGCCCACGGACTGCTGCCGCGTCGGGCGACGACGACCCAGGCGCAGACGGCCAGGATGAGACCGAGCAGGAGCGGGTTCGTCGTGCGGCTCGCGGCCACTGCGAGCGCCCCCGCCCAGCACCACCACGCGACGGGGTGGAGCGGCTGCAGACGGTTGCGCAGCATCTACATCGAGCGCAGGCGCGCGCGTCGGGTGCGCACGAACGCCGCGGAGCCGAAGACGACGACGAGGACCACACCCACAAGTGACCACAGTCGACCCGAGTCACTGCCCGCCGCCACCCGAGGCTCGTTTCGGCCCGGCCGCGTCGCCGGATGGGTTGGTGGTCTTGGGCGGGGTCGTCGTGCCGTCGGCGCCGTCGCCGCGGTCGTCGTCGGCGATGTCGCCGTCGGCGAGGCCGGTGCCGCCTCGAGGACGCTCGGGCTCGACGGGGCTCGGGGCGCGTTCGCCTTGCCGTCGGGCTCGTAGCGCCAGCCCTCGACGTCGCCCTTCGAGATCGTCCACCCGGCGGCGCCGACACTCGAGTACGTCCAGGTCTTTCCGCCGTGCCAGTACGCCCAGTAGGCGTTGTCGCTGGCGGGATTGGCCGGGCATGTCGAGCCCGGGTAGCCGTCGATCGTCCAGATCAGTCCGGAAGGGCAGAAGCTCGGTTGCGCGTACCGGAGTCGAGCTGCCTGATCCTCCAACACCTGCTCTCCGCTGACGCCGGGTGCGGTCACGACGCACGTGACAAGAATCGTCCCGTTCGCACCCCCGAAGTCGACGACGAGCGGCACCACGATTCGGCCCTTGGGGACGTGCGCCGGCACCTGGCAGCTCCGCGAGCCTCGGCTCGGCTGCCCGCTGCTCGAAGACGCGAGCGCGGGCGTGGCGACCATGGCCGCCAGCCCGAGGCCGAGGCCGAGCCCGAAGCCGAGGCACCGGCCGAGCCCGAGCCAGCGGCCGAGGCAGCGCACGGCAAGGCGACCGGTCAGCTCAACTCTTCGGACAGCTGAAACGAGGCTCGGCGGCCGAGAGCGTGCGAGGCGTGATCGGAAGGGCGACTCCGGCGGCCGCCGGGACGGCCTGCAGGGTGGCCAGTTGGCTCGGCGAGCCGGCGTAGCGGAACTCGCCCCGCTTGCTCGCCGGCGCGTGGCACTGATCTTGGAATGCGTCGAGGGCGCGCTCGGGCGAGATGCCCCTCCGCACGAACTGTTTGTCTGCGAGCGCCCCGAGCGAGATCAGGGCCTGGATCGAATCGGCGCTCGAGTCGGGATCCCCCGACTGGCCGTGGCCGGCGATGCCGTAGTAGCCGAACGACCCGTCAGACTCCTGTGCCTGCTCGAAGAACTTGACGGGGCTGTGGGCGAACTTTCCGCCAAGCGCGGCGATCGCCATGACGGCCATCGCGGTGGAGTTGGTGTCCGGCCCTTGGAACGTCTTCGGGTCCGGCTTGGGGCACGGCTTGGCCAGGCTGGAACGGGTGAACTCCCAGCCGCCGTCACCGCACTGCTGGCGCTGGAGGAAGCTCTCGCCGAGCCTGGTTGCCGCATCGGTGTCCTTCACCGACGCCAACGCGAGGAGCGAGAGCGATTGGCTGAACGCGGTGGCGTCCTTCGGAGGACCGAAGACCCCGGTCGAACCGCCGTGCGTACGCTCGGTCGCGCGCAGTCTCGCCACGAGGTCGTTGAGCGGGCCGCGGCCTCCGAAGTGCCGCGGGTCCGCGCCGGCGGCGACGGCTGCGAGGATGACGAGACCCAGTGCGCCTGGGCTCGCGACGCCTTTCGGGGCGACGTAAGGCCCGAAGTTGTGCTCCAACCAATGCGAGGCCGACTTGACCTGGTTGGCGCCTTCGCCGGCGGCGACGAGCGCCAAGATCGCGTTGGCCGTGTCTCCGCCGCTGGCTTTGGAGGAGTAGGCGTCGACGATGGCTCCGCTCTTGCTGAGATCGCGGGCGATCCAACCGGCGCCGGCTTCAGCCGGGGTCACCTGAGTGACGCGGGCTCCCTTCGGCGCTGATGAATGGTGAGCCCGGCTCGCAAAAGACGTTGCAGGTACCGCGGCGAGCCCGATTGCCAGCGTTGCAGCAACGCAAGCTCGAGCCGCCCATCGGACGGACGGTGGCATTTGATGTCCTCTCCCGGCTACTGGACCCCGGAGAAGCGCTGAGACACCGCTGCCGTACCGGATCCCAGTCCCCGTGTTCCTCGACGGTTAGTAGGACTCACCGCAGGCAAGTTTCCCGGCTTGCGAGGACGAACCTCGCCTACGGTTGCGGGCCAGCGCCGGACTTTGACCGGACTTCCCCTGCACAACGGCGGGACGGCCGAAGCCGCCAGAGGCAAGCTAGCAGAGCACCCCGTCCGCTCGCAGCTGGCGGGCCGCCCAAGCCGGAGATGGAGCATCATGGCCGCATGAAGATCGTCTCGCTATTGCCTTCGGCCACCGAGATCGTGTTCGCGCTGGGGCTCGGCGACCAGCTGGCGGGGGTCAGCTTTGAGTGCGACTTCCCTGCTGCAGCCCGGGAGATTCCGGTGGTGTCGGGTACCGTGCTCCCGACCGACGGATCCCTCACGGCATCCGAGATCGACGCCGCGGTGGCCGCGAACGTCGCGGCCGGCGAATCGATCTAC
The DNA here is from genome assembly GCA_963763085.1 of uncultured Acidimicrobiaceae bacterium. Classification (GTDB taxonomy): domain Bacteria; phylum Actinomycetota; class Acidimicrobiia; order Acidimicrobiales; family Bog-793; genus CAVXNB01. The sequence continues at coordinate 288,815 of CAVXNB010000008.1, forward strand.
ACCCTCGACGACGCTCGGATCCGCGCGATCGATCCCGACCTCATACTCGCTCAGGACCTGTGTCGAGTCTGCGCCGTGCCGTCCGGTGCCGTCGAGGAGGCGCTCGGAGTCATCGGCTGCCAAGCCGAGGTCCTGTCGCTCGATCCGGCAAGTCTGGACGAGGTGATCGACTGCATCGGCTTGGTCGGAAAGGCGACGGGTACGGCCGGCCGAGCGCGAACAGTCATGGCTGAGCTGCGTGCTCGGGTGGCCACGGTTCGCCAGAGCGTTCTAGGGCTGCCACGTCCCCGGGTCCTGGCGCTCGAGTGGCCGGACCCGCCCTTCAACGCCGGCCACTGGGTTCCGGACATGATCGAAGCGGCAGGTGGCGAGCCGGTACTCGCGTCGGCCGGGCTGCCATCGGTGCGGCTCACCTGGGAGCAGATCGCCGGCGAAGCGGTCGATGTCGCGGTGTTCATGCCGTGCGGTTTCGATCTTGACGGGGCTGCGGCGCAGGCGTCATCGTTCCTCGGACGTCCCGAGGTGGCCGCCCTGGGACGGATATATGCCGTTGACGCCAACGCTTGCTTCTCTCGGCCCGGGCCCCGCATCGTCGACGGGGTCGAGTTGCTGGCCGCTCTGCTGCACCCGGATCGCGAAGCTCCCGAAGTTCCGGACTCGATGCCGGCGTCCTTGGCTCGGCGGCTCTGACGCCTCTGTGGCCGGTCGCCGGTCGCCGGTCGCCAGCCTTGGACCCGGGGCGGGCCTGTCCCGGCCCGATAACAGAATTCTCTTCCAAACTTGCTCCCGTTAATGATTGTGACCAGTCGCAATCTCGATCGGAGGCAAGTTTGCGCAATTTTCGATACACCTCGGACCCCGGGAGCCACTTCGGGACTTGTCGGAGCCGCCGCCCCGGCCCGCCGGAGTCCACCCCGGCCGCCGCGAACCTCGCCGAGGTCCCGAAGGATCAGCCCGCCGTCGACACGCCGGCAGCAGAGTCGGCGACTGAGGTCGCAGCGACCGTCCCGTTCTTGGCCTTCGTGCCCTGCACGATCACCGTATCGCCGGGACGCAACCCGGAAGGAGTGGTCTTCGCGACACGAGTGAGCGTCGTGGACTTGCTGAGAATCACCTTGACCAGGCCACCACTCGCGGTCGTGACGTACAGGACGTTGCCCTGGACAACCGTCACAATGCCGGCCGCAGCACTGCTCGCCGCCGCTCCGCCGCCGAACGGTCGGGCGCCACGCGCGCCGCCGCCCCCAAACGAACCGGCCGCGAACCGTGCGAAGGCGGAAGCGCCGCCACCCGTGGTGGTCGTGCCGTGCGCGCGCTGCAGGGCGGCCCCACCCCAGATGCCGCCGCCGGCGATGAGAAGAGCGACCAGCACCGCGGTCGGGAACCGCATGCGAATGCCGGGCCGGGGGGTCCGCACCGGCCACGCGTCGCTGTCCTCGACGGCGCCCTCGGCGCCCTCGGCGCCCTCGGCGATCGTCACCGGTTCGCTGTCGAAATCGCCGATCGGCGGAATCTCCCTCGTGGAACGCGAGTCGTCTGGCATGGAGGCTCCCTACTCGTCACTCATAGCGAAGGGCGTCGATGGGTCGCATCGAAGCGGCCCGGTTGGCAGGGTAGAACCCGAAGAAGACTCCCACGGCGATCGACACGCCGAAGGCGAGCACGATCGAGTACGGCGCGATCACCGGCTGTACGCCGGCGATCCTGAACCGGCTCCCGACGACACCGATGACGACGCCTACCGCTCCTCCGATCAGACACAGGAGGACCGACTCGAAGAGGAATTGGGTGAGGATCGCCGACTTCGTGGCGCCGATCGCCTTGCGGATACCGATCTCGCGGGTGCGTTCCGTGACGGTCACGAGCATGATGTTCATCACTCCGATGCCCCCGACGAGCAACGAGATGGCCGCGACCGCCCCGAGCAGCACCGTGAACGTGCTCGAGGTCGCCTGCGCCGTGCTGAGCAGCGTCGCCTGATTGAGGACCTGGAAGGGCAGATCGGCGACGGTCGTGTCGTTCTGTGCCGCGAGGATGTTCTCGACCTCCGACTGGGCGAGGTTCAGCGTCGAGGCGGACTTCCCCTGAACGATGAGTTGGCTGAAGGACTGGGAGTACCCGGTCAGGTGGTCCTCGACGGCTGTGTAGGGCGCGATCGCCACTGCGTCCTGGTTCTGCAATCCACTCGAGCCCTTGGAGGCCAGAACGCCGATGATCTCGAAGTTGGTCGAGCCGATCATGATCGTCTTGCCGAGCGGGTTTTCGGAGGTTGTGAACAGATTGCTGGCGACGTCTGACCCGATGTCGACGACTTGAGCGTGGGAGGCGACGTCCTGGCTCGATATCGCGCTGCCGGCCTGGACCGTGTAGTCCTCCGCACTCAGGTACGAGGAGGTCGAGCCGTCGACGGTGGTGCTGTAGGTGGCGCCGTCGTAAGTGGCGGTCTGGCTCGTGGAAATGACCGGGGAGACCGACTTCACATCCGGAGCGTCGTTGGGGTTCTGCAGGGCGTTGACATCCGAGATGGTCAGCGACGCCTGCTGGCTCTGGGTGCCGTTCGCCGAGACCCCGCGGCCGAAGCGGCCGGTGTTGAAGACGGTCAAGGTGTTCGTTCCCAGCCTGTTGATCCGGCTCTCGACGGCTTGGGAGGATCCGGTGCCGACCGCGACGAGGATGATCACGGCCGACACGCCGATCAGGACGCCGAGGGTGGTGAGTGCGGAACGGAGCTTGTTCGAATTGATGCCGGCGATGGCGACGCGGAGGTTGTCGAGGATTCTCATGGCGTTCCTCCGCCCGCGTTCGGCGACCCGGTCGCTGCCCCGCCGGGTGCTTCGCGCTTGTCCATCACCGTCGACGTGGTGTGGACCGGGACGAGGCGGCTGTCCTCGTAGATCTCACCGTCGCGCAACCGCACGACGCGCTTCGCGAACGAGGCGATGTCCTGCTCGTGGGTAATGACGACGATGGTGCGGCCTTCAGCGTTCAGCTGACTGAAGACGGCCATGACTTCATTGCTCGATGAGGTGTCGAGGTTGCCGGTTGGCTCGTCGGCGAGGATCAGCGCGGGGCTCGTCACGAGGGCCCGAGCAATCGCGGCGCGCTGCTGCTGGCCACCGGACATCTCGCTTGGAAGATGGTGGCTGCGGTCTTCGAGGCCGACCTGCCGGAGGGCCGCCATGGCCTGCGAACGCCGTTCCTTAGGCTTCACTCCGCCGTAGGCAAGTGCCAACTCGACGTTTGCCAGGGCTGTCGTTCGTGGGACCAGGTTGTAGTTCTGGAAGATGAAACCGATCTTGCGGTTGCGCACTCGCGACAGGTCGGACTCGTCGAGCTCCCGGACGTCGACTCCGTCGAGCCAGTAACGCCCCCGCGTCGGAACGTCGAGGCATCCGATGATGTTCATCATCGTCGACTTACCGGACCCGGACGCGCCCATGACGGCGACGAAGTCGCCCTGCTCGATCGTCAACGAGACGTGCCGCAGAGCCAGCACCTCCACCTCTCCCATGGTGTAGGTCTTCGATACCGCTCGCAGGGCGACCACCGGCCTCTTCCCGTCGGCCGCGACAGGACGCGCCGCCGCGGTCCCGCCGGCCGCCGGCAGCGGACGAAGGACGCTGTTGACGGGCTTGTCGCGACGCCAGAACGGCTGCCGACCGGTCATCCGAGGCCGCCGCCGAAGCCACCGCCACCGCCGAAGCCGCCACCGCCACCGCCACCGCCACCGAACCGAGTCGACCCGGTCGAGCCCGTCGTCGAGGACGAGACGGTCGCCGTCGGCTCGACAAGAACCTCGCCGGCGGTGACGCCACTCAGGATCTGCGTGGTCGAGTTTCCTACCAGGCCGACAGTGACCCGAGTCGTCGTCTGCTTGCCGTTCTTCAGCACCGTGACCGTCGAGAACTGGCCCGTTGTCGTCACGGCGGCGCTCGGCACCTCGAGCACGTTCGTGGCCGTCTGGACGACGACGCTCACGTCCGCGGTCATCCCGTCCAGCACAGAGGCCGGCGGGTTCGTGAGCATGATCGTCTCGTCGTAGGTGACGACGTTGTTCGAGACAATGGAGGTCGGCGACACCGACGCGACGACGCCGGCGACCTCGGTAGAGGGAAGGGCTGCCAGCGTCACCGTGGCCGGCTGTCCCACGGCGATCTTCGTCGCATCGGCCTCGGCGAAGCCGGCCACGACTTCGAGCCGCTTGAGGTTGTCGATGGTGACGAAGGCCGTCGAAGACGACGAGCTCGAGGAGGCATTCGACGAGCTTGACGACCCATTCGAGGAGGCGTTCGAGCCAGAGCTCGGCGAGCTGTTCGAGTTCGAGCTCGACGAGGAATTGTCGCCTCCGCTGACGGTGTCTCCGACCGAACCGTTGACTGCGGTCACCATGCCGCTGATGGAGGCGGTGAGCACGGTTCCCTTGAGTGCTTTCTGATCAGAGGTGACGGTCAGCTTGTCCTGGGTGACCGCCGCCCTGTCCTGGGCGAGGGTGGCCGGGTCGATGCTCTGGCCGGCCTCGGTGGCGGCGATGTTCATCCGCTGCAGGGAGATTGCCTGCTGCTGGTTCTGGACGGTTTGCCCGGCGGACGTCACGGTCTGCTCGTCCGTCACGCACGAGCTCGCCGCGGTCGTCAGGTACTGCGGCAGGCCGTAGGACGTTCCCGCACTGTTCGAGGCAACCAACCGGAACACGTACGACGTGGCGGGGTGGAGCCCGCTCACCGAGACGGAGACCGGCGTGGACGTCGCAGCGCCGCCGACTCGGCCCGAGGAGGACTTCGAACCGTAGGACGTCGAAGTGCCGTACTCGAAGTAGTAGGACGTGCTGGCGCCATCGGCGGTCACCGAACCCTGGAGGTCGGCTGTCGTCGTCATGGCCGACGTCGCCGGCGACGTCACCGCCTTGGGCGACGTCGCCGGGCCGTGGCCGGCGGAAGTGGCGGTGGCAGTGGTGGTGGCAGTGGCGGCGTCGGTCGCCGCGGCGCTGCTGGCGCCGTGCTGCCCGTTCGACGAGGACGAGTTCGAGGACGAGTTCGAGGACGAGTTCGAGGAAGATGCGAGGAAGACTGCGATGACGAGGATGAGGAAGAGGCCGGCGGACACCCGAGAGCTCGATCCGCGGCAAGCTGGTCTTTCGCGCTGGTCAGTGCAGCCTCGTCGGTCGTGAGTTGCTGCTCGTCCGAGCTCAACTGGTCCTGGGCCGACGCCAGCGATGACTTGTTCTGGGCTACCTGCGCCGGCGAACCCCCTTGTTCGTCTTCTCGCAGCGTCGCTTCCGCGCTTGTCAGGTTGGCTTGGGCGCTCTGCAGGTTCGCTCTGGCCGTTGTCGTGTCGAGGGTGGCGAGCACTTCGCCGGCCTTGACCTTGTCGCCGACGGCCACTCTCACGCTCGTGACCGTGCCGCTTGCGCCGAAGCTCTCACTGGCCGCAGCTGCGGGACTGAGGTTGCCGGACGCGGTCACGCTCGACTGCACGGTGCCGCGCTGCACGGTGACGGTCCGAGCGATGCTCGTCGACGCCGACGCCGTCTGGTAGATCGATCGCAGGCCGAATCCCGCGACGGCTGCGACCGCCAGCACGAGCACTGCGTAGAAGGCGAACTTTCTGCGACCCCGCCGCCCTCGACCTCGCCCTCGTTCCGGCCAGGCATCGGCCTCAGCAGCCGTGCCTGCCGGCGAGGTCGGCCGCGACCTGCGGAAGACGGAGCTCACGAGGAATCCCTTCCTTTGCTCATCGGGAAAGACCGGCTGACGGGCGCGGCACCGACGATCAACTCAAAGTCGTCGTCGTCGTGCTCCCGCTCGATCGGGGGGTGAATTTCGGCCGGAGACCAGCGCAGGCGGCGAGCGCCTTCTTGACCTTCGGACTCGTGGAGTTGAAGGTGGTCGGCGGCGTCGAGTTGGAGCTGGTCGGCCGAGTGGGAAGCGTCACTCCGTGGAGCTTCAAGCAGTTGCGGTAGGCAGCAAAGGCGGCACTCGAGAAATTGCGACCACCGGGCCTGTTCCCGAAGCCCGTCGGGCGCAAGCTCGCGCACGCGGCGGCCGCCTTGCGGAACGCAGGAGAGTTGAAACGGCCTCGGCCACCCCCGCCGGGAGGTGTGCTCCCGCTGGTGGGGAAGCTCCCGTTCGGCGGGAAAGCTGCCGTTCGGCGGCCCACCGTTGAACGTCGGCAGCTTGACCCCGTGAGCTTTCAGGCAGGCGCTGTAGGCGGCGAACGAAGCCTTTGCGTGGCTGCCACCACCGCCCGGGTCGGTCGTCGAGGTCGTCGGCGCCGATGACCCGCTCCCGCAAGCGCTCAGTGCCACGGCGCCGGCGATCACCACCGCGACCAAGGACGACCAGGCACTTCTGCGCATCATCGAGATCTCCTCATGGTTCGAGGCGTGATCCTTGGCCCTCAGTCTGTGAACCTGCTGCGGATTCGTTCAGGATCTCCTGCGAACGGCGAACGCGGGGCGGCGGATCTCGGGGTGTGCGGCGGTCGGGGGCGTGCCTTCAGTCCGGGCTCTACGATTTCAAGATGAGCAGGCCGCGGGTCTTCCCTTGAGTGGAGAGACACATGCCGGCCGGCGCGCCGACGGGGACCTCGACGAGGCCGCGGTGGAGCAACGGGAAGTGCTGCGGGTGGCCCGCGCCCTCGCACGGCATCTCGGACGAGGCGGAGCTCCTCGATCTGATCAACGCCACGGCGCGCGAGAAGCTGGGCTACGGCGTGTGCGTGATCGCGATCCGGGGTGACGACGGCGCCTTCCGGTACGCGGCGACGTCCGGCGTGACAGCGGAGCAGGACCGAGCGCTGCGCGGTGGCGTGCTGACCGCAGCGGCTTTCGAGGCGCTCCGAGAGGCGGCGTCGCCCATCGGGGCCGTGTGCTGGGTACCCGCCGGTCACCCGGTGCGCGAGCTCCCGGAGGTCGTCGCCGGCACGCTCCTGACCGGCGTCACCGTGCCGTCGCGGTCCTGGCAGCCCGGCGCGCTCCTGCTGGCGCCGTTGATCGGAGCCGACGGGGAGGCGGTCGGTTACTTGAACCCACACGACCCCGCGACCGGCGAGCTGCCGACGGCGCGCCAAGCACTGCTTCTCGAGACGCTCGCCGAGCTCACGGTCGTCGGTCTCGAGATCGTTCGTGCCCGAGCCATCGAGCGCGCCGCCGTCGCCGTCGCCGAAGCCCAGCGCCAGCAGTTGGAAGGCCTTCTCGCGGCCAGCGCTCAGGTCCGCGGCCAGTTCTCCCTCGACGAGGTCCTGAGCGAGATCGCCAAGGCGATGACCACCGCCGGCGGCTTCGGCCGTGCCGCCATCTACCTGCGGATGCCCGACGACGTACTCGAGGTCGGGGCTACGGTCGGGCTCACCGACGAGGAGAGCAAGCAACTGCGAGCCGGCAGGGTGACGCTCAAAGAATATGCGCCGGCGATGCAGCCGGAGATGCTGTTGAGCCGGTCTTATCTGTTCGACCATCGCCGTTTCGAGATCCCGCCCGAGCTCAACGACAAGCTGAACACGCCGAGCGTCGTCCGGGAGTGGGTCGACGGCCAATGGCACCCGGAGGACATGCTGACGGTGCCCATCACCGAGGTCGACGGCGAGCTCCTCGGGATCATCTCGGTCGACGAACCGGTCGACGGGATGCTGCCCGACCGGGCCCACGTGCAGGCGATCGAGTTCTTCGCCGCCCAGTGCGCCGTGGCCGTCATCCAGGCGCGCCGGTACGAGGAGGTTCGGGCCGAAGCGCGCACGGACGCGCTGACCGGCCTCGCCAACAGGCGGGCGCTCGACGCCGCCGTCGTCCGGGCGATAAGCCGGGCGCGCCGCGATGCGGCCGTGTGCGCCGTGCTGTTCATCGACATCGATCACTTCAAGGACATCAACGACTCGCTCGGTCACGCCGTGGGCGACGCGGTCCTGCAGCGCGTCGGGCGCGGCCTACGGGACCGTCTGCGCCGGGGCGACCTCCTGGCGCGCTACGGCGGCGAGGAGTTCGTGGCACTCCTGTCCGACACCGACGTCGACGCCGCCACGCGCCTCGCCGAGACGCTCCGCCGGCGCATCGCGACGCTCGACTTCGATGCCCTCACGGGTGGGCTGCCGGTGCGGGTCTCGATCGGGGTGGCCCAGCTGTCCGAGACTCGGATGAGCGCTGTTTCTCTGGTGTCCGCGGCCGACGCGGCGATGTACGAGGCCAAGCGCCAGGGGCGCGATCGGGTGTGCGTCGCGCCCTGACTCAGCCGCCCGCGGGCGCCGGGCTGAGTGCCATGGCGGCGTGCAGCGCGATGCCGTTGCGCATCGCACGCTCGTCGAGGAGCATCCGGTTCGAGTGGTTCGGCGCCGGGTGGGCCACGCCGGCCGGCGCCGTTCCCAGAAACACCATCGCTCCCGGCACCTCCTGCAACACATATGACCAGTCCTCGGCGCCCATGATCGGGTTCGACATGCGGCTCGCCCGCAGTTCGCCGAGGAGCCCGCGGGCCAGCGCCAGCGCGTGGTCGGCGACCGCCGCTGAGTTGACGGTGACCGGGTAGGGCTTGTCGGTCCACGTGAGCGCGGTCGTGCAGAGGTGGGCGGCGGCGACCTTCTCGGCGACGCGGCGGACCCCTTCCATGGCAAGCGCGCGGGAATCCTCGGAGACGGCGCGGACGGTCCCTTCGATGATGGCCGTCTCGGGAATGACGTTCGATGTCGTCCCCGCGGACAGGTGCGCGACCGTGACCACCGCCGGGTCGAAGGTCGGGATCCTCCGGGTCACCATCGCCTGGATGGCAAGCACCACCTCGCACGCGGCGGGGATCGGATCGACGGCGTCGCTCGGCATGGAAGCGTGACCGCCCTTGCCTTCAATGGTCAGGTAGAACGAGTCGGCCGAGGCCAACAGTGCACCGCCTCTCGTCGCGACGACGCCCGAGGCGACGGTGGGAGAGGTGTGGATGGCGAAGGCGCGGTCGACCGTGCCGTGCGCGCTGAGCAGACCCTCGTTGAGCATCACCTTTGCCCCGCCGTGTCCTTCTTCGCCCGGCTGGAACATGAACAGGACCCGGCCGGCGAGCTCGTCGCGCCGGCCGGCGAGGAGGCGCGCCGCCGAGACGAGCATCGCCACGTGGGCGTCGTGACCGCAGGCATGCATCGCGCCGTCCACCCGCGACGCGTAGTCGAGCCCGGTGTCCTCCGGCATGGGGAGGGCATCCATGTCGCCTCGCAGCAGCGTCGTCGGGCCGTCGCGCCCGCTGTCGAGCACGGCGACTACCGAGGACGTCTCGCGACCTGTCGTGATCTCGAGGCCGAGCCCGTCGATCGCCTCGAGTATGACCGTCTGGGTCCGCGGGAGGTCGAGGCCGATCTCGGGATGGGCGTGGATCTCCCGCCGGAGAGCGATGGCGGAGTCGAGGAGCCCCGCGGCCTCCTGCAGCAATGCCCGGTCCACGCCGGCCCCGTCCCGGGCCCCGTCCTCGCTCTCGGCCACGCGTGTCTCCTTTCGCCCCAAGAAACCGTACCCGTGCCCGCCCACACAGACACCCCCCTCCCGACCGTGCTACGACGGGCTTATGAACTCACCGGCTGAGCAGTCGACCGTCCGCACGACCGTCCGCACGATCCTCGGCAGCTTCCTGCTCGGAGCTGCAAGCGGCATGCGCTCCACGGTCGGTCTGGCGGCCGTGATCGTCCAGGGCGACGGGGACGTCCTGCCGTCGGCGCTCAGCAACCCGAGAGCGAAGCCGGCCGCCGGCCTCGCAGTCGCGATCGAGCTCGTCCTCGACAAGATGCCCTTCACCGGCTCCCGGCTCGAGCCTGTCGGCCTCGCCGGCCGTTTCGTGTTCGCCGGCGCCGCCGCCGGCCTTGCCGCACAACGGAAGGGGCGGCCCGTCGTGCTCTCGGCGCTGATCGCGGTCGCGACCTCCGGCCTGATCGCCAAGGTCACCCACGACCTGCGCGCCAAGCTGGCGGAGAAGATGCCGGACTTCGTCGTGGCCGTGGACGAGGACCTGACGGCGCTCGTGATCGCCGTGGCCGGGAGTCGCTGCTGAGGCGGCTCGGAAAGGCCGGGCCGACGGTGCGCTCAGCTGCCGGCCGGCCGGCGTGGCCGGTCGCTTCCTGCCCAGAACCCCGGGGGATCGCTCGCCGGGAACGACTCGCGGCTCGACTCGTCCACTCGGGCGTCGTCGTCGGTCTCAGGCGTCTCGTCTGGGTCGCTCCCGGCCGGCTCTGGTGCCGTGGGCTCGTTCACACCTCTACTCTGACGCCGTTCGCGATTCGATGCGTCGCCGCGGCGAGGAACACAGAGGGCCGACTTCGGGTTGGCCAATGAACACGCCCGCGGCGGCCGCATCGGCGGCCGGAAATGGAGCCCTCATGCCTGATGCCCTCACCCCCGTCGACTTCTGGCTGGATCCCCAGTGCCCCTGGGCCTGGATCACCTCACGCTGGCTGCTCGAGGTGGAGAAAGTCCGGCCCGTCGAGGCCCGCTGGCACATCATGTCGCTCTCGATGTTGAACAAGGACCGGGAGCTCAGCGAGGACTATCGCAGGTCGATGGACCGAGCCTGGGGCCCGGTGCGGGTCTGCATGGCGGCGGTGAAGGCGAAGGGCGACGACATCCTGCTGCCGCTGTACACCGCGATCGGGACCCGGGTCCACGACGAGGGCCGGCGCGACCCCGAGGTTCTCGCGGACGCGCTCCAGGACGTCGGGCTGCCGGCCGAGCTGGCGAAGGCGACCGAGTCGACCGAGTTCGACGAGGCCATCGAGCGGTCGCACGCGGAGGGGATCGGGCTCGTCGGCGACGACGTCGGGACTCCGATCATCCGGGTCGGGCCGGCGGCGATCTTCGGCCCGGTCGTCACCCCGATCCCCCGCGGCGAGGCGGCGGGCAGGCTCTGGGACGGGGTGCTGCTCGTGATCAACACGGACGGTTTCTTCGAGCTGAAGCGGTCCCGCGACCGCAGGCCGTCCTTCGACTGAGCGTCCCGCTCAGGGCGTCGACGCCAGCACGTGCGCAACGGCGGCGGTGACGCGCCGGGCGGTGGCGAGGTCCAGCATCTCGTTCGGCCCGTGGGCATTGCTGCCCGGGCCGAGCACGCCGGTGACGAGGAACTGGGCGTCCGGGAACCGCGTCCTCAGCTTCGCCAGAAACGGGATCGTTCCGCCCTCGCCCATCGCCCCCCCACGCCGGCCGAACAGCGCCTCCGACGCCTCGTCGGTGGCACGCCGCAGCCAGTGCGCAGTCGCAGGCGCATCGAAACCACGCGCCGCGCTCTCCACCTCCACCCCCACCCGCGCCCCCTGCGGCGGATCGGCGGACAGCGTGCGGACGACGGCCTCGGCGGCCAGGTCGGGGTCGACCGGCGGGGGCAGCCGTAGCGAGAGCTTCGCCCTCGTGAAGGGCCGCAGCACGTTGCCGCCGTCTCTCACCGCGGGGATGCCGTCCATCCCCGTGACGGCGAGCGAGGGCGTCCAGGTGCGGCGGAGCACCCGGTCGGCGCCGGGCGTACCGGACAGCTGCAGGCCGGGGACGGTCGGGAACTCGCCGCCGGCGGCAGCCCCGAGCTCGGCGGCCGTCTCCTCGGCCGCGGCCCGGTCCCGCAGAGTCGGCTCCGCCAGGCACTCCGGCACGAGGATCTCCCCGGTCGTCTCGTCCTCGAGGCGCGACAGGAGCTGACGGAGAAGGCGGAACGAGGAGGGGACGACGCCGCCGGCGAGCCCGCTGTGGACGCCCTCGGTGAGGACCTCCACGGTCAGGGTCACGACCACGTTGCCTCTGAGCGAAGTCGTGGTCCAGAGCCGGTCATAGGTTGCGCATCCCGAGTCCAGGCAGACGACGAGCCCGGGTCCCGGGGCACCGATCCGGGCCTCGACGTCTTCGAGGTACGGGCCGAGGTGCGGGCTGCCGCTCTCCTCGCTCGCCTCGATGATGACGACGCAGCGGCCGTGCGCGGCGCCGGTCGCCGCCAGCGCCTCGAGGGCTCCGACGGCGGCGAAGATCGAGTACCCGTCGTCGGCGGTGCCGCGCCCGTAGAGGCGGTCGCCTTCGCGCACCGCCACGAAGGGGTCGAGTCCGTCACGCCAGCTCCCGAGCGGCGGCTGCTTGTCGAGATGGCCGTAGAGCAGGGTGACGAGGCCGCTGGCCGAGCCGGGCGTCGCCGGCACGTCGGCGATGACGACCGGGGTCAGGCCCTCGCGCTCGACGAGCTCGACCGTGCAGCCGGGTATCGGACGCGAGGCCGCCCACTCGGACAGCAGCCGGGCGGCTCGCCCGATCTCGCCGCTCTCGGCCCAGCCGGGGTCGAAGTCCGGTGACAGGCAGCGGATGCCGACGTATGAGGAGAGCACCGGCATGACGCTCTCTTCCCAGAGGTTGTCGACGTGGCGCGCGATCGCGGCGAGATCGGTCATGGTTTCACTTCTTTCACCGCCGTCCAGGTCCCGGTGCCGGCCTCGGAGGTCACGCCGTCCCGAGCTCCGAGCGCCCGTGCGACCTCGGCCGGCGGCAGGTAGATGGGTGTGTGATCGCCCCGTGTGGACACGAAGACGACGGCGCCGCCGCCGCGCAGCACACGGCGGTACTCGGCCGGGAAGAGAAACGCGTTCACGCAGACGACGGCATCGACGGACTCCGAATGGAGCGGCAGCAGGCTGGCGTCGGCCTGGATGAGGCTCACGCCGGCGGGACGGGGGGCGCGGGCGAGCATCTCGGCCGACAGGTCGACCGAGACCACCAGGTCGAAGTGGCGGGCGAGCGTCGGCGTCTGGAACCCTGTCCCGCTTCCGACCTCGACGCAGACGCCGCCGGCCGCGACGCCTCCCCGGGACAGCGCGTCCTGGAGCGGCACCAGGCGCTCGGGCTGGTTGCGCAAGTGCCAATCGGGGGCGAGGTCGTCGAAGAACCCACGTATCTCCTCGGCCCGCTCGGTGGTCCAGGCGTCCGGCTCGAACGCGAGCGCCCGGGTCACCGCCTGCATGCGGTCGACGGTCTCCTGCGTCACGCCGGGGGGCGGTCCGGCCTCGGCGCCGGCCCCGCCGCCGCCTGGTTGACCGGCAGCGCGCGGCCGAATTCTCGGCCGGGGGCAGGACGTCGAGCACGGCGGGCCAGCTGCTCAGTAGGACTTCGGGAGATCGAGCGAGTGCTGGGCGACGAAGTTGAGGATCATCTCCCGGCTCACCGGCGCCGTCCGCATGAGCCGCGCGAGCCCCCACAGGTCGGCGAGGCCGGTGTCGGTGGCGAGGCCGTTGCCGCCGTAGGTCTGGATCGCCTGGTCGAGCGCCTGCAGGCCCGCCTCCGCCGCCCCGTACTTCGCCATGTTGGCGGGCTCGCCGGCGTCGATGCCGCTGTCGTAGCACCAGGCGGCCTTCTGCGCCATCAGGCGGGCGAGCTCCAGGTCGATCTTCGCCCGCGCGAGCGGGTGCGCGAGGCCCTGGTGGGAGCCGATCGGCACGCCCCAGATGCTGCGTTCCCGGGCGTAGCCGGCGGCGGCCTCCAGGGCGTACCGCCCGATGCCCGAGGCGAGCGCGGCGCTCATGAGCCGCTCGGGGTTCAGGCCGGCGAAGACCTGGCGGAAGCCCTCCCCCTCGTCGCCGAGCAGGCTGTCGGCGCCGACCGCGACGTCGTCGAAGAAGAGCGTGAACTGCTTTTCCGGCGCGCGGATCTCCATCGCGATCGGAGCGAGCGTCAGGCCGGGCGAGCCGGATCCGACGATGAAGAGCGAGAGCTGGGCGCGCCCGCTCACCTCGTCGGTCCCCGTGCGCGCCACGACGAGCACGGCGCCTGCCTCGTCGGCTCCCGAGATGAAGTATTTCGTCCCGCTCAGCACCCACTCGTCACCGTCGCGCCGCGCCGTCGTCGAGATCCGGTGGGAATTCGAGCCGGCATCGGGCTCGGTGATGGCAAAGGCCATCTTGTCCCGGCCGGAGGCGAGCGGCGGCAGCCACGTGGACCGCTGGTGCTCGGTCCCGTACCGCGACAGCAACGTCCCGCAGATGGCCGGGGAGACCAGCATCATGAGCAGCGGGCAGCCGGCGGCGGCGACCTCCTCGCACACGATGGCGAGCTCCGAGATGCCCATGCCGCCCCCGCCGTAGTCCTCCGGCAGGTGCACGCCGAGGAAGCCGGCCTCGCCCAGCTCGAGCCAGAGCTCGTCCGGCTTGGCGTCGCTCGCCGTCTTCTCCTGGAAGTAGCGGTGACCGTACTTGGACGCGAGGCCGGAGACAGCCGCCCGGAGCAGCTCCTGTTCCTGCGTGGGACGGAAATCCACTGCCACTGCTCCTTGTGATCTCGGATGATGCTGGCGGAGCGCTCCGAAGGTGGACAATAGGGGCATGAACCGTCGACCCCTGTCGGCCATCGTGCTTGCTGCCGGCGAGGGTACCCGGATGCGCTCAGGCACGCCGAAGCCGTTGCACCGGTTGTGCGGTCGCCCGATGGTCCTGCACGTGCTGGACGCGCTCGCCGAGCTGACCGTCGAGCGGGTGGCGGTCGTCGTCGGGCACGGTGCGCCGGAGGTCAGCAAGACCATCCAGGCCGAGGCTCCCCCCGACCTGGCCATCGAGTTCGTCGAGCAGCCCGAACCGCGTGGCACGGGCGACGCCGTCGCGGTCGCTCTCACTGGATTCCCCGTCGCCTACGGCGCAGACCTCGACGACGGCGACGTCATCGTGCTGCCGGGCGACACGCCGCTGCTGCGGCCGGCGACGCTGGCCTCCCTCGTCGACGCCCACCGGGCGAGCGAAGGCGCCGCGACGCTGCTCACCGCGAGGTTGGAGCAGCCAGCCGGCCGCTCGCGCATCGTCCGCGACAAGGACGGCCGGGTGGCGCGCATCGTCGACGAGCACGACGCCAGCGACGACGAGCGGCTGATCGACGAGGTGGCGACGACCGTCTACTGCTTCCGCCACGGCGTCCTCGCCCCGGCGCTGCGGAGGTTGTCGCCCGACAACTCGCTCGGCGAGTACTACCTGACCGACACCATCGGCGTGCTCCACGACGCCGGCTACGCCGTCACCACGGTCGTGGTCACCGACCCCGCCGAGGCGGCCGAGGTGAACGACCGGGCCCAGCTCGCCCTCGCGGAGGCCGAGCTGCGGGCGAGGATCAACGCCCGGTGGATGCGCCGCGGCGTGACGATGTGGGACCCCGAGCGGACCTATCTCGACTCGTCGGTGCGGCTCGCGGCGGACGTCACGCTGCTCCCCGGTGTCATCCTCGAGGGCAGGACGACGGTGGCCGAGGCGGCCGTCCTCGGCCCCTCGTGCCACCTCGTCGACTGCGAGATCGGGGCCGGCGCCCGGGTTACCCACACGGTCGCGTCGCATGCCGTGATCGGCGAGCATTGCACCGTCGGGCCGTACGTCGTCCTCGAGGAGGGGACACGGTTGGCGCGCGGCGAGCGGTCCGGGCCATTCTTCGCACCGGGGATCGGTGGATCGGGCTAGGGAGGCCAGTTTCATGGAGGTGACGCCGAAGCGGAGGCTCGAGCTCGTTACCGGCAGATCCCACCCCGAGCTCGCCGAGGAGATCGCCGCCTGCCTCGGCGTCGGGCTCAGCGAGACCAACATCCGCAGGTTCGCCGACGGCGAGATCCACTGCCGGTTCGACTCGTCGATGCGCGGCGCCGACATGTTCATCGTGCAGACCCACTCGGGCCCGGTGAACGACTCGATCATGGAGCAGCTGATCATGGTCGACGCCGCCAAGCGCGCTTCGGCCCGGCGGATCACCGCCGTCTGCCCCTACTACGGCTACTCGCGCCAGGACCGAAAGTCCACGGGCCGTGAGCCGATCACGGCCAAGCTCGTCGCGGACCTGTTCTCGGTCGCCGGCGTCGACCGGGTCGTGAGCGTGGACCTGCATTCGGGTCAGATCCAGGGGTTCTTCGACGTGCCGGTCGACCACCTCACGGCGGCCCCGGTGCTTCTCTCCTACCTGCGCGAGCACGGTGCGGACGACCTCGTCGTCATCGCGCCGGACGCGGGCCGGGTCAAGGTGGCCGAGCGTTACAGCCAGCTGCTCGACACCGACCTCGCGTTCGTGCACAAGCGCCGGCCGCGCGGGACGTTCAACCAGGTCGAGGCGATGGACGTGGTCGGCAACGTCAAGGGCCGGCCCTGCGTGATCATCGACGACATGATCGACACCGCCGGCACCGTCTGCGCCGCCGCGTACCGGTTGGTCGAGGCGGGGGCGACCGACATCTGGGCGATGGCGACCCATGCCCTGCTGTCGGATCCCGCGCTCGACCGTCTCAACGCCTGTCCGGTGAGCCGCGTGATCGTCACGAACACGCTGCCGTTGCCGGTCTACCGCCGGATCCCGAAGCTCGAGGTGCTCTCGATCGCCAAGATCGTCGCCGATGCGATCGACGCCGTGTTCGAGGACACGTCCGTCTCGGAGATCTTCGGCGGGCAGAATCTTCTCTGAGCTTGCGCATCCGGGCCCGGCGCGTCCGCCCGATCGCCTACAATCGGTGTTCTGCAGCGCACGCGTGCCCGGGAGCGGTGGCGTCGCCGTTGCACCAGCCCGCCTTCTTCTCCGCAGGAGCGTCACATGGCCGAGATCACCCTCAACGTCGAGTCGGGCCGCCCCCTGGGCACGCGCCCGAGCGGCCGCCTCCGCACGGCGGGCAAGATCCCCGGCGTGGTGTACGGCCACGGCATGGCGCCCATCCCCGTGGCGATCGGCGCCCGCGACCTTCGCGCCGCGCTGACGACCGAGGCCGGACTCAACGCGTTGCTCAGCTTGAGGATCGAGGGCACGACGCACCTGGCGATCGCCAAGACGCTGCAGCGCCACCCCGTGCGCCAGACGGTGACGCACGTCGACTTCCAGGTCGTGCGGCGCGACGAGATCGTCACGGCGGAAGTGCGCATCGCTCTCGTCGGCGAGTCCGAGGCCGTCCACCACGCGGACGGCTCCATCGACCAGGAGATGCTGAGCCTGCAGATCAAGGCCAGGCCGGGCGAGGTCCCGGCCGTCATCGAGATCGACGTCTCGGCTCTCGAGATCGGGGACTCGCTGCGCGTATCGGATCTCCCGCTGCCGGAGGGCGTGACCACCGACGTCGATCCCGAATCCGCGGTGGCCATCGCGCATCCGCCCCGTTACGAGGCCGAGGTCGAGGTCGAGGGCGAGGGCGAGCCGGTCGAAGCAGCCGCCGGAGGCGAGCCGCCAGCCGCTTCCGACGAGGGCTGAAAGCCGGCAACCTGCTCCGAGGCATCCGCGCCGCCCGCTCCCGCGCGCCCGGCAGGGCGCGACAGGAGGTGGCTACAGCCGACCTGCTCGCCGTCGGGTTGGGCAACCCGGGCCCGGAGTACGAGGGGACGCGACACAACGTCGGTGCCGAGGCCGTCCGGCTCGTCGCCCGGCGCCACTCGGCGAGGCTGCGGGCCGAACGCGGCACGAACGCCGAGACGGCCCTGGTCCGCACCGGCGGGAAGACCCTGGCGCTGGCGGTCCCGCACACCTACGTCAACGAGTCCGGGCTCGCCGTCCGCGCCCTCGTCAAGCGTTATCTCGGTGCGGAGCAGGCTCCGGGTTCCGGTGACGGCGGCCGGGGGCGGGGACCCCTCGTCTTCCCGCCCGGCTCGCTCGCGATCGTCCACGACGAGCTGGACCTCCCTCCCGGCGTCGTCAGGGTCAAGCTCGGCGGGGGCACGGCCGGCCACAACGGGCTCCGTTCGATCGAGTCGCACCTCCGCCACCTGGAGTTCGTCCGTGTCCGAATCGGCGTCGGCAAGCCGCCGAACCCGGCCGCGGGAGCGGACTACGTGCTGAAGCGTCTCTCGCGCGCCGACCGGGAACTGCTCGACGTCGCGGTCGAGGTGGCCGCCGACGCCGTCGAGTGCCTGCTCCTCGAAGGGCCCGAGGCGGCGCTGAACCGCTTCAACACCCGGACGTGAGCGCACCCTCGATGAGCGGCCGGCCACCCCTGGCGGCGCTTCCCGGGCTGCTCGCCGGCGAGGCCGCGATCGCCGAGCTACTCGGGATCGACGACGCCATCGTCGCCGTTCCCGCCTCGGCGCGCGCCGTCGTGCTCGCTGCGGTCGCCGGCCTCGGCGCGACGCCGACGGTGCTCGTCGCCACCGCGACGGCCCGAGAGGCGGAGCAGCTGGTGCACGATCTGGCGCCGTTTCTCGGGGATGAGGCCGTCGACCTCCTGCCGGCCTGGGAGACGCTCCCCTTCGAGCGGGTCTCGCCGGCGACCGAGACGATGGGCCGGCGGCTCCGGGCGATGTGGCGGCTGCGCCATGGCCCGGCTTCCGAGTCCGGCCCGGGTGCGGTGCCGCCCGCCACCCGGGTCGTCGTCGCGCCGATCCGCGCCCTGCTGCAACGGCTCGGCCCGAGGGTCGAGGACGCCGAGCCCGTCGTCGTCCGCCGCGGTGAGGAGCTCGACCCCGAGGATCTCGTCGCACGCCTCGTCCGCGCCGGGTACCGCCGCGAGTACCAGGTCGAGGCGCGGGGCGAGCTCGCCGTGCGGGGCGGCATCGTCGACGTCTTCCCCTCGACGGCGAACCGGGGCGTCCGGATCGACCTGTTCGGCGACGAGGTCGAGCGGCTGACCGCGTTCGACGTCGCCGACCAGCGTTCGGTCGAAGACCTCGAGCAGGCCGAGATCTTCGGCTGCCGCGAGGTCGTCCTCACCGAGGACGTGCGCGAGCGCGCCCGGCGGCTCTCGGCCGAGGCGCCCTTCGCCCGGGACCAGTTCGCCCGGATCGCGGACGGGGAGCTGTTCGACGGGATGGAGTCGTGGCTGCCGTGGCTGAGCGGCGAGGAACACCTCTTCACCGATCTCCTCGGCGAGCACGCCCGGGTCGTGCTCGTGGAGCCCCGGCGGCTGCGGGACCGGGCGACCGAACTGCTGGACGAGGAGGTGGCGCTCGCCGACAGCCTGGCCACGACGTGGGCGCCCTCCAGGAGCGACACCGCCGTGGCGATGCCGAGGCTGCACCTCGGGTTCGACCGCCTCCTGCAGCGCACCGGCGCCAAGGTGGCGTCCATGCTCCCCGTCGCCGAGACGACCCGGACCGTGGCGCTCCAGGCATCGGGATGGCCGCCGGTGCTCGGCGACTCCGCCGGGCTCGCACGGCGCTTCGGCGAGCTCGCCCGCGCCGGCAACCGCGTGGTGATCTGCGCCGACGGGCGCGGGAGCGCCGAACGGATGGCGACCGTGCTCGACGGCGAAGGGCTTGCGGCCCGCCTCCTCCTCGACGAGCCGACGGCGGACGTCGACGCCGAGCTCCGCCGCCCGGGGGTGTCCATCGTGGTCGCGCCCCTCGACCAGGGCACCCTCATCGCCGGCTCGAAGCTCGCCATCGTTGCCGAGCCGGACGTGACCGGCCGGCGGCGGCCTCACCGCCAGGCGCGGGCCCGGCCGCGCGTCACCGAGGGTTTCTTCGACGACCTCGCTCCGGGTGACTACGTCGTCCACAACGTGCACGGCGTGGCGCGCTTCGCCGGCATGGTGACGCGCTCGATCGGCGGGGCCGAGCGCGACTACCTCCAGCTCGAGTACCGGGGAGGGGACCGGCTCTACCTGCCGTCCGAGCAGATCGACGCAATCACGCCCTACACAGGCGGCGAGTCGCCGGCGCTCAACCGGATGGGCGGAGGGGAGTGGTCCCGGCAGAAGGCCCGGGTGCGCGCCGCGGTGCGCGAGGTCGCCAAGGAGCTGGTCGAGCTCTACCGCCGGCGCCAGACCGAGCCCGGCCACGCCTTTGCGCCGGACACGCCCTGGCAGACCGAGCTCGAGCAGGCGTTCCCCTACCCGGAGACGCCCGATCAGCTGAAGGCGATCGAGGACGTCAAGGCCGACATGGAACGGCCCTTGCCGATGGACCGGCTCGTGTGCGGCGATGTCGGTTTCGGGAAGACCGAGGTCGCGGTGCGTGCGGTCTTCAAGGCGGTTCAGGACGGCCGCCAGGCGGCCGTACTCGTCCCGACCACGCTCCTCGCCCAGCAGCACTTCCAGACGTTCTCGGACCGGTACGCCCCGTACCCGATCCGGGTCGAGGTGCTCTCGCGCTTCCTGACCGCCTCCGAGGCGCGCAAGGTCGTCGAGGGCCTGGCCGACGGGAGCGTCGACGTCGTGATCGGGACTCATCGCCTGCTCACCCCGGACGTCCGTTTCAAGCGGCTCGGCCTGCTCGTCATCGACGAGGAGCAGCGCTTCGGCGTCTCCCACAAGGAGGCCATCAAGCAGCTGACCGCCGGCGTCGACGTGCTGACGCTCACCGCCAGCCCGATTCCCCGCACCCTCGAGATGAGCCTCACCGGCATCCGCGACCTGTCTCTCATCACGACGCCGCCGTCGGAGCGCCAGCCGATCCTCACCTACGTCGGCGAGCACGACGAGCGCGCGGTCGCCGAGGCGATCCGCCGCGAGCTGTTGCGCGAGGGGCAGATCTTCTACGTCCACAACCGCGTGCAGGACATCGAGCGCGTCGCGGCCGGGCTCCGGACGCTCGTCCCGGACGCCCGCATCGCCGTCGCCCACGGGCAGATGGACGAAGGCACCCTCGAGCAGGTCGTGATCGACTTCTGGCAGGGCGCCTACGACGTCCTGGTGTGCACGACGATCATCGAGTCCGGGATCGACATGCCGTCGGTGAACACTCTCGTCGTCGACCGGGCCGACCGGCTCGGCCTCGGCCAGCTGCACCAGCTGCGCGGCAGGGTCGGGCGGGCGGGGAGGCGTGCGTACGCCTACCTGTTGTTTCCTCCGGACCGTGTGCTCAGCGAGCAGGCCTACGAGCGGCTCCGGACCATCGGCGAGCACACCGAGCTCGGCTCGGGATTCAAGATCGCCATGCGCGACCTCGAGATCAGGGGCGCCGGCAACCTGCTCGGCCAGGATCAGTCGGGCCACATCGCCGCCGTCGGCTACGACCTGTACGTCCGCCTCGTGGCCGAGGCCGTCTCCGAGCTGAAGGGCGAGCCGATCCGCGTGCCAGCCGAGATAACCGTCGACCTGCCGGTGGACGCCTTCCTCCCGCCGGCCTACGTGGAGCGTGAGGACCTCCGGCTGGAGGCCTACCGCCGGCTGGCCGAGGTGCGCGACCCGGCTGCGGTCGAGGACCTGCGCACGGAATGGCTCGACCGCTACGGCCCCCTGCCACCGGAGGCGGAGGCCCTCGTCGCGGTCGGGCGCCTCCGGGCCGAGTGCGTCCGGACCGGCGTGTCCGAGGTGACCGCCTCGATCACCCGCCCCGGCGCCGGCGGGCCAGGGCGCACCGGCGAAGCCGTCGTCCGCATCTCGCCGCTGCGGCTGCGGGCTTCGTCACGGGTGCGGCTCACCCGACTGCATCCGCGGGCGATCGTCAAAGAAGAGGTTGATCAGATCATCGTCCCGCTTCCGTCCGGCCTGGATCTCGCCGACCGGCTCGCCGTGCTGCTGCGGGAGCTGGTCCCGGCCGAACCGGGCGAAAGCGCTGCCCAGGCCGATCCGGACGCGGCCGCCGTCGCCGCGGCCGAGGCGGTCGCGGCTGGATTCGGGCCCCGCCGCACCCCTACGATCTGAGAACCGTGAAGCGACTCCCCCCCACGCTGGCCTGCCTCGCCGCGCTCGTCGTGCTGACGCTCGGGCTTTCGGGGTGCAACGTCCGTTTCTCTCCCTATGCCGCCGTCGTGAACGGGTCGGAGCTCTCCCAGCAGCAGGTGAACGACGCTCTCGCCTCGATCGCGGCCAACGCCGGCTACAGCTGCACGATCGCGGCGGGGGGAGGGTCCAAGGTCGTCGGCGCCGGCCAGGGCACCTACACCTCCAGCTTCAGCGCCGAGGTTCTCTCGATCCTCATTCAGGACAAGGTGATCCGCCAGCAGGTCGCCGGGCTGGGGCTGGACGAGCCGCCGGCGCTCAGGACCGCCGCGCTGGCGCAGATCCAGACGGCCTTCGCGCCCGGGACCGGCTGTCCCGGGACGGGCCCCTCGATCGTGGCGGCGTTCTCACCGTCCTACCGCCAGCAGCTGGTCCAGTTCCAGATGGACGAGGACGCGCTTGCGGCCCACCTGGCCGGCACCAGTCTCGTGCCGAGCGTGTTGGCAGCGTACGAGGCGGCGCATCCGGGCACGACCGGCGTGAATTGCGTCTCGGTGATCGTCGTGCGCACCAGGGCCCAGGCTGTTTCCCTGCGGCGCCAGATCCTGGCCGGCGCCGATTTCGCAAGCCTCGCCAAGGCTCATTCGCTCGACACGTCGACCGCGCCCCAGGGAGGTGCGCTCGGCTGCGTTCCCGACTCCGAGTTCTCCGCTCCGCTCAACAAGGACGTGGCGGCCTTGCCACAAGGCCACGTCTCGAGCCCCATCCCGTTCAGCTCCGCCTGGCTTCTGCTGCTCGTCACCCAGCGCCGGCCGCCGGGCTACGCCGAGCAGGTGAATGCCTTCCTCGCCGCGCAGCACACCAATCTCGGCAAGCTCATCACGGGCCTTGTCAAGTCGGCGTCGGTCGACGTCGACCCGCAGTACGGGACGTGGGACACCAAGTCGACCTCGGCCATGGTGAAGCCGAACCCCGGCCCGCCGGCGCATCTCGTGCCGAATCCCGCTGCCAGCGCCGGGCATGGGACCTCGGGGTAGCGGCGGTCCGCTCCGCACGCGCCCAGGTTCGGCCAGCCTCCCGATGAGCAGATCACCGCAACGCCCGACCGTCGTCGCCGCCGGCCTCGGGCCGGCCGGGCCCGAGCACACCACGCCGGCGGCCACCGACGCGCTCAGGACGGCTCCCGTGACGTTCCTGCGGACGGCACGGCACCCTGCGGCCGGCCCGTTTCTCGAGCTTGCCAACGTGGTGGCTCTCGACGACTGCTACGAGGCGGGCGCGACCTTCGACGAGGTGTACGCCTCGATCGTCCAGGAGCTCCGGGCGGCGGCGGCCAAGCACGGCCGCGTCGCCTACGGGGTGCCGGGCTCGCCGGCGGTTGCCGAGCGGACCGTCGAGCTGCTCCGCGCCGATCCCTCGATCGAGCTGGAGATCGTCCCCGGCATGTCGTTCTGCGATCTCGCCTGGGCGCGGCTCGGCGTCGATCCCGCCGAGGCCGGCGTGCGGCTCGTCGATGCCGAGCGCTTCGCCGTCCAGGCCGCCGGCGACGCCGGGCCACTGCTCGTGGGGCAGTGTTGGTCGCGGGCGGTGCTGTCGTCGGTCAAGCTCGCCGTCGACGGCGATCCCGCCATGTCCGCTGTCCTCCTGCACCACCTCGGGCTGGCGGACGAGCAGGTCGTCGAGGTCCCGTGGTCGGAGATCGACCGGACGCTCGAGGCCGATCACCTGACGTCGTTGTACGTGCCGCAGATGCAGGCGCCGATCGGCCAGGAGCTCACGCGGTTCGCTGAGGTCGTGCGGGTCCTGCGCGAGCGCTGCCCGTGGGACCGCGAGCAGACGCACCAGTCGCTCGTGCGCCACCTGCTCGAGGAGACCTACGAGGCCATCGAGGCGATCGAGCTGCTCGGCGACGACCCCGCCGGCGCCCCGCCCGCTGCGGTCGCACACGTCGAGGAGGAGCTCGGCGACCTGCTGTGCCAGGTGATGTTCCACGCCACCCTGGCCGAGGAGGAGGGCCTGTTCACGTTGGGCGACGTCGCCCGGACGGTGCACGACAAGCTTGTTCTCCGTCACCCGCACGTGTTCGGCGACGTGACGGCCACGACGCCGGCGGCGGTGATCGCGAACTGGGAGCGCATCAAGCAGAGCGAGAAACGGCGGACGCATCTCTTCGAAGGCGTCCCTGCCGCCATGCCGGCGCTCGCCAGGGCCGCCAAGGCGGAGCGCAAGCTGGCCAGCGTCGAGCTGGGCTGGCCGGTGACCGGACCCGACGCGGGAGCGCTCGTCGCCGCCCTCGCGGCCGTGCTGCGCCTTGCCGATGCCACGAGCCCCATCGACACCGAGACCGCCGCCGCCTCCGGTGCGCTGTTGCTCGACCTGGCGAGGCTCATCGCCCACCGGGGCGAGGACCCCGAGTCCCTCGTGCGCCAGGCGCTGGACCGGCTCGGCGCGACGGTGGCGGCCGTGGAGGCCGCCGCCGGCGCGGCGGCGGCGGTGACGGCGGCGGCGGCGCGGACGGCGGCACGGACGCCGGCGGCGCCGACCTGGGGGCGCTCGACCCCGTGCTCCGCCTCGATCTGTGGCGGGCGGCGGTCGCCGGATCGTGAGGTTGGCGCAGCCGGCAGTCGTCACTTTGCTAACTTCGGTCACACCTTTCACAGGAGACACAATCCAGTGAGCCGGATCGCGAGCCTCTCGGCCCGGGAAGTCCTCGACTCCCGCGGCAACCCGACCATCGAGGTGACGTGCCGCCTCGACTCGGGGGCGAGCGGCAGCGCGATGGTGCCGTCCGGCGCGTCGACGGGCCGTTTCGAGGCCGTGGAGCTCAGGGACGGCGACGAACGCTACGGAGGCAAGGGGGTGCGCAAGGCCGTCGCGAACGTGGCCGGCGAGATCGCCGACGCCCTCTGGGGCGTCGAGGCGTACGGCCAGCGGGCTGTCGACTTCGCCCTCGTCGATCTCGACGCCACGCCGAACAAGTCGCGCCTCGGCGCGAACGCGATCCTCGGCACCTCGCTCGCCGTCGCCCGGGCCGCCGCGTGCGACGCCGGGGCGCCGCTGTACCGCTACCTCGGAGGGGTGGACGCCCACGTCCTGCCCGTTCCGATGATGAACGTCCTGAACGGCGGCGTGCACGCGGACAACAACGTCGACTTCCAGGAATTCATGGTCGTCCCGGTCGGCGCGGCCTCGTTCGCCGAGGCGCTCCGCTGGGGCGCCGAGACCTACCACGCGCTGCACCGGGTGCTGCGCCAGCGGGGGCTGTCGGGCTCCGTCGGCGACGAAGGCGGCTTCGCACCTGACCTGCAGTCGAACGAGGAGGCGCTCGCGATGCTGGTCGAGGCGATCGAGGCCGCCGGCCTCGTGCCAGGCGAGGACGTCGCGCTCGCGCTCGACCCGGCTTCGAGCGAGCTGTGGCATGAAGGCGGGTACGTGCTGGCGGGCGAGGGCCGAACGCTCACGTCGGCGGAGCTCGTCGCCTACTGGGCAGACCTCGTCGAGCGTTACCCGATCATCTCGATCGAGGACGGCATGGCCGAAGAGGACTGGGAGGGCTGGGTCGCCCACACCGCCGCGGTCGGCGGACGCGTCCAGGTCGTCGGCGACGACGTCTTCGTCACGAGCGCCGAGCGCCTCGAGCGCGGGATCGAGGCCGGCGTCGCCAACGCCATTCTCGTGAAGGTGAACCAGATCGGGACGTTGACCGAGACCCTGGCCACGATGCGGACCGCCGCTCGTGCCTCGTACCGCTCGGTGATGTCGCACCGGTCGGGCGAGACGGAGGACACCTTCATCGCCGATCTGGCGGTCGCGACCAACTGTGGCCAGATCAAGACGGGAGCGCCGGCCCGGTCCGACCGCGTCGCCAAGTACAACCAGCTGCTGCGCATCGAGGAGATGCTCGGCGTCTCGGCCGAGTACCCGGGCGAGGACGCGTTCGCGCCGGATGGCTGGGGGCGGCCGGTCATGATGCGGCGCGCCAGGCTGTTCTTCTTCGTCGCGCTGCTGATCGCAGCCGGCATCCTCGTCGCCAACTTCCCCCTCTCGACGCTGCTCCAGGGGAGGTCGACGGTCCAAGGCGAGGCCAGCCGCCTGGCGGCGTTGCGGGTGGAGAACCGGACGCTTGCCTCCGAGGTGCGGGCGCTGGACGATCCTGCGACCGTGGGCGAGATCGCGCACGAGGAGTACGGGCTGATCACCCCGGGGCAGCGCTCGATCGTCGTCCTGCCGGCAGCGGCCGGAGCCGGCTCCGCCGCCCGCGACCCGCTCGCGAACAACCCCGTCCCATCGTCGGATCTGCTTCCGAGCGACGCCATCCTCGACCCCGGCACTCCGCTCGCCCCGCCGCCGAGCCACGGGCCGGGATTCTGGCATCGGGTGCTCGGCGACTTGGAGTTCTGGCACTCGCTCTTCTGACCGGGCCTGACCCCCGCTCACCACGGCAGACGGCGGGGTAGTGTGCGCAGGTGACCGCCCACCCGACGCCAGTGATCCCGCGATGAGCATCCTCGGCAATCGAGTGCTCAGGCGCGAGGACCCGAAGTTCCTCACGGTCGGCGGCAGTTACGTTGCGGATCTGGAGCTTCCGGGCGTGGCGCACCTCTGTTACGTGCGATCCACGGTTGCTCACGCCCGAGTGGCGTCCCTGGACCTCGACGAGGCACGCAATGCGCCCGGCGTGATCGCGATCTTCACGAACGACGACGTCGCCCTCGCACCCTTGCCGCCGGCCATGCCGATGCTCAACCAGGAGATGACACAGACGCTGCTGGCCGGCGACGTCGTCCGGTTCGTGGGCGAGCCGATCGTCGCCATCGTGAGCGAGACGCGCGAGCAGGGTGCCGACGCTGCCGAGCTCGTCATCGTCGAGTACGACCCGCTCCCGGTCGTGGTGGATCCAGAGGTCGCCCGTGACGACGAGATCCTCCTGTTCCCCGAGCTCGGCACGAACACCGCCCTCACGCTGGACTTCGGGTCTGACGCCACCCTCTTCGACGGCTGCGAGGTCGTAGTCCGGCAGCGCATCGTGAACCAGCGGATCGCTCCGTGCCCTCTCGAGGGGCGTTCCTCGGCCGCTCGCGTCGGCGACGACGGCAGGCTCGAGTTCTTCGCCTCCTCCCAGGCACCACATGGCGTGCTCGGTTCGCTCGCCTCGACCCTCGGGCTGCCGGCCGAGCAGATCCACGTCGTCTCGCCGGACGTCGGTGGGGGCTTCGGCGCCAAGGGTGGCGTCTACCCGGAGGAGATTCTCGTCGCCTGGGCGGCGATGCAGCTCGGCCGGCCTGTGCGCTGGACCGAGACCAGGTCCGAGAGCATGCTCGGCCTCGGCCACGGCCGCGGGCAGGTGCAGGACGCCGTCCTCGGCGGGAACCGGGACGGGAAGATCCTCGGATATCAGGTCACCGTCCTCCAGGATTCGGGTGCCTACCCGGCGATCGGGGCGATCCTCCCCCTCCTGACGCGGATGATGGCGAGCGGTGTCTACGACCTGCCCAAGGCCGAGTCCTCGAGCGTCTCGGTCCTGACCAACACGACGCCGACCGTTGCCTACCGCGGCGCCGGCCGGCCCGAGGCCACGGCTGCGATCGAGCGCATGATCGACCGGTTCGCGCTCGAGATCGGCATGGATCCGGCCGAGGTGCGGCGCAGGAACTTCGTCGGGCGGGCTGCGTTTCCCTATACGACGCCGACCGGGACCGAGTACGACATCGGCGACTACGTGCGCACGCTCGACCTGGCCCTGGAGGTGGCCGGTTACGAGGATCTCCGGGCCGAGCAGGCACGTAGGAGGGCCGCCAACGACCCGCATCAGCTCGGCATCGGGCTGTGCAGCTACGTCGAGATCACCAACGGCCTCCCCGACGGCGAGTACGGGGCGGTCGAGGTCCGCCCTGACGGCAGGGTGATCGTCCGCACCGGGACCTCCCCGCACGGACAGGGCCACGTGACGGCGTGGTCGATGCTCGTGGCGGATGCGCTCGGGGTGCCGATCGACGACATCGACGTGATCCACGGCGACACCGACGTCGTGCCCCGCGGCGTCGGGACGTTCGGTTCGCGGTCGCTGCAGACCGGGGGCGTGGCCGTGCACCAGGCCGCCGGCGAGGTCGTGGACCAGGCGAGGCAGCTCGCCGCCGACCTGCTCGAGGCCGCCCCCGAGGACGTCGTGCTCGACAAGGGAGCCGGCCAGTTCCACGTCACCGGCACGCCGGCGGTCGCCAGGTCGTGGCGGGAGCTCGCTCAGGCCTCGCTCGACCGCGAAGGCAGGACGCTCATGGCCGAGGTGGACTTCACGGCCCCGGGCGCGACGTTCCCGTTCGGGACGCACGTCGCCGTCGTCGACGTCGACGTCGAGACCGGCAAGGTCACCTACCTGCGCCACATCTCGGTCGACGATGCCGGCACGATTCTCAACCCGCTCATCGCCGAGGGCCAGATCCACGGCGGTATCGCCCAGGGGGCCGCGCAGGCGCTTCTCGAGGAATTCGCCTACGACGAGCAGGGCAACCCGCTGACCGGAAACTTCGCCGACTACGCCTTTCCGTCGGCGGCGGAGCTGCCGAGCTACGAGACGCGCTTCACCGAGACTCCCACCCCGAGGAACCCCCTCGGCGCCAAAGGCATCGGCGAGTCCGGCACGATCGGCTCGACTCCGGCGGTGCAGAACGCCGTCGTCGATGCGCTCACGCATCTCGGCGTCGTCCACGTCGACATGCCGACGACGCCGATGCGCGTCTGGCAGGCGATAGAGGATGCTCGGAAAGCGGCTGGCCAGATTGAGGCGCCGGCTCGCCCGACGTAGGGTCAACGACTACACGCCGCCGCTCACGCGGCGACAGAGAGGGGGCCGGTGTGAAGGTCACGATGACGGTGAACGGAGTTCGCGAGGAGCACGACGTCGAACCGCGGCTCCTCCTCGTCCACTACCTGCGCGACGTGCTCGGTCTCACCGGGACGAACATCGGCTGCGACACGACGTCCTGCGGCGCCTGCACGGTCCTGATCGACGGCGAGTCCGTGAAGTCCTGCACCGTGCTGGCGGTGCAGGCCGACGGCGACGAGATCACGACGATCGAGGGCATGGCCCGCGACGGGAAGATGCACCCGATCCAGCAGGCCTTCCAGGAGAACCATGGCCTTCAGTGCGGCTACTGCACGCCCGGCATGGTGATGGCGATCTCGTCGTTCCTGAAGGAGAACCCCGACCCGACCGAAGCCGAGGTGCGGCTGGGGCTCGAGGGCAACCTCTGCCGCTGCACCGGCTACCACAACATCGTCAAGGCGGCGTTGGCCGCAGCCCGCACGCCCGAGCTGAGCTCGTGGGGAGCGGGCCGATGACGACCGTCGAGACCGAGTCGGAGGTCTCGCCGGCGGCGACTGGCGACCACGGCTTCGGGTCGGGGTCTGGCGTCCTCGGGACGCGACGGCTGCGGCGCGAGGACCCGGCGCTGCTCTCCGGCGAGTCCCGTTTCACCGACGACCTGCAGGTGCCCGGCGCGCTGCACATCAGCCTCGTGCGCAGCCCGTACGCCCATGCGGCGATCCGGTCGGTGGACCTTACGGACGCGCTCGCCAGCCCTGGCGTCGTCGCCGCCTATGCCGGCGCCGATCTCCGTGACGCCTGGGCGGGCGGACTGCCCTGTGCGTGGCCGGTCACCGCCGACATGAAGGCACCGCTTCACCTGCCGCTCGCGGTCGAGCAGGTCGCCTACGTCGGGGACGCCGTCGCCGTCGTCGTCGCCCGGTCGGCCTACGAGGCGGTCGACGCCGCGGGTGCCGTCGTCGTCGACTACGACCCGCTGCCGGCGGTCGTCGACCTCGAGTCGGCTCGTTCGGACGCAGATCTCGTGCACCCCTCGCTCGGGACGAACGTCTCCTACGTCTGGGAGCTCGTCCCCGACGCCGATGCCGTCGCGCAGGCCTTCGAGAAGGCGGACCACGTCGTGTCGGAGCGCTACGTGCAGCAGCGGCTCATTCCCGGCGCCATGGAGCCGCGGGGCGTCTGCGTGGTCCCCGAGCCCTTCGGCGGCGGCCTCACCGTCTACTCCGCCACGCAGATCCCCCACATCCTGCGGACCATGCTCGCGGTGACGACCGGGGTGCCGGAGTCGCGCCTGCGCGTCGTCGCCCCGTCGGTCGGTGGAGGATTCGGCTCGAAGCTCAACGTCTACGCCGAAGAGCTCATCTGCGTCGTGCTCGCACGCAAGCTCGGCCAGCCGGTCCGCTGGACCGAGGAGCGGATGGAGGCCGCCCAGGCCACGATCCAGGGCCGCGGCCAGATCCAGGACATCGAGCTCGCGGCCGACGCCGACGGCAAGCTGCTCGCCGTCCGCGTCGAGCTGCTGGCCGACATGGGTGCCTACCTGCAGCTGGTGACGCCGGGCATTCCGTTGCTGGGTGCGTTTCTCTATCACGGCGTCTACGACGTCCCGTCGTACTCGTTCCGGTGCACGTCGGTCTTCACCACCAAGACGCCGACCGACGCCTACCGCGGCGCAGGGCGCCCCGAGGCCACGTACGCGATCGAGCGCGCCATGGACGTGCTCGCCCGCAAGGTGGGCGTCGGCCCTGAGGAGATCCGCCGGCGCAACTACATCGCCCCCGACAAGTTCCCGTACCCGTCTCCGGCCGGGCTCATGTTCGACAGCGGCGACTACGAGCCGACGCTCACGCGGGCGTGCGAGATCGCGAAGGTGGACGAGGTTCGCGCCGAGCAGGCGACACGGCGGGCCGGCGGCTCAACCCGCCATCTCGGCGTCGGGATCTCGACCTACGTCGAGATGTGCGGCCTGGCGCCGAGCCGGGTGCTCGCCTCGCTCAGCTACTCGGCCGGCGGCTGGGAAGCGGCGACGGTGCGCGTCATGCCGACCGCCAAGGTGCAGGTGGTGACCGGCGCGACGCCGCACGGTCAAGGTCACGAGACATCGTGGTCGATGATCGTCGCCGACCGGCTCGGCATTCCGCCCGAAGACGTCGAGGTGCTCCACTCCGACACGGCGATCTCGCCCTTCGGCATGGACACATACGGCTCGCGGTCCCTCGCCGTCGGAGGGACGGCCATCGCGCTCGCAACGGACCGGGTCATCGACAAGGCCCGCAGGATCGCAGCCCATCAGCTCGAGGTGGACGAGGCCGACCTCGTCTACGAGGGCGGGAGCTTCGCGGTACGAGGCTCGCCCGACCGGGCGATGGCGTTCGCGGCCGTCGCGTTCGAGGCCTTCACGGCCCACAACCTGCCCGACGGAACCGAGCCGCTGCTCGAGGCCTCGGTCACCTGGGACCCTCCGAACTTCACGTTCCCGTTCGGCACGCACATCGCGGTGGTCGAGGTCGACGAGGAGACGGGCGGCGTCCGCCTGGTGTCGTACGCGGCGGTGGACGACTGCGGGAACCAGGTCAACCCGCTCATCGTCGAGGGCCAGCTTCACGGCGGCATCGCCCAGGGCGTCGCGCAGGCGCTCTGGGAGGAAGCCGTGTACGACGACGCCGGGAACCTGCTCACCTCGAGCTTCGCCGACTATCTGATCCCCTCGGCGGCCGAGTTCCCGAACTTCGACCTGGACAACACGGTCACCCCCTCGCCGACGAACCTGCTCGGCGTGAAGGGAGTCGGCGAGGCGGGCACGATCGGCTCGGCGCCCGCTGTGATCAATGCGGTCGTGGATGCGCTCTCGCATCTCGGCGTCACGGGCATAGAGATGCCCGCGTCGCCTGAGCGGGTCTGGTCCGCCGTTCAGGCCGCCAGGTCAGCGTCTCGTCCGGCGAATTCCGACAACACGGCTCAGGAGGCAGGTCCATGATCCCCGCGAAGTTCGACTACTCGAGGGCGAGCTCGGCTGACGAGGCGATCTCGCAGCTCACCGAATTCGGCGACGACGCCAAGCTCCTGGCGGGGGGCCACTCGCTGCTCCCATTGATGAAGCTGCGTCTCGCGACGCCGGCGGTGCTGATCGACATCGGTCGCGTGAGCGAGCTGTCCTACGTCCGGGACGGAGGCGACCACCTCGCCATCGGCGCCCTCACGCGCCACCGCGCCCTCGAGACGGACGCGCTCGTCCGGGCGCACGCCCCGGTGCTCGCCCATGTCGCCGGGCAGGTGGGCGACCCGCAGGTCCGCCATCGCGGCACGATCGGCGGATCGATCTCGCACGGCGATGCGGCGTCGGACCTGCCGGCCGCCGTGCTCGCCCTCGACGGGACCTTCGTCGTGCGCGGCCCGGGCGGCGAGCGTCAGATCCCGGCGTCGCAGTTCCACCGGGGGTTCCTGGAGACGGCGCTTGCACCGGACGAGCTGCTGACCGAGATCCGGATCCCCAAGGCCGGCGACGCGACCTGGTCGTTCCAGAAGTTCAACCGCCGCGCGCAGGACTGGGCGATCGTCGGCGTCGTCGCCGTCCGCAACGGGTCGACGTCCATCGGCCTCGTGAACATGGCTTCCGTGCCGCTCCGTGCCGCAGCGGTCGAGGCTGCGGTCGCCGGAGGCGCCTCGGCGACCGACGCGGCCGCCCTCGCCGGCGAGGGCACCGAGCCGTCGTCGGACCTGAACGCGTCCAGCGAGTTCCGCAAGCACCTCGCACGCGTGCTCGTCCGCCGCGCCCTCGAGGAGGTTGGCGCCTGAGCGGACGATGGACCGTACCCAGCGCTCCTGACGATGTAGCCCGGGCGCTCGCAGCGCACGAGTATCTCGCGGACGACGGTCTGGCGACGGTCGTGTTTCTGGCGCTGAAGCTTCAACGACCCCTGTTCCTGGAGGGCGAGGCGGGCGTCGGCAAGACGGAGGTCGCCAAGGTGCTGGCCCGCTGGACGGGCGGCGAGCTGCTGCGCCTGCAGTGCTACGACGGCATCGACGTCTCGCAGGCCGTCTACGAATGGGACTACGCCCGCCAGCTGCTGCACCTGCGCGCGGCGGAGGCACGCGGGGCGACCGGGTCGGACGTCGAGGACGAGCTCTACTCCGAGCGCTTCCTCGTGAGGCGCCCGCTGCTGCAGGCGATCACCGGGTCGGTCCCCGGGGCCGCGGCCCCCGTTCTCCTTATCGACGAGCTCGACCGCGCCGACGACGAGTTCGAAGCCTTCCTGCTCGAGATCCTCTCCGACTACACGATCACGATCCCGGAGCTGGGCACGTTCCGGGCCGAGCAGCCGCCGATCGTCGTCATCACGTCGAACCGTACCCGTGACGTCCACGATGCCTTGAAGCGGCGCTGCCTGTACCACTGGGTCGAGCACCCGGATTTCGAACGGGAGGTCCGCATCGTCGAGCTGCGCGTGCCGGGGATCGACCGCGAATTGGCGAGTCAGGTCGCGAGCGCCGTGGCGCAGCTGAGGACGATGGGCCTCTACAAGGTGCCCGGGGTTGCCGAGACGATCGACTGGGCGCTGGCGCTCTCGGCCCTGCAAGCAGCCAAGCTCGACGAGACCGTCGTCGATCTCACACTCGGCAGCGTCCTCAAGTACCGGGAGGACGCGGAGCGGGTGCGGCACGCCGGCATCGCCGAGCTCGTGCGGGCCGCACTCGACCGCGACCGCTGAGATGCCCGGGTCGAGCGGGGCCGAGCCGGCGGGGGCGGGCCGGCGGGGCCGGGACGGCAGGCGCCGAGCCGGCAGAGGGGCCGAACCTGGCGCGGCTCGCGGTCGCCTTCGGGGCCGTGGCCCGTGCGGCCGGCCTGGAGGCCTCGGTCAGCGCAGTCACCCTGTTCGCGGAGTCCCTGGCCGCCGTCGGTCTCGAGCGGCCGGAGCAGGTGTACTGGTCGGGACACGCCGTGTTCGTCCGCCGGCCCGAGGACGTCCCGGTCTACGCCGAGGCTTTCGCAGCCTTCTGGGCGGGGCGCGGCACCGTGGGGATCATCCGCCGCCCGGCCGAGCCGGCCACGCTCGCGCTCGACGACGACGAGGCTGCCGGTCAGCCTCCGCCTCCGGAACCGGAGCAGGAGTCGCCGGACAAGACGGTCGTTCTCCGCTACAGCGCGACCGAGGTGCTCCGTGACCGGAACTTCGCGTCCCTTTCCCCCGAGGAGCTGGCCGAGGCCTACCTGCTCATGGCCTCCCTCCGCTCGCGGGCCGCCCGCCGGCGCAGCCGCCGCCGGCGCCCGACCACGAGCCGAGGTGGCGAGCTCGACCTCCGGCGCTCGGTGCGCCGGGCGCTTCGGACCTCGGGTGAGCCTCTCCGCCTCATGCGGCTCGCCTCGACCGAGCGACCCAGGCGCGTCGTGCTCCTCGTCGACGTCAGCGGCTCGATGGAGCCGTACGCGAGGGCCTTCCTCCATTTCGCGCATGCGGCCGTGGCCGCGAGGACGCACGTGGAGGCCTTCACCCTGGGCACCCGACTTACGCGGATCACGCGCGAGCTCTCGTGGCGGGATCCCGATGCTGCGCTGGAGAAGGCCTCGGGCTCGGTGCCTGACCTCGCCGGCGGCACGAGGCTCGGTGAGGGCCTGCGCGCCTTCAACGACCGCTGGGGCGTCGCCGGCATGGCGCGAGGAGCGGTTGTCGTGATCCTCTCGGACGGATGGGATCGCGGTGACCCGGAGGAGTTGGCTACCGAGATGGAGCGCCTGCAGCGCGTCGCCTACCGGATCATCTGGGCGAACCCGCTCAAATCGACGCCCGGCTACGCCCCGCTCGCCCGCGGGATGGCTGCGGCCCTCCCGTTTGTTGACGAGTTCACGGAGGGCCATTCCCTCCGGGCTCTGGAGCACCTGGTGGAGGTGATGGCTCGATGAAGGAAGTTATGGCGGACATCGACCGGTGGCAGGCGGCGGGCCGGCGGGTCGCGATCGCCCGGGTCATCGGCGTGGAAGGCTCGGGGCCGCGGGACCCCGGCGCCACGATGGCGGTGAGCGAGGACGGCGAGGTTGCAGGCTCGGTCTCCGGCGGCTGCGTCGAGGGGGCTGTCGTCGTAGAGGCGCTGGCCGTGCTCGAGAACGGTGCGCCGAAGGTGTGCACGTTCGGCTACTCCGACGACGAGGCGTTCGCCGTGGGGCTCACCTGCGGCGGCACGCTGCACGTGCTCGTCGAACCGCTCGACTGGTGATGAGACCGGCGGGCCTGTGAGCGGAGACCTCTACCGCGAGCTCCGCTCGGCGCTGCTGAGCGAAGAGCCCGTCGTGCTCGCGACGGTCACGTCCGTCGCCGGCGATGCGGTCGGCCTGACCCCGCTCGCCGCAAAACTCGTCGTTCGCGCCGACGGCCGCCGCCTCGGCACGCTCGGCCACCCCGAGCTCGACCGGATCGCGACCCGCGACGCTCTCGCCGCGCTCGACCGGGGCGTCACGGTGACCCGGCACTACGGCCCGCAGGGGGAGGCCCGCCGGGAGGAGGTGGCGGTCTTCTTCGAGGTGTTCGCTCCACCCGCCCGCCTGATCGTGTTCGGGGCGGTCGACTTCACGAGGGCCCTCGTGGAGGTCGGCAAGGTGTTGGGATTCGCCGTCACGGTCTGCGATGCGCGGCCCGTGTTCGCGACCAGGGCCCGTTTTCCGGTCGCCGACGAGGTCGTCGTCGAGTGGCCGGACCGGTACCTCGATCGGATCGGGGCGGAGCTCGGTCCGCGCGATGCCATCTGCGTGCTCACCCACGACACGAAATTCGACGTCCCGGCGATCCTCGGTGCGCTGCGCACGCGTGTCGGCTATCTGGGTGCGATGGGCTCACGGCGCACGCACGAGCAGCGGTGGCAGCGCCTCGTCGAGGCCGGCGCCGACGAGGCCGAGCTGAAGGAGCGCCTCATGAGCCCGATCGGGCTCGACATCGGGGCGCGGACGCCGGAGGAGACCGCCGTCGCCATCTGCGCCGAGATCATCGCCGTGCGGACCGGGCGCTCCGAAGGCTTCGTCACCACCTTGCGGAGCGAGACCGGGCCGATCCACCGGCGCTAGCCGGCTGCCGGCTGCCTACTGCCAGCCGCCTCCCCCCGGCTCGGCGGTTACGCTGCCCGTGATGTCGGTTGCCGCAGTGATCCTCGGCGGAGGCGCCGGGACACGCTTCAACCGGGACGAACGCGATGCCAGCCCGGGCGGGAAGCTCCTGGCTAAAGCACGCGGCAAGCCGCTGATCAGCTGGGCGATCGCGCCCGCGGTCGAAGCCGAACTGGACGAGCTCATCGTCGTCAGCGGCGCCGCCGACCTGAGCGAGGTCGTGCCGGACGGCGCCACGCTGTTGCGCAACGAGGACTGGGCACGCGGCCAGGCGACCTCGCTGAGGGTGGCGCTCGACTGGTGCGCCCGCCAGGGGCACGGGTCGGCTGTCATCGGCTTGGGCGACGTGCCCGGGCTGACGGCCGACGCGTGGCGGAACGTCGCGGCTGCACGTGGCGGCCCTATCGTCATCGCGACCTATTACGGCCGGCGGGGGCACCCGGTTCGTCTCGACGCCGAGATCTGGTCATTGCTCCCGATCAGCGGCGACGAAGGAGCGCGGTCTCTTGCCACTCGACGCCCCGAGCTCGTCACCGAACTAGCGTGCGAGGGCACGGCGGCCGACATCGATACTCAGGAGGACCTGCGGCGATGGAGCTGAACAACGAATTCGAAGTCGCGATGCCCGTGGACGACGCCTGGGCAGTGCTCACCGACATAGAGAAGATCGCGCCCTGCATGCCAGGCGCCGAGCTCAAGGAGGTGGAGGGCGACGAGTACCGCGGCATCGTGAAGGTGAAGGTGGGGCCGATCACGGCTTCGTACAAGGGGATCGCGCGGTTCGAGGACCTGGACCCCAAGGCGCACAAGGCCGTGCTGAAGGCCGAGGGTCGGGAGACCCGCGGCCAAGGAAACGCGACCGCCCTCATCACCGCCACCCTCTCCCCCTCCACGAAGGGCACGAAGGTCGAGGTCGCCACGGATCTCGCCATCACCGGCAAGGTCGCCCAGTTCGGCCGCGGCGTGCTGGCCGACGTCTCGGCCAAGCTCCTCGACCAGTTCGTCCACAACCTCGAGTCGACCGTGCTCGCCTCGCCCGACGCCACGGCACCGGCAGCGGCGACGACCGGCGGCAAGTCCGATGACGCTCCGGCGGCGGACTCCAACGGCTCCTCGGCAGCCCAGGCGGCCGAAGAGGTCGCCACCACGCGGGCCAGGCGCAGCCGGGCGAAGGCGGCGCCGGCGACGGCGACGGCGACGGCGTCGAGCGGCGCCGCTACCGGGGACGAGGCAGGGACCGAGGGCGGGAGCGCGAGCGACGCCCAGGCGGAGGCGAAGGCCGAGCCCAAGGTCAAGGCGGCCGAGAAGAAGGCGCAGGACGCTCCGGAGCCGTCGAAGGAGCCGGCCGCGGACGCCGGCCCCCGCCAGATCTTCTCGCCTCCCGCCGAGCCCGTCGATCTCGTCGACGTGGCGGGCGGATCGGTCATGAAACGCCTCGCCCCCTATCTGACGGTGGCGGGCATCCTGCTCATCGCCCGGATCGTCGTTTACTCGCTGCGTCGCCGCCGGCGGTGAGGCAGGGCGACCGGGAGGCAGTTGCCGAGCTGCTCGGGAGGGCCCCGCAGGGAGCTTTCGAAGTCGTGGTGCGCGACGGCGCCGGCAGCCCGGTCGTGATCCTGAACTCCCCGTTGCTGGAGGACGGCACGCCGATGCCGACGCGGTACTGGCTCGTCGGGCGGGCGGAACGGGAGTCGGTGAGCCGTCTCGAGTCGGGCGGGGGAGTGCGAGCCGCCGAGGCAGCGGTGGACGCGGCGGAGCTCGCGGCTGCCCATGCCCGCTACGAGGCGCTGCGCGACGCGGCCCTGCCGCGCGATCACGCGGGGCCGAGGCCCGCCGGCGGAGTCGGGGGGACGCGCCGGGGCGTCAAATGCCTTCACGCCCATCTCGCCTGGTATCTCGCCGGCGGAGCGGACCCGGTCGGCCGGTGGACCTGCGACAAGCTCGGGATAGAGCCGTCCGCATACCGCGTGAGCGCAGAGGGCGTCACCGAGCCGCCGGCGTCGCCGGCTCGCGGGCCTGTGGCGGCGATCGACTGCGGCACGAATTCCACCCGGCTCCTCGTCGTTGACGCCGGCGGTCGTCCAGTCGTGCGACTGATGCGGATCACCCGCCTCGGCCAGGACGTCGACCTTACGGGGCGACTCGCCGAAGAGGCGATGCGGCGGACGATCGCGGTCCTCGAGGAGTTCGCCGAGGTGATGCGCGACCTCGGCGTGGTGAGGGCCCGGGTCACTGCCACCTCGGCGGCTCGCGACGCCGCCAACGCCGGCGAGTTCGCACGGCGTGTGACAGAGGTGCTCGGCGTCGGACCGGAGGTGCTGGCGGGCGAGGAGGAGGGCCGCCTGGCGTACCTCGGGGCGACGGCCGAGCTCGACCCCTCCGAGGGCCCCTACCTCGTGATCGACATCGGAGGCGGCTCGACCGAGCTGGTCGGAGGCGGTGGCGCCGGCGCTCGCCGCCGTGTCGCTCGAGATCGGCTGCGTGCGGGTCACGGAGCGCTTCCTCCGGCACGACCCACCCCTCGCGACCGAGCTCGAAGCCGCCCGGTCCCTCGTGCGCGGACTCGTCACCGGGGCGCTCGAAGAGCGACCCGAGCTGCGTGGCGCATCGAGGCTCGTCGGCGTCGCGGGCACCGTCGCCGCGTTCGTCCGGCTCGACCAGGGACTGATCGAGTACGACAGGGACCGCATCCACCACGCCCGGCTCACGCTGGCTGCGACCGAGCGATGGCTCGGAGAGCTCAGCGCGCTGCCCGTCGAGCGCCGGCGGGCGTGGCCGACCCTCGAGCCCGAGCGGGCGGACGTGATTGTCGGCGGCGGGGCCGTCCTCGCCGAGGCGATGGTCACGCTCGGCTTCGACGAGTTGACCGCCTCGGAGTCCGATCTGCTCGACGGGGTCGCGGCGGAGCTGCTCGCCGGGATGTGAACCTCGGCTGCCGCCGCAGCCGCCGCTTCCCCCGCTGCCGCGGCGCCGGAGGGGGAGGCCGGGGCGAGGTCGGGGGACTTAGTTTTCATGTCAAAACTTGCCTCCAGAAAAGATTGTGACCAGTCGCAATCTCGATGAGAGGCAAGTTCAAGAGAAAATTCGAATGTCCCCAGCGCTCCCGCCCCGCCGAGGACCAAGACCAGGACCCCTAGGCGCTCCGAGCCTCGTCGGCGAGCGCCGCTCCGACCTGATCGGCGACCGAGGCGGCGACGACGAGGCGTTCGGCCGACACCGGCGAGCCAGGCGTCGGCACCATGACGAAGCGCCCGAACGTCTCGCCCCGATGCCGGACGATGAGCTCCACTTCCCGCCCGGGCAGGCCGGAGCGCTGCACGCCCCAGCGCCGCCCGCCGAGTGCCACCACGCCGGAGTGCTCGATCCGGGCCGGGTGCCGCTGGGACATCTTGGTGTCGAACCGGCAGTCCCTGAGCTCGAGGAGCCTTGTCAGCTCCGCCGCCACGCGGGCGATCACGAACTGGGCCGACTCCCCGGACGCCGCCATCTCGGCGAAGTCGTGGAGCAGGGCCACATAGTGCGCCTCTTCAGTCGCGACTTCCCGATGGCCACGACTGCGAGCGGCGATCTCGGTCACCGCGAGGCCGACCAGGAACAGGCTGACGGTGGTCTCGATGTCGGCCCGGTGCGTGATGGCGAACTGGTAGTAGGGCCTGGTGAGGAAGAAGTCGAACCACGCCGCCGCCGAGAGCGCGGCGAGAGCGCCGGCCAGGCGGCTGCCGAAACAGGCGACCGCGACGACGACCAGCACCAGCACAAGCGCGGCCGCCGGCGAGGTGAAGTCGCCCCGGAACGGCACGAGCGCGGCGGCCACGCCGGCCGGCACGACCACGCCGCAGACGACCGCGATTCGATCGCGCACGCCTGCGACGCTAGCGCTCCGGCGCGCCGGTCGTCACCCGAGAACTAGCCGCGCCACCTGCTCAGAGAAACGACCCTGGTCCCCATGCACCTCCCCCGCCCACTCCCGACCCTGCCGCCCGAGCCGGGCCCGTAGCGACGGGTCGTCGACGATCGCCCGGGCGGCGTCGAACAGCTCCCGGTAGTCCCGGTACCACAAGCCGCCGTTCGAGCGCTCGGCGTGCTCCGCCGCGACCGTGCCCTCCGGCACGACGACCGGTGTGCCGAGCAGAAGCGACTCGATCGTCTCCCGGCCGAGCGTGCCCTGGGGCCGGAGGTCGAGGCAGACTTCGGCGCGGCGCAGCAACCTCCAGAGATTCAGTCGGGACGGGCTTGCCGCCATCTCGAGTTGCGTCTTCCGGTCCGACACCGACCAGCGGTCGGAGGCGACCTCTGCGACGGCGATCGGTCCGATGGCCTCGCGGACGTAGTCGTGCCCGGGCGTGCGAACTGCGCCCGGCGGGCCGGCTGGGTATCCCGACAAGAGCACGACGTAGCGCCCGAAGCCGGTCATCTCGAACAGCTCCTGCTCGGCGGCGGCCCGGTCGATAGGAAGGGCGACGTCGAGCTCGGTGCCGAGGAGCGGGAGTGACACGACTCGTCGGCAGGTCCCGATCGACCGGAGGGGACCGTGGACCCACCCCGCCTCGGGACCCGCGAGCACCACCGAGTCCGGGTCCAGCGACGCGACCTGCTCGGGAACGGTTTGCGCCAGCTCATGGGGCACCTCGTGAACGACGAACACACTGTCGCGGTGTGTTCGCGGCGGAGCGCCGGGGCCGGCGCCGGCGCCGGCGACGAGCGCCACGACCTCGACCTGCGCCCGGACCGCGAGGGCGCCCGCCACCAAACGGACCACCGCGCCGCCTTCTCCCTGCGAATCCCCCCAGTGAGAGGTGACGAGGACGACCCGGCTCACCCGTCGAGGCGCTCGTCGACGTGTCGCGCGAAGTCGACGAGATCCGCCCGCACCGCCCCGATCGTCCGAAGCTGGAGCGCTGCCTGGTCGTCGACCCGGCGGGCGACCGTGTCGACGGCCCGGACCATGACGGCGATGCACTCCTGCACCTGCATCACATGCGGGACGGAGCGCGGCCAGCACGGCGCGGTGGATCATCCGTTGCACGACGCCCTTCGGCCCACCGCCCCGCGGCGGCTCGAAGGCTTTCTCGAGGCTCCAGTTCTGGTGCAGCCAGGCGAGGTGTTCGTTGAGGTGCACCGGCTCGACGCCGGCATCCTCCAACAGCGCCGCGAAGGATTGCGACGGGACCCAGGTTCTCGGCAGCGTCTCCGAGAGCGGGTGGAGTGTTGACCTCAGCTCGTCGACGACGCTGTGGGCGTCGGGTGGAACGCGCGCCATGGGCTGGTTTCCTCCTCGGTGGGCAAGCGGCAGTAGGGGTCGGAAGGGCTGAGGTTGCGGTTGTAGTACGGGTCCCCGCCGAGGAGCTCGTCGTGCCAGCGGGACCTGAACACCGACGGGTCGGCGTCGGAGGCGTCGCCCCGGGTCTTGGCCTCGAAGGCGGTCATCTCGGCGAGCGGGGTGAACACGACCAGCAGGCCCTGGCGCCTCAGGCGCAGGCAGTAGTCGACGTCGCTGAAGCCGGGGTCGAGCCCTGTGTCGAACCCGCCGGCCGCCTCGAAACACGACCGGCGCGTCATCATGCAAGCACGCGCCACCGCGGTGCAGTCGCGCGTGATGCCGGTCGCGAGGAGATAGCTCGGGCGATCGGCAGGAAGACCGCGTTGGACGAACCCGGCACCGCGGCCCATCCCCAGCACCAGGCCGGCGTGTTGCAGAGTGAGGTCGGGGTAGCGGACCAGGGCGCCTGCCGCGCCGACGTCCTCCCGCTGGGCGTGAGCAAGCATCGCCGCCAGCCAGCCGTCCGAGCGCGCCACGAGATGGTGGTCGACGAACACGAGCACGTCGCCCTCTGCTTCAGCGGCGGCGGCGTTGCGGCTGGCGGCGCCGTCAGCCGGGTGCGGGCCGGCGACGATCCGCAGGTTCGGCTCCGAGGCCAGCTGCTCGAGAAGAGCCCGGGTCTCGGGCAGCTCGCTGCCGCAGTCGGCCAACAGCAGCTCGAAGTGGTCGTAGCCGGGTGCGTCGAGGAGGGAGCGCACGCAGGCCGCCATGCCCTCCGGCTCGTCGCGGAATGGCACCACGATGCTCACGAGCGGCCGGCCCACGATTGCCCGCCGGACGTGGAAGTTCCCCGGGAAGTGCTCGTGCGGTTGGACGACGGCCGCGAACCCGCGCCGGGCGACGGCACTCTCCAGGGCCCGGCGGCCGGCTTCGTAGGCCCACGGCTTGGCCGCGGTGTCGACCGCCGCCGAGCCGGCGAGCTCTCTCCAGTGGTACAGAACCTCGGGGACGTGCACGATCTTGCGCGCACGCTCCGTGGCGCGCAGCATCAGGTCGTAGTCCTGGGCACCGTCGAATTCGGAGCGGAGGCCGCCGAGCTCCTCGACGAGCGAGCGCCGGACGACGAGCAGGTGGCACAGATAGGCGCTGCTCAGCAGCAGGTCCGGCGACCAGTCGGGCTTGAAGGTGGGCACTTGGCGTTGGCCGGAGGGGCTCAGTTTGTCTTCGTCCGAGTAGAGGACGTCGGCCTCGGGGCTCTCCGCGACAGCCGCCGCCATCGTCTCGAGGGCGCGCGGGTGAAGCTCGTCGTCGTCGTCCAGGAACACGACGTGCTCGCCCCTGGCGCGGTCGAGCGCCGAGTTGGTGGCGGCTGCGATGCCGCCGTTCTCGTCCCGGAACACGACCTCGACCCGCGGGTCGAGGCGGGCGAAGGAGCGGAGCTGGTCCTCGAGGGCTGCGTCCCGGGAGGCGTCGTCGGCGAGGAGGAGTTGGAAGCCGGTGAAGCTCTGGGTGAGCACCGAGGCCACGCAGCGCTCGAGCGCCCACGCCGGCGGGCGGTAGACGGGAACCACGACGGAGAACAGCGGCGGCGCTTTCAGGTGGACCCGCGCCGTCGCGACCGGGAGGCCGCCGCTTAGAGGCAGGGCAGTCGGCTCGCCCCGCTGCGCCAGCCACCGGTGGTAGGCCGGGAGGTCCTCGGTGGCGTTCGCAGGGTACGGAGGCGCCGCCGCCGGCCGTGCCTCGTGGCCGGCGCCGGCGCCCGCCCCTGGGAGCAGGGACTCGAGCCGCCGCGTCGCCCGGACGAGGTCCTTCCGGACTTGATCCAGGTCACGGCGGAGGTGGAGCACTGTGGCGACCCAAGGTGATTCGGTTTCGGGGGCGGGCGGGTCGAAGCACTCGTGGGCCCCGGCAAGCTGCTCGAGCAGCGATGCCAGCTGCCGCTGGCTTGCGAGGAGCAGTTCCTCGTCTTTCGTGCCCTCCTCCAGCCCAGTCGACGGCACCGGCACGTCCTCGGGGGCCGGCTCAGGCGACGACAGCTGTTCGGCCTCGCTCCGTACCGTGAACCCGTGGCGAACAAGGAAGTCGGACAGCTCGCGCCGCCATTCGGGACCGGTCCTGGCGCTCGTGCGGGTGGTCACGAAGACCGGGAGCCCGCGCAGAGCGTCGAGGGCCGTCCGGTGGAAGCGCTCCCAGCGCGCGAGGCCGTGGGGCGCTCCCAGCCCGTCGTCGCCGGCGAGGCCGGCAGCGGTCTCGAGTGGCTCACTGACGACGAAGATCACCGCGGGCCCAGGACGAGAAATTGCGCTCAGGTGTGACGCGTCGCTTGTCGACAATCCAAGGATGCGGAGTGTCGTATCGAGCGCGTGGACATCCTTCGCCGACATGCCGACGAGTGGGACCGAGGGGCGTGCCGTACACCAACTCTACGCGTGAAGCTGCTGGATCTGCGACGATAGAGATGTGAGCACCTTGATCACAGGGCGGAACTGATATGGCCGAACTGACCGTTTCAGGTATCTCGACGGAACTGGTGGGCCGGCGGGTCCGTCTCCGTCCGCTGCGCGAAGACGACTACGAAGCCTGGAACGAGGTGCGATCGCGCTGTCGTGACTGGCTGTTGCCGTGGGAGCCGCGGCCGGCCGGCGCGCCCTATCCCGCTGAGGACCGGACCACGTTCGTCACCCGCTGCTCGATGCGCGAGCGGGAGCGGCAGCTGGGTACCGGGTATGGGTTCGGGATTTTCGCGATGGGCCGTTTTGTCGGCGAGGTGAACATCTCGTCGGTTGCGCGAGGGCCCTTCCAGAACGCCTATGTCGGCTACTGGGTCGATCAGGCGCAGGCCGGCCGGGGCTACGTGCCGGAGGCCTGCGTGCTGTTGTTCCGTTTCGCCTTCGAGGAGATCGGGCTGCACCGGCTCCAGGTCTCGATCATCCCCCGGAACCGGCCGAGCCGCCGGGTCGCCCAGAAGCTCTGGCTGCGCGGCGAGGGCATCGCACTTCGCTACCTCGAGATCGACGGCCGATGGGAGGACCACGTCCGCTACGCCGTGACCGCCGAGGAATGGACCGAACGTCGAGACCGGTACTTCCGGCAGTGGCTGTCCGGATCGGCGAACTGGTAGACGCTCGCTCCCGCTCAGTTCTGGCGGCGCACGACCGCCGGGGAGTATTTGAAGAAGGCCTCGACCTCTGAGTCGTAGGTGTAGGTCGGCAGGTGCTTGCCGACCGACCGCTCGAGGCGGACCGACCGGGCGAACTCCGCCACAGTTCCCGTCGTCGTCGCCTCGAACGTGAAGCCGAGCCCGCGCAGGCGGGTCGTGTCCACCCCCCGCCCATACCGCAGCAGGTCCTCGAGCTCCACCGGAAGCTCCAGCAGGTTCAGGCGGATGAGAGGTGCGGCCGCACCGCGCGTGAAAAGCGGTGGCAGAGGGATACGCCAGGCGCCGGCAATCCTGGCGACCTCGCTCCAGGGCAGCCGGCCGTCGGCGGCGACGTTGTAGACACCCGCGATGCGCTCCCGGACGACGAGCTCGAGGCACCGGATGACGTCGTCCTCCTCGACGAACTGGACCTGCGGATCGAAACCGGCGACCGACGGGAAGACCCCCCTCGACAGGTTTCGGCTGATCGGCGTCTTGATGCTCGATCCCAGCACGTTGGCGAACCGGAGGACCGTCACGAGGATGTCCCGGTTGTCGTCGGCGAAGTCGCGAACGTAGCTCTCGACTTCGGTGAGCGAGCGTTCGAGTCTGGTCCGGGGCGGCCGGGTGCGCGGCGTGTCCTCGGCGAACCACGTCGGGTCCTTCGGCCCGGCGCCGTAGACGAGGGTGGACGACTTCACGACGACCTGGCGCACCGACGAGCCGGGTGCGCCGGCCGCGGCGAGAAGGTTCATCGTCCCGATGACGTTGATCTCGTGCAGATCGCGGCCCGACATCTTCGTCGAGTCGACGACGAGAAACGTGTGCACGACGGTGTCCACCTCTGTCGCCCGCACGATCCTCTCGAGCAGCGAGTAGCTCTGGTCGGCACGGACATACTCGGTGCGTTCCAGCTCGACCGAGGGCTTCCCCGTCCCCATGCCGAGGATCATCTCGACCTCGGGATGTCTCTCGAGCGCTGCGGCCATCCGGCCGCCCCAGAAGGTGTCGAGACCGGTTATGAGTACCCTGCGTCCCATCGCTCAGCC
The DNA here is from genome assembly GCA_963763085.1 of uncultured Acidimicrobiaceae bacterium. Taxonomy (GTDB): domain Bacteria; phylum Actinomycetota; class Acidimicrobiia; order Acidimicrobiales; family Bog-793; genus CAVXNB01. Next base: position 333,685 of record CAVXNB010000008.1, read on the forward strand.
GAACCAGACGCTCGCCCGGTTCGCCAACATCTCGTAAAGCTCGTCCTGGAGGTCGCGGCGGATCGTGTCGGCTTGCTCCATGACCTTGCTCCTCGCGTAGCGCTCGAGACCGGGTTCGACGTCGAAACCGATGGGGTCGAGCACGCGGAAGCGGAACTTGGCCGGGAAGTGGAGCAACGTCCCCAGCACCGGCCCGAGCAGAAGGTGGTTGGCGGTCACGGGGACGTAGGGGACGCCAAGTGCCCGCCCGAGAGCCGGAACCTTGAACAGGATCGGCATGGACTCCTCGGCGCCGACCACGGCGATGGGGACGACGGGCACACCGGCTCGCATCGCCGTCTCGACGAAGCCACCCCGGCCGAAGCGACGGAGCTGGTACCGGTCGCGGCTGAGCTTGCCGGGGCCCTTCGTCCCCTCGGGGAACACGAGCACGAGCTGGCCATCGTCGTGCAGGAGCCGGAAGGCGTTGTCCGGATCCGCCGGGACGCCGCCGCCCCGGCTCCAGAGCGTCCCGATGACCGGCAGGGTCCGGAACCAGTAGTCGGCCAGACCGTAGACGGGGCGGCCGAGCTCGGTCTCGATGCCCTGCATGATCATCGGCGCGTCGGCCGGGATGGCGCCGGCGTGGTTCGCGATCAGGAGGGCGCCACCGGTCCGCGGGATCTTCTCGAGCCCCTCCCACTCGACGCGGAACCAACGGTCGTAGTAGAAGCTCCCGGCTTTCCGGGCCAGCTGCCTGAAGTGCTCCGATCGTCCCCAGGTGTCGACGTCGTCCCGCCGCGCCCCGTCGATGGCGGGCCTCGCCGAGTCCGAGTCCGGGCCCGGACCGCCGGCAGGCCCGGAGACCGGGTTGGGGAAGCGGAGCAGCTCGCCTGTCTCGTGCCGACTGCGCGCCATGGAGCCGATGGTAGTCGTGGCCCGTCGCGTCGAGGCTGGCCGCGACCTCAGGTCAGGGCTGGCCGGCGGAGACGAAGCCCTCCCAGTACATCGAGGTGTAGGACACGTTGGTGCCCACCTCCGCCGCCTGAATGATCGTCTGGGTCCCGTAGGGCCCTGAGCCGACGTACATGGCGACGTGGGTGATCGGCCACGGGCCGTCGTTTGCGAAGTGGTAGAAGAGGAGGTCGCCCGGCTCGAGCTGGTTCAGGGCGACCCGGGTGGACTCCTGGTCCTGAGCGGTCGCCCCGTGCAGCAGGTCGACGCCTGCCGCTTGCCAGGCGAGCATCGTCAGCCCCGAACAGTCGACGCCCTTGCGACTCGCGCCGCCCCACACGTAGGGAACGCCCAGAAAGGACTCGGCCGCCGCCACCGCCTCGAGGCCCTGGGGCGTGCTCCCGGCCGGATTGAGCGGCTCTCCGTAACCGGGCTGGTTGCTACCCGTTCCCGGCCCGTCGTGGAAACCGTTGCCGTTGTTGCCCTCGTTGGCCTGCTGGCGCTTGGCCGCAGCCGCAGCCGCGGCAGCGGCTCGGGCGGCAGCGGCTCGGGCGGCAGCGGCTCGGGCGGCAGCGGCTCGGGCAGCCCTGGCGGCGGCCGCGGCTGCGGCCGCGGCGATCTCCTGCTCCCTCTTCACCGTGAGGGTGTAGAGCTGGCCCTTGACCTCGTGCAGAAGCGTCTCTGTGTTCGAGGTCGCAGCCTGCGCGGCGGCCCGGGCCTCGTTCGCGGCACGCTGGGTCTGGGCGACGTTGGCCAGGGTCTTCAGCTGGGTGGCCCGTTCCGCGGCCTGCCGATCGTTGACCGCGTGCAAGGCGCCGATCGCGGCTTCCAGAGTGTGCGTCACGACATCTGAGTAGACCCCGGCGGAGTCAGCGTTGTTCACGGTCGAGTTCAGGACCGCTCCGACCTGGGAGGCGAATCCATCTCCCGTCACGTAGGCCTGGACCGCCGCCGTCCGCACCCGGACTCGAGCGGCCGCGATCTGTCGTCGCGTTGTCCTCAGCTGCCTGAGCGTGGCGGCGAGCTTCAGCCGGTCCTTTTGCAAGAGGACGGTCTGCTCGTCGTACTGCTCGGCCTCGACCGTGACCTCGTTCTGGTCGGAGGTAATTTGCTGGGCAAGCCGGTCGGCGCGCACCTGCAGAGAATCGATCTGCGAGCTCGTGCGGTCGATGGAGTTGGGCGGCGAAGCTCCCGCCGGCACCGTGAGTACAACGAACGACGCGACGAGTGCAACCACGGCGGCGACGGTGCCTGTCCGTCGCAACCCCTTCATCAACACCCCTTCACTCTCGTCACAATAGCCACGTCTGTCAACCCGCAACCTTGCTGAGCAGGATGGATTGATGCCGAAAGCGCGGTCGTCCGGCCTCAGACATGCTGGACTGAGAGTCTGATCGCGGTCCGCGTCGTGGCCACGGGGACGTAGCCCAACCGGCAGAGGCAGGGCGCTTAAAACGCTCACAGTGAGGGTTCGAGTCCCTCCGTCCCCAACGACGACCTCCGGCCCCACGAGGACGAGTCGACGGCGGATCCGGGGTTGACTACCTGTGGCCTAACCGTTATGAGTAATTCTCTAACGGTTAGATCGGAGGACGGGTGCAGCAGGAAGTCGTGCTGGCGATGCTGGCGAAGGAGCCTTCCCAGGGCTATCAGCTGCGCGCCCGGTTGGGCCAGGCGCTCGGCCCCCTGGGCGAGGCGATGAACGACGGCCAGATCTACGTCACGCTCGGCCGGTTGGAGAAGGTCGGCCTCGTCGCCCGTCAGCCAGCCTCCGGCTCGTCCGATCGCGCTGACCGCAAGGTCTACGAGCTCACCCCCGCCGGCCAGGAGCGAGTGACCGAATGGCTCGGTGAGGTGAGCTGGCCGAAACCCGACCTCGCGGAGTTCCACCTGAAACTGATCGCCGCAGCCGCAGCGGGGCTGGCCGACCCGGTCGGCATCGTCGACTTGCAGCGCCGGGAGCTGCTGCGGCGTCTGCGGGACGCTCAGCGCGCGGCGATGGCCGAGCCCGACCGCTCGGACGCGGGATTGCTGCTCGAAGGGGTCGTGCTTCGCCTCCAGGCGGATCTTCGCTGGCTGGAGGCGTGCGAACGAGCCTGGACCGACCGAAGGAGCCAACGATGATCGAGACCGAGATGACGCCAGTGCGCGCCCGTGGACTTAGCAAGCGGTACGGCAGTGGAGAGGGTCTCGTCCGGGCAGTGGACGAAGTGGACCTCGACGTCGCCCGTGGCGAGACGCTCGCCGTGATGGGACCGAGCGGCTGCGGAAAGTCGACGCTGCTTCATCTGCTGGGCGGCCTCGACCGACCGAGCGCCGGCGAGCTGTGGCTGAAAGGACGGCGGATCGACCAGTTGAGTGAACGGGCGCTCGCCCAAATCCGGCGTAGCGACGTCGGGTTCGTCTTCCAGGCGTACCACCTCATGGACGAGCTCACGGCTCAGGAGAACGTCGAGCTGCCGGCGCTGCTCGCGGGGCGCTCGCCTCGAGGAGCCCGACGGCGAGCCGGCGAGTTGCTCGAACAAGTCGGGCTCGCCGACCGCGCGAAGCATCTGCCTTCGATGCTCTCCGGCGGTCAACGCCAGCGTGTGGCCATCGCACGGGCACTCGCCAACGAGCCGGCCGTTGTCCTCGCCGACGAGCCGACCGGCAACCTCGACAGCGCCGCCACCTTGGAGGTGCTCCGGCTCTTCGACGCCCTGCACACCGCCGGCCTCACTCTCGTGGTCGTCACCCACGACGAGCGGATCGCCGCCACCGCCGACCGGCTGATCTCGATGCGCGATGGGGCTTTCGTCGACGAGACCCGGCTCACCGGAGGCACAACGAGGAACCTCGGCGACCTCGTCGGGTTAGGGGGCTGACCGATGGGAAAGCTCCTTCTCGTTTCCCGGCTTGGCGTCAAGGACGTCCGCCACAATCGCGCCGAGACGGTGCTGTTGCTGGTCGCCATCGCCGCTGCGGCGACCACGCTCACCGTCGCCCTCGCTCTGCACGGCGTGACCAGCCAGCCCTATCTGGCGACCAGAGCGGCAACGGCCGGCCCCGACGTCGTCGCTGCCGTCCAGCAGCAGAACGTGCCCGCACAGCTGACGGCACTCGAGCACGCTCCCGGGGTTGTCGGCTACAGCGGTCCTTACCTGTTCGCATTTCCGCAGCTTCTTGTCGGCGGGCACTCCGATCCGGTGCTGGCCGAGGGTCGGGACGCCTCGATCGCCTCCGTCGACCAGCCGAAGCTCATCGAGGGCCGGTGGGTCCGCAAGGGCGGTGTGGTGATCGAGCGCAGCCTCGCCGACCTGCTCGGTCTCAAGGTCGGCGAGCGAGTCAGCTTGGACCACTTCACCGGCGGCGGAGGGCCCGGACTCGCCGGCGGGCCGAGCTGGTCTCGCAGGCCCTTCCTTCGAGGTCACGGGTATCGCCGTCACCGCCGCTCTCCAGCCGTCGTTGCTCAGTACCTTCGCCCATCCCTCGGGCTTTCCCGAAGCCGGCCTCGTCTGGGTCACCCGCTCGGCCGCCGCACAACTCGCGAACTCCGAAGGTGGGGCGACCGGCTTCACGCTCAACCTGAAGCTCGCCGATCCGTCAGCGGCACCAGCCTTCGCGGCCGCGCACCAGCTCGGGTCGGAAGTGGCGCTCATCTCCTGGCAGTCGATCGCTGCGAATGAAGGCCTGATCATCTCGATCGAGCAGGCGATCCTCCTCACCGGGAGCTCGCTGCTCGGGCTCCTCGCCTTGGCGAGCGTCGCGCTGCTCGTGGGCGGCCGGATGGAGCAGCAGACTCGACGCGTCGGTTTGCTGAAGGCCGTCGGCGCGACTCCCGCGCTCGTGACCGCGGTCCTCCTGGTTGAGCAGGTCGCGCTCGCCCTGGTGGCGGCAGCGGTCGGGCTCGTGATCGGACGGCTGGCCGCGCCGCTGCTGACGAATCCGAGCGCCAGCCTCGTCGGCGCGCCCGGCGCGCCGACGCTCGACCTCTCGACGATCGGGTTCGTGATCGCCGTCGCCGTCGCCGTCGCCGTTCTCGCGACGTTCGTGCCGGCGATCCGGGCAGCCCGCACGAGCACGGTCAGCGCGCTCGCCGACGCCGCCCCGGCGCCGCGCCGTGGCCGGTTGTCGATCGCAATCTCGTCTCGGATGCCCGTTCCGCTCCTGCTCGGCATGCGACTCGCGAGCCGCCGCCGACGTCGAGCTGTGCTCAGCGCGGCGAGCATTGCCATCACCGTCGGCGCGCTCGTCACCGTGCTCATGTTTCGTCAACGCGCCCACGCCCTTGTGTCCTCGAGCGGCAGCTACCTCTACCGGTTCTCCGGGCCGGGCGACCCGCTGTGGGAGCGGGGCATGGACGTGATGCTCGTCTTCACCGTCGCTCTTGTGCTACTTGCGCTCATCAACGCCGTCCTCGTCACGTGGGCGACGGTGCAGGACGCCAGGCACGCCTCTGCAGTCGAGCGCGCCCTCGGCGCCTCGCCGGATCAGGTAGGCCTGGCCCTCGTCGTGGCGCAGCTGCTGCCCGCTGTACCAGGGGCGATCCTTGGTGTCCCCGTCGGCGTCGGGCTGTACGTGGCGGTCGGCAGGCACGCTTCAACCGTGCCGTCCGCCCCCGCACTCGTTGCGGTGCTACTCGTCACGCTCATCGTGGTGGCGCTCCTGACGGCCATTCCCGCCTGGATCGGTGCCCGCCGGCCAGTGGCGGAGATTCTCCAGGCCGAAACCGCCTGAGAAACGAAGCTGCGCGGCCCGACCGGCCGCCGGCCCCTTCCTCCCCGACATCTTTTTTCGGCAAAAAACTTGCCTCCGTTAATGATTGCGACTAGTCGCAATCTCGATCGGAGGCAAGTTTGACGTGAAATTCGACTATCCCCCTCCCCTCGGTCCGGACCGACCGAGCACGCGGCGCTTTGAGCCGGGCGACCGCCGAGAAGGATCGCCTAAGGGATGCGCACGTCGTGATGGGCGGCCGCGAATTCCTTCTCCTCCGCGGTCAGCTCCGAGACCCTGGCCGGGGTGACCAGGCTCCAGTGGTTGCCCACCGGGCAACGCTGCAGCCGCCACCAGCCGAGGCGGAGGGCCTTCAGCGATCCCCCCGGGATCCAGAGCGTGGTGAACAGGTGTCCACGCTGGCAGCGCACCACCGTGTTGGCGCCGATCAAGAAGCCACGCCGGCTCGCCACGACGGCGGTCTCGGCGATCACGGAGGCGGCGACGAGCACGAGGAGCTTGCGGCGCATGCGCCCAGCGTAGGCCAACGACCCCGGGAACGCCGACCGCCGGAGAGGCCGAGCGGTGTGGCGGCGCCGGCCCTCAGAGGAGCACTCTCGGGATCGACTCGGTCCAGCGGCGCTCGTGTCGGAGCTCGCCGTTGAGCAAGACGGTCAGCGTCTGGCTGACGTTGAAGGTTTCCCGGTTGCTGATGACGTCGCTCCGCGCCCTGGCGAGCACGGTCCACCCGTCGCGCCGGAGCTCGATCTCCGTCTCGCCGGCCGCGTGCACGTGCGCCGGGTCGCTGTTGCTCGCCCGGGTCGAGAGCTTGCGTGTGTCGGCGAACTCCGAGCCGTCGGCAAGCCGTGCCGTCCGGACAAAGCCGCTCCGGGCCTCGACAGCGTCATCGAGCACGTGGTACGTGACGTCCTGGTAGGCATCGCGCAGCGTCTCTCTGGCGGCAGGACGGGCGGGCCGGGTCGGCTCACCGAACGCCACCTGTTCCGAGGCAGGGTCGCCGGCCTCGATCGTCGGCACGGTCACACAGGAGGCACGATCGCCGCCGCGGTGCACGAAACCCACCGCCCGATCCGGTGTCGGCCAGAGCCGCGGGAATTCCGTGTTGCTGATCATCAAGCGGATCCGGTGCCCGGGCTCGAATCGCCAAGCGGTGGCGTTCAATTGAATCTCCAGGCGGTAGACGACGCCGGTCTCCATCGGCTCGGGTGCGGCGAGGGAGGTCCGACGGGTGGCGTTGAGGTTCCCTCTCGAGACGAGCGCGACCGTCCCATCGGCCGCCAGATCGCAGAGTCTCACCGAGTACTGGAGCACCGGGGCACTCGATTCCACGTAGAGCACGACGACGGGACGGCCGAGGACTTCCTGGGGCTCGGAGAGCGGAGGACCCGAGTAGATCAGCGATGTGGGGTCGTCGAGGCGCTGGTCCAGGGGAAGTCCGAAGTCGGGCAGCCCACCCGCCGAGAATTCGCCGGAGGCCCAGCCGCCCGGGAAGCGGTAGTCGAGGCGGTCCGCAGCAGTCTCGGTCACTTGGTCTTCTCGCAACAGTTCGTCCGCGTGCAGATACAGCCTGAGCTCCCCGGCTCTGTCGGGTGGAAGCGACGCCTCCTCGCGCCAATAGCCGGAGGTGAGCTTCCGGCCGGTGCTCGGCTTGTCGAACTGCTGCATGTAGACCACGACGGGCGCCAGGCTCGTGACACCGGTGTCCACGCCTTTCAGCCACTGGTCCCACCAACGCGCCGTCTCCGCCAGCCAGTCGATCAGCGGCCCGGGAGGACCGGTGTCCGGACGGGCGTGCATCCACGGCCCGATGATCGCCCGCTTCGGGCCGCCCAACCGCGGGAACATGCGGAAGATGGGGTTGACGTAGCCGTCCTGCCAACCGCCCCAGAGCAGCACCGCGCACTCGATGTCCTCAACACGGTCACGGATCGAGCCGACCCTCCAGTACGGGCCGTCCGTCTGATGGCGGAGCCACTGGAGAAGCCACGATTCGCTCCGCTCGAGTCGCTCCGACCACATCTCGGCCCAAGCCGGCCCGACCGACCCGGGGAGCGGGGGAAGGGCGTTCGTCGCCAGCATCCTTGTCCCGTATCTCCCGACGTCGTAGGTCTGGAGCTGCCCGCCGGCGTAGTGACAGTCGTCTGAGTACCGGTCGTCGAACCCGTACATCGGTGCAATCGCCTTGAGATGCGGAGGCCGGTTCGCCGCTAGCTGGCAGGCGGTGTACCCGCCGTACGAGGTCCCGAAGGCACCGACGGCCCCCGAGCACCACTCCTGCGCGGCTAGCCACTCACAGGCGTCGTAGGCGTCCTGCTGCTCCTGCTCGGTGTACTCGTCGGTGCTGTGACCCGCAGAGTTGCCCGTCCCTCTGGCGTCGATGCGGACGCTCACGTATCCGCGGGTGGCGAAGTAGCGGTGCGCGTCGGCGGACGAGAGCCCGAGGTCGTCCTTCCGGTAGGGGAGGTACTCGATGACGGCGGGGAACCTGCCGTCGGTGGCAGGCATGGAGTAGTCGGCCGCGAGCCAGGAGCCGTCCCGGACGGGAATCTGGATGTCGCGGACGACTCGGACTGGATGGGCCCGCCGGCGGCGGGATTCAGGTGCGCGTGACAACGGCGTCACGGCGGCTTTGATCGCCGGTCAGCTCGACGAAGCGGGGAACGTCGATGTTGCCACCCGAGATCACGGCCCCGACCCGTGTGCCTCGGGCCTCCACGGCACCGGTCAGAAGAGCTGCGATGCAGACCGCGCCGCTCGGTTCGACGACCAGCTTCATCGCCTCGAAGCAGAAACGCATCGCGGCGACGATGTCCTCCTCGCTCACGAGCACGACCGCAGCGAGATTCGCCCTGTTGATCGGGAACGTGAGCGCCCCGGGCACCGGCGTACGCAGCCCGTCGGCGATCGTCAGGCTCGGACCCGGCCCCGGTTTGAGGAGCTCGGTCGCCAAGCGCTCACTGGGAAGCCGCTGACCGGCGTAGAAGGAGCGGTGCGTGTCGTCGGCGAGGGCGGGCTCGACCCCCACGACCGTGCAGCGGGGCGCGAGAGCTTTCGCGACCGTGCCGACGCCGGCGGCGAGACCCCCACCGCCGACCGGCACGAGCAGGAGGTCCAGCTCGCGCACGTCCTCGAACAGCTCGAGCGCGAGCGTCCCCTGGCCGGCCATCACCTCGTAGTCGTCGAAGGGCCGGATGAGGCTCGCGCCCGTCCGCGCGGCGAAGGCGCCTGCGACCAGTTCGGGCTGCTCGACTTCGGGGTCGTAGGGCCGGATGTCGCCGCCGAAGCCGGCGATGGATCGCGTCTTGGAAACGGCGGCGTTGGTCGGCACGACGATGGTCGCCTTGGCGCCGACGATGGAGGCGGCAAGCGAGACGGCGGCACCGTGGTTGCCCGACGAGAACGCCACAATGCCGGCACCCCGTTCCTCCTCGGAGAGCTGCAGGACCCGGTTCAGCGCACCACGGAACTTGAACGACCCCGATCGCTGCAGGTTCTCCGGCTTGACGAGAACGTGAGCACCGCAGACTTCGTCGAGCGCCGGCGAGGTGAGGACGCCCGTGCGGTTCACGACCCCCCGGGTCCGATCGGCGGCCGCCCGGATCCGAGCGATCGTCAGCGGCGCCGGTGTCAAGAGGCAACCGGCGTCGCGTAGCGGGGATCGTCATGAGCCTCCCAGTACGACTGGCGCAAGATCGTCGTGATCTTGCCCGGCGTACCGTCGCCGACGGGCCGGCCGTCGATCATCGTGACCGGCATGACGCCGCCGGCGGTGCTCGTCAGGAAGAGCTCGTCGGCCGCTCGGACCTCCGCGGCCGTGACGGCACCCTGGCGCACCGCGATCCCCGCTTCCGTTGCCAGCTCGATCACCGTCTTTCGTGTTATGCCGAGAAGCACGCCGCGCTCGGGCGTCGCGAGCGCTCCGTCCCGAACGACGAAGATGTTGAAGCCGGCGCCCTCGGTGACGTTGCCGTCCCGGTCCACCAGCACGGCGTGCCGCGCACCGGCGTCGAACGCCTCGAACAGACTCCGGGTGAGATCTCCCCAGTGGAAATTCTTGACCGTCGGGTCCACCGACCTGTCGGAGATTCGCTCGACCGAGCTGATGATCAGGTGCAGCCCGCCCTCCTCCTGCTGGGCGGGCGGCGAGATCCACACGAACGGGATCGCATAGGCATAGAAACGATTCTCGAACTCGCGCGGATCCCTCGACACCACCACTCCCCGCGTGGCGATCATCTCGACATAGGCGTCGCGAAGGCCCGACAGCCTCACAAGCTGCGCCAGCACCCCCGCCACGTCGCTGCGCTCCAGACCGATGGAGAGGCGAAGCTCCGTCATCCCGCGTTCGAAGCGTTCCAGATGATCGGCGAGCCGGAAGAACTTGCCGTCCCAGACGCTCACGACGTCGTAGGTGCAGTCGGAGCGGATGAAGCCGGCGTCGAGAATCGGGACCCGTGCCTTCGCGATCGGTACGTACGTCTCGTCGACGAACGCCGCTCCTTCCGAGAAATCTTCAGCCATCGCCTTCGATCTTTACGGGTCCGTTTCGAGGTCGAGTACGACGCGTGCCGCCTCTCGCGCGGGGGCGGTCGCGACTGGCGCCGTGCCCGGTCTTCATGGTAGCTAATCCCTTGCCAGGGGCGATGAGCCGCAGATGAGCCGGAACAGGTTGCGAGGGGACTGTTGAATGCATGGCTAGGCAGAGAGCCCGGTTCAGCCCAGATGGCGTAGCGGCCGACGCTCGTTCCCGCCCGGGGTCGCGGCGCGCCCGCCTGGCGGTCCTGCTCGCCGCTGTCGTGACGGCGGTCGCCATCCCCCGTTCGATGGCCTCGCCGGCGGCGCAGAGACCGCTTCAGGTCGCACGGGTGGCACAGACCGCACAACCTGCACAGCGCGCACAACCTGCACAGCGCGCACAGGCCGCACAACCCGACGCTCGGACTCCCGGCCCGCCGGCGCCATCCGTGCAGCTGCGGACCGCCGCCATCGTCTCGGAGCCCTCGATGGGCGTGGCGGCCGGCAGGAGCACCGAGCCGCTGAAGGATCTCGACATCCAGCCCGGCGGCCTCGAAGCGACAGAGTGGAACCAATTGCTGGACCTCGCCCAGAAGGCCGGCGTGAGCGTGATCGCGCTCGACGTGAACTGGGCTGCGTACGAGCCGAGCGGCCCCGCTCCGAGATATGAGTTCTCCGAGCTGAGCCGTTTCGCCTCGGACGTGCTCGGTCGTGGGCTCGAGTTGCGATTCCAGCTCGTCGGGTTCCCCCAGTGGGCCCGCTCGCGCGGCGATCCGAGCGAGGCGGCTCAGCCGCTGCGGGCTCCCGCGTCCCCGGCGGAGCTCGCCCTGTGGTCCCACTGGGTCAAGCGCCTCGTCTCGCACTTCGGCTCCGAAGTGTCGTACTACGAGATCTGGAACGAGGAGAACACCACGGCCTTCTGGGCCCAGGGTGCGAACCCGACGGAGTACGCGAGGCTCCTCGAGGCGAGCTACGTCGCCGCCAAGGCCGCCGATCCCAAGGCCGTCATCATGTTCGGAGGCATGAGCCGCAACGACATCGGGTTCCTGCACGCGACCTACCGGGCGACCGCCCGGCTGTTTCCCTCGACGGCCGTCGCCGACGAACACTTCTTCGACATCCTCGGCGTGCACCCCTACGGCGGCTCGGACTCGCCGGCGGCGGAGAACCCGAACTGGGTCTACCGCGACAGGTTCGGCGAGATGAACGGCAATTTCCTCGGTTTCCGGGGACTGCACCTGCTGATGAGACAGGAAGGGGAGGGCTACAAGCACATCTACATCGGCGAGTACGGCCTTTCCACGACCCCCTGGAACGACTTTCGTCCCGTGTCGGCGGCGACGCAGGCTGCCGACCTGAGGCTCGCCTACGAGATCGCGGCGCGTGCCGGGTACATCGACGGTTTCTCGTGGTACGACTTCTACGCCACGCCGTGGAACTCAGTCGGTTTCTCGCTCCTCAAGGGCAGCTACCCCGACTTCCGGCCCACGCCTGCCTACCGGGCCCTGGCCGGCCTCCCCAACGCCTAGTGCCGTCTCCGTTCCCGGCGCCTCGGCCGGCGCCTCACGACCGGCTGGCGACGATCTCGGCGTAGAGCTCGAGCAGATCGTCCACGCAGTCGTCCCAAGTCGGCAGTCGGGGAGCGGTTGGGGCCGGTTCGTCCGCGACCCGGGCGATCACGCTCGCGACCGTGGCCGGCCGGGCGTCGGGCGCAACCGCCGTGACGAGCCCCTCCGTCGCGAGCTCGGTCAGTCCGGAGGTGGCGGCGACGACCACCTTGCGGCCGAGGGCGAGGGCTTCGACTACGGCCACGGGATGGGCCTCGTAGTCGCTCAGCAGCGCGACGACGTCGCACGAGTGCAGGAGGGCGCCGAGCTCGGAGCGATCGCCGGAGTCGAAGGCCATGAACGTCACGGAGGCTTCGACACCGAGGTGTTCTGTGAGCGCGCGCAACTGCGGCTCGTAGGAGCCGCGGCCGACCACGGCCAGATGAGCCCCGGGCGCGTTCGCCAGCAGCGCCGGCATGGCGGCGATGACCCGGTGGTGGCCCTTGTATCGCTCCAGGCGTCCGACCGAGCAGATGAGCGGGGAGCCAGACACGTCCGGCACGGCGCCGGACACGGGAAGAGCCTCGGCCCCGTTGCGGATCAGCCGGATGCGCGCAGGGTCGATCCTGAGGATCCTCGCGAACAGCTGCGCCTCGTAGGCGCTGACCGCCACGAGCGCGCTCGCCCGGCGCAGCGCCGGCCCGAGCGCTCGCCACTGTGCGCCACGCACGACCGTCCTCAAGCGGCTCGAATGACCGCCGGTGTGGAACGTGACGACGGACGGGCTCCCCGCCCGTCGGGCGGCCGCCAGCGCCATGGGGGGAAGCAGCGTGTGGACGCCCTGGACGTGAACGACGTCGAAGGCGCCCGAGGAGATCGCCCGGCTCAGCGCCGGCGAGATCCGCAGGTCCTTGGAACGCGGATAAGCCGGGAAGCGTCGGATTTCGAAGCCCTCGCGCCGGTCGTGTTTCGGAAGCCGGCCCTGCAGGTCGGTCGTGAGCACCGTGACGTCGAGGCCCCTGGCCGCCATCCGCCGCGAGACCTCGTCGACGTGGGTCTCGATCCCGCCGAGCAGGGGCAGGAAACGGGAAGCCACCATGGCCACGCGCAGCGACCCCACCTGCGGGCGGTCTGCCCGCTGGCTGTACCCACCGCTCATGGAACGCGCTCAGGTCCGCCAGGCGAGCAGATCGCCAAGGATAAGGTCTCCTGGCCATGCGCGTTCTCCTGCTCACGCAGTTCTACCCGCCGGTCGCAGGGGGCCAGGAGCGTCACGTCCGCAACCTTGCGCAGGAGCTCTTCCGTCGTGGCCACGCCGTCGAGGTTGCCACAATCGCGGTCGAGGGCGACACCGGCACCACGCTCGACGGGCCGGTTCCTGTCCATCGCGTCCGTACCTCCATGCAGCGCCTGCCGTGGCTCTACAGCGACCTGGGACGCACCCACGCCCCGCCCATGGCCGACCCGGAGATCAGCATGGCGGTGGGGAGGCTGCTCGCAGATGGTCGCTTCGACCTCGTCCACGCCCACGACTGGATCGTCAACTCCGCACTCGGGCCTGCTCGTCGTGCCCGCACGCCCGTGGTGCTGACCCAGCACGACTACAGCCACGTCTGTGCCACGAAGCTCATGATGAGAAACGGCGAAGTCTGTCCCGGACCCGCCCCCCTCCCCTGCGCCCGCTGTGCCTCCGCCAACTACGGGCCGATCATGGGACCGGGTGTGGCGGCGGTGAATTTCGGAGGATCACGGCGGCGGAATGCGGGTATCGCGGCCTTCATCGCCGTCAGCTCCGTCGTGGCCTCCCGCACCGGGCTCCTCGGGCGCGCCCGCAGCGAGGTCATCCCGAATTTCATCCCGGACGATCTCCTGGTCGAGCACGCCGGCGCCGACCTTGGCGGCCCCATCTTCTACGCCGGAGACCTGACACGCGCCAAGGGCGTCGAGGTGCTCCTGCAGGCTTACGGACAGCTGTCCGGCGCGCCCCGGCTCGTCCTCGCCGGCAGGGTGCCCTCGGAGCCCTGGCTGAAGGTGCCGGACGGTGCCGAGCTGCTCGGCGTCGTGCCTTATGGCGACGTGATCGCCCTCATGCGGGCGGCGAGCATCGTCGTCGTGCCTTCGAAGTCCCTGGACCCATGCCCGACGGTGGTTCTCGAGGCCATGGCGTCGGGCCGCCCGGTGGTGGCAGCCGCAAGCGGTGGCATCGTGGATCTCGTCGACGACGGCGTCACCGGCGTTCTGGTGCCGCCCGGCGACACCGAACGGCTCGCGGCGGCGCTTGTCGGCGATGATCGCCGACCCGAAGGGCGCGGCCGCCATGGGACGCGCCGGGCTTGACCGCGTGCGCCTGTTCACCGCCTCCGCGGTCGTGGCGCGCATCGACGATCTCTACCAGCGGGTGCTGGCCCGAGCCGGCGGGCCGCCGAGGCAGTCGTCGGAGACGCTGCCTCGCTGAGGTGGCTCCCTAGCTGACCGCCGCCGCGGCCGGCGCGTGCCGGTAGACCCTGAGAACGACCGGGAGGAGCATGAGCGCCACGCACGCGGCCGCGATCGCCCAACCGGCGCAGAGCCCCGAAAGGCCCCAGAACACGCCCCCGACAGCGCCCCCGAGCGTCTCGACGATGGTGCAGAGCGCCACGACCTTGGCGCCATGGGTGAGGCGACCCTGGGCGCGGCGGATCGCGACGTAGTGGTCCTTCACGACGTACGACGGGCCTGCGAGCACGAGGAGCCTCAACGCGGTGGTCCCGTGTTCGGAGTAGCCGGCGCCGAAGAGGCGCAGCACGATCGGGGCCGCGAACTCGACGCCGATCACGATGGCAAGGCACGCCGCGAAGCCGAGCGGCAAAGTGCGACGGAGGTGCTGGTGAAGCAGCTGCTCGTTGTTCGAGGTCTCGACGAAGAGGGTGAGCGTGAGCAGGTAAGGGACCATCAGCACGACCTGGGCGACGACTTGGGCTGTCGAGAAGTAGGCGACCTCCTGGGGCAGGATGAGCAAAGCGGCGACCACCGGCAGCACGAACGAGACCGAATTGATCGACAGGTTGAGCACGTGGTGATTGAGCGAGAGCATCCCGTACCGGCGTGTGAGCCCGATCCGGGCGCTCAGGCTCCGGTCCTCGGCAGGCGTCCGCACGAAGCGCAAGAGGGAATGGCAGATCACGAGCGAGGCGGCGAGGCCGCCACCCCAGGCAAGTATCAGGCCTGCGCTCGACTTGCGTCCCACGAAGATGAGCACGCCGACGCAGGCGATCTTGAGGACGGAGGCGAGGATGCCTCGCGCCAGCTGCGCCGGACCGCGGTGAGCACCGATGGCGGCGTTGTCGAAGGTGGTCACGGCGACCGTCGCGATGGCGCCGGCCACGAACAGCGCGGCGGTGATCGGGTCGCTTCCGATCGCGCGCAGGCTGGAGCCGAGGAAGGGGGACAAGGCGATCGTGCCGAGAGCGAGCAGCGCGACGCAGGAGCTGGCGACGGCGGTGCCGGTCGTGAGCGCGGAGCGGCGGATCCTGGGGTCCATCGAACCGATCTCCGCCAGCAGCAGGGTCCCGGTTCCGAGGCTTCCTATCAGCGCGAGAAACGTCGCCGTCGACACAGCCGCCGCCGCGATGCCGACGTCCCGGGCGGAGAACGTCCGCGTGGCGATGGCCCAGTACGCCAGACCGAGGACGGCCGTCGCACCCGGCGTGGCGATCAGGTATCCGAACGTCGAGAACAGCTGCCTGCGTTGCTTGGCAGGCGTCGCGACCTCGGATGCGACCCCGGTCACAGCGGGCACGGACTTGTCCGTCTCACGTCAAAATGCTAATGCGTCCTAACAGCACCTCTTGACAGCCGGGCCAATTCAGGCTCCCGCGTCGCGTCGCCTTCCGGCCTTCTCGTAGGATTCGTCCGAGAAGGAGGAGGAATTGGTCAAAGGGCGAAGGGCACGGATCCTGGTCATACTCCTCGTGGTCGTCGCCGTCGGATACATCGGCCTCATCTCCGTCAGCGCGGCCCAGCGCTCGGCGCGACCGACCGGGACGACGCAGCCGGGCGTCACGACGCAGCCGGGCGTGACGACGCAGCCGGGCGTGACGACGCAGCCGGGCGGCACGACCTCCCAGCCGACGGTCACGACCGTCACCACGCCGAAACCCGTGGTTCGGCATCTCCTCAAGGACGCCTTCATCTCCCCCCAGGGCATGTCGAGTGCCGCGACCAACAAGCTGCTCGACTACGCGCAAGCGGCGGGCGTGCGAATCATTTCGACCGGAGTCAGCTGGGCCGATTTCGAGCCTTACGGCCCTCGTCCGCCCGGCGAATTCTCGGTGCTCGACGCCTTCGTGTCCGACGTCCTCCACCGCAAGATGACGGTTCGGATCCAGTTGACCGGTTTTCCCGATTGGGCAAGGGATCCGGGGCAGCCGGACAACGAGATCGCACCCTGGCTCCCGCCTGTCGCGCCGAACGAGCTGGCCCGATGGAAGCAGTTCGTCGGCGACGTCGCGCACCACTTCCGCGGCCGGGTCACCTATTTCGAGATCTGGAACGAGCCGAACATCTCCTCGTTCTTCTACCCGATCCCGGATCCTGCCGAGTACGCCGACCTGCTCCAGGCCAGTTACACGGCCATCAAGGCGGCGGATCCGTCCGCTCGCGTGATCTTCGCAGGCATGAGCGGCAACGACATCGGGTTCCTCGGGCGCGTCTATGACGCCCTCGACACCCAGTTCGGAGCCGCCGCGCAGCGGAACCATCACTACTTCGACATCCTCGGGGTCCATCCCTACGACGGCAGCCGGCCGCCGGCGCTGGTTAGCAAGGGCGAGGTCTACCCGGACAATTTCGGCACGATGGACTACAACTTCCTCGGCTTCGAGAAGTTGTACGCCCTCATGGTGTCGTTCGGGGAGGGATACAAGCCCGTCTACATCACCGAATACGGGTTCACGACGGCGGGTTTCTACGGGTTCCCGCCCATCTCCGACTCGACCAGGGCCAGGTACCTGAGGCAGGCGTTCGCGCTCGTCGACAAGATTCCCTATGTCATGGCGTTCAACTGGTTCTGCCTGTACGCCCTCCCGGAGAACGGTGCGGTCAACGGCCCCGGTTGGGCGATGCTGCAGGGCTCGTACCCCGACTGGCAGGTGAGCCAGACCTACGAGGCCTTCAAGTCTGTGCACTGATCCGGGGCGGCGTAGCCTGGCCGCTCCAATCGGGACGGAGCCCGTGCGCTACCCGTGAGCGGAACGGTATGGCTCAAGCGGCGCGTTCTGGCGCCGGGCGGAACGACCCGCTCCCGATGAGGTATCCCGCCGTCGTCACCGCCAGCCCGAACACGATCATCGCCGCGCGGGCGAATCCGCCCGGATCGCCCCGGAGACCGTCCCGCAGACCGCCGGCGACGCCTCTGGGCAGGGTCGAGCGAACGTACAGCCGCTCGGTGGAAAGCGCCGGGCCGGCGCCTGCTCGCCGTGTGACGGCGGCCTTCGAGATCCCCTCCGAATAGCAGCGGCGCAGGAAGTAGCCGAGGCGTACGCGGTCGGGCTCGATATGGTGGCGGACCTTCGCGAGCGGAACATGCACGAGCTCGGCTCCCTCGATGCTCCGTCGAATTCGGATCGCGAACTCGGTCTCCTCGCACCCGAGCGGCAGGACGCCAAGCCGGCCCATCTCGGTGTCGAACGAGCCGAGTTGGTCGAAGATGCTGCGGCGGAACGACATGGCCGCTCCGATGAGGTTGCGCACGGGCGAGATCGTCTCCGGCAAGCCGGTGTAGCTGCAGCCGACGACCCAGTCGAACTCGGGCGGGAACCACCGCGGGCGTCGTTTCGGCCAGACGGCCATGGCACGTCCGCCGGCGCCTGCCACGTGTGGATCGTCGTACTGGGCGAGCAGCTCCTCGAGCCATCCGGGATCGGCCTCGGCGTCGTCGTCGAGAAACGCGACCACGTCACCGCGAGCCACCCGCACCCCCGAGTTGCGCGCGCCGGAAAGGCCTTGAAGTTCCTCGTTCGCGATGACCTCCACGTCGCTCGGAAGCGAGAAATGGGCGCGCCGGAGGAGTTGGTCGTTGTGGTCGATCACCACGACGCACTGCTCGGGCAGGCGCCGCTGGGTCCGCAGGGAGTCGACGGCCCGCAGCAGTGACTCCCAACGACGCTCGGTGTAGGCGCAGACGATGACGGTGACGCTTCCGGCAGGGCTGGGGCCAAAACCCAAGATCGAGGATCGGAGTTCTCCGGAGGTCTCACGACGCCGCGAGAGCGGCGAGGGAGCGGTCAAGTCAGGTACCCCGTTCCGCTACTTCGCCATAGCCGGAGTCGAGTCCGCACAGGCGCAGGGCCTCGAGATCGCGATGCGGAGCGTGCAGTTCCAGGATCGCCGCCATCCCGGTCGCCTGCTCGGCGTTCTTCGACGAGCGACGCCGCCCCTCGGCGAGGATCGTCCGCAGAACCCGCAGACCGTCGGAGAAGGCGTTGAGGTTGCTCTGGCCGTGGAGGCGGCCGTGCTCGAAGCTCGGAACCTCGACGACCCGGAGGGAGGCGCGGGCGACTCGGATGGTGATGAGAGTCTCGATCTCGAACCCGTCGCCCCACTGCATCGGCTCCCGGTCGGATCCTCCCGACTCGGGCATGATCCCGCTCGAGGCGTGCTCCAGGTCGAGCGCCGGGAGGCACCGGCGCCAGAAGGCGTTGAAGCCGTAACAAAGGTCCGTGTAGTGGGTGCGGCATAGCGTGTTCACGAGCGTGCTCAAGACGCTGTTGCCCGCACGCCGCAGCGAGGTGATGTCCGAGCTTCCGCCGCCCGGGACGAACCGCGAGCCCTTGGCGAAGTCGGCTCCGGACTTGACGAGCTCCTCCACGAAGCGGGAGATCTCAGCCGGATGCGTAGAGCCGTCGGCATCCATCATCACGATGATGTCGCCGGTCGCCGCCGCGAATCCACAAGCCAGGGCGTTGCCCTTGCCGCGGCGCGTCTGCTGGATGATGGTCATGTCCGGCCGGAGCCGACGTGCGACCTCCACCGTGCCGTCCGTGGACCCGCCATCGACCAGCACGACCTGATCGACGCCGGCGGGCAGCTTCGGCAGGACGTGGGCGATGTTCGCCGCTTCGTTGAGTGTCGGAATGACAACACTCACGGTCGCCCTACTGGTGAACTCTCTCTCGGGGTAAGCCCAAGGTGTAACGACCTCGCAAACCGTCACGACCGAACCTCTTTTTCGTTATGTACAGATGAATGAGGCGTCACTGTACGGTCACCTGGTTGTTTCTACTAGTACTCAAAGTTCCGCGGGCGGATCCTCGCCGCAATCGCGCGCTAGGTGAGGGCTGTTCCCGCTCCGTGAACTGGCATTACAAGAAAAAAGTGCCATTCGTAGTCTTTTGACCACCCTGTGCGGTCACGCTCAGAGTGACCGTAACAATGCAGAGAGTGGGTGGGTGGAAGGCCGGACGCCCACACGCGCGCAAAGCGGAAGACCCATTTATCTCGATTCAGCCGATATGGACGGGCGAATTAACCGTCCACAGCCCGCAGCGTGTGCCCGCCGGAGACCAGCAGCACCCGCGACGCTTGAAGGGGCAGCGTCCGGGGGAGCACGACGCTTTGGGTGGCGGTCGTCGGGACCAGCGCGTGCGAGAACACGACCTCACCGCCGACCGTGACTTCGAGGGTCGACGCAACCGGCCCGGCCGAGCCGAGCGCGACGCTGGCGACGGCCTGACCGGATTGGTTGTAAAGGACCGAAAGTTGTGCCGGCGGGTTCCACTGACGGCGCGCGGCGAGGGACACCGACGCTGCTCCGACGACGACGAGCGCCAGTCCCGCGCAGGCGAGCGCGAGCTGGGTGCCCGCGTCGCCGGAGCGTTGTGACCGCTGCCCGCCGGCGGGGACGAGACGCTCGTCGCTCGGCACGGACCACAGGCCCCAGACGGCCAGCACGACGAGGGCGGCAAGCCCGGCAGCACGCGGCGGCAGGTCGGTCGGAACGATCATGAAGGCTCCGAAGACGCCGGCGACCATGACGGCGAGGAGAGTGAAGATCACCCGTTTCTCGTCGAGACGGGTCCTCCCCCGAACACGCCGCAGCCGGCGGAGCCACACGCCGGCGGTGACCACGGCCGCGGCCAGTACCAGCCAGTCGGTGCCGGTTCCGCGTGACCCGTCGACCGGGCCCGGCGCCGAAGCCGTCGGCGAGAGCTGGAGCAGCGATGCCAGGTCGTAGATCCGAATCGATCCGTTGTCGTAGATCAGCCGGGCACCGGGCACCGAGTTCCACTTGTTGAGCTCGGCGAGAGTGAGTCGGGTCGGCTTGTGCGTCTCGCCCAGCTCGACGTAGGTCCCGTAGAGCGGCAGGCTCTGCGCGAGGCGATCGTCGATGAGGATGTAGCGAATGTCCGCTCTGCGGATGAGCCCGATGTCGTACGGCCCGATCCCCCGGTCGAAGAACAGCGGAGAGGCGTTGACGAGCCCGCCGATCGCCGTGACGGGGTCGAGGTGGCCGATGGCGTTGATGACGGGCCCGTTGTCGATGTCGACCGCGATGCGCGAGCCGACGGGGAGGTGGGTCGAGGCCCACGTTGCGACGGCGAGCGTGGCCGGCGTGACCGAGCGCGCCTGGGCGCCGACGAGGTACGGCCCCGGGACGTACGACCAGTCGGGTCCCGAGCCGAACATCATGCTCCCCAGGAAACAGACGGTCGCCACAGCGACCGTCCCCACCGTCTCCCACGGTGGGCGTTGCCCGGACAGCCGACGCGAGAGCCACCCGCCTACGAGGACCGCAACGCCGAAGAAGATGAACGTGGTCGATCTCGCGCCGACCTGCGAGCTCGAGGACGACACACTCGTGGCAAGCGCAAGCGGGTAGGCGATTGCGATGATCACGGGCACATAGCGGAGGTTTCCGCCCCTGACGGTGCCGCTCCGGATCGCCGCATAGGCCGAGGGAAGGAGGATCAGGCACCAGAAGACGGCGGCCGCCAGGATCGTGACCACCTCCCAGGTGGGAGTCGCTCCGCCGGCCGCGTTGTGGAACAACTGCCGATTCCCGTGCAATTCGCCGAGTGCCGACGAGAGGCCGGAGAGAGCCGCCCGGAATATCGGCGAGAGGTAGTCGAGCAGCCGGCGTCCGACGAGCGCGGTCCAGGCGGCGACGACGACCAGGCCGACGGCGGCCGCCTGCCCGACGACCCGTGCCTGGGGGCGCCGTTGGCTGAGAACGAGCCCGATCGTGCCCGCAACCAAGAAACCGACAGTGAGCCAAGACGTCAGATGATGCGTCACGGTCAGCGCCGCCATGCACCCGAGCGAGAGAACGAACGCTCGCCCGGTTCGAGGTGTGGGGCGGTCGACCGAGACCAGCAGGAGATAGACGATCCCGCAGGCGAACGCCAAGGCGAGCGTTTGGTACGCGTACTGCGCGTTGAAGAAATAGAACTGCGGACTGGCGGCGTAGACGAGAACGGCGATGCCACCTGCTCGCGAGGAGCCGCACACCCGCTCGGCGACGAGGAAGATGGCGAGAACGAGCACGACGCGGGCGGCAACCATGACGACGAGTTGCGCCAGCACCAGCGGAAGTCCCGTGACCCACTTCGTCGCGGTCGTGAGGAGCTCCAGACCCGGGTAGTAAGGGCTGACCGGCAGCAGGGTATTGGTCGCAAACAGGCTCCGCGTGTCGATCATCCGCGTCAGGGTCGCAAGGTGGAGCAGTTCGTCGAAGCCGTCGAAGATGAGCGGGCTGCGAATGACGTAGGAGGCGAGAAGCCCGACACCGAGGACGAGCGACACCTGGAGATGTTCGCGTCGCGTGGCTTGCGAGCTGGTGAGCCGCCAGGCACATGGCGCAAAGATCGCGACGAGACCGAAGAAGAAAAGTGGCAGAGCCAAGGACTCGTGCCCGAGGCGAGCCAGCGTGTCGCCCACGCACTGAGCGAAAAGCCCGAACCCGACGATGGCGACGACGGTCCCGAGACGCGTCGGCCCGAGCGCGTCTGCCTCAGGAAACGGCAGCGCCCTGACAGTTGGTTGCTCGTCCAGAGCGGGGATCTCGTCGATCACCGGAGCGTCCGGTTCACGAACCCTTACACCCTTCATCCGCGCTGACCATACCTGGCGCACAGGACGACTTCGCGCCAGCACGAGCAGAGCGGCGGGTGAGCCTTCCCCTGCGGTCCGGTGCCTTATGGCCCTGGGCGCTCCGTCATGTGCGCTCCGCCGGCGCCGCCCCCGTCGCCGTCTCCATCGACGTGGGCGACACGGCCGTCACCGCCGTCAGCGGGGTCACCGACGTCACCAACGTCGCCGGACGTCGCGGTCACCTCCGCCGGCTCGGGCGCGTGCCACGGATCGGTGACTCCTTCGTGGGCATTGCCGCGGTCCCGCCACAGCAGCCAACCTGCAAGCGAGGCGCCCACGCCGACGAAGGCGAGCGAGCCCACGAGCACCGCGATGTCTCCACCGGTGTTGTGGGGAAGGAGGATGTACTCGTCGTTGAAGCGAAACGCGCCGTAGAGCGTCGCAACGGTCGTTGCCACAACGCCGATCGGTCCCCCTCGGCGGGCGATCTTCCGCTCCACCCACAGCGCGATGACATAGACGATCGAGTCCTCGATCGCCTGGAAGATGGGCACCGGAAGGCGTTTCCCGGCCTGGCCCGCATAGCGCAACCCGTACCAGGCGGTTGTCGGGTGCCCTCCGCCCTGGAACTCGAACTGGGGCCCGAGCAGCCGGCCCATGGCCCAGGCGATGACGAGCACCGGAGCAACGAGGTCGAGGGCCACGCTCAGGCGGAGCTGGGGACACCAGCGCCGGCCGCAGATCAGTCCCGTCGTCACGCCGCCGAGCAGCCCGCCATAGCTGGAAAGACCGCCGTGCCAGATGGCGAAGATCGCGGTCGGGTCGTGGAGATAACCGTGCGTGCCGCCCAGGTTCGCGATCACGCTCACCGCCCGTGCGCCGACGATGGACATGACGACGATCCAGATGAACGCGCGCCCGAACCACGCGTCCGGGTAACCGTGGTCCCGGAGCCGCTTGGCGAAGTAGCGGTACCCGAACCAGAACGTGAGCGCGAGGCCGATGCCGTACGTGTGGATCTGGAGCGGTCCGATATGAAAGACAATGGGTATCGGCTTCACGACTCTCCCTTTGTGCCGTCAACGGTAGCGGCCCAGTGCCCTTTCGGGGCGCCGGCCGACCGCCAGAAGCCCGGGGAGGTTCCCTCCCATGGCGGGCTCACGGCCTAAGGCGGCGCGAGGGTCAGACGCGCTCCACGATCATGGCCATCCCCTGGCCGCCCCCGACGCACATCGTCTCGAGCCCAATGGTCTTGTCCTCGGCCTCGAGCCCGTTCAACAAGGTCGCCATGATGCGTGCCCCGGTCATCCCGAACGGGTGGCCGAGTGCGATCGCTCCGCCGTGGACGTTGAGCTTGTCGATCGGGACCCCGAGGGCCCGCGCCGAGGGGAGCACCTGGGCCGCGAACGCCTCGTTGATCTCCACGAGGTCGATGTCGTCGATCGACATTCCGGCACGCTTCAAAGCCTGCCGGCTCGCCTCGACCGGGCCGAGGCCCATGATCTCGGGGTCGAGGGCGCTCACCCCGCTCGAGACGATGCGCGCCAGCGGGCGGAGGCCGAGCTCGGATGCCCGCGTGTCGCTCATCACCAACACGGCGGCGGCGCCGTCGTTCAGCGGACAGGCGTTCCCGGCGGTTACGCGCCCGTCCGGTCGGAACACCGGCTTGAGCTGAGCGAGCTTCTCGACGGTCGTGTCCGGGCGCGGGCCGTCGTCCTTGGCCACGACACTGCCGTCGGGCAGCGTCACGGGAGTGATCTCCCTCTCGAAGAAGCCGTTCTCGACGTTGGCCACGGCGCGGTTCTGCGACAGCGCCCCGAACTCGTCCATCTCGACGCGGCTGATGTTCTCCAGTTCGGCGACGTTCTCGGCGGTCTGCCCCATCGCGATGTAGATGTCGGGAAGGCCGGCCGGTGGGGTCCACGGTCCGTGACCACCTTCGGCCCGAGCCGCCGACCGCGCCTCGGCCTCGGCGAACAACACGTTGTGCGTCCCCGGGACTCCGTCGGAATTTCCCTTCCCGAAACGGCTCACCGTCTCCACACCAGCCGCCACGAACACGTCGCCCTCGCCGGCCCGGATCGCATGCGCCGCCATGCGGATCGTCTGGAGCGACGACGAGCAGTAGCGGTTCACCGTGACGCCGGGGACGTGGTCGAGCCCGGCCAGCACGGCCACGACCCGGGCGAGGTTGAAGCCCGCCTCGCCGGCAGGCTGCCCGTTGCCGAGCATCAGGTCCTCGATCTCGGCGGGGTCGAGCTCGGGCACCTTGTCGAGAAGCGCACGCAGCATCTGAACGGTCAGGTCGTCGGGCCGCATGTCGACGAGCGTGCCCTTGAACGCCCGACCGATCGGGCTCCGCGAAGTGGCGACGATGACGGCTTCCGGCATGGCGGCGAGCATAGACAAGGTGCCGTCGCCCGCGCCTGCCAACGATTGCCGGCAGAAGGGCGACACTCCCGCTCAGGTTTGCGAGTCGCGTGCCGATAATCCAGTCCAGGAGACCGGAAATACCGATACCGCGAGCGAGAGCGAGGAAGCGAGCGGATGGGGGAGCCGAGCACGCTATCGGCGCGCCGCCGTCCGACCGACGGGCGCCTACCCAGGCCGGGAGCGCCATCGTGGATGTCGCGCACCGACCCCATGGGACGGTGGTTGGGGACCCTGTTCTGCGGCGGCGGCGTCCTCGCCCTGATCTCCCTCGCGCTGCCGCGGGAATTCGTCGGGTCGACGACCCTGGTCGCCGTGGTGGCGCTGGTCGCCTTCGCTATCGGTGTCCTGCTGCTTGCCGGCGCCCTCAACGGCGGCGCGCCGTCGGCCTTTTTCCTCGTTATCGCTGGCGCGAACGTCCTCGTCTCTTTCGGCGCCTACGTGTCGGGGAACCCGGTGAGCGGGGCGGAGCTGTTCTATCTCTGGGTCACCCCGTACGCCTATGCCCTGTTCTCGCCGATCCAGGCCGCTCTGCAGACCGCCATCGTCGCCCTCTGCTGGGGCCTTGTCCTCATCAGGCTCGACGAGCAGCACCCGAGCTTCGGCCCGCCGAGCCGGATGGCCGCAAAGTGGATCCTCACCATCATCACGGTCATCGCGGTCGGGGTCCTCGTGCGCGTCCTGAGCCGATCGCTTCGCGACGTCGACCGCCGCTTCCACCGCGCCTTCGCCGACTCCGGGATCGGAGCCGCGTTCTTGTCGACCGATCTCACGTGGCTGGAGGTGAACGATGCCCTCTGCCAGATCCTCGGCTACACGAGCGAGCAGCTCGTCGGGCGCCCCAGCCGGGAGATCGCCGACTGCGACATCATCGCCGAGAGTCACGCGACGGTCCCGACCTCAGACAACCAGGTCGTCGAGGAGGAACAGAAGTATCTCCGGCCTGACGGGTCGACGGTCTGCCTGACCGTCACGGCCTCGCTCGTGGTCGCCGAAGTGGGCGACCCTTACGTGTTCGCCCAGTACCGGGACATCTCGGACCACAAGCACGCACAGGAGGAGCTCGGGTACCAGGCGGCCCACGATCCGCTCACCGGCCTCGCGAACCGCGGCATGCTGATGGAGCGACTCGAGGCAGCGCTCGCCAAGCGGGCCAGCCGGGGGACCGGCGTCGGCGTCATCCTGCTCGACCTCGACAACTTCAAGATCGTGAACGACTCGCTGGGTCACCACATCGGCGATCAGGTGCTCATCGCGATCTCGCCTGTGATCGCCGACGCATGCGCGCCGGGAGACACGCTCGCCCGTCTCGGCGGCGACGAGTTCGTCGTTCTCTGTGAAGGGCTGTCAGGAGCGCACGAGGCCCTCGACCGGGCCATGCGCATCTCGAAGGCGTTGGCACAGACCGTCGAGCTCGCGACGGGCCAGTACTCCGCCAGCGCCAGCATCGGCGTCGCCGTCGCGACCGAGCCCGGAGACGACGGCTACGCGTTGCTCCGCGAGGCCGACGCGGCCATGTACCAGGCAAAGGCCGGTGGGCGGGGCCGCGTCGAGCTGTTCAACGTCGCCATGCGCGAGGACGCCGACCGTCGGATCCGCCTGGCTCGCGAGCTCCGGGGTGCGATCGGCAAAGGCGAGCTGCTGCTCGAGTACCAGCCCACGGTGGAACTGGCGACCGGGCACCCCGTCGCGATGGAGGCGCTCGTCCGGTGGGACCACCCGGAACGGGGAAGGCTGTCCCCGGACCAGTTCGTGCCCATGGCGGAGGACGCCGGCCTGTTCGCCGAGCTGGGGGAATGGGTGCTCGAGACCGCGTGCGCGGAGTTCTCGAGGTGGCGGCGCGCGGACCCGGCGACTCTCGTCCGCGTCTCGGTCAACGTGTCGCTCGCGCAGTTGGCCATGCCTCGCTTCGCGCAACGCGTGATCGACCTGCTGGTCCGGCTCTCGATATCCCCGTCGAGCCTCTGCATCGAGATCGCCGAATCGCCGCTCCTGGACAATTCGTTCGCGATGGTCTCCCTGGAGTCGTTGCGATCGTGGGGGATCGAGATCGTGCTGGACGGCTTCGAGACCCGGCGCTCGTCGCTGGACCATCTCGAGCGCCTTCCCATCGGGATGGTGAAGACCGACCGTTCAGTTGTCGCCCGCCTGGCCGAGCGTCCCCGCCAGGACGCCGTGATCGGAGCGATCCTGGCCATGGCGGACGCGCTGGGTGTCGCCTTCGTCGCCGGCGCCGTCGAGACCGAGACCCAGCTCGACCAGCTTCGAGCGATCGGTTGCCGGCTCGTCCAGGGCAATGCGGTCGCGGCTCCCATGCCGGCCGCCGAGGTGCCGAACTACCTGCGACGCATCTGGGTGGCTTCTTCCGGCGAGTAGCCGCCCCGGCCGGGCCGGCGCCCTGGATCCTGTGCCACTCGGTCCTATCATCGCCTTATGGGTGCCACCGGTTCCGGCGACGGCGTCGACCGGCGAACGTTCCTCAAGGGTCTCGGCGCGGCCGGCGGAGCCGTCGTGCTGGGCGGGGTGGCGTCGGCCTGCTCGTCGGGCGACTCGGCCGCTGGCGATACCACCAAGCCGAGCACGCCGGCCACCACCTCGAGTTCGACCACGACCACGACCCGGCCGCCGTCGGTGACCTATGACGCCCTCGGACTTCCGATCGCGGCCTGGGTCGTGGAGGAGAACGCCAGGCCGGGGACCAAGGCGTGGCTCGTCTCGGGCTCGCCTCCTCACGGGCTGGAGGGGTTCGCAGACCGCGTAAGCGCCCAGCATGGCGACGAGGTGACGCTCTTCGTGAACACCGTGGCGGGGTCGGTCGAAGTCGACGCCTACCGGCTGGGCTGGTACGGAGGCTACGGGGCGCGTTTCGTGGCCCATCTGGGAAGAGCCCGGGGCATCGTCCAGCCCGTGCCCTCGCCCACGCCGACGGTGAACATGATCGAGTGTGACTGGCGGCCGACGTTGCGTTTTGCGGTCGGGGACACGTGGCCCCCCGGTTACTACCTGCTCAAGTTGACGGGCAGCAACGGCTACATGCAGTGGGTGCCTCTCATGGTCCGTGACGACGCCAGCCGCGCCGCCATCCTCGTCCAGAGCTCGGTTACGACCTGGCAGGCCTACAACCTCTGGGGCGGCTTCAGCCTCTACGGCACCGGGGCTGGGGGCTACGGGTATCCGGACCGCTCGCGGGTCGTCTCGTTCGACCGGCCGTATCCCGCCAACTGGGAGGACGGCTCGGCCGATTTCTTCGGGAACGAGTACCCGCTCGTCGCGCTCCTGGAGCGGCGCGGCGTCGACGTGAGCTACTGGACGGATCTCGATCTCCACGAGCAGCCGCACCTGCTCGCCAACCACCGGTGCCTCGTCAGCCTCGGCCACGACGAGTACTGGTCGGCGGACATGCGGTACGGCGTCCAGGCGGCGGTGGACGCCGGCCTCAACTTCGCCGTGCTCGGCGCCAACTGCTGCTACCGCCACATCCGCCTCCAGCACTCGCCCCTCGGCACCTTCCGCCGGCAGGTCTGCTACAAGGACGGGGCGGAGGATCCACTCTTCGGCGTCAACAACGCCGAAGTGACCTCGAACTGGGAGGACGGCCCGGACGCTCGCCCGGAGTCACAGCTGATCGGCGTGGAGTACCAGTCCTTCGGCGGCAGCGGCGACCTCGTGGTTGCGGAAGCCTCCTCGTTCGCCTTCGCCGGCACGGGGCTGGTCAACGGCAGCCGCATTCCCGACGTCGTCGGCTCCGAGTTCGACGCCTACGTGCCCCAGAGCCCGTCGCCGGCGAACCTCGAGGTGCTGTGCCACGCCTCGACAGGGAGCGCCAACGGGCCTTCCACCGTGGACACGGGCTATTACACCGTCGACGGCGGTGGCGGAGTGTTCGCCAGCGGCACGGCCTCGTGGGTCAACCGCATGTGGGACAACAACGGGATCCTGCCGACACCGTTCGCGCCGACGGCCCTCCCCCCGACCGCGGCCGTCTCGAGGATCACCTTGAACGTCCTCGCCGCCTTCTCGAAGGGGCCGGCGTCACGGACGCATCCGTCGAGCGCCAGCTGGCAGAAGTTCTACACGCCCGGAAGCGGCACGCTCGCCCCGGTAGCGGCGACGAGTCACTGAGGGGGCGGGCGCCCGGCCCCGGCGATAGTTTTTTCGCCGCTCAACTTGCCTCCCAGAAAGATTGTGACTGGTCGCAATCTCGTTCCGAGGCAAGTTTGGCGTGAAATTCGACTATCCCCACGGACGGACTCCCGCGGACGGACTCCCGCGGACCGACCTTCGCCGGCCGGCCGGCGTGCTTCCGCCCCTATCCGACGAGCTCGGCCATCAGTCGCATCGTCGGGACCTCGCCGGCGACGAGCAAGGTGGTCACCAGCGACTCGCGCCAGCGGTCGAGGTCGTCACGGATCTTCTCCTTCGGCCCGATCAGGCAGATCGCCTCCACGAGCTGGGTCGGGACGAGTGCGGCAGCCTCATCCTTGCGGCCGTCGAGGTAGGCGTCCTGGATCCTTGTCGCGACCTCTTCGAAACCCATGCGAGCAAACACGTCGAAGTGGAAATTCGCGTCCCGCGCCCCCATGCCTCCGATGTAGAGCGCCATGAACGGGCGCAATGAGTCGGCTGCCCGCTCAACGTCGTCGTCGACGACGACAGTTGCCGTGCCGATCACTTCGAAGTTCTCCGCCGTCCGCCGTGCCCCGGGCCGGGCGAAGCCCTCGGAAAGCGCGGCACGGTAGGCGGCGTCGTGCTCGGGCGCGTAGAAGATTGGCAGCCACCCGTCGGCGATCTCGGCGCAGAGGGCGACGTTCTTCATTCCCTCCGCCCCGAGGATGATCGGCAGGTCCGGCCGCAGCGGGTGGACGATCGACTTCAGCGGCTTGCCGAGCCCGGTCCCTCCCGGGTAGGGGAGCGGGTAGTGAGGCCCGGGGCTCGTGACCGGCGCCTCACGGCGAAGCACCTGGCGGACGATGTCGACGTACTCGCGGGTCCGGGCAAGCGGCTTCGGGAATGGCTGGCCGTACCAGCCCTCGACAACCTGAGGCCCCGACACGCCCAAGCCGAGCACGAAGCGTCCGCCTGACAGATGGTCGAGCGTCATCGCCGCCATCGCCGTCGCCGTCGGCGTGCGGGCCGACAGCTGGACGAGGGCCGTCCCGAGTCGCACCGTTTCGGTGCGCGAGCCGAGCCACGCGAGCGGGGTCAGGGCATCGGAGCCGTAGGCCTCCGCAGTCCAGATCGAGTCGAAGCCGAGGCGTTCCGCTTCCGAGACTTTGCTCGCCGCGTCGGCCGGAGGCCCCGCCCCCCAGTACCCGAGCTGCAGGCCGAGCTTCACGACGCAGCCGGCGGGTTCATCAGATCAACGATTGCGAGATCCATGGTCCCAGTATCGCCTCTCGGGCGGGAAAGCACCTTCGTACATTCGAGCGGGCAGGCGCCGGCGTTCCGAGGAGCAAGCTCATCGACCGCGTCGATCACCGACCGGACGCGGAGGGGCCCCGGGTAGCCGGTCAGCTTGCGCCTCCGTACTTCCCGGGGCCATCCCCAGGGCGGCTCGCCCTCCTGTCCGACAACGGGGACCTTGCGGCCCTGCCGGTGCCTGAGCCTTCTTGCCTTCCCCGAAGGGCCGACATTTGGGGCGGAGGTCCGTCCACCTCTCCTCTTGCGGTCTGGCCTCACACCAACTGCTCCGGACTCCCCTGCGGGCTTCCCTCGCCTTCGGCACTTGTCCAAGCCGCTTTCGGTTGATCGAGAGCTTGCGCCCCGCGGCGCGGACCGTCAAGCAGTATTCGCGATATCCCCCGGAAGTGCACAGGGCCCCGGGCATATCCCCCGTCCGTCCCCAGAAGTATCCCCGGCTCATCCACAGTCGACGAGTCAAACCGCCGGCGCGGCTCCGCTGGTTCCGAACTCGGCGCCGCCGAACGAGTCGATCCGGGTGAAGTCGGCGACAGCTTGTCGCCGCAAGCGCGTGATCGACCTTCGAGGGTGGCCGAGGACGATCAGGCCGGCGAGCGCGAAGTTCTCGGGCACCCCGAGGAGTGACTTCAGTGGACCCTCCTCCCGGCAGATGATCGTCGTCAGGACCCCGCCGAGCCCCTCGTTGCGCGCGGCCAGCAGCACGTTGTGCCCGAAGGGGTAGATGGACCCGCCGCCGACGATGCTCTGGCGGCCGAGGCCGTTGTCGAGGACGGCCAGGGCGGTCAGGTCGACGAAGAGCAGCAGCATCACGGGAACGGTGTCGAGATGGTCTGCGAAGGCATCGGGCCGTTCGACTGCGCGGGCGGCGGCGAGATCGACGGCCGGCCCCTCCCACCTGCCGTGCTGGTCGGGGGCGAACGGCACGCGGCCCTCGGCTACATGGGCGCGATACTCGCGCCAGCCGAGCACGTAAGAGTCCCGGACCGCCCGGCGGACCTCGGGATCCTTGACGACGATGACGCGCCACGGCTGACGGTTGCCGCCGCTCGGAGCGAAGCGTGCCGACTCCAGCACCCGCTCGAGCGCTGAGTCCTCCACCGGCTCGTCAGTGAAGTCCCGCGTCGCCGGCGTCGTCCGCATGACTTCGGTGAGCTCCATATCGCCTCCTCCTTGGCGCACGGTACTAGCGGGGGTACATTGCGATCTGGTAAAAGAAGTCCCTGCATCACCGGGGGTGCCATCGGTCGGAGTCGAGCCGATGGTCAGCGAGGGGGGACCGATTGCGCGACCAACAGGTCAGCGGGGTGCCGGGCGCGGTGCTCGCTCCTGATCGCGTCAGCGGGTCCGCGGAACCGGCCGCGCTTTCTGTCGAGAGCGTCACGGTCAACTTCGGCGGCCTCAGCGTGCTGGCCGACGTCTCGCTGTCCGCCTCTACGGGTGAGATCGTCGGCCTCATAGGGCCGAACGGCGCCGGCAAGACGACACTGTTCAACGTCATCTGCGGCTTCGTGCGACCGGAGTCCGGGCGGATCGTCTGGAAGGGCCGCGAGCTCCGGCGCCAACACGCGCAGGACCTGGCGGCGCTCGGCATCTCGCGGACCTTGCAGGGCGTCGGCCTATTCGCCCACCTCACCGTGCTCGAGAACGTGATCGTCGGGCTGGCTCCGAGACAACGAGCCGATCTCGCCTCCGCGATGCTCGGGCTCTGGCGCTCCAGCCGCGATGAGCGGCGCCTGCGCGCCCGGGCCTTGGACCAGCTCGAGCGCATGGGCCTCACCGCTCACGCCCGCGAGATGCCCGGCACGCTCCCGTATCCAATCCAGAAACAAGTCGCCCTCGCTCGCGCCCTCGTCGCCGACCCGGCGCTCGTGCTGATGGACGAGCCGGCGAGCGGCCTCTCCGCGTCCGACAAGTCCGAGCTCGCGGAGCTGCTCCATTCGCTCAAGGGAGACATGGGCGTCCTGCTCGTCGAACACGACGTGGATCTCGTCATGGCGACGTGCGACCGAATCGTCGTGCTCGACTTCGGAAGGGTCATCGCCACCGGGAGTCCCGATCAAGATCCGGGCGGACCCGGCGGTGACCAAGGCCTATCTGGGCGAGCCCATCGAGAGCGAGCCCGGTCATGCTGGAGATTGAGAACCTGTCGGTCTCCTACGGCGTGGCGCCGGCGCTCAGCGACGTCTCGTTCAGCGCCGCGGAGGGCTCGATCACGGCGGTGCTCGGCGCCAACGGCGCCGGCAAGACGACGTTGTTGCGTGCGATGACCGGTCTGGTGCGTGCCAAGTCGGGCAGCGTCCGAGTGCGCGGCAAGAATCTCCTCGGCCTGCCGCCCGAGGATGTCGTGCGCCTCGGCATCGCCCACGTGCCCGAGGGCCGAGGCGTGATCACCGAGCTGACGGT
The DNA here is from genome assembly GCA_963763085.1 of uncultured Acidimicrobiaceae bacterium. Classification (GTDB taxonomy): domain Bacteria; phylum Actinomycetota; class Acidimicrobiia; order Acidimicrobiales; family Bog-793; genus CAVXNB01. The sequence goes on from CAVXNB010000008.1 coordinate 365,718, forward strand.
CGAGGAGAACCTCAAGCTCGGCGCGCTCTGGCGGCGACGCGAACCGGCCTACCGGCGACGGCATCGAACGTGCCTACGAGCTCTTCCCTGCGCTCGCGAGCCGGCGACGCCGCCCGGCGTCGACCCTCTCGGGCGGCGAGCGGCAGATGCTTGCGATCGGCCGGGCACTCGCCGCCGGTCCTCAGCTGCTCCTGCTCGACGAGCCGTCGCTCGGCCTGGCGCCGCTCGTCACGCGAGAGCTGCTGCGGGTTGTCCTCGGGCTCGCGCGCTCCGACGGCCTGACCCTCCTTCTCGTCGAGCAGAACGCCAGCAGCGCGCTCTCGATCGCCGACACGGCCATCGTTCTCAACCTCGGGCGGGTCGTGGTGAACGAGGCCGCAGCCGCGCTCTCGGCGGACGAGCAACTTCGACACAGCTACCTGGGCTTCTAAGGACGATGCGATGAGCCTCTTCGTCGACTTGACTTTGAACGGGATCACCTACGGGGTCATCTACGCGGCTGTGGCGCTCGGACTCGTCCTGATCTGGCGGGCGACGCGGATCCTCAACTTCGCGCAGGGGGCGCTTGCGACGCTCACGACCTACATCGCTGTCTCGCTGCTCGACCGCTCGGTCAACTACTGGCTCGCCTTCGTCGCAGCTCTCGTCGCCGGCCTGGTCGTCGGAGCGGTGACCGAGCGCGTGTTCATCCGCCCCCTGTACGGGAAACCCGAGATCAACCCGGTCGTGGTCACGATCGGCCTCCTGATCCTCGTCGAGTCCCTGGTGGGCGCCATCTGGGGCGCCGATTACCGCGGATTCACGCCCGCCTTCTCCCAAAATGGGATCGAGGTCGGGAGCACCCACCTCGACTTTTCCCGTTTCGACATCTTCGTCGTCGTCTCGGTGCTGGTGCTGATGCTGGCGATGCTCGTGCTGTTCCGTTGGACGAGCCTCGGGCTCAAGATGCGGGCCGGCGCCTTCGCTCCCGAGGTGGCGAGGCTGCTCGGCGTGCGGGTGGGCCGCATCCTCACCGTCGGATGGGCGCTCGCCACGCTCGCCGGCGCCCTGGCGGGGCTGCTCGTCGCACCGTTGGCGTTCCTCTTCCCGAACATGATGGACACGATCCTCGTGTACGGACTCGTGGCCGCCGTGCTCGGAGGCCTCGACAGCCCGGTCGGAGCGCTCGTCGGCGGGATCGCCACCGGGCTGGGCATCTCCTACATCGGCGGCTACCTCGGTTCCAGCATGGAGACCGTCGGCGCGGCCGTGCTGCTCATCGTCGTGCTGTCGATCCGGCCCGAGGGGATCTTCTCGCGACCGAAGGCGAGGCGGGTGTGAGCGTGCCCGGTTCCCCGGCGTGACCTTCCAGTCCAGGCTGAAGCGGCTGTCGGACCAGCCGCTCCTTCGGCACCTCGCGCTCGCCGTCGTTGGCGGCGCCTTGCTCTACTGGCTCACGCTCACCGTCAGCGACTACAACAACACCAACCTCGCCGAGATCGGCTGGTACGCCATCGCCATCGCGGGGCTGTCGGTGCTGACCGGTGTCAGCGGTCAGATCTCGCTCGGGCACGGCGCCTTCGTGGCCGTCGGCGCCTACGCCGCGGGGTTGATGATGGAGCACTTCGACCTCCCGCTCATCGTGCCGCTCCTCGTCGCCGTCGCGTGTGGCGGCGGTTCTGGGCGCCGTCGTCGGCATGCCGGCGGCCCGGCTGACAGGCCCGTACCTCGCCGCGGTCACGCTGGCGCTGGCGCTGGCGGTGCAGGACCTCCCGGCAAAGTTCTCGAGCGTGTTCAACGGGGACCAGGGGATCATCGTGAACCCGCCGACGCCGCCACACTCGGTACCGGCGGAACGCTGGCTCGCCTGGATCACGCTGTTCGCCGCCCTCGTCACGATGGTCGTGCTCGCCAACTTCCTGCGGAGCCGCTTCGGGCGGGCGCTGCGGGCAGTGAGGGACGACGAGATCGCCGCCGCCGCGTCGGGGCTCAACCCGGCCCGCGTGCAGGGTCCTCGCTTTCGCGGTCAGCGCGGCGAGCGCGGGTCTCGCCGGGGGCCTCTTCGCCCTTTGGAGCGGGATCGTGTCCCCGGCCAGCTTCACGCTCATTCTCTCCATCCTGCTGCTCGCCGGCATGGTGATCGGTGGCAGCGGGACGCTCATGGGGGCGTGGTGGGGTGCGGCGGCGCTCGTCTACGTCCCCCAGTGGAGCATGAGCCTCTCCACTCACTTCAATTTCCCGAGCGGCGTCTCGGCCAACCTGCAGAACGCGGTCTTCGGCCTGCTCATCATCGTGATCATGATGGTGGCGCCCTCGGGCATCCAGGGCTGGCTACGCTCTCTCGGATCCCATCTCTGGAACTGGCCCCGGCACCGCCGGGCGGCCGCGGCGCACTCAGCGTCACGGTCGGCCGGGTTCAGTTCTCCCGGCTCGTCCGCCACACCCTCCACGACATCTCCATCCACAACCACCACAACCACAACATCCACAGAAGGGACCATCACATGACTAATCCGATACGGACCCGCGGCCGGGCGTTACTGCTCGGCTCGGTGCTCTGCTCGGGCTTGCTCGCCACGGCCGCCTTGGCCAGCCCGAGCAGCGGTGCGACGGAGAGGGCGCCTGCCACGACGGGCGTGACGGCGCACCAGATCCTGCTCGGCACCACGACGCCGCTGACTGGCGCCGGCGGCGCCTGGCTACGACGAGATCGCCCCGGCGGCGAATGCCGTCTTCAGCTACGTGAACGCGCACGGCGGCGTCTACGGGCGCAAGATCAAATACCTCATCGACAACGACGAGTACAACCCGCCCACGACGATTATGTTGACCCATCAGCTCGTCGAGCAGAACCACATCTTCGCCGACGTCGGCCCTCTCGGCACCCCGACCCAGCTGGCCGTCCAGAGTTACCTCAACTCGAAGGGCGTCCCGCAGATGTTCATCGAGTCCGGCTGCGCCTGCTGGAGCCAGTCGAAGTACCCGGACAGCTTCGGATGGCAGCCGAACTACATCGTCGAGGGAAAGATCCTCGGGCACTACGTCGAGGATCACCTGGGCCGCAAGAAGGCCGGCTACCTGTACCAGGACGATGAGTTCGGGCTGGACGGCGTGAAGGGGCTCAACCAGGAGATCCCGGCGAAGAATGTCGTCGACCAGCAGAACTATCAAGTCACCGGCCTCGCAGCCGGTCTCGGTCCGCAGATCGCCGCACTCAAGGCGGACGGTGCAACCCTCGTGGTGCTGTACACCATCCCGGCAGCTACGGCGCTCGCCCTTCTCGCGGCCGCCCAGCTCGACTACCACCCTGCCTGGATCGTCTCGAGTGTGGGCGCCGACCCGCCGACGCTTGCGGGCCTGCTCAGCTCGTTCTCGAAGGGTGCCGCCGGTGCCTCGCTGCTGAACGGGATGATCTCGAACGCCTACCTCCCGCCGGAGACCCAGTCCTCCAACGCCTGGAACAAATTGGCGAAGTCCATCCTCAAGAAGTACGACAAGGGCTGGAAGTGGGACGGCAACAGTGAGTACGGAGTCGCTCTCGGCATCAACACCGTGGAGGCCCTCTTGGCCGCGGGGAAGAACCTCACCCGCGCCGGACTGATCAAGGCGCTCGAGACGCACGGGTCGAGCTTCGCAACACCGGGGCTCGTGCCCCTCACGTACTCGAAGACGGACCACTACGGCTTCTCCGGCTCCGAGATGGTGAAGGTCACCAACAGCGGGAAGACGATCACCCAGCAGACGCCGATCTACGTCACGACCAACACCGGCAAGATCAGCATCTACACGGGCAAGCCGAAGAAGATCCCGGCGCTCTTCACCAAGTAGCAAGCCACTCGACGGCTCGGGCCGGGTCGGACTCGGTTCCTGTCCGCCGGCCCGTGCCACCCGCTCGCCGGTCGCCGCCAGGTCGCCAGACCTGAGCGGCGGCTTGGCGGGCGTGGGTGGGCGCCGGTAGCGTCACGCCGAGTGGCGAGAGAACGGCGCGTGTCGAGCCCGACGACAACCGGCCAGGTCGCCGTCGTCACCGGTCTTGACGCGATCGTCGGAGCGACCCACGTGCTCACCGGGGACGCCATCACACCGGAGCTCACGACGGACGAAGCCCTCGGCTCCGTCCCCGTACGCCCGCTCGCGGTCGTCTTGCCGGGCTCGGCCGGCGAGGTCGCCTCGATCGTGGCGTTGGCACGGGCGACCGCCACGCCGGTCGTCGCTCGTGGAGGGGCCACCGGTCTGTCCGGCGGATGCCTCCCGAGTCCCGACGGGATCGTGCTCTCGTTCGCCAGGATGAACCGGATCCTCGAGGTGGACGAGAAGAACCATGTCGCCGTCGTGCAACCGGGGGTGACGCTCCAGCAGCTGGACGAGGAGCTCTCGGGTCGAGGGCTCGTTTACCCGGTCCATCCGGGAGAGCTGAGCGCGACGATCGGGGGCAACGTCGCGACCAACGCCGGCGGCATGCGGGCGGTGCGCCACGGCGTGACCCGCCAGCACGTGCTCGGCCTCGAGGCCGTGCTCGGCACCGGGGAGATCATCAGGACCGGCGGCAAGATCGCAAAGTCCTCGAGCGGCTACGACCTCGGCCAGCTGATCATCGGTTCGGAGGGCACGCTCGCGCTCGTTACCGAAGCGACGCTGAGGATCTGGCCGCGACTGCCGCACGCCGTCACCGTCCTGGCGCCGTTCGTGAGCCTGGAGGAGCTCATGGCCGCGGTCCCGGCTGTCGTCGGGAGCGGACTCGCTCCCTCGATCCTCGAGTACATCGACTCACTCACCATGAGGGCGATCACCGCCAGTGAGGGAATTGATCTCGGGCTTGCGGCGGACGTCCAGGCCGAGGCGGAGGCCTACCTTGTGGTGGTGCTCGAGCAGACCCGGCCGGAGCGGATCGACGAGGATGTCGAGGCGCTGGGCTCGCTCCTCGTCGCTGCAGGCGCGCAGGATCTGTACGTGCTTCCCCCGGTCGCGGCCGCCGACCTCGTGCGAGCCCGCGAGCGCGCCTTCTACGTCGCAAAGGGCGCCGGCGCGGACGACATCGTGGATGTCTGCGTCCCGCGCTCGGAGATCGCGACGTACCTGCGGAGCGTCGGCAAGCTCGCCGCCGAGCGAGGTGCCTTCGTGATCGGGTGCGGCCACGCCGGCGACGGCAACGTGCACCTGTCGGTGTTCCAGGGCGACCCGGCTGAGCGGCACGAGACCCTGCTCGAGATGTTCCGCTGCGGACTGGCCCTCGGCGGCGTCATCTCCGGCGAGCACGGGATCGGCGTCCACAAGCGTCCCTACTTTCTCGAGCTCGAGGATCCGGCCAAGCTCGCACTCATGCGGCGCGTGAAGGCGGCGTTCGACCCCGACGGCATCTTGAACCCGGGCAAGGTGCTCGATTGACCGAGAAGGCTGGAGACGATGAAGGGCGCGCAGGCCCTGCTCGGGGCGCTCGTGGCCTCCGGGGTGGAGGTGTGCTTCGCGAATCCCGGCACGTCCGAGATGCACTTCGTCGCGTCGCTCGACGAGTTCCCGCAGATGCGGGCCGTGCTGGCGCTGTTCGAAGGCGTCTGCACCGGAGCCGCCGACGGGTACGGCCTTATGGCTGACAAGCCTGCGTCGACCCTGCTCCACCTCGGTCCCGGGTTGGCGAACGGGCTCGCGAACCTTCACAACGCCAGGCGGGCCGGCTCGCCGGTCGTCAACATCGTCGGAGACCACGCCACGTACCACAAGCAGTACGACGCGCCGCTCGAGAGCGACATCGAGAGCCTGGCACGCCCGATGTCCGGCTGGTACCGCTCGAGTGCGCGGCCCGAGGACGTTGCCGCCGACGCCGTCGCGGCGGTCGAAGCGGCCCTCGGGCCACCGAGGAGGGTCGCCACGCTCGTCCTGCCGGCGGACGTGTCGTGGCTGGAGACCGACGCCGCGGCCGCTTCGTCGGTCGCGTCGCAGGCCGCCGCCAGGCGCTCTGTGCACGAGCCACGCCCAGTGCCTGCGGACCTGGTCGAATCCATCGCTCGCGTCCTGCGCTCCGGCGAGCCGGCGGCCATCCTGCTCGGCGGGCGCTCCTTGCGCGAGCGCCCGCTCATGGCGGCGAGCCGGGTAGCGGTCACGGTCGGCGCGAAGCTGCTGAGCGAGACGTTCCCCGGGCGCACCGAACGCGGCGCCGGCCTCCCGGTCGTGGAGCGGCTCGTCTATCTGGGAGAGCTTGCGGCGATGCAGCTCGACGGGCTGCGGCACCTCGTGCTCGTCGACGCACGGGTGCCGGTCTCTCCCTTCGCCTACCCGGGGCTGAAGAGCGAGCTCCTACCCGAAGGCTGCGAGGTGCACGTGCTTGCGAGCGCCTCGGACGACCCGGCGGCGGCGCTGGACGCGCTCGCGGACGCTGTCGGGGCGGGGCCTGATGCGGCTGTCGTGGCGCCAGCGAGGCGACCCGGGCTCCCGAACGGTCAGCTGACGGCTTCGTCGATGGCCGGCGTCATCGGCGCTCTCCTGCCCGAGGGGGCGATCGTCTCGGACGAGTCCATCTCCGCCTATATCCATCTTCCCGGCGCGACCGAGGGGGCGCCGCGCCACGACTGGCTCAGCGTGTCCGGAAACGCGATCGGCCAGGGGCTGCCGGTGGCGACCGGGGCGGCGGTCGCCTGCCCTGACCGGCCCGTCATCGCCATCCAAGCCGACGGCAGCGCGATGTACACGATCCAGGCGCTCTGGACCCAGGCGCGTGAGGGCCTGGACGTCACCACGATCCTTCTCGACAACTCGTCTTATGCGATCTTGAATTTCGAGCTGAAGCGCGTGGGTGCCGAAGCGGGCGGTCCGAAGGCGAGGTCGCTGCTGGACCTGTCGCATCCGGATCTCGATTTCGTCAAGCTCGCACAGGGCATGGGCGTCGATGCGACCCGCGCCGAGACGTGCGAGGAGCTCGCGGCTGGCCTGGAGCGGGCCTTCGCCGACCCGGGCCCGCACCTGGTGCAGGCGGTGCTCGCACGGGGCTCGGGCTTCTGAGCGTGCTGCCCGCGGTCGCGGGGCATCGGACAACCGGCCGGCGACATCGACGAGAGTGAAGGGGTAATTCTTTGATCAGAGAACTCGAACGGGTCGGGGTCGTCGGTTGCGGCCTGATGGGATCGGGCATCGCCGAGGTTTGCGCCACGGCCGGCCTCGATGTCGTCGTCCGCGAGGTCGAGGCCGAAGCGTTGCAACGCGGCCGGTCCCGGATCGAATCCTCGCTTGAGCGAGCGGTCCGGCGGGGCAAGATCGACGCCGAGGCCAGGGAGCTCGCTCTCGAGAGGATGCGCTTCACCACCAGTCTGGAGGAATTCCGGGACCGCCAGGTCGTGTTCGAGGCCGTCGTCGAGGAGGAGGCGGCGAAGGTCGCGGTCTTCTCCTCGCTGGACGGCATCGTCGAGGACGACGAGGCGATTCTCGCGTCGAACACGTCCTCGATCCCGATCATGAAGCTCGGCATGGTCACCCGGCGACCGGAGTACGTCGTCGGAATCCACTTCTTCAACCCGGTGCCGGTCCTCCAACTTGTCGAGCTCGTGTCCTCACTGCTCACCGCTCCCTCCGTGTCGGACCGGGCGGAGGAGATCGCGACCGGCGTCCTCGGCAAGAAGGTGATCCGCTCCCAGGACCGTGCCGGCTTCGTCGTGAACGCGCTCCTCGTGCCCTATCTTCTCTCCGCCGTGCGGATGCTCGAGTCCGGCTTCGCCAGCGCGGAGGACATCGATCTCGGGATGGTGGTCGGGTGTGCCCACCCCCTCGGCCCGCTCCACCTGTCCGATCTGATCGGCCTCGACACGATGAAGGCGATCGCCGAGTCGATGTACGACGAGTTCAAGGAGCCGCTCTACTCCCCACCTCCGCTCCTGCTCCGCATGGTCGACGCCGGCCTGCTCGGCCGCAAGAACGGCCGCGGGTTCTTCAGCTACGTCGAGCACGCGCCCTGAGGCCTGAAGGCCGCGCTGCGTGCCGAGGCCGTGCGGCCCGAGCACGGTGGTAGGGTCCGCGCGGCCGTCTGGCCGGGAGGCGCGATAGGGATGACTACGGACTGGGACGGGCAGGGCCTTCCGCCCGCGGCGTTAGCCCGGATGGAGCGGGGACGGTCCTCGGCGGTTCGCAGCAGCCTGCTCTCGGTGCCGGGGCATGTGGGTGTGGAGGCGTGCGGGTTCTCGGTGGTCGGCGAGGTTATGGGCTGCATCGTCGAGAGCATCGGGTTCACGGGCTGGGCCGGCTGTGGGTACGGAGGCTACGGCGCTTACGGCGGCGGAGGCATGTTCGGCGGCGGCTACGGCGGTCCCACCACCACCGTCACGAGCGGCCGGGCCGGCGGATGGGTGGGGTACGCGCCGTATGTGGACGCGCTCTACCACGGCTTCGACACCGCGCTCTATCGCATGTTGCTCGAGTGCCAGTCGCTCGGCGGCGATGGCGTCGTGGGCGTGGGTCTCACACAGACCCACCTCGGTCAGGGCAACCGCGAGTTCGTCGCCCTGGGGACCGCCGTCCGGGCGGCCGGCGGGCAGCGGCCGGCGCGGCTGTTCTCGACGACGTTGAACGGGCAGGACTTCGCGAAGCTCGTACACGGCGGGTGGATGCCGGCTTCGGTCGTCATCGGGATCTCGGTGGCGATCCGCCACGACGACTGGGCAACCAGGCAGCAGGCCCGCGCTTGGAACTACAACACCGAGGTCTCCGGCTATACCGAGCTCGTGAACCACGTAAGAGCCGATTCCCGCACCCAGCTCGCCCGACGCGTAAGCGCCATCGGCGCCGACGGCGCGATAACGAGCACGATGACGCTCGGCATCCACGCCCAAGAGGTGAGCGAGAACCACAGGGACCACGTCGCCGAGTCCAGGCTGATGGGAGACGCCGTCGTGCGCTTCCACCCCGAGGGCGCCGCCCCGACCAGGAGTCTCACGATCCTGCCGCTTCTGAACCCGCCAGGGAGTAAACGAGGGAGTAAACCATGACCGTCGAAGCCAACGAATTGGGCATCCCCGAAGATGCGATGCGCCGGCTGGCCGAGATGCGGCCGGGCCAGCCCGGGGCCCTGTTCACCTCCGACCTCAGCGTGAACGAGTTCCTGCTCGTACGCGAGGCGGGGTTCCGCCCCCTCGGGCTCGTCCTCGGCTCGAGCATCTACCACGTCGGTCTCCAGATCGGCCGCTGGAGCCAGAATATGGAGCTCGACACGCTGTCGCAGGCCATGTACCACGCACGAGAGCTGGCAATGACTCGCATGGAGGCCGAGGCGGACGCGCTGGGCGCGGACGGCATCGTCGGGGTTCGACTCGAGATCGAATTCAAGGAGTTCGGCAACGATCTCGCCGAGTTCATCGCGGTCGGGACGGCCGTCAAGTCCGACACCGAGGGCAACTGGCGTAACGACGAGAACAAGCCCTTCACTTCCGACCTCTCGGGCCAGGACTTCTGGACGCTTATCCAGGCCGGGTACGCGCCATTAGGCATGGTGATGGGCAGCTGCGTGTATCACATCGCCCATCAGGGAGCTTTCAAGGCCATGGGCAATGTCGGGCGGAACGTCGAGATCCCGAAGTTCACCGAAGCGCTCTACGACGCCCGCGAGCTCGCGATGAGCCGGATGCAGGCGGAGGCCGAGCAGTTGAAGGCGGAAGGGATCGTCGGCGTCCAGCTGCTCTCCCTCGCGCACAAGTGGGGCGGCCATACGACCGAGTTCTTCGCCATCGGCACCGCCGTTCGGCCGTTGCGAGCAGACCACATCATCGCCAAGCCGCAGCTCGTCCTGCCGCTCACCGACCGTTGAGTTCCGGGATCGTCCCAGGCGCCGGCGGCCACGACTCCGGGGATCAGGACGGCTCCAGCCAGCTCCCGGCCGAGTCGGACGGTGACGCGAACGTCGTTGACCTCGTGGCGGCGGCCATCCGTGCGGACACCTCCGACCTGGACGCCTACCACCGCGTGCTGTCGGCGACCGTGTCGGACATGCTGCCGCCCGGCATGGTCGAGGTGGACCGCGAGCGTTCCATGAAGGACCGGATGGCCGGCCGGGAGGGACGCGCCACCTCGATCAGGATCCGGCTCGGTGACCGCACCCTCGAGCTCGTCGCCCAACGCGGGCGGCTCGTGGCGACCGCCGCCCGCGAGGTGCGCGGCGTGGTGATCAGCCGGCAGGAGATCAGTGTCGCCGAATGGACCCAATTGCTGGCCCAGTACCTCGCACAGCTGGCAGCTGAGAACGCAGACGCCCGGCTGGCGCTGTCCAAGCTCCTCGGGGGAGTCTGACGGCTCGGGCGGAGGGATCGCCGGCTTAGTTCTGGCGGGTCAGCTCGATTCTGCGCCTGGTCTGGCGGGCGGCGGCCGCGTCGCCAGGTCCTCGGCGTCGTTCGAGGTCCGCGATCACAGCCTCGCGGTGCTCCACGTCGACATTGCCGCCGTACTTGAACTTCGCCCGCACATCCTCGATGGCGATCCGGATCCCGCGGATCGTGCGCAGCTGAGCCGGGTGGGCGACGAGCGGATCCGCGATCTCGATCCCCGGTTGGATCACGGCGAGCTGGAGTCGAAGGATGGCCGCGGTCTCCTCCGGGTCGGTCATGACAGTCGCCACGCCCTCCAGCTGGACTGCCGCGTAGTAGGTCGTCGGGATGCCCGCCAGGGGGTCCTCATCGCCGATCGCCTTCCACGCCGAGGGGATAAAGGCCCAATCGCCGGCGACGCTCATCAGCACGCGGGGTTGCTCCTCGATCGCCTCGAAGATCGGGTTCCGGCCGACGAGATGAAGGAGTATCTCGTCGCCCTCGAGGATGAACTGGGTGGGGACGACGACCGGAACGTCGCGGCCGCGCCCCGCTGCGACGAGATGCCCGAAGCCCTGGCTCAGAACGAAGTCGCGCCACTCCTCTTCACCCAAGCCGCTGTCAACCTTTGCGATGTACACGTCCCTTCTCTATCAGGTTGCCGAAGGTCGCGGTCGCTCGGGCGCCGGCGGCGGGTCTCTGTGGGGAGTATCCAAATTCCGTTTCAACTTGCCTCCGAAAGAGATTGCGACCAGTCACAATCTTTCGCCGAGGCAAGTTGAGCAACAAATTCGAATCACCCCGGCCACCGGTCCGGCGGCCCCCGGTCGTCCTGGCGCCTAACCTCGGTCCACGATGAAGGCTCTTGTCAAGGCGAAGCCCGAGCCGGGCTTCAGCTACGAGGACGTGCCGACGCCGGAGATCGGCCGGGACGACGTCCTCATCCAGGTGCTGCGCACGGGCATCTGCGGCACCGACCTGCACATCTATGAATGGGATGCGTGGGCGCAGGCGAACGTCCCGGTCCCGCTCGTAATCGGCCACGAGTTTGTCGGCCGGGTCGTCGATCTTGGCGTCGACGTCCGCGATCTCGAGATCGGCGATCTCGTGAGCGGCGAGGGCCACCTGGTCTGCGGGCGGTGCCGCAATTGCATGGCGGGCCGGCGGGTCCTGTGTTCGCGCACCAAGGGGATCGGTGTGAACCACCCGGGCGCATTCGCAGAGTTCATCGCCCTGCCCGCCACGAACGTGTGGCGCCAGCCGCCTGACATCAACCTCGACGTCGCAGCGATCTTCGACCCGTTCGGCAACGCCGTCCATACGGCTCTCACGTTCCCCGTCCTGGGCGAGGACGTCCTCATCACCGGCGCCGGCCCGATCGGGATCATGGCGGCAATGGTCGCCCGCCACGCCGGCGCACGCCACGTCGTCGTCACCGACGTCTCCGAATTCCGCCTCGAGCTGGCTCGTTCGGTGGGCGTGGAGCTCGCGATCGACGTGACAAGGGTGAGCGTCGCCGACGCGATACGTCTGTTGAGGATGAAAGAGGGGTTCGACGTCGGTTTCGAGATGTCCGGGCAGGCCTCGGCGCTCCGGGACATGCTCGCCAGCCTCACCCACGGCGGCAAGATCGCCATGCTCGGCCTGCCCACTGAGCAGTTCGGGATCGACTGGTCGCGTCTCGTCCTGAACATGACCACCATCAGGGGCATCTACGGCAGGCAGATGTTCGAGACGTGGTACAAGATGACGCTCCTCGTGCAGTCGGGGCTGGACATCTCGCCCGTGATCACGCACCGCTACCAGGCCGCCGACTTCGAAGAGGCGTTCGAGGTCGTGCGTACCGGCCGCTGCGGCAAGGTCGTGCTGACGTGGTCCGAAGCCTGATCGGAGGAGCCCGATGTTCACGCACGTTCGCGACGAGCTGCGCGCTCAGCTCGAGGAGATCCGCGCGGAGGGGCTCTTCAAGCCGGAGCGTGTGATCGCCACGCCGCAAATGGCGACGGTGAAGGTGTCGAACGGCCGCGAGGTGCTCAACCTCTGCGCGAACAACTACCTCGGCCTTGCCGACGACCCCCGTGTCGTGGCGGCGGCGAAGGAGGCGCTGGACCGCTGGGGCTACGGCACGGCCAGCGTCCGGTTCATCTGCGGCACCCAGGAGGTGCACAAGCAGCTCGAGCGGAGACTGTCCGAGTTCTTGCAGACGGACGACACGATCCTGTACTCATCGTGCTTCGACGCGAACGGGGGGCTCTTCGAGACCCTGCTCGGCAAGGAGGACGCGGTCCTCAGCGACGAGCTCAACCACGCGTCCATCATCGACGGCATCCGCCTGTGCCCCGCTCGCCGCTTCCGCTACCGGAACCGGGACATGACTGACCTCGAGGCGCAGCTGCAGCAGGCGGGCGACGCGCGGCGCCGGCTCATCGCGACAGACGGGGTCTTCTCGATGGACGGCTACGTCGCGCCGCTACAGGACATCTGCGAGCTGGCGGAGCGCTACGACGCCATGGTCATGGTCGACGACTCGCACGCAGTCGGGTTCGTCGGTGAGCACGGAGGCGGAACGCCGGAGCTTCACGGCGTCGCCGACCGGGTCGACATCGTCACAGGGACGCTCGGCAAGGCGCTCGGCGGCGCCAGCGGTGGCTACGTGAGCGGACGCCAGGAGATCGTCGACGTGCTGCGCCAGCGGTCGCGCCCGTACCTGTTCTCGAACTCCGTGGCGCCGGCGATCGCCGCCGCCTCGCTCGTCGTGCTCGACCTGCTCGAGGAGAGCGACGACCTGCGGGCACGCCTCCGGGGGAACACCTCATGGTTCCGCGAGAGGATGACCGGACTGGGCTTCGAGATCCTCCCGGGCGACCACCCGATCGTCCCGGTCATGCTGGGCGACGCGGCGCGGGCGGCGGCGATGGCCGATCTACTGCTTGAGCGCGGCATATATGTGATCGGGTTCAGCTACCCCGTCGTGCCGATGGGCAAGGCGCGCATCCGCACCCAGGTGTCTGCCGCGCACACCCGCGACGATCTCGAACGGGCAGCGACCGCCTTCGAACGGGCGAGGGCCGACCTCGCCTGAGGCGGCCGAGCCGGCGGCCAAGCCCGACCGGCACCCGAGCCCGCCCGGCGCCCAAGCCCGCCGGCGCCCAAGCCCGCCGGCGCCCGCCTTACGCCAGCCGCCGAGCCCCTGCGCCTCGGCCTCCCCCGAGCGCCGCATCGATCGCCACCGCCAGCCCGGCCGCGCGATCGACTGGAAGCGCCGCGGTGGTGACCCGGATCGCCGGCGGCGCCCCGACACGAAACCGGCTCCCCGGCGCCACCAGCCACCCCGCCCGCAACAGCGCGCCGACGGAGGCGGCCTCGTCGTCGACGGGGATCCAGCAGTTGAGCCCGCTTCGCCCCCGCGCCGCAACGCCGTGGGCGGCCAGCGCCTCCAGGAGCGCGACGCGCCGGGCGTCATAGCCGGCGACGGCTGCTGCCAGCAGCTGCTCCACTTCGGGGTCGCCCCAGAGGTCGAGCAACAGGCCTTGGAGAATGTGGCTCACCCAGCCGGCGCCGAGAGCGAGGCTGGCGTCGATCCGAGCGATCGTCGCTTCGTCCCCGGCCACCACCGCGACGCGGAGGTCGGGCCCGTAGGCCTTGGCCGCCGATCGTACGAACACCCAGTTACGGGTCGTGCCGACTACCGGCCAGAGGGGCTCGTCGACGATGCCGACGCCGTGGTCGTCCTCGAGAACGGTGACGTCCGGATAGGCGCTCAGCAGCGAGCGAAGTTCGCCGGCGCGGACTTCACCGATCGCCGCGCCGGTTGGATTCTGGGCGCGGGAGGTCAGAACGACGGCTCGCGCCCCGCGGGCGAGCGCACGCTCGAGCGAAGCCGGGACGAGGCCCTCGTCGTCGACCGCGACCGGTGCCGGCGTCCAGCCGGTGGCGGTGACGAGGTCGAGCAACGCCGCCCAGCCCGGGTCCTCCACCGCGACCCGATCGCCGGGCCGGAGACACGAGCCCAGCACCCGCTCGATCGCGTCCAGCGTGCCGAAGGTGGCGGTGACCGCGCCGGGCGTCACACCATCGCGGGCGAGTCGGGCCCGGGCCGCGTCGGCGAGCGCCGGCAAGCACGGAAGCGCTCCGTAGAGGGCCTTCTCATAGGTCCGCCGGCACAGCACCGGCCGGAGATCAGGCAAGAACGCGGGATCGGGGTTTCCCGTCGAGCAGTCCGTCACCCCGGGCGGAAGAGCGGCCGCGTCCGCGGCACGCCCGGAGACCGCCGCCCGCTCCCTGATCCGCGTTCCCCGGCGTCCGTCGGCCAGCGTGACGCCGCGCAAGCGCAGGAGGCGGTAGGCGGCGGCAACCGTGCCTGGACTCACGCCTGCCGCCCTCGCGAGCTCGCGTACCGGTGGAAGATGCTCGCCGGGAACGAGGAGCCCGTCGCGGATGCCCGCCTCGACGGACTCGGCAAGCTCCGCCGCGGAACGGCCGGCCGGCTGATAGCGTACTGACACGAAATATTGATCGTACCAGAACAAAGGGACCCAATGTACAGCCCGAGCCGGACCACGACACCCTCAAGACTGGCGGACAGGGCGCGCTACGACTTCGAGACCGTGCACGACGTCCTCGACCAGGCCTTGATCTGCCATGTCGCGTTCGTCGCCGACGAGCGTCCGCAAGTGCTCCCGATGCTCTTCGTCCGCATCGGCTCCACCGTCTATCTCCACGCTTCGACCGGCGCGCACGTAGCGAGGATCGCCGCCCGCCGGGGCGGGGTGCAGGTGGCCGTCGAGGCCACGATCGTCGATGCGCTCGTCCTCGCCCGCTCGGCGTTCCACCACTCGGCGAACTACCGCGCAGTCGTGGCGCACGGATCAGCCACGATCGTGCGGGACGCGGCGCAGAAGGAGGAGATTCTCGACGCGTTGATGGAAAAGATGGCACCCGGCCGCGCCGCCCACGTCCGTGCGCCGAACGAGCTCGAGCTGCGCCAGACCGCCGTCATGGGCCTCCCCCTCGTCGAGGTGGCGGCCAAGGTCCGGACGGGGCCGCCGGCCGACGACGCGGAAGACCTGTTTCTCGGGCACTGGGCCGGTGTCTGGCCGATTCGTGAGGTACGCGGAACGCCCGAGCCGGCGCCGGATCTCGCGCCGGGGATCGTGGTGCCGGCCCACCTGCGCCCAGGCGGGCGCGACTGAGGTGCCAGTCATCGTGGCTCCGCCCTTGATCTGAGAAGCTCGGTCCGTGCGGTACGTCATCCTCGGCGCCGGCGCCATCGGCTGTGCAATCGGCGGGCGGCTCTTCGAGCACGGCCACGACGTCGTCCTCGTCGCGCGCGGTGCGCACCAGGCCGCGCTCGCCAGCCGCGGGCTCGAATTGCGCGACCCGGATCGCACGGTGAGGCTGCCGGTCGCATCGACGTCGACGGCGGCCGAGGCCGGATTCGACGAGGGCGACATCGCCATCCTCGCGACCAAGACCCAGCACAGCGAGCCGCTACTGATCGAGCTCGCCGCGTGCGCGCCCTCGAGCACCCCGGTCGTCTGCGCCCAGAACGGAGTGGAGAACGAGCGTCTCGCCCTGAGGCGCTTCTCCAATGTCCAGGCGATGTGCGTCATCCTTCCCGCCAGCAATGTCGAGCCGGGTGTCGTCGAGGTGCCTCACGCCCCGCTTACCGGGATCCTGGACGTCGGCCTGTACCCGTCCGGTGCCGACGACGTGACGGGGAGGATCGCGGCGGATCTGAGCGGGAGCAGCTTCGAGTCGAGGGCCGACGCCAACGTGATGGCCAGCAAGTACCTGAAGTTGAAGTCCAACATCGGCAACGCCGTCGAGGCGGCCTGCGGCACGCGGCTCGGCGAGCCGCCGGCGGCCGAGCTGTGGCGGTTGGCCCGGGAGGAGGCGGCGAGCTGCTTCGAGGCAGCCGGGATCGAGGTGGCCGATGCCGCGGAAGACGCCGAGCGCCGGGCGGCGCTCGGCGCACCCAGGCCCATCGGGGGCCGCGCCAGGGCCGGCGGGTCCTCCTGGCAGAGCCTGGCGCGTGGAACGGGCAACATCGAAGCAGACTGGCTGAACGGCGAGATCGTGCTGCTCGGTCGCCTGCACCAGATCGCGACGCCTGTGAACGAGCTGCTCCAGCGAACGGCGAACCGGATGGCCGCGGAGCGGATCCCTCCTGGTTCCATCGCGGCAGCAGATCTGCTCGCGGAGCTGTAGCGGCCGGCGCGGCGAAGCCCGTCCCGACCGGCGCCGGTCAGCCCTGCATGGCGGCAGCCACGAGCCCCTGCAGCTCTGCTCGGCGCTCCGGAGGCGTCACGCGCTCGATCACGACGTTGTCGCACTCCACCCAGGAGGCCGCGTCCCGCAGCGCAGCAGTGACGTGGCCGGCGGCGTCGGGAGTCTCGAGCGAGACGTGCTTGGCGACGAGGCTGTGCCCGAGGCGGCCGGGATCCACGAGGCCGACGAGCCGGTCGCCGCCGAGCACCGGCATCGAGAAGTACCCGTGCACGCGCTTCGCGGCGGGCACGTAGGCCTCGAGGCGGTGGCTGAACGCGAACACCCGCTCGGTCCTGTCCCGGAACCACGTGAGCGAGTCGAACGGCGAGACGAGGACCGACCGCCCCCGCAGGCGCCGGCCGAGGACGGCGAGCGCCGCCTGTGAGGTGTACGCCGGCCGGTCCCAGTCCTCGACCCGGACTGGGACGAGGTCGGTGTCGCCGATCAGGCGCTCGATGTGCCGGCGCGCCAGACCGTGGTAGGCGGCGAGATCGGCTGTCGTCGCCACCCCCAACGCGGCGATGCCGGCGTTGATGAGGTGCACGTAGCACGCGTCGTCATCGAGCTCGACGTCGAGCAGGCGCTGGGGGATCGCCCGGTCGGCGAGGTCGTAGACGCGCTGGAAGCCCTTGCGCCGGCGGCATACGAGCTCGCCGGTGTCGAGGAGACGTTCGGCGGCGATCTTGGTCTCCGACCAGTCCCACCATGGGCCGCCCTTCTTGGCGCCGCCGAGCTCACGGGCCGAGAGCGGACCCTCTTCTCGGAGCCGGTCGCGTACGTACGCGCAGCTCTTGTCGGCGTCCTCCATCCGGTGCCAGCGGTGCCCGCGGGCGGCGAGCGCCCGGCGCTTGAAGCCGTACGCCGGCCAGTCCTCGAGCGGCACGATGCAGGCCGCGTGCGACCAGTACTCGAACGTCGAGCTGGAGGGACCCCAGTACGCCTTCTCGACCGCAAGGCGCCCGACCGGCCCGAGCCGGGCGTACGCGACGAGCTCGTGCGAGCGAGCGAGGACCGAGATCGTGTCGAGCTGCACGGCATTGCAGGCGGCGGAGCATCGCCTCGGGCCCTCCGGCGGGCCGCGGCCCGACCAATCCCTGCGCCGCGAGCGCGATCTTGCGCGCTTCGCGTGTGCTCAAGGAGATGTCCGTTTCTTGCATGGGCCTACAGTCTGCCAATGTCGAGCGCGCCTCCTGACTGGTACCCGGATCCGGGGGGCGCCGACGCGGGCGCCGCGTTCGAGGCCGCGATCGAGCGAGAACTGGCGGAGGTCCGCCGCGGCGATCTGCGAGCACCGGCGGCAGCTCTGTCGGAGCGCTACCGGTCCGCCGGCGCCACCGCCGGCGGTGCCGGCGGCCGGCTCGACGCGGACCAGGTGCGGGCTTACCTCGCCACCCGGGCGCCGGCGACCTTCGCCGCCATCCGGAGCGTCCTGACCGAGCTCCGGTCCCTGCGGCCGGGTTGGGCCCCGCGGACCGTCCTCGACCTCGGCGCCGGCCCGGGAACCGCAACATGGGCTGCGGCGGCGGTGTTCCCCACCCTCGAGCGCGCCGTCCTCGTCGAGCGCGATCCGCTGATGGCGGCCGCCGGCGTCCGTCTGGCCGCCGCCGCCCCGGCCGCCCCGGCCGCCCCCGCCCCGGCTCCCGCCGCCCACTGGATCTCCGAGGACGCCGCCGCCATATCCGGCCGGCAAAGCGACCTGGTCGTGGCGGCCTACCTTCTCGGGGAGGTGGGTCGGGACCGGGAAGGCGCGGCGCTCGAGCGATGGTGGGAGGCGACGCTCGGCGAGCTCGTCCTCGTCGAGCCCGGGACGCCGGCGGGTTTCGAGCGGCTCCGGATGGCGAGGACCCTGCTCGTCGAGTGGGGCGCCCACGTCACCGCTCCCTGCCCGCATGACGGTCTCTGCCCGATGATCGGGTCGGACTGGTGTCACTTCGCGGTGCGGCTCGGGCGCTCGCCTCTGCACCGCGACGTGAAAGGGGGGCGGTTGGGGTATGAGGACGAGAAGTACTCGTTTCTTGCCGTGTCGGCGGTGAGGCCCGCTGCGTCAGCACCCCGCCTGCTGCGCTCGCCCCGCTTGCACAAGGGGCACGTTCGCGTTCGGCTCTGCGAGACGGACGGCTTGCACGAACGTGTGATCAGCCGGCGCGACGGTGAGCTCTACAAGCGGGCCCGGGCGGCGCGGTGGGGGGACCGTCTCGACCGGGGTTGAACCCGCACCGGGCCATACTGGCCCGATGTTCGTTCCCTCGCTGGACCCCGCCGGCCCGCCCGACCCGTCGTCGGTGCTCGTCACCGTCGGAGCGGCCGGCGTCGCCATCCGATCGGGCATGCCGCCGGAACAAGCCGTCTTCGTCGGCGGCCTCGAAGGACGGCAGTGCTGGGCGGTGGACCTCGAGGACGACGCCAACCGCGACTCCGGGCACGCCGCCGAGCCGCCGACGCCGTCGATCTGCGCCAGCTCTGGTCGGAGGTCGACGAGGCGACGTGGACCGCGGCCGGCCGGGCCGTTCAGCTCGTCGAATGGGCCCGGACTCACCAGTTCTGCGGCCGCTGCGGCGTCCCGACCGAGGACGTGACCGGGCTGCGGGCGAAACGATGCCCCCGCTGCGGGCTCGACGCCTTCCCCCGCCTTTCCCCGGCGGTCATCTGCCTGGTCGAGCGCGCCGGCAGAGCGCTCCTGGCCCGCGGGCCGCAGTTCGCCGCCGGCATGTTCTCCTGCCTCGCCGGGTTCGTCGAGCCGGGCGAGAGCCTCGAGGAGGCCGTGGCCCGGGAGGTTCTGGAAGAGGTCGGCATCGAGGTGAGGGAGATCAGGTACTTCGGGAGTCAACCGTGGCCGTTTCCCAATTCGCTCATGATCGGCTTCACGGCCGAGTGGCGGTCCGGCGAGATCGCGGTGGACGGGACCGAGATCACCGAAGCGTCGTGGTTCGCCGCCGGGGATCTTCCGGAGCTGCCGACCCCGATCAGCATCGCCCGCAGGCTCATCGACGATTGGCTCGCCCGCGTGGGGCTTTAGGCGCCGGGACCGGATGGCTCGCCGGCCGGCGGGTTGGGCGCTCGCCCTCCTGATCTACCTCGCGCTGGGCGTGATCGTCTGGTGGCACGTCTGGGCAAGCGGTCCGTCGGTCACGCTGGCGGCCGGATCGAGCGATCCCGCCCAGGAGGTGTGGTTCCTGGCGTGGGCGCTGCACGCCCTCGAGCACGGCGCCAACCCCTTCTTCACCCACGCTCAGTACGCGCCGGCCGGCGTGAACCTCCTGGCCAACACTTCGATCCTGGCGCTCGGCGTGGTGTTGTCGCCCGTGACGGCGCTCTTCGGCCCCGTCGTGGCCTTCAACGTCGCGGTGACGCTCGCACCGGCCTTGAGCGCGACGGCGGCGTTCTTCGCGATCAGGCGATACGCCGCCTGGCAACCGGCGGCCTTCGTGGGCGGCCTCTGCTATGGGTTCGGCCCGTTCGTGGCGACCGACTTGCGCTTCGGACACCTGAACCTCACGTTCCTGGCGATCCCGCCCCTCATCCTCCTCGCTCTCGACGACCTGTTCGTTCGACGGAGCCGGCCGGCGCCCGCCGTGGGTGCGGTCCTCGGTGGGCTCGTCGTCGTCCAGTTCTTCGTCTCGACCGAGTTGCTCGCCGTCAGTGCCATCGTCGCGTTCGTCGGCCTCGTGGTGCTGGCGGTGAGCTCTCCACGCCGGGCACTCCCGGCCCTTCGGGCGGCCGCACCCGGACTGCTCGTCGGCTTCGTCATCGCCGTCGGCGGTGCTCGCCTACCCGGCTTGGTTCGCCGTGGCGGGGCCGAGACACATCACCGGCCCCGTCTTCCCGGACATCGGCAACCTGACCTCCACGCTCGCCGCCTCGGTCGTGCCCCACGGCGAGCGGGCCGGCGTCCGCTTCATCTCCGGCGGCAACGGCGCCTATCTCGGCGTCCCGCTGCTCGCGTCGATCGTCGCCGCCGCCTGGGTTTGGAGGCGCGACGCCGCTCTTCGCTTCTCGGTCCTCATGACGGCGATCGCGTACGTCTTCTCGCTCGGCGCCGCGCTGCACGTCGGCCAGGAGAACACGGGCGTGCCACTTCCGGCCTGGATCCTGCAACATCTGCCACTTCTCGACTCGATCGTCGCCGCCCGTTTCGCCGTCTTCGTCGATCTCTTCGCCGGCATGTCGCTGGCGATCGTCCTCGACCGCTTGCACGCGGGAGACCTCGGAGCGCTCGCCCGCACGGGACTGCGCCGCCCGGCCGCGCCGCTGGCCGGGCGACGCCCGGCCGTGCCGGTGGCCGGATCCGGGGCTCGGCGGCTCTCGCTCGCCTGCGGGCTGGTAGCGGTCGCGACGCTCATCCCCCTACTGCTGTCGCCCCTGTGGCCGTACGCCGTACGGCGGGTGGCCGAGCCGCAGCTGTTCCGGGCGCGCCCGCTCGCGGCGCTGGATCCGGACAGCGTCGTCCGTCTGTACCCGCCCGTGCTCGTCGACGACGACCCGCTTATCTGGCAGGCCCTCGGCGGGGTCGGTTACGAGCTCTCCGACGGCTACGCCATTGTCCCCGGGCTCCGCGGTCACGCCACCGAGGATCCGCCCGTCGACGCCCTGTCGCTCGTGTTCGCGGCGGGCGTGCTCGGGACGCTCCGGGTCCCCGCCAGCACCTCGACCGACGTGGCGATCCGCCGTGCTCTGGCCGGCGGCCACATCACGGCGCTGGTGGTCGCGCCCGGCGGGAGGGACTCGGCCAAGGTCGTCTCGATCCTCACCTCGGCGCTCGGCCGGCCGACCCGGCGCTCCGGCGGCGCCGCCGTCTGGACGATGGCGGGCAACGGGGCGTGACGGGTACGGCCTGTACAGGACCAGTATTGTCATAACATTCCGACCGGTCCGATCGGCGGCCAGGGTTTCGGGGGAGGTGCAGATGGCCGTGGGGACCGCCTCTGCGGGCGTCATCGCGCAGCCGGCGTCGACGGCGGACCGCGGGTACTGGAGCGCGGCGTGGTACCAGCTTCGCCACGACCGTCTCGCCATGGTCGGCCTGTTCTTCGTGATCCTCCTGATCGCCGCCGCCATCTTCGCTCCGCTCATTTCGCCCTATCCCCCGAACCTGCAGCTGGCGAGCGGCCTCACCGCGTCGGGCAACCCGCGGCCGCCGAGCGCGCAGTTCCTCCTCGGCACCGATCCTCTCGGTCGTGACGAGCTGTCGCGGCTGTTGTTCGGCGCCAGGATCTCGCTCGTGGTCGGGCTCGGCTCCGCCTTCATCGGCGGGGTCCTCGGCCTGGCGATCGGGGGCGTCGCGGCGCTGTTCGGCGGCCTGCTCGACAAGATCCTCATGCGGCTCGCCGACGTGATCCTGAGCTTTCCCATCCTGCTGCTCGCGACCGCCCTGCTGGCGGTGACCCAGGCCGGTGTGGCGACGATCAGCATCATCGTCGGCATCGGCTTCGGCGCCTATCTGGCCCGGGTCGTGTACTCGCAGGCGGTGACGCTGCGGGAGCGTGACTTCGTGCTCGCGGCGCGCACGTCGGCGGTCAGCCGGGGCCGGATCCTGATCCGCCACATCGTCCCGCACGTGATGCCGAGCATCATCGTCTTCGGAACGCTCGGCGTCGCGACCGCGATCCAGCTCGAGGCGGCGCTCAGCTATGTCGGCCTCGGCATCCATCCGCCGACCGCGTCGTGGGGGAACATGATCGCCGACGGGCAGAACTACATGACCACTGCCCCGTGGCTCGTGCTGTTCCCGGGGTTGGCGATCATGTTCGCGATGCTCGGTTTCTCGATCGTGGGCGACGGGATCCGGGACGCGCTCGACCCGACGCTGGAGCGGACCGTGCAACTGAAGCTCGGCAGCATCCGGTGACGCGCTACGTGCTCGGCCGCCTCGGGTGGGCGGTGGTCGTCATCCTGGCGATCACGCTCATCACCTTCGGCGTCACGTTCCTGTCGCCGGTCGACCCTGCGCGCCTGTATGCGGGGCTTCGGGCCACGCACGCCGAGTACGAGATCGCCCGCCGGACGCTCGGGCTCAACCGCCCGATTTTCGTGCAGTACGCCCTGTATCTCGACCGAATCGTGCACGGAAATCTCGGCCAGTCGTACTCGACCGGCGAGTCGGTGCGCTCGATCGTGCTGAGCCGCCTGCCCGCGACCATCGCCCTCGCGGCTGCCGGGCTGCTCGTCGAAGTCGTCATCGGCCTTCCGCTCGGGATACTGGCGGCGCTCAAGTGGCAGAGCCTGGCCGACCGGGCCGTCCTGACGGGCTCGCTCCTCGGGGTGGTGATGCCGCAGTTCGTCCTCGGCTTCCTGCTGCTGTACTTCTTCGCCTACAAGATCCCGATCTTCCCGCTCGGGGCCACGGCATCGCTCCCGGCGGTGGTGCTGCCGGCGCTGGCGCTCGGGCTGCCGGGTGCCGCCTGGTACGCCCGCATGGTGCGGTCGTCGGTCCTCAACGTGCTCGGCGAGGACTACGTCCGCAATTGCAGGGCGAAAGGCCTGTCGGAATGGGTGGTCGTGCTGCGCCACGTGCTGCGGAACTCGGCGGGACCAGCGATCACCATGATCGGCCTGGACTTCGGCATCTTCCTCGGCGGTGTGCTCATCGTCGAGCAGGTCTTCGGGTGGCCCGGGATCGGCCAGCAGATGTGGAACGCCATCAGTGCGAACGACATCCCGGTCGTCATGGGAACCGTCATCGTCGCGGCGACCGCCGTCGTGATCTTCAACCTGTGCGCCGACATCGCGAACGCGTTCCTCGATCCGCGGATCAAGTATTCGTGACCCGTCCCGGTCGTCCCGTGGCGACGCCGCCAGCCACTGCGCCCGCGGCGAGCGGCGCCGGCAATGATGCGCCGGCCATCCTCGAAGTGAGAGGGCTGTCAACGGTTTACGGGACGTCGCGCGGCCAGATCGAGGCGGTCAAGGACGTCTCGTTCGAGGTCCTCGCGGGCGAGGCGGTCGGCATCGTGGGGGAGTCCGGCTGCGGCAAGACCGCGCTCGCGCTCTCGCTCCTCCGGCTCCTGCCGAGAAACGGCCGCATCTCGAACGGCCAAGTCCTCCTCGAAGGTCTCGACCTCGTCACGGCGGACCGCAAGACCCTGCGCAACCTTCGTGGCCGGCGCATCGCCATGGTGTTCCAGGACTCGATGACCTCGCTCGACCCCGTCATGCCCATCGGCCGCCAGATCGCCGAAGGGATCGTCGCCCATCTCGGACTGTCCCGCCAGCAAGCCCTTGCTCGGGCGGTGGCCCTGCTCGAGGAGGTCGGGGTCCCGGATCCGACCGCCCGCCTCGGGCAGTATCCGCACCAGCTGAGCGGGGGGCTCCGCCAGCGCGTCGCCATCGCCGTCGCGATCTCCGCCGACCCCGAGGTCCTGATCGCCGACGAGCCGACGACGGCGCTGGATGTCACGATCCAGGCGCAGATCCTCGACCTCCTCGCGCGAGAGCGCGACCGCCACGGCATGGCGCTCATCCTGATCACGCACGATCTCGGCGTCGTCGGAAGCGTCACCGACCGGATGATCGTCATGTACTCCGGGCGGGTCGTCGAGTCCGGCACGACGGCGGCCATCTTCGCCGACCCCCGGCACCCCTACACCCTCGGCCTGCTCGACTCGGTGCCGCGGGTGAACGCCCCGATCGAGCGTCGCCTGCGCGCGATCCCCGGTTCGCCGCCGACCGGCTACCAGGCCGCCGCCGGCTGCCCGTTCGCTCCGCGATGCTCCTTTGCAATCGAGCGGTGCCTCGTAGAGGACCCGGCTCTCGAGCAGGTACCCGACGGTGACGACTCCCATCACGCCGCCTGTCACGTCGACGTGAGAGTCACTGTGAGATCACCGTCGTGAGCCCGCTCGGCGATGGGCCGCTCGGCGATGGGCCGCTGGTCGAGGTGGACGATCTCTGCGTCACCTTCGAGGTGTCCGCGCAGAGCTGGGGCTGGAAACCGCAGCTGCTTCACGCCGTCGACGGCGTCACCTTCGCAATCGAGCGGGGCGAGTCCCTGGCCCTCGTCGGCGAGTCGGGCTCCGGCAAGACGACGGTCGGCCGCGCGCTCCTCGGCTTGTACCGGCCGTCCCGTGGCTCGGTCCGCTTCGAAGGCGCCGATGTCAGCAAACTGAAGGGAGACGCGCTCAAGCGCTTCCGCAGCCGGTCGCAGATGATCTTCCAGGATCCGTACGCGTCGCTCAACCCGCGCATGAAGGTGGGCACGATCATCGCCGAGCCGTTGCGGGCGCACGGCTACGGATCGCACGCCAGGCGCAACGAGCGCGTCCGGGAGCTGCTCGATCTCGTTGGCCTGCCGCCCGACACCGCCGACCGGTTCCCCTACGCCTTCTCCGGTGGCCAGCGCCAGCGCATCGGCATCGCCCGGGCGCTGGCGCTCGGGCCGGAGTTCGTCGTCGCCGACGAGCCCGTGAGCGCGCTCGACGTCTCGATCCAGGCCCAGATCGTCAACCTGCTCACGGACCTGCGCGACGACCTCTCGCTCACCATGGTGTTCATCGCGCACAACCTCGCCGTCGTCCGCCACGTGGCGACGCGTGTGGCGGTCATGTACCTGGGCCGGCTCGTCGAGGTCGGCACCCGCGACGAGCTGTTCGCCAACCCGGCCCACCCCTACACGCGGGCGCTGCTGCGGGCGGTCCCGCCGCCGGACCCCACGGCCGGCTGGAACGGCCAGGACGTCGCGCTCCACGGCGACATCCCGAGCCCGGTCAACCCGCCGAGCGGTTGCCGGTTCCACACCCGCTGCCCGGAGGCGATCGAGATCTGTCAACGGGTGGATCCGGAGCTGCAGACCTGGCCCTCGGGGCACCAGGTCGCGTGTCACCTGGCCGTGCGCCCAGCCGAGGACCGCGCGACGCCGGAGCAGGGCAACCGTGCAATTTTGTCATAACATTCCAACGATGTAGTTTGAGCACGAAGGGGGAGGTGCCGCGGCGATGACCGAACGGTGCGACGGCTTGGGAAACGAGATGCAAGAGGCGCCGCCGATGCGAATCGACCGGCGTGCGTTCCTGGCGAGAGCCGCCCTTCTCGGCGCCGGCGGCGTGGCGTTCGCCGCCTGCGGGAGCTCGCCGGCGTCGACGGGCACAAGCCAGACCACTCAGCCGGCGATGGACAAGAACGCGACGCTCAACTTCGCGATGAGCACGACGATTCCAGGACTAGACCCGCAGAAATGGTGGAACGGTGCCGCGGGATGCGGTCAGTGCTCGATCTTCGAGACGCTGCTGACCGTCGACCCCTACACACAGAAGCTCGTTCCGACGCTCGCGACGGGAATGCCGACCGTATCCAACAGCGGCCACCGGTCCACATTCACCCTCCGCAAAGGCGTGAAGTTCACGAACGGCCAGCCCGTGACGAGCGCCGACGTCAAGTACTCCTTCGAGCGGCTCGTCCTCCCGTCGTACGGCGCGCAGGCAGGGAGCCTTTACACGCCGCTCGCCATCACGGGCATGTCTGCAGTCCTCAATGAGAAGGCCAAGACCCTGAGCGGCATCACGACGCCCGACCCGCAGACAATCGTGTTCGATTTCGATTACCCCGACAGCGCATTCATATACCTGATCTCGTTCCCCTCCGCCGGCGTCGTGCCGATGGCGCTCTTCGAAGAAGTCGGCTTCAACCATTTCAACTGGAACCCGGTCGGCACCGGGCCCTTCAAGGCGGACGTCGTCAACGAGCAGACTCAGATCTCGCTCAAGCGCAACGCGAAGTACTGGAAACCCTCGGTTCCGAGCTACGCCGGGGTCAACTGGCAAATGGGGATCGACGATAGCTTGTCGATGATCCGCATCGAATCGGGCCAGACCGACATGATGTACGACCCCGTGCCGAGCGGCTATGTGCAGAACGTCGTCGGCAACGCGACCTACGTGCGCAACCACCAGACGGTGAAGACGCCGCAGAACAACTGCTATTGGCTGTCACTCAGCTTGAAAGACCCGGTGCTGAAGGACGTCCGCGTGCGCCAGGCGATCGCCATGGCCATCGACAAGCAGCGAGTCCTCCAGGTGATGAACGGTCTCGGGCAGGTCGCCAACGGCGGCTTCTTCTCGCCCCTCAGCCCGTACTACCAGGACGGCCTGGCGTATTCCTACAACGTCTCGAAGGCGAAGAGCCTCATCGCCGAGGCCGGCGTCCCCAAGGACGCGACTGTGAAGATCTGGAGCTCGAACCGGTTCCCGTACGAGGCCGTCGGGCAGGTCGTCCAGGCGAACCTGGCCACGATCGGCATCACCGCGGAGTACATCCCCATGGAGTACGACGCTTTCGCCAACTTCACGGCCAACAGCCCCGCCGGCATGTTGCTGTGGGCCTGGGAGCTCTACTACCCGAGCGGCTCGTACATCGTCGACTCGGCGTTCACGACGAGCGCCGAGAAGGCGGGCTGCTGCAACTACTCCTGGTACGCGTCGGACTCTCTCGACCAGCTCACCGTTGCGGCCCACCACGCCACGGACCCGGCCGATGTCGTCTCGATCTACAAGCAGATCGACAAGGTCGTGGTCCAGGAAGAAGTGCTCTGGGTTCCCCTCGTGTACCCGATGCGCCTCGACTTCGTGAGCTCGCGGGTGCGGGACTTCCAGGCCGCGGTCGGGAGTGGAGAGGACCAGCAGCGCTACTTCTACAAGTACGCGTTGACGTAAGAGAGAGGCTCGCCCCATGTCACTCAATGCCGGCAAGACGAGGCGCATGAAGCGCCTCTTCGACGCGACCGGTCGCACCGTCATCCTGCCCCTCGACATCGTGGTCCCGGTCGGCCGCTTCGAGGGCGCGCAGGACACTGGAGCGCTGCTCGACATGGCTTCCGCGATGGGCGTGAAGGCGGTGCTGCTGCGCTGGGGCGAGGCCAAGCGCTACGCCGACCGGATCGACCCCGGCGTCGGCCTCATAGTGCGCATCAGCGGGTCGACCGGGCTCAACAACGACGACCGCTGGCCGGTGCAGCTGAACAGCGTGCAGGCGAGCGCGGCCATCGGCGGCGACGCGGTCTGCATCGACGTCCAGATCGGCGACGACCGCGAGGCGGAGTCGCTGCGGAGCCTGGCGGCGGTGTGCGAGGAGGCGGAGCAGCTCGGCGTCGCGGTGCTGGCCGAGGTCTACGTCGGCGGGGCCGCCGGCGCGGGTAGCCAAGCGGCGAAGGCCCAGGCGCTCGCCTGGGGAGCCCGCACCGCGCAGGAGCTCGGTGCCGACCTCGTGAAGGTCGCCCACCCGGGTTCGGCCGAGGCCGTCGCGGTGATCTGTGAGCTGGCGCAGATCCCTGTCGTCACGGCCGGCGGGGACCCGCGCGAACCACTGGACGTGTTGCGCGCCGTGGACGAGGCGCTGCGGGGCGGTGCGGCGGGCACCGCGGTAGGCCGCAACGTGATCGGCCACGGATCGCCGCCGGAGATGCAGGCGGCGATCCTCGACCTCGTGCTCCGGCGGATGAGCCTGGACGAGGTAAGCGAGCGGATGCAGCCCGCGGTTCGCGTCTAGCCGGCGGAAACGACGCCAGTGGCACGTTTCTCGCCGACGGAGCTCCCGAGTCCGGCACTGCTGCTCGACCTTCCGGCGCTCGAACGCAACATCGCGGCGATGGCGTCGTGGGTGGCGGCCAACGGCGTGGCCGTGCGCCCTCACGCCAAGGTCCACAAGTGCCTCGAGATCGCCCGCCGCCAGCTCGCCGCGGGCGCCATCGGCCTGACGGTGGCGACGGTGTACGAAGCCGAGGCGATGCTCGAGGCAGCACCGCCCGAGATCCTCGTTGCGAACGAGGTCGTCGGGGACGATCATCTCCGCCGCCTCGCCGGGGTGGCCCGCAGGACCGTGGTCGTCGTCGCCGCCGACGACCCGGCGAATGCGCGGCAGCTCTCGGCGTCGGCCCGAGCCGCCGGGGTCGAGCTCCGGGTCCTCGTGGACGTCGACGTCGGCATGGGGCGATGCGGCGTTCGCTCGGTTGGCGAAGCCGTCGCGCTCGCCGACGAGATCCGGGCCCTGCCGGGACTGCGCCTGGCCGGGGTGATGGGCTACGAGGGCCACGTCGTGCTGGAGCCCGAGCCCGAGGTCCGGGCGGCGGCGGCCGGCGCCGCGATGGACCGCCTGGCGGAGGCGGTGACCGCCATCAGAGAGGCGGGACACGAGGTGGAGATCGTGTCGGCCGGCGGCACGAACACCCACGACATGACCGGGCTGCACGCGATCGTGACCGAGCTGCAGGCCGGGACCTATGCCGTCTTGGACACCGGGTACGCGCCTCTCGCACCGCGCTTCGAGCCGGCGCTCTCCGTGCTGGCGCGGGTGCTGAGTCACCAGGGTGGGAGGGTGGTCCTCGACTGCGGGACCAAGGCCATTTCAGTCGACGTCGCGCCACCGACCGTGCCGGCCTCGGTCGGATCGGTCCGCGCGGTGCACGAGGAGCATCTGCTGATCGACTCGGCCGAGGGCTGCAGCCTGCGCCCCGGCGACCCGGTCGAGATCGCCGTCGGCTACACGGGCGGGACCGTCAACCTGCACGACGGCTACTACGTCGTGGACGGCGACGAGGTCGTGGACTTCTGGCGCATCCTCGCCCGCGGTGCCGGCCGCGTCCCCGCCCGCACGGCGGACGGCGAGGGCTTCACGTGAACCCGACGGATCTCTGGACGATCGCAAGAGGCGTCGCCGAGCCACCCCGGGAGACCGTCAGGCTTTCGGCGGGCAACGCGACGCTCTACCTCGACGGCGGCGACGTCCGCTATTACACGGTGGACGGGCGGGAGCTGCTCCGGCGGGTGTACGTCGCCGTCCGCAACCCGGCCTGGGAGACGCCGGCCGCCGTGCTCTCGCCGGCCGAGATCAGCGAAGAGCCGGACGGTGGCGTACGCGCGGTCTACGGGGCGACAGTCGCGGACGGCGAGCTGGAATTCGCGTGGACCGGCGCCATAACGCTCCGGCCCTCCGGCGAGCTCAGTTATGCGATGACCGGCACGGCTGGCTCCAGCTTCGACTACGCCCGTATCGGGCTGAACGTGCTGCACCCCCCGGCGCTCGAGGGTCGCAAGTACCGTCTCGTGACCTCGGACGGAGTGCTCGAAGGCGTGATCCCGGAGGGCATCGGCCAGCAGCCGTTCGTCGACGGCGAGTACTACCCGCTCCTCCCCGCATTCCGGTCGCTCGAGCTCGACCTCGAAGGTCCGGTCGCGGCGCACTTCGAGTTCAGCGGTGACGAGTTCGAGCTCGAGGATCAGCGCAATTGGCTCGACGCCTCGTACAAGTCCTACAGCACTCCGATGTCGCTCGCACTCCTTCATGCCGACCCCGGCCAGTCGATCGCCCAGGAGGTCCGCGTGCGAGCGGAGGGCCCGCCGGCCGGCCGATCATCGCCGCCCGCCACCGGGCGGGGACGCGTCGTGCTGCAGCTCGAGGAGGCGGATCCGGCCGGCGTCTACCCGGTTATCGGCCTCGGGCTCCCGGCCGACGCCCCCGACCTGAGCGGCGTCGAGCGCGAGCTGATCGGAAGGCTCCGACTTGGCCACCTGCGCGCCGACCTGCGGTTGTCGTCGGACGACGTGGCGGATCATGCCGCTCATGCCGGAGCCGCCGCGCTCGGGTGCGTCTGCGGCCTCGAGCTCGCCGTCTTCGTCGATTCGGCGTCGAGCTCCGAGCTCGCCCGCCTCAAGGCGGCCGTCGACGCACTCGAGGCACTCGAGGCGCCGATCAGACGCCTGCTCGCGTTCAGCGAGCACGAGCTCGTAACGTCTCCGGCCACCGTCACAGCCGTCCGTGAGGCCGTCGGTGCGGACCTGCCGGTGTTCGGGGGCACGAATCTGAACTTCGCCGACCTCAACCGCGACCGTCCCGATCCCTTCTCGGCGGACGGTTTCGCTTTCAGCGCCAACCCGCAGGTCCACTCCTCCGACGACCGGTCGATGACCGAGACGCCGAGCAGCTTCCGGGACCAGCTGAGAACCGCCCGGAGCTTCCTCGGCGACCGGCCCATCGTCGCCAGCCCCATCACGCTCCTGGCGAGGTTCAACGCAGACGCACCCGGCGCCGGCACCATCGGGCTCGGAGAGCCGGTGCCCGCCGATCACCGACAGGCTTCTCTGCTCTGCGCGGGGTTCGCGGCCATTTCGCTCAAGAACCTGGCGGCCGGCCGGGCCGCGGCTGCGACGTTCTTCGAGACCTCGGGCGATCGCGGCGTCATGGCCGCGGCTCCGGAGGCCGGCGCCGCGAAGAGCGCGTCCGGGCTGGCGGCGGGCACGACGTTCCCCGTCTACGACGTGCTGTCGATCTGCAGCCGTTGGGCCGGCCGTCCGGGCGTGGAGGTGAGCTCGAGCGACCCGCGCTCGGTGGACTCCGCCGCCTGCCGCGTCGACGACCGGCTGCAGGTGCTCATCGCCAACACGACCGCCGACGTGCAGGAGGTGGTGTTCAGCCGGCCTTCCCGGCCGGGTGCCCACAAGGTCCGGTTCGCCGTCATGGACGCGGCCTCGGTGCGGTCCAACCGGGACGCGGGCCGCGCCGGCGGGTTCTCCGCTGCCGACGAGCTGGACACCGCGCGACTCGAGCTCGATCTCGGGCCGTACGCCGTCGCGCTCGTCGAGCTCGAGTCGGATTAGGAAGCCGCCGGCGTTGCAGCTTCTCGGGATCGACCTGGGGACGACCACGTTCAAGGCGGTCGTGTATTCCGAGCGGGGCGTCGTGAAGGCGGCGGCGGCAACCTCGCCACCGACCGAGTCCACGGTCGTGGCCGGCACCGTCGTCGACCTGTGGCCGGCCGAAGGCGTGTGGGGATGCATCTGCCAGATCGTGAACGAGGCGGTCGGCCAGCTCGAGGATCCGACGGTGGACGGGCTTGCGATCGCGGAGCTCGGGCTGATCGGGCTTCCCGTCGGTGGGGGAGGCGAGGCGCTCTACCCGATGGTGTCGTGGATGAACCCGCCCGACCCGTTCGTCGGGATACGAAAGGAGCGCATCGACGAGGTCGCCATGTTCGCGAGCACGGGCAACCGCCTCAATCCGATCTACCCGCCGCTGTGGATCTCCTGGCTTCGCCACCACGACCCTGCCTACCCGGCCACGTGCTGGAAGTGGCTGAACATCGGGGAGTACGTGTCGTGTCGCATGACGGGCGAGGCGGCAGTCGACTTCTCGATGGCCTCGCAGACATTGCTGCTCGACCAGGGCAGCCTCGAGTACCGCGTCGATCTGCTCGAGGAGATGGGGCTTGCGACCGACTTGTTCCCCGCCCCGCGCAACGCCGGCGATCTGCTCGGGCGCGTCCGCCCGGATGCCGCCCGCGAGCTGGGCATCGCAGCCGGAACCCCCGTCATGGTCGGCGGAGCCGATTTCGTGACCGGGTCGTACGCATCGGGGATGGTGGACCCCGGCGATTCCGCCATCATCACCGGGACGTGGGAGTGCACCGTGCTGTGCAGCGACCGACCGGAGACGTCCTGGGCGATCGCGGAGGTGGGAGGGATCTGCGACCGGCACATCGCCCCGGGGCGCTGGTCGGTCCGCATCGAGACGTTCTCCGGCGACGTGATCGAGTGGTGGCGGCGGGTCGGTTACGGGGAAGGCGCCGACTGGGGCGAGGTCGTCGGCGAAGCCTCGCGAGCCGCGCCGGGCAGCGGTGGCGTCGTGTTCGTGCCGCACCTTGCCGGCAGCTACGGACCGCTGCTCGACGAGAAGGAACGTGGTGCGTTTGTCGGGCTCACGAACCGCACGACGAGGGCCGAGCTGACACGTGCGGTCTTCGAAGGCCTCTGCTTCCAGAGCCGGTACGCGATCGAGGCGCTCCAGGACGGGCTGGGGAGGACGGCCTCGCGCCTCGTCACGATGGGCGGGGCGACGCGGAACCCGCTCTGGATGCAAACCCGCGCCGACGTGCTCGGGGCCGAAGTCGACGTCGTGAGCCAGGCCGACGTCACGCCCCGCGGCGCAGCCATGATCGCCGGCGTCGGCGTCGGCCTGTTCTCCGACTTCTGGGACGCCACCCGCAGCTGGGCGCTCGACCGCTCGACGCTGCGTCCGGACGACGCTCGAGCCGCGACCTATGACGAGCTCTACAAGAGCGTCTACCTGCCGCTCGGGGTGGAATTGTCCCCGTTCCACCACAGGCTCGGCGAGGTTAGATGACCGATTTCAGCTGGGTGACCGACCCGGAGATCCTCGGCGTCAGCCGATCCCTGGAGCCTGCCGCTACCCTCCCGCACCTCGCCGAGCGGATCGACGCCGAGACCGACCCGAACGACTTCGAGATAGGGCTCGACGTCGAACTGCTCAACCTCGACGCGACGAGCTTCCGGGAGCTGGCGGCCCGCGGGGCCGGCGACCCGGCCCGGATCGCCCAGTTGATCCGCGACATCGTCGCTTCACGCGGCAAGATGCACAATCCGTGGACCAGTTCCGGTGGCGTGCTCGTCGGACAGGTCGCGACGGTGGGCGCCCGATCGCGCGGCGCGGATCTTCGAGCGGGCACCCGCGTCATACCGCTCGTCTCGCTGATCGCGATCCCGCTGCGGCTCGAGTCGGTCGGCCCTGTCGACCCGGCGAGCGCGCAGGTGCCGGCGTCCGGGCGCGCCATCCTCACCGGACGCATGCCTTTCGCGGTCGTGCCGGCGGATCTGCCGGTGACGGTCGCGCTCACGACTTTCGACGTCTACCCGGTCGCCTCCTACGTGCGCTCCTTCGCGCACCTGGGCGACCACGTTCTCATACTGGGTGCCGGGCACGCCGGGCTGCTGGCGGCGGCGGCCGCGGGCGAGAGTGTCGGCGAGCAGGGCCACGTGAGCGTTGTCGACGTCTCGGAGCGGGCGCTGGAACGCCTCGTGGACGTCGCGCCTTTCTCGGTTCGGATCAGAGCGGATGCGACCGACCCGGTCGCCGTCGTCACCGCCCTCCAGAGCGCAGGGCTGCCGCGGGCCGACCTCACCCTGCTCTGCGCGACCGTCCCCGGTTGTGAAGGCACGGCCATCCTGTCGACCGCCGACTCCGGAGCGGTGCTGTTCTTCTCGACGGCAACGTCGTTCTCGGCAGCGGCGCTCGGCACCGACGCCGTCAATTCCCGTGCGCGGCTCATCATCCCCAACGGCTGCACGGAGGACGGCGCGGACTACGCCATCGAGCTCGTCCGTCGCAACCCCGCCTTGCGGGCCAGCTTCGAATCCTGAGGCGGGCCTTCAGCGGTTGTCGGTGCCGGTGCCGGCGCCGGCTCCCGGGCCGGCCCGTCGCCGGCTCCCGGGCCGGCGAGCACGGCGGCGGGGTTCGTCACGAGGAATTGGCGCCACAGGTCGCCCCCGAGGCCGAAACGCTCCATGCGCGGCACGACCCGCTGCAGGATGTGCCCGTAGCCCTCGCCCCCGTAGCGGGTGGTGTGCACCTTGCTGTAGATGTCATGGGAGAGAAGCACCCGGTCGGCGTAGCCGGCGTCGACGAGGGAGCGGACGAGGCGGAGACGACCGCCGTCGTTCGGCATGGTGAAGTCCGAGTACGGGTAGTGGCTGGCTTCATGACCAAACAGGTCGAACGCGACGAACACCCCCGTACGTGCGAGCCGCTCGATGATCGCCGGGTCGTCGACGGTCCGGTCCACGTGGCTCATGACCACCCGTGCCAGGTCGACGCCGCAGCCTTCGACGATCTCGACGGCCTCGAAGAGCGCGTCCGGATGCCGTCCCGGATGGATGACGAGCCCTCTAGAGCTCGCCCGCTGCGCCTGTGAGGCGGCGACGAGCACCTTCCGCTCGCACGCGACGAGCGGCCAACTGAGTCCGATCTCCCCGATGACGCCCGCCTTGACGGTCTCGGACTGCCCTTCGGGTCCGGTGACGGCGATGCCCTCGAGGCAGTCGCGGAGGATGATCTCGGACAGGGCTTCCACCGGGAGATCGTGCACCTCGGGCGCGTGGTACTCGTGGACGTAGAACCCGCATCCCATGAGGATGTTGACATCCGTGAGGCGTGCCACCTCCCGCAGCCCTCCGGGCCGGCGGCCGAGGTCTGAGGGCGTGACGTCGACGATGGTCCGCCCGCCCACCTCGGCGAAGCGCCTGAGCTCGTGAGCGGCGTCCTCGACCGAGTCGAGAAGGAGGGCCCCCTGATGGTCGTCGCTGTACCGGGCGTCGTAGTAGTTGGAGAGCGAGAGGGGCTCGAACGCCATATGTTGGGCGGGATCCGGTGAACGGCAGTCGACGAGCACGTGCTCGTGGATCTGGGTCGGGCCGAGCTGGGTGGCGCTCAGCTCGCCGAGCACCGTTTCGACCGAGTCGCCCACCGATCTCCTCCCTCCTGGCCGCCGCCGGCGACGCTAGTGCCGGAGCGGCGCCCCGCCGCGACACCGGCCGCAGTTTCGCGCGCGGGGCCGAGCCGGGGCAGACTGTGGGCAGTTCCTGTGAGAGGGGGACGGCCGTGGGGACAATGGGGTCCGAGGTCCGAGCCGAGATCATCGAGCGAATCACCCGATACGGGGCTGAGCGTCTGAGCGCGGAGCAGGCCGCCCTTTTCGCGCCGTTCGTCGAGGGGTACTACGGCCGGACCGATCCGGAAGACCTCGAGAGCCGGCGGGTGCCGGATCTCTACGGGATGGCCATGTCGCATTTCGGCCTCGGGCGCTACCGCCGGACCGGAGAGGTGCTGCTGAGGGTCTTCGCGCCGGACATCGACGAGCACGGCTTCGCTTCGCCCCATTCGGTCGTGGAGCTCGTGGTCGAGGACATGCCGTTCCTCGTCGACTCGATGTCGATGGAGCTGTCCCGTCACGGCTACGGCCTGCATCTCGCCATCCATCCGGTCATCAGGGTGCGCCGGGACTCGAGCGGCCAGCTCGAGGAGGTGATGGCGCCGAACGCGGGCGGCGACGCTGTCCAGGAGTCCTATCTGCACATCGAGATCGACCGTCAGACCGAGCCCGCCGTGTTGGACGAGCTCCGCCGCGATCTGCTCCGCGTCGTCGCCGACGTGCGGGCCGCAGTCGAGGACTGGTCTTCCATCCAGTCGCGTGCCCTCGCCATCGCCGATGAGCTCGCCCAGCCGGCCGGACCGGTCAGCGCGG
Organism: uncultured Acidimicrobiaceae bacterium; assembly: GCA_963763085.1. Classification (GTDB taxonomy): domain Bacteria; phylum Actinomycetota; class Acidimicrobiia; order Acidimicrobiales; family Bog-793; genus CAVXNB01. The sequence continues at coordinate 401,253 of CAVXNB010000008.1, forward strand.
CCGAGCGCGACGAGGCGGCGGAGCTTCTCCGCTGGCTCACGAAAGGAAACTTCATCTTTCTCGGCTATCGCGAATACAACCTCGTGGACGACGGCGAAGACGAGCTCAGGGTGTGCCCCGGCACCGGGCTCGGCATCCTGCGCGAGGCGAGCAGCCGCCCGGCGGCCCACAGCTTCGCGGACCTGCCGCCTGAGGTCAGGCGCAAGGCGCGCCAGCCCATCGTGTTGAACCTGACCAAGGCGAACTCGCGCAGCACCGTGCACAGGCGCAGCTACCTCGACTACATCGGCGTGAAGAAGTTCGACGAAGCGGGCGGCGTGGTCTCCGAGCGGCGTTTCCTGGGCCTGTACACAACGAGCGTGTACAAGCAGTGGCCGCAGGACATCCCGATCCTGCGCCGCAAGGTGGCGACGGTCATCGATCGGGCGGGGTACGCGCCGGCCAGCCACAGCGGCAAGGCCCTCGTGGAGATCCTCGACACGTACCCGCGCGACGAGCTGTTCCAGATCGGAACGGACGAGCTGTTCGAGCAGTCGATGGCCATCCTCGGGATGCAGGACCGCCAGCGTCTGCGCCTTCTGGTCCGGCGGGACGAGTTCGGGCGCTTCGTGTCGTGTCTCGTCTACCTGCCGAGGAGCCGACTCAACGCCGCCCTCGAGGAACGGGTCAAGGACATCTTGCTGCGCGCCTTCCGCGGGGTTCATCTCGAGTACACGACCCGGGTGACCGAGGCGGTGCTGGCGCGCCTTCATCTCGTGATCTACACCGGGGCGGCCGCGATCCCGGACTTCGACGTCGGCGAGCTCGAAGCGCAACTCGCCGACACCATGCGGTCGTGGGCAGACGAGCTGTACGAGGCGCTCGTGGAGGAGCTCGGCGAAGAGCGTGCCGTAGCCCTGCACCGCCTCTACGCCGAGGCGTTCCCGGCCTCGTACACCTACGACTTCCCGGCTCGCAACGCCGTCTCCGATCTGCGGCGGATCGAGAACCTCCCAGAAACAGGCGGTTTCGACATCAACCTCTACCGCCCCCTCGAGTCGTCACCCGGAGCGCTGCGCCTGAAGCTGTACCGCGCCGGCCAGGCGATCACGTTGTCCGAAGTGCTCCCCCTCCTCGAGAACATGGGACTGCAGGTCGTCGACGAGCGGCCGTACGAGATCCGCGTCGAAGGAGCGGACCCGCTGTGGATCTACGACTTCGGCCTCAGGTCGCCTGACCCTGCCGACGTCGCTTCGGACGGAATCCGCGACAGGTTCCACGAGGCCTTCTCCGAGATCTGGCGCGGGACGGTCGAGAGCGACGGCTTCAACCGCCTCGTGCTGCGCGCCGGCATGCGCGAGCGCGACGTGCTCGTGCTGCGGGCGTACTCGCGTTACCTGCGCCAGACCGGGACCTCGTTCAGCATCGAGTACATGGCGACGACCCTCGCCAACAATCCGGGGCTCGCCCGTATGCTCGTCGAGATCTTCCATGCCCGCTTCGACCCGGCGTTCAACGCCGGCGAGGACCGGGAGCTCACCTTGAAGCGGCTCGTAGCCGTGTTCGAGTCCGGCCTCGAAAGCGTGGTGAACCTGAACGAGGACCAGGTTCTGCGCCGGTTGCTCGGGACGATCCAGGCGAGCCTGCGGACGAACTTCTTCCAGACGGGCGATGGCGGAAGCCGGAAGTCGTCGCTCTCGGTCAAGCTCGACCCGGCGCTCGTGCCCGATCTGCCGCTTCCGCGGCCGATGTTCGAGACGTTCGTCTATGCGCCGGAGATGGAGGGTGTGCACCTCCGCGCCGGCCGTGTCGCCCGCGGCGGGGTGCGCTGGTCCGACCGGCTCGAGGACTTCCGGACCGAGATCCTCGACCTGATGAAGGCACAGACGGTGAAGAACGCCGTCATCGTGCCGACAGGAGCCAAGGGCGGGTTCGTGGTCAAATCGGCCCTCAGCGCAGATCCCGACGTGCGATACGCGCAGGGCGTCGCGGCGTACCAGACTTTCGTGCGGGGGCTGCTGGACATCACCGACAACCTCGTCGGTGGCGAGATCGTCCCGCCGCCCGGCGTCGTGCGCCACGACGCCGACGACCCGTACCTCGTCGTCGCTGCCGACAAGGGGACGGCGACCTTCTCCGATCTCGCCAACGCCATCTCGAGCGCCTACGGCTTCTGGCTCGGCGACGCCTTCGCGTCCGGAGGTTCCACCGGTTACGACCACAAGGCGATGGGCATCACGGCGCGGGGGGCGTGGGTCTCGGTCCGCCGTCATTTCCGTGATCTCGGCGTCGACGCCGATCGCGAGGAACTGACAGTTGTCGGCATCGGCGACATGTCCGGGGACGTGTTCGGCAACGGGATGCTGCAGTCCGAGCATCTGAGGCTCGTCGCGGCCTTCGATCACCGGCACATATTCCTGGATCCCACGCCGGATCCGGCCACCTCCTTTGCGGAGCGCAAGCGGTTGTTCGAGTTGCCCCGCTCGTCCTGGGCCGACTACGACCCTTCGGTCATCTCCCCGGGCGGGGGGGTCTTCGCCCGGTCGGCGAAGCGGGTCGTGCTCTCGCACGAGGCGAGGCATGTGCTCGACATCGCGGACGAGTCGCTCGAGCCGGACGCGCTCATCCGGGCGATCCTGCGGGCTCCCGTCGACCTCCTCTGGAACGGGGGGATCGGGACCTACGTGAAGGCGACCGACGAGACGAACGCCGAGGTCGCCGACAAGACGAACGACAGCGTCCGGCTGAACGGCGACGACCTCCGTGCCCGGGTTGTGGCCGAAGGCGGCAATCTCGGCCTGACCCAGGCGGCTCGGATCGAGTTCGCCATGGCGGGCGGCAGGATCAACACCGACGCCATCGACAACTCGGCCGGGGTCGACTGCTCCGACCACGAGGTGAACATCAAGATACTGCTCGATCGCGTGGTCGCCGCCGGCGCCATGACGGTCCGACAGCGCGACGAATTGCTCGTCGAGATGACCGGCGAAGTGGCCGCGCACGTGCTGTTGGACAACGACGCGCAGACGAGAGCCCTGTACAACGCAAGCGCTCAGGCGGCGAGCATGGTGGAGGTGCACGCCCGTTTCTTGAGCGCGCTGGAGCGTGGCGGACAGTTGAACCGTTCCCTCGAGCACCTGCCGTCTTCTGAGGAGCTTGCTTTGCGGGCGACAGCCGGAGGCGGCCTCACGATGCCCGAGTTCGCCGTGCTGCTCGCACTCGCCAAGACCTCGATCGACCGGGAGCTGCTGGCGTCCGACGCCCCCGAAGACCCCTTCTTGTCGCACGAGCTGGAACGCTATTTCCCGGCCCCGCTGCGCGACCGCTTCGGAGCCCGGTTGCAGGAGCACCCCCTCCGGCGCGAGATCGTGGCGACCCAGATCACCAACGGCATGGTCAATCGCGGCGGCACGACCTTCGTGTTCCGCCTCTTCGAAGAGACTGGCTTCCATGCGCCCGACATCGCCCGGGCCCACACAGCCGCCTGGCACATGTTCCAGTTGACCGAGCTGTGGGACGCGATCGAGGAGCTGGACGGTCGCGTCCCGGCGGCGACCCAGGTGGAGCTCTTCCTCGCCGCGCGCACGCTGGCGGAACGGGCGAATCGCTGGCTGCTGCGCAACCGCCGGCACCCGCTCGACATCACCGCAACCGTTCAGGCGTTCTCGGGCGGGCTGGCGACGCTCAGCGCACGCATCGAGGACCTCGCCGGCACCGCCGACGCGGAGGCTCTCCGGGCCACCACCGAGCGCTACGTCGCCGCCGGCGTCGGGCGCGAACTGGCACGGCGGATGGCGTCGCTGCCGGCGCTCTTCGCCGGACTGGACATCGTCGAGATCGCCGCGTCGGCCGCGCGGACGCTCGAGGAGACGGCCGAGGTCTACTTCGCCCTCGGCGAGCCGCTGCTCCTCGACTGGCTCCGCGACCGGATCGCCGCCCTTCCCCGCGACGACCGGTGGCAGGCGCTCGCGCGCGCCGCGCTCAGAGAGGACCTCTACGCCGCCCGGGCGTCGATCACGACCGAGGTGCTCCGGGTCGGCGGCAGCGACGGCGGCAGCGGGACCGATCTGGTCCGGCGCTGGCTGGCGCACATGGACGTGTCCGCCGATCGCTGCCTCGCGGCGCTCGACAGCATCAGCGGAGACGGCCGTTCGGATCTCGCCACGTTGTCGGTCGCGCTGCGGGAGATTCGCGGGCTCGTCCAGGTGAGCAAGCCCGGCACGAGCTGAACGTGCCGGCCGGCGGCCGGGCGGAGCGTCAGTCCGGCTCGGCGCCGGCGCCCGCGCCCGCCTCCGCGGCGCGATCGAGCCGCTCGAGGAACGGCTTGGCCCCCAGCTGGTTGAAGATGTCCCTCGCCTCCTTGGCGGCCGTGGCGTCCGGGTGGTCCGGTCCCAGCAGCAGGACGAGATCGAGCTCGCACAGGGCGAGGTCGAGGGTGCAGTCGAGCGCCCGCCAGGCCTCGATGGACTCGCGGTAGGCGTCGGCGGCCGCGTCCACCCGTCCTTCGAGGGCGGCCAGCCCCGCCTCCATCGTCCGGCGCTCCGCCCGCATCCACCGGCCGCGGAAGCTCGCCATCGCCGCCACGACGTCCCGGGCGCCCTCGGCATCGCGCAGCCAGAGCGAGGCACGCCCGCCAACGGCGAGGGCATTGGGGCTGTTGATGCCCAACGGGTCGGCCGCGACGGCCTCGGCGGCTTCGTGGCGAGCCGCCTCGATGTCGCCCGACGCGAGGTTTACGAAGGCACGAGCCGACAGGTAGGTCGTGCGGCCGGACACGCTCTCGGACTCCGCGGCCGCTCCGGCGAAGCCTTCGAAGCGCGCCATCGCCGCCACAGCGTCTCCAGTGCCGGCCTCGAGCATCGCCTGGACGAAATTGAGGAAGGCCAGCTGCCTCACCGGAAGCTCCCGCTGTGCCAACTCGGTGATCGCGGCGCGCGTGTCGCTCCACCGACCGACGTAGATCGACGTCTCGGCGGCGTTGAGCAGGTTCAGGACCTCGATAGGACGCAGCCCGGCCCGTCTCGCGAGCTCCGCCGACTCGAGCGCGACCGACAGGGCTTCGCGGGGGTCCTCCTCGAGGGTGAAGACGCTGAGGCCGACACGAGCGGTCGCCTGCTCGCGCAGCGCGCCGGCGGCATCGGCCAGTGCCGCCATTCCGCGGGCGAGCATGACGGCCTCCCGATGACGCCCGAGGTTGAACAAGGCTCCGGACCTTGCGCCGACCGCCGAGGCGAGCAGCGCCGGGTCGTCGAAGCGCTCCGCCAGAACGAGCGCCATCTCAGACCATTCCAGCGCTCGCTTGTGCGAACCGGCGCTGTTGAGGGTACCGGCCAGTTCGCAGGCGAGGTCCGCCTTCACCCGCTCGTCGCCGCTCTCCCCGAGGGTCTCGAACGCCCGCTCGCCCCGCTCGGCCGCTTCGGAGTACCGACTCAGACCGGCGCCGAGGAGCGGAATCAGCTTCGCGATGGCGCGGCCGGCTGCGTTCGCGTCGCCGGCCGCCTGGTAGTAGGCAACGGCCTCCTCGAGATGGGCAACCGCGCGGTCGTACTTTGATGCCCGGTACCCGCCTTCGCCGGCGAGCTCGAGCAGCGAGGCTCGCTCGGCGCCGGTGGTGGTCACTTCCAGGGCCTGCTCGAAGAAGGTGAGCGCCTGCTCGGGAGAGCCGAGCGAGAGCGCACGCTTACCGGCCCTCGAGAGCCAGTCCCGTGCGCCTGCGGCGATCTCGTCGGCTTCCGGTCCCTCTGGGGCCGAGCGGTGGGCCTCGACGTAGTGTGCCGCCACGAGCCCGGTCAGCTCGTCGTCCTCGAGGGACTCGAGATGCCGGGCGATGGAGAGGTGCTTGCCGCTGCGGTCTCTCCGGGCCAGCGTCGCCTGAGCGACCTCGGCGATCAGGCCCTGCACGAACCCGTACTGACCGCGTTCAGGCGAGCGGGGGTCGCTGTCGAGAGAGAGAAACTCCTTGCGTACGAGATCACGCAGCTGGGCCTCGAGCGAGGCGCGGTCGCCACCGTGGACCACGGCAAGGGACTCGACCGAGAATGTGTTGCCGAGGACGGCGGCATCCTGCAACAGCGACCGCTGCTCGCTCGGGAGCGCGTCGAGGCGCGAGCTGATGAGGGCCTGGAGGGTCTCGGGGATCTCGAGTGGCGCGGCCTCCCCGGAGACGGCGTAGCGGCCTCCGTGCGGGACGATGACGCCCCGGTCGACGAGCATCCGGACGGTCTCGACGGCGTAGAGCGGCACGCCCTCGGCGCGCTCGAGCACCTTTTCCGCCACGGATGCCGGCAGTCCCTGGACGAAGCCCTCCAGCAGTTCGGTCATGGCCTGCTGGGAGAGGGGCTCCAGGTGCAGGGAAGTGAAGTTGCGCTGGCCCGCTCCCCAGTTGGGCCGCCGGTCCATGAGCTCGGGACGGGCGAGAGTGACGACCATGATGGGATGGTTGCGGGACCACTCGAGGATCGACTCGACGAAGTCGACAAGCCCGGGATCCGCCCACTGCAGGTCCTCGAAGACCATGACCGTGGGGCCGCGCGCCGCCACGAGCTCGAAGAACGTGCGCCAGGCCGAGAACAATTCGTCCCGGTCGCCGGGCGGGGCGTCGGCGAGCCCGAGAAGGTGCGCGAGACGCGGTTCGACCCACCGTCGCTCGTCCGGGTCGACTACGAACTCGGCGACCGTTGCCGACAGCTTCGACCGAGAGGTGACGGCGTCCTCCGACTCGTTGATCCGCGCTCGCATCCTCACCATCTCGCCGAGAGCCCAGAAAGTGATGCCTTCTCCGTACGCGGGAGACCGCCCCTGGTGCCAGTAGACGGTCTCGGCCAGGCCGTCGACGTACTTCAGGAACTCCCAGGAAAGACGGCTCTTCCCGATGCCCGGGATGCCGGTCACCGAGATCAGCCGCGCCCGTTGCTCACGCGCCGTGGCATGAAGCAGGTCCTTTATCAAGCGGAGCTCCTCGTCGCGTCCGACAAAGGGGGGCTCCAGACGCTCGGAGCGCCCGACTCCCTTGCGCTGGGCCACCACCCGCACCGCCCGCCAGGCCTGCACGGGCTCCTCCTTGCCCTTCAGGACGAGCGCCCCGACCTCACTGAACTCGATCGCGCCGGAAGCCGCCCTCCAGGTGGACTCGTCGACGAGGACCGCGCCGGGCGGCGCTGCGCTTTGCACCCGGGAGGCGGAGTTGACAGTGTCGCCGAGCACCATGCCCTCGGCCACCTTGCCGATGGTGATCGCGACCTCCCCCGTGACGACACCGGCCCGTGCTGCAAGGTCGACACCGGACTCGCCTCCGAGCTCGGCCACCGCCGCCACAACCTCGAGCGCGGCCCGCACCGCCCGCTCGGCGTCGTCCTCGTTCGCGATCGGGGCGCCCCACACGGCCATCACAGCGTCGCCGATGAATTTCTCGATCGTCCCGCCGTAATGGCCGATGATGCGGCGGGCGCGTTCGAAATAGAGGGAGAGGAGCTCTCTGATCTCCTCGGGGTCGCGTTTCTCGGCGAGCGGCGTGAAGCCGACGAGGTCGACGAACAGCACCGAGCACAGGCGCCGCTCGGCGGTCGGACCGGCGGGGGCCGTGGCCGCCGTCGCCGCCGCCGTCGCGGTCGCCGTCGCGACAGGCTGGATCTCGGCCATCGGCGTCGACGTCGCGAAATCGAGCGTCGTTCCGCACTCGTCGCAGAACTTCGCGTCCGGGATGACAGCGGTTCCGCAGGACGGGCAGGCGCGGCTGAGGGGACTACCGCACTCACGGCAGAACTTGCCGCCTTGCCTGTTGTCCACCCCGCAATTCGCGCAGCGCATCGGCTACCTCTTCTGTTCGCCGGAAGGCTACGACGCGGCGTTCCCCCAGCGGCTCAGCCCGCCTCCGAGCCTACGATGCTGACGAAGCTGACGCAGTTGCCCGGCGCCCCGCCGAGGTTGTGGGTCATAGCCAAGTTCCTGCCGGCTTTGATCGAGGCGATCGAGCGCTCCTCAGGTGCCTCGTGGCGTAGCTGCAGCCAAGCCTCGAACAGCATCCGGAGGCCGGAAGCGCCGATCGGATGGCCGAAGCTCTTCAAGCCACCGTCGGGATTGACGGCCAGCTCGCCGTCGAGGTCGTACGTGCCGGCGAGCACCTCCTTCCAGCCCATGCCCCGTTCGGCGAACCCGAGGTCCTCCATGAGCACGAGCTCGGTCGGTGTGAAGCAGTCGTGCACCTCGGCCATCGCCAGCTGTTGGCGGGGATTCGTGACACCCGCCTGCTGATAAGCGTCCTGTGCGGAGCGGACGACTTCGTGGAAGGTCGTGTAGTCGTAGTCGGGGTCGAGCGGTCCTGCGCCGGGCCCCGCGACGAACGCCAGCGCCTTTACAAAGATCGGCTTGTCGGTGTACCGGTGGGCGTCTTCGGCGCGCACGATGATCGCTGCGGCGGACCCGTCGCTCACGCCCGAGCAGTCGAAGACGCCGAGCTGGCCGGCGATGAGGGGAGAGGCCGCGATCGTCTCCTTCGACACCTCCTTGCGGAACTGGGCGCGCGGGTTGCGTGCGCCATTGTGGTGGTTCTTCCAGGCGATGCGGGTCATCACCTCCTTCATCTCCTCCGGCGTGACGCCGTACTTTTCCGCGTAGGCGGGCGCGAGAAGCGAGAACGAAGCGGGTGCCGTGAGGGTCGAGCTCGTGCCGTCGGTGGAGGTGCCGGCGCTGACGAGGCCCGAGTAGCCGGAGTCCTTCAGCTTCTCGACACCGATCGCCATCACCACGTCGTAGGCGCCCGAGGCGACGGCGTAGCAAGCGTTGCGGAACGCCTCGGAGCCCGTCGCGCAGAAATTCTCGACCCGGGTGACCGGCTTGTAGTCGATCTTGAGCGGGCGACTCAACGTCAGGCCGGATTGGCCCGCCGAGCCCATGGTGCCGAGCCAGAAGGCGTCGACGTCGTCGAGCTTCATCGCCGCCGAGACGAGCGCCTCCTGGGACGCATCGATCAACAGGTCGTCGCTGCTCTTGTCCCAGCGTTCACCGAAGTTGGTGCATCCCATGCCCACGATGGCGACACGGTCACGGATTCCCCTCGAGGCCACTGTGCCCTCCTTTTGCTCTCCTGCGCCCCTCCATCGTCGCGCACCTGGCCGACAGGACCCGAATCAGCGAATGGGCCGGGCCTTCCAGAAATAGTTGTGGATCGTCTTTGCCGTGTTGAGCCGCCGGAATGTCATTTCGACCCGGTCTCCGATGTTCACTTCCGAGGGATCGAGGTCCGTCAGCTCGCACATGAAGCGACCGCCACCGTCGAAGTCGATGACCGCGGCGACCACCGGCGGCGACATCGAGAAGGCGAGACGGTCGATCGTGAACGTGGCGACGGTCGCCGGCACGTCGGCCATCGGTTCGACCGACATCTGGTCGGCGGCGTGGCACTTCACGCACACCCGCGCCGGTGGGAGATGGCGCGTGCCGCACACGAGGCACCGTGAGCCGCTGAATCCGAACTTCCAGTCGTTCGCCCGGCTGCTGGCAGGGGCCGAGACACGGTCCGGATCCGGGCGACGCGGCGGCTCACGTCGAAGCTGACCCTTCCAGGTCAGGAACCGGGCGTAGCTCAGCGAGGCATTGCCCCGGTCAATCTGAGCCCGTACGTCGAGGTCGGTGCGCCCGTCGCGGTAATCGGCCAGAGCACCGGTTGTCCGCCAGATGGCCACGTCCACTCCGTCGGCAACCGACACCGTCATGATCAACTCGCCCCCGTCCGCCCGATCGAGCACGTCGCACAGCAGCAGGTTCGAGTGGGCCGTCCCGGTGTTGCCGATCTCCGCCTTCAGATCCCCGGCCAGCGCACCGGGCTTGAGGGCGAGGGACTTCGCGATCATGTCCACCGCACGGGCGTGCACCCCGGTGACGAAGGCGTGGTCGAGCTGATCAGCGGTGACGCCGGCGCTCTTCAAGGCGTCCGCGACCGCCGGCGCAGCCAGGGGGACGTATTCGCTCTCGCCGAATCGCTCCTCCCACTGGCCGCTCGAGGCCTCACCGGGGATACGCCAGCGGTCGAGGAATTCGGCCGTCGTGGAGGCGTGGGCGACGAGCTCGGCCACCACGTCCTCGTCTCCGAACAGGAGTGCCGCCGCCGCATCGCCGCCGTTGCTCTCGTCGGCGCTGCCGGGGAGACCCGTGCGGGTGTCGGCGGTAACGACGAGCGTGCTGCCCGGGAAGGCGGCGCCCGCCATCGTCGCGCCGATGCCGGAGCGCACCGCGCCGCCCGCGTCGGCGGCGAAGACCGATCCGTCCAGCCCGAGGGCGGCGTGGATGGCGTTGGCGTTCGTCTTGTCGAGATAGGCGGGGTCTGCCGTCGCGAAGAGCAGCGTGGCCGGCCGGTCCGCGGCGCGCAGCACCTTGCGAGCCGCCTCGACACCCATTGAGGTCGTGTCCTCGTCGAAAGACGCGACTGCTCGGGTTCCCTTCCCCCCGCCGGCACCGAGCGTGGCCGTGATCGCCTTGCGATCGAGGCGGTAGTAGGGAATGTATGCGCCGTAGGCGACGATGCCAGCCACTGGTGGCCTCCATAGACGTGAACCGGCCGCGGCAGCGAACCTGCGCGGAGCGTAGCGGTCGCCGGCCGATCCCTGCGGCGACCGGCCCAGGTAGTTCGGGATCGGCCGGCTTCATTAAGCTGCCCCCGCTGAGCTCACCGGCGATCCGGGAGCGAACCGCCCGCTACGACGAGGAAGGAACGATATGCCCGACACCGCCAATCCCGGCCTTTTGGAGCGGCTCGAGCAGGGCCCGGTCATCTGCGCCGAGGGTTACCTGTTCGAGTGCGAGCGCCGCGGCTACCTCCAAGCCGGTGCGTTCGTTCCCGAGGTCGTGCTCGAGCACCCCGAGGTCGTGAGCCAGCTGCACCGTGAATTCGTGCATGCCGGCTCGGACGTGGTGGAGGCGTTCACTTACTACGGGCACCGCGAAAAGCTCCGTCTCGTGGGCAAAGAGGCCCTCCTCGAGCCGCTCAACCGCAACGCGCTCAGGATCGCCCGCGAGGTTGCCGACGAGACGGGCACGCTTCTTGCCGGGAACCTTTCGAACAGCACCGTCTACGACGAGTCCTCGCGTGGGGCCCTGCGGGCCATGTTCGACGAGCAGGTCGGGTGGGCGGTCGAGGAGGGGGCCGACTTTCTGATCGGCGAGACCTTCAGTTACACCGGCGAGGCGATGCTCGCCTTGGAGGCGATGCGCGAAAGCGGCCTGCCCACGGTTGTGACTCTGGTCATACACCAGGAGCCGGACATGCGCGACGGCCTCTCGGCGTCGGAGGCTTGCAAGCAGCTCGAGGATGCCGGCGCAGACGTGGTCGGGCTGAACTGCTCGCGGGGGCCGGCGACCATGCTCCCGCTCCTGGCCGAGGTGCGCCGAGCGGTGAGCGGCCACGTCGCCGCCCTACCTGTTCCCTACCGGACGACTGCGGACCAGCCGACGATGCAGTCGCTCCACGACCCCGCTCGCGAGGAACGTCCCTTCCCGGTCCGGCTCGATCCCTTCACCTGCACTCGGGACGAGATCGCCGAGTTCGGTCGCGCGGCGAACGAGCTCGGCGTGCGGTACCTGGGCGTTTGTTGCGGGGCAGGGCCGCACCACATCCGCAGCCTCGCCGAGGCGCTCGGGAGGACTCCACCCGCCAGCCGCTACTCCGAGGACATGTCCAAGCATGCCTACTGGGGCACGGACGCCGCTATCAAACCGGAGAACCAGGCGTACGTCGACCGGCTCTGACGACGGCACGATGCCCTCCGACGGGAGTCGGGTCGTTCTCCTGGTACAGGCCCGTGCGCCGAAAGCGGATGTTCATCCGCCGGACTTGGGCGTTGTAGGCGTCGATGAGCTTGGCGCGCTCGGCCTCGTTCCCACAGTCGTCGAGTTGCGCCTCGAGGTCCTGGCGCATACGCGTGATCCGCTGGCCGTCGGTGAGCGCCTTGGGCTCGCGTCGCGCGGGACGGTGGACCGCACCGTACTGACCGCCGTCGGCGCGAATGCGCCCGGCGATCCGAGGGATGTCAAGCTGCTCCCGAAGAGCCAGCTGCTCATTGGACTTGTTGACGGCGATGGCGACGACGTTCAAAGGACGGATGCAGGCCTCGACGCAGGCGGGCTTCATGCAGTAGTCGTAGCCGGCGTCGGCTCTCTCTTCGGAGACGGGGTCTCCACAGTTGCGGCACTTCAAAATTCGGACGGTTCTCCCTCTCGGCCTGAGACCTCACCATTTTACGGTCGAGCCTTGAAGAGGCGACGCGCCGAGTCGTGTCACAAAGGTTGAAACTGGCGCAACTTCCCCGACCACAGGCGGTCCAACCCGTCCACCTCACGGATGGTGACCTGCGGGTCGTGGAGCCCGGCCTTCGACATCAGCTCGACAAGACCCCGCCGGAGCCCCTCGATGTTGCAGGTGCCTTTCGTCGCCACCAGGATGTCCGCGCCGCGAGTGGTCTGGGTGACCTGCATCTCGACGACGTCAGGGTCGCTCAGCAGCACCGTCGTCATGCCGAGCCAGTGAACCGCCGCACCGCCGTCGTAGACGAAGACGCTGTCTGTCCGCCCGGCCAGATCGGTTATCCGTCGGTGGGCGCACCCGCACGCGCAAGTTCCGGCCATTACGGTCATGGCGTCGGTGATCTCGTAGCGGATCAGCGGCTGAGTCTTGTTGTAAAGGCTGGTCAGGAGCACCCGGTCGGCTGGCTGGCCGGGTGCGACCACGTTGCCGTGCCGGTCGACGGGCTCGAGGATGGTGAGGTCGTCCGGCAGGTGAAGGCCGTCGCGGGCGCTGCAGGGGAAGGCGGACACTCCTTCTGAGCACCCCCAGAAGTCGTAGATCTCGACCCCCCACGCGTCGGCAACGGCCGCCCGGATCTCGTCGGTGCATTGCTCGCCGCCGGTCGCGATGCCTTTCGGACTGATTGCGAGACGACCGGCTCTCGCCTCGAGGGCGAGGAGATACATGGCGCTGGGGTAGCCGCGCAGGACTCCCGGTTGAGCGGCGTTGAGACCGGCGACGATCTCGGGGAGGGGCAGGGAGGCGGGGAGATGCGTCAGCGGGGGTGACCCGTTGCGAGCGATGTCGTTCAGGAATGCCTGGATCGCGCCCGACACGTGCTTCGTGTTGGATGCGAACAGGGAGCCGACGCCGGCGTCATCGGGGATGCTCCCGTCGGAGGAGGGCCAGCGGGTGGCGACGAGCACGAAGGTGGTCCACTCGTGCCAGCCGTAGACGAACATCGCCCGCGCGCCGGTCGACCCACTGGTGGCGACGACCCGGTACTCGCCGAGGAGATAGTCGTCCTCCTTGAGCGTCTCGACGTGGGCGTTGACCCTCTCGAGCGTGAGCGCCGGATCCGTGACGACTTGCTCGAAATTCCCCATCAATTGGGCTTTGGTCATCACCGGAAGCGCCGGCAGGTCCGCTTCGGTGAACTGCTGGACGTCGATGCCGGCGAGTCGCTCGGCATGGAAGGCGGACCGTTCGGCCGACCAGGCGAGCAACTCCCTCAGCCGCCGCTCCCGCTCCGCGGCCAGGCGTTCGGCGGACCACCGCAACCGGCGGACGGCGGGGTAGAGCGCGGCGAGGAACTCCGCCTGCTGGCGACCCAGCAGATCCGGGTAGACGTCCGCAAGCACCATTCCAGTCCCTCGCTCCTGGTTGGTCGTACAGGGACCAGATTACCTCGCGTCACAACGACGCTTTTCCCTGGACGCCTCGGCGGGGGTTGGGCCTCGCTGCCCGCCTCCGGTCAGCAGGCTTCAGGTGGTTGCGGTGAAAGCGAAGATCAGTAGTCCGACGACAACGGCACCGGCATGGGGTCGTCGGGAATTGTCGTCATTGGCTCGATCGGAATGCCCTCCTCGACGTCGACGAGGTTGTCCTCGGCCTCAGTCGACTCGGCCGCCATCATGTCGTCGGATTCCTGGAAGTCCTGCTCGAGTATGGAAGAACTCACGATGTCGCCCCCTTTTGGTTGCCTTGACAAGTCTGTCTTAGCATCAGAGGACTCGGTAGGCAATTGGGAAGGGCCCGATGGAGGAGTTGTCCCAGGCTGTGCCGACCGCTCCGGTTGGCGACGGCCATCACAGTCGCAAGACCGTGCCGGTACGGCGCCCAGTCCAGGTCCCTGTTCCGGACCGGGATCCGAACGCGTTTGCGCCGGTGTTCGTCTTGGCGCCGGCCCGTTCCCACTCTTCCGTCGTCGCCACCGCGATCGGGCAACATCCCCAGTTGCACGGCTTTCCCGAACTCGGGCTGTACCGGCGCGACACGATTCGCCCGATCCTGTTCGACCCGCCCGGCTGGAAGGGCATACCGAGCGGAGCTCGACGCGGCGGTCTGCTGCGGGCGCTGGCCCAGCAGAACGAAGGCGACCAAGGCCCAAAAGCCATTCTCGAGGCGTATCACTGGCTACGGTGCCGCCGCGACTGGTCGGGAGCTCACGTCTACGACCATCTGCTGAGTGGCGTGGCTCCGAGGATCGGCGTGGAGAAGACGCCGGACAACTCGAACGAAGAGCAGAACCTTGTCCGATTGGCCGCGGCCTACCCGCGTGCTCGCTTTCTCCACCTCACTCGACACCCCGTCACGGCGCAGCTCTCGATGTACGAAGCCTGGTCCCGATTGCCGTACTGGAACGTGCCGCCGGACCTGTTCCGCCAGTTCTGCATGGCGGCCTGGCTCTTCCACCACGAGCGGATCCTTCGCTTCACCTCGAGCCTGATGCCGGGCCAGACGTTGCGAGTGCGGGCGGAGGACGTCCTGAACCATCCGCGCAGGGAGATGGCGGCCATCTGCCGTTGGCTCGAGATTGACGCCGGCCGGGAGGCGGTGACGGCCATGTGTCACCCTGAGCGGTCCCCGTTCGCGCACGTCGGTCCGCAGGATGCCCGTTACGGCAACGACCCGAAGTTCCTCAGGTCACCACGTATGCGCCGGGTAGCGATCCCCTCCAGCGTGGACATACCCGATGATTGGATTGTGGACCCCTGGCTGTTCACGGCCACCATCAAGCTGGCCCACGAGCTCGGGTATCCGCACGTCGATCCGTGACGGTCCGTGACTGGTCCGTGACCGGTCCGCGGTCGGCGAGTTGTTCACCGCTCCCGCACCTCGGTACCGTCGTGGCGACATGTCCTACGCCGACTTGCCGACTCGAAGGGCGGAGATCGAGAGCCGGGTAGTGCGCCGTGCGTGGGCCGATGCTGACTTCCTGGCCTGGTTGCGTTCCGACCCCCGCGCGGCACTGGCCGATGAGCTCGGAGTCTCCCTCCCGCGACGCTTGGAGGTCGTGGTCGTGGAGGAAAAGCCGGACCTGCTCTGCATCGTCATCCCGGTCGACCTGTCGGGCATCGACGAGCGAGCCAGCCAATCCGCCACCGGTATTGCTCCCCGCCTTGGCGCCCGGGACGGGGCCGCCGGGGCGGCGGGACATTGAAAAAAGTTGCACAAACTTGCCTCCGTTAATGATTGCGACCAGTCGCAATCTCGATGGGAGGCAAGTTTGAGAAAAAAAACGAACATCGCCGAGCGTCCCACTGGGACAGCCGTTGTTTCCGAAGCGGCTCGTTGCCGCCTCAGCCGCAACCTGCGAGACTTCGCACCTCCGAATCACAAGGGGAGAGAATTACGTGGCAACCAACAATGAGATAGTCCAAGCGGCCTACGGCAGCTTTGCGACGGGTGATGTGCCAGCTGTTGTCGCCATAATGGATCCCGAAATCGAGTGGACCGAGGCCGAGGGGTTCCCACTTTACGACGGCACGTTCGTCGGCCCCCAGGAGGTCGTCGAGCGCGTCTTCATGCGCCTTTCGGAGATCGGCGACAACTTCTCGGTAGTTGCTACCCAGTTCATTGCTGAGGGCGACACGGTGGTTGCTGTCGGTACGTATACGTGGAACCACAAGGTCTCTGGCGAGCCCGCCGAAGTGAAGATGGTTCACGTGTGGACCCTCGCCAACGGAAAGGTCACCCGGTTCCAGCAACACGTGGACACGGCCAAGGTGCGCGAGCTCATCGCCTGAACCACTCTCGGCGACGGCAATGCCTGCCGGTAACCCGATACGGGCGCTAGCCCGGTGTCTCTTCAGTCCCGGTAGCTCGATTCAGCCGTTCCAGGAACGGCTTGGCGCCGGAGCTGGGTGAAGATGTCCCTGGCCTCCTTGGCCGCAGTGGCGTCCGGGTGATCGGCTCCGAGCAACGAGACGAGGTCCAGCTCGCAGAGTGCGAGATCAAGCGTGCAGTCGAGCGACCGCCAGCCCTCGATCGCCTCCCGGTACGCCTTTGCGGCCGCATCGGTCCGATCTTCGAGGGCCGCCAACCCGGCTTCGACGGTGAGCCGCTCGGCCGCCATCCAGCGGCCCCGGAAGCCCTTCATCGCCGACAGGGCCTGTTGCGCACGCTCGGCGTCGTGCAGCCAGAGAGCAGCGCGCGCCTGAACCGCGAGAGCATGCGGACTGTTGAACCCCAACGGATCGGCGGACACGGCGTCCGCCGCCTCGCGGTTCGCCGCTTCGAGGTCGCCGGCCGCGAGGCTGACGAATGCGCGAGCCCTCAGGTAGGTGGTTCGCGACGAGAGGAACTCCGTCGTGGCGGCAAGGTCGGCATACTGTTCGAGGCGGGCCGAGGCTTCTGACGGGTCTCCGGTGAGCGCCGCGAGCATCGCCACCAACCATTCGAGCCACGATCTCTGATGTCCCGCAAGCTCTCGCTGTCCGAGCTCGATGAACGCGACACGGGTGTGAGCCCATTCTCCGAGCAGGATCGAGAGCTCGGCGCCGTTGAGCAGGTTCGTGATCTCGAGTCCTCTGTGCCCGGCCCGCCTGGCCAGCTCCGCGGCCTCGATCGCCGCGGACAGCGCCTCGCGCACGTCGTCCGGTTGCAGGAAGATGCTCAGGAACAGCTCACCGCTCGCCTGCTCCAAGCGGGAACCGGCTGCGTCGGCGAGAGCCACCTGCCCTCGGGCCAGGACGACGGCTTCCCGGTGCCGCCCGAGACCGAAGAGAGCGCCCGCTCTGGTGCCGATGGCTCGGGCGAGCAGCTCGGCGTCGTCGAGGCTCTCGGCGAGGATGAGCGCCGTTTCGGCCCACTCCAGTGCCCGCTCGTATGAGTTGTTGTGAAGCGTTGACGAGAGCTCGCAGGCGAGGTCGGCTCTTACGCGGTCGTCGCCACCCGCCCCGATGGCCACGAAGGCGTGTTCCGCGCGCTCGACGGCATCCGAGAAACGACTCAGGCCATACGCGAGCGAGCGGACCAGGAGAACTGTTGCGCGGCCGACGGCGGTGGTGTCGCCGGCTACCTGGTACAGGCCGATGGCCTCCTCCAGATGGAGCACCGCCGCCTCGTTCGCCGCAGCACGCCCGGCCGCCTCGCCGGCGAGCTCGAGCAGAGGGGCCCGCTCGGAGCCGCCGGCGGTCACTTCAAGAGCCTGCTCGAAGAAACCGACCGCCTGCTCGGGAGAGCCGAGCGAGAGCGCACGTCGGCCGGCGCGTGAAAGCCAGTCCCGGGCACCGACAGCGATGTCCTCGGCCTCGGGACCTTCAGGAGCCGCGCGGTGTGCCTCGAGGAAGTGAGCCGCCACGACCGCGCTGAGCTCGTCGTCGTCGAGAGACTCGAAGTGGCGGGCGACGGCGAGGTGTTTGGCGCTGCGGTCCCGCCTTGCCAACGTCGAGCTGGCCACCTCTCCGATCAGGCCCTGGACGAACCCGTACTGACCCCGTTCGGGCGAGCGGGGGTCGGTGTCGAGAGTGAGGAACTCCTTTCGGACGAGGTCCCTGAGATTGGCCTCGAGCGTTGCGCGATCGCCACCGTGGACGACGGCCAAGGCCTCGGTCGGGAACGACTTGCCAAGGACGGCGGCGTCTTGAAGGAGCGATCGCTGTTCTTGCGGCAACGCGTCGAGGCGCGACGCGATGAACGCCTGGAGGGTCTCGGGGATCTCGAGGGAGCCGAGCTCGCCGGCGACGCTGTAGACGCCGCCGCGCTCGAGCAGCACTCCCCGGTCGACCAGCATGCGGACGGTCTCGACGGCGTAGAGAGGGACGCCCTCGGCGCGTTCGAGCAGCTTTGCCGACACTTCGCCGGGAAGGCCCTGGACGAAACCGTCGAGGAGCTCGACCATGGCCCGGTCGGAGAGCGGCTCGAGGTGCAGCGAGGTGAAGCTGCGCTGGCCGGCTCCCCAGTTGGGTCTCCGGTCGATCAGCTCGGGGCGGGCGAGCGTGATCACCATCAGGGGGTGGTTGCGCGACCACTCGAGGATCGACTCGACGAAGTCGATGAGCCCCGGGTCGGCCCACTGCAGGTCTTCGAAGACCATGACCGTCGGACCGCGCAACGAGATTCCCTCGAAGAACGCCCGCCAAGCCGAGAAGAGCTCCTCACGGTCGCCGGCCGGGGCTTCGACGAGCCCGAGAAGGTGGGCGAGCCGCGGTTCGATCCATCTTCGCTCGTCGGGATCGGAGACGAACTCGGCCACCGAGGCCGCGAGCTTGGCCCTGGACGAGGCGGCGTCCTCGGATTCGTTGATGGCGGCGCGCATCCTCACCATCTCGCCGAGCGCCCAGAACGTGATGCCCTCCCCGTAGGCGGGGGAGCGGCCCTGGTGCCAGTAGACGGTCTCGGCGAGGCCGTCCACGTACTTCAGGAACTCCCAGGACAGACGGCTCTTGCCGATGCCGGGGATGCCCGTCACCGACACGAGGCGGGCCCGTTGCTCTCGCGAGGTGGCGTGGAGCAGGTCCTTGATGAGTCGAAGCTCCTCGTCCCGACCGACGAACGGGGGCTCCAGGCGCTCAGATCGTCCGACGCCCTTGCGCTGGGCCACGACCCGAAGCGCCCGCCAGGCCTGGACCGCCTCCTCCTTGCCCTTCAGGTGGAGCGTTCCGACCTCGGTGAAGGCGATAGCGCCCGAGGCGGCCCGCCAAGTGGACTCGTCGACGAGCACGGCGCCCGGCGGGGCAACGCTTTGGACCCTCGAGGCCGAGTTGACGGTGTCTCCGAGCACCATGCCTTCTGCCACCTTGCCGATCGTGATCGCCACCTCTCCGGTGACGATCCCGGCTCGGGCTGCCAGCTCCACGCCGGACTCGACTCCGAGCTCGGTGACCGACGCCACCACCTCGAGGGCCGCGCGGACGGCCCGCTCAGCATCGTCCTCGTTCGCGACCGGTGCTCCCCAGATCGCCATGACCGCGTCCCCGATGAACTTCTCGACCGTGCCTGCGTAGTGGCCGATGATGGCTTGGGCGCGCTCGAAGTAGAGGGAGAGGAGATCTCTGATCTCCTCGGGGTCCCGTTTCTCGGCGAGAGGCGTGAAGCCGACGAGATCGACGAAAAGAACCGAGCACAGCCGACGCTCGGTGGTGGGGCCCGGTGCAACCGCCGAGGCCCGAGCGGACTCGAGGGCGCCCCCGGCGAGCGGCGCCGACCCTACGGGTGGTGTGAGGGTCGTGCCGCACTCGTTGCAGAACCTGGCGTGCGAGGGAAGCACAGTCCCGCAATTCGGGCAGCCGCGCGCGAGGGCGTGGCCGCAGGCCAGACAGAACTTGCTGCCCGGCGGGTTGTCGGCCTCGCAAGCTGCGCAACGCATCGGTCACCTCCGTTGCCCGAAGGCTAATGACCCAGGACGCAGACGTGCGCCATCAGCGCAGCGGATTCGATCCGGCCAAAGCGAGAAGCTCCCGACTGACGTAAAGCTTCGACGGTTGCCCTCGGCCGCGGGCCACGGTCCCGTAAGCCAGCAGGACGTCTCTCTCGGCGAGCTGTCGCAGAGCGTCGAGCGCGCCCTTGTTGGTCACCCCGAGCGCGCTCGAGAGCACATCTGTCGTCAGGACGAGATGGCGGGGCAGCAGGTCGAGCACCGCCCAGGCAGCGGCGTCGCTGCGGAGCGGGCGCGTCCCGTCGCTGAGTCGCTCCCGCCAACGCGTCTTCAGGGCGTTCACCTCCGAAATGAGTTGACGCTGCGCACGCCCGCCGCCGCGCACCGCGTCGGCGAACCATTGCACCCAGTCATCGAGCCGCCCGAACCGGTATCGGACCAACCCGGACGAGTAACCACCGACGTCCGCCGCGATCGCGACGCTGACCGGGGGCGGGGTGACCAGCGATAGGCGCCTCGTCAAGGCCCACGCCACGAGGACTCTCCCCACCCGGCCGTTCCCGTCTGCAAAGGGGTGGATGGTTTCGAACTGCGCGTGGGCGATGGCCGCCTGAGCGACAGGATCGACGTCCCCGCGATTGGCGTAGAGAACCAGGTCGTCGAGCAACGGACCGAGCTCGTCTGGCGGAGGGGTCACGAGATGCGCGTTGGTCGGGTCGTTGCCCCCGATCCAGCTCTGCTCGCCTCGGATCACGCCGACGTAGCGTTCGGGTGTCGGGCTGCCGGTCATCAGCGTGCGATGCCACTCGCACAGCGCTTCCACCGAGAGCGACGTCGTCGCGGCGGTCGCGATCGCGCCGGTGACGGCTGCGAGGTTGGACGCCACCCACGCGGCGCTCGTACCGCCCGGAGCGAGCTTTTCCTCCGCGAGCACGATGTCCACGACCGGCGCCTTGATGCCTTCGATGTAGGAGGAGGCCACACCTTCCGAGCGCAACAGCAGGTGTGCGAGCGCTTCGTAGTCTCCCGTCAGTGCTTCGGCAGCATGCCCGACTTCGGCCGCGGCGGTTGCAGTACGGGCCACGGTTCGGGCGCTGAGCGTCAGGTCGCGATCTGCGAGCAGCGTCGGAACAAAGGCGTGGACTCGCCGCCCACGCCAGACGATGTCAATCTCACGTCCAGCCAGCTCGTTGGCCATGCCACCTCGTAATAACTTACCGATCGAAGTGTATCGGTAAGTTATAGCGCTTCGGACGGTAAGGAGTCGAACTCGTGCACTACCCGCTTGTCGGCGGACACTTCGACTGGCTATGGGTGCTGAACCTGGTCGTGTGGATGGCAGCATTCGTACCTGGCGCCGTTTGGCAGTACCGCCGGGACACCGCCAGAGTGTGACCTGCTCGTCGCGAACGGCTCGCCGGACGGCGCCACGACACGTGCGCGGGCTCGCCTTCGGGGTCAGCATCCCCGCTGGAAGATCAAGGCGCTCGTAAGCGCCGCCCACTCGTACGGGACGTTGAGCAACCATTGCTCGAGCCCGCCGGGGCTGGCGGGGTCGAACAAGAGCACGCCGTGGAAGCAGCGATCAAAACGGATCCGAGCGCGGGTGGTTTGAGGAACGCTTGGTATCAACAACAACCGGTGCCAGTGATGCGCGGCGGCCAAGCGGGCGACAGCACGCGCCTCGCCCCTTGTGCTGGCCGGGTTCGGTGTGAAGCAGATGACCTGAACCCCGGCCGGGGCCTTGGGGCACGGGTTCGGCCAAGTGTTCGAGACGACCAGGATCGGAGCGTAACCGTCGCGGGCCAGGGTCAAACCCTTCTGTACCCGGTCGCCAGAGCCAGCAAGGACCACGATCGCGTCGACCCTCTCAGGTGCGTTGGTGGCGGGTCGTACAAATAGCACCAAAGTGGATACCAGGAATGCAATGATCAGTGCCGCAAGCGTCCCAACCAGTACGCGGTGACGGCGAGTCCACCGAAAGCGGGCCACGACAGCGAAATATTACCCGTCGCCGTCTCAAGCGGACTCCGGGCGAGCTCGAACTCGCATCTCCCGGCGGTGGAGGCCGCGGAACCGGCTCTCATGCGAACACGAGCCGTCCGGACAGCGCGCCGTGTGACAGCACGCTCGCGAGGTGACCGGCCTGGGAGCCGAGTTGCCTGCGGGGACCGTCGACCGGAGGAAACACCGACCTGATACCGCCGAGGAAGTCGCGGAGCGGCGGAGCCGGAGACCGATCCGCCACGAAGAGCGCTTGGCTCGCGACGAGAGACAGGATCGCCAGGACTCCATCGAGACACTCCGCACAGCGACGTTCCTTTGCGTAAGCGAGGAATGTCGGGGAGCTCACGTCGTCGCGGGCGTCGTTCACGCACGCCGGCAGCATCGTCGGAGCCGCGGCAGCGCGAGCCTCCTCGACGTAACCGGTTGCGACCCACCCGAACAGATTGGTCTCCGAGCCGGGCGATTCTGGCAACGCCAAGAGGTTGGGAAGCTCGGAGACCGCCGCGGTATGCAAGCCGGTGACGTGCCGCTCGGCGACGAGGGCGAGATCCGCCCAAGCGACGTTCAGTGCGTTGAGTGCCGGGTACGCCATCGCGTTGTGGTAGCCACCCGTTGAAATGAGCCGTCCGCCAGGATGCTCGGCGTCTGGTGGCACGAAGACAGGGTTGTGAGCAGCCGAGGAGAGCGAGGTGCGCGCGGCCTGTTCGAGATGCGCCACGGCACGCCGCGCCTGTCCGAGGACGCGCGGCAGGATCCGGTAGCTCACCGGCGCCTGCTGCTCGAGACGGTTGGCCGTCTCCGCTCCCAAGAGGTGCGTGCGCAGTTCGCGGAGAGCGGCGGCCTCGTGCTCGTCGCCCCAGAGGTGATCAAGCGCGGCGTCGTAGGCTTCGAGCGGTGCGCGGAGCGCTTCCACGGACAACGCGAACACGACCTCGGCGTTCTCGAGGCGGTGCCGTGCGTGCAGAGCGGTGTCTGCAACCAGCGCGGCGGAGCACGGCGACCCGTTCACGAGAGTCATCCACTCGCCCTCCTCGAAGTCGCCGGTGAACGTCTCGCTCATCACGTGCATCATCGGGAGGATCTCTCCGGCGCCCACCTGACCGTCGAGCGGCACTCTCGGCAAAGGCCCGTCCAGCAGCGCGGCAACACGATCGGCAACCAAAGGCCGCGTCTTCGCGTTTCCCTCGACGAAGTCAGCCAGCCGCGCGAAGACGATTCCCCGGACGACCCGCTCGTCGAGTTCGCCTCCCCCGAAGCCGCGACCCGTGCCGAGCATCGCGGTTCCGGTCGCCCAAGCCGCCTGGTCCTCCGGCTCCACTTGGACTTTCACCTCGATGCCCGGCCGGCTGGTGACCCCATACATGAAGGCCGTCCGATCCTGTTCGAGCAGCGCGACGAAGGCAGACCTGGCGTCTTCCATGGCGCGGCGTGCCACGTCGCCGATCTCCACGGGCTCTCGGTCTACCGTGACGCGGCGGAAATTCTCGAGCGTGAAATCGGCGCGTCGGTTGAGGATGACGGTCATCTCGAGATTCTGCCTTCCGCCGCACAGCTGACGCTATCTAGCCGACGTCGGGTGCGAGGTCTTCATAGGCAGGTTGGAGTTCGTCCCACCACGCGTCGGCGTCGCAGTGCTCACGCCCGTCGAGGTGGGCTGCGAGGTCTTCGACATGGATCTGGATCCCCGCCCCGTAGGCGGCGAGCTTGTCCATGGGCAGACCCCGTTCCTCCCAGACCAGGATGGTCCCTTCGCCATCGGCGACCAGCACGACCTCGATTACGTTCTCGTCCGGCTCGCCCGGGTTCAGTGTCACCAGCAGCCGCCGTGGGGGCTCGCACGCTTCCACGCGTCCTGTGCCCTCGGAGCCGCTGGCGAAAAAGCGTCTGTGGAACTCACCGCCGACACGGAGGTCGCCCTCGACCTCACCGATCCAGCGCGCGAGACGGGGGGGATCGGTGATTGCCGACCACACGTCGTCCACGTCGGTGTCGAAGCGGTCCTCCATTCGCACTACGCCCTTGCCATCTGCTGATCGCAGGGTGCCCAGGAGGCGGATGCCCGCAGGCTCATCGTTTGTCATCTGGGGCCTACCTTTCGAGTCGGTCAGTCGATTAGCTACGACCGCGCTGCTCGCCAGAACTCATCGCGGGACCGACGTCGGGTCCGGCTCTCTACGCCGGCGACCCAGCGTATGCCCCTGGGCGAGACAGTCCCTCACGGAGAGTGCGACTCTCAGTGGAACCCACTGTGCCGTGAGGTCCAGGACTCCTCACTTCCAGCCGGTGCCGTTCCAGTGCAGGATCAGGGTCTTGGAGCCATGGCCGATCGCATAACCTCCTACTGCCCAAGCGCTATGGGCGGAGGTGACGGCCACGCTCGAGAGCCACGCGCCGCCCCCCTCGGAACGGTCTCCCGGACTCGGGCTCGGCACCTGCTTCAAGGAGGTGCCGTTCCAGTGAAGGATCCAAGTCGACGTAGGGCCGACGCCCTCGCCTGCCCCTCCGACGATCCAAACACTGCGCGCCGAAAGGGCGGACATGCCCCGGAGCCCGCTACCCATATACGGCTGCCACTTCCGAGCGATCCACACCTTGCCGTTCCAGTGCAGGATCAGGGCAGTGGCGGGGCCGCACCCACAACTAATTCCGCCGACCGCCCAGGCGTTACCGACGGAGGTCACGGCCACACCGGTGAGGAACCGCTCGATGTTTCCAATCTCTGGGTTCGGGCTCGGCACCCGCTTCCAAACCTTGCCGTTCCAGTGCAGGATCAGGATCTTGAAGGGGCCGGCGTTGCCGACTGCCCAGGCGTTTCGAGCGGAGGTGGCGGCCACGCTGGCGAGGGCGGCGTCGGTCCCCGGGCTCGGGCTGGGCACCTGCTTCCATGAGGTGCCGTTCCAGTGAAGGATCAGCGTCTTACCGCTGCCTGAGGAGCCGACGGCCCAGGCGTTGGTAGCCGAGGTGGCGGCAACACCGGAGAGATCGCTGCCGGCAGGGCTCGGGCTGGGCACGTTCTTCCAGGCGGTGCCGTTCCAGTGAAGGATAAGTGCCTTGCCATTGGGGTCGGTACCGGACCCGCCGACCGCCCAGACGTTACTGGCGGACGTGGCGGCCACGCTGTAGAGGATGCTGTGTGCGGGAGCCGGGCTGGGCTCCCGCTTCCAGGCGGTACCGTTCCAGTGCGCGATCAGGCTCATAGAAGTGCTGGTAAAGAAACCTGTGCCGCCGACCGCCCAGGCGTTACTCGCCGAGATGGCGGCCACGCCATTGAGGCGGCCGCTAACGGCGAAGTAGGCCGCTGCGCGCATCGGCGCACCCACGACCGCGGTCGAGCCCGAGGTGCCGAGCGCGCCCCTGGGAACGGGCCCCTTGAGCTCGGCCAGTTGCTTTCCGATCGCCGGCGTCGTACTCGGAGTCGCGGCCACCGCCGAAGTGGTGCTCGCCAAGAGCGGCAGACAGATCGCACCCACCGCGAGGATCGCCGACAGGCTTGCGATCCGGGACTTGCGTCGCCGACGAGGTGCTGTGTTGGGCGTCCTGTCAAGCGTCGGAGCGGCGTCAACGCCTCTGCGGAACCCAAAAATAGGTCGCCCCGTGAGCATTACCGTGTCCCCTCCGATAAGCGGGGTCCGCGACGGCTCCTCGCAGCTCCAACCGTACACCGCGTTCTCCCACCCTGCCCTGCGTGTTGAAAGCAGCGCTTACCCGGAGTTTTTCAGCTCGCTCGGAGGTACTCGAAACCCCCTTCTGATCCGTAGTTATTTCGGATTGAACGCCATAGCTACCAGGGGGAACGCTAATCGTAGGCGAGCGCTACGGCCACAGTTAGATGGTGTGTCTGAACCCACCAGTCACGCGCGCCGCAACCGCTTCCGCTCCCATAGGCGGCACTGTGCCGGATGGCCATAGGCTGCCGCGATGGTGGATTCACATGTGACGGTGCTACGCGATCGTCGCGATCTGGCGTGGCTCGAAGTAGGCGATCCAACGGGAGTGCCGGTATTCGTGTTTCACGGTACGCCTGGATCTCGATTGCTCGTCACAACCAGCGATGAAGCCGGTCGCTCTTCGGGAGTGCGAATTATCTGCCCCGATCGTCCCGGCTATGGGCTGAGCTCGTTTCAGCCCGGCCGGCGATTGGTGGACTGGCCCGGCGACGTCGCGGCGCTCGCCGATCACCTCGGGATCGATCGCTTCGCTGTGATGGGCATGTCAGGTGGTGGCCCGCATTCGGCAGTTTGCGCCGCGCTGCTGAGCGATCGCGTGTTCATCGCAGCGATCGTGAGCGGTGCCGGGCCGCTCTCGGACCCAGGCGCGATGGAGGGAATGATGCGGGTGAATCGCGTGCTCACCAGGTTCGCGCGCCGTCGTTCTCCCCTCATCCACCTGGTGGTGGGTGCTCAGATGGCCTTCGCGCGGCGTTGGCCGAAACAGGGACTGGATCTCTTTATCAAACAGTTGCCGGAACCCGATGCGGCCGTGTTGAGCAGGCCGGAGGTGCGTGCGCTCTTTGAACAAGAGGGCCCCAAGGCGCCACGGACCGCGGCAAGGGCGGTCGCGCAGGACTTGGAACTCTTGAGCGACGACTGGGGCTTTGCGCTGGGTGACATCTCGGTCCCGGTACATCTTTGGCAGGGCGACGCGGACAAAAACGTCCCGCCGAGCCATGCACGCATCCAGCACGAAGCGATCGGTGACTCCGTGCTCCACTGGTGTCCGGGCGAAGGTCATTTCCTGTTCTTCGACCACGTCGAAGAGATCCTCGAGGTGTTGGCTGCAAGCGCGAGCTGAGCCACGCCCTCGCCCAGAGGGAAAGACCGCCAGTCGCCGAGCGGGCTCAGCGTCACCTACCTCGGTGGCCACATCTATCCCAGCGGGCGATGCACTGCCAGCCTTGACCCGGTGCAAATCTGCTTGGGGCGAGTGATCAAAACTGGGCGTGGTGCGGTGCCGTTCTTGGTGGCTCGACGGCCAAGACTTCTATCCCATCTCGAGGTAGAGCGAAAGGAGGTTGAGGCTTTCCGCGGCGCGACCTCATACCCGGCGGCGACATAAGCGCTCGCCTTCCGCAACTTTCCGCAGCGGCGCCCGCTCCTCCGGCGTCGAGCTGCCCACACGCCGGCCGGGTCCTCCCGAGCCTGCATGGCGCTGTCGAGGCACTCGTCCTTCACGTCGCAGCGACGGCAGATAGCTGTGGCCGTCCGATAGTTGCCCGACGGTTCGAGAAGAACATGTTCAGGGGCCCGCTTGGCATGCTTCCCGCTGCGGCCACCTTGGCCGCTGGATGACTACCTCGAGTCGCCCGCCGCGCTCGTCGCCCCATGGGGTGGTTGCGTAGCGGATTTGAAGAGCCACCAAGCCGCGAAGACAACCGGAAGCGGTGGACGCCTATTTGGTGGCGTCCCTTCGCCCTGGTGGACATGCAATGGTTGCCTTTCGCGTCTTTGACGACGACATCGTGATCGGAGGGTCCAAGACAATCACGCAATGGTGGGACCACGAGGTCGAGGTGATCTTCCGGTTTCTCGACCCGTCAGACGAACTTGCCGCGCTGGCCAGAGCAGGAATGAAGTTCGTCGCCAGACTCGACCGAGGACCCCACATAGGTGTCGAACATCAAAGCCATCGGTCGTACCTTCTGGTGCGACGCCCACGCTGACTGGCCAGTGTGGACGCGACAACGCCCCCGACGGGAGGCGAGCATCGCAGCCGGGGGGGGGAGTCGAGCAAGGCAGGAGCTGGGAGAGAGCGGGACCGGCGGCAGGGAGAGAGCCGGGCCGGCGAAGGGCGATAACCGACCTCAGTAGGGGTCGTTAGACGTCGAGTACCAAACCTTGTTCCCTGGCTGCCGCATCCAGGCAGCCACCACCGTGTAGTTCTCGACGGCGAGGGCGGGGGCGTCATCTGTGAGCGCTTCGGGTACGAACTTCGAGGCGGTCCAGCAGCGGTTCGGGAAGCACGCCCTGTAGTCGACGAGGCCGTTGGCCATCCAAGCGAGGTAGAAGGTGAAGTTCTCGCTCGTGCTCCCCAACGACGCGAGGGCAGGTGCGCTCGTCGTGACGGCGTGGGGCACGACCCGCGGCGCCTCTGCACAGCAAGAGAACCAGTCGACCCGGCCGGCCTTCGTGGTCCAGGCGAGGATGAGCGACCCGTCGGCCGGGTCGCCAAGGAGGGCCGGAGTGTACAGCGAGGTGACGGAGAGCACCCGAGGCGGAGTCCAGGTCGTGCCGCTCAGGGTCGAGAAGGCGATCCGGCTCGTCGAGGTCTCGGTCCATCCCGCGTACAGCTTCCCGAACAGGACGGCGAGCGCCGGTCCCGTGCTGTTGAGCGCACTGCCCCAGCTCCCTGTCACCGTGTGCTGGACCGACCAGCGCGTCCCGTTGTAGGAGGAGTACCAGATCTTGTCGCCGGTCGCACCGGTCCAGGCGGCGTAGAGGTGCCCGTCGAGGACGGCGAGCGCGGGCGCTTTGCCGGTGAGGGCATGGCCCCCAGCCCACCCCACGGTCTGCTGGCCCGACCAGCTGCTGCCGTTGTAGGCGGAGTACCAGATCCTGTCGCCGGTCTGACCGTTCCAGGCGGCGTAGAGCTTGCCCTTGAAGACGGCGAGCGCCGGGCTCTGGACCGTGAGCGCCTGCGGCTGGGTGGCCGGGTGGGTCCAGCGGTGAGCGGCGATGGCGATGGCCGACGGGCCGTCGCCGACCGGGATGGCCCTTCCCCGTTTGCCCGTGGAGAGAAGGATCGGCACGACGGTGTTCGTGTAGCTGTTGGCCACGTAGGCGGTGCGGCCGTTCCCGGTGACGCCGATCGCGTCCGGGTTGGTGCCGCCCGTCTCGAAGAATCTGGAATGGAGCGTCGCGCTCCAGCGGATCGAGTACATGCCGCCCCCGTAGAGAACGACGTAGACCCTCGAGAAGTCCGGGGCGACGGCGAGGGCGTCCGGACTCCCGGCCAGCCCCCAAGCGGCAATCGTCTTGCCGGTCGCTACGTCGACGCCGACAAGAGAACCTCCAAGAGCAGTGTTGGTCTGGTTGGCGATCAAGACGACGGCGCCGTCGGGGCTGATGGCGATGGCGTACCCGCCCTGATGGATCGCCTTTCCTGCCTTGTCGGTGAGCAGATTGATCGGCGTCGTCGCGGAGTAGCACGCCACGTAGGCAGCCGTGCCGTCCGGCGTGATGGCGATGGCGTTCGGACCGCCGCAGATGTGAATCGCTGCGTCAGGAGTCTTGGTCGCGAGGTCGATCGGCGTCACCGAGTTGGAACCCGAGTTCGCCACGTAGGCCGTGTTGCCGTCAGGGGTGACGGCGATGGCGTCCGGGTGGGAGCCGACCCGGATCGGAGAGCCCGGTGTGTCGGTCGCGAGGTTGATCGGGGTCACCGTATTCGAGTTTGAATTGGCGACGAGTGCCACCAGGTGGACGCCAGTGGCGTGAGCGGACGCCCGAGCGACGCGGTCGGGCACCACCGCGACGACGGCGGCCAACAACCCCGTCAGCAACAAGAATGCCGGAATGAGTGGACGCGTGCGCCGCCTCACGGTTCGGCGTCCCGGAACCGGCACGAGTCCCCTTCCGCCTTGCGTCGGAACGAAACAAAAGGCTACTGGTGCGCAGGCTCGGCAGCAATCGCCGGACGGCGGGGGAACGCCACCTCAAATTCCACGATTACCGGGACAACCTCGTCCCCGAATCTCGTGTCAGCAATGTTGGTCCGCATGATCGGTTGCCCCCATCATCTTTCTCCAGCTGCGTGGTGAGCTACTCGCCTCGGATCCGACTCATCCGTTGAAGCTCACGAAGTGGTCGTCGTAACCATTGTTGGACGACGTCGCCGGCAGTACATACCCGAGACCCGTGGCGACGAACTGGGCGCCCGGCGCGGTTCCGACCGCAGCGTAATACGGCCGCACGGCGAGGTAGTCGCCCCAACGTCCGCAGCCGCAGTTCGCGTTGCTGATGGCAGTCGCTACCAGCAGGTTTGGTGACGTCGACAGGTCGCCCACTGCCGAATTCGCGTAGTAGATGTTTCCACCCCAGACGACGGAAATACCGAGCTGAGGAACACCCTGGCGATTGGGGGCCGAGGTGAGGTACGGCCAGGCATAGACGTGTTGCGGGTTCCAGATCGCACGTTGTCTCACGAACGCGAACGAGGTGGTCATCTCGACCAGCTCCACGTGGGGTTGCGACAGCCACGAGAGCTGTCCACTCCCACGACCCGCCGTCCAAGCGAAGTACAGGTCGTTGCCGACGCGGGCGGAGCCCTCTACGACACCGGTGTACAAATTCGAGCCAGGTCCGGCCGTCGGGTGTCGTGGACGAGTAGTTCGCGTTCGGCCAGCTAGCGACGTTGACGTTCGTCGGGCCGAACCAGCTCGTTGACGACTCCGGCCAATCCGACGCAGCCATCGTGCTTGTCGAGCTGTTCGAGGCCCAGTAAGCAATGCTGCCGGTGTTCTGCACCACCTTGCCAAAGAATAAGCCGCCGATGATGTAACGCCAGGGCTCCGGAGCGGAAGCGAGATTGAGGCCGTGCTGCAGGTTGTAGAGCCCTATGCGGGCGATGAAAGTCTGGGTCGGGTGCCCCCCGTGCGAAGGGTTCTGCGTCAGATACAGGTAGCTGTTGCCGAATGCGAGGTCGGGAAAGTCGAAGAAGATGTCCGTGCCGGGAAGCGATGAGGACGAGATGTCCCAGTAGGTCCAGGAGGTGAGCCCTGACGCGGTCACCGCAGAGGGCGGAAACACTGCGAGACGATCGAGATTCGCGCCCGTGGCGCCGGGAAAGTACTGGACTAGCCAAACGAAGCTGTTGATCTGCGGCACGTAGATGACGTCCTGGTCACCGTCCGGGCCGCCCGCTGGGCTGTCGCGGTACATCGACCGAGGGTCGAAGCTGTGGAAGGTGTGGCCGCCGTCAACCGACAAGGAGAGCAGGTCGTTGCTCGTGTAGACGACCGTGTTCCCAACGGCCGCAGTCGTTGGTTCCTCCGGGATCCAACCGTCGTAGGGGGCGACATGGCTCGTATTCAAGTTGACGGTCGGAGCCGGGTCGCCCAGCGGAAGCCGAGGGTGTCCCGCGCCGTCGACGACACCGACAGTGATATGTGTCGACACACTATGCCTGCGAGCGTGAAACTTGCCGATCGGTAACTTCGCCGACGCGAATTGGTCGTGATCAAATTTGGGCGGTTTCGGGTGGATGAACCTACCCATCTTGACGGTGGTCGGCGGAGCTGAGCGAGCGAGCAGCGTCTTGTGTCCAGGAGGCCCCGTCTGTCGCGCCGACGCGCCAGCGCCGAAGGCCGGCACCGCCAGGACGACCAAAAGCACTGCCAGTAGCAAGAAACCGAGACGGCGAGTTGGCTTGTGCATGCGTGCCCCTCCCCAAAGACCAGCGAACCGGTTGACTGGCTCGGAGGCCGCGTCGTTCAGTTACTTCTACCACCCGCTTCGCGAACCGACAACCCTTGTTTTAGAGGCGAATGCTGTCGTTGGGGAGAACGGGTTGTGACCTCGAATCAGTCAGCGAATTCCGAGGCTCCCGCCAGGATCGGGTTCAGCAGCAGTCCTTGCCTCGGACGAGGATCTTAAAGTCGTCTGCGGTGAGACGGGCATAGCCAGTTGCTTAGGACCTCCCTTGTCCCGGGGCTTGGAATATCGGAGAGAAATCTTCGATGGGTCTGCGTAACGGTGCCAGTTGCTTCGATGGTCGTCCCGCAGGTACCAGCCAGTACTTGTGGGCTCCGAAGTGACCACCATCGGCGACCTCATCGACTGCTGGAAGCTTCCCTATTCAGCGCGCTCGGAGGTACTCGAAACCCCAACCTTCTGATCCGTAGTCGGCTCCATCCCGTTGCAGCCGGTGTCGGATCGTCCCGTGCTTGTCGCATTCTTGCGGGTCAAGGTGGCCGTTCAACGGGTTGCCCGCGACGACGTGCGACTGGGTGCGACGCTCGGGGACGGGTTTGTTGGCTCAAATATTGGCTCGCGCTCCATGGATGCAGCGGGCCCCGCGAGCTGGTGATTGGCGTGGAGTCGCGCGCCGGCTGTGATCATCATGGCTGTCACATCCCTTCCATAGGCTCGCCAACGATGAAGGTGCGGGACGTGATCAAAGCGCTGGAGCGCGACGGTTGGCGGCTCGATCGGCGCAAACAGGCTCCCACCGTCAGTATCGCCACGCCGACCGACCTGGCACCGTCACGGTGGCTGGCAAGCTAAGCGCCGAGATCCCGAGAGGTACGCTGTCCGCTATCTGGCGGCAGGCGCGACCACAGAAACGGTGAGCGAGATGACCGAATACATGGTTGTGATCGAACAGGACGGCGATGCCTGGGGTGCTTACGTGCCCGACCTTCCTGGTTGTGTTGCCTCAGGCGCTAGCCGCGAGGAAGTCACGCAGCTCATCGCTGAGGCGATCCAAATTCACGTTGCATCCCTGCGGGAACAGGGCGACGCAGTGCCGCCACCAACCGCTACTGGTACCACGACAGTCCAAGTCGCCTGACACCTGGCCAGCGACTGGCCACAGAGCGTGCAAAGGCTGCGTCGTACCCGGTCAGCGCGCTCGGAGGTACCCGAAACCCCAACCTTCTGATCCGTAGTTCGGCCCGAGGCGTTTTCCGTTGCATACCCGTCTTGACACGACGCGGCCAACAGTGCCCGTGATCAGGGACTTCATCGGATTCCATGTGACTGATGCGAACCAGCCGTTACCGCCCGCAGCCGGCTTTAGCGACGCCATGGTTCTCACGGATGGGGCTTGGAATACTCTCGCGACGTGATTGACGACGGTCGCACACCGACGCCATTCAACGGCCGACGATGGCGCGGGCGCCAAGGGGCCGGGGTCGTGTCATCGCCGAACACGTTTGCCACGCTGGACGGCGGGAACGACAACACTGGGTCCTACAGTTGGCGCGGAATCCCTTGGTTGAGCAAGCCGGCCGGGGATGCTGCGTGAATAGCCCGAACGACTACGGGCTTCTGGGACTCCGTGCGGCCCCTCGGCTGCTCGCACGGCCGGGGGGCGCACCGCGTGGTGGGGATTAAGAGACCACTTTTGCGACCTCCGCGGTGCCCCGAAACTCGCATCCTCCGGCTCCGGCGTCAAAGCCGTGGAGGTTGACTGTTGTGACGGCGCCAGGTTCTGAGAAGATCCACTGACCCTCTA
This sequence comes from uncultured Acidimicrobiaceae bacterium, assembly GCA_963763085.1. Lineage (GTDB taxonomy): Bacteria > Actinomycetota > Acidimicrobiia > Acidimicrobiales > Bog-793 > CAVXNB01. Next base: position 434,006 of record CAVXNB010000008.1, read on the forward strand.
TACGGTTGCCGGACAGAACGAAGTCCAGGTGCCCTGCGGCATAGATCGTCTCGCCACTCGCGTCAACGGTGCTGGCGGTGCCGCCCTGGCTGAACATCCAATTAAGTGTGACGGCCGAGTTGTAGTTCGAGTTCACGAACTCCACCACTGTGGTCGGCTCACTGCATTTGAAGAACAGCTCGAGCGAAGAATCCGCAAAATCAACAGGTGTGCTGACGGTATCGCTATCTGCCGCTGGGCTCGCGACGATGGGAAGAACCATCGTGGAGGTGCACGTAGATGTGCCCTGCTTTGTGAATCCACTGATGGCCTCTCCTCCGTAGCACGTAGGAGAGTTGAGCGGCCGTTGAAAAGCCGAGGCATGCTGTCCGTCTACGTAGTCGGCGTTCAGGTTGCTGACCTTGGTCGTCGAGTTCACCGTCAGCGGAGACTTGCCCTTCGCGACATTGATCCCGATGCCGTTGGCGCCCTTGCCGGCGCTCGAGTTGATCACCTGCAGCTGAGATCCTGCATGCGATCCGCTCAGCGTGGTCTTCGCGTTCACCGTGTTGGTCCGACCGAGGTTGAAGACGCTCCCGATTCCAGTCCCTGCCATAGCCGCGGTGCCGAAGAGGATAACGATCGAGACGATCGAGCCGAGAACCACCCCCATGAAGAACGTCGACCTTCTGTTGTTGCCTGGCTTGGGCACCTGGGTTCCTCCGTATCGGCCGGTGGGGGTTGAGAGTCATCCTGGCAGGATCCTGGTCGGCGAGCCGGGAGGCGCATCGCTGCGGGAACACGGCGATGCAGTGCCGCCGCCAACCGCTGCCGGTACCACGACAGTCCAGGTCGCCTGACGCTTGGCCAGCGACGGACACAGAGCATGCAAAAGGCTGCGTCGTACCGGGTCAGCGCGCTGGGAGGTACTCGAAAAACCCCAACCTTCTGATCCGCGGTCGAGTCCGAGACGTCCAAGCCACTGTGACCGCGTCCGGCAGGGCAGCTCGGGTCGGGCGACCAATCAACCTCCTCGTCCCTCTTGTCGGTAGTCCCCAGTTGAGTTGCTGAGCAAGAGATCAGAGACCTTGCCCGTAGCTGCCCAGCGCTCCTGCTCACCATTGGCAGGGTGACCCCGCTCTGCAAGAATCTGTTGCTCCAACCATCGCACTAAGGGTAGTATCAAAGTATGAAGGTGAGCGTTAGTCTTCCCGACGAGGACGTCGATTTCTTGGATGCCTATGCCGATTCCCAGGGCTTCGCCTCGCGCTCGGCTGTAGTGCACAAGGCTGTTCGGTTGCTTCGAGCATCCGAACTCGGCCCGGCGTACGAGGACGCCTTTGGGGAGTGGTCGCGAGACGAAGCAGACGCTTGGGAGTCCACCGTCGGTGACGGACTGAGTTGATGCGACGGGGCGAGATTCGACTCGTTGACCTCGACCCAGCGCGAGGCTCAGAAGCCAACAAGCGGCGGCCGGCAGTGATCGTGAGCAACGACGGCGCGAACAGCTCCGCAGAACGGCTTGGCCGTGGAGTGGTCACCATAGTCCCAGCGACGTCGAACACCGAACGTGTCTTCCCCTTCCAGGTGCTACTGCCGGCGCCAAAGACAGGACTTGACCGGGATTCGAAGGCGCAGGCGGAGCAAGTGAGATCGGTGGCCGTCGAGCGCATCGGGGCCCGAGTAGGTGTGGTTCCACCCGACCTTCTCGCGCTGCTCGACGAAGCGCTGCGGCTGCATCTCGCCCTGTAGGCGGTCAGGCCCGCTTAGCCGCGGCGTCCTGATACGGATGCAACGGGCATCGCCAGGCCCCGACGCCTACGGAGCAGCAAACTACGGAGCAAAGAAAACCTACGGAGCAAGGCAAACCTACGGAGCAAGGCAATCAGATCGTTCTGCGGCCAGCGCGCTCGGAGGTACTCGAAACCCCAACCTTCTGATCCGTAGTCAGATGCTCTGTCCAATTGAGCTACGAGCGCAATATTCAGCGGCACTTTAGTTGACCTGCGAAGATCGCCTGCCACCCGGCGGTGGCCCAAGCGGCACCCGCTGCAAACCGTGCAAACTCACAACCAAGGTACAAACCTAGGCGTTCCCAGCGAGAATCAGGTTAGCGGGGGGATCGGCCGAGGGGTTCTACCGACGGGCGACCTCGCGGAGTGCAGCCAGCTGTTGGCGCCGAGGACCAGTGCCATGGCGATCGCGGTAAGCACATAGGGGTTGCTGAGCACGAAGAACCAGAGCGAACCGAGCGTCCGGTGACGTTGCTGGCTGATCGAGACCGTGTACAAGTTGGTGAACACGGCGATCACGGCGATCACCGCCGCGGCGCGGCGCAGCGCGCTTCCACCTCGCCCCCCGGCCCGGCTCGCAAGTCTGCAACCAGGAGAACAGTGCAACCATGATCGGTGCTATCCACACCCAGTCCGGCACCCAGGAGATCGGGGCCAGCAGCAGCCCGAAGCACGCGGTCACGCACAAGGCGGACAGGCTCTTTCCGCGCCGGTGGTAGCGGAGCATCAGCATGAGCGCGGGAACTGCGAGCACGGCGCCGATGGCCCATGCGGCGTGCGAGGACCACAAGGACATGTCGGTCGCCCGAACGATAAGCCCCTCGAGAGACTGATTGGCCGGCAACTGTGCCGGACCGATCCTGTTGGTCTGGAACAAGTAGGAGTCCCAGTAGGCGCGGTCCTGCGGGCGTATGACCAGCGCCAGGCCTTGCAATCCTGCGAAGACTGCCAATCCCCGCGCGGCGGCGGCTCGCTTCCCGGTCAGCAACAGGTGCACGATGAAGATAAGCGGGACCAGCTTCACGGCCGCGGCAATGCCCGTCAGGAATCCGCCCCATCGCGACCCGCGGGCCGTGACCACCAGGACGTCCGAGACGACCATGGCCATCAGGAGAAGGTTGACCTGACCAAGCCCGATTGTGCGCCAGACGGGCACGAGGCACAGCATCGTCACAGCTAGCGGCACCGTGCTCCAAGCGACCGGAAACCGCCAGTAAGGCACCGCGGCGACCGCGATGCGGATCACCAGCACAAGCGCGAGAAAATTTGCCGAGGCCATGACCGCCCACGCCAGCTGCGTCGGCAGGGTCACAAGCGGCGTGAACAGCAGTGCCGCGGCTGGCGGATACGTAAAGGAGAGATGGAGATAGCCCAGGTCGTTGACGTCATACAGCGAATGCCCGTGCACGAACAGCACCGCCCCGGCGCGGTAGACGCTGCTATCCACGCCGAGCGGCCACCCGCGCAACCAGCCAACGAGACCGTAAGCGAGGAACATCAACGGCACAGCAACGAGCAGTGTGCGCATCATGCGCGGGGTGGAGGTGCCCGTCACCTCGCTTCGCCCCTCAGAGTCAACTCCGATTGCTTCGCGCGATGAGTTGAGCAGGTCCAGGTGCATACTAGGTATCCTATTTAGTTAGGTACCGCGCATCAAGGGTCGGTTTCGCCGAGGTAAGGCTACTCGTCGGGGGTTCAGGCAGGTGTGAGCGTTCCGATAGGTATCGGTCACTTACAAGGGCCAGAGTTGGCGCCAAGTCGTCCGGGTGTCCTGCTCCAGCTGAACGCCGCCCCGTGAAAGCAGCTACATCGCAGTGCAGTACATTTGACCTGGGCAGAAGCCCGGGCTGCGGTGGTGCTCCTACCGAGAGGACGCTGACGATGACCTGCTGGCAGTGCGGAGCACCACTTCCGCCGGACGCTGGCTTTTGCCGTACGTGCGGAGCGTTCCTACGCGGAAGGAGCGCTCCCGCAACCCGCGTCGGCGTCGCCACGCCCGGGGCGCCTCAAGCTCCGCCCCCCGTAGGCGGAGGTCTCCAGGGTCCCTGGACGGTGGGAGCCCCAGGAGCGACTGCCCCGCCGTCGCCGCCCGGCGCCAGAGTCCAAGGACCTCCTCCGCAAGGGCTGTGGCCAGGCCCGTTGGGCACCGGGCCTGGGCTCCCGTCCCGAACGCCGGCGACTCCGAGCTCGACGCTCGGCGACGTCGTGGTAGTGGCCGCCACCGGCGGCGTGCTGCTTTCGTTGCTGCTTACGTGGTACAGCGTGACGATCACGGCGGTCGGGATGCAGTTCTACCAATCGTTGGAACGAGCTCTCCTCTACCGTCTGTTCCCTGCGGCGGCTTCGGGGGTGGGAGGACTGTCCGGACCGCTGACCTTCTCGGTCTCGGCGCTGAGCAAGGAAGCGGGCGGCTGGCGTTGGGCGATCCTCGTCGTGTCGATCGTCCTGATCTTGGAGGTTCTGCTGGCGATCGGTTCGGGAGTCGCGAGGCAGGCCGCGCCGAGCTGGCCGCACGCAGCGATCCTCCTCGCCCTTTGTGTCGTGAATCTCGTCCTCGTCGGTGCGGCGTTCTTCAACTTGCCCTATAGCGATGTGCCCTCGAGCTACATCTCGGTATCACATGGCTTCGGGTCGTATCTGGGCCTCGCTGCGGCACTTGTCGCGCTCGGCGGCGCAGTGGCCAGGATCTTAAGGGGCCCCGCTAGCCAAGGCTGAGAAACGAAGCCGTTCAGCCCCAAGCCTATTGCCCCGAGCGGAGCCGTCGGAGAAGAAGAAGGAACCGGTCTGCGTCGTCTCGCTCGAGTCCAAGCGCGTTGGCAAGCTCTTGAGCCAAATCCCCGTTCACCTCGTCCCGAACTCTCCTCCCCTTGGCGGTCAAGGTGAGCCACCGAACGCGGCGGTCCTCGGTGGCCGGTATTCGCTCGACGAGTTCCAGTCGCTCCGCGCGGTCGACAAGACCGGTCACATTGGACGGGTCGCATGCCATGTCCTCGGCAAAGGTGCGCATCGACACCGGCTTGTCGAGCATTCGCAGCAGCGCCACCTGCTGAGGGGTCAGGTCATGACGGGCGGCGACGACTGAAACGGCATGTTGAACCTTATGTGTGACCTCGAGCAGACCGTCCATGACCTCCTCGAGGTCTTCGCTCGCTCGCTTCTCAGACACGAGACAACTCTCCCAGTAACTCCTTGACAGACCAAAGCATCTCGCGAATACTTGATGATATCAATAGTTGATGGGACAACGACGCTTGGAGACCAGGTGCTGAATCTCAAGATCATCGTCGCGAGCACGAGACCTACCCGGGTTGCGGATCTGGTCGCTCCATGGGTCGTGGAATCCGCGAATGCTCACGGGGCATTCGAGGTTGAAGTGCTCGACCTTCGTGACTGGCCACTGCCGATGTTCCAGGAGCATCTGGGCACGATCGGAGACTTCGCCGACCCGACGTATTCCGAACCCATCGTGCGGGAATGGAACCGCAAGCTCAAGGGGGCGGACGCCTTGATGGTCGTCACCGCCGAGTACGGGCACTCCATTCCCGGGGTGCTGAAGAACGCCTTCGACAGTGTGTTCGTGAGCTTCGCCTTGCGTAACAAGCCCATCGCAGCAGTTGGTTACAGCATCGGAGTCGCCGCTGGCGTGCGCGCTGTCGAACATCTCTTCGACGTCGCCATCGAGTCCGAGATGGTGCCGCTTCGAGACACCGTGCTCTTGTCCAAGGTCGGGTCGGCGTTCGACGACCAGGGTGTGCCGATCGACTTCGGGACGAGAATCGCGATGACGATCATGTTGGACGATCTCGCCTGGTGGGGCGAGCTTCTGGCCTACGGGCGAGCCAATGGCGAGCTGCCACCGGCGGCCTTCAGGGTGAGGGCTGCGATGGCAGAGGCGGAGTCGGCGGAGTCCTCGACTTCCGGGCAGGACGAGACTTCGGATGTCGATGACCGGGTTGCCGCGACCGTTACCCGGAGCCACGGCTGACGATCGACCAGCGCCGTCATCGGATCCGGAGTCCTGTCTCGGCGCACGAGTAGCCGCCCAGCTTCTCCACGCTCGTCCGGAAGTCGGAGCGCTCGAGAAGTGCCCACAAAGGTGCCAGCAGTTCGTCGTCCACCAGGCTGGCTCGCAGCACCAGGTCGTATGGCTCGAGGCTGACCGGAATGAAGTCGAGCCCGAAGGCGCGGGCGGCGGCCAGGATGCCCATGCCGGCATCGGCACGGCCGGCGGCGACCGCGGCGGCTACGGCGAGATGCGTGTGCTCCTCTCGTGAGTAGCCAGATATCTGGGCCGGGTCGAGGCCGCGCCGGGCGAGTTCGTGGTCGAGAAGGACCCGGGTGCCGGCGCCGCGTTGCCGGTTCACGTAACGCAAGCCGGGTCGGATGAGGTCGTCGACCCCCGTGAGCTCCGCCGGGTTGCCGGGGGCTACGAGGAGGCCCTGGTCGCGGTGGACCAGGCGGATCACTGCGATTTCAGGGCCTTCGCCGAGCAGCCGGTCCACGTACGGCAAGGTGTAGTCGCCGGTGGCGGGGTCGAGCAGGTGTGATCCGGCGATGTGGCACAGCCCGTCGCGCACTGCGACCAGCCCTCCGAGCGATCCGACGTTGGATGAGGCCAAGGTGATGAGTGGGTCGACTGCTCGCAGCGCGGAGGCTGCGACGTCGAGTACGAGATCGTGCGAGCCAATGGCGACGATCGTGCGGCCGATCTCGCCGAGCCCGCGGAGCAGTTCGACCTGCACGTACTCGCCGGCGTGGTGACCTTCTACTCCTGCCGGCACGACAAGCAGCCCGTCGGCGCGCACAAGCGACGTGAGTACTCCGGCACCGCGCGGTAGAGGCGTGGCGACGATGTCGCCCTCGACGCGGCCCAGGCGAACCCGCACCCAGTCGTCGGTGCCGAGAGCCGACGCGAGCTTGCGGGCCAGTCTTGCGCTCGTCGACGGCCGTTCCCGCGGTGCGGTGCCCTCGAGAGCGGCCAGCAACGGCGCGGCGAAGATGTCGAAGGTGAGGGAGGCGGAAACTGGATAGCCGGGCACGCCGAGGACCGGCGTGCTGACCGCGCCCGCCACCGTTCCGAGCACGACCGGATGGCCAGGTCGCACCGCGACCCCGTGTACGGCGAGGGTCCCACATGCGGCGACGACCTGGGCTGTGTAGTCGTCGCGTCCGGCGCTCGAGCCCGCTACCAGGATCACCAGGTCGGCCTCGGTGGCGGCCTCGCGGAGGGTCCTCGCGATCAGCTCGGGGTCGTCGCGGATGATCTCCGTAACCCGTGCATCGCACCCGATCTCGCGGGCTTGTGAGGCAAGCATCAACGAATTGGTGTCGAGGATCTCTCCGGGCGTCGGCTCCGCGCCGATCGGTCGCATCTCGTCGCCCGTCGGGACGACTACCACCAGCGGCCGGCGGCGGACCATCAGCTCGGTGGCTCCTGCCGCGGCGCAGGCTGCGACGTCGACCGGCCGCAGCCGGTGCCCTTCCGGGAGCAGGAGTTCGGTCGCGCTGATGTCCTCGCCGATCGAGCGGACGTGTTGGTAGGGCGGCACGGCGGCTCGCAGCTCGGCGTGCCCCTCAGCCGCCCAGTGCACGTGCTCGCGCATCACGACGGCGTCGTATCCGATGGGAAGCGGGTCGCCTGTGTCGACCACCGCGAACTCCCCGGGGGCCAGCAGCACCGGTGTGGTCTCGCCGGCTCCGACCGTGGCGGCCGCTACGACGGCGATCCCGTCCATAGCGGCGGAGTCGAAGGCTGGAGAGGAGCGCCGGGCCCAAACCGCCTCGGCCGTCACGCGGCCCACGGCTTCGCCGACGGGGACCCGGACGGCAGGTACCCGCTCAGGACATCCCGCCTCGACGCATGCGGCCGCCCAAGCCTGTGACGCCCGGGCGGCCGGGACGTCGGAGATGAACGGGCTACCGGTTGCCATGATCGGACGGTATCGCCGCGTCGGTCACGATCTTGCTGCGGTCACCGGTACAGAATGACGTCGACCTCGCTGCCGCTGTCCAGACCGGTGGCGGGCTCGGGAACGACGATGTAGCCGTCGGCCCTGGTCAGCACGGACAACAGCGCGGACGGCCCGAAAAGTGGCTCGGCTACACCATCGCGCACGGCCACTTGGACAATGTCGAGCCGGCCGGCCGCGGAGGCCAGGTCGCGGGACAGGCGCGCCCGCACATGTGGCTCGGGAGGCAACAACTCGCACCCGGCGAGGTGCCACACGAGCGGTACGCCGACCAGTCGAAACACCACGAGCGCCGACAACGGGTTACCCGGTAGTCCGATCAGTGGCACGCCAGCGCACTCTGCCAGCAACGTCGGCTTGCCCGGTTTGATCGCGAGGCCGTGGCACCAGATCGTGCCGAGCGCCGCTACCGCGCCCGCCGTTTCATCGCGGGTGCCGACGGAAGACCCCGCTGAGACGACGACGAGGTCGGAGTAGGGCAGAACACCGCGCAAAGTCTCCTCCAGCGCCTCCCGATCGTCGGGCACGATCCCCGCCAGGGTCGGACTGCCACCCGCATCGAGCACGAGCCCGGCTAGTGCCGGGGCGGTGGCATCCCGCACTTGTCCGGCGGTCAACTTCTCGACGGAGGGCGCTACCACCTCATCGCCGGTCGAGATGATCGTCACGCGCGGCCTGGAATGCACCTGCACGGCCGCCACGCCGGCGGCGGCGAGAAGTCCGAGCTCAGCCGCGCGCAGCGGCCTGCCTGCCGCCACGAGCACGGCACCGGCGGAAACGTCCTCGTCCGCTCGCACCAGTCCGGCGCCGGGGGCGACGGGACGTGTCACCTCGATCGTGCCGTGCATGGTTTGGGCGGTGTACTCGACCATCACGACCGAGTCGGCTCCGTCTGGCAGCACCGCCCCGGTTGGGATCGCCACGCACCCGCCGGGTGGTACCGCCACGGCCGGCGGTTCCCCCATGCGCACGGAGCCGGCGAGCTCGAGGTAGGAGGGCAACCCTTCGGAGGCGCCGTAGGTATCAGCCGCGCGCACCGCGAAACCGTCGACAGTTGAACGCGTGAACCCGGGCAATGCCTCGGGCGCCGTCACGTCGACGGCAGGCACCCGCCCCAACAAGTCGGCGAGGGCCACCTCCTCCACCGTGGTGCGCCGCGCAGGCCGGAACCCGGCCAACGCGTCGGCAACGGTACGGGCGGTGAAGAACTCCCGGCCGCTCACCGGGAGGGCTGGCCTGAGGCGCCTTCGGGCTTCGGCTGTGGGCGCGCCGCAGCGCCTCCCTTGTTCAACCCCAGTGCGCTGACGACGGGTCCGAGGGCGACCTGCCCGAGGCCGCAGATGGAGGTCTTGCGCATGACCTCCTCGAGCTGGAGAATCCGGTCGCGCTGTGTCTCGCTCATCGCGGAGGCGCCGGATTCGACGACCTCGCTCAGAAGCGCATGGGCCTTCGTCGAGCCGACCCGGCATGGCACGCACTTGCCGCAGGACTCGTTTCGGAAGAACCGCAGCACGTTTGTCGTCGCCGCCAGCAGATTGGTGCCTTCGGCCAGCACGACCACCGCGCCGGATCCGAGCATGGTACCTGCCTCGGCTGCGGTGCCGAAGTCGAGTTGCAGGTCAAGCTGGTCGGGGCCGATCAAGTTCGACGACGCCCCGCCGGGCTGCACGGCGCCGACGGCCGCGCCTCCGGTAACCCCGCCGGCGAGGTCGATCAGCGTGCGGACCGTGGTCCCCATCGGGACCAGGTAGACGTCGGGGCGCTCGACGTGGCCGGAGACAGCGAAGAACTTCCACCCGACCGATTCGCCGACCCCCTGGTCGGCCCACCACTGCGCTCCGCGCTGCAAGATCACCGGCACGTCCGCGAACGTCTCGACGGAGTTCACGAGCGTGGGACGGCCGTGCAGTCCGTAGGTGCCGGGGAACGGGGGCTTGTTACGCGGCTCGCCCCGATGGCCCTCCATGCACTCCAGCAGCGCCGTCTCCTCACCGAGGATGTAGCCGCCGGGCGAGACGAACACCTCGACCTCGAGTCGTTGCCCACTGCCGCATGCATCGTCACCGACGATCCCGGCGGCTCGCAGAGCGTCGATCTCGCCGCGCAGCACGTGCTCCTCGGGACCATATTCGTGCCGGATGAAGACCCAGCCCTGCTCCGCCCCGACCACTGCCATGCTGATCAACAGGCCTTCCAGCACGAGGTGGGGCTGGGTGGCGAGGATCTGACGGTCCTTGAAGGTGCCGGGTTCGGACTCGTCGGCGTTGCAGATTGCGTACTTGACACTGCCCGGCTCGGTGCCGCGGACGAGCTCCCACTTCTGCCCTGTGGGAAAGCCGGCGCCACCCATGCCGCGAAGGCCGGACTCCTTGAGCGTGGCGACGATGTCGTCGGCGTCCAGTGCACCGGCGAGCAACCCCCGCAGCGTTGCGTAGCGCTCGGCCACGCCGGATCCTGCCACGTAAGGGTCATTCGCCCAAGGCTCGGCGCGCGTTCGGGCCGCGGCCTCGCCGACGCCCTCGCCGCGGGCGTCGGCGACGAGCGTCTCTACCTCGGCGATCCGAGCGGGCCGCTCGTTCACGGTCACCGCCGGCGCGATGTCGCAGCGGCCCAGGCACGACACCTCTACGAGCTCGACGTCGGCGTCCTCGCCATAGCGCTCGCGCAACTCGGCGATGCGGGCATCGCCGTCGCGTAGGAAGCACGGGAGGTCGTGGCAGACGTGTATCGCCACCTTGCTCGGCGGCTCAGTGCGGAAGTGCGGGTAGAACGAGATCAGGCCTTCGATCTCGTAACGCGGCCTGCGGGCGTCGCGGGCAAGCTCCTCCAACTGTTCGCGGGGCAGCCAGCCGAAGCGGGATTGGATCACGTTGAGCGCCGGGATGAGCGATGGTCCGGGGAACTTCCCGGCCCTCGCCTCCACGCCCGGCACCCGGCGGGACCGATCCTCGGTCGCGCGGTCGGATACGTCGGTCATGTGTGCGCGGTTTGTGTCGATGTCGTTCCGGCGTAGGCCACGCCGAGAGGCTCCACCTGCACGGCGCAGAATTTGAACTCGGGAATCTTTCCGGTCGGATCGATCTCGTCGATCGTAAGAAGATTGACCGCCGCCTCCCGGAAGTGGAAGGGGATGAAGCAGTTGCCCACCTGCTCGCGGTGGCTGACGCGCAGCAACAGCTCGATCGACCCGCGTCTCGAGCGCGCACGCACCATCTCCCCGTGTGTAAGCCCGCGGTCGGCGGCGTCCTTCGGGTGCATGTACACCTCGGCCACCGGCGCAATGGCGTCGAGAGCGAACGACCGACGGGTCATCGAGCCGGTGTGCCAATGCTCCAGCAGCCGCCCGGTGTTGAGCACGAGGGGGTACTCGGCGTCCGGCAGCTCCTTGGCCGGCAGCCACTGCGCCGGCACAAGGTGTGCGAGCCCGTCGTCGGTGTTGAACTTCTCATCGAACATGACGATCGTGCCGTCGGAATGCTCCGGATCGGCGTTCGGATAGAGCTTCCCGGACAGACCGAGATTGGAATACGACAGGTTCTTGTACGACGGCATGAGCTCGACCATCTCGTCGAAGACTTCGGAGGGCGCGCCGTAATTCCAGTCCAGCCCGATGCGCCGGGCGATGTCCTGCACGATTTGCCAGTCGGCGCGGGCCTGACCGGGCGGCTCCATCACCTTGCGACCGAGCTGCACGCGGCGGTCGGTGTTGGTGTAGCTGCCATCCTTCTCCAGATAGGACGTCGCCGGGAGGATCACGTCGGCGAACTCGGCCGTCTCGGTGAGGAAGATGTCCTGCACGACCAGGAAATCCAGCTTCGAGAGCGCCTTGCGTACCTTGTTGATGTTGGGGTCGGAGAGGAACGGGTTCTCCCCGAGCATGTACATGCCGCGCACGCCGTCGGGCTGGAGGACGGATTTGATGATCTCGGTGACGGTAAGACCGCGGTTCGGGTTGAGGCTGGTGCCCCAAGCCTGTTCGAAGAGGCGCTGCGTCGCGGCCCGGTCGACTCCCTGGTAGTCGGGGTAGAACATCGGGATCAGGCCGGCGTCCGAAGCGCCCTGCACATTGTTCTGCCCACGCAGTGGATGCAGGCCCGTGCCCGGGCGCCCGACATTGCCGGTTATCGAGCACAAGGCTATGAGGCAGCGGGCGTTGTCGGTCCCGGTGGTGTGCTGGGAGATCCCCATGCCCCAGTACACGACGGCGGCCCGGGCTTCGCCCCAGGTCTTCGCGACCTCGCGGATCATGTCGGCCTTGACTCCGGTTATCTGCTCGGCCCGTTCGGGCGGGTAGTCGGCGACTGTACGAGCGAGCTCGTCATAGTTCGACGTGCGCTTGGCGACGAACTCGCGGTCGATCAACCCGAGCCGGATCACCTCATGCATGATCGAGTTGTAGAACGCCACGTCGGTGCCGGGTTTGAGCTGCACGAAGATGTCGGCGTGCTCAGCGACCGTCGACGCCCGCGGGTCGACATAGATGATCTTGGTGCCGCGCCGGCGAGCTTGCTTGAAGAACGAGCTGGCCACGGGGTGGTTCGACGTCGGGTTGGAGCCGGCGATGATCACGACGTCGGCGTTGGCGACGTCCCCGTACGTCGTGGACACCGCTCCCGAGCCGACACCCTCGAACAGCGCGGCAACAGACGAGGCGTGGCACAACCGCGTGCAGTGGTCGACGTTGTTGGTGCCGAAGCCAGTGCGGATGAGCTTTTGGAAGAGGTAGGCCTCCTCGTTTGAGCACTTCGCCGAGCCGAACCCAGCGATCGCGCCGGGACCGTCCACCGCGTGGATCTCCCGGAGCCGGCGAGCGACGAGGTCGAGTGCCTCATCCCAGGTGGCCTCGCGGAAGTGTGGCAGCACCTCGTTGTAGTCGACGAGTCCGCCTGGCTTGCGGCCTCGGTCCTTCCCAGGCCGGCCGTCCTTGCGTCCGCCGTCGCGGTTACCTCCGCCGCCGCGGCCGCCACCGCCACCGCCGCGGTCGTTGTGGGTGCCACCGCGCCCGTCGCCCCGGACGTCGGCCGAGAGCGGGCCCTTCGGGTAGGAGGATCCGATGCGGATCAGCGGCACGGTGAGGCGCTGCGGTGAGGCGGCATAGTCCCAGCCGTAGCGGCCTTTGACGCACAGCCTGCTCTGCGAACCCGGTTGGGCGCGGCCCTCTGCGAAGGAAATGGCGCCCCGCTCGCGGTCGACGTAGTAGGTAAGGGCGCAGCCGACGCCGCAGTACGGACACACGCTGTCGACGGCGTCGAGCTCGGCGCGCGGACGGATCGGGATGCCACCGATCGCCTTGTTGGTGAGCGCGCCGGTCGGGCACGCCTGAACGCACTCGCCGCACGTGACGCACGAACTCGCGCCCATGGGGTCGTTGAAGTCGAACGCGATCCTCGTGCCATAGCCCTTGCCGGAGCGGCCGATGACGTCGTTGCCCTGGATGTCGTCGCAGGCCCGAACGCATCGATCGCACAGGATGCAGGCGTCGTGGTTGACGTCGATCACAGGGTTGGAGGAGTCGGTGCCGCGTCCCGAGCCGCGCGGGAGATCAGTCGTCTCACGCGCCAGGTCGAAACCGTCGGCGAGGTTGAGCAGGAGGTTGTCGCCCGTGGTGGTCTGCTTCGGGTCCTCGGCGCGCGGCGGCTGGTCGGAGATCAGCAGCTCGGTGAGGGTAGCCCGGCTGCGCTCGAGCTCCGGGGTGGAGGTCTTGATTTTCATGCCGTCCTCACATGGACGCACGCAGGCGGCCGCGAATACCCGGCCACCCGTGTCGACGACGCACATCCGACACACCCCGACCGGGTCGTAGCGCTCGTTGTGGCACAGCACCGGGATGTCGACGCCGGCTTTCCGTGCCGCGTCATAGATCGTCGTGCCCGCGGCCGCCGTCACGGAGTGGCCGTCGATCTCGACGGTGACCGTTCGAACAGCGGTCGTCGTTTCCAGCACGGCTGTCATCTCGGCCCCACTTATCGGCATCGGTGCAGCGCCAACAGTAGTTGGCGTGGCGATGAGTGCCGGCGCTGAGAAGGGGTCATGGCTGCTGCAGCAGCAGATCGGGCAGGTCGCCCGGGTCGGCACGGCCTTCGGAGTCGAGTCCGCGGGCTGCGTAGTAGCCGGCCACCATCGTCTGGAGCCGCTCCTGGCTGAGCGTGGCGACGCGGCCCGAACCCAACTCCAGTGGGGTCTCCAACATCCGAGTCGGCAGTCGATCGTCGGCGGCCGTGGCGCCTTCCCGCTGGTTGAACACGCGCTTTGCGAGCACGATCCGCCTCGCCGTGGTGTGTAGTTCCTCGGCGTCGATGTCCCAACCGGTCACCGAGGCCAGCAAGGCCGCCCACTCGACGAAGGGGTCGATGAACACCCCGCGGAGGAACTTGCAGAGGATCATCGAGTCCATGATGGCGGCGCGGTCCTCGGTGTCGATCGCCGCCGCCACGTGAGGTTCGCCACCTTCGAGACGGTCCAGCACGTCGGACAGGTCGGCCTCGTAGGCACCGGAGCGGTTGTGGTCGGCACCGCGGGCGTTCACCGCCAGCCCAAGCGCCATCGCTTGCATGGTCCGTGGCTCGTACCCCGGCAGCTCCAGCCCTTTGACCTGCGGCGCGAAGTCGATCGAGCAGGAACCGACGACTCCGGCAGCATGCCGGGAGCCTTGCGCCAGCAGCTCGCCCAGGCCCGGCTCGCGGGTGCCGATCGCGTCCAGCGCTCGAAGCAAGGCGGCACCGTCGCCGAACCGCAGCCACGGCGCGTCGATGAGTCCGCGCTCGGCACATTCCATCGCCCACGCGATCGTTCCTCCCGCCGAGATGGTGTCGATTCCGAGCTCGTCGCAGCGGGCGCTGGCCGCGAACACGTCGTCGGGATCCGACACGCCGCACAACGGGCCCAAGGCAAATACGTTCTCGTACTCCATTCGCTGGGTACCGCCGCCCTTACGGGAGTAGATGTGCTCACAGCCGATGGTGCAGGATGCGCAGCTGTTGCGGGCCACCTCACGCATGCTCTGCAGCTCCTCGGCGGCCAGCCGGGGGGCGCCCTCGAAGGTCGCTGCGGTGAAGTTGCGAGTTGGCAGCGTGGATACAGCGTTGAACGCAAGAAGGTTGGCGAGTGTCCCGAGCTCGCGGTACTTCTTCGTCGCAGGTCCGAAGCTGCGCTCGCGCAGGTCCTTGGCCGCGGCCAGCACGGCCGGGGGGTCTGCGACGCCAACCCGTGTTCCCGCCTTCACCAGAACGGCTTTGATGTTCTTCGCACCTAGAACGGCGCCGAGGCCGCCGCGGCCGGCGTGCCGTCCGTCGTGGCTGATCGTCGCGTAGCGGACTCCACGTTCACCGGCCGCTCCGATGGCCGCCGTGCGCCAGCCCCGCCCGTACTTCTCGCGTGCCGACGCCTCGGCATCGGCTGCGGGCATGCCCGCCAGCTCGGCGGCCGGCTCCAGCCGCACTCCATCCTGATCGACGAGCAACACCGAGAGCGCATCGGCCTGGCCGCGTATCACGATCGCGTCGTTGCCTGTCAGCTTGCCCGAAATGGCGAATTGACTCGAGGCCAGCGCGTCGGTGATCAGGCCCGTCAACGGGGACTTGGCAACGACAGCGAACTTTGCACTCGTCGTGAGCGGCGTGCCGACCAAGGGCGAGAACACGAACACCAGCGGTGCCGCGGGTGCGAGTGGATCGACGCCCGGCGGGGCCAGCCGATGCAGCAACCAGGTGCCCAGCCCCACGCCGCCCAGGTAAGCCCGCAGCACACTTTCGTGGAGACTGAGCGATGCACCCGTGGCTGAACGACCGTTGACATCGACGACGAGGGCCTGTCCGAAGTATCCGCCCGACGTCACCTTCCCCATTCTACGGCCTGTTCAGCCTCCGGCGTCAGCGGAGAGGAAGGCGATCGTGTCGCCGGCCACCAGCGGAAGTTGTGCGTCGTGGGTGATCTGGTCGCCGTTCAGCGCCGCCATGACGTACCTGTCCAGCGCGATCCCGACCGCGGTGGCGGCGGCGCCGAGCGTCGCTGCGCGGACCCGGCGCGGGCCCCGGAGACCACCCAGTGCCAGAGCACCGAAGCACTCCACAACCACCTCGGGGCACGGACGCTGGCGCGCTTCCGCGTAGTCGTCCGGGGCGTTGACGTTCACCAGCGAGTCCAGTTCTGGGTCGAATTGCGCAATATCGGCGTCGGCGAGCAACTCGGCATCGCCCAGCTCCTTCACGTGGCAATGCTTGAACAGCATCCCGGGCCGAAGATTGCCGTCGGCGACGAGACTCCCGACGAGGCCGGCCAACGCCGTCCGATAACCGGCTGCGAGCGGCTGACGGAATCCGCGGGCCACCGGCAGAACGACGTCGATGTCGGGCACCGCGAACCCGCGCAGGACCTGACGGAGGAAAGCTGGATGGAGAAACGGCATGTCGGTCGAGCAGACAAACGCCGCCGGAGCCTTGTCGGCGACTGCGGCCAGGCCGGTCGCAATGCCCTGCAGCGGGCCGAGGCCCTCGACGGGGTCCTCGACGACATCCACGCCGAGGGGTAATTCGGGCAGCTCCTGGCCCGGAGCTGCGACCACGACGACCGGACCGGTCACCGTCCGAGCCAACAGGGCGGTGGTGCGGTACAGGAGCGTGGAGCCATGCCACTCGAGCGCCGCCTTGGGCGTGCCCATGCGCGAGGACCTGCCGCCGGCGAGCACGACGCCTGCAGTAATGTCCACGCTGACTCCCACCCAATCGAGGCTAACGGGTAGTGCTATCACCCGACCTCGACTAAGCGATTAAGGCCGGCTTCGTAGCCTCGATCAGGAAGCGTTGGGCGTGGGCGACGAATGGACCCTCGCGAGCAATGCGTTCATGCAGGGACTCCAGCTTCTCGTGATAGCTCTCGGCGGTGAAGTCGGGGACGGTCCAGAAGACCTTGCGGAGGAAGTACACGATTGCTCCAACGTCGTAGTACACGGTCCGCAGAGATTGTTGCCGCACGTCGATCACTCGCAGCCCGACCCGCTCCGCCTCCTCAATCGCAAGCGCTGGTTCTCGCCACGGGCTGATCGGCTGTGGACCCATCATGAAATCGGTGAGTTCGCGGTTGGACCCCGCTCCGACCTGCTGGGAAAAGTAGGTGCCGCCGGGTTGGAGCACCCGCGCAATCTCGTCCCACAGCGGGTACGTCGGGTGTCGACTCACCACGAGGTCGAAAGCTCCATCAGGGAACGGCAGGTCCTCTTCGTCGTCGATTTCGACGACCGTGACGCCAAATCGCTGGAGGTTACGCCTTGCTAACTCGACGTTCGGCGGCCACGATTCGGTGGCTGCCAGGATGCCGGGTGGATCAGGCACCTGCGCGAGAACTTCTGCGAGGACCTCGCCCCCGCCGGTCTGAACGTCCAGCGCCGCTCGGGAATCGGCCATCCGAGAGGCGAGCATTCTGGCATAGCCCCACGACGGGCGTTCCTCCGTGGCCCGGCCGTCGAACCACGAAAAGTCCCAGCCGTCGACTGACACGGAAGCGCCTTCCGCTATCAACTCCTCGAAGCTTGGCGGATCTTGTCGGCTCATTCTCGCCCTAGTGTTGCTCTGGCTTGCCCACAGGTGAACGATGGGGGTGGATGATGGACGCGGCCGAACGCGACGCACAGGTGCGGAATTTCGTCCGGGAAGTCTGGAACGGTAGAAACTACGAAGCGGCCGCCGACCTCTACGGTAACAACTACGTCAATCCCTTCGGGATAGGTCCCTCCGCAAGAACCGAGCCCATCCGCCACTACCACGCCGCGTTCCCTGACCTGCACCTCGATGTCGAAGAGCTGATCGTGGCGGGCGACACGGTCGTGCTCAGGCTCACATTCCGGGGGACCGACACTGGAGGGTACTTGGGACGACCGCCGACCGGACGGGCGGTGGAGGAGTGGGTGGTTTGCATCATGCACTTCGAGGGTGACCGGGTCGTCCGTGAATGGATTGGTGCCGACAAGCTCGGCCTGTTCATCCAGCTTGGTGTTCTCGATGATCCGTGGCCGAGCCAGGTCCAGGCGCCCGCCGCGACGCGATAAGGGGGTCTCGCCTTGGCCAGGGCCCTTTGGGGAGCGTCATCGGCGTGGACGGCTCCCCGCTGCGACGTCTCAAGCTCGATCCGACGAAGGACTATCAGCCCATGCCTTGAGGTCGAGAGATGTCTACGATGTCTCGCGACACCTGTCTCCGATGTCTTGAGACATCACAGAGCGGAGAGGGAGGGATTTGAACCCTCGGACCCAGTCTCCCAGGTCAACTCATTAGCAGTGAGTCCGATTCGGCCGCTCTCGCACCTCTCCTAGCGCTCCACTCTAGTTGGGACGTGAAGGGCAAAGTCGACGGGGTCCAATGGTTGAAGCGCTTTCGGAAGGCTGACCTCGCACAGGCCCGGAAGGAGCGCCTCGATCGCGACTTCGCGCGAGGCCTGCCGATCGACCTTGGGGCTAAGCAGTTCGTTGCTCCCGAGGAACCTGAGGCTCCCGGACCGCTGACGGTGTTCGACCTGACAGAGCTGTACTTCGTCAGCACTCCAAGTGCCCCGCAACGAAGACGGCAGCAGCCCGCCCCTTCAACCGGGCGCGCCGGTGGTTGTTGGTCGCTGGCGCTGAGCCGGACGGGCGTGACTCGAGGCCGTGGCGGATTTCCTGGAATCTTGGTGGGCATAGACCCCGAGGAGGCGGCCCGCAAAGCTCTGATAAGAGTTCTCAGGGACGTGCTGGGCAGCGACCGGCTGAAACGGTTCGGCTCGTTCTGTCACCGGATGCCGCCGGTCATTTGTTGGTACACGAGGCCGCCGTGCTGATCTGCTCGTCGTCGGAAGTCACGGCCATGGTCGCGGAACTCTTACCGGTGCGCTGCTCGGGTCAGTGAGCCGGTACTGCACGAACCATGCAACATGCCCAGTCGTAGTGATTAGGGTGCCCATTCACGGCTAACGCTGGCGAACCCTCACTGTCGCGGCGCGGCGCATGGCATCAGAGCTTGGGGCAACTTGCGGCTTACTCGGCTGAACCTGCTTGCCACCTGTCGAGTTCAAGCGGTGGCCGCCCAATTGGCTTCGCCCGCCCGCATGGCTTCGTCGGCGAACGCCGTCACCTGCGGCAGGCGTTCGCCGACGGCGACCGGCTCAAGCAACCTGTTGCCGATTGGCGCCAGCGGGCAGGCCCAAGCAGGATCGTAGGCGCACGACGGGTTGTAGGCGAAGTTGAGGTCGAGAATCAGCCGTCCGCGGCCAGTCGTGGGGTCAAAGTCACCGCCCAGGTCGGCACCCTTCACCGTATCAATCACGTACCGGCCACCGCCGTACGATGACGGGCTCGGATCGCTGAAGGGCACAAATACGCCTCCGCCGTAGCCAGCGATCCACCACACGTCGAGTTGACCGAGCCCGTCAAGCCGTACACGCCCGAATCGGCGGAGACACACCGTCCCATCGGTTCCGGTGACAACCTCCAGCGAGCGCTGCGGAAGGTCCGTCTCGACGGGGACCTCGAAGCGAAATGCGGCATCGTAGCTCCCGTAGGTAAGCCCCGTGAAGCTCGCGGGTTCGGGAATGGGGCTGGAGGGATGCGAGGCGAATAGCTGGTCACGACGAGCGCACCACAGGGCGTGTGCTTCGCGTGGAGAATCGCTCGATCGCACGCCGCCGTACAGCTCGGCGACTTCGCGGCGCCAGTCGAGAAGGCTCATGGACATCGGTCATCACCTTTTCCAAGTATTCGTTGCCGACGCGGTCTGCGGCGGCACCATCGGTCGGCACGGTGCAGTTGCCAGGCCCGGTCCGAACAGTTGCGTGGGCCTCGGCCGCCAACGAGAGCCTCCTCGCAAGCTCCCGGCGGCGAGCTCAGAGCACGACGGTGACCACCCGATGCTCGGAGTGAGCGAGCACCCTGATGGTGTCGCCGACGCGGATCGTCCCGGATTTGAGGACGTTCATGCAGATGCCGCCTCGGCGTGCCGCCAGGGCACGGGTCATGCCCGGCTCGGTGATCGTCTCGATATACCGACAGGGAGGTCGCGGTCTGTCATAGGCGAGCACTGCCTCACCGATCGCGACGTGCACCCCGATCAGGCTTCGAAACGGCAGTCCCCTCGTCACGATATTGCGGCGGTGCTGACCCGTCCCGACGTCCATGCCGTACATTTCGACGATCTCGTCGAGAGCCTCGCCCTCGACGAGCGTGACCTGGCAGTAGTCAAGGCCGCTCCAGTAACCCGTTCTTGTGAAGTAGCGATCACCGGCGAGCCCACGACCGGCGACGGCCGAGACCGCATCTGCGGCCACCATCGGAGCACCGGCGCGGGTGGTTACAAAGATCGCCTCGACAGAGCCCGAGCCGTCGAAGGCTGGCCGCCGAGACTCCTCGGCTGCCTCCGCCGATTTCCTCGGAGGCCGTGTGACGACTCGGCTCGTATTCTCAGCCATGGAGCGGCTCCTTCTGCCCTATTTGACTGCGATGACGTCGACCAGACGGATGTCGGGGTCTCGGGCCAGCAAATCCGCGCCGACGCCGGCGAGTGCCTGCGGAATCTCACCGTTGAGGTGTGCTTTGCGAGCCTCCGTCGTCTCGAACGTGTCGAAGATGCCGTAGCTGGTGTCGTCAATCTTGAACGTGTACCAAGTCACGGTGCCCGGTTCCGCTGCCGCGATGGCACGACCCCTCTCGAGGAAGGCGCCGAGCTCGCCGCCCTTTTCCGGCTTGGCCTCGAGCAGTGCGAGCAATCCAAATTTTACAGTCATTGACACTTCCTTTGGTCGGGCGAAACTCGCAGGCGTTCGCTGTCGAGCGCGGCCAGGATATTGCGTGTTTCGGAGCGGGTTGTGTAGTCGGGGTGGACGTCTATCCATCGAAGGACGTGGTTGCCGTCCAGGATGAGGGTGGTAGGCATGGGGAGCCCGGTGGTGCCGTCGGCATTGACCGCGGGGAGATCCAAGCCGAGAAGGAGCTGAGCGACTCGTGCCCCAGACGTCGGGACCGTGAGGATCCCAAGGTGGCTGGCCAGGGTATTGCGGGGGTCGGAGAGCACTGTGAAGGCTAGGTCGTTCTTCTGCTGCATGCTCAACGTTTCGTCCGCTGTCTGGGGACTGATGGCGATCAGCCGAACATGTCTCTCTACGAGTGCGGGGAGCAGCCAGGTCTGGTAGTCGTTCAGGCCGATGTTGCAGTAGGGGCACCAGGCGCCACGGTAGAACACCACAACCGCTGGCCCCCCAGCTGTGGCGGCGTAGAGCGATGTTGCTTCGCCCTGAGCATCCATTAGGCCGACGTCGGGCAGGATGGCTCCCAGCGGGGCGATGCCGTATGGGATGCCCGTTGCTCCAAGCGCTGTCTGTTCGCGGGCGAAGGCGCGCATCAACTTGTTCAGCGATTGCTCGGTCCTGCTCGCAATCGTGCCCTCGACCTGCTCAGCGATCGTGGCAGTGCTCACTTCATTATCTCCCGTCCGTATCGTTCGACGGGCACCCAGCCCGTCGAACTATCAGCATCAGGTGACGGCCGACTCTTACCTTGGGCGGCGATGCCCGTCACCTTCTTCGGCTGCGGAGTCGGGCGGCGACTCCGGACTCCGGCCCTCTCTCGAGTATCGGCTGCCAGCGACGGTGCAGGTAAGAATCGAGTGTGACTTCGCCGCCAATCTTGCGTGACCACCTGCCTTGATCGCAGAACCGCGCTGATCACCGGAGCCGGACGCGGCATCTGGCATGCGGTGGCGCTTCAACTTTCCGTCCTGCCCGGTTTCGCATCGATTCGGACTCCCGCAGCCGAAAGAAGCTCCCGTCCAACCCCTGACCGTGACCTGATTGATCAACACAGGAGACCCTCATGACACTGCACCCAGGCGACGCGTTCCCATCTCTTACCGTGACGCCACCCGATGAGCCAGCACTCCGCCTTCCCGAGGCGTTTGCCGGCCACTTCGGCGTGGTCCTGTTTTATCGAGGCTCATGGTGCCCATACTGCAATGCACAGTTGCGAGCATTCCAACGTGATCACGACAGCCTGACTGAGGTGGACGCCAAGGTCGTCGCCCTCTCCGTGGATGACGAGGCCACAACCCGGGCCCTGATCCCGAAGCACGGTCTGGAGTACCCCGTCGGTCACAGCGCCGACGCCCGGGCCATCGCAGCGGCGACCGGCGCGTTCGTCAACGACGAGCCGACGTTTCTCCAGTCCACCGGGTTTGTGCTCGACCCGACGGGTCGGGTTGTCGTCAGCGTGTATTCCAGCGGAGCCATCGGACGGCTCGTGCCCGAGGATGTGGTCGGCCTCATCCGCTACCTGCGCCAGCACGCCCCTGCTGAACAACCGAGCATTCCCGCGACGAACTC
Organism: uncultured Acidimicrobiaceae bacterium; assembly: GCA_963763085.1. Lineage (GTDB taxonomy): Bacteria > Actinomycetota > Acidimicrobiia > Acidimicrobiales > Bog-793 > CAVXNB01. Next base: position 456,078 of record CAVXNB010000008.1, read on the forward strand.
AGGCGACCCGGCTCCCAGCCGGTAACGCTCGAAACTGGTCGAGAACGCATTCGCCAGCTGGCCGCCTTCAGGCGTTGCTTCGGCCGCTACCTTCGGTCGAGTCGAACCGCAATGTCCATGTCAGTTCGCCGGATCGGTGATCGCGGCCAGCAGCCCCTCGTAGTCCTCCGAGCACGGTCCGCACGCACGCAGGTGGGCGGTGACGCCCGGGTACCGGTCCGCTACTGCTGCGGGATCGCTGACCGCCAGCTCGACGTAGACGTGCAGCACCGCCATCGCCTCCTCGCATCCGACATCGCTGGGATCGGTCTGCAAGAAGCGTTCCAGTGCCGACTCGCCGCTCACGGTCGCCTCGAAGTCTCGGTGTCCAGATACCCGTTAGCGACCAGTTCGGCTCGTAACTTACGTCTGGCGTCAAACAAGGTCTTGTAGATGGCGTTGCGATTCGAGCCGAACTCTGCAACGAGGGCGTCGAGAGGGACACCGTTGACCACGATGGCCACGAAGAGCCGACGCTGCCAGTCCGTGAGAACGTCGTCCACCGCCCGGTGCAAGGCCGTCACCAGATCTCGCCACTCTGACTCCGAGGCCGGCTCCAAGCCGAACCGGTCAGGTAGCCGGTCCCAGTCCTCGGCATCCATGGCAACACTCGGATGGCGCCAGAAGTGCCGACCGATCTTCGTCGACACCTCGAGAATGACGAACTTGTATGCCCACGTGGTGAATCGGCACTCGCCACGGAATTGCGCGACCTTGGCGGTGATGGCCACCAACGCGTCGGCAGCTGCCTGGTGCGCGACGTCGTCGAGCTCGGGGCCGCCGATCTGCAGGTGCCCGCTGCGCCGGCGCACCTCGGCGCGAGCGATCCGCAGGAGCAGTTCGTGAAGCCGGACGAGGGCCGTCTCCCTCTCCGCTTCGCTGCCATCGAACGAGCGCAGCCACCCGGCGGAATCAGGATCCATGGCCCGGCGCACTAGAGGAAACGTGCTGCTCGCCGCCGGACCTGCTGACGTCATGACCGACATGCTACAGAGATGCCCGGCGCGGGTGCCCGTCCGCCAGCCGCTCAGCATGGCCCGCTCCTCGCTCCTCCTCGCTCGGCAACAACGACGTAAGACGCGGACGTAAGACGCGGACGTAAGACGCGAAGGTGAGCGGGAAGCGAACCTCCGATGACCATTGTCGGCCACAGAAAGGAAATTTGTGAAATTGCCCCTACCTCGCTCGCGCCGGGTTCTCGCCGGCACGATAGCCGTGGCTGCGGCCTCAGTCGTAATCTTGACTCAGTTCGCTTTCGCGTCACCCAGCACGACCGCCATTAGCGCGAACGGTGGGACCGGTTCTGCTAAAGGGCTCGGCCAGCTGAGCGGTTTGCTCCCACGTACCAAGTTCACGCTGGGAAGCCTCATCGACATCAACCTCAGCAACGAGACGGCGCGATTCCCGCTTTATCAGGGCGTCGCTTACAAAGGGACGCCACATCAGGAAACGGTGTGGTACATCCTCGAGGACGCCTCTGACTCCGGACTGGCCGCCGACCTCGGCGTGAACTTCGCGCCGAAGCTCGCCAACATCGCGATTGGCTGCCCCGCTTGCATTCAGACAGTGACCGAGGACAACCCGACGCCTCTCCAGAACCCGTTCGGGACGGCCATCATCAACTTCCGGGGAGCGCCCGACTTCAGCCCGACACGCACGGCGGTGCCTGGACCAACCGGGTTCCCGCTCAAGAGCTTCTCGCCGGGCTCCGTCGCCGGCCCGGGATACAGCCCGTTCATTCGAATCGCCGGGTCGACGGTCGTCTACAACGCGCCGATCGTTGCCACCGGGAACGGGCCGTTCGACGTTGTCAATCACACCAACACCGAGGACCGGGTCCTTGGCATCCACATCGCTCCGCCCGCCGGATCTCCTGGCGCCGCCCCTCAGGGTCAGTTCCAGAGTTCGTGGGTCGACATGTTGTTCGTCAAGGGCTTCGACGCCGGGCAGCCAATCGTGTACCTGAGCACCGACGCCGGTCAGCCCCTCACCGCTGTACTGGAGCGTTCCACCTACGTCCCTGCTCTCAACAACGCGTCGTTCAACGGTGGCGACGACTTCCTCGGGTCCGCTCGGGAGCGCCTGTTCGGGTTCATCAATGGACAGACCGGCGCCAACAACCCCAACGCCCAGGGATTCCAGCATCTGGCCGATGACGGCTTCGTCGGCGACAACGCCTCATCAGGTGATACCCGACTGATCCAGGCCCTGCGCCACGGAGGCGATCTCCTGAACGTCTTCGGTGACTTCCCGACATTGGCCGATCCCCGCCACGCTGATGCCTACAGCCCGCTCTGGGACGCCCAGCTCGGCCTCTGGACGTCAAAGGCTGTCAAAGAGGGCCTCAACAAGCGTCAGATCGACGAGAACACGGTGTTGAATCTCGTCGCTACCCACCCCGACCTGCTGACGGGCGTCAATCCGGCCACCGGTGCTCCCGAGCCGTACGGCTCCGTAGGTGTCGACATCAACTGCGCTGTGCTCGGTTTCACGGCTCAGCCGCCCACGGCCGCCTTGGAGGCTCCGGTACCCAACGGACAGTTCCCGCCTCTGTAGCCGAAGTTCTCCGGCCGGCAGGGGCCTTCCGGACAGTTGACATTTAGCGGGTTCTAGACGACGTCTTGCGAGCGGGGCGACGAGTGGGTCTTATGGCCCCTCGTCGTCCCGCTCGTAGGTTCCAAATTGCCGTCACTGCCGCGACGGCGTCCATCTGTTCGCGTTGTGCGCGAGTTATTGCATGGCGGGCTGCTGCTCAGCCCTCGTTCCCCAGACTACTTCCATCTACGAAGGCCGGCTCTGTCCAGATAGTGTCTAGGACACGCTCACCCAGGCAGAAGGCGCAGCGTGAGCGGGCATGTCGGTTCACAAGAACGAGTGAGGCTCTTCATGACTGATTACGCAGTGGTCAATCCAGCGACCGGTGAGACGGTGAAGACGTACCCGACCATCACCGACGCCGACCTTAAGGACGCGATCGCCCGGGCCGACGAGGCGCACCGCACGTGGTCGGCCTCGACCACCGTGGCGGATCGCGCGGCGCTCGTGCGTCGGGTCGGCGAGCTGCACACCGAGCGGACCCAGCACCTCGCGGAGATCATCGTCCGGGAGATGGGCAAGCCCATCGCGCAGGCAGTCGGCGAGGTCGAGTTCTGCACAGCCATCTACGACTACTACGCCGACAACGCTGAGACGCTGATGGCGAACGAGCCGATCACACTGCTTGCGGGAAAGGGATCGGCGGTCATAAGCCGCAGCTCGATAGGCGTCCTGCTCGGGATAATGCCGTGGAACTACCCCTATTACCAGGTCGCCCGCTTCGCCGGCCCGAACCTGGTCATCGGCAACACGATCCTGCTCAAGCACGCGCCGCAGTGCCCGGAGTCGGCAGAGGCCCTCCAAGAGATCTTCCTCGACGCGGGCTTTCCCCCGGGGGCTTACGTCAACATCTACGCGACGAACGCCCAGATCGAGTGGGTGATCGGTGACGCCCGGGTGCGCGGCGTCTCCTTGACCGGCTCTGAGCGGGCCGGCGCCGCCGTCGCGGAGATCGCGGGACGCAACCTCAAGAAAGTCGTGCTCGAGCTCGGTGGTTCGGATCCGTTCATCGTGCTTGGCACCGACGACCTGGACTCCGTGGTCGAGTCGGCTGTCGCAGCCCGACTCGAGAACACGGGCCAGGCATGCAACGCCGCCAAGCGCTTTATCGTCATCGACGATCTCTATGAGCCGTTCCTGGAGAAGTTCACTGCTGCGCTCACCGCCGTCAAGCCCGAGGACCCGAGCTCGGAGGCCGCGACCATCGGGCCGCTGTCGTCGTCGCTTGCGACAGAACGGCTCGCTGACCAGGTGAACCGTGCCGTCGAGGCCGGCGCAAATATCGTCGCCGGCGGCAAACGGCAGGGCAACTTCTACCCTACGACCGTGCTGACGGACATCGGACCCGACAACCCGGCGTACCGCGAGGAGCTGTTCGGTCCGGTCGCGTCCGTCTATCGCGTCGGCTCCGAGGAGGAGGCCGTCAGGCTCGCCAACGACACGCCGTTCGGTCTCGGTTCCTACGTCATGACGAACGACTCCGAGCAGGCGCTACGCGTCGCGAGCCAGCTCGACGCCGGCATGGTGTTCGTCAACGTCGTCGGCGCCGACGGCGCCGAGTTGCCGTTCGGCGGCGTCAAGCGCTCCGGCTTCGGCCGTGAGCTCGGCCGCTTCGGGGCCGATGAGTTCGTCAACAAGAAGCTGATCCGCGTCGGCGGCTAGTTCACCGGTCGAGACAGGACCCCCACAGCCGGCAATCAGAGCAGCGGCGATCCGCTAGGAGGCTATGCGGTTCATTCGGTCTCCGGGTACGCTGGCCTCGTGGCGTGTCGACGCTGCGGTGGGTCACCTCCTGCGAGTGCCCGTTTCTGCCCGAGCTGCGGCGCGGAGCTAGCGGGCGCGCATCCTCGTGAAGAGAGGAAGCTTGTTTCGATCCTTTTCGTGGACCAGGTCGCGTCGACGCTGCGCGCCGATGGGGCCGACCCTGAGGATGTTCGCGATCGGAACCGCCTCTACTACGAGGAGACGCGAGCGAGAATCGAGCAATACGGCGGGACGCTCGAGAAGTACGCCGGCGACGCCGTCATGGCGGTATTCGGCGTTCCGTTGGTGCGTGGCAACGACGCAGAGAGCGCCGTCCGCGCCGCCCTCAGCATTCTGGAAGGTATCCGCGAACTGAACGCCGCCCATCCGGGACTCGATCTCGAGGTGCGGGTCGGAGTCTGCACGGGCGAAGCGGTCGTCGAGATCGATGCCCCCGCCGAAAGCGCCATCGCCACTGGCGATGTCGTCAATACAGCAGCTCGCCTGCAGTCGTTGGCCGCTCCGGCTCGGGTGATCGTAGGAGCCGAGACCTACCGGCTCACGAAGGATGCATTCCGCTATGAAACCCTTTCGCCACTCACCGTGAAAGGCAAGCGCGAACCGGTACCGGCTTGGCTGGTCGTCGAGCCCTTGATAGGGACGGACAGCCAACACACTTGGCGGACGCCGATCGTCGGCCGCACACACGAGTTGGTTCTCGTCCGCACCGTGTGGAAGCGCGCTCTCAGCACCCGGCAGCCACATCTTGTCTCGGTGATCGGTCACGCGGGGATCGGGAAGTCACGTCTGGCCGCCGCGATCGTCGCTGAGATCGAAGCGGACGGCGCTCGCATCCTCTGGGGACGTAGCCTCCCCTACAGTCGTCAGACTCCGTACAACGCTGTCGCTCAAATGATCCGGCAGGCAGCTGGAGTGTTCGAGAGCGACGCCGCCGAAGTCGCCCGTCGCAAGCTGGAGTCGCTGCTGACGGACCTGGTCTCGTCCGACGACGTTGACTCCATGACGCGGTATCTCTCGCTCGTCATGGGCCTCGGACTCGACGAAGGGGCGCGCGAGGCGCTCGACTTGCAGTACGCGATCCGCAGCGTCTTCGAGCACTTGTCCGAGCGCGCGCCGCTGATGGTCGTGTTCGACGATGTCCAATGGGCCGACGACGCCTCCCTCGATCTAATCGCTTACCTCGGCAAGCATCTGAGCGACCGGCGGATCGTGACAATGGTGCTGGCCCGCCCGGAGCTCTTGGAGGCACGACCCAACTGGGGCGCCGGCTTGGCGGCCTTCACATCCCTCATGCTGAACCCTTTGAGCCCCGAAGACGCGCATGACGCCGCCCGGGCCTTGCTCAACGAGCTCGAGTCCGAGACGGTGGCGCGGATTGTCGCAGCCGCGGACGGGAACCCCCTGTTCATCGAGGAGCTCGTTGCCTGCATAGAGGACGACTCGGATACGAAGGATCTGCCTGCCACGATCCGTTCCGCCATCGCGGCACGCATCGACGGGTTGCCGGCGGACTCTCGGTCGGTCCTTCTCAGTGCCTCGGTCGTGGGAAAGACGTTCTGGCGCGGCGTGCTCGCACGGGTCGAAGACGTCGCCGGCCTCGACGCCGCCTTGGACGTGCTCGAAACCCGCGGCCTGATACAACGACGGTCGCCCAGCCGCGTCGAGGGCGACGCCGAGTTCTCCTTCAAGCACGACTTGATCCTCGAGGCCGCCTACGCCACTCTTCCCCGAGCCTCGCGACGTGAGCTCCACGGAGCAACGGCCCGCGCCCTGGAGGCGATCGCAAAGAACCCGGTCGAGGTCGCCTGGATCCTCGCTCACCACTGGCGTGAGAGCGGGGACGTGGACCGCGCCCGCAGCTACCTGCTCATCGCTGCCGAAAGGGCGCTCGCCGCTCTCGCACTCGAGGAGACCTACGACCTTTATACGCAGGCTCTCGCCCTAGCCGGTGACAACGCTGAGCGAACCCATGTGAGCCTCCTGCGTGGGCTTGCGCTTGCGAAGCTCGAGGACTTCGGACGAGCGGCCCGCGAGCTCGCCGAGGTCATCCCCCACCTGGAAGGCCAAGCCAAGGTCGAAGGGATGATCGGCCGGGTCCGCTCAACGCTCTGGACAGAGCAAACAGACCAAACCATGAGCGGAGCTGAGCTTGCCCTTCAGCTGGCGCGGGCGGGAGGCTTCAGCGAATTGGAAGCCGTCGCCCTAGGCCTGCTCGGAAGCGCCCACGGCATGCGCGGCGATGCAGGTGATCTCGACACTGCCTTGCGGCTCACCGATCAAGCGCTTCAGAGCTGGAAGCCGGATACCCGGCAGGCGGAGCTTGCCGAGCTGTACCACCTCTGCGCCGACCACCTGTACTGGGCAGGTGACTACGAACGAGCCACGCAGGCAACCACGCTCGCCGCGACCACAGCCGGCGTCGAATTGCACAGCCAGGAGTTCCGACTCCGAGGTGCCGGCATGCAAGCCATCATCCTCGCAGGACTCGGGCGATATGAGGAGGCGATCTCGGCAGCGCAAGATGCCATCGAACTGGCCCTCACGATGGGCCGCCGAGTCAATGTCGTGACGAACTACTCCACATTGCCGCTGCGTGAGATCTTCGCAGTCGATGAAGCCTTGACTCGAAGCGAGGAAGTGACAGAGCGACTCGGACCCTCGGATTTCAACATGCCGTGGATGAACGCACGAGCCGACGTGTTCGCGGCTCGTGTACTGAGAGGCGATCTGTCCGAACGCGCGGCACGAGTGGGGCGCCCTGTGGGACGACGCCATCGCGAGCAAGGCGTGGGAGCGATGGCTTGTCAGTGGGCGCCTCGCTGCCATCCGTGCGGATCTCGACCTTTCCATGGGCCGTGCAGAAGACGCTCTGACGTGGGGTGGTCGAGCGATCGAGATGGCCGTCGCGTCCCGCAGGAAGAAGTACGAGGCCATCGCCAGGACGACCGTCGGTCGCGCCTTGACGACCCAGCATCTGTACGAGGAGGCGCTCGTCGAGCTCCGGCGGGCGGTCGCGACCTCTGACGACCTTGGCTCGCCCCTGGTTCGCTGGCAGTCCAGGGCAGCTCTGGCGCAAGCATTGGCTGGGGCCGGCGCCGACGCGGACACAGTTCTTCGCGGAGGCCGCCGAGATAATCCAGGCTGTCACGGCGAGGCTCTCCCCCGAGCACGCAGCCGGTTACCTCGCTGCTCAACCGGTCGTCGAGGTGCTCGATTCCGTGAGCTGACCGCCGACCGGGCGTGACCCGCCACCACGGTCGCCGATGCTCGCTGTCGTTGGTCGGACCGACTTCGAGCTCCTGGAGCTCGGTGCTCAGGGGCTGGCCGCTGTGGCCGTTCCGATCGTCGGTCCCGTGGTGGCGATGAGAACCTTCGATCGCGTTTCGGTCTGGTTGAGGAGGTGATAACCGACGCCCTTCGGTATGAAGAACGCATCGAGATCGGTCAGCTCGCCCCAGACATCGTGAGATGGAACGTACACGTGGGTCTTCCCCCGTTCGACCAACAGCAGCGTGTCGGAGCCGTGGCACAGTAGGTCGCTCCGATGAGCGCCTGGGAGCTCGACGACGGACACGGTCAGCATTGGCGTGCTGGCCAGAATCGACGCCAACAGCTGTCGCTCCGAGCCCAGAATTGCCCGGAGGGAGTGCGCTTCGTCCACGAGGTCGACCCTGTTAGCACCTTGATCTCGATGCTCGGGGAACCGACCGACGAGGCCGGGGTCCATTTCCAGCTCTCGCTCGGGGCGGGTGCCAGTCGTCGGCTCGGCGACGCGATCGGGGGAGAAGCTCAGCCACTCGATGACACGGAGCTCGCGGTCACCGAAGTTGTACCCGTAGTGCCAGCTCATTCGCCCGAAGGAGACCGCCTGCCCCTCTTTCGCAACCCGGATCTCGCCCGTGGTCGGGTTATGAATCGTGTATTCGCCGCTCATCACGTACTGACACTCCTGTGCGTCATATCGCGGCATCCAATCGTCCGACACCTTGAAACTGCCCCCGGGCGGCATGGAGAAGACAATCACGACGAACTGAGGCGTCCTCCAGTAGACCCAATCGCTCACAAAGCCGGAGCCCTCGTCCCCCCATCGGACACGCGGCACGGACGCGTGCATGATCGAGTGGGCGAGGGAAGAGGGCTGTGGCAGGTTTGTTTCGGTCATAGCGCTTGCTCCCTTAGGTCCCCGTGGCGGATGAGGTGCTCGGTGCACCGCAGCCCGTTGGCGCAGATCGTCGCTGTCGGTGCCATGGGGCCCGAGGTCACGAACGCGCTCCCGTCGAGAACGAGCAGGTTCGGGACGTCGTGACTGCGCCCATAACGGTCGACGACCGAGGTCGCGGGGTCGTCGCCCATTCGGGCAGTTCCGAGCAGGTGCCAGCCCCATGCGGACCAGTCGAGGTCGACGGTCTCCACTGCCCCGCCCGCGAGGTGCGCCTCCCTCGCTCGCTCGGACTGCCAGGCAAGGTTCGCCCGCCCGTCCGCGTCGACGCGGAAGTGGATCTTCGGGGCCGGGATACCGTCAGAATCCGTGAGCTCAGACGCGAGACTCACTCGATTCTCCTCGTGCGGCAGGTCCTCGATCCCAATCCCCCAGTGAAAGGCGTGCCCGAAGGTGCGCTCGCGAAGCGCGTGGTGCCCTGCGCCCCAACGTTCGTCGAAGGCCCGGTCGTCGAAATAGCCGAGGAGCCTTGTCGGCCCCCCTTGGGCGAGGGTGTCCCACTGAGCACCACGCGGGAACCCACGAGACTCATCGGAGTCGGCGAACTCGAGCGAGAGGAGCGGAGTCCCGGCCGGCCCTCTCCAACTGCGCAGCTCGTCCTCGTAGACCCCGAGGACACTGACGTAGGGGTGCAGCATGAGGCGTCTTCCGACGAGGCCTGAGGAATTGGCGAGTCCGTCTGGGAATCTCTTCGACTGCGACAGCAACAGCAGACGTGGCGTTCCCACGCCGTTGGCCGCAAGGATGACGACCGCGGCACGTTGACGCCGTTCGACGCCGTCGCGATCGATGTACACGACCCCGCTGGCGCGACCCTGGTCGTCGAGGACGATCTCGCGCGCTCGTGCCCGGGTAATGAGGCGAGCCCCATCGCGCAGGGCTCCTGGCCAGTGCGTCCGGTCCGTCGACGCCTTGGCACCCTCGGGACAGCCGGTCGAACAAGTGCCGCGGCGCATGCAGCCACTCAGGTTGCCGTAGCGCCGCGACGCGATTGCGTGATTCGCCGGCCACCAGTGCCATCCAAGGGAGTTCATTCCCATAGCTGCCTTGCGTCCGGGTTCGCCTATCGGAATCGGCGGGAGTGGCGGCGGGACCCCTGGCGGGTACATAGGGTCGCCCCCGAGCCCCGAGATGCCCATCTCCAGATCGATCCGCTCGTAATAGGGAAGCAGCTCGTCATATGAGATCGGCCAGTCGTCGGCGAGCCCATCGAGCGAAAGCACGCGAAAGTCCTGTGGGCGCATGCGTGCCCACTGAGCGCCGAAGTGGATCGTGCTGCCGCCGACCGCGTTGTGCATGACCGGAGTGACGTCAGTCTCTGATACATCACAGGGAAAGTCCTCGGCGAGGCCCCGTACGTTCGGGTCGGCGCTCCAGCGGGTCTCCGCGAGGAGCTCCCACTCTCGTTTGTCGCCTGGGTAGTCAGACGCATTCAACCAGTCGCCCTGTTCGAGGCAGACGACTCGCCAACCGGCGGCGGCAAGGTGCCTAGCCGCCACGGCCCCCGACGCGCCGGCTCCGACAATGACGACATCGGCGATGTCCGCGTCCAGGGTGGCGGAGGTTACCTGCGATCGTTGATGCGGTCTGGATCCTGCGCGGTCGATCGCCGTTGGCTCGGGCGGCTCGAGGGCTAAGCCCGACGGCCAGCGAATTTCCGCCGAGAAGCGGCGAAGGACCGGGTCAAGCAGGCCGTCGCGAAGGTCGTACTCCGCCTCGTCAGGGAAAATGGGGTTCTGGGACTGACCCGGGTAACCGATCAGCTTTCTCACCCTCGGGTTCATGTAATAGGCGCCGCTCACCACTTTCGCGAGCACTTGAAAATCGCCGGCGCAATCGTCGCGCAGCGTCCTGACATGCTCTGCCGGGGCGCAACCGGCGGCCCGCTCGAGCAACTCTCCCAGCGGCTGCGCGAGTTCAGGCCGAGCCTCGAGCACGCGGTCAAGCCATTTCCCCGCGACGCCCGCCTCACTCGCGGACGGCATCGACGCGGAGGCTGGGATGAGCGCGTCGGCGAGCGACGACAGAGCTCGCCGAGCTTTCGGGTGAGGTCGGCCCGGCCGGCGAGCCCATCATTTCAACGCTGTCCATCTGCCGACGGGACTCGAATCGAGACACCCGCGTCCAGCTCGATAAGCCGTGATACCGCAAGTTCGCCTGCGCCCGGGCCGTAGCTGTCCAGGGCGCGCTCGAAGCAGCGACGAGCGACCGGCCCAAGAAGGGCTTCGTAACCGACCTCGGAGGCGAGGTCGCAGATCAGTCGAAGGTCCTTGCAGCAAAGCCCCAACGTGAAAGACGTGTCGTCGTCGCCCGCGAGCAGATTGTCAAGGTCATGTTCGGCAACCCAACTCCCGCCTGCACTCTGGCGGATGACTTGGCCGAGGACGTCGGGGGCGACCCCCGTCGCCCGTCCGAGCGCGAGCGCCTCGCAGAGCGCGATGACGTGGACAAACCAGAGCATGTTCGTCAGGAGCTTCGTTGCCGTGCCGGCTGGAGCCTCGCCAACAAGATGTGCCTTCTGACCGATCATGTCGAAGATCGGCCCAGCGAGGGCGAAGGCCTCCGGGCTCGCCCCCACCATGAGCACGAGCGACGCGTCACGAGCACCGTCGGCGGCGCCAGTGACGGGAGCATCGACGAACGCGATGCCGCGGGACCTAGCCGCCTCGTCAAGCTTCCTGCACGACTCGAGCGAGATGGTGCTCAGGCAGATCAGCGCTGAACCCCGCCTCAGGCGCGAGATCAAGCCGGCCTCGCCAAGGCAGAGCCCCTCCACCTCAACCGGCCCTGGAAGCGATACGCAGACCGCGCTCGCATCGGCGAAGTCACCGAGATCCGAGACTTCCTGCGCTCCCTCGGTGACGAGCGACGCGACGCGCTCAGGATCACGATCCAGTACGAGCAGCGACACGCCGCCACGAAGCAGGTTTCTCGCAATCGAGCCACCCATCGAGCCGAGGCCGACGAAGCCGATGGTCGAACCGGGGCCGAGGATCATCCGACCGCCTCCTTGGGGCTCTGTAACGCGTGATCGAGTCGGTTCGACAGGAGCCCGGAGGCTTTGCAGAGAAGTCTCCCGTGTGACAGCAACCGCTCGCGCCCTAGGCGCATCGACGGCCCTGAGACGCTCAGAGCCGCAATGACGGATCCTGATCGGTCCCGCACAGGCGCTGCGACGGCGCTCAGACCGAGCTCGAGCTCGTCGACGGTCAGCGCAAATCCGCGGCGCCTGACCAGGTCGAGGTCCTTCGCGAGCGACTGCCTGTCCGTGATCGTGTCCTTGGTCAGCCGAGCGAGCGGACCCTTCGGGAGTTCTGCCGACCCGAACGCCAGGAAGACCTTCCCCGTCGACGAGCAGTGCAGCGGTACGGCCCGTCCCACCCAGTTCGTTGTGCCCACTAAGAAATCACTGTCAACTTGAGCGAGGTGGTTGACACCGTCTCGTATCGGCGACGACAGGTTGACGGTCTCGTGGGTCTCGGCGCCGATCTCGTCGAGGATTGGAGCCGCGAGTTCGACCATGCGCTTATGGGAGAGGTCGCTGAGCGCGAGACGAAGCAAGACCGGACCTGGTCGGACACTCCCTCTCCTGCCGTCGCGGGCCACGATCCCGTGACGCTCGAGAGCTCCAACGAGTCTCGACGTGGTGGCCTGGTGAAGCCCGGTCGCCGTTACGAGCTCGCCGATCGTGAGCGCCCGCTCGCTCTCAGCAAGGCAGACCAACAACTGCGCCGCCCGTTCGACCGCTTGGCTGCCCGAAGGGAGATTCATATCATGGATTGATTGACTCACTATGTGCATGTTACGCAACAAGAGCGACCAACCGCAACAGGCCGAGCCTGGTGGAGGCAGAGCCTCGGCCGCCGCCGGCCGGCCACCCACGCCAGCGCGAGCCTTCCGGCACGCGCGCAGTCTCACGCGTGCCGGAAGGCCTCGGACGGCTATTACTTGAAGATGTTCAGAGTGTTCGTGGCGTCGTCGACGAAGTAGATGCCCTTTCCTCCCGGCTGAATCGCCAGGCCGAAGAGTGCTCCAGCCCCAGGCGGAGAGCCTGAGTTGTCAAGGCTTGGCCACTGGGGCTGCCCCCCGGCGAGCGTGGACTCCACGATCATGCCGTCGCCGCTGTTCACGCTCAGGAGGTCGCCGGCAGGCGTCCAGACGAGGCCTAGCGGCCCGTTCAGGAAGCCGCCGGAGGAGACCGTCTTGCCCCTGCCGGCGCTCGTGAAGCGGAAGAGCCCGTTTCGGATCGCCGCGATCCGGTTGGCGAGGGTGTCTGCGACGTAAACGGTCCCGTTCGGACCGAGAGCCACGCCCGTCGGGCCGATGACCAGCGCCGCGGGATCGGTCCTCTCGGCGAATCCCGAGCCGATGACGACTCGCTGCAGCACAGTCGGGGGCGAGGTCGTCAGGTCGAGCACGAATCGCACGACGGTCCCACCGTGAACCACGGCACCCTTGGCAGCGACGGTCCCGTTGAGCACGTTCGTGACGAAAAGGACGCCGAAGCCCCCGCCGTCATAGGACGTCATGTCCCAAGGGCCGTTGACGTCAGCGCCCCTGATCGTCTCGACGAGGTGGCCGTGGCTGTTCAAGACGTAGAGGGCGCCAGCGGTTGCGGTGGCGGCCATGCCATTCGTCGTCGGCAGACTCCCGACCACGACGTAGCCGTCACGGAAGACCGAGAGCGCGGTCGTGAGGCCGACGCGGGCGTTCGTCTGAGCGGCAAGGTTCGCGAAGACCGTTGCCTGTCCCGACGGTGAGACTTCCATGATCGTGGTTCCGGTCCCCTGCAGGTTCTTGCTGTTGTTGAAGTTCGAGACCAGCACGTGCCCTGCAATCAGATCACCCACGGACCTCGGCACGACCGCTACGCCGTAGGGGTTCACGTCGCCCTTCGGCGGCACGGTGGAGGCAACCTGACAAACGGTTGTGAAGGGTGCGAGGTATCCGCCACTGCCGGCCAGCCCGGCCGCATGACAGTGCGTGAACGCCGGGCTCTTGGCGCTGGTGCCTGGCGATGCTGCACCGGACGCCGGAGACGCGATGGTCATTGCAACGATGACAGCGCTCGCGCAAGCTCCTCCGACGACCTTGGCGACTGTGAACTTTCCGATTTTCCTCATACTGCCTCCTTGTTGTCGATGGAATGGCTGATCTCACCCGGGGGCGTGCAGGTCCGGCGGCATGGCAAATGGACATCTCTCCGTTTCGGCGACGACCCGTTCGACAGGTGCTACGGGTGGTCTGTGAAATGGGATTGCACCGGCTGGGCGGCCCCGCCTCGCGGGCCAGCTGGTCCTCCGACGGCGGTCATCCGGTTCCGCCGGATACGGTCACCTCGTGCCAGAGGCCACCGTTCAGGTTCAGTCCGTTGCCCCTGGCCTGGCCGGGTGCGGAGTCGCCGATGTAGGCGTACAGGGGATGGTGGTCGTAGGTGGCCTGGAGGGCGCCGTCGGACCGCTTGACGGTGCCGAGCGTGCCGGTGACGCCGGGGCCGGCCGTCGGCGTCCCGAAGACCGGGGGCCAGTAAGCGGCACAGGTCCCGTAGCAACGTGACGTGGTCGGCCCATCGGGAGCGAACCAGTAGAGCGTGAAACCCCTGGCATTGGTCAGCACCGAAGTGTTGCCGACGTGCCCCGTCTTCAACTCGGCGTGTCCGCCCGTGGCGGTGGAGCCCGACCCGGCCGCAGAGGCAGCCGCAACGCCGAGGAGTGCCCCGGCGACGATGGTCGCGCCTGCGACGGCCCACTCGAGAAGTCGGGCGCGGATGCGAAGCGGGCCGGCATGCTGGCCGGCCTGGGATGTCGAGCCGGCTCCAGATCGACCCAGCGAGTCGGCGGCGACGAGGGCGAGCACCGCGAACGCAGCCACCTCGATCACTCCGGCGACGATCCCGGCGGTCGTGCGCACTTCCTTGAAGCCGAAGAGTCCGACCCAGACAGAGAGCAGGTAGCCGCCGAGCGTCGAGGCGGCGAAGCCTGCGCCCGCCGCCGCAAGCAGCCAGCTGTCGATCAGGACGATCAGGCCAGCGAGGCCGAAGGCCGCGATGACTTGGAGCAGAAAGAGCCAGCCGATCGTCGGGATCGACCGGTAGCCGGTCAGGTACAAGTCGAGGTGAATCGCCCCTGTCGCGGCAAGCAGCCCCGCCCCGACCAGCCGACCGAAAAGGTGCCAACGATGCGTCGCCTGCTGTGTGTTGTCCATCACAGTTCCTACGTTGGCGCCCAGCGGATGGATCGCATTTCGGAAAGGACCTAACGAAATGCCAGCCATGCCGCGTAACCCGCCAGGCCCGACAGAACCACCGCGGTGACGATTCGGAGGGTTCTGATGTCGATGAACCGCAGAAGTCCCTGCCCGCCCACCACTGCCAAGCCGGCCACCGCCCACAATGCCAGCAGCGCGCCAACGCTGACCGACAGGGCCGAGTGGTAGTGCGCCGCCAGATTCGCGGTGAGGACCTGGGTCACGTCTCCCCATTCCGCTAGGAAGATGACGATGAAGGCCGTTACGACGACCTTGCGGTGACTCGCCACCTCTCGCTGCAGGATGACCTCACCCTTCTTCTCCTTCGCCGCCTCACGAAGCGCGAGAGCCGCGCCGACGACGAACATCGCGGCAACGACGGCGTCCAGGGCGCGATGCGGGAGCAGGCGGAAGAGGGCAACGCCGATGGTGACGGCGATCGCCACGTGGACGACGAACGCCGCGGCCGCACCGAGCCAGACCGACATCGGTCGCCCCTTGGTGGCCATGATGAGGGAGGCGAACATGGTCTTGTCGGGCAGCTCACCCAGGAAGATGATGGGAAAGACCGCGCCGGCGACGGCGAAGTTCACGGTCACCCCGCCGCGCAGCAAGGGGTGGCGGTCGCCGGCCGGGAGATCAGTACCCGTACCCTCCGCCGCCGGTCGTGGTGGTGGAGCCGCCGGCCGGCGTGGTGGTCGTCGTGGTCGAAGCCTTGGTGATGACAGCGACCCAGGTGCCCCAGGTGTCCTTCAGATCCTGGCCGGTGGTCTGTCCGGCACTCTTGTCGCCGACGAAGGTGTGAAGAGGCACGCCGTGATAGGTCACCTCGAGATGCCCCGAGGCATGCGTGGTGCCGAGGCCGCTGACGCCTGAACCGCCGACCGGCGAACCGCTTCCCGACATCAGGACGGGCGGCCAGATCGCGCTACAAGCCGCTGCACACGGCGCGTTGCCGCGGAGCGTGTAGAGCGTGAAACCCTTGTTGTTGACCAGGATCGTTCCGAGCTTCGAGTTGTTCGCCGTCGAAATCAGAACCGCAGAGCTCCCGCGGCTGGTAGTTGGCGTGCCTGAAGACGACCCGCAGGCGGCTGCGACGGTTCCGATCACCAGAAGGCCCGAGATACCGAGCAGCGCCCGTCGCGTCGGAATTCGCCGACCTGCGCTCGCTGATGTCGAACCTTCCACAGCCTGCACTTGCTTCATGGTTTGCCTCCGAGTCCAAGATTTGTTATGTACCTGATACGGCCGGGCTCTCTGCGCGGATTGCCAGGGCCGGTCTCAGTCTCCGGCCAGTGTCGCCACCATCAGTGCCTTGATCGTGTGCAACCGGTTCTCGGCCTGGTCGAAGACGATCGACGCCGGCGACTCGAAGACCTCGTCGGTCACCTCCAGCGCCGAGAGGCCGCGCTTTTCAAAGATCTGCAGGCCAATTGAGGTGTTCGTGTCATGGTATGCGGGCAGGCAGTGCATGAACTTCACCTCGGGGTTGCCCGTTGCGTCCATGACGGCCTTGTTGACCTGGTAGGGGAGCAGTTCGTCGATCCGTTCGTCCCACTCCTCGGTCGGCTCGCCCATCGACAACCAGACGTCGGTATAGAGGAAGTCCGCCTTGCTGACGGCTCGAGGCACGTCGGCTGTCACTGTGACCCGAGCTCCCGATTGCGACGCCAGCCCCTGCGCAATCGACTGGACATCCGAGGTCGGCCAGAGTGATTCAGGCGCCGCGATCCGGACGTCCATGCCGAGCAACGCGCCCGTGACGAGGAGCGAGTTCGCCGTGTTGTTCCGGCCGTCACCCAGGTAGCAGTACGAGACAGTGCCGAGTGCACGGTTGGCGTGGTCGTGCATCGTGAGCATGTCGGCCAGCATCTGGGTCGGGTGCCACTCGTCGGTGAGCCCGTTCCAGACCGGCACCCCCGCATGCTGCGCGAGGATCTCGACGTTGGCCTGAGCGGCTCCCCTGTACTCGATGCCGTCGAACATCCTGCCGAGCACCCGAGCGGTGTCCTTGAACGACTCCTTGTAGCCGATCTGCGACCCACCAGGGCCGAGGTAGGTCACATGTGCCCCTTGATCGTGTGCACCGACCTCGAACGCGCACATGGTGCGGGTCGAGGTCTTCTCGAAGATCAGCGCGATGTTGCGACCGGAGAGAAGCTGACGTTCGGTCCCGCTGCGCTTGTCGTGCCGAAGTCGAGCAGCGAGGTCGACGAGATAGAGAAACTCCTCACCCGTAAAGTCGATCTCCTTCAAGAAGCTACGCCCGCTGAGGTTCACCATCTCCCCATCTTGGTACGGCGAGCTGGCGGCCGCGGGAATTGTTCGTATGACCGTCAGCAGTCCGAAGCCTCCTCCCGGAGCTGTAAGACCTAGGTTGTCTGGCGAGGCCAGGAAGGAAGGAGCGCCGGGACATGACCACCTGCACGCACTTGGATCAGATTCGCGACGTAACGCCGTCGTCCTGGGGCTGTGAAGATTGCCTGGCGGCCGGGCGGCGCGACTGGGTGCACCTTCGCGTCTGCCAGATCTGTGGGCACGTCGGCTGCTGCGACAACTCACCCGGGCGCCATGCGACCGCCCACTTCAAGGGCACGACCCATCCCATCCTCCGCTCGTACGAGCCGGGCGAGGACTGGTACTGGTGTTACGCCGACGAGCTTTTCTTCGAGATCGAGGGCGCGCCACCGGCTCCCTCACATCCGTAG
Source organism: uncultured Acidimicrobiaceae bacterium (assembly GCA_963763085.1). Taxonomy (GTDB): domain Bacteria; phylum Actinomycetota; class Acidimicrobiia; order Acidimicrobiales; family Bog-793; genus CAVXNB01. The sequence goes on from CAVXNB010000008.1 coordinate 473,649, forward strand.
GAGCGCTCGATGGTGCCCATCGAGCCCGAGGTCGACCCGGCCGACGTCGGCCTCGACGAGGGCCGCCTTGCGCTCCTAGGCAGACATCTCGACCGATACGTATCGGATCGCAGACTGCCCGGCTTCCTCGTCATGGTGACCAGAGCCGGCAAGGTGGCCTACCTCGAACGGCGCGGCTTTCGCGATCTCGAGGCCCAGGCTCCTCTCGAGCCCGACACCCGCTTTCGCATCTACTCGATGACCAAACCCATCACATCGGTGGCGGCGATGATCTGCTACGAGGAGGGTCTGATCGCGCTCGACGACCCATTGAGCAAGTTCGTCCCGGAGTTCAGCGACTCGAGGGTGTTCGCCGGCGGCTCGTCGTTCCGGCCGGTCACGGTTCCCGCCCTTGAGCCGATTCAGATCTGGCACTTGATGACCCACACCGCCGGCCTGACTTACGGTTGGATGTTCAACCACCCCGTCGACGCGATCTACCGCTCGGCTGGATTCGAGTGGGGAACGCCAAGCGGGATGGACCTCGCCGGCTGTTGCGAGCGATGGTCGCGACTGCCGCTCCTGTGTCAGCCAGGCACCGAATGGAACTACTCGGTCGCCACCGACGTCCTCGGTCGCGTCGTGGAGGTCGCGTCCGGCCAGCCCCTCGACCAGTTCCTTGCCGAGCGCGTGTTCGCACCGCTCGGGATGAAGGAGACGAGCTTCTTCGTCGAGGGCGAAGCAGCCGGGAGGCTGGCGGCTCTCTACACGCCGGACCTTCTCACCGGTAAGGCGACGCGCGCCGATCGCGTCGGCGAGGCGGCGTTGCACCCCCCGTCGGCGTTCTCGGGCGGCGGGGGGTTGGTGTCGACGGCGGCGGACTACCACCGGTTCACCCAGATGCTGCTGCGGCGGGGCGAGCTCGACGGAGTGAGGATCCTCGGCGGACGGACGATCTCGTACATGACTCGCAACCATCTGCCCGGCGGCGCCGACATGGCCCAATTCGGCAATCCCATCGGCGGCCAACCCGAGCCTGGACTGGGCTACGGGCTCGGGTTCTCGGTCGTGATCGACCCGGTTGCGCAGAGAGTCAATTCGAGCCTCGGGGCGTACGGTTGGGGCGGCGCTGCGAGCACGGCATTCTGGGTCGACCCGGCGGAGGAGTTGACGGTCTTGTTCTTCACTCAGCTTTGGCCGTCAACGACCTATCCGGTCCGTCGGGAGCTGAAGCAGCTCGTCTACTCGGCGATCGTGGATTAGGCGGATGAGGAGGTCCTGATGGAAGGTGCCTATATCGGCATTGTCTCGGTCCCTGTGAGCGACACACAGCGAGCCCGCGACTGGTACACAGAGGTGCTCGGGTTCGGGATCGAGCACGATGAGGTCATGGACGGAGACATGCGATGGATCATGCTCCGGCCGACGGGCGGGGGAGCGGCGATCACGCTCGTGACCTGGTTCGAGTCGATGACTCCCGGTTCGATGAAGGGCACCGTTCTGAGCGTGCCGGACATCGAGGCCGCCGCCGCGCACCTGAGAGCTCATGGAGCTGTCGGGGATGACGCCGAGATAAACGAAGCACCATGGGGACGTTGGCTCGCTGTCGACGACCCGGATGGAAACGGCTGGGTCGTCCAACAGCCCACCACCTAGATGCGACGCCTGACGGTCGGTTGCGCTGGGATTCCAAGGCGTTTCACAGCTTGAGGGATCATGCTTGGGTAAGACCCGAGGTCGGTCGCGAGGTCGCGCCGCCTCCTGTTCGAGACCATTAGGAAAAGGGTGCCAACGATGAGTGACACGAATCCGGACCCAGAGGCCGTGACTCCGGCCGCTAACGGCCGGCGCCAGCGCGGTCGCCTGGCCACGCGAGCCGCGGTGGCGACCGTCATCGCCGGCGGTTTGGCCGCCGGAAGCTATGGAATCGCCTCGGCCGCCTCAGGCAGGGTCGCCGCGGGAACCTCCGCGAGCCAGGCACTAGCTGCTCCGTCGAGTCCCTCGAGGCCGTCGAAGCCGTCCGTTCCGTGGTTCGGCCGCTCGCGATTTGGTGGCGCGAATGGCTTCGGTCGCTTCGGAGTCCGTGGTGGAGCCTTCGGCGCCGGACCGGCCGGTTCGGTCACGGCGGTGACCCCGACGACCATCACGGTCAAGTCCCTGTTCGGCCAGACCGTGATGGTCACCACGAATTCCAAGACGGTCTACCGCCTAGGTGGAAGCAAGGTCGGCCGCTCCACGCTCGTCGTAGGCGAGCAGGTCCTGCTCCTCCCAGCTGGCGGCGGGGGAGGCTCGACAGCCAAGAGCTCGTCTCTCGTCGCGGCCGTCGAGATCATCCAACCTCATGCGTTCGGCAAGGTGGCGAAGATCAGCGGGTCGCAGCTCACGGTCTCCGGTCCGGGTGGCCTGGACGTCACCGTGAACACCTCGCCTTCGACCAAGTACAAGGAGGTCGGGCATTCGGCTTCCGCGTCGGACGTTCGGGTCGGCACCGTCGTGCTCGCGACCGGAACCTTGTCCACGGGGCACAACGAGATTGACGCGGGGACGATTCAGATCGTTCCGGCGACGGTCGCCGGTCAGGTGACGGGCGTCTCCGGAACGTCGATCAAGATCCGGAGCTTCGACGGGACGATCGAGACCGTGCGCACCGGCTCGAGCACGATTTTCCGCAAGCCCGGTGGCAAGGCGACCATTGCGGCTGTCGCGAAGGGCGACTTCGTGGAGGCCTTCGGAACGCCAGGCGCCGGGAAGACGTTTGCGGCAATGACCGTGTTGGTCGGCCCCGCCTCCCCAGGCCAGATCGGCGGCCCACTGGGCTTCGGCGGCCCACCGGGCTTCGGTCGTCACGGCGGCTTCGGCGGTGCTGGGCGCTTCCGGGGCGCCGGCGGTCTCAGTCGTCACGGCGGCCCCGGATGGCCGGGCGGCCCGAACGGGCCGACGCCGCCGGCCGGCGGATCGTTCGGCGGATCAACGACGGCTTGAGGTCCCGCCCGCCCGCCGCTAGAAGCTCACCATCTCGAACGGGACGGCAAGAGGCACTCCTGCCTCGGCGCCGGCATTCTCGGCGTTCGAGCGCAGGAACTGCGCCAGATCGAAGTCCCCGGCCAGGTTCTCGAGGTAGGTACGGTGTTCGGCCAACGAGGCGATCCCCTTGTCGAGGTAGTCCGTCACGTTGACGAAGTGATTCGCGACCGGCGAGCCGTTGAAGGCGGCAAAGCGGACACCGTGCCATGGCTCGAGTCCCTCGGTGGTGAGCAGTTCGGGGAAGAGCCACCGGTTGGCGGCGTCGCGCACCGCGTCGAGCAGGGCCTCGCCGATCGCACGGTGGTCGGCGTGGTTGAGCGCCTCGGGACTGAACGTCGGGTGATGATTGATGCCTACGAGGATCTCCGGCTGGTGGCGTCGAATCGCCCGGGCGAGGTCGCGGCGCAGATCCAGTGAATAGGTCAGCATCCCGTCGGGGTAATCGAGAAACGACACCCCCTCGACCCCGACAACCCGCGCACTCGCCAGCTGCTCAGCCGAACGGATGATCCGGCACCGGTCGGGTTCGATGGCGTCGATGCCGGCCTCGCCGCGGGTGGCGAGCAGATACTCGACAACCTTGCCTTGCGCCGTCCAGCGAGCGATCGCCGACGAGGCACCGAATTCGAGATCGTCGGGATGCGCCACCACGGCGAGCGCGCGGTCCCAGTCCTCGGGCAGGATGCTTGGCGGCACGACGCCGAATTTATCCGCCGCCGATCTCGAACGTCGGCTCTACGACGACCTCGGTGCGGAGCGAATTCGCGATGTAGCACTCATGGTGCGCCACCTGCACGAGGTGGCGCAGCCGTGCTTCGCTCACACCCGAAGCCACGACGATGTGCGGTCTCAACACGATGCGCTCGATCGACATCGGCCCTTTGTGGTCGCGCATCTCAGCTTCCGCCTGGTCGAGGTAGCTGAGCACATCGAGCCTCGCCCGCGCCGCCACCGCCAGAAACGACAACAGCTGACACGAGCTCGCCGCCCCCACCAGCAGCTGCTCCGGGTTGAGCATCGACGGGTCGCCACCGAAGGTCTGATCGGAGCTGAGGCGGAGGACGTCATCGGCGGGAGGACAGGAGAGGTCGTGGGCGCGCACATAGGCGTGATAGCCGCCGGCCGTCGTGCCTTCCCATCTGCACGTCGCCCGATAGCGGTGGACGACCTCGTCGGCGCTCATCTGGAGACCCCCTTCGGTGAGCGATCAGGTGCAGTTTGGTTGCAGGCTGCACCGCGCTCTCAGCTTTGGCAAACGAATGTCGATACTTGTACATGACCTGCGAGGGACGCCGGGAGACAGCGGTTTTTCAAGTGATTTGCTTGTCGCTGTCGCCCAGCTTCAAGGACGCGGCAGACTGCGCATACCCGCTGCCAGAGGCAGCGGTGGCTGCCTGCGTCTGAGAGCCTCGGGCGCTCGGCGACGGACCCACCACCGTCGCCGGGCCCCGAGCAGTCATTCTGGGCGGCCCGTGCGTTGGCGTGACTAGCAAGCGCCGCCCCCAGCCATGGCCGGACTCTGACTCGGTCGCGGGGTCGCCCGCTCCAGGGCTCCCCAGCCGGTGTCACGATCGTGCTCGGCCCGAGCAGCCCTCCCGCCGCCCCGGATGCCCAGCAGTCGGTGCGCCCAGAGGAGGTAGGCAACGACCGCGAGGTTGAGGATGAGCGTCACGATCTTCAGCCAGCTGATCCTGAGGGTGAGCTCGTAGATCTCGAACGGCAGCAGGATCGCCACTTCGAAGAGCGTCAGGTACTCCGCCCATCGCTTCGCCCTCCAGAGGCCGACGGCCTCGAGACCGTTGACCGCCGCGTACGCGATGATGCCGAAACCGTAGAGGTACAGCTTGTGGGTCGGCAGGTCGACGAGGTGGTTGATGTCGCGGAGGAAGCCGTTGCGGGTCGCATCGAAGAACGGGCCCCCGACGCCTGCTTGCAGCGAGTTCAAGATCCGGGTGTAGTCGCCACGGAGGTCCTTCTGGTGAGCGGCGAACAGGACGATGGCGACACCGAGCACCGACAGGACGAGGAAGTGGATGACGCGGTCCACGGCGATGAGTCGCAGCACGTAGCGGTCCCGTAGGGGCTTGCCCCGAAGGGGCAAGGTGATGTCGTCGCGAGCCGGCAGATGGCGGTGCTGAGCGGAGGCGGGTGGGGCGAGGGGCAGCCAGGAGTCGCACCGGAGGCACCGGTACCACCGCAGCCCGTCCGCCTCGCGCACGAGCAGGTGGTCCTCGGGCCGGACGATGGCGGCGTCGGTGCCGACGAGCTCGTGGCCGTGAAGACCGCAGCCGAGCAGCTCCCAACGCAGCTTCGGGCGAAAGCGTCTCGTACGCTCGGTTCCCGGCAATTGCGCCAGCGGAGGCGCCGTCTCCGGGGTGTCGTCAGGTGCCACGTCGAACAGTTTCGCAGCTGAGAGGGCGAGCAGCGCCACGTAAGCTCGCCGGCGTGGTCGATCCCGTGGCGGTCGTGGACGAGCGAGTAGAAGAACTGCTCTCGGACATGGACCCGCGCACGAGCGATCCGGTCGCGTTCCGCGGCCGCCAGTACGACCTCGGGCTGGCGTGGGTGCAGTTCCCCGTCGGCTGGGGCGGCCTCGGCGTCCCACCTCATCTGCAGCGTGCGGTCGACCGCCGGCTCGCCCGGGCGGGGACGCCGGCGATCGGGCCGAAGCTCTTCTTCGGCCTTGCGATCGCAGGCCCGACGCTCGTGACCCACGGCTCCGACGAGCTGCGCCGGCGTCTGCTCCGGCCGATGTTCACCGGGGAGCAACCCTGGTGTCAGCTCTTCTCCGAGCCTGGCGCCGGCTCCGACCTTGCCGGCCTCGCCACCCGGGCGATACGTGACGGCGACGAATGGGTCGTGACCGGTCAGAAGGTCTGGAACACGCTCGCCCACGTGGCCGACCGGGGGATGCTGGTGGCGCGCACCGATCCCTCGGCGCCCAAGCACAGGGGCCTCACCTACTTCGCCCTCGACATGCATGCGCCGGGGGTGGAGGTGCGCCCGCTGCGTCAGATGACCGGCGAGGCGGAGTTCAACGAGGTCTACCTGACCGAGGTGCGCGTGCCCGACGCGGACCGGATCGGGGGCGTGGGCGACGGGTGGGGCGTGGCCGTGACGACCCTCATGAACGAGCGCACAAGCATCGGGGGAGGCTCCGGTTCCGCGACCCGGGGCTCGGGCGCCATTGCCGAGGCGGTGCGGATCTGGCATGACGAGACGTGCTGGCGCTCGCCAGTCGCCCGCGACCGCCTCGCCCGGGCTTGGATCGAGGCCGAGGTGCTCCGGCTCACCAACGCCCGAGCGGTGGAGTCGGCCCGCACGGGCAACCCCGGCCCGGAGGGCTCGATCGCCAAGCTCATGTTCGCGGAGGTGAACCAGCGCATCTACGAGCTCTGCGTCGATCTGCTCGGCGCCCGGGCCCTCGTCGGCTACGACTACCCGGTCCGCCGCAGCGAGCACCTCGGGCTGGTGGGACCGCCCGGGTCTTCCCGGAAGATGTTTCTCAGGTCGCGGGCGAACTCGATCGAGGGCGGCACGTCCGAGATCCAGCGCAACATCCTCGGTGAGCGCGTACTCGGCCTCCCCGGCGAGCCGCGCGTGGACAAGGATCTGCCGTGGTCCGAGGTGCCGAGGAGCTGAGCGGCACATGTCGCCGGTCGGGACGCCGCCGGGGCGCAGCCCGGCTGGAGATGAGGGGCTCGAGGTCGTAGCCTGGCGGCGGTGAGCCAATCCGTCTTCGCGCCGGGCGCAGGATCCGCCGGGTTCCCGCGATCGCCGGGCGACGTCGCGATGCGTCGCCTGCTCCGCATCCCGGACGGCCCGGCTTCGGTCGACGACGCGGCCGCACACAGGATCTTCAGCGCCTCGATCCTGCTGTCGGCGCTGCGGTGCCTGTTGAGTTACATCGTCTTCCCGATCGTGACGCCGCTACTGGGCGCGGCGGCCGGCGTCGGCCCCGCCATCGGGCTGCCGATCGGCATCGCCGCCCTCGTCTTCGACGTGCGGGGGATCCGCCGCTTCTGGCTGGCGAACCATCGCTGGCGCTGGCCGATCACCGCGCTCTACGGCGTGGTGATGGTGCTCGTCACGGTGCTCGTGATCGGCGACATCGTCGACCTCCTGCGTTAGCGAGCGAGTTGGATCTCGACGGTCGGTCGGGATCGGGCCGCGGCGTGCGGCCCGTGAGCGGCCGGAAGCAACGGAGCATCGCCGTCGTCTCGGCGGTCCTGTTCGCGCTGCTCGCCGCCGCCTGCAGCAGCGGGGCCGGCGTGCCGTCTACGACGAGCCCGACGACGAGCACAATTTCGACCGGCACGACCGGCACGACCGGCGCGACCGGAACGAACGGCACGACCACGACCACTGTCGCCGGGGCGAACGTGTCCTCCGACACGACCTGGCTCTGCCGGCCTGGCCTCACAGATGACCCGTGCACGTCGGACCTCGATTCCACGAGCGTGTCCGCCGACGGGACAAAGCTGGTGCGCGACGCCGCCCCGGCGAGCGATCCCAAGTTCGACTGCTTCTACGTGTACCCGACGGTGAGCAAGCAGCCGACGGTGAACGCCAATCTCACGGTCGATCCGGCCGAGATCGAGGTGGCCATTCAGCAGGCCTCGCGCTTCTCCCAGCTCTGCCGGGTGTGGGCGCCGATGTACCGCCAGGTCACCGACGCCGGCCTGTCACAGATCACGCCGGCGGCAATCCGGATCGCCTATTCCAGCCTGCTCTCCGGTTGGCGGGACTACCTCGCTCACGACAACCACGGCCGCCCGATCATCTTCATCGGCCACTCGCAGGGTGCGGCGATGCTCATCCAGCTTCTGAAGACACAAGTCGACGCCGACCCGTCGGTTCGCAAACTGCTCGTGTCGGCGATCCTTCTCGGCGGCAACGTCCAAGTGCCTGTCGGCAAGACCGTGGGCGGCACCTTCCGGAACATCCCCGCCTGTGTGTCCGACCAGGAGACGGGCTGTGTGATCGCGTACTCGTCGTTTCTCGGCCAACCTCCGATCGGCAGCCTGTTCGGGCGGCCGGGAACCGGCGTGAGCCTGCTCTCGGGCCAGACCGACTCGGCCGGGATGATGGTGATGTGCGTGAACCCCGCCGACATCTCGGGCGCATCGGCGTTGCTGGAGCCGTATTACGAGGTGGGGACGTCCGCCTCGATCACGACGCCATGGGTCGAGTACCCGCATCAGTACTCGGCGGTCTGCCGGACCGCTGGAGGCGCCACCTGGCTGCAGGTGACGTACGTCAGCTCTGCGAGCGATCCCCGGCAGCGGCTCTCGGACAACCTCGGCCCGCTGTGGGGGCTGCACGACTTCGACGTCAACCTCGCCCTCGGCAACCTGTTGAAGGACGTCGCGGACGAAGAGGCGGCGTATCGGTAGCCTGTCGTCGTGGCGAGCCCAGGCAGCCGGACGGCAAGCCAGAGCGTCGATGTGTCCGGGCGCCGTGTCGAGATCTCGAACCCCGACAAGATCTTCTTCCCCGGCCTCGGGGCCACCAAGCGCGACCTCGTCGGCTACTACGTCGCAATCGCCGAACCCATCCTCCGCGCTACGGGCGGGCGGCCGGCGATGCTGCAGCGCTTCCCCGACGGTGCACTCGGGAAGTCCTTCTACCAGAAGCGGGTACCTGCGGGAGCCCCTGAATGGCTGCAGACGGTCGAGGTCTCGACGCCGAACGGCACGACGTCGCGGGCGCTCGTCATCGCGGATATGGCGCACATCGTGTGGGCGGTCAACCTCGGGTGCCTCGGGTTCCACCTGTGGCCGTTCCGTGTCGAGGATGCCGGGCACGCCGACGAGCTGCGCATCGATCTTGATCCTCAGGCCGGTGTCGTGTTCGATCAGGTTCGAGAGGCCGCCGGCTGCGTGCGGACGCTCCTCGACGAGCTGGGGATCGAGGCTCACCCGAAGACGAGCGGCAATCGCGGACTGCACATCTACGCCCGCCTCGAGCCGCGCTGGGACTCGTACGAGGTGCGGGCGGCGGCGGTGGCGCTCGCCCGCGAGATGGAGCGCCGCTGGCCCGATCTCGTCACCGCCAACTGGTGGAAGGAGGAGCGGGGCCGGCGGGTCTTCGTCGACTTCAACCAGAATGCGCCGCACAAGACGGTGTTCGGTGCGTGGTCGGCACGCTCGCGCTCCGGTGCTCAGGTCTCGACGCCGCTGGAGTGGGACGAGGTCGCCGGCGTCGACCCCGACGAGCTCACGATCGCGACCGTGCCCGACCGCGTCCAGCGCCTCGGCGACCCGTGGGCGGCCATGCCGGACCGTTTGCAGTCGATCGAGCCGCTCCTCGAACTGGCGGCGCGCGACCGCGCCGCCGGCCTCCAGGACGCACCGTGGCCTCCGCAGTACCCCAAGCAGCCCGACGAGCCCAGCCGCGTCGCGCCGAGCCGGGCCAAGAAGGACTAGGCCAGAGGCCGTGGAACCCGCCGAGGCGCTCCGTCGCATCGCCTACCGGCTCGAGCGCGACGGAGCCGAGACCCACAAGGTGCGGGCGTTCCGTCGCGCGGCGGTCACTGTCGACGAGACGGACCCGGAGGTCCTCGAGCGGCTGGCGTCCTCGAAGCGCCTGAAGGACCTTCCGAACGTCGGAGACACGACCGCGGCGGTGATCGCCGAGGCCGTCGCCGGCGGCGTGCCGAGCTACCTGGCCCAGCTCGAGGCCGTCGAGCCCCGACCGCTCTCGCCGGAGGCCTCGCGGCTCCGGGCGGCGCTCAAGGGCGACTGCCACAGCCACTCGGACTGGTCGGACGGCGGCAGCCCCATCCGCGAGATGGCGGAGGCCGCCGCCGCCCTCGGGCACGAGTACATGGTCCTCACCGACCACAGCCCGCGGCTCACGGTCGCGCACGGGCTCAACGCCGAGCGGCTCGTCAGCCAGCTGGAGGTGGTGGAGGGGCTGAACGAGGAAATGGCGCCGTTTCGCATCCTGACCGGGATCGAGGTCGACATCCTCGAGGACGGGTCGCTCGACCAGGACGAGGGGTTGCTCGCCCGGCTCGACGTAGTCGTGGCGAGCGTCCACTCGAAGCTGCGGATGGAGGCGCCTCAGATGACCCGCCGCATGGTGGCGGCCGTCGAGAACCCGCACACCGACATCCTCGGCCATTGCACCGGCCGGCTTCTCGCCGGGCGCGGCAGGGAGCCGTCGACCTTCGACGCCGGCGCCGTCTTCGGCGCCTGCCTGCGGACCGGGACGGCCGTCGAGATCAATTCCCGCCCGGAGCGGCGCGACCCGCCCGAGCCGCTGCTGCGACTCGCCGTCGAGCTCGGCTGCTGGGTCAGCATCGACACCGACGCCCATGCGCCCGGCCAGCTCGAGTGGCTCGGCCTGGGGTGCGAGCAAGCGGTGCAGGCGGATGTCCCGCTCGCCTCGGTCGTCAACGCGTGGCAGGCCGCCCGGCTGCTCGAGTGGACGGCGGCCCACGAGGCGGCCTGAGCCGGACCCGGCCCGGCGTTTTCACGATCGGTAGGCTTGCCCGGTGCAGCTGCCGGTAATGCCGCCCGTGTCGCCGATGCTGGCCAAGCTCTCGCGCCAGATGCCCGAGGGTGACGACCTGGTCTACGAGCCGAAGTGGGACGGCTTTCGCTGCATCGTCTTCCGCGACGGGACCGAGGTGGAGCTCGGCAGCAGAAACGAGAAGCCCCTCACCCGCTACTTCCCCGAGCTCGTCGAGTCGCTGCTCGTCAATCTGCCGGAGCGCTGCGTGATCGACGGCGAGATCGTGATCGTCGGCGCCGAGGGCCTCGAGTTCGACGCTCTGCTGCAGCGGATCCACCCGGCCGCGTCTCGGGTCCAGCTCCTCGCCTCCGAGACGCCGTCGTCGTTCGTCGCCTTCGACCTGCTCGCTCTCGGTGACGACGACCTACGCGGCGAGCCCTTCGGAGCAAGGCGCGAAGCGCTCGAACGCGCGCTCGCCGGCGCCAAGCCTCCCGTCTACCTGACGCCCGCCACATCCGACCCCGCCATCGCCCGGGACTGGTTCGGGCGCTTCGAGGGAGCCGGTCTCGACGGCGTCGTCGCCAAGCCCGTCGGGCTCACCTATCGCGAGGGCCAGCGGGTCATGTTGAAGGTGAAGCACGAGCGGACGGCGGACTGCGTCGTCGCCGGGTTCCGCCAGCACAAGGACGGGGGAGGGGTCGGCTCGCTCCTCCTCGGGCTGTACGACGAGGGTGGGGCGTTGAACCATGTGGGGGTGGCGTCCGGTTTTGCGGTGGCTTTGCGCAAGAGCCTCGTTGACGACCTCGCTCCTTACCGCACTGACGACTTCGACGGACACCCGTGGCAGGGATGGGTGGGCGAGACCGACGACAGCACGCGCAAGCCTGGCACGCCGAGCCGTTGGAACGCCAAGAAGGACCTCTCCTGGCTGCCTGTGCGTCCCGAGCTCGTGTGCGAGGTCGGTTACGACCATCTGCAGGGCGACCGTTTCCGCCACGCGACGTCGTTTCGCCGCTGGCGGCCGGACCGCCAGCCCGCCTCCTGCACCTACGCGCAGCTCGAGGCGGCGGTACCGGAGGAGCTCGCCCGGGTCTTCGGCGCCGGCGCCTAGCCCGAGGCGGCGAGCGCCGCCATCCGGTCTGCGAGCGATGCGTCCCGAAGGCGGCGGCAGATAGCCGCGAAGCCCGGGCCCGGGCCGCGCCATCGGAGCTCGTCCACGCCGCCGAGCAGCGCACGGTCGACCCGGAGCGTGGCGAGGACGCGGAACAGCTCCGCCAGCTCGCGCTCGGCGGCCAATCTGGCGGCGAGCTTCGGGGCGCTCCGGACGACCCGGCGGACGTCCGGGTCCCAGTCCGCGACAGCGTCCGGAATGGCGTCGATATGGCCGTAGTGGGCGAGCACCGCCGACGCCGACTGGCGCCCCCAGCCGGCGAGCCCCGGGAAGCCGTCGGCGCTGTCGCCCACGAGAGCCAGCCAGTCAGGGATCGAGGACGGGGCGACGCCGTAGCGCTCCCGGACGCCGAGGTCGTCGGTGACGACCCCCGTGCGGCGGTCGAGCTGGACGACCCGTTCGCCAACGACGCACTGGGCCAGATCCTTGTCCGGAGTGCAGATGAGGACCTGCTCGACCCGCGCGTCGTCCGCGGCCACGGCTGCCGCCGACGCGAGGGCGTCGTCTGCCTCGAGCTCGACCATGGGCCACACCCGCACCCCCAGCGACTCGAGCGCCTCCTCGAGCAGGGGAAACTGGGACTTGAGCTCGGGTGCCACGCCGGCGCCCGTCTTGTACCCGGCCCATAGGTCGTTGCGGAACGACTCGATGACGTGGTCGGTGGCGACCCCGATATGGGTGACGCCCTGGGAGAGCAGCGACGCCACGGACCAGAGCACGCCGCGGGTGGCACCCATCTCGGTCCCGTCGTCGGCGGCAGAGGCTGGGCGGCCGAAGAACTGGCGGAACAGCTCGTAGGTACCGTCGATCAGGTAGACCTGCACAGCTTTCAGCCTGCCAGGTGCGAGGAGCAGGAGCACGGCGTTACGCTCGGCCCAACCGCGCAGAGAGTCGAAAATCCATGCAGCATCGCCACTTCACGAGCTCCGCCAATCCGGGTCCGCCCCGCGATCGCCAGCCGGCGCCCGTCCCGCCGCCACCGCCCAGGGCGCGGTGGTGGCTGCTGATGATCGGCCTTTTGGCGACGGTGTTCCTGCTCTTCGGGTCGCGGATGTCGAGTACGACGACGCACTCGTACAACTACACCCAGTTCCTGTCCGAGGTCGACACGGGCAAGGTGAGCACGGCGTCCATCGATCCGAACGGTGGCATCACGGGCAAGCTGAAGAACGGCGACGACTACACGAGCCAGATCCCGCTCGCGCTCCAGGACACGGCGCTCGCTCCGACGCTAAAGGCGCACCACGTCGCGGTCACCGGTGTCGGCCCGACCTCCAGCCTCCTGGCGGATCTGCTCTCGCTGCTCCCGTTCCTGTTCTTCATCGGGATCTTCGTGTGGCTGAGTCGCAGTGCCCGCCGCCAGCTCGCCGGCGGGATCATGGGGTTCGGCGGCTCGAAGGCCAAGGTCTACGACGAGCAGAAGCCCGCCACGCGCTTCACCGACATCGCCGGCTACGAGAATGCAAAACGCGAAGTGAGCGAAGTCGTCGACTTCCTCAAGCATCCCGAGCGGTACGAACGCGCCGGTGCCATCGGCCCACGGGGCGTTCTCATGGTCGGGCCGCCCGGGAGCGGCAAGACGCTGATGGCGCGGGCGGTGGCGGGCGAGGCGGACGTCCCGTTTCTCGCGCTGACCGGCTCGAGCTTCGTCGAGCTGTTCGTCGGCGTCGGGGCGTCACGGGTACGCGACCTCTTCAACGACGCCCGCAAGCGGGCGCCCTCGATCATCTTCATCGACGAGATCGACGCCATCGGGCAGAAGCGAGGCGGTTCGATCGTCTCGAACGACGAACGCGAGCAGACGCTTAACCAGCTCCTGGCCGAGATGGACGGCTTCGACCCGAAGACGGGGATCGTCGTCATGGCCGCCACGAACCGCCCCGAGGTGCTCGACCCGGCCCTGCTGCGTCCGGGCCGGTTCGACCGCGAGGTCGAGATCCCGCTCCCCAACCAGGCTGAGCGTGCCGCGATCTTGAAGGTGCACGCGAACGAGAAGCATCTCGCTCCCGACGTGGACCTCGACGCGGTGGCGCGGGCCACGCCGGGTTTCTCAGGAGCCGATCTCGCCAACCTGCTCAACGAGGGGGCGATCGTCGCCGTCCGCCACGACCGGGACGTCGTCACCGCCCAGGACATCGACGAGGCGAGAGACCGCATCATCCTCGGCGCCCGCGACGCCACGAACGTCCTCCTGCCCGAGGAGAAGCACTCGGTCGCCGTCCACGAGGCGGGTCACGCTCTCGTCGCGTTGCTTTCGCCCCATGCCGACCCGGTTGCCAAGATCACGATCCTGCCCTCCGGCCGCGCGCTCGGAGTCACCGAGCAGCTGCCGGTCGACGAGCGGCATCTCTACCCGGAGAGCTACCTGCGCGACTCGCTCGCCATCCGTCTCGGCGGTCGCGCCTCGGAAGTGCTCGTGATCGGCGAGGCCTCGACCGGCGCCGCCAGCGACCTCGCCGGGGCCACAGAGCTCGCTGTCCGCATGGTCCGGGACTGGGGCCTTTCCCCTCGACTCGGCCCGATCGGCTACGGCGCCGACCAGCCCGCCTACCTCGGTTCGACGCCGCTTCAGTCCCGGCCGTTCTCCGAAGGCACGCAGCTCGCGATCGACGAGGAGGTCAGCCGGCTGCTCGGTGAAGCCGAGGAGCGGGCGCACAAGCTGCTCTCGGAGAACCGGAACGCCCTCGACGGGGTCATCGCCGCCCTGATCGAGAAGGAAACCATAAGCGGCCAGGACCTCATGGACGTCGTGCGCCGGTCGCAGGGGACTCTGCCGCCCGGCGGGGATGCCGCCGAGCCTGCCGCCGCCTCCGAGCCCGCCGGCTGAACCCCCGCCGGCGCCAGGCGGGCGCGGGCTCACTTTGTTGGACCTCCTGTCGTCCGCTCAGCGTGTCACAGCACTGACACAAAGAGTGGTCGTTGGCTCACTCTCCGTGCTAACATGACCGAGCATTTGAAAATTATTCATTGACCCGTTTCGTTGACCTGAGGAGTGAAGGTCATGCAAGCAGTTGAAAGATTCCGCAACAGGCGCGCAGCTGCGCCTGTCGACGAAGGCTTCACGCTGATCGAGCTTCTCGTCGTGCTGCTGATCATCGGCATCCTGCTGGCGATCGCTATCCCGACGTTCCTCTCGACGACGCAGAGCGCCAACAACACCGCCGCGCAGGCGAACCTCAAGGCAGCCCTCACCGGGGCCGACGTCTTCTACACCACCGCCGGCGTGCAGACCTACAACGGCATCGACTACAGCACCGGCGGATCGTCGACGATCACGTCCATCGGGACAGGGATCACCTATGTCTCGGGCGCGGCGGCGTCGTTCTCGTCGACCGGCCCCCAGGTGGTCAGCTTGTCGGTGCCGAGCTCGAGCGGCGGCAGCGCCTCTGGTCCTGACGGCCCTTTCCCATGGCTCGCTCGACTGCTGGGGCCTCATGGACATCAAGTCGACGCTCGGGACGGCAGTCAACCACGAGACGGCGCCGGGTACGTACTACTTCGTAGTCAGGAACTCGAGCACGTCGACGTGCAACGCCCAAACCGTCGCGCCGACGCTCGCCAACATCTCCACGAGCAGCTTCCCGCACAGCTGATCGTCCTGGTCGGCCGCGGGGCCGGCTAGGTCCGCGGGAGGCGGAGATGTGAAGATGTCGCGATGAGCTTCCGTGCTCACGCGCTGCCCACGAGCGAGCTCTTCGAGCTCCAGCTCGCCCTGCCGGACGCCGCCATTGCCGAGCGAGCCGAACGGCTGGTCGGCTACCCAGAGAGGTTCGCCCGGCTCGAGACGAGCCTGCGCCTCATGGTGGACTCCGAAGGCGTCGAGGGCTGGAGCCGGCGCTTCCATCAGCGTTCCCTCCCACTCCTGCGGACGCTTCCGGACCGCTACCCGTTCGTCATCTTCCACGGCGATGTCGGGACGGGCAAGACCGAGACCGCCGAGGCGACAGCGAACGCGCTCGCGACCACGACAGGCAAGCCGGCGACCCTCTTCAAACTGAGCACACGCGTCCGTGGCGAGGGATTCGTCGGGCAGATGACGGCGCTCATCAGCCAGGCGTTCGGCGCCGTCGCCAAGGAGACCGCCAAGGACAGGACCGTGTACCTCATCATCGACGAGGGCGACTCGCTCACCACCTCGAGGGCGACGGTCGAGATCCACCACGAGGACAAGGTCGCGGTGAACACTCTCATTCAGAAACTCGACGCGTTTCGCCGCCTAGGCGGCCGCGCACTCGTGTTCCTCTGCACGAACCGCTACGAAGCGCTCGACCCCGCCATTCTTCGGCGGAGTCTCGCCGACGAGCGGTTCGACCGGCCGAACGCGGACGAACGGCGCGCCCTATTCGAGATGGATCTCGAGGGCCTCGACCTCGACACGCACGTCGTCGACAGGCTTGTCGAGATGACGGGCGCCCCGGACGTGAGCGGCGTGGGCTACACGTTCTCCGACCTCCGCACCCGGCTGCTGCCGGCCGCGGTGGCGGCGGCGTTCCCGGACCGGGCGCTCACGGCCGCCGATCTCATCGCGGCCGCGGAGCGCATCGCCCCGACGCCGTCGTTCGTCCTCCAGCCGACCCGCTGAGAGGCCGGCGGGGGACGTCACCGCGTTCACTTCGTGAACTTGCTCGCCTTCGTAACCTTGCTCCTGCCGCCGGGCGTGGTCACCCTCACGGATACCGTGCCGGAGACTCCGGGGGCGATGGCAATTATCTCGGTGCCGGACACGACCGTGAAGCTTCTCGCCGCGCCCGAGCCGAACGACACCGAGCTGGTCCAGAGCAGGCCCGTGCCTTTGATGACGACCTTCGTGCCGCGGGTGCCCTTTTTCGGGGACAGCGACGTGATGGTCGGCACCGGCTCGGCACCGAGATACCGGGACAGCCCGATCCCGATCGGGCTTCCGAGCCCGCTCGCCATGTCGTAGCCGACCGTCGCCGGGTAGAGGCCGCCGCCGGTCGTCGTGTAGTCGTCGTTCCCGACCCTGATGTCGTTGACGATCGGCTTGTGCTCGGCTGCGAGCTTGTACAGCGCCGGGTTCAAGAAACCGAGCCGGTGCAACTGGCCCTGCTGCACATCCAGCAGTCCGGTCACGGCCGCCCACAGCGGTGCGGCGGCGCTCGTCCCGCCCACGCCCTCCCACTTGCCCTGCTCGAAGACGATGTAGCCGTGGGTCGGATCGGCCGATGCCGAGACGTCCGGTACTTCCCGACAGTCGCCTGTCTTGAGACCGCACGGGACTCCCGAGCTGTGGCTGTTGTGGGTTCCCGGGCCGGCCTGGTACTTCGGCATCCCCCAGTCGATGGAGATCCCGCCGCCGCCGGCGCCCTCGGGGAAGAGGGCACCCGGGTTGAGGTGCTGGTCCCAGATCGACTCGGTCGGCTTAGGTCCGAGACCGGTGAGGTCGGTCCCGCCGACGCCGGTGACGAACGGCTGGGTGCCGGGATCCCAGGGATCGAGCAGGAGCGGAGAGACGATGAAGGCACCGTCGGCGAAGTCGGCGATGTCGGCAAAATCGATGTTGGGGTCACTGGCCACGGCGACGGGCTCGCTGCCCGACGACAGCATGGAGGTGATCTTGTTCGTGGCCAGCGAGACCACGGCCACCGCGGCCGTGCCTGCTGCACCCTTGCCGGCGCAGGCGACGAGCAGTGCCGTCCCGGAAGGCGAGATCGCGAGGCCGAAGGGATCGGTCAGGGCCGGCGACAGGTTTATGGTCGCGAGCAGGTTTCCATTCGTTCCGTCCAGGACCGAGACGGTATTGGCGTCCGTGTTGGAGACGTACACGCGCTTGGTGACCGGGTTCACCGTGAGCTTGGTGGGAAACAGGCCGACCGGGGCGACGGGGCTTGTGGTGGCTGAGCACCCGGCCACCGAGGCAGCGTCACAAGTGGCGCCGGAGAACTCGGCGACGCCGTCCGCGAGCGGGATCGTGAAGTAGATCTGATTCGTGGCCGAGTCGACCGCGATCCCGGCCGGGTCCTGGCCGCTGTCGAAGCCGTTGTCCGCACCGACGATCGTCAGGCTGGTCTCGGAGATGACGGCGATCTGCCCGAAGCCCGAAGCCGACACGTAGACCGTGTGCGTCGTGGGATCGACCGCAACCCCCTTGGGGGAAGAGCCGGACAGGAGGTCGAGCAGCTTTGCGTTCGGGCAGGAGGGGTGCGCCAGCGCCGCGTTGCACTTTGCTCCGCTGATCTCGGCGAGCTCGTTGTCGCCATTCAGCGTGACGAAGACGTTGTGGGTGACCGGGTCGACGGCGACGTCGAACGGATCGGAGCTGGCGCCGAAGCTGTAGGTGGCCACGGGCTCCAGGCTGATCTCGTTCATCACCGACACGGTGCCGTTGCTGGAGTTCGTGAGGTAGGCGGTGTTGTCCGACGGGTCGACCGCGACGTCGCTCGTTCCGGCACCCTTCTTGATGATGGTCCCGTCAGGGGAGAAGTCGTTGGGCAGGCAGCCCTCCGAGCCCTCGTCGCCGGGGATGCTGATCATCGACTGCCCCTGCGCGGCCGCCTGCTCGAATACGGTGTTCTCCGCCGCCGCCGCCTGACCCCCGAGGAACGCTTCGCACACGCCCCAGCTCGAGGACATCACCTGGGCCTTGTCCTGGTCGGCGATGGCCGTGTACTCGTCGATGGTCCCGGTACCGCCGTTGGCCGCCTCGTAGACGAGCAGGTGCGCCTTCGGTGCCAGGCCGAGCACGACCTCGATGTCGAGCTCGGCTTCGCCCGCGCCGGCGTTGCTGTTCGTGCCGCCCTTGACGGCGATGTTCTTGATCGGGGTCTTCGTGCGGTAGCAGGCTTGGAAGCCGGCGATGTCGCTTGCCGAGTAGGTCGTCAGTTCGAACAGCGCGATCGTCACACCGTTGCCGAGGTCTCCACGCTGGTAGAGGCCGTTGAGGGAGTACGCCTTGGCCAGCTGGTTCTCGGTCCACGAGCCCTGCTGCCTCGCCGCGGATGCCGCCGCGGCGCAGGCGACCGGGCCTCCGCTGGTGGCCTTGGCTGTCACATGGAGCGGGCTCGGGTGCGCCGGCGCCGGTACGGGGCCACCGGGCTGGGGGAGCACGAGCGTGTCGAGGCCGATGACGGCCTGGACCGCGCCGGCGACCGAGGGCGGGAGCTTGGGCGCGCCGACGTTGGCGATCGCGATCCGGCCCGTCGGCATGCGGTAGCGGTCGAGTGCCGTGTGGAGGCCCCGCTCGGCGACCGCCACGGTCGAGGTGACCGGGATGACGAGGTGGTTCGACGAGACGGCGCCTGTCCGGAAGCCCTCCGAGCGCAGCAGAGCGAGGACCTTGTCGATCGTGGCCTGCGTAGGCCCGAAGACCGAGGCGAAACGGCCGCGGGGGAGGAAGTGCCGGTATTCGGCCGTACCCGGCGTCGACACGGCCGTGGCGAAGCGGGTCAGCGCGGCCGGGTCTCGAGGGCGGAGCACGACGTCGAGCCGGAGTGCGGAAGAGGCCGGGGCGGGCCCGAGGCGCCTTGCCCCGAACGGCACGACCGCCGGGGCGCCGACAGACAGATCGGCGACCGAGAGCACGATCCGCGGGGCGGCTCGCCCTGTCGAGGCGACCCCTCCCACCTGGGAAAGCCCGGCAACGAGCGTCGCCACGGCGACGCCCGCGAGCGCGGGCCGACCCCAGCGGAATCCAGATTGACGCCTTCCTCGCAACGGCGACATGAAGCCCCCCTCGTGACCCTATGAGTTCAATCGAGCTGCCACTTTCTACGACGGGATGGCCCCGGAACGCAAACCCCGGCTTGCCGCGCGGCGCTCGCATGTCGATACGATGCAGATGCTGATGGACGTTCTCGAGCTCATTCTCGACCGAGCGCGTACGCAGCCAGCCGCGCCGGCCGCCAAGGATGCGGCACGCGAGCTGAGCTTCGCCAAGCTCGAGGAGGCGGTTGTCAACCTTGCCGGCGGCCTCGCTCGACTCGGGGTGCACGACCAGGACCGCGTTGCACTGCATCTCACAAACTCCGTCGACTTCCTCGTGGCCGCGCTCGCCTGCATGTGGCTCGGCGCTGCGTTCGTCCCGCTCTCCCGTTCGGATCCCGCGTATCGCCTGTCGTTCATCATCGAGGACTGCGACCCCACCCTGGTGCTCACGAGCGACTCCGACCTCAGGCCGCGGGACACCCCGGCCAACCTGTACCGGGGACGCCTCTCGATTCCCGTGAGCGACGTCGCCGGCGGGCACGAACCGCCACCGCGCGCACGCCGAGAGGATCGGCCGGCGTATTGCATCTACACCTCCGGTACGACCGGGCGCCCGAAGGGCGTCCTGATCGCTCACGACGCCTTCCTGTGCGCGGTGCTTGCCGCGGCTCGGTTGCTGGAGCTTCGGCCCGAGACCCGTGCGCTCTGCGTGTCCCCCTTCCACTTCGACGGGTCGTACGGAACGCTGTTCCCCACGCCGGCGGCCGGAGGGTCGCTCGTGATTCCCCACCACGAGTCCCTGCTGCTCCCGAGGATGTTCTTCAAGACGATCGCCGAGGAGGGCATCACCCATACGAGTTTCTCTCCGAGCTACTTGCGACTCCTGCTTTCCAGTCCTCTCCTGCCCGGCCTTGCCGGAAGTACTTTGCGGACGCTGGCCGTCGGCGGAGAGGCGTGTCTGGCTTCTGATGTCCAGCTGCTGTGGGCGGCCGCACCCGGCATTCGGGTATTCAACCGATACGGCCCGACGGAGGTCACGATCGCGGTCACCACCTTCGAGGTGACTCCGGAGGTCCTCGAGCGGGGACCGTTCGTGCCGATCGGCCCTCCTCACGCAGGCGTCATCTTCAGGATCCTGGACGCCGACGGAAAGGTGGTCGACCGGGCCGGCGAGGTGGGCGAGCTCTACGTGGGCGGCAACCAGCTGATGGAGGGCTACTGGAACGACCCGGATCTCACGGCGACGGTCATGCGGTCCGACTTCTCTCCCGGGGAGAGTTTGTACAAGACCGGCGACCTCGTGTACCGGGACGAGTGGGGCGACTATGTGTACGTCGACCGGGTGGATCGAGTCGTGAAGAGAAGCGCGGTCCGCATCTCTGTCGCCGAGATCGACCACACGCTGAGGGGGTTGCGCGGCGTATCGGCGGCAGTCTGCATCCCCTTCGACCGGGATGGCCAGCTCGCCATCGCCGCCTTCGTCGTCACCGACGAACCGCTGACCGAGCTCGACGTCCGCCAGCATGCTCTGGCGCACCTCCCGCCGACGATGATCCCCGACGTCTTCAGGGTGATCGACGCCCTTCCGATGACGTCGGTCAGCAAGGTCGACGAGCGGGCGCTGCTGCGCGCGGCCGGCCTGGCTGAACTGAGGGCCTCCCCGCCGAGATGGGAGCCGATCGCGCCGGCCGGAGACCGGCAACCGAAGCTCTTCTGATCACGAGGCGCTGAAGCTGTCAGGGCCCCTGCGGCCAGAGATCCTTCTCGATCGTCTCCAGCGAGTCGCCGGAGAACACCGAGCGGCACCAGATCTCGGCCGACCACAGCCGGACGCCCAGCGAGCCGCGAGCAGTCGCGATGACGTCGGCGAACTCGCCGGCCGGGACACCGAACACGTCCCTGAACACGCCCCGCGAAAGGAATCGGGGGTCGGCCGCTTCCTTGATCCAGGCGCCGGCATCGAAGTCCATGCCGTAGATCTTCGGCCGGTGCGCGACCACCCACGGCAGAAGGCCTCGAGCGACGTCGCGGAGGATGCCCTTGCTCCAGGGAGTAACCCTGGCTTCCAGCGGCAGGTTCAGCGCCAGCTCGGCGACGCGGGGATCGAGGAAGGGCACGCGTGCCTCGACGGACACCTGCATCATGTTCTTGTCCATGCGGTTCAACAGGTGCGAGAGGGTGAAGTCGAGATCGCGCAAGAGGGCCGTCTCCATGGCGCCCCTCGGCCCGGCATGGTGCGTGTATGCGGCATCGATCTCGGCCATGGCCGTCTCGTCGTCAATCGTCCTTTCGCCGTCAGCGCGCTTCCTCTCGAGCATCCTCCTCAAACGGTTGGCCACGCCGTGGAGAGTCGCGAGGGGGTTGCCGAGCACGACCGGCTCCAGCGTCCTTACGGCGCGTTGGCTGGGAGACAGGAAGGCGGACAACCGTTCTGTCTCCAGGCCGCTGTAGCCGGCGAACAGCTCGTCTGCGCCTTCCCCGGTGAGGAGGACCTTGACCCCGCGACGGCGGGCACGGGCGGCCATCTGCGCGATCGTGACCGAGCTGGCCGTGGCCAACGGAGCGCCGAAATGGACTGTGGACGCGGCGAGGCCACTCCTCCAGCCGGCCTTTGTGACCTCGAGCGAGTCGAGCTCGATACCCAACGCGTCAGCCACACGCTGGGCGGCCGGACCCTCGTCGAGACCTCGGACGCCCTTGTACCTGGCCCCGAAGGCGACGAGATCGCTCTTGACTTCCACCGCAAATGCCGTGATGAGGCTGGAGTCGACTCCTCCGGAGCACAAGGTGCCCATGGGTACGTCGCCGAGCAGGGCATCGTGCACGGCGGCGCGAAGCGTGCCCTCGAGCTCGGTCACCAGTGCCGAGCGCGGGCGGGACTGCAGCTGTCGTTGGCGTTCCGGGTCGACGTGGCTCGCCGCGGTGTCCCACACGTGGCGGGTGACCTTCGATGTGTCGAGCGCGATGTCGAGGTAACTGCCCGGCGACAGCCGGCGGATACCGGCCAGAAGCGTGGCATCTCCCGGATAGCACGACCAGTCGAGGATGCTCGCCCAACCGTCCTCGCGCGGTGCCGCCTCGATGCCGGCGGCGAGAAGTGCCGCCGGCTCGCTCGCGAACCAGAGGCCGTCGTCGGAGAACGCCAGATACAAGGGCTTGATACCGAAGCGGTCGCGCGCCAGCAACAGACGCCCTTGCGTGAGGTCCACCGCGGCGAACGCGAACTGACCGTTGAGGCGCGGAAGCACTTTGGGGCCCCATTGGGCGAGCGCATGCAGCAGCGTCTCGGTGTCCCCGCCCGAAACGAAGGAATCGTCGGCGAGCTCGCTCCGGATCGCCTTGTGGTTGAAGATCTCTCCGTTGAACGAGATCCACCAGTCCCCGCTCGGGTGGCGCATCGGCTGATGCGCTCGCTCGCTGACGTCGACGATCGCGAGGCGAGTGTGGACAAGTCCGACGTTGCCGAGGATCTCCACACCCGACCCGTCCGGACCACGGTGCAAGAGGGCGTCACGCATCGCCTCGAGCCGCTCAAGCGAAGGGCTCTCGCCGAACGGGAGCACGCAACCGCCGATGCCGCACATGGGTCGAGGTTAACTGACCGTCCGAGGTACTCGGAGCAGAGGCGTTAGTGTCTGCACGGTGGTGGACACCAGGCGCGTGGCGGTGGAGAAGCTGGACCAGAATCTGGAGCGGGGCTCTCAGGCCGTGTATCGCGTGCTGCGCATCCTGCTCTGCTGGAAAGAGCAGGACTCGACCCTGAGCTTGACCGAGATCGCCCAGCGCACGGGCATCACGCTGCCAACCGCCCACCGCATGATCAAGGCGCTCCAACGAGAGGGCTTCCTCGTTCACGACAAGATCTCGGGGAACTACGCGCTCGGGCCCACGATCCTGGACCTGGCTCGCGTGTTGCTGCAGCGAAGCGATCAGGATGAGCTCGTCGTCACGGTCATCCCGCATCTCGAGCGGATGCGATCCATCACCGGGGAGACTGTCGGCCTGCACATTCCCATGGGAGACCTCCGGATGTGTGTGGCAGAGCTCGTAAGCCGTCAGACGATCCGCACCGCGACAGGTGTCGGCCGGACTTTTGCGTTGCCCGGGGGCGCCTCGGGGCAGATCCTCACGGCATGGTCGCAAGAACGCCTTGAATTGGTCGAGAAGCAGCTTGCCGCTTCGGAGCAACGACGAAAGGAGTTGCATTCCCGTCTCGCCAAGGTGAGGGAGAACCGCTACGCGATCAGCCAGGGAGAGACGATCTCCGGAGCGAGCGCGCTCGCCTTTCCGCTCTTTGGACCTAACCAGGATGTTCGGGCGGCGGTGAACATCACCGGTCCGGACAATCGCTGGACGCGAAAGGAGATGATGGCCCACCTCCCGGCTCTGACCCAGGAGATAGACCACATCTCCGAGCAGCTCGGATACCGCGGCTAGGGCGATCAGCCAGGCGACAACAGTCCGACCAGCGCCCTCACGTCGTCTGCGTCCTCCAGGCGCTCGACGAAGCTACGCACCGCATTCGCACCCTCGCGGCCGATGCGGGGAGCCGCCAGACCTTCGAATTTCGCCTTGACGGCGGGCGAAGTCATCGGTTGGGTCGGTCCGCCGGGCCGATCCGTCGCCTCCCGGGTCAGGACACGACCGTCATCGGTCCGCACCTCGACCCGGACGGCGTAGCGCCGCTCCGGTCCGAAACCATCGATGGTCTCGTCGGCCAGGACGTCCACGTGTCGAGTCATCTCCAAGGTGGCGGGATCGCTGATGGCCGCCTCGGTGAACCGGTCCGCCGAGACATCGCCATGGACGAGCATGCAGGCCACGCCGAACGGGATGCTCATCTGGGCGGCGGTCACGCCACTCGGCCGGTACTCCCATCCGCAGTGGACCTTCGAGTGCGAGCTGCAGTGGATCGTGACCGATCGCGCGACCGATCCGGACGCGAGCAGGTCCTCACGAATCCGGCGTGCGACCTCGATGCTGGACTGTGCCGCAGCGCACGACGCATACGGCTTGAAGCCGATCTCGTCGGTCTCCCATCGCGAGCCGAGTCCCGAGGTGAGCGCCTCCAGATCCACCTGGCCACCCCCCATCGTCGAGCAGAATCCGCCGAAGTCGGCTTCGAGCACGTTCGGGATGCCCGTGAAGCCCTCCGCGGCCAAGAGGGCGCTTCTCACGCCACTTTGGCACGCAAGCCCGGAGTGGAGCCGCTTGGCCATAGCGCCCTCCTGTGCCGCCATCAGGCCCGCCGCTTGTGTTCCGGCGAGGCCGACGGCGTCGCGCAGTTTGGGGGCATCGAGCGCCAGCATGCGCCCCGCCGCGGCGCCGGCGACGAAGACGCCCACGGTTCCTTGCGGGTGGTATCCCGCCCGAAAGTGAGCCGTGCCCACCGACATGCCCACTCTGGCACCGACCTCGCACCCGGCAACGATCGCGGCGAGAAGCTGCTTCCCGTCGACGCCGGCTTCCTCTCCGACCGACATTGCCGCGCCGAGTGCGAGGGCACCCGGGTGGATCATCCCGCCCATGTGGATGTCGTCGTATTCGAAGGAGTGGGCGGCCGTCCCGTTGACCAGGGCCGCCTGGGTTCTCGAGACAAGGGTCGACGTACCCCACAACGTCGCCTGAGCACGTCCTCCTTCTGCCAGCACAAAGGCGCGCAGCTTCTCGACCCACGGGAGGCTGGCGCCGAACAGCGCGCAGCCGATCGTGTCGAGGACGGACAGCTTGACGTGTTCGATGGTGCTTGCCGGGATCGACTCGTACCGAAGTTGGCTGGCGAACTCTGAGAGCTGTGCCGTTGGAGAAGCGTCACGGTCGCCACCACTAGCCATCGGCCGTGCGCCCTTCGCCGCTCACGTCAGCCGACGATGAGCGACAGTGAGGAGAACGCCCGCACAGCCCGTCGATCCATATAGGTCGGCTCCGCAGATTCGTCGATGGCCAGATTCGGGAAGCGCTTTGCGATCTCCCGGAAGACCACCTGTCCCTCCAACCTGGCCAACGTCGAGCCGACGCATCGGTGTACCCCGCCACCGAAACCGAGGTGCGGGTTGGGCAGACGGGTTATGTCGATTCGGTCCGGGTCCGAGAAGACCGTCTCGTCGCGGTTGGCCGAGGCGATCATCGGCTGGATGACCTCACCGCAACGAAACTCCTGGCCGCCGATCTCGATGTCCTCGTACACCCACCTAGGTGGCGGCCGTTGCGCTGGACTCGTCCATCGGAGGAGCTCTTCGGTCGCGGAGCTTGCCAGGCCGTCAGGATCACGGCACAGCAGCTCGAACTGGTCGCGTTGGCCCAGCAGCCCACGAAGGCCACGTCCGAGCAGACCCATCGTCGTCGAGTGACCGCCTTGGATCAGCACCGAGACGGTGGCGAAGAGATCGAGCTCGTCCATTTTCCCGTTTTGGGACGCGGCCTCGATCATCCCGCTGATCACTCCCTCCTGCGGAGCTGCGCGTTGGGCTTCGAACAGCGCTCGCAGGTAGCGGTTGAATCCCCTCGCGGCCTCACCCGCCGCGAGCAGGCGGTCGAGGGTGCCGTCAAGGTCGAACCCTGACCCGAGCCCGACAGACATCTGGTGCACGTACTCGCGATCGTCAAACGGGACGCCCATCACCTCTGAGACCATGAGCAGCGGAAGCGGTGACGCCAGGAGCTCGACGACGTCGACGGGTCCTGGAGCGCGTCGCTCGATCTCGTCGAGCATCGAGGCGACGATCTCCTCGACCCGTGGCCGAAAGGCCTCGATGCTCTTCGGCGTGAAGAACTTGCCGATGACAGAGCGGACTCGAGTGTGGTCGGGAGGATCCTGCGCGGTGAGGAACCTCTTGCGAAGATCGAAGTAGTCGACCGCTCCGTCGGGGACGTCGGCTCCGAAGTCCCACCCCAGCTTCGCCGGCATGCCACCGATCGGACACTCCGCTCCGATGCCGAGTCGGAAGAGCGTTTGACAGTCGGCGTGGCAGAACAGGTACCAGACGCCCGGCAGGCGCGGATCGTGGGGCTTGCCCCAATTGATCGGATCTTGGCGCCGATACCTGGCGTAGTCCGGATACGGGTCATGGACGATCGGCGCGCCGGGGTCGAACTGCGGCAGCGCGTTGCGAGCGAGATTCTCCTGGACGCGGGCGTCGTCGATGCTGAACGTCGTCATGGCCGTCCACCCCCAACTTGACCGGTCGCACGGCCCAGTGAGGGACGGGACCGGCGACGATTCGTCTCCGCGCTCACCGTTAAGGTACTCGGATCGCCGCAGTCGCTCGGAAGCCGGAGGATGCGATGGGAATTCTCGAGGGCAAGGTCGCGATCGTGACGGGAGGGGCTCAGGGCATCGGCCGGGGGATCGTCGAGGCACTCGCCAAGGAAGGATCCCACGTCATTCTCGTCGACGTCGAAGGTGACCTCGCGGTCGAAGCGGCACGGGAGGTGGCGCGACACGGCGTCATGTGCAAGGCGGTGATCGGGGACGTCGGCCTCGAGGCGACCGCAGAGGAAGCGTGCCGCGTCGCAGAGTCGTCGCAGGGTCATCTCGAGATCCTCGTCAACTGCGCCCAAGGCATGGTCTCGGGCGTCCCGTTCGTCGAGCACTCCGATCAGGACTTCGACCTGGCCCTCTCGACCGGGCTCTGGGGCGCGTTCCGATTCATGCGGCGCAGCCTCCCGCTTCTCTCTGTCAAGGGAGGGTCCGTCGTGAACATCGTCTCGTCGGCCGGCACCCATGGCCTGGCGGGATTCGCCGGTTACGCGGCGGCAAAGGAAGGCATTCGGGGCCTCACGAAGGTGGCGGCCAACGAGTGGGGTCCGCTCGGCATCCGCGTCAATGCGCTGAGCCCGCAGGCGAGCACGGCCAAGACCGAGGCCTACTTCGAGCTGCATCCCGAGCGACTGGCCGAGAAGCTGGCGAGGCAGCCGATCCGGCGCGCCGGCGATGCGGAGCTCGACATCGGGCGGACCGTCGTCTTTCTTGCCGGCCCCGACTCGAGCTTCATCACGGGGGCGACGATCATGGTCAACGGCGGGCTCACGATCATGCCGTAGACCGCCTCGCCGATCAGCGGAAACGCGCCGGCCGGCTGCAGTGCTGGCACTCTCCGCCGCCGGCATCGAGGTCACGCTGGCGCGCAGCACGGGACTCTGCGATGATTTGAAAGGATAGTCCACATTGTAGCGACTCGAAATTCAGGTGTCCAGACCTGTAGGGGAACGCGGGATGCAGGGTGAAGAACCGACCAATCTCAGCTTGTTCCGAGAGGAGGTCCGCACCTGGCTGACCGAGAACGATCCGGGTGAGCCACCTCCGCTCGACACCCAAGAGATGCGCGAGTGGAGCGCGGCGTGGCAGCGCCTCCAGTACGACTGCGGGTGGGCGGGGATCGACTGGCCAGTCGAGTACGGGGGTCGAGGGCTCAGCTTCCTCGAGCAGATCATCTGGTTCGAGGAGTATGTGCAGGCCGGCCTGCCCGTCGGGCACAGCTGTTTCGTCGTCGCACTTGCGCACGCCGGCCCGACCCTCATCGCCCGCGGGAGCGACGAACAGAAATCGCAGTACCTCCCTCCGATCCTGCGCGGCGAGACGCCCTGGTGCCAAGGATTCTCGGAGCCCGAGAGCGGTTCAGACCTCGCCTCGCTCAAGACGCGCGCCGAGATCGACGGTGACACCCTCGTCGTCAACGGGCAGAAGGTCTGGACGAGCTACGCCCACCTCGCAGATTTCCAGGAGCTCCTGGTCCGTACGGATCCGACCGCGCCGAAACACAAAGGGATCACCTGGGTCATCTGTGACATGCGCACCCCCGGTATCGAGGTCCGACCGATCCGGACCATCGACGGCGGCGCGCACTTCTCCGAGATCTTCTACGAGGATGTCCGGATCCCGATCGCCAACGTGGTCGACGAGGTCAACGAAGGCTGGAGCGTGGCGATGTCAACGCTCGCGATCGAGAGAGGGCCTGCCGCGCTTGACTACCAGCTCGGGACGCTGCGGGACATCGACGAGCTCATCAAGCTGGCGAAGGACAGGCAGCTCCTCAAGAACGAAGAGCTCGCGACGCGTCTGGCGTCGGTCCGTGCCGAGGGGGCGGCGCTTCGCTCGATGACCTATCTCAGCGTCTCGGAGTCCAAGAGCGGCGTCGCTCCGTCGCCGATGACCACTGCGGTACGAACGTTCTGGGGGGAGCTCCAGCACAAGGTCGGCCGGCTGGCCGTCGACGTGCTCGGATCGGGCTCGCTCGAGCTCGGGACCTGGAGCGAGTACTGGCTGACGCAGTTCTCGGCCGGGATCGCGGGGGGCACCAAGGACATCCAGAAGAACATCATCGGCGAACGAGCGCTCGGACTCCCCCGATGAAGTTCGTCCTCACGCCGGAGCAGCTCGACGTGGGAGCGGTCGCCGCCAAGTTGCTCAGCGACCGGCTCTCTCTGCCGAAGGTGCGCGAGCTCGCCGACCGGGCGGAGTCGGGCGCGTCCGTGCTGGCCGTCGACGAGAGCACCTGGGCCGAGTGCGCCGAGCTGGGCTGGTTCGGTCTCGGGGTCCCGGCCTCGCTCGGTGGAGTCGGATACGGGCCGGTCGAGGAGATCATGCTCTTCACCGAGCTGGGCCGCCACCTCGCCCCTGGACCATTTGCCTCCACGGCCGTCGCCGGATGGCTCGCTGCAGCTGCCGGAGAACGCGAGCTTGCCGACGAGATCTTCGAGGGCCGCCGCCGGGCCGGCCTCGTCGTGGGCGACTTCATCGTGGACGGCGAGCCTGGCGGCCTCGTCGTGCGCCTTGAAGGAGGGTCGTCCGAGCTGTTCGAGATCGACCGGCTCGACGCGGTTCCGAGCGTCGACCCGTCTGTGCGGCTCGCACGGGTCGCCTCGGGACCGACCGTGGTGAGGCTCGAGGACCCGCTCTTGGCGGCCAGGGCCCAGCTGCTGATCTCGGCGATGGAGCTCGGCATCGCCGAAGCCGTGCTCGAGATGTCCGTCGAGTACGCGAAGTTCCGCCATCAGTTCGGCAAGCCGATCGGCACGTTCCAGGCCGTCAAGCACCGATGCTCGGACATGGCGATACGAGCCCACGCCGCCCGTGCGCAGACGCTGTTCGCGGGGTTCCATGTCGAGAGCAGAACTGACGACGCCCCATTCCAGGCGGCAGCCGCAAAGACGGTCGCGACGAGAGCCGCCAAGCTCAACACAGCTGACAACGTGCAAAATCACGGGGCGATCGGCTTCACCGTGGAGCACGACGCCGGTCTGTTCGCCCGTCGGGCGCACATGCTCGAGTTCGCGTTGGGCGGAGAGCTCGGGGCCGCCCCTACCTTGCTCGAGGCCGACCGGCACAGGTTCGAGACGCTGCCGCCGCCCGTCGAGGAGTGGTTCGCCACGACGGTCGTGCCTTGAGCGCGGTGCGAGTCGTCGTCGACACCGACCTTTGCGAAGGGCACGCGCTCTGCTTGCAGGCCGCTCCCGACGTCTTCGACCTGGGCGAGGACGACCGGGCTATCGTCAAGGAGGTCGATCTCACCGACGCCCTCCTCGCGTCGGTTGCGGACGCGATCATCCGCTGTCCCGTCCAGGCCATCTCGTTGCAGTCGAGCTGAGGGGAGACATGAGCGACACGGAAACGTCCGAGGACGGCCACTATCGGCACATTCTCTACAGCACCCACCACGAGGGGACGATTGCCCGAATCGAGCTCAACCGGCCCCAGACTCGGAACGCGCAGCACCGCCCCCTGCTGGTGGAGCTCGACGATGCCTTCCATCGGGCCGAGGCAGACGACACCGTCCGCGTCGTCATCCTGAGCGGCGTCGGCCCGATGTTCTCGTCGGGTCACGACATGGGCTCGACCGAGCGCCGCGAGGAGCAGGACCCCGGGCCTCTCCAGCACGTGACTCGCCGTACCAACGGAGGATCCCGTCAAGGCGTCGAGGCGCGGGTGCTGCAGGAGTGGCACTACTTCTTCGAGAACACCCGGCGCTGGCGCTCCCTCCGGAAGATAACGATCGCCCAGGTGCACGGCCCCGTCTACGCGGCAGGCCTCATGCTCATGTGGGCGTGCGACCTCATCGTCGCCGCCGCCGGCACGACCTTCGCCGACGTCGTAGGAACCAGGTTGGGGATGTGCGGCGTCGAGTACTTCGGGCATCCCTGGGAGTTCGGGCCCCGGAAGGCGAAGGAGCTGCTTCTCACGGGCGATTCGATCACGGCCGAGGACGCCTACCAGCTCGGCATGGTGAGCAAGATCTTCCCACTCGACCAGATCGCAGAGCTCACCGAGGAGTGGGCGGTGCGCATCGCTCAGGTCCCGACGGTGACGGCGCTGCTCGTCAAGGAGTCGGTCAACCAGACGGTCGACATCATGGGCTTCACGAACGCGCTGAACGCCTGCTTCTCCCTGCACCAGATCAACCACGCCCATTGGATGTACCTCAACCCCGACGGCACACCGGTGGGGACACCGCAATTCGGCGTCCCGAATTGGCGTGACGCCCCTCCCGTCCTGCCGGCGGAGCGGGGGACCGCTGGTGGCAGATCGCCTGGCTCAGGCGCTCGCTGAGCAAACCACCTTCATTGCGCGACCACAGCTCGACGTCCGCCCCTCGGGTCACCCGGCCGTCCTTGGCCCGGCTCCTGCAGCCCCGGTCCGTGGCGGTCGTGGGCGCGACCGACACCTCGACCCTCTCAGAGACCGTCGCGTCGATCTTCGACCGCGAGGTGGACGCCTACGTCGTGAACCCCAAGTACGAAACGGTGTTCGGTCGAAACACCTACCCCAGCCTCACCGACATCGGACGACCCGTGGACGCCGTGTTCAGCCTGCTGTCGGCCTCCGGGACCGTGACGCTGGCCGAGGAGGTGGCGGACACCGGCTCGGGGGGTCTCATCGTCGTGGCGAGCGGGTTCGCCGAGGTGGGAGGCGAAGGGACGAGACTTCAGGAGCGCTTGCAGAGGGCCGCCATCCGTGGGAACTTTCCCGTTGTCGGACCAAACGGCGTCGGCTACCTCGACGTCAATCGCGGTCACGAGCTGACGTTTCTCCCCCGATTCGAGCGGCGAGCCGGCGGCGTGTCGGTCGTCGCGCACAGCGGTGCGCTGCTCGAGGCCCTGGCTGCGAGCTCGAATCGAGTGGGCGGTGTGGGGTTCAACCTCATGATCTCCGCCGGCAACGAGGCGGTCACGGACATGGCCGACTATCTCGAGTACCTCGTCGAGGACGAGTCGACACGCGTCATCGCCCTCGCGCTCGAGAAGATCCGCCGCCCCGAGGCGTTCTTCGCGGCTGCCGCCAAGGCGCTCCAGGCCGGCAAGCCCATCGTGGCACTCAAGCTCGGGCGCACCGAGCGCGGACGGGTGATGACGCAGTCGCACACCGGGACCGTGATCGGCGACGCGTGGGTCTACGACGTGGCGTTTCGACAGGCTCGGATCGACGTCGCACTCGAGGTCGACGAACTTGCAGACCGCCTGCAGTTCCTGGACCAGTTGCCCACCGCCAAGTGGACGGCCCTGCGGGGCCTCGGTGTCCTCACGGGAACCGGCGGATTCGCCACGATGACGGCCGACATCTCCCACGAGGAATCGATCGACGTGCCCGAGATCCCTGAGCTGACGTCGTGGGTGCAAGGGCTGATCCCGAGCCTCTTGTGCTCCAATCCTCTGGATGCGACCGGGGTGATCCTGAGCAACCTCGACATCTGGGACCAGATCGTGACGACGTACGCCAGCCGGCCCGAGCTCGACGCGCTGATCTTCCTGAGTCAATTCGGCTCCTGGGACACGCGCAACCGGCGCTTCAGCGATCGCTTCGCCGCCGCAGCCGCCGGCTCGAGCAAGCCGTTCCTTCTCTCGCCCCTCGCCGGCCAGGCCGGAGCCTGGCTCGAGGAGTACCGGCAGGACTTCGGCATCGCGGTCGGAAACGGGCTCCGAGGCTCCCTCCGCGGCCTCCAGACGATGTCCCGATTCATGCGCAGTCGCCGTGACGCAGCTGTCAACGCTCCCGATTCGGCGCCACCGGTGGAGCGACCGCCCGGCCCGACGGTCATGAGCGACGGGGAGCAAATGCTCACCTTCGCCGACTCGATGAAACTCCTGGCCGACGCGGGTATCCCGATTGCACCCTTCGAGGTCCTCAACCCCGACGACGACCCGTCGACATCGCTCGCCGGGCCGCTGGTCGTGAAGCTCGGCGACGTGGCGCACCGGACCGAGCACGGGGCCGTGCTCTTCGGCGTGGACGTCACGACTCTGCCAGAGGCGGTGTCTGCGCTGAGACGCATCGCCGCAGCCGACGGGCTCCCCGCCACCGTCGTGGTGCAGCCGGAACTCTCTTCGCACGGCGAGGTATTCATCGGCCTCACGGGAGCCTCGGAGCTCGGACCGGTCGTGGCGTTCGGACTCGGGGGCGTCTTCGTCGAGGTCCTGCACCGCGTCAGCGGGCGACTGGCGCCGTTCCTCCAACGAGACGCCGAGGAGATGATCGCCGAGTTCGACGACCTCGCAGTCGCCGACGGCTTCCGCGGGAGTCGTCCCTGGAACCGATCCCAGCTCGTCGACTTGCTGGTCAGCGCGGGCCAGCTTGCCGCGGGTGGTCGGGACTGGATCCAGTCGCTGGATGTGAACCCGCTCGTCCAGACCGACGACGGCTTCGTGGCCGTTGACTGTGTCTGCTTCGTGACGAAGGCGCCGCTTGGCTAGGTGCTCCGTCGTCCTCGTGCACGGCGCTCTGGAGCGGCAAAGTGGGTTCGACCGGCTGGTCCCGTACGTCGCCGACCTCGACGTCGTCTCCTACGACCGGCGCGGTCACGGCCTCAGGTGGGAGGAGGGGCCCGCATCGATCGAGGGTGACATCGCCGACCTTCTGGAGGTGATCGGGGACCGTCCGACCACCGTCGTGGGGCACAGCCTCGGCGGTCTCGTGGTCCTCGGGGCGTCTTTGCGGCGACCCGAGCTGTTCAAGTCCATCGGTCTCTACGAAACCGCCATCCCCTGGGCCCAATGGTGGACCGACCACGAACGCGCCGCGATGATGGAGGAGATCGACCGCAACGCCGCGGCCGCCCGCGAGAGCGTCTCCGAGGAACGCCCCCGGTTGGAAGTCGCGTGGGAGTCATGCCGGAACGAGGTGCTCGAGGCGTTCGGCGCTCCGTACCGCTGGCAGGACGTCACCGTGCCGCTCACGACCGGGCGGGGGAGCGAAAGCAATGCGCCCTCCGCCCGCGACGCGAGCGTTGTGGCGAACTACTTCGGCGGTGACGCCGTGGTGCTCGCCGACGCCGGTCATCGCGCCCACCGGACCGCGCCGGCCGCGTTCGCCGACTTCGTCCGAACGTGCCTTCCGCGCAGAGACGGCTGATTTCCGGACTGCCCGGTCGCGCACGGGACTTGTGGACACGACAACCACAATGTGACATCTTGTAGCCTGAAAGCGTTGCCCAGGGCGACCCCAAGAAAGGTCGGCGCCATGAAGATCACGCCGCTCGACGGAAGAATCGGCGCCGACGTCGATCTCGACCTCGGAGGACCTTGGACGGACTCACCGGCGGACGTCGAGGAGTTGCGCCGGGCGTTCCGCGACTACGACCTGCTTGTGTTTCGCGATCCCGAGTTGGCCGCGGAGGATCAGATCCGTCTGATGGAGGCGCTCGAACTCGTGCCGGACGAATGGACCAACGGCGACAAATACGGGTTCTTGTCCAACCAGCTGGCCATTGCGCCGAACGACGGTCAGCACAACGCGTATCTCTTCCACTCAGATCTCATGTGGAAGGACCAGCCGATCAACTCCATCTCGCTCTACGCGATGGTGATACCGGAGGAGCCCGCCCCCACCTTGTTCGCGTCCGGCGTCGGTGCTGCGGCGAGTCTGCCGGCGGAGCTTCGTCAGCGCGTCGAAGGTCTGTCCGGGCTCTTCTTGATCGACTTCACGGGTGGTGACAAGCGGTACTTCGAGGAGACCGCGTCCGCCGAGGCCCCCCGCGCCACCCAGTTGGTGCTCTACCAGGACCCTGTGAGCGGTAAGACGTCGCTCGTCGTCGACTCTCTCTTCTTCGACAAGTTCGTCGGCTGGGAGCGCGACGCCAGCGAAGCCCTCAGAGCCGAGCTGCACGCGTACCTCTACGATCCGGTCAACCTCTATCGCCACGAATGGCAGGTGGGAGACCTCGTGATCTGGAACAACGTGGCACTTCAGCACGCACGGCCGGAGTTGCCGCCCACCGGAGAGCGGACCCACCGCCGCGTCTCGGGAACCTACAAGACGGGCACGACCGCGTGGGACGCGAGCTTCAGGGACTAGGCGCCCCTGTGACCACGCCCGTCGTCGTCACGGGCGCTGCGGGGTTCATCGGGTCGCACGTGACCAGGGCCCTTGTCGAGCAGGGCGCGTCCGTGATCGCGACAGACGTTCGAACGGCCCTGCCCGAACCGGTGCTCTCGGGGCTCGACACCTCGAGAGTCTCGTATGTCTCGGGAGACCTCAGACGTGAGGAGACCCTGGACGACCTCGTAGAGGCTGCAGGGGAGCGGGCCAATGTCGTTCACGCCGCGGCCTTGCTCCGTTACTCCGAGATGGCCGGCGCGCTCGGGCAGGGCGCACCTTCGTTCCCCGGCGCGCTCGAGGTCTTCGACGTCAACGCCATGGCGACCTGGCGTTTGTGCTCGAAGTTCGCGACCGCCGGCCGGCTTGCTCGATTCGTCTACGTGAGCACCCGCTCGGTCTTCGGAAGCATCGAGGTCGACGGCGACACGATCGCCGAGACGAGCCCTCCTTCGCCGATCGGCATCTACGGCTCTTCCAAGACGGCAGCCGAGTTCGGCGTCCTGGCGTTTCGAGACGTCTTTGCGCTCGATCTCGTTGTCGCACGCGTAACGGGCGTGTTCGGGCCCTGGCAGGGAGGCGTGTCCTGGATCGGCAAGGCGGTGGACGGCGTCATCGCAGGCACCGGGTACCGGACCTCGACGGGCGGGGACGACCGGTACGAGTTCACCTACGTAAAGGACACCGCGCGCGGCCTCGTCGAGCTAGTGAACGCCGACCGGCTCAGCTATCCCATCTATCACGTCTCCTCGGGCTCGATCCACTCATTGGGCGAGGTCGCACAGGCGTTCCATGCGGCCGAGCCCGATGCCGTCGTGGAGTTCGGGGCGGGATCGCAGCCCGGCATGCGGACTCGGCTTCCGCTCGGGGGCTCTCGAATAATCGAAGATCTGGACTTCCGGCCCCGATGGGACTTGAATGCGGCGATCGCCGACTACCTGGCAGTCGAGCGGACGGGTTCGTACGGTGCCGAGGCATCCGAGGACCAGACCGCGCTGGGCGTCCCCGCCCCGGCGCGGCTGGCCGGGGAAGAGGCATGAACCACTCACTGACGTGGCGCCAGCGGCTGTCGTTCGGCTACATCGGCGCCATCTACGTCTGGGCCGCGATCATCGTGATCTTCGCGATCGCGACCCCCCACCAGTTCCTCGAGACCTACACCATCCGGGCGGTGGTGAACAACTACTCGATCACGGGACTGGCGGCACTCGCCGTTCTCGTCCCGATGGCGGCCGGTACCTTCGATGCCTCGATCGGCGGCAACATCAGCCTCTCGGGCGTCATCTGCGCCTATCTATTGATCCACACGGGCCTGTCCATTCCGGAGGTCGTCCTGCTCTCTTTGGCGTCGGGACTGGCGTTGGGACTGGTCAACGTGCTCGTCGTTGTCGTCCTCGGCATTCCGTCCCTGATCGGGACGCTCGCCACCTGGCTGATCGCCGATTCCCTGAGCGTCGCCATCTCCGACAACGCGACTCTGAGCTCTCCCAGGATCTCGGGTGCCTTCAGCCGCTATCTGTCGAACGCGAACTGGAGCGGTTTCGCGATCCCCATCGTGTTCGTCCTCGTCATCGCCGTGATCATGGGCATCACCCTGTCGCGGACGGTGAGCGGGCGCTACACCTTCGCCGTCGGCTTCAGCCTGACGGCGTCGAAGCTGGCCGGGATCCGCGTCAAGGCGATTCAGTCCGGCGCGCTCCTGTGCTCCGGGCTGGTCGGGGCGATCGCCGGCGTTGTCCTGGCCGCACACGTATCATCGGCGACCCCGGCGATCGGAGACTCGTACCTGCTGCCGGCGTTCGCTGCCGTCTTCGTGGGTGCCACGCAGTTCTCGACGAAGCGATTCAACGCGACAGGCACCGTCATCGCCGTGTTCATGCTCGGAACGGGTGAGTACGGCCTTCTCGTCCTCGGAGCGCCTCAGTGGACGCCCGGCGTCTTCCAAGGGGTGGCGCTGGTGGCGGCGATCGGGCTCACCCACCTGTACGACCCGGGCAGGTCCACAAGACGCCTGCGTGCAAAGGCGGCGTCGGGCGTGCCGGCGTCGGCCGTGCCGGCGTCCGCTTTGCCGGCGTCCCCGGTGCCGGCGTCCGCTCTGTCGGCGTCCCCTGCGCCGGCGGTCCCCTTGCTCGCGGCCACCGCGCCCGCCGCGGTCTCGACGCTCCAGTCGGTCCCGGTATCGCAGAACGGGGCGTCGAGCGTGCCGGTCGAGATCGTGGGGCTCTCCAAGACCTTTCCCGGGCAACGGGCCCTCATAGACGTCAGCATGGACGTTCGAGCAGGCGAGATCCACGCGCTCCTGGGCCAGAACGGCTCGGGGAAGTCGACGCTCATCAAGATCCTGGCCGGGATCTACCGACCCGATTCGGGAGGAGTCGTTCGCGTCGCTGGCCAGGACCTGCCGTTCGGCTCGCCTCGTGAGTCACGTCGCATGGGACTCCAGTTCGTGCACCAGTCGCTGGGCATCATCGAGGAGCTGACGGCCGTCGAGAACATCGCGTTGGGATTCGGCTACGTGCACCGCGCCGGGCTCTTCATCAACTGGCGCGCCCAACGCAAGAAGACCAAACGACTGCTCAAGAAGCTCTCAGTAGATTTCGACATCGACCGTCCCGTGTCAGAGCTCAGGCCGGTCGACAGGAGTGCTGTCGCGATCGCGCGTGCGCTTGACGACGACGACGGCGCTGCGAAGGTCCTCGTCCTGGACGAGCCCACGGCTGCGCTCCCACCACACGAGGTCGATGCCCTCTTCTCCCTCGTCCGAAAGGCGCGGAGCGACGGGACCAGTGTCATCTATGTCTCTCACCGGCTCAACGAGATCTTTCAGCTGGCGGATCGGACGACGGTGCTTCGCGACGGCGTCTCCCAGGGAACCGTCAACGTGAGGGACATCGATCACTCGGAACTGGTGCGAATGATCGTCGGCGACGACACGTTGCGAGACCACGCCGGGGGGGCGTCTTCGGCCGAGCTCGACGGGGGCGAGCCGATCCGTCTGCCATCTGCGCATACCGAACAGGTCGCTCTCCGTGTGAGGAACCTCGTGGCACAGCGACTCGAAGGCATCGACTTCGATCTCAAGCTCGGGGAGATCGTCGGGGTCGCCGGCCTCACCGGGTCTGGACGCGAGGAGCTGGCCGGAGCACTCGTCGGCGAGCGTCCGAGCCACGTCGACCTCGAGAACATCGACGGCAAGCGGAGGTCCGATCCGACACCGAGGCAAGCGAAGGATCTGGGTGTCGTGCTCGTGCTCCCGAACCGGGCGTCTGGAGCCGCCATCCTGGAGTTCACCATGCGCGAGAACATCTCGTTGCCGTCGCTTTCTCGCGACTCGTCCCTCGGTTTCATCAGCCGGTCCGCCGAGTACGTCCATTCGAAACACTGGATCGAAGCGCTCGACATCCGTCCTCGCGACCCGGAGCGGATCTATGCGCTGCTGAGCGGCGGAAACCAGCAGAAGGTCGTGTTTGCAAAGTGGCTTTGTTTCTCGCCCAAGGTGATGGTGATCGAGGATCCGACGAGCGGCGTGGACGTGGGCGCGCGGCAGGCGATCTACGATCTCGTCCGTCATCAGGCGTCCGCAGGCGTGTCGTTCGTCGTCTGCTCCTCGGACCCTGATGACCTCCTCGCAGTCTGCGACCGAATCCTGGTGTTGAACGAGGGAAGGATCGTCGATCAGCTAGTCGGGTCCGATATCGAGGAGTCCCGCCTCCTCATGGCGATGGTCGGCGCGAGCAAAATGCAATCCGTGTCAGAAGGAAGTACGAGCGGCTAGGAGGTAGCAATGTCGAGGACCGTGTTTGCGAACGCGAACGTGTTGGACGGCGAGCATGCGGCACAGCCGGACACGACGGTGGTGGTGGAGGGTCATCGTGTGGTCTCGGTCGGTCGACAAGTGGATCCGCGGCCGGATGACGTCGTCTTCGATCTACGTGGCAAGACGCTGATGCCCGGCCTGGGCACCGGCCATTTGCATGCGGAGTTCCAGCACATCGAGATGGGATTGCTCACCCATGTGTTCGGCGGGGCTGAGCGGCCAGCCGGTGTGCTGATGGCCGTCGCCATCAACACGTGCCGAAATTTGCTCGAGTCCGGGTACACGATGGCCGTCAGCGCCGCCTGCAGCAACGACATCGACGCCTGCCTCAAGATGTCGATCGAAGAGGGGCTCATCGCAGGCCCGCGCCTGCTCGCTTGCAGCCCGCACCTCGAGACCACCGGCAACGATCGCCCGAATTGGTGGTACGACAGCCGCAATACGGGCATGCAGGTGTTCGTCGACGGTCCCGAGGAGATGCGCAAGGCCGTGCGCACCCAGATCCGACGGGGAGCCGACTGGATCAAGATCCTTCCCACAGGCGGGCACGGCATCACCGAACCGCACTTCCGGCGCATCAGCAATGACGAGATCGTGGCCGCGGTGCAGACGGCGCACGACCTCGGCAAGAGGGTCCGAGCGCACGCGTCGTGGCGCGAGCTCATTGCGGAGTGCGTCGAGGCCGGCGTCGACGTGATCGACCATGGTGACGAGATCGACGAGCAGATCATCGAGGCAATGGTCGAGCGCGGGACGTTCTGGGTGCCGAGCATGCGGGTCCTCGACGTGGCGCTCGGGGTCTCCGACCAAGGCCTGGTCCCAGAGGGGGGCCTCGACGCAGAGATGACCAAAGGCGTGCGCGACGAATGGAACAACCTGGCCAAGATGGTTCCGATCGCCAACGAGGCGGGCGTGAAGATCTTGCCGGGTGACGACTACGGCGTCCCGATCGTGCCCCACGTCGCCGGCGTCTACTCGACCGAGTTCTCGACGTACGTCAATCACACCGGGGTCAGCCCGCTGGACACGCTTCGCTGGGCCACACGGAACATGGCCGACCTGATGCAAATGGAGGGCGAGGTGGGCACCGTCGCGCCCGAGGCGTTCGCCGATCTGATCATCCTCCGCGACGACCCAAGTCGCGACATCTCGATCCTCCAGGATCCGTCCACGAACATCCTCGCGGTCATGAAGGACGGGGACTTCTTCTCCAACTCGCTGGCTCCCGTCGCGTAATTCGGCCGGCGGGGTCCGCGCCTCGATACTTCAATTTCTCGCAAAACTTGCCTCCGTTAATGATTGCGACTGGTCGCAATCTCGATGAGAGGCAAGTTCGCGCATTTTTTTGAACCACCCCGGGTGCTCTCGCCGGCCTGGGGGCGCCGACCCGGGTGCTCTCGCCGGCCCGGGGGGGCCGGCCCGGGGGACGCCGGGGGCGCTGTGCCAGCCGGCTACCAACTGCCGATCACCGGGTTCTCCAGCTTTCCGAGACCGTCGAACTCCACGGTGACGAGGTCGCCCGCCACGATGTCCTTTGCCTCGCAGGTGCCTGTGGAGACGAGATCGCCCGGCCACAGGGTCATGTTCTGGCTCAGGAACTCCAGGATCGTCGCGATGTTCCAGGCGAGCCCCTTCGTCGAGGCGTTGGTCCTGACTTCCCCGTTCACGGTCACCGTGAAGGCGAGGTCGACGGGGTCGAGCTCGTCGGCGGTCACGATGTCCGGCCCCAGCGGGCAGAAAGTGTCGGCGTTCTTCGACAGGCAGATCTGAGGCCCGACCTTGGAGGCGTTGTGCACCCATTGCGTCCAGGTCACGTCGTTAGCCTGGGTGTAGCCGAAGACGTGGCTCATCGCATCGGCGGCCGGCACGCGATACATCGGAGCTCCGATGACGACGACCAGCTCGCCTTCGTAGAGCACGTGTGCGCCCGGATCGGGAAGGCGGATGGCGTCGCCCGGTCCGACGATCGAGCTCTGGACCCGCGCGTAGACGTAGGGCTCCTGCTCGATCGAGACACCCTCGCGAAAGACGTCGTAGGTCATCCCGAGAAACAGCATCTTGCCGGGATTGTCGATCGGCGCCAGGATCCGCTCAGGTACGAGTGCCTGCTCGCGCGCGACGGCGGATCGAGCGGCCTCCAGCGAAGCTGGCTCGTCTCGAATGAACGCAAGCATGTCCCCGTAACCCGTCGGCACGACGCCGTCCGGACCGCGCACGCCGACGCCGACGTCGCCCTTGGTAGTGAGATACCGGACTAGGTGCATCGTTGTCCTTTCGACATGGCAGCGGCGTGCTCTGGGAGATCGGCTTGACGCTCAGACGAGCTGGGTGGCGTGCTTGTCCCAGTAAGGGTCCCGAAGTCTTCTCTTGAAGAGCTTTCCAGCCGGATCGCGCGGCAGCTCGTCCACGAAGTCGATCGATCGCGGGATCTTGTAGCCGGCGAGGTGCTGGCGACAGTAGGCAAGGAGCTCGGTCTTGAGCTCGGGGGTCGGCTCGATGCCCGCTGCGGGCTGGACGACGGCCTTCACCTCCTCGCCGAAGTCGTCATTGGGGACGCCGAAGACGGCGACGTCGCTGACGGAGGGATGCATCACCATGACGTTCTCGATCTCCTGGGGGTAGATGTTGACGCCACCCGAGATGATCATGAACGTCGCGCGATCGGTCAGGTAGAGGTAGCCGTCCTCGTCGAGGTGGCCGACGTCTCCAAGCGTGCGCCACCCGTGGGCCTCCTGGATCGACGCAGTCTTGCCGGGGTCGTTCATGTACTCGAAGCGGCGCGTGCTCTCGAAGTAAATGGTGCCGGTCTCGCCGCTCGGCATCTCGGTTCCGTCGTCGCCGACGATATGGATCGAGCAACCGCCCGGACGCCCCACGGATCCTGGGTGCGACAGCCACTCATGAGAGTCGATCGTCGTCGTTCCCATCCCCTCGGTGCCGCCGTAGTACTCGTGAAGGATGGGTCCCCACCATTCGATCATCTGGCGCTTGACCTCGATCGGACAGGGCGCCGAGGCGTGGATGACGAGCTGGAGGCTCGAGACGTCGTAACTCGCCCTGGTCTCGGGGCTCAGCTTCAGCATCCGGACGAACATCGTCGGGACGAACTGTCCGTGCGTGACCGCATGTCGATCGATCAAGGCGAGGCATTCCTCGGCGTCGAAGCGCTCCATCACGATCACGGTGGCGCCGATGCGATGGATCGTCATACAGCTCATGAGCGGTGCAGAGTGGTACAGCGGCGCGGGCGACAGGTAGCGGGAATCTTCGCTGGTCTCGTAGGTAGTCCGGTAGCTGGCGAGGGCTCCTTCGTGGTTGGCGACGAGCTCTCCGGGTCCTGGGAGTGGGCGCTTGACCGCCTTCGGGCGCCCCGTGGTACCGGACGAGTAGAGCAGTTCGCACCCTTCGGTCGGGTCGCTCAGGT
The DNA here is from genome assembly GCA_963763085.1 of uncultured Acidimicrobiaceae bacterium. GTDB lineage: Bacteria > Actinomycetota > Acidimicrobiia > Acidimicrobiales > Bog-793 > CAVXNB01. The sequence goes on from CAVXNB010000008.1 coordinate 515,491, forward strand.
CTGCGGTGCTGAACTGCTCGACCTCGTGCCAGCGGTGCGTCGACTGGTCGAGCTCGCCGTCACGGCAAAGAACGACCTCGACACCGGGCATCCGTTCCCCGAGCTGTCCCACGAGGCCTTGCTGAGCCGCCGACGTGACGAGCACGCGCGCCCCGCAATCGCCCAGGATGTACTCGACCTCGGAGGGACTGAGATGCCAATTGATGGCGGCGTAGTACAGGCCGGAGCGCTGAGCCGCCCAGGCCACTTCCAGGAATCCAGGATGATTCTCCATCAGGATGGCGACGACGTCGCCCGGCCGCAGGCCAACCGATCGGAAGAACCTGGCGAGCTGGTTCGACCTCCGCCTCATCTCGCCGTAGGTGATGACTGTGCCGGACGTCGCCATGATGACCGCCGGCCGTTCGGCGAACTCCTCCGCCCGAGCCGCCAAGAGGTCGCTGCCGGCAGCCACCGTCACCGGTTCTGTCTCCTCAGCGGCGTTGTCGGACACCTTCCCAATACTTCCACTATTTGACAGGCGTATCCACAGAAGTCTAGGTTCCTCGTCTACGCCGAGCGGTCGGATCGACCGGTGGCGACGAAATTCATGATCAACGATCTACACCGAGATTAGGGGGGAACCGTGTCACGAACCAACCGCGGAAGAAGTGTCGCCGCAGCGTCGCTCGTTGCGGGCGCCATGCTGATCATGGTGGCGCTCCTGACAGCCGGAACGTCAGGCGCCAGCAGCTCCGCGCCGCGCGTGCAGCCGCGTCATCAGATGCTGGTGCCGCACAAGTCGATTCCGAAGGCGCAGGCCCTGCTCAAGGCCCTCGAGAACCGCCCCACCAGGATCCCGGTCACCGTCAAGATCACCAAGCCCATCCCGAAGCACAAGACGATCGACTTCGTGGTCTGTGGCGTCCCACAATGCGCCATCCTCGTCAAGCCCCTGCAGCAGGCGGCGGCGAAGCTCGGTTGGAAGGTCAAGCCCATCGCGGGCGGTCTGACACCTGAGACGATTCTCAACGCCTGGAACCAAATAGTGCACAACCACCCGAACGCAGCCATGGGCACCGGATTCCCCGCGATCCTCTTCCAAGGTCCCCTCAAGACGTTGGCGGCCGAGCACATCCCGGTCATCAACGGGTTCGTCACCGACAAGCCCGGGAAGCTTCAGGTCGCAATCGTGAACGGGACTCCGAGCTACACCAAGGCCGGATCGGCGCTCGCCGACTTCGTCCTCGGCACGGACGGAACGTCCGCGAACTCGCTCTTCATCGGTGGGACGACATTCCCGGCGAGCGGGTTCGAGCAGAACGCCTTCATCAAGCAGTCGAAGAGCCTCTGCCCGTCGTGCCCGGAGACGAACATCGACGAGCCGGCGACGATCACCCAGTCGCAGCTGATCGCCGGCATCGTCGCCAAGATCAACAGCGATCCGAGCATCAACTTCGTCGTCGCCTCCCAGCCGACCGACGTCGCCGGCCTGCCGCAGCAACTGAAGTTGGCGGGGCACTCGAGCGTCAAGATCCTCGTGAACACGCCGGATCCCACGTCGCTCTCGTACCTCAAGGCCGGCGAGATCGCCGGGATCATGGACGTGCCGAACACGGACAACATGGCTGAGATGATCGATGCCCTGGCACGCTGGGAAGTGCACGTCTCGGTCAAGCCGTCCGAGGGCCCTGGCGGCGACTGGGCCGTACTGAGGTCGACGGCATCGCACGTCACGTACCCGTACTTCCTCGTCAAGAACTATCTCGCCCAGTACGTCAAGCTCTGGAAGTAGCAACGCCAAGCAGTCGGTGAGCTGGACCGCGAAGTGGGCCCGAATCATGTGGGGCCCACTTCGCGGCTTTCGGCTGCACGGTGGTCCCGGCGGTATCGTCCAATCCGTGGCGATAGGGACGTCGTAGGTGCCTGACTTCTTCAGGCGGGTGCTCAGGAGCCTGTCTCCCGGCCGCATCGGGATCGTATACGTGTGGATCCTGATGATCATCGCCTTCTCGCTCTACTCGCCGGACATCTTCCCGACGATGAACACCGTGAGGGCGATCCTGAACAGCTACGCCCTCTCGGGTATCGCGGCCCTCGCCGTGCTCGTGCCGATGACATCGGGAGCCATCGATGCCTCGGTCGGCGGCAACATTTCGCTCACGAGCGTGTGCTGCGCGGAGCTGCTCGCCACCACGCACCTCGCGGTGTGGACCGTCGTGCTGATCACGCTCGGCATCGGGGCGACGATCGGCCTGGCCAATTCGTTCGTGGTCGTGGTGCTGAGAATCCCGTCGATCATCGCGACCCTGGCGATCTGGCTCATCTGTGACGCCCTCAGTGTCGCGGTCTCGGGCAACCAGATTCTCACCCCGACTCAACTGAGCGGGACCTTCGGCAATGTCTTCGGGCTCGCCAGCTGGCAGGAACTGTCGGTTCCCATCCTCTACCTGTTCGTGCTGGCGACCATCATCGGCGTGCTGCTCACCCAGACGGCGTCGGGTCGCTACACCTACGCCGTCGGGCTGAATGCCGACGTCGCCCGCAACACCGGGATCCGAGTCAACTTCATCCAGTGTCGTGCGCTCGTAGTGGGTGGAATCCTTGGAGCGTTAGCCGGACTCGTGCTCTGCGCCCAAACCGCCTCCGCGTCCCCGATGGGCGGAGACGGGTACCTGCTGCCCGCGTTCGCGGCGGTCTTCTTGGGAGCGACACAGTTTCGTCTGAAGAGATTCACCGCCTGGGGCACGATCCTCGCGGTCCTCATGCTGGGTACGGGCGAGTACGGGCTGGCGCTGGCGGGTGCGCCGCAGTGGATCCCGAACGTATTCCAAGGCCTTGCCCTGATCGCGGCGATCGGCCTCAGCCGGCTCATCATCTCGAGATCGGCCGGCCCCTCGAAGAGCAGGGGCCGGCGGTGGTTCCGGCCGAACCGGGGTTTCTCGGAAGGGGCCGGTCGCCCCGAGTCCGGCCTGCCCCCCTCGATGGCGCTGCAGTAGAGCGCAAACCGGGATGGGACGGGTCGACGGGAAGGTCGCCTTCATCACAGGAGCGGCGCGGGGCCAAGGGCGCTCGCACGCGGTTCTCCTGGCCTCGGAGGGCGCCGACATCATCGCGGTCGACCTGTGCGGGCCGGCCGGTTGGACGACCTATCCCGGAAGCACACCGTCCGATCTCGACGAGACCGTGCGACTCGTCGAGGAGCAGGGCCGCCGCATCGTGCCGGCGCTCGCGGACGTCAGGGATCGCGGCGCGCTGGAGTCGGCCGCGCGGCAGGGTGTCGACACCCTGGGCAGGCTCGACATCGTCGTCGCCAACGCCGGCATCGGCAGCATCCACCGCTGGGATCGCGTCACGTCGGAGATCTGGCAGAACACCATCGACATCAACCTGACCGGGGTGTGGAACACGGTGATGGCGACGGCTCAGCACGTCATCGACTCGGGCGGCGGCTCGATCATCCTCGTCAGCTCGGCCGGCGGCCTCAAGGCAATGCCTTTCATGATCCCCTACACGGCCAGCAAATTCGCCGTGACCGGGCTGGCGAAGGCCTTCGCCAAGGAGCTCGCCGACGATGGCGTCCGGGTCAACAGTCTCCACCCCGGCGGGGTCGACACGGTGATGGCCGGAGGGGAGTCCGATGCCGGGGAGCTCTTCGCAGCCCACCCGAGACTGGCGGGATCGTTCGCGAATGTCCTGCCGATCTCGCTGCTCCCCGTCGACGCGATCAGCCACGCCGTTCTGTTCCTCGCCTCCGACGAGTCGCGCTACGTGACCGCATCGGCGCTCGTCGTGGACGCGGGGACGTCATCGATGTGACGCGTCCCGACCATCGGGCGGTCCGTCCTACGGGCCGTTGACGAGTTCGAACTCCCATCCCTGCCGGTCCTTCGGCCCGCGCTCGTCCAAGTACGGCGCGTACCGGTCCAACTCGCCCGCCCGCGTCGGCACAGGATCGGTCCCGGCGCCGGTGCGCACCCAGAACCTGCCCTCCGAATCGATGGGCGCGATATCTGCGGTGCAGAACTCGAAGACCTCGCCCGCACGCGCTCGGGACCGGTGCTCCACGATCCAGTGGAGCTCGGCGAAGACGAACCACGATTCGACGACCCGGTTGACGAGGCGGAGCTCCTTTACTTCGAAGCGCTCGAAGAGATCCCGGTAGTACGTTGCCAATTCGCCGGATCCCTCTGCGTTGACGACCTCGTAGGTGTCGGTGAGATAGCTCCGGATCGCGGTCGCGACGTTCGGCCGCATCGTGGCGATGATCCGCTCGACGTCCTGCGCCCGGATCGCCTCCATGAACTCGTTGTGCAGAATCGTCGCCTGCAAGCGCTTGAGCGGCAACGGCACCTTGGAACCCTCGGTCGGCACCTCCGGCCAGCGATTGAGCCTCTCGTTCGCAAGGGCACCGATTTGGACCTCACCGAGGATCCCATCGGTTCCGATGGGGAACAGCGTCACTGACTCGATCTGGAAGACGTTTCCGAGCGGCTTCTCGGTCAAGCTCCCGACTCCGTGCGTGAGCATGTACCAGCTCGAGCGGAGGTCCGTCATCGAGATCCAGTCCCAGAGCTCCACGGCGGTCCGCATGTTCTCGTACTGCTGGCGGATCTCGGCCATGTCCGAGGCGCTCACGTACTGCAGCACCTCGGCCGGCGACTCCGGCGCCGGGTGCTCGGAGTCGTCGGTCTCCGAAGCCGCCATCGCGCCGACGGGGAGCGTCCAGGTCCACGGCCCGTTCGTTTCGAGGGTCGCGAGCACGGTGTCGATGTCCTGTGAGTACTCGGAGCGAAGGTGCCGCCAGCCCAGGTACGCGGCCCGCGCCGCATGCTTGGCGTGGACGACGGCGTCCTCATGGATTCCGTTGGTTCGCTCCTCAGGCGTCACTTGCGTGCTCCTTTTGTGACATGGCCGCTACGGTCCGACAATCGCGAGAAACATGCTCTGCGTCAACACAGCGTTCTGGTACTCCCAGACCACGCCGACGGGCACGAAGAGCTGGTCGAGCTCGTCCACGTGGTACTCGGTACCGTCGACCCGGAAAAGAAACGCTCCCTCGAGCACGATCACGATGTGCTCGATCTCCGAGGTTCGTGGAGGGCTGCGCTGTCCCATCGGCATCACGACCAACGTGGAACGGAAGGTCGTGGCGACTAGTCCCGGGAAGGCCGATCGGAGGTGCCCGCCTTGTTCGGCGCCGGGCAGGTCGTTCACAACCCTGCTCATCCACCCGCTCCGCGTGAGAAGCTCAACGGGTCGGGGCGGGTCGTGTCCCCCGGGCGTGCCCTCACTCCCACCGGCAACGGTCATCGGTGATCCCCTCCAGGTCTCGTGGTCCGGCGTCGTGCGCGGCGCACGCCGTCATCAGGCTTGTGAGTTGACAAGGCACAGCATTCCGGGAAGACTCCAAGCGCCGTTGGATAAGACTTCCACATGCTGGATGCTATCCCCCGGACCACCGCCGGGCCACACGGTGTGAGATGGACGTGAAGGAGCTGGGGTCGATGGATCAGCCAATGCGATTCGGGTCGTTCATCGGGCCCCTCCACGATCCGGCGCACAACCCGACGCTGGCGATCCATCGCAATCTCGAGCTGATCGACTGGCTCGATCAGCTCGGCTTCGACGAGGCGTGGATCGGCGAGCACCACTCCAACGGCTACGAGACGATTCCCGCTCCCGACATCTTCATCGCTGCGGCAGCCGAGCGTACGAAGAGGATCAAGCTCGGAACCGGGGTGATCTCGCTGCCCTACTACCACCCGTTCATCGTGGCCGACCGGATGGTGTTTCTCGACCACCTGACACGGGGGCGGATGATGTTCGGTGTGGGACCGGGGGCGTTTCCTTCGGACGCACACATGATGGGCCTGGACTTCTCCGAGAGCCGTGTGAAGATGTCGGAGTCCCTCGACGCGATCATGCGCCTCCTCGTCTCCGAGGAACCGGTGTCGATGGAGACGAGCTGGTTCGCGATGCGAGAAGGCCGGCTCAACCTGCGGCCCTACACCTATCCCCATTTCGAGATCGCGGTCGCGTCAGCGGTCTCTCCGAGCGGGCCGAGCCTGGCGGGTCGTAGCGGCGTCTCTCTCCTGTCGATGGCAGGGGCGACGGAAGCCGGCTTCGAGAGCCTCAGAAGCATGTGGGGCATCGTCCAGGACCAGGCGGACCGGGCCGGGAAGACGGTGGATCGCGCAAACTGGCGAGTTGTCGGCTTCTATCACCTCGCCGAGACGGAGTCCCAGGCGCGTAAGGACGTGCGATTCGGTCTCCAGGCGCTCATGCGGTTCTTCGCGTCGGGCATCCCCTTCTTTCCCGTTCCCAAGGATTCCGACTGGTCCAAACCCGACGAGATCATCGACGTCCTCAACGACTCGGGCATCGCGGTGATCGGCACGCCTGATCGCTTGGCCGATGCCGTGCGCCGGTTTCGGGACCAGACGGGCGGGTTCGGGTGCTTCCTCGCCCAGAACCACGAGCTTGCGAACCGTGAGGCGAGCATGTACTCCTACGAGCTGTTCATGCGACACGTCGCTCCGGAATTCATGGGCTCGAATACTCGCGCCATCGGGAACATCGAGTGGATCGAGCGGCAGGACGGTCGATTCATTCAGACTGCGGCATCGGCCTGGGAGCAGGCCAGGCTGTCGTACGAGAAGAACGAGGGGGCTGACGTGCAGGGCCGCCCGCAGTCGACGCCCCGAAACACTTGGCGCTAACGGGCGAGCGTCCCGAGGTCGACGACCACCTCTGATCCGGTCATGTACCTCCCGTCGTCGGACGCGATGAATGCCACGGCCGCCGCAACGTTCTCGGGCTCGGTGAGCGTTGCCGGCAGCGCATTCATGAACATCGAGCCGAGAGCAGGATTCGCCTGCACGGAGGCGACCAGGGTCTGATCGAGCCCCATCGGTGTGGCGACCGCGTTCGGCATCAGGATCATGACGCGGATGTTGTACTGCCCGAGCTCGTTGGCCAACGTCTTCGCCATCCCGGAGATCGCGTGCTTGGAGGCCACATAGTGCCCGAGCCAGGGCATCCCACGGATGCCGCCCACCGAGCTCGTCACGATGATGCTGCCACCCTCACCTTGGCGGATCAGGATGGGAACGGTCGCCTTGAGCGTGTGCCATGTGCCGACGACGTTGACGTCGATCATCGTGCGGAACTGCTCCTCGGTGAGCTCCCACAAGAAACCGTAGGAGCAAATGCCGGCGTTTGCGACGACCACGTCGAGGCGACCGAGCGCCTCCACGCCGCGATCGACCGAGGCCTGCAGGCCGTCCATGTCCCTCGTGTCGGCCTGAAAGCTGACGATCCGGCGTCCAAGCTCCTCGACGGCTCGAACGGTCTCGGCGAGGTCATCTTTCGCGGCGCCCTCGTAGCTCACCGTGGGAAGCGGCTCGCAGATGTCGATGGCGATGACGTCGGCTCCCTCTTGAGCCAGCCGAATCGCCTCTGCCCTCCCCTGACCGCGTGCTGCACCGGTGATGAGCGCGACTTTGCCTTTGAAGCGCTGCTCCATCATGCGACCTCCTGTCGGTGTCTCTTGACGATTGGAGTCACCGGCAGTTACCATAGTGTGGAACGAAGATCGACATCATGGAGTCGAGATATCCCGGGCACACATGTGGCGGAGACCTCTGGGGGATCTGAGCGAGCCTTTTCGTCAGGTTGCGGTCTTCGGCGGCGAGCCATGCAGCGAGGGACTGATTGAATGGAAGCGCCCATCGTTCACGTGGCCGGTTACGCCAGGTCGCCGTTCGGGAAATTCGGCGGTGCCCTCCGGACGCTGACACTTCCGGAGCTCGGCGCCCACTCCGTGGCAGCCGCTCTCCGGCGATCCGGCGTCGACCCCGACCGGGTCGACGAGGTTGCGATCGGGGTCAACTTTCCCGGTAGCGACCGATCGATCGCGAGGCAGGTGCAGCTGCGTGCCGGCATCCCTGACGATCGGACCTCGTACACGGTCGACCGCGCATGCTGTTCGTCCCTGACGGCCATCAACATGGCGAGCAGGGGCATTCGCAGCGGTGAGATCGGGCTCGCGGTCGCCGGCGGAGTGGAGAACCTCAGCCGTGTTCCGTACTTCCTTGAATCCGCTCGGTTCGGCCGGCGGCTCGGGGACATCGTTCTCGCCGACCAGCTCGTCGTCTCGTGTCCGTACTCGGGCGTGGCCCGTGCGGTCCAGGCCTCGAACGAGGCTGCAATACACGGGATCGGTCGACAAGAGCAGGACGAGTGGGCCTGCCGCAGCCAGGAGCGCTACGCCGCCGCCCACGCGCGGCACTTCTTCGAGGACGAGATCGAGCCCGTCTCGATGGCTGACGCCGATGGCTCGGAGGTGACCCTCGACCACGACGAAGTCCCCAGACCCGAGACGTCGGTGGAGGTCCTGGGCCGGCTTCCGACCGTCAATGGGAGTGCGACGGTGACGGCTGGGAACGCGCCCGATCTCAGCTCGGGCTCGGCGGTCCTCGTGCTGCAGGGCGGCCGAACCGGCCGCGGCGCGAGCGATGCCCGCATCATCGGCTGGTCGGCGGCCGCCGGTGATCCGCAGCGCATCGCCTCCATGCCCGCCGTAGCCGGGCAACTAGCCCTGAAGCAGGCCGGCCTGACGCTTGGCGACATCGATGTCCTCGAGATCAACGAGGCATTTGCCGCAGTTCCGCTCGTGTCGACGCTCGTGCTTGCGTCAGGTGACAGGAGTGAGGCGATGCGCCTGCGCGAGCGCACCAACGTCAACGGAGGGGCGGTGGCCGTCGGGCACCCGACGGGCGCAACGGCGGCGCGACTCGTGATGACGGCCATCTCCGAGCTCCGCCGGCGAGGCGGGGGCACCGGGCTCGTGAGCATCTGCGGAGGGATCGGCGAGGCCGAGGCAGTGGTGGTCCACGTTGGATAGCGGCGACGATCCGGATCTCCGCACCGCCCTCGGTGCGTGGGAGTCGAAGCACGAGGATCGTCTCGGCCCGGGAGATGCCGGCGGCGAGACACTGTCGGGCCTCGAGGTCAAGGCCGTCTACACGCCCCTCGACGCGCCGGACGCGGATGCCTACCTGCGCCAGCTCGGGTTCCCAGGGGAACCGCCGTTTACGCGGGGCGTGCTGCCCGGGATGTACCGGGAACGCCTCTGGGTAATGGGCCAGTATTCGGGGGTTGCGAGCGCGACCGAGACGAACCTGCGTATCCGGTCGCTCCTCGCCCAGGGCCAGCGCGGATTCTCGATTGCCCTTGACCTGCCCACCCAGAACGGGCTGGATTCCGATCACCCCCTCTCCAAGGGAGAAGTCGGGCGGGTCGGAGTGCCCATCGACACCTTGGCCGACATGGAGACGATGTTGGCGGGCATCCCGCTTGACGAGGTGGCACAGATTCGCACCACGGCGAACGCCATCGGTCCGATCGCGGTCGCCCTCTTCATCGCCGCTGCAGAGTCGCTCGGGTTCTCGCCCAACAGCTTTCGGGTCCTGCTCCAGAACGACGTGCTGAAGGAGTACCTCGCCCGCGGGACCTACGTCTTCCCCCCGCGCCCGGCGCTCAAGTTCGCCGTCGACGTCGTCGAGTACTGCTCCATCAATTTGCCGGAGTGGAAGCCCATCGAATTCTGCGGCTACCACATCCGCGACTCGGGGGCCACCGCCGTCCAGGAAGTGGCGATCGCGCTTGCGAACGGGATCGAGTACATCAACGCCTCACTCGAGCGCGGGTTGGACATCGATGCGTTCGCGCCGTCGATCTACCTGTTCCTGTCCGCTCACCTTGACGTCTTCGAGGAGGTCGCCAAGTTCCGCGCCGCTCGGCGGATGTGGCACAAGCTCCTCAAGTCCCGCTTCAACGCAAAGAACCCCGACAGCCTGAGCGCCAATATCTTCTGCTACACGCTCGGCAGTCCCCAGACGGCACAGGAGCCTCTGAACAACATCGTCCGGATCGCCTACCAGTCGATGGCCGCCGTCCTCGGTGGCGTCCAGACACTCGCCACGTCTTCCTACGACGAGGCGCTGGGGCTGCCGTCGGTGGACGCGGTCCGAATCGCGCTTCGCACGCAGCAGATACTGGCATTCGAGACCGGCGTGGCCCGGACGGCCGATCCGTTGGGCGGCTCCTATTTCGTCGAGAGCCTCACCGACGAGTTCGAAGAGGCCGCCTGGGCGTACATGTCACGAATCGAAGCCGAAGACGGGGCGCTCTGCGCGTTGGAGTCCGGGTGGCTGCACGGAGAGCTCGAGGCGCAGGCCTATCGGCACCAGGTTGCCGTCGACTCCGGGGACCATGTGGTCGTCGGAGTCAACCGGTTCACGGTCGACTCGGCGTCGTCCGGGGCCTCGGCGCTGACCGCGAATCTGCAGACCGAGAAGGAGCAGGTTCAACGGCTGGACGAGGTCAAGCGGACCAGAAGCGCCGAGCGTGTCCGCAGCTCTCTCGAGCAGCTCGACAAGGTCGCCGACGCCGGCGAGAACACGATCCCGGCCCTGCTCGAGGCCGTCCGTGCGTACGCGACCGTCGGCGAGATCTGTGACGTCCTGGCGAGTAGGTGGGGGAGATTCGATGACCACCATCGCTGAGCTCGTCGAGCGCGCGAGCCGACGATTCGCGCAACGGACCGCCGTCGTCGACGGCGATCGCCGGCTGACCTTCGCCGAGGTCGGCGACCGCTCGAGTCGGTTGGCCAATGCGCTCGGGGCACTCTCGCCGGGCTCGGGCTCGAGGGCTGCGATCCTCATGGGCAACCGGCTCGAATTCGTCGAGATCGACTTCGCCATCGCGCGGGCCGGCAAGGTCAAGGTTCCCATCAACCCCCGGCTGACCGATGCCGAACGGAGCTACATGCTCTCGAACTGCGGGGCCGACGTGCTGTTCACCGAACGGTCAGAGCGGGAACGCGTCGAGTCCATGCGCTCTGGGCTGCCGGACCTCGAACACGTCGTCGTGGTCGACGAGCCCGACTCGTACGGGGATCTTCTGGCGAGCGCCAGCGCGCTCCGGCCATCGGTTGCGATCGACCCGGACGATCCGAGCATGATCCTGCACACCTCGGGCACCACCGGCCGTCCCAAAGGTGCCACGACGTCCCAGCGCGCCCGCGTCTCGTCGGCGCTGAACATGCTGCTCGACGAGTTCAGCGCCGACGAACGAGACGGCATGGTGCACGTCGCCCCGATGTCGCACGGGTCCGGATCGAAGATCCTCGCCTACTTCATGCGCGGTGCCCGGAACATCACCCTCGCCAAGTTCGATCCAGGCTCGTTTTTCGAGGCGGTGTCGTCTTCGGGGGGGACGAGCACGTTCGTCGTGCCGACGATGATCCGGATGCTGCTGGACTCCCCGCACTGCACGCCCGCCAGTGTGGCGGGCATCCGCAACATCACCTACGGGGGAGCGCCCATGCCGGTCGCGCTCGCGGAAGAGGCGATGAGCGTGTTCGGGGCTGTGCTCACCCAGGTGTACGGGTCGTGCGAGGCTCCCCATCCGGTCACTGTGCTCTCGCAGAAGGAGCACGCAGCCGATGGGCACGCGCAACTGGGCTCGTCCGGTTTTCCCGCCACCGGCGTCCAGATCCGCGTCGTCGACAAGCAGGGCCAGGACGTCACCGCCGGCGAGCCCGGCGAGCTGTGGATCCGTGGTTCGAACGTGATGTCCGGGTACTGGCGCGACCCGGACGCGACCGGGCAGGTCTTCACTGACGGGTGGTACCGGAGCGGGGATGTCGCCGCGTTGTCGGAGTCGGGGCTCATGACCATCGTCGGACGTGAGCGGGACATGCTCATCTCCGGGGGGCTGAACGTCTACCCGGCCGAGGTCGAGGCCGTGCTGCACCGGCATCAGGGGATCAGCGAAGCGGCGGTGTTCGGTGTCCCCGATGCGCTCTGGGGGGAGGTCGTCGCGGCGGCGATCGTGACGCGTGAAGGGAGCACGGCCAGCGAAGCCGACATCCTGCGTCACTGCACCGGTTCACTGGCGGGCTACAAGCTGCCGCGTCGGATCATCTTCGTCGACGCGTTGCCGAAGGGCAGCACCGGAAAGGTGTCCAAGGTGGAGCTGGCGGAGATGGCAGCGCGAGGAAGGGGCTGACTATGACTCAGGAGGGTTACGCCAAGGACCACCTGCTGTTCTATCCCGGCGCAGGGCTGTCCGCCTCGGAGCGCGATCGCATGGAGCGGTACGACATCTCGATCGCGGAGGTGACGGTCGATCATCTCGTCTACAGCATGGGCAGGCAGATCGAGAACAATTTCCAGTCCTTCTACACCGTTGCCGAGGAGCTCGTCGGCAAGGAGTCCGCTCTGGCCATCGCCCGCGAGATAGGCCGGCGGTACGGCGGCCAGGGTTATGCGAAGTTACTCAAGGCCCAGGGCCGGGAGGGCCGAGGTGAGCCTCGGATGATGGCGCTGTACCAGGACCTCGTGCACTCGATCCGGGGCCCGAAGCACGCGTCAGCGCTGTTCGCCGAGTATGACGACACGAGATGCGTGGTTCGCAGGGACCATTGCATCTACTTCAGCGAGGAGAACCCGAGGAACGGCCCGTACACCGAGGCGTTCGAGGCCGGATGCTTCGAGGGGTACGTCGCTGCGGACGACAACCTGCTGGCCGTCGAGGTGAAGCACTGCCGGTTCCAAGGGGCCGAGGGATGCGAGCAGCACTGGGTCTTCAAGCCGGCGGGGGAGCGGCTCGCACCGATCACCAGCGCGTGAGGGCCTGCGTGTGAACTTGCCGCCGGCGCTACCGGCGCCGGCCGGAGCCGCGGTCGTAATGGTGCGCGGCTAGCGCGCCCTCCAATTTGTACTTCTCGACCCGGCCGCTCGGCGTCTTCGGCAGCTCTGCCACCTCCTCGTAGAAACGTGGAACCATGAACGCCGGCAGCCTCTTCTCACAGAATTGGGCGACCTCGTGAAGGTCGAGCGAAGCGACCTCCTCCCGGGAGACGAGCACGACGCGGAGATCGTCTTCTCCGACCTCCGAGGGGTGAGCGAGGGCGGCGACGTCGGAGACGCCCGGGTGCGTGCGGAGGAACTCCTCGATTTCCCACGCCGAGATGTTCTGGCCACGCCTGCGGATCACGTCCTTGTTGCGACCTTGGTAGAAGAAATATCCGTCGGCGTCGCGGCGGGCGAGATCGCCGGTGTGGAACCACAGATCGCGGAACGCCACGGCCGTCATCTCGGCCTTGTTGAGGTATCCGAGCATGAGACTGGCCGGCTCGCGTGGCCGGAGCAGGATCTCGCCGGTCTCACCCACAGGCACGTCACAGCCGTTCGCATCTCCGAGGCGGATCTCCCAGTCGTCCGACACGCGGCCGCATGAGCCTGGCACGACAGGGTCGTCGAGACGGTTGTAGATGGCGTTGCCGGCCTCGGTGAGCCCGTAGCTCTCGATCAGCTTGACGCCGAAACGCTCCTCGAAGTCGGGGTCGTGTTGGGCGTTGAACATGCAACGCAGCGGGTTGTCCCGGTCCTCGCTCCGCACCGGTGCTTGCGCCAGCATCTTCGGAATGCTGAAGACGCAGTGCGCGACGGTCGCGTTGTGCGCCCGGACGTCGTCCCAGAAGGAGCTGACACTGAACTTGTCGCGCAGCGCGATGCTCGACCCGACGAGCGCAACTGAGAGCACGCCTCGGAGCAGGCCCATCGAGTAGAAGAGCGGAAGCGGCGAATACAGCGTGTCGCTGGAGGTGAAGTTGCAGATGCGAAGCACTTCGACGGCCTTCGTCAGGGCGTGGCCGTTGCTGATCATGATGCCCTTGGAAGGTCCCGTTGTCCCCGACGAGTAGACGACGCAGTGCAGATCGTTGTGGGAGACCGCCGGCGAAGCACCCGGCGGGTCGAGGGCGTGGCCGTTCCTGACCGCCCCGATCGCAGCAACCTCGATCCGTGCAAAGCGGCCCGCCCAGCGATCGGCGGTGGAGGCGTCGCCCGGCACGAGGACCGTCTGCAGGTGTGAAAGCAGGTCTTCGGATTCGAGCAGTGCCGGCAGGAACTCCTCGTCGGCGATCAGCACCCGGCACCCAGCATCGTTCAGGACGTACTCGAGCATGTGGCCGCGAAACGCGGTGTTCACGAGCACGACGGCCGCGCCCCGAGTTGCGATGCCGAAGTACAGCTCGACGTACTCGATCGAATTGGGCAGCATGAGCCCCACGAGCTCCGAGCGTTCCACGCCGATCCGGGCAAGCGATGCGGCGTGCTCGAGGGCGTTGCGATGGACTCTGTCATAGCTCGCCACCTCGCTGCCGAACCGGATGAAGGGCTTGTCGCCGTCGGTGTGGGCGCGTCGCGAGAGCACGTCGCGCACGATGAGCTCGTCGAGGGCCAACACTTAGACTCCGCTGCTTGCCAGAAGCGCAGCCAACATGGCGATGTCGGGTACCTCCTCGAGGTGCAACACGGTCGACACGAGCTCATCGAAGCGGCCTTGGCCCAGGAACCCTTCGCTGCACTCGCGCGCCTTCTCCACCACCTCGGCATCCGTCAGGGGGCGCTCGGGATACCCCTTCGGGATGTCAACCCGCGCCGTGAGCTCGCGCCCGTCCCGAAGCCGGACCGTGACGACCGAAGGAAAGTAGGCGAGATTGACCGGGATCGAGTCGTCCACCACGACCTCGACCCGTTCCATGACGGGCACGAGCCGGGGATCGGCCGCGCGGTCGTCGCGGTACTGTGCGAGTCCGCCCCGCCCGTCCAACAGGCAGACCGCGACGCTGTACTCCATGCTGAACTTGCCTTCCAGCCCGCTCTGGGTCACATGGTGCACGAGAATGTTCGGGATCAGCCGGTTGACGCGGCACTCGATTCCGAGCACGTCCTCGGGCGAGAACGGATCGGATTCGAGGAGCTCGAGGAGCGCATCCTGGGCGGAGTGGATCGCTCCACAACACGCGAAGCGCTTCAGGGCGATCCCGGACTCCACAACCTCAAATGGGGCGCCGGTCGCGAAAGCCTCGAAGAGATCGGGGACTCGCTCGAGGCTCGAGAACACGTCGAGGAAGCCGTTCGTACCCTCGAGGACCGAGCGGTCCGCCGTGAACCCCTTCTCGGCGAGGCCGGCGGCCTGCAGCCCGTGGAAGGCCGCCTGGCCGGCGTGGAGCGGCTTGACCATGCTCCCGAAGTTCTTCCGGATGCTGGAGGCAGACGACGCGGCGATCCCGAGCGCGTGACGGCTCGTGTCTGCATCAAGGCCGAGGGCCCTGCAGGCGGCAATCGCGGCGCCGAGCGCGCCGACTGTCCCCGTGCTGTGCCATCCGCGCTCGTAGTGCTCCGGGTTCAGCTCACGACACAGACGCGCCTGGATCTCGAAACCGGCCACATACCCCCCGAGGAACTGCCTGCCCGACAGGTGGCGGGACTCTCCAACCGCGAGAAGCGCGGGGACCAGCGTCGCACTGGGATGGATCATGCGCATGGAGACGTCGTCAAAATCGAGCGCATGAGCGGAGGTGCCGTTGGCCAAGGCGGCGAGCGGTGCCGAGGCGCGCAACGGTGTCCCGACGATCACGGCGTCGCGTCTGCCGCTTGTCTCTTGTGCCCAATCCGAGACCAAACGTGCGCTGTCCGAGTCGCTGCCGGCGACGCAGCACGAGATGAGGTCGAGGATTGCGAGCTTGATCGTGTGCACCGTCGGCGGCGGCAGATCCTCGATCGTGCACGCCAGCGCGGTCCGGACCACCAATCCGGTCAGGTCCTCTCGTTCGTTCATGATCCATCGTCGCCTTCGTGGCCTTCGCCTTCGTCGCGGGTGAAGTAGACGAGGTGCCGACCGGGGACGACCTCGATCGGCTTGCCGATGACGCGCAGCCCGACGCTGAGATCTTCGGCCGCAACGTCCAGGACGTTGCTGATCAGACGTGGCCCGGAATCGAGCTCGACGAGCGCGACGTTGTAGGGGAGTGCGGGCGTGAAGGCCGGGTCGAAGGCCCTGTGGTAGATGCAGTAGCTCCAGACCGTGCCGAGACCGGAGTCCGGCCGCCAACGAAACGAGCGGCCCAGGCACTCGGGACACACCGGAGCCGGAGGGTAGCGGACGAACCCGCATCGGTCGCAGTGCTGGAACATGAGCGCCGGGCCCGCCAGCTCGTCATCGACAGGACCCTCGCCGAGAAGCTGTGCCGCTGCGGCGAGGAGAGGGCTGTCCATCACGCCGGAACCTCGGTGCCAAGGATCGACGTCGCTGCCTTCTCGAATCCCTTGGTTGAGCAGTACTGGGCAAACCTGGCACCGGCCACCTGACGTGCTCCGCAGTCGCCGCGCAACTGGCGGACGGCCTCGCAGAGGTGGAGCCATCCCCACATGTAACTCTCGGAGAGCTGGCCCCCGTTGGTGTTGACCGGAATATCGCCGCCGAGTCTGATGCGCCCTTCTTGGACGAACGGACCGGACTCCCCGATCCCGCAGTAGCCGTAGAGCTCCAACATCTGGCAGACCCAGACGCTGACAGGATCCTGGATGAAGAGAACGTCGATGTCCGAGCGGCTGACTCCGGCGCGCTCGAAGACCTTCGTTGCCGCCTCGGCGACCCAGGGACGCATGAGATTGTCAGGATTCTGGTACTGGCGAAGGCCGGTCACCTGTTCCATGCCGAGGAGGTACACGGGCCGCGTTGCCGCAGCGCGGCAGCGGTCGGACGTGGTGACGATCAAGCAGGCACCTCCGTCGGAGATCATGCAGATGTCGGACCGTCGCAGCGGTTCGACCAGGTACGGCTCGCGCAGATAGTCCTCGATCGTGAGCGGGGTGCGGAATATCGCAGCGGGATTGAGCTGTGCGTGAGCCCGCTCAGTGACCGCTACCCAGCCAAGCTGCTCCTCGGTGGTTCCGTAGAGGTGGGCGTGCCGCCTGAAGGCCAGAGCCCCTTGTCCCGCGATGTTGTGGAATCCATGCAGTTCGAGCGATCCCGAACCGCTGCCCGCAGCCGTGCGGAAGCGGTTGCCTGCGCTGCGCTGGTTGGTCCCGTAGAGCAGAGCGATCGTGGTCGCCATTCCCGAGGCGAGCGCCATCGCGGCCAGATGAAGCGAGAAGTTGCACGTGCCGTACTCGAGGGTGGCGCTGAAACGGGGATTGAGGCCGGCCAACCGCCCGATCTCGGTGTCGATCCCGTGACCGCCGAACGACTTGCAGGTGATGAGGCCGTCGATGTCGGACTTCTGAAGTCCGCTGTCGTCGAGAGCCAGCCGGAAGGCGTCGACAGCGATCTCGTCGGCGGTCATCCCCGGCAGCTCGCCCTGATGCGTGGATCCGATCCCGATGACGGCGGTCTCGCCCCGGGACGAGGTCGATTGGAGAGGCACGTCGTCGTCGGCGTCAGGCGATGAGGAGCGGATTCACCGGGCTCCCGACCCCTCGGGATATCCGGAGAGGAGCAACGACCAGGAGGCCCCCATCGACTCCGTCGTCTCCCGGAAGCTGCAGGTTCAACAGCTCCATCATGGTGACTCCGAGGTCCCGGACGAGAGCCTTGTGTAGTGGCGGGAGAACTCCCCGCCGGCCCGTCGCCTCGACGGCGATGTTGTCGGCCCCGACGATGGCGATGTCGTGATCGGCGAACCACTCGGCCATGGATGGAGAGACCACAGGAAACGTGCCCTCCTCCGGCGCAGATCTCAGCGCCTCCTCCATCCAACCGGTTCGGAAGAGCACGGCGTCACCGGGCTGAGGTCGCGTGCCCCGCTCTGCGAACACCGCGTCCACGAGCGTGGCGGTGATGTCGGGCGCGTCGTCACCACGCAGGTGGGTGAAGTCGAGGAGATGGGCAGCCGCCACCAACCCGCCGAGCTTCTCGAGGCCGAGACGGGCCGTTCCGCTGCTGCGCACCTCCGTGAATGGGAAGCCGTTGTAGAGGCTGCCTCCCGACCACACATGGGCCAACCCGTCCACGTGGGTGGTGCCTTGGGTCGCAAGCACCATGTAGTCGTCGGCGGTGCCCCAGTCATGCCGACCGAGCGCGGCGAAATCTCCTCCGTCCTGGGTCATGAAGTGAAGCGGAGCGATGCGATTGCCCCCGACGGGGGCGTCGCGCCTCAATTCGATTCCAAGCTCGTACACGCGGCCGGTCTTCGGTCGTCTGCACGCTTCGAGAACGGAGGCCGCTGTCAGCAGATTTGCGGTGCCTCGCTCGTCCTCCTCCCCCCACCGGCCCCAATTGCTGCCGCGGGCGCGAGCGCTCACCACGGGCTGAGCATGCTCGGCTGGCTCATGAGATTCTATGGTAGTGCCTTCTATATTGTGGCTGACTCAGGCGTCTGACCTGGGATCGCCTCGCATTGGAGTTCGACGCCATGGATTTGAAACTTGCAGGCAAGCGTGCGCTGGTGACGGGATCGACAGCGGGCCTGGGCAAGGCGATCGTGCAGTTCTTGGCAGCGGAGCAGGTCCTCGCGATCGTGCACGGACGAGATCGTGCTCGCGCCGAGGAGGTCGTTGCCTCCATTCGTGATGCCGGCGGCACGGCGGAGCTCGCGTTGGGAGATCTCTCGCAGGATAGTGGTGCGAACGAGGTCGCCGATGCTGTCCTGGCGGACGGACCGGTCGACATCCTCGTCAACAACGCCGGCGAGTACGCCCATCGCTCCTGGACCGATGCGTCGTCCGAGGACTGGCTCGGCGCCTACCGGATCAACGTGTTGGCGGGAGTGCAGCTGATCCAGCGATTGGTGCCGCCGATGTGCGAACGCGGCTGGGGCCGGGTCATCCAGATCGGCGGCGGACTGGCACAGCAGCCGTCGGAGTCGTATCCCCACTACGGCGCGACGTTGGCGGCGAGACACAACATGGCGGTCTCCCTCGCTCGCGAGCTCAAGAACACCGGTGTCACCTCCAACGTGGTGGCACCTGGTGCGATCCGCGTCCCGATGCTGGAGGAGCTCCTCACCAAGGTGGCCGAGAATTTCGACTGGGGCGATACTTGGGCCGAGATCGAGAGCGGGGCCGTTCGCGACATTGCCCCGAATGACATCGGGAGGTTCGGAACCCCCG
The DNA here is from genome assembly GCA_963763085.1 of uncultured Acidimicrobiaceae bacterium. Classification (GTDB taxonomy): domain Bacteria; phylum Actinomycetota; class Acidimicrobiia; order Acidimicrobiales; family Bog-793; genus CAVXNB01. The sequence goes on from CAVXNB010000008.1 coordinate 534,441, forward strand.
AGGAGGTGGCTTCTGCGGTGGCGTTTCTCGCTAGTCCCTTGGCCGGCTACATCAGCGGAGTGGTCCTTCGAGTCGATGGTGGGATGGTCAGATCGAGCTTCTGACACCGATGAGGACGTGGGATCAAGGCAACACCCCAAGGAGTGCAATCCGATGAAGTACGCGCAGCTGGGCCGTACGGGCACCTTCGTCTCCCGCATCTGCCTGGGGACTGCCAATTTCGGCGGTGCTGACGCGGCCGAGTTCGCGGTCCTCGGCGGCTTGAGCCTCGACGTCGCACGTCGACTGGTCGACGTGTCCTTGGAGTCCGGCGTGAACTTCATCGACACGGCGGACTCGTACGGGTACGGTCAATCCGAGGAACTGCTGGGCACGGTGCTCGGGAGCCGACGCGGCGATCTGGTGCTCGCCAGCAAGGTGCACAACCGCATGGGCCCCGGGCCGAATCAGGTCGGCCAGTCCCGAATCCACATCTTCAATTCGCTCGAGAACAGCCTGCGGAGACTCAGGACCGACTACATCGACCTGTACCAGATCCATACCTTCGACCCGGTCACTTCGTTCGAGGAGGTCCTGAGCGCGCTCGACGACTCCGTGCGACAGGGGAAGGTCCGCTACATCGGCTGCTCCAATCTCGCCGCCTGGCAGGTGACGAAGGCACTCGGTATTTCCGCACTCAGGCAGCTCGAGCCGTTCGTGTCCGTGCAGGCCTACTACTCCCTCGCCGGGCGCGACGTGGAACGCGAGCTGCTGCCGATGATCATCGATCAGCAGCTGGGACTCACGATCTGGAGCCCGCTCGCAGGCGGGCTCTTGTCCGGCAAGTTCACACGGGACGGTGCCACCGAGGCGGATGCCCGCCGCGCCAGGCTCGACTTCCCACCGGTCGACGTCGAGCGAACGTACGAGATCATCGACGTCATGATCGAGATCGGCAAGCGCCACGAAGTGAGCGCAGCGCAGGTCGGTCTCGCTTGGATCCTCGCCCAGCGCGGCGTCACGAGCGTCGTCGTCGGAGCACGCCGGCTCGATCAGCTCGTCGACAACCTGGCGGCCGTGGAGCTGGTCCTCTCCGACAGCGAGCTGGTTGAGCTCGACGCGATCAGCAAGCTGGCGCCCAGCTACCCGGGCTGGCTCCACGATTACACCAATGCCGAGCGGTGGCCGCTCAAGTGACCTCGCCGGCACGCCGTCGCAGGGACTTGTGATGGGTCGCGTCGAAGGCAAGGTCGCGTTCATCACCGGCGCCGCCCGGGGCCAGGGACGCAGTCACGCCGTGGTGCTCGCGCGAGAGGGCGCTGACATAATCGCCGCCGACGTCTCACACCAGGTGGAGACGATTCCCTACCCGACGGCGACGGCTGACGACCTTGCCGAGACGGTGGAACTGGTGGAATCGCTGGGTCGCAGGATCGTAGCCGCCGAGGCCGACGTTCGGGACCTCGACGCCTTGCGGGACATCGTCGACCGAGGAGTGGCGGAGCTCGGGCGATTGGACATCGTCATCGCCAACGCCGGCGTGTCGTCTCCCTCGTCGACACTCGACATGACCGAGGAGACCTGGGCGACCACGATCGACATCAACCTGACGGGGGTGTGGAAGACGGTGAAGGCGGCGGTTCCCCACGTCGTCGCGTCCCGCCGGGGGGGATCAGTGGTCATCACGAGCTCGCTGGCCGCCATGAAGGCGAGCGAGCACACAGCCCACTACTCGGCGTCCAAGGCGGGACTCGTGGGGCTCATGCGGGTCCTCGCCAAGGAGCTGGCTCCGCAGAGCATTCGCGTCAATACGATTCACCCGACGACGGTCAACACGGAAATGATCCTGAACGACTCCATCTACCGGTTGTTTCGACCAGACTTGGAGGCTCCGACCCGAGCGGACTTCGAGTTGGCCGCGCGCGGGATCAACGCCCTTCCGGTCGCCGCCACCGAGGCGATCGACATCTCCAACGCTGTCCTCTACCTCGTGTCGGACGAAGGGCGCTTCGTGACGGGCACGACCTTCGTCGTCGACGCCGGCGGAGGCCTTTAACCGAGACCCGGTTACGGGTTGGGTGGCCTCAGGCCGAGTGAGGCGCAAGGTAGCGCGCAACGACGTTGCGATCGCCCGGGTCGCCTTTCATCTCCTCGAGGCCGCCCTTCGAGACGAGATCGAAGCGGTAGCCAAACGTCCTCAGCAAGGATATCGCGCCATCCGGGTCGAGCCCCAGGCGATCCGAAGCGTCACGGTTCACCTCGAAAATGATGGTCGGTCGCGAGCGCTCTATCGTCTCCTTTGCGCCTCGCAACACCAGCTCCTCTGCGCCTTCCACGTCTATCTTGATGCAGGAGACCGGCCCAAGGTTCGCCGCCCGAACTGCCTGATCGATCGTGGTCACCTGCACCTCCTCGAAGTCCTCGCTGTCTCGGCCCGTTCCACCGAGCGAGTAGGTAGGAGCGCCGTAGACGTGGTAGAGCTCACGCATGCCCTCCTTCTCGGATAGCGCCTGCTTGAAGACGCGTACATTTCCCAGCCGATTGATTTGGACGTTTCGGTGCAATACGGGGATCGTGCCGTCGGCAGGCTCAAAGGCGAGCACACAACCAGCGTCACCGACCAAACGGCTGCCAACTACGGTGAAGATTCCAATGCTCGCTCCGCCGTCAATGAACACGTCTCCGGGGTGGAGGACATCCTGGAGGTAGAGCAGCTCCGGTTCATACGTTTCGCGGAACAGAAAGATTGAAGTTGTCCCAAAATGCAGAGTGGATGGGAGATAAAGCCGGCAGTTCCAGGGAGGAAGCTTGATGACCGCCGGTCTCCGCAAGAGGCCATGCACCCGCCAAACCACAACACGCCATAGCGTGCGAATCGTGTCATCGTGAAAGCGCGGAGAAGCCCGGTAGTACCGCCAGCGGATCTGCCACTGCTGAAACCACTTCTTCATCAATTAGGACACGTTCCCGTTCGACGTCGAGATCGTAGGCGCGCGCTACGACTTAGGCTCGGGGTCGTCCCGTTCTCGAGCTGCACCACGCGCCCGGTGCCCACGGGGCGGCGCAAGCACCGGACCCTGGCCGCGGCGACCGTGGCCAGCGGGTCGGGCGCCCCCGGTAGGACTCGAACCTACGACACGCGGTTTAGGAAACCGCTGCTCTATCCCCTGAGCTACGGGGGCTAGCTGGGGCTAGCCGGCTGGCCCGTACTCTAAACGTGGTGGAGGAGGCGTCGGGCTCGAGTTTCGGGCACGATGAGGACGTGGATCTTTATGACCTCAGCGCCCTGGTCGGCAGCCAGGTCCGCCGGATCACCTTCGACGACCGGGTCAGCCTGCTGCTCGTCGACGGCGCTCACCTCGACCAGCGCGTGAACGCGTACCTCGTGATCGAGGCGGCGATCGCGTTTCGAGACTCCGACGGGACTGATCACGAGGTCCGTCCCGGTGTCACGGCCACGCTCGCTCCCTTCCTGCGACTGCTCCGATGTCGCGTGACGAGGGTGACGTTCGACGGTCGGGAGCTCGCGGTCGCCCTCGACGACGAGTCGCGCTTCAGCGTCTTCACCGGCGAGCGGTACGAGGCCTGGGATCTGCAAGGCGAAGGCGTGCCGAACCTCATCGCCGGCCCGTGGTGCCTTACCGACGATGGTGCCGGCGGCGAGGCCGAGGACTGGGCAGGCTCGCACGAAGCATTGGCCGACCTGCCAAAACTTGACTTTCCCGTCTACGGCCTCCCCTCCGCGTTCAAGGGCCGCAGGGCGCTCGGGCTCTGGGACCGCATGATGGGCGAACAGTTCGTCGGGGTGCTCCTGGACCACGGCGCCGTAGCGGACGGCGTCCTGGTCACGGTAGGGACGATCGCCAAGAGCTCACCGCTGGTGCGTGGATCGGACGACCTTGGCGGAGGCGTCGGTATCACGGGTTTCGAGGCTGCGCTGTCACAGGCGCTGTTCGGGCTTGTCCAGCTCGAGATGCCGCCCCGGGGCGAGGAACGCTCAAAGTACCTGCGCGAGAAGCTCCCGGAAATGGATCAGCTCGGGCTCGACCTGGACTCATCCGAGTGGGAGCGGTCCTCGGTGAGCGTCGACGGGGTCAAGCGGGAGGCCATTGTCCACCGGCTGGGACGGTCTTGGGCAGCCGCGGTGGATCTCGACGGCCGGGTCGGGCTCGCCTTGTGGGGCCTCGGTGTCGAGCCGAGCGAGCTCGAGCTCGTGACGATCGACGAGCTCGATGCCTACCCGGTCCCCGTCGTCAGCGAAAAGTAAACAAGGTCTCCCGAGCCCCAGATCGGAGGGCCGATGCCAGCACCGAGCGCCGGACTGCTGCCTTACCGCTTCCGCGACGGAGGGAAGGTCGAGCTCATGCTGGTGCATCCGGGCGGTCCCATCTGGGCCAGGAAGGACGACGGTGCCTGGTCGGTCGCCAAGGGCGAGTACTTCTCGGGGGAGGATCCGGAGGAGGCAGCCGACCGGGAATTCGCCGAGGAGATAGGTCAGGCGGCGCCCGCCGGCCCGAGGATTGACCTTGGCGAGATCCGCCAGCCGAGCGGCAAGCGGGTCCGGGTGTGGGCGGTAGAGGGTGATCTCGACGTCGACACGATCGTCAGCAACGAGTTCGAGTTGGAGTGGCCACCGCGTTCGGGCGAGATGAGGCGCTTTCCTGAGGTTGATCGTGCGGCATGGATGTCGGTCGCGACAGCAAGAGTCAAACTTCTCAAGGGACAAGTCGGCTTCGTCGACCGCCTCATGGCGCGGCTCGAGGAGCAGTCCGGATACCTCTGACTACTCGATCTCCCATCGCCAGTGCGGGCGCATCTCGTCGCCGAGCGACAACCGCTGTTCGAGGGCGAAGGCGATTCCTATGAGCGTGGGCTCGCTCCAGGCAGTGCCGACCAGGCAGAGCCCGACGGGAAGTCCGCTCACCTTGCCCACGGGCAAGGTGATGGCGGGATACCCGGCCACGGCGGCAGCCTGGTAGGCCGCGCCGGGGTGCGAGTCTCCGTTGACGTGGTCGATGCACCACGCTGGACCCATCGTCGGACACGCAAGCACGTCGGCGTTCGCCGCTCGGAGCGCGGCGTCGATCCCCTTTTCCCTTGCCTTTCGCCAGTTGCGAGCGCGGGCTTTCAAGTACTCGGGACTGTCGAGACCGCCGGACTCGCAGGCGGCGATCAGATGCTCCTGGCCGTAGAAACCAAGCTCCTCGTCAGCATGCGCCTCGTTGAACTCGACGATGTCCTTGATGCTGACCGGTTGCCCGTCGACGGCCGGCCGCGTCGCGAGGTAAGCCTCGAGCCCCGCCTTGTACTCGTGGAGCATCACCGACAGCTCGTCCTTGCCCTTCGACAGGGACTTCGCTGTCGGCACGTCGGCGGGATCGATGATGACGGCACCCGCCTTCCGGGCGACCGCCAGGGCAGCTTCGACGAGAGCGTCGGCTTTGGCGCTGTAGCCGAAGTAGTGCTCGCGCGGGACCCCGATGCGTGCGTCGGCAAGCGAGTTGAAGTCGCAGAAGGCCCTGTAGTCCGAGGGCAGACGAGCTGGGCGTGTCATGACGAGCGGGTCGAGAGGATCCGCGCCCGCTTCGCCGCCGGCGAGAGCACCGAGGAGAGTGGCGGCATCGGCGACGCTTCTCGCCATCGAGCCGACGGTGTCCTGACTCGACGAGATGGGCACGACGCCGACGCGACTGGTAAGCCCGACCGTGGGCTTGATCCCCACAATGCCGTTGAGAGCCGCGGGACAAAGGATCGAGCCGTCGGTCTCGGTTCCTACCGCGATCGGGGCGAACCCTGCCGCGACACCCGCGCCGGAGCCTGAACTGGACCCTCCGGGCGACCGGTTGAGGGAGTGGGGATTCCGGCACTGTCCGCCAACGGCGCTCCAGCCGCTGGAGGAACGCTTACCTCGAAAGTTTGCCCATTCGGAGAGGTTGGACTTGCCGATGATGACGGCGCCGGCATCCCGCAGCTGTTGGACGACTACGGCGTCCTTGGTGGGCTTGGTCATGGCGAGCGCAAGCGAGCCCGCAGTGGTGCCCTCGCTGCCCGCAGTATCGATGTTGTCCTTCACGAGAACCGGGATTCCGTGCAGAGGGCCCCGCACCTCGCCCTGTCGCCGCTCCTGGTCCATCCGGTGGGCGACCTCGACCGCGTCCGGGCAGAGCGCCAGCACCGAGCGCAACTCGGGACCGACCCGGTCGGCTTCTCCGATACGGCGAAGCAGAGCCTCAACCAGTTCCACCGATCTCGCTTCGCCCCGCTCGAGAAGGCCACGAGCCTCCGTGACCGAGTGGAAGCCCATCTCGTTTGTCGACGGACTCGGATCGCTCATGGCTCCAGTCTCCCCGAAGCTGCGCTCGTGTGCCCGGACCCTCGCTTGTCCACCCGCGGGACATTCGAATTTCGCGCTCAACTTGCTTCCCATCGAGATTGTGACTGGTCGCAATCATTAACGGAGGCAAGTTTTGCGACGAAAATTTGTACTGTTCAGGTCCCCCCAGGCATCCAGACCCGTCCTTCGAACAGGTCCTGTAGGCCGTCGAGGACGCTATAGCCGTGCTTTTTCAGTGTCGAGAGTAGCTGCGGATGGCGCAGAAGTGATCGGCACCGGATTGGTGCGCCATGACCCCGAGATCTTCTGCTGCAGCTTGACCATGCGGATGTCTCGCTCGCCTTGGTTGTTGTCGAAGGGGACGTTGAAGTCGGCGGTGAACCGGAGCACGTCGTCTCGGTGGGTGTCGAGACGTTTGAGAAGGTTGACGGCGGTGTCTTGGTACCACTGCTTGTCCTGCTAGCCGCCTCGGCGTTGGCGGCCCATCCCTTGAGATGAGCTTTGCGTAGCGGACCTGGATGGAGCGGAGAACTCCCGGATCGAGCTGGTCCGTCGCCCCGCTCGATCGCCGGCTCGACGGACTCTTTGGCGTCGAGCAGGAGTGTGATCATCTGCTCGGCCCATACCTGGCCGAAGTGCTCGATGACGCCGTCGAGCTCTCGGAGATGATGGGCGTTGCACAAGGCGTGGACGACGTCATAGCCACGGTAGGGCTTCCAGCCGTCGTGGACGGCGGTGCCGGCCATCTTGCGATGACCCCCATGTCGTCCATGGCGAGCGCCGCGGCGCTTGTGGCAGCACAAGAGGGTGTAGAGCGTGCAGAGGCCACATGGACCCAGTGCAAGGACCCCTCGACGCGGGCCCGGTCTCGTCGAAGTGACCGCGGCGCATCGCACAGCAGGTCGGTGACGACCGAGACGAACAGCCCGAGGGCCCCGCCGGCCTGGGCAACCATGGAGGTGATCGCCCCACCGAGACGGGGATGCCCACACGTCGGCGAAGATCTCGGCCAGGCGGTCATAGGGAAGGTGCTGGTAGAGCGAGAGGTAGACGGCGAGCGCCCGGATGCCGGGCCCATAACAGGCCGGAGCGATCGCCTCTGGCGGTGCGGGCGCCTTGGTCTCGCACCCGCAGGCGCACGGCGACGCTCCATGCGGTGCTCGGTCACAAAGGCCCTCACCTCGGGCAGCTCGAAGACCTGGCGACGCTCGACGCCGACGACATCGGCCTCGGAGAGATCGGCGCCACAACTTGTGCAGGACCGGGGCGCTGCGTCGCCACGGCGTCGGGATCGGCGACCTGGGCCAGGTACTTGCCTTCCGAGCCGGGCTGCTTGCCCGGACGCCGCTTGGCGCTCGCCGCTCGGCCCGGTTGCTATCGGGGGCTTGGTGAGCGCTTCGGCCGAGGGAGGCATCGAAGAGTTGCGCGGGTTGCGCCCGAGCCGCTCTTTGAGCTTGGCGATCTCGGCCTCGAGCTCACCGATCTGCGCACTTTGTTGCCCGGTGAGCAACCGCAACGCGGCGACGAGCTCCTTCAGCTCCTCATAGGAGGGCGTGTCGTCGAACGGGGAGCGGTCGTCTGTCGGAATTCCCAACGCTACGCGCGGTGTCCCTCCTGGTGGTGGACTATGCGGTTAGGGGACCTGAACAGTTACGAAGTATGTGCGGGGCGCGGCCCCGGCCAATCCGCCGAGGCGCGGCCCCGGCCAATCCGCCCGGGGAGCGGGCCCGGGCCAATCCGCCGGGGCGCCGCCGCCTAGACCAGGGCCCCGGCTGAGACCACGTGCGCGTCCGCCGGCACGAGGTCGGTAGCGCCGGCGGCAACCGCGGCACGGGCCTCGGCCCGGCCTGGGAGGACGAGGAAGGCACCGATTGCGGCGGCAATCGCGACCGCGCCGGCGACCCTCAGGCCCAGCGCCATCGCGGTCGTGAAGCTCTCGTGCGCCGCCCGCACGATCGAGGCGCCGCGCACGCCCCCGATCGCCCGGCCGATGGCATCCGCAGCGGCGACCGAGCCCGTGGCGCCGTGGACGACGAAGCCCGGTGCGTGGTGGGAGGCGAGGGTTGAGGTGAGGCGGCTCCGGTATTCCGCAGCGACCAAGCTTCCGACAACCGCTACGCCGAGCGCGCCGCCGACCTCGCGGATCGTGTCGTTGACCGCGCTGCCGGCGCCGGCCTGGTGGGCGGGAACCGACGTCATGATGGTCGTGCTCGCGGGTGCCATCACGAGTCCCATCCCGGCACCCATGATCGCGACGGCGAGCGCCAGGGCCGGATAGCCCGTGTCGACGCCGGCGGTCGACAGGTAGAGCAGGCCCGAGCCCATCAGGGCAAGTCCCGCCGGCATGATCACCCTGCTTCCGAAACGCTTCGCCAGGATCGGCGAGAGCGGGGAGACCACACCCATGGCGATCGCGAAGGGAAGTGCCCGGACGCCGGCGGAAAGCGGGCTGTAGCCGTGAACTAGCTGCAGGTACTGGGTGAAGACGAACAGGCTGCCGAAAAGCGCGAAGAAGATAACGGTGACCGAGCCCGATGCCATCGAGAACGCTTTGGACGAGAAGACGCGCAGGTCGATGAGCGGGTGCTCGATGCGAAGCTCCCACCAGACGAATACGGCCAGCATCGCCAGTCCGATGACCACCTCGGCAATCGTCCCGGTGCTCGTCCATCCACGGGCCGGCGCCTCGATGATTGCATCGACGACCGCCAACAGCGCTCCGGCGACCAACAGCGTCCCGACGAAGTCGAGCGAACGCCGGCCCGGCTCGGCGGTCTCGGGGACGATGCGGATGACGCCGGCGAGGGCGAGCACGACGAGCGGGATGTTCACGAGGAACACGCTGCCCCAGTAGAAGTGCGACAGCAGGAACCCGCCGAGGGTCGGCCCGATGACGATCCCCACACCTGCCACGGCCGACCAGGCGGCGATCGCCTGTGGCCGCTCAGCTGGCGGGAACACCGCGTTCAGGATCGACAGCGTGGCCGGCATGACGAAGGCGGCGCCGAAGCCCATCAGCACCCGATCGGCGATGAGCACGCCTGCGCTCGACGCGAACGACGCAGCCAGGCTGCCGAGCGCGAACAGGATGAGGCCGGCGATGAGCGAGAGGCGGCGCCCGTAGCGGTCGCCCAGAGCTCCGGCCGGGATCAGCAACGCCGCAAAGCACAGCGTGTACGCGTCCACGATCCACTGCAACGAACTGGTGCCGGCGTGCAGCTCCCGGGCCAGCGTCGGGAGCGCTGTGTTGAGCACCGTGTTGTCGATGACCACCACGAGCAGGCTCAGGCAGAGCACGAGAAGGATCTGCTTGCGTCGCGGATGGCCTTCCGGCCACCGCTCGTTCACCGGGCCTGCGGCCGGCTGCGAGCTCGTCCGCACAAGTGCGGTGGCTTCGGTGGGGCTGTTGGCTCTGGCGCTCATCTCACTCCCTCGGTTGGGCTACCTAACATCCGACAACTTACGATCGTAAGTATAGACAGATGAGCTAACAGATGTAAAGTGAGTGGTATGGAAGACGTGAGGCAGTCCGGCACGCCGGCGATCAGGCGGACGCGCAACGCCCGTGGTCAGGGCGCGCGCCTCACCGAGGAGATCGTCTCCGGAGCGTTGGCGATCATCGACCGGGAAGGGACGGAGGAGGCAGTGACGCTTCGCGCCGTCGCCCGTGAGATAGGCATCGCGGCCCCTTCCATCTACGCCCACTTCCCGGACCGCGACGCGATCGTGCTGGCCGTGGTCGCTCGCGTCTTCGACGAGTTGACCCAGACCATCACGGAAGCTGTCGTGGCGGCGGGGGGCGACGCGGCGGAGCGCTTGGTTTCTGGTTGCAAGGCTTACGTGGCGTTCGGCCTGTCGCGGCCGTCTCGCTATCGCGTGCTCTTCTCCGAGGAGCGACTCGGAAGAAGCGAGTACTGCAAGCCCGTCACCCTCGATCCCGACGGTCGTCCGGTGCTCGAGTTCGGAGCGGAGAGCTTCGCTCTGCTCGTCGAGGCCGTCGCAGCATGCGTGGCGAGCGGCCAGTCGACGAGCACCGATGTCGTGGCTGACAGCACGGCGATATGGGTTGCGATGCACGGCATGGTCAGCCTGCAGGTGGCGCTGCCCGGCTTCCCCTGGCCCGAGCCCGACGGGTTCGTCAGAGGGCTCGTACTGCGCCTGGCGCGCGTCACCGTCCCGGCGTGATGATCGCCAGGCGTTCGACCTCCAGCGCCATCTTCGCCCCGCCGACGCGGACGAAGGTCTCGAAGGCGCCGGGGTCGAGCGGCTTCGCGAAGAGGAAGCCCTGGCCGCGCTTGCAGCTCATCTCGAGGAGCTTCTCGTATTGCCCGGGCGTTTCGATGCCTTCCGCGACCACGTCCAGGCTCAGCTCCGAGCCGAGCTGGACGATGACCTGCACGAGCATCGACGCGCTCGACGTGTCGTCGATGACCGACACGAAGGACCGGTCGATCTTGAGCACGTCGACCGGGAACCGGTGCACGTAGGAGAGAGACGAGTATCCGGTCCCGAAGTCGTCGATGGCGACACCGACCCCGAGAGCTTTGAAGGCGTTCAGGCGCCGGATCGTCCCCGTCACGTCCTTCATGACCGTGCTCTCGGTGATCTCGATGACGAGCGACGACGGACCGAGACGGCTCGACTCGAGCGCTGACTGGAGATCCTGGACGAGGGCGTCCGATTCGAGCTGGCGCGCGGAGATGTTGCAATTCATCGTGAGCTTCAGGTCCTGGCGCTCCCAGATGGCGGCTTGACGGCAGGCCTCCTTCAACACCCAGCGCCCGACCTCCACGATCAGGCCCGTGCTCTCGAGCGACGGGATGAACTCGAGTGGCGCCACGACGCCGCGGGTCGGGTGCTTCCACCGCAGGAGCGCTTCTGCGCCCACGATCTCGAGCGTCGCGAGATCGATGATCGGTTGGTACACGAGGAAGAACTGCTCCTCGGCGAGGGCGAGCTGGAGGTCGCCCTTCAGCTGGACCTGTTCCTGGACGCTGCTGCCCATGCCGCTATCGAATGACACATAACACGCCTTGCCGAGCGACTTGGCCCGGTAGAGGGCCACGTCGGAGTCCTTCAGCAGGTCGCCGGCGGTCTTGCGGTCGCCGGTCGCGATGCCGATGCTCGCCGCGATCGAGAGCGGCCGGTCCTGGGTCCCGATCCTGAAGGGCGCCTTCAGCTCTGCGAGGATCCGAGCCGCCACGAGGCCGCCCCGCGACGGGAGGCGGTCGTCCTCGAGCAGGACCACGAACTCGTCGCCGCCCAGACGTCCGACGGTGTCGCCCTCCCGTACCGAGTCCTGCAGCCGGTCGCCCACGGCCTTGAGGAGCTCGTCGCCGACGGCGTGGCCGAGGGTGTCGTTCACATCCTTGAAGTTGTCGAGATCGACGACGAGCACCGTCGCGATCGAGCCGCGGCGACGGGCGCGTGCGAGCAGTTGGTCGGCGCGGTCGAGGACGAGCCAGCGGTTGGGGAGCCCGGTCAGCTCGTCGTGCAGCGCCTGTCGGATCAGCTCGTCCGCCTTCTCGTCGACGAGGTCGAGCGCGCGGGCCCGAGACGTGCTGAGCGCGAAGATCAACAACGAGAGCAGCACCGTGACAGCGAGCCCGACGAGGAGCACGACGAGTGCCTGAGTGAGCGGGCTCGAACCGCCGGCAGCCGGACCGGTCGCCTGGAGGATCCAGGGTCCACCCACGTTCATGCGGACCGCCTCATTAAGGTCTCCGGCCTTGGCGCGCGGTCCAACGGTGGCGACCGCGACCGGTCCCTGCCCCGGGTCCAGGCGGAGCAGCCGCAGTTGGAGTTGATCCTGACGTTGGACGCCGCTCTGGAGCAGTCGGGACCCGTCGAACAGGGCGACGGTCCACCCGACGAGCAGTCGCCGGCGACCGGCCGCCGTCGGCGGGAGGGCCTCGCCGCGGTAGACGGGCTCGAAGAGCACGAGCATCTGGTGCCGCCCGAGTGCACCGAGGCTCGGGGCGCGTACCCCGTCGAGCGTGGCGACTCGTGCCGCGAACTGGCCGAGCGTGATCGTCCTCGGCAGGGTTGCGAAGCCTCCGGTTGCGCCGACGTCGACGAGCGCCCGGCCGGCCCCGGTCGCGCAGACGTCGAGCGACGGAGGGAAGGCCACGGGCAGCACGCGGATTCCGAGGCGGGCGAGGCAGTAGAAAGACCTCTTGCCCGCCGGCACGACGCCCGACCAATGGGCCGGCGAGCCGCCGGCCGGGTCGGCTGTCACCTCACGTACGAAGGCCGGCAACTGTGCGGCGGGCACACGCTCGAGGTAGCCGAAGCCGACGGCGGCCGGGTACGCCGAGCCTCCGTTGTTCACAATGCGGAACCACGTGCGGAACTCGGCGTTCGTGAGACCGGGCCGCGTCACGATGAGCGCCCGGACAAGGCGGTCGAGGTCGACGTTGTGCTGCAGCTGGGTTGTCAGGATCGCTGCAGCCGCGGAGACCCGGTCGGAGAACGCCCCCCGCGCAGCGGACCTGGCGGAGGAGTACTGCGTCCAGGCACCGACGATCGAGGCGACGACTCCGACGGCGAGGATGGCCAGCGCGACCAGCGACCAGGCACGGCGCCGGTGATTCCGGTCGGCTCGAGCCCCCTCGGCCTCCTGGTCGACGGCCGTGAACGAGCCGTCGCCGGCACCGTCACTGACACTCGCCTCCGCCATGGGTCCCACGGGGGTCCTCGATTTTCCTCAGGTTTAGGGGCCCGACCTCCGAGAGGACGCCGTCACACCCAATCGTACAACCGTCCCCGATGGCCCTGAAACGGGCGAGATCCCGTTGCGTCCTCCGTCCGATCGCTTCGTCGCGTACCGTACGGGCCATGGGCACCGAGGGAAGTGGATGAGCCTGCGCACCGCCGGCGACCGCAACAAGTTCGCGCAGCAGCTCTTCGCGGACCTGCCGGCCCGGTACGACCGCCTCGCCGAGTGGCTCTCGTTCGGCCAGAACGGCAGATGGCGCACCGCGATGGTCGATCGCATCGTTCCCGCCTCGCCGAAGCGCGTGCTGGACGTCGCGTCGGGGACAGCAGGCGTCGCCCTCCAGCTGGCCGACCGTACGAGCGCACACATCGTTGGGGTCGACCTGACGCGGAGCATGCTCAGGATCGGCCAGCGCAACATCGCACAAGCCCATCAGACGCGGCGCGTGCAGCTCGTGAACGGCCGGGCGGAGACGCTTCCGTTTCCTGACGCGGCGTTCGACGCGCTCACGTTCACGTACCTGTTCCGCTACGTGGACGACCCTCAGGCGACCCTGAACGAGCTGGCCCGGGTCGTGAAGCCGGGCGCGCCCGTGGCGAGTCTCGAGTTCATGGTGCCGCCCACCCGCTTCTGGCGCGGATGGTGGTGGGTGTACACGCGCTTCGTGCTGCCGGCTGCCGGTCTCGTGACGGGGGGGCTGGAGTGGTACAGGGTGGGCCGTTTCCTTGGGCCGAGCATCTCGACGCTGTACGAGCGGTACCCGGTCGACTGGACGGTCGAGGCTTGGCGCGAGGCGGGATTCGAGGACGTCGGCGTGCGCGTGATGAGCCTCGGCGGTGGACTAGTCATGTGGGGCCGTCGAGCCGGTGGCTGACGAGCGGGCCGCCAAGCCGCTCGCGTCGTCGCCCGACCGCGACGCCGTCCCACCACCCGCGTTCTACGCCGCCGGCGCCGGCGGCTGGCGTGACTGGTGGCTCGTCCTCCATCCGCCGTACACGGCCTGGCACCTGTCCTACATCGTCATCGGAGCCTGCCTGGCTCCTGTCGTGAACGCCACCCGGCTGCTGGCCACGTTGCTGGCCTTCTTCTTCGCCGTCGGCGTGGCCGCCCATGCTCTCGACGAGCTGCACGGGCGGCCGCTGCGGACCCAGCTGCCCTCGGCGTGGCTCGTCGGCGCCGCCGTGATCGGCCTCGTGGTGGCCGTCGTCCTCGGCGTCGCCGGCGTGACGAAGACCGGCTGGGTGCTGGTGCCGTTCATCGTGATCGGCCCCCTGATCGTGATCGCGTACAACGCCGAGCTGTTGGGGGGTGTCGTGCACAACGACGTCGGTTTTGCGGCGGCGTGGGGCGCTTTCCCGTTGCTCACCGCCTATGTCGCCCAGACGAGGACCTTGGCGTTGGCCCCGGTCTTGGCGGCTTTCGGAGCCTTCGCGCTCTCGTACGCCCAGCGGCGCCTGAGCACGCCGGCCCGATCGCTCCGCCGCCGCACCGATCACGTCGAAGGCACGGTCACCCTGGCCGGCGGCGAGGTCGTCACCATCGACCGGCGCTACCTCCTCGCCCCTCTGGAGGGGGCGCTTCGGGCCATGTCGTGGTCGACGGTCTTGTTCGCGACCGCGCTCGCGGTCGCCAAGATGACTTGAGGCACCTGCCGGCTCAGTCCTGCCGGCTCAGTCCTGCCGGCTCAGTCCTGCCGGCTCAGTCCATCAGTGGAAGAAGGGGAGCGTCGCGTACCGGCGGCCGCCGAGGAAGCTCCTCGGCTCCACGCCCATGACGTCGGCCAGCACCGTGGCGTAGACACGCCGGAAGTCGACCGTGTGCACGAGGTTCCCGGTGTCGTCGAGCCTTCGCAGGCTCGGCGGCTCGCAGTAGAAGCCGCCTTTCACCGACGGTCCCACGACGATGACGTTGCTCGCCGAGCCGTGGTCGGTGCCGCCGCTCGCGTTCGCCTGCGCACGGCGGCCGAACTCGCTGTAGATCACGATGACAGGGCTCAGGCCGTGCGAGACGGTCGGGAAATCCCCCATGAAGTTCTGGACGGCGCCGTCGACCTGGGACAGCATCTCGGCTTGGGCCTGCAGCTGATTGGTGTGGGTGTCGAAGCTGCCTGTCATGACGCCGTACGCCTTCGTGGGCAGGCCCGCCTTGATCAGCTCGGCGATGATGTCGAGCTGGTTGCCGATGTCGCCGCCGTCGTTGGGGCTGATCGCCGGCGGCGCCTGCTGCGAGCTCAGCGCCGCCGCTGCCTTCGCTCCGACCTCGAGGAGGTTCGCGCCCGACTGGGCGATCGCCGCCTCGAGGGGCGCTTCACGCTTGAAGACGTGCTCGAGCTTGCGGTAAGAGGCGACGAAATTCGGATCCCCTCCGAGCTCTTGGGAGCCGGGGTCGGTGCTGTCGGCGAGCGTGGAGGCCTGTTGGCGGACGCCCGCGAAGACCTGCGGGACGTTCGGGCCGACGGAGAGGGCGCGCAACGGGTCCGACCCGGTTGCGTCCAGCCAGCGACCGAGCCAGCCGCTGGGGCTGTCGCCCGTCGGGTCGGCTGTCTGCATGATCTCCATGGACTGGAAGTGGCTGTAGTTCGGGTCCTTGTAGCCCGTGCCGAGGACGATCGCCACCTGTCCCGCGTCCCACAGGGACTTGAGGCCGACCATCGACGGGTGCAGTCCGAGCTTCAAGCCGTCGACGCTGCCCAGCGGTTGCACCACTTCCGGCGGTATGGCGATGCGGCCGCGCAGCTGCCGGTAGGCGGAGCTCTCATAGGGAATCACGGTGTTGAGACCGTCGTTGCCGCCGAAGAGGGTGCACAGCACGAGCGTTCGGTCGGCCTTGGGCTTGGCTGCGGCCGTCGCGGTGGTTGCGCCGGCGGTGACCGCCTCGCGAGTCGAGGCGGTCGCGGCTCGGGTGGCGGACCTGGACCGGTTGCGGGTCCGCACGGGACCGAGTGTTGCGTGAGCCGCGCCTGCCGCACCGACGCCGAGGCTGCCGGAAAGAAAGTCGCGTCTGGTGAAGGACCTCGCCATGACGGCTCCGTTCAGTTGAGAAGGTATTCGGGAGAGACGAGAGCCAGGACCAAGGTCTCCTGGGGACTGCCCTTCTGGGCCATCCTCCACAGCGCCCGGTAGGTCTCGTTGGACAACTTGTCGAGTGTGAGCATCCTGCCGATCGCGGCCACCTGGGCGCCCGGCCTGCCGTTCAGGTCCTCGACCTCAGTGAGATCGGCGTATTCGGCGACGGCCCAGGCGAGGGCGATCTGGGCGTTGCTGGCCGAGGTCGACAACCAGTACTGGTTCTGGCCCCATCCCCCGACGTTCAAGGGAACGAAGGGCTGCTGCCCGAGCGAGCTCAGCAGCCAGACGAGGGTGCCTTCGCCGAAGGCTGCGGTCGTCAGACCGAGCAGGCGGAGCGTGCCGACCAGGTACTCGATGGGTTGTTTGATGAGCCCCTTCATGGCGGTGGCGGACACGAACTCGGGATGGCGCAGGATGGCTTCGAGGAGGCCGGCGATGTTGAGATCGCGCTTGTACTTCGGAGCGAGCTCCGCCACGATTCGAGACCGCGGTGTGACCGGGTAGGCGAGGAAGCTCCAGAGCCGGGCGACGACCCACTTCGAGGAGGCCCTCGTGTGCGTGGCGATGCGGACGATGTCCTGGCCCTGCCAGCGACCCCGGTGCCCGAGGTAGTGCTTCTCCCCGTTGTCGTGGTCGTAGCGGTTGAAGAAGAACTCCCCCGTCGTGTAGTCGAGCTCCCAGCCCGTGAACGCCCGCGCCCCCTGCCGGACGTCCTCTTCGGTGTAGTTGCCGACGCCCATGGTGAAGCGCTCCATGAGCTCCCGGGCGAAGTTCTCGTTGGCGTGGGCCTTGTGGTCCGTGCCGGTGTCGAGCCAGATCAGCATCGCCGGGTCCTTCGCCACCGCCTGGGTGAGGGTCTCGAAGGAGCCGGCACCGAGCTTTCGGAAGAGCTCGTTCTGGTTGTACATGAGGTCGGCGGAGTTGACCTTCGCGTACGAGGTGGGGAACTGGTTGTGCAGGAGGAGGACGAGCTTCTCCCGCAGCGGCGTGTCGCTCACGATCATCCGGTCGAGCCACCAGGAGGAGAGCTTCATGAACTCGTCGTAGTCGTCGTACTCGAACCCAGGGATGGAGGCCTGCGCGAGCGGCGTGAGATAGGGAACCTTGAGCGCGTCGCCGGCCCGGTCCTTCTCGGTCAGGCCAGCGAGGAGCTTGTCGACTGTGGCTGAGAAGCCCAGTTTCTCGGCTGCCTTGAGCTCGGACGGCGTCGCCCCGAAACCGGCTCGGCGATACAGGTGGGCGAGCACGCTGGAACTCGAACTCGTGGTCATGGACGAGTTTATACCACTTTAAGTGCTCGCCCGACTACTGATAGTGAGAAAATCGAGGGTCAGCTCCCTCTCCGATGTTTTAGCAGGGTTCTGCCGGTCGCCAACGTGGCCGAGAGCCGGCCCGGTCCTCAGGAGAACTGCGTGACGGGCCGTTCCAGGCGCACGCCGTCGACGATGAGGTCCACTTTCTCGTTGTAGAAGGCGACGAGCGCGGCGATCGGTGCCGACTCGTGAGCCGGGTTGCGGTACCACCAGACGAAGTCGTCGTAGCGCCTGCCGTCCACGTCGACGGAGTACCACTCGGCCACGCCCTTGTACGGGCAGCGCGTGAGCGTGTCGACGGGAGTCAGGAGGTCCATCCGGACATCGGTCTTGGGCAGGTAGTAGCGCACGGGCAGGCCCGTCTCGAACAGGAGCACGGGCCGGGAGGAATCGGCGACCGTGACGCCGTCGATCTCCACCACGACATGGCGCGAACTGCGCAACGAGTCGATGCGCTTGTGGGGATCGCGCGCGTGAACGAAGACCTCTTCGTCCTCCTCGAACCAGGAGTCCATCGCCCTCCACTCGAAGCGGATCGCGTCACGGAGCTCGGGGACAGGCGCCTGTGGGTACTGCCGGGCAGCCTCGCGTGCCTCCGCCCGAGCCGTCTTGACCGTCCAGAGACGGGCCTCCCCCAGATCCGACGACCCCTCCACCTTGTCCGAAGCCGACAGCAGGTCCATGCTCACGTCCGCCTGGGGGATGTAGTAGGTGGGATAGGACCGTGACTCCCAGACGAGCAGCGGCGCCGTCGTGTCAGCGACGAGCTCGCCTCCCAGGTAGGTACGCAAACGTTTCTGGCTCTGCTCGACTCTCGGCGCTCCGCTCTCGGTCACGGAGGCCACCCTAGGGGTCGATACGGTCGTCGCCTGTCACGATCGGGAGCCCGGCCTCGGCGGCGTTCACCCACATGTCGTCGACGAGGACCGGCGAGGCTCCCCAGCCCGAGAGCAGCGAGGCCGCCACCGCGGCGCGGAAGCCGGCGCCGCAGTGCACCCAGAGCGAGGGCGCCGTCCGGCAGGGTGGACCTCCGTCCGACGAGATCGGGGAGCGGCACGTGGTGCGCGCCTCGAATATGGCCGGCCTCCCACTCGTGCGGGTGCCGGACGTCGAGGATCGTCGGCCCGGGCCCGGCGCGGTCGGGCCAGGCCTCGGCCAGCTCCGAGAAGCTCGCCACGCGGTAGGAGGCGAGACTGTCGCGGCCGGATCGCGACTCGTGGTCGGCCCCGCCGGTCGCCGTCGTCCAGGGCGCCCAGCCCGCGAGCTCGTCGCGGCCGATGTGGGCGATGAGCCGCCGAGCCTCGGCGATCTCCGCCGGCTCCTCGGCCAGGAGGACCACCTCGCTCTCCCAGGGGACGATCCAGCCGAGATAGGTCGTCAGGTTCTCACCGAGCTCGAGATTCACGCTGCCCCGGCGGTGCTCGGCGGCGAACGCCCGTCGCCGGCGCAGGTCGACGACCCACGTCGGGCCACCGATGGCGTCGTCGAGGCCGTCACGGTCGAGCTCGCGCACGGGCTCGAGGCGGATCGCCGCCGAGCCGATTCTGTTCAGCGGCGCCATGTAGCGGTAGTAGGCCGGGATCGGCGGCAGGTTGGCGAGCAGGGTCTTGACGAAGGCGTCCTCGTCGAGGAGCGCGGCCGGGTTCCTGGACCGCTCGTCACCGATCGTCGGGATCGTGCCGGTGCTGTCGCCGGCCGGCGCGGCGGAGCAGAAGCTGCCGAAGCCGTGCGTCGGCAGGATGCGAGTGTCCGCCGGAAGCGTCGTGAGCAACCGCCGGACCGAGTGCCATTGCGAGCGGGCGAGGGTCTCCGCCAGGTTCGCCCCGAGGAGGTCGGTCCTCCCGGTGGCCTGGACGAGGAGGGAGCCACCCGTACAGACGACGGTCTGCCCGTCCTCGTCCCCTTCGTCCCGCCGGCTGACCGAATAGGCCAGATGATGGGCCGTGTGGCCGGCCGTGGCGATGGCCGTCACCATAAGGTCACCGGCGACCACGGTGTCGCCGTCGTCGAGCGCCCGGCACTCGCCGGCGAAGGAGACGGGCTCGCCGGCGGGGATGGCGTAGGTCGCCCCCGTCGCCCTCGCGAGTGCAAGACCCCCGCTGACGTAATCGTTGTGAATGTGGGTCTCGAGCACGGCGGTGATGCTCACCCCGAGCTTGCGCGCCTCGTCCAGATAACGGGACAGATCCCTCTGCGGGTCGACCACCACACCCACTGCACCGTCGCTGATGAGGTAGCTGCGGTCGCCGAGGTCGGGCGTGTCGAACGCCACGGTCGTGATCGAGCTGGTCGTGGGCTTAAGGGTAATCACAGCGCCGGGCCCCCGCGGAGTTCGAGTGTCATGGCGTCCATAATACCTCTAAATCGATGGTAATAGTAGCTTTAGGTGACCGATGGCCCCGTAGGCGCAGGGCTAAGGTCCGAGCCCGATGGATCGAGCTCAGCCGGTGGATCAGATCGGCCCGGAGGAAGCGGCCCGTCTGCTCGCTGCCGGCGCCGGCCTGATCGACGTCCGCGAGATCGAGGAGTGGCAGGTTGGGCGCGCCCCGGAAGCGATCCACATCCCGCTCGGGGAGCTCGGTGCTCGTCTCGACGACCTGCCCGGGGACCGCACGCTCGTCATGATCTGCCGGTCCGGCAGCCGCTCGGCCGCGGCTGCAGCGGCTCTGGTTGGGATCGGGCTGCCGGCGGTGAACCTCGCCGGGGGGATGCAGGCGTGGCAGGCGGCCGGGTTGCCCGTCGTCGCGGACGGCGGCGTGCCCGGCGACGTCGCCTGACCGCGACGCCTGAGCCCACGTCGCCTGAGCCCACGGCGCCTGAGCCCACGGCGCCTGAGACCAAGGCGCCGGAACGGCGTCACCCGCCGAAGAGCGCCAGCCATTCGTCGGCGCTGCGGGGCGCGAGGACCGGGTTCCGCAGCTTCGTATCGCCGAGGGATGCCGACGGCTCGGGCGAGTAGAGGTGTCCGGGATAGACGACCGTGTCGTCGGGAAGCTTCGCCAGGCGCTCCAAGCTGTCGTACATCGCGTCGGGGTCGCCGCCCGGGAGGTCCGTCCGCCCGCAGCCCTGGAGGAAGAGCGTGTCGCCGGCCACGAGCCGCCCGTCGACGAGGAAGCACTGGCTTCCCGGCGTATGGCCCGGCGTGTGCAGCAGGCGGATCGGGATCTCGCCGACCCGCACGACGTCGTCGCTCGCGTGCACCACGAGACTGTCGCGGCCGACTCCGGTCGTGCGCTCGATCCACGGCGCCTCGTATTGCTGGACGTGGATCGGGACCTCGATCTGCTCGAGAAGCCCCGCAATGCCGGCGATCTCGTGGCCGAACAGGTCGCCGCCGACGTGATCGGCGTGGTAGTGGGTGGCGAGCACTCCCGTGAGGCGCATGCCGTCGGCCTCGAGGATGCCGACGACCTCCTCAGGTGCGTACGCCGGGTCGACGGCCACCGCCTCGCCGGTCTCGCGATCGCCGACCAGGTAGACGAAGTTGACCATCTGGCGGGCCAGCTCGTCGGACGGGGCGAGGTCGCGGCCCGCCAGCAACTGGCGGAAGTACAGGCGGTCGCTCACGTGTCGAGCGGCTGGGGCGACCAGTCCGCGAGCTTGGCGAGCCGCGGGTCGTTCGAGAAGACCTCGACGATGGGCAGCCGCAGGCCGATGCGCCGCTGGAGCCGCTCGATGGCGAGCTCCTGGTCCCATAGCACGAGTGTCACGGCGACGCCGACCTCGCCGGCGCGGGCGGTGCGGCCCGAGCGGTGCAGGTAGCCCTTGTGGTCCTCGGGCGGGTCGTAGTGGACCACGACGTCGACGCCGTCGATGTCGAGTCCGCGCGCCGCCACATCTGTGGCGACGAGGGTCGGGAGCTTCCCGGCGGCGAAGTCCTCGAGCGCCTTCTCACGGGCGGCCTGGCGAAGGTCGCCGTGAATGGCAGCCGCCCGCACGCCTTCCCGCCGCAGGTCTTCGACGAGGCGGTCGGCGCCCCGCTTCGTGCGGCAGAAGCACAGAGCCTTGGACGCGCCCCCGACGATGGCGGCGCACACCTTCGCCTTGTCGAGTTGATGCACCTTCAAGAAACGGTGCTCCATCTCGTCAACCGTCACCTGCCTCGCCTGGACCTCGTGCAGGACGGGGTCGCGAAGGTGGCGGCGGACGACCTGATCGACGGCCGAGTCCAGGGTGGCGGAGAAGAGAAGAGTCTGGCGCTCGACGGGCATGCGCCTGAGCAGCCACTCCACCTGGGGCAGGAAGCCCATGTCAGCCATGCGGTCTGCCTCGTCGACGACGAGCGTCGAGACCTTGTCGAGCCGCACCGCCTTGCGGTCCGCGAGGTCGATGAGGCGTCCCGGCGTCGCGACGACGATGTCGGCGCCGTCGGCGAGCTGGCGCGTCTGGCGGTCGAGATCGGTGCCTCCGTAAACCGCGAGAACTCGCCGATCGACCACTTTTGCAAGCATCTCGAGGACTTCGGCGACCTGGACGGCGAGCTCCCGTGTCGGGACGAGGACGAGCGAGGTCGGCGCGCGGGGCGCGGCTCGAGGAGTCCGCATCAACATCGGCAGGCCGAAGGCGAGCGTCTTGCCCGACCCCGTCTTCGCCTTGCCGCACACGTCACGGCCTGCCAGCGCGTCGGCGATCGTGAGTGCCTGAACGGGAAAGGGCAACATGATGCCCTGGCTTCCCAACGCCTCGACCAGTTCGGGCGCAACACCGAGACCTTCAAAGGTCGTCCCGGTTTCCATTTCCGTCGTCATCTACTCCCTCGCTGTCCCCTGCAAGGCTACCGGCGGGCGTGGCTTGTCCCCGTCATCATCCGCAGACCGCGACCACTCGGGTACTGTGGCGGGCCTAGGAGCCGGAGATGACCGACAAAATTCGAGACGTGCTCGCCCAGAACGCACGACTTTCTGTCGACATGACGGACGTGAAGGACGTGGACGATCTCTACGGGCTCGGCATGACGTCGCACGCGAGCGTCTCGGTCATGCTGGGGCTCGAAGAGGCGTTCGGGGTCGAGTTCCCCGAGTACATGCTCCGCCGTGCCACCTTCACCTCGATCGGCTCGATCCGGCGATCGCTCGACGAGCTTCTGGCCGCGCAGGGCCCCTGACGCGCCGCCTCCCGAGCGCAAGGCGCCCTCGACCCGTGCCGTCGCTGGAGCTCTGGAGCGTCGACAGCGCCGGCTGCCCGCCGGCGCAGCTCGCGGTGCTGGACGGCGAGGAGCAGGAGCGTCACGCCGTGGCCGCCGGCCGTGGCCGGCCCGGCTATGGCGCAGGACGCGCCGCGCTCCGCATCCTCCTCGGCGCGCGGCTGGAGATCGCACCCGAGCGCATCGTTTTCGCCCGCCACTGCGCGTCCTGTGAGCGCGACGGGCACGGCAGGCCGGCGGTTGCGGGCCTGCGGCCTCGCGAGCTCGACTTCAGCGTCGCCACGGCCGGAACGGTGACGGTCATCGCTCTGGTACGCCAGGGCACTGTCGGCGTCGACGTCGAACGAGTTCCGGCCGACGGGACGGCGTTCTGGCCCCGTCCTTCCTTCAACGCCCGCGAGCGCCAGGCGTTGGAGCGGCTGGCGGAGTCCGAGCGTCCGGAGGCGATTGCGCGATCCTGGGTCCGCAAGGAGGCCGTGGCGAAATTCCTCGGACGCGGCCTCGCCCTGCCGCTGCAAAGCGTGGAGGTCGCCGGCGTCCCACAGCACTGGCGCCTGCCTGATCCCCTGTTACGCGTGGCCGATCTCGAGCTCGGCCCGCCCTTCGTCGCTGCCGTTGCCCACGACGGCAAAGCCGCGATGCCGGTCGTGCAGGAGTGGGCCTGGGACCGATGATGCGCGAAGGGGACCAGATCCTCTGGTACTTTCGCCTGCAAAGTCCGGCGGGAGACCGCGGCTCGTAGCGGTCGCCTTTGGAGGAGCGAAGTGGTGGTCGACGAGAGGGAGATGCTCGAGGTGTTGGCGGAGGCGACCGGGCTCGAGGCCCGCGAGCTCGAGGCCGAGTGGACCCTGCTCGATCTCGGGCTCACCTCTTTCCGGATCATGCAGGCGCTGATGCAGATCGAGGAACGGTTCGAAATCGAATTTTCCGAGGACGAGATCGTGAAGTTCCCAACCGTGCCGGGTAGGGAGCTGTCCCGTTTCGTCGGCGACCGGATCGCCTCCTCGGACGGCTAGTCCACCGTGCGAGCGAACGAGCTCGATGTACTGGGCTTGATCCGTCGCCACGTCGAGACCAGACCGGATCACCCGGCCGCCAAGGACCTGAGCCGCAGCCTCACCTACGCCGAGCTCGACGCGGAGGTGCGAGCCGTCGCCGGTCGCCTCGCCGCCTCCGGCGTCCGCGAGGGCGATCGCGTGGCGCTGGCGCTGGCAAACTCGGTGGACTTCTTCGTCGCCTCGTTGGCCTGTGGCTGGCTGGGGGCGATCTTCGTGCCGCTGGCGGGCGGGGATCCCCCCTCCAGACTCGAAGTGATCCTCGCCAGCTGCGAGCCGACCGTGGTGCTCGTTCCGGGCGTCCCGGAGGGTGAATCCACCGAGGGTCCACCCGTTCCGGCCTTCGGGGGCTATCCCGAGCTCGCCATGACCGAGGCGAGGACCGCCGGCGCCGAGCCCCCTCCGCCGGTACCAGTGGCGGATCGCGCCGCGTACTGCATCTACACCTCGGGAACGACCGGGACCCCGAAAGGCGTCCTCACAGGGCAGGGCGCCTTCGCCGGCGCGGTGACCGTCCTCGCCGAGGCCATGGGCCTGCACGCCGGCACCCGGGGGCTGTGCGTGTCGCCGTTCCACTTCGTCGGCTCGTTCGGCACGCTCTTCCCGGTCCCTGCAGTGGGTGGTTCCCTCGTGATACCGCCGAGGGAGTCTCTTGCGCTGCCGAGGATGTTCTTCCGGATCCTCGAGCGGGAGCAGATCTCGCACACGAGCTTCTCGCCGACGTACCTGCGGCTGCTGCTCGGAAGCCCCGAGATCGGCCGCCTCGCCACGTCCTCGCTCGTCACGATGAACCTCGGCGGCGAGGCGCTCACGATGGCGGACCTGCGGGCGCTGTGGGCGGCGGCGCCGGAGCTTCGGGTCTTCAACCGCTACGGTCAGACCGAGACGACGATCGCTGTCACCACCTACCGGCTGGACCGCGAGACCATGGCGGACGCGACCCGCGTACCGATCGGGACCCCGAACCCGGGCGTCGAGTTCTTCCTCGCCGGCGAGGACGGCAAGCTCGTCGAAGCCCCGGGAGAGGTCGGCGAGCTCTACATCGGCGGCCGCCAGCTCATGACCCGGTACTGGCGCGACCCGGAGCTCACCTCGGCGGCGCTGCGCACCGACGTCGTCCCGGGCACGACGCTCTACCGCACGGGCGATCTCGCGTATGAAGACGACCGGGGCGTCTACTTCTGCGTCGGTCGCGCCGACAAGATGGTCAAGCGCTCCGGCATCCGGATCTCGCTCGCCGAGATGGCGGCGGCACTGGTCAACGTCGAGCCGGTATCGGCGGCGGTCTGTATTCCCTACGACGAGCAAGGGCGGCTCGGCATCGTCGCGTTCGTGACGACCTCGGCCACCACGAGCGGCCAGATGCTGCGGCGGGCGCTGGCATCGCTGCTGCCGCCCACGATGCTTCCTGATCGCGTCGAGATCGTCGATCAGATGCCCATGACCCCGGGGAGCAAGGTCGACGAGCGGAAGCTGCTCGAGGCGGCGGGCCTCCGGCCCCCCGGCACGGCGGACGAGGCACAGAGGAGGTCGTCATGACAAAGCTCAGGTGGCGCGACGAAGAGGCCGACGCCGCCCCGCAGCGCCGCAACTTCAGACCGGGCGACGGCATCAGGCTGCACGCCAACGAGCACCCCTACCCGCCGCCGCCGGAGGTGCTGGAGGCGATCGCCGCGGGAGCGCTCGAGGTGAACCGCTACCCGTTCGGCAACGAGGGTCCGCTCACCGAGGCGGTCGCCGAGCGCACTCGCGTCCCGGCCGATCAGGTGCTGCTCGGCGCCGGCTCGAACGAGCTGCTGTACAAGACGATTGCCGGGCTCGGCGGCCCGGGCACCGATAGCGTGTTCCCGCACCCTTCGTACCCGACGTTCGCCGCCGCGCCGGCGACGAGCTCCGCGCGGCCGGTGCCGGTGTCCCTGCTCGCCGACGGCACCAATGACGCCGAAGGTCTGCTCGCGGCCGTCACCGACCGTACGACGACGCTCGTGGTGTGCGACCCGAACAATCCCACCGGCGGTGCCCTGCCCCCGGGGGCCTTGGCGTCGCTCGCCGACCGGCTTGCAGATCACGTGCTGCTCATCGTCGACGAGGCCTACTTCGAGTACACCGACGAGTTCGCCCGCGGCGGGCGGGGCGCGCTGGAGCTGTTCGGGAGCGGACGGCCGGTGCTGGTCACTCGGAGCTTCTCCAAGTTCTTCGGCCTGGCGGGCCTGCGACTCGGCTACGGCGTCGCCTCGAGCGCTGATTTGGCGGCCGAGATGCGGGGGCACATCGGGCCCTCGGGGGTGAGCGGCATGGCGCTGACGGCGGGGGAGGCCGCGTTGGGGGCCGAGCCGCTGTTTCTCGAAAGGCTGGACGAGCAGAAGAAGGAGCGCCGGCAGATGTGGGAGGAGCTGGCGGAGCTCGGCCTGAACCCGCTCCCGACGGAGACCAACTTCGTCTGCTGCGACGAGCCCGACCAGGGCACGGCAGCCTGGCTGAAGGAACGAGGGGTCAGCGTCCGCGGCGGCGCCTCGATCTCGAGTCCCGGGCACATTCGGATAACCGTCGGCCTGCCGGAGGACAACGCCCTCGTGCTCTCGCTGTTGAGGGAACACGTGGCCGGCCGCGGCGCGACCGGTGCCGCCGCGGACTGATCAGGGTCGGGCGCGGGCCTGCAGGGCCCCTCTGGCGAGCACGGCGACCAGTACGGCTGCGACCGTCCCGGCTGCCAGCGCCGCCGGCCCGCCGCCGGCGACGAATCCGCGGATCGAGGCGGCCGCGTACGAGGCTGCTGCGGCGACGGCGGCCACCCCGATCACCCAGGCGGGGTCCCAGTGCCGGGCGCCCCGGCGGCGCTCCATCCCGCGCGCTTGATCGAGCGACCGGTCTGCTACTTCGGCGACGCAGAACATGATGGCGCCCGAGAGGGCGAGAGCAGCCGCACGTGTCCCGGCAGCCTCGTGCAGCGTCCCGGCGACGACGGCGGCGCCGACTAGGACCAGACCCGTCGAGATGGTGCGGCTGCGGCCTCCCGCCAGCGCGGCGGCCAGCGTGACGACGCCGGCAATTCCGGCGAAAGTGGCGACAGGGGCCAGAGTCGCGCTCGACTGCGCCACCGCCCATGCCACGAGCGCGGACGCCGCGGCGATCGACAAGACGACCCCGACGCTGCGGGACCTTCGCCCGGGATGTCTCATCTCATGGCCCGGCCCCTCGCCCGGCGCCGCCAGACGGCGAGCGCCGCCAACGGCACCTCGAGCGACTCTCCGTCCTGCCAGCCGACGACCGGTACTCCGCGCCGGCCGAAATTCTCCCTCATCTCGGCGCGCTCGAGGCCGATGAGCCGGGCGGCGAGTTCGCCCGTCGGCGAAAGCGGCTTCACCGGCGGCGGCCCGACCACCTCGACGACGGCGAGGTCGACGCCTCTCGCCCGGATCGTCGCGAGCGCCTCCAGCATCCGCGGGTCCTCGAGCGGGCTGATCGCCACGACCAGCCCGGTCCGCGGGAGCGAGCGCGAGGGAATCGTCTCGGCGCTCTTCCAGGCATAGGAGTGGTGCCACTCCGTCGTCGTGAGCGCGGCCACGATCCGTTCCAGCTGGGCTCGCCCCATCGCCGGGTCGACCCAGTGCAAGACGCCGCCGAAGGCCACGAGCCCGACCCGGTCGTGGTGCGCGAGATAGGCGGACGCCAACCCCGACGCCGCCCGGACCTGCCGTGGCAGCACGACGGGCGAGAACGTGTCGACGAGAAGGATCAGGTCCGTGCTTCGCTCAGGGTGCCGAAGGTTGACGTACGGCTCGCCCCGGCGCGCCGTGACCCGCCAGTTGAGGCGGCCCGGCATGCCCGCGGCGTACGGCCGCACCTCGGCGAACTCGATGCCGTCGCCCGGCCTGCGCCCCAGCCGGTCGCCGGCGGTGGCGCGGATCTCGCTCGCCCGCACGAGGGTCCGCAATTTCTCCGACACCGGCCGCACCTCGAGCTCGATCGTGCCGCCGCCGACCCCCGTTCGCTTGAGCAGGCCGAAGAGACCCGGGACGCCCAGGCGGGCGGGGCCGATCACGAAGCGTCCGTGGCGGACGGCGGTGAACGGCACCTCGATCAGCACGGGGGAGCCCGGATCGAGGCGGAGCGACCAGGCGGTCGGCGCCTCGGTTGCGAGCGGAGCAGGAAGCGCGAGCACGACGTCGCAGCGGAGCAACCGGCTCGGGGCGCGCAGCTCGAGCGCGATCGTCGCCTGGCCCCCTTCGACCAGTCGCAGGACGTCGAGGGCGAGGTGCGTCTCCGGCAGGGGCCCGACCGGCGTCAGCAGGCCGAGGACGAGCGCGAGGCCGAAGGGGGCCGCCAGCGCGACGATGGCCCCGTCCCCGAAGACCACGGCCGCGAGCAGGCCGATGCCGGTCAGCGCCGCGTAGGCGACGACCTTCGGCGTCGCGGCCGGCACATTCATGGATCGGGCGCGACGGGCACCGGTATCGAGTCGAGGCACTGGACGACGAGGTCCTCGGGCCGGCTGCCGCGGAGCCACAGGTCGGGCCGAAGGGTGAGCCGGTGTGCCAGGCAGGCGACGGCGAGCGCCTTGATGTCGTCGGGGAGGATGAATTCCCGCCCGCCGAGGGCCGCCCGGGCGCGGGCGCACAGCAGCAACGCCAGGGCGCCGCGCGGGCTGGCGCCCACTTCGACGCCGGCGAGCGACCTGGTGGCCCGGACCACGTCGACGAGGTAACGCCCGACCGGCTCGCTGATCTCCACGCGCTCGACCGCCTCGCGCATGGCGAGCACCGTGCGGGCGTCGGAGATCTGGACGAGGTCGACCTCCTCGCGGCCGCGCGCGGCCCGGCGACGGAGCAGATCCCACTCGGCGTCGCGATCGGGGTAGCCGACTGGCACGCGGACGAGAAACCGGTCGAGCTGCGCCTCCGGCAACGGGTAGGTGCCCTCGTACTCGATCGGGTTCTGCGTCGCCACGACCGCGAACGGGGAAGGGAGCGCGTGCGTGATCCCGTCGACGGTGACCTGCCGCTCCTGCATCGCCTCCAGCAGGGCCGCCTGGGTCTTGGGCGGGGCGCGGTTGATCTCGTCTCCGAGCACGAGGTTCGCAAACACGGGTCCTGGCCGGAACGTCAGGTCTCCACGTCGTTGATCGAAGACCCCCGAACCTGTCACGTCGGCCGGCATGAGGTCGGGCGTGAATTGGATGCGGGAGGTCTCGAGGCCGAGGGCGCGAGCGAGCGAGCGGACGATGAGGGTCTTGGCGAGTCCCGGCACGTCCTCGAGAAGCACGTGGCCGCCGGCCAGCACTCCGATCAGGACGAGCATGATCGCCTCGCGCTTGCCGACGACGGCACGCTCGACCTCGGCGACGACGTCGCCGGCGATGCGTGCGACGTCGTCGGTGGTGAGAGGCGCCTCGCCCGCCTCCTGCCGCACGGTCACCGGCTGCCTTCGAGGGTCTCGAGCCTGTCGACGAGCCGCCGCACCCGGGCCACGGGGACGCCGGGCTCGAACCGGTCGGCCGGCGGCTCGCATGTGGGGTCGACGAGGTCGAACGCGTCCGTGCCGAGCAGCTCTGTCGCACGCTCCCGGTCGGACAGAGCCACACCGTGCCGGGCGAGGCAGGCGTTCGCGACGGTCATCAGCCTCGGGCGAACCTGGGTGTGGAAATCCCCGGCGGCCGAAGCCCCGAAACGAAGCGAGCGCTCGAGCGCGACGAGCGCGTCGGTGCCGGCGTCGGTCGGCTCCTCGGGACGGGAGGACCGGGGACGGAAGGGAATATCGGCCTCGACGGTCGACGAGAGTGCGGTCAAGCCCGCTCCGAGGCCGAGGCACCCGAAGATGCCCGCCGCCGCGCGCTCGTAGACGCCCGGGTCGGGGGCGCCCACCCCGAGGGCGATCCCGAGACCGATCGCGACGAAGGCCGCCAGCGTGGCGAACATGGCCCAGAGCGCCCTCGTCACCCGACGGCTCCCGCCAGGAGGTCGTGACGGAGCGAGCCCAGTGCCGCGATCGCGTCGGACCGCATCGACTCGTCGACCGGCCGCTCGCTGTAACGGGCTCGCTCGAACAGCTCCGTCAGCGATGTCGCGGGCACGGGGCCGGCGCCCGTCATCGCGAGCATCCGGCGCAGGTACTCGGTCGGCGTCTCCGTGTCGAGGCGCTCGGGGCCGTGACGCGCCGCCGCGTCCAGCATCGAGAGGTAGCAGGCGATCACCGCACGGCGGGGGTCCGGCTCGGCGTCCGGGTCCGCAACTCTCAGCCCGCCGAGGGCAAGCCCGAGCGCTTCCAGGTCGGTCCGGTCTCCGGCCGGGCCGGCCGGATCGGCGTCCGCGTCCCCGCCCGCCAGGTGCAGCCCCCGCAGCACCCGGCGCCAGCCCGTCGAGTGGACGATCTTCACCAGCACCACCGCCGCCACGATGCCGATGACGATGCCCGACGTCGTGACGGACGCGACAGTGCTGAAGGGCAGCCCGGTCGGGGTGGCGTGAGTCCGCGACAGCCCGCCCCCGGCCGCTCCGGAAAACGAGTGCAGGTGACGGTTCCTGGCGGCCAGGGCGAGCAACACCGTCAGGCAGGTGAGGACGGCGAGGATGACGCCCGCTACGAGGATCGGAGAATGCCGTCTCGGAGCCGAGCCGTCGAGGCTCCTGCGGTGCCTCGTGACGAGCCCCCAGATCAGCATTACGAGCGAGGCCACGCCGGCGAGGCCGGCGAGGGTGATCAGCACGCTCAGCACGACCGATGCCGGTCCCCGGCGAAGCTGGGCGACGCCTGCGCCCTTGTCGGCGGAGCCGCCGACGACGGCGAGAAGGACGAGGAACCCGACGAGAGCGATCCCCACAGCCAGCCTTGTCGACCGGCCCGTCGAGTCATGCGTCGGGACCCCACTGCCCGCGCCGGGGGACGATTGCACTGTCAACACTCTACGAGCCGTCCTGGCTGTGGCCAGTCTGCCCCGGCCGGAGGGCCGGTCCGTATTCCCTGTCCGGCACCGGGGTGATCGGTATCATCGGGCGCAAGATGGCGCCGGACGGAGCAGTGTCGGTCTGGTTCGGCCCTGAGGAGTCGCCGCTCTACGGCGCCCTCCACCTTCCCGACGGGCCAGCCCGCGGAGCCGTCGTGCTCTGCCCGCCGCTCGGTCGCGAGTACTCGAGCTCGCACTCGACCTTCCGGCAGCTCGCGGTTCTCCTGGCGGAGTTCGGCCTGGTCGCGCTCAGGCTGGACTACCGCTCGACCGGCGACTCCTTCGACCGCGCCGCCGGCGAGGCAGAAGGCGACGGCTTCGTTCGGGACGTCCAGTACGGCGTCGACTTCGCGCGGGCTACGGGAGTCGCTTCCGTCGCCATCGTGGGGATGCGCCTCGGGGCGACCTTCGCCGCCGCCCGATCCGGCGCCGAGCCTGTCGACGCCCTCGTCCTGTGGGACCCCTGCCCGAGCGGGCGCTCGTTCCTCCGCGAGCAGAGGGCGCTCGGTCTTCTGGTCGGTGCGCGCGGGAGCGAGGACGGCGGCACGCCTGAGATGCCGGGCTTCGATCTGTCAGCCGGGATGACAACGGAGATCTCAGGCTTGGAACTGCTGTCCGGTCGCGCCGGCTCGGAGGCGCCGGGCGAGCTCGGCTGCCGCGTCCTGCTGCTCACGCGAGGCGGGCGTGCCCCCGACCGCAAGCTCGCCGGCCGCTTCGGCCAGGGGGCCGTCGAGCATCGGGAGGTGTCCGGCCAACCCGAGCTCCTGGAGGTGCAGCCGCCCCGTCAGGTGGTACCCACCGAAGCGGTGGTCACGGTCGCCCACTGGCTCGACGAGGTGATGCCCCGAGACGCCCGTCCCGTCACCGTGGAGGTGCCCGGCGCCGTCACCGTGGCGATGCTTCGCCAAGACCCCGGCTCGACGGATCCGGCGGGCGGGGAGGTCGTGGCCGTGCGTGAGCGTGGCGTCTCGCTCGGCCCCGTCGGCCTGTTCGGAATCGAGGCGGCGCCGGCGAACGGGGGGCAGAGCGGCCCCGCCTGCATCCTCGTGAGCATTGCGAACGAGCACAGAATCGGGCCGGGCCGCCTGTGGGTGAAGCTGAGCCGCCAGCTGGCCGCCGGCGGGTTCCGATGCGTCAGGATCGATGTCGACGGATTCGGTGACAGCCCGCCTCGGCCGGGGCGCCAGGACCAGTCCGAGCAGTCCGTGCACTCGGTCCTCGGGATCGACGACATTCTCGACGCGGCCCAGGCCGTCTCGCCGGAGGAGCCGGGCGACGTGGTGCTGTTCGGGCACTCCTCCAGCGGGTATCTGATCCTGGAGGCAGCGCTTGAGCTCTCGCCGCGGGGCGTCTGCTCGGTGAATCCGTTTCTTGTGTTCCAGCCACCCGAGGTCGCGGCGGGTGCCCGGATCGACGACCGCCGCCGCTTCTGCCTTCCGCGGACCGCCCTCGCGACCGCGCTCGTGACCGCCGCCCGGGACCGCTCCTTGCTGCAGCGCATAGATCAGCGCTACCCGATGTTGAGCTCGAGGCTGCGCAAACCGGTGCGCAAGACGACCTGGTTCGTGCGAAGGATCGCGGCGCCGTTGCGGAGCCGCCCGGGCGATCGCCTCGGGGATCTGATCAAGGCGGGGACCGACGTTCTGCTGATCTGTGGATCCGAGGAGTTCCAGCCCTTTCTGGAGACCGGAGTCCTGGCGGTCCGCCGTGCCGACCCGGTCGGGCGGCTGCAGATCGAGGTGATCCCGGCGCTCGAGCATTCGCTCCTGCCGGCGAAGGACCGGGCGATGGTCAGCGAGCTGGTCCTCGCTCACGTGTTCGCCCGCTTCCGCCGGGCACCGGAGGCCTGAGGGCGGTCGGCCCGAGGGCGAAGACGACGGCGGCGGCGAGGTTGCCCTCGTGCGTCATGCTGACGGCGAAATCGCTCAGATGCGCCCGGGCGGCGAGCGCGGCCGCGTGACCGCTCAGTCGCAGGCTGCACCTGCCGCTCTCCTCTTGGCGGACTTCGATCGAGCGCCAGGCCGGCAGCCAGTCGCCCGGCCCGAGCGCCTTCATCGTCGCCTCCTTTGCCGCAAAACGGGCCGCCAGGTGCCGCGCCCGCTCCCTCCCCCCACCCGTCGCGCACGCAACCTCGTGATCGGTGAAGATGCGCCGTAGATAGCGGTCGCCGAAGCGCGCCAGGGCGTCCTCGACCTCGTCGACCGTGACGACGTCGACCCCGACGGCCATCGCCGGCCGGCCGGCGGGCGGGCGGCTCACAGCGCCGCGCTCAGCGCCTGGTCGATGTCCTCGATGAGGTCGTCCACGTGCTCGATCCCGATCGACAGCCGGATCGTCTCCGGTGCCACGCCCACGACGGCGAGGGCTTCGGGGGAAAGCTGGCGGTGCGTGGTGGAGGCGGGATGGGCGACGAGCGACTTGGCGTCGCCCATGTTGACGAGCCGCTTGAAGAGCTTCACCGAGTCGAAGAAACGGATCCCCGCGTCATAACCCCCCGCGACCCCGAACGTCACGATCGAAGGACAGTGACCTTTGAGGTAGCGCTGGGCGAGCTTGTAGTAGGGGAAACCGGGGTCCCCGAGATAGCTCAACCAGGCGACACGCGGATCGTCCGCCAGAAAGCGCGCGACGGCGAGCGTGTTGAGCTCGTGGCGCTCGAGCCGCACGGCCAGAGTCTCGAGGCCCTGCACGAGCAGGAAGGCGCCGAGCGGCGAGAGGGTCGAACCGGTGTTGCGGAGACAGACGGTGCGGCATCGGACGGCGTAGGGCGCGTCCGGGAAGTCCCGCGCGTAGACGACGCCGTGGAAGGCCGGCTCGGGCAGGTTGAACATCGGGAACCTGTCGGCATGCTCGGCCCAGGGGAAGCGCCCGGCGTCGACAACCGCGCCGCCGAGGGTCGTGCCGTGGCCCCCGATGAACTTCGTCAGCGAATGGACGACGACGTCGGCACCGTGCTCGATCGGCTTCAGGTAAAGCGGCGTCGCGATCGTGTTGTCGACGATGAGCGGGACCCCGTGTCGGTGCGCGAGATCGCTGACGGCCTCGAGGTCGACGACGTTGAGCGCCGGATTGCCGACCGACTCACAGAAGACGGCTTTGGTGTTGGCGTCCATCAGCCGCTCGATGCTCTCGGGGCGGTCGTCCTCTGCGAAACGCACCTCGATGCCCTGACCCGGCAGCACGTAGGCGAACAACGTGTAGGTCGACCCGTACAGCTGAGGTGCGGTGACGATGTTGTCGTTGACCGACGCGAGGTTCAGGATCGAGTAGTTGACCGCGGCCGCCCCGGAACTGAGCACGACGGCACCGGTGCCCTTCTCGAGAGCCGCGATCCGGTGCTCCAGCACGTCATTGGTGGGGTTGTTGAGACGGTTGTAGTGGAACCCGGGCGTCTCGAGGTCGAAGACGGCTCCGGCGTAGGCGGCGTCGTCGAATTCGTGGGCGATCGTCTGGTAGATGGGCACGGCGACCGCACGCGTGCTGTCGGGCGTGTAGCCGCCGTGGATCGCCACCGTCTCGTCATGCACCCGATTGCCTCCTGCGCTTGATCTCGGACAGCCAGTTGGCGTACAGCCTGGTTCCTGGGAGCTCCCAGGTGTTGACCAGGCTCTCCGCCACAGGTTCGAAAGGGAAGTCCTTCATCAGCTCGGGGCATGACGGGCTGGCGAGTACCTGTGCTTCGAAGCGCTCGAGGCTCGCAAGGCTCTCCCCGTCGACATAGCCCGCCGGGATCGCGGGCAGCGTGCCGCGCTCGCCCCGGACGAAACGCTGGAGGTCCCGGCGGTACTCCCGCAACAGGCTCGTCGTCGAGTACTCGGGATGCCCCTGGACGAGCACGAACAAGGAGGCGCCCCGTTCCTTCACGGACACGGTCCACGTGCTCCCGGGAGACCGCGATGAGGTTGGTGTACCCGCCGGCCTCGAGCTCGTCCGAAGGCAGGTCGTTGAGGCGCGAGTGGGGGATGCGGACGAGCCGGGCGAGACCCCCGGTGAGCGGGTGACCGGTGGCGACCTCGTGAGCGAGCACCCCCGAGCACTTCTCGGGCAGCGTGCGGCGCTCGATGTCGTCGAACAGCAGGGCGGCGGCATGGGCGGCCAGGCAGGAGACGAGCGCCGAGGCGGTGGCCTGCTCGGCCCACGTGATGAGCTCCGCCAGCGGCTCCCAGTACGGCTCCTTGCGCAGATCGTCGGCGAGAGGCTCGGTTCCGGTGACGATGAGGCCGTCCGCCCGTCGGCCGTAGATCTCCTCGATCGGGCGGTAGTGCTCGGCGAGGCGCTGCTCGACGGCGGGCGAGCGCTCGAGGCCGGGAAGCCCGTATCGCCGGAGGACCACCGCCGTGCCGGTCTCGGCGCTCGCACGCTCCAGAAGGTCGATGAATTGCTGTTCGGTCGCCTCGAAGGCCGAGTCCGGCATGTTGTTGACGAATGCGATCTCGATGGCACCGGTGTTGCCCCCGGCTGAGGCGATGACAAGCGCGATCGGATCAGCCCATAATTGACTCGACACACTTTTGCGCGTCGAGGAACGCCCGCAGCCGGCTCTTCGGCGAGGGGACGTAATGGGTGAAATAGCGCACACCCTCCGCCAGGGAGCCGAGCAGCCAGATCCTCTGCGTGGGCCGGCCCCAGAGGTTGATCGGGTGGAATTCCTCGTTCAGGTCGACGCTGGCGACCTCCGTCTCTCCGTAGGTGAGCGGCTGCAGCCTGCCCCCTTGCCAGAGGTTCGTGAGCAGGTTCGAGGCCGAGCGGCAAAGCAGAGGGTTCTCGAGGTGCCCATGGATGAGCCAGTCCACCCGCTCGGCGTGAGGACGCTCGAGGTGCTTGGACCGCAGCACGAAGCCCGTGGCCTCCGCCAGCTGGATCGCCGGCAGGGGGCCGAACGGCACGCTGACGATTCCGGCGTCGATGAGCGCCAGCAGCTGTTGGGACCGCACGACCGGGGGTCCGGCCACGATGCGGTTGACCCTGGTCTTGATGTTCTCGCGGAAGTCCATGTACGACTCGAGCGTGAGACCGCGGAATTCGATCACCGTCCGCATGAGGTCCCTGAGGTGCCGGAACACCTCGTAGGCGGACTTTACCGGGGACGACCCGCCGCGGAGCGACTCGTCGAGATCCGTCTCGACCATCGCGTAGACCTGCGACTCGTAGTCCTTTGACGATACGTAGTTGGTGTCGGGGCCGAAGAAGTGCAAGGCCGGGTCGAACACGCCGTAGTGGCCGGCCAGAGCGGCGACGGCCGACTCGTAGGTTCCGTCGTGCCAGGCCCGGGCGAGCTCCTGGCGGACCGACTCGGCCGCTGCACGTCCGATCTCGAGAAACGCCGACTGCGAGTAGTACCTGATCTGCATCTCGCCCAGGATGAGCGGCAGCACCGTGGAGCGAAAGTCGATCTGGCGGCGGGGCAGTCCGGTGCCGCGTCCGCCCTGGATCTCGCCGATCGCCTTCTCGGTGCAGAGGACAGCCTCGAATGCATCGCTCTCGTCGACGGTCGCCACGGCCTTCGCGCAGTAGGGGAACCCGCTGCGCGAGAAGAGGCGGACCGTCGGCTCTTGTCCCGAGGCGACGTAGCGCAGCCGGTCGCCCTTCTCGACGAACGTGCCGCCTCGTCCGACCGTCAGGGCCATGAGGACGTCCAGGGCGATGAGCCCGAGACCCTCCACCGCGACCGAGGAGCCGGCCGGGATGGTCCCCGAATACCGGCCGACCGGATACGGCCTGGGGAAGTGCGCCGGATTTGCGTCGGGCTGGAGGTTGTCGGTGTGGCCCGAGGTCAAGATGACGTAGTCGACGTCGAGGCAGTCCCCGTTCGCCAACTTGATTCGCTCGCGCCCGTCGCGCTGCGCCTCGATGTCGACTGCTTCGACACGGTGGTGGACGATCTCCACCTTGGCCGGCGCCGACTCGACGAGGGTGGCGTAGAACCACTGCAGGTACTCGCCCATGACCCGTCGCGGGAGGTAGTCGTCGGGCGTGATCTCGCGCCCGGCCGGGTCGATCCGGCAGGTGTCGCCCACCCAGCGGTAGCCGACCGAGGTCACCCACTCGTAGAGGCCGACCGCGTACGCCGGCGTCGGCCCGTCGTCCTGCCACGGGTACAGCGAGACCTGACCGCAGGGCGTGTTGAGGATCAGGAAGTCGGGCTGGTCGACGGCATAGACCCCCGAGCCGGGCGTATCGGGCTCGACGACATGCACGCGCACCGGACCCCATCTGGTTCGCGATTCGGTCACGACGCGCTCGAGCACGCTCATGCCCCACGAACCCAAACCGATGATCGCGAGCTCCATCAGTGGCCGCCGGTCCCGGACCGCCCGTCGCCATCTACCGCGCCGTCCGGCGCTCCTCGCCCACGTTCGTCCATCGCCTTGTATTCCACTTCCAGAGACCCCCTCGCAACGTCCCTGCCGCGCAGTCCAGCAGCTCCCACCGGCACCGCCGAACGGATGAAAGGGATAGATCGGATACTTGAAAAGAGGTTACTACGGCACCTCGGGCAACACGGACGATGCCCGTTCGACTCCGCCCGGTACCATGGCCGTCCATGCCTCCCGAGAAGCTGCACTGGTCTCATCTCTACCAGGAGGTCGTGACGAGCGGTCTCTGCACCGGATGCTCCGCTTGCATCATCGTCTGCCCTTACGACGTGCTCGGCTACGACGACACCAACGGTGTCTACCGCCCGTTCCACGTCGCCGAGATGGGTGGGGCCGACAATTGCACCCACGGGGAGAAGGGCTGCACGCTCTGCACCAGAGCCTGCCCGCGATTCCGCTCCTGGGAGCCCGAGGTGGACACGTTCCTCTTCGGCCGCGAGCGGGAGGAGGCCGAGGTGTACGGCATCGCCCAGGACGTCATCCTCGCCCGTGCCACGGATCCGGAGCTACTGGCCGTCGGCCAGGACGGCGGCCTCGTCTCGGCGCTGCTCGTGTGGGCGCTCGAGCACGACCAGATCGACGCCGCACTGGTCTCCTACCTCGAGGGCGACGGCACCAGCTGGAAGGCCGTCCCGGGAGTCGCCCGCGACCGCGCCGAGGTGCTCGCGGCCGCCGGGTCGCGCTACACCTATTCGGCCAACCCACTCGCCTACGCCGCCGCGATCGCGGACGGCGCGGAGCGCATCGCTCTCGTCGGCATGGGTTGCCAGGCCTCGGCGCCGGCGGTCATGTCGGCACGGAAGGCCGGGAAGGTGGCAAGGCGGTTCGTGTTGACGATCGGCCTGCTGTGCTCGAAGACCTTCGACGACGCCATCTTCCCCGAGCTGTTCGAGGCCCGTTACGGGCTGCGCCGCGAGGACATCGTGAAGATGAACATCAAGGGCGTGTTCCAGGTCTGGACCCGCGACGGGGCATTCCACGAGATCTCCCTGAAGGAGGCGCAGGCGTGGACACGTGAAGGGTGCAAGCGCTGCCCGGACTTCGCGGCCGAGCACGCCGACATCTCGACGGGCGGCATCGGCGCGTTCTCCGACTGGACGCTCACCATGGTGCGGACCGACCGGGGCCGCGACCTGATCTCGGACATGCTCGATGCGGGCGCGATCGAGATCCGATCAGCCGTCGACGACGACCCCGATGCCGTCGCGCTCTTGCGCAAGCTCTCCCGCGTGAGCCGGCGCCGGTGGCCGGAGGGCGCCGAGGCGGCCCCGAGGCGGATCCCGGTCGTCAGCGCCTGAGCCGGTCACGCCTCGAGCTGGCGTGCCCGAGCGAGCACATCGTCGAACATCTCGGCGGTGAGCAGCCCGGTGAACACGTTGCGCTGGCTCGGGTGGTACGAGCAGAGGAGCGTGCGTGCGCCGGCGGCGCAGGGCGTGAGTGGGAGTTCGAGTCCATGAGCAAAACGTGCCCGTTTCGCCCCCAGTCCCACTCCCCCCTCCGGTAGCCGGCACAGGGCCTCGTACGCGAAGGCGCCGAGGGCGAGGAGGACCCGAGCTCCCGTCAGCACCGCCAATTCGGCCGACAGGAAGGGTGCGCAGGTCGCCCGCTCGCCCGGAGTCGGCTTGTTGTCCGGCGGGGCGCAGCGCACGGCGGCCGTCACCCACGCACCGGACAGGGTGAGGCCGTCGTCGACCGAGCGTGAGAGCGGTTGGTTGGCGTAGCCGGCGCGGTACAGGGCGGCGAACAGGAAGTCGCCGGAGCGGTCGCCGGTGAACATGCGCCCGGTCCGGTTCCCGCCACGCGCCGCGGGGGCGAGGCCGACGAGCACGAGCCGGGCTTCCGGGTCGCCCCAGCCCGGCAGCGGGCGCGCCCAGTAGCTCTGCCCCGCGTGCGAGGAGGGCGCCGTGGCGGCGGCCTCCTCGCGCCACGCCACGAGCCTCGGGCAGAGCGAGCAGCCCGCCACGTCGCGCCCGATCTTCTCGAGGCGGACGGCGGCCGATCGCACGAGGCGAAAGGCTACGGTGTCCGTCGTGCCGTCATCCCGCCGCAAGCCGCCCCGCCCGACCGTGGTGTGCTTCGTACGGCACGGGACGACCGCGACGACCGGCAAGGTGCTCCCCGGCCGCACCCGCGGCCTGCACCTTTCCGAGCAGGGCCAGGGCGAAGCGGCCAGGGCCGGCGAGGGGCTGGCCGAAGTGTCAGTGTCGGCCGTCTACACCTCGCCCCTCGAGCGGACCCGCGAGACCGCTGCCGCCATCTCGAAGCGCGTGGGAAGGCGGCCGGCCGTCGAACGCGGGCTGATCGAATGCGACTTCGGGAGCTGGACGGGTGCGGAGCTCTCGCAGCTGCGCAAGCTCCCGGAATGGCAGACCGTGCAGCGGTGGCCGTCGAGCTTCCGCTTCCCGGGCGGCGAGTCGTTTCTCGAGCTCCAGTCCCGCCTGGCCGACACCGTGGAGAAGATCTGCAAGACCCACCCGGGCGAGGTCGTCGTCGCGGTGTCCCATGCCGACTGCATCAAGACCGTGCTCGCGGGCGCTCTCGGCCTGCCGCTAGACCTCTTCCAGCGGATCGTGGTGGCGCCCTGCTCGATCAGCACGGTCGTGTACGGCCCGGACGGGCCCGCCGTGCTCGCGATGGGATCCACGAGCGCCCCGCCCGGCCTGGCGAAGCCCCGAGCGTCCCGATGAGCGAGGACTTCGAGCTTCCGGACCCGGACCGCGTGACGGTCGGGACGGTCGGCCCGGTGGGGGAGCGCATATTCCTGCTCCAGGTCCGTGCGGGTCAGACGCTCATGACACTGAAGCTCGAGAAGGCACAGGTGTCCGCGCTGGCGCGCTTCCTCGGCCGCATGCTCGGCGAGCTCGAACGGCCCGGCGAGCTGCCGACGGGCGATCAGCTCGCTCTCGAGCCCTTCTCCGAGCCCGATTTCGTCGTCCGCTCGCTCGGCGTCACCTATGACGACGAGTCGGACCGCATCATCCTCGTCGCGGACGAGGTCGATCGCACCGAAGGCGACGAAGAGCCCGACGAGCTGTTCGGCCTTCCCGACGACGCCGATCCGGATGCCGAGGCCGGAGGCAGCGCCAGGCTCACGATGACCCGGGAGCAGGCGGCCGCCCTTGCCATTCGAGGCACGGAGCTCGTCGAGGCGGGTCGACCCCCTTGCCCGCTGTGCGGGTATCCGCTCGACGCGAGAGGCCACGTGTGCCCGAGGACGAACGGCCACCGGCCGCCGCTGACCTGAGCGAGCCCGCCTGGCTGGAGCTGCTGGCGGCCGGCGAGCTCGAGATCGAGGGCAGGCTGCCGTGGAGCTCGAATTACTCGTTTCTTGTCACCGTCCGCCTCGATGGGACCGAGCGGCGCGCCGTCTACAAGCCGGGCCGCGGGGAGCGCCCACTTTGGGACTATCCGGGCGGCCTGTTTCGCCGTGAGGTCGCCGCCTACGAGCTGTCCGCCGCGCTCGGGTTCGACGTCGTCCCCGAGACGGTCCTGCGCCTCGACGGTCCGCACGGGGAAGGCTCGGCGCAGCGCTTCGTCGACGCAGACTTCGCCGAGCACTACTTCACGTTGGTGACCGAGCCCCGCCACCACGCCCAGCTGCGACGGATCGCGGCCTTCGACCTGCTGGCGAACAACGGCGACCGCAAGGGCGGCCATCTTCTCGTCGACTGGGAGGGCCGCGTCTGGGGGATCG
Organism: uncultured Acidimicrobiaceae bacterium; assembly: GCA_963763085.1. GTDB lineage: Bacteria > Actinomycetota > Acidimicrobiia > Acidimicrobiales > Bog-793 > CAVXNB01. The sequence continues at coordinate 575,062 of CAVXNB010000008.1, forward strand.
ACCACGGCCTCTGCTTCCACGTCGAGGGAAAGCTCCGGACGGTCATGTGGGACTTCGCCGGCGAGGAGCTGCCGCCCGAGATGCTCGCCGCGTGCGAACTTGTGACCGAGAAGATCCCCGATCGGGTCGCAGCGGTCCTCGAGCCGGACGAATGTCAGGCGCTCCGGCGCCGCGCCGTCGCTCTGCTTCGCAAGCGCCGCTACCCCTCGCCACGCGACGACTACAGGGCCTATCCCTGGCCGCTCGTGTGAGCGGCGCCGGCCCGAGCCAGGGCCGCCAGGCAGGCGACGGTGCGCGACCGTTCGTCCTCGCTCCCGAAGACCGAGCCGACGAACTCGGTGGCGCCGGCGTCGCCGAGCTCCGCGATGGCGCCACCGATCGCCGCCTCGTCACCGACCAGGGCGACGTCGGCCGGCCCCTCTGCCCCTTCGCGGTCGAGCATGGCGCGGTAGGAGGGCAGGTTGCCGTAGGCGGCATAGCGCCGCCTGGCCTGCTCCCGGGCGGCGGCGACGTCGCCTGTGGCGCACACGGGCAGCCCGACCACGACGCGGGGATCGGGGCGGCCCGCCGCGTGCGCCGCCTCCCGGATCCTCGGGGCGATGTGACCGGCCACGGTCGCCGGCCCGGTCATCCACGTCGCCGTCCCGTCGGCCGCCCGGCCGGCGAGCTCGAGCATGCGCGGACCCAGCGCGGCAAGCAGCACGGGCGGCGGCTCAGCGTCGGGGATCTCGAGTGCGCCCAGAGTGGCGCCGCTCAGCACCTCGCCCTGGAAGCCGGCCCGACGGCCGTGCAGGAGCGGCATCAGGATCTCGAGGTACTCGCTCATGTAGCGCAGCGGGTGGTCGAAGCTCTGACCGAAGACGTTCTCGATGAGCACCTGGTGCGACAGGCCGATGCCCAGCTGGAGCCGGTTACGGGTCGCAGACTGCACGGTCAGGGCCTGTGCCGCGAGCACGACCGGGTGCCTGGGATACACCGGGACGACGAACGTGCCGAGTCCGACCCCGGGCAGCTCGCGGCCGATGACGGCGAGGAGCGTCAGCGCGTCGTAGGCGAAGATCTGGGAACACCAGAGCGTGTCGAAGCCGGCGTCAGATAGCGACTTGGCAGCTTCCACCAGGTCATCGATCGACTGGTCCGTGTCGAGCATGATTCCGAAGTGCACCGGCGCACAGTAGTGGGCAAGCGATCCCGGCGCCGTCGGGACCGGTAGGTGGCCCGGGAACGACGTTGGCGAGCCTCGCCGTGTGTGCAGCGACCGGGACTCACTGTTGCGACCCCGTGCCGCCGGCGGTCGCAGCAATGGCGGCGCCCCGGCAGCTTCGCCGAGGTGGCGTTCGCCGAGGTGGCGTTCGCCGAGGTGGCGTGGCTCTCGCAATCGGACGCCACCCAGCTCGTCGGTGCGATCGGCCAGCTCGAGGCCAAGGTCGCCCGATGGGTGCCAGGACCGGACTTCGGGCGCCTCGCGTACCGCATCGCCTCCGGGCTCGTCCGCGCGCCGGTCCACGACCTCGTCGGCGTCGGCAAGGAGCTTGCGCTCGATTCTGCCGCCGAGCTGCTCGCGCTGGCCGACGTGCTGCACGCGGAGGGTCGTTTCGAAACGGGGTTCGCTCTCGAAGGCATCGCCGGACGACTGATCGAGGCTCTGATCGCGACGGAGGCGCCCGGCGCGGGGCCGGCGGGCGCGGCGCCTGCCGCGGCACCGCGGCAGCGTGGCGGCGACTAGTTCCGCGTCATCGCCAGCACGGCGGCGGCCAGCTGGCAAGCTTGGTACCGCGAAGGAGGAAGTCGGCCATGTCCAGCAAGCCAGCGGTCCGCACCGAGCCCGACGGGGCCAATGCCGCGGTGCCGACACCGACCGTCTCGATCATTCTTCCGGTCCTGAACGAGGAGACCCAGCTCGGGCGATGCCTGCGGTCCGTGGCAGAGCAGACCTATCCCGCCGTCGCCGAGATCCTCGTGGCCGACGGCGGCTCGACGGACAACACGCGGTCGCTGGCAGAGGACTTTCCGAATGTCAGCGTGGTCGACAATCCGAGGCGTATCCGCCCGTCCGGCCTCAATGCCGCAATCGCCGCCGCGTCCGGCGACATCATCGTGCGTGTCGACGCCCGTACCGCTCTCGCGCCCGATTACGTCGAGCGCTGTGTCGAGGCGATCCAGCGGTCGGGGGCGGCCATCGTCGGCGGCCAGATGCGCTACGAGGCCAACGACGCGGCCCAGCGCGGCATCGTGGCCGCCATGACTTCGCGACTCGGCGCCGGCCCGGCCGCGTTCCGGCGGGAGGGCGGTGAGCCGCGATTCGTCGACACCGTCTACCTGGGGGCGTTCCGCTCGGAGACGATCCGCCGCCTCGGCGGTTACGACGAGTGGTCGGGCGGCAACGAGGATGCCGAGCTCGCCTGGCGGGCCCAGCCGTACGGCGGCGTCTATCTCGACCCCTCGATCAAGTCCTACTACCTCGGCCGGGACGGGCTCGGACCGCTGGCGAGCCAGTTCTACCGGTACGGACGCAACCGGGCACGAACGATCCGCAAGCACCCTGCGTCGGTTTCCTTGCGCCAGCTAGCCGTCCCGGCGTTGCTGCTCGGCATCGCCAGCCCCTGGCGGCGCCCCGTCCTTGCGACGTATCTCGCCGGCGTGCTCGGGCGCGGCGCCCTCGAGCTGTCTCGGGATCCTGCGGCGGCGCCGATGCTCGTCGCAGCGTTCCCCACGATGCACGCCGCCTGGGGGCTGGGGTTCGTGCGGGGGATGCTCACGAGGATGGGGGCGCGGGACGTTCCGCGGCCTGAAGCCCTCTGATCGCACGAGAATCAACTGGGCAGGTCAGCAATCCCCGCGGCAAACCGTTGATGTGCTTCCCGAGCGCTCGAGGCGCCAGCAGCGCCGAGCCGCCGCGCGCTCGCTGAGGTCGGAGAGCGAAGAGATGGCGTCCAGCCAGGCGTCCAGGGCGCGCGCCCGGGGCTACAAGCAAACCGGTGGTTCCGTGCTTGATTTGCTCGGGTATACCTCCGACCGAGGAGGCGATGACCGGGGTGGCCAGGGCTTGCGCCAGCACGACGGCCGCACTCTGGGAGGCCCTGGTGTAGGGCAGGAGGGCCACGGCCGATTCGGCGACCGTTGCCACAAGCTCCGCAGGGCCGAGGAAGCGCCGGACCGTCTCGGCTCGTCCCGCCGCCTCGGGGGCGCCGGTGCCGACCAGCGCTACGCGCCAACCTGGCACGCCGCGTTCGGCCACCTGCAGCACCGTTGTGGACCCCTTGTAGGTACGGTGCAGGTTCCCGAAGTTCAGCGCCACAGGCTCGTCGCTCGATTCCAGTACAGAGGGAGCCATTCCGCGGAGTTCGAGCAGGCCAAGCGGCAAGGGGAGAGGTAGAACCTCGATGTCGCCGCGGCCGCTATGGCGGGACACCTCGTCGGCGACGAAGTGGGAATGCGCGATCACCAAGTCTGCGCTCCGCACCAGCGCCGCAAATGACCGCATGGCGCCTGGAGAACGGCGCGTGACGGATGCCTCGTGGGCTACGAGGACGACCGGATTGCCTGCGCGACGGGCGGCACGTGCTACGTGCAGCTCGAGCTGAGGCAACACCGAGCCCTGCAACACGATCGTGCCTCCCGATCGCTCCCGCGCGACCCGTGCCGCAGCTCGGACCACCGCGGCGTGACCGATGAGCGCACCCCCCCGCGACCCCGCGCCGATCCGATCAGGTATCGATTGATCGAGCTCCCGTCCTGCGCGAGTCACGACGGTGGTGGCTCGGCCCCGTGCGCTGCGCTCGCGTACCCAGGCCTCGGTCGTATGGGCGATCCCGCCCCGCCCGAGCCAGTCCACGATGACCATCGCTTCTGGGCCCTTCTTGAGATCGCCCACACTGATGACGCTAGTTGTGCCCGGTCGCTCGGCACGATCCGGACTCGCAGCAGTGCCACGATGTCGGCTATGAGTCGGAACGATTCGCCACGAGCGGTAACGAGGGAGCGAGCCGCCGCCCTCTCGAATGTCCTCTGACCGCGGCCGCGACTTGAGCGACTCACGTCGGCAGACAAGCCGCATCGCTCTCGGCACTGTGGTGCGCTTCGTCGGGAGAACTCTCGGAGCTCTGATCTCGCTTGCGGCCCTTCGAGAGGCGACCCGATATTTCGGCCCGATCCAATGGGGGCCGATCACGGCCGCGCTCGCCTGGTTCACCGTCTTCTCCTATCTCGGCAGTCCCGGCCTGGCGACGCTGACGATGCGGGAGATCGCGCGGCCGGAAGCCGACCGTGGAGCGGTGTTCGGTCGGGCGCTCGGAGCGACGATCGTGATCTCGTTGGCTGCAGCTGTTGCGTCGTCAGTCGTCGCTCTGCCCGTCTACTGGGACAAGGACGCCACGCTTTCGATGGTCCTGATCCTTGCCCCGGGTGTGCCCCTGCTAGCGCTCTTCCTGACAAGTGGCTCGGTCTTGGTCGGGGCCCGACGCGGCACGGCACGGGCCCTCTTGGACCCTGGCTCCAGCCTCTTCCTCCTCGCCGCGACCATCGCAGTCGTGGAGGCGCACTTAGGGTCTCGTGGTTACGCCGCCGCCTACGTGGCCGCGCTCGCCGCGAGCGCGCTCGCCGCCACAGCCCTCGCCGTCCAGGCCGTTCGGCCGAGGTTCCAGAAGACCCGCGGAGGGTGGCTGAGCATGGGCGTACCTCCCTGCCCTTCGGCCAGTTCGATCTATTCGCCGTCGTCTACGCCCGCGCCGACAGCATCATGCTGTTCTTGATCAAAGGCAGTCGTCCGACCGCCTTGTACGGTTTGGCCTACCAGATAGCGACATTTCTGTTCGTCTTGCCCGGTCTTCTCGCAAACAGCCTCCTACCCGACTTCATGGGCGCGAGCAGTGAACGCCGCCAGTTCCTCGCACGCCGCGCTCTCGATGTTCTCCTGACGATCGCGTTGCCGTTGCCGCTGTTCGGCCTACTATTCGCACGGCCCTTCGTGGTCTGGTTGGCCGGCGAGCGATTCGCTGGCTCCGGTCCCCTCCTCGCAATTCTGACCTTCGCCGCGGCCATCTCGCTGGTGAACGGGTACCTCGCGCAGATCGCCGTGTACGCGGGTGCAGAGAGAGGGCTTTGGCGGGCAATCGCGGTGGTGACCGTGACGAATCTCGCGGCGAACGCCGTCGCCGTCACCCTGTGGTCTGCCACCGGCGCCGCCTCGGTGATGATCCTCAGCGAAGCGGTTGCGCTTGCTATGTACTGGCGGGTGTACCGAGGGACGTTGCCAAGCCCGCTCGGTCGTCGGTACCCCATGTCCGTTGTGGCAGCCACTGCGACGCTCGTGGTGATTTGGCTTGCCCTTCACCTGGGCCTGGGGCTCCAAGCCGGCGCCGGCGCCGGGATCATCCCTAGAGTCTTGCTGCTTCTCGCCACTTACCTCGGGGTGGTGTACTGCGTTGCCGCCGGCGCCCGCCGTTTCAACACTCATCGGGCGGCCGCGCAACCTTGAGCGATGTCAGTCTCTTCCGGGGGAGTTCCCGTCACTTAAGGTCCTGGCGTCGTCGACCGATCGGGTCGCGTCACTTAGGATCGAAATGCCATGGGCCGACCTGAAGAAGCGGTATTTCCTGCGGGGCCGACTGTGAGCATCGGACTGGCAATCTTCAACGGCATGCCGGATCTTCCCAACGCGATCGAGTCTCTGCTTGCTCAAGACGCGCACAATTTCGAGGTTGTCATCAGCGACAACGCGTCCGACGACGGCTCGAGCGCATACTGCGAGGCGCTCGCGGCCCGTGACCCGCGAGTCCGATTCAACCGGAACGAGGTCAACGAAGGGGCGGCGGTCAACTTTCGACGCGCGTCGTCGACCTGAGCTCCGCACCCTATTTCGCCTGGGCGGCCCACGATGACTGGTATGCGCCGACCTTCATCTCCAAGTGCTTGGAGGTCCTGGTCGTTCACCCAAAGGCCGGGTTCTGCGTGCCCGCGCACCGGCGTGTCGACGAGACGGGATCCCTGATCTCGATCCGGCCAGAACCACCTGGCCTGTCTTCACCGGACCTAAGGACACGGCTAAAGGCTCACCTCTGGCGGCGGGGCTGGCTCACGCTCTATGGGCTCTGGCGGAGGGAGACGCTCGTCCGAATAGGGCCTCCCCAGCCCGTGTGGGGCAGTGACGTCATCCTTTTGTGGCGGGCGCTTCTGCTGGCACCGGCGGAGGTCCTGCCCGAAGCATTGGCCGAGTACCGGGTAGTCCGTGACAAAGGCGCCGGAAACTGTCATGCTGGCCGCGACTGGGGCGGTCTCTCCACCGTTGCACTTTTCCAACGCCAAGATGATTCGGGACCTGAAGCGGGCGACCGTTGATCTGGATCTGTCCGCCGCCGACAGGAAGGTCGTGTTCCAGGTGCTACGCCGTTGGATCCTGACCCACCACTACCGCGAGCTGATCGCGACGGACCTGCTCGTCGAATCGAGGAGGCTCCGGGCGAGGGGCGCCAACCTCCGTGCGGCGCTCCTCCTGGCGCCTGTGGCCGCGCTCGGTCCTCGCATGTGCCTCAATCGCCTGCGCTCCCTCCTGCGGCACGACACGCCTGCGGTAGGCGACACGTTGCTCAATCGCGTTCATCTCATTTCCAGCTGCCCCGGAGCACGAGCGCCACGGCTCCCTCAATGTCGCCGGCGCGGGCGTCCGGCTCGATGCCAAGTGGTGGATCAGCCGTGACGATCCGTGACTTTGTGTGCATGCCGCTCTCGACGAGAATCGTGAGCGCGAGCCGGCCCGTGCTCCAGCCTCGATGTCGGTCATCCGGTCGCCAATCATCACGCTTGCGGCCAGATCTATGCCGAGTGCGTTGCGAGCTCGTAGCAACAATCCTGGACGGGGCTTGCGACACTCGCAATCTCGGCGGTACTCAGGCAGAGCGGCCTGCGGGTGGTGCGGGCAGAAAAAGAAACCGTCGATGTGACCACCCTGCTCGGCGAGCGTCTGGGCGAGGCGGTCGTGCTGCGCCGAGACGTCCAACTCGGAGAGACGGCCGGACGCAACGGCCGGCTGGTTCGTGACGACCACGACGAGCCAGCCGGCCTCGTGGAGCAACGCGATGGCGTGCCCGGCCGCGGGGTAGGGTTCGAGCGCTCCTCCGTCGGTGTCGGGTGCAATGACTCCGTCACGGTCCAAGAAGACGGCTGCGCGTTCAGGCGGAGCCGTCGCCATGCCCGCGGAGATAGGCCGACCACAAGTGGCCGACGACCATGTGAGCGTTCTCGATGACCTCATAGTCGTCCGAATCCACCAGCACCGAGACGTCGCACAAGCCGAGCGCCTGGCCGCCGCCCATCCCGAGTAGCCCGATTGTCCCGATTTCCGAGCTCCGGGCCTGCTCGAGGGCGCGGAAGGATGTTGGGAGAACGCCCGCTACCTGTCACGGCTATAAGCAGGTCGCCTGGCTCGGCCTGGAGATTCAGTTGCGCTGAGAACACGACATCGAAGGACTCGTCATTGGCCCAAGCAGTGACGGCGGGTATGCAGTCCGAGAGACATTGCACGCGGACGGGCGGTCGGCCCGAGCGTGACGCCGCCTTCATGAGATCACAAGCCATGTGCGAGGCGGTGGCGGCACTTCCCCCATTCCCCACGATGAAGACTCGGCTCCCGCGCCTGCGGGCGGAGTCGATGGCCTCGGCCCCGTGCACGATCTCGTCGACAGGTAGGTTTGCCACTGCGCGGGCGTTCTCCTGCACGAAGGCTGTGGCGAACACGAGGTCAGCGTTCATTGCGTGGCGTCCTCGGACGCCGTTCCGGATGAGGACCCTAGGCTCGGTCCGGTGAATGCGGGCTCGAAGTTGTCACAGTGGTCCAGTTTCGCGACGCCTATCCGCACCCGCAGGTTGTCCTTCCCATTGTCAGTGAACAGCACGGGCCTTAGGCGCCGCTCCACACAGAATTCGAAGAACCCGTTCGACCAGTCGATATCGTCAACGACGACGGTTGCATTGTTGCCGAGGCGTTCGTAGGCAAAACGGAAGCTCGGCACGGAGGAAGGCCATTGAGTGGTCGCTGTCGTGCAGGTACAGGTCGAACAGTTCGGGTCGCCGGGGTATCTCTAGCAAGCTGTCGCCTAGCACGAGTTCCCACCGCCCCTTGAGCCTGGCGGGGACGATGAAGCCCGGTTGGAGGTGCTGGTCATAAAGCTCGGTGTCGCCGACGAGGGGGTGGCGCACATGGTCTGTGCTCTGTCCGCCCTCACGCATGATCGAGTCCGGCAGATCGATCGATACCAGCCTTCCGTGACAGTTCTGCTCGAGGGCAGCCAGCAAGAAGGCCGTATTCCCGCCGTAGTACACCCCGGTCTCGAGGCAGGAGGTAGGGCGGAGATGGCGGACGAGCACGTACAGGAGTATGCGCTCGAACGGCGAACCAATCGACGGAGTCGATCTGCTCTCCGCGAAGATGCCGAGTGTGAATCCGTGCGCCTGCCGGACATGTCTTACCTGAGCGTTCAGGTCTGCAAGGAACTCGTGATCATGCAGGATTTCCTCATAGTAGTCCCGGAGAACGAACGGCTCGACCGATAGAAAGTCTGCCAGCTTGTCAAGGTTCCACAAATTGCAGCGCCTCGTGTCAGCGATATCCATGCCCGGCCTCGTCCAACACGGCGCTGTCGCCGATGGCCCTTCGCACGATGCCAAGTGCGTCGAGTCCTCCACGGCGGAGGTACGTTGCCGCCGATGCGCCGACCACGAGGTCGAACGCCGGGCTAGGAGCAGCCGACTCGATTCTGCAATCGAGTCCGAGCCTGCATCACTGCCTGGCACAGCGACGAATACAGACCGCTGTGGCCGAAGTGATCTTCCACGACGAGAACACGATCGCGAGCGGCGAAGAAGCGGACCGAGGGCGGTCTGATCGAGGGGATGAATCTTGTTGAGAATCAATACTGACAGTTCCGGCCTGAGCTCTTGAGCTTTCAGGCATTCGATTGCCAAGGCGCCGTAGGAGACGAGTAGCAGATCGTTGCCTGTCCCGGGAAGCTCGACGATCAAGTCGTCGCTGTCAGGCAGAGTGGGGGCGCCCTTGGCGACGCGGATGTAGGCGGGGCGGTTTGCGTCAAGCGCGAGATCGAGCACCGATCCGGCGAACTCCACGACGCAGGCCGGCGTAGACATCGACGCCCGGAAGGTTGCGGATAGCTCCCCAGTCGTCGATGAGGTGATGCGTGGGGCCTAATGGAGCGTTGTCGTATCCTGCAGAGGTCCCGAGAAGGACGACAGGGTAGTCGTGAAGGACAACGTCGTCACGGATTTGCTCGAAGCACCGATGGACGAGGAAGTTGCCGATCGTGTAGACGACTGGGTGGAAGCCGGTGTTGCATAGTCCGGCCGCGACCCCGATCATGTTCTGCTCAGCGATGCCCACGTTAAGGAACCGGTCTGGATACGACGCTTCGATGGGTTCGACGAGGTTGATACCCATGTCGCCGGTTACGAAGAAGATCGACGGATCCTCGGCCATCCGCCGGTGAAGCGCTTCGAAGATTCTGCCTCTCATGGCGCCCTCTTTGACAGAGCATCCATCGCGACAGAGAAGCTGTCAGCGTCAAGAGACCGGTAATGCCAGACGGGCTGCGCCTCCGCAAAGGGCACGCCCTTTCCCTTGACCGTGTTGGCAAGAATGACACTCGGTCTCTGCTGGCGGCGAATCGTCCCGATCGCGTCGCCGATGGCTTCGACGTCATGGCCGTCGACCTCATGCACCACGAAGCCGAATCCCGCGAAACGGTTGCTCAGGGGTGCCATGTCGATCACCTCGTTGGTGGCCCTGATGCTCGAGATGTGGTTGTTGTCGACGATCGGGATCAGCCTGCTCAGCCGACGATGGGATGCCAGCATCAGCGCCTCCCACACACTGCCCTCCTGGATCTCCCCGTCACCAAGCACACAGAAGACCAAGGCATCCCTGAAGGCCGAGCCGCAGCCCGATGGCGGCCCCTACCGCCACCGGCAGCCCGTGGCCGAGCGCCCCGGTGGAATGCTCGACTCTGGGAACAGCGTGACTCACGTGACCGGCAAGAAGGCTGCCGTCCTGGTGGTATGTCGCAAGCAGTTCCTCAGACAGCAACCCGAAGTGGTGCATAGTCGCGTACGTTGCGGCTGCGCCGTGGCCTTTGCTCACGAAGACACGGTCGCGGCCCGGGTGTCCAGTGAGGATGGCGTCGATATCGCATGCGCCGTAGACAGCGATCAGGATCTCGACCACCGACATCGAGCTGCCCAGGTGGCTCGCCGGAACGATAGAGCATCTCGAGGATCGTGCGCCTGACCGCGTCGGCTTCGGGCAGTGGTACTCACTCACCCGGCCTCAGGGCGGGGGCGTTCGCGGTCATCGGTGGTCGCTACCGGTTCGAGGGACGCGTTGATCTCAGCGATCCCAGACTCGATCGATATCTCAGGTCGCCATCGGAGCATCTTCTTGGCCTTTTCACTAATGGGATTGCGTATGCTGGCGGCTTCAGGATCTCGTTCTATGACGCGAGGTTGCCGTCCAGTGATCAGGGCGGACAGCTCAAGGATCCGCCCGAGCGTGACGAGCTCGTCTCCAGCCAGATTGAATCTCTCGAATCCCGGATTGCCGACCGAGGCAATAATTCCCTTGGCGATGTCCTGGACGTGTACGAATCGGCGAGCCGTTGCCTTACTGCCGACTACAACCTCGTCTTGTGTCCGCACGCTGTTCAGGAGCGACTCGACCAATCGCCAATTCGCCGCTCGAGGGCCATAGATGATGCCGAATCGCAGGACCGTCCCGGCTGGGAGGACACGTCGTACCGCTACACGGGGGGCCATCTCGCCCGAAGCTGGTCGCTGCGTACTCGTTCAGGACTCCCTGGACGTCGATGATCGAACTTTCGTCCTGTGCCTCGTCTCCGGCGACCTCGCCGTACACCCACTCACTTGAAGCCAGGATCACCTGCCTTATCCTGCGCCCGAGGGCCGCAGACACGACGTTGGCCGTACCGGTTACGTTCACATCGAAAGCGACCCGCGGGTCGGCGGCACAGTCGGAATCACGAGAGACCACGGCCAGGTGGATCCACGCGTCACCGCCTTTGGGGAGGTGACGTTCCAGGTCGGGGCTCCGGATGTCGACGGCGACACCACCCCCGAGGCTCGGCTCGACAGCGTCGATCGTGACGACGTCATTTCCGGTCTCGGCGAGTAGCGGAACCAGCGCCCGGCCAACAAAGCTCTCAGCGCCTGTGACAACGATATTCATGACATGGCCTTAGCTTCGGGCAGCTTGGAACAGCGGTCACATCAGTGTAAGAGGGGACATGCTGCCAAATTATGCCTCTTGTCAGGCCTAGATCGGAACATCGTCGAGTCCCGCATAGGGCTGAGGTATGCTCGCCGTCAGGTCTAATTCGAATCTCGCGGGTCATGACGAGCCTGGAGGCGGTGTGCCGGAACACGAAGCGTCGTGAGGAAGGACCAACCTGTTGAGCGCGGCCTCCGAGTTCGAACGGACCATTCGGTAGATGAAGGGGGCGCCCGATCGGCCAAGGCAAGCGG